>NZ_HG315690.1:1501359-2704312 GCF_000455345.1 Halopiger goleimassiliensis
AGAGCTTCTCGCACTCTCGCGGTGTAACCGCGTGAATATCGAGCGACTCGCGTAGCGTCGCTCGGACTCTCGCGGCACGGTTGCGAAACGTGCCGATTCCCTCGACTCGTTCGCCTGGGTGACGAAGGGACGACGTTCAGTGTGCGTATGAGGACGCTACCGTACAGGAACCGAACGGTCGTCGGTCCGTACTGGTTCCCTCGGTAAAACGTGGACGTGCCACACCGAATCCAACTGTCGTCGCGGACAGCAGGGACAACCGATCGAGCGCCGTTAGAAGGCGTGTTCGGACCAGCCGCCGTCGACGGTGAGCACCGCGCCCGTCGTGAACCCGGCGGCCGGCGACGCGATGAAGGCGACGGCCCGCCCGAACTCCTCGGGGGAGCCGAGCCGGGAGAGCGGTAGTTCGTTCTCCCGGCGTTCGGTCGCTTCCTCGATGGAGATGCCTTCGTCTTCGGCGAGTTGCGTGATCTTGTGGTCGATGCGGTCGGTGTGGACGCCGCGTGGCGCGACGCAGTTGACGCGGACGCCGTCGTCGCCGTACTGCCTCGAGAGGGTCTTCGAGAGACCGTAGATTCCCGATCGGAAGACGTTGCCGAACAGCCCGAATTCGTTCGGTTCTAGCGCAGAAGCCGCGACCAGATTCGTGATCGAGCCGCCGCCATCACGGAGGTGGGGCAGCGCGATCTGACAGGTCTGGATCGTACTCCGGAGGATGGACTGGTAGTGGTCGTCGAACTCCTCGAGGGTGGCGTCAGCGAACGCTTTGGAGGCCGGTCCGCCGTGGTTGGTCACGAGAACGTCCAGTCCGCCGAGCGAATCGATGGCGTCTGTCACGCCGGCTTCGATCGAATCGGGATCGGTCAGATCACAGACCTGATAGCCGACGCGGTCGGGATCGCAGTCCGTCTCGGCACGGATGTCCGCGACGGCGGCTTCCAGATTGTCCGGATCGCTCGAGGTGACGACGACGTCGGCCCCTTCGGCGGCGAACTGTGTCGCGGCGGCCCGGCCGAGTCCCTTGCTTCCTGCCAGTACGAGCGCGGAGTTGCCCGCTAATCCGAGATCCATACCTCCGGTACAGAGACTGTACACTTATTCTCGTCGGAACAAGTAATCGAGACGACCTGTTTCGGTCACAACCGTGGTACTGGTGAACCGCTCGTCCCATTCCGATCGGTGAGATACGACAACCATATGGATCGGATCGAAAAAGACGGACGGATTCCGATCCGTGTGCGTGATCCCGACCGGATCGGCACCAAAACCCTATCCCGGCATATTGTTCACGGAGTATGTGGGCCGGGGAACACCGAATTTACGTCCCGCATCGTGGGATTTTATACCTTAAACTCCGATTCATATTCGAAAAGTTTGCTAAATTCCGCCCAAGAAATGGGTGAAGGTTTCGCGTGATGGGATTTTATAAGTGGTGGGGCCGTAGCAGTGAGCATGAAACAGGAACAGTCCACGCCACCAGTCCAATCGACCGAAACGACGCTGGACGTGATCGAGGCGCTCAGATCCCTCGAGGGCGGCCGAGTGAACGAGATCGCGGAATACCTCGAGAAGTCACCGAGTACCGTCCACCGCCACCTGAACACGCTACTAACGCACGATTACGTCACGAAGGAGGGCGACACCTATCACCTGGGCATGCGGGTGTTGACGCTCGCTGGCGTCGTCCAGACGCGGGACCCAGCGTACCAGCTGGCCAAGACGAAGGTCGACGAACTCGCCGAGGAAACCGGAGAACACGTCCAGTTCCTCGTCGAAGAACACGGGAAACGGTACTACGTCCATACGGGAACCGGAAAACAGGCCGTACAGACGGATAGCCAACTCGGGAAGACTGGCTACCTCCACTGCAGCGCCGCTGGCAAATCCATGCTTGCGAAACTCCCCGACGCGTACGTCGAGGAAATCATCGACTACCACGGTCTGCCGCCGATCACGCCTCACACGATCACGGACGAAAACGCCCTGTACGACGAACTCGAGACGGTTCGAGAGACCGAGATCGCGTTCAACTTCGAGGAGTCGACGGAAGGATTGAACGCTATCGGAACGGCCATCACCGATCCCAGCGGATCGGTGATCGGTGGTCTGAGCATCTCCGGACCGGCACACCGAATGAAAGGCGAACGACTCGAGTCCGAGATGGCGGACCTGTTGTTAGGAATCGCGAATGAACTCGAACTGAAGATAAAATACGAGTTGTGATTACAGGGGTACTCCTGTAAATGAAGGTCGTTCGTTCCACGGGTCGGCCGAGAAATATGTGGGACGGTGAACGCCAGTTATTTTACACCAGTACTTCCGTAAACAGTCCTGGGATGATTCGTTTACGGAACTGAGTTAGTAACCCGGTTGGTTTTACACTGTTGGTGGTAACGCAATTAGCCATTCCCTTCGGCGGCGGTTCGGGCGGTCGATTTTCGCCGCACGAATTTGAAAAGGAACGATTTCACGAGGAGAAATCGACCCCATGGGAGGACTTACGAAATAGTAGTGTTTTCTTTCCGGGCCGGTTAATGGTCGATCGTTCGAAATTGGTAGGGAATATACGAAGATCCAACGATCGCAGATGTGGGGAACCGATAGCAGGTCGACTCGACGGCTCGTCCGTCCAGTCGCGTTCGGCTTCCGACGATCGTCTCGAGCCGAGGCCGATCGCTCTGGGATCGATCGCTCTCCGTATTCCAAATATTATCGGATTTGTATTATGTGTGTTTCATATATACGTAACGTACGTATCACGGTTTCGGCGACATGGAATAATCGGAAGATACCAAGTGGACGATACGCCGTATCCGAGCTTTCAGAATTCGAAATCCGATGATTGGTGGAGTATATCCGATACTGGCGGTGGTGGTATACTTCGGTCCCTTCCGATACGACGGCGTGCTAGGTGGATCCAGCCGTGATTCGAAGTTCCGGAAGATAATAGTCGATGACTAGATAGAACCCAAAATTGTCAGATGAGTATGTATTGGCGTGACGGGGTGTTCGACGGGATGATCGTCGACTCGGGAGACCGGGGTGACGGAGACCGACGGTCGTTATCGGACCACGTCGGCGCTTACGTCTCCCACGACGTCGACGCTCGCGGTTACGTGATCGCCGGCGTCGATCGGCGACGCTCCTGGCGTACCGGTCGAGATCACGTCCCCCGGTTCGAACGTCATCACGTCCGAGTGGAACGAGACGAGTTCCTTCGGGGGCGTCATCATGTTATGAACGCGGTTTTCGGCCACGACCTCGTCGTTGACGATTGTCCGGACCGTGATCGACTCGAGGTCGTCGACTTCGTCGGTCGTGATGATCGAGGGGCCGACGACGAGAAACGTGTCGAAGCTCTTCGATCGGGTGAGGAAACGCGGGTTCTGCTCGAGGACGTCCTCGGCGGTCATGTCGATGACGGGCAGGTAGCCGGCGATGACGTTTTCGGCCTCCTCGCGCTCGAGGTCGCGACAGGTCTGCCCGAGAACGACGGCGAGTTCCGCCTCGGCGGTAACGCGGTCCGTGATCGCCGGGTCGGGGAGGCGAATGGGGCCGCCGGGCCCGGTCGCTGCCGTCGTTGGTTTCATGAAACTCGCGGGTTCGGTCGGTCGGTCCTCGTCGAGGTCCGAAGCGTGTTCCGCGTAGTTGAGCCCGATCCCCCAGAGTTTGCCGTACTCCGCGAGCGGCGACGCGAACGCGAGGTCCGACGCCGGGACCGGTTCGGCAGAGGCGTCTGCTGGATCGGCGAGGTCGCCGGCGGCAGCGAGCGGCAGGGCGTCACGAACGGTCTCGAGCGACGGATCGGCGGCCGAAAGCGGGACGAACCCGCTGTCGTCGCCCAGCAGCGGCGTGCCGTCCGCGGAGCGAGCGAGACGAACCATCGTCAGCGGCTCCCCTCCTCAGCGCCGGGCAATCGGTCGGACTCGAGCGTGGCGGCCGCGTTCGTCTCGATTTCCGTTCCGTCAGTGGACCGCGTCGTCACTGTACACATACGGACGGCTATCTCGCGGTCGCGTGGAAAACGTTGTCGATCGTGTTGATTGGTAACGTGGGATCGGACGGCCGGATTCCGGAGTCACGTCGCTCGAGATTTTCTCGACGGAGCGAAACGTCGGAACTGACTTACAGCAGCCGGTTCGACCCAACGACAGACATGGAGTTTCCGACCCGGGACGACGTCGACGGGTTGCTCGACCCGCAACCGCTGCCTCCGTTCGCCCGCGTCGCCTACGAGCCACCGACCGAGACGGTCACGAATCCACGACAGCGGCTCCGGTCGGAACTGGCTACGCTCCCGCTCGAGGAGCTCGAGCGGGGAGCGACGGTCGCGCTGGGGGTCGGCAGCCGCGGCATCCACGACCTCGCGGCATACGTGACGGAGGCGGTATCCGCACTCCGGGATCGGGATCTCGAGCCAGTGATCGTGCCGGCGATGGGGAGCCACGGCGGGGCGACGGCCGAGGGCCAGCGCGATCTGCTCGCGGCGCTCGACGTCACGGAAGAGCGGATCGGAGCCCCGATCGATGCCCGGATGGACGTCGAGGAAGTTGGGGAGGTGACCGTCGGCGAGACCACGGTCCCGGCGTACGTTTCGACCGCAGCCCTCGAGGCCGATGGCGTCGTCGTGCTCAACCGGGTCAAACCGCACACGAACTTCACCGGACGGATCGAGAGCGGCCTCGTCAAGATGGCGGTCGTCGGGCTGGGAAAACAGGCCGGAGCGAACGCCTTTCACTCGACCGCGATCGCGGAGGGATACGTGCCGACGCTGGAGGCGCTGCTGTCGGTCGTCAGGGAGGCCCTGCCGTTGCTCGGAGGGATCGCGCTCGTCGAGAACTTCTACGAGGAGACCGCCCACGTCGAGGGTGTTCCCGCCGACGCGTTCGAGGAACGCGAACCCGATCTACTCGAGCGCGCCCGCGAGGAGATGGCGACGTTGCCCCACGACGACCTGGATCTCCTCGTCGTCGACGAGATCGGCAAGGAGATTTCAGGGGCCGGCATGGATACCAACGTGATCGGCCGGTACGAGGTCCTCAACGCCCCGGAACCGGAACGGCCGGACGTCGACCTGATCTACGTGCGCGGCCTCACTGCTCACACCAAGGGCAACGGCAACGGGATCGGCCTCGCCGACCTCACGCGTCGATCGGCGGTCGAACAGCTCGACCTCCAGCAGACGTACGCGAACGCGCTGACCAGCGGGTCGCTCGCGAAAGCGCGGCTCCCGGTGGTCGCGCCGGACGACGAACTCGCGGTCAGGATCGCATGCAGTGCGCTCGGCGGCTACGACCCCGACGAGGTCCGGATCGCCTGGATCGAGAACACCACCGACCTCGAGGAACTCTACGTCTCCGAGGCGCTGCTCGAGGAACTCACGGACGACGTGGCGGTGCTCGAGCACGGACGGCTCTCGTTCGACGACGGGGCGATGACGTTCGCGGCCGAGGAGTGACGGGTACGGCCCGGCCGACGTGACAGCCTTGCCCGGGATTCGATCCCCGGCAGTCGAGCGGGTATCGACTCCGGCCGTCCGGTCGGCTCCCGGCAGCGATCCGGTCGAACGCACGTAATCGGTCGTTCAGATACCCGAACGTGGACGCTTCGCCGTCGTCACGACGTGTTCGCCCTTCGGATCCACAGGCTTTTGCCCGTCTGTTCGGAACGAAACCTATGTCACTGGAAGACGACTCCCTCGGCTATCACGAGACGGAGCCGCCGGGGAAGATCGAGGTACGGACGACGAAACCGACGAACACCCAGCGGGAACTCAGCCTCGCGTACTCGCCGGGGGTCGCGGGTCCGTGTCGCGAGATCGCGGACGATCCCGACGCGGCCTACCAGTATACGATCAAGGGGAACCTCGTCGGCGTCGTCTCGAACGGCTCGGCCGTGCTCGGACTCGGCGACATCGGTCCGCAGGCCTCGAAGCCGGTCATGGAGGGGAAAGGCGTCTTGTTCAAACGCTTCGCCGATATCGACGTCTTCGACGTGGAACTCGATCACGACGACCCCGACGCGTTCGTGGAGTCGGTCGCCGGCATGGAACCGACCTTCGGGGGATCAACCTCGAGGACGTCAAGGCCCCCGAGTGCTTCGAGATCGAGGAACGATTGCGCGAGCGGATGGACGTGCCGGTGTTCCACGACGACCAGCACGGGACCGCGATCATCTCCGGCGCGGCACTGTTGAACGCGGCTGAGATCGTGGGGAAGGACCTCGAGGACCTCGAGGTGACCTTCGCGGGTGCGGGGGCGGCGGCGGTCGCGACGGCTCGCTTCTACGTCTCGCTGGGCGTCCGCAAGGAGAACGTCACGATGGTGGACATCGACGGCATTCTCACCACGGAGCGAGCCGAAGCCGGCGATCTGAACCCGTACAACCGCGACTTCGCCCGCGACGTGCCGGAGGGAGATCTGGCGGACGCGATGGAAGGCGCGGACGTCTTCGTCGGGCTCTCGGTCGGCGGCATCGTCGATCAGGCGATGGTGCGCTCGATGGCCGAGAATCCGATCATCTTCGCGATGGCCAACCCCGATCCCGAGATCGGCTACGAGGAGGCCAAAGCGGCCCGCGACGACACGGTCATCATGGCCACGGGCCGGTCGGACTACCCGAACCAGGTCAACAACGTCCTCGGGTTCCCGTTCCTCTTCCGCGGGGCACTCGACGTACGCGCGACCGAGATCAACGAACCGATGAAGGTCGCGGCCGCCGAGGCGCTGGCCGATCTGGCGAAAGCGGACGTGCCCGACGCCGTCCGCAAGGCATACGGCGATCAACCCCTCCAGTTCGGTCCCGAGTACATCATCCCGAAGCCGATGGATCCCCGCGTCCTGTTCGAGGTCGCACCGGCCGTCGCCGAGGCGGCGATGGAGAGCGGTGCCGCTCGATCCGCTGTCGAACGCGACCAGTACGTCGAACGCCTCGAGGCCCGCCTGGGGAAGTCCCGGGAGATGATGCGCGTCGTCCTGAACAAGGCCCAGAGCGATCCCAAACGGCTGGCGCTGGCGGAGGGACACAACGAGAAGATGATCCGGGCGGCCTACCAGCTACAGGAGCAGGGCATCGCGGAGCCGGTCCTGATCGGAAACCGCCAGGAGATCGAACGCACGGCCGGTGACCTCGGCCTCGAGTTCGATCCCGAGGTCGTCGATCCCGAAACCGGTGACTACGACGAGTACGTCGACGCGCTGTATCAACGGCGCAAGCGAAAGGGGATCACTCGGAACGAAGCCGCGGAGTTCATCGAGGACAGCAACTACTTCGCGTCGGTGATGGTCGATCAGGGCGACGCCGACGCGATGCTGACGGGGCTGACCCACCACTACCCCTCGGCGTTGCGTCCGCTCTTGCAGGTCATCGGGACTGCCGAGGACGTCGAGTACGCCGCCGGCGTCTACATGCTCACGTTCAAGAACCGGGTCGTCTTCCTTGCCGACGCGACGGTCAACCAGGATCCCAACGCGGAAACGCTCGCGGAGGTGACCCAGCACGCGGCAGACATCGCGCGACGGTTCGACGTCGACCCGCGCGCCGCGTTGCTATCGTACTCGGACTTCGGTAGCGTCGACAACGAAGGCACCCGGAAACCCCGCCGTGCGGCCGACATGCTACGGACCGATCCGTCGGTCGAGTTCCCCGTCGACGGGGAGATGCAGGCCGACACCGCCGTCGTCGAGGACATCCTCCAGGGAACCTACGAGTTCGCCGACCTCGACGACCCCGCGAACGTGCTCGTCCTGCCGAACCTCGAGGCGGGGAACATCGCGTACAAACTCCTCCAGCGACTCGGCGGCGCGGAGGCCGTCGGACCGATGCTCGCTGGCATGGCCAAACCGGTCCACGTCCTCCAGCGCGACGACGAGGTCAAGGACATCGTCAACCTCGCGGCCGTCGCGACGGTCGAGGCCCAGCAGAAGTAGTCCGTCCCCGGCAACGGGGGACGGTCCATGCTTCTGAACGGAGGCTCACGCACGAGGAACGGACCATCGTCGTCACCGGTACGAGCCAGGGGGATCGGACGGACGATCGCGCTCCAGCCCTCCGAGCAGGGGCGAAGGTCGCGGTTTGAAACCGCTGGCGCGCGATGGACCGGTATGGAACCGGTCACCGTCCCCAATCGCGACGCGCTTCAAGCGACCCCTGCCCACGCGGTGGCTCTCGACTGTCTCGTCAGCGGTATCGAGGCCGCCCATCCTCGCCGACTGGTCGAGGAGCGCGTCTCGGTACGGGACGATACCCTCCGGATCGAGACCGTCGACGGAAACAGCACCGCGTACGACCTCGAGCGATACGACGACGTCGTGGTCGTCGGCGGCGGAAACGCAGTGAGAGGGTTCGCCCGAGCGCTCGAGGACGCGCTCGACGATCGGCTGACCGGCGGCGCGGTAGTCACCGACGATCTGGCGGCGACAGTCGAAGATGGAGTGAGCGACGAATCGGACGAGCGCATCGAGGTACTCCCGGGCGAGCACCCGGTTCCGACCGAGACGAACGTCCGGAACACCCGGCGATTGCTCGAGGTCGCGGCCGACGTTAGCGCGGACGATCTCGTCGTCGCGGTCGTCACTGGCGGGGCGAGCGCGCTCCTCACGGCTCCCGCGCAGCCCCTCTCGCTGGCCAACCTCCGGTCGACGACCGAGGCGCTGCTGGGGAGCGGAGCACCGATCGACGAGATCAACGCCGTTCGGAAACACTGCAGCGCGATCAAAGGCGGGCGGCTGGCGGAGACGCTCGCGCCGGCGACCGTCTGTGCGCTCGTTCTGAGCGACGTCGTCGGCGACGACCCGAGCGTGATCGGGAGCGGCCCGACGGTCCCCGATCCGTCGACGTACGCCGACGCCCGGGCGGTTCTCGAGCGATACGATCTCGAGGTCCCCGACGCGGTCGAACGGCTACTCACGGACGGATCGACAGGTGACCGTCCCGAGACGCCCACGGCCGACGATTCGGCGTTCGATCGCGTGACGACCCACGTCGTCGGAAGTAATCGAACGGCGCTCGAAGCGGCCCGCGAGACGGCGAGCGAGCGCGGATACGAACCGCTCGTCCTCTCCTCGCGCGTCCGGGGTGAGGCCCGCGAGGCTGCACTCACGCACGTCGCCATCGCCGAGGAGTGTCGCGAAACCGCGACGCCGATCGAACCGCCGGCAGTGCTGCTCTCGGGTGGTGAGACGACCGTGGCTCTCGGCCCGTCGGCCGGCGAAGGTGGTCCGAACCAGGAGTTCGTGACGGCCGCCACGCTCGCGCTCGAGGCCGATCGGGTGGTCGTCTCGAGCGTCGATACGGACGGAATCGACGGCTCGACGGATGCAGCCGGAGCGATCGCCGCCGGATCGACGCTGGACCCCGCGTCAGCCCGCGATGCCCTCGATCGCAACGACGTCGAACCACTGCTTGCGACCGCCGGTGCGCTCGTCCGGACCGGACCGACGGGGACGAACGTCAACGACCTACGCGTGATCGTCGTCGAGTAGTTCAGGGTTCACGGTGCCCGATTAGTATCCGAATTAGAACCATATTCAGATATTATCATATATGGTATATCTTCTGCGCTGTTTCTCGGACGCCGAGGTTCCGGCTCGGGACGAGTCGACAGTTGGTCGGCCGTTACGGCCGTATTCCTGTAAACGGTCTTCTTCAGGCGGAATCTTTTTTACGACCAGTCGGGTACGTTCAGTTCAGTGAGCGAACGTAGTACGGAGTCGACGGGTGAACCGTCGTGCGGATGCAAAGTCGGTCGGGTGGCCGGCGAGTACGACCTCACCGGTCTGGACGAGGAACTGGTCACCTACTGGACCGACCAGTCCGAGGACCGATACAGCACCCGTGATCTCGCCGCTCACGTCAACCAGCGCATCCTCGAGTCGGCGCTCGTGGAGGCCGGCCTCCAGTACCGGGACGGCGAGGTCGAGAACACCTACCGGTTGCTCACCGACGACGACGTCAGCAGCGGGACCCGCGTCCAGACGCGCAAAGAACTCGAGCGCGACGGCGTGCCCGTCGAGGACATCGAGAGCGACTTCGTCTCCCACCAGACCGTCTACAACCACCTGACCGCCTGTCTCGAGGCATCGCTCGAGTCGCCCAGCGACGAGGAGCGCATCGAACGCAGCCGGGACAAACTGGGGGCGCTCCGTAATCGGACGAGCGCGGTGACAGCCGATACGATCGAACAGCTCGATCGCAACGACGTCCTCGAGATCGGCGAGTTCGACGTCCTCGTCGACGTCACCGTGACCTGCAAGGACTGCCGCCAGCAGTACACCGTCCGCGACCTGCTCGAGCAAGGCGGCTGTGACTGCGAGTCCGTCGCCGACGACTGAGGCCGGTTCTCGTCGCCGTACCGACGTAGTTGGATCCAGATTATTTCGTCCAACCGGTCGTGTCGATGTCCCCGGAGAGGCGAGTGTGGGTTCTTCTCCGCTTTCCGGAGGCCCATGGCGAGCGTGAGCTATCGGATTTGAATGATATATTCCAGATAGACAAAAGGTGGGTGGGGGCGGTTCGATGGTTCTCGGCCACCGGTAAAACGCCGGTCCGGCCCGGACGGCTAGCAATCGACGGGGTTGTGTCGGAGTCACTCGATCGGGAACCGCAACAGGGCACCGATGCCGTCGAACGCCTCGGCAAACCGGTCGCCGCCGGGGAAGTCGTCCGGGACGACGACCGTCTCCCCGCCCTGCTCGACGGCCCGGTCGCCGAACCGCTGGAGCTGTCGGCCCTCGAGCGCGGTCGAGAGCAACAGCGTCTCCACGGCGTCGTACTCGAGGGCGTCGTCGACCTCGTCCGTACCGTACGCGACGGGACGATCGTCGTCGCGCACCACGTCGAAAAACGACGAGAGCGTCTCGCGAGCGTCGCGTCGGTCCCGCTCTGCGAGCGCGGACTCGCCCTTCCGCGCCAGTTGTCGGAGGCCCTGTTCGCTCGCGTACTCGACCGCGAACGTGTCGACGATGCGATCCTCGAGTTCGTGATCGAGGTCGGCCTCGTCGCGAAAGCGTTCGATCGTTCCGGTAGTGCCGCCGAACAACACGCTGTCGACGGGATCGTCGTCCAGAAACTCGAGCGCGGCGCGTTCGGCTACCTCGTCGAAGAACTCGCGTTTCTGTCGTTCGCGGTCCCGCTCGAATCGCTCGGCGGACTGTCCGCCGGCGCTGGATTTTCCCGGCACGTCGCTGTCGAACGTGTCGATCGGATCGACGCCTTCGTCGGTGAGTCGCCCGATCGCCGCGCCGCCGCGTTCGACCACCAGCAGGCCGTGCGTCGACGCGGGTTCGGTGACGCCCTCGAGCGGGTCGAGGTCGAACTCGTTGGCGTGTTCGTACCGTTCCGCCTCGATCGGCGCGGGGAGGTCGTCGAACGTCGCCGTGAGCAAGTCGCCGTCGACGACGCCGGCGTAGATCGCCAGTCCGTCCTCGGGTATCTCGTCGTACTCGTTCAACGCCTGTCGCGTCGCCTCGAGCGCATCGGTCAGGGGCTCCGGCGCGGTGCTCTCGTCGAGTTGCGTCGCCTCCGCGTAGTCGGTTTCGACGGGCTGGCGGGCCGCGCCGATCGATTCCTCCGGCGGGACGGTCCGGGTGACGAGTACGTCCCGGTCCGCGTCGGCGTTCGCGAGTCGGTCGAGACGGTCGTGTAGTTCGTATTCCTCGAACGTCATGGAGAATCGTTGGTGGCACGTGGACCACCGGTTCGGCTTCGTCCATCGTTGGCCGACGAGGAGGGAGAGGTGCCGGCCGGCGTGGTCAAGGCGGTCGAGGTGCGCGAACGCGAGCCTGGCTCGAGAACCACACCCCGTAGCGGCAATCCCATCGCCGTGACGACACAGTGAAATGCGTCCGATCGAAACCATCGGAGAGATGAGAGTTGGCGTCGTGGGGGCCGGGATCTCCGGCCTGTCACTCGTACACGCGCTCGCGGACCGGGACGTAGACGTCGTCGGGTTCGAGGCGCGGGCGGAACCGGGCGGTATCATGCGGAGTCGACGGGTGGACGGCCGGACCGTCGAACTCGGGCCACAGCGACTGCGACTGACGCCCGGACTCGAGTCGATGGTGACCGACCTCGGACTCGAGGATCGGCTCCGAACCGGCGACGACGACCAGCCGATCTACATCTACCACGACGAGTCGCTACACGTCGCGCCGCTGTCCGTCCGCGAGGCGCTGACGACCGACCTGCTCTCCCTGCGGGGAAAGCTCCGCATCCTCCTCGAGCCGCTGTACGGGCCGCCGAAGCCGGACGAAACCGTCGACGAGTACCTCACCCGAAAGTTCGGACGGCAGGCCGCACGCCGCTATCTCGGCCCGTTGTACAGCGGCCTCTACGGCACCCATCCGGACGACATGCTCGTCGAGTACTCGCTCGGACGAGCCCTGGAGAAGGCCGGCATCGATCGGAGCGTTCTCCTGTGGGTTGCCAGGAAACTCCTCTCCGGCCGGGAGACGCCCCCGATCGTGACCTTCGAGGACGGCCTCGGCGAGCTATCCACGGCGCTGTACGAGGCCCACAGCGACGCCGTCCGGCTCGAGACGCCGGTCGAATCGATCCACGAGACCGACGACGGCTACGAACTCCGGACCCCGGAGGACAGCGAACGCGTCGACGAGGTCGTCCTGACGACGCCGGCCGAAACCTGTGCCGACCTGCTCGAGCCGGTCGACGCGGACCTCGAGTCGGTGCTGCGACGGTTCACCTACAACCCGATCGGGATGGTGTACCTCGACTCCGGGTTCGACGGCGAGGGCATCGGGACGCTCGTCCCGCCGGGGTCCGACGTTCGGATCAGCGGCCTCACCTGGAACGCGAGTTTCCTCGGGCGGGAGCGCCTTTACACCTGCTACGTCGATCCCGGCACGTATCCGGAGATGGAGTCGAGCACGGACGAGGAACTCGGCGACGTCGCGGCCGCCGAGTTCGAGCGGATCACGGGGGCGTCGGCGACGCCGATCCACGTCCACCGGTGGGATCCGGGCATGCCGGCCTACGATCGGTCCTGGACGGCGATGGACGACCTCGAGCCGCCGGCGGGCGTCCACTTCTGTACGAACTTCGTCGACCGGCCGGGGATTCCCGGGCGCATCCGCAGCGCGAGGCGACTCGCCGACGAACTGGCCGACAGATCGACCGGAAAATAACCTGGACGCGTTCAGCCGGGTGCCGAACGCGTTCGTCTCCGTCGGCGGGCGACGCGGGCGACTGCCGGCTTCGAAGTTCCTATACCGGGCCTGTCCTAACGGCCGCGTATGGACACTGGGATCGTGCTCTTGAACTTCGGCGAGCCGTCCGAACCCGACCGGGACGTCGTCTTCGAGTACCTCACGCGCATCTTCTTCGACAACGCAGACCTCGAGGAGGCCGAGTCCGAGGAGGCCGCCTGGGAACGGTCCGAAGAACTCGCACGTCGCCGACTCCCCGGACTCATGGAGGAGTACGAGGAGATCGGCGGCTCGCCGCTGCAGGAGCAGGCCGACGCGCAGGCGGCCGCGCTCGAGGAACGACTCGCCGAACGCGGCCACGATGTCGAGATCTACCGGGCCATGCAGTTCATGGAACCGCTGATCCCCGACGTGGCCGAGGAACTGGCCGCCGACGGCATCGAGTCGGTGATCGCCGTCCCGATCTACCCGCTCTGTGGCCCCTCGACGACGGTCGCCTCGATCGATTCCCTCGAGTCGGCGATCGAGGACGTCGAGGGCTACGATCCGGATATGACGGCGATCACGGGGTGGCACCGCGTCCCCGCCTACAACCGCATCCGGGCCGAGACGATCTCCGAGTTCGTCGAGGCGGAGGGCGTCGACCTCGACGATCCCGACACCGCCTTCGTCTTCTCGGCTCACGGTACCCCCAAGAAGTACCTCGAGGAGGGGAGCCGCTACGACCAGTACGTCGAGGAACACGCGGCCGCCATCGCGAGCATCGTCGGCATCGACGACTACGAGATCGGCTACCAGAACCACGCCAACCGCGGCATCGAGTGGACCGAACCCGACACGGAGGACGTCGTCGAGGGGCTCGAGGGCGAGGCCGAGCGCGTCGTCGTCGAGCCGATGAGCTTCATGCACGAACAGTCGGAGACGCTGGTCGAACTCGACGTCGACCTCCGCGAGGACGCCGAGGCGGTCGGCCTCGACCTTCACCGGGTGCCCGTTCCCCACGACGATCCCCGGTTCCCGACGCTGCTCGCCGACACCGTCGAGCCGTTCCTCTCGGGTTTCGAACCCTCCTACTACCAGCTTCGGCCGTGTCAGTGCCGGGACGAACCGGGTACGTACTGTTACAACGCCGGATTGCCGCCACAGTGAGGCGGCGCGAGTAGACGCGACTCGGTTCAGGCGGCGTCCTTCGCCGCCTCGAAGAACGCCTCGACGTTTTCGACGGGCGTGTTCCGATCGACGCCGTGGCCGAGGTTGAGGATGTGGCCCTCGGAGCCGCCGGCTTCGACGACGGCTCGAGTGCGCTCTCTGACGGTCTCGGGATCGCCGTAGAGGAGCGCCGGGTCGAGGTTCCCCTGGATCGCGACGTCGCCGAGTTCTTCGCGGGCGGCCTCGAGGTCGACCGTCCAGTCAAGCGCCACGACGTCTGCGCCCGTCTCCTCGAGCAGTGCGAGGTTACCGCTGACGTTGCGGACGAAGACGATGGTCGGCACGTCGACGGCGTCGACGATCTCCCGGTGGAGCGGCAGGAGGAACTCGCGGTAGTCCGCGGGCGAGAGCAGGCCGGCGTACGTATCGAACAACTGTATCGCGTCGGCCCCCGACTCGACCTGGTACGTGACGTAGTCGACGACGACGTCGGTGAACGCCCGCAACAGCCGTCGGAACGCCTCGGGGTGTTCCGCCCGGAGCCGACGGACCGCCATGAACGATCGGGACGGCGTCCCCTCGCAGACGTACGCCGAGAGGGTGAAGGGGCCGCCAGTGAACCCGAGGACGGCCGCCTCCGAGCCGAGCTCCGCCGAGAGGCGCTCGAGCAGTTCGCCGACGTAGGGGAGTTCCTCGGCGACCGGCTGGTGTTCCCGGTGGGTATCGGCTGGCGACTCGACCGGGTTCTCCACGACCGGGCCGACTCCGGACTCGAGGTGATAGGAGAAACCCAGCGGCTCGAGCACCGTCAGGATGTCAGAGTACATGACGACGCCGTCCGGCGCGAACCGCTCGTAGGGCTGGAGGCTGATCTCGGCAGCGACCGACGGCGTCGAGATCGCCTCGAGAAACGAGTACTCCTCCCGAAGCTCCCGATACTCCGGGAGATAGCGCCCCGCCTGTCGCATCATCCACACCGGGGGCCGATCGGTTCGCTCCCCGCGCGCCGCCCGGAGGAATCGGTCTTTCATACCGCCGGATTGCCATCCGAGCGGCCTAATTGTTGTGAAAGGAGCACGGACGACGGGTGCCGCGTCCCGCACGTGTTCGGCGGCCGTCGCTCACGCCGAGTCGACGAACTCGTCGAGCGTCGCGTCGAGTCCGTTTCGGACCTCGCTGACCAGCGCGCCGTCGATGTCGAGGCCGAGCACCGATACCGCCGCGCGGCCGACGCGCTCGCGCATCTCGGCCGGCGAGTAGACGCCAAGCCGCCACTGGGAGTACTGGGCCGCTCGCAGCGCGCCGACCAGCGGCGACTGCTGGTCGAGTCGGCGGATCTCGCCGTTGACCATCACTCGCGAGGTCGACTCCTTCATGGACGGCCGACTCGGCACGTCGACGATCACGCACTCGGGATCGACCTCCGCTCGGGCGGCGATCTCGCGTTCGAACTCGCGGATCGCCTCGTGGTCCGACTCGATGATTCCGCCGGGAACGTCGTCGATCTCGGCCCAGACCGCGCGCTTGTAGAGGTCGCGCTGATCCAGCCGCCGGGAGAACTCCGCGGTCGCCTCGCTCGAGCGCAGCGCGACGGTGAGATCGGCGTCGTCCATCCGCTGGAGCGTCGCCGCGTCCACGTCGTTGTCGGACGACTCGAGCAGGCGCTCGGCGGCCCGACGGAGCATCGCCTTGCTGATCCGGGCGACGCTGTGGCTGTAGACCGTCGGGTTCATCAGCGCCCGGGCGACGAGCAGGCTCTCGGCCGTCTGGACGTTGCCCTCGGTGAGGACCAGTTCGCCGTCCGTGAAGGTCAGTTCGCGGACCAGCCGGCCGGTGTCGATCGTCCCGTAAGGAACGCCGGTGTGGTGGGCGTCCCGAACCAGGTAGTCCATCCGGTCGACGTCGAGTTCGCCCGAGACGAGCTGGCCGAACCGGCCGTCGCCGGCCACCAGATCCGCTACGGCCGCCGGCTCGATGTCGTGGTCGCGCAACACCTCGCCGACCGTCCCCTCAGCGAGGAGGTCGTGGACGTCGTCGTGATAGCGGCCGGTACGGCGGTAGGTCAGCGACTCGAGATTGTGACTGAAGGGGCCGTGTCCGATGTCGTGGAGGATGGCAGCCGCCTGCACGCGATCGGCCTGTTTCCCCTCCACGCCGAGGTGCTCGAGGGCGCGACAGGCCAGGTGATAGACGCCGAGGCTGTGTTCGAACCGCGTGTGGTTCGCCGACGGATAGACGAGCGAGGCGGTCCCCAGCTGGCTGATCCGCCGCAGCCGCTGGAGTTCGGGCGTGTCGACCAGGTCGCGGGCGACCCCCTCGACCTGGATGTGGTCGTGCACGCTGTCCTTGATGACCTTCATACCCGGTCTTCGGCCGGTTCCTACAAAAACCGTCGGATGCTCGAGACGTTTCGGCCCGCGACGGGGCTCGAGCGATCGGTACGGCTTTCACCGCCGAATTCGAAGGTCGAATATGGTCGCACCCTGGTGGATGACGGTCGGGCTGTTCGCCGTCGTCATCCTCTGTCTGATCGCGTTGCTGTACATCTCGACCCAGTGGGAGGAGTGACGTATTCCCCTGTGTGCCAGTCGTCCCCCGATATTCCGCTCTTCGTTCCCGGCTTGGGCCGTTCGATGGCCGTCCCGGACCGAACTGTGCCGCTTTCGATCGGCCGTCCGTCAGTCGTCGACGCTTGTTCCAGTCGCCGTCTCATCGATCGTCCGGTTGTCGGTTCGGTGTGTCAGAACCCAACACATCGTCCAAACCCTGACAAGTGAGCGCCACCCCGTCCACCTATGAAGCTCGTCGAAGCAACCGACGCCGACCTCGAGGCGCTCGTCGATCGCTGGTACGATCTCGCAGTCGCGATGGAGGAGTACTCCCAGTTGAACGAACTCACCTCCGCGGACGTAGACGAGGTTTCCGAGGAGGTCTTCCGGGCACACCTCGAGGACGAGGAGATCACTGACCACCTCGTCGTTCACGACGGCGAGACGATCGGTTTCGTCACGCTTCGCGAGGGTAGCCATCCGTCCCGACAGTACTCGAAATACCTCCGCATCGTGAACCTCGCTATCGACGAGGGCCACCGGAATCGGGGGCACGGCACGGCGGTCGTCGAGCGGGTGAAAGCCCTCGCTCGAGAGCGCGGCTGTGACCACCTCAAGGTCTCCTGCGAGTGGGAAAACGAGGACGCGCGCCGATTCTACCGTGCGACGGACTTCCGGCCGAAGCAAGTCGATTACGCACAGCCGCTCGAGTGAGTTGACAGACGCCAGCCTCGCTGCCAGTTTTGAATTCTGGCGAGGATGCCATTCTCACGGGGTGCTTCTGGTCGATCCGTCCTCACGGTATTCGCTTGAACGATCACTTACGTAGTGTGTTCTGCCGAGACTGTTCTAATACTAAATATATATTAGTTCACCACTGTTAGCAAGCGGATAATGAGTCGAGCGATACTGGTCGTCATCTCACTATATCTGCTTATCGTCGGTCCAATTGCTGCCCTAGTGTGTTGGGATGCTCGAAAAAGCGAACTGGAGAGCCCGTTACAGTGGGCTGCCTTCGTGTTCGTCTTCAATGGTATCGGATTGATCCTCTATTTGTCCGAGAAGGATACACAACTCCACGATGAGGCGGATGCCACTCCGTACTCGTTACCTGGGAAGAAGAAAAACGGTCACGACGACCAACAGCGCGAGTGATGACGTAATGGACGATCGCCGACGAGAACTCGTCCAGCGGGTGGCAGCGGCTGACCGGGACGCGAACCGCGATATCTACGACCCGCTCGAAAACGAGTAACGCACTTCGACTCTCTTTTTATCAGTTGGTGCTCACGATCTTGATCACGTCGCCTTCCTCGAGTTCGTAGTCCTCGCCGACCTCCCGGTTCGACTTGGCGTCGACGGCGTGGAGGTAGCCGTCGCCGATGTCGGAGTGGACGGCGTACGCGAGGTCGACGGGCGTCGACCCCTCGGGCAGGAGATGCGCGTCTGGCAGTACGTTGCCGCTGCCGTCGGACCACTTCGCCGCGTCCTCGACCGGATAGGCGGTGAGGTGCTCGAGCAACTCGTAGACGGCGTAGTTCAGCGCACCCTGGACGCCGGTGCCGCCGTACTCGGCCATCGTCTCCGCGAGGTCCTCGAGGGCCTCGCGCTGGGCGTCGTTGACGCCGTCGCCGATTTCGAGCGTCTCGTCGCCGGGGTCGTAGTCGACGAGATCGTTGTCCGCGGCCCGGCGAAGCGCGAGTTCGCCTTCGGCGGTCGTGGGGATCACCGGCTTGTCCAGCTCGAGCAGTTTCTCGACGTGCCCCTCGGGGGCGACGTCGATCTTGTTCGCGGCGACGACGATCGGCTTGGTGCGCTCGCGGACCAGCCGCGCGAGTTCCTCGCGGTGGTCGTCCTCCCACTGGATCGGATCTTCGGGGTAGTCGAGTTCCCGAAGCACTTTCGCGATCTGGGTCGGCGACGCGCCGAACCCCGAGAGCATGTCCGCGAGCGCGTCGTCGATGTCGAAATCGGGTGACCGGGACTTCCGTTCGACGGACTCCCAGTTGTTCTCGACGATGCCGGCCAGCCAGAGGTCCATCTCCTCCTCGACGAAGTCGATGTCCTCGAGCGGGTCGTGGTCGCCGATATCGACGGGTTCACCCTTCTCGTTGGTCCCGCCGGAGGCGTCGATCACGTTGACGATGACGTCCGCGTTCGTCAGTTCGTCGAGGAACTGGTTGCCCAGGCCCTTCCCCTCGTGAGCGCCCGGAACCAGGCCCGCCACGTCGAGCAGTTCGATCGGAACGTAGCGCTTGCCGTCCTCGCAGTTGTCCGCGTTACAGCGCTGGTCGCGCTCGAGGCAGGGACACTCCGTCCGGACGTAGCTCACCCCCCGATTGGCGTCGATCGTCGTGAACGGGTAGTTGGCGACGTCCACGTCGGCCATCGTCGCCGCGGTGTAGAACGTGGACTTGCCGGCGTTTGGCTTCCCGGCAAGCGCGATCGAGAGCATACGGAGCGCTACTCGTGTGGCTCAAAACTGCCTTTCGATTCCGGGACCCCGGTGACGCCCTCGAAAAATCGAACCACGAGCGACGATCGGCGAGGGCCGACCGTCGGCACCTACGGACTCGCCTCGACCGATTCGGGGTCGTCGATGGCGTCGTCCAGGCCGTGGAACGACGCCGCGTCGACCGTTTCGTCGGTCGCGTCGGTCCGCAGTTCGCGGGAGGACGAATCCGCCTCCTGTGGTTCGACCACGGAATCGCTCCCGGTCACCGATACGAACAGCGAGCCGAGGTCGTCGGTTCGGTCGGTATCGGTCATCGGTCGACACCTCCGCGGCGGGCACGTATACGCAGTCGGACAGGAAATATGCACCGAACCGATCCGCGCCGCGCCGGGAACGCCAGCGTCGATCGTTCCGGCAGCGTTATACTCCCCCACCGACGAATACCCGAGGCGCATGGAGGAGCGAACGAGGGCCTATCTTCGGGGGCGGTTTCGCGATCATTACCGACGGACGGAGATCACGCCACCGCCCGCGGCCAACGAACGCGAGTGGGGGTTCATCCCCTGGACCGAGGGACCCGGCACGACGATGGTCCGCCACCGATCCCTGCTCGAGCTCGGCGACCTCTCGGAGTTTCTCGTTCGCAAACGGCCCCGGCACGTCTACTTCTCCGCGGGCCGGTTCCGCGACCCGGGGGCCAAGTCGATGCACGCCAAGGACTGGCAGTCGGCGGATCTGGTCTTCGACCTCGACGCCGACCACCTCCCCGGCGTCACCCTCGGCGAGGACTCCTACGCCGAGATGCTCGCGACCTGCAAGGACGCCCTCGTTCGCTTGCTCGACTTTCTGGAGGACGACTTCGGCTTCGAGGACCTCGAGATCGTCTTCTCGGGCGGCCGCGGCTACCACGTTCACGTCCGCGACGAGAACGTGCTCCACCTGGAGCGCGAACACCGCCGCGAGATCGTCGACTACGTCCGGGGCATCGGACTCGAGTACGAGGAACTGATCGACACCGAGACCGTCGCCGGGATCGGCCGCAAGACCCCGACGGAGCGACGAACCCTCCGGACCGAGGGCGGCTGGGGCGAACGCATCCACGCCCACTTCATGGCGTTCGTCGACGAGTTGCTCGAGATGGACGAGGAAGCAGCCCTCGAGCGGCTCCAGGCGTTCGACGGCATCGGCCAAGGGAAAGCCCAAGCGACGTTAAACGCCGCCCGGAACAACCGCGAGCAACTCGAGGCGGGCAACGTGACGGTTCACACCGCCGTCTCCCAACTGGCCGAACGCTTCGCCTCGCGGGCGGTCGAGCGTGACAACGCGCCGATCGACGAACCCGTCACGACCGACACGAACCGGCTCATTCGGCTGCCCGGCAGCCTCCACGGCGGCAGCGGCCTCGAGACGATGCGACTCGAACGCGGGGAGATCGACGACTTCGAGCCGCTGGTCGACGCCGTCCCGGAGACGTTCCGGGGCCAGGAGATCGCCGTCGACGTCACGGACGGTGGCACGGTCGAACTGGGAGGAGATAGTTTTACAATCGCGGAGGGCGACCAGTCACTTCCGGAGTACGTTGCCGTGTTTCTGATGGCGCGCGGCAGGGCTGAAAAGGAGAAAGAATGAACTTAGACGAGTTGCGCTCGGTCCAGAGCACGGAGCGAAAGAAAGACAGCCTCCAGAACCTTCGCCCGTCGTTCTACCAGGAGGTCGGCGAGTACATCGCGGACCTCGAGGACGAGCGCGACCGGGTCGCCGAGCAAGCGGACGATCCGTTCTCCTCCCCCGAAGTGAGCCGCCTCACCGACGAGATCGAGACGGCCAAAGACGTGGTCGAAGCCATCTACGAGCGGCGGATGGGCAAACTCGTCAAGCAGGCCAGCCTCGCGGCGGCCGGGATGCCGGCCGACGACGAGGGGCTGACCGCCGAGGAACAGGACCTCTTCGAGGATCTGGTCGGGCGCATCGAGTCGAACAAGTCTCACGTGCTCGACGTCCTCGAGGGTAAGACGGTGGACGACACCGCGGAAACGGAATCGGCCCCTGGGGCCAGCGCCACGGATACGCCCGGCCAGGCGGGGACCGAGCCTCGAGCGGACGCCGGAGCCACACGCGACGAGCCACGGGACGTGGCACCACCGGAGTCGTCCGATCCGGACCCGCCGGCCCCGCCGGCACCCGAACCGGATCCGACGGCGAACCCAAACGACGACGCAACCGAAAGCGGTCTCTCGCCGGCCGACGCGATGGGCGGTGGCTCGCCCGCCGAAACGTCGTCGGGCACCGCACCCGACTCGTCCGGATCGCCGGACTCCACAGCTGACGCTCCTGGATCACCGGGTGCTGCTCCCGATCCCAGCCACCCGGATGCAGGTGGGACCGACCTGGACGGATCGGTCGAAACGGCGTCCGGATCGACGGACCCAGCGTCGGGTGCGGGACACTCCGACGCCGCCGCTCGAGCGCCGGCCGACGAGGACGTCGACCGCGTCACCGTCAGGATCACCCGCGACGTCGGCTCCATCCTCGGCGTGGACAACCGCGAGTACACCCTCTCCTCGGACGACATCGTCACCCTGCCGGAACAGAACGCCGATCCGCTGCTCGAGCAGGAAGCGGCCGAACCGCTCGAGTGACGGATCGATTCAGCCGCGGTTTCGAAAGCGGTGGATTCGACCGTGGAGCGTCCGCTCGCGACGGCAGAAATCGGAATACCTACAACGACCGTCGCGAACACGCCCCTATGCTCGACGTAGGCGACAGCGCTCCCGAGTTCGAACTCCCGAACCAACACGGCGAGACCGTCCGCCGATCCGACGTCGACGGTCGGCTGATCGTGTACTTCTTCCCCCGGGCCAACACCGACGGCTGTACGACAGAAGCCCGCGAGTTCGACGAGGTGATCGCCCGGGCCGACGACGTCGACTGCGAGGTCGTCGGCATCAGCGACGATCCCGTGGCGGATCTGGCTGACTTCGCCAACGAGTACGATCTCTCGTTCGATCTGCTCTCGGACGAGTTCGGCGAGGTCGCCACGCTCTACGACTCCTACGGAGAGAAACAGATGTTCGGCAACACGTTCGACGGCGTCTTCCGGAACACCTACGTCGTCGATTCCGACGGCACCGTCGAAGCGGCCTACGAGAACGTCTCCCCGGAGGGCCACGCCGAAACCGTCCTCGAGGACATCCACGGAGCGATTGCGGAACTGGACTGACGCCCCACGGTCCAGATCGCGAAAAGCGTTGAAAGACCCAAATAGGTCGATCGAATAAGCCGTCTATGGACGGTCCCCTCGACAGCACCGACGAGGCGATTCTCCAGGCGCTCCAGGACGACGCGCGGAACGTGACGACCGAGGAGATCGGCGAGCAGGTCGGCATCGCGGCGAGTACGGCCGCCTCGCGGCTGGCCGACCTCGAGGAGCGCGGGGTGATCGAGGGCTACATGCCGGTGATCGACTACGAGAAGGCGGGTTACGACTATCACATGCTCCTCGTGGGGACGATCCGCGACGACGAACGGGATTCCATCGTCGATCGCATCACCGAGATCGAGAACGTCATCTCGGTGACCGAACTGCTCGTCGACGAGAACAACGTCCACGTCGAACTGATCAGTCGCTCGCAGGAACGCACCGAAGACGTCGTCGAGGAACTAAACGAGCTCGGGCTCGAGATCACGACGACGGGCGTCGTCACCGACGAGCGGGATCGGACGTTCGATCACTTCGGCACGGAATCGACGAGCGGGGAGTGAGCCGGTCGCCGGAGCGTCGTCCGTCGGGCGTGAAAGAACCGAAAATCGGACCGCGGGACCGACGAGCTACTGGAAGGTGCGACCGAGCTGGTCCTGTTCCTGGGCCGGTTCGGCCCTGTCGAACTCCTCTTCGATCTCCTCGTAGCGCTCGCGCGTTTCGGGGGTCACGCTCGGGTTGACCTCCTCGAGGGCGTGCTCGAAGTGCTCGCGGCTGATGCGGACGTTCTCGATGGTGTCGGCCATCTCCTCGGGGTCGACCGAGTTGATGAACTCGCGGCTGGCGGCCATCGAGGCCTCGCGGCAGACCGCCTCGATGTCGGCACCGACGTAGCCCTCGGTTTCGCCCGCGAGCCAGTCGAGGTCGACCGCGTCGGCCAGGGGCTTGTCGCGGGTGTGAACCTCGAAGATCTTCTTGCGGGCCTCCTCGTCGGGGACGGGCACGTGGACGTGGCGGTCCAGCCGTCCCGGACGGAGCAACGCCTGGTCGATCAGGTCGGGACGGTTGGTCGTCGCGATGACGACGACGTCCTCGAGTTCCTCGAGGCCGTCCAGTTCCGTCAGCAGCTGTGAGACGACCCGCTCGCCGACGCCGGAGTCGGTCTGCGTGCGGCCGCGTTCGCCCGCGATGGAGTCGATCTCGTCGAAGAAGATCACCGTGGGTGCGTTCGCACGGGCCTTCTCGAAGATCTCGCGGACGCCCTTCTCCGACTCGCCGACGTACTTGTTCAGCAGTTCGGGACCCTTGATCGAGATGAAGTTCGACTGGGCCTCGTTGGCGACGGCTTTCGCGAGCAGCGTCTTCCCGGTGCCGGGCGGACCGTACATGAGGACGCCCTTGGCGGCCTGCATGTCCATCTGCTCGAAGACTTCGGGGTAGTCCAGCGGCCACTGGATCGTCTCGCGGAGGCGTTCCTTGGTGTCCTCTAAGCCGCCGACGTCGTTCCAGGTGACGTCGGGAACCTCGACGAAGACCTCCCGCATCGCGGAGGGCTGGATGCCCTTGAGCGCCTCCTTGAAGTCCTCCTCGCTGACCTGCAGCGACTCGAGCACCTCGGCGTCGATCTCGTCCTCCTCCAGGTCGAGGTCGGGACGGATGCGACGGAGGGCGTTCATCGCCCCTTCGCGGGCCAGCGACTCGAGGTCGGCCCCGACGAAGCCGTGGGTGTTCTCGGCGTACCGCTCGAGGTCGATCTCTTCCTCTAAGGGCATCCCGCGGGTGTGGACCTGCAGGATCTCCTTGCGGCCGTCCTTGTCGGGGACGCCGATCTCGATCTCGCGGTCGAAGCGACCGCCGCGACGGAGCGCGGGGTCGATGTCGTCGACGCGGTTGGTCGCGGCGATGACGGTGACGCGGCCGCGCTCCTCGAGGCCGTCCATCAGCGAGAGGAGTTGGGCGACCACGCGGCGTTCGACGTCGCCGCCGGCTTCCTCGCGCTTGGCCGCGATGGAGTCGAGTTCGTCGATGAAGATGATCGCGGGAGCGTTCTCCTCGGCCTCCTCGAAGACCTCGCGGAGTTGCTCCTCGCTCTCGCCGTAGTACTTGGACATGATCTCCGGACCGGAGATCGTCTCGAAGTGGGCGTCGATCTCGTTGGCGACGGCTTTCGCCATCAGCGTCTTGCCGGTGCCCGGCGGGCCGTGCAGGAGGACGCCCTTCGGTGGCTCGATGCCCAGCTGCTGGAACAGCTCGGGGTGGCGCATCGGCAACTCGATCATCTCGCGGACCTGGTCGAGTTCGTCGTCCAGGCCGCCGATGTCCTCGTAGGTGACGTCCGGGACGCCCTCCGGGGAGGCCCCGGTGCCGGAACTGACCTGTTCGGCGGGCGTCTCGGAGATCTCGATGTTCGTCGAGTCGGTGATGACGACCGTACCCGAGGGCGAGGTGCTCGCGATCTTCAGCGGCACCGACTGGCCGGAACTGGCCATCGGGCCGAACGAGAGCGAGAACGGCACCGTCTGCCCCTCGGTGACGGCCTGTCCGGAGAGCTTATCACGGACGAGCGGGCCGATGTCGCCGCGAATACGGAGGTTCTGCGGGAGCGCGACGGTGATCGACTTGGCGGGTTTGACGTCCGCCTGCTCGATGGTGACGGTGTCGTCGATCCCGACGTCGGCCTCCTGGCGGAGTCGTCCGTCGATCCGGACGATTCCGCGGCCCTCGTCCTCGGGATAGCCTGGCCAGACGCGAGCGACGGCCTGGCTGTCGCCTTTGCCCTGAATGACGATGTAATCGCCGTTCTCGAGGTCGAGTTCGCGCATCGACACGCGGTCGATGGCGGCCAGTCCGCGACCAGCGTCCTTCTGCTTGAGGGGTTTGACGGTGAGTTTCATACGGAAGCCTCCGTTTCGATAGTGAGGACCCCGTTTTTGATAAACGTGTGCGCGTCGTCAGCGTGCTCGGGGAGGTCGATCTCGTACTGCTCGTCGTCTTCGAGCGGCGCATCGCCGCTCGAACGGTCAGCGGAACGTCGTTCCGCGCTATCGACCACCACGATCACGGTGTCGTCGACGATGTCGACGGACGCGTCCGTCGCGGGCCCGAAGTCCACCGCCAGCACCGTGCTGTCGTCGTACTGGTACTGACGGGCTACCGTGCCCTCCTTGCGGGTGAATTGTTCGAGAGTCATATCGTACTAACTCGAGGTAAGCACTGCTACTATTTAAATCTTTCTCCAAGTAAGTCGGAGACGGTAGTACGATTCCTCGGAAATGATTGTTTGTGGTTCACAGCACTCCATCGGTGAACCGACCCGGATCGACTCGATCGGGGGACGTGCTCTCAGCAGGCTGGGTCGGTTCGAGCTTTTATGCGTACGTCCGGCGTAGTACGCGTATGTCGACGGTAGAACACCACGGTCGAGGGACGGCCTACGAGGTCGCCGATCGGTCCGGGGGTGGCCCTGCAGTCTGTTGTATCCACGGAAGCGGCGGGTCGCGGTCCGTCTGGCGCGCCCAGCACCGACTCGCCGACGACCGACCCATCGTCACGCTCGACCTCAGCGGTCACGGCGCGTCCGACGACATCGACGCCCGTCCGGGCTACGCCACGTTGTCGGCCTACGCCGACGACGTCATCGCCGTCGCCGAGGCGACCGACGCCCGCTATCTCGTCGGAAACTCGCTCGGCGGGGCGGTCGTCCTCCACGTCCTGCTCGAGCGCGACCTCGACCTCGACGGCGTCGTTCTCGCGGGAACGGGTGCCCGCCTGGGCGTGCTCGAGGACCTCCTCGAGTGGCTGAACGACGACTTCGACCGGGCCGTGGAGTTCCTGCACGGCCCGGGACGGCTCTTCGACGATCCGGACCCGCAACTCCGGGAGCGATCCAAGGAGGTGATGTACGACTGTGGGCAGGCCGTCACCAGGCGGGACTTTCTGACCTGCCATCGGTTCGACGTCAGGGATCGCCTCGACGAGATCGACGTCCCCGCGTTGGCAATCTGCGGTGAGAACGATCGACTGACGCCGCCACGATACCACGAGTACCTCGCGGACGGGATCGACGACGGGCGCTGCGTCACGATCGAGAACGCGGCCCACCTCGCGATGCTCGAGCGGCCGACCGCGTTCAACGACGCCGTCCGTGACTTCCTCGAGCGCGTCGGCGGGGACGCGTAACACTCTCCTGCCCGGGGTTCTCTACCTGGCGCTCACCGGGCGTTCTCGAGCGCCACGAACGACTCCCCGTCGGCCGTGATCCACCGGGAAATGATATTATCTTCCTCGAAATGCATGGTAATAAATATGCTCCGGAGACACATTCTCGCGGTGGTCGGTGGGATCGCTGCCGTCGGAGGGTATCTGGCTGGTCGATTTCACGGCGGCGATCGGTGGGGGACGCCGGACTACGAACAGCGATACGAACTGGGACACGCTGACAGGTTGTCGGTGGACACTGTTCCCAACCGGGAGTTCGAGTTACAAGACGACGGAGAGACGGTTGTGCTCGATCACGAACCGGGGGACACCTACGAAGTCGAACTCGACTCGTGAGCACAGGCGTCGCCGCCAGCGTGGCGAGTACGGCAGTCAGGGAGGAACTTCGCTCATCCCTTTCGATCGACCACATCACGATCGGATTTGGAGGCGTAGAGTTCAACCGGCTTCCGGACGCAGACGCTTCGGAGTTCGACGCCGACGAGGGCGTGAAAGTGACGTGGCCCGCCCAAGTAGACGTCGATGCCCCGGCGACGACCTTCGATGATCTCGTCGATGCCCCGGCGACGACCTTCGATGATCTCGTCGATGCCAGTCCGCGATCGGTCACCGTCACCCTTGACGTTGACGGGCACGAGTACACGGCAGTCGTGCCGGTTGTGTGCGTTATCCGAGCCAGGAAACGCTACTGAGGCCGGTCCTCGTGACGACAACGACTCTCCGAATCGGTCTTTGAACTGACTACTTCCAGGATGAGAACCGATAGGTTTGGCTCCTATTCGATATGAGATACGACTGGAACGTCGTCTTTTACTCGGCGAAAACCGCAAGATGTGGCGGCTTATTGTACTTTCGCTCTTTTTGAGTTCAGTAGATGTCCTCGAGGTCGCCCTCCTCGTGGCTGTGTTCCTCGGCGGGGAACGCGCCGGATTCGACGGCCTCGACGTACGCCTCGACTGCGGACGCCATCTCGGCGCGGACGTCGCCGAACTGCTTCGCGAACGAGGGTGACCACTCGCTCAGCCCCACCGCGTCGTCGACGACGAGCACCTGGCCGTCGCAGTCCGGCCCCGCGCCGATACCGATCGTCGGCGTCTCGAGGGTCTCGGTGACCGTCGCCGCGAGGTTCGCGGGCACGTGCTCGAGGACGAGCGAGAACGCGCCCGCGTCCTCGTGGGCCTGTGCGAGCTCGAGGATGCGCTCGGCGGCGTCCTGATCGGTTCCCTGTCGCGGGTAGCCGCCGTACTGGTTGACGTGCTGGGGAGTCAGGCCGAGGTGAGCCATGACCGGGATGCCCAGTTCGACCAGCCGTTCGGTCAACTCGACCGTGTGCGGGCCGCACTCGAGTTTGACGGCCTCGGCGTCGGCCTCCTTGAGCATCCGGCCCGCGTTCTCGATGCTGTCGCTCTCGTCGACGCCGAAGGAGAGGAAAGGCATATCGGCGACGACGAGCGCGTCGTCGATCGCCCGCGAGACGGCGCTGACGTGGCGAACCATGTCGTCGACGGTGACCGGCAGCGTCGTCTCGTAGCCCAGCGACGTGTTGCCGACGCTGTCGCCCACGAGGACGATATCGACGCCCGCCTCGTCGACGATGGCGGCGGTCGGCGCGTCGTAGGCCGTCAGCATGGTGATCGGTTCGTCTCCCTCGTTCGTTCGGATGTCCCGAACCGTGGGCATGCCCGACCGTTGGCGTGCGAGCACTAAACGTCACCCGTTCCACGGTGCGGCCGGGCGAACGCGTAACCCGCGAGGCTTAAGGGGACACGCTCTGGAGTGTCCATCGTGCCGGAACCCGTCGAAACGACCAACCCTGACGGCGTCGATTACGGGTGGGTGATGCAGGTCACCTTCCTGCTGACGATCCTGGTCGGCGTCCCGATCGTCGCCCTCCTCTCGACGCTCGTCGACCTGCCGTCCTGGGGCGCTCGAGCGGAGTTCGCGGTCCGGGTTGGCGCACCCATCTGGCTGGTGACGTCGCTGGCCGTGTTCGCGTACGCGAAGCGAACCCAGGAGTGACGGAGCGTCGTCTCGAGCGTGCCCCGCTGTCACTCCTGCACGTACTCGAAGGCCGTTCCCGCCCGTTCGGCGGTCAGTTCGTCGCGAGGGGAGTCGCCGACGAACAGCGTTCCCTCGGGCGTTGCGCCGAGTCGCGATATCGCCTCGAGCAACGGCTCCGGATCCGGTTTTCGCGTATCGACCGTATCGCGACCGACGACTGCCGCTACCTCGCCCGTCAGGTCGTGTTCCTCGAGCGCGATCCGGCAGGCCCGCTCGCAGTTCAGCGAACAGACGCCGACCGGCACCGACAGATCGACGAGTTCGTCGGCGTGAGCGAGGCGTGGCGCGGATCTGGCACCTTCCCGCTCGTACCTCGCGACGGTCGACTCGACCTCGCCGTCGAGTCCGGCCTCGGCGGCCCCGTCGAGGAGGTCCCAGAGATCGCGGCTCGGCGGTTCGACGCCGGCGGACTCGTACACCGAGCGGACGTCCGAAGCGACGGCGTCCCAGTCGACGTCGAGTTCCACGAGGGTGCCGTCGAGGTCGTAGACGACGGCGTCGTACTCGCTCATGGTCGCCGATAGGACGGGGAGCGGAATAGCGACTTCGGTGCCGAACGCGGCCCCCGAGTGGAACGGATCGGGGCGTCCGGCTACTCGAGCAGTTCCCGGGCGATCACCGTCTTCTGGATTTCGGTCGTCCCCTCGTAGATTTCGGTGATCTTGGCGTCGCGGTAGAGCCGTTCGACCTCGCCCTCGGTGACGTAGCCGTAGCCGCCGTGGATCTGGACGGCCTCGTTCGTGACGAACATCGCGGTCTCGCTCGCGAAGTACTTCGCCATGCTCGCCTCGAGCGCGGCGGCCTTGCCCGACTCGTCCTCGTTGTCGGCCCGCTTGCGGGCCGCGTCGCGCGTGAGCAGGCGGGCGGCACGGACTCGAGTGGCCATCTCGGCCAGTTTGTGCCTGATGGTCTGGACGTCCGCGATGGGCTGGTCGAACTGCTCGCGGTCCTGTGCGTACGCGAGCGCTTCGTCGAGGGCCCGCTGGGCGAGCCCCACCGACTGGGCTGCGATGGCGATCCGGCCCCCGGTGAGGATGTGGAAGGCGGCGGAGAGGCCGTCGCCGACCGCGGTCAGGCGGTTCTCCGCGGGGATGCGTACGCCGTCGAAGGTAAGGCTCGTGGTGTCGCTCGCGCGCAGGCCGAGTTTGTCCTCGGGGTCGCCCACGGAGAGACCGTCGACGTCACCTGGAACCAGGAACTGCGTGACCGTCGACGGATCGTCCCGGTCCGTCTTCGCGAACAGGACGTAGACGTCGGCCCGCTGTCCGTTCGTGATCCACTGTTTCTCGCCAGTGATCTCGTAGGCCTCGACTTCGCCGTCCGGCCCCTCGACGGGGCGGGCCTCCGTCGTCATCTCCGCGGGGTTCGATCCAGCGTGGGGTTCCGAAAGTGCGAACGCACCGACCGGGCGGCCCTCGGCCATCTCGGGCAGCCACCGTTCGCGCTGTGGTTCGCTTCCGAACGCGGCGATGCAGGAGGTGGCCAGCCCGTGGACGGACAGCGCCGTCGCGACGGCCAGGCTGCCGTAGGCCAGTTCCTCGTAGACGACGCTCGCGGTGACGGGATCGGCGTCGAACCCGCCGTACGTCTCGGGAACCGTCATCCCGGTCAGGTCGAGGTCCGCCAGCCCGTCCCAGACGCCTTCCGGAAACTCCGCGTCCCTGTCGGCCTCGAGCGCGATCGGATCGATCTCGTTCGCGACGAACTCCCCGACCGTCTCACGGATCGCGGCCCGTTCCGCACTGCGTTCCATGGCGGCCATTCGAGGCCCGTCGGAAAAAGGTTCCACCGACTCAGGGTGTTTGACCGATTCGGATTCGATTCAGCCGACCGATCCCGGTCGGTTCCGCAATCCTTTTCGGATTTCGATCGCCTCGTGCAGTCGATGAAACAGTACACGTCGCGTCGTGAATTTATCCGCACGGGCGGCTGCTGTCTGACCGCTCTCGGGACGGTCGGACTGGCCGGCTGTGCGAGCAGCTTCCCGGGCACGGGCGGAGACGATGACGACGGGATCGACCCGTGGCTCGTCGATCCGGAGCCGTCGGCGTTCGTCCGCGAGGGCTACGAGATCGAGGCCCACGAATTCCGCGAGCGCCGATTCAGGTATCAGGAGCCATCCGTCGTCCTCGAGTACGACGATCACCTCTCGAGCGACGAACTCTGGGGACGGCTCGTGCGGGACGCGTTCAACGTGCCCGCGATGGAGGTCGACTGGCAACTGTACCAGCACGTCGACTGGTGGCTCGACCTCTACAACGTCGACAACGGCGCGGACGTCGACGAGACCCTCCAGCCGGAGATTCACGTCCTCGCGGGCTCGTTCGATCCCGAGGAGATCGCGACCTACCTCGAGGACGACTCCAACGGCGACGTCGTGTCTGTGGGGTCGGTCCACGGCTTCGACCGCTACGAACTCGGGAGTTTTCGGTTCGCCGTCCGGGACGACTACCTGGTGCAAACGCGGGGTGACGTCTGGATCGATCCAGACGCCGTCCTCGAGTACGTACTCGACGCTCGCTGGGGCGAGGACGGTGACGGGTCGGGGAATACGCGCCGGTGGACCGACGACGACCGCGCGGGTGCCCTCCTCGCCGAGCGCGGGTCGGGACAGTTCGTCCGCGGGACCGTCTTCCCGCCAGTCGACCCCGTCGAGGAACCCGCTTACGACTGGGAGTGGCAGACGGACCTCGTGGGTACGTCGCGAGCGCTCGAAGTCGACGGAGCGACGACCGACGTCGTCGACGCCGTCTGCTACGATTCCGAAGCCGACGCCGAACGCGAGGCCTTCCGGGACTTCGTCGACGCGAATCGCGACGTCGACGACGAGGCGTTCCCCACGCTCGAGGAGTACGACGTCGAGCGATCCGAAGAGTTCCCCGCCGTGCTCGTGCTCGAAGGGACCGCCCGCACGGGTTCGATCGTCGGCTCTCGCGGGCCGGAGCGGGAGTTCTAGCTCCGACGACGGCCGAATCCGCGACTGCGGGCGACGGCTGCCGTACCAACCCGACGCAGTCCGACGGTGACCACAGCCTCAATCCGTGGCTACCGGCTCCGACGCCTCGTCGAGTTGCTCGCTGGCGAGAACGCGATTAGCCCGACGCAGGCGCTCCGAGAGCGCCTGGTGGGAGATGTCCAGTTCGTTCGCGAGTTCCTCCAGCGAGATTTCGCGGGGAACGTCGTAGTAGCCCTGGCGGTACGCCTCGGCGATTGCCTCCTGCTGGGGTTCGGTCAGGGCCGCGGCGGTCTCGAGGTCCTCGTCGGCACCCGCGTCGACCATCCGTCGGACGTCGACGCGGACGCCGCGGTCCTCGATCGCGTCTACCGCATCTGAAAGGCCCTCACGTTCCGGAAAGAGGAGTCGAACCGTCCACTGGCCGTCCGAGACCTGGGCGTCGAGGACGGTTCCCTCGTGTTCGTAGATCAACTGACAGACCGAGGCGACGTCCTCGCCGTACTGGAGTCGGTAGAACCATTCGTCGTCGTCGCTGCTCTCGAGCAATCGGAGGTACTCGTCGACGGTCGGATCCGCCTCGAGGGCGGCCTCTAGCTCGTCGGGATCGACGTTGGAGAACCAGACGAGTGGCATCGTCCGCACCGGCCCCTCCGCGACGACGCTCTCGACGCGAAGTTCCAGGTCCGGCAGTCGCTCCTTCGTCGCTGCGAGTGCGAACTCCTCCGTCGGAAGCGTGAGTTCTGCGATCGTGGTCATGGGTAGTCACCTCGGGTGAAACGGACGAGTCCGAACCGAACGATGTCGCTCTCGAGTCGGGGGACTCGAAGCGCTTCGAACGGGACGCCGATCCCGGCCACCGAACCGGTCGCCGAGCACCGATCCGGCGGGATCGCGCTACGAGAAGGAAACCGGCCGACGCGGTTGATGGGCAGGCTTTTGTGTTCCGGTCGTTTAAGTGGCCGACTCGCGGCGCGGACGGTGCAGCCCTCAGTGCAGGCGATTCAGTCGATTGAGCGCGTAGACGGTCCGGAGGACGTCGACGCTTTTCCCCCGGTCGAAGATCAGTTCGTCCGTCTCGAGGACGTGTTCGACGGTGTCCCGCGAGGCGTGCTCCGGTGCCGCGGCGATTCCGGCGTCGTTCTCGGCGATCCACTCCATCACGCGCAGGTCGCTCTTCGAGTCGCCCATCACGAGCGCGAACGGATCCTCGACGTCCAGCACGTCCAGCGCCCGCTCGACGCCGACGACCTTGTTCAACTCGAGGCTGCCGATCTCGGCGGCGTCGGCCTCGTAGTAGGCGACGTCGATCCGCTCGAGTACCGCCTCGAGCGCGTCGGGAACGGCGTCGACGTCGAGGTCCGGGTAGGCCCCCTCGCTCTCGAGGACGGCCCTGATCTCGGGGTCCTGATCGGCGTAGAACGCGCGGGTCCAGTGGGCGATCGGTTCGCCCGCGAGCGTTCGTCCCCCGTTCCCGTCCGCGTCGCCGTCCTCGAGCGTCGCGCCGACGGCGTCGGCCAGCAGATCGATCAGGTAAATCAGCGCCTCGTCGATGATCTCGCGGGCCCGCGAGGAGCCGGTCTCGTAGTTGGGCTTCATCGTCACGTTGAACTCGTTGCCCTGCAGGTGACAGCCCCGTCGCAGATCCTCCGGGGCCTCGGGCAGCACCCGCGAGCGGACGTCGTCGAAGACGGTCCGGATCTCCGCGTCCAGGTCCTCGTAGAGCAACTGCTTGGTGTCGGCCCCGTGGCCCGGCGTGAAGACGCCCGTTCCGGCTTCGTAGACGATCGAGAGGTCGCCGGAGTGGACGATCTCACTGCCCAGCCCCTGGATCGCGAACCCCTTGACGTTCTCTAAGGTCTGGCCCGTACAGATGACGATGGGGACGCCCGCCTCGTAAAACTCGGTCAGCATGTGCAGCGTCTCGCGCGGGATCTCGTTGTCCGTTCCGCCGGCCGAGCGGAGCGTCTCGTCGACGTCCAGGACGAGTACGTTCACGGCCCGGCCGTACTTGGCCTCGAGGTCCAGCGCCGTGAACGCCTGATCGCGGGTCGCCCGGGCGGCGACCTCGGCGAACGTCTCGCCGGCCGCGAACGCCGATCGGATCTCGTCCTTCCGTTCCTCGAGTTCCTCCGTCGCCGACTGCCAGTGTTCCAGCGCGACCCGGGAGTCGACCGGCGGGAAGACGTCGACGAACTCCTGGTACTCCCGGAGGGTCTTCGTGTCGTACTCGTCGTAGAGCCGATAGACGAGGTCGTACCGTTCCATGTCACCTACAGGCAGGGGCAGTCGGATAACCGTTTTCGGTCGTAGTGCGTGCGCACCCGTTGGCTCGATCACGCCGAAACCGGACGACACGTCTATAAAAGCGGCCGGCAAAGTCCACCGTATGAAAAACGTCGACGACCTCATCGAGAGCGCCGCCGAGCTGGCCGATCGCGGGCTCTCGAAGGGTGAAATCGCGGACGAACTGAACGTCTCGCGGGAGACCGCGAGCTGGCTGGTCGAGCGCAGCGGCGCGACGCCCGAACCGCAGGAGAGACCGACCGACGACGAATCCAGCGCCGGCGGCCCGCAGGACATCCACGTCGACTGGTCGGCGATCGGTCGCGACAGCGAGCGGATGAGCCACATCGCCGCCGCGATGGCGAACCTGCTCACCAAACACGGCGAAGACGTCGACCTCACCGTGGGTATCGAGAAGGCCGGCGGCCCCATCGCGACGCTGGTCGCCCGCGAACTCGAGACCGACCTGGCGACCTACACCCCGGCGAAACACCAGTGGGAGGAAGGCGACATCGAGGACCTGGGCGGCACCTTCAGCCGGAACTTCGCCGGCATCCGCGACCGCGAGTGCTACGTGGTCGACGACACGATCACGAGCGGGACGACGATGCGCGAGACCATCGACGCGATCCGCACCGAGGGCGGCGAACCGCTCGCCTGCGTCGTCATCGCGGACAAACAGGGCCTCGAGCAGGTCGACGGCGTCCCGGTGTACTCGTTGGTACAGGTCATCAGCGTCGGCCAGCGGGACTGATACATCGGGGCGATCGGCCCGTCGGCGCGTCTCGTTCGCCCGTGAGTCTGCGCCCGATTTCCCTGGAGATTCGCCCGTAGCGAACGCAAGGCCGGTTCTTTTCGGTTCGAGTCGTCCAGCTACATCGAGACCAATGACCGAGTTTACACGCCGTCGACTGCTGGCCGGGAGCGGGGCGCTGGCCGCGGCGACCGTCGCGGGCTGTACCGACGCCGGACCGGGCGAATCGGACGAACCCGATCAGGACGGAGACGCACCCATAGGAGCCGGCGGCAACGAGTCGGAGGCGACCGACGGAGAGGGGGAGAACCAGACCGAAGAGGACGCGCAGGAGGAAGCCGTCGAAGACGTCAACCACGCGGATCCCGACGGCTCGATCGAGTTCGTACAACCGGAGGACGGCGACGAGAGCTCGAGTCCCGTCCAGATCGAGGCCGCGGTCGAGGGGTTCGAACTCGCGTCCGTCGAGGAGGACGACGTCGAGGACGGCACCGGCCACCTCCACGTGATCGTCGACGAAGGCTGTATCGAGCCCGAGTACACGATCCCTCAGGAGGAGGGGTACCACCACCTCAGCGAGGGCGAAACCGAGATCGAACTCGACCTCGAGCCGGGCGAGCACGATCTCTGTCTCCAGGCCGGCGACGGCCTCCACGACGCGTACGATCTGACCGACGAGATCACGATCGAGGTGACGGACGGCGGGAACGAGAGCGAAGAGGCCGACGATAGCGACGGGGGGAACGGAAACGAGAGCGCGGAGGCCGACGACAGCGACGGAGCGGACGACGAGACCAACTGAGCAGGGACCCATTCACGAGGTCGGACCGGCCGGGAGAGCGGCCGCTCCGTCGTACGTGGCGGGCCAAAAAACGAGCGGTGAACGGACGACTTAGCCGTGGATGCCCATCGCTTCGATCTGTTCCTGATACCGGTTCCGGATCGTCACTTCGGTCACCTGCGCGACGTCGGCGACTTCGCGCTGGGTCTTCTTCTCGTTACAGAGCAGCGAGGCGGCGTAGATCGCGGCGGCGGCGTATCCGGTCGGCGACTTGCCCGAGAGCAGGCCTTCCTCGGCCGTCTTCTCGATGATCTCGTTGGCCTTGGTCTGGACCTCCTCGGACAGTTCGAGTTCAGAACAGAAGCGCGGGACGTACTTTTTCGGGTCGACGGGTCGCATCTCCAGGCCGAGTTCCTGCGAGATGTATCGATACGTCCGACCGATCTCTTTTCGTTCGACGCGTGAGACTTCCGAAATCTCCTCGAGACTGCGCGGAATGCCTTCCTTTCGACAGGCAGCGTACAGCGCGGAGGTCGCGACGCCCTCGATCGAGCGTCCCCGGATGAGGTCTTCCTTGAGCGCGCGCCGGTAGATCACCGACGCGACCTCGCGGACCGAGCGCGGGACCCCCAGCGCGGAGGCCATCCGGTCGATCTCCGAGAGCGCGAACTGCAGGTTGCGCTCGCCGGCGTCTTTCGTTCGGATGCGTTCTTGCCACTTGCGCAGCCGGTGCATCTGACTGCGTTTCTTCGAGGAAATCGAGCGCCCGTAGGCGTCTTTGTCCTTCCAGTCGATCGTCGTCGTCAGCCCCTTGTCGTGCATCGTCTGGGTCGTCGGCGCGCCGACGCGGGACTTCTCCTGCCGCTCCTGGTGGTTGAACGCCCGCCACTCAGGACCGGGATCGATCTTCTCCTCCTCCACGACGAGCCCACAGTCTTCACAGATGAGCTCACCCCGGTCGGAGTCTTTCACGAGATTGTCCGATTCACACTCGGGACACGCACGTACCCCCTCTTGTTCCTCGGTCTCGTCCGTCTCACGCGTTCGCTCCCGCTGGCGGGTGGACCGTGTCATCGCACTTTTATAGTAGTAGCACCATACTATATAAATGCTTGGTAACTGTTTTTCCCGTTTGAGTGTTATTCGCCGATCCTCGGCGATACAATGCCTCAGGGCCGGAGTTTACGCTTTGAAACCGGAAAGACTTTATCCCGATCCGGGCCATCCCGGAGACGAATGCCCGTCATCGAGTGTGACGTCGACGCCGCCCGAGAGCGCCTCGAGGACGCCGGCGTGTCGGTCGAATCGGGGAACACCGACCACGAACGCTGGCGCGCGAGCCGGGGCGACGCCACCGCTGTCGCCTACGACGAGAAGGTCGTGATCCAGGGGGCGAACCCGCAGGACCTCGAGGCGATCCTCCGCGAGGGCGGCGGCCGCGCGCACGTCTACTTCGACGGCGCGTCACGGGGTAACCCCGGCCAGGCGGCCATCGGCTGGGTGATCGTCACCGGCGACGGCATCGTCGCCGACGGCAACGAACGAATCGGGCGCGCGACGAACAACCAGGCCGAGTACGAGGCGCTGATCGCCGCGCTCGAGGCCGCGCGCGACTACGGCTACGACGAGGTCCACGTCCGGGGCGACTCGGAACTCATCGTCAAGCAGGTGCGGGGCGAGTACGACACCAACAACCCCGAACTGCGCGAGAAGCGCGTCACCGTCCACGAACTCCTCTCCGCCTTCGACGAGTGGACGCTCGAGCACGTCCCCCGGGAGGTCAACGAGCGCGCGGACGACCTCGCGAACGAGGCCCTCGACCGGGGCTAGCCCGTCGGTGGGGACCGACACTGGCAAACCCGCGCGTCGGCTACGCGGGTATCGAGGACAATGAGCGATCCGATGGACGAGGGAGACCGACGCCGCGAGCGAGCCGACGGCGCGGGCGAGGCCGACGGATCGGACACCGAGACCGACGACGAACTCCCGCGCGACGTCGTCCAGGAGGCCGAGCGCCTCACGCGACTCGAGCGAACGGTCCCCGACGAGGACGAGGCGTCCGCCCACGCCGAGCGGCGGGCCGAACTGCTCGACGACCACGATTTTACCGCACGCATCCGCGACGACGACGGGGACGACGTCCTCGTCTTGCATCCCGCGGAGTGGCAGGAGGACGGCGTCATCAGGACCGACCGGATCGAGGACGTCTCCCGCGCCGAGGAGATCCCGCTCGAGGGGACGGGGGATCCGGACGAGTGGGACGACGTCGACGCGCACAACCGGTCGCTCGTCGAGGACGTGAGAACCGCACACGGCGAGGTTCACGGGGACAACGCGGCGGCGCTGGCCGATTTCGTCGGCAATCACTACGCGAAGACCATCGAGTCGCTGACGGCCGCAGAACTCGCGGAGTTTCGGTACGACTACTTCGTTCGAAACGCGTGGCCGTCCGAGAAGCAACGAGACGCGATCGACGAGTCGATCGGGCTCGTCTACGAGACGGCCGGTGAACCGGTGCCCGACTACCGGACGGAGTGACCGATCGCCGGGGTGCCCTGAACCGGTATCAGTCGTGTATCAGTCGTCGGACTGGCTCTCGTCGACGATCTCGCGGATCTCGTCGGCGCGGTCCTCGTCGGTAACGACCTTCGACAGCGTCCAGCGAACCCCGTCGAGGACGGCCTCGTAGCCGTCGTCCGTCAGGGAGTACTGGTTCGTTCGCTTGTCGAGTTCGCTCTTCTCGACCAGCCCGAGGTCGACGAGTTCGTCGAGGTTGGGGTACAGACGGCCGTGGTTGACCTCCGTGCCGTAGTAGTCCTCGAGTTCTCGTTTGATCGCCAGACCGTACATCGGCTCTTTCGCCAGGATGACGAGGATGTTGGTCTGGAATGCGGTGAGTTCGCGTGCAATGCTCTGTTCGCCGGTGATTGATTGTGCCTCTGACATACTTCTGTAAATGTCACCAGACTATTTAAGACTTGCCAACCATTCGGTTTCGTCGCCGGTTAGATGCGGTCTAACCGACTGCGGCAGTGCCGGACGAGCCGCAGCGTGGGGGGTCTGTCTGTCGGCTGTCTGGCAGCCGTCCATTGGGAGTGAAACGTGATTACGAAAGTACTTTTTGATCGACCGTGAAATCTCCGGTACATGGTGAACCTCTGGGAAGAGCTAGAGACCGGACCGAACCCGCCCGAAGAGATCTACGCCGTCGTCGAGTGTCTCAAGGGCGAACGCAACAAGTACGAGTACGACAAGGACGTTCCCGGCGTCGTGCTGGACCGCGTGCTCCACAGCAACGTCCACTACCCCAGCGACTACGGCTTCATCCCGCAGTCGTACTACGACGACGAGGACCCCTTCGACGTGCTCGTCCTCGTCGAGGACCAGACGTTCCCCGGCTGCGTCATCGAGGCTCGTCCCGTCGCGCTGATGAAGATGGACGACGACGGCGAGCAGGACGACAAGGTCATCGCCGTCCCCGCCGAGGATCCCCGATACGACCACATCGAGGACCTCGAGGACATCCCCCAGCAACAACTCGACGAGATCGACGAGTTCTTCGCGACCTACAAGAACCTCGAGGAGGGCAAGGAAGTCGAGACGCAGGGCTTCGAGGACAAACAGGCCGCCTACGACGCGATCGAACACGCCCAGGACCTCTACGAGGAACACTTCGGGTAACGCCACCCTCGACGCCGACCTTTTCGCTCCCGCATCACGCCGTCGCGATACCCGTCAGTTATCCGCGGCCGACGGCGGATACGTTATGAGCATGGGTAATTTTATTGGGTGAGGCGGGCTAGATACACCTGTCATGGCCGCCAGCAACCCCACCCCTCGAGAGTCCGCCCGCGAACGCCAGGCCCCCGAAGTCGGCGTCGACCACCCGACCGTCGTCCCGTCCAACTTCGATCCGAACGAGGACGACGAGTGAGGCGAATCGGCCGAGCGAACGGACAGCGGGCAGTCGGCGACGTAAGCACGTCCGACTGATGGACCGCCGAGGCCACAGCGCCAGTACGTTTTCCATCACTGATACGTCAGTCCCACTCGAGTGGGGCAGTCTTTCGAGCGAGTGAGCCCCCGCTTCGGGCCTGAAACCGCCCCGACCAATATTCGGACGTTCCGGCCGTCGTCGTAGAAATTCTCAAAATAGTGTCCGGAAACGAACCTTCTTGTATCCGGTCGAACAACGACCGCCTATGGGTCTATTCGATCGCCTGCGGGGTGACGGCGCACCCCGGGTCGCGTTTATCGGCGTCGACGGCGTCCCGTATAGTCTGCTGTCGGACAACGAGGAGCTGTTTCCGAACTTCGCCGCCATCGCCGACGAGGGGACTGCCGGGGAGATCTCGAGCATCGTCCCGCCCGAGTCGAGCGCCTGCTGGCCGTCGCTGACGACCGGCGTGAACCCCGGAGAAACGGGCGTCTACGGCTTCCAGGATCGCGAGATCGGAACCTACGACACCTACGTGCCGATGGGCCGGGAGGTCCAGGCCAAACGCGTCTGGGATCGCGTGCAGGAAGCGGGTCGTCAGGCGACCGTGATGAACGTTCCCGTCACCTTCCCGCCCCAGCGCAACGTCCAGCGGATGGTTTCGGGCTTTCTCTCTCCCGGCCTCGAGAAGGCCGCCTACCCCGACGACGTCCGCGACTATCTGGAGACGCTCGACTACCGGATCGACGTCAACCCGAAACTCGGCCACCAGGAGGACAAATCCGAGTTCATCGAGGACGCCCACGACACGATCGACGCCCGGTTCGAGGCGTTCGAACACTACGTCGAGAAGGACGACTGGGACCTCTTTTTCGGCGTCTTCATGACGACCGACCGGGTCAACCACTTCCTCTTCGAGGACTACGAACGCGACGGCAAGTACAGGGAGGAGTTCCTCGAGTTCTACCGGAAGGTCGACGACTACATCGGTCGCCTCCGCGAGGCGCTGCCCGAGGACGTGACGCTGATCGTCGCGTCGGATCACGGCTTCACCAGCCTCGATTACGAGGTCCACTTCAACGAGTGGCTCCGGGAGGAGGGACTGCTCTCGTTCGAGACCGACGATCCAGAGGAACTGGGCGACATCGCGGACGACACCACGGTCTACTCGTTTATCCCCGGCCGGTTCTACGTGAACCTCGAGGGGCGCGAACCCCGCGGCTCCGTCCCTAAAGCGGAGTACGACGCGGTGCGTGACGACCTCAAGGAGCGTCTGCTGGCGCTCGAGGGACCCGAGGGTCGACAGGTCGTCGACCGCGTCGTCGAGAAGGAGGAAGCGTTCCGGGGCGACCACGACGACATCGCGCCGGATCTGGTCGCGATTCCGAACGACGGCTTCGATCTGAAGTCCGGCTTCAAGGCCGACTCCGACGTCTTCACGTCGGGACCGCGTAACGGGATGCACAGCTTCGACGACACGGCGCTGTTCATCGATCACGCGGACGCGTCAATCGGCGACGCGGACCTGTTCGACATCACGCCGACCATCCTCGACCTGCTCGACGTCGAGTACAGCCGCGGCGAGTTCGACGGCGCGAGCCTCGTCTAACCTGCGCCGTCGAGCCACCTCGACGATTCGTTCCGGGAACTGAATCGCCCCTCAATCGTTTCAAACTCCCAACTCGTAGTAGCGGCCGTGCGATCGTTCGGAACCGGGTCCCGGACCGCCGTTGCGGGACTCGTCCTCGCGAACCTCGTGCCGCTGGTCGGCGTCCTCGCCGTCGGCTGGACGCTGCACTCGCTGCTGGTCGTCTACTGGCTCGAGAGCGGGGTCATGGGGGTGGCGTACTACGGGAAGATCCGCCGTGCGGAAGGCGGGGACGACCCCGACCGACTCCCCGACTGGGAGATCAAATCGTTCGGCGAGACGGAACCACGGCTACTCGAGTCGTTCGTCGGGAAACCGAACGGGCGGATCGCACGGTACTTCGCGACGTACTTCGGTGCCTGCTGGCTGCTCCACGGCGCAGTGGTCGTCTACGGGTTCCCGGACGAGTTCCCGACCATGACGGTGGCGTCGCCGTCGGCCGTCGTCCCCGCGGTGCTCTCGCTGACCGCGTATCACGCCCTCTCCTATCGGCTGAACTTCCTCGAGGGACGGGAGTACGAACGCGTCGGTCCGGTGACGCTGCTGGTCGATCCCCTCGAGCGGGTGCTCGTCCTCCACCTGACCGTCGTCCTCGGGGCGATTCCCATCGAGTGGTTCGGCGCGCCGACCGGCGCGGTCGCCGTGATGGTCGCGGCGAAGACCTACGTCGACCTCGAGGCACACAGACGGGAACACGAGCGGGCAGGGCCACGTCCGGACGCGGCTTCGACCACCTGAGCCGACCGTCGCTCCGCGGCGAACGGGAGGGCAGGACGGCGGCCGGAATCCGGGGTCGTTTTCCGGCCGGCGACGAACCGCCGGGCATGGAAGAAATCATCCGCGCTCGCGGCCACGAGAACGTCAGAGCCGAACACGCGAGCACGTTCGAGGTGACGACCGACGACTACCTCACGCCGGCGGGCGATTGCATCCTCGCCATCGACGCGGACCGCGCACCGGCTGATTTCGATCCCGCGTTCGTCGAGGCCTGTCGGGATCGAGACGCGACGATCACCGTCGAGATCGAAGCCGGCGGCCACCGAGACGCCGTGACCGGGCGCGGCGATCCGGCCCTCGAGTTCACCAACGAACGCAGTGCGGTGGGTCGGACCAGTGACTACGTCGACGATCGGACGATCATGAACGACGCGTCGTTCGCGGCCGAGGGGTTCGACCGCGACCTCGTCGCCGCGCTGGCCGACGGCGCGGCGGCGACGGTGCGGCTTCGCGTCGAGTGAGTGTCGCGGATCGCGGCCGGGAAGCGATCCTGTCGACGACTCGGTGGAACAGGCGAGGCGCGGGGTCGTCCCTCGAGGCCGCTATCAGGTATCGTCTCGATCGGCGGGCGCTGGCCACAACAGTAATACCTAGCTGTTCTCTACCAGTTTTCATGGCCCAAAAGGTGGTGTGTCCACACTGTTCGGATCGGGTGTACGTCGATATCGATTTCAAGGTGCTCAGAACGCGGAAGAAGGTCGGATCACTCACCGACGGCTTCGATCGATCGGCCCAGTGTCCGGACTGCGGGGAGAAGTTCGCCTGCAAGATCGAAGATCCGCTGGCCCGGTAACGGTAACGTCCCTCGCACTGCGGTACTACTCTTCTCCGCTCGTTCGTGAGGGCGAGAGGCAATTCGCCGGACCCCTCGGACGCGGGGATGGCGGATCCGAAACCGTCGGTCAACACCAGCGGTGGCGACGCGGACGGCCGCGTCGGGGCGGAGGTCGATCCGACGACCCCGACGCCCTCGATCATCCGGCGGGGAGCGTAAACGAGAAGGTCGACCCCTCACCGGGTTCGGAGTCGACCCAGATCTCGCCGCCGTGGCGCTCGACGATCCGCTGACAGAGCGCGAGACCGATCCCCGTCCCGTCGTACTCGTCGCGACCGTGTAATCGATCGAAAATGTCGAAGATGCGGTCCTGATTCTCCGGGTCGATGCCGATTCCGTTATCGCGAACCGAGATCACCCACTCTTGTTTCCGGCGTTCCGCGTCGACGTGGATTCGGGCCGTCGACTCCCCGCTATAGGTGATAGCGTTTTCCAGGAGGTTCTGGAGGACCTGTCGGAGTTGGTTGCCGTCGCCCTCCACCCGAGGCAGTTCGCCGGCCGTGATCTCCGCGTCGGCGTCCTCGATCTGGAGCTGGAGATCCTCGAGCACGTCGTCGAGAACGGTGTCCAACTCGACCGGTTCGAACGGGTCGCCCTGCGTCTCGACCCGGGAGTACGCCAGCAGGCCGTCGATCATCTCCCGCATTCGGTCAGCACCGTCGACCGCGAACGCGAGGAACTCCTCGCCGTCCTCGTCGAAGGCGTCGCTGTACTGGGTGTCGATCAGCTGCAGGTAGCTCGAGACCATTCGCAGCGGTTCCTGCAGGTCGTGGGAAGCGGCGTAGGCGAACTGCTCGAGCCGTTCGTTCGACGCCTCGAGCGCCTGCTCGCGGTACTCGCGTTCGATCTCGTAACTGACCCACTGCCCCATCAACTCGAGGAACGTTCGTTCGGTGTCGGAGAACTCGCGCTCGCGAGGGTCGGTGCTACCGACCCACAACGTTCCGTACGGCGTGGACCCGTTCATCACCTTCGTCCCGAGGTAGCAGGTCAGGCCGTGTTCTCGATAGATGTCGTCGTCCTCCCACTCGGTGCCGCGGACGTCCGCCATTCCGACCGGCTCGTCGCTCTCGATGACCTGGCGGCAGTAACATCCCTCGCCGGGATCGGTCCACAGTGCCCCCGATTCGGCGGCCCCCTCGTCTCCGTACCCGACGGTGTACTCGTTCCGGAATTTGTCGTCCCACGACGGGAGATGCGTCAGCCCGGCCGCGTCGAGGTCCATCCAGTCGCGTCCGAGTTCGAGGAGTCGCTCGAGTTTCGCCTCGAACTCGAGGTCGGGATCGGCCGTGATCTCGTAACTCTCCCGCAGGAACCGCTCGCGTTGCTGGCGCTCGAGTTCGTACTTCACCCACTGGCCCAGCAACCGCTGGAAGGTGTGCTCGTCGTCCGAGAACGCCCGGTCGCGCGGCTCCTCTGAAACGAAAAAGAACGTTCGGTCGTCGTCACCTTCGACTTCGATGTAGGTGCCGAGATACGCGTCCATACCGAACTCGTCGTGGACGCGGATATCGTCGCGGCCGGCTGCGACGGGATCGACGACGCTTTCGACCCCTTCGTAGTCGGCGGTTGCGGCACAGTACGTCTCCGACAGCGGGAGGTCGAGTCCGGGTTCGAAGTGCTCGTGCTCGTCGCTGACGTACTCTACCTCGAACCGATCTTCGTCCGGATCGACCTTGGCAATCGCGCCGAGTTCGAGGCCGAACTGCTCGCTGCCTAGCTCGAACAACGCCTGTAACTTCTCGTCGAACGCGAGCGACGGATCGGACGCGATCCGGTAGCTCTCTCGCAGGTACTCCTCGCGTCGCCGCCGCTCGAGTTCGTACTCGACCCACTGGCTCATCAGATCGAGGAACGTCCGCTCGGCGTCCGTGTACGGCCTCTCGCGGGGTCGTTCGGACGCGAAACACAGCGTCCCGTACTCCTCGCCGCCGACGTGAACGGTGGTCGCGAAGTAGGCGTCCAGCCCGAACCGCTCGTAGGCGCGGTCGTCGGTCCAGCCCGCCTCGGCCGCGTCCGTCACGGCGATCCGGCCGGGTGCCGCGAGGAGTTTTTGGCAGTACGTGTCACACAGCGAGTCCGTAACCCCCGCCACGATCCGGTCGTGATCGCCGACCGCGGTGACGATCTCGAACGTCTCCTCGTCGAGGGTCTGCGTGAAGTAGCCGACCTCGAGGTCGAACCGTTCGCTGCCCAACTCGAGCAGGCGGTGGACCTTCTCCTCGAACGATCGGCCGGAGCCGGCCGTCGCGTCGTGGAGGGCCTCCAAGAATCGTTCGCGTTGCTGCAGTTCGGTCTTGGCCGTGGCTCGGTCGCGGAGCGTCCGGAGCATCCGATCGTTCTCGCGGGCGGGCGCGTCGTCGCCGAAGAACTCCTCGGGCGGCGTGTAGTAGAAGTTGTGACAGGCCGCGCCGTCGTAGATGAGGTGGGGATGGGTCTGAACGACGGTTCGGATGACTTCCGGCGCGAACAGGTCGCGGTCGTACTGGCAGATCGCGAGCGACTCCGACTCGGCGAAGAGGGCGTTGATCTTCTGTTCGTACTCCATGAACTTCTCGATCGACGTCTCGTCGTCCTCGATCCAGCTCATCTCGGCGACGATCCGCAGGGCTTCGTACTCCGCTGTGGCCTCTGCGACGGTGTCGCCGTAGAACTCGATCATCTCGTCGACGTCGAACGATCCGTTGCGGAGGTAGGTCTCGTCGACGGTGTTAAACGACAGCGCGCCGGACTCGAGGGCCGCGTCGACGTCGATGCCGCCCTCACGAAGCGCCGCCCGTACGTCGGCTTCGGAGCTCTGATCGACGACGTACATGATCCGCTCGCCGCGCTCGAGGCCGTGGCGGACGAACGGAACGGCGGCCTCGAACTTCTCCTCGGGCGTCTCGTAGATGTGGGCGAAGTGGTCGTTACAGTGGTGTCCGTCGAGCGCTTCGACCGGTCCGCTGAACTCCGTGCTGCGCTGGAACGCTTCGAGTCCGGTCTCGAGGGTCACCGATTCACCGGTCACGTCAGTCGAGGGCGCGTTCTTACTCACGATCCACCTCCGTTCGATCCGAAACCGGATCACAGCTCGTCGAACTATCGAAGGGAGGCGATAGGCCGATCCGCAGAACGACCTCGGTTGGCAGTATCGGCGATCCGATCATATAGCGAAGGGAGCGGAGCGAGAGGGAAAAACCCGTCGTGGGCTCGGGTGGTATGCCGACGATCCGGCGCGTTCGGCCGGAACCGGGTCGTCCTCGAGCGTAGTCAGTATCGTTCAGTACAACTCCTTCGAGTACGTATCGGGTGGCAACGATGGCCGAAGATCGGGAACCCGCCGTCAACATCAGCGGTGGCGACGCGGGCGGCGGCGTCACGGCGGAGTTCGATCCGGCGACCGCCGACACCCGCGCGGAGGAGGTCGTCGACCGACTGGGCGAGCTGTACTGGCAGAAGACCTACGGCGGACGGGACGCCTTCACCTGTCTGGTCCGGACGATCCTGAGCCAGAACACGAGCGACAAGGCGAGTCAGCCCGCTCACGACGCGCTCGTCGAGCGGTACGGTGGCGAGGGCGTCGACCTCGCGGAATCGCTCGCAGCGGCCGAACAATCGGCCCTCGCGGAGACGATCAGCGCCGCGGGGCTGTACAACCAGAAGAGCGAGGTCCTGATCGACGTCGCCGAGTGGGTCCTCGAGGAGTTCGGCTCCGCCGCGGCGTTCGACGCGTTCGTCAAAGAGGAGGCTCCCGAAACGGTCCGCGAAACCCTGCTCGAGGTCCGCGGCGTCGGCCCCAAAACCGCCGACTGCGTCCTGCTGTTCGCGGGCGGCCGGGCCGGCGTCTTCCCCGTCGACACACACGTCCACCGGATTTACCGCCGACTGGGGATCGCACCCCCGGACGCCGATCACGAGGAAGTGCGGGCCGTTCTCGAGCGCGAGGTGCCGGCCGAGAAGTGCGGCTTCGGCCACACCGCCTCGATCCAGTTCGGCCGCGAGTACTGTACGGCGCGCAACCCCGCCTGTCTCGAGGATCCCGATGCCTGTCCGATGGGCGATCTCTGCGACCAGGTCGGCGTCTACCCGGAGACGGGCGAGGTCGTCGACCCGGCCGACGCGTCCAACTAATCGACGCGATGCGCGGCCTCCGAAGCTCGGTCGTCGCTCACCGTTCGCCCTCGCTCGTCCGATCGGCCGCGTATCGCATCACCACGAGTCCCTCCTCGCCGTCCGCTCGCGGGACGAACTGGTCGTGGCGTTCGAACCCACAGTCCTCGTAGAACTCGACGAGTCCCTCGCGACAGTCCAGCGTCAGGACGTCCACGTCGGCGAGGTCCGGGTGGGAGACGATCGCCTCGAGCAACTCGCTGCCGAGGCCCCGACCGCGCAACTCCTCGGTGACGATCACGTCGTAGATCTTCCCGTAGTAGACGAAGTCGGTGAGCACGCGCCCGGCGGCGACGAGTTCGCCGCTGCTCTCGTCGCGGAGACCGACGACGACGTCGGTGTGATCGACCGCTCGGCGTACGTCCTCCCGGTCGCGGTCGTCCCACCACTCGTACGTCAGGTAGCACGCGTGGAGGTCGTCGACCGCCTCGTCGTCGAGTTCGTGGACTACCTCGTACGTCATCCGTTGGTCCGACGTGCGGGCCGACCGATCGTAACGGTTTCTGATTCGATACGTTCGGGCCGTTCGCGAGGGGACCCGTCTGATCTCATCGTCGTCCCTTGTGGTCGTCCAGACGGGACCCACACCGACGAGGCCCTCGTCGCGGACACCGATCGCGGGGCCTCGAGTTTCGAAACCGAAGACGGCGACGAAGACCGTTCCACACCTGCGATCTCCTGACAAACGCTTTTTCGCGTTATCCCCGTACTGCCCCCGAAACGCCGTTCTGCGATCGGCTCCCCTCCGAACGCCGGACGGCGATCGACCGGACGACGATGGACGAGATACTGCGACGCGCACTGTACGACTTCGGGACTCTCCTCACGGTGTACGCCGCGCTCCCGTCGATCACCGTCCCCGTCGCGATCGGTCTGGGCGAGGGGTACGCGGCCCCGGGGTTCGCGGTCGCCGCCGCAGTCGCGTTCGGGTTCGGACGGGGAATCGAAGCCGTCTTCGATCCGCCGGAGGACGCGAACGGCCTTTCCGCTGGCGTGATCACCGTCTCAGTCGGCTGGTTCCTCACGGGCGTGTTGAGCGCCCTCCCCCTGTTGTTCGTGGCCTGGACCGTGCGCCTCGAGCCGTCGGTGCTCGCCACGCCGCCGATGACGGGATCGCTCGCGACGTTTCTCGCGCCGATCGACGCGACGTTCGAGGGGATGAGCGGCGTCACCGGGACCGGATTCAGCATGGCGTCGGATCCGGGCGAGTTGCCGCGGAGCCTGCAGTGGTGGCGGTCGCTCGTCCAGTGGGTCGGCGGGATCGGCGTGATCGTCCTCGCGGCGGCGTTCGCGAGCAGCGAGGAGAGCGACTCGTTCTCGGCGATTCACGGTAGCATGGCCCCGACGGAGTCGATCCGATCGACGACGCAGGGAACCGCGGCGGCGCTGTGGTGGCTGCTCGCCCTGGTGACGGTGGCGGCCGCGCTGTGGCTCTGGCTGGTCGGCATGGGACCGTGGGCGGCGCTGAACCACGCGATGACGGGTGTGACGACCGGCGGGTTCACGATCACCGGCTCGAGCGTGGAGTCGTACGACGACGCGGTGATCGAGACCGCCCTCCTGCCGGTGATGATCGTCGGTGCCGTCTCGTTCAGCGTGCTCTTTTTCCTCTTTCGTGGCGACCTCGAGCGGATCTGGGGTGACGCCCAGACGGTCTGGCTGTTCGGGGCGCTCGCTCTCGGGGCGGTCGTCACCGTCGGTGCGCTCGTCGCGACCGGTTCGTATCCGACGACGACCGCAGCTGTTCGCTACGGGACGTTCCAACTCGTTTCGGGGCTCACCTGTACGGGATTTCAGTCGGACACCGTGCTCGGGGACGCGTGGGCCGCGCCCGGCCTGCTCGCGGTGACGCTCTCGATGGTGGTCGGCGGCGCGGCCGGCTCGACCGCGGGCGGCGTGAAAATCGTTCGCGTCCGACGCATCCTGCTCGACGCGCCCGAACACGGGATGGACGTCTACGAGCCGAGCGAGTCGTCGGCCGACACCGCGGGCGAGGCGTCGGCGGCGTTCGACACTGCGGCCGTAATCGCCGTCCTCTGGTTCGTCCTGCTGTTCGTCACGAGCCTGGTTGCCCTGCTGGTCCTCCCGGCGGAGTACGCGACGGGAGAGGTGCTCTTCGAGGTGGCAAGCGTCCAGGGCAACGTCGGCCTCAGCACCGGTATCGTCGACGCGACGATCCCCGCCACGCTCAAAGTGACGCTCCTGCTCGCGATGTGGATCGGCCGCCTCGAGATCGTTCCCGTGGTCGTCTCCGCGAGACTACTGTACGACGAGGTGGTCGGCTGATGGACCTCGAGTCCGTTCTCCAGGCCCCGTTCGAGGAGGCACCGAATCGGTCGTTCGAAGCCGTGTTGCTGGTCGGCGTCGTGCTGTTCGTGGCGGTCACCGTCCTGGGACGCTCGTGGGCGACGATGGTCATCGTCGGAGCGTATCTCTGTTTCCTGCCACTCTACGTCGGCTACCGGACGCACAGACGCGTCCAGGAGGGGGACGGACCTGGAGGCCGTGACCGGAGAACGGACGCGAACGGCGAGTCAAACTCCGGCGCAAGCGTCGAATCCGAACCTGACGCGACCGACGGCGGCGACTGACGATACCCGAAGGAACCGTTCCGTGAGGGAATTGGTACCGTGTTGAAACGTTCACTCGAGTCCACAACGCCTTTACGTCACCATCAAAGAAGACCCGGAGCACCAATGGCTGCAGACCCTGAAGGGGTTGCAGAGACGAGCGAAACGCGCGCGGAATCGCCTGCGGACACATCGGCGGTCTCACGCCGCCGGCTGCTGTCGGCGACCGCGGTCGGTTCGGCCACCGCGCTCGCGGGCTGTACTGATCTGCTCGGCGCTGAGCAGGGACTGCGCGTGATGGTCTGGAGCGGAAACTACGCGGATCGGTTCGAGGAGGGCGTCATCCCCCAGTGGGAGGAGGAACACGACGTCGAGATCGACCTCCGGCGCGGCTGGGGCGAGGTCCTCGAGGAGATCCGCAACGCGCCCGCGGACGATCCGCCGTTCGACGTCACCGTCACGGAAGGAAACTTCTACTATTTAGGCCGCCAGGACGACCTGTTCGAGCCGATCGACGTCGACAACATCTCGAACTACGACGAGATCATGGACTTCTACACGGAGATCCGCGATCCCGAGTACGGGATGCCGGTCGACGGCGCGCCGTGTACGATCATCTACCGCGACGACGCGGACGTCGACCCCGAAACCTGGGCCGACCTCTCCTCGGAGGCCGTCCGGAACAGCGGGGGCGTCGGCATCGACACCAGTTTCTGGTGGTTCCCCATGTACGCCGCGGCGATCGGTATGGACGACCGCGAGGGCGACGGGGAGATGTACGAGCCCGACCTCCACGAGGACGTCCTCGAGACGGTCGAAAACTGGGGCATCGAGGAGTGGGCCAGTTCCGGGGAGGAGATCTGGCAGGCCTTCGAGAACGGCGTCATCGACGTCGCCCAGTGGTACTACGAACAGACTGCCTACGACATCGACGACTACGACGGGTTGAGCCACACGATGCCGGAGCAGACCACCGGTTACTTCAACAACTGGTGTGTCGTTCGCGGCACCGACAAGCAGGACGAGGCCGAGGAGTTCATCGACTTCCTGCTGGACGCCGAGGTCCAGTCGCAGTGGGCCGAGTCCATCCCGCTGATGTTCAGCAACGAGAACGTCGAGTACCCCGACCGGGTCGCGGACGATCTCCCAACGACGGACGAGGAAGCTCGCAACGTCGCGTTCCCCGACTGGGAGTTCCTCGCAGAGCACCGACGCGATCTCTCCCGCGAGTTCACCAGCATGCAACAGTCCTCCTGACGAGCCATGTCCGAGATTACACTGCAGGGACTCGAGAAACGCTACGGCGAGACCACAGCCGTCGAGGACGTCTCGATCGAGATCGCCGACGGCGAGTTGCTCTGTCTGCTCGGGCCGAGCGGCAGCGGGAAGTCGACTACGCTCCGGATGATCGCCGGCCTCGAGAGCCCGACCGAGGGGACGATCCACATCGACGGCGAAGACGTTACGGACCAACCCGCCTACGACCGGAACACGTCGACGGTGTTCCAGGACTGGGCGCTGTTCCCCCACAAGACGGTACTCGAGAACGTCGCCTTCGGCCTCAAGATGCGGGGCGTCTCGGCCGAACGGCGCGAAGAACGCGCCCGCGAGATGCTCGAGCGCGTCCAGATGGCCGGCCACGAGGACGACGATCCCACAAATCTGAGCGGCGGTCAGAAGCAACGGGTCGCCCTCGCCCGCTCGCTCGCGGTCAATCCGGACGTCCTCCTGCTGGACGAACCACTGTCGAACCTCGACAAGCGACTGCGCGAGGACATGCAGATCGAACTCCGCGAGATCCACGAGGACGTCGAGGAGACGTTCGTCCACGTCACGCACGACCAGGACGAGGCCTTTACCCTCGCCGACCGCATCGGGATCATGAACGAGGGGAAGCTGATCCAGGTCGGCGACCCCGACGAGGTCTACGAGAACCCGAAGAACCGGTTCATCGAAGGGTTCCTCGGCGATACGAACTTCGTCGACGCGACGGTGACCCGGACCGCCGTCGACGCCGTCCACGTCGACACCGAACTCGACCACGAACTCGTGTTGCCGACGGATCGCGACCACGACCTCGAGGCGGGGACGGAACTGACGCTCTCGTTGCGGCCCGAGATCCTCTCGATTACGCAGGCCTCGGCTGAAGCTGACGACCAGCGCGTCGTCGCGGACGGCAGCACGACCACGGCCGTCCCCGGACGGATCGACAACGTCATCTACCGCGGGTCGACCGTCCGGTACTCGGTATCGGTCAACGAGACGTCGCTGTTCGCCGAACGGAACGCCGGCGAGACCGGCGACCTCTCGGCCGGCGACGAAGTGAACCTCGAGTGGGACGGCGAGGAAGTGCTGGCGTTCCGAACGGACGGGAGCCGCGTCTCCCTGTGATCACCATGCCGGAACCCACTCCGAACTCGGACGGGACCGCGGGCCTGCCGGGACCGATCGCGACACTCTGGTCGCGACTCGCGTCCCGATCGGCTTCGAAGCGCGCCCTGCTGTTGATGTTGCCGCTGCTCGCGTTCGAACTGTTGATCTTCGTGATCCCGTTCGTCATCCTGTTGCGGATCAGCGTCGCCGGCTCCTCGACCGATACCGCCTACGCGGAGGGGACCTGGTCGCTCGAGGCCTACCGGGAGGTGTTCGCGAGCGACGTCCTCTGGAACGTGATCACCTACTCGTTCCAACTGGGGCTGATCGTGACGGTGTTGGCCGTCCTGATCGGCTTCTTCTACGCCTACGCCATCTGGCGCACGTCGGGCGTTCGGAAGTCGCTGCTGTTGTTCTCGGTCGTCCTGCCGCTGCTGACGACGCTCGTGATCCGGACGTACGCGTTCCGCCCGCTGTTGTCCCCGACCGGGACGCTCAACGAGGCGCTGCTGTCGCTGGGGCTGCTCTCGGAACCGATCCAGTTCGTCCCCGCGACGGTCGGGGCCGTCGTCGGCCAACTGTACATCGTGCTCCCCTACGCCGTGCTCGCCATCTACAGCGTCATGGCGACGACCGACTGGCACGTCGTCGAGGCCGCCCGCGACCTCGGTGCGAGTCGACCGCGGTCGGTCCTCGAGGTCGTCGTCCCCCAGGTAATGCCGGGGATCATCGTCGCGACGGTGATCTCCTTTGCCTGGAGCGCGGGCGCTTACGCGGCACCGGACCTGCTCTCGAACGGCATCACGTTCGCCATGCACGTCGAGGAACTGATCCTCTCGGACGTGCGCTACCCCGTCGCGGCCGCGCTGGCGGTCGTGATGCTCGGACTGATGCTCGCCACGATCGGACTGATCTACGCGGTGCTCGGACGGTTCGGAGGTGACGTCGATGCATAGGGAGACCGTCGAATCCGTCGCGTTCCGCGCGGGCTACCTGACGCTGGTCGCCCTGATGCTGTTGCCGTTGCTCGTGGTCGTCGCGACCTCCTTCTCGGCCAGCCCCCGGATCGCGTTCCCGCCGGAGAGCTTCTCGCTGGTCTGGTACGGCGAGTTCTTCGAAAGCATCCGCTGGATCCAGGCGTTCGTAAACAGCATCGTCATCGGCGTCGGGACGGCGCTTTTGGCGACCGTCCTCGGCGTGCTCGGCGCGTTCGGCCGGGAGTTCGACGACGGGGGCGTCCTCGGAACGGTGGTGCCGCCGCTGGTACTCGTGCCGCTGTTGATCCCGCCGGTGATCCTCGGGATCACGCTCCTGATCTACGTCACCGAGATCGGGCTCAGCGGCTCCTACTCGAGCGTCATTCTGGCGCACACGCTGTGGGCGACGCCGCTGGTCTACTTCGTGATGCGGTCGGTGTTCAGCCGGTTCGACTGGCAGCAACTCGACGCGGCCCACGACCTCGGGGCGGGACCCGTCCAGTCGTTCGTCCACGTCGTGTTGCCGAACGTGAAACACGGCGTCTTCGTCGGCGCGTTGCTCGCGTTCATCATCAGCCTCCAGGAGTTCGTGATGGCGCTGTTCCTCACGACCGCCAGCACCGAGACGATTCCGGTGCTGGCCTGGACCGAGATCCGGCAGGCGCTCGACCCGATGGTCAGCGTCGTCTCGACGTTCCTCATCCTGATCTCGCTCGGCGCGCTCGCGCTGGCGGTGATCGCGACGAACCTCGAGTGGGTCTCGAAGCAGCTCTCCTGACTGTCTGATTCCGCTTTTCGCGCTCCGTCCCGCAACGGTACGATCAGGACGCGATCAGCACGACGGCGACGACTGCGAGTCCGATCCCGGCTACGTTTGCCGGACTCAACGCCGTGTCGAAGTAGAGCACCCCGAAGAGGACGGGGACGACGAAATAGAGGGCCGCGATGGCCGACACGACTGCGATGTTTCCTCTCGTGAGCGCCTCGTAGAAGCTGATCGTCCCGATCGCGAGGAACAGTCCCGACGCGAGCGCGAAGACCACGTCCGTACTCGTCCCGACGATCGGTCGGCGACTCGCCACCACGTACGCGCCGACGATCCCCAGACTCGAGACGTACGACAGTAACACCGCGTTGACGGGCGTGAGCGACCGCGTCGCCAGATCAGCCGTGATAACCCACCCGCCGAACAGCAGCAAGGTAGCGAACGCCAGTGCGATCGCGAACGCGACCATGGCCCTGCCTCTCGACCGCCACCACATGAAATCGGCGATCCCGGACGACCACGACGAGGAGACCCGACGAGGAGCGTCACTATCAGGCGACTCCAGCAGCCGGGTGGCCGTCTCGAGTACTCGTCGCCCGCTTGTCCCAGGACAGTGGCCGACTCGAGCGCTCGCCGCGCCCGGCGGCGAGTGCTCGAGGCCGGGGAAGGGCAGGCGACCGGCGCGGCGCGCAACCAGCGCGCCGCGCACCGATCCGGTCCTGGCGGAATTGTAAAGGGCGAACGAGGCCCGCCAGGGCCGAGTGAGGGCTTTACAAGAAGCGGAAGGTCTCGAGGTTCTTCGGCGCGAACGTCCGCATGTTGTACTCGTGGTACAGCGCGCTCGAGAGGTCCTGCGTGGAGCGTTCGTCGCCGTGGACGCAGAGCACCTTCTCGGGGCGGGGGTTCATCGTCTTGACGAAGTTCTCGAGGCCGGCGCGGTCGGCGTGGCCGGAGAAGCCGTCGACGGTCTCGACGTTCATGTTCAGCGAGAGGGTGCCGCGGCCGTTGTCGCCGACGGCGCCGATCTCGCTGGTGGGAATCTCGTCCCAGCCGTTCTGGATGCGGCGGCCGAGGGTCCCCTGTGCCTGGTAGCCGACGAAGGTCAGCGTCGAGTCCGGATCGGAGCCGAGGTGGCCCAGCCAGGACATGATCGGGCCGCCGGTGACCATCCCGGACGTCGAGAGGATGATACAGGAGTCGCCGTCGGCGACGTCCTGGCGTTCTTCCTCGCCGCCGTCGATGTGGTTGAACTCCTCGGCGAGGAAGGGGTTCTCGTCCTCGTGGAAGATGCGATCCCGGAGGTCGTCCCGGAGGTACTCGGGGTAGGTGGTGTGGATCGCGGTCGCCTCCCAGATCATGCCGTCGAGGTGGACCGGCATCGAGGGGATGTCGCCGTTGCGCATCGCCTCCTCCAAGACGAGCATGATCTCCTGGGAGCGACCGACGGCGAACGCCGGGATCAGCACTTTCCCGTCGCGCTCGTAGGTCTCCGTGATGATCTCCTTGAGTTTACGTTCGGAGTCCTCCTGGTCGGTCTGGTAGTCGTTGCGCCCGCCGTAGGTCGACTCGAGGACGAGCGTCTCGACGCGCGGGAAGTCGTTGACCGCGCCGTTGAACAGGCGGGTGTCCTCGTAGTGGATGTCGCCGGAGAAGCAGACGTTGTAGAGGCCGTCACCGATGTGGAAGTGCGAGACGGCGGAACCGAGGATGTGGCCGGCGTTGTGCAGCGTCAGTTTGACGTCCGGCGCGATGTCGGTGACGTCGCCGTACTCGAGCGGGATCGTGTGCTTGATCGCTTCCCGGACCTGCTCGGAGTCGTACGGCGGCGTCCGCCCTTCCTTGGCCGCGACGTCGAGGTAGTCGAGCGTCAGCAGGCCCATCAGGTCGCGCGTGGGCTCGGTACAGTAGATCGGGCCGTCGTAGCCGTACTTGAACAGGAGCGGGATGAACGCGGAGTGGTCGAGGTGGGCGTGGGTCAGGACGACCGCGTCGATCGTCTCCGGACCCGCGCCGAACGCCTCGGGAGCGTGGAGGTACGGAACTTCGCCCTCCGCGCCGGGTTTGTCACCGCAGTCGACGAGGATGCGCGTCTCGGGCGTCGAGAGGATGAAGGAGGCCCGACCGACCTCGCGACAGCAACCCAGCGTCGAGATGCGGACGTACTCGTCGTCGGACATCTCCTCGCGGTGGATCTGCCGGCCGACCTTCTCCAGAATGTCGCGTCGGTCGTCGCGTTCCTGTTTGAGGAAGCTGCGGACGTTCGAGACGGTCGAGGACTCGATCGGCGGCGTGCGGACGACCTCGGGCGTCCAGCCGACGTTTTTCGTGATGTCGCGGAGCGTCGAGCCGTGGCGGCCGATCACCATGCCGGGTTTCTCGGCCTCGATGACAACCTCGCCGGTGTCGGCGTGGAAATCGAGGTCCGTGACGCCCGCTTCCTCGGGGATTACGTTCATGATCTCCTCGCGGGCCTCCTCGGGTCGCGAGAGGACGCTCGGGTCCGGCCGGACGGTGATGCGCTTGCGGAGTTTGCTCGCGAGCTTCCGGATGAGATCGCCTTGCTGGGCGAATTTCTTCGGATCGCGGGTGTAGACCACCAGCTCCGGGCCTTCGTACTTCACCGAGGAGACCGAGATATCGCTCGGTAACTCGCTCGTGATCTCTGCTTTCAAATCGTCGAGTTGCTGCTCTACAGTGCTCATAGGTCGCCGAATTGGCTTGCGTGAACTCGCCGCCGGGAGCGCCCGCCCGAACCAGGGACACCGGCAGGACGGCAGGTCGCCTCCGTGGTCGTCGATGCTCGTCCTGATCGACGACACCTGCGAGAGACGTCCCCTGCGTCGGACGGCACAGTACGTCGCTGTGTCCGAATCATCCTGTGGTGCAGTGGCGTGACGAACGCGCTCCCAGGTCGGTTATCCTGGTTGATGCGGGACAATTCCGGGAGAACCCGCTTACCTGACGCTATTCTTTGCGTGGTATAAAAGCCTTCGCAAAAGCAAGGGCACTCGAGGGGGTAGGCCGGGTATGGAGTTGACACCCGATCGCGTCGCGACGGAACGGGACTGGGTCGCTGCCCGCGCCGACACTGTCGTCCCGATCATCAACGACGTTCGCGCGGAACTCGGCGTCGCGTTCGAGACCGACGTCGATCCAGTCACCGACGGACAGTACCGAGACGAAGTCGACGCCGTCTTCGCCGACGGGGATCTGGCGGTCAACGTCGCCGCGCTGGTCGCCATCCTCCGGGATCTCGACGTCCAGGACGACTACCCGGGGTTCGTCGTCGACGAGATACTGGGTCGTGAACTCGCCGCGACCATCGCGGGGACCCAACCCCTGCGGACCCTGGGTGAGGCGACGTTTCACTACGCCGACGTCCACGTCCACGGCGGGACGGACGAGATGGCCGGCGTCGACGACCTCGAGGCGGCGCTCGCGGCTGGCTTCCAGGAACGACTGCCGGGGTGGAACTGGACCGAACGCGAGAGTCCGTTCGGCGTAGAGCGGTAACGATCGAACCGGCGATAGGGAGGAACGCGTTACGCGGTGGATTCGTTGTCGGCGGCCGATCCGTCGTCGGAACCCGATCCGTCGTCGGCGTCCGATTCGGTGTCGGCGTCGGAATCGTTCGTTCCGTCGTCCGTCTGCTGATCCTGCCCCTGTTCCTGTTGTTCCGCGATCATCCGCTGTTGCTGGACGCGTTGTTGCTCCTGCTGGACGAACGCGTCGTACTGATCGCCGGGATAGATGCCCTCGATGTCGCCGCTTCGGAGCGCATCCATGATCGCGGTGTCGTCACCCGTGACGCGAAGAAGTCCGAACGCGGGTTCGGAGGCTTCGATCGAAATATCCCGCTCGCTCGCCGACGCTTCGAAGGCGGACGTAGCGTCTTCGGTCAACGCTTGTTGCTCGTCGATCGCTTCCGTTTGGCTGAGTTCTCCGCTCTGGAACCGCTCGTTGAGACTCGCTAGCTGCTCTTGGGACGGCGAGACGGCTACCGTGACCGCATCGCCGGCCCCGCTATCGCCCTGGTCGTCCGATTGGGTCAGCGATTCGAGTCGCGAACAGCCGGCGAGGCCAGCCGCTGTGCCGGTACCGGTGAGTGCGAGAAAGCGACGGCGAGAGGGGTGATTCGACATCGTGTCTCCGGAACGCGGGCAGGCCGAAAGATAAGCCTTGTTATCCACACAGGTAATCCCGCGTCGGGCATCGGGGTCGCGCCACTTTTATCCGCGCCCCCGCTAGCCGAGACCAGTGAGCGACGCACCGGACAGTCCCCGCGTCGAAACGCTCGAGCGGCCTCCGCTGGAAGCGGCGCGCGCGACGGTCGCGGACGGGATCGCGCGCGACGCCCTCGTGACCGTCTTCGGTCGTTGCACCGTCGACTACGAAGGCCGTGCGACGAGCAGGCTCGAGGCTGGGGATCGCCACGTCATGCTCAAACCCGACGGCGCGGCGCTGGTCCACACCCACGAGGGCCAGCAGCCGGTCAACTGGCAGCCGCCAGGCTGTGAACACGACGTCTACCTCGAGGACGCCGGCGACGATCGCGACCCCGACGACTCCGACGACGGCACCCGGCTCGTCCTCGAGAGCGTCCGGTCGACGCCGGACGAGCGACTCTGCGTCCGATTCGATCGCGTGGGCCAGGTGTCGGCCTTCTCGGGCACCGACGACTCCGACCTCGCGCTCTCGGGAACGGAGGAGGACCTGCGCCAGCGGATCCTCGAGACGCCGGCCGTCCTCGAGTCCGGCTTTACGCCGCTGGCGACCGAGCGCGAAACCGCCGCAGGGGCCGTCGACATCTACGGTGAGGACGCCGTCGGGCGCGCTGTCGTGGTCGAACTGAAGCGCCGCCGCGTCGGTCCCGACGCCGTCAGTCAACTCCGGCGCTACGTCGACGCCGTCGAACGGGACCTCCACGCCGATGCAACGGTCCGGGGGCTGCTGGTCGCGCCGTCGGTGACCGATCGCGCGGAACGGCTGCTCGCCCGCCACGGCCTCGAGTTCGTCTCGCTCGAGCCCGCACCCGAGGACTGACGATCACTCGAGGTCCTCGCGCTCGAGCGCGCTGAGTTCCTCGACGCGCCGTTCCGTGGAGGGATGGGTCCGGAAGAACCGTCGGAGTCGCTCCGGCGGCGACCACGACAGCGGTCCGTCCCGATCGTCGAGCGCGACGGGATCGAACGGCAGGATCGAGAGCCGGGAGACGCTCGAGACCTCTCGCAGGTCGTCGGCGGGCGTCGCGTCGATGCGCTCGTCCAACGTCTCCAAGGCCGTAGCGAGTGCAGCGGGATCGCCGGTGAGTTCCGCCGCCGTCCGGTCGGCCGCGAGTTCCCGCGTCTGTGAGAGCAGCGAGACGATCGCGTGGCTGACGATCCAGACTGCCGTCGCGAGGACGTAAAACAGGTACTCGAAGACGTTGTCGTCGTCCTCGTCGTCGCTCGAGTCGGTACGGGAGCCGTAGGTCAGTTCGTCCCATTCGGAGTCGTACGGATCGACCTGCGGGCCGTCGTACTCGTCGTCCTCGTCGTCGGTGATGCGGTCCCACATCCGCGTTCGGAGCCCGTCGGCCAGCAGCACCGGCAGCGAAACGACGGTCATCGCCATCGCGTCCCGGTTGGCGACGTGGGCGAGTTCGTGCGCGACGACGGCCTCGAGTTGGTCGTCCGAGAGCGCAGTGACGGCCCCGTAGGAGAGAACGAGGTGCGTCTTCTCCGGTCGAAAGCCGACGACCATCGCCTCGGGCGCGTGCGTCTCGGAGATCGAAACCGTCGGCTTCGGGACGTCGAGTTGCGCCGCGATCCGCGTCACCGTCGCGTGGATCTCGGGGAGGTCCTCCGCCGTCGTCGGCGTCGCGTCCGCCCCGGACTCGACGAACCCGATCTGGCCGTACTCCCGGTAGCCGATCAGTCCCATCGCGACCAGCGTCGCTCCCCACGAGACGTAGGGCGCGAGCGTGACCCCGATCGTCAGCACGGCTACGAGGTAGACGACCGCCCAGACCGCGACGAGGAAGACGACGAGGACGAACGCCAGCAACAGTACCGTGACGACCATCCGCAGCGTCAGCGACCAGTCCGTGCTCGAGCCGACCGTCCCGACCGTCAGCACGGAGAGGGCGACGAGTACCGCAGCGAGACCGAGCGTCACGGTCGTTGCGGCCTCGGCCGCAGCCGTCGTCCCGATGGCGACTGCGATCCCCCCGAAGACGGCCCCCCAGACGGCCAGCAGGAAGCCAAGCGCCGCACCGGCGAATCCCAGCAGGTAGCCCGACAGCGCGAGGGTCAGTTCGTCGGCAGCCGAGTAGCCCACGTAGCCGGCGACGAACGCCGCCCCCAGGGCGAACAGCGAAGCCGCCACCGGGGCGTACTGGGGGCCGATCGCCGACGCCCAGAGTCGTACGCTCCCCAGCCAGGTCCCCACCGTGATGAGAAGTCCCGTGAGCCCGTAGACCACTACCGGGGCCGTAACCGGAGACTGCCGACCGGTTCCCGTCGATCCAGCCATGGGTTGCTGTAGTTAGATATCGTATATAAATGGGCGGGAAGAGCGGTGATCCGATCGCTCGACGTCCCTTCGCGCGTCGATTTCGACTCGAGGGGCGGCGGTAGAACCCACACGACGGTACCGTCCCGACAGCGACCCATGCAACTGCCGACGGGATGCCTATTTCGCTCGCCGTGGGAGGGCCGACATGGAACTCCTCTCCCAGGAGCGTCGGCGACCGCACGACTCGACGCAACGTCCCGCGAGCGAACCGACAGAACCCGATCTTACGGAGTCGTCGCTGTTCCGGTTGGGTCGGTTCCTCTTCGGCGGCATCCTGGCGTTCAACGCCGTCGACAACCTGCGGAACCTCGAGGGGCGGATCGATTACGCCGACGCCAAAGACGTGCCGATGACCGGCGTCTCGGTGCCGGCGATCAGCGGGAGCCTCCTGCTGGGTGGGATCAGCGTCGCCCTCTGGCGGGCCCCGGCGGCCGGCGCGGCGGCGGTCGCCACCTTCCTGATCGGCGTCACGCCGTTGATGCACGACTTCTGGAACGTCGACGACCCGGACCGACAGCAACAGGAACTGATCCACTTCCTGAAGAATACCGCACTGCTCGGCGGCGCGCTCGCGTTCCTCGAGGTCGCCCAGCGCGAGGAGTGATCGACCGTCTCGTACCAGAACTATTTTCATGTTGGGAAGTTGACCTGAATACATGGGTCCCCACGACGGAGGTGGGCTGTCGGACAACCCCCTCTATCGCCCGTCGTTCTCGGGCGGACGCCCCGTTCCGGTCGACGACGACTCGTCGACACCGTTCGGCGTCAAACTCTGCTGTGTGGTCGCCGTCGTCTGTTGGCTCGACCACGTGACGTTCCTCTCGCGGCTCGTCACCGACGGCGATCCAACGGCGCTCGCACCGTTCGGCGCGTTCGGCGTCGCCTTCGCCGGTATCATCTACGGGCTGTGGACCCGCCGCGAGTGGGGGTGGGCCGGCGGGATGGTCTGGTTCGCTCTCGTCGGCGCGTTCTCGGTCGCGACGCTGGCGTACGGTCGCGCAATCGTCTGTTTTCTCGTTCTGGCGTACCTGAACGACGTGAACGAGGCGTTTCAGCTTCCTGACCGGTACCGGAACCGGCACTAACCGACTCGAGATCGTTCAGATCGGCTTCCAGAAATCGCCGAGCAACGGCAGGTGTCGCCCAGGATCGATCCTCACTCCTCGAGCATCCGTTTCAACCGATCCAGTTCCGTCAGCGCCTCGACCGGCGTCAGGTGGCCCAGATCGAGCGCGCGGAGTTCGGCGGCGACGTCGGTGGGATCGTCGCCACCGTCCGCCGTCGCGGCCGTCGATGGCTCGTCCGCCGACTCCTCCGCCGTGGCGGGTCCAGCCGCCTTCGCATCGGCTGTCGACCCGAGCGCGTCCGAGTCGGCGTCGGCCCGCTCCGCGACCACCTCTCGAGCGCGCTCGACGACGGCCTCGGGGACGCCAGCGGCAGTCGCCACCTCGACGCCGTACGACCCCGTCGCCGCGCCGGGGGCGATCTCGTGGCGGAAGACGACCTCGCCCTCGTCCTGGTCGACCTCGAAGTGCAGCGTGAAGGCGGCCTCGAGGTCGTCGGCGAGTTCCGTGAGCGGGTGGTGGTGGGTCGCGAACAGCGTGGTCGCACCGACCTCGTCGTGGACGTGCTCGGTGATCGCCTGCGCGATGGCGAGGCCGTCGGCCGTCGAAGTGCCGCGACCGACCTCGTCCAGCAACACGAGCGAGCGATCGTCGGCCTCGCGGAGGATCGTCGCCAGTTCGTCCATCTCGACCATGAACGTCGAGCGGCCGCCGGCGATGTCGTCGCTCGCGCCGACGCGGGTGAAGATCCGCTCGACGGGAGTGATCCGGGCCGAGCGGGCCGGAACGAAGCTGCCGACCTGCGCGAGCAGGACGATCTGGGCGACCTGTCGCATGTAGGTCGACTTGCCCGACATGTTCGGCCCGGTGATGATCGCCACGCGGCGGTCGTCGCTCAGGTGTGCGTCGTTCGGGACGAACGATTCCTGCGTGCGCTCGACGACGGGGTGGCGACCGCCTTCGATGTCGATCTCGAGGCCGTCACCACCGATTCCGTCGCCGAAGTTGCCGTCGTTGCCGCTGTTCCCGCCGTTTCCGACTGCTTCCTCGTGGGGTACGATCTCCGGCCGACAGTAGTCGTACTGGGCGGCGACGGTCGCGAGCGAGACGAGTGCGTCGAGGCTCGCCACCGCGTCGGCCAGCGCCTGCACGCGCTCGACCTCGTCCGCGACAGCCCGGCGCACCTCGCGGAACAGTTCGTACTCGCGGTCGTCGGCCCGCTGTTCGGCCCCGACGATCTCGTCCTCCCGGGCCTTGAGTTCGGGCGTGACGAATCGCTCGGAATTTTTGAGCGTCTGCCTGCGCTCGTAGTCGTCGGGCACCCGATCGAGGTTCGGATTCGTCACCTCGATGTAGTAGCCGTGGACGGCGTTGTGGCCGACCTTGAGCGAGTCGATGCCGGTCCGATCGCGCTCGCGTTCCTCGAGGTCGTCGATCCACTGCTTGCCGTCTCGAGCGGTCTGCCTGAGGTCGTCGAGGTCCTCGTCGTAGCCCTCGGCGATGATTCCGCCCTCGGTGATCTCGATCGGCGGGTCCGCGACGACGGCGTCGTCGATCAACTCGCGAACGTCGGCCAGCGGGTCCAGCGCTTCGTGGAGTTCCCGCAGGCGGTCACAGTCGGCGTCGGCCAGTTCGGCCCGCAGGTCGGGGACGACCGCGAGGGTGTCCCGCAGCGAGCGCAGGTCGCGGGCGTTTGCCCGTTCCCGCGAGATCCGACCGATGAGTCGCTCGAGGTCGTAGACGTCCCGGAGCAGATCGTGGAGCCGCTCCCGGCGTTGCACCGAGCCGGTCAGTTCCTCGACGGCGTCCAGCCGCGCCTCGATCCGGGACGGCTCGAGCAGCGGGCGGCGGATCCAGTCGCGCAGTCGACGGCCGCCCAGCGCGCTGGCGGTTTCGTCGAGGACGCCGACGAGGGTCGCGTCCTCGCGGCCGTGGACGGCCCGCGGTTCGAACAGTTCGAGGCTGCGCAGGGCCACGGCGTCGAGCAGCAGGTACTCACGGGGGTCGTAGCGGGTCAGCTGGGTGATGTACTCGAGCCGCGTGCGATCCGACTCGAGATCCACAGCGTCGTCGGCGTCGGTCCGGACGGCCCCGCGTTCGCCCTCGTGTTCGCCGCCGCGGACGTACTCCGCGTAGGACAGCACCGCGCCACAGGCCCGGATCTCGGCGTCGCTCGCCAGCAGGGCGTCAGGGTTCCGGAAGTACGCCGCCAACTTCTCGCGGGCGTGGTCGTCCGCGAAGGCCCGCTCCTCGAACGGCGTCACCATGCAGTCCTCGGGGAAGACATCGGCCGGCGCGTCGGGACCGAGGACGGCTTCGGCCGGATCGAAGCGGCTGATCTCGTCCGCGATGGCCTCGCTCGAGCCGGAACTGGTCGCGAGGAAGTCGCCCGTCGAGACGTCCAGCAGGGCGAGGCCGAGCGTCGCGTCCCGGCCGTCGCCGCTTCGGGCCACCGCGGCGACGAAGTTGTTGTCGTCGCTGGAGAGCAACTCGTCCTCGGTGAGCGTCCCCGGCGTGATGACACGCGTCACGGCGCGCTGGACGACGCCGGAGGTCTCGCCGGGCTCTTCGACCTGATCGGCGATGGCGACCCGATAGCCGGCCTCGAGCAGTTCCTCGATGTACGACTCGGCGTTGTCGATCGGAATCCCCGACATGGGGTACTCGCCGGTCGAATCCTCGCGGCTGGTGAGCGTGATCTCGAGCAGCCGCGCGGTGCGCTCGGCGGCCTCGCAGAAGGTCTCGTAGAAGTCCCCGACCTGGAAGAGGACGAGCGCGTCGTCGTAGCGCGCACAGAGGTCGTGGTACTGACGCATCATCGGCGTCAGCTCGTCGCGTTTCTCGGCCATCTCCTCGGGAGGGCCAAGCGCCGGGTCCATACTCGAACCCCGAAGCCGGATGCGGAAATACCTTGCTGGATCGACGCCGGCTCAGTCGTCGAGAAGTTGCGAGACGATGCCTTCGGCGGTCTCGATCCTGGATTCGGAACCCACGTCGAGCGACCCGTCCTCGTCGACGACGATGGCGTTCGCCGTGCCGAAGGATCTCCCGAGATCGACGTCGTGTCCCCGTTCCTCGAGGTCCGCGACGACCTCGTCCGGGAACTCGCGTTCCATCTCGAGCGCGTTCTCGACCTCGTAGGGGTACTGCGTCGATGGGAACGCGGTCGTCTCGAACCGAGGACTGTCGATCGCCGCCTGGGCGTCGAGGCCGAACGCGACGACGTTGACGAACTGCTGGGTCTGGCCCTGCGGCTGGGTGTCAACGCCGGTGTTGCCACCCAGCACGTACGGCTCGCCCTCACGGGTCGCCATGTAGGGATTGGAGGTGTGCCGGACCTTGGATCCGGGCGTCAGCCGGTTCGGATCGTCCTCCTCGAGGGCGACCATCCGCATCCGGTTGTTGATATGGATGCCCGTGTCGCCGACGACCTGGAACTGTGCCCCGAGGCTGGTGGTCACCGCGGCCGCGTTGCCCGCGGCGTCGACGACGTGGAAGGTCGTCGTGTGAGCGGCGCTTTCGCCCTCGAGCCCGCTGTCGATCGGCCACGCCATCGCCTCGTCGGTCTCGATCCGATCGCGCTGGGCGGCGGCGTACTCGTCGTCCAGGAGGTCGTCGACGGGGACGTCGACCCGGTCCGGATCGCCGACGTGGTAGTGCCGATCGGCGAACGCGAGTTTGAGCGCCTCGGCCTGGAGGTGGATCGCGTCGGGGTCGTCCGGATCGTACTGCTCGAGGTCGAACCCCTTCAGGACGTTCAACGCCAGCAGTTGCGTGATCCCCTGACTGTTCGGCGGGTTCTGGTAGACGCGGACGTCCTCGTTCCAGTCGATCGCGATCGGGTCGACGATCTCGGCCTCGAACTCGTGAAAATCCTCGAGCGTCAGGTAGCCGTCGCGCTCGTCGGAGAAGTCGACGATCGCCTCGGCGATCGGTCCCCGGTAGAAGTGATCCCTGGCGGCTTGGATCGCTTCCTCGCGGCCCTCCTCGCTGCGCTCCTCGTACGCGTCCGCGAGCGCCTCGAAGGTGTCGGCCATGTCGTGCTGATACACCGTGTCGCCCTCCTCGAGGAGGTCTCCGTCGGGCGCGTAGATCGCCTGCGCGTCGGGCCGAACCTCTAGCTCCTCGGACTCGGTCTCGAGCCAGGACGCCATCCCCGGACTCGCCGGATACCCCTCGCGAGCGAGCGTGATCGCCGGTTCGAGCACCGTCTCGAGGTCCAGTTCGCCGTACTCGCGGAGCCACAGCATCCAGCCGTCCCAGGCACCGGGGACGATCGACTGGTGCATGCCGGCCTCGTCCGCACGCGCCTCGTAATCCTCGACCGACGCCTCGGAGCCGATCGGGCCAACTCCGTCGAGGCTCGTCACCTCGCCCGAGTCGGCGTCGTAGTACAGCGCCCAGGTGCCGCCGCCCAACGCCGACGAGAACCAGGGTTCGACCACCGACAGGGCACAGGCCACGGCGACCGCGGCGTCGGCGGCCGATCCGCCCGCTTCGAGGATTTCCAGCCCCGCGTCGGTCGCGAGGGAGTGCTGGGAGACGACCGCGACCTCGTTCGATCGTTCGTCGGAACTCTCCGCTCGCTCAGTATCCGCCTGTGAGACACCCGTGGCGTCGACACCGTTCGCGATCCCGATTCCGCCGCTCGCCAGGAGAAACGCCCGGCGCTCGAGAGTCGAGACCATTGGGGACCCCACGGAGGAGTCGGGTAAAGTGGTTGGCCGTGGTCGTGACGGCCCGCTACTCGACGGGGTTGCGGTGCGACTCGCTGTCGATAACCGGCGTCCGGAGAACCGAGCGAGGGACGGAGCGCTCGGGGGGAGGAGGAGCGACGTCCGGTCTCGAGGGCGGGGTCGACCCTCGAGGGACGGGATCAAACATCGATCGAGGTGGTCAACCCTCGAGGGACGGGATCAAACATCGATCGAGGTGGTCAACCCTCGAGCGACGGAGTCAGACCTGATCGACGGGGTCAGAACCCCGCAGACCGGACCGAGGGCGTCACTCGAACTGCGTGGTGTCGCCGCGTCGGTACCGATCGAGGCGGCGGTAGCCGTGGACGGTAGCACCCTCGTCGAGTTCGATCTCGTAGCGGCCGATGACGTCCTGGGTGTCGGGGACCGAGCGCCGCTCGACCACCTCGACGATGGCTCGCCAGCCCTCCTCCGTCGGCGTAATTTCGCTGACGGCGTCGAACTCCCGTCCGATGAGTTCACCGGCCGTCGACTCGACGGTTCGCCGGACCGCGAGGACGCCCTCGATCTCCTCGTGATCGGTCTCGACGTCGGCGTCGACGTCCTCGGGGTCGGTCCGCTCTTCGGCCGTCATATCGGGACCGAGCTGTCGGCTGCGGCTCTCGCCCTCGGATTGTTCTTGCTCGCTCGCTTCCTGTTCCTCCTCTGTCGCTGTCTGACTGTCGCTCACGGTTGGATCACTCTCGTCGTGTTGGTAGCAAAACCCGTCGTCGGAGGCTGGCCGCGAGCAGCGCTCGCCGGACTCGGTGAGCGCGATGCAGCGGTCGGTGGAGTCGTTCGCGTCTGCTTCGGCCATTGCCCTGGGTTCGGTTTGTCGGTTCCTCGAGCGCGGCGTCCGCGGGTCAGCAGACGCCGGCGATCGACGATCGAAGCGCCTCGACGTCCGCGGCGTCCTCCCCCGCGACTTTCGGCGCGAGTACGTCCGTGAAGACCTCCACGAGCAGGTCGTCGTCGACCCCCTCGTCTCCCTGACCGTCGAAGACGGCCAGGCCCTTCGCGGCCGTGATGGCCGCCCGGGTCCCGACGACGACGTCGAGTTCGTCGCGCAACGCCCGCGTCGTGTCGACGATCGTGTCGACGGCTTCGTCGGAGAGGTCGACGTGCGCCCGAACGATCTCGCGTTCGGTTTCGGCGTCGTAGTAGTCGAGGCGGACGCCGACGAACCGGTCGAGCAGGGCGTCCTGCTGGTCGTGGACGCCCGCGTACTCGACGTCGTTGGAGGTGACGATCGCCCGGAACTCGGGGTGGACCTCGATGGTGCGATCCTCGCCGCGTTTGCCCGGTCGCTCGAGGACGCCCTCCTCGAAGACCGAGAGCAAGACGTTGTGGGCCGCGGGATCGCTGCGCGAGAACTCGTTGTATACCAGCGTCGCGCCCTCCCGGACCGCGACCGAGAGGGGGTTGTCCACCCAGCGTTCGCGGACGATTTCGGTCTTCTTGCTGACGCCGCCGACGAACTGGTCGTTCTCCTTGTAGCGTTCGCCGCCCGCGTGGTCGCCGACCAGCGCCGCGGTGTCGACGGCGTCGTCGCCGTTGAGCCAGACGACCGGCCGGCCGCGTTCGGCCGCGGCCGAGAGCGCGAGCGCGGTCTTGCCGCTGCCGGTGGGGCCGATCAGGTGGACTGGCTGGTCCGCCTCGAGCCAGCCGGTGATGCGACTCCGGAGCGACGCGACGGCGTCGGTCTCGACGAACGGCTCCGGAACGACCTCCTCGGGATCTTCGAGGGGGCTGTCCCCGTTCCGTTCGCGAGCCTGCGACGCCTTGCGGGCGAGTTCCTTCTTCGCTTTCCGACCCTCCTTCCGCTTGCGGCCGCTGCGGATCTTCCGACCGCGCACCTTGCGCTCGCGAGAGGTGTCGTCTGCCATGCGGGGTTACTCCGCGGACTGGGGCGACGATTCCGGCCGCGGCTCGACCTCGAGCTCTTCGAGTTCCTCGAGATCGCCCTCCGCGGTGGCTTGCTCGATTTTTGCGATCTCCTCCGCGTAGTGCAGGAAGGTGTCGACCGAGGCCACGACGACGCGGGCCTCGATCGTCAGCAGTTCGATCCCGACGACCGAGACGCGCGCCCAGACGTCGATGACCACACCCTTGTCGAGGATGCGGTCCAGTACCTCCGCGAGACTCGAGGAGTCGGGGCGTCGTTGTGGTTGTGCCATAGCCGTCTCGACGTTCACGACTTGCACCCAACACGACTGGCACTGCGTCTGCAAGGCTTCGAGGCTGCGAAACTCCGTCACGGACCGTCCGGCGGGCCCACCAGCAGGGGCGAACGATGGGTGCACCGAGGAAAACGACGGGACGCCGGACCCAATCGACTTGACCCCATCCGTAGAACGCCTCGTATGAGTTCCGTGATCACCCTCCACGGTATCCACCGGATCTGCAAACGATACGGCCCCGGTCGGCTCCCCGGTGCGGATCGTCGACACCTCGGTGCGGGCTACGCCGCCGCGAGCGCCGCGCTGGCGCTCGCTCTCGCGTTCGCCGCCGGCGTGGTGCTGTTGGACTGGCTGGGATCGCCGTTCGGCGTGGGGCACGTCTTCTGGGCAGCGAGCGCCGTCGTCGCGATTCCGATCGTCGTTCCGACCGCGTTCGCCGTCTCGACGCTGATCTGGAGCGCGTTTCCGGTCGACGGGACCGCGATGGGTGCCCTCGCCGGAGGCGTGACGGTCGCGGCGACGTATCTCGGTTCGCTCGCGGTCGTCTTCGCTATCGTGACCGTCGGACTCGTTTCGGGTTCCGACGGCTCCTCGATCGTGGCAGCAGTGGTCGATGCGGGGCGGTTCACCGCGGCGATCGGTCTCTTTGCTGTGATCCTATCGGGCTGGCTCGCCGTCCCGGTCGGCTGTCTCGGCGGTGCCGTCTACGAACGTGTACGGGCTGGGGCGAAATCGCCAGCGGAGACGACTTCGTAGGTGTCCTCGATCCGTAAACCGCCCCACGTATGCCGGCACCATCGTTAGCCCGCTGGCCATCGTGGTGACGAGTCATGAGCGACCACGGTTCACTCGAGCGAACGGATCCGATGACACAGCGAGCGGCCGGCCTCGCAGGTGGGCTCGGAGCCCTGATTCTCGTCTCGGGGGTTTTCTTCACCGGAAACGGGCTCGTCGTCGTCAACAACGTGCTCTCAGGGGCAATCATCGCCGCTGCCGCCGCCTACACGGCGTCGGTTCCCGACGGCGGCAGACTCCCGGGAATCCTCGCGCCGGTCGTCCTCTTCCTCGGCGGCGTCTGGGTGCTCGCCGCTGCACTCATCGTCTTCGACGTGAGCGGCATCCTCTACTGGGCTTCCCTCGTCCTCGGCGGGCTGGTTGCCCTCCTGGCGCTGGTCAGCGCGTACGGGAGCGTCCGTCTCTCGAGGCGGTCGGCGACGCGCGCGTAATACCCGAAGCGCCCACGGGCTGCGTCTGCAAGCACTACGGTGAGGCGTCCACCTGTCGAAGGCCGCCACGAGTTCCTCGAGCGGCCCAAATCAGCCAGCTATGACAACGTTACGTTCGATCCACTACGTCTCCCGGAGCGTGATTCGCCGATGAGCAACCGGTACGTTTACGGGATCGTCGACGGCGATCCGATCGAGTTCGAGACCGACGCCGTCCGCGACGCCGACTACGTCTACACGATCTCCCACCGTCGCCTCGGTGCGGTCGTCTCGGACGTCGACACGACCGATCCCGAAGAAACCGACGAAGACGCCCAGCGCCACGACGACGTCCTCCGGGAGATCATGAACCGGGACGGTGGCCGAGCCATCGTTCCGATGCAGTTCGGCATGGCCTTCGAGAGCGATCGCGCGCTGAAGAACGTGTTGCGCGGCGCACGGCCGGCGTTCCGGCGGGCGCTGAACGACGTCGAGGGGCGGATCGAACTCGGCCTCAAGGTCGTCCGCAGCGAGGACGAGGAGGTCGACGCGGAAGCGATCGAGACCGCGGTCGCCGACGACCTCGAGTCGATCGCCGCCCAGTCGGTCCCCAACGACATGTTCAGCGATCGCCTCGTGCTGAACCGCTCGTACCTGGTCGACCGCGACGACCGCGAGCGCTTCGACGAGGCCGTCGCCGACCTCGAGGAGCGTTACGAGGAGTTGACCTTCCGGTACACCGGACCGTTCGCCCCGTACAGCTTCGTCGACGTCGAGATCGGAGCCCAACGATAACCATGTTCATCCTCGACGACCTGCTCTTCCGACCGTTCGTCGACATCGTCGACACGATCCACACGATGGCTCTCCACGAGCTGTACGACGTGGAGGCGATCCAGGACGACCTCAAGGAGAACCAGTTGCTGTACGAGATCGGCGACCGCTCCGAGTCCGAGTACCGGCGACGCAAGGAGGAACTCGAGGCCGAACTCGAGATCGCTCGCGACGTCCACGAACGGTTCGCCAGCGGCCGCGTCGAGGTGAAACGATAATGTCTCCACACGGCCCCGACGATCCGAGAGACGGTGACGGCCCCGCCGACAGGGACGACCGGCCATCCGACGCGGGCGACGATGGTGGAATCGACTGGCTCTCGAACCTGCTGTCGGCGCTCGAGGCCCTCGAGGAGGGGGCGTTCTCGGGCCAGCGACGGTCGGGCCGGACGAGCATCGACTACGACGTCTCGGTCGGAATGGGCGAGGACATCCTCGACGGCTCGCGGTTCGAGGGCAACCCGTTCTCCGAGCACGAACGGTCGCGTCGGGACCGATCGCGGACGACGCGGACCCGGGCGACCGACAGCGCGACCGATCACCGACTCACGACCAGACGGGAGGACGACGAACTGCTGGTGATCGCCGACGTTCCGGGAGCCGATCCCGACGAGGTCACCGTCGGGTTCGACGACGCGAGCCTGGTCGTCGGCGTCTCGGGGCGGGAACTCGAGCGCATCGACGTCCCCTGGCCCGAGCGCACGGCCGAGGCGGTGTTCAAAAACGGCGTGTTGACCGTCCGGATCGAACGCGACGATCGAGCCGAGGGAGGTGAGGACGATGGCTGAAGAATCGGCCACCGGGGAATCCCTGGACGCCCTGCTCGAGGAAGCCGAAGACAGCCTCGAGAACGTCCAGGAGTACCTCGCCGACGTCGAGAGCGTCGAGGAACTCGAGGACGACACCATCGAGGGACTGCTCGGCGACGTCGACACCCTCGCGACGGTCGCGACGGAGGCGGTGGAGTTGCTCGAGACGATCGACCTTTCGGACCTTCCGGAGGCCGTCGACGTCGACCAGCTGCTCGAAGCGATCGAGGTCGGCGAGGTGCCCGAGGTGGTGGCCGACGACGATACGGGCGTCGGCGACGCCGTCGATGTCACCGAGCTCGTCCGCGCCCTGAATCTGTTACAGGCCTGGGACGCGACGGAGCTGGGCGAGATGTGGGACGCCGGGCAGGAACTCGAGGCAGCCGTCGACGACTTCGCCGAGACCGGTGAGGACGCGGGGATGGTCGAGGAGGCCGCGGCGTCCGTGGCCGACGAGGGATCGGAACTCGTCGGAGAGGACGGCCTGGGGGGCGAGGACGGACTGCTCGGTGGCGAGGGAGACCTGCTCGAGGACGTCGACCCTGCAGAGGCCCTGGGTGACATCGACGTGATGGACGATCCGCAGGCCTACCAGATAGCGATCCAGCGGGCGGCGATGCAGGGGATCGACGCCTTCCGGGCGGCGCTGCTCGAGACCCACGCGAAGTTCGAGCGTCTCGTCGCGTTCAACCGCGATCGGATGCGCCGACGCGACACGAGTACGAACTCGCGGAACCCGACCGCGGCCTCGACGATGCCGACCGAGCGGGCTGCGGTCGGTAGCGGCGTCAAGCACTCGACGGTGCCCCAGGACGTCCGGCTCTCGACGGCCCCCAGCCGGAAGCGAATCTACGGCCAGCGGTTCGAACGAGAACGACAGAAACGGAGGAGCGAGGATGACTGACCCACCACTAACTACGACCGGCGGCGAATCGCCAGCATCGACGACTACACCGACCGCTCGGGGAGCACCGACGCGCGATCCACCAACCCACGGAGGTGAGCGCCGTGCCCCATGACTTCCAGCCGAGCAGACAGAAGACCGACCTCGCGGAGGTCGTCGAGATGCTGCTCGACAAGGGCATCGTCATCAACGCCGACATCGCCGTCTCCATCGGCGATACGCAACTGCTCGGCGTCCAGGTACGGGCCGCCATCGCCTCCTTCGAAACGGCCGCGAAGTACGGCCTCGAGTTCCCCGAGGGCACCGACATGCGACGGGTCGCCGAGGCGGCCGGCGATCCGGAACTCGCCGAGATGGAGCGACCGAACCCCGCAATCGATCCGACCCGTGGCGTCAACGTCACTTCGGACGAAGCGGGCGACGAGGTGACCGACTCCGACGACGGAAGCACCGATGGCGACGCGAGTTACCGACCGCCGGATCGCGGCAGCGAACGCGTCGGCGCACGACCGAACCCTGATCGCCCGACGAGCGGCGGGTTCGACATGCTCAGCGACGACTCGAGTGCCGATAGCTCGGCTGACGAGTCCGAAACCGACTCGAGCGACGATGGCGACGCGAACGACGAGGAATCGAGCGCCGAGAGCGAGGAGTCGACGGCCGAACCGGAGGGGAGCTAGCGTGAGCGACGGAGGTGTACCCGCGTGACGAAGATCGACGTCGGCGACGGGGAGGACGCTCGCCAGGGGCTCGTGACGCTCGTCGTCACCGTCGTCGAGATCCTCATCAGCGCGCTCGAGCGCGAGGCGGTCCGGCGCATGGAGTCGGGGAACCTCACCGACGAGGAGATCGAACGCCTCGGGAGTCAACTCGCGGCGATCGAGGCGGAGATCGACCAGCTGAAACGCGACGAGGGGATCGAGGAGAGCGTCGACGACCTCCACGGCGAACTCGACGGGTTGGTCAACGACGTGATCGAACAACTCCACGGCGAACCGCGGTCGACGCACCAGCCGGGATACTCCGTGTTCGGAGGTGACGGGCAGTGAGATTCGACGAAATGGACGAAATAGAACGCGTCGAACAGGAGGGCGACGTCACCGAGGGAGTCGAGGCGGCGGACGTTCCCGAGTTCGAGGAGGGTCGCTACCTCTACTGCATCGTGGACGCCGAGGAGAACCCGGACGCCCTCGAGACGACCGGCGTCGACGGCGAACCCGTCTCGGTGATCACCGCGGACGGGATCGGTGCGGTCGTCCACGCCTGTGACAGCCTCTACGACTCCGCTGACCTCGCCCAGGTCAGGCGCTGGCTCGTCCGGCACCAGACGGTCGTCGACGAGGCCGGCCGGATTTTCGGCACGCCGATCCCGTTCCAGTTCGACACCATCCTCCGGGGCGACGACGAAGGCGTCCGCGAGTGGCTCCGGTCGGAGCGCGAGACGCTCGCCCACGCGCTCGAGGCGCTGGCCGACCACTGGGAGTATCGCGTCGAGGTCGTCGAGATCGATCCGCCCGAGGACGAGACGCTGATCGAGGACCACGACGACCTGCGCGACCTCGCGGACCGGATCGAGGCCGCCGACGAGGGGACGGCACACCTCCTCGAGAAACGCCTCGATCAGCAACTGACGGACCTTCGGGCGGCCCGCCGGGAATCGATCGCTGCCGACCTCGAGGCGCAACTGACCGACGTCACCAGGGAGGTCCACGCGCTCGAGCGCTCGCCGACGGCGTCGCTCTCTGACGAGATCGAAACCGACGAGGACGGTGAAACGGTCTGCCGGTTCACGCTGCTGGCCCACGAGGACGACGAGGATGCTATCGGGTCGATCCTGGACGACGTGGCGTCGACCGACGGTCTCGAGGTGCGGTTCACGGGTCCGTGGCCGCCGTACACGTTTGCCCCGGAACTGGGCGGCGAACCCGGGACTGAATCGATGGAGGACCCATGAGACCCCGCAAAGACGACGAGGCGCTGGTCGACGTGCTGGACGTGGTACTCCGGGACGGTGCCATTCTGCGGGCGGACGTGATCGTCTCCGTCGCCGACATCCCGCTGGTCGGAATCAAACTCACTGCCGCCATCGCCGGCATGGCAACCATGCAGGAGTACGGCCTCTTCGAGGAGTGGGACCTCGAGCACCGGCGTTCGGCGATCACCAGACGACAGTACGGCGACCGGGACCAGTCGATCGCCATCGGCGACCGCTCGAGCGACGAACGACCCTGAGAAACCGTCGACCTCGAAATCGCGTTCGGAAGACGTTCGAACGAATAGCGTGCAGAACACCTCGATACCCCTGGAACCGGCGAGTACCCGGCTGAGCGCCGGGCGAGCCTGTCAGGCGTACTTCGGGCGCTCTTTCGTGAGCGTGACGTCCCCGGTCACCGTCTCCTCGTCGCGGTCCTCGTCGTAGATGTACTGCCCGGTCGCCCCGCAGAGCGTACACTCGTACGTTTCCGAAATCTCGTTGATCATCTCGCCGTCTTCGAAGTAGACGCGACTCTGGGTGATCTGCAGGAACTGCGGGGTGTCGCACTGTTCACAGGTGATCATATCCGACCGATAGCGGCAGTCGGTTGTAGTTATCCGGCTTGTAACCGAAAGTCGCCCCGGTATACGGCCGTATTACCGGCGATACGCTCGTTTCAACGGATGACGCGGCTGAGTCGGGCGCTCCGAAACTGACGGCGGACGAATAGAGTATGCGCCGCATAATTGCGGTGAGTCCTCGGTTTCCAGGCGCGTATCGTCCTACCAGCAGTCATCCTGCCGAACGTCGGACGATCCCGAACCGGAGCCTCCCGGACGACGATCCCGTCGGCGAAACCGGTCCCTCACTCGTCGTAACCACGACCTATCAGCGGTGTAGAAGCTCTCTGTCGAGAGTTCGTCCCGCTTACGTCCGATCGGCCACCCGCATAACAAAGGACGACGGCCCCCTCGAGCCACCTGCGGGGAGGAATGCCCCGCCGGGTACGCGTTCGACGCACTCCGGATCGAGACGCACTGACCGGCCGATCGCGTTCGTCCGTGCCCGGATCGATCGGAAGTGGACTCGCCCCCGCTTCGAGTTCGCTCATGTCTCTCACACCGGGGCGGGCGTCCACCCCCGTCCCGGCGTTCCGACCACTAACGACACCGACCGATCAGAACTCGGTGATGACGGGGATGCCGACCGTCTCGTACTCGTCCATCGAAGCCAGCGTTTCGGGCACCTCCTCGAGCGAGAGTCGCTCGCCGATGATCTTGCTCGGCTCGAGGGTGCCCTGGGCGATCAGGTTGAACAGTTCCTCGTAGCGGACCAGCGGCATGCCGAACGAGCCGTGGAAGTCGATCTCCTGCATCGTCATCACGTCGACCGGCAGGTCGATCTGGCCCTCTTCCTCGCCGGTCGTCAGCCCGACCTGGACGTGGCTCCCCCGCGTCCCGAGGCTGTTGACCGAGTTCTTGCAGGTTTCGGCGACGCCGAGCGCGTCGATGGAGACGTCGGCCCCGCCGTCGGTGATGGCCTGAATCTCCCGGGCCGCGCTGTCGACCTCCGTCACGTTGATCGTCGCCCGAGCGCCGAGTTCCTCCGCGCGCTCGAGTTTGTCCTCCACGAGGTCGACCGCGATGGGATGGGCACCCAGCGCGTCGGCGATGTGGATCGCCGAGAGGCCGACGCCGCCACAGCCGTGGACGGCGACCCAGTCGCCGGGCCGGAGGTTCGCGCGATCGGCCAGCGCGTGATAGGCGGTCATGAACCGACAGCCCAGTCCGGCCATCTCCGCGTAGTCGACGTCCTCGGGCAGCTTGACGCAGTTGAAGTCCGCCTCGCGGACGGGGAACGCCTCCGCGAACGCCCCCTGTGAGTACTCCGAGAGCCCCAGGGGAATAACGGTCTCACAGTTGTTCGCGCGTCCCTCGCGGCAGTGCGGACAGCTTCCGTCGCCGAGGTGGAACGGGACGGCGACCCGGTCGCCCTCCTCGAGCGTCTCGACGTCCTCGCCGACCTCGCTGACGACGCCGGCCGGTTCGTGACCGAGGATCTGCCCCTCGGGGACCCCCGCCCCGATCCAGCTCCAGTCGCCCTGCCAGGCGTGCCAGTCGCTACGACAGACCCCACACGCTTCGGTTTCGACGATTACCTGATCCGGCCGCGGTTCCGGATACTCGACGTCTTTCAGAACCAGCGGTTCCCCGTGTTCCTCGATTACAGCGGCGCGCATGATTGGTGGTTCTCCACCATGGCATAAAAGTGTGGTATATATAATAGTTTACAATTGGAAACGAGTTTTCGGTTCTCGGGGAACGATGGAAACGCCCCCGGGTAGTTCGGTTGCCGCCGATCACGAGGAACGCGACGTGACCTCGGTACCATCGCTCGGTGCGGAACAATCCGCGAGGCTCTCGGCTCGAGCACTTCGGACCGTGACTCGAGGTCGTTCGAAGACGACGACGCCGGCCTACAGTAGTTCGAAAGCACCGTCCGCCGAACCCGATTCGAAGGACGCACCGTTGACGGCGACGAACGCGATCAGCAGGAACGCGGCGGCCCCGAGACACGTCAGCGAGCACCGCCGTCGGGTCTCCGCGGCGAGACCGACGCGAGCGCCGACCTGCTCGGTGGCGAACAGTCCCGAAAGCGCCAGCGAGAGTCCGATCGCCGCGATCCAGACGCCACCGAGAACCGTTACTGGAACGAGAAGGAGGCCGTATCCGATCACCGCCGCTCCGACCACTATCGCCAGTCCAGCTCCGACGGCGATGGTGGTTCCACCAAACCGCCTCTCAGTACGTGACATACGACATCAAGGGGGGATAACTCGATATAACTGTTGTGTGGCTGCCACTCCCGTTCGCTACGAAATACCGGCAGGACGGAGCGATACTTCACGTTACCCGTCCTCGTCGCCGACGTCGGCAGCCTACGTCTGACGGGCTGAAGAGGACGACGTACTCGTCGTCTTCAATTCGAAAAGTTCGCTTCGCTCACTTTTCGAAACTACGATGGACTCGCTACGCTCGTCCATCGAGCCCAAGAAGACGACTCCTCGTGTTACTCGTCGTCGTCTTCTTGGACGTCGGCAGACTACGTCTGACGGGCTGACGAAACCGACTCAGTCTTCGTCGGTTTCGTCAACGTCTTCGAAGTCCGCGTCGACGAACTCCTCGTTGTCACCGCCAGCGGTGCCGCCCGGGCCGGGGTTCGGGCCGCTGCCCATGCCGGCACCGGCCGCGCCAGCGCCGCCAGCGGCACCGCCCGCAGCGCCTCCGGCACCGCCAGCGCCGGCTGCACCGGCCTGTTCGTACATCTGCTTACCGATCTCCTGCAGTTCGGAGCTTAGATCCTGGGTCGCGGCTTCGATGTCCTCCGCATCTGCCTCGTCGTCGTCGATCGTCGCCTCGAGGTCCTCGATGGCTGCTTCGATGTCGGCGCGCAGGTCGTCGTCGACCTGCTCGTCGTTCTCCTCGAGGAGGGTCTCGGCGCGCTGGATCGTCGCCTCGGCGGCGTTGCGGGCCTCGATGCGCTCGCGGCGTTTCTGGTCTTCCTCGGCGTGCTCTTCGGCCTCGCGCTGCATCTGCTCGATCTCCTCGTCGGAGAGGCCAGCGCCGCCCTCGATGGTGATCTCCTCGCTCTCGCCGGAGCCTTTGTCCTCGGCGGTGACGTTGACGATGCCGTTCTCGTCGATCGAGAACATCACTTCGATCTGGGGCGTGCCAGCCGGCGCGGGCGGAATGCCGGTCAGGTGGAACTCGCCGAGCAGTTCGTTCTCCTCGGCGAGTTCGCGTTCACCCTGGAAGACGCGCACCTGAACGGAGGTCTGGTTGTCGACGGCCGTGGTGAAAATCTTCGATTCCTCGGTCGGAATCGTCGTGTTCTTCTCGATGAGGCGCTCGAAGAGACCGCCCTTGACCTCGATCCCCAGCGAGAGTGGCGTGACGTCCAGCAAGACGATGTCGTCGACCTCGCCCGCGAGGACGCCACCCTGGATCGCCGCGCCCAGCGCGACGGCCTCGTCGGGGTTGACGTTCTTCTGGGGCTGTTTGCCCGTGAGTTCCTCGACCTTCTCTTCGACCTGGGGCATCCGCGTGGAACCGCCGACCAGGAGGACCTCGTCGATGTCGTCCTTGGTGTAGCCGGCGTCCTCGAGGGCCTGCTCGGTCGGTTCGACCGTGCGGTCGATCAGGTCCTGGGTCAGCGACTCGAACTTCGCGCGGGTGAGCGACTCCTCGAGGTGGATGGGACCGTCGTCCGTGGCGGTGATGAAGGGCAGGTTGATCTCGGTCTCCTTGCGCGAGGAGAGTTCGATCTTGGCCTCCTCGGCGGCGTCTTTCAGGCGCTGGAGTGCCTGACGGTCCTCGCGGAGGTCGATGCCGTGTTCCTCCTCGAAGTTGTCGGCGAGCCAGTCGATGATGGCCTCGTCCCAGTCGTCGCCACCGAGGTCGTTGTCACCGTTGGTCGCGACGACCTCGTAGACACCGCCACCGAGTTCGAGGATGGAGACGTCGAACGTGCCGCCACCGAGGTCGTACACGAGAACCGTCTGGTCTTCCTCCTCGTCGAGGCCGTACGCCATCGACGCGGCGGTCGGCTCGTTGATGATGCGCTCGACCTCGAACCCGGCGATCTCGCCGGCGTCCTTGGTCGCCTGGCGCTGGCGGTCCGAGAAGTACGCCGGGACCGTGATAACCGCGCGTTCGATCTCTTCGCCGAGGTAGTCCTCGGCGTCGCGCTTGATCTTCTGGAGGGTCATCGCCGAGATCTCCTCGGGGGTGTACTCCTCGTCGTCGATCTCGACGGTGTAGTCCTCCTCGCCCATGTGGCGCTTGATCGACTGGATCGTCTGCTCCGGGTTCTGGACGGCCTGGTTCTTCGCAGGTTTGCCGACCAGGCGTTCGTCGTCCTCGGTGAACGCCACTACCGAAGGGGTCGTCCGTTCGCCCTCGGCGTTGACGATGATCTCCGGATCGCCACCTTCCATCACTGCGAACGCGCTGTTCGTCGTCCCCAGGTCGATTCCGAGAATCTTGTTGCTCGCCATTATGGGGGTTGTTGTGCGCACTTTGGTTTAAACGTTACTAGGGCAAGCGAGGCGGAGAATAAAAACTCGAGCCGTCGGATTCCGGTCGGTTCGTTCGACGACGTGACCGGCACAATGGGGCCACCGTCCCCGGAATCGATACGCGTCCGCTTCGCTCTCTCGGTCGAGAAACAGTCGGCTGGCGCGTTCAGGAGTCGTCCTCGTCGGCGTCCTCGGGGTCCTCGACTTCGCCGCCGAGTTCGATCGCCTCCTGGACGTCCTGGTCGGTGGCGGTCCCGTCTGCCGTCGCGTCCGCGGTTTCGTCGTCTTCGGACGCGGAACTCGATGACTCGTCGTCCGCGGATGCACTGTTCTCGGGTTCGGTGTCGTCGCCCGCTGTACTCGGGTTGTCGTCCTCGGTTGCGTCGTCGGCCGTCTCGCCGTCGTCGTCGGGAGCCTCCTCGTCGTCCGCATCGTCCTCGTCGTCTGCGGCCAGCGCGCCGTTCGAGACCGTCACCTGGGCGTTCTGGATGACCTTGTCGCCCATCTCGTAGCCGGGGGTGTAGACGTCGGCGATGGTCCCTTCCGGCTGGTCGCTGTCGACCCGCATCATCACCTCGTGGCGCTGCGGATCCGTCTCGGTTCCCGGTTCGGGATCGATCTCCGAGACGTTCTCGTCCTCGAGGATGCGGTCGAACTCCCGCAGGGTCATCTCGATGCCCTCCCGGAGGCTCTCGACGTCGTCGCTGTCCTCCTCGAGCGCGCGTTTCAGGTTGTCACGAACGTCGACGAGTCGTTCGACGAGGTCCTCGGTCGCGCGCTCTTTGATCTGTTCCTGGCGCTTCTTGGCCCGCTTCTTGTAGTTCTGGAAGTCGGCCTGTTTGCGTTTGAGCCGGTTTTTCAGGTCCTCGACCTCCTCCTCGTAGCTCTCGAGTTGCTCCTCGCGGTCCTCGAGGGCCTGCTCGCGGGCCTCGAGTTCGTCCTGCAGCTCGGAGATGGTCTCGGCCTGGGCGTCGACCCGTTCGCTCAGGTCGTCGAGTTCCTCGCGCTGGTGGTCGACGGTCCCCGCGAGGTCCCGGGCCTGTTCGACGATCGCGTTGACCTGCGAGGCGAGTTCGTCGTCGTACTCGGTCACGCGATCGAGGAGGTTCCGGACGTCCTCGGCGGTCTCGGGCGCGTCCGCCCCGCTCGAGTCGGCCGACGCTTGAGCGGTCGCGTCCGCCTCGGCGGTTTCACCCTCGGACTCGGCAGCCTCGGCGTTCGATCCCGCGTCGTTGTTCCCGTCTTCTGCAGCGGCCGTCTCGTCGTCCTCGGCCGCCTCCTCGGACGGGACACCCTGGGCTGGAGCGTTCGTGCCCTCGTCTTCGCTCATGTTCGGGTCAAGGTACAGCGGTACTAAAAGGATTGAGGTCCCCACGCGAGAGCGAACCAACTTCTCCGGCCGTCGGTAGCCTGGCGGTGCTGGTCGTTCTCGCTCCCCGGATTGCGATACGGTAGCAATTAGTAGGCGGCGGGTAACAGGTGGGCTATGGGACTATCGAAACCCGACCTCTCGGGGAGCACGGCCTTTATCACGGGAACGACCCGCGGAATCGGGAAGGCGATCGCGCTCGCACTCGCGGAACAGGGGTGTAACGTCGTCTCGACCGGGAAGACGAGCGAGCACGACGACTACGGGGAGGACCGTGACCTCGAGGGGTCGATCGAGCAGACCGCGCGCGAGGTCGAGGAACGCGGTGCCGAAGCGCTCCCGATCAAACTGGACGTCCGCGACGAAGGGAGCGTCGAGGCCGCGGCCGAGGAGGCCATCGATCACTTCGGCGAGGTGAACGTGGTCATCAACAACGCCAGCGCGATCCAGCTCCTGCCGACGGCGGACCTGCCGCCGAATCGGTTCGACCTCATGACCGACGTGAACGTCCGCGGCACCTACCTCACCTGCCGGGCGTTCGCCGACCACCTCAAATCGCTCGAGCGGGACGCCTGGGTGCTGACGAACGCGCCGCCGATCGAAATCGACCGGAGTCCGGGCAGCGGCCCCTACACGTGGTCGAAGCTGGGAATGTCGTTCATCACGCTCTCGCTCGCCGGGGAACTGTCCGGCCACGACGTCGGGTGCAACACGTTCTGGCCGGTGACGGCCATCGATACGCGGGCGACGCGACACTTCGGACTCGGCACCGAGGACGACTGGCGGACGCCCGAAATCGTCTCTGACACCGTCCTCGAGATCCTCAGCCGGGACCCGTCCGCGTTCACGGGCAACGCCGTCTACGACGAAGAACTGCTGCGGGACGCAGGACTCGAGGACTTCTCGGAGTACAACCTCACGCCCGGCGATCCCGAACCGCTCTCCGCGATGATCGCCGACCCCGACTACTCGCGTCCGGCGTAATCGGTGTCGGCCACCGGCGGTTCGAAACGGGATCCAGACCGCTTTTGAGGATCGGTCACGCACCACTGGCCGTGAGTCGCCTCCCGAACTCGGGTTCGACGACGGTGCACCTCCGCTACGAGGACGGTACCGTCCGGATCGACGGCCTCGAGTCGTCCCTCGCGGAGAGCGTCCGCGAAGCGGTCCCGGAGCTCGCGGCCGATCACCGCACCGACGGTCGACGGGTACCGGCGTTTCGCTACGCCGAACTGCGGCGGGCGCTCTCGCAGGCGGGCGTTCCGTCGGACGGTCTCGACGACGAGGTGCTGGCGCTCGAGTCGCTCGCCGACCTCGAGTCGACGTACGAACTGCGCTCGTACCAGCGGGAGGCGCTCGAGGCGTGGCTCGAGACGGACCGCTGGGCGGACTCCGTGGGTCACGAGACGCTGGAGCGCGCGCCGGCGGGCGTCCTCGAGTTGCCGACCGGGAGCGGCAAGACCGTCATCGGGATCGAGGCCATCGAACGGCTCTCCGTCCCGACGCTCGTGGTCGTCCCGACCATCGACCTGCTGGAGCAGTGGATCGACGAACTCGAGACGGAGTTCGAGTGCCGGATCGGCCGCTTCGGCGGCGGGGAGCAGCGACTCGAGCCGATCACCGTCTCGACGTACGACTCGGCGTACCTCAAGGCGGACGCGGTCGGCGACCGGTTCGGCCTGGTCGTCTTCGACGAGGTTCACCACCTCGGCGGCGAGGGCTACCGCGAGATCGCTCGCCTGCTCGCCGCGCCGGCGCGACTGGGGCTGACGGCGACGTTCGAACGGCCCGACGAGGCCCACGAGGTGGTCGAGGAGCTGGTGGGGCCGGTCGTCCACCGCCTCCAGCCCGACGACCTGGCCGGCGACCACCTCGCGGCCTACGACGTCAAACGACTCGAGGTCGAGTTGACGCCCGCGGAGCGCGAGGCGTACGAACGCAACCAGGAGACGTTCACCGACTACCTCGCGCGATCGAACATCGACATGCGCCGCGGGTCGGACTACCAGGAACTCGTCAAACGATCGGGCTCGGACCCCGAGGCTCGCGAGGCGTTGCTCGCGCGCCAGCGGGCCCGCGAGATCATGTACGGCAGCGAGGCCAAACTCGAGGCGCTCGCGGGGATCCTCGACGACCACCGCGGCGAACGGACGATCGTCTTCACCGCGCACAACGACCTCGCGTACGACGTCAGCGAGCGATTCCTGATCCCGACGATCACCCACCAGACCGGCGCAGCGGAACGGCGGGAGATCTTGGAGCAGTTCCGCGAGGGCACCTACACCCGGATCGCGACCTCGAACGTGCTCGACGAGGGCGTCGACGTTCCCGACGCCGCCGTCGCCGTGGTCCTCTCGGGCAGCGGCAGCGAGCGGGAGTTCACCCAGCGCCTGGGGCGGATACTGCGCCCCGCCGAGGACAAGGAACGCGCGTTGCTCTACGAGGTCGTTGCCGCCGAAACATCCGAGGAGAACGTCGCGGAGCGGCGGCGCTGACGGTCCGGTTGGCGACGCCTCAGCGCGATCACGAGCGCCCGTCGGCGTTCCACGGGCCGCCCAGTTCGGACCGTTCGTTGGTCTCGAGTTCGCCGTCGTCGAACGCGCTCACCCGTCCCGTCTCCTCGCTGAGCGTCAGCGTCGTGACGACGTTCGGTCGTCGAGACGTATCGAGTGCGCTCATGTGTCTCGAGCCCATCCAGTCGGCGTAGTCGTCACGCTGGGGAGCGAGATCGTCCGTCTCCCCCGGAACGAGGTCCCGGAACCGGACCATCTGGCGCTGGACCACGCCGTCGACGCTGACGACCAGCCCGCCGTCCTGCGTGAGCGCGACGTGGCGAGCGGTCTCGTAGAACGTCTGGAGGTCGAGACAGACGTCCCGACAGCGCTCGACCGGCCACTCGTTTTCCCCCATCGGGTCCGCGAAGTCGGCGACTGACGGCCCGGTGACCACGGCGACGTACATCCCCGGCCCGGTGACGTACTGCTCGTCCCACCGATCGAACGAGAGGCTGATCCCCTCGAGCGTGAAGCGAAGACAGTCGATCAGTTCCTGGACGCCGTCGTGGCGCTCGTAGGCGATCCGGAGGTCCTCGTCCATAGCGACCGTTGTGTCGCCACGACGTAATATCCGTCCCCGGCAGCCGCTTCTCGAGCCTCCCGGGGCCGTCCCCGTCGGCAACTCGCGTCAGTTGGACGAACGGTTTTTGCCCCATCGGCACCCATCTCGAGTCGAATGCTCCGGAAGGACCTGTTGCGCGTCTCGCGTGCCGGCGGCGGGTATCACCCCCAGTTCGCCGACCGGGAACACCGCCCGCTGGCCGCTCGCGTTCTCGGGACCTTCCAGGATCACGTCGGCGAGACCCGGGCGACTCTCGAGGACGCGCTAACGGAACTCGAGCGCGAGAGCGAGGACTTCAAACTCGTTCGGGGGCTCGCCTCGCTGGTCGAGCGCGACGCCCGTTTCGAAACCGACGCCGCGGTCGATCCCGAGCGTGCCCGGGAAGCGGTCTTCGAGGCCGCGGAAGCCGTCGGCGTCGTCACCGAGGACGAGCGCGCGATGGCGTTCATTCGAGCGGGGGAGCAACTGGACGTCTCCGCGGACGACCTCGAGCGCGCGATGTACGCCGACCTGGAGGAGCGGCAGGTCCTCGACGCGGTCGAGCCGCGCTGGGAGCCGGACGACCTGCTCGCCCAGTACAACCTCTCGCTCGCACAGACCGCGCTGTTCGACGCGACGGAGCTTCGGGTTCGAACGAGCGACCCCAAAGCCCTCGTCACGGCCATCAAGCGACTCCGACTGATGTACGAGATTCGACGCCCGGCGGGTGGGGACGACGCCTCGAGCGTCGAGAGCCTCGCGAGCGACCGCGAGGTGATCGTCACCGGGCCGACGCACCTGTTCCGGGCGACCAGACGGTACGGCACCCGGTTCGCGCGGCTCCTGCGAACGATCGCCGGAGCCGAGGCGTGGCACCTCGAGGCGACGATCGACGACCGCGGCACCGAGCGGACGCTCTCGCTGGCCCACGAGGCTCCGGTCTCGGTGCCCGACACCGAACCGGTCGCCGACGTCTCCTACGACAGCGGCGTCGAGGCGGAGTTCGCGGCCCGCTTCTCGAGTCTGGACCTCGACTGGGACCTCGTGCGCGAACCCGAACCGCTGGCGACGGGCACGCGCGTGATGATTCCCGACTTCGCGTTCGACTACGAGCACGGCGACTTCCGCGTCTTCTTCGAGATCATGGGCTTCTGGACGCCCGAGTACGTCGAGAAGAAGCTCTCGCAGCTGTCGGGTCTCGAGGACGTCGACCTGCTCGTCGCCGTCGACGAGTCGCTGGGCGTCGGCGAGGCGATCGAAGCCCGGGACCACCGCGCGATCGCCTACGACGGCTCGGTCCGGGTGAAAGACGTCGCGAGCGTCCTCCGGGAGTACGAGCGCCAGCTCGTCGCCGACCACGCCGCCGAACTGCCAGAGGAGTTGCGGCCCGATGGGGAGGCGATCTCGCTCGCGGCGCTGGCCGAGCGCCACGGGGTCAGCGAGGACGCGCTGGTCGACAAGACCTTCCCGGAGCACGAACGCGTCGGCCGGACGCTGGTCCGACCGTCGGTCCTCGAGGCACTCGCCGACGAACTCGCGGTCGGACTGTCGCTCTCGGAGGCCGAGGCGATCCTCGACGAACGGGGCATCGAGGACTCGAGTGCGATCCTCGCCGAACTCGGCTACCGCGTCGAGTGGGAGGGATTGGCCGGCGGCACGCTCGTCGAACGGGAGCCGACGGACGAGTAGCCGTCGGCGGATCGGCCGCCCCGTCCCAACGAGCGTTGGGGACGGACGTATGTGCGCGCCGCCGCTCGTTCGGGTAGGATCATGACCGACGACTCCCACTCCGACGACCCCAGCGGACTCGAGGCGGCCGAAGACGAAATCGACGAGGAACCGGAACCCGGGCTCGGCCCCGGAGCCGACGACGGGGACGAAGCGGAGATCGACGACGACGGCGAGTGACTCCTCACTGCGAGTGGACCCACTGCGAGACGACCGGTGACGTTTCCGTCTCCCCCGGTCGGTAGTCTCTGAACGTCGGATAGCGGCCCAGTCCAGCGACGGTGCCGGATCGCGAGGACGAGAACGGGACTCGAGCGCACCGTCGCCTCTCGTCGCTATCGGCTGCGGCGCGGGCCGTACGCTACCCGAAGCCGACGGAACACGGCACGCCCACGTCCAACCGTTTTGCCGATCGCCGTGGGTGGATGGCTCGAGCGATGGCACTCCCGCTACACACGGACGCAGGTTACCTCGGCGGCACGCATCCGTACGTTCGGGTCGGTGACGGTCCGAAGACGTTGCTCGTGCTCCCCGGCATCGGCGACGCGCTGTTCGACGGCGAGTACGGCCGCGCGCGGACCGCACTCGCATGGAGCCGGTTTCGCCAGTTCACCGACGAGTACACCGTCTACCTGGTGAGTCGGCCGCGCGGACTGGCCGACGACGCATCGATCGAGACGATGGCGGCGGACTACGCACGCGTCCTCGAGTCGTCGATCGGACTGGGATCGGTACTGGGGCTCTCGATGGGCGGACTCATCGCCCAGGAACTCGCCCGCATCCGGCCGAGCCTGGTCGATCGACTCGTCCTGGGCGTGTCGGGCTGTCGCGTCGCCGCGGACGCGCGACCGATCCTCCGGGAGTTACACGGGCACGCGATCGATCGAAACTGGACCGCGATCCGCTCGCGGCTGTACGAGGAGATGTACACCGGGATGCGACGACGGCTGTATCCGTCCCTCTCGAACGTAATCGGACGACTCCGGCCGCCGACGCCCGCTGAATCGCGGGACGTGGTCGTCTCGTTCGAGGCGGTCCGCGACTACGACGGTACCGACCGTCTCGAGCGGATCGACAGACGGACCCTCGTGATCGGGGCCGACGAGGATCCCTTTTTCCCCGAGGGCATCCTCCGGGAGACCCACGCCGGGCTTCCCGACTCCCAACTGGCGCTGTTCACCGGCGCGCGCCACGGCGTCTTCCTCGAGCAAAAGCAAGCGTTCGACAACTGGGTCCGACGATTCCTGGCCGGCGAAGCGGCGACGGTCCGTCGACGGACCGGTTGAGCTCCGGACGCGGGTCGAGTCGATCCGTGCGTCGGTCGACGGTCCTGGAGCGTCCACCGACGGTCTGACTGACCAGTCAGTTTAAATTCGTGGCGATCGTACGCTCGAGCGGTTATGAACGAACCGGCACCGACGTTGATGGAAGACATCGAACGGGCGGGGGAGGACCACATGCTCCATCTGCTCGGCGCAATCGTCTCCGCGGTCGTTTCGCTGCTGCTGATCCCGATAGTGGGCCTCGTCGCCGTCTACAGCGGCTACCGGCTGTCGACCGCCATGCACCGCTCGTGGTTCGGAATGCTGTTCGTCGCCGTCGGACTGACGAGCGTGGCGCTGTGGATACTGACGCTCGTCCTCTGGCAACTCGGCTACGTCCAGCTTCCCGGAACGTAACGGCTACTCAAGGGACTCTCGCTGGTCCGTGTACACGAATCTGGGAGGAACGCGTCGCTGGTCCCGAATACACACAAAATACTTATCCTGTTAACTGGTTGTCGTGTCCATGTCGTCTCGCCCTCCAACGGCCTCACGCACGCCGTCGACCCGCTCGGGCACCTCGAGCGTTCCGTTCGGACTGGTGATCATCGTCTTCCTCGGGTTTATCGGAGTTCTCTACTCGGGACTCGTCGGACTCGGCCTCCTCGGTGGGGAGTTCGGAGGGCTCGGAGCCGTCATTCTGGTCCTCGCTCTGTTACAGGCAGTCGTTCTCGTCGGCCTTCTCGGACTCCGGGCGTGGGCACTGGGCGTCGCGTTTCTGGTGTACGGCCTCGGATTGCTCGTCGATCTCCTCGGCGGCAACGTCGTCGGGGCTCTGATCAGTCTGATCATCGTCGTCTACCTCGCCAGCATATCGGAACGGTTCGACTGATCAGCCCAGTGCGGAGAGCGGTTCGAACCGGACTGCCGCAACGAGCACCGCGAGGAAGACGTACGACCCACGAATGAGGAGCATGGTCGCGAGGCGGGGCTCCGCCCGCCGAGCGACGACTGCGACGGCCCCGAACGCCACGACCGCGAGTACTGTCGTCGGAGGAAAGACCCGTGCGACGGCGAGCGCGACGACGACCAGCAACGCGCCGGCCATGAGCCCGTACGCGAGGTCGTACGCTCGAGTCGGGCCGAGTGCGACCGCGACGGTCCGTTTCTCGATGGACCGGTCGTAGTCGACGTCCTGGGCGTCGTCGATCACTTTGATTCCGGATAGCAGGACGAGAAAGACGAGGGAGAATCCGAGTGGCACGGCCGCGACGGTCCCGGTCTGTACGTAGTAGCCGCCCAGCAGCGCCAGCGCGATGCCGAGCGGATAGCCGGTCGTCGCCGACAGCGGATTCGTGTCCAGTTGCGGCGCGTGATGGTACGCGATCAGCCACGTCGGGAGCGTCACGGCGACGGCAACCCAGTCGACGAGAGCGAACAACGCCAGACAGCACAGCGCGAACGCCGCCGTCGAGCCCACGAGTCCGACTCGACAGCCGCGTTCGGTGAGCGGATGGTCCTCGTCTTCGCCGCGCACGTGGAAGTCGACGTAGCCGTCCTTGAGGTGGGCCGTGTAGACGGCCGCGAACATCGCCGTGACGTGCACGGCGGCCGTCGACGGCGCGACTGCACCGCCGAGGATGGCACCGAACAGCGACGCTGCCAGCGGTGGGAGCATGAACACGGGATGGACCTGCGACCAGTACGCACGCACGAGACCGCCTAGCCCTCGCTCGTGGCGGACCAGTGACCGGTCCCCTCGCACCAGGGACATGCGGGCAACGACAACGAACTGACGTATAATACCCACCCCGGCCCGAAGTCGGCGCGTGGCGACCGGCACTGGGAAACCACCTACATTGATGTGTCGTCTCGTACCACGAACGAGCATGACGGACGAGTACACCGGGGCGGATCTCTTCGTCGATGCCCTCGAGTCCTACGGTGTCGATTACGTGTTCGGTAATCCCGGAACGACCGAGTTGCCGATCGTCAACGCCATCGGGGAGAGCGACCTCGAGTACGTCCTCGGCCTCCACGAGGACGTCGCGGTGGGGATGGCCGGCGGTTACGCCCAGACCCGGCGCTATCACGCCCATCACGACGACTCGATCACGCCAATCGGCGTGGCGAACCTCCACATCGCGCCGGGACTGGCCCACGGACTGGGCAACCTCTACGCGGCCAAGGTTACCGGCGCACCGCTGGTCGTGACCGCGGGCAACCACAGCACCGACTTCCGCCACGAGGAACCCATCCTCTCCGGCGACCTCGTCGAGATGACCCAGCAGTTCTGCAAGTGGTCCGACGAGGTGCTCGACGTCTCGGCCCTGCCGACGATGCTCCGGCGTGCGTTTCGCGTCGCGATGACGCCGCCGACCGGACCCGTCTTCCTCGGGTTGCCGCTCGACGTCGTGATGGACGAGACGGACGCGGAGCCCGAGCCCCTGGGACCGATTCCGAACGCCGGCAGCGGCGATCCGGCACAGCTCGAGCGGGCGGCGGACCTGCTGGTCGAGGCCGACAGTCCGGTGATGATCGTCGGCGACCACGTCGCCCGCGCCGGCGAGGACGCCGTCGCCGCGGCGGTCGAACTCGCCGAGGCGGCGGGACTGCGCGTCCACGGCGAGATCCTCTCCTCGGAGGTCGCCTATCCGACCGGCCACGACCAGTGGGTCTCGCACATCCCGCCGGACGAGGGACTGGCCTCGATGCTGATGGACGCCGACACGCTGCTGTTCGTCGGCTGTTCGACGAACACGACGTTGACGCGCCACGAGGAACCGCTCGTCGACACCGACGCGACGACGATCCACGTCGGGGCCGACGCCTGGCAACTCGGCAAGAACGAACACGCCAATGCGACGGTCATCGGCGATCCTGGCCTCGCCCTCCAGGAACTCGTCGAGCGCGTCGAGCCCAGAATCGACGACGCGACGCTCGAGGACCGCCTCGAGACCGTCGCGGGGATCAAGGAGATGGTCGAGGCGAAGATGGCGGGGATGGGAACCGGCGACGCCGAGGACGATCCGCGGGCTTCGAAGGCCGAACTCGTCGATGCGATGGAGCGCGTCGCCGGCGACGCCTACGTCGTCGACGAGGGCATCACCTCGAAGTACGCGATGTTGACCCGGTGGGAGATGGTCCCCGAACAGTACATCTCGAACAAGGGCGGCGGCCTCGGCTACGGCCTCCCGGCCTCGGTCGGCGCGGCCATCGCGGAAGGCCAGCGCGACGACTCTCGGGACGTCGTCGGCTTCATCGGTGACGGCTCCTACCAGTACTACCCACACGCGATCTACAGCGCGACCCGTCACGGCGTCGATCTCACCGTCGTGATCTCGGACAACCGCAACTACCGCATCCTGAAGAACAATACCGTAGACATCATGGGCGGCGAGGAGGACGACTACGCGTTCGTCGGGATGGACTTCGATCCGCCCGTCGACCTCGTGAAGAACGCCGAGAGCCACGGCGCACGCGCACAGTTAGTCGAGGAGCCTGACGACATCGAGGGCGCGCTCGAGGCGGCGCTGGCGAACGACGGCGTCGACGTGCTGGACGTGCTGGTCCACGACTAACCGACTGGCAATCACGGCGGCCAGTCGGTTCGGGTCCGACCGCAGTCGAGCGGACCGTCCGCCCCGGGACGAGACTACGAACAATGCTACCTACCTCGAGCACGTACTCCCGCCTATGCCGCCGGAATCCGACTCGCCCCCGGCCCTCCGGGACGCCATCGACGAGGTAGCTCTCGAGCGCCGACTCGCCCGCCTTCACCACCATCTCGAGGCGACGGGCGAACTCCCGATCGACAGGGAGACGAACCGCTGGCTGGGCGAGGCCGAAACGATCGCAGCGGATCTGCACGCGAACGACCTCGACCGGGCGACCGTCGCGGAACGGGTCGCGAAGGTACAGGAATTGCTCGCCGAGGTCGAGGAGACGGGCCACGAGGAGGCCGACCGCCACCTCGCGGCCGCGAAACGGGAGTGCGTGGACCTCCTCGCGTCGGACCCGTCGCTCGAGTAGCCGGAACGGATACACTTTTTTGTGTATTGCTGTCACGATAGAAGACGATGGTACGCCACCGACACCGACCAGCGACGTGGAGGGGAGCAGCGTGAACGCCGAACTCGACCTCTTGATCCGGTTGAACGACTACGAGCGACCCCAGGACGTCGCCGAACGCGCCGTCGAAGCCGAGAAGCTGGGCTTCGATCGGCTGACCGTCGGCGAGACGACCGGCTGGAACATCGTCCCGCCGCTGACGCTCGCCGCCGACCGGACCGACGACCTGGGCATCTCGAACGACGTCGTCTCGCCGTACGGCCGGTCGCCGGCGCTGCTCGCCCAGACGGCGCTGACGATGCAGGCCGCCGCCGACGGCCGCTACCGCCTGGGACTCGGCCCGAGTTCGCCCGCGATCACCGAACGCTGGCACGGGCTCGAGTTCGACCGCCCGCTGCGCCGGACCCGCGAAACCATCGAGGTCGTCCGGGCGGTCTACGAGAACGGCAACCCGGCCTACGAGGGAGAGATCTACGACATTCCGGGGCTGGACTACGAACGCGGGACGCCCGAGAACCCGCCGCCGATCGACCTGGGGACGCTCGGCCCCAAAGCAACGGAGATGGCCGGCCGGTTCGGCGACGGCTGGGCACCGCAACTGTTCACCGCCGACGGGCTCCGGGACCGTCTCGAGGACCTCGAGCGAGGCGCGGACCTCGCGGGGAAGGACCTCTCCGACCTCCGGGTGGCACCGATCGTCCGCGGCATCGCGGGCGAGGACCGGGAGACGGTCCGGCGGAAAGCCCGCAGTACGATCGCGTTCATGCTCGGCGCGTACGGCCCCTACTACGGGAACTCGGTCGCCGAACAGGGGTATCCCGACGTCGTCGAGGAGGTTCGCGAGGCATGGAACGATCGGGACACGGACGCGATGGCTGCTGCGCTGCCGGACGAGCTGCTGGACGAACTGGCGTTCGCCGGGACCCCCGAGGAAGTCCGCGAGTGGATCGAGGAGTACGCCGCGATCGACGGCGTCGACGCCGTCCGAATCGGGTTCGTCAACGGAATGACCGAGGACGAGAAGCGCACGACGATGGAAGCCGTCACCGACCTCGTTTGAGGTGCGGTGGCCGTTGATCGTCCACGTCCCGTTCTCCCGGCCCGACCATCGTGTGTTGGACTAACAGTGAACCGACCAGAACGTGAGGGAGGTGTATGGCAATCGCAGATCGGCAGTCGAAAACGGTCGTCCGCTGTGGTAGCTGTGGGACGATGTTCGGCGCGGCGATCGAACCCGACGGCTCAGTCGTCCCGCTCGGCACGAGGGACGTCTGTCCCTGTGGAAACGACGGCAACTTCGACCGGCTTCGGTGAGGCGACGGAGCGGCCGTCGCTCCCCTGCCCGGCTACGGGTCCCGCGTGGGCGTTACTCCGACGAGCCTCCGTCGCGACTCGCACCGGGGCGTTCCGTGGGATCGTCGGCCGCCACAGCGTCGACGCCGACGACCTCGAATCGCGTTCCGCCAGTCGAGCCGTCCGTGACGTTGACCTCCCAATCGTGTGCCTGAGCGACCCGATCGACGATCCGTAACCCGAGACCGGTACCGTCCGCGGACGAGGAGTATCCCCGGTCGAAGACAGCTTCACGGTCGGACTCGGGAATTCCGGGGCCGTCGTCCTCGACGTAGAAGCCGTCGGGTACCGAGCCGACTGTCACTTGCACGGTCTCGCCTCCGTGTTCGACGGCGTTCCTGAACAGGTTCTCCAGCAACTGCTGCAGCCGGGACCTGTCGGCCTCGATGGTTCGATCGACCGTCACGGACAGCGTCGCGTCGACCGTCTCGACGTTCCGCCAGCAGGATTCACACACCGACGCGAGGTCGACCGACCTCGTCTCACGCACCTGTGCACCGTCGCGAGCCAACGTCAGGAGGTCCTCGACGAGCGTCTCCATCCGGGAGAGCGCTCGATCGAGTTCCTCGAGGTGGTCCGTCGCGTGGTTCTCGAGTGCAAGATCCAGTCGGCCACGGGCCACGTTGAGTGGGTTTCGCAGGTCGTGGCTGACGACGTGGACGAACTCCTCGAGGCGTTCGTTCTGGCGCTGTAGTTCGGCCTCCCGTTGCTTTTGCTCCGTGACGTCCGTCGCGGTGCCGACGAGCATCCGACCGTCATCGGTCTCCTGGACGAAGCCGACCGAAAGGATCCATCGAACGGAGCCGAGTTCGGGATGCGTTCGGAACTCGACGCGGAACTCGTCGGTCGTACCGCGGGAAACCTGCTCGTACGTCCGTTCGACTGCGTCCCGATCCTCCGGGTGAATCACCGTCTGCGAGAACTGTTCGGCGGAGATTCGCCTGTCACCGGCCCGAGGGCCGAAAAACCGCTTCGGGGACCCCATCAGGGTGCGTAACTCCCCGGACTCGAAGTCACCCGTCCAGATGATCGTCTTCGTGACCTCGAGGGCGAACTCGACGCGGTCGTGGAGCCGCTCGAGTGTCCGCTCGCGCTCGAGGACGTCGAGTGCGTTCTCCGTGTGACGCACGAGTAGCTTCGCGAGTTCGAGGTCGTACTGGTCGAACGCGTCGGGCTCGTCGTCGATCACCTGAAAGACGCCGTGTAAGCCGACCGGAACGCTGATCGCGGCCCGCATCCCTTCGCCTTGCGGGTCCGCCTCGTCGGCCTCGACGACGTCGGAGATGAGCTGGGGCTCGCCGGTTCGATACGTCTTGCCGGCGATTCCCTGATCGACCGACATCGTCGGCCGCTCGTCGAGGGGCAGGTCGTTGGACATCGCTTTTACGTGTAACAGCCCGTCGGATTCGATCGCGAGCGCCGCCTGATCGAACTCGAGGATGGTGTCGGCGGCCGTAATCGTCCGCCGATAGATCTCTTCGCGTGAATCACACTCGGTGAGGGCGGTCGCGACCTGGTGGAGGTCGGCGACCGCCTCGCGTCGCGTTCGACGTTCGGTGACGTCCTGAAACTGGGAGTAGATGGCGACGACTTCCTCGTCGTCGGTCACGATGCGATTGTGCCACTCGCAGATGCGCCGGTCGCCGTCCTTGGTGACGATCTCGTTGATGTTGTGATATCCTCCCTCGTCCTTCGAGAGTCGGTCGAACAGGGATGCGACCTCGTCCTGATGCGCGTCAGGGACGAACGTCTCCCACGACCGGCCCACGAGTTCGGCCTCCGAATAGCCGAGGATCGCTTCGGCGGCCGGGTTGACGCTCGTTACGGTGTAAGACTCGTCCCACTCGATGACTCCCAGCGGCGACTGCTCTACGAACAGCGAGAGTCGCTGCTGATTCCGGGCGAGGGCCCGGTGGGATCGATACTGGTCGACCGCGTTCGCGATCCGATTCGCGAGGACGGTAAACTGTGCGCTGTTGCGTCCCTTTCCGAGGTAATCCGTGACGTTCGCCGAGATCGCCTCGCTCGCGAGCTCCTCCGAGCCCGTTCCGGTAAACAGGACAAACGGGAGGTCGGGATACTCGGCTCGAACTGCCTCGAGGAGCTCGATGCCGTCCATCTCCGGCATCTCGTAGTCCGAGACGATACAGTCGACGGCCTCGTCGACTCGGTCCAGCGCCGCCGACGGGTCCGTCGTCGTGGTGACCTCGAATCGGTCGTCCTCCCGCTCGAGAGACTCCGCGGTCAGCCTCCCGTACTCGGGGTCGTCGTCGACGTGTAGGATCGAAATCCCCCGCTCGTTCCCGTCGGCCATTGGGTATCCGTTCCACGGGAACGGTTGTGATAGTTTCGGCTATCTAACGTAACTGGCTGTGCGTCGAACGACTCGAAGTGACTGAATTAGTGGTGAAACGGTCGAACTGCCAAGAAACGGTACCGCCAATAGCCACCAGAGATATTCCACTATGGTTATATTTATGTGTCCTATCTTTAAACAGCGAGAGAATCCCGCCGTTCACGGCGGGCGTGAATCGCGTCACTCGACTACGCAATCCACAGTCTACAGCAGTCCGAATACCGAACAGGAGTTACTAGTACCAAAATAACGTACAAAGAATTGTGCGAACTGAAATCGATATGGAGCGAGGGAACGACCTCCACGAACGGGTGAAAGAGTACGCCCGCGACAATGGCATTCGACATCCTCGTGCCTACGCTGAACTAATCGAAAAAGGATTAGACGCCAGTGACAACGATAACTAAGACACTTCAAGCGACGTTCGCGTCACCCACCGCGCACAAGCAGTCGAAACTCAACGACCTACTCGAAACGTACCGTGACGGTCTGCAAGAGGCGTTCGACGCCGGGGCGAGTACCATGTCGGCGGTGAGCGACATCGTGACGCCCTACGACCTACCGTATCAAGCGAAGGCAGCACTCTGCAACTACGTCCCGAAGCTCCACAAGACGTACAACGCCAAAGAGTTGGACGACGGACACCCGATACGACTCACGAATCAGGCTGCCAAGTTCGACCACTCCGACGAACGCGACTACGAGTTTACGTGGTGGGTTCCGCGTCCCGATCGGGGAACGAACTTCTGGATACCGCTCCGCATCAACCCCGAACAGGAAGACCTCTGGCACGACCTCGTATCGGAGGACGCGAAGGTGGGCGAGATACGCCTTCAGAAGCGTCGGAAGAACTGGGTACTGCACGTCACCGTCGAGTACCCAGTTGAAGAACCGACGACTGACGGTGACGCCACGCACATCGGCTTAGACATCGGAGAAAACGCCCTGATAACGGGCTGTGCCCTCAAGGACGGTTCTCCGACTGACCCGTTCGTGTGTAGCGGAAGTAGAGCGAAGCATCTCCGCAAAGAGATGCACACGACCCTGAAACGCCTCCAAGAGCGTGACGCATCCGAGTGGCGCATCGACGAACGATTTACCCACTACCAGAACGCGCTCACAGACATTGTGGAAAAGGCGTCTCGGCAGGCCGTCGAGTACGCCAAACAGTACGAGAATCCGGTATTGGTGATGGAGGATTTGACGTACATCCGTGAGCGTCTCGATTACGGGAAGTACATGAACCGTCGCCTTCACTCGTGGGCGTTCGCCCGACTTCAAGGGCGTATCGAGGACAAGGCGACGGAAGCAGGCATCCCGGTCGAGTACGTAAACCCGGCGTACACCTCGCAGACGTGCCACTCGTGCTACAGTATCGGTCGGCGGGACTCTCAAGCCGAGTTCCGGTGTCCGAACGATGACTGCCACGTTTCGACGTTTCAGGCCGACATCAACGCTTCCGCGAATATCGCACGACGGGTTGACCCGTGGGGAGAGAGCGTCCCGCTTGACAAGGCGGAACGCGATGACTCGCCTCGGGATGGGAGCGGTAGTGACACCGCCACGACTCACCGTGAGAAGAGCGTACCAGCGCAGATGACGCTCACGGCCTACGAAGAGTCGAAACCCTCTGCCAGCGACGATTAACTGGTATTCCCCATGCGTGGGAAGCCTCGCCGTTTACGGCGAGGAGGATGTCACACGAAACCGACTTCATACTATCAGAACGAGAGGGTCGCCGATCGATCGACTCGAGCCACGACCTCCCTCGAAGCAACAGACCAGTGTCGAACGGGGCCACGCTCGGGTACCGACCCCGGGCCACGAAAACGGCTAAGTGAGCGCCGGACGCTGTCACAGCCATGGCCGATACGGACGACGACCGCGAGGGGTTCCGGGACGGACTCGAGGCTTCGGAAGGGGACCGACGGGTCCTCGTCGTCCTCAACGCCGTGCTTTCGGGGGCCTTCGCGTGGCTGTTGGTCTGGGGAGCGGCCCTCGTCGATCTGGTCGCCTTCTCGCCGTCGACCGTCGCGGTCGTGGCCGTCGGCGTATTCCTGCTCACCTTCGTCGTGACGAGGCCGTAAGTCGCTCGAGTCTCTCCGGACCCGCCCCTCGCCCGTCACTGTTGGGAGGCGACAGGTACTCACCGCCGGCGCTCGTTCGTCCCGCTGATGGAGTGGTGGAGCCCCGCGTCGTACCGGCCGACCAAACCCGAACTAGCGGTGTTCGTCTCGGGAGTCACGAGTATGGGTATCGAGATTCTCGCGGTCAGAATCGTCGCGCCGCAGTTCGGCTCCCACATCTACACGGTCGGGGGTATTCTCACGGTGCTTCTGGCCGCGCTGAGCCTGGGCTACTGGCAGGGTGGCAAGCGCGCCGACACGGCGACGAACAGGGAGATGAGCTGGCTCATGCTGGCCACCGCGGTCTACATCGCGGTCGTCGTCTACGCGAGCGATCTGCTGGTCTCGTACACGTCGACGCTGGCGTTGCCGCCCGAGTACGCCTCGTTACCGGCTGTGATCGTGCTCTTCGGCCCGCCGACGTACCTGCTCGGATTTATCAGCCCGTACGCGGCCGAACTCTCCCGGAAAGTCGGCACCGGCGAAGCCTCGGGCCACGTCTACGCGCTCGGGACGATCGGCAGCATCGTCGGGTCGGGCGCGACGACGTTCGTCTTCATCCCCGCGATGACCGTCGACGGGATCGGCCTGCTGTTCGGCTTCGCGCTCGTGGCGACGGCGCTCGTCCTCCTCTCTCCGTCACTCCCCCGGCGGCCGGTCGTCGCCGCCGTCGTCGTCTCCGTCGCGCTCGTCGGTGCGGCCGGCGCGACGCCGATCGACGCCGATTACCGGGGTGACGTCGTCTACGAGACCCAGACGCCACACCAGCAACTCGAGATCGTCGACGACGGGACCGAACGGACCATGTACCTCGACGGCTCCCGGCACAGCGCGATCGACCTCGAGAACCCCGACCGCCACGTCTTCACCTACACGAAGTACTTCCACCTGCCGATGTTGCTGACCGACGACGTCGAGGACGTCGACCGGGTGCTGTTCGTCGGCGGCGGGGGGTACACGGGACCGCAGGACTTCCTCGAGCAGTACGACGTCGAGGTGGACGTCGTCGAGATCGATCCCGCGGTGACAGCGGCCGCCGAGGAGTACTTCGGGTTCGACGCCGACCACGAGGACGTCACGGTCTACGACGAGGACGCCCGTCAGTACCTCCAGCGGACTGACGAGACCTACGACGTAATCGTCCTGGACGCGTTCAAGCAGGATCAGGTGCCGTTTCACCTGACGACCCAGGAGTTCATGCAGGTCGCTTCGGATCGGCTGACCGACGACGGGGTTCTCCAGGCCAACGTGATTAGCGCACCCAGCGGCTCCGCCGCCGAGTTCTACCACGCTCAAGAACGGACGATGGCGTCCGTCTTCGCCGACACCCACAGTTTCCGTACCTCGGACTCACACTCGATCCAGAACATCCAGGTCGTCGCGACGAAGACGCCGACGTCGTTCTCCGAGGCCGAACTGCGCGAGCGAAACGATCCGCGGGACCTGGGGGTCGACCTCGAGGGGGCCATCGACAACCGACTGCCCGATCCCGACGCCGACGATGCGCCGATCCTCACCGACGACCGCGGCGAGGTCGACAGCCTACTCGACCCGATGTTCGGCCAGCGCTACGTCATCGAGGAGACCGACGGCGAATCGGTCGAAGCACCCGCCTGAGAAATCCACCGACAGTCGTTCGTGCGGTTCGGAGCCACTCGTTTACAGCGACGGGCGAAACCGGTCGGAAGGCTATGGGTACCATTTCTCGGAAACCGATCACGCGCAGTGCACGCTACGTAGTTCGTGGCGGTTCGTGGCGGCTCGACCTTTTCGCATGCACAATACATATGGAAACATTCTATAACTGAAAAGGGTGTGAATTATGATTGTTTTCGTCCAGATCGCGGAACTGTGGTTCTCTCACTTCCAAAACGGGCTATATCCACATCATGGCGGCAATATATGGGGATTCATCGAAGTGGCGGATTCGTAGTGAACGTCTCAGACGACGTCTTGGAACGACGGACGGGCCACAACTTGATGGCAGCAAGAACCTATTCACAGGGCAATATACGCTGTTTCTCGATCTCTTTTCTCAATTCTGGTCTCAACTTGGCTAAATAGTTCGGTAGATAACACATCAAATCTAAAAGTATCCTATATTCCATAGTGGTTTTGGAGAGCAGTAGGGGTGGTGTTGCCTCGAGCGAACCAAATTACAGCCATACGGCCGTAAATCATCGGCGGAAAAACTCAGACGGGGTCGGGGAGTTCGATCCCCTCGACGGTGATGATCTCGGCCTCGACGTCCTCGTAGACGGCACCCCAGCCGCCGATCGTGTACTCCCGGTCGCCAGCGTCGACGACCAGCGTCGCGTAGCCCGATAGTTCCGTCACCGTGGGGTCGCGGGACGGCGGCCGTCCCTCGGCGGCCGCGATATAGGTGAGTTCGCCGCGGACCTCCGTGTACTCGCCGGACTGGGGATCCTGTCCGAGAACGCGGACGTCGATCGTCGCGCCGTCGTGCCACAGGGAGACGACGTCGATGATGAACCCCTCGATACTGATGTAGGTCGGCGGCTGATCGGGGTCAGCGTAGCGTCGTTCGCAGGGTAGCCACATGAGCGTCAGGTAGAACCAGTGCAACACCAGCGTCAGGATGTCGTCGTTGATGACGATGCCGTACGGTTCCCCGTGATGGACCGCCGGTGCGAAGAACGCCCGTCTCCTGTCGACGACCGCGAGGAACGGTCCGGGAAGGTTGCGCCAGCGAACCTGCAGGACGCCGGTCGTGCTCGGATCGATGGAGCGGCCGTCCCCACAGAGGGTCAGCCACGTCATGACGCCCCGGTCGGTGGCCTCCCGGAGCGCCGGCTGGAGTTGCTCGAGTTGTTCGGGCGTCGCCGCGACCTCGACGGAGACCTCGGCGTCGGCGATCGCGTCTCGAGCGTTCTCGATGAGGCTCTCCCGGCGTTTGAGGACGTTGACCCGGTACTCCTGTGGGTCGGGCCGCTCCCAGCGGTCTTCGATCTCGTCCGCGGCGTCGGCGAGCATCTGGCTCTTCTCCCGTAGCTGACCGATAGCCTCCACGGGTTCCCTGGCCCGTGCGTGGAGTTTGTCCCGTTCGATCGTCTCGACGAACCCGCGGTCCTCCAGACTGCGAACCGTCTCGTAGATCTGCGGGGCCGGGACCGACGACCGTTCGGCGACCGTGACGACGGGTGCCGAGCCGACCTCCAGTAGCGTCAGGTAAGCGTCGATCTCGTACTCCGTAAGCCCGCTTTCCCCGAGAGCGCGGCGCAACGTGTTCGTATCCATACACAACCGATGACACCGCGTCCTCAAAATTGTTCCCCTCGGGCGGATCTCCCCGTACCGGCCGACAAACAACTCTGCCGACACGTCCACGAAAAGTAATGAGTGATAGAAATCGCCCGAAAGCAACGGGTCGAATGAAAATTCGCGTCTAGTAATAGCGGTACAAAACAACTCAGTGAGAGGAGTGGTGGAGTCGAGACAGCATTCGTTCGCATCGCTTCCGAACGACGATTGAAAAGGGGGTCAGTAGGTCGAGTCGACCTCGAGCGTCGCCGACTGCTCACCGCAGAAAAGGCGGAAGGTTCCCGGTTCGACCGTTCGGCGTCCGTCCTCGTCGACGACGCCCAGCGCCCGGTTGGGAACCGTCAGGTCCACGGTCGTCGTCTCGCCGGCCTCGAGGGACACCTTGTCGAAGGCGACGTGTTCGCGGACGGGTCGGACGCGGGAGGCGACCTCGTCGCGCAGGAACAGATCGAGCGCTCGAGCGCCGGCGCGGTCGCCGACGTTCGCGACGGTCACGGACGCGGTGACGTCCTCGCCGGGACCGATCACGTCGTCGGCGACGGCGACGTCGCGGATCTCGAACTCGGTGTAGCTCAGCCCGTGGCCGAACGGGAAGAGCGGATCGTAGGAGTCGGGATGCTCGTCGTCGCCGATCGGCGTCGGGTGAGCCAACTGATCGAAGTGCGAGGGGAGATGAGCGGTCGATCGAGGGACGGTGATCGGCAGTCGACCCGAGGGGTTGTGGACCCCGAACAGGGTCTCGGCGATGGCCGTTCCGCCCTCGCTGCCCGGGTAGTAGGACATGAGAACGGCCGGAATCTTCTCGGCGGCCCACTCGATCGCCAGGGGTCGCCCTGTGATCAACACGAGAACGGTCGGCGTCCCCGTCTCGTGAAGTCGCTCGAGGAGGGTCCGCTGGGCGTCGGGCAGTTCGAGTTCCGTCCGCGTAGGGAACGCGCCCGTCTCGCCCGCGATCTCCTGGGGTCCGAACTCGTGGTAGTACCAGTTCTCGCCGAGCGCCACCACCGCGGCGTCCGCGTCGGTGGCGGCATCGACGGCGGCGTCGACGTCGTCCGGTTTAGCGATCCCGGCACCGCGCTCGTACCGAACCGTGGTATGATCGGAAACGACGGACTGGACGCCCTCGAGGAGGGTGGTGCCGGCGTCCGGTTCGGGCTCCTGGACGCTCCAGCCGCCGAGCTGGTTGCGGAGCGAGTCGGCGTTTGGCCCGGCGACGAGTATTTCGTCGAGGCCGGGATCGAGCGGCAGAACGCCGTCGTTTTTCAGCAGGGTCTGTGACTCGCGGGCCGCCTTGCGGGCTGTACGCCGGTGCTCCTCGGTGCCGACGATCTCCGGGGCCGAGACGGGATCCACGTAGGGGTCTTCGAAGAGTCCGAGGTCGATCTTGAGCCGGAGGATGCGCCGGACGGCGTCGTCGATCCGCGCTTCGGAGAGCTCGCCGCTCTCGACGAGGTCCCGGAGATGCTCGGCGTACTCCGCGCGCCCGATCGAGATGGAGTCGAGGCCCGCCTCCACCGAGCGACGTGCGGAGTCGCGCTGGTCACGGGTCACGCCGTGGTCTTCGTGGAGGTGGTCGACGCCACCCCAGTCGGAGACGACCGGGCCGTCGAAACAGAGCCGTTCGCGTAACAGCTCGGTCAGTAGTCGTTTCGAGCCGTGAGCGGGATCGCCGTTGACAGCGTTGTAACAGGGCATCACGATCGACGCACCCGCATCGATCGCCGCCTCGAACGGCGGCAGGAAGTCCCGGTACAGCGTCGCCTGCGAGCACTCGACGGCACCGGTGTCCTCCCCGCCGGTGGGATCGCCGTAGGCCGGGAAGTGTTTGATCGTCGCGGCGACGCGGTCGCCATCACTCGATTCGAGGCCGCGAATCGTCTCGGAAGCGAACTCCCGACAGAGGAGCGTACTCTCGCCGAACGTCTCGAACGTCCGGCCCCACCGCGGATCGCGGACGACGTCGCCCGTCGGGCCGTAGTTGACGGTCGCACCCGTCGCGCGCATCTCCGTCGCCGTCACGGTACCCGCAGTGCGTGCGAGGGCAGGGTTGCGGGTCGCCGCGATACCCAGTCCGTGGGGAAAGACGGCGGCGTGGTCGACGTACGCGTGACCGTGGACGGCGTCGACAGGGAGCAACAGCGGAATACCGTGATCGGTCTCTTCGATCGCGGTTCGTTGCATCTCGTTGGCCACTTCGGCGACGCGTTCCGGATCGTGGAACCAGGAGACGCCGATACCGAAGGCTGCAACCGTCCCGAGGTTGGCCTCCTTGACCAACGTCTTGGCGTCTGCTACCGTAACGTCCTCGCCCATCGACCCGATCCACGTGCCGACCAGCTGGCCGACCTTCTCCTCGAGCGTCAGATCCTCCAGAATCGATTCTGGGTCGCGGACGACAGTCTCCGTCCCATCGACTCCTTGGCGAGCCATACAGAATACATCACAACCCGGAAAATAAATACTGCGGTCACGGAATCGGTTCCCTCACGCGCGAACGCGGACAAATAGGTTACTTCGTGGACGGGACGGAATTCGGTCGCTCGTCGCCTCCGGTCTGCGGGCGCTGTGCGTGACCCACGACTGGTCTGGGTTGGTGAATGATCTATCCTGAAACAGGAAGTTTTATCATGTAGCCCCTACTCGGGACCGTGTATGTCACGTGGGTGTGACTCCACCGTATCGCGACGACAACTCGTGAGTGCACTGGGCGCAGGGACGACGGCTGCGATGCTGGCCGGCTGTGTGGGAATCGGCGAGGAGGGAGAGGAAGGATCCGTCGGTGTTCCGGAGGACGCCGACCTCGCCGACAGCCTGCTCATCTGGAGCCTCGGGACCCAGCCCGAAGGCCTCGAGGTAGTCAAAGAACGGTACCTGGAGGAGACGGGCGACGACGTCGAGTTCGACATTCAGGAACTCGGGTACGACGAACTCCACGACTCCCAGCAGGCGTCGATCGCCAGCGGCAGCGGGGGTCCCGACATCGGCGCCTACGAGGGGCGCTGGACGAACCAGCTCGTCGGTACCGGGGGCCTCGTCAACCTCGAGAACCAGATCGACCAGGAGACCGAAGACGCGATGGTCGACTGGACGTGGGACATGGTCTCTGACGACACCGGCGACGGTCGGTACGGACTACCGATCGACATCGCGCCGGTCGTGACCTTCTACAACCGCGAGATCTACGACGAGATCGGGATCACGCCGGAGGACATCGAGACCTACGACGACTTCATCGAGTACGCCGACGAACTGCCCGAAGACGCCAACTGGATGGGTATCGGCAGCGGCGTCCTCGAGTGGCGCTGGGAGATGTTGCTTCGCCAGCAGGGCGGCGAAGCCTACGACGAGGAAGGGAACCTGATGATCAACACGGAAGAGACGCGCCGCGCAGCCGAGATCATCAAGGAACTGTACGATACCGGCACCGCGACCGACACCGAGGAGTTCACCGAACCCTGGGTGACCGGTCTCCAGGAGAACCGGATCGCGACGGTCACCAGCGGCGCGTGGATGGCCGGCTCACTGATCGACACGGTGCCGGACATGGAGGGCCAGTGGGGGATTCACCGACCCCCTGCAGTCACCGAGGGCGGCAACCGTGCGACGAACCACGGCGGTTCCAACCTCATCATCCCCGCCCACAAGGACGAGGAGACGATCGCTCGAGCCTGGGACTTCATGGAGTTCGCGCTGACCAACGAGGAGCAGATGATGACGATCGCCCGCGAGGCCGGCATCTTCCCGCCGCTCGAGGCGACTTACGACGACGAGTGGTGGGAGCAGGAACAGGAGTTCTTCGGCGGCGATACCTACGAGGAGATCGTCGACCTCGCGACGGAGATTCCGACGATGCGCATGATCTCGGACCACCGCGAGGTCTACGAGCGGATGGGCGATTTCATCGCCGACTACGTCAACGACGGGTACGACTCCGCCGAAGAAATGGCCGCAGACGCCGAGGAAACGCTCGCAAACGACCTCGGCCGGGACGTCGCGTGAGACATGTCGTTACGGGACAAGCGACGCGTTCAGGCGATCAAAACGCGCGTCCGGACGACCCGCAACGGGCTCCGAGATGCGTTGCCGAGCTTCCCGGGCGTCCCGTACCTGTACATCCTCCCGTTCTACGTGCTGTTCGCGCTGTTCATGGCGTTCCCAGTCGCGTACACGCTCTACCTCTCGTTCTTCGAGTACAACGGGCCGGGATCGGGGTACGTCCTCGAGTTCGACTTCGGCCTCTTCCAGACCGGGATTCCACGGATCTCGAACCTCGAGTTCGTCGGGCTGTCGAACTACCAGTGGGTGTTCAGCAACGGGCAGTTCATCCAGTCGGTCGAGAACACGGTCGTCATCACGCTGTTGCAGATGCCGCTGATGGTGATCGTCGCCCTGCTGGTCGCGTTGTTCCTCAACGCCCAGTTCGTGAAGTACTCGGGGTACTTCCGGACGGCGATCGCGCTACCGGTCACGGCGAACTACGTCGCCTACTCCGCGATCTTCCTGGTGATGTTCGCGGAGAACTTCGGGTTCATCAACTACATGCTCGGAGCGATCGGACTGCCGACGATCCCGTGGCGAACCGACGGCCTCTGGGCGAAAATCTCCCTGGCGTTATCGCTGGACTGGCGCTGGATGGGGTACAACATGCTCATCCTCTTCGCCGGTCTCCAGGGGATCGACAGACGGCTCTACGAGGCCGCCGAGATCGACGGCGCAGGCCGGTGGGAGAAGTTCCGCTACGTCACGCTTCCACAGTTGCGTCCGATCCTGCTGTTCGTGATCGTCCTCTCGACGATCGGCTCCCTGCAACTGTTCTCCGAGCCGATGATCATCACCGACGGGGGGCCGACCAACGAAACCTTAACGGTCGTGATGTACATGTACGAGGAGGCGTTCAGTCGATTCAACCTCGGAAGGGCGAGCGCGATCACGTACGTGCTCGTCGTGTTCGTCACCATCCTCGCGTACATCCAACTGAAAGTCGGAGGTGAGTAACGATGTCGACAACCACCAAGGAACCACTGCCAGTTCGATTCGCCGTCTACATTACGCTGCTCGTCATCGTCGTACTGACGTTCATCCCGCTGTACTGGATGGTCGTCGCGGCGTCGCTCCCACAGGAAGAGTTCTTCACGCTGCCGCCGCGGCTCCTGCCGGGGTCGCACTTCTTCGAGAACCTCGCGGCGCTCGAGGAGCGGTTCCCGTACCTGCGAAGCGTCTGGAACAGCGTCTTCGTCGCGACCGTCTACACGGTCATCTCCGTGTTCCTGTGTGCGCTGGCCGGCTTCGCCTTCGCGAAGTACGAGTTCAAGTACCGGGAGCCGCTGTTTTACTTCATCCTCGCGACGCTCGTGTTGCCCGTCCAGATCATGGTCATCCCGATGTACCTGCTGATGGCCCAGTTCGGGCTGCTCGACACCCACATCGCGTTGATCCTGCCGTTCCTCGCCAACCCCGTCGGGATCTTCCTGATGCGCCAGAGCATGCAGTCGATCCCCGACTCGTGGCTCGACGCAGCCCGCATCGACGGGGCCTCGGAGTTCCAGATCTTCTATCGCGTCGCGCTGCCCGCGATGAAGCCCATGCTGGCGGCGCTCGCGGTGATCCTCTTTATCTCCCAGTGGAACGCGTTCCTCTACCCGCTGGTGATCCTCGAGAGCGAGGAACTGTTCACCATCCCGCTGGCCATCGAGCGGCTGACGGGCCACCACCGCATCTACTTCGACCAGATCATGACCGCGGCGAGCATCGCGATCATCCCGATGATCGTCCTGTTCCTGTGGCTGCAGGAACACTTCGTCCGCGGCTTCACCAACTCGATGTAGGTGGCGGTGGCTCCCTCTCCTTTCCAGTAGCAGTGATACGTTCGCATCCCCCGTGGTGAAACCCCACATATTAATATCATCAGCGGAGTAAGGGATGATCGAATGACGTCGATCGAACTCGAGAACGTCGAGAAAGTGTACGATCCCAACGGCGAGGCCGTAGAGGCAGTGACGGACCTCGACATCTCGATCCGGGACGGGGAGTTCCTGGTGTTCGTCGGTCCGAGCGGCTGTGGCAAGACCACGACCCTTCGCATGATCGCGGGACTCGAATCGGTCAGCGAGGGAACGATTCACTTCGACGACCGCGACGTCACCGACGTCCGGCCGCGCGAGCGCGGCGTCGCGATGGTGTTCCAGGATTACGCGCTCTATCCCCACATGACCGTCCGGAAGAACATTGGCTTCGGGCTCCGCTTGTCCTCGGGGCTCTCGGAGCAAGAGATCGAGCAACGCGTCGAAGAGACGGCCGAAATGCTCGGTATCGAGGACCTCCTCGACGATCAGCCCGACGAACTCTCCGGCGGCCAACAACAGCGGGTCGCGCTGGGTCGGGCGATCGTTCGCGATCCGACCGTCTTCCTGCTCGACGAACCCCTGTCGAACCTCGACGCGAAGCTTCGAGACGACATGCGCAAGGAGATCATGCGCCTCCAGCAGGAACTCGAGGTGACGTCGGTGTACGTGACCCACGACCAGACGGAGGCGATGGCGATGGGCGACCGGGTCGCCGTCATGAACGAGGGGCGACTCCAGCAGGTCGGCCCACCGGAGCAGGTGTATCTGGAGCCCGCGAACGAGTTCGTCGCGGGCTTTCTCGGAAGTCCGAGCATGAACTTCGTCGACGCAGCGGTCGAATCCACCGAGAAGACGGTCCAGTTCGACGGTCCGGGTTCCTTCACCGTCAGCGTCTCGAGAGAATCGATCTCGGCCTCGGCCGAGGAGTACGACCGTCTCACCGTCGGGATTCGGCCGGAGGACCTGACCCTCGTCGAAAGCGGCGGCGTCCCCACCGAGGTCACCGTCGTCGAAGCGATGGGCGACGAGAACGTCGTCTACCTCGAGGTCGGCGACACCGAACTGACGGCCCGCATCGACTCCCACCGACGCCTCTCGAGCGGCGACCGCGTACACGTCGACTTCGACGTCGAGGACCTCTACCTGTTCGAACCCGATTCGGGAGAAGCGATCGAAACGAAATCGACGGCACGCATCGACGAGACGCAACCGCCGCAGGCCGACGTGACGAATCCCGGATGAGTTGCGACGACGGCTCGAACGCCACCCGACTCGAGGAGTCTCGCCAGTCACCGTTTGCTTGAAAAGAATAACCTCTCACCAACATATCATAATTAGTATGTAGTGGTTTTTCTGATATCTACGGAATATACGTCCGTTTTCCGTTCGATCTAGGACAGCAACGAAATCCGTTCGCTCCACTGGTTATAGCTGGGGAGAACGCGATAAACGTCCCTCTCAACAACTCGATACACGAAGATCACAAGTGATTCGGTCACCACTGGACGCGTTCAGCCATTATTGGACGATAGGCCATGTATATACTTTCTATCGCCATTATTTTACCAATTATTGTACTCGGGAAGAAGTAATTTATATATGGGGTGTGGTTATGGCTACAATTGTATCGAAGGTTTCCTCACCTCCGAAAATAGTATATGGGTTCTGGTACTTCGTCTAAAATATCCGAATTCGGATACTCGTTTTCCGCTCTGGAAACTCGAGTTACTGACTTCCTCGAGAGCAATAGTGAGTAGGTACTCGAGGGGAGCCTTCGAGTAGCGACGGGCGGGAGAAGCGATTGGGACGCAGACGACGAGTACGATTCGACGGCCATCAGCGGCCGTTCGATTAGCGGTAGATGTTCCGATAGCGCTCCCGATACTCCCGGAGGCCGATACGCGCCCGGCGGCGGGACGTGAATCCGAATCCGACGGTCGGACAGCCTTCGCGTGGACATTCCCAGTAGAACGTCTCCGAATCCGGGTCCCTCGAGACCGGCACGTCCGTATTACATCGCGGACAGCGCCATCCCCAGCGGAGGTCGTCGATTGGCTTCCGGCTCATACGCAGTGGTCGGCCTGGCCTCGGGACGCCCGCTGCATAACGGCTGGACTGTCCCAGTCGCGACTTTAAGGGACGATCGCACCGGGTGACGCTCCGGAAGTGAAACGACAGTGACCGACGAGCGGTAGAACGGGAGACGGTGTCGTCTCGAGATGCGGATCCGGCAGTCGTCGCGTTCCCGTTACTCGGCTCCGCCGCCGGTGACGACGACCGGTCGATCCGAGCTGAGAATAATCGACTGGGTGACGCTCCCGAAGACCGCCTTGCCGACGGGAGAGCGCTTGCGGCCGCCCAGGACGATCGAATCGACGTCGTACTCCTCGGCCTCGTTGCGGATGTCCTCCTCCGTGTCGCCGCTGTCCTCGAGGACGGTGACGTCGACCCCCTCCTCCTCGAGGTGTTCTTTCGCGCGACGGACCGACCCGATCCGGGAGGCTGACTTGAACTTCTCGAACTCCTTGGGGAGGTCGTCGCTCTCCTCGGTGAACACGAACAGGAGGTACGCTTCGACCGACTCGGCGGCGTCGGGCAGCGAGGTGACGTACTGGGCCTGCCTGACCGCGCGATCCTCGTTCGTATCGACCGGGACTAGAACGCGATACATAACCGACGTTTTGCATGGATGACTTATAAAACCGCTCCCTCGGCCCCACGAACTGGAAGCTGTGAGTCGGTTCGGCTTCGGAACGAGCGTACCGGAGCGGTGGTTGGGGCTTCGAATTCGAAATCCCCGGCCACCCGCTGGCGATCCGGAGAAAGCGAACGATGAGGGAACGTGGATCGAGACGCCCGTCGAGGTCCGGAACCGGGTCCGCGCTCCGTTCTCCCTCGAGTGCGAGTTAGGACGCGTCGTTCCGGTCACGGAGTGACCGGCGTTTGATCTTCCCCGTCGTGGTCGTTGGCAGGGACTGGACGAACTCGATATATTTCGGGTACTCGTACTCCGCGAGTCGGTCCCGGACCAGGTCACGGATCTCCTCGCGGAGTGTTTCGGGGTCGTAATCGTCGCTCGCCGGCTGGACGTACGCCTTGATCGCCTCGCCGCGGGTGTCGTCGGGGACGCCGACGACGCCGGCCTGTTCGGCCTCGGGATGGTGGAGAATGGCTTCCTCGACCTCCATCGGACCGACGCGGTAGCCGCTCGTCAGAATCACGTCGTCCGTCCGGGAGACGAACCACAGGTAGCCGTCGTCGTCGCGTTCCACGAGGTCGCCGGTGAGGAACCACCCCTCATCGGTCCGCTTCGCTTCGGTCTTCTCCGGCAGGCCCCAGTACTCGTCGAAGAAGACCCGTCGGTCCCCGGGCTCGACCGCGAGTTCGCCGACCTCGCCGGCCTCGAGGGGTTCGTATGTCTCGGGATCGAGCACCCGCACCTCGTAGCCGGGGAACGGTTTGCCCATGCTGCCCGGGCGCGTGTCGAACCAGTCGTCGGAGTTACCGACGACGAGATTCAGCTCCGTCTGACCGTAGAAGTCGTTGATCGAGACGTCGTCGAACGTCTCCCGGACCCAGTCGACGACCTCCGAGGTGAGGGGTTCGCCCGCCGAGGCCAGCGTCTCGAGCGCGAGGTCGTACTCGCGTTCGGGGTCGTCGACCGACGACAGCAGTCGGAGCGCCGTGGGTGGCATGAACGCCTTCGTCACCTCGTGGCGTTCCATGAGGTCGAACGCCGCCTCGGGATCGAAGCCGTCGCGCGGCCAGCCGACGATCGTACAGCCGTGGTGCCAGGCGGCGAACAACGTCCCGCCAAGCGCCGCGCCCCAGGCCCAGTCGGCGGGCGTCCACAGCGTGGCCTTACCCTCAGCGAGGCCCTGATCGAAGTAGTTGTACGCGGCCGCGGCCCGGCCGAGCCAAAGCGCGTGGCTGTGGAGGACGCCCTTCGGCGGCCCCGTCGAGCCGCTCGTGTACATGATCGCGGTCGGCGTCTCGGGCGTGGCGTCGTAGACGTCGAACCCGGTCTCGTACGCCGCGATGAGGTCGTCGAAGGCGTGCGTCGTCACCCCGTCGGTCGTCTCGCCGACGCCCGTGACCGCCTCCCTGCCGCCGAGTTCGATCACGCGCTCGAGCGCGGGACACTCCCCGCGAATCTCGTCGACGGTGTCGCGGACGCTCGGATCGACGACGACCGCGGTCGCCTCGCTATCGGCGAGCCGATACTGGAGCGCGTCGCGACCGAACAGGACGGTGAGCGGCACTGAGACGGCCCCCAGCTTCCAGTTTGCCAGGTGGGTGACGGGGTTGTCCGGTTTCTGCGGGACGACGACGCCGATGCGGTCGCCGGGTTCGACCCCCAGATCCGCCAGGGCGGCGGCGAGGCGGTCCGATCGGTCGTCCAGGTCCTCGAACGAGTAGGTCTCGAGGCCGTCGTCGCCCTCGTACCGAAGCGCTGTGCGGCCGGTGTCCTCGTGTTTCCGGAGGAAGTCGACCGCGGGATTGAACTCGCCGGGCAGGTCCCACGCGAACTCCTCGCGGGCCCGCTCGTAGTCCTCGAACGACGGCATGACCGTCCAGCTCATGGCCCGTTTGTTTCGGCGGGGAGGGAGTGGCTCTTTCGACTACGGCGAATTCGTCGCGACCGATCAGTAGTATGTGTGAACCGCACGAGCCTCGAGCTATGGCAGGAGACGCGCTCGAGCGGGACCTCTTCGACCTCCGAACGCGGTGTTCGAGCACACCTACGACGAGCCGACGCCCCGACTCGAGGAACAACGCGAGTCTCTCGAGGAGCTCCGATCGCATCACGGCGACGACGAACTCCTCGACTACGACTGACTGTCTCGTACTCGGATACGAGTTTTCATCGGCGGTATAAAGCTGCGACTGGGACAGGCACACGGCTATCCGGCCCACGTTACGAGTGTCGAGCGACATGCAACTCGAGCAGGGGCCTCGATCAGCCGAGGCCGACTGGAGCGGGACGGTACCGAACGCCTTCGACGGACGGGTACTCGGTTTCGTCGTCGTGATCGCAGGGCTGGCCGCTTCGTTGAACGTTCCCTACGGCGGGATCCCGTTCGCTGCGGTCGCGTTCGTCGTCCTCGCTGTGCTGGGGGTCGTCGCGCACGTTCTCGGCGAACGACAGTTGCGCCGCATCACGGACGGCCTCGTCGAACGCTGGGTCGAGGCTGGCGGCCACGTCGAAGACGTGACCCGGTCCGACAGCGGCATGCGAACGGAGTGGACCGTCCACACGCCGGACGGCGACGTGACGATCGGCGGCATCGCGCTGGTCCCCATCTCGCGGGTCTCGATCGAGTGGCAGGGCGTCACTGACTCGATGGACGCGAGCGAGGCCGACGAGAACATCGACGCGCTCGCGGCGAGTCTCTACGAGGAACTGTTCGAGATCGGTCCGGCAACCCGGCGACGCTGACGGTCTCACTGCTCGTGCCCCGGTTCGCGACGAGAAGATAGCTATTAACCGTCGTCGTACGAACGCCGGGATATGACTCTCTCGAGCGCCCCCGGCAAGGTCTATCTGTTTGGGGAACACGCGGTGGTGTACGGCGAGCCCGCCGTGCCGTGTGCGATCGAATTACGGGCACGGGTCGAGGCCAACAGACGCGACGACGGGAAGCTACGCGTCCACGCGGAGGATCTCACCCTGGACGGCTTTACGGTCGAGTACGGTGGTAGGACCGACGAGCGGCCGGACGTCGACGTCTCGGAGTCGCTCGTGAGCGCCGCCATGGGCTACGTCGACGAGGCCATCGAACAAGTCCGGGACGTGACCGGGGAGGACGACGTCGGCTTCGACGTTACCATCGAGAGCGACATCCCCCTGGGCGCGGGGCTGGGGTCGTCGGCCGCCGTCGTCGTCGCCGCCATCGACGCCGCGACCCGCGAACTCGGCGTCACCCTCGAGGTCGACGAACTCGCCGAGCGGGCCTACCGGACCGAGTACGAGGTCCAGGACGGGCAGGCCTCCCGCGCGGACACCTTCTGTTCCGCGACCGGCGGAGCCGTCAGGGTCGAGGGCGACGACTGCCGGTCGATCGACGCGCCGGACCTGCCGATCGTCATCGGCTTCGACGGCGGCGCGGGCGACACCGGCAAACTCGTCGCAGGGGTCCGGGACGTGCGCGAGGAGTACGGCTTCGCCGCCGACACCGTCGAAGCGATCGGCGACGTCGTGCGAACCGGCGAGGACGTCCTCGCGGAGGGCGACCTCGAGGAACTCGGTCGGCTCATGGACTTCAACCACGGACTGCTCTCGGCGCTGGGGGTCTCCTCGCGGTCGCTCGACGCGATGGTCTGGGCGGCCCGGGACGCCGGCGCTTACGGCGCGAAGCTCACGGGAGCCGGTGGCGGCGGTTGCATCGTCGCGCTCGATCCCACCTCGGAGACCGAGACCGCACTCTCGTTTACCCCGGGCTGCGAGGACACCTTCCGCGCCGAACTCGCCGAGGAGGGGGTGAAACGGCTCGCATGATCGTTCTGTAACACGGAACCGTCCTGTGACCGAGCTACGCGTCCGGAGCGAGCGAGAGCGGTGATAACTAGTCCGACGGTTATTTGTGCTAATATATTGGTGTTGAATACAACTCCGTATGAATGGAGTCCTTCCGGTGGTGTCGGTTTCGCATCTCTCCCGAACTCGCTGGAACAGACCGTGGCTCTGGGATACCGGTATCTTTCTCGGCCTGATCAACGGTGGTGTCGGGACGCAGGTCTTCTCTCGGGAAACGACACCGTATTCGGTTCAGGCCGCGGTCGTTCTCGTTGGATTCGGGATCACAGTGGGGATCTTCGTCGGTGCGGATCGACTGGTTCCACGGCAGTTCCCGCGCATCGACCCGGTGCCGTCGACGTTCTCCCTCGTCGTCCCGTCTACGATCATCGTCGCCTTCTTCGGTACGTCGTTCCTGCTCGGAACGGTACTGGGAGTTGATACACGAGTTCACGAGTGGCTGCTGTTCGCCGCCGCCAACGTCGTTACGCTGCTGGCCATCGGTATCGTCGTCCGATACTACAGCTCTAGTAGCAACTGAAACTCATTGCACGCCTGCTCACGGTTCAGCGGACAGTGGTTGCGGAAATCGCCGGCACCTGCTGCATTGCTGTGAGCAGTGTGAAACTCGTCGGTGATACTGTATCGTCGTCGACTGCCAGCACGCGAGCGGGTTGTCGGAACGAGTCGCAACACCTGTTACGAATGCGTGGGGAGACTATCCCATGAACTACGAGTGGGAGGTGAGACGGCTCGCATGATCGTCCTGAAACTCGGCGGGAGCGTCATCACCGAGAAGGACCGGCCCGAGACTCTCGACGGGCCGGCGCTCGAGCGGGCGGCCGACGTGATCGCGGCGGCGCTCGAGGACCGCGATCCGGAGGGGCTCGTCCTCGTCCACGGGGCCGGCAGTTTCGGCCACCACTACGCCAGCGAACACGGCGTCGACACGACCGCAGGCACCCACGACGCTGGCGCGGTGCTCGACATCCACGGCGCGATGAAGACCCTCGACGAGTTCGTCCTCGCGCGGCTTCGCGACCGGGACGTCCCCGCTGTGCCGGTCCACCCGTTCTCGGCCGGCCACCGCGACGCGGCGGGCGAACTGGACCTCCACACGGGCCAGGTCGGGACGCTGGTCGCGGAGGGGTTCGTCCCGGTCCTCCACGGCGACGTGATCGCCCACGCGGGCGAGGGGGCGACGATCATCAGCGGCGACGAGGTGGTCACCCGGGTGGCGACCGACCTCGAGGCGGACTGCGTCGGTCTCTGCTCGACGGTCCCGGGCGTGCTGGACGCGGACGACGCCGTGATCGACGAGATCACCGCCTTCGAGGACGTCGCGAGCGTGCTGGGTGCCAGCGACGCGACCGACGTCACGGGTGGCATGGCCGGGAAGGTCCAGACGTTGCTGGACCTCGAGGCCGAGGCCTCGATCTTCGGGCTCGACGATCTGACCGCGTTCTTCGACGGGGCGAATCCGGGAACGACGATCAGGTGACGACCACGACCACTGTAGGCGGGTCACCGAGCCGATCGAACGACCACGACGATGCCTAACCTCGATCCGCAGTTTCAGGCCGTTCTTCGAACGCTCGCGAAGCGCCTCGACGACGTCGAGTGGGCGCTCACGGGAAGCACCGCCTTCGCGCTCCGGGACGTTCCCCTCGAGCCGAACGACGTCGACGTGCAGACGACGGAAGACGGCGCGTACGAGATCGCGGACCGGTTTCAAGAGGCGGTCGTCGATCCGGTCTCGTTCGAGGAGTCCGATCGGATCCGCTCTCACTTCGGCGCTCTCGAGCTCCGGGGAATCCGCGTCGAAATCATGGGCGCGCTCCAGAAGCGCGAACCGGACGGCACGTGGGAACCGCCGGTCGACGTCGCCGCGCGTCGGGCGTGGATCGACGTCGACGGGAGCCGGATTCCCGCGTTTCCGCTCGAGTACGAGGCGCGAGCGTACGAACGGTTGGGTCGGACTGACCGCGCGGAACTGCTCCGCGAGTGGGCCGAGGCCGACGCGAACTGAGCGACGACCAACCCACTGCGTTTTTAACACCTGGGCGTGTAGAGGGTGGTAGCGAAACCCGCGGGCAAGTGCGCTCGAGGTCGCGACGGTGTCGCGGCCGGCCGGAGGCGGTCGCCTCCGCGAGCGCATAGCGGGATGGCCGACGCGCTGCAAGACGCCGGGGCCGCACAACCGGGAGTCCGCGGACCGTTTCGATGAGAGTCCACGCTAACGCACACGGCTTTCAGTACAACGAACCATGGAAATAGAAATCGCAACAATCGGCGGTTACGAAGAAGTCGGACGGCAGATGACTGCCGTCCGCGCCGGGGACGACGTCGTCATCTTCGACATGGGTCTGAACCTCTCGCAGGTGCTGATCCACGACAACGTCGAAACCGAGCGGATGCACAGTCTCGATCTGATCGACATGGGCGCAATCCCCGACGATCGGGTCATGTCGGACCTCGAGGGCGACGTGCAGGCCATCGTGCCCACGCACGGCCACCTCGACCACATCGGTGCGATCAGCAAGCTGGCCCACCGGTACAACGCGCCGGTCGTCGCGACGCCGTTTACGATCGAACTCGTCAAACAGCAGATCGAGGGCGAGCAGAAGTTCGGCGTCGAGAACGACCTGATCAAGATGGAGGCCGGCGAGACGATGTCGATCGGCGACTCCGGCAAGGTCGACCTCGAGTTCGTCAACGTGACCCACTCGATCATCGATGCGATCAACCCGGTTCTCCACACGCCCGAGGGCGCGGTCGTCTACGGGCTGGACAAGCGCATGGACCACACGCCCGTCATCGGCGACCCGATCGACATGGAGCGGTTCCGCGAGATCGGTCGCGAGGGCAACGGGGTGCTGTGTTACATCGAGGACTGTACCAACGCGAACAAGAAGGGCCGCACGCCCTCCGAGCGGGTCGCCCGCGAGCACCTCCGTGACGTCCTCTACAGCATCGAAGACTACGACGGCGGCATCGTCGCGACGACCTTCTCCTCCCACATCGCTCGCGTGAAGAGTCTCGTCGAGTTCGCCGACGACATCGGCCGCCAGCCCGTCCTGCTCGGTCGCTCGATGGAGAAGTACTCCGGCACCGCCGAGCGGCTGGACTTCGTCGACTTCCCGACCGACCTCGGGATGTTCGGTCACCGCAAGTCCGTCGACCGTACGTTCAAGCGGATCATGAACGAGGGCAAGGAGAACTTCCTGCCGATCGTCACGGGCCACCAGGGCGAGCCCCGCGCGATGCTCACCCGGATGGCCCGTGGCGAGACCCCCTACGAACTGGACGACGGCGACAAGGTCGTCTTCTCCGCCCGCGTCATTCCCGAGCCGACCAACGAGGGCCAGCGCTACCAGGCCGAGAAACTGCTCGGCATGCAGGGCGCGCGCGTCTACGACGACATCCACGTCTCGGGCCACCTCAACCAGGAGGGCCACTACGAGATGTTAGACGCCTTGCAGCCCCAGCACGTCATTCCGGCCCACCAGGACATGAGCGGCTTCTCGAGCTACGTCAACCTCTGCGAGAGCGAGGGCTACCAGATGGGCCGCGACCTCCACGTGACGCGCAACGGGAACCTCATCCAGCTCGTCGATTGATATGACACGTCCCGAGACGCGAGAGGAAGCGGTGCTCGAGGCCGTCCGAGAGCGCCGCGAGTTGGTCAACGAAGCGATTCCGGACGAACTCCCGATCCGACAGCCCGAGCGGCTCTACGAAGCGTCGCGATACCTGCTCGACGCGGGCGGCAAACGCCTTCGGCCGACCGTCCTGCTGGCGGCGGCGGAGGCACTGGCGGACGTCGAACCCCTCTCGACGGAGTACCGCACGTTCCCCACGCTCGACGGCGACGTCGCCGGACAGCCGGAGACGGTCGACGTGATGGACGCCGCGGTCAGCGTCGAGGTCATCCAGTCGTTCACGCTGATCCACGACGACATCATGGACGACGACGACCTCCGGCGCGGGGTTCCGGCGGTCCACAAGGAGTACGACCTCGAGACGGCCATCCTCGCGGGCGATACGCTCTACTCGAAGGCCTTCGAGATCATGCTCGATACGGGGGCCACCGCGGACCGAACCGTCCGGGCGCTCGACGTGCTCGCGACGACCTGTACGAAGATCTGTGAGGGCCAGTCGCTCGACGTCACCTTCGAGGAGCGCGACGACGTCACGCCCGAGGAGTACCTCGAGATGGTCGAGCAGAAGACGGCGGTGCTGTACGCCGCCTCGGCCTGTCTCCCCGCCGTCCTGATGGGCGCGGACGACGAGACGATCGAGGCGCTGTACGGCTACGGCCTCGACATCGGCCGGGCGTTCCAGATCCAGGACGACGTGCTGGACCTGACCGTCCCGAGCGAGAAACTCGGCAAACAACGGGGTAGCGACCTCGTCGAGAACAAGCAGACGCTCATCACCGTCCACGCCCGCGATCAGGGCGTCGACGTGGCGGACCTCGTCGAGACCGACGACGTCGACGCGGTCACCGAGAGCGAGATCGACGACGCCGTCGCCCGACTGGAGGAGACTGGCTCGATCGAGTACGCCAACGAGATGGCCCGTGATCTCGTCGAGCAGGGGAAAGCACGCCTCGACGTGCTACCGGAGAACGACGCCCACGACCTGCTGGACGAACTCGCGGATTTCCTGATCGAGCGCGGGTACTGAACCGGCGTCACTACCCCCCTTTTCGTCGGCCGATCCGCTCCGTCCTAGCGACTGCTCGAGTCTGGCCGGGCGGCTTCACCCAGGAGACGAGCACTGAGGACGGTCGCTGGTATGGCCCCGCCAGGTCGACGTCGCTGGTCGAGGCGTTCGTCGATGAATGCAGGGCCAAGTCGAACGTTTATCCACGGCATGGTGGACGGGCGACCATGCGGCTCGTCGAGATACTGATTCCGGAACGGAAGCGGGAGGCCGTCGAGGAGACCCTCGAGGAAGAGGAACTCGATTACACTCTCGTCCAGGAAGAGAGCCGCGAGGAGCCCTCGGTCGTCATCACGTTTCCGCTGCCGGCACCGGCGGTCGAGTCGGTCCTCGAGGCGCTTCGGAACACGGGGCTCGAGGAGGACTCCTACACCGTGATCGTCGAGGCGGAGACCGTCGTCTCGGAACGGTACGAGGACCTCGAACAGCGATACGCACAGAACACCGCGCGCATCTCCCGCGAGGAGCTACAGGCCCAAGCGAAGGATCTCACACCCAGATTCAGTACGTATCTCGTCATGACGATCATGAGCGTGGTCGTCGCGACCGCCGGCCTGTTGCTCGATTCGCCGGCGGTCGTCGTCGGCTCGATGGTGATCGCCCCGCTGATCGGCCCGGCGCTCGGCGCGAGCGTCGGGACGGTCATCAACGACCGCTCCCTGTTCCGGCGCGGGATCAAACTGCAGGCGATCGGGCTGGGCGTCGGCATCGTCACCGCGGCCGTCTTCGCGTTCGGTGTCCGTACGACCGGTCTCGTCTCACCGATGTTCAACATCTTCGAGATATCGGAGATCCAGGGCCGTCTGACGCCGGATTTGCTCTCACTCGCTATCGCAATCGGCGCTGGGGTAGCGGGCGCGTGGACGCTCACCGCGGGCACGTCGGCCGCCCTCGTCGGCGTCATGATCGCCGCCGCGCTCGTACCGCCGCTGGGCGTCGTCGGCATCGGGATCGCGTGGGGGCTCCCTGCGGTCGCCCTCGCCGCCGCCGTCCTCGTCCTCGTGAACATAGTCACGATCAACATCACCAGCCTCGCGGTCCTCTGGTACAAGGGGTACCGACCGGACGAGTGGTTCCAGCAGGACGAGGCCCGGATCTCGACGGAGAAACGCGCCGTCGTCCTCGCGGCCACGATCGTCGTCCTCTCGGCGTTTCTCGGCGGCGTGACCTACGACACCTACCGGACCGGCGCGTACGAGGAGGGAGTCAACGACGACGTGGCCGCCGTCATCGAGTCTCCCGATCACAGCGAACTCGAGCTCACCGACGTCGCGGTCGAGTACGACGATCCGGTCCCGATCCGCCAGCCGGAGCGGGTCGTCGTTCGGGTCTCCCACCCGGTCGGCACCGACCCGCCGCGCATCGGTGACGAAATACGACCCCGGGAGAGCCTCCGCGTCGAGTCGGCGATTCCGTTGCCGAGCGGGCCGCTCGTCGAGTCCCAGCGCGCCGAGGTCGTCGTCTACTACACCGAGCGGGGATAACGGGCGAGACGGCGACCTGCGGCGGGCCGGAGAGGGACTGCGCTGACCGTCTCGAGAGCCCTCGACGGAACGGGACCGACGACCCGACATCGCGGACGTTTTGGTCCGGGCACGAATACTGGGGCGTAATGAACGACGAGTTGCGCGAGCGCGTCGAACGCGAGGTCGAGAAGCACGCGCTATTGAACGCGGTCAAACACGAGAGCGACGCCGACGTCGGCGCGATCATGGGTCCGCTGATGGGCGACAACCCGGAGTTCCGCGAGCACGGCGACGAGATTCCGGGCATCGCCGGCGGCGTCGTCTCGCAGGTGAACGACCTCTCCTACGAGGAGAAACGCGAGCGCCTCGAGGAACTGGCCCCCGAGGAACTCGCCGAGATCGAGGCCGAGGACGAGGGGGACGACCATCCGCTGCCGGACCTGCCGAACGCCGAGGCGTACGACGAGATCCGAATGCGGTGTGCGCCGAACCCGAACGGTCCCTGGCACGTCGGCCACGCCCGGATGCCTGCCGTCATCGGCACCTACCGCGACCGGTACGACGGCTGGTTCTGCGTTCGCTTCGACGACACCGACCCCGAGACCAAACGGCCCGACCTGGAGGCCTACGACGCCATCCTCGATGACCTCGAGTACCTCGGCTTCGAACCCGACGCCGTCTACCGTGCCAGCGACCGCCTCGAGACCTACTACGACCACGCCCGCGAGTTGATCGAACTGGACGGGGCCTACACCTGCTCCTGTCCGGGCGAGGAGTTCAGCGAACTGAAAAACGCCGGCGAGCCCTGTCCCCACCGCGACAAGGACGCGGAGACCGTCCTCGAGGAGTTCGAGGCCATGGTCGACGGCGAGTACGACAGCGGCGAGATGGTGCTCCGGGTGAAGACGGACATCGAGCACAAGAACCCGGCGCTGCGTGACTTCGTGGCCTTCCGGATGATCGACACGCCACACCCGCGTGAAGAGGCCAACGACTACCGCTGCTGGCCGATGCTCGACTTCCAGTCGGGGATCGACGACCACCTCATCGGCATCACCCACATCATCCGCGGGATCGATCTCCAGGATTCGGCGAAGAAACAGCGGTTCGTCTACGACTACTTCGGCTGGGAGTACCCCGAGGTGGTCCACTGGGGTCACGTCCAACTCGACGCCTACGACGTGAAGATGAGCACCTCGACCATCGCCGAACTGATCGAGGAAGGCGAACTCGACGGCTGGGACGACCCGCGCGCGCCGACCCTCAAGAGCCTCCGCCGCCGTGGCATTCGCGGCGAGGCCATCGTCGACGCGATGGTCGACCTCGGCACCTCGACCAGCGACGTCGACCTCGCGATGAGTTCGATCTACGCGAACAACCGCGAACTGATCGACGACGAGACCGACCGCCGATTCATGGTCCGCGACGGCACCGAACTCCCGCTGGGTGGCAGCCCACCCGCGGAGGCGAACCCGCCGCTACACCCCGATCACGAAGAGCGCGGCGTCCGCGAGATTCCCGTCGGCGACGCCGTTCTACTGGAGCCCGACGACCTCCCCGACCGCGAGGAGCGCGTCTGGCTCAAGGGCCTGGGTTGTTTCCGGTACACCGATGGGACGCTCGAGCACACCGACGACGACATCGACGTGGTCCGCGAGGGCGACGTCGACGTCGTTCACTGGGTGCCCGCGAGCGAGAGCGTCCCCCTCCGGATGCGAACGCCCGAGGGCGACGTCTTCGGGCGCGCGGAACCCGGCGTCGCCGACCTCGAGCCCGACGAGCTGGTCCAGTTCGAGCGCGTCGGTTTCGCCCGAATCGACAACGTGGCACAGAGCGCCACGGACGACTCGAGCAACCGACGGTCACGAGACCGTCACGAGGACGAGGAGACGGTGGCCTACTACACCCACGACTGACTGGGAGCTTCCCGAAACCGCTTCTACTGTACCGGTTCGAGCGAAACGGTTATGTCGGTCGTTCTGCCGAATCTGACGGTGGCCGATCCCCGACTCCGTTCGTACCCGTCGGCAGTCGCGACGATCGGATGGCGACCGTGCTCGAGGTCGACTTCGACGGTGCCGTTCTCGACGGCTACCGGATCGCCGTCCACGAGAACCGTCGCGTCGTCGATCCGGTTCCCGTCCGCGTCCACGACGGTGCCGCGGACGCGACCGGTCGACGGAATCTCCGCGTCGCCTTCGGCGAGTTGTACCCACGCGTTCTCGGTTTCGTCGCCGCCGACGTACACCTCCGCGTAGCCGTCGCTGTAGCCGTCCGCCTCGGAGACGCGCACTTCCCACCAGCCGTCGGCGACCTCGAAACCCCGATCCCAGGTGTCGCCGTCGGGGATCGACCCGTTCGGCGCGTCCGCGGCGTACGTCTCGTCGCCGTAGACCGTTACGCGACAGGGAATCGTCGACCCGCCGCCGACCGGCGTCGCGAACACCTCGAGGTCGCCCGTTCCGGGACCCCACTCGCGCTCGAGGTGGAGGGCGAGGTCCGCCGTGGCGGCTTCGTCGAGAGGGATGCGTCGTCGGAGGTCGACGTATCCGTCCGCGCTAACCGCGAGGTCGGCAACCGACGCGGTGCTCTCGAGTTCGAACGTCCCGTCATCGTCGGTCGTGGTTTCGGAGCCGGGGGAGAGCGAGACCGTCGCGTTGGGAACCGGCTCGCCGAAGTGGGTAACCGTTCCGCGAATTTCGCCGGCCCCAGTACCGTCGTCGCTGCCGTCGCCCTCATCGTCGCCGTCGACAGTGCCCGGCCGCGCGAGCCCCGTACCGGACCCCCATCCGAAGAAGGCCCCGGTCAGGCTCGCTCGAGTCAAAAAGTGCCGTCGAGTTTCACGCATAGAATCGTCGGCCGATCGGAGGGATCGGCCAAAGATAGCCGTTGTGATGCCGATAACGGTCGGTTTTCGGGACAATCACGGTCACCAACGTGCGCCCGACACGGGAGGGACGAATTACGGGATCGATTCCCGAACCGCTACTCGAGCAGTTCGTCCGCCCGCTCCGGGAGCGGGTCGGCGACGACGCCGTCCTGTCGGCCGAGTACGCGAGCGTGGGACGCACAGACCAGTCGATTCTCGTCCCAGGGGACGTGGAGTTCGACGGCTGCCGGTCGCTCGCAGTCGTCTTCGGAACACTCCATACCCGTGTGAACGAGACCCAGACCTTCAGTGTTGCGCGGCGTTAGACGAAGACTGCCACCAGAAACGCGAGCAGGATCGTCAGCGTCAGCAGGACCTGGACGGCGCTCGAGGCGAGGGTGCCGACCGTCGTGTAGAGGGCCGACCGGGCGCTGCCGTGGACGTCGCGCCCGCGCACGTACTCGAGGACGAAGACGGTACCGAACAGGCCGGCGAGCAGCCCGAGGGGGCCAGTGACGGTCATGAGTGCGATCGCGACGACGGTGGCGACCCCGGTGGTCGCCCACGAGGCCCCGCCCGCCTGAGCTGCGATCGAACTCCCGAACAACTCGACGAGAAGGGCCAGGAGGGCGAGTCCGGTCAGGACCGCGAGCGTTATCGTCCCCGGTTCGGCGTACCCCGATTGCCACCAGTAGAGGAACAGCCCCGACAGCGACAGCAGTCCGCCGGGGACCAGCGGCACGACCGTTCCGAGGACGCCGCCGACCAGGAGCGCGATGGCGACGATCCCGAGAGGTTCGACCATAGCGGACCTATCCACGCAACGGCTCAAAGCCGTGGTGCGTGTGGTCGAAGACTCCGACCACGGCAACTTGCCGGTCGATCAGTACCGTTATAGGCCGCTTCGAGAACGTGTGCGTATGACTCGAGGTGCGATCATCGTCGGTGCGTCGTCCGGAATCGGCGAAGCGCTGGCTCGAGAGCTCGCCGACGAGGGGTACCAGATCGGCCTCGCGGCCCGGCGGACCGAACGGATGCGCGAGATCGGCACCGCGTTACCGACGAAAGCCTACGTCGCAACGATGGACGTTACCGACACGGACGACGCCCGCGAGGGCTTTTTCGAACTGGCCGACGCGATGCCCGCGGTCGACGTGGTCGTCGTTAGCGCCGGCGTCGCGGACGAGAACTACGACCTCGAGTGGGAGGTCGAACGGCGGACGATCGACGTCAACGTCCGCGGGTTCACCGCTATCGCGACCGCTGCGATGGAGTACTTCGAATCGAACCCCGATCCGGCGAGCGACCGGGACGGCCACCTCGTGGGCATCTCTTCCGTCGCGGCCCACTTCGGGAACGGCGGTACCGCATCGTACAACGCCTCGAAGGCCTACGTCTCGCGGTACCTCGAGGGACTCCGGAACCGCCAGGCCGGCAGCGACGCCGACGTCGCGATCACGACGATCGAGCCGGGGTTCGTCGACACCGACCTCTCCTACGGGTCGTTCTGGGAGTGCTCCCCGGAGACGGCCGCGACACAGATCGCGCGGGCGATCCGCAAGGAGAAGTCCCACGCCTACGTGACCCGCCGGTGGCGACTCGTGGCGTGGGCGATCGCCGCCATGCCCGCCTTCCTCGAGCGTCGGCTCTTCTCCTAAGCCTCGGTCTCGACGTTTCGCGCCAGAAACGGCGGCAGAACCGTGAGATCCAGGATAGCGACCGCCAGGAACAGGCCCCCGATGAGCAGCTCGTCGAACGCCAACACGAGGGCCGATCCGGCCAGGAACATCGGGATGCCGGACGCGAAGAAGAGGAGTTCGATCCGCTCCGCCTCGCTCAGGTCTCCGAAGTTCCGGGCGTAGTCGATGTACTTCTTCATTACACCACATATCAGTTGGTCATAATACAAGTTATTGGCGAATCGGACACGCACCTTACTCCGCGCGGAAGCGGTCCCGAACCGCGAGCGCGGCGTCCCCGCCGTACCGATCGACAAGGGGACAGAACGCCTCGCCGAGGGCGCGCATGCACTGGCCGGGCGAGGGGTACTCGAGGCGATCCGCGACGATCGACCAGTCCCGACCTTGCAGGACGCGCAGGACGAGCAGTCGTTCCTCGCGACCGCTCAGATCGATGGCGTCAGGATCCTCGACGAAGTAGCGGACGGCCAGCCGCCGAAACGGACCGGGGTCGACGTCGAACAACCCTGGGCCGTAGGCCGCGCCCGCGACCACCCGCCACTCGTGATCGGACAACTCGAGCGGCGGTGCGGCGTCGACGCACCGGAGCGCCGCGCGGGCGACGTCGGGATCGAGGTCGCGGAGGGCGTCCGAGGCGACCGCGGCGAACCGGCGGGCGAACCACTGCGCGTGGCTGTCGTGGAGCGCCCGGCCGGCGTCGCTCGTCGGGGAAAGCATCAGCGCGGAGTACTCGCCGCTGGCGTCGTTGCGGGTCGTCGAGAGGTGGACCGTCCGGTAGCCGTTCTCGCGCCAGAACGACAGCAGGCCGGGCGTCGCGCCGAACCCGGTCCCCAGCCAGTCCATCTCCGAGGCGAACTCCTCGCGGACCCGCTCGAGGAGGTGCGAGCCGAGACCCCGGGAGCGAACCGCGTGGTGGGTGGCGATCCTGACGACCCGCAGGCCGGCGGGCTCGCCCGCTGACTCGTCGCGCAACTGGCTCGTGAGCACGTCCGGCAGCATGTTCCCCCGGACCCGGCCGCCCTCGTACATCATCGATCGCGTCTCCGGCTCGAGGTTCCCCTCCCGGGCGAGCAGGGCGACGCTGACGACGTGGCCGTCGTGGGTGAGCGCCCGGGCCTCGAGGTTGGGCGCGTCGAGGAGTCGCGCGAGGTCGTTGGGCTCCGTCCGGTAGTGTGCGAGCACGAGGAGGCCGAAGGTCTCCCGCAGTAGGTGGTCGTCCGCCAGCAGCGTATCCGGCTCGAGTCGCCGATAGGCCACCGATTCGGGGTCGGCGTCGGCGACGAGCGGCTCGACCGGCGGACGGGCGTCGAGCAACAGCGCCCGGAAGGCCCAGACCTCGAGCGGGTCGCCCGCGGCGTACCGGATCGGGTCGACGAGCGTCCGCTCGATCACCTCGTGGTCGCTCTCGGCGAGTCGGTCGCGGAACCGGACGGAAAAGCCCCGGCCGGCCCCCTCGTAGCCGTGGATCGTGGTCGCGAACGCGACCCGAGGCGCGGCCAGCAGCGACTCGAGCACTGCAACGGGAAGCGCCGCGGCCTCGTCGACGACGACGGCGTCTGCCTCCGCGAGGCGATTCGATTCGACTGCCGACGCGGGATCACAGAAACGGACGACTCCGCCGGTGGTCGTCCCGATTCGATGCCCGTCGCTGACGTCGCCGCCGTCGTGGCCACCGTCGTCGAGCCGCTCGAGATCCGCACATACCTCGCGCGCCCGAGCGAACACCTCGCGAGCGTTTCGCCACTGCGGTGCGGTGACGAGCACCTCGGCCCCGTCGGCGGCCAACGCGCCGGCGGCCAGCCCCGCGGCGCTGGATTTGCCACGGCCGCGGTCGGCCTCGAGCACGACGGCCCGTTCGCTCGCGTCGGAATCGCCGTCCGGCCGCAGCGACTCGAGGGACGCGACGGCCTCGGCCTGATCCCCGGTGAGACAGGCCTCGTAGACGGCGGCAGGGAATCGGGGGTCTTCTGGAGGGTCGATGGCATCCTCCGACGGGGCCAGCCGCGGGGCCGGTCGCGTCAGGCCGTCGTCCTCGATTCGGCCGGCCTCGAGGTCCACGACGGCGATGCCGCGGTGCGCACGGAGCGTCTCGACGAGTCGCCGTCGGAACCGTCCCGTGACGTCCGACAGGTCGAACGGCGGCACGGCCAGCGACTCGTCGAACGCGCCGCGTCGATCGGGCCACGCCTCGAGGGGCGGCGCGAGCAGGACGAGGAGGCCGCCGCCGTCGACGGCACCGACGACCTTCCCCAGCGCGTTCGGTCGGAGGCCCTCGTGTGCGTCCAGCGCGACGACCGCTCGCGTCGTCCCGAGGAGTTCGCCCGCGCGGGATTGCGGGAACTGCTCGCAGCGAAGCCGATCGTCCGGCCCCACGAGCGTCGTCTCGGTGATCGGGACGGAGAGCGCGTCGAGGACGGCCTCGAGCGCGTCGTACCCTGCCGCACGATCACCCGCGAGAACCAGCCCCCGTCGCTCGTTCGCGTCGCGGGCTTCCTCGTGCAGCGACGTAGCGAGGCCGACGACGTCGCGATCCATACGGGGAGGTTCGTCCCTCGAGAGTAATAGGCACCGGAACCGGCTTTCGGGCACCCCCGTCGTCCGCGGATCCCGTCCAGCCTCGTCGATCGAGACGACGGGCCGTGCCGCTATCCCAGTTTGCGGCCCACCCAGGCGCGATAGCGGTCGAACGCCGGGAGCAACAGGACGAGCAGGAGGAGGCCGGCGAGCCACGTGAGCGGGTCGTCGGACCGCTCGGAGAGGACCACCGACACCGACAGGTCGGCGATGACCGCCGCGGCCGATCCTCCAAGTAGCGCGGCGAGCGCGACCCGGTAGGCCACGGAGATCACGACGACCAGGCCCACCACGACGCCGAGCAGGCCGACGAACCCGATCGAGGAGCACAGCAGGCGGAGCCACCTCGAGTCGATGCCGTCGCGAACCGTCACGAATGGTGACTCGTTGCGAGCGGGCATGAACGTATCGACGGCCCCGTTCGAACGGTGGTGGCGTCGTGCACCCGTGCGGAGTCGTGCCACAGGCCCGTGCGTTTGAACACGCTTTTAAGGGGGGCAACGCTACTGGCGTAGTACACCCTACGCGGGGTTGATGATGCTCCTAGCCTCTCAGGACTTCCGCCGGACTGCTCCGGCCCGGAGCCCCCAGCGCTTCGGATGGCAGGGGAGCGCGAGCCCACGCGTAGGAGAGGTGAACAACCTATGTCAGTCTACGTAACCACCGACATCCCAGCCGACCTCGCCGACGACGCCCTCGAGGCGCTCGAGGTCGCACGAGACACCGGACGCGTAAAGAAAGGAACCAACGAAACGACCAAGGCGATCGAGCGCGGCAACGCCGAGCTCGTCTACGTCGCCGAAGACGTCTCGCCCGAAGAGATCGTGATGCACATCCCCGACCTGGCCGACGAGAAGGGCATCCCCGTCGTCTTCATCGAGACCCAGGACGACGTCGGCCACGCCGCCGGCCTCGAAGTCGGTTCGGCCGCCGCGGCGATCGTCGACTCCGGCGAGGCCTCCGGCGACGTCGAGGACATCGCCGACAAGGTCGAGGACCTCGACTGAGGTGATCAGACATGAGTGCTGAAGAGGAAGAAACCGGATCAACGCCCGCCGAGGTCATCGAGATCGTCGGCAAGACCGGCATGCACGGCGAAGCCATGCAGGTCAAGTGCCGAATCAAGGAGGGCGAGAATCAGGGACGTATCATCACCCGAAACTGCCTCGGGCCGGTCCGCGAGGGGGACGTCCTCCAGCTTCGCGAGACCGCCCGCGAGGCCGACTCCATCGGAGGTCAGTAACCAATGGTCGAGAAACGCACCTGCGACTACACCGGCGAAGAGATCGAGCCCGGCACGGGCATCATGTACGTCAAGAACGACGGCACCGTGCTGCACTTCGTCGACTCGAAGGCCGAGAAGAACTACAAGCTCGGTCGCGAACCGCGCGACCTCGAGTGGACCGAGGAAGGTCGCGCCGGCAAAGGCCCCGCGGAAGCGGAGACGCCAGCCGACGAGGAAGCCGACCAGGACGAGGTCGTCGAAGCCGCCGAAGACGAGGACATAGAGACCGAGGCCGAGGCCGTCGACGAGGACGAGGAAGACGTTCCTGCTGGTGACGAGACGGTCGACGAGACCGAAGAGACCGAGACCGAAACCGAGGCCGAGGAAGCATGAGCGACGACCACGAACGCACCTTCGTGATGGTCAAGCCCGACGCCTTCGCGCGCGGCCTCGTCGGCGAGGTCGTCTCCCGACTCGAGGACCGCGGCCTCAAACTCGTCGGGATCAAGGTCGAGAACATGCCCCGCGAGCGGGCCGAGGAACACTACAGCGAGCACGAGGACAAGCCGTTCTACGACGACCTCGTCGACTTCATCACCTCCGGCCCGGTCGTCCCGATGGTCTGGGAGGGCCAGGACGCGACCCGTCAGGTCCGCCAGATGATCGGCGAGACCGACCCGCTCGAGGCCGAACCCGGCACCATTCGCGGTGACTACGCGCTCGACCTCGGTCGCAACGTCGTCCACGCGGCCGACCACGAGGACGAAGGCGCTAACGAGCGCGAGATCGCGATCCACTTCGACGAGGACGAACTGATCGACTACGACCAGCACGACGCCGAGTGGCTCTACGAGTAACGATCGGCACACCACGGCCTCGTTAACCGGCCAGCGCCACTTCACTGACCGATTTTCTCCCGGATCTCTCACTACCCGGTACGGACGGGATTCTCTCGTCAGCGATAGTTACGGGAGAAATACACGTAACAATCTAGAGAGACGTAACAACTAATGGATGGCCTGCAGTAGAGAGGAGTGGTGATTTCGTATGGTAACGTACGGTAGGTGGTCCGGAAATGCGTGAAACAGAGGGGTCGACGGCACGCGTCGCGGAATCGGCACCGTCGCTCGATCTCGTCTTCGATCTCCTCTCCAATCCTCGTCGTCGATACGCCCTGTATCTCCTTTCCGACCGGACGGACGGGGTCGCGACCGTCGGCGAGATTACGGACCACATCGCCACGCTCGAGTGCGGCGACGATCCGGCCGCCGATGAGCCGCCGACCGACCTGAGCCGCGAGATCCGGATCGAACTCCAGCACGTCCACCTGCCGAAACTCGAGGACGCGGGGATCCTCGAGATCGATCAGCGAAGCGATACCGTCCGCTACTGGAGCCAACCGTCGCTCGAGGAGTGGCTCGAACACGCCTATCACAAGGAACTGTCGTAGCGGCGGCGAGTCGAACACGAGCGGGCGAGATCGGCGAGGCGGACTGCTGTACCGATGTATCGGGGCACCCGCGACCCGGCGTCGGCTGCGCCGGCACAGACGTACAGTAGACCGTATGAAAGGTTTAACAGGGAGTCCGTAGTGCACTCGAGTGGCGTCCGTCGCGAACGGGGCGACGGACCGAAGCAATTGGGGTGTGATATCGTTTCACTCCTCAACACTTAACAATCGAGCTATCCATACACTCACACGGGTGTTATCATGACTGATCACGAACTTCCACCACTACCGTACGATTACGACGCGCTCGAGCCGGCGATTTCCGAACAGGTCGTCACCTGGCACCACGATACGCACCATCAGGGCTACGTCAACGGCCTCAACTCGGCCGAGGAAACCCTCGCGGAAAACCGCGAGTCCGGCGACTTCGACTCGACGCCCGGTGCCCTCAAGGACGTCACCCACAACGGCTGTGGCCACTATCTCCACACGCTGTTCTGGGAGAACATGTCTCCCGACGGCGGCGGCGAACCCGAGGGCGACCTCGCCGACCGCATCGAGGAGGACTTCGGCTCCTACGAGGGTTGGAAAGGCGAGTTCCAGAAGGCTGCCGGTGCCGCTGGCGGCTGGGCCCTGCTGGTGTACGACCCGGTCTCGAAGCAGCTGCGCAACCTCGCGGTCGACAAGCACGACCAGGGCGCACTCTGGGGGGCCCACCCCATCCTCGCGCTGGACGTCTGGGAACACTCCTACTACTACGACTACGGCCCGGACCGCGGCAGCTTCATCGACGGCTTCTTCGACGTGATCAACTGGGACTCCGTCGCCGAGGAGTACCAGAAGTGCATCGACCACTTCGAGTAACGTAGTTCGACGACGGATCGCCGCCGACGAGTCAGTCAACCTCCGTTCTTTTATCAAGCACCGCCGAATAGCGGGTCGATTCCCGACCGCGGTCGAGACGCATCGCCTCGCCCGAGCGGGCCTCGAGCGTCAGACCGGCTTCGATGGTCGGGTCCATCCGGTACCGACGACGGACTGATCGCATGTCGAACCGTGACAATCGACTACTGGCACGACGTCGAAACGGGAACGAACGATTTAGGCGTCAGAACGCGATATCGACGACACATGCCCGTTCCGAAATCCGAGTTCGACGAACTCCCACCCTGTGACTTCTATACGCCCGCAGAACTGCTCGAGCCCGATCAGATGTACACCGTCTACGAGATCGCGAGACTCCTGCAGGGACTCGAGCCGGACGCCGAAATCGAGGCCGAGACCGAGGCCATCCTGCTCGACTGGGCGATCCCGTGGATCATGACGAACGCGGACGACCTCGTCGTCGCCGAACCGCGATCGGACGACGAACCCGGCTACTACGGGCTCAAAGAAGACGAATGAACGTCCTGGTGGTCGGTGCCGACCGCGTCGACGCCGGGAAAACGACGTTCACCGTCGGCCTGCTCGCACGGACCGGCGGCGTGGGCTACAAGCCGCGGGCCGGGAACGACTTCTGGTTCGACCACGACGACTGCCGTCGTGCGTTGGCGGAGGGACGGCTCTACGGGAAGGACGCGGCCCGTATCGCGGCCGCGGAACGGAGCGACCGTCCGCCGGAGCGACTCAATCCCGTCCATCGACTCTGGCGACCGTCACCCGGCGGCGGTAACGGCTTGCTCGGGCGAAGCGACCGCGAGTTCCTGATCGACAGGATCGGATCGGGCGACCCCGATTCGACGACTTACGTGCGGAACGCGACCGCCGACCTGCCCGAGTCGGTCGCCGAAGCCCTCCCACTCGAGGACGCGATTCCGGTCGAGTCCGTCGAGACGTTGAACGACGTCGCCGAACGGGAGTACGTCCCCGCGTTCGAGCGGATCGCCGACGAGATCGCAGCCGCCGACGTCGCCGTGGTCGAATCCTACGGCGACATCGCGATCCCGATCCGGTCCCTCGAGCCGACGGTCGTCGCCGCCGTCGAACCCCGTCGCGTCCGGATCTATCCGGGTGACCGATACGCCCGCGCCTGTGACGTCGCTAGCTCCAGTCCGATGGACGGCCGCCTCGAGAAACGCACCGACGACGTACTCGAACTGCTGGACCCGCTCGAGCGGGTCGAACTTCCGGCGCTACCGAGCGAGGAACGATCCGATCCCGAATCGGTCGCAACTGCATACGAACCCGCGTACGACACGGTGTTGGCCGCAGCCGATCGAGCGGCCGACGGGTGAGACCCGTCGACGGAGATCGCGAGGACGGGAGTCGACCGCTCTAGGCCTGGCGGGCCATCCGGGCCGCCAGTTGGACGTGGTCGTACGGATCGGTCGTCACGCTCGGCCCGTGGCCGGTGTGCATCTCCGAAAGGTCGGGCGAGATCCGCTCGAGGACGCGATCGATGCTCTCGATCAGCGTCTCCCGGTCGCCCTCCGGCAGGTCCGTCCGGCCGAAACTGCCGTTCTGGAAGACGAGGTCCCCGGCGAAGAGGATGCCCCGGTCCTCGGCGTAGAAACAGAGGTGATCGTCCTTGTGACCAGGCGTGTGCAAGGCGACGTACTCGTCGGACCCAAGTGTGACGCGCTCGTCGTCCCCGATCGCGTGGTCCACGCCCTCGATCGCGGGATCGTACCCCCAGACGTCGACGTCGAACGCGTCCGTGACTGCCTCGAGATTTCCGACGTGGTCCCGGTGGGTGTGCGTGAGTACGACCGCGTCGAGGTCGTCCGTCCGCGCCCGGATCCGTTCGACGACGTCGAAGTTCGCCCCGGGGTCGACGAGGACGGTCCGGTCGCCCTCGACCAGAAAGACGTTGCTCGTAAACGCCTGCACGTCCGCCGCGAGGTTGGCGATCATAGCGACGCATACGGGGTCGGATCGTTTGTGCGTATCGACACGACGCGCCATGGTCGGCGTCGCCATGGGGGTGGGTCCGTATTCACAACCATTTTTAGCTCCGGCACGTAGTAGACGACGAATGCATCGGTCGGTTTCTGTCGGGCTCGTCGCCCTCATCGTCGTGCTCGTGGTGGTCGGCGGCCCGATAGGAGGGGTCGTCACCGCCTTCACTGGGAGTGGTACCGCGGTGCCGTCGCCAGCCCTCCAGTCTTCGTCCGACTCGGACGACGTCGACTCGAGCGACTTCGAGTCGACCACCTTCGAGATCACCGTCCACGAGAACGGGAGCGCCACCTGGACCTTTCAGTACGAACAGCCGCTAACGGAGGACAGCGACGGGATCGAGACGCCGGAGAACTTCCGGACGTTCGCCGACGAGTTCGAGTCCGAAGAGACCGCCCTCTACGTTCAGTTTACCGAGCAGGCGGAGTTGATGGCCGAGACTGCGATCGAAGACACCGACCGTGAGATGGCGGCCTCGAACTTCAACCGATCGGCGGACATCGAGGGACAACTCAACGCCATCGGCGTCGTCGAGATGTCGTTCCTCTGGGAGAACTTCGCCGAGACGACCGACGGACAGGTCGTGGTCGGCGACGTGTTCCAGGGGCTGATCATCACCGCCGACCAGGAGATCGTCGTCAAACCCGACGGCAACCTCGCGTTCAGCAGTGCCACCCCAGAACCGGATAGCGTCGTCGGCTCGTCGATCGAGGAGGCGACGTCGCTTCACTGGAAGGGCGAACGCGAGTTCTTCGAGGGGCACCCACGAGTCGTCCTCGAGTCCGACCACGATGGGGCGGTCGGAGGCAGTTCCTCGCTCTCGGAGCGCATCTCCCCGAACGGCGACGCGTCGCCGTGGACGCTCGGTCTCGGCGTCTTGCTCGTTGGTCTCGCGCTCGGTGCGGCCGGATTGTGGTACCGGCACCGGTCGACGTCCGACGCCGACGGGGCCGAACCGAACACCGGCGGATCCGACGACGATACTCCCTCCGCAGATGCCCAGCCGTCGGACGCCCCTGCCGACCCACTCGAGGACGAAGAACTGCTCACCGACGAGGACCGCGTCGTCAAACTCATCGAGAACAACGGCGGCCGCATGAAGCAGGTGGACATCGTCGACGAAACCGGCTGGTCCAAATCCAAGGTCAGCATGCTCCTCTCAGACATGGAGGACGAGGGCACGATCAGCAAGCTCCGCGTCGGCCGCGAGAACATCATCAGCCTCGAGGGGTACGAGCCCGAAGCGACGAAGTCGCCGTTCGACGAATAACCGCGGCATGGCACGCCGGCCCACCCCCGGATCGAAACGGAATCCTTAAACATCGACCCGCACTACGGATGAATGCATTCGACGCACGCTCCGATAGTGTAGTCCGGCCAATCATATTGCCCTCTCGAGGCAATGACCGGGGTTCAAATCCCCGTCGGAGCACTCTTCTGAACGAACCTCGTGAGTGAAGAAGGAAGCGCACGAGGGGATTTGAACAAGCGAGTCGCAGCGATCGAACGAAGTGAGATCGACCGTCTCGCACCTGTTCAAATCCCCGTCGGAGCCGTTCTACGGCGAACTAACCGGCGAGCACCGCATAGCGTGTACTACCCGTGAGCCGTGAAATCGATCCGGGCGTTCATCGACCGCTGTCCCTTCGGAAACCGATCCGTGACTGCAACACCAGATCGCTGATCGAGTCAGTTCGTAACCTGCACTCGCCAGTAACGTGCTGTTACGATACGTCATGAGGGGGAGCACTCCTCGCGTCGGTCGTCGTTCGTACGGTTGGGGCCCAGTGCGGACAGAATGAGACGAGCTCCGCAGCCACTCGATTACGACGAATCACCTAAAGAGAGCAATCGATCGACTACCGATCGACCGACGTTGTGGTCGTCGGAGTTCGGGTTCTCGGCCATCATCGCGATCTTTTCCTCGTTCACCTCCTCGAGCAGTTCGATGGCGTCGAGACACGACGCGTAGAGCCCGTGTTTACGTTTGCGTCGGACCACGTCCTCGGAGCGAGGTGCGTAGACGTTAACGCGGCCCCCTTCGGGAAGGACGCGCGACGTCTTCTCGACGACGCCGAGATCGACGAGGTGGTTCAGGTGTCGGCTGACGACGCTTCGGTCACGGTCGACGGTCTCGACGAGGTCATCGATGGTCGTTTCACCCGCAGCCATGACCTGCTGACGGACCTCGAGTTCGGTCGGGGAGATATCGAACACGTCGCGCATGAGTTCCTCGACGGTCGGCGATTCGGTGGGGACGGTCGTCTCTACGGCGTCCATCGGCCCGTCGCAGCAGGTCGCTCCCCGTCGCTCAACGGAAGTTCGCCGCAGGTCGGACACTCGTAGACGTCTAACTGGCTATCAGAAGGCGGCATACCCGTATCTACGGTGTTCTCGAGCAAAATAGTTCCACCTAACGTGACGCCGACTCCGTCCGACCGTTCTCGTTCTCGCGTCCGAACCCGGGCTGTCGGTCGCGACGAACCCTCCGTTAGAGCCGGGCGTGAAATCCGGTCAGTCGCCGGCGAGGAACTCGCGAAGCTGGTCCCCGTAGCGGTCCGGTCGATCGGCCATGACCCAGTGGCTCGCCTCGGCCACCCCGACGAGTTCGGCGTCGGGGATGTCGTCTGACAGGCGCTCGGCGTACTCGATCCCCTGGAACTCGTCCTCGGACCCCCACAGGAGGAGCGTCCGCGCCGAAATCTCGCTCGGGTCGATCTCGGTCGTGTGACTCGTGTTGGTACCGATGGCGTTGCGCGACAGCGAGACGATCGCCTCCTCGGAGTCCCAGGGTGCGAGCATCCCGTCGACGAACTCCTCGCTCGGGTCGTCGTACCGGGTGTTCCGAAAGATCTTCTCGAGGAGGTTCCGGGCGTCGTCGACGCTCATCTCCTTGCTGGTTGCGGGGAGGCCGAGCTCCAGAATCGTCTCGATCGGCCACGAGTCGTAACAGACCGCGTTCGAGAGGACGAGGTTCGTGACCGTGTTCGGCTCGTGGGCGGCGTAGCGCAAACCGACCCCGCCGCCGAGGTCGTGTCCGACGAACGTTACTCGCTCGAGGGCCAGGTCGTCGACCAGCCCGTCGATCATCGCTTCCTGCGCACGGATCGACCGGTCGAAGCCGTCGTGCATCGCCGAATTACCGTAGCCGACCATGTCGGGGACGATCACGCGGTACTCGTCCGTCAGCGGCGGTGCGACGTCGCGCCAGAGGAACGACGACGTCGGGATTCCGTGACACAGGAGGACCGGTTCGCCCTCACCCTCGTCGTAGTACGCGACCTCGAGGTCGTGCTCGTCGACCGCCACCGTCGTCGTCTCTTGGTTCTCGGCCCACGTTTCGTAATCCATGTCCCGTCTCGCTGCCACGCCGAGACCATTAGCGGTTGGGGTCGGTCGGGATTCGGACGTGTTCGTCACATCGTTCGAGAGGATTGGGTCGTCCGCGTTCCTTCTTGGCGAGTCGACGAAAGCCTCGAGACACCGGCGGCGTGCCGTCACGTTCGGCGGTAGACCGCGGGCTACGGATCGACGTCAACGTGGGAACAGCAGCCAGATCAGTAGTCGGCAACAGATTATACCGCATTTCGGTAGTGCATCGGCGACACTCAGTCACGACACCGATTCCCGTCGCCCACCAGTACGTCAGGTGTGTCGCCGAAATTCACTGAAGAGTACGACTTCCTGGTGATCGGCTCCGGATCGGGGCTGGACGTGGCGAACGCGGCCACGCGGCGCGGGCAGTCGGTCGCCGTCGTCGAGAAGAGTCGACTGGGCGGAGCGTGTCTCAATCGCGGCTGTATCCCCTCGAAGATGTTGCTCTACCGGGCGAGGTCCTCGAGACGATCGATCGCGCCGGCGAGTTTGGGATCGACACGACGGTCGACGACGTCGCATTCGCCGATATCGTCCGAGAGGTCAACGAGGAGGTCCACGAGGACGCCGAGTCGACCCGTCGGGGACTGGAGTCGTCCTCGGATCACGACCTCTACCGGTCAGTGCGGGATGAAGCAGCCGTCTGGGACTACTGTGCCAGCGCGTTCGACGCCGACGACGCGATCGAGGACGCGGGACTCGTCCGCATCGATGAGAACGAGGGCCATCCCAGTATCCGGTCGCTAGTCGACGACGACTACGAGATCACCTTCTAGCGGTTCGATCCCAGTTCCGTTTCGAGGCGCTGTCTCGTCGCGACCCTCGAATACAGCGGACGCTGTGTCGTCCGAGTCGGTAACCTCGGATTGGGCGGTTCGCTCGCGGAACTAAGTGCCCACTTCGCATCGGCTCGCGAGAACCGCCTACAAAAGAATTGTGGGAGTGATGTGTTGCCATACCACAACGATTCACCCATTTATTCTTCCAATCTCTCTGCGCATACACGTGGTAACACATGACAAGAAAGGGCGGATCGAACGGCCGATTGACGCGACGCTCCCTCCTCGAGGCGGGCAGTGCAGCAGGGGCCGGTATCTCCCTCGGCTCGGGACTTTCGACGGTGGGTGCCCAACACGACGGTACCGACGAGGATGGAAGCGCATCCGCGCTGGGTCGCGACGTGACGGTTCGACAGGAACCAGGGAACGCGGTCTACTGGGTGTTGCCGGGCGAACGACGGCTCAGCCCGCAGGTGTTCGGAACGGCCGAAAACCCACGGTTCGGCAGTCCCTCCTCGAGTCGCGGATCGAACAGGCGAAGGAACTGCCCGAACCACTCGGTGCGGCGGTTCCCCAGTTGCTCGAGGACCTCCCGTTGCTCGTGGCCGCACCGGAGGCGGGCCGCGAACCGATCGAGGACGACGAGGATGCCGGGGTCGCCGAGCAGACGTTCGTCGAGCCGAACCTCTACAGCGACGAAGCCGAGGTCACCAGCGGTGCGTTCGAGATCACCTATCGGGACCGCCAGCCGTACGACACGCCCGGCGAACCGGGTGACACGGCGGACGAAGTCGACCTCGAGACGGTGTTCACCGATCCGGCGGGCAACGAGTACCGACTGGACTTCGATCACGTCGTCAAGCCACCTATCCCAGGCTACCAGACCGGCGGCGGCGTCCGCGTCGGTGCATGGCACCACGGACAGACCGGAACCGGCTCGCCGTTGATGGCGCAGGTGTACGATTACGCCGCCTGCTGGGACGTCGGTGACATCTACGTAAACGGCGAGCTGGCCACCGAGGACGGCTTCCGCGTGATCCACTTCATGACGACCCAGACCGTCCGCGACGAGCGCTACCGGCTAGCGATCGACGAGGAACTTCCGCTAGCGCCCGAGGAGACGATCGCGGGGCAACTCCACCACACGCACGGCGTGGTGTTGCCGATCCGGCCGACAGACGAGGGACCGGTCTTCGATCCGGTTCCGACCGCGATGGAACTTCCCGACGGCGAAATGCAGCCGTTCATTCACGCCATGTGGGAACAGGAGGAACTCGTCGAGGGGCCGTTCGACGACTGGGAGTTCCCCGGCCAGGCGGAGGCGGAACCCGAAGACGGGGCCGCCGAGGAACCGGCGAACGAGGACGCCGACTTCCGGCTGTCGGGCGAAGCACCGGGCTGGCAGGGTACGGAACCCGAGGACGTCGCGAACGAAGCGAATCCGGTACTGGAACTCGAGGCAGGCACCGAGTACACGCTCGTCTGGGAGAACGCGGACGGGTTGCAGCACAACTTCGCGATCGAGGACGAGAGCGGCGCGGACCTCCTTGAGTCCGATCTCGTCGGCGAGGAGGGGGCGACGCAGACGGTCACGTTCACGGCCGTCGAAGAGATGGCCGAGTACTACTGTCAGGTCCATCCGGAGAGCATGCGGGGGACGATCGACATCGTAGGGTAGGAGGCGTTACTCCGACAGCACCGGGACGTCCACGGCCGGGTCGCCGAGTCGGATCCCCATCGGTGCCGGGCCAGGGGTATCGTACCCCCGGACGTAGCCCAGATAGAGGGCGCTGTTGACGATCCCGATGTGGCTGAACGCCTGCGGAAAGTTCCCGAGGTGAGCGCCGGTCTCGGGATCGATCTCCTCCGCGACGAGTCCGAGCGGGTTCAGGTACTCGAGCAGCGTCTCGAACCGCGACTTCGCCGCCTCGAGGCGGCCGGAGAGCGCGAGCGCGTCGACGTACCAGCACGAACAGAGGACGAACGCGCCTTCCTCGCCCGGAAGCCCGTCGTCGCCGTCGTACCGCCGGACGAACACATCCTTCTCGACCAACGCGTCTTCGACCGCGTCGATCGTTCCTTGCACGCGGTCGTCGTCGAAGGGCAGAAAGCCCACGATCGGGAGCAGGAGGCCGGTCGCGTCGAGCGCGTCCGACCCGTAGGACTGTACGAACGCGCCGACGGCCTCGTCGTACCCGTTCTCGAGGACGTCCGCTCTAATCCGCTCGTGGCTCTCTCGCCACGCCTCGAGCGGCGCGTCGTAGTCGCCGTCGGTAGTGAGCGCGAGCGCGCGGTCGAGGGCAACCCAGCACATGACCTTCGAGTAGACGAAGTGTCGGTTCCCGCCGCGGACTTCCCAGATGCCTGCGTCCGGCTCGTCCCAGATCTCGCGGACGTAGTCGACGATATCGCGAATCCGATCCCACTCCTCGTCGGTCAGCTGGCGACCGTGTCGGTGCATCTCGTCGACGGCCAGCAGGAGTTCCCCGTAGACGTCGTGCTGGCGCTGCTCTGCGGCCTCGTTGCCGATCCGAACCGGACTGGAGCCGCGATACCCCTCGAAGTGCTCGAGTTCCCGTTCCGAGAGATCGGATTCGCCATGGAGGCCGTACAACGGCTGGATCGCTTCGGGGTCGTCGGCCTGGCAGAGGTCCATGAACCAGTCGAAGTAGTCGTTGGCCTCCGACGCAGTTCCGAGGTTCATCAGCGCCTGCACGGTGAACCCGGCGTCTCGAAGCCAGTTGAAGCGGTAGTCCCAGTTACGGACGCCACCGATGGTTTCGGGCAGCGAGGTGGTCGGCGCGGCCGCGATTCCCCCGGACTCGGCGTGAGTCAGGAGTTTCAGGGCCAACTCCGAGCGGACGACGGTGTCGTGCCACGGCCCCTCGAACGCACAGCCGTCTTCGGGATCACAGTCGTGCACCCAGTCGGTCCAGAAGCCGATCGTCTCTTCCAGCGCGGCCGCCGGGTCCGTGTCCGCGTCCTCGGCCCCCGTACACCGGAGCATGAACCACTCCTCGTCCCCTTCCTCGAGCGATTGCTCGCCGGTTATTCGGCCGTTTCGACCGTTTCCCGACGTGATCTCGAGGTCGATCGGGCTCTCGAGCAGCGTCCGTTCCCGTTCGCCCTCGGCGAGGATTCCCGCCTCCGTGAGTTCGATCGACGTCTCCGCTCGACCGTAATCGAACCGGGGTTCGAACTCGACCGCGAGGTCGACGCATCCCTCGTCGCAGGCTATCTTTCGGTAGAGGACTTTTTTCGGGTGGTTGGTCCGGCCGGCCGGCGGCAGGAAGTCGGTCACCGTTACCGTTCCGTCGTCGGTGTGGAAGGTCGTCTCGAGGACGTTCGTGTCGTCGACGTATCGCCGCGCGGTCTCGAACGAGTCGATCGGTGCGATTCGGAACCGGCCGCCGCCGTGAGCGTCGAGGATCGCCGCGAGGACGCTCGGCGACTCGAGGTGCGGAAAGGGAAACCAGTCGACCGAGCCATCGGGCCCGACGAGAGCACAGGTCTCGAGGTTGCCGACGATCCCGTAGGCCTCGATCGGCGGATACGCGTCGGACTCAGACACCGGTATCACCCGTTCCTCGAATACCAGTAGCGAACCCGGAGTGGCCGAGCGGCATACCGTTTCCTTCGGATACCAGTAGGAAAAAGACGGAGCATGCAACGCACGGATACGGTAAGGCTCGTTCAGGCGGCTTCGACACGCTCGAAGAGGGCGGCACCGAGAGCGACCATCGCGACTGACGAAAGCGCGAGGAGGCCGGCGTCCAGAAGCACCGAGTACGACGAGGAGCCGATCAGCACGGCGCGGAGACCGTCGACACCGTAGGTGAGGGGGTTGACGTACGCGAGATACTGGACCGGACCGGGGAGCCCGGAGATGGGAAAGACCGCACCGGAGAGGAAAAACAGCGGGAAGATGATGAACTGGACGATCAGCATGAAGCCTTCGCTGTCGCGAAACTGCGAGGCGAGGGCGATGCCGAAGCCGACGAACGTTACTGCGATCAACACGAGGAAGACGAACGCCAGCGGCAACGAGAAGAAACTCACGAAGCGGAACCCGAGCGGGACCGCGAACACGAGGATGAGCACACCCTGGACGAACGCGGTGGTGGACCCACCCGCGATCCGGCCCAGAACGATCGACGTCCTGCTGGCCGGCGAGACGAGAATCTCCTTCAGGAACCCGACGTCGCGATCCGAGAGGATCGAGAGGCCGGCGAAGGAGGCACCGAACATCATCGTGAAGCCGACGATACCGGGGACCAGAAACTCGATGTAGCCCACGTCCTCGGGGAGGCCGGGGATCGCCGCCCCTTCGAAGCCGTACCCGAGGAACACGAGGAACAGAAGCGGCATCGACAGCGCCCCGACGATCCGGGACGGCGTCCGCAGGAACCGTTTCACGTCCCGAAGCCAGAGACCGTAGATGGCCAGCGGATCGATTCGAGTCATCGCTCTCCCTCCAGCGATCCCGCGGACCCCGCAGCGCCGACCGACTGGACCGCTTCGGTCTCGGCCGCTTCAGTGTCGCCGTCCTCGAGCGTCCGCCCCGTCACCGAGAGGAACACGCTCTCGAGGTTGGGCTTCCGGAGGTCGATGGACGTAATCTGTACGTCGACCGCGTCGGCGATCCGGACGAGGTCGACGATGTGGGACTCGCCGCTTGGCAGCGTTACGTGAACCACGGCGTCGCTCGTCGTGTACTCGGCGACCCAGGACGCCTCGTCGAGACGGTCGAGCAGGGGAGCCGTCGGGCCGTCGATCTCGAGGGTGACGACGTCGCCGCCGAGGGAGTCTTTGAGGGCGTCCGGGGAATCGAGCGCGGCGATGTCGCCGTCGTCGACGATCGCCACGCGGTCACAGAGCTGTTCGGCTTCCTCGATGTAGTGGGTCGTCAGGACGATCGAGATACCCGACTGCTCGTTCATCCGCTTGATGTAGTCCCAGGTGTCGCGGCGGGCGCGAGCGTCGAGTCCGACCGTCGGTTCGTCCAGAAAGAGCACCGAGGGTTCGTGCATCAGACCGCGCCCGATCTCGAGGCGGCGTTTCATCCCCCCGGAGTAGTTCTCGACGAGTTCGTCGCGCTCGTCGGCCAGGTCGACGAGGTCGAGAATCTCGTCGATGCGGCGTTCGCGTTCGGCTTTCCGCTGGCCGTACATCCGTGCGTGCAACGCCAGGTTCTCGGTACCGGTGAGTTCCTCGTCGAGGGCCGGTTCCTGGAAGACGATCCCGATGCTATCGCGGACGCCACCTCGGTCCTCGCGGATGTCGTGGCCGTTGACCCGTGCGGTGCCCGCCGTCGGCTGCAACAGCGTGACCAGCATCTTGATCAGCGTCGACTTCCCAGCGCCGTTGGGTCCCAGTAACCCGAACAGTTCGCCGCTCTCGACCGTAAAGGAAAGGTCGTTGACGGCGGTCACGTCGCCGAATTCCTTCCGCAGTCCGTCGACGGTGATGGCGGCCATCACCGGAGCATAACGTCAGTGCGCCAATCAATGTTTGCATAGCCGAACCCGATTCGAGGGGACGAAACCCGGCTACGGATGGACGGCCTGGCTGGGGTCCAAGTGTGGAGGGGGGCCGGTCAGTTCGGCGCTCGTCGTTGCGTCGGTCTCGAGCGACCGACGACGCTGCCGGAGAAATCGGCGACGGCTGCCAGTTTCGACTGTGTTCTGAACTGGAATATGATGGGAAGATACTTGTTGGAAGAACGGAAAGAACGGATCGTATGAAGTGTCCCCGCCGAACCCTCTTGGGCGGTATCGCCACGACTGCGACCATCGCGTTTGCGGGTTCCGCCGTGAGTGCGTCCGACGGCTCCTCCGTCGAGGCCTCGGGCGATGCACCCGACCTCGAGACGCTGCTGGAGTATCTCCCCGCGTCCGTCAGCGACGACGCGATCGTATTCCGCGCGGTCGACTACGAACGCCGTCGCGAGGCCGACGAACCCCACGAATCCCGGCCCTACATCGGTCCGCTGAACGTCGATCCCGACGGCATCGCCGCCGAGGTCACCGTGACGTCGTACGACGAGGAGTACACCCAGCCGATCCGGATCCTCGCCGGCGACATCGATCCGGACGGTGACGGCGAGCCTGCCGAGACGGACGGCGGCCTCGAGTACGAACGGTTCGAATCCGGAAACACCGACGAGTTCGCCGCGGTCACCGACGAGTTCGTGTTCGTAACCACCGACGAGGGGACGATCGACGACGCGCTGGCCGCGGCCGCTGGCGAGGAAGACCGACTCCTCGAGACGAACGACATGCTCCAGGAGGCGATCGAGACCGTCGGCGACGCCGACAGCTACACCGTTCAGTCAGTGAACGGTTCGGCGTCGGCTTTCACCGGTAACGAGGACGACCCCCAGCCGGAGTACATCGCCCACGCCGAGACCGTCCTCGATCCCGATACGATCGAGATCGAGTACGTCGTCGCGTTCGAGGACGCCGACGACGTCACCGACGAGTTCGTCGAGAGGATCGAGGCCGACTTCGCGTACATGGGCACCACCGAGGAGCCGGAAGCGACGGTGGACGGCCGCTACGTCACGGTCTCCGTCGAACGCGACCTCGAGGCCGAACGCGCAGTCGCCGAACACGACAGCCCGGGCTTCCTCCGGGTCGATCGTGACATCGATCCCGACGACGAGTACCTCGAACTCGAGGTCGGCCGAGGCGATCCGACGCCGGTCGAGGATCTGACTCTCGAACTCGGAGACGAGGAGTACGATCCCGACATCTGGGCCGACGGCCACGGGAAGATCGAAGAGGGCGATACGATCGTCGTGAAGATGGAGGACGTCGAGCCCAACACGTCCGTCTCGATCACGCACGACCACGAGATGGGGTCGAGCAGCAGCGGGACGTCCATCCTCAGCAATCTCCGCTTCGAGTTCGAGTACGACTACGAGACGGAAACCCTCTCCATCGAGTACACCGACGACTTCCCGCTCGACGGCGACCGCATCACGATCGCGGCCCACGACGAATCGCCGTACCGGATCGTCAACGACGAGGGCGAACGGGTCGACCCCGAGCCGACCGCGACGATCCAGCCCTGGGACGGCGAAACCGTCGAGGAGGGAGCCGAAGCCACGTTCGAGGACGTCCAGCCCGGTGACGAGATCATCGTCGGCTGGGACGGAACCTCCCGATACGACTCGCTCTCGTTCCACCGGATCGACGCGCCCGGGGACGTCGACTTCGAGTACGAATACGCGGACGACCGGCTGACTGCCACTCTCGAGGTCGAGATCGAACAGCCCGCCGACGCGTACGAGCTCCGGGTCGACGACGACCCCGCGGACGTCCAGTGGGCCGACCAGTACGAGACTATCACGGAGCCCGCAACGATCGAACTCGACGACGTCGGCTCGGGCAAACGCGTCACCGTCGTCTGGGACGGAGACGAGATCCCCGTCGGTCGGACCCGGACGATCCCGAGAGTCGACCTCGAGTACGACGACGGCGTCGTCGAACACGCCGGCGGCGACGCGATTCCCGCGTCGGATCTCGAGCTACAGATCTGGAACGAGAACGGCCGTGACGGTGTCAGCCTCGCGGACGAGATCGACGGCACCTTCGAGGAAGGCGATACCGTCGCGATCGAAACCGAGAATCCACGCGACGTGACGCTGTACTACAAGGAGGATTTCTACGTCGGCTCCGTCTACATCGACCAGTAGGGCCTGAATCACCCGACCCGGCGGCGACCGGGACTACACAGACGCTATTTTGCTTCACTGAGGCACATTCGGGGTGTCCGGGTTAGTATCGAATTACGGGCGATTTGCCCTCGATGGTCCGTCGAGACCTGCCTGACGCGATAGATTTTTGGGGTTTTGTCCATGCATGTGAGACGATGACACTCGCCGAGCGAATCGCCAGGTTCCGGGCCACGGTCGAGGAGTGGCTGCACGGCCTCTATCACGGGATGATCTCGCATCCGGCGTACGAGAAGATCGAGGCCGAGGCCGAGGACATCGAGGACGCGTTCATGCTCGCGTGCTTCCCCGACGCATTCGGGGTCCCGTCGCCGATTTCGTACTACACGGCCGAGCTCGTCCCGTACCTCGAGAACGAGTTCCTCGCCTGGGAGCGACGGCTCTGGGATCGAAGTACGCTCGTCGAGCGGAAGGGACGACAGTATCACTTCTGATGGTGCGACACGTCTTCGTCGGGGGGAAAGGTGGCGTCGGCAAGACGACGATCGCGGCCGCCCACGCCTACAACTGTGCGGGGGACGGCCTCGAGACGCTGCTGGTGTCGACCGACCCCGCCCACTCCGTCGGCGACCTGTTCGACCAGTCCTTCGGCGACGAGCCGCGGTCCGTCGAGGGCGTCGACGGCCTGTCGGCCATGGAGATCGATCCCGACGAGGAGGTGTCCCGGCATCTCCAGGAGATCAGGGGGAAACTCTCCGAGCAGGTGTCGGCGGCGATGGTCAACGAGGTCGACAGCCAGATCGAGATGGCCCACGGGACGCCCGGTGCCTACGAGGCTGCGCTGTTCGACCGGTTCGTCACGGTGATGCGCGACGCCGAGGGATACGACCGGATCGTCTTCGACACGTCCCCGACGGGCGGTACGTTACGGCTGCTCTCGCTGCCGGACCACCTCGAGGGCTGGATCGACCGGCTCGCGACCAAGCGTCGCCGGAGCATCGATCGCTACGAGCGGGCGGCGATCGGCGATCGGGAACCGCGTCGGGTGCTCGAGGGCGATCCGATACTCGCCCACCTCGAGGATCGCAAGGAGTTCTTCGAGTTCGCCGGCGACACGCTCCGGGAAGACGCCGCGTTCGTCCTCGTGTTCAATCCGGATTCGCTCTCGATCAGGGAGACCGAACGCACGATCGACCGCCTCGAGGAGCAGGACCTGACCGTCCACGGGCTGGTTGCCAACCGGCTCACCCCCGAACCCGAACCCCACGAGGAGGGGCGTGGCGCACGGTACCTTCGCGACCGGGTCGAAACCGAGCGGAAACGGCTCGAGACCGCACGCGAGCGGCTATCGCCGCCGATACTCGGTACCGTCGAGTCACGCGTCGCCGAGATCCGCGGCGATCGACTCGCCGACGTCGCATCCGATCTCGACCTCGGGATCGAACGCGACGACCGGCGATAATCGTGCGTTAGCTGCTCACGACGCGTGTTACCTTTCCGCATGATTTATGATCGTGCACGGAAAATCGGCGGAAATAGGTACCTATGACCGGGGTAATATGGATCGTCGCGACGGTGCTCGTCCTGTTTACGGTGGGGTACGTAGGGTACGGCCGGTACCTCTCACAGTTCGTCGAACTCGACGATTCCAGGGAGACGCCGGCCCACAAGTACCAGGACGGCCAGGAGTACGTCCCATCGAAGAAACCGGTACTGCTCGGCCACCACTTCTCGAGCGTGGCCGGCGGCGCGCCGATCGCCGGCCCGATCACGGCGGCGCTCGTCTGGGGCTGGGTGCCTGCACTGCTGTGGGTCGCGATCGGCAACCCGCTGATGGGCGCGGTCCACGACTTCATGTCGCTGTCCTCGAGCGTGCGCCACGAGGGGAAGTCGATCGGCTACATCATCGGCGAGTACATCGGCGAGCGGGGGAAGAACATGTTCCTCTGGTTCGCCTTCCTGGTGATCATCCTCGTCGTGGCGGTGTTCGCGTTGCTGGTGGCCGTCATCCTCGACGCCTATCCGCAGGCCGCGACCGCGAGCCTGCTCTACATCGGACTCGCGCTCGTCTTCGGCGTCTGGCTCTACCAGTTGGATCTCCCGTTCATTCCGGGGACGCTCCTGTTCGTTGCCGGCGTCTTCGCGAGCGTCTGGGTCGGGTTACAGTATCCGATCGCGCTGTTCGAACCCGCGGCGTTCGCCGACGAGGCGTACATCCTGTTCGACGGGGACGGGATGTGGGTCCCCGGTGCGACCGTCTTCGAGAGCGGAAACGTCGCAGCGTGGGTCATCGTCTCGTTGCTGTACGCCTTCGTCGCTGCGATTCTTCCGGTCTGGGTGTTGCTCCAGCCGCGGGATTACCTCTCGTCGTTTCTCCTCTATACGGGGGTCGGCGGAACGCTGCTCGCGGTCGTCGTCGGCACGTTCCTCGGGACGGCCGAAGCGCCGGACGGAGCGACCGGTGCCGCAGCGCTCGAGATCCAGCTGCCCGCGTATACGAGCTTTATGGGTAGCGAACTGGTCGACGTCGCCATGCCGCTGTTCCCGCTGTTATTTATCACCATCGCGTGTGGGACGATCAGCGGCTTCCACTCGCTGGTCTCCTCGGGGACGACGGCGAAGCAGTTGAACCGCGAGACCGATGCTCGCCTGATCGGCTACGGCGGGATGCTCGCCGAAGGCCTGCTCGCGGCGACGGCGCTTGCGGCCGTCTCCGTCATCGCTGTGACCGCCGAAGGCGTCGAGGGCATCGCCGCAGCCCTCCCGAACTTCGCTGAAGGTGGCGGTCTCATCCTCACCAGTTTCGGCATCCCGATGCTCACCGGCGAGGTCTTCATGGCGCTCGTGTTCGTCAGTTTCCTGCTGACGAGCCTGGATACGGGCCTGCGACTGGGCCGATACATGATGGAGGAACTCGTCGGCACGCCCGAGACAGGCGTCGAGAACGTCGCAGCCAACCGGTACGTCAACACTGCCCTCGCGACGGGGGCCGCATATCTGCTCGTCTCGAGCGGCCAGTGGGAGGAAATCTGGCCGCTGTTCGGCGGCGCGAACCAGTTGCTCGCGGCGCTCGCGTTGTTGACCGCGACCGTCTGGCTCGCCAACTGGAAGGACACCAAACAGCTGTTGACGACCGGCGTCCCGGTCGTGATCATGGCCGTCGTCACGGTCGTCGGCCTGCTGTGGCTGGCGTTCGTCGAGAACCTCAACCGGCAACTGCTCGACGCCGCCTGGCGGGCCGAGGCGTCGATCATCGAGATGATCTCGAGCGGGCTCCGGATGCTGCTGGCGTTCGTGCTGATCTTCCTCGCGCTCTCGATCATCCGGATGGGGTACGACAACCTGCAGTCGGCCCGCGAGAGCTTGCTGTCGACCGACGAACCCGCCGTGGGGACCGACGACGACTGACCCCGTTTCGCCCTTCACTACTGTCGGCTATCGGGAAAACAGCCCCAGGACGCGACTGAGGAGGCTACGGTCCCGTTCGATCGGCTCCCACGTGGCAAACGCCGCGTCGATCTCCGTGCGGTCGCTCGAGACGACGACCTCCCGGTCGGGCGCGACGACGCCGAGGTGGATCTCGTAGTGGCCGTGGAAGCCGTATTTGAGCAGGGTTCGATCGGAGAAGCCAGCGACGAACTCCCGAACCTCGTCGGGGATCGAGGGAGCGACGAGGACGAACGTAAACTCCGTCGCCCGGTGGCGATCGTCCGGGTCGACCCGCTCGTCGGCCAGGTCGTGGCCCAGTGCGACCAGTCGCTCGAGGTCGGCGACGCGCACGCTCGAGCGGCGGTCGGCGTAGAGGTACTCCCGCATGCGGTGGTTCGCGTAGGTGATCGACGGGTGAAACAGGTGTTTGCTGCTCTCGACGCGGAGGTCGCCGTGGAGGGCGAACGATTCCCCGTTCGCGGTAACGTCCTTCTCGAGGTCGTAGGTGTGGACGAGTCGATGGGCCACCCGATTCAGGTACTCGTCTTCCCAGTCGGGGACTGCCTCGAGGATTTCCTCCGGGAGCGATCCCGCCGTGGCGTCCTCGCTACCCGTCCCGTCGCTCATACTCGAGGATGCGACGGGGAGAACTAAAACTCGTCGCCGAGTCGACCGGGTGCTCGACCTCCGAACCCCCGACCGGTCGAGAACGGGGTCACCGGTGGGCTTACGGACGAGCATGTCGTACGTGATCGTATGACATCCTATCGCGAAGCCTGCGGCCGCTGTGCGATGTCGACGGCGGTCGAGGTCGCCTCGGGGGGCGACGACGGTGAGGACGACGAGGGTCCGTACGGGGCGGACCGTATCGAGGTCGAGGAAGACCAGTTACGCACCGTCTCGCCGGGAGCGTGGCTCGCGGGGGTCGCCGATCGGATCGGCGCGACGGTCGACCGTCTCACCTGGGGGCGCTGAACGACCGGGCGGCCCCCTCAGAGGTCTCGCTGTCGTCCCTTCGGGACCATCGAACGCAGTTCGCCGTGGACGTAGAGGCCGATCCCGAGCGGTTCCAGTTCGCCCGCGACCTCGTGGGCGGCGATCAGGTACCCCCAGTCGCCGTCCCAGCGCTCGAGTTCCTGGTCCTCACCGCTCGCGAACCGTCGGGCTTCCCCGCGGTCGAGTTCGATCACGCACTCGGTCGCGTGCCCGCCGAATCGCTGGGCGAAGTCCGTCGTCGGCTTCCAGTGTTCCTGCCGCGTCCGGAGGCAAGTCATGCCCAGCGACTCGAGTTCGATCGGCGTCGGGGCCTCCCCGGCGTAGATCCAGATCTTGCCGGCACCTTTCTCCCAGAACGTGTACTCCTCGAACGTCTCCGGGGGGATGCCGAACCGGTCGTCGAAGTACTCGAGGACAGCCTCCCGACTGACGCGGCCCTCGACGGTGCGCTCCGCGGCCGTTGCGGGAAGGCGATCGAACCGCTGGCCGTCGTTTTGCTCGAGGTCGGCCGCCGAATCGGCGGATCCGTTCGCGTCGCCGTCGCCCGCCATCAGGCGGTCACCTCCAGTTTGGCGACGAAGAAGCCGCCAGTATCGTTCTGGTGAGGGTAGATCCGGGCCGCCCGCTCGAGCGTCGAGTCGAACTCCTCGCCGTCCCACTCGGTGAGTCCCGGCGAGTGCTCGAGGCCGAGGTCGAACTCGACGACGCGACAGTCCTCCGCGTCGAGGGCGTGCTGGACGACCGCTTCGTTCTCCTCGGGGGCGAACGTACACGTCGAGTAGACGACGGTACCGCCCTCGCGGGTCGCCTGGACGGCGCGCCGGAGGATCCCCTTCTGGATGCCCGAGACCGACGCGATGTGGTCCTCGGACCAGTCGTCGAGCGCGTCGGGGTTCTTCCGGATCGTCCCCTCGCAGGAACAGGGGGCGTCGACGAGCGCCCGGTCGAACGCGTCGAACGAGAACGGTTTCAGCGAGTAGTTGCGCGCGTCCTGGTTGGTGACCGCCAGACTGGTCGCACCCAGTCGTTCCGCGTTGAACCGCAGCGCCGAGATACGCCCGAGGTTGCTGTCGTTGGCGACCACCGTGCCGCAGTCGTCCATCAGCGCGGCGATCTGGGTAGCCTTCCCGCCCGGCGCGGCACAGCAATCCCAGACCCGCTCGCCGGGTTGGGGATCGAGGACGACCGGTGGAACGACCGAAACCTCCTCCTGGCCGTGGGTAAAGCCGTGGAAGGAACTCCAGGTCGACCCCGGCGAGTCGGTCTCGAGGCGCAGCACGCGGGGGTTCCAGTCGGCCTGCTCGTAGCCGACGTCCTCCGCCTCGAGGGCGGCGAGTGCGCGCTCGACCGAGGCCGTGATCGTGTTGACCCGCACGGCGTTACCGAGCGGTCGGCGGCAGGCCGCGAGGAACGCCTCGAAGTCGTCGACGATCGGTCGATACCGCTCGAGTGGCTCCATCGACCGTCCGTTCGCAGCGCCGGCGTTTGTGGGTTTCGAACCGTGGAAACCGGGATCACGGCCGCCGTCAGCATCCGAGTACGCTGCCCCCGTTTTTATGCGGGCTCCGGCCCAAGGCGACGGTATGGCAGCTATCCGTCAGCACGGCCCGGACGTCGACCTCGAGGACCCGGTGCTCGTCGAGGGGTTCCCGGGCGTCGGCCTCGTGGGCAAGATCGCGACCGATCACCTCGTCGAGGAACTCGGGATGGAGTACTACGCGAGCGTCCACTGTGACGGGTTACCCAGCATCGGCGTCTACCGGGGCGACGACCGAACTGCGCGGCCGCCGGTCCGACTCTACGTCGACGAGGCCGAGAACCTGATCGCCCTCCAGAGCGACGCGCCGATCGCCGCCCAGGCCGTCGACGACGTCGCCGACTGCCTCACCAACTGGATCGCCGAGCGAAACGCGACGCCGATCTACCTGAGCGGCCTCCCGGCCGACCAGGAGGAGAACCGCCTGGAACTGTACGGCATCGCGACCGGCGACGCCGGCGAGACGCTCGAGCGCCACGACGTCGCGGTCCCGCCGGAAGACGGCGTCGTCACCGGCCCGACCGGGGCGTTGATCAACCGCGCGGCTCAACTGGATTCCGACAGTCTCGGACTGATCGTCCGATGTAACCCGCAGTTTCCCGATCCCGAGGCCGCGAGCGTCCTCCTCGAGGAGGGCATCGGACCGGTAGCCGACGTCGAAATCGACGTCCAGGAACTCGTCGACCGGGCCGAAGAAATCCGCCGGAAACGCGAGCAGCTCGCCCAGCAGATGCAGGCGGTCGGCCAGGACGAGAGTACGCAGGCCCAGCCGTTGCGGATGTACCAGTAACCATCGTACGCGTCGTTTCGTCCTCGTATCGAGGACACAACATTTTCATTGTGTTTTTTATTTCTGATACCGTTCGATCGACGTACAGATGGCTCCCAGTACGGAAACGGCGGACGTCGTCGTCGTCGGCGGCGGCACGGCCGGTTGTTTTGCCGCGGCGACCGCAGCGCGTGAGGGGCTCGAGACCGTGCTCCTCGAGCGAAAGTCCGCCAAAGAGGCGGGCCACATCGCCTGCGGGGACGGCATCAAAGGCAAGAGCAAGTTCCCCGACGTCGTCGACCGCGAGCGGTTGCGGACCGAGTCGTTCACCAACGAGAGCATCACCCGTGGCATCTTCGAGAACCCGCGGACCGGTGAGACGATCGACGTCGACTTCGGCGAGTCGGGAGCCGTCGTCGACCGCTACCGGTACGGACAGGTGTTGCTCGACGAGACCGAACGTGCAGGCGTAGAGATCCACTACGACACCGTCGTCAACGACGTCATCCAGCCGGACGCCCGGGTCGAGGGTGTTCGTGCAGTCCGCGACGGCGACCCCGTCGACTACGAAGCCGAGGTCGTCATCGACGGTGCTGGCGCACTGTCCGTCTTGCAGGACAAGATCGACTTCTCCGCGTCCGCGTTCGATACGAACGTAAACTACTCCCAGTTCTGCTCGGCTTACCGCGAGGTGCTCGAACTCCCCGAACCGGTCGAGTGGGAGGACGCCCTCGTGTTCAAACCGACCGAGGAACTCGGCTACCTCTGGTACTTCCCCCGGTCGGCGACCGAGATCAACGCCGGACTGGGGTTTCAGATGACCGAGGAACCGATGGAGCTGGTCGACGTCCTCAAGGACGACCTGGCGAACCGGGCCGACTTCGAGGGTGCGACGGTGAAAAACAAACTCGGCGCTGCCCTCCCGACCCGTCGCCCCTACGATTCGGCTGTTCACCCCGGCTACGTGGCCGTCGGCGACGCTGCGGCCCACGTCAATCCCTGCACCGGTGGCGGCATTCCCGGCGCTGCGAAGGCCGGCCACTGGGCGGCCGAAATCGCGGCCGAAGCGATTTCCGACGGCGACGTGAGCGAAGCGGGCCTGTGGGAGTACAACCACCGCGTCCAGACGGACTTCGGCAAGCGCTTCGCCGCGATGGATCTGTACAACATCTTCGGGACCGCACACGGCGTCGACGACCTCGTCTCGGTCGTCACCGCTCTCCCTGGCCAGCAGATCGTCGACGCGATCGGCAAGAAGGGAACGACCGAGATGAGCCTCGGACTCAAACTCAAGACGGTCCTCAAGACGATCGGTCACTGGGGGACCCTCTACGATCTCTACAAGGTCCAGAAGGAGGCCGTCTCGCTCAAGGACGTCTACGACAGCTACCCGGACGATCCCGGACGGTTCGACGCCTGGCGGAAGGAACGCGACGCCCTGATGGATCGCGTCTACGAGATTACCGGCGCGGAGCCCAAGTACTGAACGCGACCCACTCGTTCGTCCGGAACCCGATCGAACCGAAAACCCCGAACCCCTGACCGCAACCCAAACCCACTTTCACTCGCTCCCGTATCTATCACACATGGGAACGCGAGACGCCGATACAGTCGCACCCGAATCGTGTCCGACAAGTAGCGGCATGCCCGTGCTCGGACTCGGCACCTGGCAGAACACCGACGCCGACCAATGTGCCGAAAGCGTCGAGACGGCGCTCGAGACGGGATACCGACACATCGACACGGCCCAGGCGTACGACAACGAGGAGGCCGTCGGCGAGGGGATCGCACGGGCCGACGTCGACCGGGAGGAGATCTTCCTCGCGACCAAGATCTGGATCTCCAATCTGGCGCGCGAGGACGTCCTCGAGACGGCCCGCGAGAGCCTGGATCGACTCGGCGTCGACTACGTCGATCTGCTGTACGTCCACTGGCCGGCCCGCACCTACGACCCCGAAGAGACGCTGGGCGCGTTCGAACAGCTCTACGAGGAGGGCTTGATCGAGAACGTCGGCGTGAGCAACTTCCTCCCGGAACAACTCGAGGAAGCCCTCGAACTCTGTGACGCGCCGATCCTGGCGAACCAGGTCGAGATGCATCCACTGTTGCCCCAGTCGGAACTGCGCGAGACCTGCGCGGACAACGACGTCGAAGTCGTCGCGTACTCGCCGCTGGCACGCGGGGACGTCTTCGACCGGCCCGAAATCCAGGAGATTGCGGAGAAACACGGCGTCAGCGAGGCCCAGGTCAGCCTCGCCTGGTTGCGCGAGAAGGGCGTCACGGCGATTCCGAAAGCGACCGGCGGCGATCACATCCGCGACAACTGGGCGTCGCTCTCGCTCGACCTCGACGACGAGGATATCGAGGCGATCGATTCGATCGAGGAGCGCAACCGTGCCGTCGACCCGGAGTTCGGCCCGTGGAACCAGTAGTCGTAGTCGGGAACTGATCCCGGCTTCGAACACCCGTCTCACCGCACGTCGTTTTTCCGTTCGGTGAACGAACGCGATCACGCCGTAGCCCCTCGAATCGGCCGCTCGTCCTTCGATTTCGCCACCTGTCGTCCGGCCGGAAAGAGCAGGAAAGTTTACGGTACAAGGGTGTTATGGCTCGCGTATGTCCACCCGCTCTCGTAGAGGCGGCGGCGGTGGCATCGTCGGTGCGATACGGACCGACTTAGCGCGGTTACACGGGGCGTGGATGGAACTGGTCTTTCCACGTCAGCGCGGCCGCGGCCACTCCGTCATGGGTAAGTGGAAGCCGGAGACGCTTCCACAGAAGATCGGCTACTACGGCTGGGCTACCGTGGGAGTGCTCGGTCTCCTCGTCCTCTATCCGCTCACGGTTATCGGTCTCGCTACCCGCTACTACGCGGCGAAACTCGACTCGACCCGCACCCGACTCGGCATCGTCGGCGTCACTGGCGTCGCCATCCTCGCCTGGGGGGCACTGACCGTCAGTGCGTATCTCAGACTCCCTTTCGACGCGTTCGTCGCGGTCGCCGCCGCCAGCAGCGCCGGCGTCGTCGCCGCAGCGCTCGCGGCAGCGTCCGCGAAGTTCGGCGGCCGCTTTACGACGGTCCTGCTCGCCTACCCCTTCGCGATGACCGCCATCTTCCTTCCACCGGTCGTCGCAGCGCTCGTCACGCCGTCGCTCGAGCCGTACGTCCTCGATCCGAGCTACGACTTCGCGGTCTGGATCCTCGATAACGTGCTGTTCGTCGGGGACCTCAACTCGCTGTTGCGCGAGAACTTCACGCTCGAGGGCGGCGCTTACGCGGCCATGTGGCTGGGAATGTCGTTCCCACTGGGCTGGTTCCTCGGAGTTCTCGTCGCCCTGGCCAATCTGGTCCGCCCGTCGGAGCAGAACTAGGCCCCGACTCGAGGGGGTTGCCGGTTTCCGATTCGTTTCAGGGATCCGGTCGAAATCGTCCGCTATGGAGTTCGACCTCCCCAAAACGATCGCTGCCTTCGTTGCGGTCGTCGCCATCGGCGTCGGCGGACTGTTCCTCGTACCGGAACTGACCCCGATGACGCCGATGGGGACCGAGACGATTCTCATGATGGTGCTCCCGTCGATGGCCGTCTTCGGCGCGATCACCCTCGCGATCGGCGTCAAACACGGCGAGTACCGTGCGACCCACTGACTGACCCGCGTTGAATTCGAGTCGTCGATCGTATCGACGTCACTCGGCAAACGCCGGTGGTTCAGCCTCGAGCGCACGCATCGTAAGCCAGCAGTTCGTTAGCGGGTGATAGCCCGGTTCGACTGCAGGGCCTCGGTCCAGCGCGTTGCGGTCGCCGGTTCGGCTCGCCCGTTCGTACCAGTTCCCGTAGCGTGGGTTGCGCAGGTGCTCCCGGACGTACGCCCAGACCCGGTCGTACCACGCGGCGTACGCGTCGTCGTACCGGCTCAAGAGCGCACTCGCCCCGATGGCTTCCGCGTGTGCCCAGCCGTACTTGTCGGGGACGTTCGGGTCGCCGTCGGCCTCGACCGTGTAGTAGAGCCCGCCGTACTCGTCGTCCCACCCGAGTTCGATCGCCGCGTCGAACAGGTCCCGTGCTCGCTCGAGGAGCCACGTCTCATCGCGGTAATCGGCGAGCAGGGCGAGCAGTTTCGCCCACTCGGCGTGGTGGCCGGGCTGGTAGCCCGGCGGCCGGAACGTGTGGCGGGGTTCGTCCTCGTTGTAGGAGCGGTCCGGCTCCCAGTCTTCGGTGTAGTGTTCCCACAGGAGTCCGTCCGTCGCGCTCGTTACCTCCCGGGTGAACCGGTCCGCGACGGTGACGGCGCGGTCGAGGTACCGCTCGTCGTCGGTCGCCTCGTACGCCGCAACGAGCGCCTCGCAGGCGTGCATGTTCGCGTTCCCCCCGCGGTAGGGCTCGAGCGACGACCAGTCGGCTGCGGCCTGATCGGCGTACAGGCCGTGATCGGGCTCCCAGAATCGCCGCTCCAGCACGGCGTCGGCCCGCTCGAGTGCCGCCCGCGCGCCGGGAATGCCGGCCTGGTGGGCACGGGCCGCCGCGAGCAGGACGAACGCGTGTCCGTAGCAGTACCGCCGCCGTTCGACCGGCGTTCGTCCCTCGAGCAGCCAGTCGTATCCCTCGTACTCGTCGTCCCAGTGGGCACTCGAGAGGAAGGACAGCCCGTGTTCGGCGGCGAACCGACACCAGTCGGGACCGTCCGCGAGGACACCGAGACTGAAGTTGTGGACGCCGCGGGCCGTCGCGACGAGGTGCCGCGATCGGGCGTCGTAGACGTGCCCGTCGCGTTCGTCCAGTTGGAAGACGTAGCCGCCGCTCGCGGTATCGACGCAGTCGGGGTAGTAGAAGTGCAGCACGTCCCGGAACTGGTGACGAAGTCCCTCGCGGGTCCGATAGATTGTCACGAGCGAGGGAACGTTCTCCGGGCGATCACATAGTGGTTCGCCTCGTCCCGGATCGATGCGAAGACGCCGATCCTACATGTAGCCGAGGTCGCGCAGGCGCTCCATCAGGTCCTCCTTGTCCTGGGCGCGGCCCGCGCGCTCGGTCGTCTCCTCGAGGTTCTGGAGCCAGGCGGGGTCGTCCTCGGTCTTCTCGGTGCTGACTTCGCTGCCGAGCGACCGGAACCCTTCCCAGTACTTCGGCGAGACGGGCGTATCGGCGGGCTCGAGGTCGTCCGGCAGGTCGTCCTTCCCCTCGGGGACGTAGCCCTCGTCGGGGAACGCCTCGACGGTGTCGGGGACGACGAAGTTCCAGAACGCCTCCCAGACGGCGGCCTCGTCGAACTGCAGGATGGGCTGGATGCGGTCGTGGGGCGGGTAGATGTCGGGGTCGTGACGCGGCGAGAAGAACGTCTCGTCGGCCCGGGCTTCCTGTTCGTCCCAGCGGACGCCCGAGATGACCCCGTCGACGTCGTACTCCTCCAGGGCGTTGTTCAGGGCGACGGTCTTCAGCAGGTGGTTGCCGACGTAGGTGTCCAGCAGGAACGGGAACGTGTCCTCCTCGTACTCGAGGATGTTCTCGACGTGGTGCTGGTTGTGGTCGTTCAGCTCGTCGATCTCGATCTCGTCGCCCGGCGTGAGGTCGTGTTCGTCGACGTAGTCGCCGACGTCCTCGTTGCGCGCGTAGATGACCTCGAGGTCCCACTCGTCGGCCCAGCGGTCGACGAAGTCGTGGATCTCGTCGAAGTGCTGGTAGTGATCGATGAAGATGGCCGGGGGCACCTCGAGGTCGAACCGGTCGGCGACCTCCGTGACGAAGTACAGCACGAGCGTCGAGTCCTTGCCGCCGGTCCACATCACGGCGGGGTTCTCGTACTGCTCGAGGCCCTGCCGCGTGACCTCGACGGCCTTTTCGATCTTCTCGTTGATGTGGGGGTAGTCCTCGGGATCTTCGCCGTCGCCGTCGTCGTAATCGACGTCCACGTAGTCGGGGAAGTCTGCCGTCATATCGTGTAATTAGATATAATTACGATACGTAAACCCTTTGGGAGAGCGGAAACGTCTGTCGGGATCTTCGAGCGCTGTCGCCCGTTGTGAGTCGGCGTCGGACTCGCCGACGGGAACGGGTCCGTCCGATACCGGAGTCCAACTGTCGCCCGATTTCGACCGATTCGTCCGCTCTCGCCGTCGTTCTCGACTCGAGTATTTCCCGAGAGTGGTCGGCTCCAGTGATTCCAATCCGGAGCGACGATCCGGGATCGATCCACGACGGGGTACGAGACAGTATTGTCACTACCACAAGCCGATTCGTCGGTTCGAGCGTTCTTATCGGACCCACCGACGTCTCCCTGGAAGAGCCCCGACGGAGGTCCGTTCGGGCGAGGGTTCGTGCCCAGTCAGTCCAGCGAAACGGGTTCGGCTTGCGGCTCCGCTTTGGGCGCTGGCAACTGCTCTTCGAGCAACTCGACGATCCGGCGGCCGGCGGTGCCGTCGCCGTAGGGCTGTGGATCGGCCGTCGGCTGCCAGTCGTCCCGCAGGGCCTCCCGAATGCGGCTCTCGTTCGGGCCGACGAGGCGGTTCCAGCCGCAGTCGACCGTCTCGACCCACTCGGTCTCCTCGCGTAACGTGAGACAGCGCGTACCGAGGAAGAAGGCCTCTTTCTGGACCCCACCGGAGTCCGTCGCGACCCGTTCGGCCGCGTCGAGCAGTCGGACGAAGTCGAGGTACCCCTGGGGTTCGATCACCTCGAGGTGCTCCGTCGCTCGGGACCACAGGCCGTACTCCTCGAGTCGGTCGACCGTCCGCGGGTGCGCGGGGAAGACGACGGGCAGGGGGGCCGACGCGAGGGCGTCGACGATCGACGCGAGGTTCGCCCGGTCGTCGGTGTTGCTGGCGCGATGGACCGTCGCGAGGACGAACTCCCCCGGTTCGAGGTCGAGGTCCTCGAGGATCGTCGACTGTCTGTGGGAGCGCTCTCGAGCGTCGAGGATGGCGTCGTACATCACGTCGCCGGTCAGGTAGACGCCGTCCCCGAGTCCCTCCTCGGCGAGGTTAGCCACCGCCGCTTCGCTCGGCGCGAAGAGGAGATCCGAGGCGTGATCGGTCAGGATTCGGTTGATCTCCTCGGGCATCGATCGGTTCTCGCTTCGCAGTCCCGCCTCGACGTGGGCGACCGCGACGTCCCGTTTCGAGCCGACGATCGCTCCCGCCAGCGTCGAGTTCGTATCGCCGTACAGCAGGATGGCGTCGGGGGAGGTCTCCTCGACGACCGGTTCGAGACGCGCGATCATCTTTGCCGTCTGCCGGCCGTGGGTATCCGAGGCGACGCCGAGGTTGTAGTCCGGTTCGGGGATGTCGAGTTCCTCGAAGAAGACGTCGGACAGTTCCTCGTCGTAGTGTTGCCCGGTGTGGACGAGGACCTCTTCACCCGCCTCCCTGAGTTGGCGCGAGACGACCGCGGCCTTGACGAACTGCGGCCGCGCGCCGACGATCGAACAGATACGCATCAGTAGCCCCCCGCGTGCGTGTGTTCGGTTCGGCTGACGACCGACGGGTCCACCACCGTCGGTGTTCCCCACGAGCAGCGCCCGTCGAGGTGCTGGCTCGAGACGACCGGAGGGCTGGGTCGCGTCCGGAGCACGGATCGAGCGGCAGGAATCGGAGACGGGGAAACGCGTGCCATCGCCGCAGACGGACTGCTGTAAGTCAGTCCCGGCACAACCGCAACCCCGGATCGGAGTTGCACCGGCACATCGTTACAGCGTTCCGTATCAGCGACGGACGCTGCACGCGCGCTCACCTCGTGAAACATGGCAGTCACTGCTTCCAAACAATCGCATTTCGTTATCAGTCCGCTACCGCCGAGAAATCGTCACCTATCAGCCCGACTGACTCTCAGTGTGATCGTCCCGGCTCGATCCGACCGCAGGACCGTGTAACGGCACGTAGCAAGGCGATGAGAGAGCGGAAACCGGTGACTACGCCGGTCAGTTTCCGCCTCGAAACAGCCCGACCCGCAAATCCTTTTGGCCGCACGTTCCGTACCTCGAATCATGTACGTGCGGGACGCGAAAAACCGGGAGGAGGTCTGGCTGCTCGATCACATCGAGGCCATGGGTCTCGACGAAACGGCGTTCCGCTCGCGTGACTACGTCGTCGCCGTGGACGAGGAATCGGGCGAGAAAGCCGGTTTCGGACGCATCCGGATCCACAAGGCCGACGGAACGTCGTCGTCCGATGCCGACTCCGGTCGCGCCAATGGGGGTGCAGACGACGTCTGCGAGTTGACCAGCATCGGCGTCCTCGAGGGGTGGCGCGGCCAGGGCGTCGGCGCACACGTCGTCGAGCGCCTCGTCGAGTACGCGAGCGACGAAGGGTTCGATACCGTCTACGCGCTGACGAGCGAGGGAGCATACCTCGCCCAGTTCGGGTTTCGCCGCATCGAGGAGTCCCGGCTTCCCGACGCGCTCGAGGATCGACTCGAATCCAAACGTGACGGCGTCGATCCCGAGGCCGTGCCGTACGCACTCGAGGTCGACCGGTTCCGCATGCCCGAGCGTCTCCGGGAGGCGTTCAAACGCGCACCGGAAGGCCGTTCCGACGCGTCGACGGACGAATCCGCCGAGGACTTCGGTATCGATCCGGATTCGGCGACGTACAAGTACGATACGGGCGACTGAGTCGAACGCCACCGCCCCCGGATCGCCGACGCGTGGCCCCGCAAGCCTGGTGCGTTCATCAAGCTTGAAGCCCTCCGACCACGTCGATATCTATAATGTTCGATCCCGACGAACTCGAGGAGATCCGTGCCAGCAAGGAGGAGTGGCACGAGGAGGAAGTCGAACCCGTCCTCGAGCGCTTTGGCGAGCGGAAGGAGACATTTACCACCGATACGGGGGGTCAAGAAGTCGATCGCCTCTACACGCCCGACGACGTCGCGGACTTGGATTACGAGGCGGACCTCGGCAACCCGGGCGAACCGCCGTACACGCGCGGCGTCTACTCGACGGGCTACCGGGGTCGCCTGTGGACGATGCGCCAGTACGCCGGCTTCTCGACGCCCGAAGATACCAACGAGCGCTACCACTACCTGCTCGATCAGGGACAGACCGGCCTCTCGATGGCCTTCGACCTGCCGACCCAGATGGGGTACGACTCGGACGACGAGATGGCCGCCGGCGAGGTCGGGAAGGCCGGCGTCGCCATCGACTCCTTAGAGGACATGGAGACCGTCTTCGACGGCATTCCCCTCGACGAGGTCTCGACCTCGATGACGATCAACGCCCCCGCCTCGGTGCTTTTGGCGATGTACATCGCGGTCGGCGACAAGCAGGGCGTCGACCGCGAGGAACTCCGGGGGACGATCCAGAACGACCTTCTGAAGGAGTACATCGCCCGTAACACCTACATCTACCCGCCGGAGCCGTCGATGCGGATCATCACGGACATCTTCGAGTTCTGTGCCGAGGAGACCCCGAAGTTCAACACGATCTCCATCTCGGGCTATCACATCCGCGAGGCCGGCTCGACGGCCGCCCAGGAACTGGCCTTCACGCTGGGCAACGGCATCGAGTACGTCGAGGCCGCCCTGGATGCGGGATTGGACGTCGACGAGTTCGCTCCGCAACTGTCCTTTTTCTTCAACGGCCACAACAACATCTTCGAGGAGGTGGCGAAGTTCCGCGCCGCTCGCCGGATGTGGCACGACATCATGGACGAGCGCTTCGACGCCGACGATCCCAAATCGAAGCAGCTCAAGTTCCACACCCAGACCGCGGGCTCGATGCTGACCGCCCAGCAGATCGAGAACAACGTCGTGCGCGTCGCCTACCAGGCGCTGGCCGCGGTGCTCGGCGGGACGCAGAGTCTCCACACGAACGGGAAGGACGAGGCCCTCGCGCTCCCCACGGAGGAGTCGGTCCGAACCGCACTCCGAACCCAGCAGATCCTCGCCCACGAGTCCGGCGCGGCCGACACCATCGATCCGCTCGCCGGCAGTTACTACGTCGAATCGCTCACCGACGAGGTCGAGGCGGAAGCCTACGAGATCCTCGAGGAGGTCGAAGACCGGGGCGGCATGCTCGAGGCCGTCGAACAACAGTGGGTCCAGCGCCAGATCCAGGACACCGCCTTCGAGCGCCAGAAGGAGATCGAGGAGAGCGAACGGATCATCGTCGGGGTCAACGAGTTCGAGATCGAGGACGAGGAACCCGAGATGGACGTCCAGGAGGTCACCGAAGAGGACCAGCAGCGCCAGATCGACAGCCTCGAGACCGTCCGCGCCGACCGCGACGACGAGGCCGTCGACGCCGCGCTCGAGGCGCTGCGCGGCGCGGCCCGGACTGGGGAGAACCTGATGCCCTACATCATCGACGCGGTGAAGGCGTACGCGACCGTCGGCGAGATCTGTGGCGTCCTCCGCGAGGAGTTCGGCGAATACCAGCCGGGTAGCGCGGTCTAATCGGGGGATCGTATCGTCGTCGGGATCTCGCATCGGTTCTCCTCTAGTGACCGCACCTCCAGTCACTACCCGACGACGCGAGACGCGACCGTCCAATTCTCGAGCACCGACGCGTCCACCAGTCCGTGGCACTCGTCGTACGCCGGGTGATTAGCCCGGCGAGATCCAGCGATCGGGCGAGATTTCAAGCCTGAAGACGGGGAACGCTGCACCATGGGAACCGAATCGAGCGTCTCGACGGCGACCGTCTCGGCCGACGGTGCGGAGATTCCCGCACTCGGGTTCGGAACGGCCCGCATGACCGGCGACGAGTGTCGTCAGGCGGTCGAACGAGCCCTCGAGGTCGGCTACCGCCACGTCGACACCGCCCAGCTGTACGACAACGAGTCGGCAGTCGGCGACGCCATCGCCGCCAGTACCGTCGATCGCAACGACGTCTTCGTCGTCACGAAAGTTCACCCCGACAACGCCGCACGTGAGGACGTCCTCGAGTCGACCCGGACGAGCCTCGAGCGCCTCGGCCTCACGACCGTCGATCTGCTCTTGCTCCACGCGCCGAGCGATGAAGTGCCCCTCGAGGAGACCCTTTCGGCGATGAACGAGTTACAGGACGAGGGTAGCGTCGATCACGTCGGCGTCAGCAACTTCCCGGTCGAGGCACTCGATCGTGCTCGCGAACTCTCGGACACACCGATCGTCGCGAACCAGGTGAAGTACCACCCGTACCATCACCAACCCGAGTTGCTCGAGTACTGCGTCGAACACGACGTCTGCCTGACGGCCTACAGCCCGCTGGCTGAAGGAGCCGTCCCCGGCGACGATCGGCTGGGCGAGATCGGCGACCGGTACGGGAAGTCGGCCGCACAGGTCGCGCTGCGGTGGCTGGTTCAACAACCGATGGTGGCGGCGATCCCGAAGGCCGCCTCGCCGGCGCACGTCGAGACCAACGCCGACGTCTTCGACTTCGAACTGGACCCAGCGGAGATGGACGCGGTCGCCGACCTCGGCGACGGGCGCTGGAGCGCCCTCGTGTCGAAACTCGGCCTGCGTTGAGTCGTCGTTCCACCAGCGACGTCCCGGAGCCTCGAGCGAGATCCCCGCGATATTTGACGCCCGGTCGGTAACGGTCGATCATGCACTTCGATCACGCGGGGATCGCGACCGAGGACGCACGCGCGCTGGCCGACCTGTACGGCGACCTCTTCGGCCTCGAGGTCGCCCACGAGGAGGAGTTCGACGGGATGCGAGTGGTATTCCTCGCGGTCGGCGAGGGCTTCCTGGAACTGCTCGAGCCCCTCGAGGAGGGGACGATTTCGCAGTATCTCGAGGAGAACGGGCCGGGCATCCACCACCTGGCACTGGGAACCGACGACGTCGAAGCCGCGCTCGAAAGAGTGCGCGAGCACGACGTGACGCTGATCGACGAGGAGCCACGGGAGGGTGCGTGGGGCCACAGCGTCGCCTTCCTGCATCCGAAGGACACCGGCGGCATCCTGATCGAGTTCGTCGAACACTGAGGGTCCGACCGTCCCGACTCGAGCGCGGTTCGGACGGGGGCGTCAGTGGAGCGTCCCCTCCCGGACGTGATCGTCGTAGGCGAACAGCGCGTAGCCGACCTCGGCGACGCTGTAACCCGTGTCGTCGGCGATCTCGCGGATCGGCTCGATCATGGTCACGTAGTCGTCGGCGTCGAACGACTCCTTGCGGCCCTCGAGGTAGTCCAGACGCTCGAGCGAGGCCCAGACGCGAGTGTCGACGACGGCGTGGCGCTCGGGATCGTACGCCGTCAGGACGCAGGACGCCGTCGGGGCCTTGAACCCGGAGAGGCCCGTCAGCAGTTGAATCTTCGAGAAGTCGTCGTCGACGGCCAGCACGTTCGCGGTGACGGTTCGACACCGCGCTTCGGGGTTGCGCTCGACGTGGTAGGCGCTGCGCGTCGAGGACTCGTAGGCGATCTCGTACAGTTGCTCGCGGGTGAGATACCCCTGCTCGCGATAGGTGTCGCCGAACTCCTCGAGTCGCTCGGGCAACACCCCCTGGGTGTCGGCGTAGCGCTCGAGGTTCTCCGCGATAAACGCCTCCATACGCGTCGCTGGGGACGACACTTACTCGAACGTTGTGGTCCGTTCGAATCCGCGTCGGCCCCTGTGCAACTCCCCGCGGTGTCCGCTCGAGCACTCGTCCCAGCCGTCTTCGACCCAGCGATCCGAACGACCGATACTGCCGTCGTAGCCGCCGGTTCCGAGGGATTCGACAGTGTGATAATATGACAATCGAACCGAGAGAACGTCTGTGTAAGCGACGAGTACGCGCTCGTCAACGATCCTGATCCTCGCTCAGAGCTGACACTCACGGCGATTGGGTGGCGGGAAAGGCTACCGGAAACCCAACGGGTCTATACGGCATCGTGGTGGCTTGGGGTGATGACGACGGTGGTCGAACTCGACGTTCCGGCTGAACGGCTCGGATTCGCGCGAACGTTCGATCGGATTCCGTCGTTCGAATTCCAGGTGCGCGGCCTCGTCGGCGACGCGCCTCCGTTGTGTCAGGTCTCGGGGACCGACCGGCCGACGATCGAAACGACGCTCGAGGAGGACCCGTCCGTCGACGTGATCGCACGGCTCTCGTCCGACAGCGGGGACGACGCCGACGACGAGCGTGCGGGGTGGCTGTTCCGCCTCGCGTTCGACGAGGGGTTCAAACTCTTCGAGCAGATCGTCCTCGAGAACGACGGCGCGATCATGAGCGCTCGAGGACGCGACGGCACCTGGAACGTGCAGTTGTTGTTCCACGACCGGGAATCGGTCTCGACCTGTCACGAGCGGTTCCAGCGCTACGAGTACGACGTCGAGGTCGTCCGAGTTCGCGGCATCGACGACCTCGAGCGGGCCGGGACGCCCCTGACCGAGACGCAGTACGAGACGATCTGGACGGCCCACGAACTCGGCTACTTCGACGTTCCTCGCGAGATCACGCTCGAGGAGCTGGCGGCGGAACTCGACGTCTCCCACCAGGCACTCTCGGAGCGACTGCGTCGCAGTCACGCGGCGCTCATCAGTTCGGAACTCGAGGGCGGCCTCGGCCCGACGAAGATCGATCCGTGATCGGGACGACCACGACCCTGTCGAACGGCCGTCGATCTACCAGCGTGATCGACGAGCGTGGAAAACGAGAGGGGCGACTCGAATAATTATCTGATATACATCACTGAATACGGACTAGTTTGTACGATCGTTTTCCAATATCTGATATAGTGGCGAATTCGCCTCGAGAGGTAGTTTTATTATTAAACAGACAGACAATACTGGTGTCGGCGTGATGCCGACCCGTGACGCATTGCCCGATAACTGAACCCTGTGAGCGCCGGTGGATCACTCGTGCTCAAACAGCGCTCGCGGTCACTCGTGGCTGTGTGACCGTACCTCTGTTGTACGATCCATTGGGTCGGGCCAGCATGCCGGTGGCTCGTCCCACTGATACTCCTCGTATAACTCGTCGTCCGAGCCGTTGGGTCGCGGTTCAGTCGTCGGCGACCGTGGCGTCGAACCCCGATGCGTCGGCCTCGAGCCGTCGGTGGGCGTAGAAAGCGACCGAGAAGTCCTGTGGGCTCGGAATCGCGCAGCCGAGCCAGCCGATCGTCACCGCCGTCCCGAGCGGGGTCTCGAGCGAGACGGTACCCGAGCCGACGAAGACGAGGACGGGCAGACCCATCGCCAGTGGGGCCAGTGCGGCGAGTCGGAGTTTCCAGGGCGGTACCTCACCCGCTGGACGCGGGTGGACGGCCGCCCACGGACAACTGGCCAGCAATCCCAGGACGCCCTTCGATCGGCCCGGAAAGAGCGACACCCCGTACTCGATCCGGGCCAGCCGTAACACCAGTGCGTGGGTTCCTTCGTGAACGAGCAGCCCGATCGCTACCGCGAGAGCGAGTCCGCACCCAGCGACCGCGAGATTCGCGTCGATCATACGGGCTCCCACCGATGCCGTCTCGGCACCCGGCCTGTTCCGTGCACCCGTCTCGAGGGAGGCGACGCCCAAACACCCGCGGCTGGACGCGTGTCGACATTAAGACGGGACGGTCGTCGCGACGTCCGACCCGTATACCTTGCGAGAGAAACGGGGCTGGAACGGAGCGTCAGCGTTTTTTCGAACCGTCGTTCTAGCGTCGACCGAACCATGCGTGCGATCGTACTCGCCACGGATGGTGTCGAGGACAGCGAGTTCAACTACCCCTACTACCGCCTACAGGAGGCCGGTCACGAGGTAGACGTCGCGACACCCGACGGCGAGACGATCGAGGGCAAGACCGGCTACGAGTTCGAGGCCGACTACGCGATCGACGAGTACGACGCCGACCGGTGGGCCGACGAGTACGACCTCCTGGTCGTCCCCGGCGGCTACTCGCCGGAACCCCTCCGACTCGAGGCCCCCGAGGCGGCCGACATCGTCGCGGCCTTCGACGACGCCGACCAGCCGATCGCCGCGATCTGTCACGGCGCGCAGCTGCTGATCAGCGCCGACGTCCTCGAGGACCGCTCAGTTGCGGCCTACTGGAGCCTCGAGGACGACGTCGAGAACGCCGGGGCCACGTTCGTCGACGAGGAGGTCGTCGTGGACGACAACCTCGTCACGGCCCGGGTGCCAGACGACCTGCCAGCGTTCGCGAGCGAGGTACTGGCCCTGCTCGAGGAAGAACCGATCGCGGCCTGATCCGGTACTGACGGCCGCTTCCCCGCCTTCTTCCGCGGTTCGCGCCGTACGCGGGGACTGCGTTCTCGGTCGCTCGAGGCGCGTATCAGCGAGCGGTCGAACGTCCACTGCGGGCGTGCTCGACCAGCCGTTCGATTCGCTCGTCGGTGTCCGGGTGCGTCGAGAACAGGCGACTCCACGCGTCCTCCTCGTCGGGCGAGACGTACAGCGTCGAGAGCAGTCCCCGACGGGGGTTCGCGGCCCGTTCGATCGTCTCCAGCGCGCTGGCGAGCGCGAGCGGCTTCCCGGTGACGACGGCGGCGCGATCGTCGGCGGCGTACTCCCGTCGCCGGGAGTGGGCACGAACCAGCGCCGTGAACGCGAGGAGACCCACCGTCACGCCGCGTTCCGTCCAGCGGACCAGGCGGCCGAAAACCGTCTCCGTCCACGCGGCGGGGCGACCGCGCGCCCACGCGATGGCGCGTGCGACGCCGACGACGAGAAACACGGCCGGCGAGAGCACCAGCAGAACGAGACCGGCGAGCGTGCGGAAGAGGCTGTACGCCAGCGTCTGGACGAACGCGTCGTAGCGCTCCAGATGGGCGAGTTCGTGGGCGATCAGCCCCTCGAGTTCGTCGAGCGAGAGCAGTCGGAACAACGATCGATCGAGGACGATCACGCCGTTGCGCGCCCCGCCGAGCGCGAAGGCGTTGGGGACCGGCAGCCGTGCGACGTAGACCGTCGGTTCGGAGAGGTCCATTCGTTCCGTCAGGCGATCGATTCGCCGGTAGAACGTCGGGGCCCGCGATCGGGGGAGTTCGGTCGCCTCGAGTCTGGACAGTAGCTGTCGCGTCCCGAACCGGTAACTCAGGTAGCCGCCGACGAGACCGCCGAGGGCGAGCACGAGGAGCAACGTCTCGAAGTTCGGCGTCGAGAGCCACAGCAGCGTCAGCGCGAAATACCCCAGGGCCGCCAACCCGACGTACGCCAGCAGGACGAAACACCCGACGAGGACCATCGTCACCCGGGCAACGGTCCGATGCGTGAACATTCAGTCGGCCGTAGGTGCGGCCGACTGAAACGCGTTTCGCGCTCCGCCCCCCGCTGGGAACGCTACCGAAGAGCGAGCGGCTGAACCGCCCGATGACCGACTCGAGTCGATCCGCCGTCCCGTGATCGGTCACGTCCGAAGGCGGAAATTCGTTCAGGATTGCTGAACATTTACCTGTATCGGATGTGAGTCCCCACCATGATCGACGCAGTCGAGGATCCGCTCGAGGAACTCGCGAACCTGCCGACGATCGCACACCCGGTCGTCTCGCCCGACGGCACCGAGGTCGCCTGCTACTACGACGGCAGCGGCCGGAACGAACTCCACGTCATCGACCTCGAGACCGGGGAAATGGGACAGTGGTCCGACGGTCAGGTACCCCGGAACGCCCGCTGGCCCGTGCAGTGGGGAGCCGACGGCGACCGGATCTACTTCCACCTCGACGACGCAGGGGACGAACAGAACGACATTTACGCACTCTCCCGCGAGGGCGACGCCGAGACGGTCGTCGAGATGGACGGCCAGAACGTCCTCCAGGACGTCGGTCCCGACGGCGAGACGCTGTTGCTCAGCTCGAACCGCGACGGACAGATGAACGTCTATCGCCACGACGTAGCGACGGGCGAGACGACCGCCATCACGGACTACGACCGGGCCGTCACCGGCCCGATCCTCGCACCGGACGGCGAGCGAATCGCCTATGCGACCAACGAGGCCGACGACTTCGACAACCGGGACGTCTACGTCGCGAACGTCGACGGCTCGGACGCCCGCAACCTCGAGATCGGAGCCGTCGGGGCCGAAGCGACGCCGATCGACTGGGACGAGACCGGAACGCGGCTGCTGGTCCACGACAACACGCCGGACCTCGGCCGCGTGGGGGTCTACGACCTCGAGGAGGAATCGATCGAGTGGTTCGGCGGCGACGAGTACGAGGAAGCCGGCGTCTCCTTCCTGTCGGGCGGGGACCGCGTGCTCGCAGCCCGGTGCCGCGGCCCGCTGTACGTCCCGGTCGTCTACGACGTCGCGACCGGCGAGGGACGCGAACTCGACCTGCCGGACGGTGTCGCGAGCTACGCCCAGGGCGGGCGCGCGTCCTACGAGTCCGCCGACAGTCGCCTCCTGGTGCCGTACACGACGCCGACGCGCCGGACGGAACTGCTCGTTTACGACCTTGCGGACAACTCCCACGAGACGCTGCTGCCGGCCGAGTACGGCCCGTTCGACCAGTCGGACTTCGTCGACGCCGAGTACGTCACGTTCGAATCCGATGGCGTCCCCGAGACGCCCGCGAACGCCGTCGAGCACGAGCCGGCCGACGAACTCGAGATCGGCGGGTTGTTCTACGACTCCGGTGAACGACCGTCGCCGCTGATCGTCAAGCCGCACGGCGGACCCCGCGGTCGGGACACCAAATCGTTCGACCTCTACACGCAGGTGCTCCTCTCGCAGGGCTACTCCGTCCTCGAGGTCAACTACCGCGGCTCTACGGGCCGCGGCCGCGAGTTCGTCGAGCGACTCATCGGCGACTGGGCTGGTGCGGAACAGGGCGACGTTGCCGCTGGCGTCGAACACGTCCTCGAGACCCGTGACTGGCTGGACGAGGACCGCGTCGCCGTCTTCGGCGGCTCCTACGGCGGCTACTCGGCGTACTGGCAACTCGTCCAGTACCCTGACCTCTACGACGCGGGCGTGGCCTGGATCGGACTCACCGACCTCCAGGAGATGTACGAGACGACGATGCCCCACTTCCGCGTCGAGTTGATGGAGAAGTACCTCGGGACGCCCGAGGAGAACCCCGACCTGTACGCGGAACGGTCGCCGATCACGTACGCCGACAACCTCGCAGCCCCGCTACTACAGGTCCACGGCGTCAACGACCGGCGCGTCCCGATCTCGCAGGCCAGACTGTTCCGCGACGCCCTCGAGGAAGCCGGCTACGAACGCGGCCAGGACGGCGACTTCGAGTACGAAGAACTCGGCGAGGAGGGCCACGCCTCGACCGACTCCGACCAGAAACTGCGGATGTTCCGCCTGCTCTGTGACTTCCTCGAGCGGCGTCTCTGATTCCGGTCCGACCCGGAACCGGTACTGAGAGGACGACGACGGGATCGGAACTTTCGGGACGACCGTCCCGAACAGCGATACTTTGATCACGCTCACTCCGGATCGTTCAGCTACGGTGACTTCCAGGCGCTCCTCGATCGGCACGCTGTTGCTCGTCGGCGCGATCCTCCTGACGGCGGTCGTCTACGGCTGGCTCGTCCCGACGCACGCGCTGGACGACGATCACGGGGGCGCGCTGTTGTACCTCACTATCGGTTGGGTCCCGTACACGCTCGTGTTCTACCTCGTGGGCCGGCGGTTCTCCGCGCCGTCGAAACTGCCGAACATGCGCGCCGCCGACGCGGGCCTCGGTCTCTTTCTGATCTCACTGTTGCTTAGCCTGGGACTGGACGCCTGGGGGTTCGAGCCCGAACTGGTGCCCCAAGCCCACGTCCTGCAGGCGATGGGTATCTTCGTCGGCCTCGCGCTGTTCGGCTGGGGGATCGGTCGCCGCTCGAAAGCGGTTTCGGCGTACGAGTAGGAATTTGCGACGGCGCATTCGTAACTCGAGTCGCTCCCTCGAGAAAACCCAGTCGCGACGACGAGACCGAAACCGAAACCGAAACGGGCGCGGATCGGCCGGCGAGAGAAGCGTCCAACGGCGTCGCTCAGTAGAACTCTCGAACCAGGTCCATGGCGTCCTCGGGCGCGCCGTCCGGAATGTCGGACATGTCCTCGGTGACGCCGTGTTTCTCGTGGTACGGGACGGACTCTTCGTCCTTGTACATCACGCCCTGGTACTCGCTGTCGCCGTCAAGGATGACCTCCTTGGCGGCCTCGTAGTCGGTCGGATCGTGGTCTTCGTCCTGGAGGTCGACGAGGTTGTCGCGGAAGTAGTCGTAGGTGTCGACGTCGTTGAACGTGACGCAGGGGCTGAAGACGTTGACGAAGCCGAAGCCGTCGTGCTCGATGGCCTTCTCGACGATCTCCTGGTGGCGCAGGGCGTCGGAGGCAAAGGACTGGGCGATGAAGCTCGCGCCGGAGGCTAGCGCCAGAGCCAGCGGGTTGACCGGCGGCTGTTTCGGTCCCTCGGGCGTCGTCGAGGTCTCGAAATCCGAGCGCGAGGTCGGCGAGGCCTGTCCCTTGGTGAGGCCGTAGATGCGGTTGTCCATGACGACGTAGGACATGTCGACGTTCCGGCGGACGGCGTGGACGAAGTGGCCGGCACCGATCGAGTAGCCGTCACCGTCGCCGCCGGCGACCATGACCTCGATGTCAGGGCGGGCCATCTTGACGCCCGTCCCGACGGGCAGGGCGCGACCGTGGACTCCATGCAGCGCGTAGCTGTGCATGTAGGTCCCGATCTTGCCGGAACAGCCGATCCCGGCGACCACGAACGTGTTGTCGGGGTCGTTGCCGGTCTCGGCCAAGGCTTTCATCATGCCGTTCATCGTCCCGAAGTCGCCGCATCCGGGACACCACGTCGGCTGCTTGTCGGATTTGAAGTCTGTGAATCGGACGTCTGAGCTCATTAGGCAGGCACCTCCTCGGAGAGTTTTTCGGTGATCTCTTCGGCGAGTTCGTCCGCCTTGAAGCGGACGCCGGTATACTTGTTAATGCGCTTCACACGGGTAAGTGCGTCGTGTTCGAGCAGGTCGGCGAACTGACCCGTGGCGTTGTTCTCGACGACGATGACCTCGTCGGCGGCCTCGATCTCCTCCGAGAGGTCCGGTCGCGGGAAGATGTACGGCACCGAGATGACCCGGACGTTCAGGCCGTCTTCTTCGAGGTAGTCGAGGGCTTCGATGAGCGCGCCCTCGTTGGAGCCCCACGAGATGACGAGGTCGTCGGCGTCGGCATCGCCGAACTCCCGGTAGTCCCAGTCCTCGCGCTCCTCGGCGGTTTCGACCTTGCGGTAGCGTTTGTCGACCTGCTGGACGCGCTCGTCCTGGTCCTCGGTCCGGCGACCGAGTTCGTCGTGCTCGAGGCCGGTGGACATGTGTGCACCCTCTTCGGTGCCCGGGATCGCCCGGGGACTGATGCCGTCGTCGGTGACGGCGTGGGCGCGGAACCGACCCTGGGCGTCGAGCCACTCGTCGACCTCGTCCTCCTCGACGAGTTTGCCGCGATCGATCTCCACCTCGTCCATGTCGAACGCCTCCGGCGGGAACGTCTGTTCGGTGACCGACATCGCGAGGTCGGAGACGAGGAAGACCGGCGTCTGGTACTTCTCGGCGAGGTTGAACGCTTCGACGGTCTTCCAGAAACACTCCGTGATCGAGGTCGGCGTGATGACGAACCGCGGGATCTCACCGTGACCGCCGTACAGCGCCATGTTGAGGTCGCCCTGCTCCTGTTTCGTCGGCATCCCCGTCGAGGGACCGGAGCGCTGGACGTCGGTGATGACCAGCGGCGTCTCGCTCTGGGCGACGAGGCCGAAGGTCTCGGTCATCAGGTCGATCCCCGCACCGGACGTCGCGGTCATCGCGCGGGCACCGCCGCGGGCAGCGCCGAGCGCCATGTTGATCGCCGAGAGTTCGTCCTCGGCCTGCACGACGTGGCCGCCGTACTCCTCGATCCGACCGGTCAGGTACTCCATGATCGAGGTCGCGGGCGTGATCGGATAGCCGGCGTAGAACCGACAGCCGGCGGCGAGGGCCCCCATCCCGATCGCCTCGTTCCCGTTCAGGAGGACGTAGTCCTCGTCGGTGACTTCGAGATCGTAGCCGAGGTCGACGTCGTAGTTCTCCTGGACGTACTCCTGGCCCAGGCGGGCGGCCTCCTTGTTGTTCTCGACGATCTTCGACCCCTTGCCGCCGAAGCGCTTCTCGAGCGCCTCGTCCAAGTACTCGACGTCGAAGCCGGTGATCTCACAGGCAGCCCCGAGCGCGACGATGTTGCGCATGATCGCGCCGCCGGCGTCCTCCGCCAGCGACTTCAGGGGGACGTCGACGGCCGTCATCTCCTCGGGAATCTCGGCCTCCCAGGAGCGTTCGCCGTCGTAGATGATGGCGCTCCCCTCGTGGAGTTCATCGAGATTTTCGTCGATGGTCCGCTGGGTGAGCGCGACGAGAATGTCGAGGCGATCGACGACGCTGCGTACCTCGTCGACCGACGTCCGAATCTTGTACGCGGTGTAGCCGCCACGGATCCGCGACGCGAAGTCCTTCGACGTGAACACGTGTCGCCCAGCGCGCGAAAGCGCCTGCGCGAAGATCTTCCCGGTGGAGTCGATACCGTCGCCGGCCTCGCCTCCAATCGCCCAGTTGAGGTCCTCAGCCATGTTAGGGCGACACTTGCCCTCCACAAATGAAAAGGCTTCTGAAACCCGTACCGACGATTGTGATTGACTCAAAATTTTCCCGATTTCCGGGTGACGGTTCGGTCCAGAAGATCACCGGACAGGTCGACGGCCGATCGAATCGGCACCCGTGCTAACAGCGGCCGTGTTCCGACGGTAGTCATACCCGATCGCACCGGTTTCGATCGAGGTTTCTCGCCGTGAATCGCACGGCTGTCTCGATCACGGTCCGCGACGGCCGCGGGACTCGCGCGACGAACCCGTCGGCGAACGAAACGACTTTTCGAGCGACTGCCGAATCGCTGCGGTATGGAAGGCACTCCCGTCACCGTCGCTTCCGTTCGCGACGTCGGCCCCGATACGGTCGCACTCGAACTCGAGACGCCCCCGGAGTTCGACGCCGCGCCCGGACAGTTCGTCCTGCTGCGGGCGGCACCCGAAGGCGAAGAGATCGCCCGCCACTACACCCTCTCCTCGCCGTCCGTCGGCGAGACGTTCGAACTCACCGTCGGAATCGATCCCGACGGCGACCTCTCCCCGTGGCTCGCCGACCTCGAGGGCGGCGAGACCGTCCACGTCGAAGGTCCCTTCGGGAACATCACCTACGAGCGCGACCGCGACGTCGTCGCCGTCGCTGGCGGACCCGGCGTCGGCCCCGCGGTGTCGATTGCCGAAGCCGCACGCGAAGCGGGCCACGAGGCCGTCGTCATCTATCGGGACGACGCCCCCGCCCACACAGACCGTCTCGAGGCCCTCGAGGACGACGGCGCGACCGTCCACGTGCTCGAGGGGGACGCCGACGACGAACTGGCCGCGGCGATCGACTCCCACGTCGACGACGGGCAGGTGTACGCCTTCGGCTTCGCTGACTTCGTGACGGCCGTCGCGGACGCCATCGAGGACGCCGGCGGCGATCCGGACGACGCGCTCATCGAGAACTTCGGGTGACGCCGGGAAACGGACCGAGACCTCGACGCAGACGAGCACAAGCTATTTTGCCACACGAACTGCTTGCTGAACCATGGCTCGCAAATCCTATCAGGAGCAACTCACGGAACTCCGTGAGGACATCCTCTATATGAGCGAGGTCGTCCTCGAGCGACTTCGCATGGGACTCGACGCGTTAGAGCAGAAAGACGAGGAGTTGGCCCAGGAGGTCATCACCGGCGACGACGAGATCAACCGGATGTACCTCGACCTCGAGCAGGACTGCATCGACCTGCTCGCGCTCCAGCAGCCGGTCGCCAGCGACCTGCGCTTTATCGCGGCCTCGTTCAAGATCATCACCGACCTCGAGCGCATCGCCGACCTGGCGGTCAACCTCGGGGAGTACACCCTCGAGGCCGAGGAGAACCTCTTCCCGGACGTCGACGTCCAGGAGATGGGCGAGTTGACCCTCGAGATGGTCGAGGATGCGATGACCGCCTACGAGACCGAAGACACCGACGCCTGTCGCCAGCTTGCGGTCCGCGACGACGACCTCGACCAGTTCGCGGAGCGAGCGAGCGAGATCGTCGTCCGGGACCTCATCGAACGCGAACTCGACTCGCCGGACGAGGTCGAACGCATCCTGCAGGACGTCTCGCGGCTCCTGTTGACGATTCGTGACTTGGAGCGCGTCGGCGATCACTCGGTCAACATCGCCGCGCGAACGCTGTACATGGTGGAGAACGACGACGAACTGATCTACTGACCACGACCGTAGCTATCCGTTCTTCTCGCGGCCCGGAACGCCGGTCAACAGTTGCCCCACGTCGTGGACGTTTCGCGTCTGGAGCAGCAGTTCCGCCGCCTCGCGGACGGTGAACGACGCCTCCAGTTCGACGCCGTGACAGCGGGCGTAACACTCGAGCCAGTCGTTCATCGCGCCGGTCAGGGCCTCGAGTTCGGCCGGCGAGAACGGGACCATCCGGCCGCCCGTCCGTGCCTCCACGTAGAGCCAGATGGCTTCGCCAGCCCCCTCGCGGAGGTAGGCAGTCGGCTCCTCGCGTTGCCTACGATCGGGACGCTCGTCGTCGAAGGCGGCGCGGTCGCGTTCGGCCCGTCGCTCGAGTGCGGCGATGCGTGGTCCGTACCCGCTCATCAGCCCTCCCTGTACTCGACGCCCTTCCCGCCACGGGGATGTTCCCACTCGGTGTCGGCGACGATGGCGCACGTGCCACACTCGACGCAGGGCTGGGTGTCGAGGCTGACGACGGTTTCGGTCGTGCCGTTGCGCTCGACCTCCTCGGAGCGGTAACAGCCGCCGCCAAAGTCCTCCGCGCTGACCGGACAGGCGTAGACGGCCGCCCCGCTCGCGTCGAACGACTCGTCCTCGAGTTCGATGTGGGGGTTTCCCACGTCCGTATCGTAGGTGAGGTCGCCGATGCGCTCCTCGAGCGTCGGCGGGTCGACCTCGTTCTCCCAGTGGATGGTCCGGCCCTGCGTCTCCCCGATGATCGACGGAATCGTGACGTAGCCCGTCCGCGTGTCGGGCAGCATCGACAGCAGGAACGGCGAGTTGAACGCCCGCTGCAGCAGGTAGCTCGAGAGCGAGTTGCCGAGCGCGACGCGGCCGACCGGCGAGTCCAGTACCCGCTCGGCGAGGTTCGTGACAGTCTCGTTCTCGCCGACGGTCCGTGCGAGTTCGTACCGCCGGGGACGGAGTTTGTCCATCGTCCCCGACTCCTCGAGGAGTTTCGCGTAGCGCCGGCCCGCGGCTTCGGGATCGGCGTTGCCCTTCGTGACCGCGTAGGCGTCGGCCGCCAGCGCGCCGGCGGTGACGGCGTGATTCATCCCCTTGATGATCGGCCCCTGGGCCTGCATCTGACCGGCGGCGTCGCCGACCAGTACGAGTCGGTCTTCGTAGGGCTCGCGGTGGGCGATCTTCTTCGAGTCGGGGACGAGTTTCGCGGCGTACTCCCGTTCCTCGTACTCGTCGCCGATCCAGGTCGCCAGCATCGGGTGGGTGAGCAGCGCGTCGAGCAACGCGTGGGGATCGGCCCGCTGCTCGACCAGGCTGTCGAGGTGGAAGACGGTCCCGATCGACAGCGACTCGGCGTTCGTGTAGAGGAAGCCGCCGCCGCGGACGTCCTCGAAGAGGTCCCCCGAGAAGAGGTGGGCGACGCCTTCGTCCGCGTCGATCCCGAACCGATCGTCGATGACGTCGGGGTCCATATCGACGACGGCCTTGACGCCCTGGAACCACTCGTCGGGCTCCTCCCAGTCCATCAGGCCCGCGTCGCGGGCGAGTTCGGAGTTGACGCCGTCGGCCGCGACGATCAGGTCCGCCTCGATGGGGTCGAGTTCGTCGCAGGTGACGCCGACGATCTCGCCGTCTTCACGCAGGAGGCCGTTCACCCGCACGTTCGTCAGCACGCCGCCGCCCGTCTCGCTGGTCTTCTCGTGGACCCGCTCCTCGAGCCACGAATCCATCCGCCGCCGGAGGACGGCGTCGCACCACTCGGTGTCGTGCTCGTGGAGGTCGGTGAGGTCGTACGTCTTGACCTTGTTGCCCGCGACGTTGTGGATTCGATACTCCGTGACAGGTCGTTCGGCGGCCCCCTCGCGGAAGCCGTCGAACAGGTCGTCGATCGTGTACGGGGCCGACTCCTCGGCGTAGATCAGCCCGCCGGAGACGTTCTTCGATCCCGCCTCGGTGCCGCGCTCGAGGACGAGCGTCTCGACGCCGTGCTCGGCGAGTCTGGCCGCGGCCGCGGCTCCGCCAGGACCACAGCCGACGACCACGGCCTCGTAGCGTTCGCGCTCGGCCTCGTCTGCGTCGATGCCGACGCTCATTCGGGCTCACCTCCGCCGTCCGCGCCGCTACCGTCGGCGACGGCCTCGGGCGCGAGTTCGCCCGATTCGACGGCCTCCGTCAGTTGCGGGAGCACCTCGAACAGGTCCCCCTCGACGAAGTAGTCGCTGAAATCGCGGATGCGCGCGTCGGTGTCGGTGTTGATCGCGACGATAGTGTCGGACTCGTCCATCCCGACCTTGTGCTGGACCGCGCCGGAGACGCCGGCCGCTATGTAGAGGTCGGGCGCGACGACCTGGCCCGTCTCCCCGATCTGGCGTTCCTCCTTCGCGTACGCCTCGACGTGGCTCTCGAACTCGTACGAGGAGGTGACGATCCCCCGGGTGATGCCGAGGGCGGCGTCCTCGAAGGCGTCGACGAGGTCGAGGCCCAGTTCCATCCCCCCGGTGGGGTCGTCGGCGATGCCGCGGCCGAGACAGACGATCACCTCGTGACCGGTGAGGTCGACGCCTCCCTCCAGCCGATCGTACTCGGTGATCTCGACGCGGAACCAGTCGTCCGGGAGGTCCATCTCGTGTTCGACGACCAGCCCGTCCCGATCGTAATCGGGATCGATCGGGTCGAAGCTCCCCGGAATGACCGACGCACCCTGCGGGTGGAACTCCCGGCCCGGATTGTCGAGACAGAGGATCGTCGAGTACTCGAAGCCGGAGAAGTCCGGCCGCTTCATGTGCAGGACCTTCTCGAAGGTCTTCTTCACGCCCGGCTCGCCGGTCTTGACGGGGTTCGAGACCTCGTTCTCCTCGATGAAGAGGTCCGAGCAGTCCGAGGCGAGTCCGGAGTCGAGTTCCGCCTGGACCTTCGCGGAGAGGTCCCGGCCGTTGTTCGTCGCCGGAAACAGGACGTACCGGGGTTTGTCGTAGTCGCGCCAGTCGGTGCTCTCGATCGAGCCCTCGCCGCGGGCCATGTGAGCCGCGATCTCGGTGTAGGGCTTGTGCAGGAAGCGATCGAGGCGCTCGTCGTCGTGGTAGACCGCGACGTCGGCCCCGTAGGCGATGCACTCCTCGGCGAGGCCCTCACAGTCGTCACCCATCAGGAACGCGACGACGCGCTCTTCGTCCCCGTACTCGTCCGCAAAGTCGTCCATCAATCGTCGCGCTTTGCCGAGCATCTCCCTCGAGACGTCGATGAGGTCGCCCCCCTGGGTCTCGCAGAAGACCCACATGTCGGCGTACTCGCCGTCCTCGAGCGCACGGACGTGTTTCTTGTCCCGGGTGGGGTGAGAGAGGTCGTCGTCCGCTTCGTCGGCGTCGGTTTCGTCGGGTTCGGTCTCCTCGTCGTCTGCCTGGGCTTCCTCGATCTCCTCACCCTCTGCCTCGTCACCGACCGTCTCTTTCGTCTCCTCGTACTCGCCTTCCGTCTCGGTGTCGCCCTCCACGCCCGCGGTTTCGTCGTCGGCGTCGAGCGCGCCGATCGCCTCGAGCCGTCGGTGGACGACCTCGCGGGCCGTCTTCCGGTCGCGACCGGCCTGCTCGGCCTCGAGGATCGACTGCAGGACGTCCGCGTCGTCGACCGCCTCGAGTTCCTCGCGCAGTTCGTCGACCGTGTGCTCGTCTGGATCGATCTCGGTCATCTCACTCACCCGCCTCCGCAGCGTACGGGTGCATCTCCGCGACGAGTTCGCCCATCCCCTCGGGGTCGTCGGGTTCGATCATCGTCGCCTCCCGCTCGGATGGGGCCTTCGGGATCGGGTCGACCGAGGAGACGATGGTCGGCGAGCCGTCCAGGCCGATGTAGTCCGGGTCGAGGTTGAGGTCGACGTGGTCCCACGTCGTCAGGTGATCCTCGTGGTCGGCGGCGCGCTCCTCGGTCTCGGTCCGGAGTCGCTTGTGAGTCAGCCGGTGGGACGCTTTCCGGTAGATGGGTTCGAACTCGGGGTCCGTGACGACGAAACAGGGGAGCGGTGCCTCTACCGTCTCGATCTCGTCCACGTCGCCCTCGACGAGCCGTCTCGCCCGCAGTCGGCGCTCGTCGGGGTCGATGTCGAGCGCGATCACGTGGGTGACGATCGGCCAATCCATCGCCCAGCAGGTCTGAGGCCCCGTCTGGCCCGTCTCCCCGTCGGCCGTCTTGAACCCCGCGAACACGAGGTCGATCTCGGCGACCTCCTCCCGATACTTCTCGAGGCCCGCGCTCAGGGTGATCGCCGTCGCCCACGTGTCCGAGGCCGCGAGTTCCCGATCCGAGAGCAGGTAGCTGTCGTCGGTGTACACCGACTCCATCGCCTCCTCCAGAACGTCCGCGTACCCCGGCGGCCCCATGCTCATCCCGCTGACGTGGCCGCCGTGGCGAACCTTCGTCTGGAGGGCCGCCTCGAGCGCGAACGCGTCGTTCGGGTTCATCACCGTCGGCGTCTTCCCTCGCTCGAGGTGGCCGTCCTCGTCGAACGACACCGCGCCCTCGGAGAAGTCCGGGACCCCCTTCGTCAGCACGATCGATCGCATGAGACGCTCCCTCCGTGTGTGGTGTTTTCTCGTACCATTCCCGCCTCGGGCTATCACACTATAACTATTAAGAATGGGGGAGCGTTCCACCGCGAGAAGCACGGGGGAGACGGCCTCCTACCGGACGAATCGGACGGTCGGTTCTGGTCGTCTCCGAGGATAGCCGTGGAAATCAACCGATCACGACTACGGCCGTCTCGAGCCAACGACCGCCGTCACTCGCGTTGGCGTTCGGTCGTGCCCATCGTGATCTCGCCGTCGGCACGGATCGTGCCGTCGACTTCGGCGTCGGGTCCGAGCTCGAGGTCCGCACACGAGACGTCGCCGAGAATCCGCGCGCCCGCGGCGACGGTGACGTCGCCGTGACGCGTCGTCAGGTCGCCGTGGATGCGCGTGTCCTCGCCTACGGTGACGTCGCCGCGGGCCCGGAGGCTGCCGAAGACGTTGCAGTCGGCCCCGACGTCGATGGTTTCGGCGCGGACGTTCCCGTGGAGCCGACAGTCGTCGCCGATCGTCGCCGGCGTCGACACGCGCCAGGCGTCGTCGCCGACGGTCGCGTTCCGCGGGATGACAAGCGGGTCGGTGTCGGGCGTCTCGCCCTCCTCGTCGACCAGTTCCGAGATGAGCCGCTGGGCGGTCTCCTCCTCGCCGATCAACAGCAGGTGCTTGAGGTAGACGAACAACAAGACGATGGTCGGCATCGGGTTCCGGATGACGATCCAGCCGTTGGCCTCGAACCCCTCCTCGATGTCGACGTCGTCGCCGATGTCCAGGTCCCCGGCGACTTTCAACTTGCCGCCGATGTGGACCCGTTCGCCGATGTAGGCGTCCTGGCCGACGAGCACGTTCTCGGCGACGTCACACCACATGTCGAGGCGACAGTCGCCGTCGGCCTCGATGTCGCCGCCGAACTCGACGCTCTCGCCGGCCAGCACGTTCCGTCCGCGCACGCCGAACTCGATCGTCGAGCGCGCGCCGACGAGCACGTCCCCGTCGGTCTCGAGGGCGACTTCCTTCGCTTCCGTCCCGTCGGGAACGACGAGTTCGTCGAGCGGGTCCCTGCCTACGGCCACACTCGAGGGCCATGTGACTGCCGCGTAATAAACTTCGTCGTTGGTCGTCTGACGCCTGTCTGCACGCCGTCAGGTCCGCGTCTCCGCCGACGCGACAGCCGTCCCCTTTTCATAGCTCGACTCGTACGCCCGTGCATGACGACCCTCGCGTTCGACGACGACGGCGTCGACGTCGTCTACGAAGGTACCGAGTTCCGCCTCGAGCGGGAGTTGATCGAAGAAGCGACGGAGAAGTCCTACTACGACGTCACCGACCACGAGGTGCTGAAGATCGTCGCCGAACAGCCGAACCTGCAGGGGGAACCGCGACGGATCGGCGACATCGTCGACTAACGACTACCGATCGTCGGTTTTTCGATCGGTGCCGCCGTCCGTGGCGGCGACCGACGGCCGTTCGTCGATGTCGAAGGTCTCGAGGCGCTCGTCGAGTTCGTTCGCCCGGGTGGCGAAGGAGTCGGCGTTCGTCGAGACCTCGGTAATCGTGGACGTCTGTTCCTCGACGGCGGCGGAGACGCTCTGGGTCTCCGACTCCGTTCGTTCGCTCGCCTCGACGACGTCGTCGACCATCGCGACGACCTCTTGCGCGGAGGCGGCCTGCTGGTCCGTCGCGTCGTTGACCTCCTGGATGCTCGCGTTGACCGTCTCCACGTGTTCGGTGATGTCCTCGAGTGCGTCGATACTCGCCTCGATCGTGCCGACGCCGTCGGTGATCTGTTCGCGCATCGTCTCCATCTCGCCGACGGCGTCGGTGGTCGAGGACCGAACGTCGGTGATCTGCGCTTCGATCTCCTGGGTCGCCTGTCCGACCTCGCCGGCGAGCGTCTTGATCTCGTCGGCCACGACCGCGAAGCCGCCGCCGGAACTGCCGGCCGTCGCGGCCTCGATTGAGGCGTTGAGCGCGAGCAAGTTGGTCTGCTCGGCGATGTCGTCGATCAGGTCGACGATCTCGATGATCGACTCCATGTCGTCGTCGAGCGATTCGACCTCTCGGACCGTTCGGTCGCTCGTCTCCTGAATCCTCGAGAGCGCGGCGACCGCCTCGGTGGCGTTCTCCCGACCCGTCTCGCCACGTTCTGCCGCGTTCTCGGTCGTCTGGGCCACGTTCGCCGCCGAGGACGCGACCTCCTCGACGGTCGCCGAGAGGTCACTCATCTCGTCCGAGACCGTCTGGAGGCTCGTCGTCTGCTCGGAGTTCGTCGCGGCGATCTCCTGGATGGAGTCGCTCACCTGCTGGCCCGCCGCTTCGATGTCCTGTGCGCTGGCCCTGACGGACGAGCTTTCGGTCGCGATCTCCCCGGCGAACTCGCGGATCTCGCCGATCGTCCGCTCGAGGTCGGCCATCATGTCGTTGAAGGCCGTCGCGATGTCGGTCATCGCCCGGCTCTCGCTCTCGGGATCCATCCGCTGGGTCAGGTCCCCGTCGGCCGCCGCCTCCATCGTCCCCTTGAAAGCGGTTGCTTTTCGCTGGAGGGTTTCCGAGAGTTCCTCGGCCTCCTGCTTCGCGGTCTCCGCCTCCGTCCGCGCTCGTTCGGCTTCTTGCCGGGATTCCTCTGCTTCCTGGCGAGCCGTTTCGGCTTCAGCCTGCCGTCGTTCGGCCTCCTCCTTCGCGGCGACGGCGTCGCGGCGAGCGGATTCGACGGACCGGCGCTCGCTTTTCAGTTCGACGACGGCCGACAGCGATCCGGTCGACGTGATCGCGAAGACGCCGATCGTGATGCCGAGCAGGATCAGTCCGAGCAGGTCCCAGAACCCGCCGCTGATACCGAGCCACTCGGCGGCGGTTACGGCGGCCCACAACATTCCCAGGAAACAGCCGAACGCGACGTTCGACCAGAAGCCGGCCTCGAGCTCGAAGTCGCGATAGTTCTGCGCGGCGATGACTCCACCCGTCGCGAACGCGACGGTGCCGACGATGTCGAACAGGGCGGTGATTTCGACCATCGATCACACCTCCGGGCTCTCGATTTCGTCGTCCGACTGGGCCAGCAACCGCTGCCGTCGGTGGTAGGTCGCGTACGCGAACGCGATGCCGACGCCCATGAGTCCCACGCTGTGCTCGAGGAAGTTGAACGCCGTATTGAACGCCAGGGCCTCGAGGTTGGTCGCGAGCGTCCCGACGACGATACAGCCGTAGCCGACGGCGAACCACTTCGCCTCCGGCTTGTACCCCAGTAACACGGGAACGAGTCCGACGACCGCGATCGTGAGGAGAATGAGCTCTCCGGGCTCGAGCGCCGATAGTGCCAATGCCATAGCCGGTAGAGGAAGAACCGGTTAAAGAGTCTTATCGCCAAAATTACAAACGTTCTATAGAACGTCTAGAGTTTATATCGGAGTAGAGGAGATGATGGACGCCGACGGGGGGACGGGACCGACTATCTATCGTCCTTTCGGCCGCGGTCCGTCGTTACGGTTCGATCCCCGTGTGGCGGGGCGTCTTCGTTGTCCTCGTGTCGATTAGCACCCTCTTCGCCCTCGACCTGCGTCCGATCCGACGCGTCCATCTTGCCGTCGCCCGTCCCGGCCCCCACGTCTCGAGGATCGGCGTCTCCCTCCTCCTGTTCGACGACGGGATCGCCCGCGTCGCTCGAGGGGGCATCCGACGCCGACGCCTCGAGTCGAACCGCGTCGTCGGTGACGGCCGCGACGTCGTCCACGTCGACGGGAACCGGCTCGTCGGCCTCGAGTTCCCAGCCAAGCGCCGCCTTGATCGAATCGAGCGCGCTCGGGTTCGGTTCGACGAGGACCCGCTCGCCCTCCACGTCGGTGAGGACGCCGATCGCCGAGCCGTTCGGTTCGGTGACGGTCTTGCCAATGTCGTCGTCCGTGAGTTGCGGTGCCATACGCGGGTGACGGTTCCGGCCGGGCAAGCGGCTGGTGCCTGCACCGGCCGGGGCGACTGGCCCGGATTGCCGACGATTTCGACACCGACGGTTGCATCTGCAGCCCGAATTACCAATGGACGGCCCGGTCCGAGTGCGTATCGACCTATGTCACCGTCTCAAGACGCGGTTGACGACGCCGCGACGCAGGTAGCGAACGACGCCAGTGATCCCGGCGCGAACGTCGGCCGACTCGAGCGGATCGCGTCCGTGGGCGTCGGAACGGCCCTCGTCGTTCGCGGCGCGTCCAGCCGTTCCCTCGGCGGCGTCGCGACGGCACTCGTCGGGGTCGGCCTGGTTGTCCGGGGCGTTCGCGGTACGAGCCGCCTCTACCGACGACTCGGCGTCGACACCGCGTCGACGCCCGATCGCGCCGGCAGCGAGGAGCGGGCGGTCACGGTCGAACGCTCGATCACGGTCGGGGAGCGCGCCGAGGACCTCGAGGCGTACTGGCGCGACCCGGATCAGTTGACCCGGATCGTCGGGCCGGTGGCCGACGTCTCCGGCTCGACCCGTAACGAGGGCGGCCACCGCTGGGAACTGGCCGGCCCGTTCGATCGCACCCTCGAGTGGGAGACGCGGCTGGTCGACGAGCGACCGGGCGAACGGCTGCGGTGGGAGACCCTCGACGGAGCGACGATTCCCCACGACTGGACGGTGCTGTTCGACCGCGCGCCGGACGATCGAGGGACCGAGGTCACCGTCCGGATCGGGTACGATCCGCCGGGTGGCTCGATGGGCGACGCGACCCTCTCCAAACTCGGTCCCGGCGTCGACGCGCTCGTCGGCCAGGCACTGCGCCGGTTCAAACGCCTCGCCGAGACGGGAACGGTCCCGTCGCTCGAGGCCAATCCCTCCGGGAGAGGGAAAGGAGACGTGCTCTAACCCTTCTTCGACGGTCGCGCCGATCCGCTTAGCCGGCGACGTCGATCCGCGGCGATTCGGTGTCGGGCGTGCCCTCGTCGAAGAAGCCGGCCACGCCCTCGAGGTCGAGGACGAACTCGGGACCGAACGCGCCGGCGGGCGTCCGGAATCCCGGCTCGAGGTCGGTCTCGAGGACGCGCTCGACTGCCGTCACCGCCGCGTCGACGGTCAGCACGTACGGGTCCGGCGTCCGGAGGCGTGAGACGACGCGTTCGCCCGAGTACTCGTCCCGGGCCTCGCCCCAGACGTAGGCCGACCCGCGCTCGCGCGACCACGACGACGGCCCTTCACGGACGAGCCCGGCGACGGCTTTCAGCGTCTCGGAGACCGGCTTCGCGGCGACGATCGGCGCGACGTACCGGTGAAGCTTCAGGAGGCTCCGCGCAGGCTGGGGGATCGCCACGTAGACGGCGACGTTCGAGATGCCGGTCGTGTAGTGGGCCGTCGCCACGTCGCCCGTCGGCATGGTGACGCCCTCCCGATAGCCGCGTCCGAAGTCGATCCGCCGGGTTCGCCAGGCCGCGGGAACGTGCTCGAGCCGTCCGTTCCGGTAGACGGCCCCGCCGTCTTCCGCCCCTTCGATGACCGTCCGAACGGTGCCGATGGAGGGCGGCCGGAGCGAGTCGACCCCCAGCGCGAGGGAATCGGGGTCCGGCAGCCGCTCCGCGAGGTGGGCCGCCAGACAGTCCATCGGGACCGCCGAGAAGGCAGCGGCCGGAACCAGCGTCACGCCGGCCTCGCGAGCCGCTTCGTCGCGGTCGGCGATCCCCTCGATGACCGGAATCTCGCCCGTGATGTCCACGTACTCCGTTCCCGTCTCCACGCAGGCCTCGACGAGCGGCTCCGCCGTGTTCGAGAACGGCCCGGCGCAGTTGAGCACGCAGTCGACGTCGGCCCCCGCGAGCGCCTCGCGGACGACGTCCGACTCCTCGAGCGCGAAGCGCCGTCCCGGGCGCTCGAGGTCCTCGACCTGTTCGCGCACTGCCTCCGGATCGCGGCCGGCCAGCACGACCTCGAGTCCGCGGTCGATCGCCTCGCGGGCCACGAGCGAGCCGACGAAACCGTACGAGCCGTAGATCAACACCGACGACATAGACGGTAGTGTTCGACTCGCTTGCGTGTAAGCGACGGGCCAGCGATCGCCGTCGTGGGGTGTTTTCGGGGCGAAAAGCGCCGACTTCGGGGGGTCACCCTTCGTCGTCCGTCTCGAACCGTTCGGCAGCGGACTCGAAGCCGAGTTCCTCCTGCTCGCGGCTCCGTCGGCCCTCGAGTTCGGCGATGGCCTCGGGTTCGGGGGCCGCGTCGTCGGTGACCCGCGCCCAGGAGTTGTGGATCTTGGCGTGACACCATCGACAGAGGTAGATCGTGATCTCGTGGCTCAGCTCTGTGCCGTCTCGCGCGTACGAGAGGTGGTGTTCCTCGAGCAGCGGGCGCTCGTCGTCGTGGGCCATGCGTTTCTCCGCGAGACCACAGCGGGCACACTCGCGGTCGCGGTTACGACAGCGGAAGTGGGGACACTCGCCCCAGTCCGGCTCCGCGTCGGCGTCCGGATCCGGATCGACGATGGGGCAGGCGTAGTCGTCGCTGGCCCGTTCGCGAGCGAACTCGGGGTCGTGTTCGTAGTGGTCGTAGGCGTACCGACACTTCCCGTCGCCGGTCAGGTAGTCGCAGACGCCGACGAACTCGTAGGGGTCGTCGACGCCGACCGAGGTCCCCTGGGGCGTTTTCTCCATGCGCTCGCCAGTCCGTTGGCAGCGGATCGATTTGAATCTGCTGTCGGGCGGGAAGCTTTTTGCCGACCGCGCGCCGACTCGAGGGCGTGCGCGTCAAGTGGGAGCCGGCGGCCGATCGCACCGTAGAGACCGAGCGGCGAACGCTGGCGACGAACGTCGACCTCGCGGATTCCGTTCTCAGCCAGGCGCGCGGGTTGATGTTCCGGCGATCGATCCCGGACGACTACGCGCTGGCCTTCCGGTTCGGCGCGGCCAAATCGCGGGACGTTCACATGGTGTTCGTCCCGTTTCCCATCGACGCCGTCTGGGTCGTCGACGACGTCGTAACTCGCGTCGAACGGCTCCGCCCCTGGCGGGGGTTCGCCCGCGAGGAAGCCGACCTGCTCGTCGAACTCCCGGCCGGCACCGCCGACGAGGTCGAAGCCGGCGACGGGCTGGTACTCGAGGGCGTCGAGTGACGCTCTGCGGCGAGGTGTCAACGCCCCATCCGAAAGACGTGCCCCCACCGGCGGATTTATGAGAGGCCCCTTCGATAGGACGAGATACAATGGCACGAGACTCGTTCTCAACGCCTGACGAGGATAGAGGAAGTCGGGGCAACCCGGCTGGGCGTGAAATTCTCCGCCGAGACTGATCGCAGTTCCAACTCACTACGCTTGCCCGTACACGACTCCACCGAACAGACCGTTCCATCCGATCGTACAGTCCGCCTTCTCGATACGACGCTTCGCGACGGCGAACAAGCCCCCGGCGTATCGCTGTCGCCCGACGAGAAAGTCGAGATCGCCCGCGCGCTCGAGCGCGCCGGCGTCGCCGTCATCGAAGCGGGCAGCGCCTGTACCGGTGCGGGCGAGCGACAGGCGATCTCGCGGGTCACCGACCTCGAACTCGATGCGGTCGTGACCAGTTTCTGTCGCGGGATGCAGTCCGATATCGACCTCGCACTCGACTGCGACGTCGACGGCGTCCACATCGTGGTCCCGGCGAGCGACCGCCACGTCGAGCGCAAGGTCGGCACCTCCCGCGAGGACAACCTCGAGACGACGGCCGAACTCGTCGCGTACGCGACCGACCACGACCTCTGGGTCGAGGTCATCGGCGAGGATGGCTCCCGGGCCGACCTCGACTACCTCGAGCGGCTGGCCGAGACGTCGCTCGAGGCCGGCGCGGATCGGTTCTGCTTCGCCGACACGGTCGGCCACACGGGGCCGGAACACACCCACGAGGCGGTCGCCCGCCTCGCCGAAATCGGGCCAGTCAGTGCTCACACGCACGACGACCTCGGGCTGGGCGTTACGAACGCCCTCGCCGCCGTCGCGGCGGGTGCCGACCTCGTCCACTGCACGGTGAACGGCCTCGGTGAACGCGCGGGCAACGTCGCCCTCGAGGAGGTCGCGATCGCGCTCTCGCACGTCTACGACGTCGAGACACTCGAACTCGACCAGCTGTACGATCTCGCCCAACGCGTGGCACGGGCGACGGGCGTCCAGCTCCCCCCGAACAAGGCCGTCATCGGGGAGAACGCCTTCACCCACGAGAGCGGGATCCACACGGACGGCACGCTCAAAGACGACAAGATGTACGAGCCCTATCCCCCCGAGACCGTCGGGCGCGAACGCCGGCTGGCGCTTGGCAAACACACCGGCCGCGCGGGCGTCGAGGCGACCCTCGAGGAACACGGGCTCGAGGCCGACGACGACGAGGTCGCGGAGATCGCGACCCGCGTCACGGAACTGGGCGACCGCGGCCGACGGGTGACCGACGCCGACCTGCTGGCGATCGCCGAGGACGTCACCGGCGACGACCGCGAGCGCGTGGTCGAACTGCTCGACCTCAACGCCACGAGCGGCGGCTCCGTCCCCACGGCGAGCATCCGCCTCGAGGTCGACGGCGAGGAACGGATCGCCAGCGGCACCGGCTCCGGCCCCGTCGACGCGGCCGTCTCGGCGGTCCGGGAGGCGCTGGGCTCGATGGCCGACGCCGAACTCGACTCGTACCACGTCGACGCCGTCACGGGCGGCACCGACGCCGTGGTGACGGTCGAGGTGACGATGGTCCGGGACGACCGCTCGGTGACCGTCGCCCGCAGCGAGGCCGACATCACCCGCGCGAGCGTCGAGGCCATGGTCGACGCCCTCGACCGGTTGCTCGCGACGGAGTCCCAGCCGCTCGCGCCGGCCGACGACTGACCTCAACCCGCCGCTTTTCGTCCACTCAGGTCGAACTGATCCGGATTTCCCGATCCGCTGTCGCTCCGTTACGTTGATATTGGACTGTCCCCACCGGAAGGACACGATGATGCTGCCGACCCACGCGCTCGCCGGGATGGTCCTGGCGGTGCCGCTGGTCGCCACGGCCCCGGAGCTCACCCCGATCGGCCTGATCGCCGGCTTGCTCGGCGGCGTCGTTCCCGATCTGGATCTGTACACCGGTCATCGCAAGACCCTCCACTTTCCCGTCTACTACAGCCTCGTCGCCGCCGTTGGAACCGTCACGGCGCTCGCGGTGCCGACGACGCTGACGGTCGCCGCCGCGCTCTTCTTCCTCGCTGCGGCGCTGCACTGCGTGACAGACGTGTTCGGGAGCGGCCTCGAGTTACGGCCGTGGGAAGGAAAGTCGGAGCGAGCGGTGTACGACCACTACCGCGAGACGTGGATCCGGCCCCGTCGCGCGGTCCGATACGACGGTTCGCCGATCGATCTGTTGCTGTCGATCGCGCTGGCGACGCCGTTGCTCGTGGTTTTCGAGGGCGGGCTTCGGATACTCGTCCTCGGAGCACTCGCCGTCGGATTCGTCTACACTGTACTCAGACGCGCTCTCGCCGACGTCGCGGCCACCGTCGTTTCACTGCTCCCTGCGAGCGTACTGCCGTACGTCCCGCCGCGGTATCTCGACGAACCCCCCTCCGACCGGTCGGTCTGATCGGGGGTTCGCATCGAGCAGTCGGCTTTCGACGGCTCCCTCGCACTGAGCAGGACCCCGATCCCGAGAGGCCAACAGTGTCGGAGACTCTTTCGAAGATCACGAGACGGCGAAGCCGTCTCGAACGACGTCACGTCCACAGCCCACCAGGTGAACCGCCTCGGGGTCAAGCTCCCGGGGCATTCGCCTTGACCGCCTGTAAAGCCGAAAGACGACCGTCGACGTGCTGCTCAGTTTCAATCGCTGTGTGGACGGTGGTCGAGGATGCCTCTGGGATTGAACAGGTACACGCCGGCCAGCAACAGCGCCGTTAGGACGACGAGCAGTCGTGCGATCGTCTCGAGCGACGTCGGGTCGGTCGGATCGAGGGTGATCGAGATCAGTCCGGCGACGGCGATCCAGAGAACGGCGACGATCACCCGCTGACGGTCGGTCATACACGGCCCTTCGTGGCCAGCGATAAGAAATGTGCGAGTTGCCGCGCTCCTGGGTCGATCAGTACAGCCCGCCGTCGACCGTCGACTCGTCGAGGACGTTCTTCCGGTTGTCGACCATGCCGACCTCGTCGTAGGCCACCGGCCCTTCGACCTGTTCGGCGTTGGGTCCGGGCTCGTTGCCGATGTACATCACGTTCGGGTTCGTGTTGAACTCCTCGAGTAGCCTGAACTGCGAGGAGTTGTCGCCGTACTCGCCCTCGAGGAGCCGTTCGGCGTCCTCCTCGGTCAGTCCGTCCTCGTCCTCGCCGGCCGGGTCCTGTTCTCCCGCGACGATGGCCATCGCCTCCTGGAGGTCCTCGTCGTCGGGGTCGTCCTCCCGGGCGCGTGCCAGCGTCACGTTCTCGAGGTAGGACTGGGGGTCGCTCTCGGGATCGTTCATGTCGCCGAACTGGATCGCGCCGGGCGGGCAAGCGTCCTCACAGGCCGTGGTGCCGACCATCTCCTCGCCCATGTTCCCGTCCTGGCGCGCCGGATCGAAGACGCACTTCTCCATGACGCCCTGCGGGCCGGTCCCGCTGACCCATCGGTCGCGTTCGTCGTACATCATCTCGTCGCCCAGCTCCTCCTCGACGTCCACTTCCGGTTCGTCCCACGAGAAGTAGTTGACGCCGTAGGGGCAGGCGACCTGGCAGTACCGGCAGCCGATACAGACGTCGTAGTCGGTCAGCACGAGGCCGTCCTTCTCGCGGGTGTGACGGGCCGTCGTCGGACAGACTTTCTCACACGGCGCGTCGGTACAGTGCTGGCACGGGCGGATGAGGTAGTTGAAGTCGCGGGTTCCGGGATCCTCCTCCGGATCGGGAGATTCGACGATGCCGTCCTCGTAGGCGATGATGTACATCCAGTTCGCCCCGAGGTTCCAGTTGTGCTCGGCGTTACACGCGACGACGCAAGAGAGACACCCGTCACAGACCTCAAGATCGAGGGTCATCCCCCACTGCGTACCGTCGTCGTCTTCCTCCTCGCCATGGTCCTGAACCGCGGCCGACGGATCCGGATTGCCGTCGTCCGCCGCCGTCAGCGCGCCGAGTCCGAGGAAGCCGGCTCCGGCCCCCATCTTCTTCATCGTCTCGCGGCGGGTCTCCTGGTCGGCACCGAACTTCGAGAGCGCCTCCCCGAGTCGTCCCCCCTCGCGGGCGGCTTCGATCTCCTCGGCCATCGGGCGGTCGTCCTCGCCGAACTCCTCGAGCACCTCCTCGTGGTACCGGTCGTAAAACTCCTCGTCGGAGAGTTCGCCCTTCGTCACCCGCATCGCGTCCTTGGCCATCTCCATCCCGAGATCCGCGTCGTAGTCGCCGTCCTCGAGTAGCTCGCGATAGTTCTCCTCGGCCTCGGGTCCGAGCGGGTGGAACGCCTCGTCGTCACCGCCGCGGTCGTCGTGGCTCATCGACTGCGGTCACCCCGATCGAATCGGGTACGATCGATCGAATACATACTCGCTCACCAACAGCCGTGCCAACCACTCACTGCCGGTTAAGAACGATCCCTGCGCACGACGGCCACGCCGGTGCGGGATCCCGATTTTCGACCCACGAACTCCGCGCACCCCCTCGAGCACGCGCTGTGCGGTGCTCGGCGGTCGGTTCGCGGAAAAAGCGCCGAGAGGGAGATTTGAACTCCCGAGTCCGTGAGGACAGCAGATTTCGAATCTGCCGCCTTGGCCGGGCTAGGCTATCTCGGCTCATCGAATCGTAGTACGGAGACGCTTTTACCCGTTTCGATTTTTCCGCCGTCTGTGATCCGTTGCCGACGTTCGAACGGAACGACCGTCGCGGTCGACGTCACTCGTGCCGTCCCCGGCTGACGGTCGCGTACAGATCACGACGAGCGGTGGCTCGAGGGCGCTCAGTCCACCTCGACCGGTAGATCAGGATCCTCGAGCGTGACGACCGGCGGGTCGAACCGCGTTGTCAGCGCGTGGACGTCGACGCCCGCCTCGACGGCCGTCGACAGCAGGTCGGCGAAGTCGGGATCGACCGAACGAAACGGCCGAACGACCGCGGCGTCGGGACGTTGCACGACGAAGACGACGTGACACTCCCGCTCGGGACCGACGAGCGACGTGAGGTGCCGAAGGTGGCGACGCCCCCGTTCGGTCGGCCGATCGGGGAACTTCGAGACGCCGTCGACGACCCAGGTGTTCGATTTGACCTCCACGTAGGCGTCGGCTCCCGACGGCGACCGCAGTCGGAAGTCGGTCCGCCCGCCCTCGGGAAGGGACGGCTCGCGCGACTCGAGGCGATAGCCCTCGAACTGCGGCACGAGCCCGTCGGCGACGCAGCGGTCGAAGATTTCGTTCGGCAGGGTGGCGTCGACGGTCACCCAGGTTCCGTCGGCCGAAATCGCGATCGCGTCGAAGTCCGTCTTGCGATCTTCGTCGTCGGCCGGGCGACAGAGTACCGTCCGGCCGGCCTCGAGCGTCGTTTCCAGCCCGCCGGTGTTGCGCAGGTACGCCCGCCGCTGCTGGCCGTCGACGTCGACCAGCAGCGTAAAGCGGTTCGAACGCTCGAGGACGGTCCCTCGCTGCAGAGTCGCCTCGTACCGGGCCACGACGTCGCGGGAATCCGATCGGCCGTCCATACTGTTTCCTGCACAGAGGTGACCCAAATCCGTATCGCTCGAGAACGACGGACAGTTTTCCTGTCCGCTCCAGGAGGATCGACTCGGTCCGTCTCGAGTACGCGAGCGTCACCCCGTGTTCTTCATTCCGGCGGCGATCCCCTTCACCGTGAGTCGCAACGTTCGCTCCTCGAGATCCGTCCGGTGGCTGCGGTCGAGCAGCGTGGTCTGCAGTAAGTTCAGCGGGTCGACGTACGGGTTGCGCCGCTCGAGGTGTTCCTCGAGCCAGTCGCGCGTGTGCAGCGTCTCACGGTTTCCGATGTCGGTGACCAACTCGACGGCGCGGTCGTACTCCCCCGCGAGTCGCGGGAAAAACCGCTCCTCGAGGTCGTCCTCGGCGAGGGCCGCGTAGTGGGCCGCGATCTCGAGGTCGGTTTTGGACAGCGACAGCGCGGCGTTGTCGAGCGTCGTACGGAAGAAGGGCCACTCCTCGTACATCTCCCGGAGGGTCTCCATCGAGCCGCCCTCCGAGAGGTAGGCGTCGATGCCGGTCGCCAGCGCGTACCAGCCCGGGAGGATACACCGCGACTGCGTCCAGGAGAAGACCCACGGGATCGCCCGCAGATCCTCGACGGTGCGCTCGCCGCTCCGTGAGGCCGGCCGCGACCCGAGATTCAGATCCTCGATGACCGTGATCGGCGTCGCCTGCTCGAAGTACGCGACGAAGCCGTCGCTCTCGAGGAGGTCCCGATACTCCCGCCTGGCCGCGTCGGCCATCGTCTCCATGGCCTCGAACCACTCCTCGGGGACGTCCTCGGTGGGCTGTTCCAGGGCGTACAGCCGCGCCCGTAGCTGGGCGTTGAGCATCTGTTCGATGTTGCGCTCGGCGATGCGTGGGTTGGCGTACTTCTCGGCGATGGCCTCGCCCTGTTCGGTGAACTTGACCTGGCCCGTCACCGTCGAGTTCGGCAGGGCAAGCAGGGCCTCGTTCATGGGGCCGCCACCCCGCGAGATGGAGCCACCGCGGCCGTGGAACAGCCGCATCGTCACGTCGTGTTCGTCGCAGATCTCCCCCAGGCGGCGCTGGTTCTTGTACAGCGACCAGTTCGCGGCGAGGAAGCCGTTCTCCTTGTTCGAGTCCGAGTAGCCGAGCATGATCTCCTGGGTCCGGCCACGGGTCTCGAGCGCCTGGCTGTAGGCCTCGTTCTCGAACAGCGTGCCCATGATCCGCCGGGCTCCGGAGAGGGCGTACTCGGTCTCGAGCAGCGGCACGATGTCGATGCCGCAGTGTTCGGGCAGGGAGACGACGCCGCCCTGATCGGCGAGGAAGAGGACCTCGAGCACGTGACTCGGCTCGTTGTTCATCGAGATGGCGTACGTATCGATGGCCTCGACGCCGTACTCGTCCTGCCAGTCGCCGAGCCGATCGAACAACTCGAGGACGCGCGCCGTCTCCTCGGAGAGCTCCTCGGTGTCCTCGAGGTCGATTATCGGGTCGTCCTGGAGCACGGCGTCGGTCAACAGTTCGACCCGTTCGTCCTCCGAGAGGGCACGGTACTCGATGCCCTCGCGCTCGAGCGCCTCGGCGATCGCGTCGGTGTGTTTCTGCCGGTGCTGGCGAAGGTCGAGGCTGGCCAGCGAGAAGCCGAAGGTCGCGACCTGCCGCCGGATCGGGTCGACGTGGGCCTCGACGACGCTCTCGGCGTCGTTGTTCCGCAAGCTTTGGGCGATGACCGCGAGGTCAGCGAGCAGGTCGTCGGCGTCGTCGTACCCTCCGGGCCGAACGTCGTCGACGCGATCGAGCCGTTCGCGCATGAGTTTGAGCTTCTGACGATAGGGCTCGTCCGGGTAGCGCTCCTCGGCCGTCCGTGCGCTTCCCGGCAGCCGTTCACGGTCGGCCTCGAGAGAGGCTGCAAACTCCGAGCCGGCCTCGATTCGGGAGCCGTCCTGGCTCAACACACCAGAGAGGCGCTTCAACTGGTCGCGGTACTTCTCGAGGACGACCTCGCGCTGGCGTGCCAGTGTCGCCTCCGTCACCTCCGGCGTGACGTAGGGGTTGCCGTCCCGGTCGCTGCCCGCCCACGAGCGGAACTCGAACAGCTTCGGGATCTCGAAGTCGCCCTCGACTTCCGCCTCGATGGCCTCGGCCAACTCGTCGTAGACCTCGCCGACGACGTCGAACAGCGTGTTCTCGAGGTACCACTGGACGTTTCGCGCCTCGTCTTCGGGCTCCGGTTGGCGATTGCGCACCTGTGGCGTCTGCCAGAGGCTCGTCACCTCGGCGTCGACGTCGCGCCAAACCTGTCCGGCCTCCTTCTCGGTGAGCAGTCGCTCGTCCAGGGTCTCGAGGTGGGAAGCGATGGTCCGAAGCTTCGCCTTGACCGTCTTGCGCCGGGCTTCCGTCGGGTGAGCGGTGAACGTCGGTTCGATGAGGACGTCCTCGAGCACCTGCCGAACGATCTCGGGGTCGGCCTCGCCGAGTTCTGCTGCCGCGGCTTCGAGGCTGTCCTCGAGCGTCCCCTCGTGTGAGGCCTGCCGGATCGTCCGAACCCGCTCGCGTTCCTCCGCGAGGTTGATCAACTCGAAGTAGGTCGTAAACGCCCGGGCGACGATCCGCTGGGTCTCCGGCGACAACCCCTCGAGTTCCGACGCCAGCGGCTCCCGGGAGTCGATCTCGCCCGATCGGTAATCGATGGCCGTTCGTCGACAGGACTCGACGGTCTCGAACGCGGCGCGCGAAGTCTGAGCCTCGAGCACGTCGCCCAGCAACGCGCCGAGTTCGCGGACGTCCTGTCGGACCTCCCTGTTGTGAAGGTGCATACCAAGCCGCACTCGTTTCACCCTCAAAAATCCCCATGTAGTCTCCTCAGCCCCTCACGTATTAGAATTCGTTATTTAACGAGTGAACGTAATCGAGTTACAACCGACTCCGGCGAGCCGTCGTCGACACCGATGCCGAAACCGGTTCGTCTACCAACACTTTCTTGCGTACACGTCACCCACCACGGCCGTATGCGGTACTACGAAGATATCGAAATCGGTGAGACGTCCGAGAGCGGCGAGTACGAGGTAACGAAAGACGAAATCCTCGAGTTCGCCGAGCGGTACGATCCGCAGCCGTTCCACACGGACGAGGAGGCTGCGGCCGACTCGGCGTTCGGCGAACTCGTGGCGTCGGGCTGGCACACGTCTTCGATCTGCATGCGGCTGCTGGTCGACGGAATACTCGACGATCAGGCGTCTATGGGCGCACGCGGCGTCGACGAACTCCGATGGCACCGCCCGGTCACGCCCGGGGATCGGCTCACCGTCCGAACCGAGGTACTCGACAAGCGCGTCTCCGAAAGCGACCCGACACGCGGCCACGTTCGAAGTCGACTCGAGGGGTACAACCAGGACGACGACCTCGTCATCTCCTGGATCAGCCTGGGTATGATCGAGCGGCGGAACCCGGACGCGTAGTTCCGGTCGAGCCGTCGCGAGGGCGACTGATCCCTACTCGCGACCCGTACCGTGTAGCGGGACTTAAGCCGTCGTCGTCCGAACGAGGGGGCATGTCCCTCGTCCTGCCGAGCGAACTCGTCGTCGATCGATTTCTGCCGACGGTTCGGGCGATGCTGGCAACGCGACTCGCCGAGCGCGGCATGACACAACAGGAGATCGCGGCCAACCTCGGCGTCACGCAGGCAGCCGTAAGCAAGTACGTCAGCGGCGAGAGCGGCGGCGACGATCGCTTCCGCGACGATCCGGAGACGGTCGCCACCGTCGACCGGATCGCGGACGGACTGGCCAGCGGCGAGATGGACGGCTACGAGGCGCTCTCGGAACTGCTCTCGCTCGTTCGGAGCCTCGAGGATCGCGGCCCGATCTGTGAACTCCACGAAGAGGAGATGCCGGACCTCCGCGGACTGGGCTGTGATCTGTGCGTTCGCGGTCTCGACCCCGACGTCCGCGCCGAGCGCGACGTCCTGGCGGACGTCCGGACGGCTGCGCGAACCCTCGCGTCGATCCCCGAGATGGCGGCAGTCGTCCCGAACGTCGGTACCAACATCGGGATGGCGCTGCCCGACCCCCGCGACGAGACCGACGTCGCCGCGATTCCGGGCCGCATCTACGCGATCGGCGGCCGCATCGAAATCCCCGCCAACCCCGAGTTCGGTGCCTCGAAACACGTCGCGACGGCCGTCCTCGCCGCCACCGACGTCGATCCGTCGGTGCGCGGGGCCGTCAACATCGCCACCGACGACGCACTCCTCGAGGCTGCTCGTGAACGCGGGATCGACCCCCTCGAGTTCGACGCCGACTACGAGGACCGCGGGGCTCACCTCCGCGAGCGGTTCGCCGAGCGCGGCGGCGTCCCGCGCGTGGCCTACCACCGTGGCGCGTTCGGTATCGAACCGGCGACCTACGTTTTCGGGACCGACGCGGAGGCGGCGGTCGAGCGCGTTCGAGAACTGGTCACCACCGCGATCTAACCGGGTGATCGCTCGCGGTTCGGCCGTGACTCGAGGGAATGCTACCAGAGCTATTATTTCCTTGAACTGTGTGCGGTGGGGTATAATGGCTGATCGGCAGACGCAGACGCGTCGACGGTGGCTCGGTACCTGTGCGACGCTCGCTGGTGCAACTGCGCTCGCGGGGTGTACCCAGAGCGAGGAGACGAACGGGAACGGCACCGGCAACGGGACCGGGGGGAACGACGACGGGACGGAGGCGGTCGGCGAGGACTGGCCGATGTACGGCGTCGACCTGCAGAACACGGCCTATCATCCGACTGTGACTAATCCAGACGGTAACGAATTGACAAAACGTTCAATTTCTGCAATTGATGGACGAAGTCCCTATCCTGTCGCCGTCGCTGACGGGGTCGTCTACGTATCGAGTACTGCGGGGAAAACGTATGCAATAGACACTGAGACGGAAGATGTTCTCTGGGAGAAAGAGGGGTATGGATCGCCGACAATCCATGGAGAAACGGTATACGGCCCAACCGCTGATGGACTACTCTATAGCTACGATGTCGAAACGGGAGAGCGATGGGAATCCGATGAAATCGAGTCAGTGATCGGGTTGGGTGCACCGATTCCGACTGACAACGGCATTTACGTTGCATCTCAAGAGGAGATTTGGCAGTTCGAACGTGAAACCGGAGCATACACGGATGTACTTACCACTCCATCGTTCGTCGGTGGTTCTTCTGAGCAACCGGCATACCAGGACGGTATCATTTATATCGCTCGGTCGTCAGAATTACACGCAGTAAACGTCGAATCTCCCGAAATCGAGTGGACGTTCGAATCCGATAATGAGGGAATTATGACGGATAGTAACCCGGCCGTCAGTGATGGACTAGTTTTCGTGGGTACGCGAGAACACCAAGTACATGCAGTCGATATTGAGTCCGGAGACGAAGTCTGGACAGTCGATACCGATTCCGATGTGGAGACAAGTCCGGCGGTCGCAAACGGGTTCGTCTATATCGGCGATAACGATCGAGTCATTGCTATCGATATCGACGAAGGTACCATTGAATGGGTAGCAGACGATGCGGTCTCAGGCGAACCCTATGATATCGTAGTCGCAAATGATGTCTGTTACGCGACTACTCTTTTTGGAGTTTACGCGCTTGACTCGAGATCTGGAGAACTAGACTGGCAGTATACAGTGGATGACTCCCTCGAGGGTGGTTTTACTGCGTCCGCTACGGTGTCCGATGGAACGGTATACGTCCCAGCAAATGATGACACACTGTACGCGATCGAAGACGCTTAGCTGACGAGCTATTTGTGAATCTCTGAAAACAAACGGTAGCCGAGAAACGGACGGAGGCTACAGACAGTCTTCCTCTGGTTCGAGGTCCCCTGTGAAGTTCGGTCCGATATCGCCCCAGAGCGGTGAACAGAGATTACCCGGTGCGTCGCTGCCGTGCTGATTGTCGCCGACGCCGGGTGCGCCCTTCGGAAGGAACTGCGGCGCGGGGACGACGACCATGATCGTCTGGCCGTTCTCGTAGCTGACCGGATTGGTCGATCCCAATTTGTGTTCACCGCCGTCGGGGGTCTCGAGCATGACATCCGTGTCCTCCCAGACGTTACCCTCTGATCACGGTTTTTAGACGCCGACCCGCAAGGAAGTCGAGACGACCGTCACCCGCTGTCCGAGCCACTGGGTACGTCGATCCGGTTGACAGCCATCTGCGAGGAGTAATCGATCGGAGAGTCGGTTACTCGACGCTGGATTCGAAAATCGCTCCGCGAGGACGACCCGGATAATATTCTTCACCCTATTTAAGCAGAACTTCCTTCTATAGGAATTATTTAGTTGAGGTGATTGTTGGGAGATACTATGGACGAACGACGGAGACAGACGCGACGGCGCTGGCTCGGCACGTGTGCGGGCGTCGCCGGGATCGCCGTCCTCGCGGGGTGTTCCGAGAGCGACGAGACGAGCGAAAACGGCACCGGCAACGGGACCGAGGGGAACGGCGACGGGACGGAAGCGGTCGGCGAGGACTGGCCGATGTACGGCGTCGACCTGCAGAACGCCTCTTATCATCCGACTGCGACGAATCCGGACGGTAACGAAATAACGAGACGAGCGATATTCGATCTGAACGGCTTCACTCTCGAACCAGTCCTCGTTCTCGATGGGATCCTGTACAGCAATAGCAGCGATGGGAAGATATACGCAGTAGACGACGAGGGAGAGACGGTCTGGGAGACCGAGAAGTCCGGATTTCTGAGCGCCGCTGACGGCATGATTTACGGCCCGACTGATGACGTTCGCATCCACGGATACGACGCGGAGACCGGCGACCACTGGCAATCGGACGTGATCGAACCCGCTAACGGACTCGCTCGTCCGCTCCCGACACCGAGCGGGATCCTAATTCCCAACTCTGAGAGGATCTGGCGGGTCGATCCCGAAACCGGAGAGTACACGAAAGTCCTCGATATGCCAGCGTACATCGGTGGCTCTTCCTATTGGCCGGCATTTCACGACGAAACGTTGTACACCAGTCGATCATCGGAACTCCACGCGGTAAACGTCGAAGCCGGCGAAATCGAGTGGACGTTCGAGCCCGAAAACGAGGGGAAACTATCCGAAAGCAACCCCGCCGTCGCGAACGGCTCGGTATACGTGACTAACTACAATCGACAACTGCACTCGGTCGACGCCGACTCCGGCGAGGAAGAGTGGACGGTTTCGACCGAGACGAGAGCCGACGCGAGTCCAGCCGTTGCGGACGGGCTCGTGTATCTGGCCGAGCGAAGCCGCGTGATAGCCGTCGACGCCGACGAGGGAGCTATCGAGTGGGAAATGGGTGACGAACTTTCGGGCGTCCCCCACGATATCGTCGTTGCAGGAGACGTGTGTTACGTCACTTCGAGACGCGGAATCTGGGCGTACGACGCGGCTACCGGTGAACTCGAGTGGAAGTTAGACTTCGAGTTCGAGAGCGACGTGCAATTTACCGCACCGCCGACGATTCACGACGGGACGGTCTACGTTCCCTCCCGGGACGAGACGCTCTACGCCCTCGAGGACGCCTAGCTGACGGCCAGTCCGGGCAAGACGCCGGCGGCGCAGTTTCATCGGCCTACAGCTACGGTTCGCTCTCCGAGACGTTGGTGGTGCGGCGATTGGGTCCCGTTCCGTGTGCTCACATCCCACCGACGGGTCAAACCACGGGACCTTTAGGGCTACCGATCGACGGTCCCGCTATGGGTTTTGGAAGCTACGACGAGTCCGAGCAACAGCACCAGAGCAGGGAGAGTGACGGCGACGAGGACGCCGCCGTCAACGTCCACGAGAACGACTACGACGGCTCCGTCACTGTCGAGTCCGATGCCTCGACGGACGACCTGCTCGGCCAACTCCAGGAAATCAAGGAATCGAGCGACGAGGAGTAACCGTCCCCGCAATCACGACTCGAGCAGCGCGCTACGGCCGTCTCGTCTATCGATTTCTCACGAGTCGTTCGACCCGCCGGATCAGAACAGTCCGCCCAGCAGCCGGAGCGGAATGCCGACCGCGAAGATCGCGATCAGTGCGCCCGCTGCCAGCAATACGGGGAGGGGCAGTTGTTCCTCCTCGAACTCGAAGAGCCAGTCCATACGCGAGAGTATCGAACGGTCCCCACGTAACCTTGTCGTTCCTGCGAGTCGCAACCGATAACGCTTTCGACCGTTTGCCGGGTCGCGAAGCGACTCGAACTATTATGATGGCTCGGTGTCACTGTCAGCACCGATGAGTGAACGCGACGACTGCGGGGACAGGGAGACGGCGAGAGTACCGTTTCGCCTCTCTGAATCGATCGAAGAATCACCGGCGGCCACGATCGAACGGTCGTGAACAGCGTTCAGCGCCGTGCAGAGTCCACTCGATGGTGCGCCTGTCTCGTTCGGACGGCCGCGACCGCTGGGACCGAGCACCGACGGACTGCCGTCGAACCGGCCCTCATTCCCTCGAGGCGAGCCGTGAGTGAGGAGTCGTCGCTCGAAACGGTCGTCGACCTGCTCGACGACGAGTACGCCCGCGCGATACTCACAGCGATCCGAACCGACCCCATGTCCGCGAACGAACTCTCCGAGCACTGTGACGGCTCGTTCTCGACGATCTGGCGGCGTCTCGAGCGCCTCGAGGAGGCAGGCCTGGTCGCCGAACGGACCCGTCCACGATCGGACGGCAACCACGATACGGTGTACGCCGCGACCGTCGAAGAGGTGCGACTGCGCCTCGACGACGACGGCTTCTCCCTCGAGATCGACCGTTGCGACGAGGACGCGGCCGACCGTCTGCAACGTCTGTGGAGTGAGTTCCCATGATCGACGCGTTCGACGTTCGGCCGATCGAACTCGCGATCGGTGTGCTCGCACTCGGCGCGACGATCGTCGGCCTCTACATCGGTTATCAGGCCATCGTCGCGCTACGCCGGTACGAGGATCGCTCGATGTGGTATCTCGCGGTCGGTCTCCTGCTCCTGACCGCGGTCACGTACTCGCTGTCGTTTCTGGCGACAGTGTTGATCAACTTGCGACTGCTGTCGCTGCCCCAGCAGGACTGGCTCTGGCTGGGCATTCACGTCTCCCAGTTTACCGGACTGGCGTTGATCGCCTACGCGCTGCACCGCCGTCCCTGATCGATAGCGGCCGCGACGCTGGTGGGTAGCTACCGGACGGAAACTGCAGGAAAAACTCGACCCGTTCAGACCGTACTCTCGAAGTCCTCGAGCGAGTACGAGGGTTCGGCACCGCGCCGATCGAGGACCTCGTTGGCGAGCAGCCAGTAGACGACCGAGAGGGCCTTGCGACCCTTGTTGTTCGTCGGGACGACGAGGTCGACGTTGCTGACCTGGTTGTTCGAGTCACACATCGCGATGACCGGAATGCCCACCGTGATGGCCTCCTTGACGGCCTGGGCGTCGCCGATCGGGTCCGTGACGACGACGACGTCGGGTTCGATGTAGCCGTCGTACTTGGGGTTGGTCAGCGTGCCCGGGATGAACCGCCCGGTGCGGGCTCGAGCGCCCACGGCCTCGGCGAACTTCTCGGCCGGGAACCGACCGTACTGGCGCGAGGACGTGACCAGGATCTGTTCGGGGTCGTAGTTGGCGAGGAAGTCCGCGGCCGTACGAATGCGCTGGTCGGTCTTGGAGACGTCCAGCACGTAGAGGCCGTCGGTCCGGACGCGGTGGATGAACCGCTCCATGTCGTTGGTCTTCTGCTGGGTACCGATGTGGACACCGGCACCGAGGTAGTCCTCGACGGGGATCAGCAGGTCGGCCTCCTCGTCGGACATCACGTCGTCGTCGAGGGCGGGTCCCGCGTCTTCCTCCTCGTCAGCGGCTGGTTCTGCCTCGGCGTCGGCCTCCTCGGCCTCGGCGTCGGTGGACTGTTCGTCGACCGGCTCGACGTCCTCCTCGGCGGCGGGGCCAGCCCCTTCGGCTGGCTCCTCGTCGATTTCCTCCTCGGCGGCGTCGAGCCCTTCCTGGGTTGCGTTGTCGTCTGTCATGTCGCGTCGTCTGCGATTCTGATGAGCTCGTTGAGCTTGGCGGTTCGCTCGCCGCCGACCGCGCCCGTCTTGATGAACGGGGCGTCGGTCGCGACGGCGAGGTGTGCGATCGTCGTATCCTCGGTCTCGCCCGAGCGGTGGGAGACGACCGAGTCGTAGCCGTTCTCGGTGGCGAGTTCGATCGCGTCGAAGGCGTCGGTCAGCGTCCCGATCTGGTTGGGCTTGATCAGGATGCTGTTTGCCGCGCCGCGATCGATCCCCTCACGCAGCCGATCGGTGTTGGTGACGAACAGGTCGTCACCGCAGATCAGCGTCCGATCGCCGACCTGGTCGGTCAGCTCCGCGAAGGCGTCGTAATCGTCCTCGTCGAGGGGGTCCTCGACGTAGACCAGATCGTACTCGTCGACGAGGTCGGCGATGTACTCGATCTGTTCGTCGGTATCGCGGCTGGCGTCGCTGTACTCGTACGTGCCTGAGTCGGCGTCGTACAGTTCGGCACCGGCGACGTCCAGTCCGAAGGCGACTTCGAAGCCGACCTCGTCTTCGACCTGCGAGACCGCCTCGTCGACGATCTCGAAGGCCTCCGCGTCGTCGATCGACGGTGCCCACGCGCCCTCGTCGCCCTTCCCCGAGGGTACGTCGCGTTCCTCGAGCAGGTCGGCGACGGCCGCGTGTGCGGCGGCGTTGGCGAACACCGCGTCCTGGACGTTCGGCGCGCCGACGGGCGCGACGAGGAACTCCTGAATGTCCGTCGCGTCGGCGGCGTGTTCGCCGCCACCGACGACGTTGCCGAGCGGGATCGGGAAGTTCTCGCCGCGGAAGGTGCCGCCGAGATGCTGGAACAGCGGCGCACCGAGAACGTCCGCGCCGGCCTTCGCGGCGGCCATCGAGATGGCGACCGCGCTGTTGGCACCGATCTCGGAGAAGTCGTCGGTGCCGTCAGCGGCGTGCAGGATGGCGTCGACTTCCCGCTGGTTGCCGGCGTAGGCCTCGCCGACCAGTCGTGGGACGGCGTGTTCGCGGGCGGCGGCGATCGCCTCGCTCGGTGGTCGCTCGATGGCCTCGTACTCGCCGGTACTGGCACCGCTCGGCGCTGCGGCGCGACCGAACCCGCCGCTTTCGGTCAGCACGTCGGCCTCGACCGTGGGGTTGCCACGCGAGTCGAGGATCCGGCGGAGTCGGACGTCGGTGATCAGCGTCATTCGTGTCCTCGTTTGACCGTGAACGGGAGCGCACCCGCGTCGTACTCCTCGGCGGCGATCAGGATCGGCTCGGACTGGTCCGTCTCGATCAACACCGGTGCCCCGTGGGACACCTGCAGCGCTCGCGCGCCGAGGATCCGTGCTTTCTCGTAGCGGTTGTGCTGTTGCTGTTGCATGTTACTGGTACGGAGAGACGACGTCGACGAGGTCGGTGTGACTGACGAGCATGCGCCGACAGCAGTAGCGCTCGACGCCGAGGTCGTCGAGGACTTCGGCAGGGTCCTCGTCGCCCTCGTTGGCTCGCTCGTCGAACTCCTCCCAGTGTTCGCCGACGACGCTGCCACAGGTGAAACACCGAACCGGTACCATCATACTTGAATCACCTCAGCGGTAGGACTTCTGGTAGCGCGCCCGAGCGCCCGGGCCGCCCCACTTTTTCGGTTCGGACTGGCGAACGTCGTTGACCAGCAGCGAGCGATCGAACTCCATGAACGCGTCGCGGAGTTCGGCGTCGTTCGTGTGCTGGACGATCCCGCGCGCGATGGCGGTGCGGACGGCGTCCGCCTGGCCGCTGATGCCGCCGCCGTCGACGCGCACGTCGACGTCCATCTCGTTGCGCAGGTCCTCGCCGGCGATGCGGAACGGCTCGAGCATCTTGAGCCGCGACATCTCGGGCTCGACCAGTTCGACCGGCTTGGAGTTGATTCGCACGCGACCCTCGCCCTCGCGCACGGTGGCGCGAGCGACGGCCGTCTTCTTCTTGCCGCTCGTGTTGGTTACCATGTGACGTTAGCACCCAGTTGTTCGGAGACTTCGCCCAGGTGGACGAAGCGGATGTTCGAAAGCCGATCCAGCGACGTTCCCTCGAGAACCTCCGCGTCGCGCTCGTCGTCGTCCTCGTAGGGGTTGCCGACGTAGATGCGGACGTTCTCGAACGCCTCGCGACCGCGTTTCTTCTTGTACGGCAGCATGCCGCGGACGGAGCGCTTGAAGATCGTGTCCGGACGACGCGGGTAGTTGGGCCCGCTGTCCGAACCGAGCTGGAGCCGCGTCCGGTAGGTCTCGAAGACGTCCTCCTTGTCGCCCGTGATGACGGCGTCTTCGGCGTTGACGACGGCGACGCGTTCGCCCTCGAGGGCGCGCTGGGCGACCTCGCTGGCGACGCGGCCGAGGATACAGTCGCGGGCGTCGACGACGACGTCCGCGTCGAACTCTGCGATACTCATGCGATCACCCGTACGTCGGAGCCTTCGGGGTTCTCTTCGAGCAGTTGCTCGAGCGGTACCGACTCGCCGACCTGTTCGATCTTCGTCTCGGCGGACGACGAGAAGTCGACGGCCGCGACGGTTACCGACTTCTGCAGTGCGCCCGAACCCAGCACCTTGCCGGGAACGACGACGGTCTCTTCTTCGCGTGCGTATCGCTCGATCCGTCCCAGGTTCACCTCTGCGTGGTTCGCCCGGGGCTTCTCGAGTCGATCCGCGACGTCACGCCAGACGTCGGCGTCCGTCTCGCGGGACGTCGACTTCAACTCGGCGATGAGGTCGTTGAGCCTCGGATTGGTCTTGCTACTCATTGGTTAGCCTCCAAATGTCGAATACGGTGAGCGGGGCTCACCGGAGTGGAATCGAAATCGTCAGTCCGTCGATCGACGCGAGTCGGGATCCGGACGGATCCGTCGCTCGGCGTGCGATCGTCGCGACAGAAGTGATGCAGGGAGCAGGATTTGAACCTGCGGACTCCTACGAGACAGCGCCCTGAACGCTGCGCCGTTGGCCTGACTTGGCTATCCCTGCTCGCACTTCCGTCTATCCGTCGCCCCTTCAAACCCCTTTCGATTCCAGTGAACGACCGTCCGGCGGTCTCGTAGCTGACGGCACCGGCGGACGGATCGGTGGGTCGGGGGCGTCGGGTCATGGTCTATAGCTGTACTGCGTCTTCGAGTTCGGTCGCGCGTGCTTCGATCGTGTCGGCGGCTCGCGTGACCAGCTCCTCGACGGTGAAGGAGCCGTCCGTCTCGACGTGGAAGACGAAGGCGTTTGGTACGTCCTCGACGGCCACCTCCTGGTCGGGGTAGCGGTTCGCGAGGTCGTGGTCGAACTCGCTCGTCGGAACGAGTTCGCCGTCGTCCTCGATCACGCCGCGAACGATCTGAGCCTCCCGCTCCTCGAACTCGGGGACGTCGCCGACGACCTCCACGCGCTGGAGGTGTCGGTAGCCGACCGCGACGCCGCCCTGGTGTTTCGCGTGGTTCTTTCCGCGTCCCAGGGTCGCGTCGGCCTCGGCCTCGAGGCGCTGTCCGTCCTTGAGGTCGATGATCGGGACGTTCTCCTCGGCGGGCTGGACGAGCTCGTCGCTCGACTCCAGATCGCCCGAGTAGGCGGTGGCCGGCCCTTCGACGTCGATCGAGAGCGTGACGACGTCGTCCTCGTCGAACTCGCCTTCCGGGGGGGTCGTCAGCGGGACGAGCCCGAGTCGGAGGGCGAGTTGCTCGTCGAACATGACCGACGAGTTCTCGACGAACCGGACGGTATCGATCGCCATCGTCGGCACGTCGGCGAGCATGGCCCGCCGGATGCCGTTGGCGAACGCGGGCGTCACGCCACGGACGAGAAACCGCGCCTCGTGGTCGTCGCGTTCGACGAACTCGACGTCGTACTCCTCACTCATGGTCTAGTAGCCGCCCTTGCCTTTGGGTGCGCGCGATCCGTCGTGCGGGATCGGCGTCACGTCCTCGATGCGACCGATCTCGATGCCCGAGCGGGCCAGCGCGCGGATCGTCGCCTGCGCGCCCGGTCCGGGGGACTTCTGGAGGTTACCGCCGGGACCGCGCACGCGGACGTGAAGTCCGGTGATGCCCGCGGCCTTGACCTCCTCGGCGACCGACTCGGCCATCTGCATGGCCGCGTACGGCGACGCCTCGTCGCGGTTCTGCTTGACCGCCGTCCCGCCGGAGGACTTGGCGATCGTCTCCGCGCCCGTGAGGTCGGTCACGGTCATGATGGTGTTGTTGAACGATGCGTGCACGTGGGCGATGCCCCACTTTTCGTCGTCCTGACTCATGGTTTACTGACCCTCCGCGCGTTCGGGGTGGAGTTCGTCCGCCAGCGGGCTGTTCTCGTCGAACGCGACGAGGTCCTCCTCGTCGACGTCGACGACGTACGAGGGAACCTTGTGACGCTGGTCACCCACCAGGATGTGTCCGTGGGTGATGAACTGACGGGCCTGCTGGGTCGTGTTCGCCAGCCCCTTCCGGTAGACGACCGTCTGGAGGCGGCGCTCGAGGATGTCCTCGATCTCGAGCGACAGGATGTCGCCGAGTTCGTCGGCCTCGTCGAGGATGCCGACGCGCTTGAGTCGACCGAGGAACTCGTCGGCCCGTTGCTGGACGGTCTCGTCGTCCTGGGCCTGACCGAGCAGGTCGCGGGCCTCGCGCCGGTAGGAGCGAAGTTCGGACTGGGCCCGCCAGAGCTCTTCTTTGTTCTTGAGCCCGTAGCGGTCGATCAGGGAGTGTTCGTCGGCGATGCGTTCACCCTGGTAGGGGTGATTCGGGGTCTCGTACAGCTTGGTCTTCGTTCCGAGCGGCATTACTCACCACCCTCCTCGCCGCCTTCTTCGGCTTCTTCGCGGATCTCTTCGACGTTGACCCCGATGGTGCCCTCCGTACGGCCGGTGGACTTGGTTCGCTGGCCGCGAACCTTCTGGCCGCGCTTGTGGCGGACACCCTTGTAGGAGTCGATCATCTTCATCCGGTTGATGTCGTGCTGGCGGGTCAACTCGAGATCGTTGCCGATCTCGTGGGTCGTTTCGCCGGTGTAGAAGTCCTTCTGGCGGTTGTTGAGCCAGTCGGGGACTTCGTCGGCGTAGTTCTCTACGAGTTCGACGACCTCGTCGATGACGTCCTCGTCGAGCGCACCGAACGTGGCCGTTCGGTCGACGCCCGCCTCCTCGGCGATGATCCGGGCGGTCCGTCGACCGACGCCGGAAAGTTCCGAGAGCGAGCGCTCGACGGACTTCGTCCCGTCCAGGTCGGTCTGACCGATCCGGACGAAGTACTGAAGATCGTCGTCGTCCGCTTGTTCTTGGGGTGCTTCCTCGCTCATGTGTTGGGTATGTGTGTCTGGTCTGCGCGCGTTGCAAAGCGACTGACGGAAAACGTCAGCCCCGCTGCCGGGTGTCCGGCAGCGTCGTGAATCCGACGTCGTGGCGGGGATTCGAACCCCGGAGGCTTGACGCCACATGGTTAGCAACCATGCGCCTTGGGCCGCTTGGCTACCACGACACCGTGTCGTTCTATCGTCGCCCTTCCGGACTCGGGGACTGGGTCCCCTACACGTATCGCACCAGAACCTACCGGGGTCGACTACTTAAGCGCAACGAAAGACCCCGACGGGACGGGTACCTCGAGCAGGGGATCGACGGAACCGCTGCCACGAACGGGGAACCCTTCACTGGGACGACAACATTTAGCCCCCGGGGGTCCGTAGGCAGTCACCGAGTGCAACGTTCACGCCTGCTCGTCCGTCTACTGGTCGTGGCCTGTGCAATCGTCGCCGTCGCGATAGCCGCGGCGACCATCCAGTCCCCGATCGATCCCGCCGGAGAGGGTAGCGGCAGCGCCGGCGACGATACGCCCGGCGACGCGCCGGTGTCGTCGCCGACGACGGACTTCGGGGGACCGCTCGAGGGAAGCGGCGTGCCAACGTTTCTCGAGTACCTGGGCTACCTGCTGATCGCCGTTATCGCGATCGTGATCGTCTGGTATCTGGTGAAACACAGACGACAAGCGCTCACCCTCATCGCCGCCTGCGTGGTCGTCTCGCTACTGCTCCTCCTGGCCGGCGAGGCCCTCGAGTTGACGGTCGAGCCCAGAGCCAACCCGCCCATGGAGGGTGGTGGACTTCCCGGAAACGGCACCGGAACGGAGGACGGAAGCCAGAACGCCGACGACGTGTTCTCGGCACCGGTCAGCCCGTTGCTCGTCGCTCTTGGTATCGTCGCCGTGATCGTCATCGGTGGACTGCTCCTCACGCGCGATGACGACGCGGAGACGGCCGGTGCGGACGACGACCGGACGCCGACGACGACGTCCGAAAGCGCACAGGCCGTCGGCTCCGCCGCCGGCCGCGCCGCCGACCGACTCGCGGCAGGTACCGACGCCGACAACGAGATCTATCGGGCGTGGTGGGAGATGACGGACTCGCTCGAGGTCGACAACCCCGAGTCGAGTACGCCCGGCGAGTTCGCCGCGGCCGCCGTCGACGCCGGACTCGACCGCGAGGACGTCGCCGATCTGACGGCGCTGTTCGAGGAGGTGCGATACGGGACCACCGACGTGACTCCCGAACTGGAACGGGAGGCGGAGACGGTGTTCCGACGGATCGAGCGACAGTACTCGGCCGACGACGTCGAGGACGGCCGGTTCGACCACGTCGCACGCGAGGACCCGTCCGGTCGGTCTAACCTCGGGGGTGAGCCGTGATGAACCGCTGGCGGGTGGCGCTCGTACTCGGGGTCCTCGCGTTTTCCGGGGCCACCGCCGCGTTCTTCGGCGTCTGGGAGCTGACCGTGGGCCAGGCGCTGGTCACCGTCGTCGGCGTCGTGGCCCTGTTGGTCGCGATCAGCGCGCTCTCCGGGCGCAGCGGGGGTCGGCAACTCGGGCGGCCCCCGGAGCCGGAACGACGGCGAACCGTCCCCGTCCCCGGCGACTCGTTTCACGACGCCCTCGAGTCGTTCACGGGTACCGATATGACGTACTTCCGTCCCGGAAACCGGGCTCCAGAGGGACTCCAGGCGGCCGCCGTCGCCGTTCTCACGCGGTTCGAGGGCGACTCCGAGGAGACGGCGGCCGAACGGATCGAGGACGGTACCTGGACCGACGATCCGATCGCGGCCGCGTTTCTCTCCGAGTCGGTCGAGTTGCCGACCCGATCGGTTCGCGATCGGCTCGCGTCGTTCGTCGGTCGGGCAGCAACTGGCCGATCCTCCCGGTCCGAGGGAATCCGCCATACGGTCGCCGCGATTCGAGCAGTCGCCGGCGGGGCGGCCGAGGATCGACGGATCGATCCCGACTCGCTGGCGGTGACCAACGACGCCGAACGCGGATCGGCCGTCGCCGGAGACGAGTCCTCGGGTCGACGCCGAACCACGACCGTCGAGACCACTGGGACCGATTCCCGCGCCCGCCGCGCGACCGGCTACTGGAACGGAATCGGCGTCGTCGCGCTCTCGGCGGTCGGGATCGGCGCGCTGGCCAGTTCCCCCGCCGTCGTGCTCGCGGGGGTCGTCGGCGTCGGCTACGCGGGATTCGCCCGGACGTTCGACCCGCCCGAACCGGAACTCTCGCTCGAGCGATCGCTGAGCGACGAGACGCCCGACCCCGGCGACGAGATCGACGTCACCCTGACTGTGACCAACGAGGGCGACGGCCTCGTCCCGGACCTGCGCCTCGTCGACGGCGTCCCGCCAGGACTCCTGGTGACCGAGGGCTCGAGTCGGCTCGGCACCGCGCTCCGGCCGGGGGAGTCCGTCACGCTCGAGTACACGGTCACCGCGGGCCACGGCAGCCACGAGTTCGATCCAGCGCTCGTGATCGCACGCGACCTCTCGCGGTCGACCGAACGGGAGTACCTCGTCGAGTGCGGGACGGCGCTCACCTGCGAGCCCGAACTCCAGGCGATTCCCTCGCGGGTGCCGTTGCGCACGTCTGCCGTCTCGCTGTCCGGCCGTCTGACGACCGCCGAAGCGGGTGCGGGGACGACGTTTCACTCCGTCCGCGAGTACCGGCCGTCTGATCCGCTCTCGCGGGTCGACTGGAACCGGCGGGCGAAAACCGGCGAGTTCGCCACCCTCGAGTTCCACGAGGAACGGGCGGCTCGCGTAGTCGTCCTCGTCGACGCCCGGAAACGTGCCTACCTCGCCCCCACGCCGGACGGCACCCACGCGGTCGACCGGTCGGTCGCTGCCGCCGGACGGATCGCCGCGACCCTGCTCGAGGGGGGCGATACCGTCGGGCTCGCTGGCCTCGGTGGCGGCGATCGTAACGGACCGGACGGCCTCGGAACCGATCCGTGCTGGCTCGCGCCCGGGTCAGGTCGCGACCACGAGATTCGCTTCCGGGAACTGCTCGCGACCCATCCCCAGTTCGAGACGGTCGCACCCGATCAGTCGATACTCTGGCGCGGACAACTCGAGACGATCCGCCGACGGCTCGACTCCGACACCCAGATCGTGTTCCTCACGCCGCTTTGCGATCCCACCGGGGCCGACATCGCCCGCCGACTCGAGGCGTGGGGCCACCCCGTCACGGTCGTCAGTCCGGATCCGACGGCCGATCGGACCGCCGGACAGGCCCTCGCGGGGGTCGCCCGACGGCTCCGGTGTGTCGACCTGCGCCGTGCCGGCATTCCCGTGATCGACTGGCCGACCGACGAGACGATCGACGACGTCTTCGCCAGGCACGAGGCGAGTGATCGGCTGTGAGCGACGCGCTCGAGGGCGTGGAACTCACCCACCGCCCGACCGTCGCCTCGAGCGCCGGCGCGGTCGTCGCCGTCTTGTTCGCGGCCGCCGTTGCTGCGACCGGATCGATCGGCGGCGGCGCGCTTGCCGCGACCGGCGGGGTGATTCTGGCGGGCGGACTCGTTCGGGGCCACCGATCGGCGGTCGACCTCGGGGGCTTCGTCGCCTTCGGCGGCGTCGTCGTCGCCGGTCTCGAGTCGGGGTACGTCGAGCCAACGCTCGTGGGAACCGTCGGGACGGTCGTCGCCTGGGACGTCGGCCACGGCGCGATCGACCTCGGCGAACAACTCGGTCAGGAGTCGCCGACGCTCCGCCTCGAGGCGGTCCTGGCGTGCTCGAGTCTGCTCGTGGGGCTGCTGGCGGCGACGATCGGCTACGCGCTGTACGTGTTCGGTCCCGCTACCGGCCCCGTCGGCGCGCTGGTCCTGTTCCTGGCCGCGGCGGCCCTGCTGACGATCGGACTCGGAATGGGGCGCGAACGCGGCCGCTCCCGCCGCAGGCGACGGAGCCCGTAATCGCGCCCGTCACATTGTCGTCGAACGCCGCACAGAAGAGTGTGTCAGGGCTCCGCGTGCTCCTCGAGGTACTTCTCGTTGAGTTCCCACTCGCCGTCGCCGTTCCTGACCATGTACTCGCCGTAGTAGGGAACCCGATCGGCGACGACCGCGCGGAACGCCTCGCGGATCTCGGGCTTGGTCATCTCGCCCATCGGCTTGAGGTCGTCGTTGCGATTGAGACAGCCCTTGAGGAAGCCGTCGTGGGTGACGCGGACGCGATGGCAGTTCGCGCAGAACGTCGGATTTTCGACGGGGTCGACGATCTCGACCATACCGACGTGCGGCGATGCGGCGGGGTCGCCGTCGATCTCGGCGTCCTCGGCGGCGATCCAGTAGCGGCGTCGGTCGTGCATCTCGCGGTGTTCGATCGCGACGGCTTGCTCGGCGAGCCAGTCGTGGACGCGGTCGATGTCGACGTTCCACTCCGGCCGCCCCGTCAGTTCGGGCATGTACTGGATCAACTGCAACTGGAGGCCCTCGTTCTCCGCGACGTGGTCGACCATCTCCGGCACGTAGCCGGCCGTGTGCTCGAAGACGACCATGTTGAGTTTGACCGGATCCAGGCCGGCCTCGAGCGCTGCGTCGACGCCCTCGAGAACCTTGTCGTAGGCACCGCTCTGGGTGACCGCGGCGAACTGCTCGCGGTCTAAAGCGTCCTGGGAGACGTTGACCCGCTCGAGGCCGGCGTCGACGAGGTCCTCGGCGCGGCCGGGGAGGAAGGTTCCGTTGGTGGTCATCGAGACCTCCATCGAGTCGGGCGTCCGGGCGACGATCTCCTCTAGGTCGTCCCGAAGCATCGGTTCGCCGCCGGTGAATTTGACGGCGTCGACGTCGAACTCGGCGGCGACCTCCAGAAAGCGGACGACGTCGTCGGTTCCCATCTCGTCGTCCTGGGGGTCCATCGGTCCTCGGGTGTCCCCCAGCCCCTCGTTGTGACAGTAGACGCAGTCGAAGTTACACCGATCGGTGAGCGAGACGCGGACCCCGGTCACCTCGCGCCCGAACTCGTCGGTGAGCATGTCACTCCGTTGCAGGTGGATCCGCTTAAACGCGCGGGGTATCCCGCGGGTTCCGTAACCGATTTCGGTTTCCCGCCGGGGTCAGCGCCCGTGATCGGCTGGGGGAAAACATACCACCTCGAGTCACGAACCCCGAGGTATGGACGAGGACATGCTCGACGATCAGCGTCGGCTCGTAGAGCTGATCGAGTCGGAGGGCTGGGACGTCACCGACCTCGAGATCTCGGCGTACGACAGCCCCTGGTCCGACGAGGACGATCCGGAGGCGTCGGTGACGATTACGGCCCGGAAGCCCTACGAAACCGAGGACGATGGGGACGACGGCGCGGACGAGGACGACGAGAACCCGTTCCGGCTGAAGTGAACCGCCTCGGGGTCAAGCCCCGGGGCATTCGCCTTGACCGCCTGTAAATGGGATTAGGTCAGTTCCTCGAGTTCGATACGCTCCGAGTACCCGTCGTAGTCCGATTCGCTGGAAGCGATCGGGTCGTCGTCGGACGTAACGAGATGGAGCGCGTCGAGGGGCGTGAACCCGTCGTCTTCGACGTAGCTCGCCGCGGCGAGGATATCTTCGGTATCGCCACGGATCTCGACGAGGGCTCGAGCAGCTGTTACCGTTCGAAGGACGTCCCACTCGTTTCGGTACGCTACGAGCATCAGTTCGATCAACGTCACCCGTCCGGTCCAGAGTTCGTCTTGCCGATCCCGATACACGTGTTCGGCAGCTTCCCGAAGCCAGCCGTCGTCTTTGATGAGGGCGAGCAGAAAGTCGGTTTCCGCGTAGGTCATTGGCCTGCCTCCTCGAGTGCCTCCTCCAATGCGCTCTCTTTGAGGGCTCGAGCCGATTCGTCGCTTTTCCGGGCCTCTTCGCGGAGCGCTTCCAGTGGGTCCTCGGGGACCGGAACGAGTACGAGTCGATCCCCTCGATCGATGAGTTCGAACTCCTCGCCGAACTCCTCCCGCATCGCTTTCGGGAGGTAGATACGCCCGTCGTCAGTACTGACGCGCATATAGACGATTAGATGCCAAAAAGACATTATCCTTCCGCCGGCTGGTCTACAGTGTCGTCATAGAGTTGTTTTGGAAAGAACAGTCGTATTTGCCAAATCACCCCTTGATGTTACAGACCGGGAACGTGCGTGCCACCTTGTCGCCGATGCCGAGCGCGTCCGAAACGCGGACCACCTCGTCGACGTCCTTGTAGACGCCCGGAGCCTCCTCGGCGACCGTCGCGCCCGACTGCGCTTTGACGTAGATCTGATCCTGCTCCTCGAGTTCCTGCTGGACGTCGCCGCCCCAGTACTCGTTTTTCGCCTGCGTACGGCTCATCAGCCGGCCGGCACCGTGGGCCGTCGAGCCGAAGGTCAGGTCCATCGAGTTCTCGCCGCCCCGGAGGACGTAGCTGCCCGCGCCCATGCTGCCGGGGATGATGACCGGTTGGCCGACGTCGCGGTACGCCTTCGGTACCTCGGGGTGGCCCGCGGGGAACGCGCGCGTCGCGCCCTTGCGGTGGACGTAGAGTTCGCGCTCCTCGCGATCGACGGCTTCGCCGTCTCGCACCGGTCGGCCCTCGGGCCCGACCCCCACGGTGTGGGTCTCCTTCTTCGCGATGTTGTGCGCGACGTCGTACAGGAGGTGCATGTCCATCTCCTCCCACGAGCGGTCGAAGACGCGCTCGAAGACCTTCCGCGTGCGGTGCATGATCAGCTGGCGGTTGACCCACGCGAAGTTGATCGCCGCGTTCATCGCCGCGTAGTAGTCCTCGGCGAGTTGCGACCCCGCGGGGGCAGCGGCCAGTTCCTTGTCCGGCAACTGGTTCAGCAGGCCCTGGTGTTGCTGTTCGATCTGTCGCAGGTAGTCGTTACAGGTCTGGTGACCCAGCCCGCGGGAACCGCAGTGGATCAGGACGACGATCTGGTCCTCCTCGAGGCCGAACGCGTCGCCGACAGTCTCGTCGAAGACGTCGGTCACGCGCTGGACCTCGAGGAAGTGATTGCCCGACCCCAGCGAGCCGATCTGGTTCTTCCCGCGGTCCTTGGCTTTCTGGCTGATCCTGTCGGCGTCGGCACCCGGCCGGACGCCCTCGTCCTCGCAGTGGGCCAGGTCCTCCTCGACGGCGTGACCGTGCTCTAAGGCCCAGTCGACGCCACGCTCCAGGATCTCGTCGACGGTGTCGACGCCGGCCTCGACGATGCCGCCGCCGCCCAGACCTGACGGAATGTTTTCAAATAGCGAATCGACGAGTTCCTCTTCCGTCCCCTGGAGCTCGTCGTAGGTCAGATTCGTCCGCATCATCCGGACCCCACAATTTATATCATATCCGACAGCTCCCGGCGAGATACAGCCCGTCTCGGCGTCGAGTGCTCCGACCCCGCCGACGGGGAAGCCGTACCCCTGGTGGCCGTCGGGCATGCAGATCGCGTAGTTGGTGATGCCCGGCAGATGGGTCGTGTTCGTGATCTGCTCGAGCGTCTTGTCCTCCTTGATCTCCTCGAGCAGCGCCTCGCTGGCCAGCACCCGCGCCGGGGCGCGCATCGCCCCCTCCTGTGGGATCTCCCAGACGTACTCACGCACCCGCTCGAGGGTGACGTCGCCGGCGTCGAACGTACGATCGCTCATACCAATGGATCGACTCCGGACGGTCAAAGAAGTTCGTCTCTTCGGTCGACGTCGCCTCGTCCCGCCAGTTCGATCGTCGGGGCGTCGGGGCTGCATCGAGCGGCACCTATTCCTTTCTCGGGCGAGAACGTTCAGTATGCTCGACAGTCTCGTCGTGTTCGTCGTGAGCCTCTTGATCGGTGCGCTGGGGATCCACGTCGGTGCCCTGCTGATCGCCAACGTGAGCGACTACTCCTACGCCGTATACACTGCCCTCTTTGGAGCGATCGTCTGGAGCGTCGTCGGTTTCCTCTTCGGCTGGCTCCCGTTTCTCGGGCCGGCGATCGTCCTGCTCGCATATCTGGGGGTCATCAAACGCCGATACCCGGGCGGCTGGATCGACGCCGCCGGCATCACACTCGTCGCCTGGATCGCCGTCCTCGGCGTACTCTATCTCCTCGCGAGCGCCGAGTTGACGACGTTCGACGCTATCGGCGTCCCCGGAACGTGATTCCGAGCGCGCGGCGATAACCCCGCCACGAGCAGTCCACTTCGGGACGACCGACTCCGCCCGTTCACCTCGACCTCGAGGCGCTCGAGTCGATCGTCTAGCGAGGCGAATCGCGGCCAGATGCGCTGGCTCGTCGTCTCCCGGTTTCGGCTCGTCTCAGACGTCGAACACGACGTACGCTTCCCAGCCGTCGTCGACCCGCTCGAGTCGCATCTCGGAGTAAGTGATCGCCTTGATCTCGCGAGCGGCGACCGCCGAGAGCGGTACGCCGCGAGCGGTAGCCTCGAGGGTCCACGCGGCCGACTCGTCGTCGGGTCGGTCGATCCGGTCGATCCGGTGATCGACCGGCAGTTCCACCCGGACGTCACGGAGATACACGAGTTCGTCGAGGTAGTCGAACAGCAGCGCTTCGCGGCTCTCGGCCGCGACCGACAGGGAGAAGCGCTCGCCCTCGTCGGCGGGGACGTCCTCGCAGGACGCGGCGACGAAACCGTCCGCGACCGCGGCGAAGACCGACTCGAGGTCGTCGCCCGTGGCCTCGACGGCGACGTCGGCGGTGTGATCGCGGAGTTCGAATCCCATTCGGTCGAGCCGTTCGACCGCCGCAGCCGTATGTCCGTCGGAATCGCGACGACGGCATCGCCTTTCTCTCCGACGTCTGACGTTATCGAGCGGGGGTTGCCGGTGGAATTATATTGACGACGATAGTACGGTGTGGTAGTGAGCGTCAACATCGACAGTCGCGTCGTTACCCCGGGCAGTGACGACTTCGTCGAGGAGGCGTGGGAACTCAAAGAGACGATCAACCGCCGGGAAGACGTACTCAAACAGCGGTACGACTTCTTTACCGACGCGTATCGTCGATCGACGGTCTACTGTTACCTCCAAGACGGCGACCTCATCGGCTTCGCGGCGGTCCGACGCGACGGCTACATCCTCTTTCTGGCGGTCGATCCCGAACACCGGGGCGAAGGGATCGGCAAGAAACTCGTCGCTCGCGTGGCCGACGATCACGAGACGATCACTTGCCACGCGCGGACGAGCAACGAGAACGCCCTCCAGTTCTACGAACACCTCGGCTTCGAGATCAAACGCCGCATCGACGACTACTACGAGGACGGCGGCGACGCCTACTACCTGAAACTCGGTGCCGACGTCGGGATCACCGACCGACTCTCCGATCTGATCCGCCGGTCCTGACGACCGTTGAGAGCGGATCGGAGCCGCCGAGAACCGCGTCGGACCGAGTTCCTCGAGGCGAACAGTATTTGTTCCTCTCACTCACAGACACGTGCATGAACGTCGATCCCGATCTGTCGCCCCTTCGGGACGCGCTCGAGACCGAGGACGTGGACGGCTACCTGATCGACGACGACGCGTCGGATTCGGACCAGCGCTACGTCTCCGGCTTTACCGCCCCGGATCCCTACCAGACGCTCGTCACGGACGACGGCGTCCACCTGCTGGTTTCGGGCCTCGAGTACGGCCGCGCGAAATCGAACGCCAACGCCGACTCGGTCACCCGGCGGGCCGCCTACGACTACCAGGAACTGGTCGGCGAGTGCGGCCCCTACGAGGGGAAGATCCGGACGATCGAGGCGTTTCTGGCGGACCACGGCGTCGACGGGGTCGCCGTCCCCCGCAGTTTCCCGACTGGTACCGCCGACGGCCTGCGCGAGCGCGGCGTCTCGGTGACCGTCGAATCGGAGGGGATCGTCGAGGACGTTCGCGCGACGAAGACCGACTGGGAGCGCGAACAGATCCGCACCTCTCAGCGGGCCAACGAGGCGGCGATGGCCCGCGCGGAGGAACTGATCGCGAACGCCGACATCGAGGACGGGACGCTCGTCCACGACGGCGAACCGCTGACGAGCGAGCGGGTAAAGGAGGCCATCGAGATCACGCTGTTGCGACACGGCTGTAGTCTCGACGACACCATCGTCGCCTGTGCGGCTGACGCCGCGGATCCCCACGACCGCGGGAGCGGCCCGCTCGAGGCGGACGAGTTGATCGTGATCGACATCTTCCCCCGGGACAAGGAGACGGGCTACTTCGCGGACATGACCCGCACGTTCGCCCGCGGCGACCCCGGCGAGGAGGCGACCCGTCGGTACGAGGTCACCCGGGAGGCCTACGAGGCCGGCCTCGAGGCCGTCGAACCCGGGGCGACGGGCGCACAGGTCCACGACGCAGTCTGTGACGTGATCGAAGACGCGGGCTACGAGAGCCTGCGCAGCGATCCGAGCACGGACACCGGCTTCATCCACAGCACGGGCCACGGCGTCGGCCTGGATATCCACGAACAACCCAGCCTCTCGCCCGCCGGCGAGGAACTACAGCCGGGCCACGTGGTGACGATCGAACCTGGCATCTACGATCCGGCGGTCGGCGGCGTCCGCATCGAGGATCTGGTCGTCGTCACCGAGGACGGATTCGAGAACCTGACCGACTACCGCGTCGGCCTCGAACCCGTCGCCGACTGACGCACACTGCGCCCCGAGGGATCCAGTAGGAGTCCGTCGAGCGAGTCAGTACTGTGACGGGGCGTATCGCCGTCCCGGAATTTATTTTTTGCCTTGATCCGAGTTCTACCTGTATGCGCCAGCTCCTGTGGTGGCTCATCGGCGGTTCGCGGGGCGGTCACAACCGCCTCCGGATCGTCCGAACGCTACAGGAGCGTCCCATGAACAGGAACCAGTTGGCCGAGGAACTCGATCTGAACTACAAGACGGTCCAACACCACCTCGAGGTCCTCGAGGAGAACGACGTCGTCACCACCCAGGGAGACAACTACGGCCAGCTGTACTTCCTGTCCGACCGCATGGAAGAGAACCTCGATATCCTCGAGGAGATCGTCGAGCGAGCGGACATCGACCCGACCGACCATGACACGTGATCTCAGTCCACTGGCGAAAACGGCCCTCGTCACCGCCATCGCGGCGGCGCTGGGCCTGGCGAGTACCGTCGTCTTGCCGAGCGTCCCGCTCCCGCCGCGGGCCCCGCTCGAGGTCGTCCACCTGTTGATTCAGGCCGAACTGTTCGTCACGACGTTCAACCTCGTCCTCCTGTTCGCGCTGACGTGGTCGTACGTCTCCCTCTACCAGGACCTGCCGAACAAGTACAGCCTGAGTCTCGTCGTGTTGAGCCTCGCGCTGGTGCTGTACGCGCTCACCTCGAACCCGCTCGTGCAGTTGCTGTTCGGCTTTCCGCCAGTGAGCGACATCGGCCCGTTCGGATTCATTCCCGACGTGTTCGTCGGATTCGCTATCGTCGTGCTGTTCTACCAGAGCCAGACCTGAACGCCGGTGGCAGGTCCTGCGGATCGGTCTCGATCACGTTCGTGACCGCACGGATGGTCGGCAGGGTCGGACGGTTCTCGCCACGGGTGCGGCGCTGCACTGTCAGGGGGCCGGTCGGGTCCCCAGGGTGAGTTCGACCGATTCACGCTCGCCGTCGCGGATCACCGTCACTGTCACGGTTTCGCCCGGACTGGTCTCGAGCGCGAGGTAACTCGAGAGGTCCTCGAGCGACCTGATGTCGGCGTCGTCCAGCGCGACGATGACGTCGCCGCCCGTCGGAACCCGCGTCCCGGCGACGAGCGCGGTTCCGGCACTCGGTTGCAGGACGCCGTCGGACGGCCCTCCGGACCGGACGCGTTCGACGATCACCCCGCGAGGCTCCTCGAGGGCGTTGGCCTCGGCGACCGCGGGCGTGACGGTCGCGAGCGAGACGCCCATGTACGCGTGGTCGTACTCGCCGGTCTCGATGAGCGAGGGAACGACCCGCTGGGCAAGCGGAGCCGAGATGCCGAAGGCGATGTTGTCGCCAGTCCCGGAGTTGATGACGGCGATCACCTCGCCGTCCAGCGAGACGATCGGGCCGCCACTGTTGCCGGGGTTCGCTGCGGCGTCGGTCTGGACCGCGTCCGGGATGTCGTACCCGAGTGAACTCGTGAGCGATCGGTTGATACCGCTGACGACCCCCGTCGTGAGCGTGCCGTCGAGGCCGTACGGGTTGCCGATGACGAGGACCTCCTCGCCGACGACCGGATCGCCGTCGATGAACGGTAGCGGGGCTGCGTACTCCGGTCGATCGTCGATCTCGACCGCGGCGAGGTCGCTGTAGACGTCGGTGCCGAGGACGGTCCCAGAGCGCCACTCGCCGTTTCGAAAGCGGACGTCGAGTTCGGTCGCGTCGCCGACGACGTGGGCGTTCGTCACGAGGTGTGACTCGTCGTAGACGAACCCCGTCCCCTGCCCGGACGTCGTCTCCATCTGGGTGACCGAATCGACGGTCTCCTCGTAGACGGCGGCGTAATCGCCGTTCGCCGGGGGATCGCGCTGACCAGTGTCGTCGGACTGTTCGGCCGACGACTCCCCGGACTCGTCGCCCGTTTCGTCGTCAGCCTGGGGGGTCGTACACCCGGCGAGAACGCCCGTCGCTGCGACGCCGATCGCCTGCAGCACCTGTCGTCGGGAACGTCGTTCTCGAGGCATTTGATCGAACGTTGCCACCGGTGGTACCTGTGTCTTTGCCGAGTTTCGTCCCAACTGATGGCCAACTAAGACCCAAATTCGATCCGGTCACCGAGGCGGTACTACGACTCATCCGAGCGCGATCCGCTCGCCGGCCTCGAGTCCGCTCCGAAGCGCCGCGTGGAGTCGTCCCTCGCCGGCGACCCAGTCGCCGAGACAGTGCAGTCCCGCGTCCGCCGCCGTCTCGATCGGCCCCGTCGCGACGCCGGCTTCGGGAATCGCGTGGTGCCAGACGTGATGATCCGTCCAGTCCGGGTTCCCCAGTCGGTCGTCCTCGAGCAGATCAGCCGTCAGCGCCGTGAGTTCGTCCAGACAGTCGTCCGGCGAGTCGTCGGCCCGTTCGACCGACCACTCGTGGTTGGCCTGGACGACCAGCACCGATTCGCCAGCAGGGACGTGGCCCGGTTTGCACGCCTCGCGGGCGATCCAGCCGATCTCGTGGTTCTTGTCGGTGTTGACCAGCGCGTAGTATGGGCGCTCGAGTTCGAACGGGTAGTGGAAGACGCCCGTCCAGATCGTCCGGAAAGGTACGTCCGTGACGGCCTCGACGAGGTGGTCGCGAACCCTGTCGTCCCAGTCGGCCGACTCGAGGAGCGACGCGGTCTCGGGCGCGGGCGGGCTCACGAGGACGGCGTCGAACGGCCCCCAGCGATCGCCGTCGGCATCCTCGAGCGTCCAGGTGTCCTGGCGGTCGTTTCGGACGATAGTCTCGACGCGGGTTTCGGGATACATCTCCGCGTCCGTCCGCGTGAACAGCCGTGACGCGAGGCGATCGAGTCCTCCGCGGAAGGTCCACTTGTGGTCGTCGGCGTCGCGGCCCTCCGACACCGTTCCCTCGGCGTCGAAGGTCCAGACCGGGTCCGTGACGTCGACCAGTCCGTCGGTCTCGAGGGTGGCGGTCACCAGGTCCTCGATCCGCGGGTCGTCCGACGTGAGGTAGTTCGCCCCGTAGTCGTAGACCACGTCGCCACGGCGCTCGGTCGCCGCGCGTCCGCCCACGCTCGCCGACGCCTCGAGGACGGTGACGTTTGCGTCCGGGAGCGTCTCCGAGAGGGCGAACGCGGCGGCTCCGGTAGCGACCCCGGCCCCGACCGCTCCGATCCGAACCATACCGATCACTGGGTACGCTCGAACCAAGAATGCCGTGGGGATCCGTGGATGCTGAGACCCCGACAGCCGGGACGGTCGGACGTGGGGAACCGTCCGTCAGCCCGCGACTCGCGTCGACGATCTCGAGGTGCGGTATCGACTCACACCCGATGCTGTGAATTCGACGCGGCTCGAGCCACGAGCGAGTCGATTCGACCCCGACCCGCCCGTCCGGGCACTCGAGCGCCCCAGAGGGCGACGATTCGAATTTCGAAATAGTATTTCGAGATTCGTACTGTATCGTGGGGCTTATTACGATGTGCGAACTCCGGACGAACAAGATCAATGAGTACGGACACGAGCGGATCCACGGCAGGGGACGGACGCAAGATCCTCCTCATCGGCAGCGGGCCGATCCAGATCGGGCAGGCCGCCGAATTCGACTACTCGGGCGCACAGGCCTGTCGCGCGCTGCAGGAGGAGGGCGCGGAGGTCGTCCTCGTGAACTCGAACCCGGCGACGATCATGACCGACCCGGAGATGGCCGACCAGGTCTACATCGAGCCGATTACCACCGAGGCCATCGCCGAGATCATCCGGAAGGAACAGCCCGACGGCGTCATCGCCGGTCTGGGCGGGCAGACCGGGCTGAACGTCACCGCCGAACTCGCCGAGGAGGGCGTGCTCGAGGAACACGACGTCGAGATCATGGGGACGCCGCTGGACACCATCTACGCGACCGAGGACCGCGACCTCTTCCGCCAGCGCATGGAGAAGATCGGCCAGCCCGTGCCGAAATCGACGACCATCTCGCTCGAGGAGGGCGAGGAGGTTTCGGAGCTGACGGAGGAAGACCTCCGGGACCGCGTCCAGCAGGCCGTCGACGACGTCGGCGGGCTGCCGGTCATCGCCCGGACGACCTACACGCTGGGCGGGAGCGGCTCGGGCGTCGTCCACGAGTTCGACGAACTCCTCCAGCGCGTCCGCAAGGGGCTACGCCTCTCGCGCAACAGCGAGGTGTTGATCACGGAGTCCATCGCGGGCTGGGTCGAGTACGAGTACGAGGTCATGCGCGACGCCGACGACTCCTGTATCATCATCTGCAACATGGAGAACATCGACCCCATGGGCATCCACACCGGGGAGTCGACGGTCGTCACGCCCTCACAGATCGTCCCCGACGAGGGCCACCAGGAGATGCGCACCGCGGCGCTCGAGGTCATCCGCGAACTCGGCATTCAGGGCGGCTGTAACATCCAGTTCGCCTGGCGCGACGACGGCACCCCCGGCGGCGAGTACCGCGTCGTCGAGGTCAACCCGCGCGTCTCCCGTTCCTCCGCCCTCGCGTCGAAGGCGACGGGCTACCCGATCGCCCGTGTCACCGCGAAGGTCGCGCTCGGCAAGCGCCTCCACGAGATCGAGAACGAGATCACCGGCGAGACGACCGCGGCGTTCGAGCCCGCGATCGACTACGTCGTCACCAAGGTGCCGCGCTGGCCCAAGGACAAGTTCGACGACGTCGACTTCGAGCTGACGACGGCGATGAAGTCGACCGGCGAGGCGATGGCCATCGGCCGCACCTTCGAGGAGTCGCTGCTGAAGGCCCTCCGATCGTCGGAGTACGATCCCAGCGTCGACTGGGACGAGGTCAGCGACGAGCAACTCGAGGAGCAGTACTTAGAGCGCCCCTCGCCGGACCGCCCGTACGCGATGTTCGAGGCCTTCGAGCGCGGCTACACCGTCGACGAGGTCGTCGAGCTGACGGGCATCTTCGAGTGGTACACCGAACGCTACAAACGCATCGCGGAGTCGACCCGCGCGGCCCAGGAAGGCGACTTCACCGAGGCCGCGACCGTCGGGCGCACCAACGCGGCGATCGCCGCGGCCGCCGGCACCGACGTCGGCACGGTCGAGCAAGACGTTCCGGGCCGCACCTACAAGCAGGTCGACACCTGCGCCGGCGAGTTCGAGGCCGAGACGCCGTACTACTACTCCGCCCGCAAGAACGAGTTCGAGTCCGGCACGCTTCAGGGCGACGCCGCGGGCGAACTCGAGGTCAATCCCGACGTCGAGAGCGTGATCGTCGTCGGCGGCGGCCCGATCCGCATCGGACAGGGCGTCGAGTTCGACTACTGCTCGGTCCACGCCGTCCAGGCGCTGCGCGAGATGGGCATCGAGGCCCACGTCGTCAACAACAACCCCGAAACCGTCTCGACGGACTACGATACCTCCGACGGCCTGTTCTTCGAGCCCATTACCGCTGAAGAGGTCGCCGACGTCGCCGAGGCGACCGGTGCCGACGGCGTCATGGTCCAGTTCGGCGGGCAGACCTCGGTCAACATCGGCGACCCGCTCGAGGCGGAACTCGCCCGCCGCGGGCTCGACTGCGAGATCATGGGCACGTCCGTCGAGGCGATGGACCTCGCGGAGGACCGCGACCGCTTCAACGCCCTGATGGACGACCTGGGTATCGCCCAGCCCGAAGGTGGGGCGGCCCACAGCAAGGAGGAGGCCATGCAGTTGGCCCACGAGATCGGTTATCCGGTCCTCGTGCGCCCCTCCTACGTGCTGGGCGGCCGCGCGATGGAGATCGTCTACGACGACGAAGAACTCGAGCAGTACATCGAGGAGGCCGTCCGCGTGAGCCCGGACAAGCCGATCCTCGTCGACGAGTTCCTCGAGGACGCGGTGGAACTGGACGTCGACGCCGTCGCGGACGGCGAGGACGTCCTCATCGGCGGCATCATGGAACACGTCGAGAGCGCCGGCGTCCACTCGGGCGACTCCGCGTGTATGATCCCGCCGCGCTCGCTGGGCCGCGACGTCAACCGTCGCGTCCGCGAGGTGACCGAACAGATCGCCCACGAACTCGACACCGTCGGCCTGCTGAACGTCCAGCTGGCCGTCACCGGCGTCGACGACCCCGACGCGGAGAGCGAGGTCTACGTCCTCGAGGCGAACCCCCGCTCCTCGCGTACGGTGCCGTTCATCTCGAAGGCCACGGGCGTTCCGATCGCGAAACTCGCGGCGAAGGTCATGGCCGGCGAGTCGCTCGCGGACCTGGACGTCGAGGAGCAGGTCCCCGAACAGGTGTCGATCAAGGAGGTCGTCCTCCCGTTCGACCGCCTGCCGGGTTCGGACCCGCGTCTCGGCCCCGAGATGAAATCGACGGGCGAGGTCATGGGCACCGCCGACACGTTCGGCAAGGCCTACGACAAGGCCCAGGACGCCGTCGGCAAACCGATCCCCGAGGACGGAACGATCGTCGTCGACCTCTCCGCCGACGAGTTCCCCGACCCCGACACCGAGGCCGGCGAACAGCTCGTCGATGGCTTCACCGACTACTACGACCTCTGTGAGGCCGTCGACCTCGTCGACGCCGCCCGCCAGGGCGAGGTCGATCTCATCATCTCGCGCGACCGCGACCTGCTCGAGGTCGCCGTCGAGGAGGAGATCACCTACTTCTCCACCGAGGAGTCCGCGAAGGCCGCACTCGAGGCCCGCGCCAACAAGGACGAACCGATCGACGTCCAGCCGATCACCGACCGTCCCCAGCGCGACGAGTACTGGGGCCAGCCGAAAGCCGAGTGAATCCTCGTTCTTTCGACCTGGCAGTGTTCAGATAATACCTCGAGTAATACTGGAACGGGGAGAACACCACGAAAGCCCCTGCCGTTCTCGGCCGTTCTGACTCGCTGCGCGCGCTCCCTGCGGTCGCGTGCTTACGTCGTCGGAACGGCCGAGACCGACAGCCCCTTTCAGTCCCGCCCACGGTGGCCTGTCCGTCCAGCCGACACAGGTGGGAATGAACGGGGCTGACGCGCGTGGCGGTAACGCCGCCACGCATGTCAGGGGCTTTCGTGGTGGTTTGATCGTTTCTGTGTGGGACGTATGTAATCTGACCATCACCTTCGACCTCCGCCTCTCTTGTCGGATCGGTTATCCGAACGTGACCGTTTGAAGCCGGTGGGCCTCGAACCCGTGGGTATGTCGACCCCCGGCTCCGTCACCATCGTTCCCAGCGTCCACTTCTCGCCCGTCCACCGCAAGCGCGTTCGCGACACGATCCGCGAGGAAGAACCCGACGTCGTCGCCGTCGAACTCGACGAGTACCGGTTCGAGCGCCTCGAGCGCGAGGCGGGGGCGGATCCGTTCGATCTGGCCCGCGAGTTGCCGCCGCCCGCGGCGATGACCTACACCACCTTGCGAACGATCCAGCGGACCGTCGTCCGGCTGTTCGGCCTGGACCCCGAGACGACCGACATGGAGGCGGCCATCGAGACGGCCGCCGAACGGGACCTCGAGGTGGCCCTGATCGACGAACCGATCCGGGACACGGTGGCCGCGCTGTCGGATCGGGTGGGGCTCGACACCCTGCCGAAGCTGGTGCTGCGAGCACAGCAACTCTCGCCCGCCGATCAGGCCAGGGCGACCGAACTGATGGCGGTCCCGATGACGGAGATCGAGGACGGCGACGACGTCCAGCCGGCGATCGAGCAGATGCGTACACTACTCCCCGAAGTCGCCGAGGTGATGATCGATCGACGGGATCGAACCATGGCCCGGAACCTCCACGCGCTCCGCCAGGACGGCCACGACGTCGTCGCCGTCGTCGGGGCCGGCCACCACAACGGCCTCGTCAACCACCTCGCGGACCTCGAGGGCGAGACGGTATCGGACGTCACGGTGCCAATTCGGCCGCCGACGCGGAACGTAACCCGCATTCCGATCGAGTGAGCCGCGGCCGATCGTCGATTACGCCACGGTGAGTGACGGGTCGGTCTCGAGATCGGAGCGAAACTGCGACGCGGCGTCGCCGACTCGACCCCGCGAGGGGTGGCTCACTCGAGGGCGTACCAGTCGAACCGTTCGACGGCGTACTTGTAGGCAACGAGGGGCGCGACGATGCCGACGGCGAGGACGATCCACGCCGCGGTCTCGATACCGCCTGCCGACATCGCCGCGGCCTCCGGAAGCGGCGTCGCCGCGAGTATGGCCGCCGAAATTTCGGCGAGCAACGGCGCGGCGTCCGCGTAGAGGACGGCGGCCGCCCCCGCGGGAACCACGATCGCGGCCGAGTAGACCACGAACGCGGACTTGCTGGGCATCACCGCCTCGCGGTTGTTCGTCACCTTGACGCTGCCGAACCGCGGGAACGCGGTCCCGACGCCGACCGCCAGCGCCGGCGAAGCCACCGCGCCGAGTACCGTTCCGGCGACCAACGCGGCGGTCGCCTCGAGCGAGAGCGGACTGGCGACGCCGGCGACGAGCGCGACGACGGCCGCCAGCGGGACGCCGACGAGCGCGCCGGCGATCATCCGCCCGCGGATCGCGTCCCGGCCGGGAATCGTCGACGTGAGCACCGCGGGGAGTGCGCGTCCGAGGTCACCGAGCGGATTGAGCGTAAAGAGCACGCCCGCACCCCAGACCACGTACAGACAGAGCACGACGGCCACGTACGACGGGAGTCGACCCGTCTGGAGGACGTCCTGAACGAAAAACAGCGCGCCGAACAGGGGGTAGCCGGCGTACGCCAGCCGGATCGGTGCCCGTCGGGTCCGCCGGATCGCGGTCACGGCGACGGTACGGGCCGGACGCGTAGCGACGAGCGAGAGTACGCTCTCGAGCCGACTCGAGGACGACGGATCGGACCGGGAGACGGTGGCGTCGTCGGTACGGGCCGGATCGGCGAACCAGTGGCGGCGAGCGGAGGGAACGGCTGCGGCGACGGCGAGCGCACACACGGCCGGCGCTGCGATCAGGGCGGCGATTGCAGCGGTGCTCGAGCCACCGAGGTTCGGGATGGCCAGCAGAAGGAGATGTCCCGGCCAGCCCAGGGGGCCGTCGCCGAGCAGCGCGAACAGTTGTGCGGTCACGACGTCGAACCATCCGGTGACGATCGATCCGAAGTACACCAGTCCCAGAAGGACGAGCAACGGCGTTCGGAAGCGGGCGATCGGCTCGTAGACGGTAATCAGGTGACGGAACCAGATCCCGATGAGAAACCCGATGGGAACGGCCGCGACGAGCAGCGCGAGCGCGAACACCGGCGCGGCGACGACGGGCAGGACCGTCCCAGCACCGGCGGCGAAGGCGGCACCGGCGACGGTGGCCGGGAGCACGACCCAGGGGACAAACAGGAGGATTTCGGCACCGATCAGGCCGAGGACAGTGTTCCGAAGCCGCGTCGAGATCAGCAGGAACGCGGGTTTGTCGACCTTCCCGGTGGTCGTCACCGTTCGGATTGCGGCCATCAACACGAGGAAGAGCCACGCGAGCGCGGCCCCGCCGGTCGCTGCGTCGGCCGCAAAGGCGACGGCCTCCGCGTCGAACTCTCCGGCCACGACGGCCTCGCCGAGCCGTGGGAGCATGAAGAGCGCGACGACCGTGATCGGTCCGAAGGCGAACACCGCGATAGCGGCGAACATGAGCAACTTCGTCCGGTCGCCGGCGATGGTCCGGAGCGTGCGACGACACTCGGTGCGAGCGACGGTCGCAGTCGGGCCGGTCATGGTCGATCACCGCCGATCGTCCGACTGCGGTCGCGGCGTTCGGGAGCGGATTCCATATCCGATAGCGCGTGACGACGCCAGTAAACGTTTTGGATCAGTGTCACTAGCTCGAATCGCGTTCCGGTTCGCCCTGCCGAACCGAATCGGTTCGATCGGGGCGACGGTTCCGGACGACACCTCCTGACAACGAAGTAATGACTTTAACTGCTGGGGCTCGAAACGGACGGTATGGCTTTCGCCCATACGGACGACCCCGCTATCGAGACCGAGGGGTTAACGAAGCGATACGGCGAGACGACGGCCGTCGCCGACCTCGATCTCGAGGTCGAATCCGGTACCGTCTACGGCTTCCTCGGCCCTAACGGCGCGGGGAAGACGACGACGATGCGGATGCTGACGACGCTCACCCGTCCGACGTCGGGGACCGGTCGCGTCGCCGGCCACCCGATCACCGACCGGGAGGCCGTGACGCCCCACATCGGCTACCTGCCCGAAGAGCCGCCGATCTACGACGAACTCAGCGGCCGGGAACAGCTCGAGTACGCCGCCGGCATCCGCGACCTGCCGGAAGAGGAAGTCGGCGACCGCATCGAATCGCTGCTCGAGCGGTTCGATCTGCTCGAAGACGCCGACAAGCGCATCGAGGACTACTCCAAAGGGATGCGACAGAAGGTCGGCGTCATTCAGGCGGTGTTGCACGAACCCGCGGTCGTCTTCCTCGACGAGCCGACGAGCGGGCTCGACCCCCGCGCCGCGCGGACGATGCGAAATACGATCGCCGAACTCGCCGACCGCGAGATGACGGTCTTCCTCTCGACGCACATCCTCCCGGTCGTGGACGAGCTGGCCGACGAGATCGGCGTTCTCCACGACGGCCGACTCGTCGCGGAGGGCGATCCGGAGACGCTGAAATCCCGCGCCGAGACGGGCGACGCGCGCAGTCTCGAGGACGCGTTCCTCGAGGTCACCCGGGAAACGCCCACGGAAGGCTCCGAGCAAAGCGTCGGCGACGTCGCGGCGAACTCCACGCTCGAGTAAGCGGGAGCCGTTTTCCTCGTCGGGTAAGGTACACGTGACTGGCTGTCGATGCCCCGAGTATGAGCCCCTCGCTTCCACGCCCCTCCACCGCCGGAATCGGGGCCGGATTCGTCGGTGGCCTCGTCAACGCCGCAGTGGTGATCGGACTCTACGTCCGGGGCGACTATCCGTTGCTCGAGTCGACGAGCGGGACCGCCGTCCTCGCCCTGACGGCCTTCTGCATCGGATTCGTCCCACTGGTGGTGTCGAGAGACACTGGCCTCATCAGTCCCGCCGCTGGCTTCCTCGCAGTACTTTCAGGGACGATCTGGCTCGAGGTGACCTCGCCCGATCCGAGGTGGGGGCAGTTGAACGAGTACGTGATCGTGGACGGACCGACCCACGTCAGCAGCTACGCGAACACGTGGTACGTCTGGCTCGCGCTGACGGCGCTCGTGGCCGCCGTCGAGTTCGGCCTCCGACGACGCTACGCCGTCGGAGTCGACCGGCTCCGAAACCTGCCGAAGGGTCCGCTCTCGCGGGTGGATCGGCTCGAGATCGTACTGGGGGCGGCGACCCTCCTCGCCGTCGCGGCGACGGTGCTGGTGGTCCGGGCCGGAATCCGGCCGCCGGCAGCGGCCGGGATCGTCTTCGCGTTCACCTTCGCCAGCACGGCGATCCCCCTGTGGGCCCTGTTCGAGGACGGGGCGATCGCCCCGCTGGCGCTGTTTGTCGCGCTGGTGGCGTACTTCCTCGTCTACGAGGTGTTCGTCTCGACTGACAGTCCAGTCCACATCCTCCTGTTCGGTCCATACGCGGTCGTCTTTGCCGTCGTCTGGCTCCTCGAGCGGTCGCTCAGACGACGGTTCGACGCCGTCCGACGCGGTCACGCGTGATCGTGTAAGGATCCCGTTCGATGGCTCGAGCCGTCGCGCGTCGATCCATCGAGCGATCCGACGCGGAAGATGTTCGGGAGAGCAGTTAACGGGGGAGGCTGACGACTGCCGAACATGAATTTAGGTTCGCCTAAAACAAAGAGTGGGATCGAAACGACAGCGACGCGACGTGGATATCTCCGACTCGCTGGCGGAGCAGGCATCGCCGGGCTCGCGGGGTGTACGGCCTTCGGGGGCGGACCCGACGAACTGACGGTCGGCTACAAACCGTTGTTCCCGTTCCTGCAGGCGCTGCTACTGGACGAACGTGACCAGTACGACGCGCTCGACGTCGACGTCGAGACGGAGAACTTCGGCAACACCGGGTTGACGATCATGCAGTCGTTCGGTAGGGGCGACCTCGACGTCGCGTTCGTCGGCATCACGCCGGCGATCGTGATGCAGGACCGGGGACTGCCGGGGAAGGTCGTCGCGGCGAACAACGTCAACGGGTTCACGTTCGTCGCCCACGACTTGTTCGGGGAGTACTGGACCGAACACGACGGCGGCCCCGCCGCGTTCGAGGCGTTCGAAGCGGAGCGTGGCCGACCGGTCGAGTTCGCGACGCCGCCCGAAAGCAGCGTCGCGTACGTCCTCTTACACCACTGGCTCGAGTCGGAGGTCGGCTACTCGCCAGAAGACGTGTCGACGACCCCGATGAGCGGTGCCGGCCCCGTCCGTCAGGCACTGGTCTCGGGCGAGGCCGACGCGACCTGCATCATGGAGCCGGTTCGGACGCAGTTGCGCCGTGCCGACGCGCCGCTGACCCGCCTCGCCTGGGCGGGGGAGTTCATGTCGGGCCAGCCCGGCGGCGTCATGGTCATGCACGAGCGACTCCGCGAGGAGTATCCCGACCTCGCGGCCGAGATCGTCGAGTTGCACGCGGAGGCGACCGCGTTCGTCACTGAGAACCCCGACGACGCCGCAGAAGTCGTCAGCGACGCCATCGGCCCGGAAGCCCTTCCCCCGGAAGCGGCCCAGGAAGCGCTGGAATCGCCCGCGGCGAACTTCGTGACGGACCCGCGGGAGATCGTCGACGACACGCCGCTGTTTTGCGACGCGATGGCCGACCTCGAGCGTACCGACAGTCGGATCGACCCCGACGACGTGTTCGATTTCGGGCCGTACGACGCGGTATGACGGTGCAACGCCATGCACGGCGCACCAGGCTCGACGGACGAGCGCAACGACGAGGCACCGACGACGCACGACGGCGAGACGGCAGCGGGAGGTACGGGTCACCCCGAAGCGACGCCGACGGACGGCCGGATCGACGTCGACTGGCGGCGACTCGCCACCGGTCTCGCGGGAACGCTCGCATTTCTCGTCGTGTGGGCGGCAGCAGCGAGTACCCAGCCGTCGTACCTCATGCCGTCGCCGACGGCGGTCACGGCCGCGTTTCTCGCCGAACTCGAGAGCGGGCGCATGCTCGCGAGCCTCGGACAGAGCGCGATCCACTACGTACCTGGGGTCGTCCTCGGGACGAGCCTCGGGACGGGACTCGGGATCACGATGGCGTGGTATCGGCCGGTCGACGACCTGTTCCGGCCGGTGGTGCGAATCCTCCGGCCGATCCCGCCGATCGCGTGGATCGCCGTCGCGATCGTCTGGGTCGGCATCGGGCACGCCGGCGCGACGTTCGTGGTCGCCGTCGGGACGTTCTGGATCAGCTACTACAACGCCTACGCCGGCGTCGAAGGCGTCCCGCAGGAGCAACTCGACGCCGCCGCAGTCCTCGTGGCGAACGACCGTACCGTCCTGCGATCCGTGGTACTGCCGAACGCCACGCCGGCGATCCTCACCGGAGTCAGAACCAGCGTCGGTCGCGGCTGGATGACCGTCGTCGCCGCGGAACTGTTCGGCGCGCCCGGCGTCGGCTACGAGATCATCACGAGCGCGCAGAACCTGGCGCTGGCGGTCACGATGAGCTACATGCTGCTGATCAGCGGCGTCTTCATCGCGATGGACGGGACGTTCCGGTGGCTGCAACGGCGACTGGTCCGGCGACGGAGGTGGTGATCGCGTGACGGTTCGATCGTCGGCCGCCGGCGGCCTCGCGGCGATACGGTCACGCATCGGGCCGCTTCGGCCTCGACTCGTCCTGGCTCTCCTGTCGTTCGCCGCGCTGGCCGGGACCTGGATCGTCACCCGCCGGACGCACTCCGGCGTCCGTCCGGCGCTCGTCGTCGCGAACTGGGGACTCGTGCTGACCCTGGGCGCGCTCCTCGGCGGCGTCGGCTGGCGGCTCTTCCTCTACCCGGATCGCCGGCCGGACGACGACGCCAGTCGGTCGTTCGTCGAACGCCGCTACGCACTGCTCGAGTGGTCGATCGTGCTGGGTTCGATCGCCAGCGTCCTCGTCGTCGCCGTCCGATCGGCCGGTAGTCCCGCTGTCGACGCGAGTGTGGTCCTCGTACTCACGCTCGCGAGCGTGCCGGTCGTGATCGCCGTCGGGCGCATCGGCACGTCGACGACGGCCCGGTGGTGGCGGTTCGTCGCCCTCCTGCTCGGGGTCGGCGCGCTCTCGGCGCTGGCCCTCGAGAACGTCCGGCAGGTGAACGGAACGGCGATCGACGCTGTGGTCCGGATCGGGCACCTCGGTGCGGTTTCCGTCTGGCTCGGCGGCGCGCTGTGGCACAACCTCATCGTCGTCGGAGTCGTGCGTCGGTTTCCCCACGGCCGGGAGTCGCTCCGCGCGCAGACGCTGGCGTTCCGCCGGGTCGTCGCCGTCTTGCTGGTCGTCGTCGCACTCACTGGCGTCGTACAGGCCGCTCGAGCGTTCGGTACCGCGCCCGCCTTCTATCTCGGGACCAGTACCGGGTTGCTGGTCGGCGCGAAACTGGCTATCGTCCTCGCGTTGAGTTACGTCGCGGCCTCCGCGTAGGCACTCACTGCAGGCCGTTCGTCACCCTCGATCCCGAGTCCGACACCCTAAAGCGGTCGGACTCTGTGGTTCGGATATGGAGTATCACGAGGCGGCGGACTTTCTCTTCGGGCTCCAGCGGTTTCGGCTGAAGCCCGGGACGGAGTCGACGGCGCGGCTGCTCGCCTCCCTCGAGAACCCCCACGAGGGCATCGACTGCGTCCAGGTCGCCGGCTCCAACGGCAAAGGGAGCACGGCCCGGATGCTCGAGCGAACGCTGCGGGAAGCCGGACTCTCCGTGGGACTGTACACGTCGCCACACCTCGAGGACCTTCGCGAACGGATCCGCGTCGACGGCCGCAAGATCCCTCGCGCTGCAGTCTGTGAATTCGTCGAGTCGGTCCGCGGGTTCGTGACCGACGAGGGGGCCGACGGCGACGCGCCGACGTTCTTCGAGGGGATGACCGCGCTGGCGCTGTGGTACTTCGCCCGGGAGGACGTCGACGTCGCCGTCCTCGAGGTCGGCATCGGCGGCAAGTACGACGCTACGAGCGTCGTCGACCCTGTCGCGAGCGCGGTCACCACCGTCACCTTGGAGCACACGGGCATCCTCGGCGAGACCGAGGCCGAGATCGCCCACGACAAGGCCCACGTCGCCCCGGTGGACGCACCGCTCGTGACCGGCGTGACCGACGAGACGCTCGCAGCGATCCGTGAGGTCGCCGGGGACGTCGTGACGGTCGGCACCGCCGGGAACGACAGCGGGACGGAGCCGGACGTGACCGTGAACTACGGCGGGCGGACGAACCACACCGAAGCCGCCGTCTCGATCGACGCCGGGGACTGGGACCTCGAGACGCGGATCCCGCTGCCCGGTGCCCACCAGGCGACGAACGCGGGGATCGCCGCCGTCCTCGCGAGACAGGTCGCCGACGTCACGGACCAGGACCTCGCTCGCGGCCTCCGGAGCGCGTACTGGCCGGGTCGCTTCGAGGTGATGGACACCGATCCGCTGGTCGTCCTCGACGGGGCGCACAACCCCGGCGCTTGCGAGACGCTCGCCGAGACGCTGTCGACCTACGACTACGACGACCTCCACCTCGTCTTCGGGGCGATGCACGACAAGGACCACCGCGAGATGGCCGCCGCACTGCCCGCGGCCGAGACGGTCGTCGCGAGCGAACCGACCCTCGAGCGCGCCGAAGACCCCGCGGTCCTCGCCCGGGTCTTCGAGGACGCCGGCGTTCCGACCGTCGAGCGAATTCCGGCGGTCCAGGACGCCCTCGAGCACGCGCTCGAGCGGGCCGACACCGACGACTGCGTGCTCGTCACCGGATCGCTGTTCGCGGTCGCGGAAGCCCGCTCGCGCTGGACGAGCGCGGACGTTCCAAAGCGGATCCGAAACCTCTCGGACGCCCAGGAGACCCTCGAGGGAGCGAACGTCCCCGCGCGGGAGGTGGGCCGCCTCGGCGGCGACGCCGTCCACCGCGTCGTGAAGACGAACCTGCAACCCCACCAGGCCGACGTACTGGAGGCGGAACTGCTGCGGGTCGGCGGCGAGTGCGCGGTCGCCGACTACCGCGACGACGACGAGCGGATCGACGCGGTCCTGATGGGGACGCTCGCGCAGTTCGAGCGCCTCACCGACGCGCTCGCGGGTCGGTCCGGCGGCCTCGAGACGGTGGCCCGCGAGCTTCGGGCGACGCTCGATCTCGGGGACGATACCGAGGCCATCTCCTCCGAAACCGCCAGCAGTAGCGACGGCGGCAGTACGTACCCCTGGCACGATCGCACGGCCGTCATGGGGATCCTCAACGTCACGCCCGACAGCTTCCACGATGGGGGCGCGTACGACGCCCTCGAGGACGCCCTCGAGCGGGCGGAGGCGATGGTCGAGGCCGGCGTGGACGTGATCGACGTCGGCGGCGAGTCGACCCGGCCGGGTGCGGACCCGGTCCCTGTCGAGGAGGAGATCGACCGCGTCGTCCCCGTCGTCGAACGGCTGGCCGACCTCGAGGTGCCGATCTCGGTCGACACCCGCAAGGCCGCCGTCGCCGACGCCGCCCTCGAGGCCGGCGCAGACATCGTCAACGACGTCTCCGGGCTCGAGGACCCCGAGATGCGGTTCGTCGTCGCCGACCACGACGCGGGGCTGATCGTCATGCACAGCATCGACGCCCCCGTGATTCCCGACCGCGAGGTCGAGTACGACGACGTCGTCGAGGACGTGATCGACGAACTCGCCGAACGGGTCCTGCTCGCGGAGAAGGCGGGCGTCGATCGCGAGAAGATCGTCGTCGATCCCGGCATCGGCTTCGGGAAGTCCGCCGCCGAGAGCTTCGAGATTCTCGGCCGACTCGAGGAGTTCCGCGCGCTCGGCTGTCCGGTCCTCTTCGGTCACTCGCACAAATCGATGTTCGACCACGTCGATCGCGAGGCCGGCGAACGGCTGGCCCCGACCGTCGCGGCGACGGCCCTCGCCGCCGATCGCGGCGCGGACGTCGTCCGCGTCCACGACGTGCCCGAGAACGTCGCCGCGGTTCGGGCGGCGCTGGCCGCTCGAGATCCGGATCGGTTCGAGTGGTGACCGAGGCGTCCCCGACTTCTCGGCCGCGACGGTGACGATCCGGTCCCGGAATCGGTCGCGCGGTAGTCACCTGCCGGCCCACGCTTCAACCGTCCACGTGTCGTACGGCCGACGACAATGACTGCGAACCACGACAGCGAGTCCGGTACCGATCTCCCGATCGACGAGATCGATCGCCTCGAGGACGTCGACGTCGAGGAACCGCTCGAGACGGCCGCGTCGATGGCGACCGACGCCGGGAAGGCGGGCCTGCTCCCGCTGGCCAGCGGCGGCCTGTTGCTGATCTCCGCGGTCAGATCGGTCGTCCGGGGCAAGTTGCGCGCCATCCCGGTCGGACTCGCAGGATTCGCGCTGGTCCGGTACGGCCTCCGCAAGCGACGCTCGAGCGCGGACGAGGCGTCGACGTTCGAGCCGTCCACTGAGGGGATCGACGGCGGCACCGAGGGGAAGGAGGTCTCCGACGGGGCCGCGACGGCGACCGGCCATCCCGAGAACGTCGACATCGACGAGACCGGCGACATCCCCGACGAGGCCGAGTTGAGCGAGGACGACGGCGGCTCGCGGATCGAGTTCGTCGAGGACGAACCCGGCGACCGCGAGTTGCCCCACGACGAACCCGAACTCGAGGAGTCCGACGAGGACCCTCGCCGCGACGAGACCGGGTCGGACGACGACACGACCGAGATCGACCTCTCGCAGTCGTCGATGGCCGAAGAGGCGAGCGAGGCCGCCGGCCCGAGTCCCGGACAGGCCCAGCCGACCCAGACCGACGCCACCGAACCCGAAGAGACCCCCGAGGAGGACGCCTCTGACATGAAGGTCGAACCGGACGAGGACGACGATGACGTCGAAGCCGCCGAAGCCGACGATGACGTCGACGCCGACGGGACCGACGAAGAGGACGACGCCGAGGACGAAGCGACGTAACGAGCGTTCCCCCGATCACTCGTGTCCGCAGGGCCACTCGGGCTCGTTCCGGCCGATCCGCTGGGCTTGCTCCGGCGCGGCCTCCATCGCCCCGGGAAGATCCCCCGCTACCTGTTCGGGCTGCTCGTCCCGTCCTCGCGCTGGGGACCGGAGTGGCGACGACGCGACGGGGTCGTCACGTTCGAACCCGGCGGCTACGCTGCGAGTCCGCGTACCCGACCCGAGTTCGCGGCGAACCTCGCCCACGAAGTCTCGGGGCTGTGGGCACTGCTGGACGATCTCGAGGCGCACGACCTCGATCGATCGCTCGAGGTCGGCTGTGGCTACGGCCGCCTCTCGCCGTGGCTCGCCACGCGTTCCGACTGGCACGTCGCTCTCGACCCGGACGGGCGAGCGCTCGCGAACGCTACCGAACAGTACCGCGAGTGGGAACTCGAGTTCGTTCGCGGCCGCGCGGAGACCCTCCCGTGTCCGGACGACGCGTTCGACCTCGTCGTCACCTGGACGGTGCTCCAGCACGTCCCCGACGGGACGATCGGGGCGGCGACGAGCGAACTCCGGCGGGTACTCTCCCCGGACGGTCACCTCGTCTGCTGTGAACGGGTCGAACCGCCGGCAGACGACCACATCTGGCCGCGATCGATCGAGGAGTACGACCGGCTTCTCGCACCGCTGTCGCTCGTCGAGGTTCGCGACCGGCCGGTCGAACCGACCTGGAGCGACGCGATGCCGACCGACGAACCGTCGGAACGACTGCTGGCGTTTCGCGGACCGGACGGTTAGCCGACGATGACCGACCTCGAGACGACCCGCTACTACGCCCGCGAACTGCGCCGTCGGCTAGCCCACTACGTCGAGAAGCGACGAGAGGGGTACCGGGATCGAGGGCCGCTCGAGCGGGCCGCGTCCGACATCCTCGCCGAGCGGGCCGACCGCGGCTTCGAGGCGGGCGGGCACTTCCGCGGGATCTGGCCGCGTGACCTCTGCTTCGCCGCTCGAGGGCTATGCGCGGCCGGCTACGGGGAGGTCGTCGGCGAGACCGCGGCGTGGCTGGTCGAGCAGATCGAGGACGTCTTCTACACCGACTTCCACGACCGGTTCCACGCCGCGACGCCGGCCGAGGGAGTCGACACCTTTCCCGCCCTGGTGCTCCTGCTCGCCGAAACCGATCGACTCGACGATCACCCCGGGACCCTCCGGGACCTCGCCGCGTTACACCGCGAGAAGTTCGTCGACGCGGAGAACGGCCTCGTCACCGGCAGCGGAAGTTCCTGGTGGGATTCGGCCGCCGCCCCCCGGGAGACGTACGACACGGCGACGTGGCTCGCCGCGATCGAACGTCTCGAGGCCCACGGCATCGAGACGGTCGTGACAGGCGAGTCCGAGCGGGTTCGAGAGGCCCTGTTCGATCGACTCTGGAACGGGTCGTACTTCGACGAGCGCCGCGACTCGTCGGTGCTGGCCTGTGACGCCAACGTCGTCCCGCTGTATCTCGGTCTTCTGGACGACGACCGCGCGGCCGCGGTCGTCGACTCCCTCGAGCGGCTCGCGACGCCCTACGGCCCGCGGATGCGCGACCGTCCGTTCTCCCCAGGGGAGGTCCATCCCTTCTTCCTCCTCCACCGGGACTACCACTATCACGTCTGGCCCTGGAACAGCCTCATGTACGCCATCGGGCTTCGCCGGTACGGGTACGACGCGCGGGCCCGCCGGGAGATGGACCGCCTCGTGGGGCTGCTCGCTCCCTACGGAAACTTCCTCGAGGTCTGTACGCTCGAGGGCACTCCGTACGTGAAATGCGGCTACGCGAGCGCCGAGGATTTCACCGTCGCCGCGGCGCTGTGGACGGAGTACCGGACCGAGTGGGAGCGCTAATCGCGGGACGGCCGGCCGTCGGTCGGCAGGTTCCGGGCCAACCCTCTTTTCGGGGAGGGATGTAGGGAGGCGAAACGCGCCCGTTCTGAGCGAACCCATGAGTGAAACACCGCAACGCGAACGGCCGAGCATCGATCCGGAGTACGACCACCGGCGGGAGGACAGCGTCGACGAGGCGGAACTCGAGTCGCTGCTGGCGGACTACGCGCTCGCTCGGGACGACCACGAGAACGCCCCGGCGTTCGTCATCCGGCCGGACGACGTCCAGGAGGTGCTGACGCTGTTGCGCGAGGAGTCGGGGTTCGATCACCTCTCGTGTATCACCCCACAGGAGTACGAGGACCGCTACGAGTCGATCCTCCACCTGACGAAGTACGATCAACGCCAGCACGAGGTGACGCTGGTCGTTCAGCTCCCACAGGACGACCCGGTCTGTCAAAGCGCAGAACCCGTCTATCGGACCGCGGACTGGCACGAGCGCGAGGCCTACGATCTGGTCGGCATCGAGTACGAGGGCCACCCGGACCTCCGGCGGATCCTGCTGCCCGACTCCTGGCAGGGCCACCCGCTCGCGCTCGACTACGACCAGCAGAAACCCCAGATCGTCGAATTCGCCGAACACCGGAACCCGCTCGAGCCGGATCGACGCGTGGAGGCCGACCCGGACGCCGACGAGCCCGTACCGGAGTCGGACACGATGTTGCTCAACATCGGCCCACACCACCCGGCGACCCACGGCGTGTTGCACCTGAAGACGATCCTCGACGGCGAGACGGTCGCCGACGTCGACCCCGACGTGGGTTATCTCCACCGCTGCGAGGAGCAGATGTGCCAGAACGGCACCTACCGCCACCAGATCATCCCCTACGCCGATCGGTGGGACTACACCTCGAACCTGCCCAACGAGTGGGCCGTCGCTCGTGCGATCGAGGACATCGCGGACATCGAGGTCCCGCCGTACGCCCAGGTGCTGCGGACGATGTCGACCGAACTCGCGCGGATGCTCGGCCACTTCCTCGCGCTGGGAACGTTCGCGCTGGACGTCTACGGGGAGTTCACCGCCATCTTCCAATATGCCTTCCGCGACCGCGAGGTCGTCCAGGACATCATGGAGGACCTGACCGGCCAGCGGATGATGTTCTACTACTTCCGGCTGGGCGGGGTCGCCTGGGACCTGCCCGAACCCCGCGAGGAGTTCATCGAGAAAACGCGGGACTTCCTCGACGAACTCCCCGCGAAACTCGACGAGTACCACGACCTCGTCGTCACCAACGAGATCTTCCGCCTGCGAACGGTCGACACCGGCGTCCTCGAGCCCGAGGTAGCCAAATCCTACGGCTGTACGGGTCCGGTCGCCCGCGCGTCGGGCATCGACTACGACCTGCGACGCGACGATCCCTACGGCTACTACGAACACCTCGACTGGGACGTCGTCACGCGGGACGGCTGTGACAACCACGCGCGCGTCCTCGTCCGCATGGAGGAGATCGAGGAGTCCGCGAAGATCGTCCAGCAGTGTCTCGACCTGCTCGAGGACTGGCCCGAATCCGAGCGCACCGTCCAGAGCAACGTCCCGCGGACGCTCAAACCCGACGCGGGCGTCGAAACCTACCGCGCGGTCGAAATCGCGAAGGGCGAACTCGGCATCTACGTCCGTTCCGACGGCTCGAACTCGCCGGCCCGGTTCAAGATCCGCAGCCCCTGTTACCACAACCTCTCGGCGCTGCCCGAGATGGCCGAAGGCGAGTACGTCCCCGACCTGATCGCCTCGCTGGGCAGCCTGGACATCGTCCTCGGGAGCGTCGACCGGTAGACAGTTTCCGGACCCGTCGCGAGAACGGTCGGTTCGCTTCGTTCTCGTGACCGATCGTGTCGGCTCGAAGACGTCGGCCTGGTTCGGGCCGGCGACTCGCCGCTCGAGCCCCGGTTACCTGTCGTCGGCCACGCCGTCGCCGCCCTCCGCGAGGTAGGCGATGCAGTGATCGCGGGCCGCCTCGATGTGGTCGACGGTCTCGCCCGAGGCTTCGTCGGCCAGTCCGTCGAGTTTCTCGGCCAGTTGCTCGATCCGGTCGGCCTTCGGATCCGGGTCGCGCTGGGTCAGGTCGCCGTCCTGTTCCTCGTGAACCGCCTCGGGGTCAAGCCCCGAGGCTTCCCGTGGATTAGTCGGACACGCCTCGGATATCATCGGGATGATGCCCTCTCGCGGTATCCGAGGTCACGGTCGGGGCGTCCACGGCCCCCGATGCCTGCCGTCGCACCGTCCGCACTTGGGGAAGGCTGTTGAGAGCAGGCACAGTCCAGTCTTGATGCTTCTCGATGCCTTTCACGGCGATGTTGACGCTCGCACTTCGGTCGGCGTGGTCCTGATGCTGGCACGACCGACACTTGAACCGCTTTTTGTTGCGGTTCGCTCGCTCCGTGTGTCCACACATCGGACACTGCTGACTCGTGTATTCTGGGTTAATCCACGCCGTTGGCACGCCCTCGAAAGCGGCTTTGTACGAGGCGTAGTCTTGGAGTGTACGGAACGGCAAGTGGTGCAAGCGTCGGTTCATCCGCGTACCGTAGTCGATACTGTCGCGCATCTCCTTGAGGTCTTCAAAGACGATGCACGGTTTCTCGAACTGGTGGCTCCACGCCACGATGTGGCGGCTCACCTTGTGGAGTCGGTCACGGACGAACCGCTCTTCCCGTCCTTCCAGCGTGTCGTGTATACTCGGTTTCTGGGCGTTCTGCACCCGCTTTCGCATCGTGAAGTAGCGGTGACGCTCGAACTTGATTTCGGGGAACTGGATGACCAGCGTGTCCTCGACGCCATCTGCTGACAGCGCCGACAGTGCCACGTTGTCTTCGTTCACGTCCACGCCGATGACCGTCCGAGAGTCCTGTTTCTCTCGGACGGGACGCTCGGTATTCGTGACGGTGATGTGCAACTCGGGCGTTCCATCATGGAACAGGGCTTCTGCAGTTCCAATGATCCACTCGTCGCCAGCGAGTGCGGCCCGCAGAATGTCAAGATGGGTGTCATCGCCCTCCAACACTCCTGTGACGTGCTTGTACGGTTTGGCACTGATGCGGAACTCGATAGTGCCGTCGTCACAGAGCGTGAGGTTGTAGCCTTCCTCGTAGTTGGCTCGAAGCGGGTACGTGCCGTCTTTGGTGTGACTCGGCAGGCCGAAGTCATCGTGCTCGTGGTAGTTCTCCATCGCGCCGAGTGCTTTCGCAACGACTCGCTGTGTGGTGTTTTTCACGAGAGCGGCGTCGTCGGCCACGCGGTCGGGGATTTCATCCCAGTCCACGCCTTGCTTGGCAAGACGGATGGTTTCGTTGTACGCCCACCGCGATTCGAGCGTGGCGTCGTACAGCAGACTCTCGTTGTCACTCTGGATGTTCAGTTGGAAATCCAGCGTCTTCACGAGCGCCTGTGCATCGGTCATCTGCCTCGTCCCAGAGTAGTAGTGCGCCGTGCTTGAATGTCAGCCATCCACGGTGAAAGTAAAGCACTCACCCGAGCGTACGGCCTTCACCCTCGGGGTCAAGCCCCGAGGCACTCGGCCTGTTCCGCCTGTAGACGCCCGCGGTGATCGAGTTCAACTGGGTATCGATCGGTCGGTCCGCGGACTCGGTCGCCGCCTGGAGCCGTTCGCGCACGCGTTTGAGGTGCTCGTCGGGGGACGAATCGTCGGCACTCATACGTCGATCCACGGGCCGAACGCGGAAGTGAGCGGCCCCTGAATACGGCACCCGACCCGCGACCGAAACGGCGAAACTCGCCACTTGTCTCCGGGACGACACACTCTCCGTCGTAGAAGCCGGACAGAATTGCATCTATCTGCGACGGAATCGACAACAGTTAACTGCGACCGTCACTCGAGTCCGGACCATGTCGAGCGATGGCTGGCGGCCACCCATCGATGGCGTGACGGATCGCTGGCGGCTACTCCTCGGTGGCGTCGCGGATCGCTGGCGGGGCCTCGAGCGTGACTGCCAGAGCGTCCTCGTCGGGGCGACGATCCTCGGGCTCGTCGGTCTCCTCGACGTTCCGATTCCCTGGTGACGCGATGCAGAACCGTCGACTGCTGCCCGGCTTGGTCGCGCTTTCGATTGGTGCACTTCTCACGCGGGGGGTCGCCGATGCGGTCGGCGTCAATTCCCTCCTGCTCGCGATCGCACTCGGCGTCGTCGCGACGAACGTCGTCGGAATCCCCGAGCGCCTCGAGCCCGGCATCGCGACCCACAAGCTGTGGCTGGGCGCGGGGATCGTGCTCATGGGTGGCTCCATCTCGCTCGAGACCGTCCTCTCGGTCGGCGGGCGCGTCTTGCTGGTCGTCGTCGGCGTGACCGCGACGACGCTGTTGGTCGTCGAACTCCTCGCGCGGAACGTGTTCGCCCTGGCCGACCGGATGGGATCGCTGCTCGCGGCCGGGGCGAGCATCTGTGGCGTCTCGGCGGTGGTCGCCGTCGCTGGTTCGATTCGGGCACGCGAGGACCAGATCGCCTACGCGGCCGGGACGGTGTTGCTGTTCGACGCGCTCACGATCGTCGTCTATCCGATCGTCGGCGACCTGCTGGACCTCTCGGGGACGATCTTCGGTACCTGGGCCGGCGTCAGCATGTTCTCGACGGGGCCCGTCGTCGCCGTCGGCTTCGCCCACTCGGAGGTCGCCGGCCAGTGGGCGACGATGACGAAGCTCTCGCGTAACGCCCTCATCGGCGTCGTCGTCCTCGTCTACGCGAGTTACTACGCCCGGTCGGCCGGCGGGGGTCGTCCCTCTCTCCGGACGCTCTGGGACGAATTCCCGAAGTTCGTCCTCGGCTTTCTCGCGCTGGCTCTCGTCGCCAGCGCGGGCGTCCTCTCCCCGGCCCAGCAGATCGCCATCGAGAACGCCTATAACTGGCTGTTCGTCCTCGCGTTCGTCGGTCTCGGCACCGAGATCCGCCTCGAGAACCTCCGTGCTGCCGGGATCACGCCCGCCGTCGTCGTCCTCCTCGCCCTCTTCGTGAGTAGCACGCTCTCGCTTTCACTGCTTCTCCTGTTGTTCTGACCGGAACGACCGGAAACGACTTCGTGGTACCGTGTGAGGATCCGGCAACATACGTGGCAACGGTCGGTTCGAGATCCGACTCGAGACGACTCGAGACGGTCACTCGTGAGAATCGGCCGGGTACGGTGTTCGGCGTGACTCACGCCGCGGATTTCGCGGTACGGACCTCGAGCCGTTCGCCGCCATCAATGCTCGTTCCCGATGGAAATCGGAGGATCGCCGAGAGAGACGTTCGCGGGCGTGAACGACACGCACGCGGTCGTAAGTTTTGCTGACATCGGATTCTACACTCGAGAATTGCTGGGTAGAGAGGTCATACAAGTGGTTAGCCGGTACGACGGGGTAGGCATGGAACGAGACTACTCGCGACGATCTGTACTCGGACTTCTTGGTAGCGGATCGGTTGCTGCGTTGGCTGGCTGTACCTCCGGCTCCGGCACTACTATCGACATCTCCGGCGGGGTTGGCCCGCGAATGGCGGTCGAAAACTGGGCGGACATCTACGAATCGGAACACGACGTGACGTTCGACATCAACGGCGGCGGAACCGGCGTCGGCGTCTCCGAGGTGCTCGAGGATCAGGTCGACATCGCGATGATGGGCCGCGATCCGTTCGACGAAGAGATCGACAGGGGACTGTTCGCCGTCCCGATGCTCATCGACACCGTCGTCGGCTCGATCAACGAGGCGAACCCGATCATCGACGAGATTCAGGAACGCGGAATGACTCGCGAAACCCTGGAGGCGATCTTCACGAGGGAGATCGAAAACTGGGGCGAGGTCTACGACGACGTCGACGTCGACGAGGAGATCGTCGTTTACGGCCGATCGGACACCTCCGCCGCGTACAAGCAGTGGGGCGATTTCCTCGGCGGGGAGGACGACGCCCACTCCGAGAACGAACTGGAGGGCCTCTCGGACGGCAACCACGATGGCGACTCGGCGGTCCAGCAGGCGATCGCCAACGAAGAGAACGCTATCTCGCTGAACAACATCAACTACGTCTACGACGACAGCGGCGAACTCGAGGGGGCGCTCCGACCCGTCCCGCTGGACCAGGACGGCACCGGCCTCTCCGAGGAGGAGGACTTCTACGACGACCGCGAGCAGTTCCTCGACGCGGTCGAAGCGGGGAAGTATCCGTTCCCGCCGGCACGGGAGATGTTTCTCGCCGCGAACGACCAGTTCGATGACGAGGCCTACGACTTCGTCGAGTGGGTCCTGACGGAGGGACAGGAACACGTCCGCGAGAGCGGCTACGTGCCCCTCGAGGAGGACCGCCTCGAGGAGGCACAGCAACGACTCGAGGAGGCACACTGAACTGAACGATGGCGGAATCGACGGAATCGACCGATTCGAAACGAGTTCGGAGCCGCCTCGCGAAGCGACTGCGACGCGATCGGGTCAGCAGCGTCTGGTTCACGGTCGCCGGCTATTTCGCGATCGGAATATTCGTGCTGATCGTCGCGACGATGGTCTACCAGTCGCTGCCGCTGTTGCGGGAGTTCTCGGTCGTCCAGATGGTGACGTCGTCGAACTGGCACCCCGCCGAAAACCAGTTCGGATTCCTGCCCGCGATCGTCGGTACGGTGTACGTGAGCGTCCTCACGATGCTCATGGGGACGCCGATTGCGATCCTCACGGCGATCTACCTCGCCGAGTACGCCGAGGGCCGAACGAAGACGATCGTCGGGACGTTCATCGACGTACTCGCGGCTATCCCGAGCGTCATCTTCGGGCTGGTCGCCCTGCTCGTCGTGGTCCCGTTCGTCGGCGACTATCTCGCGCCGGCGTTCGGCTCGAGCGCCACCGGACAGGGGATCTTCACCGTCAGCCTGGTGATGTCGATCATCGTCACGCCGTTTATGATCTCGCTGTCCGTCGAGTCGCTCGAGGCGCTGCCGGACGAACTGCGTGAGACCTCGCTGGGCGTCGGCGCGACCAAGTGGGAGACGATCCGGACGGTGCTGCTCCGGGCCGCGGGGCCGGGGATCTTCTCGGCGATCCTGCTCGGATTCGGGCGGGTCTTCGGGGCGACGATCGTGCCCGCGATGCTCATCGGGAGCCAGACGCACATCCCCGACTCGCCGTTCGCGACGGGTCAGACCCTGCCGACACTGATCGTCAACGACTTCGGCGAACTGATGACCCTCCCGCTGACCCAGTCGGCGCTGATCTTCGTCGGCGTCATGCTGCTCGTCGTCGTCTGGCTGTTCAACTTCAGCGCCATGCTCGTTCGACGGCGACTCCAGCGGAGGTGGCAGTACTGATGGACCGCTACACCAAACAGCGCCTCGTCGGCTACCTCGCCCGCGGCGCGACCGCGCTCGTCGTCGGCGTCATGCTGTTCGTCGTCGGCGTGACGATCCTCAGGGGCGCGCGCATCCTGATCACGGACCCGTCCGTCGTCGTCACGCCACCGGGCACCCAGTACGTTCTCCGGGCGGAGGGTGGGTTCCTCCACGCTATCGTCGGGAGCATTTACATCGTGGTTCCGGCGACGATCGTCTCGTCGATACTCGCCGTCTCGACGGCAGTGTACCTCCAGAGCGACTACTCGAGCGAGCGGTTTTCGGACCTCGCGAACATGTTCCTCAACGTCCTGTGGGGGACGCCCCCGATCGTTTACGGCGTCTTCGTCCTCACCATCATCTTCGCGGTGGGGGCACGACAGAGCGTACTGTTCGGGGCCATCGCGATCGCGATCTTCCAGTATCCGATCATGACCCGGTACACGGACGAGGCGTTGCGATCCGCGCCGGATACGGTGAAGGAGGCCTCGTACGGCCTCGGCTCGACCAGGTTCGAAACCGCGCGGATGACGGTTCGCTCGGCGCTTCCGGGCGTCGTCGCCGGCATCATCATGGGCTTCGCCCGCGGGATCGGCGACGCTGCTACCGTCCTGTTCACCGCCGGCCGGAGTACGAACGTCCCTATCCTGCCCACGGACGGTGCGACGACGCTGCCGATCCTCATCTACGAGAACGCGACGTCGCCGAACGACGAACTGGTGGCTCAGGCGTACGCGGCGTCGTTCCTGCTGATCGTCGCCGTGCTCGCGTTGATCGGCGTCTCCAAGCTCCTGGCCGGACGCTACGCACGATACGCGCCTGGAGGTCGGAACTCGTGACACGAGACGGACGACACCCATGACACAAGGAGGACGACACCCATGACAACCGAGCCAGCACTCACCACGGACGATCTCAGCGTAACGTACACCGGAAACGACGACGTCGAGGCGTTGAAAGGCGTCTCGCTCGAGTTCCCGGAGAACCAGCTGACGGCCATCATCGGTCCCTCGGGCTGTGGGAAGTCGACGCTGCTGAAGTCGCTGAACCGGCTCCACGAGATCCAGCCCAACGTCGAGATCGAGGGCGACGTCTACCTCGGCGACCAGCCGATCTACGACACCGAAGAGCCAGCGCCGGAGATCCGCCGTCGGATCGGCTACGTCCCACAGACGCCGACCGCGTTGCCGCTGTCGATCTACGAGAACGTCGCCTACGGCGTGAAGATCCACGGCGATTACGCGAGCAAAGACGAACTGGACGATCTCGTCGAGACCTACCTCCGGAGGGTCAACCTCTGGGACGAGGTGAAAGACAGACTCGATACGCCCGGCGCGGAACTCTCGACCGGACAGATCCAGCGGCTCTGTCTCGCCCGCTCGCTGGCCGTCGAACCCGACGTGTTGCTGTGTGACGAGGTGACGTCGGCGCTCGATCCCGTCTCGGCCGAACAGGTCGAGAAGACGCTGGTCGATCTCAAGGCGGAGTACACGATCGTCATGGTCACACACAGCATGGACCAGGCGAGGCGAATCGCCGACGAGGTGGTCTTCCTCTATCTCGGCGAACTCGTCGAGAAAAACGACACGCAGTCGTTCTTCGAGAACCCCGAGAACGAACGGACCAAGCGCTTCGTCGAGGGCGAGACGGTCGTCGATTACGACGCCGCCGAGACCCCGGACGGCGAAACAGACGACGATACGCCGGACGGTGAATCCGACGCCGACGACTCCCACGCCGAATCCGTGGAGTCCGATCCTATCTCGACAGGTCGGTAACACCCTATTTTCGGTCGCCTCCCTCCTCGCTCGTCGTCTCACGTCCACTCGAGGCCGTACTCCGACGCCGTCTCCGTCGCTCGCTCGTCGAACCGGTGGAACGCCATCGGTGGGAGGTGCGGATGGCGGGCGTCGATCGCCTCCGGGAGGTCCGCGTGGTAGCGGACGTGGGTTTCCACGTCGTAGGGGAACTCGCTCGCGTCGACGCCGACGAACCCGTGGCCGTCTCGAGCATGCTCGAGGACCTCCCGCCAGCGATCCGCCGACGCCAGGCCCGCCGACTCGACGCCGTGGGAGAACAGCGTCGCCCGGATCTCGTCGTAGGGGTCCGTTCGGTCGAGGTACTGCTCGAGGAACGCGACGTCGGACTCGGTGTTGAACGCCGACCAGTAGGGGACCGACCCGGTGCGGATCGTCCACCAGGGTTCGACCAGGGCGAACGACTGGACGAGCAGTCGCTCGACCGGCCGGTCGCGGGCCGCGTACCGCTCCCGGTAGCGGTCGGCGACGAACGGGCTCAACTCGCGGGGGTCGTCGAATCGGAGCCGACGGACCTCGTGATTGTGCTCCTCGGCGAACCGATCGACGTCGTCCAGCAACGCGGGCTCGAACCCCCACTCGGCCTCCGGGATTCGGCCGTCCGGCTCGGCAACGTCCCACTCGCGGACGTCCGCGTCCTGTCGCTCGAGGAAGTCGGCGACCCGCTCGCCGCCCTCGTAGTACTCTTCGGGGGCGAGGCCGCCGAGACCGCCCACCTGGAAGCTGTGGCGTTCCCCGAGGTCGATCGCGGGCCAGTCGTAGCCACACTCGAGGGTGACGATCGTTCCCCCGGGCTCGAGGACGCTCTCTATGAACTCCTCGTAGGCCGGTCCCAGCGTCCGCGACTTGGTGCGGAAGTACGCCAGTTTGCGGACCATCAGCCGGTCCTGGTTGGGGTCGTGCATCTGGTGGAGCGACACCTCGGGGTTGGCCTCGAGGAACGGCTCCGCGTGAGCGGCCCCCCACCGGGCGTCCCGACGGACGTCGTCCGGGTGGCAGTCCCGGCGGACTGGCACCAGGAAGGTCTGGGGCAGCCACGGAATCCCGAGCAACGCCGCGAGGTAGACGGCCGCGCCGTTACTCGAGCCGACGACGACGGCGGGATACCCCCGCGTCGGGTACCGGTCGACGACCCACTCCCGGAAGCGTTCGACGTCGACGTCGCCGAGGTCGTCGGGCGAGACGCCCTCGTTCGCGCCGCCGGTGGTGTACATCGTCGTGCGAGCCGCGCGCGGGAGGTGATTGACCCGTTCGGCGAGCGGCGTCAGTCGCGGGTCGATCATCCCGAGGGCCGGAAACTCCTCCCCGTGGAGGTAGCTGGACGCCGCGCGGACGAAGACGGTCGTCGAATCGAAGTTCGGCATTCCCGGCGGGGCGGATTCCCCGCTCGAGAGCAGGCTCGAGGCTCTCATGCCGACGCCGTCGTCACCCCCGGTTCGAGCCGCCACAGTGAGCGATCGCGTCTATTGAACTGCCGTCGGGAACGAACGAGAACCGCAGCCATCGGTCTGTCGACTCGCACTTCCACGTTCAGGGGGATAAGACGCGGGCCGGCAATGACCGTTGTCGGGGAGTCTCGATCACTCCGCCCGACGGGGACGGAACGGCTTTATCTCGTCGGTACCTCAACGCAACGTATGTCCGACGGAGAGTTCGAGGGTTACGGTGGGAGACACGTTCCGGAACCGCTCGAGGAGCCCCTCGACCAGCTCGCGGCCGCCTACGACGAGGTCGCCGCCACGGAGGCGTTCCAGTCCGAGTTCCGCGACCTGCTCGAGTCCTTTGCCGGCCGACCGACGCCGCTGTACTACGCGGCCAACCTGAGCGACCGGTACGACGCGGAGATCTACCTCAAGCGCGAGGACCTGCTCCACGGCGGCGCACACAAGATCAACAACTGTCTCGGGCAGGCGCTGCTCGCCAAGCGCGCCGGCCGGGACCGTCTCATCACCGAGACCGGCGCGGGGCAACACGGCGTCGCGACGGCGATGGTCGGCGCGTTGCTCGGCCTCGAGACGGAGATCTACATGGGGAAGAAGGACGTCCAGCGCCAGGAGATGAACGTCTTCCGGATGCGACTGATGGGTGCAGACGTCAACGAGGTCACCCGCGGCGTTCGGAAGACTCCAGAGGAGTCTTCCGCAGCCCATCAGAAACCGGAGGTTTCTGAGGACGACGAGGGCCTGGCCGACGCCGTCGACGCCGTCGTCAGAACGCGCGCGTTCTGACGGCCCATCAGACGTAGTCTGATGACCGCGCTCGAGGACTTCGTCGAGAACGTCGACGACACCCACTATCTCGTGGGCAGCGTCGTCGGCCCCGATCCCTTCCCGCGGATGGTCCGTGACTTCCAGTCGGTCATCGGGGAAGAGGCCCGCGAGCAGTTCCAGGAACGGACGGGCGAGTTGCCCGACGCCGCGGTCGCCTGCGTCGGCGGCGGGTCGAACGCGATCGGACTCTTTCACGCGTTCCGCGACGACGACGTGGCGTTCTACGGTGCCGAGGGTGGCGGCAAGGGGCCCGACTCGAGCGAGCACGCCGCGCCGCTGTCGGCCGGCACGGAGGACGTCATCCACGGGATGAAAACTCGCGTGATCGACGACGACGTCGACGTACACTCCGTCTCGGCGGGACTGGACTACCCCGGCGTCGGCCCCGAGCACGCGATGTTCCGGGCCGTGGGTCGCTGTGAGTACACCGGGGTCACCGACGACGAGGCGCTGGCCGCGTTCCGCGAACTCAGCGAGACCGAAGGGATCATCCCCGCGCTCGAGTCCAGTCACGCCGTCGCCCGCGCGATCCAGTTGGCCGAGGACGACGAGCACGAGACGATCCTCGTCAACCTCTCGGGCCGAGGCGACAAGGACATGGAGACCGCCGCGTCGAAGTTCGACCTCTAGATGGCCTCGCGCACGTCGTCAGTCAGCGCCGCCACCTCGTCCTCGACGAGTTGCTTGCGGGGCAGCGACAGCGAGACGTCGTCGTCGGTGAACCGCGGCACGAGGTGGACGTGGGCGTGTTCGACCGTCCCCACGAGCGGTCCGGTCGTGTGAAAGACGCTGAAGCCGTCCGGCTCGAGGACCGACTCGAGACCCGCGGCGACGGTCCGAACGGTGTCGAAGACGGCGGTTCCGGTCTCGTCCTCGCCGGTCAACACTCCCTCCACGTGCGTCCGCGGTACGACCAGCGTGTGTCCAGCCTCCGCAGGCTGATGATCGAGAAACGCGATCGTTCGCTCGTCCTCGTACAGAACGTGGGCCGATCGATCCCCTGCCGCGATCCGACAGAACGCACAGTCGTCGTCCATATGTCAACGTTCGATCGAATCACTAAATAGCTATCTCTGCGTTCGAATTGCCGCTACAACCAGCGATACAACTGGGGACGAGCCTCCCGGTCACTCGTCGGACAAGCGATCTCACAGCAGGCCCGAAGATTCCTGCAGCGTCCGATAGGTCGTTAGATACGCATCGCGAACGACGGATTCGTCGTACTCGGCGAACCGCTCGTCGTAGTCGCGGCGCTCGAGGTCGCCGGCCTCGAGGATGGCGTCGCCGAGTTCCTCCTCGCTGGTGGTCCGAAAGCCGCGGTCCCACCCCTCGACGAGTTCGTGGGCGCTGGACTCGACGTGGTACTCGACGACGCCGACGCACCCCGAGGCGAGCGCCCACAGCATCTCCGTGGGGAAGACGCAGTGTTCCGCGGTCTGGACGAAGACGTGTGCGCCGCGGTAGGCGGCGATTCGTTCCTCGAGCGAGCAATCCCCGACGAAGGTGATTCGATCCTCGATCCGCAGGTCGCTGGCCAGTCGTTCGTACGCGCCGCGTTCCGGGCCGTCGCCGATCACCGTCGCCGTCCAGTCGCGGGTCCGGAACTCAGCCAGCGCCAGAAAGAGGCTCTCGAGGTTCGCGTCCGCGTCGAGCCGTCGGGCGTAAACCACGTCGACGGGCTCGCCGGGCTCGACCGACTGGACGAGGTCGACGTCGATCGGATTCGGGCACACGTCGATGGCGTCCGCGCCGACCCCGAGTTCGCGCACCCAGGTCGCGACCAGTTCCGACGGGACCACGATCCGATCGGCCCACTTGCCGGCACGACGCGTCCACCAGCCGTCCGAGACGCCGCCGTCGCCGTACCACTCGAGGACGAGCGGCACCCGGGTGATCGTCCCGGCGAGGCGCGCCCACAGGACCTGCGTCGGCGGGGTGGCACGGGCGTGAATTACGTCCGGACTCGTCCCGGCGATGGCGACGGGCAGGCGGACGAGAAACGAGCGTCTGGCCTCGAGGCTTCCCGAGAGGCCGTGGTAGGTGATCCCCTCGTGCTCGAAGGTTCGGTGGTCGCCGTCCCAGAACCGTGCACAGAAGACGTGGATCTCGTGGCCCTGCTCGTGGAGGAGTTCGAGAACCGTGTGCAATCGTTGGTTCGTCTCGGAGTCCGTGTGGTGGACCGTCTCGAACGAGACGAACGCGATGCGCATACGTCGCGGAACGCAGCGCCAGAATAAAAAATCACTTCTTTCGGCCAGTTCGGACCGGCGATCTGTCGTCGGACCGATACGGTTCTCTCGAGCGCTCTGGAGTCAGTCCAGCGGCTATGCTGGGATCAATCCACCCCGAACTACGCTCACGAACCGAGTTTCACCCCAGTAGGCCGGGGTTCGATCAGCCCTCGTCGTCGACCTGTTCGTCGTGGTGATCGGCGCTCGTCTCGTCACCGCCGGCCGTCCTGTCATCGGCGTTCTTCTCGGCCTCGTCGCTGACCTCGAGCGCAGCCTCGTCGTCGACGAGCGTAACGACGAGGTCCGTCGTCCCGTCCTCGTCTGCGTCGTCTTCACAGTCGAGGGTCACTTCCGACTGGTTGACCGGAGCGTCCGTTCCGTCGCTGGTCGCTTCCAGGTCGTACGTCCCGTCGTGGAGACCCGCGACGGCGACGGATTCGTTGGCCGGGACGGAGACGGTCACCGTGGTCCGAATCGTCTGTTGCGTGCCCGTCTCCGTCTGGTTCGTCTCGCTCACGGTCTGGAGTCCAGTCGGGAGGTCGCTCTCAACTGACAGCCCCGACAGGTCCCCCTCCCACGTCACGTCGAGATCGACCGGCTCCGCGGTCGGGTTCGTAGCGAGTAACAGTCCCGATTCGTTCGTGCAGTAGTCGGCTATCGTGACGCCCTCCTCGTCCGGATCGGTCGCCTGTCCCGTCCCAGCGCCAGCCGACGCCGCCGTCATTCCGACGGCGACGACCACGGCTACTGCGGCGATCACGATCGGTTTCGAGCGTCGGCCGATCGACCTCTCCTGGCCCTGGTGCTGGTTCGTTGGGTCCCCCATCGTGACAGTACTCGACGCGGGAGGTGCCCTTTGTTATGGTCGACAGACAACCGCATTTCCACAGCCGAGGCCTTCCGGCGATGCGAGGGTTCTCACGACTTACCGTTGAACGGAGTAAACGGCCCGTCAATTTCGGATTGTGGCCGCTGAAACAGTCGCCGCCGCGCCGAAGATCCGGCCACTGCAACGGGTTAGCCCCGCGTCCATCGCTTCGCCCGGTCGGTACCGCCCACACCCCGATCGAACGCCATCACGTACCGACGTTGCCGTGGATTACTCCGATCCGCGCGTCCGGAACGAGCCCCGACTGAGTGACTGGGAACCGAAGGACACTCACTGACGGCCGACCGGAACTTCTGATCGTCAGTCGTCGCCGATCGTCAGGACGTCCTCGAGAAAGGAGTTGATCCGGTCGAGGAGGTCCGCATCGTCCTCCGTTGCGTCGCCGGATGCATCCTCGAGCGCGTCGTCGGTGTCGCCCTCGCCGGTGGGTGCATCGTCGCTTTCGCCGGTCTCGAGTTCGTCGTCATCCTCGTCGTCTTCCGGTTCGTCCTCGTTGGTATCTTCCTCGTCCCCGTCGTCGGATTCGTTCTCACCGTCCTCTGCTTCCGCAGCGTCGTCCTCGTCCGTTTCATTGCCGTCGTCAGATTCGTCGTCTGAATCGTCATCGCCTCCGTCGTCTTCATCATCCTCATCCTCATCTTCGTCATCGCCTCCGTCGTCTTCATCATCCTCATCCTCATCTTCGTCATCGTCTCCTTCATCTTCATCGTCACCTTCGTCTTCGTCTTCATCCTCCTCGTCATCGTCACCTTCGTCTTCGTCCACATCGTCGTCATCGCCATCGTCGTCCGATTCGCCCCCATCGTCTTCGTCGTCAGTGGCGACAGATTCATCGGTTTCGGAGGACTCGTCGGCTCCACTCCCGTCGCTCGAGTCCCCACTCGTGCCGTCCCCGTCGTCACCGTCCGACTCGTCGTCGTCCGTGTCGTTTGCGGGTTCACCAGGCCCGCTTGAGCCGGTCGCCTCGAACCCGGTCACGTCGTCGGACTCGACCGTCTCGGTGGTCCCGTCGCCGGTACCGAGCCCCAGTCCCACGGCGGCGATGGTCGTCCCGAACGCCACGAGCACGATCAGGACTGTCACGATGACCCAGCTCGAGCCGTACTCGGTTCCACCATCGGCTGTCATCGGGCCGAAGGAGCCGTCCCGGGGCCTTTGTTAATCGTCCCGATGAGGACTCGAGGCAGGGGCTACGGGTGCCGAAAGGACACCGAGCGGACTGTAGACGGTAACTCGGGACGAAGCGTGCTGGTATCTGTCGCGGGAGATGCGTGCTCGTGTAGGCTCGGACTATCGGCAAAACCCAACACGCCGTCAGGTATCGACCGATCGGGAAGCAGGGCTTCCGGAACCAAAACGACTACCGGCGGGTAACCGGTGTAGTCGGGTATGGCCTACGACATCGAACGCTATCTCAACATTCGAAGCGCCTACGGGGCCTCGTTCGGTCCCGACGGCGAACGACTCTCGTTTCTGATGGACACGACGGGGACGGCACAGGTCTGGACGCTGTCCGAACCACGGGCCTGGCCGACACAGCGGACCTTCTTCGAGGAGCGGGTCACCTTTGCGTCTTGGTCACCCGAACGACCCGAGTTGATCTTCGGGATGGACGAGGGCGGCAACGAGCGCGCACAGCTCTACCGGCTCGAGGCCGAGACGGGCGAGATTACCAACCTGACCGCCAAACCGGACGCCAAACACCGCTGGGGCGGCTGGAGCCACGACGGCGACCGCTTCGCGTTCGCCTCGAATCGACGCGACGAGTCCGTCTTCGACATCTACGTCCAGGGTCGCGACGAAACCGGGGACGAGGCCGAACTCGTCTACGAGGGCGACGGCTGGCTTTCGCTCTCGGGCTGGAGTCCCGACGACTCCCGCCTGCTGGTCACCCAGTCGTACTCCAACTTCGACCAGGACCTCTTCGTGCTCGATCTCGCAGCCGACGACCCCGACCTCGAGCACCTGACGCCCCACGAGGGCGACGTGCGCTACCAGAGCGCCAGTTGGGCTCCCGACGGGGAGGGAGTGTACCTCGTGACCGACGAGGGAGACGCCGACACCCTGTATCTGGCATACCTCGATCTGGAAACCCGCGAACTCGAGACCGTCTCCGACGGCGACGGCTGGAACGTCGACGGCATCGCGCTGGACGACGAGACCGGGCGGTTCGTCTTCTCGCGGAACGTCGAGGGGTACACCGACCTCACAGTCGGCGAGTTCGACGCCGACGAGCCGACCGAATTCGAGACGTTCCCCGAACCCGACCTGCCGGGCGGGGTCTCCGGCGGCGTGAGCTTCGACCCGAACGCCGAGCGGTTCGCCCTGTCGACGACCGGCGATACGGTCAACACGAACGTCTTCGTCGTCGACGTCGAAACCGGCGCGGTCGAACGGTGGACGGACGCACCCACGGCGGGCATCCCACCCGAATCGTTCGACGAGTCCGACCTCGTCCACGTCGAGAGCTTCGATGGCCTCGAGGTGCCTGGCTTTCTCACGCTCCCCGAGGACGCCCACGATGCCGACGAAGGCGACGGGGGCGTCCCGGTCATCGTCGACATCCACGGCGGCCCCGAGAGCCAGCGTCGGCCGTCGTTCTCGAGCGTCAAGCAGTACTTCCTCGACCGGGGCTACGCCTACTTCGAGCCGAACGTGCGCGGCTCCGCGGGCTACGGGGCCGATTACGCCGCGCTTGACGACGTCGAGAACCGGATGGACTCCGTCGCCGACATCGAGGCCTGCGTCGAGTGGCTGCGGAACCACCCCGCCGTCGACCCCGACCGGATCGCCGCCAAGGGGGGCTCCTACGGCGGATTCATGGTGCTGGCGGCGCTGACCGAGTACCCCGACCTCTGGGCAGCCGGCGTCGACGTCGTCGGCATCGCCAACTTCGTCACCTTCCTCGAGAACACCGGCGACTGGCGTCGTGAACTCCGCGAAGCCGAGTACGGCTCGCTGGCCGACGATCGCGAGTTCTTAGAGGGGATCTCGCCGACGAACAACATCGAGAACATCGAGGCCCCGCTGTTCGTCCTCCACGGCGCAAACGATCCGCGAGTCCCGGTCGGCGAGGCCGAGCAGATCGCCGAAAAGGCCGAACAGCAGGGCGTCCCCGTCCGCAAACTGATCTTCGACGACGAGGGCCACGGCTTCTCGAAACTCGAGAACCGCATCGAGGCTTACTCCGAAATCGCCGACTTCCTCGACGAACACGTCTGATCGACCCCGACCGCCGTCGACTCGGTATCAGTTGACAACCATTTCTATGGCATAATTTTAGAAAGGCTTACATTTACGGCGGCAGGGCTACCCCACGTATGCCCGCTATCGAAACGACCGCCCTGACCAAACGATACGGCGAGAACGTCGTTGCCGTCAACGACCTCGACCTGACCGTCGAAGAGGGAGAGGTGTTCGGCTTCCTCGGTCCCAACGGAGCCGGCAAGTCGACGACGATCAACCTGTTGCTCGATTTCGTTCGCCCGACCGAGGGTTCCGCGACGGTGCTCGGTCACGACGTCCAGCGAGAGCCGAAAGCGATCCGCTCGCGCATCGGTGTCCTCCCCGAAGGCGCGACGTTGTACGAACGGCTGACCGGCCGCGAACACCTCGAATGGGTCATCGACAACAAAGGCAGCGACGACGATACTGACGAACTCCTCGAGCGAGTCGGCCTCGAACCCGAGGCCGCGGCACGATCGGCCGGCGGCTACTCGACGGGGATGGCCCAGCGGCTCGGGTTCGCGATGGCGCTGGTGGGGGATCCCGATCTCCTGATCCTCGACGAACCGTCCTCCGGGCTCGACCCCACGGGGATGCAGGAAATGCGCGAGATCATCACCGCCGAAGCCGACCGCGGCACGACCGTGTTCTTCTCGAGCCACATTCTCGGCGAGGTCGAGGCGGTCTGTGACCGCGTCGGGATCATGAACGACGGGCGACTCGTCGCGACCGGGACCCTCGACGCGCTGCGGGAGAACCTCGACCTCGACGCCTCGATCTCGCTAGACGTCGAGCACGTTCCCGACGCGCTCGTGGCCGACCTCGAGAACCACGAGGGCGTCCACTCGGTAACCGTCGACGGATCGACGATCACTGTCGCCTGTGCTACGACGCCCGTCAAGTACGACGTCGTGACTCAGGTCGGTGCGGCGACGACCGTCCTCGACATCGTCTCCGAGGATACCTCCCTCGAACGGCTGTTTAACACCTACACGACCGACGAGCAGTTGGGTAAGGGTGACGCCGACGCCGATCTCGCCGAAGTCGAGACGGAGGTGTCGGCATGAGCGTTCGCTCCGTGGCGAAAAAGGACTTCCTCGACGTCCGACGGTCGAAGAGCGTCTGGATCGTCAGTGGTCTGTACGCGTTGCTCGTGGTGTTTCTCTTCTACCTCGGACAGAGCGGACCGGGGGAACCGAACGTCGTCTATCAGTTGATGAACCTCACCAGCGTCGGACTGCTGTTTATTCCGATCATCGCGCTCATGATGGTGTATCTCGCGATCGCCGGCGAGCGGGAGTCGGGGAGTATCAGGTACCTGCTCTCGCTTCCGAACACGCGACGGGACGTCGTCCTCGGAAAGTACCTCTCCCGCGGGGCCGTCGGTGCCAGCGTGATCCTCGTTGCGTTCGGTGTGGGGGCGGTGATGGCGGTGCTGTGGTACCCATCGCTCGAACCGACCGTCTTCGCCGGCGTCGCCGGCCTGACCGTACTCCTTACGCTGGCGTACGTCTCGGTCGCAATCGGTATCTCCGCGGCGACGGGGTCGCGATCGCGGGCGATGGCTGGCTCGATCGGGTTCTACTTCCTCAGTAACCTACTGATGATCATTCCTTCCTTTTCGATCATCGCCGGGCTCAAGCACGTGCTGAACGGTCGGCTCGGGCTGGGGCTCTCCGATCACCTGTTCGAGTTCATCCGCATGCTCAGTCCGACGATCGCCTTCAGAAAATCCTTCCCGCTCGTCCTGCCGAGCGACGTCGAGGCGTTCATGGTAAACGCGGACCCCTCGGGCCCGTCCTACCTCGCGCCCGAAGTCGCCTTCACCATCCTAATCGCTTGGCTCGTCGTGCCGATCGCGCTCGGTCTGTGGTGGTTCAACCGGGCCGATCTAGGCTGAGCGAGTCGACGGCTCGGCTCTCTACCCGTCTTTTCAGATCACGCCCGTTTTCGTCGCCACCTCCCGCGCTGCCCGCTCGTTCATCCCGTCGCCCAGGATGGTGTAACGGTCGCGGATCTCGTGACAGGTCGTCAGCGCCTCGAGAACGGTTTCGTCGTCGATCCCGAGCTCGTCGGCGGTCGTCGGCGCGTCGATGCTGTCGAGCGCGTCGCGTATGTCCCGCCAGACTCCGTTTTCGCCGCCGTGGAGGTAGGCGGTCATGATCGAGCCGACGCCGACCTGGTGGCCGTGCAGCGCCGCGTCGGGCGCGAGCCGGTCCAGCTGGTGGGAGAAGAGGTGTTCGGCTCCACTTGCCGGGCGCGAGGAGTCGGCGATGCTCATCGCGACGCCGGAGGACATCAGCGCCTTGGTGACGACCCAGGCCGATTCCTCGAGGCCGGGCCGGATGAGGTCGGCGTTGTCCACGAGGATCTCGGCGGTCATCTCCGAGAGCGCCGCGGCGTACTCGGAGTACTCGACGTCCTTCAGTCGCTTCGCCAGTCGCCAGTCCATCACCGCGGTGTAGTTCGAGATGATGTCGGCACAGCCGGCGGTCGTCAGCTCCCAGGGGGCTTCCGCCAGCAGGCCCGTGTCCGCGATCACCGCGAGCGGCGGTTCGGCGGCGACGCTGTGACGGGTGTCGCCGTCCGGCACCGAGCCGCGATTGCTGACGATGCCGTCGTGGCTCGCGGCCGTCGGCACCGAGAGGAAGCCGAGTTCGAGGTGATCGCTCGCCATCTTGGCGATGTCGATCGCCTTTCCGCCGCCGACGCCGATCAGGTAGGAGGGATCCTCGGCCTCGGCTACCTCGATCACGCGTTCGACGGACTCGAACGTCGCCGTCTCGACCGTGACCATCGCCGGGTCGATGCCGGTCGCCGCGAAGTCGTCGGCGATCGGATCGGCCGCGACCGCCCGGGGCGTCGGACTCGTGACGATGAGCGGCCGCCCCTGCAGGTGGAGGTCGTCGACGACGTCGACGACCCGATCGCGGACGTCGTGCCCCACGACGACGTTTCGTGGCAGTCGGATCCACGTCGACTTCTGGAACATACCTCACCTGTCTCAGCCAGCACGTTTACGTGTTTTTCTCCGATCGTTCCCCCGACTCGAGCCGAGTTCGAGCCGGTCGACCCTCGCCGAGGCCCCACTGCAGACTCCGGATGGGGCTTCATTTGTCCGGTCGTGGTACGCCGTGTCGATGACGGAGTCCGCACGACCGAACCGATCGACGGCCCAGCCCCTCGAGTGTGACTACTGCCACTATCCGATCCCCGGCGATCCCGAGGAGAGCGACGACGGGCAGTTCTGTTCGACGGCGTGTCTCGAGGCCGCCGAGGACGACGAGACGCTGCCAGATCCCGGAGCGTACAAGCGCATCGGGACCGGGATCGAACCGCTCGACTCGCTCGTTCCGGACGGGATCCCGGCGGATTCGTTCCTGCTGGTCTCCGGCGACGAGGGGACGCGTCGCGACGAGTTGCTCACCGAACTCGTCTGGCGCGCGCTCGAGCGGGGCGAACCCGCCGTTCTCGTCTGTTACGCGAATCCGCCGATCGCGGCCCTCGAGCGGTTCTTCGAGAACGGCTGGAACGTACTGCCGGCCCTCGAGTCCGACCGACTGCGCGTCCTGGATTGTTTCACCCACCGACTGGCGGACCGCGATCAGTACCTCGAGCGACGCGCCGAGTGGGCGACCTTCCTCGGCGAGGCTGCCGCCGACGCCATCGTCGAGGTGTCCGAACCGAGCGACGTCCGGGCCGTCGCGAACAGCCTCCACGGCGCGCTCGAGGATGTCGAGATGAGCGAGACGGGGCTGGTGACGATCGACTCGCTGGACGAACTCTCGGCGCTGGTCCAGGACGAACTGGTTCACAACTTCATCAAGGACGTGCGGGCGACGGTGTGTAAGGCCAGCTACGTCCCCATCGTCGCGGGCGCGACGACGGCAGGCGAAACGAGCTATCCCGGTGACGAGTACGTCTTCGACGGCATCGTCGACCTCCGCCTTCAGGACTGGAACTCGCCGTCGGCACGGTATCCCCAACTCGGCATCCGCAAACTGATCGGCGCGCGGTATCTCCCCCAGTGGGTCACCTACGAGTACGAACCGGTCCGCGGGCTGTACGCGGTCGAGCGGTCGGAAGATCGGCGGCGACCGCCGAGGAATCCACAAGCGGTCGATCACGGCCGCTGACCCGGATTCATCCGCGGTCGATACCAAGCGAACGCGCGCCCTGCTTTTATTCGCGTCATCGGCGAAGCGCCCGATGCAGCACGCCGACGGCCAGCAGCGCGTCAACGATCCGTTTCAGGTGATCACTATGAACGACCGATACGACGACGACCGGCGAGAACAGCGTGGCAGGAACGACCGCGGCGACGACGACGACAACGATCGGGGCTGGCTCCGGGGCATGCTCAGTCGCGACGATCGGGGCGACCGATCGCGGGACCGGGACCGGGATCGACAACCGGAGACGCGACGCGAAGGACGCCGGGCGCAGGGACCCGGACAGGGCCAGGACGACCGCCGGCAACGGAGCCAGGGGCAACCCGATACGGGCTGGCAGCGCGACGACGACATCCAGGGTCGCCACCAGGGACGGAGACGGACCGGTGCCGGACGACAGACCGGTGACCGCGGTGGCGGCGGAGGGCACCGACAGGGAACGGAAGGCCACCACGGCACCGGTTCGGAAGGCTTCCACACGAACGCACAGGAGCAGACGAACCTCGAGTACGGCGGGAGTGCCCGTCGCGACGAGTATCAGCAGTCGGGTCGACCGGAGCCCGACATTCAGGAGATGCGCCAACGTGCCGGCGGAACGGGGAGCCAGCAGCGAGACCAGAGCCAGCAAGGCGGTCGAGGACAGGGACGAGGCGGGCAACGCCGCCAGCAGGGTCGCGAAGGCCATCAATCTCAGCAGGGCGGGCAGGGACGTCGTGAACAGCAGGGTCGACGAGGTCAGCAGGGTCGAGAGGGCATCCAGAACAGGGAACGCCAGGAACGAACCGGCCAGCGACAGGGTAGCCAGCGGAACCGCGGCCAGCGGAGTCAGGGCGGCGACGAGTACGGGCAGCGACGCGGCGGCCGCGAGCAAGGCCGCCAGCACCGCGGCCAGCAGGAGGGCACGTACGGCGAGAGCCGCGAAGGGTTCGACACCGGTGCCTCGGAGATGATGGGCACCGGCGGCAGCGACCCACAGCGCATCAGCGGCCGCGAAACCCGCGGTGGGGCCGCCCAGCGACACCAGGGCCGGTCCGGCGACGAGAACCAGGGGAGCGAGCCCCGACAGCGCTGGAGCGAGGGACAGGATCGCTCCGACGTCCGGCAGGGCGATCGCCACCAGCGGAGTCAAGGCATGCGCGGCCAGCAGGAGGAAAACCGAGGCGGACAACAGCGGTCCGGCGGGTCCCGCGGACTGGGCCAGCAACGACACGCCGACCGGGACGAGGTCCGCACCCAGGAACGCTCCGGCGGGGGGCTCGAGCACGACCAGCAACAGCCCCGCGACGAGTCCGGTAGCTGGACCCAGAGCAGCACCGACCAGTCGGGCGACCGTCGACAGGAGGGGCCTCACGAGCGCGGCGATCAGCAGGGTCCGGAGAGCGACGAGGACATGAGCAACCGGCGGCACGTCCATCACGGCGAGGAGGGCGACGAGGGGACGCCCCACGACCAGTACTGACGACTACTGCCGCCCGTCGCCGCGCGACCGCCGACTCGACGGTTTCCGGTCGGTTCGCCGTCGCGAATCGTCGTCGTTTTTGACGCCCGACTCTCACAGAACCGCCATGGGCGGGACGTACGTCCTCGTAATCGAACTCTCCCGATCGACGACGATCGAAGTGGGTGCGCTCGACGACCGCTCGTTCGACGCCGGCGCGTACGCCTACGTCGGCAGCGCGTTCGGCCCCGGCGGCTTCAGCCGCATCGAGCGCCACCGCGAACTCGCCTGCGGAGAGCGCGACACCCGCCACTGGCACGTCGATTACCTCCTCGGGCACGCGGACGCCCGCCTCGAGTCGGTCGTCCGGTTCCCGGACGCCGACCGTGAGTGTGAACTCGCCGATCGGCTTCCCGGCCAGCCCATCCCGGACTTCGGGGCCTCCGACTGCGACTGTACGGCTCACCTCCTCGCCACGCCCGGAGCGGAACCCGTCCGCAAAGCCGCGCTCGAGGCCGGTGGGGTCCTCGACGGCGCGTAGACGGTGGCGATCGCGTAGAGCAGCCCGAAATCGAGCGTCGCGACCTGGTTCGAGCGGACGGTGGGGCGTTCATCGCTCCGTCCGTCGAACCCGTCGGTACCGTGACCGAGAGCGTGACGACACGAACTGAAGAGCGGCGGCCCTCGTCGCCGTCCTCGCCGCGATGGCACTGTTTCCGGCGGCCGCGCTGGGATCGACCGTCGCCGTGCTGGGTCTGTTCGTGGTCGCCGTTAGTTTCGGTTCGATCGCGCGCTCGAGTCGACGTCGACGCCCTGGGCACGTTCGGTCCCCGGTCGGTGTCGGCGGACGACCCCAACGAGAACGGTGCCTCGACCGTCGCCGGCGACGGATCGATCGGCTGCGAAGCTGGCTGCGCTCGAGTACGATCCGCGCTTCGATCGACTGCTGGCGGTCGCACTGGTGCTCGGCGTGGGTGCGCTGGCCGTCGTCGTGACCCGCGACGGCGACGTCAGAAACAGCGGACGGCTGCTTGCCGTCGTCCTGATCGCGCTCAACGCGGCGCTGATTATCTACGGCATCTCGTACGTGAATCGCGACTGATCGACGTACCACCGCGAGAAAACGCCGGTGCCGATCAGTCGTCGCTCGCGGCGAAACTGGTCGTCTCGGTGCCGGCCTCGGTACCGGGTGCCTCGGGCAGTTCGTTGCGGACGTCGTCGCTCCCCTGCTCGGTGATCGCCTCGTGGTAGGCTTCGGGCATCACCTTGACGAAACACTCGAGCGCGCGCTCCCAGTTTGCGAGCAGGCGCTCGCCCCGCTCGGAGCCGGTGTAGGCGACGTGGTTCTCGACGAGTCGGCGCAGCATCTGTTCGTCTTTCTCCTCGAGGTCGTCGTACAGCGAGACCATCCCGGTGTTCGCGCGGCGTTCGAACTCGTCGTCGGGGTCGTAGACGTAGGCGACGCCGCCGCTCATCCCCGCGGCGAAGTTCTTGCCCGTCTCGCCGAGGACGGCGACGACGCCACCGGTCATGTACTCGCAGCCGTGGTCGCCGACGCCCTCGACGACGGCCTTCGCGCCGGAGTTACGGACGGCGAACCGTTCGCCGGCCACGCCGTTGACGTACAGTTGTCCGCCCGTAGCCCCGTAGAGTGCGACGTTGCCGATGGCGACGTTCTCCGTCGGGTCGTAGCTGGCCGTCTCCGGCGTGCGGATCGTGATCTTGCCGCCGGAGAGGCCTTTGCCGACGTAGTCGTTGGCGCTCCCGTCGAGGTGCATCGAGACGCCGCTGGCGAGGAACGCGCCGAAGCTCTGGCCGGCGGTGCCCTCGAGGTCGACGGTGATGGTGTCCTCGGGGAGACCGGGCTCGCCGTAACGGCTGGTGATGCGGTTCGAGAGCATCGCGCCGACGGTGCGGTCGACGTTGGTGACCTCGGCGTCGAGGTTCACCGGTTCCTGGTCCTCGATGGCGTCGGCCGCGGCCGCGATCAGATCGCGATCGAGCTGGTCCTCGAGTTCGTGGTCCTGCTCGCGGATCTTGCGGCGGACGTCGCTGCCGGGGTCGGCGAGCACTTCCGAGAGATCGACGTTGCGGGCCTTCGGGTGGTCGACGTCGTCGCGCTGCTCCAAGACGTCGACCTGGCCGATCATCTCGTCGACGGTGCGGAAGCCGAGTTCGGCCATGATCTCGCGCAGTTCCTGCGCGATGAACGTCATGTAGTTGATGACGTGGTCGGGTTCGCCCGGGAACCGGTTGCGGAGCTTCTCCTGCTGGGTCGCGACGCCGACCGGGCAGTTGTTGGTGTGGCAGATCCGGGCCATGACGCAGCCGGAGGTCACCAAGGCGGCGGTACCGAAGACGTACTCTTCAGCGCCCAGCAGGGCGGCGACCGCGACGTCGCGGCCGGTCTTCATCCCGCCGTCGGCGGAGACCCGGATGCGGTCGCGGAGGCCGGTCCGACAGAGCATCTGGTTGGCCTCGGCGAGGCCGAGTTCCCAGGGGAGGCCGGCGCTCTTGATCGAGGTGCGCGGCGACGCGCCCGTCCCGCCGGAGTGGCCCGAGATGTGGACCACGTCGGCGTTGGCCTTCGCGACGCCGGCGGCGACGGTGCCGATGCCGGCCTCGGAGACCAGCTTGACGTTGATGTCCGCGTCCTCGTTCGCGGCCTTGAGGTCGAAGATCAGCTGTTTGAGGTCCTCGATCGAGTAGATGTCGTGCAGCGGCGGCGGCGAGATGAGGCCGACGCCGGGCGTCGACTTGCGGACGTGGGCGATCATCTCGTTGACCTTCGAGCCGGGGAGGTGACCACCTTCGCCGGGCTTTGAGCCCTGGGCCATCTTGATCTGCAACTCCTCGGCGTTCGAGAGGTACGTCGAGGTGACGCCGAACCGGCCCGAGGCGACCTGCTTGACGTTACACTCCTTCTCGGTGCCGAACCGTTCCGGCGGCTCGCCACCCTCGCCGGAGTTGGACTTCCCGCCCAGCCGGTTCATCGCGATCGAGTTGTTCTCGTGGGCCTCGGGGGAGATCGACCCCAGGCTCATCGCGGCCGTCGAGAACCGCTCGACGATGTCGCCGATCGGTTCGACCTCCTCGAGCGGGATCGGCTCCCGGTCGGAGTCGAACTCGAGGAGGCCACGCAGGGTCTGGAGGGTCTGGTTCTGATCGTTGATCTTCGCCGCGAACTCCTTGTAGCGCTCGTAGTCGTTCGAGCGGACCGCCTGCTGGAGCGCGCCGACGGTGTCGGGGTTCCACTGGTGATGGATGCCGTCCGAGCGGTGTTCGAACTCGCCGTGGCGGGCGAGGTCGGCCTCTCGCTCGCTGAAGGCCGTCTCGTGGCGTTCGCGCAGATCCTCCTCGATCTCCGCGAGGCCGATCCCCTCGGTGCGGTTCTCGGTCCCCTCGAAGTACTCCGCGACGAGGTCCGACTCGAGGCCGACGGCCTCGAAGATCTGGGCTCCCTGATAGCTCTCGACCGTCGAGATGCCCATCTTGGCCATGATCTTCAGCAGACCGTCCTCGACCGCGCCGACGTAGGCGTCGATCGCGACCGACGTATCCGCACCGTCGGGGCCGGCCGTCAGGTCCTCGATCGTCTGGTAGGCGAGGTACGGGTTGACTGCGCCGGCACCGTATCCCACGAGGGTCGCGAAGTGGTGGACGGTCCGGGGTTCGCCGGACTCGACGACGAGGCCGACGTGGTTGCGCAGCCCGTTGCGAACGAGGTGATGATGAACGCCGCCAGTCGCGAGCAGACTCGGGATGGCGACGCGGTCCTCGTCGACGTTTCGATCGGAAAGGACGATGATGTCGTGGCCCCCTTGCTCGATCGCTTCGACGACGTCCTCGCGGACGCGTTCGATCGCCGCCCGGAGGTCCTCGCCGGGTTCGTCGCGTTCGGGCTCGTAGGTGATGTCGATCGTCGCCGCCGTGATCCCGTTGGCAGTACAGTCGCGGATCGCCTCGAGTTCGGCGTCCGTGAGGATGGGGGAGTCGAGCACGAGCTGTCGGGCGTGCTGGGGGGACTCGTCGAGCAGGTTGCGCTGGAATCCGAGTCGCGATTCCATCGACGTGACGAGTTCCTCCCGGATGTAGTCGAGCGGCGGGTTGGTGACCTGTGCGAACAGCTGCTTGAAGTAGGAAAACAGCGGGCGGTTGAACTCGGTGAGCACCGAGAGGGGCGTGTCGTCGCCCATCGAGCCGACTGGGTCTTTCCCCTTCTGGGTCATCGGCTCGATGAGGTTCTCGAGTTCGTCGTGGCGGTAGCCGAAGGCGGCCTGATGCGAGCGCAGTCCGTCGACCTCGCCGCGAGGGGTGTTGTCGGTCGTCGAACAGACGTCCTCGAGGTGGACTTGCTCTTGCTCGATCCACTCGCCGTAGCGGTCGTCCACGAGGTCGTCGAACACCTCGTCGTCGGGGATCACGCGCCCCTCCTCGGGATCGGCGAGGAACAGTTGTCCCGGCTGGAGGCGACCGCGTTCCTCGATGTCGGCGGGGTCGGTGTCGAGGGCACCGGCCTCGCTGGCCATGATGAGTCGGTTGTCGGTGGTGACGTCGTACCGGCAGGGCCGCAGGCCGTTGCGGTCGAGGACAGCACCGATGCGCTCGCCGTCGGTCGCCGCGACCAGCGCGGGTCCATCCCACGGCTCGACCAGCGACGCGTGGAAGTCGTACCAGTCCTTGCGCTCGGCGTCCATCTCGTCGTCGCCGCGCCAGGCCTCGGGAATGAGCATTCGCAGCGCGTGTGCGAGGTCCCGGCCGTCCTGCATCAGCAGTTCGAGGGCGTTGTCGACGCTCGCCGTGTCCGACTGGTCGGGGTCGTCGATGATCGGCTTGACCGCCTCGAGATCGGAGAGCACGTCGCTCTCGAGATCGGTCTCGCGGGCCCGCATCCAGTTGATGTTGCCCTGGATGGTGTTGAACTCGCCGTTGTGGATGATGTTGCGGTAGGGATGTGCGAGGTGCCACGCGCCGAGCGTGTTGGTCGAGAACCGCTCGTGGACCATCACGAAGTTGGATTCGATCCGCTCGTCGGTGAGGTCGGGGTAGTAGGCTGGGACCTGCACGCCCTTGAGCAGACCCTTGTAGACGACGGTATCGGAGTCGAGCGAGACGACGTAGAACCGCTCTTTGTTCTCGATGTCGGCGTCTTCGACGGCGTTCTCGAGGGCGCGTCGAGCCACGTAGAGTCGGCGGTCGAAGTCGTCGCCCGAAACGTCGTCTTCGGGGGCGACGACGACCTGTCGGACGTCCGGTTCCGATTCGACGGCCGTCTCGCCCAGCTCCTCGTTGTTCGTCGGAACCGACCGCCACTCGAGTACGTCCAGATCGTAGGTCGCGAAGGTATCCTCGGCCAGCGAGATCAGTTCCGCTCGTGCGTCTTCGTCCTGCGGGAAGAAGATCGATCCGATCGCGTAGGTCTCGGGGAGCGCAGTATCGAGCACGTCGGCGAAGAAATCGTCCGGAATCTGGAGCATGATCCCGGCCCCGTCGCCGGTGTCTTTCTCCGCGCCGGTCGTCCCGCGGTGCTCGAGGTTGCGAAGGAGTTCGAGACCGTCGGCGACGACATCGTGACTGGCTCCGCCGTCGAGATCCATCACGACGCCGACGCCACAGTTCGACCGCTCGTCCTCGGGGTTCGCGAGTCCCCGGGAACGCTCGGTGGATGACGCTCGGTGTGGCTGTGACATACACGCACCTAGCGCGATCCCCTATATGAGGCTGTCCAATAATGACTAAGTGTATTATGTACCCATATAATCGAATTTAAGGTGTGGGGTTCCGTACGAATCGTGCCGCTCGAGTTGTCGGTATCGGACAGTTCTCGGAAGGATTCGCCAGCGAACGGACGGTTTTGGCGCTTCGAACCGCACAACGAAAGAGCAGAATGTCAGAGGCACGTAGTGCTCACCCCGGCAGAGTGAACACCACACGTTCGGTTCATTCCCCAGCGGTAAGCAATCTTGGGTTAAACGATTAGGTTGCCGCGATTCCCCGTGAGACTTGCGGTTCGTCCTGAATGCTGTTCACGGCGTGTTTACAGTGTCAGCGGTCACGAGTTCTGTCACTACTGATACCCATGATCCGTGCATAGCTCCGTCCGGGACCACCGACCTGCCGGCCGGAATCGATGGCCGTCCGACGGTCGCGAGCGACTCGAGCGAGAAGGACTCCCCCTCAGTACGACTTCGCGAAGTACGCGATTTCGTCGGCGGGATCGCCACAGACGCCACACTCGTCGCGTTCGGGTTCGGGGACTTCGCCGCCGCTTTCCCCGCCCTCGTCCTCGAGGGGTTGCATGACGATCTCGGCGGCGACCTTCTCCTTGATGGCTTCCTCGCAGGCCTCGTCGCCACACCACGGGGTCTTGACGTAGCCGCCGTGCTGGCCGATCGTGCCCATGATCTCCTCGGGACTGTGGGCCTCGCGGATGTTCTCCTCTAAGTTCTCCTCGGCGGTCTCGTACAGTTTGTCGAAGATCTCCTCGAGGTGTTCGTCGACGGTGTCGACGATGGTCGCGCGGTCGGCGACGGACTGCTCGTTGTCGGGGCGGTGGACGAGCGTGACCTCCTCGTCCGCGACCTCGTTGGGGCCGATCTCGAGGCGGAGGGGAACACCGTTGAGTTCGTGCTCGTTGAACTTGAAGCCGGGATTCCGTTCGTCGCGGTCGTCGAGTTCGACGCGGAAGCCCGCCTCCTCGAGTTCCTCGGCGACGTCCTCGGAGTACTCGAGGACGTCCTCCTTGGTATCTTCCTGCCAGATGGGGACGACGACGACCTGCGTGGGCGCGATGGTCGGCGGTAAGACGAGCCCCTGATCGTCCGAGTGGGTCATGATGAGCGCGCCGAGCGCCCGCCAGGAGAGCCCCCACGAGGTGGTGTAGGCGGTCTTTTCCTCCTCGTCCTCGTCGACGAAGGTGATGTCGAACGCTTCGGCGAAGGACTGCCCGAGGTGGTGGCTGGTGCCGCCCTGGACGGACTTGCCGTCGGGCATCAACGCCTCGACGGTCGTCGTCGTGTCCGCGCCGGGGAACTTGTCGTGTTCGGGCTTCTTCCCGCGCAGCACCGGGATCGCCAGGACCTCCTCGTAGACGCGTTCGTACTGCGAGAGCCGGGTCCAGACCTCTTCCCACGCGCCCTCGCTCGTCGCATGGGCGGTGTGGCCCTCCTGCCACATGAACTCCTTGGTGCGGAAGAAGGGCTTGGTCTCGGTGGCCTCCCACCGCACCACGGAGCACCACTGGTTGACCCGCAACGGCAGGTCGCGGTGGCTGCGCGTCCAGTCGGCCATGAAGGGCGCGATGATCGATTCGCTCGTGGGACGGACGGCCAGTCGCTCCTCGAGTTCCTCGTGGCCGCCCTGGGTCACCCACGCGACCTCGGGGTCGAACCCTTCGACGATGTCCTTCTCGCGCTCCAAGAAGGACTCGGGGATGAACATCGGGAAGTAGACGTTGTCGACGCCGGTCTCCTTGAACCAGCCGTCCAGCGCGTCCTGGATGCGCTCCCAGAGGGCGTAGCCCCGGGGCTTGGTGACGATGAACCCGCCCATCGGCGCGTAGTCCGCGAGGCCGGCCTTCTGGACGACTTCGGCGTACCACTCGCCGGGCCTGTGCGATTTCGACTCGGTGATCCCGAGTTCCTGGCTCTCCGAACTCATTAGTTCGACACTCTGCCAGCGCAGTCTTAAACCATGCGAAGGCCCACGCCGAATTCGACGGGCCGATCGGGACGTGGCCACTCACGGCCTATCGACGGTCGCCCGTCGCCGCCGCGTACGATTCGGGATCGCGCGATCGAAAACCACCAACGGCGAGTGGGTTTCATGCGGTTCTCGGGATTTTATGCGCCCGTATCACACATGATAACGACATGAAGGCGATCCAGGTACCCGAGTACGGCGACAGCGACCGACTCGAGGTCGTCGAAACCGACCGCCCCGAACCCCGCGCGGGCGAAGTCCGCATCGAGGTCGAGGCCGCGGGGATCAACTTCGCGGACATCATGCAACGACGCGGCGTCTATCCGGGTGGACCCGACGCGCCCTACGTACCCGGCATGGAGGCGGCGGGAACGATCGACGCGACCGGCGACGGCGTCGGTCTCGAGGAGGGCGACCGCGTCGTCGCCATGCTGAACACCGGCGGCTACGCCGAATACGCGACCGCGAACGCACAGATGCTGTTCCCCATCCCGGAAGGGATGAGCTTCGAGGAGGCCGCGGGCTTTCCCGTCCAGTTTCTCACCGCCCACTGCTGTCTGTTCGGCTGGGGCGAACTCGAGGAGGACGAATCGGTGCTGATTCAGGCCGCCGCGGGCGGCGTCGGGACGGCCGCCGTTCAGTTGGCCTCGAACGCGGGCGCGGAGGTCTTCGGCACCGCGAGCACCCAGGAGAAGCTCGACCTCGCCGCCGACCTGGGCTGTGACCACCCGATCAACTACACCGAGACCGACTTCCGTGACGTGATCGAGGAGGAAACCGACGGTGAGGGGGTCGACCTCGTCCTAGAGAGCGTCGGCGACGACGTCTTCGAACGCAGCCTCGACGCACTGGGCCACTTCGGTCGGATGGTCACCTACGGCGTCGCCAGCGGGGTCCCCGCCGAGGTCGAGAACCGCCGCCTGCTGTTCGAGAACAAGACCGTCAAAGGGTTCCACCTCGGGCAGGCCTCCTACCACGATCCGAACAGGGTCATGGCGGCCGTCCCCGACCTGACCGAGGGGCTGACGAACGGCGACCTCGAGGTGATCCTCGGCGAGTCGTTCGGACTCGAGGACGCGGCCGCGGCTCACCAGTACATCGAGGACCGCAAGAGTTCCGGCAAGGTGGTTCTGAAGCCGTAGTCCGGGACGGTTCGCCACGGGACGTCCTCGAGCAGTCCCCGGTGTTTCCTGCAGACGATCTGCCACAGCGGAGGAGGCGTCGGCGATAATCGATCGGCTGGCGGATCCGTCCGCGCGAACTGCGTTCCGCTCAGTGTCATCTCCCACCACACCGTGGAAGACATTATTAGCGGTCCGTCGGGACGCAAGGTATGGAACTCGTGGAAGCCACGGCGGACGATCTCGACGCCCTGATCGAACGGTGGTACTCCCTCGCGACGTCGATGGAGGCGTACGACGAACTGAACCGACTCGCCTACGCGAGCGTCGACGACGTCCCTCCGGACGGCTTCCGAAATCACCTCGAGGCCGAAGACGTCACCGACTATCTCGTCGTCCACGAGAACGAGACCATCGGCTACGTCATTCTCCGGGAGGGCCGTCACCCGTTCCGCCAGTATTCTGACTACCTCCGCATCGTGGACCTCTACATCGACGACGACCGACGAAATCGTGGTCACGGCACGGCGGTCGTCGAACGCGTCACGGAGATGGCTCGAGACAGAGGGTGCGATCACCTCAAGGTATCGTGTGAATGGCAGAACGAAGATGCGCGACGGTTCTACCGCGAGACGGAGTTCCGACCGAAACAGGTGGAATACGTGCAGTCACTGTAGCGGCCGGCCCGCCGGCCTCACCCGGCGTTCTCGGACACGAGAGTGACGCGCTCGCTACTGGGTACGTTCAGATATCTACCGATCCCGACAGACCTTCCGTCGTTCGATCAGCGGACGGTGGTGATCGGAACGATCCACGTCTACTCGCCGTCGAACGAGACGTCCCACTCGAGGTCGTGCGAGACGAACTCGGCCTCGTCGAGCGGTTCGCCGCCCCTGAACGCGAACTCGCCGGCCACGGTGTCGCCCTCGAGCACGGCGGGGAGCCAGATTCGGTCGTCCTCCCACATCCGATCGTAGGGGACGTCGTCGACCCGAACCCACTCGGGGCGGGCCTCGTCGGACGGTCGCGGCTCCCCGTCGAACTCGGTCGTCCGGAAGACGTGACAGAAGGTGTGGACCTCGCCGTCGAGCAGGAAGGTGAGTTCGCCGGCCTTCTCGAGCGCGCCCGGATCGGCCTGGAGGCCGACTTCCTCGCGGGTCTCGCGGACGGCACACTCCCGCGGCGTCTCGCCGTCCTCGAGTTTGCCGCCGGGACCGTTGTACCAGCCCTCGCCGAGGCCGCGGCGTTTCTCGATCAGCAACACCTCGTCGCCCGCGTCCGCGTGGCGGCGAAGCGGGAAACACAGCGTCGCCTCGATCATGCCCGTGCGTTCGCTCGAGCGGGCAAAAACGCCTCGGAACGGACGGGCGGTGGATCGGCCTCGAGCGCGCTTCCCGTCAGTCGTCGCCCGCGGCGTCGATTTCGTCGGCTCCCCGTTCCACGGCGTACTCCCCGGGAGCGCAGCCGAGCGAGCGGTGCGGACAGAATCGGCAGTGGTCGCCGGGGTTCGTCTCGGCGTAGGACGGATCGTCGACGGCGGCGAGCGTCTCGCGGACGGCGTCCCAGGCGGGTAACGCGTCGGGATCGAACAGGTCGACCCGCGGACCGTCGACGTCGCCGACGTAGACGTAGCCCACCGCCTCGATCGGCTCGTCGAACCGATCCCTGCAGGCGCGGACGTACAGCGAGAGTTGCACAGCTTCCGCGGGCTCGATCCGGCCGCTCGTCGCCTTGTAATCGAGGACGACCAGTCCGCCGGGCTCGGCCGGCGGTCCGCGTGCGTCGCCGGTGAACGTCGCCGCCCCGGGGAGCCGTCGCACCGAGTCGACGTAGCCAACTACGTCGCCTGTGACGTCGGTCACCGCCTCGAGCGCGAAGGGGAGTTCGGCGGCCAGCGGCTCCCACTCGGCGACCGGTCGATCGATGCCCGGCGCGGCGGCCTCGAAGTAGCGATCGATACACGCGAGGACGGGTTCGCGGTAGGCCGTCAGCCCGCGAGCGGTGAGCTGTCTGGTGGCGGCCTCGCGCCACTCCTCGCGGGTTCGATACTCCCGGTGGAACGCCTCCTCGGCGACGTCGTGAAAGAGCGTGCCGACCAGCCGCGCCGACGCGTCGGGGTCGGCGTCCTCGAGCGCGGCGTCCGGATGGGTCGCGCCATCCTGTCGTAGGGGGTCGTCGATCGCCCGGACGACGTGCTCGAGGTAGTGTTTCCGCGGACAGGTCTCGAAGGTCTCGAGCGCGGAGTAGCTGTGACGCATGGCGACGGGGAGGTCGGTCGCGCTCGAGAGCGAGTCGACGGGGAACCGGACGGTCTCGGTGGACAGCGCCGAGAGCGAGCGGCCAGTCGGTGCCGAAATCGACTCGCCCGCTTCCTCCGTGGTGCTTTCGGGAAGATGGTCGGCTGCGTCCGCAGCCGGAAGCAAGGTGCCCTCGCGCAGCAGTCGTCCGAGTCGGTGGACCGTCTCGATGGCCTCGCGGGTCTCGAGCGGTTCGACCGTCCGCTCCCCGTAGTCGGCGTAGTAGGTGATCCGACCCGGCGTCAGTCCGGCGGCGTCACCGATCTCGTCCGTGCGGTCGGCGACGCTGTCGGGGTAGGTCTCGCGGACCCGGTCGAAACTCGCAGTCAGCGACGACCACAGGTCCATCCGCTGGCCGGTCACGGACCACTCGAGGGCGTCGGCGAGACAGTCTTCGGCGGTCGAGGTTGCCAGTTCCCCCTCGTCGCCGTCGTAGTCGTACGCCGACCCGAAGACGAACAGGTGGTTCGCGGCGCGGGTGAGCGCGACGTGGAGGACCCGCCACTCCTCGGCGACGCGTTCCGTCGCGAGGTCGGCCGACAGCGGCGAGTCGACCTCCGGCGCGAGCGTCGCCTCGAGCAGCCGGTAGCGGGCGCGGCGGACGTAGTCGCCCTCGACGCACCACTCCTCGTCGGAGAGGTAGGGGACGAGGACGGTGTCGAACTCCAGTCCCTTCGCCTGGTGGACGGTCATCACGTCGACGCAGTCTTCGGATTTCGTCCCGCGGGTTCGGTCCGAGCCGCTGCCGGCGAACAGCCGTTCGAGCGCGTCGACGAACGCGCCGGACAGCGACTGGATCTCGGCCTCGCCGCCGTAGCGATCCGCGAACCGCTCGAGGCGGTCGAGGTCCGCCCGCTCCTCGGTCGTGAGGAACCACTCGATCCGCGTTCGCTCGCGGAAGCGCCGCAGGAACCCCGAGAGCGGATAGACGTCCCGCTGGGTCTCGAGCGTCTCGAGGTGCTCGCGGGCGCACTCGAGGCGGTCGGGTGCCTCGAGGGCGTCGGGGTCGACGTCGAAGACGGCGTCGTACAGCGACCCCTCCCGCCGCTGGAGGGTGCGGAGATCGGATTCCGGGAGGCGATACCGGTACATGAGGACCCTGCGGAGGTGGACGCTCGCCTCGGGATCGACGAGAACCCGCAGGTACGACAGCAAGGTGCGGATGCCCGGCGAGAGGTCGCCCCGCGGCGAGCCCGAAATCTCGAAGGGGATTCGCCGTTCGCGGAGGGCGTCGGCGACCGCCCGGGCCTGTCCGTTCGTGCGGACGATGACCGCGAGGTCGGCGAGCGACCGTTGCGGGACGTTCTCTGCCCGCCCGTTGAGCAACCGTGAGACCGTCGTCGCGACCTGCTCGGGCGTCTCGGAATCGATTTCGTCGCTCTCGACCTTGACGAGGCGATCGGGCGGCTTCGGATCACCGTCCGCGTCGATGTCCGGACTGCGCTCCTCTTCGTCACACCAATAGCGACCGGGCGTTCGACCCTCCTCGCGGAGCGTCTTGGAGTCCTGGGGACCGTAGTCGCAGTGGTTGGTCAGATCGAGGATCTCCTGGCGCGATCGGAAGTTGAGCTCGAGTTCGATCGACTCGTGGTCGTCGTAGACCCGGGCGAGCCGATCCAGCCCCTCGCGGTCGGTACCGCGCCAGCCGTAGATGGCCTGATCCTTGTCGCCGATGGCCAGCAGGTCCGGCCGGTCGGGGCCGTCGGTCAACGCCGTGATCAGCGCGAACTGGGTCTCGTCGGTGTCCTGGAACTCGTCGCAGTAGACCTGCGACCACTGGCTGGTGATCTCCTCGGCGATCGCCTCGCCGGCGATCGGATCGCTCGTCCCCCCGTCGCCTTCTTCGTCCCCGCCGGAGCCGGCGCGGGGTCCAGCGACCAGCGCCGTCGCCGTCCGCACGAGTTCGTCGAAGTCGAGCGCCCCCTCGCGCTCGAGGTGGGCGTGGTAATCTGCGTAGACGTCGGTGTAGTGGCGAGCGAGCCGGAGGAACTCGAGGGCGTGTTTCAGCCGGCCGAAGGGCGTCTGTTCGATCCGGTTCGTCGCGGTGCCGTGGATCCGGTTCCCGAACAGCGCCCGCGGGAGGTGTTTCGTCGTCGGCTCCTCGAGCGAGAGCGTCTCGATGGTGTTCGTGACGGTCGTCTGGAGGTGTCGGAGGTACCGGTCGACGTCCCGGACGAGGTCGTTCTCCCGGAACTCGGCGGGCGACTCGGCGATCTTCTCGCGACAGAACTCGACGAGGGTGCCGTACTCGACGAGCGCCTCCCGTGCCGCCTCGAGGTGTTCCTCGCGGTTGAAGTAGCGCAGGGCCTCGTTGTCGAACGAGAGCGCGGATTCGGCCCGCCGTTCGAGCCAGAGGACGAACTCGGTACAGAGCTCGAGCGTGCGGACGTCGGGCAATCCCTCCCGAAGCGTCTCGGGCGTCAGGTCCTCGCGGCTCATCGTGGCGATGAAGCGATCCACCCGGTCGACCAGATTCGTCGTCGCGTCCTCGCCGGCGACGGGGGCGGCGAACCCGTAGTCGTTCTCCGCCAGCAGCCGGCCGACGATCCGGCGGCGTCCGCGATCCGTGACGACGTCGAACTCCGGCGAGTACCCCAGCGCGTAGGCGTACTCCCGGACCAGCCGGTGGCAAAACGAGTGGTAGGTGTAGACGTCGATCGCCGCCGCCGTCTCGGGATCGAGCCGTTCGGCGACGGCCTCGCGGATGCTCCCGGCGGCCTCGTTCGCGAACGTGAGTACGAGCACGTCGTCGGGGTCGACGTCACCTCGTTCGATCGCCCGCTCGAGGCGCATGAGCATCGTCGTCGTCTTCCCCGTCCCAGCGCCCGCGTCGACGGAGAGACAGGCCGCCCGTCCGTCGATGACCGCACCCTGGTTGCCCTTGGGCTCCTCGGAACCGTCCGGGGTCAGCGAGTCGGCCCCGCGGTCGGCCATCGCTTCGTCTCCATCCTCACCCATCGAAACGCACCTCCGAGGCGACGTATTCGGGACAACAGACCGCGTACGCACAGTCCGGGCAAGCGTGGCGTTCGATCGCCTCCCAGCGGTCGCTCGGATCGAACCGGCCGGTGACGATCCGGCCCGCGACGGTCGCGAGCCGATCGTCGACCGTCCCGTTGCGGTGCTGCTGGGACATCGCGTACGAGACCTCGTCGACGTAGGGCTCCGTGAGGTCGACGGCCTCGAGCGAGGTCTCGACGGTGCCGCGAACCCAGTTGACCGCCGCGTTCGACCGGTCGACCAGCGGGATCTGTACGTATCGACACTCGCGGTCCTCGAGGCCGAGTCGCTCTCGCAGGGATCGCAGCCCCTCGAGGACGATGCTCGTTTCGAGGAGTGCCGCGGCCACGTCGGATTCGACGGTGGGCGACTCGGGATCGAAGTGGTCGGTGAAGGTCGCCTCGACGTCGCCCTCCCAGCGCGACCGATATCTGAGGAGTCCGAGCGAGGCGAGCGTCGGGACGAACCGCACGCCGACGATCGAGTCGCCGTCCCCGTAGACGTAGTCGACCGTCGCGTCGATCCGGACGGTCTCAGGCGTTCGTTCGTCTGTTCGGCCGTCCATGGACCCCCCGCTCAGTACGTCCGGCAGCGACACCCGCCGCGAGAGCGGCCGTTGTGGACCGATGAGCGCGACGTCCTCGCCGGTTCGCTCGAGCCGCGCACAGCCGGCCGCGTGTTGCTCGCCGAACGAGTCGCAGTAGGCCTCGACCGTCGCCTCGAGGACGGCCCGTTCGTGGCGGCGCTGCTCGACGGAGTGAAAGCGCTCGTCGTGGGCGTCCCACAGCGACGACAGTCGCTCGAGCGCGACTTCGGCGAGGGCGTCCGCGTCCGCGGCGTCGCTCCGGAGGGCAGCACAGATCGCCCGCCGCAGGATTCGGAGCCGATCCGCGTCGCCGTCGCTGTCAGTCGCCTCGAGGTCGTCGACGTGGGCGAACTCGTACCGTCGGGGACAGTGGAGGTAGGTCCGGATCTCGTCGATCGAGATCGCGTCCACCCCGTCGTCCGGCGAACGGCCGTCTCGAGCGTCGGCCTCCGCCCGATCACTCACGGCGGATCACCTCCCCGGCCGCGAACTCGAACTGCGAGCGGACGGCCTCGGCGAGGTCCGCGTCCACGTCGCCCTCCTCGAGGACGACTGCGATCTCCTGGAGGAGCGCCTCCGTCTCCGCGAGGTCGGCGTCACCGCCGGTGCTGGCCTCCCGCAGCACGCGCTCGAGTTCGCCGCGTGGCTGCTCGAGGAGGGCGTCGATCGCGTTCGCGTCGCCGTGGATTCGCGCCTCGGAAGTGGCGTCGACCGACTCGAGCGTGAGGCCCGGCGTCGCGGCCACCTCCCGGAGGTAGCGCGACTCGTCGTAGGTCCGGCGCAGTCCGCCCGCGCCCCGTTCGTACGAACAGCAGTAACAGACGTCGGTGGCCGCGCGTACGCCGAGTGCGAGCCGTCGCCTGGCCCGCTGGGCGTGGTAGGCCGCGAACGGATCGCCGCCCGCGTCGGCGTCGGCGGTGGCGAACGTCTCCGCGACCGTCTCCCGGGAGGGGTCGGTGACCGCAGGGTAGCCGGACAGTTCCCGAAGCCAGGCCCCGGGGAAGAGCTGGGTCAGGAACTGCTCGCCCGGATACCGGTCGTCGATCAGGTCCAGCAGGAAGACGGCCCGCCGGCGCTCGTACTTGCAGTCCGCGGCCGCACAGACCGTCACGCCGCCGGTCGGTGGGCTGGTCTCGACGCTGTGGACGTACGGCGCGTCGTATCGGATCGTCCGTTCGAGCATCCGACGGAACCCCTGCCAGTCCGGTGCGACGAGGTCGGTCGCCTCGACGAAGTCCGCGATCTCGCGGACGCGGCGAATGCCGTCGAACTGTTCGCGGGCGTCGATCCAGTCCTCGCCCTCGGCGATCCGGCCTTTCAGGTCGGTCCGTGCGATCCAGCGGTCGATCGACCGAGTGACGCTCGCGTCGTCACACGCCTCGAGCAGGTCCGGCGAGTAGTCGGGCACCCGTGCTCGCAATCGGTCGCGGGCGGCCCGGTGGCGCTCGGGTTCCTCGGAGGGGGCTCCGTCCGGGTCCACATCGGCGGGACTGTTCCGGCGTCGCTCCCGATCGGCCTGCAGCGTCACGTAAGCGTAGAGTTCGTTGACCGCCGGATCCTCGGCGAGCGACGGCGTCCCGATGGTCGCCGTCGGGATGCCGGCCTCGCGCAGGCCGCGACGCGTTTCGGGCACGCGTTCGATCGACGGCACGACGACCGCGACGTCGTCGTAGCCCCAGTCGCGGCGCTCGAGCAGTGATTGCAACTCCGTCGCGACCGCGCGTACCTGTTCGCGGGGCGTCCGCGCTCGAATACGACGGACGCTCCCGCGGGTGTCGTCCGATCCCGACTGATCGTCGGTGGCACCTTCCTCGAGCGGTCGTTCACCCGTCGCGAGGAAGCGAGCGACCGGGCGGTGAGACGGTTCGTCACGGGTTCGTTCGCCGTTCCCACCCCTCTCGCTCCCGGTGTCGTCTCCCGACGCTCGCTCGAGAACCTCGTCGGCCTCGAGCCGTTCGACCGCGAGACTGTCGGCGACGACACGGTCGATCCGTCCGGGTTCGACGCGGGTGCGTTCGACGCTCGCGTGGCGCTCGCCGAGACAGACGAGATCGGCGTCGCTGGTCAGGGCGGCGAGGTAGCGCCGATCGAGGCGGCGAAACTCCTCGAACTCGACGGCCAGGACGGCGTCGAACGACGCGGTGATCCGGTCGCGCAGGCCGTCGGCGTTCGCCTCGAGCAGGTCGACGGCCCGGGGGATCACGTCGGCCCGCTCGACGTAGCCGCGATCGGCCAGTTCCGCGTGGAAGCGATCGTTCATCGCGTAGAGGAAGGCGAGGCAGTCGCGGGCGACGGACTCCTCCTCGGCGTCGTCCGGTCGCTCGAGGTCGTCCTCGCCCGCCTGCTGACGAGTCGCCTCGAGCAGCAGTTGCCCCACGTCGCGGCCGAAGCTCTCGTGGTCGGCGGCCCGTTCGAGGTAGGCGGGCACCTCGCGGCTCGTGCCGTCGATCACCAGCGAGATGAGTTCGATACGCTCCTCGTACTCGAGGCGCTCGAGAGTCGGGTCGAACTCCTCGATGACCTTCGAGGCGTGTTCGGGCACCGACTCGACCTGCGGCGACCGCGGGGAGCCCTCGCCCGCTCCGGCGTCGACGAGCGTCTCGCTGACGGCCTCGAGCCCCTGGGGATGGCGCTTGAGGACGAGGACGTTCCGGGGACCGTGTTCGGCCGCGAGCGCGGCGTACTCCCGCTCGAGGGCCTCGAACGTGCAGTCCTCCGGGGCCGGGAGAAGCTTGCAGACGCCCTCGAGAGCGGGTTCCGTTGGCGGCATTCGTAACACTCCCCTGTAGCGCGACGGTCGTTTATAAAGGTACGGCGGTCGCCGTGGACGACTGAAGAGGACTGTCAGTCGCTCATCCAGTCGCTGGCCTGGGGTTCTCCGGGATCGGTCGGTACCTCGACCAGAACGGGCGCGTCCGTCTCCAGCGCACCCGCGAGTGCCGAACGGATCTCGTCGGGATGGGCCGCCCGGATGGTCTCCATCCCCATGCTCTCCGCGAGGGCCGTGAAGTCGATGGGGGCGTCGGGCCAGGCGTAGGCCTCGCGCTCGAGGCCGTAGTCGCGGTCGGCCTGGTCGCTGATGATCGCGTAGTCGGCGTTGGCGAAGACGACGACCGTGATCGGCAGATCCTCGGCGACGGCCGTGTGGAGTTCGTGGACGCACATCATGAGTCCGCCGTCGCCGGTCAGCACGACGACGTCCGCGTCGGGATTGGCACACTGAGCGCCGATCCCCGACGGGACGCCGGTCCCCATCGTCGCCCACGAGCCGGGGTTGACGTACGACCGCGGGCCGCCGGCCGCGAAGACGTTGAGTCCCCAGACCCGGAAGCCGCCGGCGTCGGCGGTCACGATCGCCTCCTCGGGGAGCGCCTCGCGGATCGTCTCGAGCGCGGCCACCGACGTCAGCGGCGGGGACCCGTCGCGAAGCTCCCCGAGACGCTCGCTCGTCGCCGTTCGAACCGCCTGTGCCCGGTCGCGGGCGACCGACGGGTCGGTCTCGAGACCACGATCGGCCAGGCCCTCTTCGAGTGCCACGAGTGCCTCGCGGGCGTCGGCGACGATGCCGACCGCGACGTCGTAACCAGTACCGAGGTCGTCGGGCTCGAGCGTGACGTGGACCACCGTCTCGGGGAGGTCGACGGACCACGCCCTGGTGGCGACGGCGTCGAAGTCCGTTCCGACGGCCAGCGCCGCGTCGGCGCTCGCGAGTAACTCGAGCAGTTCCGGCGCGGCACTGCCGGCGAGGGTGCCCGCGACCGGGGCGTCGCCCGTCTCGGGGAGGACGCCCTTGCCCTTGTAGGTCGTCACGACGGGCGCGTCGAGTCGGTCGACGACACGCCGGAGGTGGTCGCTCGCTTCCGCCGTTCGGACGCCCCCGCCGGCGACGATTACCGGGTCTTCGGCCGACGCGAGGAGATCCACCGCCGCCTGGAGGTCGTCCTCGGGAACGCCCTCGAGACGGGTCCGGTCGTACGTGCCCGGCGTAGCGACCGGAACGTCGGTCTTGAGGAACGACTTCGGGATGCCGACCCTGACGGGTCCCTTCGGCGGCGTCTCGGCGGCCGCGATGGCCTCCTCGAGGACGACGGCGGTCCGTTCGGGGGCCTCGACGAGGACGTTCTCCTTGACGACGGTGTCGTACGTTTCGGGCGGCGTCTCGTGGATGCCGTCGCCGCCGCGTATCTCGGGGTCGGTCTCGACGGCGAGGTGGACGAGCGGCGTGCAGTCGTTGAGAGCGTTTTTCAACCCGTTCATCGCGTTCATGTCGCCGGGACCGGGGACGACGAGCGTCGCGGCGGGGCGGCCGCTGGTTTCGGCGTATCCCCAGGCTTGGTGCGTGACGGCGGTCTCGTGACGGGCCATCACGTACCGTAGCCCGGGCGCGTCCGTAATCGCGTCGTTCAGCGGCAGCGTCTGGGTTCCCGGGATTCCGAAGACGGTGTCGATCCCGTTGTCCTGTAGCCGGTCGATCACGGCGCGACTGACCTGCATAGTCGACGCTCGTCGAGCGGACACTTAACTGTCGGTTGATCGATCACGTTCGCGATTCGCTTCCCACGAGCAGGTGGGTCACCCACGATCGGTCTCGAGCACGGTCAGATACCCGACGTAGACGACTGCCGCGACCACGAGGGCGACGGCGAAGACGGTCACGCCCGCATACCCCTCGAGTGCGACGGCAGGATTCTCGCTGAGGTACGCGCCGCCCTCGACGGCCAGCACGAACAGGCCGCCGTAGACCGTCGCCAGCACCAGCCCCCGGGCGATGGTTAGCACCGATAGCCGGCCGCGCTGGAGCAACTCGAGGACGAACAGTGCCGCGACCGCGAGCCCGTAGAACGGCGTCGGAACCGCCTGGCCGAGCTGTCGAGCCCCCTGAATCGCCTCGAGACCGTAGTACGCGAGCGCCAGCAACACGGCCCCGATCAGCGTCAACGTGATCCCGTAGCCGGTGGTGGCCTCGGTGCCGGGGACGGCGTCGCCCAACCCCGAATCGGGGTCGTCACCTGACGATCCGTCGGCCGGCCGCCGATCGTCCGTTCCCATATCGGACCTCCCCGACGAACCGGGTTAGTTACTGGCCCTGTATTGGGTCCCAGCAGGGTGACCCAACACGACCGTTCGGCCGACGGATATCGACAACCCTTATATGGGGCGTGTGGTACGGTATCGTATGGAGGACATTTTCGTCGCCCGCGTCATGTCGACCGATCTGCAGACGGTCTCCCGCGACGCGCTCGTCGAGGAGACGGCGGAGTTGATGCTCGAGGAAGCGGTCGGTTCGGTGCTCGTCGTCGACGAGGAAAACCGCCTCGAGGGGATCCTGACGTCGACGGACTTCGTCGACATCGTCGCGAAGAGCAACCCGAAGGCCGAGACGACGGTCGAACGCTACATGAGCACGGACGTGGTGACGACCACGGCCCAGGAGAGCATCCGCGACGTCGCCGATACGATGGTAGAAAACGGCTTCAAACACGTCCCCGTCGTCGACGAGGACGAGGGCGTGATCGGCATCGTCACGACGACCGATCTGGCGGCGTACCTCTCGCGGGCGGAGACGCCGAGTCCGGAGACGGTCTGAACAGGTCTCGTCAGGCTCTGCAGCCACGGTAGCCTCGTCGGTCAATCCCCCGAACCGATTCCGTCGCCCGTCCCTTTCTCGTCGGTTCCCGTCATCCAGCGGACGGTCTCGTCGAGTTGGTTGCCCAGCGCACGGGCCTCCGTCGGCGTCAGTTCCAGGTCCGCGTGGCCGCGGGCGTGATCGCCGGCCATGGCGTCGATACTGACGACGATCCGTCCCCCGTCGTCCGCCGGGCGTACGGCTACGTCGGCCCGGTCGGGGTACTCCCGCGGCGGCCCGATCTCCGCGTCCTTCTCGCCCCGAGTCACGCCGATCCGAACCCGATCGGAGTGCTCGAGGTCGAACGAGTCCGTCGGATCGTCGCGCCGGTCGCGGTCGTCCGCCGTCGACGACTCCCGGTCGGCCGTGGTATCGTCACGCATACGCGACGGTTCGACTCCGCGGGTCTTGTGTGTACTGCCGATCCGCGTCCGCCGGGAATCGAAGCCACGGGGTTCCTCATATCAACGCTGTCGTCGTTCACGCGGAGGGTCACGGGGCTCCGGTCCGACGGTCCGCCCAGAGATGGTCGATCAGCCGCCCACCCCCTCCTCCGCACCTGGCGGACCGACGATAGCCTCGCTCGACAGCGGGGAGTCCACGGGCCGCATCGTCGTGACGACCGACGGCATCGCCGCCACTCTCGAAGACAACTACGGCGTCGTCCTCGATCGAGCGGTGCTCGAGGACCTGCTGCTGGAACTCGAGCGCCGCGGCTACCTCGAGTGGGTTACCGTCACCCGTAACGGCGACTACGTCTGGGACCTGACGGACGCTCCCGACCGGATCGCCGACGCCGTCGCCCCGGTGATCGTCGAGGCGATCGCCGCGTGGATCGGCGAGGGGGACGACGGGAGTACTGGCGACAACTGACCGGCCTCGCGAGGCCATACGGTGTTTCGTGGCTGGAGCGAACGACGCTCTCGCGTGGTCGAACGATGGTAACCTGAGACCGGCCGGTCGATAACGTTGTCATTTTTTATGAACGGGGACGAAACCGTCCCGTATGGTCGTCACCACCGACGAGATCGAGACCGTCGCCGTGATCGGAGCCGGACAGATGGGTCGCGGGATCGCCGCCGTCGCCGCACTCGCCGGCTACGAAACGTACGTCAACGACATCGACGAGGACCAACTCGAGGAGGCCCGCGAGGAGGTCGAGTGGTCCTACGAGAAGACCATCGAGAAAGGGGGCGCGTCCGAGGACGACGTCGAGGCCGCGCTCGATCGGCTGACGTTCACCACCGACCAGGAGGAGGCCGTCTCCGGCGCGGAGTTCGTCACCGAGGCCGCGGTCGAACAGCAGTCGGTCAAGGAGGACATCTTCCAGGACCTGGACGACATCGCCCCCGAGGACGCCATCCTCGCGACGAACACGTCGGGGCTGAACATCACTCAACTCGCTGAGTCGACCGATCGCCCCGAGCAGGTGCTTGGCACCCACTGGTTCAACCCGCCGATGCTGATGGACCTCGTCGAGGTCATCATGACAGAGTACACGCCCGACGGGGTCGCCGACACCGCCGAGGAACTCGTCGAGTCCTTCGGCAAGACGCCCATCCGGTGCAAGATGGACATTCCCTCGTTCATCGTCAACCGGCTCATGCGTCCCTACGGCGAGGGTCCCGCCTGGATGGTTTATCGGGGCGAACACTCCATCGAAGAGATCGACTCCGCGATGAAGTACCAGGAAGGGTTCCCGATGGGGCCGTTCGAACTCGCCGACTTCACCGGCGGCATCCAGCTACGCGTGGAGGGTGAGGAGGACCACCTCGAGGACGACCGGCCGATGGCCTACGACACTGAGGTCTGTCCGATCGTCAAGGATCTCTACGAGAAGGGCCGCTACGGCCGGAAAGCCGACGCCGGCTACTACGACTACAGCGACCAGGACGAACCCACCGTTCCCGTCGATGCCGGCTACGGCTTCGATCCGCTGCTCGTCTGGGCACCCATCGTCAACGAGGCCGCCAAGATGGTCCAGAACGACGTCGCTACCGTCGAGGACGTCGACACCGGCGCGAAACTCGGCGGCAACTGGCCGATGGGGCCACTCGAGAAGTGCGACGAGGTCGGTGCCGACGTGATTCTCCAGAAGCTGACCGAAGTGGCGAGTCGCCACGAAGACACGGACAAACTCGCCGAGACGCTGCCGTGTGACCTGCTCGTCGAGAAGGCCAAGAACGGCGAGACGTTCTACTGAAATCGGTCGTTTTCGGTTTTCGATTTGGTTTTTGGGACGGTACGGACCCCTTCTCGAGCGGTAGCTGCGGGGAATGCCGGCACCTCGAAAGCCCCTGCCACGCTCCGGTCGCGGGACTCGCTGCGGTCCTCACTGCGTTGCGGTCCTTGCGTCGTCCGGCTTCCCGGAGCGCGACAGCCCCTTTCAGTCCCACCCAGTCGCGGTTGCCCGGGTAGCCTATCGCCGGCGGCCCGATCGGTCGGGAACTCGAGAAGACTTTTGCCCGGCCGGCCTCACGGTTCCGCCATGAGTTCTCGAGGCACTACCGAGGGTATCTTCATCGCGCCGGACTCCGGCGACACGATGGAGTCGGTCGACAGCGTCGAAGCGGTCGCCGGTCGCGGCCTCCGTGGCGATCGCTACTTCCGCGAGCAGGGCCTGTACGACCGTCGCGACGACCTTCCGGACTCCACGGACGTCACGCTGATCGAAGTCGAGGCGCTCGAGGCGGCCCGGCGCGAGTACGACCTCGAGATCCGGCCGCGGGAGACCCGGCGGAACGTGCTGACTCGAGGGGTTCCGTTGAACCACCTCGTCGATCGCGAGTTCACGGTCGGGGAGGCGACCCTCGTCGGGGAGCGACTGTGCGAGCCCTGCAGCTACATGGAGTCGCTCGCCGAGCGGGAGGGCGCTGCCGAGGCGCTGGTACACAGGGGCGGGTTGAACGCGAACGTCCTCGAGTCGGGGACGATCGCGGTCGGAGACGGGGTCGAGATCGCTCCGTCGAACGGTTCGTCGAACGCGAGCGGACGACCGACCGACACAAGCGAGTAGCCGACCGACGCGTCGATCCCGCGGTCGCGCGTCGACCTGGCTTACTTGTGCTACCCGCGTGTGAGGGCCGGATATGGATCCCGTGGGTGCGGAGGGATACTGGCTCGTCCGGTGGCTGTTCCAGCGCGGACTCGCGATCGTCTACCTGCTGGCGTTTCTCGTCGCCGCGAACCAGTTCCGGCCGCTGGCCGGGAAGGACGGCCTCCTGCCCATCGACGACTACGTCGCGGCCAGCGCGTTCAGGGAGCGCCCGAGCCTGTTCTACCTGCTGCCCGACGACCGCGTCATCGGGCTCGCGGCGTGGGCCGGCGTCGCCCTCTCGATCGCGGCACTGGTCGGCGTTCCGTACTGGCTGCCCACCCCCTACGCCGTTCCCGCGTCGATCCTGCTGTGGGCGACGATGTGGGGGCTGTACCTCTCGTTCGTGAACGCCGGCCAGCTGTTCTACGGCTACGGCTGGGAGTCGATGCTGCTCGAGACCGGTTTTCTGGCGATCTTCCTCGGTGCCGGACCCGCGGAACCGCCGATGATCGTCATCTGGCTGCTGCAGTGGGTCCTGTTTCGCAACATGTTCGGCGCTGGCCTCATCAAGATCCGCGGTGACGACTGCTGGCGCGACCTCACGTGCCTGGATTACCACTACGAGACCCAGCCGATACCGAACCCGCTGAGCTGGTTCGCCCACCACCTCCCCGACCGCTTTCACCGCCTCGAGGTGCTGGGCAACCACGTCGTCGAACTGGCGATCCCGTTTCTCTACTTCGCGCCCCAACCGTACGCGGCAGTTGGCGGCGTCGCCACGATCGGCTTCCAGCTCTGGCTCATGCTCACCGGGAACTTCGCCTTCCTGAACGCGCTAACGATCGTCCAGGCGATCGCCACGTTCGGCGACGGAGTGCTGACGGGCGTTCCTGGTGTCTCGAGCCCCGTCACCGCGCCCACGCCGACCTACCTCGAGGTGGTCGCGCTGGCGGTGGCCGCGCTGGTCGCGGTCCGGAGCGTCCGGCCGGTGGCGAACATGCTCTCCCAACGACAGGTGATGAACACCGCCTACGATCCGCTCCACCTGGTCAACAGCTACGGCGCGTTCGGCTCGATCACCAGCACCCGCTACCAGCTCGTCGTCGAGGGGACCCGTGCATCCGACCCGGACGAGGACGACTGGACGGCCTACGAGTTCGAGGGCCAGCCCACCGACCCAAACGAGCGGCCGTCCCAGTGGGCACCGTACCACCTCCGGCTGGACTGGCAGCTGTGGTTCGCCGCGATGCGACCCCGCCCGGGCCCTCGCCAGCGGTGGCTGCTGTCGTTTCTCGAGTCCCTGCTCGAGGGCGACGAGGCGACGCTGTCGCTGCTCGAGGACGATCCGTTCCACGGGACGCCGCCCGAGCGGGTTCGGGTAGTGCGCTACCGCTACCGGTTCACCACGCCCGCGGAGCGCGCCGAGACCGGCGACTGGTGGGTTCGCACGCGCCTTGGAACGTACGTCGAGTCCACCACCCTGGCGGAGGTACGCGGCCGACGACCGATGCGGCTCGGCCCGCGACGCTGACGGCACCGTCAGGACCGCGGCAGTCCGGGCTCGAGCGGACGAAGGAGCCTTCCGTTCCCGCGACGACGTGCCTCCATGGCCCGACGCCAGGGCTGGCAACGCCCCGAGCGGTTCGTCCAACTGATCGTCGCCGGCGGTCTCGCGCTCGTCGCCGGGCTCTGGCTGGTGACTCTCTCCGCGGCACCGTCGACGCCGTGGCTCGTCGGCGTCGGTCTGGTTCTGGTCGGCACCACGGGGCTCGCGGGCGGAATCTGGACGGAACTCGAGTACTGAGGCCGGAAAACCCGACGGGTGGAACGACCCTAGTCGTCCCCCGGACTTGGCGACGGGGCGGCCGGTCACCGTCACCCGATCGCCCGCTCGTTCGGTACCCTCGCGATCGGAATTCTCGCGCTCTCGCCGTCGGTCTCGTGGCGAAACTCGATGTGTGGCTCTCGATCGGCGCTGGATCGTCGTCGGAATCCTGGCGGCCGTCGGCTGGTACGTCCGACGAACTCCATTCGCGCCACTCGAGGATTTGCTCGCGGCGCAAAAATCATGGACTCGCCGGGAACCAGAATATTCGCCCGACGGCGTAGGGTTCCGAGTGTTTCAGCGATCATCGTTCACACCCCCTCCAGGAACTTGCGCCGCTGCTCCATTTTCTCGTCCGGGCGGCGGGCATCGTAGTGCTGATACAGCACCTCGAGCGACACGTCCATCCGGTCGGACACGATCTCCGGCGGTACGTCCTCGAGCAGGTGGCCGGTGATCGCTCCGCGCCGTATAGCGTGCGGTGAGCGGGTGGACGGACACTTTGACGGAACGTTCGCCGCACCGACAGCCTCGCACGTCTCCGGTTCACGGTCGTGCGGGCAATCCTCGACGAGACACGGCTGGCAGCACCGATATACCGTATCCCGAATCGTTCCGCCGCAAATTCGACCTTCTCGAGTCGTCAGCAGCGGTTCTCGCCCGTGTTCGTCGGTCTGATCGATCCGGTTCACCTCGATGTACTCGGAGACGATGCTGTACCACTCCGGGCCGAGATAGACCCATCGTTCGCTCCGCTCCTTGTTTTTCAGCGGCGTCCCGGTCTCAGGACGGTGTTTCAGGTAAATCGCGAAATGCTCGCCTTCGAGGTCGCACAGGTCGATCGACCGGAGCGCCGACAGACGCATCCCCGTCCGCCAGAGGATCGCCATGATGACGTGATCCCGGCTCGCGTACTCGTACCGATCCAGATACTCGAGGATCTTTTCGGCGCGGGACCGCTCGAGCTTGATGCTCCGGGATTCGGACCCGTCGGGCACCTCCGGCGCGTGGACCTTCTCGTTCAGTCCCTCCGGGACGGCCTCGATGTCAGCGGCCCACGCCAGGAACTCACGGATCGCGCTCAGGTTCTTCTGTAGGGTGATCGGCTTCACCTTCTCGCGACGGTGGGCGACGAACAGGGCCAAGTCCCGGCCCGTCAGGTCGTTCAGGTTGTCGATGTCGTTGTCCGCGCACCACGCCGTGAACTGCTCGAGCGTCGTCTGGTTGTTGTAGTACGTCGACTCGGCGACGCTCGGCTTTCGATGCGCCAGGAACGCCTCGACCCCTTCTTGCGGCGTCATCGGCTCGAGTTCGTCGCTCATCGTTCACCTCGCGCGTCGGCGTCGCGCTCTCGCGTACTCTCGTAGTGGGCGGCGAGCTTCGCAGCGCACGCCTCGCAGACGTACCCCTCCGGCGTGATCGTCTCGGCCGGTTCGTCGCACCGCGGCGTGTCGCAGGTTCCGGTGTGAGCCGGTTCGGTACTCATCGGCCCACCTCCAGCGTGTCAACGGAATGGTTGGATTCGGTACTCTTACCGTGGTGAAGCGTGCATTCGCGCATGGTCTCAGTGTTCTGGGACCGCGGACGAACCGCGCACGCTCCCTGCTCCAACAAGTAGCGTGCGCGGTAGCTGTCCGTCGGTGAATAGTAGTGATCGAACCAGCCTCTCTTAGTGTTAAGAGGGTCGTTTCCGACACTTTCCGATAGAGGTTCCAACGGCCATATCGTTCGGAAAGCGGTTCTGTGTCGTCTGATTTGTCGCTTCCGAAAGTACGGAAAACACACTCCGAAACCGCGCGCTGCTCAAGGCAGCGAGTGGATTGGAGCGATCGGACCGGAGTTTTATTTCCCGTCCATGTGATCGGTATCATGCTTCCGTACTTCGGATACGGGAGCTTCTCGCGGACCCGGTGCCACCAACACCGGCCCGCTACTCATCAGGACCTACGACAGTCAGGTCCGCGTGTAGCTTCCGTGGTAACCCTATCTGTTGCATCCAGCATAAGGGTAACCCTATCTGTTGTACTTTGCAACAAACAGTATTACCCATCAATCTCTTGATTATATGGTACCGGATTAGAAACACGGTACTGTGCAACCGAGTTGGTGGAGTGAATATGACGAACCTATCTTGGAGATTCTACACGAGAGTGGCAAGGCTCTTCCTCCTCGTGTTATCCATTTCAATCTCGAATACGAGAATCGTGCATCACCTCATCGATCAACAGTAAAACGGAGGCTAAACCGGCTCTGCGATCACGGGCTTACTGAGAAAGTGGACGATTCTGGATACTATATTATAACTGACACAGGGGAACGATTTCTCGAGGGCGAATTAGATGCTGAGTCCATAGAGAAGGACTAACGCACCACTTTTCCAACCTCTCGCTACGTAGATTTATTAACCGATTCTTGGACGTCTCGCCTGTTGCAGTATGGCAACGAGTTCACTTCCGGGGGCGGGAGCCCTCAACCGAGAGGACGGAATCGACGTGATCGACAGCGTGCTCGCACCGCTGTTCGTTCTCGCGACTATTTCGATGACCGGGCTGTTCGTACTCGAGACGGGCACGTTCCCGTTCGACTGGGGCTTCAACGACGTGATCTACAGCGCCTACGGTAGCGAAATCACCTGGGCGTTCACGATCACGATGGTGACGATCTTCGTCGCCTGGATCTCCAACGGCATCACCGAGTGGGACGACCTGAACGATCTCGAATCGGTGACGGTGCTGCTGATGGTGATTCTGAACCTGCTGATCGCGCTGGTGCCGGCGGTCAACGAGACGGTGACTCAGTTCTGGTGGGTCGGATCGTTCATGGTGATCCTGAACGCGGCCGGATTCTGGGTGCTGGCGTACAAATAACGGAGGTTTCGACACATGGCTCTTACACCAACCCAACAGTGGATCATCGGCCTGGTCGGTGGGGTACTGCTCGGAATCGCGCTCGCCTACCTGGGGGTGATCTGAGTGTCGGCGACTGACTCCGGTAGCCAACAGCCCACAGCCCACGAGGTGGAGCCGGGCTGCTCGCTGGCGATGAACCGCCGGCAGTTCGGCAAGCTCGCGGCAGCGTCGATCGCGACGGCGGCGACCGCCGGAACAGCCAGCGCCCAGGACGACGAGGACGACCCGACGGGTCCGTGGGAGACGACGTACAACGTCGCTGTCGCAGTGAAAGACGTGATGGTGATGCCGGTCAACCAAACGCTGAGCGCTATCTTCGGTGATCGGAAGGACTACGAACACTACACCGGAGAGGGCGCGCTTCGGAAGGCGATTCACACGGGTTCGCAGGATCTCCGCATCGGCTTCCGTGATCTCATCTCGACCTACGAGAACGACGTGGCGTTTCTGCAGAACGTGCTGGTTCCGAAGGGTATGGCCCAGATTGCCGAGGCGATCGGCAACGACGAGAACCAAGAGGCGGCCGAGCAGGCCCGCGACGAAGCCCTCGAAGAACACTGCGCGCTGCTCCAGGAGGACATCCTCCGTAGCTGTCAGCGTCACGTCAACCAGTGGATTCACTACTACGAGCAACTGCTGACTCACGACAACACCGATCCCGGACAGGTCCTCTGGGCTTGTCGGGACACGAAGGAGGACTTCGCGGCGGCGATCGAGGCCGGTGAAGAACCTGAGTGGTATCACGACGGCCTTGAAAACCCGGTCGACTGGTACGAGATCGAGGTGGAATTAATCGATGGGTCCACGACGATCTTCGAGGCTCCAGAGATTCCGATCTCGAACTGGACGAACGACGTATCTGCGTACCCGGATTTCGTCGCGCAGAACGCTGTAAACGGGATGCCGAGTGATTTGTCCCCGCACAACCTTCTCGGTGCGTTCCCGAACGACGCCGATGGGAACCCGATCCACGAGGAGGAGGGAACTGACCGGGTGGACGTCGTATCGACTGACCAGATTGCTGTGAACGTCTTCCGGTACGATGACGCGTTAGACGCGCTATCCACGCAGTTCGCGGATGCCTACGGAGAACTTCAAGGTACGATCGACCAAGCGTATTCGTACTACGATCCGTCCGACATCGACACCGAGGACGTGCTGGACCCGACGACGGCGTACCTCGAGTTCCGCAACGAGATCGACGACGAGGCGTTCCAGGGCGCGATGGCGGCCTCGATGCTCGGGATTCCGCGCACGGACGAGCCGATGGACGTGCGCCTCGAGGACGAGGATCTCGAGGTAGAGGGGTCGATCTACACGACCGACACGCCCGGCGAAGACGGCTTTAGCGTCGGCGAAACCTACGACCCGGACGACCTCTCGGGGACCGTCACACTGCGCTACACGTTCCTCAACGAGGACGGCGAACAGGAGACAGACTTCCATCAACTCCAACAGCCGTTCACGATTCTCGAGGCGACCGACGCCGACGGGGAGCCTGTCGAGAACGTCGACGCCGAGGAGTCCGTCCAGTACGACCCCGCCCAGATCGAGGAGATGATGGACCAACTCGAGCAGATCCGGCAGGAACAGAACGACCTAATCGAGGAAGCCGAAGAACCCGGTGGCTGGAACATCGGCCTGCCCGGCAATCCGCTTTCAGGGATCGGACAGGGCGTGCAACTGCTCGGCTTCGGCATCATCGGTGTCGTCGTACTCGGTGCCGTCGGCTGGGTGACTGACCTGCTCCCGTTCGGAGGCGACTGATACCATGACTCGATTTTCGCGTTTGCTTACGGTTGCAGCCGTGGCCGTCGCGCTCGCGATGAGCATGGGCGTGATGGGCGCGGTCGCCGCACAGGACTCGAGCAACGAGACGGCGATCAACGCGTCGGAGATAGACCAGTCGATCGACTCGCAGACGCACATCATGGACTGGTCGTTTTCGGACGGCCAGTTCCGCGTCGAGTTCTACGCAGAGGAGGCGACCCAAGTCTCAATCGCCGAATCAGGCGATTTCGAGGAGGGTTCCGGGGAGTTCGCGTACTATATGCGACGGCTTCCCGCCGGGGAATCGGTCGAGACGTTCAGAGTCGTCCACGACGACGGCGGCGCAGCCCTGTCGTTCGCGACGCCGCTCGCGCAGCAAGAGCAGCGCGGCGCGTACATCTCCACCGGCCAACGGGCAGAGGACCCGTTCCGCCACTTCGGCGGCACGAGCGGGCTGTTCAGCGGCATCGCGATGACGGTCGCACTGGCCGCTCTGGGCGCGTTTATCGTCATCCGACAGGAAGAAAGCGGGGTGGTTGAGGCGTGACCGAGACGAGTACGACGTTCGGCGACTGGCGCGATCGCGTGACCTACGTCGTCGCGAACGCCCAGCTCGTCGTACTCGGTCTGCTTGTCTCGGTCGGCGCGGCGATCGTCTGGTTCCGCCCGTCGCTGCCGGGCATTCCGCCGATCGTTTTCGGCTGGCTCGCGGCGCTGACGCTCCTGGGGCCGCCGTTGCTCGCGCTGTTTGTGCAGGGCGTCAGGAAGCTCCGAGAGCGGCGCATGGAGACGGTTTTCCACATCAACGCTGCCCAGGACGTTCGAGAGAAATACTACGTCGAGCCGGCTGTGTGGGACGAGAAAGAGACGATGGGGCCGTCTCCGTACTGGTGTGACGAGAGTGAGTGCTGGGAGGTACGCGAGTTCGAATGGGACGAGGACCTGGGCCAACTCCGGGTCCGAGGCGCGCACATGTCCCAAATGCAGGATTCGGCACTTGTGACGTTCAAAACGCTGGTTCACGACCTACATGAGAAGTTCGCGAAGAAGTGGGTCGAGTTCAATCACGCTCGCGCACGCGAGACACGACGCGGCCTCGAGCAGCAGGAGGCGGTGGTCAACGCGCAGGCAGAGGCGACTGAGCGGGGCCTGATGGAGCCGCGCGGGATCGTCGCCGAATCGTGGGAAGAATCCCTCGAGGACCTGCGTGAAGACGACGACGCCCTGGAAGTCGACTCTCTCGAGACCTACGCGGAGCAGGAGCGAGCGATGTGGTCGCCGGAGCCGATCGGCCCGGAACGACCACCAGAACAGCCTGATGCAGCAACCGACGGAGGTACTGACCGATGACCGACGAACAGGACCTATTCACGGCAGCAGGAGCAGTAGAGTGGCGAGACGGCCATCTGAAGCGCGACAACGACCGCGCTCACAACCACGCGGGGACGATCCGAGACGAGCAGATCGCCCGCGCTATGTCGATCCGGGAGGAGTTTTTCGAACCGGAGTTGTGGGAGCAGCCGGAGGCGGCCCCTGGTCAGGCCAAGGACCTGAAGGGGTATCGTCGTATCCTCCGAATGGAGGGGACAGAGACGTTCACAGAGGCGTTCGACACAGGCGACATGGCGACCCTGAAGCACTTCTTCGGCGACCCGGACCAGCGGGCTGACATCTCCGGAATCAAGGCGATGGAACGGTTCAAGGGCCTGATTCTGGACGGTCCGGCCCCCATCATCTACATCTACGCACCGCCAGGGGCGGGCAAGACGAACCTGGGCGCGTTCCTGTCGCAACTGTGGAAGAACGACCAGCCGTCTGACGCGCTGCTCGCGAGCAACATCAAGACGCTCGAGGAGACCGACGACTGGGTGGACGAGGACGGAAACGTTCGTGACGGCTGGCTGGCGTCCTACGGCGAACTGAAGGAGTGGCTGAAGCAGGACGGCGACGTTCTCGAGGGGAACCCGGTTCCGAAGCTATTCCTGTGGGACGAGGTGTCTTCCGCCGGTTCTGGTGTCGGCGAGCAAGGGTATACGATGCGGACCAAGATGGGGCCGCTACTGTTCAAAATCCGCAAGTACGGCGGCGCTATCATCATCATCGGCCACGATCCGAAGTCGGTCGCGCCGCTGGTGCGCGAGATGGCGACGATCATCAAGAAGGAGGACCTGAAAACGGCACGAGTCGGCGAGACAATCAGCGAGAACGGCGAACTGAGGAACCAGATCGGGAAGCCTCTCGAGGGTATCCCGGCGACGGACTACCGCTACAACGACAAGGAACCGACCTCGTGGAGTTGGCAGGACTCCCGCGACGATCGGGACGGCCTCGAGGAGGAGACGGTGGAGGCGGTCGCGATGTGGAACATCGTGCAGATGCGGGAGCAGGAGAACCCTGTTGCATACCGGGATGTGGCGAAATCGACGCCCTGGGATGCCTCTACCTGCTCGCGACGATACAAGGCCTGGAAGGAGGAGGGGAAGTACGCGGATCAGGTGCAACAGGTAGAATCTGTAATCGCATGACGGCGGCAGGACAACGCGGTGTTGCAGTTGCGACCCCCTCCCCCGTACTATGGGCGAGCGGGACCGAAGGGACCGCTCGCGCGGCCCATCCGCTCGAGGCTCGTCGATACACGGTGAGGAGTTGATATATAACGGCGCGCGAGGCGCGGAAAAGACAGAAATAATACATATTACGGATGCCAAGTCACAAAGCGAACAAGTACGGCACTGCCTGCGAGTACCACCTGGCCGAGAAGTACGGTGTCGAGTTGGAGCGGTCGAGTTGGCACGACGGGGTGAAGAACGGCGTTCCGTGGGAGTTCAAGGCCACGAAACGGACGCACGCGGACGGACAGCCGGGGAACTTCAAGATTTATCGCGAGTATCACGAACGCCTCCAGGAGGCGGGCGGTCACTACGGATTCGCCGTGTATCGGATTCGAGGGCGGGGGTGCGAGGTATTGGCGACGACGACGATCGCGGCCTCGAGGCTCCCGATGGTTCGCTGGCACGGCGGGGGATCTCACCGAGGGACCGAGCAGGCGAAGGTCTCGATCGAGGACGTGTTCTGAACGACCGGCGCGGCCGTCGGGCTGCGCCGCCCCAGCTGGGCCGGACGTGCTGTCGGGCCACTCGTGGAGCTGGGGCCGCGCCGGTCGCGGGGCGGTGCTGAGGGGGGGACCCCGTTTTCGCGCCTGCGGCGCGAAGCGGGGGCGGGGTGTTTTGAGTTCAGTCGCCTTAGCGACACCCCTAACCCCGATTCCAACGCCTGCCGTTGGAATCGGGGCGTGGGTGACGCGAGGCGACCGCGCCGGACGGCAAGGGAGGCGCGGTCGCCTCGCGTCGCACGCGCCGAACCGGGGCTAAAACCGGAAAAGAGTGCCTGAAAAGAGGGCGTAGAACAGTGTTGCCACTAACCGGGCACGCTGCTACGTCGGGAGTTCCTGGCCGATCGTGCCGCCGATCGTCGTTGTCACCTGCTCGGTGAGGTAGGTCGCGTCGGGGTACTTGTCGTAGGAGACGACGGCCGTGTACTCGCCGCCGATGAACTTACTCGGGTCCCGTTCCGCATCAGCCCACAAGCCCATGCCGTCCCGCAGGGCGCGGCGGATCTCGCGTTTTGCTTCTTCCAGGCTCTCGGCCTCGAGGCGGTCAAACTCGATCTTCACGTACTCGTCGGTCTCGTTCAGTCGGAGACCGTGACGGGATGCCCATGCCACCAGGGCAGACGTCGCTTCATCGAGGTCTCGGTCGGCAGCCTCGAGGGCTTTCGCGCCGGTCTCGACGGCGCGGCGTGTGGCGTTCTTAGCATCCTGAATCGCGTCGTGGACAAGTTCGCCTACGTAGTTGCTGGCGAGGCTCACCCGGTTATACTCGCGCTCAACGAGGTCATCTAACTGACGGAGCGCACGGCGGACACTCTCGGGATGACGGTCGTTCTCATCGGCTATGTCGGTAGGGGACACTTCGCCCCCGTCCGTAACGAGAGTCCGCAGAGACTCCCACTGAACCGGGCTGAGTCCGTCCGCAACATGCCGGATGACGACGGACTCCTGTTCGTTACGAATCCGGGTGAGGTTCAGAGTCGTGACGGGGTTATCCTCGTACAGCGTGCTGTCTGCGTCAAAGTAGGCGTCTGGAACGTAGGGGTGTCCGTCGCTCTCTCGCGGTTCAAGCGGAAGGCCAGCGTCAGCCAGTACCGAAAGAACGGTCTCGGTGAGTTCGTCGTACAGGCGCTCAAGGTCGTCCCAGTGAATCGTTTCGTCCCAGCGACTCGCCTGATATGCGGCTTCGACCTTCGGATGCCGCAACGGATCGGTTTTCGGCAGGGATTTCGCCTCTCTCGCGTAGTAGTGTTTGACCTCCTTCGGGGTGTGATGGGAGGGGAAGGCCTCACCGATCCGCCTCGGGCCGAGAGTGACAGTGTGATAGTATCCCGGTAGGTTCCGGCCGCGTTCATCGTCGTCGTTCTGAACGAGCTTTCTGTAGCCTTCTCTGTCGTTCTCGAGCAGGTGCGCCATGCTCGCGATAGGTCCGTCTCGGGCGTGGACGGGGCCGCTCTCGTCGGTATCAACTCGCACGTACACAGCGGCGTCCTGAACGTTGCTCGCTGCGTGCAGGTCGCGGAAATAGTCGGAGTTGATACCGACGACGGCGGCAGCCTCACGGAGCAGAGGAACGTATCGATCAAACGGGATGTTACTGCCCTGAATGCGGCAGTTCACCCCCTCGATGAGACTCGGCGGAATGTCGATCTCGGTCTCGGTCCCGTCGCCTTTCTCGGCCCGAAGGCCCTGCCAGCGTGGGGCCATGTGAACGCTGAAATCCTGCTCGCCGGTCGGATCTTCATCGGGGTGCCGATAGATTTTGAACCGAGGTTCGCGGATGGTCTCAAATTCGATCGGTGTCCCAGCGGGGGTTTCGCCGGATTCAGGGGGTAGAAGGTTCCCCTCCGTGTAATAGAGCTTCACGACCCATCGCTGTCCATCGCGGGTAAACTCCCCGGTCGCGCTACCACCCGACTGCTTCAGTGTGTGATCCGCGGCGAACCAGGGTTTCAGAGTCGGGAATATCGCGTTTGCGTCGAACTCGTGGTATGCGGGTTCGACGGCTTTAATCGGCCCGCTCGTCATCGCAATCCCTCCCGGTTGACGAAACACGCCGGACAGAGCGGCACAGGCTGCTGGAGCCGCGTTTTCACCTCATACCCAGCATACTCGCAATCTACGCACTGTGACCAGACCTGCTCGGACTCGTCTTCAGCGGGGCCTCCCTCCTCTTTTGGAGGGTCCTGCGGCTCAAGACCGAAGGCCGTCAAGTCTTCGGTCATGCTGGCGTCCTCCCCTCCAAGTGCGAACAGCGGTGGTCCCGAGATTCCTCGAGAACGACGTTCTTAGGCCGATTATCCCAGGGAACGTGATTCAAGTGGTGAACGTCGAACTCGTCACCGAACACGTCGTTCGGGTCGTTCTCGAGGCAGGCCACCAGTTGGTGGATGTAGACTGTCGAGTCATCATCACCGACGCGGCACCGGACGTACTCGTATCCGAGTCCGGTATGGTGAATCGAGACGTTCACGCCGACTCACCCCGGTTTTCGGACTCGCACCGATGGTCGGGGTCGGTTGACTGGACAGCCGGGTGCGCGATGGGTGTCCGACTCTCGACATCGTACAGACGACTGGCACGGACGAACCCAACCGTCATCGCTCCGATTCACCCCCATCGGTGAGAAGCGGCGGTTTACGAGCCGATCCCGTTCGGACCAACCGACGCGAACACCCTTTCGCGTGCCCGGCCTCGCCGTCCTTGTTGAGCAACCGGGTACAGCGGGCTTCACACTCCGGACAGACGAACTCTCGAGAGGTTCGCGGGTCGGGCCGAGTCCACACCCGCCGCTCGAGTTCGTCCCGGTCAATCTCGGCGAGAAGATCCTCGAGCGACTTCACGCCGACCACCCCGATTTACTCGGTTCACCGATGGACGGCGAAGGGGTGCAGAAACTCCAGTACTGGATTCGCGATGAGACCAGCCGCTCTAATCGGGTGGTGAAACGAGAAAACCGACCGAAAAGGCGGGTGAAGGTGCCGAACTCGACACCTTCGAAATCGCCTTTTTCAGGGATGGACTCGCCGGGATTTGAACCCGGGGCCTCTTCCTTGCGAAGGAAGCGATCTGCCGCTGATCTACGAGCCCTCGCCCGTTTCTAACCGGGGTTTCTATTTGTACCTTGTGTTTCGTGGGCAGATCGTGAGAGCGCCCCACGATCGCCGCTCTCGAGCAGCCGCGTCCTCCCACGGTTTACTGTACGTCAGTTCCGGCGCAACCGCCGCCAGGGTCGCGGTTGCGCCGGTACATCGGTACAGCACTCCGTATCAAACGGCCGGCCGATCGGCACCGGCGCTCGAGCGTACGTTCAACACGCGTGCCCGCCCGGCGAGCAACCCGAGGAGGAAACCGGTGAAATGGGCGATCAGCGCGACGCCGGGGGCGGCCGTCGCGAACGTGACGAGGACGGCCAGCGCGAGGAAGACGAGGATCGCGACCCACCGCGGGACCGAGACGAACGACGAGACGCCCACCGAGAGCCGGTTCGACGCGACGAGATAGCCGAGCAGGGCGAAGATCGCACCGCTGGCCCCCAGCACCGGCCGCAGTTGGAACCAGTCGCCGATAACGGGCAGCCCCGTGAACAGCCCGCTGAGTACGATCTGCGAGACCGCGGCGATCGCACCGGTCACCAGGAAGAACGCGTGGAATCGCAGCCGCGTCGTCGCGCGGGCGACGGGCCAGCCGAAAACGACGAGCGCGACGCTGTTCGAGACGAGATGCCCCAGTCCACCGTGGGCGTAGACGCTCGTGACGATCGTCCACGGGTTGACCGACAGCGGGGGCGCGAGGACGAAGAGCGTGCCCATCAGCCCCAGCAGCGCGGTCACCAACTGAAGCGCGTGGACGATGACGAAGAGGGCCAGCAACTCGAGGATGGGGCTGGCCGAACCGTCGGTCGACTGGGGCCGGGACCCGTTGCCCATACCCACCGTCCGGCGGCGAGGGACAAAAGTCCCCACGGCTTACGCGGTGTACGGAGTGCTTACCGCGGCCGGTCGATCGGGCGTCGTCACGACGGCGCTGTCGCTACGGAGGTGATAAACGGAAAATGTGCGCGGCGTGCGTCTCATACGATCCGCCGTAAGTCAGGATCGGCGCAACCCGCGTCCGCCTGCGGTTGCGCCGAGACCGTTACAGCGGACCGCCTCAGTCTTCGAGGACGATCTCGATCGAGACGTCGTTCGGCACCTGAATGCGCATGAGCTGGCGGAGTGCGCGTTCGTCGGCGTCCAAGTCGATCAGGCGCTTGTGGACGCGCATCTCCCAGTGCTCCCACGTCGCGGTGCCCTCGCCGTCAGGCGACTTCCGGGTCGGAACCTCGAGGGTCTTGGTCGGCAGCGGGATCGGACCGCTGAGGTTGACGCCGGTGTTGTTCGCGATCTCGCGGACGTCGTCGCAGATGTCGTCCAGGTCGTCCGGGCTGGTGCCCGCGAGTCGAACGCGTGCCTGCTGCATTTATTTCTCGTTGACGTCGAGCACTCGACCGGCCGCGATGGTCTGGCCCATGTCTCGGATCGCGAAGCTCCCGAGTTCGGGGATCTCGTCGGCCGGCTCGATGCTGAGCGGTTTCTGCGGGCGGATCGTCACCTTCGCGGCGTCACCCGACTGGATGAAGTCGGGGTCTTCCTCGGTGACCTCGCCGCTCGAGGGGTCCATCTTCGCGTCGATGGACTCGATCGTACAGGCGACCTGGGCCGTGTGGGCGTGGAAGACCGGCGTGTAGCCCGAGGTGATGACCGAGGGGTGCTGCATGACGACGATCTGGGCCTCGAACGTCTCGGCGACGCTCGGCGGGTCGTCGGCGGGGCCACAGACGTCACCGCGGCGGATGTCGTCCTTGCCGATGCCACGGACGTTGAACCCGACGTTGTCACCGGGCTCGGCCTTGGGCACCTCTTCGTGGTGCATCTCGATGGTCTTGACCTCGCCACCGACGTCCGAGGGCTGGAAGACGACGTCGTCGCCGGTGTTCATGACGCCGGTCTCGATACGTCCGACGGGGACGGTACCGATACCGGAGATGGTGTAGACGTCCTGGATCGGGAGGCGCAGCGACGCGTCCGTCGGCGGCTCCGGCTCGGGCAGGTCGTTCAGGGCCTCGAGCAGGGTGCGGCCGTCGTACCACGGCGTGTTGTCCGAGGCCTCGGCGATGTTGTCGCCCTCGAAGGCCGAGATCGGGATGAACGAGGCGTCGTCGGTCTGGAACTGGACCTGCTTGAGCAGCTGGTTGACCTCGTCGACGACGTCGTCGAAGGTCGACTCCTCGTAGTCGACGACGTCCATCTTGTTGATACCGACGATGAGCTCGTCGATGCCGAGGGTGCGGGCCAGGAAGACGTGCTCCTGGGTCTGGGGCGCGACGCCGTCGTCGGCGGCGACGACGAGGACGGCGTTGTCGGCCTGCGAGGCCCCCGTGATCATGTTCTTGACGAAGTCGCGGTGGCCCGGACAGTCGACGATGGTGAAGTAGTACTCGTCGGTGTCGAACTCCTGGTGGGCGATGTCGATGGTGACACCGCGCTCGCGCTCTTCGGCGAGGTTGTCCATGACGTAGGCGAACTCGAAGCCGCCCTTGCCCTTCTCCTCGGCCTCTTCTCGGTGCTGTTCGATGACGTGCTCGGGTACGCTCCCCGTCTCGTAGAGGAGTCGTCCCACGAGCGTACTCTTCCCGTGGTCAACGTGGCCGATGATGGCCAGGTTCTGGTGCGGTTTGTCTTCGCTCATTGTTGTAGCTCACGCGCAGAGGCGCTTATATCGGTCTCTTTGGCTCGTTGCGGTTAAAACCATTTCGAAAGCGTATTCGACCCAACCCGACGCCTGCTTGCGGTTTGTGTCGGTACCACACGATTTGCCTGCCCGGTCGTTCGGGAGCGCCGGCCGATCGCGACCCGTCGACCATCGCTTTCCCACGACACGTCCGAAAGAGTTCCCACCGACCCTGTGTCGACTCGGGCGACCGCTTCACGCCTCGCGACTCGAGATTCCGTTTGCGCATACGTGCGCGATTACGTTCGGCAGTGACGTCCCTGCCGTCGTGGACAGCCACTATTCGAGCAGTTCCGTCCGCCCGGTCTTGCGATCGAGCGGTCGGACGGCGGTCCCGAGAGAAAGCGAGACGCGTTCGCCAGCCGCGCCGCCCGTCTCGAGTTACAACGGCGGAAGCCGGCCCACGTCGGACAGCACGGCAGTCGCCGTCTCCGGGCCGCCCGCGCCGCGACCGCTCGAGGCCAGCGATCCGGCGTGGCGGGTCTCGATCTGGACGATGTTTCGCGTCCCGGTCACCGCGAGCGCGCCGTTCTCGGGGACGAGTCGCGGACCGACGCGGACGCCCTCCCGGGTGGCTTCGCCGATCAGCCGAATGGTCCGGCCGTCCTCGGCGGCCAGATCGAGGGCGCTTCCGGGGACGTTGCGGATGCCGTCGACGGTCGCGTCCGACAGCGAGAAGCCGCCGTCGTTGAGCACGTTCGCGAGGATGACGAACTTCAGCGCGGCGTCGGTGCCGTCGACGTCGAACGTCGGATCGGCCTCCGCGACGCCCAGATCCTGGGCCTCGGCGAGGACGTGTTCGTAGTCCAGTCCCTCGGCGGCCATCCGGGTGAGGATGAAGTTCGCCGTCCCGTTGAGGACGCCTCGAACGGCGGTCACGGCCTCGGGCGTGCAGTCCTCGATCGTCGACAGCACCGGAATAGCGCCGCCGACGGTCGCCTCGAAGCGGATCGACCCCGCGCTGTCGGCCTCCAGCGCGCGGAGTTCGTCGTACCGTTCGGCGACGGGACCCTTGTTCGCGAGGACGACGTGTCGATCCGCCTCGAGCGACCGGCGAACGTGCGTGAAACCCGGTTCGGCGTCGCCGAGGGTCGTGGGCGTCGCCTCGACGAGGACGTCGTGGTCGGTCTCGAAGACGGCTTCGGGATCGGCCGTACCGACCCCGTCGCCGCCGGCCTTGCGCTCGAGGGCGCTCTCGACGTCGATGCCGTCGCCGTCGACGGCCGCGCTGCTCGAGTCCGCGAGCGCGACGACCTCGTGACCGTACTCGCCCGCCAGGTCCGCGACGGATCGCCCGACGGCCCCGGCACCCAGGATCGCGAGTCGCATCAGGCATCACCTCCGAGCAGGGGTTCGACGACGGTGAGGTCCTTCCCGGTGCCGATCGAGCGAATCGCCTCGAGCGCCTCGGCCGAGCGGCCGGAGTCGATGGCGAGGCGGATCCGGGCGCTCGCGGTACCGTCGGTACCTTCGGGGGCGGCCAGCGAGAGGTCGAGAACGGCGGCGTCGGCCTCGTCCTCGATGCGCGAGAGCGTCTCGGAGAGGTCCCGGTCGACGAGTTTCCCGACGAGGACGACGTTGATCTCCTCGCCGTACTGTTCCGCGCCGGCCTGGATCACGTTGACGCCGGCGTCCCGGAGGGCTTCGACGATGTCGTCGAACCGGTCGGGCGGACACTCCAGATCGACCTCGACCGGGATGTGCCCGCGCGGCGTGATGTTGCCCCGTTCGTGGTGGATCGAGAGCAGGTTGCCGCCGTTGTCGGCGATCGGGGACAGTGCCCGAAGCAACTCGCCGGGTTCGTCGACGAGTTCGAGTCTGACGGTGTAGGGGCGTACGCCGCCGTCAGTCTCGGGACCGTCTTCCGCGGCGGACTCGTCACCCATCGCCGTCACCTCCCAGTCGCGGACGTCCACACGTCGTCATGGGTACGACTCCGTAATTGGTGCGTAAAAGGATATAGGACTTCCCAAAACTGACCGTCACCGACGTTCCGGGACCGTCTCGCGTCCTCGCGGCGTCAGAGGTGGTCCTCGCCGGGGTTCGAGGAGCCCCAGTCGCCGCGACCGCCTTCGGTCCTATCGATGCCCATGATCGATTCGGCCTGCTCGGGGCCGCCGAGACTCTCCCGGGGATCGGGCACGCGGACCGTCACGTCCTCGATCTCGGGCCACTCGAGGAGCGCCGCCTCGATGTTTCCCGAGGTCACGTCGCTGATCGAACAGCCCGCACAGCCGCCGCCGAGTTCGACGATCACCTCGCCCGACTGGGGGTCGGCCTTCCGGACGGCGCTCGTTCCGCCGTGCATCTGGATGATCGGCATCTCCCGGCTGAGCCACTCCTCGACGCGATCGCGAAGCGGACGGTCGGCGTCGGATTCGGACATACCCCCACTTGGCACTCGAGCGGCGTATAGGTTGTGCAGACCGCTCGAAACCGTCAGGAACGACCACGAACGATCACCGCCGATTTCGCGCTGGCCGCGGGTCACTCACCGTCGCGCGATCGGCGGCGGACCCACTCGAGCGCGAGAGCACCACCGGCGAGGCCGGCCGTGGTGGTCGCGGTGAACCCGGGGATCGAGTCGTCGGGGCTGGTCGAGTCGGTTTCGTTGCCGCCCGTGTCGCCCCCGTCAGCGGCCGCGGGTTCGTCGTCTGCTGCCGTTTCGTTCCCTCCTTCTTCGTCGGCTTCACTACCCTCCGACGCAGTGTCCTCGAGCGGAATCTCGAGGTCGTCGGGGTCGGTCAGCGATGGGGGATCAGCCTGCTCACCGTCCTCGATCGGGAAGGTGTAGAGTCCGCCCTCGGTCGGCGCACCGGGGATGAACTCGGTACTGCTGGCGACGAACGTCTCGCCGGGCTCGAGGACGCGAGCCGTCCAGAACCCGGCGACGTTCGGATCACGCCATCGGGCGCGCTCCAGGGGATCGGACGGATCGCTCACGTCGTGGATCGCGACGCCGCCCTGGTACCAGGCGGAGTAGAGCGTCCCGTCCCGGAGCTCGAAGTTGTGCGCGGTCGTCCAGAGGCCGCCGCCGTACGCTTCGACAGCGGCCCGGGGAGCTTCGATCGTCGCGCGGTGCTCGGGCGCGCTCGGATCGCTCACGTCGTAGAGGTCGATCCCGCCTGGCCGATCCGGCCCGTCCCCGCCCGTCGCCCAGGCCTCCCGGCCTACCGCGAGGAGGTCGCCCGTCTCGTCGACGGCCGCGTAGTGGTCGTTGCCCGGCAATCCCAGTTGAGCCTCCTGATCCGGGAGCGAACGGGCCTCCTCGAGGTCGGTCTCGGCGACCGTCGAGAGGTACTCCGGCGCTGTCGGATCGCTGACGTCGAGGAGGATCGTTCCGGGGTCCCAGTGGGCGAGGTAGGCGACGTCGTCGTGGACGGTGACGTCGTGGAGGTACCGGACGAGCCAGTCGACCTCGCTCCACTCCGGTTCCCGGTCGAGGAGCGACCAGCGACCGATCTCCGTCGGCTCGTCGTCGGCGACGTCGTAGACGACCAGCTGGTTCTCGTCCTGATAGTTCGCGGCGACGTAGAGGACGTCGCCGTCGAGATAGCAGTTGTGGATGTGAAAGCCGGTCTCGTAGGGGTCGCCGGCGAGTTCCGGCTCGGCGGGATCGCTCACGTCGTAGCAAAGGAACCCCTCGAAAACCCCCTGAAACGACTGGTTGGCCGGTCCGGCGAGGACCAGTCGATCGCCGTCCACGTCGACGTCCAGGGCCTCGGTCACCCGGTCGCCGTCGACCTCGAGGTTCCGTTCCTCGGCGAGTACCGTCGGTTCCGTGGGATCGGTCACGTCGACCGACGCGAACCCGTCCGTCGCAGCGACGTAGGCGGTTTCGCCGTCGTCGCCGACGACCGCCTCCGCAGCGCCGTCGACCTCGACCCGACCGAGCGGCTCGTAGCCGCTTTCGGTCCCGTCCTGGGCAGTTGCCGTTCCCAGTGCGGGGACGCTCGAGAGGGCGAGGGCGACACCGGACGTCCGAAGGAGGGCTCTCCGTCGCATAGCCCGGGATTCGACGTGACGTAGTAAATAAGTTCAAGACGTACAGGTATCGAAACGCCTTCGACAGCGAGCACACGCAGCCGCCTCGCGGGTACGTTAGTGGGCCTCGCCGGATTCGGCGGCCCGTTCGGCCTTGAAAGCCGCGGCAGTGAACCCGGCGATGCCCAAGAGACCGATGATCCCGCCGACGACGATGACGACGAGTACCTCGCCCATGAACACGCCGGCGAGAACGATCGCCAACCCGATCAGGAGGGCCACGAACCCCGCAGTAAGCGCCGTCGATTCGTCCATACGCCCCGCTACCACCCGGACACGCATAAAGCAACCTGCCGCTCGCGACCGAAGCGTAGCGGTCGAATCGGGTCGTAGCGGTAGCGCCCGACGGTCACCGATGGTCGACGAGCAACACGGAGTCCTCGGCGTCGACCGAGAGCCACGCCGCGGGATTGCGCTCGTCACAGAGAATCGTGAACTCGTCGGCGTCGTACATGATGACGGCCTCGGCACGTTCGGCGCGGTCGCGTGACGGCCTGGCGTCGGAGTTGTCCGTGTCCATACCTGGATCGAGTGAGGCGTCCACGGGCAGTCCCTAAACCGTCGTGTGGATTCTCCGTGGGTGAAAACCGATCGCTCGAGCGGCGGTCTGCCGACGGAAACGGGTGGGCGTTAGCCCTGGTAGTGTTGCCGGTCGCCCGTCCCGGCGGTGAGCGCGCTCGCGAGCGCCCCCTCGACGACCACGTCGTCGCCCAGCTCCGTGACCCGGATCTCCGGGACGTTCGTCATCACCATCTCCGAGACGCGCTCGCGGATCGGGTCGACGACGAGGTCCTCGTTGTGAAGGGCGACGGCCCCGCCGAAGGAAACCACGATCGGCGAGAACGCGTGGACGACGTTGGTGACGCCGATCGCGTTCCAGTGGGCGAGTTGATCGATCACGTAGTCGGCCAGTTCGTCCTCGCCGGCGAGGTCGAAGACGTCCTTCGCCGTGAAGTCCGGATCCTCGAGCGGGAGGTCGGTCGCCGTCGTCGGATCGTCTTCGGCCAGCAGGCGCGCGTACTCCGGAATTCCGTTCCCGGAGCAGTAGGCTTCCCAGTGGCCCTCGCGACCACAGCCACAGGTCAACCGGCCGCGAGGATCGACGACGTAGTGGCCGACCTCGCCGGCGTTGGCGTCCCAGCCCTCGAGCACGTGGCCGTCACAGCAGACGCCGGCCCCGATACCCGACGAGATAGTGATGTAGACCATGTCGTCGGGGTTGCGGTCCGAGTAGAACCGTTCGCCGATGACGCCGGCGTTCGTATCGTTGTGGAGGTAGACCTCCTCGCTGTCGATCAGTTTCTCGACCGGCCCCGTCAGCGGGATGCGATCGATCGAATCGGGGAGGTTCGCCGGATCGACGACGGCCCCCTCCGCGAGATCGAACGGACCGATCGAAGCGATCCCTGCGGCCTCGATCGCGGTCGGATCGACGCCGGCGTCGGTACACGCGTCGCGAAGCGTCTCGAGGACGCCTTCGGTGACGTCGATCCCGGTCGGTCCGCGGGGCGTCGCGTTTCGACTGACGCCGATCGTCGTGCCGTCGGGTTCGGCGACGATCGCCCGGACGTTGGTCGCGCCGAGATCGACGCCGGCATAGTAGCCCATCCTGTCCGTTAGGCCGACCCGGCGCTACTTAACTACACAGATGTACTCGCCAGCGAGTGAGAATCCCAAAGAGCGGACGCGTTCGACGGCGCGCGGACGTTCGCTCCGGTCGCTGTCGCCGGTCGAAGTAGGTCGAGCGACGTGTTACCGGACACGATTGTTTTACGTAAGCTCATCTAGACCGAATAAATTTTCAGCTTCGTTGTCGGAACTACAGGAACACACGTCACTGGAGCACGAGATGGGGCCAGCTACGCACGGCCGACCTCGGATCTCCAGCGAACGGTGGGGGGCTACTCCGTAGTCGACTAGGCCTCCGTACCCAATAGAGAGACGCTACGATGACAACGCGAGATATCGACTCGATACGAGATCGAATCGAAACGCTCGAGTCGGCGGGACGGCCCCAAGCGCTGGCCGAGACGCTCGCCGACGCGATCGAGGCGTCGGTCGAGGCCGATACCTGTGACCGACAGGCGGCCTGGATCGACCGGCTCGAGGAACTGGACGACCGACACGACGCGGCGGCGATCCGTTCGTCGCTCGTTCGGGGGGTAGCGGCCGCTACGACAGTCGAGGGCTGCCAGAACCGACAGGAGAAGCTCTCGGCGGACGACATTCGCCGCTACCGGGATCGGCTGGACGCGCTGTACGACGACGACGATCCGGAACGCGCGGAACGGCTCGCGTTCGCGACCACACAACTGGTTGCAGCCCACGCGGACGCGAACGATCTCGAGGCGATCGCCGACGAGATACCCACGCTCAACCAGTTGCACGAGCGCCACGGAACCGAGGCGATTGCGGCCCATCTGGCGGATGCACTGCTAACAGAAGCCGACCTCCACTTCGCCCTCGATCGGGGCGAGTCCAGCGAAATCCACGCCAACTACCAGCTGATCGAGACGCTGGCCCGCGAGTATCCCGGCGAGCGACTCAACGAACGGTTGGCTGGCGCGCTGAGTTACGCGGCACGAGCGAGCTACACCCGCGGTCGGTTCGACTTCGGCGAAGCCGAACGGCTGGCGAGTCGGATCGAGGGGCTGTACAAGCGCTACCAATCCGACGAGATGGCTTACTGGCTGGCACACGGAACCCACCCGAAAGTCTGGTCGTACGGGAACAACGAGAAGTTCCAGGCCGCCGAGGCGGCGATCGACCGGGTCGAACGGCTGCTCGAGGAACACGACGACGATCGGCTTCCGAAACTGCTCGGCTGGTACTACCGGAACGCGGTCTACCACCGCGTCGAGGCCGAGCGGTCCGCGGCAGTCGAGCAGAAACTCGACCGGCTCGCCGCCTTCTACGAGGAGCACGACGACGTGGCCCGAATCGCGAACTACTACGCGAACGCGCTCCGGAGCGCAGCCACGTACTACTTCGACGAGGAGGGCGATTTCGAGGCTGGCCACCGAAAGCTCGACCGACTCGCCGATCTGTACGAGGCCCACGACCCGTCCGAAACGGGAATCCCGAACCGGTATGCGCGAGCGCTCGCCAGCGGGGTCGAAGCGAACGTCGAGCGCGGAGATATCGATGCTGCGATGTCGCAGTTCGAACGCATTCGGGACCTGGTCGGGGACGAGGCCGACGTCGGGACGCCGCTGACCGCAGCGACCGAGGCCCTCGCCGATTTCCTCTTCGACCAGCAGGACGTCGACGAACTCGATCGGATCGTCTCCGACCTGTGGACGGTCGTCGAGGAACCGACCGACCGGTTCGTCGCGGCCGAGCTACAGACGCGGCTCAACCTCCAGCGAGGCCACTGGTGGCCGGACGATACCGCGTTCGAGGTCGAGATCGAGGAGGAAACCGCCAGTACGGTCCAGCTCCGAGTAATCGATCGGTACGACATCGAACACGTGATCACCGTCGGAGCGGACGGCAAGGTGTCGACCAACGCCGGCGAAGGGGACGTTCCCCAGGACCTCGGCGACTACTCGAGCGATCTCTCGTCGTTCCAGCGACGGCTACTCGAGTTCGTCCGCGGACAGGCCGTCTACTGGGTCCACCGCGAACACGAGTTCGACGTTCTCGAGCCTCATCTGACGCCCGGCGGGATCGAGACCGTTCGCGAGGCGGTCGCCGACCTCTCGACCGACGAGGTTGCCGACCTGTTCGACGAGTATCTCGCCCAACACGCGAGCCACTCCGCGGACGAGGTTCCGTTCTGTGACCCGGTCGAACGGCCGGTCGATCCCGACGGCGTCGACCTCGACGACGACGCCGTCCGGTACGAGGTCTGGGTTGCCGTCGAGGACGGCTCCGTCAACGACGTTTCGGAGCTGCAGATCGCCGTCATCGACAGGGACGAGCGAACCGTCGTCCGGGAGGCGGCCGTTCCCGATGGCGAGGCGTACGCGCGCGTCTCGCTGCCGGTTCGGCTGGTCCAGACGCCCGAGCAGTTACAGACGGTGATCGACGAGAACCTCCGCTGTCAACAGCGGGACCGCTGTGTCGCGTTCGGACTCGAGCCGCCGGAACACTGTCGACTCCTCGGGACCGGTCAGCACTCGCTCACGACGGTCTACCAGGAGTTCGACGAGATCCCCGACTTCTACGAGGTCGATGCCGACGTGCCGGGATACGAACGCGGGATAACCGCCGACGAACTGCTACGTGACTACCTCACGACCGTCTTCTCCGGCTCCGAATGGGGCCGGTCGGTGCGTGACGCCTACGACGACGCGCCGGAGACGGTCCCCGAACCGCCGACGATCGCTGCCTCGAGTTCACGGGGGTAAGACGTATGGACGCAACAATCCTCTCGAAATCCGGCGATACAGCACAGCTCCACGTCGTCGACAACCGTGGAAACGATCACACGGTGACGGTCGATACCGACTGTCGGGTCGAGTACCACGAGACCGACGCCTACCCGCGAGACCCGACCGAACGAACGCCCGCGACGAACGAGCTGCTGCGACAGGTCCAGCAGTTCGCGCGGTATATCTTCGCCGAGCAGACCACCAACCAAGAACTCCTGCTGGGCCGCCATCCGGATCTCGTCGACACCGTCGTCGGCATCCTCGATACGTACTCCGCCGAGGAGTTCGAAGAACTGTTCGATCCCGTTCGGTTGCAACTCTCACGGCACGCCGAGGCCGACGACGAGCCGTCGACGTCGACCGACGACGGCGAAGACGGATCGTTCGTCTACTACTGTGGTTTGCTCGACGTCGACGTCTCCGCCTCCGCCGGCGCGACCGAACTCCAGCAGTTCTTCGACGCCCTCGGCGGCGCGTTCGTGGAAAACCAGTTCGCCAGCATGTTCGGCGGGAAATCGTCCACCGGGGCCGATTTCTTCTCCGACGTCGGTCAGGTCGCCAACTCGCGTGGCTACGATCTGAGCGAGTTAGTCGAGTTGACCCTCACCGGAACCTACCCGTGTCGGTTCGATCCCGAGACCGGGGAAGAAGTCTTCGTCTCGGACGCCACGATCGACGACCCGCTCATCGCCGCCGTCGAGTTGCCCCCGTTCGATCCCGGGACACCTGAGGAGTTCAAACACGCAATCCAGCACCACCTCCTCTGTCAGATTCGAGATTGTTACATCGGGATGGGACTCGAGCCGCCGGAGTACGTCAAGCTTCAGGGGCCTGGTTTCGCCGAGTTGACCCAGCGCTACCGGTTGCTCGACGTCTACGAACCGTACCACGATCCGGACGCAACGGTTTCGGTCTGGGATCCCAGCGAACTGCTCGCCGACTAGCCGGCGGCCGATCCACACCACCGACGAATTTACCCGTCCGAATCCGGTATGGCCTGTCCCTACAACCATGACCGACGACGACCAGCCGGACGTCGAACACCACCTTCGCGAGGCGCTTCGACACCTCGAGACCGCACAGAACGGGGACCTCAGGAAGACCCACGCCGTCGCGCTCGAGGAGGTGTCGACGACCATCGGGACGGTCCTCCAGGAGCAGCGATCCGACGAGTAAATCGACGGGATGGTCGGCTTGCAGCGGCGTCGGCGTCCGTCGATAAGTTACCCGTGGGAGGAACTCAGTCGCCGACGGGCTGACGGACGGCGAGAACGACCAGGTCCGAAAACGGCGTCTCGTCGCTCCCGCCGCCACCGGCGTGGTCCGCGAGTGTCGCGAGCGTAAATCGGTGGATCGCTTCGTCTTCGTGAGTCAGTGCCTCGAGCACGAGCGCCTCGAGGTCGGGATCGGCCCCCTGCTCGAGGAGGAACGCGGCGAGGTCGCCCGGCATCCGGTCGTACGGACGGGGTAGCGCGAGCAGGTGTCGCTCGTCCGCGACGACCGCGGCGGCGAGCCGTTCCACGTCGTCCGCGAGGTCGCCGCTTTTGTGTAACGTGACGAACTCGGTATCCTCCATCGGCGTCCGGGCCCGGCTCGCGGCCACCTGCAACGAGGAGATGCCCGGCACGACGCGGACCGGTCGCGGCTCGAGGCCACGCGTCGCCGCCTCTCGTTCCACGGCGTCCTGGACCTTCCCGACGAACTGGTAGCCCGAGTGGTTCGGGTCGCCCATCGCAACTGCCGTGCCGTCTTCGCCGCTCGCGACGCGCTGGGCGAACTCCTCGAGCGCCTCGGCCTCGTCCTCGTACCCGCAGGTCAGCAGGTCGGCGTCGGTCAGATCCGCGACGAACTCCACGACGGTGGTAAACCCGACGACGACGTCGGCCTCGCGGATCGCACGCTCGCCTCGCGGCGTGAGGTACTCGAGGTTGCCGGGGCCGACCCCGACGACGGGGACGGGATCGTCCCGGTCCTCGTCGATTTCGGGTTCGGGCTCGGCGGCCGCAAACGTTGCCGGATCCGGCCCGGCGTCGAGGTCGTAGTCGTCGCTCATCGGTTTTTCCCGGATTCGGCGCGCGTCTCGGCATCGAGGTCCAACTCGAGTTCGTCGGTACGCACGTCTTTTGCGACGTGAATCAGTTCGTTCGTCAGGGCCGCGGCCAGTCCGCTACCGCCGCGGCGGCCGACGTGGGTGATCGCCGGGACGCCGAACTCCTCGCTGACCTCGCGGACGCGCCGGCGGCTCTCCTCGGCTTTGACGAAGCCGACCGGGTTCGCGACCACGACGGCGGGCCGAGTTCCCTGCTCGATACAGTCGGCCAGCGCAAGGGCGGCCGTCGGGGCGTTGCCGATCGTGACGATCGACCCCTCGAAGGTGTCCTCCTTGTCGAGCTCGAGCATCGCCGCCGCGGTGCGGGTCATCCCCGTCCGCTCGGCCAGTTCTTTTCCGTGACCGATCGCCTTCGACACGTCGCAGTCGTGGCCGCGACCGGTCACACCGGCTTTCACCATCGTGATGTCCGTGACGACGTCGGCCTCCTCGAGCACCGCTCGAGCGCCGGCGCGGACCGGTGCGTCTTCGTCGCCGCCGAGGTCGTCCGCACCCGTAAACCGGATCAGGTGCTGGAACTCGATGTCGCCCATCGAGTGGACCGACTTCTGGCGAACCCGGTCCGCGAGGGTCTCGTCGGGCACGAACTGCCGGACGATGTCCATGCTCGTCTCGGCGATGTCCATCGCGTTCTGGGTGGTCGCGCCGAGGTCGGCGTACTCCTCCTCGAATGTTTGGTCGCCGTCAGTCATCGGTCGACACCTCCGCGTCCCCGCCGACGGCCTCGTTGGTCGTCCGCGCCTCGAGATCGCCCTCGACCGCGAGATTGAGGTCGCGCAGCCGGTCGATCGTCTCGTCGTCGGCGTCCCACAAACCGCGCTCGATCGCCTCGAGCAGGGTGTCAGTGATCGACTCGAGCGCCCACGGGTTGACCTCGCGCATCCAGTCTTGACGGGCGTCGTCGAAGGCGAACTTCTCGGCGACCTCCGCCCAGAGCGTATCGGAGACGACGCCGGTGGTCGCGTCCCAGCCGAGCGTCACGTCGACCGTCGTCGAGAGGTCGCCCGCGCCCTTGTAGCCGTGCTCCTCCATTGACTCGAGCCAGTCAGGGTTGAGCACGCGCGAGCGCATGGCCTTGCGGACCTTCTCCTCGTTCGTGTAGACGGAGACGTTGTCGGGATCCGAGGAGTCGCCGACGTAGGAGGCGGGTTCCTCGCCCGCGATTTCCGAGACCGCCGAGATGAAGCCGCCGTGGAACGCGTACCAGTCCGAGGAGTCGAACTCGTCTTGCTCCATCGTGTCCTCGAGCTTCACGGTGGCGTCGACGCTCGAGAGCCGTCGCTCGAAGGCGTCGTGGGCGTCCGAGACGCGGCCTCTCGAGCCCATGGCGTAGCCGCCCCACTGGACGTAGACGGAGGCGAGGTCGGAGCGATCGTCCCAGTTGCCCTCGTCGACGGCCTTGTTCGTCCCGGCACCGTAGCCGCCGGGCTTGGTCGTGAAGACGCGGTGTTTGGCGGCCGTGCGGGCGTCGGACTCGTCGAGCCCTTCTTCGGTCTGCAGTTCTTCGGCTTCCTCCTCGACGTGTTTCTTCACGTAGTTCATCTCGTGGGGCTCGTCGAGGTCGACGACGGCGTCCACCGCGTCGTGGATGACCCCTGCCGCGGCCGGGAAGGCGTCGCGGAACAGGCCCGAGACGCGGGTCGTCACGTCGATGCGGGGTCGGTCGAGTTCCTCGAGCGGAATCGGCTCGACGTCGTCGATCCGGCCGGCGTCCGTCCACTGCGGCTCGACGCCCATCATGGCCAGCACCTGGGCGATGGTCTCGCCGCGGGTGCGGACAGTGGGGGTGCCCCACGCGACGACGCCGATCTCCTCGGGGTACTCCCCCTCTTCAGAGTGATGGCGCTCGAGGACGCCCTCAGCAACTTCCTTCCCGACCTGCCAGGCGGGCTTGGCCGGTACCTTCCGCGGATCGAGTGTGTAGAAGTTCCGCGCCGTGGGTAACAGGTCGACGCCGCCGCGGGTCGGCGCGCCCGATCCGCCGGGCGGGACGTACTCGCCCGAGAGCGCGTCCACGGTGCGGGGAATCTCGTCTTCGGCACCCTGCACGCGGGGCTGGGCCTCCTCGCAGATGTACGCAAGGACCTTCCGCAGGTCGTCGTGAGCGCCAGACTTCGCCCGCGCGTCGCCGATCGTATCGAGATCGACGACGAGCAGGTTCATGTTCACCTCGTCGTCGGGACCGGCCTCGCGCTCTGATTGAGGAACGTCGAAGTCGTGTTCCGCGAGCGTTTCGACCAACTCGAGGCTCGTCTCGTGGACGACGTCCGCGGCCTCGGCGTAGGTTATCCCCAGCGCCTCGTCGTACTCGCCGGGCGCGTGCAGCATCTTCTCGTAGTCGATGCCGAGCGCGCCGGCCACGCTCTCACGCAGGCTCGGCGCGCCGGGGTTCTCGAGCCGAGTTAGGGCGACGAGGTACTCCACGAGGCGCTCGTCGGCCGGCGGCTCGGACATCGTGTGCAGGCCGAGCCGGATCTGGGTGGTCTTGACGTCGGTGAGGTACTCGTGGATCCGTTCGACGAGTTCGTCGATGGCGACCTCGTCGCCGTCTACGTCGCCCTCAGCGAGCGTCGAACCGGCTTCGTCCGGACCGCGGACGTCGGCTTTCTCGTCGATGGTGCCCGCGATGCCGAGTTCGACCGCGAGGTCCAGTTCCTCGACCGTCTCGCGGATGAGCGTCTCGAGGTGCTCGCCGTCGTCGGCCCGGGCGTCCTCCATCCCGGCCTCGCGGTACTGATTCGCGAGTTCCTCGAGTTCCGAGAGTTCGTCGTAGGTGCCCGCCGACCGCATGACGGGCGTGAGGTAGTCGACGATGGCGGCGTAGGATCGGCGCTTGGCCTGCGTCCCTTCGCCGGGGTTGTTGACGATGTAGGGGTAGACGTTCGGGATATCGTCGATCAGTTGATCGGGCGCGCTCTCGCCGTTCAGCCCGACCGTCTTGCCGGGGAGCCACTCGAGGCTGCCGTGCGTACCCAGGTGGACCACGGCGTCGGCCTCGAACGTGTTGCGCAGCCAGCCGTAGAACGCGTAGTAGTCGTGGGGCGGCTGCAGGTCGGAGTCGTGGTAGACCTTCGAGGGGTCCATTCCGAACCCGCGCGGGGGCTGTACGGTGACGAGCACGTTGCCGAACTCGACGCCCGGGATGGCGAACGGGCGGTCGGGGACGTCGCCCCACTCCTCGACGACGTTCTCCCGGAACCGCTCGTCCGCTTTGGAGAACCACTCCTCGTAGGTGTCGGGTGAAACTACGTCGACCGAGAGGTCGCGGACGTCCTCCGGCGCGACCCAGCGGTCCTCGAGCGTCAACTGCGACGTCAGCGTCTCGACCAGCGTCTGTCCGTCGTCGGGCGTCTCACCGCCGAGGTCGTATCCTCGAGCGTCGAGTTCCTCGAGCAGATTCACCGTCGACTCGGGCGAGTCGAGGCCGAACGCGGTGCCGATGCCGTCGTCGCTCGGCGGGTAGTTGTGGAGGACGACGGCGATCTGCTTGTCTTCGTTCGGCGTGTGGCGCAGTTCGGCCCAGTTGACCGCCAGTCGCGTGGCGTGATCGATGCGGTCCTCGATCGGGAAGTGGTGTTTCGGCGCGGAGCCGATGCCGGCCTCGTCGTCGGTGTGTTCCTTGCCCGAGATGGGGTGCGTGATGACGTTGCCGTCGAACTCCGGCAGCGCCACGGAGAGGGCGAGTTCGAACCCCATCACGCCGGTATCGCTGGATTCGTATCGAGAGCGCGAACGCATGGTAGTGATCGTCTGGAGGACCGGCACGCCGAGCCGATCGAGAAAGACGTCCTCGGCCGACTCGCCCTCGTCGCTGGCCGATCGGCCGCGCTCGTCCATCGACAGCGAGAACATGAAGGAGGAGAGCACGGCGTCGACGATCGGCTCGCCGTCGTCTAAGAGCCAGTTGTCGGTGACCCACTCGGCGTCCTCCTGCTCGTCAGTGTCTGTTGCGGGGTTGCAGAAGATCGGCAGGGCGTTCGCGCCCTGCTCCTCGAGCGCGCGGACCTGCGCGTCGACGTAGCGAGTGTTCTCGTGCGTCCAGTGGGATTCGTAGAACCAGACGGCGACCGTCGGTTTGTCGGGGTCGTGGGTCTCGAGCAGTTCCTCGTACCCGATCCCGGGGTAGTCGGGGTGGTAGACGCCCTCGGTGGGGAGTTCGGTTGGCTCGTCGTACTCGAGGTCTCGACCCGCGTACTCGGACGCCACGAACCGACACAGGTTCTCGACGTTGATCGTCCCGCCCTTCTCGAGGTAGTCGTAGACGCGGTCGCGGTGTTCGTCGCTGACCGTCGTATCCTCGAAGGCGAACGCGTCGCCGGTCGCCTTGACGATCAGCGGGACGCCCGCATCCTCGAGTTCGCCCGTCGCGTACTCGTAGCCGGGCATGCTGTCCTCGGCCCCGTGCAGCCAGAAGATCGCTGTCGCGGCGTCGCGCAGTTCGTCGACGAACGCCTCGATTTCGGCCTCGTCGTCCAGATCGCTCTCCGAGCGCACGACCAGTTCGACGTCCTCGAGGCGCTCGGCGGCCCGGCCGATCGATCCGAGTTCGTTCTCCGTGGCGGTGTAGATCCCGATCGTAGTCATCGCGTTTTTAAACCTCTATTGTATTAGCGCAAATATGGTTGCAGAGCCCGAGGACAAAAAGCTGTCGTCGCTCCCCTTCCCGGCGATCGTCGGCCAGGACGAACTGAAGCGCGTCCTGCTCGCGATTGCCGTCAACGACGACCTCGATGGCGGCTTGGTCGTCGGCGAGAAGGGAACGGCGAAATCGACCGCCGTCCGGGGGCTGGTCGACCTGCTTCCCGAGCAACGGGCCGTCGCCGACTGCCCGTACGGCTGCGCACCCGACGACCTCGCGCTACAGTGTGCCGACTGCCGCGAACGCGACCCGGACGAGATGCCCGTCGAAACGCGGCCCGTCCCGCTCGTGACGCTCCCGCTGGGGGCAACTCGAGATCGCGTCGTCGGCACCCTCTCGGTCGAGGACGCGCTGGCGGGCGAGGCCGACTTCGATCCCGGCCTGCTGGCTCGCGCACATCGGGGCCTCCTCTACGTCGACGAGGTGAACCTGCTCGAGGACCATCTCGTGGACGTCATCCTCGACGCCGCCGCCAGCGGGGTGAATCGCGTCGAACGCGACGGGATCAGCGTCTCGCACCCCGCCGAGTTCACTCTGATCGGGACGATGAACCCCGAGGAGGGCGACCTGCGGCCCCAGCTCCGGGATCGCTTCGCCCTGCAGGCGACCGTCGAGGGCTGTCGCGAGATCGACCAGCGCGTCGAGGTCATCGATCGGGCGCTCGAGACCGACGCCGCCAATGGTGGTGACGGGACTGACCCCTGGACCGAGTACGCCGACGAGACCGCGGCCTTACGCGAGGAGGTCGTGCGCGCCCGCGACCGCCTCTCAGCGGTCACCCTCCCAGACGACTTCAAGGCGGAGATCGCCGACCTCTGCCTCGAGGCCGGCGTCGACGGTCACCGCGGCGACGTGGCGACTGCCCGGACCGCGATGACCATCGCGGCGCTCGAGGGCCGAACGACGGTCATCGAGTCGGACGTCCACGAGGCTGCGGGCTACACCCTTCCTCACCGGCTCCGGAGCACGCCCTTCGAGGACGAACCCGATCTCGCGGACCTGCTCGAGGAGCGGTTCGACGAGGAGTCGCCGGACGAGGGAAACGGCGACGACGAGACCGGTGAGGACGCCGACGGCGACGGTGACGAGACGGACCGCAGCGACGACGCAGGAACCGAGTCCGGCGACGAAGGTATCGATGGCGACGGCGGCAGCGAAGACGGACCCGACGGCTCGAGCGACGACGGCGACGCCGACGGAGACGACGGATCGGACGAGTCCGGTGCCGAACGCGGCCCCGAGAACGCGGACGATGCGGCGAGCAGTGAGCCGTCACCGGCCGAGGCTGGCGGTGATCCCGACGAGCCGGGGTCCTCGAGCGATCGCAGGTCGGGAGACGGCGACGGTGACGAGAGCGACGACGAGGACGTCCAGCCGATCGTCCCTGGCCAGCAGCGCGCCGAGATCGCCGAAGTCGGCGAGGCGACCGCCCCGGACCTCGAGACGCCCGACGTGGAGAGTACGGACGCGACGACCGCGGGCGGTTCGCGGGCAGGCACGGGTCCGAGCACGGACAACCGCGGGGCTCGCGTCCGGACTGAACCCGCCTCGGGCGACGGGTCGATCGACGCGGCGGCGTCGGTTCGCTCCGCCGCCGCGCGCGGGGACTCCCGCGTGCAGAAACGGGACCTCCGACAGTCGGTCCGTACCGGCGAGACCTCGGCGACGATCGTCTTCGCGGTCGACGCCAGCGCCTCGATGCGGCCCGCGATGCGCACCGCGAAGGGGGTCGTCCTCGACCTGTTGCGAGACAGCTACGAACACCGCGATCGGGTCGCCTTCGTCGCCTTCGCCGGCGAGGACGCGGCGGTCCTGCTTCCGCCGACCGACAGCGTCTCGCTGGCAGCACGCCACCTCAAGGAGTTGCCATCGGGCGATCGGACGCCGCTCCCCGCGGGCCTCGAGACGTCTCGGCGCGTCCTCGAGCGCGCCGACACCGACGCCGCGGTCGTCGTCCTCGTCACTGACGGTCGGGCCAACGTCGCCGACGGGAGTCCGACCGAAGCGACGCGGCGGGCCGCGCGGAGACTGGCGGCCGCCGACGCGACCGTGCTCGTCGTCGACGCCGGCGACGACTCCCGGGCGGGACTCTCGGACGTCGTCGCGAGCGAGACGGCGGGCGAACTGGTCTCTCTGGAGGCGCTCTCCCCCGAGACGGTCCGCGCTGTGGCCGACCGGGCCGCGTCGAACGACCGATGACGACGGCGAACCGCGGCTCGAGCGGAGCGGTCGTCCCTGTGCAGACGGCGACGCCAGATCAACATCGATATGGTCACCCTCGCTCGTTATCCGACGAGAATGAGCGATACGGGGGACGACGTCACTGACGACGCTGGCGGCTCGGACGCCGAGGTCGCCGTCAGCGAGGATATCGAGTACGGGATCGACGACAAACCACCGCTTGGCGAATCGTTCGTGCTGGGAATTCAGCACTACCTGACGATGGTCGGGGCGAACATCGCCGTGCCGCTGATTCTGGCTGACGCGATGGGGATGCCAGGTGACGTGGCCGCGCGGTTCATCGGTACCTTCTTCGTCGTCTCGGGGATCGCGACGCTCGCCCAGACGACGTTCGGGAACCGGTATCCGATCGTCCAGGGTGCGCCGTTCTCGATGCTCGCGCCGGCCCTTGCGATCATCACCGTCGTGACCGCCGGCGGCGTCGACGGTGGCGCGGGCTGGGAGACCGCCCTGCTACAGTTACAGGGAGCGATCATCGTCGCCGCGACGGTCCAGGTCGCGATGGGCTATCTCGGTCTCGTCGGGAAACTCCGACGGTTCCTCTCGCCGGTCGTCATCGCGCCGACGATCATGCTCATCGGTCTCGCGCTGTTCGACGCCGATCAGATCGTGACCGACGAGCAAAGCTGGTTGCTGTTGGGTCTGACGCTGGGCCTCATCCTGCTGTTCTCGCAGTATCTGGACGTCAAATCCCGCGCCTTCCGGCTCTACCCGGTCGTGCTGGCGCTCGGGATCGCGTGGGCCGTCGCCGCCACGCTCTCCGTGACCGGCGTCATCACCGACGCACACCCTGGCTACGTCGACCTCGCCGACGTCGTCGCTGCGGACCCGGTCCTGCCGATCTATCCGTTCCAGTGGGGCACCCCGGAGATCACGACGTCGTTCGCGATCGGGATGTTCGCGGGCGTCCTGGCCTCGATCGTCGAGAGCATCGGCGACTACTACGCCGTGGCGAACCTGACCGGCTCCGGAGCGCCCAGCGAGAAGCGAATCAACCACGGCATCGGAATGGAAGGACTGATGAACGTCTTCTCGGGCATCATGGGGACGGGCGGCTCGACCTCCTACTCCGAGAACGTCGGTGCGATCGGGCTGACCGGCGTCGCCTCGCGGTACGTCGTCCAGCTCGGTGCCGTCGTCATGCTGCTTTTCGGTTTCGTCGGCTACTTCGGACAGCTCGTCGAGACCATCCCCGACCCCATCGTCGGCGGGCTGTTCATCGCGATGTTCGCCCAGATCGTCGCCGTGGGCGTCTCGAACCTCCGCCACGTCGATCTGGACTCCTCGAGAAACGTCTTCGTCGTCGGCTTCGCGCTGTTCGTCGGGCTGGCCATCCCGGCGTACATGGGGAACTTCGAGACCACCCTCGCGTTCCGCGAGGCGATCGGCGTCGAGGCCACGCTCGCGCCGTTGCTCGAGGCCGACCCCATCGCAGGGACGCCGGTCGAAGGCTGGCTCGTCGCCGCCGCGATCGCCGTCGTCGATACGGTCTTCATCATCGGCTCGACGGGGATGGCGGTCGGCGGCCTCGCGGCGCTCGTGCTCGACAACACGATTCCGGGCACCCGCGAGGAACGCGGGCTCGCGGAGTGGAGTCGCATTACCGAAGACGAATCCGAGTTCGACACCTTCTGGGAACGGTGGGTCGACGCCGAGGATCCGACTGCGGAGACGACTCGGGAGTAGGGTTCGTTCGTCGACGGCTACCGAACCGTCGTCCGAGTCGGCCGCGGCCCCGGCGGCCGGCTGCCGCTACGCTGGCGATCGGTTTGCAATCAGCTACCTCGCGTACAGCGAGCGGGGACCTTACGCGATGTCGCGGCTCGTGTCGATCGCCACTTCCTCGGTCAACTCGAGTTTGATGGTCTCGGTGGGCTGGCCGCCGTCGCGGAACTTGGGGATCGCGAGCATGTTCTGGAGGTCGGTGCCCGTGACGGCCGTCTCGAGGTCGAAGACGGCGTCGGCCGCGTGGTGGGTGCGCGTCCGGTTGGGGGGTTCGTCCGACCCCTTCAGACAGTGCAAGACGGCGATGCTGCCGGTTTCGAGCATCCGGGCCTTGAGGTCGTTGAGGAAGGAGACGTACGCCTCCGTGTCGGTTCGCTCGAGCACGTCCATCGTATCGATGATGAGGTTCGCGCCGTCGGGCAACGCCTCGATCAGCCGCGTCGCTTCCTCGAGCGGGTTCTCGTCGGCGACGTGTCTGACCGTCGGGTTGCCGACGTCGGACGGCGATCGATCGATGGCTTCCCGAATCACGTCGTCGGTACGTTCCGTCGACAGGTAGAGAGTGCCCCGGATGGCCGTCAGTTCGTACAGGAGCAGTTCCGATTGGCTGGCCGGATCGGCCGTGAACGCGATCACGTAGCCTGGCGGGACGCCGCCGTCGAGCTTTCGATCGAGGACCTCGATACCCGTTTCCAGCCGACCGTCCATACAGTGTCCGACTGTTACTGTAGTACCCGCATAACTCTTTGCTTTCGGACGCTCCGCCCGCTACCAGAACCCGCTATGGAAGGGACTGACAGAGCGTCGCCGTCGAACGGTGGCTTCAAGGGTTTTGCAGGACCGTTCACGAACGAATGCGCCACGACCACCTCATCACGAGCAAACAACTCTCGCTCGAGGACATCGAGACCGTCCTCGACCGCGCGGCAGCAATCGACGCCGACCCGTCGGCGGTCGCCGATCGACACGCGGGCCGGCTGCTCGGGTTGCTCTTTTTCGAGCCGAGCACGCGGACGAAGATGAGCTTCGAGACCGCGATGAAGCGCCTGGGGGGCGACGTCGTCGACATGGGTTCGGTCGAATCCTCGAGCGTGAAGAAAGGGGAGACGCTGGCGGACACCGTTCGGGTCATCGAGGGGTACGCGGACGCACTCGTGTTGCGCCATCCGAAACAGGGAGCGGCCAAGATGGCCAGCGAGTACGTCGACGTCCCGCTGGTAAACGCGGGCGACGGCGCGGGCCACCACCCGACCCAGACGCTGCTGGACCTCTACACGATCCGGGAGAACGCCGGGCTCGAGGACCTGACGATCGGCATCATGGGCGATCTGAAGTACGGTCGTACCGTCCACTCGCTGGCCCACGCGCTGACGAACTTCGACGCACGACAGCACTTCATCAGCCCGGAGAGCCTCCAGTTGCCCCGCGAGGTCGTCTACGACCTCCATCAGGAGGGAGACACTCAGGTCCGGGAGCACGAATCGCTCGAGGAGGTCCTCCCGTCGCTCGACGTCCTCTACGTCACGCGCATTCAGCGCGAGCGGTTCCCCGACGAGAGCGAGTACCAGCAGGTCGCCGGCGAGTACCAGATCGACACCGAGACGCTCGAGGCGGCCAGCGACGACCTGACGGTGATGCATCCGCTGCCGCGCGTCGACGAGATCGCGCCCGAGATCGACGACACCGAGTACGCGGCGTACTTCGAGCAGGCTCACAACGGGGTTCCGGTGCGGATGGCGCTTTTGGATCTCCTGCTGGACGATTCTGGGGGTGAGAACGATGAGTGACGACCACGAGCGCCACGACTCCGACCACGAACTGCGCGTCAGCAAGATCCGCGACGGGACCGTCATCGATCACGTCCGTGGCGGGCAGGCGCTGAACGTCCTCGCGATTCTGGGCATCGACGGTAGCGAGGGCGAGGAGGTCTCCGTCGGGATGAACGTCCCCTCCGACCGACTCGCGCGCAAAGACATCGTCAAGGTCGAAGGCCGGGAACTGAGCCAGGACGAGGTCGACGTTCTCTCGTTGATCGCCCCCGATGCGACGATCAACATCGTCCGGAACTACGAGGTCGTCGAGAAACACCGCGTCGAACGCCCCGAAGAAGTCACGGGAGTCCTCTCCTGTCCCAATCCGGGCTGTATCACGACGGGTGACGAGCCGGTCTCCTCGCGGTTCGAGGTGCTCGAGGACGGCGTCCGCTGTACGTACTGCGAGACGATCGTCCGCGAAGAGATCGCGTCGCTGATCGAAACTTAACTGGGGCGCGAGCGGCGGATAGTCGCCGTCGTTCGGCCCGCGTGACTGTGTTTTGTTGTGACGAATGGTTCCAGAATATCTAAGTAGGAACCGGTCGTAGGTTCGAACGTACATGTCACTGTCACGAATCGTCAAGATTCTGGCCGTCCTGGTCGTCATCGCCATCGTCTGGAAAGTCGTCATCAGCGACTCCTCCGAAGTCGACGTCGAGTACGACCCAGCCGAATAGCACCGTAGTCGACCGTTCCGAACGGCTTACGGGGACGGCGACGTACCACGAGGTATGTACGGCGTCGTCACGCGTAACGCCGAAGAAATCGAGTGGCCGGAGTTCGACCGCGGCTTCTACGAAGTCAAGGACGTGACCGGCCGGTCCGCCGAACCGATCGAACACGGGGTCAACATGGTCTCGTGTTTCGGTGACAACGCGGCCGCGGACGCCGATCCGTCGCTGGTCCCCGTCGACGACATGGGACGGCCGGCGACGAGGGATCGGGAGTACTTCGACTGGGCCTACATCTGCCCGAGTCGCGAGGATTACCGCGAGGGACTGTTCGACGTCATCGACGACTGCGTCGCCGCGAACGAGGACGTCCGCCTCGACGACGTCGGCTTCCCGCGCGCGGAGTACTGTCGCTGTGGCGTCTGCGAGCGGAACTTCCAGGAGAGCGACTACGACGATCGGTTCGAGTGGCGCGCGAGCGTCGTCACCGAGTTCGTCGCCGCGGCGGCCAACCGGATCCCCGGCACCGTCTACATGACGCTGTATCCGGACCCCTACCCCGGCCACCTCTACGAGCGGGCCGGCATCGACCTCGAGGCCATCGAGGAGTACGTCGACGAGTTCGTGGTTCCCCTCTACGACACTGCCTACGAGACGACCTACTGGCTCGAGACCATCGCGAAGGGGTTCGACAGCGCGCTCGAGACGCCGTTCAATATCGAATTGTACGCGGTAAACGTCGATATCGACAACTTGATCCACGCGACGGAGGTCGCCGAAACCTACGGGAAACGGGTGTTCTTCGGCTACGAGAGTGGCAACGCCCGGGCCGCCCTCCGTCGAATGCAGGCAGAGGAACGCGAGGGCGTCACTCACGGTGAACCCGACTCGGACGACTGACGGGTCCTTGGAGTATCGAATCTCCGAACGCTCGTCCGGTGCCGTGAAACGGTCGGTAACCGCGTCTTACGACGGATTCGATCGGTGACGGCTGCGTATTGCGCAGAAATCGTCGGCGTTCGAATCCGTCTCTTCGCTCCACATTCTGTCAACGTAATAATGTTTCAGCCGGTTCGTCCGGCTCTTCCCGTCGTAACCGACGGCTGCCTTTATTCCGCTCACGATTGCCCTCGGAGACGACCGAGGATCGGATCGACGCCCGACGGACGCGAGCGGCGCGATAGATCAGGATCCTCGCGTGAGTATCATGACTGACCAGCAATCCACCCAGACGCGGGAGAACCAAGAGCCGACGATGAACCAGGGGAAAGAGGCCATGGAGCAGTTGCTGGACCTCCAGCAGAACGTGGCCCGAATGACGCTGAGCGCGTTACAGTGGCAACGGATGGCTCAGCAGCAGGGGATGGAGATGACGCGGTCGATGATGGGAGTCGTTCCAGGCCAGCAGCTCACCGAGACGATGCTCGAGAGCTACATCGAGGGGATGGAAGCGATCGTTCCCGAGATGGAGCGTGCGATCGAGAAGGGCATGGACGCCGCAACCGAGCCCGGCCAGCAGATGGCCCAGGAGATGGGCGCGCAGACCCAGGAACTCGGACAACGAACCCAGGGGATGGGGGCGCAGCGTCAGCGGATGGGCGAGCAGATGGAGCAGCGACCCCAGGGGATGCCCCGACAGGAACACCAGATGGAGCGGCCGGGCGAACCCACCCAACGCGGCCGCCCGACGATGCAACAGGCTGGCGGTAGCCGAGGGCGGCAGCACGGGGAGAGTCAACGACAACGACGGGAACCGATGGCTGGCGGCGAATCGACGTCCCAACAGGGATCGACGGCCCCCCAGACTGGGGAGTGGGTGACGCGACAGGGCACTGGTGACCAGCAACCGCCCACTGGGACCGAGGGACGACCGCCGTCCGAGTCCGCGTACACCGGCTCGAGTCGACAGGGACAGTACGGACAGCAGCCGTCGGGCCACGAGGGGTCACAGCCCCACGCTGATAGGCAGCCGCCTGGGGGCTCGCCGTCCCCTCGAGGGAGTACGCAGCAACCGCAGCAACAGCAGGGGCCGCCTGGTCGCGAAAGTCGACAGGCCGGTCCGCCCGAGAGCCGCGGTCAACCCCACCAGCAACAGCCAGTTCAGGAAGAACGTCGCGAACGGCCAGAGCGGGGCGACGAGTCTGAGTTGGGCGAGAGCGACGAACACGAACCGACGGCAGAATCACAGGAACCGCCGGAGCCGCAGACGGGCGAGGAATCCCCCGGACCGGACGGCAACGGACAGTAACACCGGTCCACCAGCCGGGCGGTCGACGGAACGGAAACCGACGGGAAACGGCGATGACCGATCGGGAATCGCGACCGGTCGGCTCGAGTCGACGGGTTACCGCCTGTCGTCACCGATGACGTCGTCGTCATCGTCGTCGCTCATGAGACCCTCGTCGTCATCGTCGTCGCTCATGAGACCCTCGTCGTCATCGTCGTCGCTCATGAGACCCTCGTCGTCATCGTCGTCGCTCATGAGACCCTCGTCGTCATCGTCGTCCCTCATGAGGCCTTCGTCGTCACTTCGTCTTCCCTGGTCGTCGTCACCGATCAGGTCGTCGTCGCTGTCGTCGCCCATCATGCCCTCGTCGTCGCCGATGATGTCGTCGTCGGTGTCGCGGCTACCGCCGGTCGTGCCTGCGCCGCCGCTCCCGGTCGTCTCGGTGCCGGGTCGGGGTTCGGATCCGCCGGTATCCATGCCGGTGTCAGTTCGACCACCGGTCTCCGTCCCGGTGCCTGTACCAGTAGTGCCCGTTCCGGTTCCGGTGTCGGTTCCGCGACCCGAGAGGTCGCTCTCGAGGCGGACCTCGTCGTCGGTCACCGTCGCGACGGATTGCTCCTGGAGCGGGTACGTGTCCTCGTCCGAACCGCCCCAGCCGAGTTTGGCCTTGATCGTGTCCGTAATGCCTGGGTCGGCCTCGACGTGAGCGGTGCCGTGTTCGACGTCGGCGACGATGCCGACCTCCTCGCCGTCCGCGTTGACGACGGTCTTGCCGATGTCGTCGTCGGTGAACTCGGGTGACATTGCGGTATGACAAACGATTGAGCGGCCCACAACCCTGTTGCTTGCGCCCGCTTGCGGTTCGAAGGCAATTCCCGGCGATTCGGTCCGTGAGCGCCGATTAGTCGAAGTCGGGTTCGCGATCCTCGAGGAACGCGGCCACACCCTCCTCGTGGGAGTCGGAGAACCGGGCCTGGACCTGGAGCGTGTTCTCGTAGTCCAGCGCCTCGGACCAGTGACGGGCCATGTTCTCGTGCATCGCCTGTTTCATCATGCCGATAACGTCCGTCGGTCGTCGTCCCAGTCGATCGACGGTCTCGGCGACGCGGTCGTCGAGTTCGTTGGCGGGTACGGCGTCGTTGATCAGATCGAGCTCCGCCGCCCGCTCGGCGTCGAAGAACTCGCCCGTAAAGGCAAGCTTCTTCGCCGCGCGCAGGCCGACGATGTGAGGTAGCATGAACGTCCCGCCGGTGTCCGGAATCAGCCCGACGCGGACGAACGCACAGGAAAAGGTCGCGTCTTCGGCGGCGTAGGCGATATCGGAGAGCGCGACGACGGCCAATCCCGCGCCGACGGCGTCGCCGTTGACCTTCGCGACGATCGGCACCGGCGACTCGAGCATCGCCTCGACGAGTCGACCGAACGTCTCGGTAACTTCGGCGTAGGCCTGTTGGGGGGACTCGGGGGTCTCCGCGAGCATCTCGAGGTCGCCGCCGGCGCTGAAGGCCTCGCCCTCGCCGCTGATAACGACGGCGTCGTATTCGTCGGGGGAAGCGGCCTCGATCCGATCGGCTAACTCGGTGACCGTCTCCCGCGTCAGGGCGTTCATCGCCCCCGGTCGATCGAACGTGAGTTCTAGAACGTCGTCGGTGCGCTCGACGTGCATACCTCGAGCATGGATCGGTCGCCGCTTAACGGTACAGGAATCCGAACGGAGCGTCACGATTCGTTCGGCGATGCTACGAGCGGACGGACCCGTCTCGGAACCGGATCGGCTACGGAGACGGCACGAACGCGGAAGAACCCGGAGACGCTCGCTCGAGGCCGCCTAACCCTGTCTGGGTCGTTTCCGAAACTAGTGAGATCTGCCAGTTGTCTGGGGAAATACCCAAAGGAAAGTAATTACCGCTGTAAATGGTAAATCAACCATGAAACGACGTGTGCTTCTTGCATTTATGACGACTATCACAGGTGGTCTTGTCGCAGGCTGTATCGATAACTCGACTACAACAGACAACGAGGAGACTGACTCGTCCACAACAGACAGCAAAAAGAACGAGAGTCTGACGCCATCAGACTATGAAGAATGTCCTCTAAGTGTAATTAGGGAAAATCATCTTCCCAGTGAGGCAGCAGAAGAAGTAACGAAAGCGCTGGAAGACGGATCGTACGAAACGAGTGAACAACTCTATTTAGAAGAGATACTGGGTGTCGATCCCACTTTCATTCAGAGTATCGTAGATGACCAACGTCGATACTACAGAGCAGAGATCGATTCGGACGGTGAGAAGACGACACTCGTGCTGGAAGAAGGCCTTCCCACGAATGATACTACAGTAGATATCCACAACCAGTCACACAGTGAATTGACGCTATCGCTCAACATCCTTTACGAACCGTTCTCGGATACGTTCGAGCCTAAAACGATAGTCGACGACGGGTTCGAGGTCGACGCTAGAGATAGTATCACGCTGGATGACCATGATCTTCGTTACGGCGAGTACAAGCTCGAGGCCACGGTCGATTCCGCAGAAACGGTGGAAGACGGTCCCGTATCAGTAGAGATGGCGAGAGGGTTCGATGGAATCTATATCGATGAGGATAGGAACATCAAATTTGGCGAATATACGCACGATATGGTCCCATGTGCGTGGAAATCAGACGGACAACTTGATCGCTGATTAAAATATAACACTTTATATTTATTACTTCGGAAATATTCTTCCTGTAGTTCGTTCGGACATGGCAGGGAAGATACTCCGTGTACTAATTAGAGAAGTTTCCCTGAGCGAACTCACCACGTCAGTTGATACGTCTGCTAAGAATGTTAGTTAAGCCCAGAAATTGACAGAATCAACCACTCATCTGGGTGTATGATATCGTCTACGAACCGCCGCGGAGGGTCCGAGCCGTTCGACTCGAGCCCGCCGCGATCGGTCGCTTCGATCGGGAGCGCCGGGCCGGGTGAAACCCGGACGACGGTCGGCCGGGATCGGACAGCTTAGTCCGACGGGATTGGGGGGGCGGTCGTTTCGTCCTCGGCGACGTTCAGTTCGGACGTGACGAGTGCACGGTAGGCCCGTCGCAGCCGCTCCGAGAGCGCCTGGTGGGAGATGTCCAGCTCCTCCGAGAGTTCCTGCATCGACACCTCGCGGGGAATCTCGAAGTAGCCGTGGTCGATGGCCGCCACGAGCGTCTCGTACTGGCGTGGGGTGAGGCCACACTGGGAGTGGCTCTCCTCGGCCAGGTCGTAGAGGCGGACGATGGTCGGCGAGACGTCGTCCTCGACGAGGCGATCGTAGAGCGAACTGACGCTCTCGCGATCGACCACCCGGATGCTGATCAACCAGGTGCCGCTCGAGGCCGACGCCGAGAGGACGGTCCCGCCCTCCTCTAAGACGAGTTCGAAGACGTCGACCGTCTCCGGATCGAACTCGATGTCGTAGAGCCAGCGGTCCTCGTCGCTGCTGATCAGGGAGAACTCCCCGATCGCCGACGCGTCCTCGAGTGCAGTCTCGACCTCGTCCTGGCTCGCGCCGGAGAGCCACAGGCCGTGGCCGCTCGAGGCGATCACCCGCTCCATCTCGCAGTTGAGGGATGGGACCGCCTCGAAGAGCTCGCCCAATCCCGTGCCGTCGGCCGGAATCTCGATATCTGCAATCGATGTCATGCGTCTCGCTCCTTGCTACAACAGGGACCGGCATAACCCCACTTCCAACAAGATTAGCGCCGACGAAACCGACTGTCTCCTCGTAGAAACTTTTCTTTCTGGAGTTCTGTCATCGATCAATTCCTTCGTTTCTGGGGCAGTGTCACGACGGTTGTGAGAGACTCGAGAGAACTTTGCCATCGATGAGTCGAAGAATCTCTGGCCGGGCGGAGTGAGGCGTCGGTTCACCGATCACGACCCGTCGGCATCCCGGATCGTGATCCCCTCGAGCGACCGAACCGTCTCGACGAGCGCCTCGAGGTCGTCGTCGCCGCGTCCGACGACGTCGCCGCCGACCGCGTCGGGGTCGCGATCCCCGACGAGAATCGTCGGCAGTGGCGCGGCCGTGAAACCTTCCACGACGACGACGTCGTAGCCTCGTCGGGCGAGACGCACGAGCGTACTCGCGAGCGTTCGCAGTTCCGGATCGTCACGGGCGGCCTCGAGCAACGGTCCCTCGAGAACGCCCTCGGGCAGATCGCATGAATCCCGCTTGCCACGGCTGCTGACCTCGAAGGTGAGTTCCGGCGTGATGCCGACGACCGTTTCCGCGCCGGCGGTCCGGTGGCGATGGGTGTCGGTCCCCGGATCGTCGACCTCGATATCGTGGTGGATCGACTTCACGGTCGCGACGCGATCGCCGCGGTCGGCGAGCGCTGGGACGAGCCGTTCGACGAGCGTCGTCTTGCCGGCGTCGCTCGGCCCGGCGAGACAGACGGGACGGATCACAACGGCGCTAGCCATATACCGACAGTAACGCTGGAACCCCATGATCCGTTCGAGTCGACGACGGCAAGGGGCGAAAACCGAACGGGGAGAATCGGAGGCCGACGACCGTGACCGACCCCGCGGGAGCCGACGCGTGAACGACGAGCAGTTATTTCGGTTCGTTTCGGCCCCTCATCGGCATCTCGGGGGTGGTCTGGTTCGATCCCGTCGGGGACGGGTTCGAACCACAGGTACCACAGCGGAAGTCACCGCCGTCGTCGCCGACGAGCCCCTCCGTCGGTGCCGGCGGTGCCTCGTCGAACACGTCCGGCTCGATACCGAACTGGTCGGCGTCGGCGGCGATGAGAGCGTCGACCAGATCGGCCAGCGCCTCGAAAAACGCCACGTCAGAGTCCTCGTGGACGGTGTCACGGAATCGCGGCGTCCAGCGACCGAGGTGATCCTCGAGGAAGTCCGCCTGTGCGTTCGTGACGACCTCGACGCCGGTCTCGTCGCCGTCGAGGTCGAGGTAGGCCGTCTGGAGCGCGAGGTGCGAGAGGAACTCGAGTTCGAGACAGAGGTGGTCGACGCGCTCGCGGTTGCCGTCCCGAGGCTCGAGGTCGAACGCGCGGTAGAACCCCGCGATATCCGCCAGCGTGTCGGTGCTGGTCACGAGCGTACCGGGCCCGTACTCGATCTGGTAGAGCTGGATCTCGCCGCCCTTTTCGAAGCCGAACAGGCTCGCCCAGTCCGAGTAGAGGTCCGCAACGCCGTCTGCGTCTTTCGGGGCCGTCTCGACGACCGACTCCGCGTGCGTTCGCAGGGCCTCGGCCTCGAGCGCCGCGGCGGATTCGAGCACCTGCTCGGCAAACTCGCCCGAGAGCAGCGCCGCTTCGAGTTCGTCGTCCGGGCGGTCGAACGAAAGCGACGCGAGCTTGTACAGTCGTGCGCGGTGAACGTGGGTTTCCGGGTCAGTCATGGTCGACGATCACGTGATGTCGAGTCGGTAGACGTCGTTCTCCGCGTCGAAGCGGTCGCGTTCGTACTGCGGTTCCTCCATCGGCACGCGGGCGACGACCGAGCCGCTTCCGTCGTAGCCGATCGCCTCCTCGTCGGTGACTTCGAACTCCTCGATGCGCCACTCGGTCGAACCCATCAGGTGCAACAGCCCCCGCAGCTTGCGGTACTCCTCGTCACCGCGGCGGGCCGCACGGTAGGTCTCTTTTGCCTCGGAGACGCCGGGTCCGAACATCTGGAACAGGTAGTCGTCGGGCACGTTGATCGGCGGAATGTAGTAGACGTTCGGCTCGAGTCCCAGTTGCGGGTACAGCGGCTTGGCGACCTCGACCTCGTGGACGAGGTAGTCGATGGGGTTCGACGGGTCGTGCTCGCCACGGGGATTGACCCAGCCGTGTTGGCGGATCTTGCCGAGACAGTTCTCGAAACACTGCGGGACCTGTCCCTGCTCGACTTTCGGGTAACACCCGACGCACTTCTGGGAGTTGCCAGCCTCCCGGTTGAAGATCGACTTCCCGTACGGACAGGCCCGCACGCACTCTTGCATCGCCTGACAGCTGTCCTCGTCGATGAGGACGATGCCGTCATCCTGGCGCTTGTAAACCGCCTGCACGGGACAGGCACCCGCACAGCCGGCGAAAGTGCAGTGGTTGCACACCCGCGGGAGGTAGAAGAACCACATCGGGTGGGTCTCCTCCTGAATGTGGGTATCCGATTCGAAGGATTCGCCGGCCGGTTCGTCCTCGCCCATGTTGGGGTGAGTCCAGTCCTCGTCGTCGGGCCGGTATCCCTCGATCCCCTCGCCGTGGAAGTTTCCGGGATCGTCGTCGGGTACTTGCTCCTCCCAGTCGATGTCGTTGGCCTCGAAGATCGTGTCACCCTCGTAGACGCCGTCCGAGCCCCACTCCTGGACCCCGAGCCGATCGAGGATCTCCTTGTCCCACTCGAGGGGGTAGGAGCCGTAGGGCTTGGTCTCGACGTTGTTCCAGAACATGTGCTCCTGGCCCTCGCCGCTGGTCCAGGTCGTCTTGCACGACATCGTACACGTCTGACACGCGATACACTTGTTGATGTCGAACACTGCTCCCCACTGCCGGTCCGGTCGAGACTCGGCGTAGGGGTACTCCATCTCGCGTCCGATCTGCCAGTTGTACACTTCAGCCATCGGTGATCACCTCGGTGTTAGTCGTCGGATTGGCTCGCAAAACCGCCGCTCAGATACTCTTCCATCGTTTCGTCCTCCTGGGTCGGTCGGATACCGCGGTCGACCGGCTCCCAGTCGCCCTCTCCCTCGAGGCCGCCGTCTTCGGCCTTCTCGATCTTCACGAAGGACTCCTTGGGCGCGCCGTTGGCCGCGTGGACGTCCGGCTCGAACCCGACGTCCATGTTCTGTCCAAACATGTCCTTGCGGGGCATCGAGTCGGTCATCCAGGTACGGCGCAGCCAGGTGGTCGTCATCGACTGGTGGCCGCCGCTGCGGTACATCGCCACGTAGTTCGTGTCCTCGGCCTGGGCCTTCCCGTCGTCGCGCTCCTGCTGGGCCTCGTAAGTCCTGTGAGAGGCCTGGCTCACGTTCATCCAGCTACGGGTCACGCCCTGTGGAAGGCTGGGCTGGTACCGGAGTCGCATCAGCGCGCGGGTGTAGTCGGCGTCCTCGTCGTCGGGATCGTAACTCGGGAACGGACGGTCCGAGGGATCGGCGTCTACCCACACGTAATCGCCGTCCTGCAAGTCCTCGTCGCGGGCGTCCGCGGGATTCATCTCGATGTAGCCCTCGCCGACGAACGGCTTTCGCTCGTCGAAGGTATCCCGTCCCGTCTCGCGGCCCATGTCGCCGTAGTTGCTCCACCAGACCGCCATCTGCTTCAGGTCGGCACCGAAGGTGTGGGTCCCGTGGCGGTACTTCGGCGTCATGTAGACGTAGTCGTACCCCTCCTCGAGGTCGGTCAGCGGGTGGCTGGTCTCGACTAGCTCATCCGACGACCGCACGACGTTTCGGACCTGTCGGTCGTTGGTGTCGCGGGCCTTCTCCTCACTGTTCCACCCCCGATCCTCGGGCGTCTCGGGCGCGACCACCGGGCTGTCACTGTCGTCGACGATGACGTTCGGCTCGTAGGGGGTCGCGTCCATCGGCTCCCGGTGCAGCGGGATGTGTTCGCCGGCCTCGGCGAACTCCTCCTCCTCGCGGAAGAACTCGAGGCGACCCGTCTTCGTGTACCAGGGCTGGGAGTCCTGGATCTGCTCGTTGCCGACGTGCTTGGGGTAGGTCCGCGTCATGATGATCGCCGGCGTCCCGTCGCGGGCGTCCTCGAGCAGTCCCTCGACGTCGTAGCCCTTTACGGCGTTCGAATGGTCGAGGATGCGCTGGAGGTACGGTTTGGCCCGGTGTTCGTCCTCGTCGATGAACGCCCAGTAGTCGGCGAAGCGGTCGTCGCCGGTGAGGTCGGCGAGCTTCTCGGCGACGCCCTTGTAGTGCTGGGCGTCGTTGAGTGTGTCGTAGATCCGGCCGATCTCGGTCTCCGGCATCGTCGTGATGAAGGGGTTCGTGACGGAGGCGGTGATGTCGTGGACGTGGTGCTCGGCCCACGAGTCCGCCGGGAAGACGATGTCGGAGTACTCGCAGGTCATCGACCACCACCACTCGTTGGTGAAGAACGCCTCGATCTTCCCGGTCCGCATCATCTCTTCGATGACCTTGTAGGCCCCCTTCGCGTTGCCGAGGATGGAGTTCGACCCCGACACCCAGATCGACTTCGTGGGCGTGTGCATGTGGGTCTCGCCCTGGAAGTACTCCCCGTCGACCTTCAGCGGCTTGTCGAGGTTCGTGTAGAAGTGCGCGGAGTGGGCGTTCCACCGCTTGTCGGTCGAGGCGGGTTCGTCAGGGTCGAGTTCGGGATCGAACGGATCCTCGTTGGCGTACTGACCGACGCCGTTGAAGTACGCCATCCGGTAGTTACCCGAATAGCTGCCGACGTTACCGGTCCGATAGCCGACGTTCCGGGTCAGCGACGCCAGCAGGAACGCGGCGCGACCGTGCTGGTCGGCGTTCGCGTAGTGGTTTGGCCCCATCCCGGTCAGCAGCATCGTGCTCTGTTTGTTGTCGGCGAAGTCCCGGGCCAAGTTCTCGACGGCCTCGGGCGAGGTCCCCGTGATCTCGGCGGTCGACTCGAGGTCCCAGGTCTCGACCAGGTATTCCTTGATCAGGTCGAACACCGTTCGGACCTCGACCGTCTCGCCGTCGGCGAGTTCGACCTCGAACGCGCCCTCGATCGTCGCGGGAACCTCGAAATCCTCGCCGATGTCGTCGCGGGTAACAGGCTCGAACTCGTCGCTCCCGGCGTCGTGGACCACGAAGTCGCCCCACTCGCGGCGCAGTTCCTCGGTGATGACCTGTTCGTCGATGGTCGTCACGTCGACGCCAGGCCGCTCCGACTCGTCGCCAACGGCGTCGGTCTTCTCGAGGTCGGCCGGTTCGTAGTCCGCGAAGAGATCGCTGGCCCGCAGGAGTTCGTGCTCGTCCATCCGGACCAAAAGCGGCAGGTCCGTGTGCTTGCGGACGTAGTCCTCGTCGTACAGCCCCTCTTCGATGATCTCGCGGGCCGCGCCGAGGAACAGCGCCGAGTCGGTCGCCGGCCGGACCGTGATGAGTTCGTCGCACTTCGAGGCGGTCGCGTTGTAGTCGGTGAAGATGCCGGTGAGCTTCGACCCCTTCAGTTTGGCCTCGGTCAGCCAGTGACAGTCGGCCATCTTCGAGGTCAGGTAGTTGATCCCGTCGAGCACGATGTGGTCGGCGTACTCGATGGAGGCGAGGTCGAAATCGACCGTCTGCTGACCGGTGACCATCGTGTGGCCCGGCGGCAGGTCGGTGTGGAACGAGTAGTTGTCCAGCCCCATCGCGCCCAGAGCCTCGTCCTCCGAGACATCCCGGACGTAGTTGTCCAGCAGCGCCATCGAGTTGGCGTTGCGGTACTGCCCGAACAGCTTGATGACGCCCAGAAGCGGCATCCCGCCGCGGAACTTCATCGTCCGGACGCCCGCGCCCTGGGTCTCCTCGACGACGCGCTCGTCGTAGCCCTGCTCGAGCAGCCGTTGCATCCCCTCCTCGCCGCTGTAGTGTTCGGCGAGCTCCAGGAAGGTGCGGGCGGCGTACTCGTGGGCCTCCGCCTGGGAGACCTCGACGAAGTCGTCCTCGCCGCGGTTGGCGTATTCCTCGGGCATGGAGCCGTCGTCCTCGCGCGGGAAGCCGTCGTCGACCCACTGCTTGAACCCCTCGCGGATCATCGGGGCCTTGACGCGGCGCTCGTTGTAGAAGCGCTCGACCATTGCCAGCCCCTTGTTACAGACCCGCGGGTCCCACCGCTGGGACGCCTGGTTTCCCTCGAGGTCCGTCGCCTCGCCGTAGTTCATCGACGGCCCGAGGCGTGTGATCTCGCCGTTCTTGACCGCGGCCTCGAGATAGCAGTTGTGAGTGTCATTGGGGGTGCAGGTAAGCATGTAGGAGTCGTCGGGCTCCCACACGTTGCGATAGTGTTCTTCCCACTCCGTGTTGGGATACTCCTCGAGCGGATTCATCGGGTCCGCCTCCTCGGCGTCCTCGTCGGTCTCCTGCCCGAGTCGCCGGAAGCCGAGGTAGCCGAGGCCGGACGCACCCGCGATCCCGGCGGCGGCCGCACCGAGTTCGCGACGCGTCAGATCGAGTCCGGAGTCGTCGTCACTCATGGTACCACCCTGCACCGGACGTGCAAGAGAGATCGGCGGGCGATGCGGCCACCTGCCGAACCGGAGGACAGCGGTCGGTCGTTGGTCGTCCGTGTGCCATGCGCAGTTGAGCCTGCACGATCCTCACATAAACTGAGCCGGTGATTTCCCACGCGCTGGGGACCGGGTCGAATACTCCCTGTGAATAGTGGGGATTTATATTCGTCGCGGACTCCCCGGTCGGAAGTTCCTATCCTCCAAACAGCCCGAAAAATACCGCGTCGAACGCGCCGAAGTCGGGTTAGGCGGCCGATTCGGACATCGCTTCCGGCTCGTCGGCCTCGAGTTCGACGAGCCAGCCGTTCCGTCCGAGGTCGGTCATCGATACCGAGAGATCGCGACCGTCACGCTCGAAGTTCTCCCGGACGATCGCCGCGAGTTCCCGGGGTTCGCCGCGGGTGAGGACCGACACCGTACCGTCGGGGTCGCGGTCGAACTCGGTGATCGCTTGCTGATGACCGGCCGACGGCGGCAGTCCGCGTACATCGACGGCGTCCGCCGGTGGTTCGGGATCGCTGTTCGCCTCCCAGAACTGCTTGACGGTCTCGCCTAGTGCGGCGATCGCGGCCGCGCCGTCCGTGTCCAGGTCGGTAAACGATCGCTCGAGCGGCTCGCGCAGGGCAGGATCGAACGGCACCGATTCGACCTCGGCAACGGCGTCTTCGGTGATCGCGTCCTGAAGCCCCGTCGCCGTCGCGTCGTACGGACCGTCCTCCCCGACCATGTTCGGGACGACGCCGATCGTCTCCACGTCGTTGGCCGTAAACAGCGCGCCGGTTCGTTCCGTCGCGCGGACGCTCGCGTCAGTCGGGGTAGTAACCAGCAACGCGCCGTCGATCCGGGCCTGCTGGACGATCGTGTACACCGCATCGCCGATCCCCGGCGGCAGATCGACGAGCAACACGTCCCTGTCGTCCCAGACGGCGTCACCGAGCAGGTCGGAGACGACCTCGTGAACCATCGCACCGCGCCAGGCGACCGGGCCGTCGTCGGCGATCAACTCGAGGCTGAGGACCTCGATGCCGTCGGCATCGACCGGTTTGGGGCGGCCGGAAGGCGTCTGGTGGACCGGTCCTTCCGCATCCAGGCGGTCGGGAACGTCGGGGGCGTAGACGTTCGCGTCGAAGACGCCGACGTTCAAGCCGGCCTCGGTCAGCGCCTTCGCGAGCGCGACGGTGATGGTCGTCTTGCCGACGCCGCCTTTGGCGCTTGCGACCGCGATCAGCGTATCGACGCCGGTGATCGTCAGGCCGCCGTCTCCGACCCCGGGGTCGGCTGCCTCGACGCGGACGTGGTCGACGCCGGCAGTCGCCAGCCCCGCTCCCCGTAGCTGGTCGGTCACGCGCTCGACCATCAACCGATCGAGCCGATCGACGACGACGGTGAACGTGACGACGCCGTCCTCGAGGTCGACGTCCTCGACCAGTTCTTCGCTGATCGGATCGCCGCCGGCGACCTGTACCTCGCGAACCCGGTCGACGACCGCCCGCTGGATCTCATCGTCGGTCCTGGAACCGTTCGCGGTCATGTACACGCGTACAGTCCGACCCGGTATTTCACTCGGCGGCTCTTCCCACCACCTGGGAAGTCCGGCACCTCGAGCCGACCGTCGGTGCCGGTCAGAACAGTTCCACGCGGATTCCGTCGTCCTCGAGTTCGTCCGCGAACGCCTCGGCGTCGGTCTCGATGGGATCGAACGTGTCGTAGTGTTCGGGCAGGACGAGTTCGGCACCGACGCTGCGGGCGAAGTCGCCGGCCTCGTGGCGATCCATCGTGAAGTGGCCGCCGATCGGCGGCACGAACACGTCGGCCGTGATCGACTCGTGGTGCGGGTGGAAGTCGGTGTCCGACGGGAAGAAAACCGACGCGCCCTCGAGGTCCAGCAGCAGGCCGATCACTTCGCCCTCGGCGTGGAACGGCTCGCCGTCCTCGTCGACGTGGTCCCCCTCGGGGTCGTTGTAGGCGGGCATCGTCTCGACGTCGATGCCGGCGACGGTCGTCTCCCCTTCGTGTGGCAGCCCGATCACGTCGAACGTGAGGTCACCCGTATCGATCGCCTCGTAGGCCGCGATCGTCGGATCGTCGCCGGTGACCGCCTCGATAGCCGTCGGATCGTAGTGGTCGAAGTCGTCGTGCGTGACGAACACCACGTCCCCGTCGCCGGGTTCGCCCTCGAGGACGTCGCCCCACGGATCGACGTAGATGATCCGGTCTCCGGTGTCGATGCGGACGCTCGCGTGCCCGAGTCGTTCGAACTCGAGGCCGTCGTACTCGACCGTCATGATCGGCACTGACGACGCGGGGAACAAAATAGCCCGGTCCCGGATAGGGGCGGGTCACACGGAAGACGGTCACTCCGGATCGACGGTATCGATCCGGTCGGCCAGCCAGTCGGCGACGGTTTCGACGGCGTCGGGATCGGTGCCGGTGATCTTCAGGCGGTTGTAGCCCTCCGTGTCGGGGTAGCTGCCGATCGTCGCGTCGAACCGATCGCGGGCTGCCGCGAGGTCGTCGACCATCGACCCCTCCGGCTGGGGGGTGTACAGCGTGCGTGAGACGGCATCGCCGTCGAACTCCTCGGCGACGAGATCGAACAACGCCTGCATCTCGCTCGGGACGCCCGGAAAGGCGTAGACGTTCTCGAAGACGAATCCCGGGCACAGTCCCGCAGGGTTGAGCAACGTCCGGCTTCCCTCCGGAAGCGCCGCCCAGGCGTCGACGTCGATCTCCAGTTCGTAGGCCTCGACCCGCTCCGGGTTCCGATCCCGGTAGGCCGCCACGGTCTCGACGACGTCCTGATGAACGTCGTCGTCGACGACCAGCGGCCGATCGAAGACGTCGGCGATGGCGTCGGCAGTGACGTCGTCGTGCGTACCGCCGAGTCCGCCGGTGACGAGGACGGCGTCGAAAGCCTCGCGCCACTCGTCGACGGTCTCGGCGATCAGCGCCCGGTCGTCGGGGACGGTGAGAATGCGGACCACGCTCGAGCCCCGATCCGTGATCCGACTCGCGAGCCACGTCGCGTTCGTGTTGGTCGTATCGCCCGCCAGGACCTCGTCGCCGACGGTGAGGATCGCGACCTCCATCGCTGGATTCCAGGGCTGGCGTGGACAAAAGCACCTCGGTCGGCAAGGGTTCACTGGCGCAATCTGCAGGAGACACTAGCGTCCGTCTCGGAAACACTCACCGATACTGCCAACGACGAGCCATAACCATTGGAATTGGACGGTTTTATGTATCGGAGTGTTGCCCTACGGGCAAGGGGTACAATGGAAACGGAACCACGACAGGACGACGCTGCAGTTCGCACGGCGGCAGAAGCGACGGCTCACGAGTTCTCCTCGAACGGGCCCGCCGCGGTCGCCGTCGTCGATGCGGTCTCCGCCGTCTCCGGCACCGACCCGATCGATCTCCCGCCGCTGTACGAGACGATCGATCCCGACGCCGTAAACGCCCTCCTCGAGGCGTCCGATCCGGACTCGCCCGTTCGGATCGAGTTCTCGTACGCTGGGTACGACGTGGTGCTTCGCGACGGGCCGAGAGTAACCGTCCGGACCGACGACTTGGATCCCGAACCCGAGGACGACGGGTAACCGCCACTCGGAGCGTTCCTACGGGGGTGGGAGCGCCTTACTTCACGCGTCGCGGACGCCGATCCGGCGGCCACGCCGGCAGTTCGTCGGCCACCTCGAGGAGTCGCTCTACGGTGTCGTCCTCCTCGAGCGCGATTCGATCCCCGTCGCTCTCGTAGCTCACCACGCCGTGCTCGTCCAGTTTCGGGAGATGCGTGTGTATCAATCGAACCCGCGCTCGATCGACGTACTCGTCCGGAACGGACTCGGGATCGATCCGATGGCGACGGGCGGCGACCGCTCGCGCGAGCGTCGATAGCTCCGGATCGGATCGTCGTGTCGATAATTCGTGGACGACGTGCTGTCGGTCTGCGCTCGCGAGAACGTGGTAGGCGTCGGTTCGTTCCATATCGGAAGCCAATCGACTGGAGACAAAGAACCGCTCTCCTAACTCTGTTGGGTGGCAGTCGAACGTGATCGGTTCTGCTTCGAACTCACCTCCCGCTTGTTAGACGGCCGCCATATGAGGGATTGGCCACTCGAGTAAAGTAACAGCAACTGAATTATCGGGTGACAGAACGGAGCGGGGCCACCGCGGCCGCGCTGCCGCGAATCGAACACCATGCAACCGAGCCAATCGACACCGGGACGAACCGTACAGCGCTACTGGGACGAGTTATCGCAGTCGGCTCGCGTGGCGGTACTGCTGACTATCTACGGTGTGATCGGCGTCACACTGGTCTTCGGCCTCGGGCTGGACGGCGCAGCGATGGGCGGCTGGACCGGCCTCTGAGGGCCTGGAGAGATCGACGACGAGCGGTCTGCAACCAGCACTTGACGAGCCACCGGCCGAACCACTGGCCGCGACCACGGTTACGGCGGTATCGTGGCCCCAGTAAAGGCGACCAGGTAGACGATCGCGGCCACGAGCGCGAGGCCGAGCACGGCCATCAGGAACGCGAACGTCCCCTCGGGAGTGTAGATCGAGGGACCGGGCATACAGCAGTCGAACGTACGGGATCCGGTCGGTTAAACCCTCTCGTGACATCGGACGAACAGCCCCGACGTCGCGGGTTCGGAATCTCGAGACCGCGACTCCACCCGACGCAGCGTTCGGTCACCCGCTTCGAGCCCGGTTTCGGTCACGCTCGATTACCCGTGCGACGACGTACGTCGCGATCAGCAAGAGGACCAACGGAAAGAGCGTGAGCGTGTGGGTGAGCAGGACGGGAAGTGGATCGAACGACCACGGGGACGCGCTCTCGAAGAGGAGGGAAAAGTACGCGAGGATCACCAGCGGAACCGCGTTGATCGAGGCGTCGACCGCCGTTTCCCGGGAGAGCCACTCCAGCATGTTCCTCCCTTCGACTACGGGGACCATAAGCCGTATCCACGAACCCGATACGTGCAGCGTTCGGCGACGATAGATCAACGTTGCTGACAAACGCTTATGGCGGGGGTTACTGTAGCCACCCGGAAGATGAGGGGCGAACGTCGCACCATCGTCTTCGTCGGTGTTCTGGCCGTGCTGGCGGTCGCCGCCGTCCCAACCGTCGCCGTCGCCGGATCGGTGACGGACCAGTTGATCCGCAGGCTCAACCGCCAGTTGCTCTATATCGCCGTTCCGATCGCGGTCCTCGTCGAGGCGATCCTCGCGTACACGGTCTGGCGGTTCCGCGACAACGACGAGCCGGAGCCGACCAAGGAGAACCGACAGCTCGAGATCACGTGGACGCTCGCGACGGCGCTCGTCCTCCTGTTCGTCGGGACGGCGTCGTTCTACGTGCTGGCCCAGCCGACGGTGTCGACGGTGCTCGACGATCCCCACGGCAGCCACGAACCCGGTAACGCCCCCGAGGACGCCGTCGAGGCCCACGTCGTTACGGAGCAGTGGAACTACACGTTCGAGTACCCGAACGAGAACGTGACGACCTCGGAGTCGCTCGTCCTGCCCGCGAACCGGACGATCTACCTCTACGTCACCTCCGAAGACGTGATACATTCGGTCCACGTCCCCGAACTCGGCCTGAAACAAGACGCCATCCCGGGCGAGTACCACCTGTTGCGGACCGAACCGACCCAGGAGGGCGAGTATCGCCTCTACTGCGCGGAACTGTGCGGTCGCGGCCACCCCGAGATGCTGTCGACCGTGCGGGTCGTGAGCGAGGACGAGTACGAATCGTGGCTCGAGGGTGAGGCACTCGACCCGGACGCCGGCGGCGACGCGTCGACGAACGAGTCGACGATCGACGGCAACGCATGAACGGGAATCGAATCCGGAGCGCCGTCGCCGGCGGAATCGCCGCGACCGCCGTGTTGTCGCTGTTGCTCCTGTTGCTCGAGGTCCAGACCCGGTCGGCGATGGAGCTCTTCTACGTCATCGCCCGCTTTATCGGAACGCCGGACGACCCCGCCGCCGGCTTCGCCCTGTTCGCCGTCGCCGGGACGGTCGCCTGGCCGTTGCTGTTCGTCGCGCTCGAGCCGTACCTCCCCGGAGGGCCGGATCCGGCTGCCCGGGGCGTCGCGTTCGCCTCGCTGCTGTGGGTGCCGTTCGTGATCACGGGTCGGGGGGACATCGGCGGGCCACTGCTCGCGTTATTCGTCGCGTACACGCTGTTCGCCCACTGGGCGTACGGCTTCACCCTCGGTGCGGTGTACGGTCGGCTGCTCGGCCCCGCATAGCCGCACTCGGACGCACGGAACCGATGTTCGAGCGCACCGTAACCCCCGATTTCGATCCCCGGGGAGGCAAACCTTTACCTCACCTTCGTTGAAGACGGCGGTGGCCCTGGAGCGGACGGGTCGTGCGTCCGCCTCCATCATAGGGACACCGAACACGATGCTGGATACGATACCGGGAGTCGCGCTCGCCGTGATCGGACTGGCCGCGCTCGCAGCCTACTACCGTCTTCGGAGCGATCGGCCGGCGAGATCGTTCGCCGACGGCGGTACGACCTCGGTGACCGTCGGTCTGACCGGTGTTGAGAAGCCCTCCGGCGTCCTGCGGTGGCTCACGACGGTCGACCACAAGGACGTCGGGCTGCTGTACATCCTGTTCGGGACGGCCGCGGCGCTGTGGGGCGCGACCGACGCGATGATGATCCGGACCGAACTGCTGGTCCCCGAGAGCGCCGTCTGGAACGTCGAGACGTACAACGCCGTGTTCACCACGCACGGGTTCACGATGCTGTTTTTCTTCGTGACCCCGGTGTTCACGGGCATCGCCAACTACGTGTTGCCGCTGTTGCTCGGTGCCGACGACCTCGCCTTTCCGCGGATCAACGCGATCGCGTTCTGGCTCCTTCCGCCCTCGCTCGTCATGGTCCGTGGCGGGCTGATCACGGACGTCATCGGGACGGTCGTCGGCGTGTTCCCCGTCGACGTGACCTTCTTCGAGGCGCTCGAGCCGGTTGCGATGGGGTGGACGATGTACACGCCGCTGTCGGTCGAGATGGCGAACCCGCAGATCAGCGTCGCCCTCCTCGGCCTGCACTTAAGCGGGATCGCGACGACGATGGCGGCGATCAACTTCATCGTCACGATCTTCACGGAACGCCCCGACGATCTGGGCTGGGATAAGTTGGACATCTTCTCGTGGAACATCCTGGTCACGAGCGGGTTGATCCTGCTGGCGTTCCCGCTGCTGGGCAGCACGCTCATCATGCTGTTGCTCGATCGTAACTTCGGAACGACCTTCTTCGCGATCGAGGGCGGCGGGCCGATGCTCTGGCAGCACCTGTTCTGGTTCTTCGGCCACCCCGAGGTCTACATCCTCGTACTGCCGGCGTTCGGGCTGATGAGCCTCATCCTGCCGAAGTTCTGCGGGCGGCGGCTGTTCGGCTTTCGGTTTATCGTCTACTCGACGATCGCGATCGGGATCCTCTCCTTTGGCGTCTGGGCCCACCACATGTTCGCGACCGGGATGGACCCCCGGCTGCGCGCCAGTTTCATGGCCGTCTCGCTGGCGATCGCGATTCCCAGCGCCATCAAGGAGTTCAACTGGATCGCGACGATGTGGAACGGCCGCCTTCGGCTCGACGCGCCACTGATCTGTATCATCGGCGGTATGAGTACGTTCGTCGTCGGCGGCATCACGGGCGTCTTCCTCGCGTCGGTGCCCGTCGACCTCGTGCTCCACGACACCCACTACGTCGTCGGCCACTTCCACCTGATCGTCGTCGGCATCATTCCGCTCGCGATGGTCGCCGCCAGCTACTACTGGTTCCCGCTGATCACCGGCCGGATGTACAACCGGCGACTCGCGCGGGTCCAGACGATTCTGCTGGTCGTCGGCACATTCGTCACGTTCATCCCGCTGTTGATACTCGGCTATCGGGGAATGCCCCGCCGGTACGGGATCTACCCCGCGGAGTTCATCACGCTCAACCAGGTCGCCTCGCTCGGGGCCTTTCTGCTGGGCGTGAGCGTCCTCCTCTGGGTCGTGAACGTGGTCCAGTCGGCCCGCGTCGGCCCGGTCGTCCGCGACGCCGACGTCTGGAACCTCAAGGAGACCGGCCAGTTCACCCGCGAGTGGCAGTGGTTCGAGGAGCGCCTCGAGGAGCGGCGGGCCGAGCCCGCGACCGGCGAATCGGGATCGGGGTCGGAGTCCACTCGAGCGACCGACGACGATGGAGCCGAGGAAGGGACCGACGAGCGCGACACCCTCGAGGACTCCGACGACATCGACGAGACGTGAGAACGGTGCCGGTCGGGGGTCCGCTCACACCGAGTGTTGCGGAACGTATGCGAGTCGCTCCATCACCTGCCCGAGTGCGTAGCCGTAGACCCAGTGCGCCAGAAGCGACAGCCCCAGAAAGAGCGCGCCGGCGTACTCGCCCGGCCAGAAGGCGATGATAAAGCCCGTCCACATGACCGTCGCGAACGTGACGCCGCGGGCGGCCCGGGGCTCCCTGGGCGGCAGAAACGCACCCGCGACGACGAACAGCAGCGGCAGGGCGATTGCCCCACCGACGACGAACACGACGACGCCCAGCAGGAGGTTCGGCTCGAGGCCGAGTACCCGGCCGAGTTCGGCAACGTCGACGAGCGCATCCGCCTCGAAGAGGTCGAAAAACGCCGGCGGCACGAAGAGGATCGGAACCATCGCGAGCAGGCCGACGGCCCCGCCGGCGAACGCCGAGAGCACGACCCGCAGGGTGATGTCGAGTTCGGCACCGAGGTCGTCCTGGTCCAGCGGCGCACCCGAGACCGCCTGCGCTTGCTCCGCGGTCGCGTCCGATCCCGTCTCGTCGCGCTCGCTCATCGTCGTTCGTCGGGCCGTACGACGAACCGGCTAATAACTGTCGGGCAGGCCGTCGCCGCTCGAGGTAACGCACCCCCGACGACGCCCGGCGATTCGTTTTAGTTCGGCGGCGTTGGTGGGCAGATATGGCCCGAAAGGAGTTGCTCGCCCTGCTGCTGGCTGCCGTCTCGATCGGCGTCTTTCTCATCGGCTTCGTCGTCGTCCTGGTCTGACCGACCCATCGGGTCAGTGCTCGAGGCTCCGCTCGCCGGTCCGGCCGCGACTCGAGACGACGGGTCCGCCGAATCCGGCGACGACCAACAGCGCGCCCGCTCCCAGGACCACGGCTGCCCGCACGGCGATACCGTCGGTTGCCGCGGCGTCGACGAGCGCGGCCGGCGTGACGGCGGGCGAGACGGCGATCCAGACCGCCGCGCTGGCGAGGGAGACGACTGCGCCGATGAGCCGCAGCGGTCGCCACGGCGTCGCCGCGTAGCCGGCCTCGTGGAGCATTCCCGCGAAACTCGCACCGACGGCGAGGACGCCGGCGACGGCGATCACCACCAGCCCGAACAGGATGCCGGCCTCGGCGGCGACGATCCCGAACGCGGCGACCAGGGGCCACGCGCTCGAGCGGCGCGGCTCGGGGTCGGACTCGGCGTCCATACCTCGGGCCTCCACGCGAAGGGGTAAGAAGCTGCTGTCGGCCGTCGGGATAGGCCGGACGAACCGGCGCGACTGAATCGACGCCCCACAGCGAGCGATTCGCCGGGGCGGTGTTTTTGTCCGAATACGTCGTCGACGGGAGTATGGGGTCCGCCGTCGACGGCGACTCGAGCGCGCAGGCCGCAGGCGAGGACGGGGACGGCGACGGAGACGGCCACTCGTCGCCCGCACCGCGGGACTGGCCGCGCGGGTTCGGTGAGGCAAGTTGGTGGCCGCTGGTCACTGCCGTCGGCATCGCCGGCCTGTACTTCGGCGGCGCGTTCGCGCTTCTCTCACGAGGGGAGGAGCCGCTCGTCGGGCAGTGGCTTCCGCCGCTCGTGCTCGTCGGCGGCGTCGTAATCTTCCTCGGCGGATTGTACGGCTGGACGTACCACGGCTTCGTCAGCGCGTACTGGGACCGGACAACGGGAGGCGCGGACGTGCGGGCCGGAATCGATCTGCGCTGGGGAATGGTGCTCTTCCTCGCGACCGACGTCATGACCTTCAGCGCGGGCTTCGTCTACTACTTCTTCGTCCGGACGGGCGAGTGGCCGCCCGGCGAACTCCCCGAGTTGCTCTCGTCGCTCGTCCTCGTCAACACCGCCGTCCTGATCGCGAGCAGCGTGACGTTGCACGTCGCACACGAGGGGATCCGTGACGGGCATCGACGGCGGTTTCTCGGCCTGCTCGGCGTGACGGTGCTGCTCGGGCTCGTCTTCGTCGGCGGCCAACTCCTCGAGTACTACGAACTCCTGGTCGTGGAGGGAACCGGCGTCACCGACGTCTTCGGGAGCGCGTTTTTCGCCCTGACGGGCCTGCACGGCCTTCACGTCGCGCTGGGCGTGGTGGTACTCGGGGTCGTGTTCGTCCGCGCGCTCGCGGGCCAGTTCGACGCCGACCGACACGTCGCCGTCTCGACGGCGTCGATGTACTGGCACTTCGTCGACCTCGTGTGGGTCGTCCTGGTCGTGATCCTGTACGTCGGGTCGGTGGCGTAGTGAGCCGACGACCGGAGCTACTGTGTAGCCAGTATCCGGAACGCGAGCCGGCTGTCGGGAGCCGGAGTTTCTATACCCCCCGCGTGGTAGGCGAGCCAACTCCCTCGCAATGACGGACTGTACGCTCTGTGGGTTACCCGTCGGAAACCGACCGATCCGCGACGACGCGGTCGAGGGGACGTTCTGCTGTCGTGGCTGTCTCGAGGTCCACCGCGCCGTCGAGCGCGAGAGCGACGGGAACGGAGCCGCGGACGGGACCGTGCCGCTCCCGGACGCGATCGAGGCGCTCGAGGACGACCGGTCGACGGACGACACCAGTGGCGACGAAGCGGGCGAAGCCGACCACCTCGAGACCGCCTTTTTCGCCCTCGAGGGGATGCACTGTACGACCTGCGAGCGATTTCTCGAGACGGTCGCGACCGAGACGGAGGGAATCCACGGCGCGCGGGCGAGCTACGCCACCGAGATGATCCGGCTGCGGTACGATCCTACAGCGATCGACAGAGACGACCTTCGGGCGGCGATCAGCGGCTTCGGCTACAGTGCGCGCGAACCCGGAGACGACGCGAACCACGCGGGACGTCGCTTCGATTTCGGCCAGTACCGGATGATCGTCGCCGTCCTGCTCGCGATGCCCGTCATGGCACCGTACCTGCTGTTCGTCTACCCGACCTACCTCGGGATCTACCCGGAGTCGTTCCTCTACGGCTCGACGATCCGGACGATGGTGTTCGTCCCGCTGGTCCTCTGGAGCAGCCTCATCGTGCTCGGACTCGGGTACCCGATCTTCCGTAGCGGCTACGTCAGCCTCGCCGTCGGACGACCGAACGTCGACGTACTCGTCTCGATCGCCGTACTCGCCGCCTCCGTCTACTCGCTTGCGGCCTTCGCGGTCGGCTCCCGGCACCTCTACTTCGACGTCGCGGTGATGGTCCTGGTCATCGTCACCGTCGGCAACCGCCTCGAGACGACCGTCAAGCGACGGGCGATCGACACCCACGCGGAGCTGGCCGCGCCCCGCGAGACGACCGTCCAGTTGGTTGCGGAGGACGGCTCGCTCGAGGAGGGTTCGCGCGAGGACTGCGACCCGGGGGATCGGATAGTGGTCAGCGCCGGCGATCGGATCCCCTTCGACGGGACGGTCCGCGAGGGGTCGGGAACGGTCGACGAGTCGTTCCTGACCGGCGAGTCGGTCCCGCGGCCGGCGACGGTCGGCGATCGAGTCGCCGGCGGCACCGTTCTGGCCGACGGCACGCTAACCGTCGAGATCGACGCGGACTCGAGTACCCAGGATCGGCTCGTCGAACTGCTGTGGGAGGTCCAGAGCACCGAGAGCGGTGCCCAGCGGCTCGTCAACGCCTTCGCAGTGGCGTTCGTGCCGCTGGTCGTCGCGCTCGCCGGAGCGGCCGCCGGATGCTGGCTGCTGGCCGGCGAGTCGGCGGGTGCGGCGCTGCTGATCGGCCTCTCCGTGCTGGTGGTCTCGTGTCCGTGCTCGCTGGGGATCGCGACGCCGCTGGCGCTTGCCACGGGACGCGAGCGCGCGGCCGAGCACGGCGCGGCCGTCGTCTCGGCGAACGTCTTAGAGCGGATCACTGACGCCGAAAACGTCGTCTTCGACAAGACCGGGACGCTGACCACCGGCGAGATGACCGTCGAAACCGTCGTCGCGGACGACCCGGAACGGGTGCTCGAGTACGCGGCGGCCGTCGAATCGCGGTCGAACCACCCGGTCGCGACGGCGATCGTCGACGCGGCACCGGCGGGCGGCGTCCAGGAGGGGGTCCGCGAGGTCGACGACCTCGAGCGCGAGGCGCGAGCCGTGTCGGCGACCGTCGACGGACGGCGAGTGCGGGTGGGACACCCGGAATCGTTCGGTGCCCCCACGGAATCGACGGACGACTCCGCGAGCGACGCTCGAGCGTGGTCGTTCCCCGACCGCCATGCGGCGGCCGTCGACTCCGCACGGGAGCGGGGGTGTCGGCCGATCGCCGTCGGCTGGGACGGTGCCGTCCGTGGCGTCGTCGCGATCCGAGACCGGCCGCGGGAAAACTGGGAGCGCGTCGTCGCCGAGGTGGCGGCCGCGGACGACACGCGGCGGGTGGTCGTCCTCACCGGCGACGACGAACGTGCGACCGGCTGGTTGCAAGCGCATCCCGACGTCGACGACGTCTTCGCCGGCGTGCGCCCCGAATCGAAGGCGGCCATCGTCCGCCGACTCCGCGAGGACGGCCCGACGACGGTGATCGGTGACGGCACCAACGACGCGCCGGCGCTGGCCCGGGCCGACATGGGCATCGCCCTCGAGAGCGGCACCGACCTCGCGATGAACGCGGCCGACGTCGTCGTTCGGGACGACGACCTCGAGTCGATCCCCGCGGTGTTCGAGGTGTCGCGGACGACGCGCCGGCGGATTCGGCAGAACCTCGCGTGGGCGGCCGGCTACAATCTCGTGGCGATTCCGCTGGCGATGGCCGGTGCGATCAACCCGCTCATCGCCGCCGCGATGATGGGCGCGAGCAGTCTCGTCGTGGTACTCAACTCGGGACGGGGATCCGTTCGCGGTGGCCTCGGGGCGGCGAGCGACCGGACGCGGCGATGGGGGCCGACGGGGACCGGCGACGCTCGAGACGCTCAGCCCGCCGACCGAACGAGAGACGAGACGACCGGGTAGCTCCGCGGAGCGGTTCCTGGGGTTGCGAGTCGACCACTCGAGTCGTTGCGGGACGGCGGCCGCCTCCCGTTCGAATCCCTCTAATCGCTTTGCTCGTCACGAAACCGTTCGTCGGAAAAGCGGGCCGGGCGCGATTTGAACCACGCCGAGACGTACCTGCTCGTTCGCTCCGCTCACTGCGCGGGCTGCGACTCGTCTACTTCAAATCGCTGTAGCCGCATTGCTCGTCACGGCATTGGTCGGACCAAAAGCGGGCCGGGCGCGATTTGAACACGCGACCGTCTGATTAAGAGTCAGACGCTCTGCCGGACTGAGCTACCGGCCCTGTGCCTCCGACTTTTCGTCGGTCGGTAAAATACGTTTCCCCTCGACGGCGCTGTGACAGCGACGGTCACACCCCGCGTTTCCCCCGTCCAACGCGGCGCTGGCCCTGACAGTACCACGACGTAACAATCTTCGGGAGGGTTAAGTGTGGTCGGTCCGACCACACACCCAATGAGTACGGGGGTTACGATCTCGTCGATTTCTGACTATGCTATCTTGGGCTGCGGGAGCGTCGGCTACGCGGTCGCCGAGGAACTCGTCGAGCAGGGCAAGGACGTGCTGATCATCGACCGCGACGAGAGCCGCGTCGAGTCCCTGCGCGATCAGGACCTGGACGCTCGAACTGCCGACATCCGCGAAGCCGAGGCCGCCGAACTCGTCGCCGACCGCAACGTCGTCCTCATCCTCGCCTCTGACGTCGAATCCAACAAGCGAGCCCTCGAGCACATCCGCGACCGGAACGGCGACCAGTTCGTCGTCGCCCGCGCGAGCGACCCCGTCTCGGGCGACGAACTCGAGGAACTGGGTGCAGACGTAGTCATCAACCCCTCGTCGGTGATCGCCGACTCCGCCCTGCGGGCGCTCGAGTCGGGCGAACTCGAGTACAACGCGGGCAAACTCGCCGAGTTGCTCGAGGAGACGACATCGCGGCTGGCGATCGTCACCCAGGACAGTCCGGATCCGGACTCGATCGCGTCGGCAGCGGCGATGCAGGCGATCGCCGACCACCTCGACGTCGAATCGGACATCGTCTACCTGGGCGACGTCGGCCACCAGGAGAACCGCGCGTTCGTCAACCTGCTGGGGATCGACCTCGTGCAGTGGGACGAGATCGAGGATTACGACGTGTACGACACGGTCGCGCTGGTCGATCACGCGACCTCACCGGAGATGGACCTCCCGGTCGACGTGGTGATCGACCACCACGAACCGGACGGGGAGTACGACCCCGAGTTCGTCGACATCCGGCCGAACATGTCCTCGACGTCGACGATCATGACGAAGTACATCCAGGAGTTCGACATGAACGTCTCCGAGGAGGTCGCCACGGCCCTGCTGTACGGCATCCGCGCGGAGACCCTGGATTTCAAACGCGACACGACCCCCGCCGATCTCACCGCCGCGGCGTACCTCTACCCGTTCGCCAACCACGACACCTTGGAGCAGGTGGAGTCGCCGTCGATGTCCCCCGAGACGCTGGACGTCCTCGCGGAGGCCATCGCCAACCGCGACGTCCAGGGGAGCCACCTCGTCTCCAACGCCGGCTTCGTCCGCGACCGCGAGGCGCTGACCCAGGCCGCGAGCCACCTCCTCAATCTCGAGGGCGTCACCACCACCGCCGTCTTCGGCATCGCCGACGAAACCATCTTCCTCGCCGGGCGCTCGAAGGACATCCGCATCAACATCGGCAAAGTGTTAGACGACGCCTACGGCGAGATGGGCGAGACCGCCGGCCACTCCACCCAGGCCAGCGCGGAGATTCCGCTCGGCATCTTCACCGGCATCGAAATCTCGGAGGACAACCGGGACACGCTGCTCGAGTTGACCGAGGAGGCGGTCAAACGGACGCTGTTCGACGCGATGGGCGTCGACGGCACGGAAGGCTCGAACGGCTCCTGATCGGGCTACTCCCGTCGGCGATGCCAACGTTCTGGGGTCCCCGGCTCCAACGTTCTATTTACTGACGTACTGCTCGTCTCGGACTGTCGGAAGCTGCCAGTCGTAGGTCACCGCTACCAATCGCGTCCCGACGGTCACGATCGCACAGAGGGCGGCGGCGACGCTACCAGTCGTCCCGACAGCGGTAGCCGCCCAGTACGCGGTGCCACCCAGTACCGCACAGCTGGCGTAGAAATCGGTAAACAGGATAAACGGGGCTCGGTCCAGCAGGATATCGGCGAACGCCCCGCCGCCGACTGCGTTGATCGTCGCGATGGCGACGACGCCGAACGCCGAGACGGTCGCCTCCGTCGCGACGATCGCACCCGTCGTCGCGAAGGCGGCGAGGCCGATCGCGTCCGCGACGAGCGTGACCGGGTGGGTGTCCACGGACGAAACGAACGTGGAGAGCCCGATCGCCAGGCCGACGCCGAACAGACCCAGCCCGATCTCGAGGGACGACTGCAGCGCGAGCGGCACGCGCGTCACGAGGAGATCCCGCGTCGCGCCGCCGGCGAAGGCCATCGCCAGCCCGACGACCGCCACGCCGAAGACGTCGAACTCCTCGCGGATCGCCTTCGTCGATCCGACGAGCGCGAACGCGACCAGCCCGATCGTGTTCATCGCGGCAAAGGGGTCGCCAAACAACACACCGAGAAGTCCCGAACCCATTGCGGCCGCCTACGCGCGGCCCCGTCTTGAGGGCTCCGTCACGGGACTGCCGGCACGTACGGTCCTGCTGGTCCCGGGGGACCGGAACGACGCGAGGAGAAGTCCTGATGCGATCGATGCGCCGAACGGATCGCGACGATCGACTCGAGAAAGGAGGTTACGCGATGACTTCGTCCTCTTCCTCGTCGGGATCACGCACGCGCTCGACGACGTCGTTGACGAGGATGACGTCGCCGACGGCCCGTACCCAGCGGTAGGGGACGATGACGCCGCGCTCGCTGCGTGCTTCCTCGCGGAACAGTTCGCCGTTGAGATTGCCGAGCGCGAGACCGGTGACGGCTTCGCCGTTGAGATTGAGCTGGAGGTCCTCGACTTCGCCGACGAAGACGCCGCTGTTCGAGTACACCTCGCGACCGACGAGAGAGGTTATTTCTTGCGGAGTATCGTCCATATCCGTCCCCATGCGCGGGTCACTCTTAATTCTTGGTCAGACGTGACAGTCGTGGCACGCTATGGCTCGCCCGCTCGCTCGAGGGGATACCCGCGTTCGCTCGCAGGTTAGCCGTCGAGAACCGCGTCGACGGCGGCGTGGTCCGTCAAGAGCGTCCGCATCCGATCGACCGTCTCGGCGTCCCGCGTCCGGCCGCTACGGACGACGTCTTCTGCGCGCTCGACGGTCGTCAGCGTGTCCGTCTGAACCGCGAGGATCGGCAGTTCGGCCTCGGCCGCCTTCCCGAGGATGGTGCCCGACGGGCGGTGGCCGCCGGTGAGGATCAGACACCGCACGCCCGGGGCCTCGAGCGCGGCGGTGTGGACGTCGGCCCGGTCGCCACCCGTGATGACGGCGGCGTCTTTCGTCCGGCGGAAGTGCCTGAGCGCGCTGTCGGCGCTCATGGCCCCGACGGTGAACCGTTCGACGTAGGCGTCGGTGCCCTCCTCGACGAGGACCTCGGCGGCGAGTTCCTCGGCCAGTTCGGCGACCGTGACGCCCGAGAGGTCCCGCTCGCTCGGCAACACGCCGACGACCTCCACGCCGCGGCTCTCGAGCGCGGGGACGACGTCGGTCTCGAGCTGGTCGTAGGCGGCGTCGGGGACGTCGTTGAAGACGACGCCGACGAGTCGGTCGCCGAACGTCCGGGCGGCGGCGAGCACGTCGTCGACGTCGCCCGGAACCTCGTAGGGGGCGACCAGCAGCACTCGCGCGTCCAGCAACTCGGCCAGGTCGGCGTCGGTGAGGTCGACGATACCCCCGACGTCGTACTCGCCGGCCCCTTCGACGAACATTCGGTCCCGGTCGGCGGCGAGCGTCTCGAACGCCTCGCCGACGCGGTCGCGAAGCTCGTCGGGGTCCTCCCGGCCGCGGATCGCCTGCTCGACGAACGTCGGCGAGTAGACGATCGGCTCGAGGTCGTGCAGCTCCGCCTCGAGGTCCAGCAGTTCGCGGGCGAGCAACGGGTCCTCGTCCAGGGTCTTGCCGACGTTGCTCTCGAGGCGGGTCCCCTTCGGTTTCATGTAGCCGACGCTGTCGCCGTTCTCGTGGGCGAGTTGCGCCAGCGCCAGCGTGATGCCCGTCTTGCCGGTGCTCTCCTCGAGCGAGGCGACGAGGAGCGTGTCGGCGTCGGTCGGGGTGCGGTCGCTCGCTGTCGTGGTGGTCTCTGTGTCGTTTCCCTCGGCGTTCGAGTCGGTATCGGTGTCGGTCATAGTTCCTCCGTGTCCACGGTGAGTCTGAGGTCGATCGCCTGTACGCCATCGGGCCCGGCGACGAGCGGGTTGACGTCGAGTTCGAGGATCGACGGGAAGTCCGTCACCAGCTGTGAGAGCCGTTGGATCGTCTCGACGACGCTCTCGACGTCCGCCGGCTCGCGACCCCGAGCGCCCCGCAACAGCGGCGCGGCCTGGATCTCGTCGATCATGTCGCGGGCCTCCCCCTCGCCGATCGGGGCCACGCGAACCGACGTGTCCTCGAGGATTTCGACGAAGATCCCGCCCAGTCCAAATAGCAGGAGGGGGCCGAACTGGGGATCGCGGTTCATCCCGACGATGGTTTCGGTGCCGGCCTCGAGGTCGACCTGCTCCTGGATCTGGACGCCGACGATGGTCGCGTCGGGCTGGTAGTTGCGGGCACGGGCGACGAGGTCCTCGTAGGCGTCCCCGACCTCCTGGTCCGGAACGCCCACCTTCACGCCCCCGATGTCGGACTTGTGGGAGATGTCGGGACTGACGATCTTCATCACCACGTCGCCCTCGATCGACCGGGCGACCTCCCGCGCCCGGGCCGGGTCGTCGACGATCTCGCCGTCGGGCGTCGGGATGCCGTAGGCCTCCAGCAGGGCCATCGACTCGACGCCGAGGCGGTTGTCCTCGCGCTTCCCGGCTCGAGCGAGGATTTCACGGGCGCGATCCCGGTCGACGTCGAACGTCTCGGGCTCGTCGATCGACCGCTGGCGGACGTCGCGGTAGCGGGCCAGTGCGTCGAGTCCGGCGACGGCCCGCGAGGGATCGAAGTAGTTCGGGATGCCGAACTCCCGCAACACCTCCTCGGCGGCGCGCGCTCGAGCCCCGCCCATCAGGCAGGTGACGACCGGTTTCTCGTACTCGTCGCGCTTCTCGATGACGACCTCCGCGAGGCGGTCGTACTCGAGGACCGCCGTGGGCGCGCTGACGACGACGGCGCTGCCGACGTTCGGATCGTCGAGCGCGATCTCGATGGCCTCGGCGAACCGGGCGACGTCCGCGTCGCCGATGGCGTCGATCGGGTTGTAGACGTTGGCCTCGTCGGGCATCGCCTCGGAGAGCCGGTCGATCGTCTCGTCCGTGAAGTCGGCCATCTCGAGCGTCGAGTCGCCGATGGCGTCCGTCGTCAACACGCCGGGACCGCCAGCGTTCGTGACGACGGCCACGCCGTCCGAGTCGGGTTCGGGCAGTCCCGACAGCGCCCGCGCGTAGTCGAACAGTTCCTGCACCGAGTTGGCGCGGATGACGCCGGCCTGCTCGAGGCCGGCCTCGTAGGCGCGCTCGCTGCCGGCGATCGCACCGGTGTGCGAGGAGGCGGCCTGTGCACCTGCGTCCGTGCGGCCGGACTTCACGAGGACGATCGGCGTCTCCTTGGCCACCTCGCGGGCCGCCTCGACGAACTCGTCGCCCTCGTCGATCCCCTCGAGGTAGCCGATGACGACGTCGGTGTCGGGGTCATCGCCCCACTCGCGCACGAAGTCGGTCTCGTCGAGGACGGCCTTGTTCCCGAGCGAGACGACGTCGCGGAAGCCGATCCCCTGCTCGTTGGCCCAGTCGAGGACGGCCGTAATGAACGCGCCCGACTGGCTCATGAAGGAGATCGATCCCTCCAGGGCGTTCTCGGGGCCGAACGTCGCGTTCATGCCGACCGGCGTCGACATCACGCCGAGGCTGTTCGGCCCGACGACGTTCAGGTCGTACTTCGCGGCGATCTCGCGCAGTCGACGCTCGCGTTTCGCGCCCTCCCCGCCGGTTTCGGAGAAACCGGCCGTGATGACGACCACGTTCTCGGTCCCGGCTTCGCCGAGTGCCTCGACGGTCTCGAGGACGACCGGCGGCGGCACCACGACCACCGCCAGATCGATCGGCGGTGCGCGTTCGACGTCGGGATAACACTCGAGCCCCAGTACCTCGTCGCGGTCCGGGTTGATCGGCACGATGGTCCCCGAGAAATCCGCCTGCAGGTTCTCGAGGATCGCCCGGCCGACGGCACCCTCGCGGTCGGTCGCGCCGACAACGGCGACGGACTCGGGGGCGAAGAGATCGGATAACCGTCCCATCGCTCGAATATTGGGCGACGGACACGTTAAACGTGTGGCGTGGTCCCGCTGCGTGGGAGCGGTCGCCTCCCGACCCTAGCGGTGGCGGCAGTGCGATCAGTGCGTCGAGATCGCCGCCGTCGACCGACTCGAGGCGGCGATCGTCAGCAGGTAACAGGCGATGGCGACGACGACGATCGAGCCACCGGGCGGGAGGCCGCCGGCGATCGAGACCGCGAAGCCCCCCAGAATGGCCACCTCGCCGAACAGGATCGAACAGAACAGCGTCTCGCGGAAGCTGTGGGCGATCTGGGTCGCGGCCGCGACCGGGACGACGAGCATCGCGGCGACCAAGATTACGCCCAGGATCTGCATCGCGCCGACGACGACGACGGCGGTCATGACGATCAACAGCGTGTTGTACCACGTGACGTTGAGCCGGGCGACCCGGGCGGCCTGCTCGTCGAACGTGATGAACAGCAGTTGCTTGTACGTCGCGACGACGACGGCGACGACGACGATCGAGAGTACTGCCATCAGGCGCGCCCCAGCGGGCGTAACCACGGAGGCGTTGCCGTAGAGGTAGTTCTCGAGGTCGATGCCGGTCATGCCGCGGCCGTAGCTGATGATGAGGGTTCCGACGGCGAAGCTTCCGGTGAGCATGATCGCGATGGGGACGTCGCCGTAGGTGTCCGTCCGCTCGGCGAGCCACTGGACGCCGAGCGCGCCGAGGATGCCGACGACCAGCGCCGCGAGCAGCAAGGAGACGCCCAGATCCGTCGTCGCGCTGAACAGCAGGCCGATGGCGACGCCGGCGAACGCGGTGTGGGCGAGCGTCTCGCCGATCAACGCCATCTCGCGATGGACGAGGTACGTCCCCACGAGCGGGGCGACGATCCCGATCAGTACCCCGGTCGCGAGCGAGCGCCACATGAACGGGTGTCTGAAGACGCTCGTCCCGAGGACGTGATCCAGCAGTCGACCGACGATGCGGTACTGTTCGTACAATGCCCCGGCGACGGGATAGGCCTGCAGGTAATCGAGGGCGAGAAAGGCGACCATGGCGGTCGCGAGCAGCCCCGTCGCGACGATCCCGCCGAGTTCCAGCCGATGTCTCGTCTCGCGGTGCATATCTCGTCTGTCAGTGTCTCGGTGTCACGTCTCAGTGGTGATGGTGGACGACCTGTCCCGTCGCCCCGTAGGCATCGGTCAGCGCGTCGCTCTCGACGAACGACTCCGTGTCACCGTGGTGGTACAGCTCCGTGTTGATACAGGCGATCCGGTCCGCCCGGTCCGTCACGACGCCGATGTCGTGCTCGATGAGGATGATCGTGATCCCGTCGTCGTTGAGCGACTCGAGCAGCTGGTAGAAGGCGTCCCGCGACTCGGCGTCGACGCCGACCGTCGGCTCGTCGAGTGCGAGCAGGTCCGCTTCGGAGGCCAGCGCCCGGGCGATGTAGGCCCGCTGGCGCTGACCGCCCGAGAGCTGGTTGACCTGCCGGTCCGCGAGGTCCGCAATGCCGACCGTCTCGAGGGCGTCGGCGACGATTTCGCGGTCTTCCTCACGGACGCGGCCGTGGCCGACGTGGGCGAACCGACCCATGGTGACGGCCTCGCGGACGGTGACCGGCATCGTCCCGCCGCGGCTGGTCGCCTGCTGGGAGACGTAGCCGATCCGCTCGCCGTCGTCGAACTCGTCGACGGGCTCGTCGAAGAGTTCGATCCGGCCGCTGTCGGGCTCGAGCAGACCCAGCATCAGCTGCAAGAGCGTCGTCTTTCCCGAGCCGTTGGGACCGATCAGCCCCAGGAAGTCGCCAGCGTGGACGGTCAGCGAGACGTCGCGGACCGCGGGCTGGTCGCCGTAGGCGAACGTGACGTGATCGAGGTCGACGACGATCACTGTGCGTCTAGTGCTTCTCTGAACGCGGGGACGTTTATCTCTTCCATTTGTTCGCGGTACCCCCAGCCCTCGTCGGCCCAGGAGGCGAGCGTTCCCGAGACCGTCGAGAGTGCCATCGCGTCGGTCGCGTCGCTGCCCTCGAGGATCGTCTCGACCGCGTCGGGATACTCGCCTTCGGGTGCGTCGAAGGCGTCGTAGAGGATCGTGTCGATCCCCGCCTCGTCGATGAGTTCGATGGTCTCGGAGATGTCCGCGTGGTCGGGCTCTTCCTGCGGCGAGACGCCGATCGGCGTGTGGATCTCGAACCCGTAGCGCTCCTCGAGGTAGGTAAAGGAGTCGTGGCCGGCGAGCACGACCGTGTCGTGGTTCGCCTCAGCGACCAGTTGCTCGAACTGTTCGTCGATCTCCTCGAGGACGGCCCCGTACTCCTCCGCGTTGGCCCGGAACGTCTCCTCCTCGTCGGGGTGGGCCTCCGCGAGGCCGTCGGCGACGTTTTCGACGATCTCCTCGGCGATGACCGGGTCGAGCCAGGCGTGGGGATCGACCGACGCCCGGTCGTGGTCACCGTCGTCGTGCTCGTCGTGGCCTTCCTCTTCGTGGTCGTGGTCGTGACCGTCGTCGTGGTCGTGGTCCTCCTCGTGATCGTCGTGTTCCTCGTCTCCGTGGTCGTCGTGTTCTTCGTCCCCGTGGTCGTGATCGTGGCCCTCGTGGTCCCACTCGAGCAATCGGTCGTCGAGCCCTTCGAAGCAGTCGACGACGATCACGTCGTCGTAGTCCTCCTCGAGGGTCGTCGCGATGTCCTGTGCCCAGGCGAACTCGGGCGTGTCGAGATAGAGGAAGAGGCCGGCGTCGGCGACGTTTCGAGCCAGGTCCCCCGGCGGGTTCCAACCGTGGCCCGACTCTCCGGTTCCCACCGGATTCTCGAAGGCCATCACGTCGCCGCCAACCTGCTCGGCCCAGTCGTACAGCGCGAAGAGCGCGGCGTACCCCGTTTCGTACTCCCGATCGGCAGCGCCGACGTCGTCGAGACAACCGGCGAGCGTGCCCGCCGCGAGGAGGCCAGCGCCCCCCAGCAGCGAACGTCGCGTGTGGTTCATATCCGGGAGTACGTGCGGCCGCCTATAAGAGTTATTATTCTAAACGAGGTTGTTAATAACTCGAGCCAGGTATCGGGCGGGTGGCTAGTAACTTCGCCGCCGAATAGGGTCACTCGGTGACGGCGGCCGGTTCCGCGTCGGCGTGCTGGCGCAGGACCGTGGGATCGATCGGGAACACGGCCTCCGGCGTGCCGGCGGCAGCCCAGACGGTGTCGAACGCGAGCAGCGCCTCGTCGAGGACGACTGGCACGGCCCTGTCGTGACAGAACGGCGGGACGCCGCCGATCGACCAGCCGAGTTCCTCCCGGATGCGGTCGGGATCGGCCATCGACACCGCGCTCTCGGGGGCGTCGAAGGCGTCCCCGAGCGCGCCCTCGTCGACGCGGTTCGCGCCGCTGGTCACGGAGACCACCAGCGAGCCGTCGACGTCGAACGCCAGCGAACTGGCGATCTGAGCGACGTCACAGCCGACGGCAGCCGCGGCGTCCTCGGCGGTCTTCGTTCCCTCGGGAAACTCCTCGACGTCCGGGTCGAACCCGTACTCCTCGCGTGCTCGCTCGCGAAACGTCTCGGCGCGTGGATGCATCGCTCCCCCGTTGCCCGTCCGCCCTGAAAAACGTTCACTCGAGCGAGACGGTCACCCGAACGCCGTCGCGACGTCGGTACGCCGCGGTTGCCGCCGATCCCGAGTCCCTGACGACCTCGAAGGCGTCGAAGCGGACGACGAGCCGTCCCGGATCGATCGTCGCCCGGAGCAGCGGGCCGCGACTCGTCACGACGACGTACGGCGGCCCAGCGACCGGATTCGCTTCGAGTTCGTGTCCCGTCGCGTCGACCACGTCAGCGAGCACCGATGGCATCGTCTCGAGGACGCCACGACGCTCGAGCGTCTCAGCCAGCGCGTCGGCGATCGCTCCGCCGTCGGTCGGACGGGATCCGGTCCAGTCGGCGGCGACCGCGTCCGCACAGTCGTCGATCGTGGCGACGAGATCCGCGTGGTCCGTCTGCACTCGTCGTCTGGCCGCGCGTACGGGATGCGACACGGGCGTCCAGAGGAGCGCGCTCCACTACAACCTCACGGCTCGCTCGACGTCACTCCCGCTCGATCGCGCCGATCCGGAGTTGCTGGACGTGCGCGAGCAGTCCCCTGGCTCTCCGCCGCCAGTCCGACGGCTCGCGGCGCTCGAGTTCGCGTCGGAGTCGTTCGTTCTCCGTCTCGAGGTCCCGCGCCCGCGCCTCGAGGTCGTCGACCCGGTCCTCGAGCCGGTAGCGGCGGCGTCGCTGCGCCCGCAGGTCGTTTCGCAGCAGGTCGCGTTCGCGCTCGAGTCGCTCCACCTGCGCGCCGAGGTGGTCGCGTTCGCGCTGTCCGTCGTCGACGAACGGCTCGCGGTCGCTCTCGGGGATCGAATCGTGGGTCGTGGGCTCCGTATCGGTGTCTTCCGCTCGTTGCTCTTCGTCGGCCGTGTCGAGGTAGCCGATACCGACGGCGTTGACGACCCCGCCCACGAGCAGGATGAGCCCGCCGAAGTAGAGCCACGTCAGCAGCAGGATGATGCCGCCGACCGCCCCCGCGGACTCGGAGTCGGCCGCGAAGCCGACGTAGACCCGGAACAGCGACTGCAGGGCCATCCAGCCGAGGGCCGCGAAGAGGACGCCGGGAAGGACCTGCCGAGGAGCGACGTCGACGTCCGGGAAGTAGTAGTACATCGGGAAGAACGCCGCCGTGAGCACGACCACGAGCAACAGCGACTGGAGCGTTCCCTTGAGCGGAAATTCGGGGAGGAAGGCGAACAGGATGCCGGCCGCGGCCGCTGCGAACAGCGCGCCGCCGAGCGCCCCGAAGACGATCAGCGCGTCGACCAGCCCGTCGACGAACGATCCCTCGTCGCTCGGACCGAATATCTCGGAGAACGCCGTATCCAGTCCCCGAAAGATCTTCAGCGACCCCCAGATCAGGACCACGACCCCGACCAGCGTGGACCCGGCCGTCGCCGGCGAGTCCTCGATCGACTCTTCCACCAGCAACTGGCCGCTCTCCGGGAGGAACCCCTCCGTGGTCTCGGTCACCTGCGCGGCGAACCCCTCGTCGCCGACGACCGTCACCAGGAAGAAGACCAGCACGAGCAGCGGCAACAGCGAGATGAACGCCTGGTAGGCGATCCCCGCCGCCATGAAGGGAACGTTCTTCTCCTGGATGCCGTCGACGACGGCCTTTCCGAACGCCAGTCCACCGCGGAGGTCCGGAGACATACGCCAAGGCGCGGACCGGATCGGCAAAGGAAGTCGGCTTGCAACGCCCGCCCGCTCGTCGAGCGCCACGCACGGAAACCAACAGCCAACTCAGTCGTCCTCGAGCAGCGACGCGACCTCCTCGCGGGAGGGCAACGCGGCCATCGCTCCGGTTTCGGTCGTCGCCGTCGCCGCGACCGCGTTCGCGAACGCCAGCGTCGAGTCGATCGACCGACCCTCCCGCAGTGCGCTGATCGACCCCGCGACGAACGCGTCACCTGCACCCGTCGTATCCACGGCGTCGACCGCAAATCCCGAGTGTTCGGCGAGGGCTACGTCCGCACCCCCGTCGTGCCACGGCGCTCGAGCGGCGGTCGCAACCACGGCCCCCTCGTCGCCGCGCGTGACGAGCGCCGTGTGGGGCCCGCTCTCGTCCGCGGCGTCGGCGAGTACCGATCGGGCGACGTCCCGCGGCGTCTCGCCCGCGAATCCGAGCGCCTCGAGTTCCGCGACCGTCGCCTTGCAGACGTCGACGTGTGCGAGCGCGTCGCGACAGATCCGCGCGAAAGTCTCGTCGTCCGGCCACAACTCGGCTCTGGCGTTCGGGTCGAACGACACCGTACAGCCAGCCGCCGTCGCCCGCTCGAGCAGGTCCAGCGTCGCCTCCCGCGAGCGGCCGGTCGCGAGCGTCACGCCCCCCGCGTGGACCCACTCGAGAGCTTCGAGCGTCTCGTCGTCGATCCGACCGGGCTCGAGACGCGTGTCGGCGGTCCCGTCGCGGTAGAACGTGAACGCGCGGTCGCCCGCCGCGTCGTGGGTGACGAACGCGAGCGTCGTCTTCGCCGCCGGATCGCGCTCCACGAAGGCGTCGGGAATCCCGTAGTCGGCGAGCACGCCCTCGAGGTAGCGCCCGAAGGGATCGTCGCCGACGCGGGTCCAGAACAGCGGCGGCGCGCCGAGCGTCGCGAGTCCGACGGCGACGTTCGCCGGCGCGCCGCCCGCTCGTCGTTCGAAGCCCGCGACGTCCTCGAGTGGTCCCGGTCGTTCGGGGATGAAGTCGATCAGCGTCTCGCCCGCGACGAGGACGTCCCGTGACGGATCGCGGTCCATACGACGCTGTACGGTACCGACCCGTGTAGCAGGTTCGGTACCGATCGACGAACGCGATTTTCTCCCCCTGGACCGGTTCGAAAAGATATATCGCGTTGCCGAACCGACGACCGAGGGAGATGGATACACCCTCCAGACGCCGGTTGCTCGCGACTGCCGGCCTCGGCCTCGGGGTCGGTGTGGCCGGCTGTCTATCGAACGGCCAGACGACGAAGGAACCACCTGGCACCGAGGATGTGGCCCCGCTCGAACGGTGGGTGCCGGCGACGGAGGACGAGGCGTTCTACGTCCAGTATACGGATCTCGAGGCCGTCCGCGCCCACGAGGACGAACTCGCTTCGAACGCGTTCGAAGCGGTGTCGTCGGTCCCGTTCGAGCCGGCCAAAAGCGCCGTCGAGGATGTCGCTGGCGAGTCGACGTCCGCGTATGCGCTCGAGTACCGGTCCGAGCGGCTCGAGTACGCCGTCGTCGGCGGCGCGTTCGATCCGGCCGACGTCGACGGTGGCTCCGAACGCGGCGAGTTCGACGATCTCGTGACGACCGAACTCGAGGATTCTCCGTTCGAGGTCGCCGTCTCGACCGACGCGGTCGTCGCCGCCAACGCGGACGCTGGCAGCCTCGACGACGTGCTCGCGACGTGTGTCGCCGAGGGTGAGCGACGCGTCGCCTCCGACGACGCCTACGAGACGCTACTCGAGCACCTCGCCGGCGAAGCGGTCGTCATCGCCGCAGTGGACGGTACAGAGTCGAGCGTCGTTCGCGGGGCCGGGCAGGCCTGGACGTTCGACGGATCGGAAACGACGTTCACGCTGACCGCCGTCACCGACGACGAGGAATCGATCGAGCCGAATCTGCTCGCGGAAGACGTCGAAGACGTCACGGGTGTCGCCGATCCATCCGTCGAGACGGAGAACGAGGTGACGATGGCCGGGACGACCGTTCCGACGAACGAGTTCGAGTACGTCGACCTGCTCGCAGGAGGGATCCCGAACGATACCGAACCGGACCCGATGGCCTCAGTCGACTTCCTGGTCTCGGAAACGTCGGTCCAGATCGCCCTCCTCTCACTCAGCGCCGCGGAAGCCCTCGAGATCCGGGTCGACGGCGAGACCGTCGAAACGCTGACCGCCGCAGGGCAGTCCGCCGAACTCGAGTTCGAGGAGGGCGACTCCGCGACGATCGTCTTGGCAGCAGTAACCGAGGAGGCCGAACTGATCGTGATGGAAGAAGACGTCGAGTTCTGATCCGGTTCCAGCGCGGCCCTAGAGGATGATGCTCTTCGTGCGCATCATCTCGTGGATCGAGGCGTCGAGCCCTTCGCGGCCGATGCCCGAATCCTTGTTGCCGCCGAAGGGGACGTCGCCGAGTCCGTGGCTCGGCGCGCCGTTGATGCGGACCGCGCCGGCTTCGACGCGCTCGGCGACCCGCATCGCGCGCTTGTAGTCGCTGGTGAAGACGGCGGCGTCGAGCGCCAGGTCCGAGCCGTTGGCGATCTCGAGGGCCTCTTCCTCGTCCTCGAAGGTCGTCACGGCGGCGACGGGACCGAACTGCTCCTCGTCGATGATGCGGGCGTCGTGGGGGACGTTCGCCAGTAGCGTCGGCTCGAAGAACTGGTCGGCGAGGTCGTCGGGGACGCCCTCGGGGGCGTACCGCTCGCCGCCGCGAACCAGGGTGGCTCCCTTCTCGACGGCGTCGTCGACGAGTTCCTGGACCCACTCGGCCTGGTCTTCGCTGATGAGCGGGCCGACGGTGGTGTCTTCTTCGAAGAGGTCGCCGGGCTGCCAGGCGTCCATCTGCCCCTCGATCAGCTCCACGACGTCGTCGTGGACCGACTCGTGGGCGAGCACCCGGGAAACGGCCGAACAGCGCTGGCCGGCGTACTTGAACGAACCCTTGGCGCAGTTGCCCGCGACGTCGGTGAGGTCGGCGTCGTCGAAGACGATCGCCGGCGCGTTGCCGCCCAGTTCCATGTGCAGGTTGACCATCCCGCTCTCGCGGGCGACGTGTTTACCCGCGCCCGAAGAGCCGGTCATCGCGATGGCGTTGACCCGATCGTCGCCCGCGAGAACGTCACCGATCTCGCTGGCTTCGCCGGGGACGAAGTTGAACGCGCCGTCCGGGATCCCGTCGACCTCGCTGATGACGTCCGCGAGGATCGCCGCCGAGACCGGGGTCTTGCTCGCGGGTTTCAGCAGGACGCTGTTGCCGGCGGCGAGTGCAGGGGCAACCTGTAACGCCGTCGTGGCCAGAGGGTAGTTGTACGGCGTGATACACAGTACCGCACCGATCGGCTCGTGTTTGACGATGGCCTGCCAGCCCTCGTGGCCCTCGGTCGAGCCCTCGCGGAACTCGCCCTTGCTGACGATGTTGCGCGCTTCCTCGGCCGCACGGTCGAACCGCGTCGCGGCCTGTTCGACCTCGCCCCGGGCCGAGGAGATCGGTTTGCCTGCCTCACGGACGATGACCTCCGCGAGTTCCTCCGCGCGGTCGCGCAGGCCCTCGGCGATGGTCTCACACCACTCCGCACGCTCGACCACGGAGGTCTCGCGGAGTTCGGGCTTGATCTCGTGGGCCGCCTCGAGTGCCGATCGAGCGTCCTCGGGATCCGCGGCTGCGACGCGGGCGAACTGGCCGCCGGCGGCCAGATCCGAGACCTCGAGTTCCGCCTCGGGTTGGTGCCACGTGCCGTCGATGAAGATTCCCTCTCGCCGCTGTGCGACTCTGGTAGCCATACGTGTCCCTTCGCGCCCCACATTGAAAATGTTTACTCAGGTCCGGAAAAATGAACGAGGGGGTAGGGCCGCGTTCCAGTAACAAAACCGGAGTAGGAATATAGAAACATATCTTTCCGAACTGGAAACGAAATTTTCTGTATGAGTAGCATTTAAGTGGTTTGCGACCGTACGATAGGGTACAGATGAGCACCCAGAAGACCGTCCGTCAGTCCGCCGACGTCGTCGAGGAGAACGAACTCCGTCTCGAGCAGGAGAAGGCCGAACAGATCGTCGACGCACTCAACACGGAACTGGCGAACGCGTACGTGCTGTACCACCAGCTCAAGAAGCACCACTGGGTCGTCGAGGGTGCCGAGTTCCTGCCGCTGCACGAGTTCCTCGAGGAGGCCTACGAACACGTCGAGGAGGGTGCGGACGTCATCGCCGAGCGCGCCCAGGCGCTGGGCGGTGTCCCGGTCTCGGGACCGCGCAACCTCGAGGAGCGTGCCACCGTCGAGTTCGAAGGCGAGGACGTCTACGACGTCCGCACGATGTTCGAGAACGACCTCGAGATGTACGGCGACATCATCGAGTCGATGCGGGATAGCATCGAACTCGCCGAGAACCTCGGCGACCACGCGACGGCCGAAATCCTCCGTGAGATCCTCGTCGAACTCGAGGAGGACGGCCACCACTTCGAACACTACCTCGAGGACGACACGCTGGTACTCGAGGAAGCGACGAAGTAACGCTGCGGACGGCGATCGATCTCGTTTTTCGACGCGAGCGGATTCGGTTCCCCTGAGGGGACTGGCTCCCGGCGTTCTCGAGCGAACTTCGTGAATCCGGAATCGGGTGCTCGTAGACCCCGATGGTCGGATTCGCGTTCGGGACTTATTTACGGCGTCGAACACGTTTTCGTGTCATGTCTCGAGACGGTCCGGGATTCCTCGAAGACCTCGTGTTGCTGTGGCTGACCCTCGTCGTGTGGATCGGCCTTTCCGAGTTCGCGGTCACGACGCTGAACGTCGACGGCGTCGTCGCAACGGTCGTGGCGCTCGGCATCGGGACCGTCGTCGCGTTCGTCGGATTGTACGGCTACTACCGCCTCTTCCTCGACGAGAAGCCGCTTCAGTCCGCGTGAGAAGATGCGGGAGCGAGCAGATGGAGCGAGAGGAGTACGCCGTGGCGCTTTCGTTACCGATTCTCGCGCTGCTCGACCTTGTTTAGGTCTCTAATTCACGTTACGCTGTTTTGTGTACTTTACTGGTTTTTCTCAGCTTTTTACCGAGTGAACGGGTTCATACCAGTATTTTTAAGCGTGCATGTAGTACTGTGTACTACGATGGCGACGAAAACGATTTCACTCGATGAAGAAGCTTATGAGCGGCTGAAAGCCCGAAAAAAAGAGGGGGAAAGCTTCAGTGAAACCGTCAAGCGTCTTGCCGGGGAACGGTCGTGGAACGAGGTCACGGGAATTCTCTCCGAGGACGAGGCGAGAGACCTCGAGGCCGCGATCGAGGAGGGACGGACGAAGTCCGGTGAGCGGGGTGACCGCCTCACAGCAGAGTTAGACGAAGCCGTAGACGAGACATCGGAATGATTCAGGACACATCGTTCATTATTGACCTATTACGTGGCGATGAAGACGCAAAACGTCTCCTCGATATCGTTGAAAAAGAAGCACGACCGGAAAAAGTGTCCTCCGTAACGGTTTTGGAGCTCTACGAGGGCGTTGCTCGGTCTCAAACACCGGATACGAAGCGAGAGCGAATTCTCGAGATATTAGAAACAAAGCACGTCGTGAGCGCCGACCACACCGTAATGCGAAAAGCCGGAAAGCTCTCTGGTGCGCTGATCAATGACGGCGAACGGATTGAGCGGGAAGACTGTGTTATCGCTGCGACTGCGCTTCTCAACGACGAACCGGTTGTCACGAGAAACACCAAACACTTCGAACGTATCGGCGGCCTCGAAGTACGGTCTTACTGAGGTCGTGATCGCGTGAGGCGCTACCTATTTTCACGCTGCTCGACCTTGTTCAGTTCGATCAACAGCCGGAAGATCGCCTTCACGAGGTTCGCGTCGACGTCGAACTGCTCGGCGTTCTCGCCGGCCCGGTCCATGACCTGCTGTTCCTGCTTCTCGTCCGTCGTCGGCAGGCCCCGTTCCTCCTTGACCTGCGCGATCGTATCCGCGACGTAGGTTCGCTGGGCGATCAGTTCGACGATCTCGCGGTCGATCGTCTCGATCTCCTCGCGCAGTTCGTCGAGGCTCATCTCCTCCGGCGTTCTGTTCTCCGGCGTCCCGCCGTCCGTGGCTGTGTCGTCAGTCATGTCGTTTGTGTCCCGTCCGTCCGCGTTTGCAGTAACCGTGTCGTTCCCTCGCGCTCTTCCCAGCGGTCCCGTACCCCCTCGAGCGTCTCCTGGTCGCCGACGGCGACGTAGCTGGGACCGGTCCCGGACAGCGAGACGCCCTCGACGTCGGGCAGGGCCTCGAGCAGCGGCCCGGTCGGGAACCCGAGCGCACCACAGAACGCGAAGCCGTTGACGGTCATCGCTTCGCCGTAGCGCCCGTCGAGCGCGAGTTCCTCGATCAGGGTGGCCATCGGGGCCAGCCGTTCGCAGGCCGCGACGTCGGCGTCGGCGCTGAACGACTGCTCCGGCGGCGTGTAGACCAGCGCGTGCCAGTCCGGTTCGTCGCGAGCGAGCAACGCGTCGGCCGTGTTGTCGGTGACGGTGACGCCGCCGAGCATGCTCGCGCTGGCGTCGTCGAACGCTCCCGTCACGGTGACGCCGGCGTCGCGGGCCGCGCGCACGCCGAGCCGACAGGCGTCGATCCGATCGACCGCGTCCCGGACCTCGAGCGCGTCGAGCGTCGCGAGCACGGTTGCGTTCGCGGCGGCGCTGGAACTCTTGAGCCCGGAGGCCATCGGCACCTCGCTGTCGGTTCGAATCCGCGCACCGACGTCGGCCCCCTCGAGGCCGGCCGTCTCGGCGTACTCGTCGATCGTCACCGCCACGCAGCGCTCGACGAGCGACGTGTCCGCGTCGGGTTGGCCCGCGACCTCGCCGACGATCTCGCCGTCGTTGGTCAGTTCGACGGTGGCCGTCGTCTCGAGGTCGATGGCGAACGCCGATCCGACGCCGGTCGCGAGCGCGTTGAGAACCGTGCCGGCTGCTGGGGCGACGGCGCGGCCGTCCATACGAACTCAGACTCAGACGCCGTATTTACGGCTGACGGTATCCCGAAGTTCGGCCGCAAGGGCAACCCAGTGGGTACCGTTCGTCTCGAGCGTCGGCCGACCAGGTAGCATCGCTGAAGCGAGTGATGGCTCCCGGAACGTGTCGCTTTTCCCCGGTCCGATCGAACGATCGGGCATGAGCGCACGCAGCAACGTCGCCCCGAGTACGATCGGGGTCGATCTCGTCGAGGGCGGCGTCGTCGTCGAGTACCTCGACGGGCGAGAGGTGTTCTACCACGGACCTCCCGAACCCGTCGAAGGCGCGATCACGACGCCACCCGGCAAGAACGTCCACGTCCTCGTGACCGATCCCGACGGCGTCGAGGGCGTCATGACCTACGTCAACGACCGGGACACCCACGACGACATCCTCGAGACGACCGGCGTCGGCCGGGTCCTGCTCGACGCCGACGACGAGGAGGTGCTGTTCCCGGGCGTGACCGTCACGACGGAGGCTCACTCGATCCGGGTCGAGGCAGACCTCGAGGTCGTCGACGGCCGCGTGTTCGTCTTCGCCGAGGACGACCTGAGCGAACACGCCTACGAACTGGTCGGTTCCGACTACGACGGCGACGACGGAGCAGACGGTCGGGACGACACCGAGACGGAGGATGACCCACGCCCCTGACGATGCCCCTGCAGAAACCCTGGCGCGACCTGGATCGCGACGCCGTCGCCGGCGCGCCGGATCGCCCGGGCGTCTACGAACTCGGCGACGGCGACGGGACCGTCCTGGCCGTCGATCACGGCGTGCTCCGGGACGAACTCAAGACGGCACTGGCCTACGGCGACGGTAGCCGCGTGCGCTGGACCGAGACCCACACGCTCGAGGCGGCACGCGAACGCGCCGCCGAGCACCGCGAGCGACTCGAGTAACGCACCGGTCGACCCGCGAACGGTCCGCTCGGGACGTCGGTCTCTTCCGACCTACTGGATGTAATCCGGCTCGGAGTCGTCGCATCGCTTCTCGTGTTCGGCCGCGTCGGCCTTCTCGTCGAACAATAGCCCGCAGGTCTCACACTCCCACCAGGTCTCGTCGTCGCGCTCGGTCTGGACGACCATATGGAGGCGTTCACCACGGGCGGCAAAAGGCGTTTCTCCGGCGACAGTGCCGTCTCTTCCTCGAGTCGGCGGTGCGGGGTCGATCGCGTCGTCGTGGATCCCTACGTCTCGAGTTCCGTCAGTTGCTCGACGTCGGGAATGGCCTCGCTCGCGGAGGTGATCTGTTGCATCCGCTGTTGGTGTTTGGTGTAGGCGTACTCCGACAGCTCCGAAGGGGAGGGGCCGGGGCCGCTCTCGGTGCTCGCGCCGCCGTCGCCCGTCAGGCTCTGCTGGACCAGCGGCACCAGTTCGTCGACCGTCTCCTGCAGGAGATCCGGATCGATCTCGTCGTTCATCACGAGGTCCTTGAGCTTCGCCATCCCGAAGCCGACGTGGCGTCCCTCGTCGCTGCGGACCAGTTTCAGCCCCTCGACCAGCCCCGGGAGGTCCGGCAGGTCCGGTTCGTTCTCGCCGTAGGCCAGCGTGAGCCCGTAGTAGCCCGTCTGGGCGAGGATCCCTTCGATCGTCAGGTGGTAATGACAGTGGGCCTTCGCGCGGTTTTCGGGGGTATCCTCCTCGAGCAGGCGCGCCATCGCACGCTCGTTTCGCTCGAACAGTTCGTCGTATGGCTCGTTGAACCACTGCTCGTCGGTCGGCGACGATAGCTCCTGTCCGCGGCGCTTCTCCTCCGTGTGGATCACCTCCCGCCAGTAGCGGTCGAAGAAGTCGGTGTGTTTCGACTCCTCGTACAGCTGGGTAGTGATGAACAGCTGATCCTCGATGTCCTCCAGCACCACCGCGAGTGGCGCAAGGTCCTCGGTGACCGACTCCTCGCCAGCGCCGAACAGCGCCAGGGACTGTTTGAGGCTCTCGAAGGCCGGGTCGGGGAGTTCCGCAGCGCCATCCCGGTCGGCTTCGAGGTCGATCTCGTGGGGGTCCCAGTGTTTCTCCACGGCGTTGCGGTAGTAGTTGTACGGACGGATCGAGGTCTCGAGTTGCATCTCGGGCGGGGATCGTTCGTCGGTCGCCATCGTACCCCATCATACACCGGGTTTTTACATGAATTTGTATCTCGTACAGTAGGGTGTTTAAGTCAGGGCGCGGAAAGAGGCGTATGGGTCTCATCGCCGAGTTTCGGCTGACCTCCTGTGAGTTACCGCTAGTGGACGCGGTCGCGTCGGTCCCCGAGGTCACGGTCTACGTCGAACGCATCCTCGTCGTCGACCCCGACCGGCCCGTGATGGTGTGTCGGGTCGTCGACGACCCCCAGGACGCGATTCGCGAAGGACTGATCGACGATCCGACGGTGGCCGGCGTCACCGTACTCGAGGAACTCGACGGGGGTACGCTGTACCGGGTCGAACTTCGCGATCCGCCGGTCCCGATCTACCGGAAGTACGTCGAACTGGGGACGACGCCGCTCGGTGGCATCGTCACCGTCGACGGCTGGTGGGGCCGGGCGCGCTTCCCGGACCGGGAGGCGCTCGCCGAGTACCGGACCTTCTGTACCGACCGGGGCGTCGGCTTCCAGCTCGAGCAGCTCACGAGGGAGTCGAGCGCCGACGATCCGCCGTTCGGACTCACGCCGGAGCAGTACGAGGCGCTCCTCGCGGCACACGAAGTCGGTTACTTCGCCGTCCCCAGGCAAGCCTCGACCGAGGAGGTCGGCCGTAGACTGGGCATCTCCGGCCCGTCCGCGTCCGAACGGATTCGCCGCGGCGTCGATCGGTTGCTCGAGGCTGCCCTGTAGGCCGGCCTCGAGCGAGGGGACGCGAGCCGATGGGACAATTCTCAAGGTACCCGCCACGAAAGGAACGGGCATGAGTGACTCGGACACCGACGGCATCACGCTCTCGGTTCGGGCCGCCGAGAAGCGTGACGCGGGCCGGGGCGTCGCGCGGGTTCCGGAACAGGTACGTCGCCGACTCGGCGTGTTGAGCGGCGACACCGTCGTCATCCAGGGATCCGAGCGGACGGTCGCGAAACTGTGGCCCGCGGATCCGTCGATCCCCGACAACGTCATCCAGATCGACGCCGACACGCGTGCAAACGCCGGCGTCCACGTCGGCGACTCCGTCACGGTCCGACCGAAAGACACCTCCACGATCCAGGACGCCGAGCGCGTGACGCTGGCCGCACCGCCGTCGATCGCCAACGGCAAAGAGCGGATCGGTACGCGCGAGGCGACCAAGAAGCTCCGCAACCGGCCGGTTCGCGTCGGCGAGCAGATCCGCATCGAGGGGGTCGGCGGCGAGCCGTTCCAGGTCGTCGATACCGATCCGCGGGGCGACGTCAGGATCACGAGTTCGACCACGATCCGGGTCGTCGACACCGACTCGACCGACGACGATCCGGTTCTCGAGGCCGAGCAACGCGAAGGGAGCGACGCAGGCGAGGACGGCGAGTACGAGGTCGAGCGGACGGCTGGGTCCGGCGTCACCTACGAGGACATCGGCGGCCTCGACGAGGAACTCGAACTCGTCCGGGAGATGATCGAACTCCCGCTGTCGGAGCCCGAACTGTTCCAGCGGCTGGGCGTCGAACCCCCCTCGGGCGTGTTGCTGTACGGGCCGCCGGGGACCGGCAAGACGCTGATCGCTCGCGCCGTGGCCAACGAGGTCGACGCCAACTTCGAGACGGTCTCCGGCCCGGAGATCATGTCGAAGTACAAGGGCGAGTCCGAGGAACGGCTCCGTGAGGTCTTCGATCGAGCGGAGGCGAACGCACCGACGATCATCTTCTTCGACGAGATCGACTCGATCGCCGGCCAGCGCGACGAGGACGGCGACGCCGAGAACCGGATCGTCGGCCAGTTGCTGACGCTGATGGACGGCCTCGACGCCCGCGAGGAGGTCATCGTCATCGGCGCGACGAACCGCGTCGACTCGATCGATCCCGCCTTGCGCCGCGGCGGGCGCTTCGACCGCGAGATCCAGATCGGCGTCCCCGACGAGCAGGGTCGCCGGGAGATCCTCGAGGTCCACACCCGAAGCATGCCCCTGGCCGAAGACGTCAGCGTGGAGGCCATCGCGCGGCGTACCCACGGCTTCGTCGGGGCGGACCTCGACGCGGTCGCCAGCGAGGCCGCGATGGCCGCCATCCGCGACCGGCCGACCGACGCCGACGAGCAGGCCGAGTGGAACAGCGATCCGACCGTTCACAAACGGCACTTCGACGAGGCGCTGGCGTCGGTCGAACCGTCGGCGATGCGCGAGTACGTCGCCGAATCGCCCTCGACCGACTTCACCGACGTCGGCGGCCTCGAGGAGGCCAAGCAGGTACTCCGGGAGTCGGTCGAGTGGCCGCTGACCTACGACAGGCTGTTCGAGGCGACCAACACCGATCCGCCCTCCGGCGTCCTCCTCTACGGCCCGCCGGGGACCGGCAAGACCCTCATGGCCCGCGCGCTCGCCGGCGAGACGGACGTCAACTTCGTCCGCGTCGACGGCCCGGAGATCGTCGACCGCTACGTCGGGGAGTCGGAGAAGGCGATCCGGGAGGTGTTCGAACGCGCCCGCCAGGCCGCCCCGTCGATCGTCTTCTTCGACGAGATCGACGCCATCACGTCGGCCCGCGGCGAGAGCCACGAGGTCACCGAACGCGTCGTCTCGCAACTGCTGACCGAACTCGACGGAATGCGCGAGAACCCCAATCTCGTCGTGCTCGCCGCCACCAATCGCAAGGACCAGATCGATCCCGCCCTGCTCCGCCCCGGGCGACTCGACACCCACGTCCTCGTGGGCGAACCCGACCGCGAGGCCCGCGAGAAGATCCTCGAGGTCCACACCCGCGGCAAACCCCTCGCCGACGACGTCGACGTCGCCGAACTGGCGGCCGAACTCGAGGGCTACACCGGCGCGGACCTCGAGGCGCTGGTTCGGGACGCCTCGATGAAGGCCATCCGGGAGGTCGCGACCGAGCACGACCCCGACGAAGCCAACGAGAAGGCCGACGAAGTCGTCATCGAGCGTCGCCACCTCGAGGCCGCCCGCGAGGAGGTCGACGTCTGAGCGGACGCACACGTACGGAACGAGACCGGGATACAGAGAAGGGGAACGGTCTCAGCAGAAGTAGACCCAGAACTCGTGTCCCTCGGGGCAGTTGACGACGCTGTACTCTCCGAAGAGCGCGCGCGACGTTCGTACCTTCGGCTCGAGGTCCCCATCGGGAATCGTCACCTCGGAACGCAGAGTACAGTGTGGACATTCGACCGCTTCGATTCGTTGTCGGCCGTTCGCGGTGGGTGGTGCAATCATGGTGTTGCTGGTCGTTTCTCCGGCGTAGCACGACGTCGACGGCTCCGTTCGGTGGTTGCAGTCGGTGCTCCCGGTGCTGCGGAACGAGACGCCCCGAGGGGCCGTCGACCGGTCGGTCGTAACTCCGTCGAACGGCACCGCGTCGGGTAGCAGCGACGAGCGGTCCGTCGGGGGCCGTCGTTCAGTAGTCTGTTCTACGTTACCAAGGGACATCTATCTACCGCGTCAAAATGGACGTACCGACCGGGGATCGACTCGACCGGACGGCTTTCGCCTCGAGACGGCGCGCCGACCGGCTCAGGGTCGTTCGAACGCGATCGTCGCACCCTGGCTCGACCACCGTTTGTCTCGGCCGCTCACTCCGTGAGCGCCCTCGCAAAATCTGTCCGGCGAGAGCTTTGCTCTCGCTGACCTTCGCTCACTTCGTTCGCGAAGAGACCAAAACGCCTAGCGACCGCCGCTCAGTGGAGCTCGAACTCGATCGCCGCACCCTGACCGAAGCCGACGCACTCCGTGGCGATGCCGCGGTCGACGCCCTCGCGGTTCATCTCGTGGATCAGGGTGACCGGGAGGCGTGCGCCCGAGGCACCCAGCGGGTGGCCGATGGCGATCGCGCCGCCGTTGACGTTCAGCCGGTCCATCGGGATGCCCAGTTCCTGCGCGGAGTAGATCGTCTGGCTGGCGAAGGCCTCGTTGATCTCGAAGAGACCGTAGTCGTCGATGTCGCGACCCGCGCGCTCGAGCAGTCCCTCCGTGGCGGGGACGGGACCGACGCCCATGATCGTCGGATCGACGCCGGCGACGTAGCTGGTGCCGACCTCGGCCATGATCTCGAGGCCCTGCTCCTCGGCGAACGCCTTGCTCGTGATGAGCAGTCCGGCCGCGCCGTCGGCAATCTGGGAGGCGTTACCGGGCGTGACCGTGCCGTCCTCCTTGAAGACGGTGGGGAGGTCGGCGAGTTTCTCGGTCGTCGTGCCAGGGCGCAGTCCTTCGTCCTCGTCGTGGACGCCCTCGTCGGTCTCGAGGGGCACGATTTCGTCGTCGAACCGGCCCTCCTCGGTCGCTTCGACGGCGCGTTGCTGGCTGCGCGCGCCGAACTCGTCCTGCTGTTCGCGGGAGATGTCGAACTCCTCGGCGACCTTCTCGGCCGTCACCCCCATCTGGAGGTTCTCCATGCCGTAGACCTCGTCGAGTTTGGGGTACATCGAGCCGCTGTCGGCCGCGCCCATCTTGACGCGGCTCATGCTCTCGACGCCGCCGGCGAAGACGACCTCCTGTCGGCCGGCCCGGATCGCGTCCGTCGCCTGGATGATCGCCTGTGCCGAGGAGGCACACTGTCGATCGACCGTCGTCGCCGGGACGTTCTCGCCGAGATCGGAGAACAGCGCGATCTGTCGGGCGATGTTGTTGCGCTGTTCCTCGCGCTGCTGGGCACAGCCCCAGACGAGGTCGTCGACCTGCTCGCTGTCGATGCCGGTCTCCGCGAGCATCTCGTTCACGAGGGGAATCGAGAGGTCCTCGCTGCGGATGTCCGCCAGCGCACCGTCTTCTTTGCCCTGTGCCGTCCGAACCGCACTCACGATCACTGGTGTCGTGTCTCCCATAATTGATTAACATCGTTAATGGCACTTATAACCACACGCTTCCGGTCGGCACGGGACGGGATTGGCCACGCGTCACCGCTGGAGCGGCCCGGTGTGTCGAATCCCTGCCGACGGACGCCATCCACGGGACCGACGGCCCGACGTGCGCCCGAATACGTGTGTTTTATAACCGTCACCGGCCAACCGCGTCGTACGACTATGCCGAACTCCAATGGCCCTCGTCAGGGAACCCGGAACAAACTCGCGAACGATCCTCGAGACAGCGGTACGTCCCCGCCACAGCGCGCGATTCAGGAGTACGAGACCGGCGAGAAGGTCCACCTCAAGATCGACCCGAGCGTCCACAAGGGCCGGTTCCACCCGCGCTTCGACGGACAGACGGGTGAGGTCGTCGGCAAACAGGGCAACGCGTTCAAGGTCCGGATCACCGACGGCGGGAAGGAGAAGACGCTGATCGTCGGTGCCGCCCACATGCGCGCCCAGAACCGCTCGGAAGACCGCGTCTGAGCCACGATGACGATCTTCAAGGAGATCGTCGACGAGGAGTATCTCACCGTCTCGGAAACGAAGGAACTCCTCGCCGACATCGAGGCCGAACGCGCGCTGGACGAGGATCGTGAGCTGCGCTACGAACTCGCGCGGGCGATCGAGCACGTCAACCGCTTCGCCGTCTTGGAGCCCGAGGAGGCCCAACAGCTCGTCGACGAACTGCAGGAGTTAGAGAAGGTCGACGAGCCCACGGCGTACAAGATCGCCAACCTCCTGCCGCGCAACCGGGACGAACTGCGATCGGTGTACGCACAGCAGCGCTATTCGCTGTCCGGGGACGAACTCGACGAGATTCTCGACGTCGTCGCGAAGTACGCGTAACGCGACGTCTCCTGTTCGTTACGAATCGCTCGAGGGGCGTCCACTCCCGACGTTCGTTCGGTGGCAACGCTCGCTCACCGGGATGATAGCGAGCCGACTCTTTAAGTACGCCGTCCCCGTATCCACAGCCAATGAGCGAAGCGGACAGCGACGGGACGGACGTGCGTCGCGCGGTCGTGTTGGATTACCTCGCCCACGGACTGTCGGACGACGCCCGGCCCCAGTACGAGAAGTCGCCCGCGGGCTACGCCCTCGACGTCGAGGACTTCTCGCTGTACGAAGTCGCGTTCGACGAGGACGAACGGCTCACCATCGGCAGCGATGTCGTCGTCGAACCCGCCACAGAACGCGAGGTCGTCCTCGAGGCCCGCGAAGTCGAGTACGAGGACCTCTCGTCCGGAGCCCAGTCCGAGCTCGAGTACGTCGTGGCCGACCTCGTCGAGGAACAGGAAGCGCGGTTCGTCGACTTCTACAACGAGGCCCAGCCGATCACGCTGCGGCTCCACCAGCTGAACCTGCTGCCGGGCATCGGGAAGAAACTCCGCAATAGCATCCTCGACGAGCGCAAGCGAAAACCGTTCGAGAGCTTCGAGGAACTCTCCGAGCGCGTCTCGGGGCTCCACGACCCCGACGAGATCCTGGTCGAACGGATCCTCGAGGAACTGCGCGACGACGACCTGAAGTACCAGACCTTCGTCGGCCGCGAGGAGGAGACCGACGGCCAGTAGGCTGACGGATTCGATCCTGCGACGGACCCACACACCTGGCCAACGGCTATTGTCGTCCGATCGGTATCGAGTCGCATGGACGTTCGACGACTCGAGGACGAGCAGGAGCGCCGTGCCGCCGTGCCGATCCTCCGACAACTCTGGACCGACGCGGATCCGGCGGCGGTACTCGAGTGGACCGGCGCGGACGACTACCACTGCTGCGGCGGATTCGTCGACGGCGACCTCGTCGGGGTCGCTGGGGTCCTCCAGGGTGAGTTCCTCCACCACACCCGCCACGCCTGGCTCTACGACCTCGTGATCGACGACCCGCGTCGCGGGGAGGGGTACGGGACCGAACTCCTCGAGTTCGTCGAACGGTGGGCGGCCGAGCGCGACTGCGAGTACGTCGCGCTCGCCTCGCCGCAGGCCAGGGGCGACGTGCACGACTACTACGAGTCCCGCGGCTACGAGCGGTGGGGGTACGTCATCGAGACCGAACTGTGAGGGTGCCGGGTTCCCGTCGGGCCGGTCGAGTCGGCCGCGAGTCCGAACGACGCAAGGTCTATCCCTCCCGACCGGCATATGACGGATATGGACTTCCCACCGAACGAAGGACTCGAGCAGGAGGAGGTCGACGAACGCGTCGACGAGGCTATCGCGAACAACGACGTCGTCCTCTTCATGAAGGGGACCGAACTCATGCCCCAGTGTGGCTACTCCCGCCGGGCGCTGGGCCTGATCGACCAGTACCGCGACGAGTACGAGACGGTCGACGTCCTCGAGTCGCTCGACGAGTACCGCACAGCCCTGGAGCGACACAGCGGCTGGGAGACCATCCCCCAGACGTTCGTCGACGGCGAGTTCGTCGGCGGGTCGGACGTCCTCGCCGAACTCGAGGAGCGGGACGAACTGGCCGAGACGCTCGACGCAGTCTGACGGTTTCGCGATCTCCGTCTCTTCCGGAACCGGTTTTTCGATCGCCGGGGCTAAATTTATCCGGACGTATCGGTAACGTAGTTAATAGCAGATCATATAAGTCACGCGCCCGTATTCGGCAGTAGCGACTCTCGCCGCAATCATCCCCCCACTATGTCAACAGAGGAATCCAGACACGTATATCGGTTGCACTCGACGCTCGAACTGCCCCTCGAAGACCTGCGCGACCACCTCGAGGAGGCGAAGTTCCCGGACGGCATCGAGGACGTGGAGATCACGCGGCGAAACAACACGCTCATTCTCAAGGCCGTCGCCGAGGACCAGTCGGTGAGCAAGTACACGCCGACCGCGCAGTTGAAGGCCAGCGTCACCGAAAACCGGGTCTACGAGGAAGAGCCCGACGAGCGGCGCAACTCCTTCCGCTGGGACGAGGAAGAGGAAGAGGAGATCGAGTCCGAACTCGTCGAGTTCGCGGCGTTCAAGGGCGACCGCGAGACCGTCCTGCAGAACTCGCTGTTGCAGTACGAGATGTTCCTCGTCCTCTGTGAGATCGCCGAAGCCGCCGAGAAGGGGACCTTGACTGCCATCTCGGAACGCGACGGCGAACTCGAGGCTACCCGGATCGTCGAGGGGGAACAGCGGCCCGCCGATATCGAGGTCGTCGAAGGACCGCGCGATCACGGTTCCGGCGAGACGGGCGTCAACTGGCGGGACAACAAGTTCATCAGCGACTGAGAGTAGAAGGAGGTTTCGACTCGAACAGTGTTTCGCCGTCGATAGCCCGCAACGTAGCTCTCGCGTTCCTTTCGTACCCCTCGTTACGAATCGTTCGTCCGTGGCCACGGATTTTACTCGGGGATGAGTGATTTCATTGGTCCGGGGGATAGCGTTTTCAGGATGCAGCGCTACTGCTGCAGGGGTACCAACGTTCTGTTTCACTCGGTTAAAACATCACGAATATCGCATAAATAGTTCATTTTGTCAGTAACTGTCCGCCACCCCGGGAATCCTTTTTGTGGTATTGTGTGATGGTACCACCCATCATGGTTGGAGAGTACACTGCAACGAGACGCCAGTACATGAAGATAGCGGGGACAATCGGCGGGATCGGAATCGCGAGTGTTCAGGGAGCGGCGCGACGCCAAGGTGGAATTCCGATGGGATCGATTCTTCCGATCACAGGCGAATTAGAGGCCTACGGAGCTGGAATGGAAGCGGGCGTGAATCTGGCGGTCGAACACGTCAACGACGCCGGCGGACCACTCGGTGCGCCGATCGAGATGAACAACCGCGACAGTGAAACGCGCCCCGAGGCGGGGATCGATCGCTACGCGGGCCTGATCGCCCAACAGAACATCGTCGGCTTCGTCGGGGCAGCCTCGAGCGGGGTCTCGGCACCCATTGCCGAGGTCGTCGGCGACGACCGGGTGATGATGGTTAGTCCGGCGAGTACGAGCCCGATCTTTGCGGACTTGGGGTGGGTGAACGGCCTGAAGTTCTTCGGCCGAACGGCACCCAACGACGCCCAACAAGGGGTCGTCATGGCCCGGACCCTGGACGATTATCTGGAGGCCGACACCGCCGGATTCCTCTACATCGACAACCCGTACGGAGAAGGTCTCGCCTCGATCGCCGAGGAGAACTTCGAGGGCGAAACCGTCTCCTCCGTCGGATACGATCCAGAGGCAACCGACTTCACCTCCACGCTGGATGCGCTGTTCGATCCGGATCCCGATGCGATCGGCTTCATTGGGTATCCTGGCGAGGGTGAGACGATCATGATCCAGTGGGACGAGGGCGGCTACGGGGGTGAGTGGGTCCTCAGCGAAGGGCTGAACGACCCCGGGTTCATCGGGAGCCTCTCGGACATACTCGAAGGGTTCTACCTGACGACGCCCGATCCGGAGGAGACCATCGGTGCCGAAACGTTCGAAGCGGAGTTCCCGCTGGAGGAGGTTACGCTGTTCGCCCCACACTCCTACGACGCGCTCTTTCTCCAGGCCCTGGCGATGCAGGCCGGAGGAGAACCGACCGGAGAGGCGATCGCGGGGAACATCCTCGAGGTTGCCAACGAACCGGGCGAGGAGGTGACCGTCGGCGAGTTCGACCGAGCGGTCGAACTCCTCGAAGACGGCGAAGAGATACAGTACATCGGTGCCTCGAGCCCGATCGAAATGACGGAGAACGTGGAGAATCTGAACCAGTTCGCGATCCTGCAGATCACTGACGGCGATACCGAGTCGCTCGAGACGATCCCGACCGAGGAGTTCGAGGGTCTGATCGAGTAACTCGTCAGTGTCGTCGATCGGTGGGGGTGGATTGCGATCACGAAGGGGAGTGGCACCTCGACTCGGGTTCACCCTCCGTCCGTCGTAGTACCGGGTGCCGATCGAGTGCCGGCTGGCAATTTCGCTGCTTTCGCCAAGCGAACTCCCTGCGACAGGTCACTGGCGTCACTCCCGAAAGAAACCGCGTAGGCTACTGCCGTCACCCACCGAGGTAGAGCTCCTCGACCTGCTCGTTCTCGAGCAGTTCGTCGCCCGTTCCTTCGAACTGGTTCCGGCCCATCTCGAGGACGTAGCCACGATCGGAGACCTGGAGCGCTTTCCGAGCGTTCTGCTCGACGAACAGCACTGCCGTCCCGTCGTCCCTGATTTCGACGATCTTCTCGAACACGTCGTCGACGAGTTCGGGTGCCAGCCCGGCGCTTGGCTCGTCGATGAACAGCAGGTCGGGATCGACCATCAGACCACGCCCCATCGCGAGCATTTGACGTTGTCCGCCGCTCAGCGTGCCGGCAACCTGGTTTTTGCGCTCCTCGAGGACCGGGAAGCGATCGTAGACGTCGTGCAGCGCCGCCTCGGGAACGTCGTCGAGGATGTACGCCCCCATCCTGAGGTTTTCGTAGACGGTCAAACTGGGGAAGATGTTGTCGACCTGAGGGACGTAGCAGATCCCTTTCCGGGTAACGCGGTGCGGTTCCAGGTTCGTGATGTCCTCACCGTTGAACACGACCGTCCCGTCCCAGCACTCGATCATGCCGAACAGCGCCTTGAGGAGGGTAGACTTCCCAGCACCGTTGGGGCCGATCAGCGTCACCAGTTCGTCCGCGTAGACGTCGACGTCCACGCCATGAATGATCTTCGCGTCCTCGTAACCGGTTTCGACGTCTCGAGCTTCGAGTATCGCCATCGGTTATCCTCCAAGGTAGGCGTCGATGACGCGCTCGTCCGTTCGGACGATCTCCGGCGGTCCTTCGACGAGCACGCTCCCCTGGTCCATCACGATCACCCTGTCGCTGATTCGCATGATGACGTCCATGTCGTGTTCGACGATACAGAACGTGTACCCTTCGTTCCGGAGGGCCTGGATTCGTTCGAGGAGGGTCTCCTGGAGCGTGGGATTGACGCCAGCGACGGGTTCGTCGAGCAGGATCAGGTCCGGGTCCGTCATGAGCACACGTCCGAGTTCGAGCAGCTTTCGCTGACCGCCGCTCAGGTTCCCCGCGTACTCGTCGGCCAAGTGGTCGAGCTGGAGCAATTCGAGTAGCTCTCCCGCTCGCTCCTGGATCTGGATCTCTTCCTCGCCCACGGCTCTCGGCCGGAACCACGCGTTGAGCAGTGACTCGCCACGCTGGCCGTGCGGGCCGAGCAGCATGTTCTCCATGACTGTCATCCCCTGTAGTTCGCGGGTGATCTGAAACGTCCGGGAGATACCCGCCCGGGACACCTGGAACGGGCGGTTGGGACGGTAGTCGAGGTAGTTACGCCGAATCCACTCTTGACCGTAGTACGCGCCAGCCCCGAGAACGCCGCCCGCAGCGGTTCCGGCGGCGGTCGCACCCGCGAGCTCCGGGGAACTCGCCCCCACCGTCGCAGCCGCGCCGAACGTCAGCGCCCCACCGGTCGCGCCGACTGCGCCTACCCAGATGCGATTTTCCGCACTGCTCGGGCGCATGATCTCACGCAGATCCCGCCCCTCAAACAGGATCTCACCGCCGTCCGGATCGAAGAATCCGCTGATCAGGTTGAACGTGGTGGTCTTTCCGGCACCGTTGGGTCCGATCAGGCCGGTGATCCGTCCTCGCTCGAGGTCGAACGACGCCCCGTCGACGGCCACGACCCCGTCGAAGACCTTCCGGAGGTCGCGGACTTCAAGGATGACGTCACGCTCGGTGTCGGGTTCGTCGCGGGCATCCGTCCGTTCGACGTCGATTTCGGCAGACTCGGCATCGACGCGATCGGCAGTCACGTTTTCTTCCGCGTTCGACTCGTTCATTCGCCCTCCACCTCCGAGAGGAACCGCTCTTCGCCCCACAGGCCCGACGGACGGTAGTAGAGGATTCCGATCAACAGGAGGCCGATGATCGCGTTTCGAAGGATGGTAATCCGGTCAGCCACACCGGGCGGGAACATATCCGCGAACTCGATGGTGAACCGGACGAAGATCCAGTACATCGCCGCCCCGAGGATGACGCCCTTGTTGTTTGCCTTCCCGCCGAGGATCACCATGAGGAAGACGATGAACGTGATGATAGGCTGAAACATCTCGTAGTTCAGTGATCGGAGAAAGATGGCGTAGTAGCCACCGGCGAGGCCGGCGACAGCACTGCCGAGTATCATGCTCTGGACCTTGTAGGAGAACGTGTTCTTTCCGAGCGCGAGTGCGACGTCCTCGTCCTCGCGGATCGACTTGAGTACGCGGCCGAATGGGGACCTCGCGGTCGCCTCCATGAGAACGTAGACCACGGCGACCGTCGCGACGACGGCGACGAGGAAGAATCGGCTGTAATCGAGATCGTAGCTGACGGGACCGAAGTTGACGAGCCAGAGCAGGTTCTGCACCGTCGTCGATCGCATCCCCGAGAGGGAGCTACCGGGCAACGAGACGACGAAGTACCTGATGGCAAGCAGCCAGACCGTCGCGATCCCGACGACGCCGAGGAACGATCCCTCCAACGGCAGCGTCTCCCACCGTCTGTAGCCGAGATAGAGGCCGCTGAGCAACGCCGCGATCAGGCCGAGAGTCAGTACGGTCGCGGTGGCTGTCACCGCGTCACCGTGGCCCTCCCCGAACTGGCGAGCGGGCACGAGCGTCGCGAGGAAGGCTAGCGCGATTGCCAGCCCAACGAGCCACTCTCGAGCTGTGTACTCCTCGTAGTGTTCGCGAGCCTCGAGTCCCGCGACGACCCAGGTAGCGATCGACGCCGTTCCGAGCAGACCGAACAACGTCCACGTATGATAGCCAGCTATCGAACCGACGGCACCGGCCGTGCCCAACGCGAACGCGGCCGAAAAGAGCGGCCAGTAGTCTCGCGGCCGTGCGAGCGCGAGGTGACCTCGTTCGAGACCGGAATCGGTCCGCGATCGACGTGAACGGGCCGCGGCGACGTAGCCCACGCCGAGTGTGACGGCTGCGAGCAGACCCTGTAGCGAGCGTTCGCCGAGCGTCGAGCGGGCGTCGAGTATCGACAGCTTTGCCACGAAGAACAGGAGTACGGACCAGACGACGAACACGATCCCACCGAAGACGATCGCCGCGGTGAGGCCCTCCCCTGGTAGTGGAAAGAGATGTCGCAGCGGTTGGTCGAACCCGCGCAGCGAGTCGGGACCGTTCGCCAGCCACCCCTCGGTCTGGACGACGCGGACGAGAATGACCGAGACGCCGAGGAGGGCGATAGCGAGGTAGTCGGCGCGCAGCCTGATTGCGGGAAGCGCAACCAGTAGGCCGAGCAGCGCGGCTGCAAGCGTACCGGCGAGCAAGCCGACACTCCAGGGCATGTTTAGCCCGAACGCGAAGGTCTGAATCGGATACTCCTCGGGCGGCGGTAGCACGAACAGCGCCGTCACGTAGGCCCCGACCAGAAAGAACGCGACGTGACCGAAGTCGAGCAGGCCGGCGTAACCGAACTTGATGTTCAATCCGAGCGCGAGCAGGGCGAAGATCGCCACGAACGTGCTGATGTGGATCAGGAGGCCGGATGCTGACATGGTATCACCGTCCGATGATCCCCTCCGGTTTGACGAGCAACACCAGCAAGAGCACGAGGAACGCCATTGACGTACGGTGGACTCCGCTAAAGCCGAACGTCCAGATGCCGACCTCCATCGCGATACCGACCGTGTACGCACCGACGATCGCACCGTAGACCGACGCCAGTCCGCCTAAGATGACGGCCGCGAACATCGGCAACAGCAGGAAAAAGCCCATGCTGGGGACGATGTTGTGAAACAACATTCCAACGGTGACGCCGGCAACGGCGGCGTACGCGCCTGCGATGATCCACGTCGTCATCATGACGCGACCGGTGTCGATTCCGGTCGCCTTCGCGAGATCGAGGTTGTCCGAGGCCGCCCGCATGGCGGTTCCGAGTTTCGTCTCCTTCAGTAGCGCGTGCAGCGCGATCATAAGCGCTCCTGCTAGTGCGATCACCGAGAGCCGCATCACGGACGTCCGAATCCGGGTCGCGTAGAAGAATTCATCCGGGCTCCCACCCGGCCGGGCGAGCAGCGCTGCGAGGACGAGCAGGACGAGGACGCCCGTTAGCGATCCCACTAGCTTCGGGCCGATCGTCTGTGCCGACTCGTGTTCGCCGAGTCCCGATCGCCGCCATCGGTAGGCTGCGTAGCTCGCGAACGCGGTGATGCCGACGAGGACGACGAACGCGGGCCACCCGTACTCCAGGGACGCGACGATCGGATCCCCCATCACCTCCGCCGTGTCGGTCACCCGGAACGTGACGCCCCCGTCGCTGACGTAGAAGTCGAAGTACTTCGCCGCCGCGACGTTGATCTCCTGACCGAAGATCGAGCGAACCCGGGGGTACTCGTACCGCCTGACGGACCCGCCGTACGCCGCGTGTGCCGTGTACCGGAGGAAAAACGCCAGTCCCATTGCGGCGATCAGCATCACCGCCAGCGAGGCGTCCGCTTCCCTGAACCGTCTGAAGACGTATTTATCGAAAAGCGGTGCGATTGTGGCGAGCAGTACCGCCGACAGGACGAACGCAGGCAGCATGCTCGGTACGCCGGTGGCAACGTAGGCCCCGAGTAGGAGCGCAACGCAGACGTGGACGACGACGGCGACCCACGGATGGACGTCGATCGGCCACCACGCCCCTTTGAACGATTGCCAGCCGCCGAGCAGGTAGATGACGCCAAGGGTCCCTACCGCGGTGAGGCCGAACAGGATCACCGCGCCAAGGAGCACCACTCCCTGATCACCGCCGCTAACGTAGGTCATCACCGGCATTGTCCCCGGCAAATTCACGAGGAGCGCGAAGTAGGCACCCAACATCAATAGCTCGCCGTGGGCGAAGTTGGGTACGTCTGCGATGATGTAGACGAGCGAAAGTCCGATCGCCCCCAGCGCGATGAAACTCCCTGTGACGAGTCCGTTCAGGATGGCGTGACTCAACCCAGTGTCGACCATCCCAATCCCCACGTTCGGTGTCTCGGCCACGTGCTTTCGGCCAGGGATTCGCGAATAGTGATCTGTGTTACCATACCACCCACCATGGAAACACCCACTATCCCAATTAGTTAATAGCTATCGGAACCTCCCCCGCAGAATTACAAAATTACGGTTGATATTCGATAGTAACTGTATTTTTCCGGCCCCTATGGTAAGTCGAATAATCGACTATACATGATTTTGGTTGGCAGTTTCTGTTGCTCGAGATATCGGTCACAGTATCCGATTACGGCAGGTCGGCTGCTCCGATGGACTACTGATTAACGGCGGGTCGAGAACCACAATGGGAAGAAGATCAGGCTTCCGCAGATTCCGAAGGTCTAGACGGCCATCCGCGGCCACTTGATGAGTTGTATTTTGACCGGCGAGTGCGGGAGCCAGCGTCCGATACCCAAGTACCAGCGGCGATGTTGCTTCAGGTACTCGCTCATCGTGTGGGCGCTGAGGATGCTGGTTGTTCGCCTTGTCCATCATAAATCCATCGTCGAACTGCGCGCTATCGCGGTCGACGAGTTGGATTGATGAGTTGAGGGTTCTCCTGTCCGGATGTGAAGATGCCATCCAAAGACGAGCCCTCCCAATCGTCCCGTCGTTCCTTCCTCCGAGCGGGCCTAGCGACCGCGTCGATGGCGCTGACGACCAGCACATCGGGATGTCTCTCCGGGCTCCCGCCACTCGGCACTAAGCCGTCCTACGCGCGAGTCGACGTCCCCGATGCGACCCCTCCGAACTACCGGCGATGGCTCCCAGCGCAGGGGACATCTCACGACGACTGGGTCATCACCTACGTAGCGCCTGGCCCCTTCGAAGGACCGGTTCCCGAGGAGTTTGTCGCCCGTCGCGGCGCCCTGCGGACTGAACTGGATTACTTCGGAATCGGATACGAGAACTACGATAACCTCGTGGTGACGAACCTCGCCACCGTGATCGAAGCGGAGTTCTCCACCGCCGCCGTCAAATCGACGCTTGCGGAAACCGGCTACGAACCGGATGGGACGTACCGCGAATACGACCTGTACGCTCGGTCGGACGTTCCACGGCGTGCGGCGGTGAGTGACAACGCGATCGTCTGGACGAGCCGCCAAGTCCACGACGAACCGGATCTCGAAGCCACGATCGACGCTGGACACGGCCACGTCGAGCGCTATCACGAGGCGAACGACGCGTTCGCGGCCATCACCGAGGCTGTCGGTGCGAGCCGGATGCTTTACGTCGGCGGCGACCACCCGGGACTCAGACCGGCGCTGGCCGAAATCGGTGCCGACGCGTTTCGGACCGACGACGACGCCGCGTATCATCTCCTGACCGAGCGGTATCCGCCCGACATCGAGCCGTCCGTGGACCGAATTCAATTAGCCTTGGAGGATGAGCCCTACGAGCTGACCACGGAAGTGGAGACGGCTGACGTCGGCGTCGACGGCAGGTTCGCGACCGTCGAAGCGCGTGTTCCGTTCGCGCCGAACCGCGGGCGGGACGCGCTCAACGATCCGCCGCAGGTCACCTGGGGCGCGTCGTTCGATGCCGAGGCTCAGTCGGTGACCCTTCACCACGAGGCGGGCGAGGAGATCGACGCGGACTGGCTGTGGTATGACGTCGACTTCGACGACGATTACAATGAGATTGAGAAGGAGCCCCTCTGGCCCGGCCGGGACAGCGTGGGACCGGGAGACAAGGCGGAGGTCGATCTGAGCGACAGCCCTGACGCGACCGGTATCAGCGTTCTATACGGTACTGACGGTGTCGGATCGAGGAATCTGTTTACCTATTTGCTGGGGAGTGACGAATGAGCCGAACCGCGCGTCCCCGTCCGCCTGGACGCCATGGCCCGACAGGCGAGCCGCCGCACCGTCCGGGGACTCGATCGATTGAGCGCAAATTATTTTTCACTGGTATGACAGACAAGTCTGTGAACGAGGATCTCGACCTGACTGACATCACGGCGCTGTTGGACGACGATTACGTCCTGTCGATCATCGTCGCGACGAGCGTGGAACCGCTTTCGGCGAAGGAACTCGGCGAACGGTGCGATCTATCGGTCACGTCGATCTATCGGCGCGTCGATCGGCTGCGCCGCTTCGATCTCCTCAAGGAGCGGACCAGGCCCCGCTGCGACGGCCATCACGAGACGGTGTATGTTTCCGCACTTGACCGGTTCGAGCTGACGATCGACGAAGGTGAGCTGGACTGGACGGTTGATCGGACCAGCGACGATGTCGCCGACGAACTCTCGCAGATGTGGGGTGACCTCTGAGATGGTCGGATTCACCTCGGCCATCGGCCTCGCCGCCGGCGCCGCGGCGACCGGGTCGGCCGCCGTCGGACTCTACATCGGCGTCCACGCCTACCGCGGCCTCCGACGCAACGACGACCGTTCGATGAAGTACCTTTCGGCCGGGATGATCATCCTTTTCGTCGTAACCTACGTCACCGCTCTGGTCGGCCAAGGTCTCATCACCTTTCGGATCGTCCCGGTCCGCTACCAGAATATGTTTCGTCTGATGGTACGGCTCTTCCAACTGACCGGGCTTGTCACCATCGCGTACTCGCTACGCGTCGCCGCCCGGAACTGAACGGTCGTCCGTCATACCTCCCGAAAGATACGTGACGCGCCTATTGAGACTCCTGCATGAGCGACTGGGGTAGTACTTTCGTTCGCAATTACAAACAGTGGGATGCGGGGATGACGAAACCTCGCCATCCGCCGAGTTGGAAGTTAGGCCTCCGGTGTTTCGTTCCCGTTGCGACGGGGACCGAACAGGTGGTTACCTCAACGTCGGACCGCCTCGATCGCGAATCCGAATATTCCGATGGGAATTCCTCACAAAGTGGAAGGAACAACAGTTGTTGTAAATACGACTTCTTTATTCAGTCTTCAACGTGATTTTCTCCTGCTGATTTTCCCCATCACACATGAGTTATCTCATCCGGTGACTTTCGCATTTCTCTCCGATTTCTGGTACTGGTCTGACGAGGTTCGACCAGTACCAGAAATCGGAGTGAAACGGAGAAACAGTGGGGTGGAAAATCCGAACGATGACAGGCGAATCGGCGACGAACCATCACGCGGTTTCGTGAATAAAGAAATCGCATTCACAACAACTGATAATGCCCTCTACAGCCTCAAAACCCGTAGTCTCGATGAGGACACAGATGACTCTGCTCTCGATGCTACCACAAGTGAGGCAGAGACAAAAGACACCCAAGAGGTTCTCAACTACGAGCAGGCTATCGACGAGGGTATTGAAACACTTGACAGCGGCGGTGAGATTTCTGTCGACCTCCTTCACGATCTTCACAAAACGCTGCTCACGGACGTTCCAGAGGACCGGATCGAGACTGACACGATTGGTGCATACAAGACCGTTCCAAACCATCTGGGAAAGTTCTACGCAGAACGGTGCTTACGGTATGCGGCCAACGATTAAGTGGTGTGGGATGATATCTCACCCCATGGAGTTCAGCGACAGCCTCGAGTTCGGCCACGACGATCGCAAAGCGATCTACGAGTACGTCGAACGCCACGGCGCGGTCGATCCGGAGGCGGTCCGCGAGCGCGTCGGGATCGATCCTGGCGGATTCCGCCACCACGTCGCGATCCTGAAACGCGACGGTCGTCTCGAGGAGGTCGACGAGAAACTCCGGGTGACCATCGAGGCCGGCACCGAGGAGGAGTACGTCTCCGAGGACCTCGAGTTCCACATCCGGCCCGCGAGACAGGAAGACCTCGCCGGCGTCGTCGGTGCGATCCGGCAGGTCGCCGAGGAACGCACGTACATCGAAGCCGAGAGCGTCGCCGACGAGATCGACCACCAGGATGCGTTGCTCCGGCACAACGACATCGAGTCGCGGATGTTCTTCGTCGCGACGGTCGAGGGGGAAGTGGTCGGCTGGGTCCACCTCTACGCCCCCGAGATCGAGAAGCTGAGCCACACGGCCGAACTCACGGTCGGAGTCCTCGAGGAGTATCGCGGCCACGGGATCGGCTCACACCTCCTCTCCCGTGGGCTCGAGTGGGCCGGGTCGAACGGCTACGAGAAGGTCTACCAGAGCGTTCCCTCCACCAACGAGGAGGCGATCGCGTTCCTCGAGGGGCACGGCTGGGAGACCGAAGCCGTCCGCGAGAACCACTACAAACTCGACGGCGACTACGTCGACGAGGTGATGATGGCCGTCGATCTCTAAGCGCCACGCGCCGGCCGATCAGTAGACGGCGGCGTCCTCGAACCGCCCGTCGTAAGCGATGTGGTGGGGGTGCGTGGGTTCGAGTCCCTGCAGGAAGAATCGGTCGGTCTTCTCCCAGGTGTTCTCGTACACGAGGTGGCCGAGTTCGCGGGCCGTCGTCCGAACGCGCTCGAGGCCGTTGTCGTAGACGATCCGGCGGGCGACGCCGTCCTCGAGCGCGTCTCGCAGGTCTGCCTCGGTCTCGATCGGCACGTCGAAGGCCGTGTGACAGACGCCGACGGAACGGGGGAGATGCGCGTACGAGGACGTAAACGGTGGATAATCGAGCGACTCGGCGATCGATCGGGCCTCGCGATTGTCCCACGGGAGGTGTTTCGGGTTGAAGATCTCGACGGCGTCGATCGTCTCCCGGTATCGGTGGAGGTCCGACTCCGCGAGGCTCATCGTGGCGAACTCCGGATGTGGCGCGAGGACGGTCGCTCCCTGCCGTTCGAACTCCGCCATCGCAGCCTCGAGGGTGATGAAATCCGGCACCGGCTCCTCGAGTCCGATCGCGAGGACGTGTTTCCGGTCGTGCCAGGGACCGGTAAACACCTCGCGGGCCGGGACGACGAGCAACTCGTCGCTCGAATACGTCTCGGCCTCCTGCTGGATCTCGGGGTAGCGCGTGAAGTGTGGTGCGTAGACGATCGCGTCGAGTCCGGCACGTTTCGCCCGCTCGACGACCTGGTCGTCGAGCACCTTCACGTGGCAGTCGACGCGAGACCGCGCTCGTTCGGTCACGGCCACCTCTTTGCCGAGCGGAGAGTTAGTGATTCTGATTTGCCCCGTTCCCTGTACCTTCGCCGACGACGAAAAACCCATTATGCCCGCCCGACGATGTGTGGACGAATGGCCTGGGAATGCGGAATCGACGGCTGTGGAGTCGTCTTCGAGGACGTCGAGTCGGCCGTCGTGCATCAGGCGACCGAGCACGAACGCCGGGAGTGTAAGGTCTGTGGGACTGTCGTTCCCGACGGCTATCTCGCGATCCGCCACGCCTTTACCGAACACAGTCGCGCCGAGTACGTCCGCGCGTACGGGGCCGACTCCGAGGACGTCCGCGAACGCGAGGAACTCTTAGAGGAGATCGAATCGGAAGCGGACATGGAACGGATCGCGACCGAACTGAAACGGTAACGCACGAGGCCGTCTCGGAGCGACCGGCAGGAACAGCGTCGGCAGTCGTCGATTCGTGTACTCGAGTTACGCCCCCGCAGTGGGGACCCGTCAGTAGAAATTCGGCCCCTCGTTAGTAGCACTCGAGCGACGCAACTCGTTCCCGATCGGCGAAATCGTTCGTGGAAGTGATCGATCCGCTCGCAGGTGCAACCGCTTGTAGAACGGAACTACCGTCCGTTCCGATATTCAGCGTGGCGACGCCCCGCTGATCGCGTACTGATCGCCTATCGTTCGTCGCTGTCGAGCACGCGGATCTGATCCCCACGGACCGTCACTGGAATCGGGACCGTCGCCTCGTACAGTTCGACCGTCACCTGGTCCTTGCCCTCGTCGATGCGCTGGACCTGGGCCTTCTCGCCCTTGAACGGCCCGGCGATGAGTTCGACGATGTCGCCCTCGGCGATCCCCTCGACGTCCGGCTTGGGCGAGAGGAAGTGCTCGACCTCCGAGATGTCCGACTCGCCGGGGACGATGCTCCGCGCGTGCGGGATGTCCTCGAGGACGCGCTCAAGGACGGCGTTGCCGTCGGCCTCGACCATCACGTAGGAGGTCAGCGAGTCGGGCGCGAGCGCGGCGTGGACTTCCTCCTCCTCGCGGTTGATGATCATATCAGCGACGGTCTGTTCCTGGCTCGCGGTGGTCTTGACGGCGTAGATGCCCATTAGAATGCACCACCGGCGTCACCGGTCAGCAAGAGCATGATCCCGCCGATGAGGAAACCGATGAAGCCGACGAGCAGGATACCTGCACCGGCAATTTTCGACACCTGAACGAATTCCTCGGTCGTGGGCGTCGTCGCCATCTTCAACACCCGAACGTACGAGGTGAGGTCGTACGGAACGTCCATATCTACCCGTTCACACTGCGTGGCCTTTTATCTGTCTTTCGTGTCGCCGGGGAAGTCCGGCAACCGAGGAATGTCCGCCCGCAGGACGCGGACGACGTTGCACTCGACGGCCCGGTGACCAAACGGCTCCCGGCCCAACCACGCACGTCATGGCCGAAGACAACGTCGACCGAGCCCGTGAACAGGAGGCCGAACGCGAAGCGGAGATCGAAGAGGAACTCGAGCGCGTCGGTCGCGACCGCGACGAGGTATCCGACGGCAACAGTGACCTCGGCACGCAGAACGCCCCGCGGGAGGAGGTCGAAGACCTCGAGGACTTGGACGAGGCGGAAGGGGTCGACGACGTCGCGGTCGAGGAGGAAGAAGAAGCGGCGGACGAATCGACCGAGGACTGACGTCCGGGTCCACCCCGAAGCCGCAGGGTCCGTCCCGCAGCCGCAGGTCGTCGGAACCGCCGTCCAGACGACCGCCGATTTCTCCGCCGCCGGATCGATCGTCACTCGATCGCCGGCAGCACCTCGTTCTCGTAGAACTCGACGAACTCGGCCTGGTTCGACCCGATCTGGTGGACGACAACGTGGTCGAAGCCGGCGTCGACGTACTCCCGGATCGTCTCGACGTGTTCGTCGGGGTCCGGACCGCAGGTGATGAGCTCCGCGATATCGTCCTCGGAGACCGACTGCGAGGCCTGTTCGAAGTGTGCGGGGGTGGGAAGCTCCCACAGCAGTTCCCCCGGAATTCCCTCGTGACGCCAGCGTTCGTGGGCGTGCTCGATCGCCGTTCGTTCGTCCTCGTGGTAACAGACGGCGACTTCGCCGTAGGTGGGGTCGCCCTCGCCGCCGGCGCTCTCGAACGTCTCGACCAGGTCCGCGTCGGGTTCGACCGCGATGAGGCCGTCCCCGTGTTCGCCCGCCATCCGGGCCGCCTTCGGCCCGTCGGCGGCGATCCGGATCGGCGGCGGATCGTCGGGGATGGTGTACAGCCGGGCGTTCTCGACGGTGAAATATTCGCCGCGGTAGCTCGTCGTCTCGCCCTCCCAGAGGGTGCGGACGATCTCGAGGGCCTCCTCGAGCATCTCGAGGCGGACGGCGTGTTCGGGCCACCGCTGTCCGGTGACGTGTTCGTTCAGGTTCTCGCCGGTCCCGACGCCGAGGAAGAACCGATCGGGAAGCTGGACGCCGGCGGTCGCGGCCGCCTGCGCGACGATCGCAGGATGGATGCGGGTCGTCGGGCAGGTGACGCCGGTACCCAGCGGCAGGTCGTCGGTCGCCTCCGCGATGGCACCGATCACGTTCCAGACCATCGGGCTCTCGCCCTGACTCGAGAGCCACGGGTGGTAGTGATCGGAGATCATCGCGAAGTCGAACGCCGACTCGTCGGCGAGTCGGGCGTACTCGACGAGGTCGTTCGGTCCGTGCAGTTCGCAGATGAGCTTGTGGCCGATATCTGTCATGGGTGTGCGTACGTCGATCGTCGGTCGACGTCGATCGGAGTGGGGCGGGTTCGATCGCGGCCCGTCGGTACCGGTTCGACGGCGCGCTACGGAAGGTCGACGGGCGGGCGCTCCTCGAGCGTCAGCACAACGGTCTCACGCTCACCCTCGCGGACGACCTCGACCTCGATCTCGTCGCCGGGCGAGGTCTCGAGCGCGAGGTACGAGGAGAGCCGATCCTGGTTCGGGATCGGTTCGCCGTCGATCGCGACCACCACGTCGCCACCGACAGGGACCGGCGCACCGTCGACGGCCACCAGGTCGGTGGCCGGCTCGAGGACGCCGTCGGCAGGTCCGTTCGGCGTAACCCGGACGATCATGACGCCGCGTGGCTCCTCGAGGTCGTTCGCCTCGGCGAGTACGGGACCAACCGGCTCTACGCCGACGCCCATGAACGCATGCTGGTACGTTCCCTCCTCGATCAGCGAAGGGATCACCCGCTCGGCCAACGCGGCCGAGATGGCGAAGCCGATCCCTCGACCGGCACCGGCGAAGACGACGCCGAGGACGTCGCCCTCGAGGTTCACGAGCGGGCCGCCGCTGTTACCGGGATCGACGGGGGCGTCCGTCTGGATCGCCGCCGGTATCGAGAAGCCGGTGGGACTCGGGAGCGACCGGCCGACGCCGCTGACGATTCCCCGGGAGACCGAGGCGTCGAACCCGAGCGGGTTGCCAAGCGCCAGCACTTCCTGCCCGATGGCGGCTTGCTCGTCCGCGAACGCCAGTCCGTCCACCGGGTCGGGGAAGTCCTCGACCTCGAGGACGGCGAGGTCGCTGTACGTGTCCGTCCCGACGACGGTTGCGGTGCGCCACTGTTCGTCGCTGAACTGGAGTTCGACCTCGGAAGCCCCTTGGACGACGTGATCGTTCGTCACGACGTAGTCGTCCACCACGAACCCCGAGCCGAGACCGCCGGGCGTCTCCTCGTCGACGCCAGCGACCGTAACGAGGACGACGTCGTCGATCGTTTCCTCGTAGACGGCCGTATACTGTCCTCCCTCGGAGTCGGTCCTATCGTCGCTGTCGGAGTCGGTCAGGTCGTCTCCATCGTCCGCTCGTCCGATGCTCGACCCGGTGCCGACGAACCCGAGCGCCGCCGTGCCAGCGCCGACGCTCCGAAGTAGCCGCCTGCGACTGAGCGATGTCCGATTCGGCGTCACGCGGAATGACACCCCGACGAACGTCATAAAATCAACACCAGCACCGCCAACCCCTCGACCCCCGGGAAATGCGCCCGACCGTTGCTGGCCGGCCCTTCGCGACGCACGCCGGTGGAAATCGGGTCGAAACGGCGACCGTCGATCGGGGTCCCGCATTTCACGTATCGACGACTCGAGCCCTAGGCCTCGTCGAAGAGTTCCTCCCCCTCGACCATGTGTTCGGCGACGGCGTCCATGTCGAGGGTGACGCCCAGCCCCGGCTCTTCGGGGATCTCGATGTAGCCGTCCTCGATGACGTCTTCCTCGACGAGGTCCTCCCACCACCCGAGTTCGTAGGAGTGGTACTCGACGGCCAACGCGTTCGAGACCGCCGCGCCGACGTGGGCGCTGGCGACCGTCGCGACCGGCGACGCGACGTTGTGCATAGCGACGGGAACGTAGTAGAGGTCCGCGAGGTCGGCGATCTTGGCCGTCTCGCGCATCCCACCCACTTTGGGCATGTCGGGGGCGATGATGTCGATCGCTTGCTCTTCGATCAGGCGTCGCTGGCCGTGGTTTCGGTAGACGTTCTCGCCGACGGTGATCGGCGTCGTGGTCGATTGGGTGACCTCCCGCTGGACGTCGTGGTTCTCCGGCGGCACCGGGTCCTCGAGCCACCAGACGTCGTACTCCTCGAGGCGGTCGGCCAGCCGCTTGGCCGACCCGCCGGAAAAGGACCAGTGACAGTCGAAGGCGACGTCGGCCCGATGGCCGACGCGTTCGGTGATCGCCTCGACGATCGAGGCCTTGTGTTCGATCTCGACGTCGCGCAGGTGGCGGTTCGCGCGGTCCTTCTCGTGGCCCGAGGGGACGTCGAGGTCGAATTTGAGGGCGTCGAAGCCCAGTTCCTCGACGACGCGCTCGGCCTCGTCGGCACAGGCGACGGGGTCGGCCTCCTCCTCCGTGTGACAGTCGCAGTAGACCCGCATCTCGTCGCGGTACTTCCCGCCCAGCAACTGGTAGGCGGGCACGTCGAGGATCTTCCCCGCCAGATCGTGCAGGGCGACCTCGATGCCCGAGATGGCGGTGACGGTGACGCCGCCGATCGATCCCTCGCCGGACATCTTCTGGACGAGGTGCTCGGTGAGCCGATCGATGTCCAGCGGGTTCTCGCCCTGCAGGAACGGCGTCATGCGCTCGATGAGTTCGGGCGCGCCGGCCCCCCAGTAGGCCTCGCCGGTACCGACGATGCCGGCGTCGGTGTAGATCCGGACGAGCGTCCAGGGGAAGTTCCCGTCGACCATCGTCGTCTGGACGTCGGTGATCTCGACGTCGCGACCGCCGCCGCGCTCCCGGGTGACGTTCATCGTCTCCGCCGAGAGGTCCCGCATCGTGTACTCGGCGTTCGGGTCGTGTAGCTGCGTGTAGTCGACACCCATGTGTAAAAATAATTACTTCAAAGATAGTAATAGTTTGCATCTTCCGGCTGCACTAGAGGACCGAGCGACGACCGACGGACGACCATCGAACGGCCGGTTCAGATGGTGTCGAACTCGACGGCCGTCTTGATAACCTCGTCGCCCGAGTCGAACGCCGCCTCGAACGACTCGAGGCCGTAGACGCCCGTCACGAGGTCCTCGAGGAAGGAGTCGGGCAACTGCGCGAGCGTGTCGGTCGCGGCTTCGAAGTGACCGCGATTGGAGTTGACGGTCCCCAGCAGGGCCTTGTTGTGGAGGACCAGTTCCCGGTGAAGGCGGCCGCCGTCGACCTCGAACTCCCAGGGTTCGGGGACGCCCAGCAACACCCCGACGCCGTTGGGCGCGAGCGCGTCGACCGTCTCGAAGGCGTGTTTCGCGTAGCCGGTGGCCTCGTAGACGAGGTCGACTCCCTCGTGGACCTCGGGAATCTCCGAAACCGGCGTCTCCCGGGAGTCGACGTAGGTCGACCCCAGTTCCTCGATGAGGTCGATCGAGGGATCGGGGCGGTCGCGCCGACCGAGACAGTAGGTGCGGTCGACATCGTGGACCTTCTCGAACATGGCAAGCGTCAGCAGACCGAGCGAGCCGTTGCCCAGCACGAGTGCCGACTCGAGGTCCCAGTCGAACGCCGACCGGGAGGCGACGGCGTGTTCTATGGCCTTCTCGGTGATGCTGATCGGTTCGACGAGGAAACCGAGGTGGGCGAGGTCCTCGGGGATGGGAACGAGGTACTCCGCGGGGCTCGTGAAGTACTCCGCCATGAAGCCGTGAGCGCCGACGATGCCGCGTTCGAGGTACGCGCCGCTGGGGGCCATATCCGGTTCGCCGCGCTCGAAGTACTCGTTCGGTCCCTCCGGCGGCCTGCGGACGGTCGGGACGACGATTTGCCCGTCCTCCAGGTCGGTACCGTTCGGGTCGTCGACGACGCCGACGGCCTCGTGCCCGAGAACGAGACGGTCCGCACCGTCCGGAAGGTCCCCGTGGTGGCCGGCGATGACCTCGTGGTCGGTCCCGTCGACGCCCACCCGGAGCGTCCGGACGAGGGCCTCGCCGGGGCCGGGTTCGGGGCGCGGGAGATCGATCAGCGAGGGGTCGCCGGACCCCGGTTCGACAGCGATCGCTTTCATACCCGTACCCAGCACTCCGGCGAATAAATGATTTACCCATCCTGTAGTAAATGTTTGAACGTCGCTTCGGGACCGGCAGTACGTTTCCCTCGAGCGGACGGTCCCGTTGTTCCCTCCCTCGTGGACCGCCGAGTCAGGCACTCTCGAAGGTTCTCGAGCGGGGGCTGTTCTCAGGGACGTGCTCGGCCGCTGAGATCACCGTTCCAAATTCGGACAGTTCGGCTCGAGTCGACCACGTCGTAACCCTGTCAGCGGAAGAGAGCACGGTCCACGGGACGATCTTGAACGGCGATACGCGAGCACCAGTAACCTTCGGCTGCCCCACGACCTGATCCGGAGAACGCGACCGGCTATCGCTCCGGTTCCGAACCCGACCGGATCGGGTCCCGAAGCCGAGACCCTACTAGCGGTCTCGGGCCGTCTCGACCGCATCGACGAACGACGCGGCGGTTTCGCGGACGCGGTCCATGTCGCCGTCCGCGATGGCCTCGTAGTCGATCAGGGCGCTCCCGGCCCCGACGGCGACGGCACCTGCTTCGAGGTAATCGCCGGCGTTGTTCGCCGTGATACCGCCCGTCGGGATCACGTCGACGTCGCCGAGGGGACCCCGAATTGCGCCGATGTGATCGGGGCCGACGGTCGTCGCCGGGAACAGTTTCAGCGCGTCCGCGCCGGCCTCCAGCGCCGTGATCGCCTCGGTGGGCGTCATCACGCCCGGCATAGCGAGTACGCCGTGGCGATTACACGTGCTGACGACGTCGGGGTCGATCCCCGGCGAGACGACGAACGTCGCGCCGGCGTCGATCACCGATTGCGCAGTCGGCGCGTCGAGAACCGTTCCGGCACCGACGACCGCCTCGTCGTCCGCCAGTTCGCGGTCGATGGCGGCGATCTTCGGCCGCGTGTGTGCGTCGTCGGCCGTGACCTCGATCGCTCCGACGCCCGCATCGACCAGTGCCCGTGCGACCGGGACGATGTCGTCTTCCTCGAGCCCCCGAAGCACCGCGATGACGCCGTTCTCGACGATGCGATCGAGGACCTGTTGTTCGTTGGACATCAGTCTACCACCGGCTTCGCGCTCCGCCCTCAATACGGTTTCCCAGGAGGGTTCGGTGCCGGAGTACCACCGGGAGAACGACCGTAGAACGGGACGTCGGCCGCGATACTACTCGAGCGCGTCGCGAACGTCCTCGAGCGAGGCGTCGAAACCGCCACCCTGGGCGATTCGCTCGGAGCCACCCCCGCCGCCGCCGAACGTATCGGCGAGGTCGTCCACGACGGTCGTCGCGGATCGCTCACCGGGTGCGCCGACGACGACGTAGGTTCCGTCGACGTCCCCGACGGCGACAACCACGTCCGACTCGTCCTCGTTTCCGGACGTGTCGTCTCCCTCGATCGCGTCGATCCGTTCGCGGACGGCGGCTTTCGCTACCTCCGTGGAAAGATCGCCCGCGTCAGCGACGAACAAACGGTCGCCGTCGCTGTCGATCGGTTCGGCCTGCCGAAGCCGCTCAATCGCGAGTTCGCGTTCGCGGTCCTCGAGCCGATCGGCCAGGCGCTCGCGTTCGTCGACCACTCGCTCGAGATCGTCGGGGACGTCCTCGAGCGACGTGCCGAGTTGGCGCTTCGCGTCGAACGCGGCCCGCTTTTCGTCCGTCCGGTGATCGATCGCCGGTGGCCCGACGGCGAGTTCGACCCGGGTTACCCCGGCACCGGGGTTCGCCCGTCCGAGAACGGAAATCGGGCCGATCTCGCGGGTGTTCCTGACGTGGGTGCCGCCACAGGCGGCGACGTCCCAGACGTCCTCGGCGTCGGCTTCGGTCACCGACTCGCCGCCGTCGCTCGAGACGGCCACGGTCGTCCCGCTCCCGAATCCGGTCGTCCGGTCGGCCCCGTTCTCGTCGCCCCCGCCGATCGTGACCAGTCGAACGCGGCCCTTCCCGAACGCGCCGTCCTCGGTCGCCTCGTTGAACGCGACGTCCTCGCGCTCGCGGACCTCCGCGACCGGCACCGACTCCCACGAGACTGACTGGGAGTCCCAGACGACGCGGTTGACCCGCCGCTCGAGATCGATCAGCGTCTCGTCGTCGATCTCGGAGTCGGTCTCGAGGTCGACTCGAATCCGCTGCTCGTCGATGTCGAACCCGGCGTAGTCGAGATCGTCGAAGAGCCGACGGCCCGCACCGTAGAGGACGTGACTGGCGGTGTGTGCCCGCATGCAGTACATCCGGAACGACCAGTCGACGGCACAGAGGACGCGATGGCCGACCGAGAAGGACGGTTCCGCGGCCAGGTAGTGTACCGGTTCTCCATCCTCGAGCTGGACGTCGACGACGTCGACGTCGCCGATCGTACCGCGGTCGGCCGGCTGGCCGCCGCTCTCGGCGTAGAAGTAGCTGCGATCCAGCCAGACGCGGCGGCCGTCGACCGAGGTGACTTCGGTTTCGAACCGCGTGACGTAGGGCTCCGCTGCTGCCCGTTGCCCACTCATCGGTTGAACTCTGTCGGGAGGTCCTAAAAGTCTGCTCGCCGATTCGACGCCGTGGGGTGGTACTCGACCCGGGGGACGATGGACTTTTTTCGATCACGTCATCAGTTCGGTTCGATGGAAGCGAAACTCGAAACGGACGGTCTCTCGCGGGTAATCGACGGCGAGCGAGTCGTCGACGACGTCTCCGTCCGCGTCCGACCCTCGACCGTCGTTGCCGTCGTGGGACCGTCCGGTGCGGGCAAATCATCGTTTCTCCGCCTGCTCAACCGGCTCGACGAACCCACCGAGGGGACCGTCTTCCTCGACGGGACCGACTATCGGGAGTTCGACCCCCAGCACCTTCGACGACGGGTCGGTTTGATCCCGCAGGATCCAGCCCTCCACCCGGGTACGGTGGCCGAGAACGTCGCGGCCGGGGCACGCCTCGGAGACGATTCGATCGATCGTGAGCGCGTATCGACGCTCCTCTCGCGAATGGGGCTGTCGGGCTACGAGCATCGCGACGTCGCGGACCTCTCGGGTGGAGAGCGCCAGCGCGTGTCTATCGCACGGACGCTCTACGTCGATCCCGAGGTGCTCCTCCTCGACGAACCGACCGCCCACCTCGACGCTGAGACCGAGGCGCGGATCGAGGACCTCCTCGCGGAGTTGATCCGGGACGACGACCTGACCTGCGTTCTGGTCACCCACGACACCGCACAGGCGACGCGACTCGGCGACCGCGTCGTCAGATTCGCCGACGGCCGAATCGTCGAAAGCGGGGGTCCGGCGGAGGTTTTCGCCTGAATGACGACCACCGCAGACGCGCTCGAGAGTTTCTTCGAGCACGCGACCGACCCGGTCGTTCTCCGCGGGTTCGTTCAGATCCTGGCCGCCGTCTTCCTCGCGTTCCTCGTTTTGGGCGTGATCTACGTCCGGGATCTCGGGTTCGAACGGGAAGTCGTCCGGACGGCCGTGCAGGGACTCGTCCAGATTACCGCCGCCGGCGCAGTGATCGGCATGCTGCTGGTCGCACACATCGCGTGGGCCGCCGTGGCATTGTCGGTGATGCTCTGCGTCGCGGCGTGGATCTCCCACGAGCGCGGCGCTGCCATTCCGGGCGTCTTCCGCACGTCCGTCGTCTCGATCGGCTTCGGGGCTGGCCTCGTCATCGCGACGATGACGCTGGCGGGCGTCATCGACGCGACGATGCGGGACATGATCGTCATCGGCGGCATGATCATCGCCAACGCGATGCAGACGAACTCGCTGTTGCTCGACCGGTTCACGGGCGAACTCGTGGAGAACCGCTCGCGGATCGAGGCGGCCCTGAGCGTCGGAGCGGCACCGGAACGGGCGATCCGCGAGCACGTCTCGACGAGCATCTACGCGTCGCTCATCCCGGTGCTCGACAGCATCAGGAGCCTCGGGATCGTCAAGATTCCGGGGCTGATGGCGGGGATGATTATCGCCGGCGAAAATCCGATCTACGCCGCCCAGTACCAGTTCGCCGTCATGCTGATGCTGTTCGGAGCCAGCGGGCTGACGGTCGTCGCGAACACGATACTCGTCACTCGCAACGTGTTCACCGACGCGAAACAACTCGACGATGCCGTCCTCGACGCGATCGAGAGCTGAGTGGGATCCGTCTACAGCGATTCGTCACTCCGACAGCGTGACGTCGAGATACTCCTCCAAGGCCTCGATGAGGCCGCCGCCGATCCCGGCCTGAGTCGCCCGGCCCTGCTCGACCGCGAGGATGTCCTGCTCGCGGACGCCCAGTTCCTCGGCGAGCTCCTCGCGCTGGAGGCCAGCCTCCTGGCGGGCCTCGACCACGACGTCACCGTAGTCGGAGACGAGGTACGGAAGCGGGTCGTCGTCGTAGTTCGTTCCCTCCTTCTCCCAGTGTTCGGAGTCGCCGTCCCACACGGGGTTCGCTTTGGCGACGTTCTGGGCAGCCTTCTTCTTCCGGTTCGGCTCGTCGTCCTGCCCCGTTCCGCCGCCGTCCTGCCCGTTGCCCCCACGGCGCTCGCTGCCGCCTTTCCGGCTGTCGTCGTGGGGCGCACAGTCCGGACAGACCTCGAGTTCGGCACCGGCGACGTTCGCGCGCCTGAGCCTGTCGCTTTCGGCACCGCAGAGTTCGCAGTTCGTCCCTCCGCCGCCGGAGGACGAACCCGTCGAGTACTTGGCCATGGTAGCTTTTGGCAACTGTCGCATTTCAACTCTCCGTTCCGCTCAGTTCCGTGTGACCTCGGCGCAGGCAGCGGGGAAAAAGAAAGGGCTTTTGTAACCCCGATGGATACGATTGAGTGCGGACAGAAAGACACGGCGAGCGTGGGTAGCCAAGCCAGGCCAACGGCGCAGCGTTGAGGGCGCTGTCCCGTAGGGGTCCGCCGGTTCGAATCCGGTCCCACGCATCGCACGGGTGGACGCAGTCCACCTAAAAAGCGCGGCCGAAGGCCGCGAAACGCGAGGCGGGCGTGGAACCGTCAGGTCCCACGGAACGTCGAACGGGCCTTGCCCGTGAGACGGTCTGCCGCCGAGCGACACGATGCAGGTGATTCCCTCGAAGGGACATCACCCACGCACAACTTCCTTCGGGAACCCACACCGGATAGCGGCGAGTCTCGCGTCTCCCGACGAGCGGCCTCGCCGGCCACCGCCTCGAGTGCGGTCGGTCAGAGACGTCGTCGACGTGATCCGGCTAGTCCGATCCTACCGTACTGAACGCGGGACGTTACAATGTCCGTGGTAGTGGTGAGGCCGGTGCATGTGCGGTATCGTCGGCGCGTACGGGTGGGCCGATGAGAGCGTCCTCTCCTCGATGCTCGACTGGGTCGAACACCGGGGACCGGACGAAGAAGGGACGTATCTCGATCGAGACGCCGGGATAATGATGGGGGCACGGCGGCTCTCCATCGTCGACCTTTCCGGCGGTTCGCAACCGAAGGTCAACGAAGACGGGACGGTTAGCGTCGTCTTCAACGGAGAGATCTACAATCACGCCGCCCTCAGAGAATCGCTCGAACGGGAGGGCCATCGGTTCGAGAGCCGGTCCGATACCGAGGTCCTGGTCCATCTCTGGGAGGAATACGGCGAGGCGATGGTCGACCACCTCGAGGGGATGTTCGCCTTCTCCATCTGGGATCGGGATGCGGAGACGGTCTTTCTCGCTCGCGACCGACTCGGCATCAAACCGCTGTACTACGGACGGGCCGACGGCGGCTACGTGTGGGGGAGCGAACTCCCCGCCTTGCTGATCGGCGGCGTCGATCGCACGCTCGACCCGGCGGCCGTCTTCAATCACTTTTCGCTCGAGTACGCGCCCGGTTCGCAGACGCTGTTGCGGGACGTGAAAAAGGTACAACCGGGGCAGACGGTGCGGATCGACGCCGACGGCGTTCGGGAGCGAACGTACTGGAACCTGCTGGACGTCGAAACCGGCGGGACGACGCTCGACTTCGCGAGCGCGGCCGACCGATTGCGGGAACTGCTGGAGCGGTCGGTCGAAAAGCGACTCATGGCGGACGTCCCCGTCGGAGCGTTCCTGTCGGGCGGGCTCGACTCGTCGGCCATCGTCGGCATCGCCTCTGAGCGGACCGAGGACCCGCTCGAGACCTACGCCGTCTCCTTCGAGGACCCGCAGTTCGACGAGAGCGAGGAGGCCCGGCTCGTCGCGGACCACTTCGGAACGAACCACCACGAGGTCACCGTCGACCTGTCGTCGATGGAGCTGTTCGACGACCTGATTCGGTACCTCGGCGAGCCCACGGGCCACCTGCAGATGCTCCCGCTCTTTCTCCTCTCGGAACGCGCCAGCGAAGACGTCAAAGTCGCCCTCGCGGGTGAAGGAGCGGACGAACTGTTCGCGGGCTATCCCCGGTATCGACGGGTGTCGGAGTACAAACGAGCGGTCGATTTCCTCCCGCAGTTCACTCACACCGTCGCGGGCGCGATGGCCCCGGTGGCACCGGTCGGGGAGAAGTACCTCAGGTACTATTCGTGGCTCGAGGACAACGCCGAAGTGACGTTACACCACGCCTGCGGGTTCATGCCGTTTCGACCGGACCCCGAGGAGTTCCTCGACACCGGGGAAACCGCCGAAACGGCGGGGCTCCGCGGGTACGTCACCGACGTGACCGGGCGGGTCGACGACCCGGCTCCCGAACAGCACATGTCGGCGTTCGAAACGAGGTACACGCTGCCCAACTACCACCTGTTCAAGGCCGATCACACGAGCATGGCGCAGTCCCTGGAGCTTCGAGTCCCGTTTCTGTCGGCCGACATCGCCGAGTTCGCCCACTCGTTGCCGCTCGAGTACAAGATCACGGACGGGACTGCGAAGCGGGTGCTCAAACGCGCCGTCGGCGACCTGCTCCCCGACGACATCCTCGAACGGAAGAAGATGGGGATGCGACCGCCCGTCGAGGACTGGTTCCGGGAGGAGCACGAGGCGATCGAAACGTGGTTCGCCCGGGAGAAACTCGAGAACGCGCCGTACGTCGACGCCGACGAGGCGATGGCGCTCCGGACCGCCCACCGGCGCGGCGACGAGTCGGCGGGACGAACGCTCTGGCTGATCCTCACGTACGTCGCGTGGTACCATACGTTCATCGACGAGCGAACGTCGATTATCGACGGCCGGTTACCGGAGCGGAAGGTCCCGTGATACACGGAGTAGACGCCAGAATCACCCGATCCGGCGCTGGCAGGGTGAACCGTCGTGCCGGGGAGAGCCCGCCGACGAGCAGCGGGCCTCGCTCCCTCCCCTCGTCGTACCGCTCGAGGAAGGGACCTGTTCTCGAGCGCGCGAACACGGCCACGGGGATCGCGGAAGCGACTTCGTCGACGGCGGGGAGACGGTAACGACTTTCCTGCCGCGTCCGAAGGTCGAGACATGGACCTGCAGGTCGTCTCTCGAGAGCGCGTCGTCCCCCTGACCGCCGTCCTGAGCGTCGTCTCGCTCGCGGTCGTCTTCGCGGCCGCGGGCAACCGGATTCCCAGTTCGGCGGTGCCGATCGCACCGCAGTGGGTCCTCGACCTGATTCCGACGATCAACGCCGTGATCAGCGCGGTCGCCATCGCGACGATCGCAATCGGGTGGCGGGCGATCCGTCGCGGCGCGATCGATCGCCACCGGGTCGCGATGGTCGCCTCGTTCGGACTGTTCGCGACGTTTCTCGCCCTCTACCTCTATCGGCTCGTCGCGACCGGCGGTCCGGATCCCTTCCCCGGGCCGGAGGCGGTCGCGCTGTACGTCTACTATCCGGTCCTCGCGGTTCACATTCTGCTGGCGATCGTCTGCGTGCCGCTGGTCTACTACGCCCTCCTGCTGGCGTTCGCGTACCCGATCGAGGAACTGCGCCGTACCAGTCACGCCCGGTTCGGCCGCGTCGCGGCGAGCCTGTGGCTGATCTCGTTCTCGCTGGGGATCGTCGTCTACGTGCTGTTGCACGTCGTGTACTGATCTCCCCTGACTACCGATCACGTTTTTTACCGATCGGGCGAGAACACTGCCCGTGCTCTCCGATATCGGTTCCGCGGACGCCGCCACCGCCGCGTTCGTGCTCGTCGTCGGCGTCTGGGTGCTCTCCGACTGGTCCATCGCCTATCGCCGCGGGCGTCCGTCCGGGGCGGCGAGCGACCGCGGCTCGAGACACGCCGTCGGCGCGGGGATGATCGGCGGCGTTCTCGGCGCGGTGGCCGCGTCGGTGTTCGTTCCGTCGCTGGCCCTGCCGACCTCTCGGCTCCTCTTCTGGTGCGGTCTCGCGGTAATCCTCGCCGGCGTCGCCGTCCGACAGTACGCCGTTTGGACCCTCGGAGCGGCCTTCTCGCTCGAGGTAACGGTCGATGCGAACGACGAGGTGATCGAGAGCGGACCCTACGGATGGGTTCGCCATCCCTCCTACACGGGCGGGTTGCTGTCGCTCGTCGGGATCGGGATTACGACGGGCAACGCGTTGAGCGTGCTCGTGGCGCTCGCCGCCGGGCTGGCGGGCTACGGCTATCGAATCCGGGTCGAAGAACGGGCGCTACGCGAGGCGCTCGAGGAGTACGACGCGTACGCGGCGCGGACGCCGTATCGGCTCGTGCCGTTCGTCTGGTAGTCGACCGTCAGTCGTCGGCGTGGAGCGTTCGCTCGCCGACGTCGGGGCGGGTCACGTCGCGGTCGGTCTCCTCGTCCTCGATGTCGTAGGGGTACTCGCCGGTGACGCAGCCGAGACAGAGGTCGATGCGCTCCTTTCCCAGGACCTCGGCGACGGCGTCGGTCGAGAGATAGGCGAGGCTGTCGGCGTTGATCGCCTCGCGGATCTCGTCGGTCGACTTGTCCGAGGCGATCAGCTCCTCCCGGGTGGCCATGTCGATGCCCATGTAGCAGGGGGCGACGATCGCCGGCGCGCCGATGCGGACGTGGACCTCCTCGGCCCCGCAGTCTTTGAGTAACCCGACGAGTTGCGTCGAGGTCGTTCCGCGGACGATCGAGTCGTCGATGACGGTGACGGTCTTGCCCTCGATCGTCGACTTGATCGGGTTGAGCTTCAGCCGGACCGCGCGCTCGCGCTCGTCCTGGGTCGGCATGATGAACGTGCGACCGACGTACCGGTTCTTCATCAGCCCCTCGGCGAACTCGACGCCGTCGTCGTCCGCGTCGCGGGGCTCGCCGTCGGCCGTCGTCTCGCTCGCGGCGTCGGCGTAGCCGGAGGCGAACGCGCGCCCGGAGTCGGGGACGGGCATCACGACGTCGGTCTCGACGCCGCTTTCCTCCCAGAGCTTTCGGCCCAGGTTCCGGCGGGCCTCGTAGACCAGCGTCTCGTCGATGACGCTGTCGGGACGGGCGAAGTAGACGTGCTCGAAGAAGCAGTGGGCGGTGTGGTCTTTCTCGATAAGCTGATAGGAGTCGAAGCCCCGTCCGTCGTCCTGCAGGACGACGAGTTCGCCCGGCCGCACGTCACGGACCAGTTCGCCGTCGAGAGTATCGATCGCGGCCGATTCTGAGGCCAGCACGTAGCCGTCCTCGAGTTCGCCGATACAGAGCGGGCGGTTGCCCTGCGGATCGCGGACGCCGAGGACGGTCTCGTCGTGGCTGATCGTCAGGGCGTACGAGCCGTGAATCCGTTCCATCGTGTGTTTGACGGCCCGGACGAGGTCCTCCTCGAGCAGGTTGCGCGCGAGGTCGTGGGCGATGACCTCGGTGTCGCCGTCGCTGGTGAAGGCGTGGCCGACGGCGGCCAGTTCCTCGCGGATCTCGTCGGCGTTGACGAGGTTCCCGTTGTGGGAGAGACCGAGCGAGCCGCTCTTGAACGAGACGGAAAACGGCTGGGCACACGAGGTGTCGACCGACCCGGCGGTCGGATAGCGGACGTGGCCGATCCCCGCCGATCCGTTCAACGTCTCGAGGTCGTCCTCGCCGAAGACGTCGCCGACGAGCCCCATCTCGACGTGGCTGTGTTGCTGGAAGCCGTCGTGGGTGACGATGCCGGCCGACTCCTGCCCGCGGTGCTGGAGTGCGTAGAGCGCGTAGTACAACGGCCGCGCCGCCGATCGACCGTTCAGTGAGACGCCGACGACGCCGCACTTCTCGGTCATTCCTGTTCGCCGGGGAGTCTCGCCCCGCCCATCAGTCATGGGCGTCCGTAGGGGACCGGACCGATAAAAATCCCCGTGTTTGTGCTCTCAACAGTTGACATAGTCGGCGAGGTTATTCACGAACGTGAATATATCGAGGTTGCCCTCGTCGCCGTCGATGGCCGCGCGAACGACGGCAGGAGTGGGACGGTCGCTCGAGTCAGTCGACGGTCGGCACCGGCACCGACTCGAGCACGGACGAGACCACGTCCGCCTTCTCGATCCGGTCGACGGTCGCGTCGGGCGTCAATACGAGTCGGTGGGTCAACACGGGGTCGGCGACGCGTTTGACGTCGTCCGGCGTGACGAACTCCTGGCCCGAGATGGCGGCGTATGCGCGGGCGGCCTCGAACAATCGCTGGGTCCCGCGCGGGGAGACCCCGACCTCCACGCGGGCGTCCGTCCGCGTAGACCGGGCGATTTCGACCATGTACTCGAGCAGATCGGCCTCGACGTGGACCGACTCGGGCACCTCGCGCAACCGTTCGACCGTCTCGCGCTCGAGTACGGCGTCGACCGACGGGGTGGTCGTCTCGCGGGCCGCCCGTCGGCGGAGCAGTTCGGTTTCGTCCGCCTCGTCGGGATAGCCCATCGAGGTCTTCACGAGGAAGCGGTCGACCTGGGCCTCCGGCAGGGGGAAGGTCCCCTCCTGCTCGACGGGGTTCTGGGTCGCGATGACGAAAAACGGCTCCGGCAGCGCGTGCGTGTCGCCGTCGACGGTGACCTGTCCCTCCTCCATCGCCTCGAGCAGCGCGGACTGGGTCTTCGGCGGGGCGCGGTTGATCTCGTCGGCCAGCACGACGTTCGCGAAGATCGGTCCCTCGGTGAACTCGAAGGTCCCCTCCTGTTCGTCGAAGACGTGGGTCCCGGTCACGTCTGCCGGCAGCAAGTCGGGCGTGAACTGGATGCGCGAAAACGAGAGTCCGAGCGCGTCGGCGACGCTGCGGGCCGTCAAGGTCTTGCCGGTCCCCGGCACGTCCTCGAGCAGGACGTGTCCGCGGCCGACGAAGCCCACCAGAATCGTTTCGAGGAACTCGCGGTCGCAGATGACGGCGTCGCCCACCGCATCGGCGACGGACTCACACACCTCGCTCGCGCGGCGTACATCCATGCTCGTTGTCAGGTAACCGCCGCCCAAATCAGTTGCGTTCACCGATGGTGGGGCGAGTGACCCATTTCTCGGACGTGGGTCGTCAGTCGTGGCCGACGATCGGTACCGGTTCGTACGGTTCGGCGAGGTACTCGAGGTCCGATTCCGAGAGCGAGACGTCGACGGCTTCGGCGGCTTCCTCGAGTTGCTCGACGCTCGAGACGCCGACGATGGGCGCGGTGACGTGGTCGTTGTGGAGGTGCCAGGCGATCGTCAGCTGGGCCATCGAGACGCCGCGGTCGGCGGCCAGTTCCGCGACGCGTTCGTTGATCTCTCTGCCGCCGCCGCCCCGGTAGACGGCGTGGCGATCCCCACGCTCGTCGGCCTCCTCGCTGCCGCGAGCGGTCGTATCGAACTCGTCGTGCGGCCGGGTCAGGTAGCCCCGGGCCAGCGGACTCCAGGGAATGACGCCGATTCCTTCCGCGTCGCACAGCGGGAGCATCTCTCGCTCCTCCTCCCGATACACGGGGTTGTAGTGGTTCTGCATCGTGACGAACCGCTCGAGGCCGAGGCGGTCGCTCGTATGAAGCGCGTCGGCGAACTGGTAGGCCCACATCGAGGACGCGCCGAGATACCGCACCTGATTGCGCCGAACCGCATCGTCGAGGGTCCGCAGCGTCTCCTCGATCGGCGTCTCGTCGTCCCAGCGGTGGATCTGGTAGAGGTCGATCGTCTCGAGGCCGAGTCGCTCGAGCGAGTTCGCCAGTTCCCCCTCGATCGCCTTGCGCGACAGCCCCTGCGCGTTGGGGTTGTCGTCGTCCATCGAGCCGTAGACTTTCGTCGCGACGACCAGCGAGTCGCGGTCGTGCTCCGCGATCACGTCGCCGACGATCGATTCGCTCGCCCCGCCGCGGTAGACGTTTGCCGTATCGATGAAGTTGATCCCGAGATCGATGGCGCGCTCGAGAATCTCCCTGCTTTCCTCCTCGCCGAGCTTCCACCCCTCGCTCTGGTACCCCAGGTTCATCGTCCCGAGACAGAGCTGGCTGACCGTCGTGCCGGTCGATCCGAGCGTGGTGTACTCCATACCCCCACTCGGGAGGAACGGCCGTATAATACCCCGACCCGCGGCAACCCGCTCGAGCGTACGGCATCCGTCGTCGCCCGAACCCGGGAGCCGTCACCCGAACGACGGGAGCACGTCCGCCCCGAACGCGTCGATGAACGCCGGCTGGTTCGTGTTGACGTTGTGAACGAACACCCGATCGACGTCGTGCTCGAGGTCGGCCTCGAGCCACGCGAGGTGGTCGTCGAGGTCGGCCGAGACGCGGACGTTCTCCTCGACGTCCTCCCTGTCGATTCGCTCGGCGAGTTCGTCGTAGTCCTCGGGCGTCCGGAGTTCCTGGGTCACCGTTCCCGGCACACAGTTGGTGCGCCACTGGTCGTACGCGCCCTCGAGCGCGCCGTCCTCGTCCTCGGCGTAGGAGTGCTGGGCCTTCAGGTAGACCGGCTTCTCCGGTGCCTTCTTGTTGAACGACTCGATGCGGTTGGCGTCGTCCTCGTGGTCCGGCGTCCCGATGGTGATCATGCCGTCGGCCCACTCGGCGAGCCACGCGGCCGTCTCCTCGGATAGCGCCGCGCCGAAAAGCGGCGGCGGGGTCTCTGGCCGCGAGTACAGCGTCGCCCGTTCGACGTCGATTCGCCCGTGATGGATCACGTCCTCGCCGTCCCAGAGCCGTCGCATGATCTCGGCGCACTCCTCGAGACGGGCGTTTCGCTCGCGTTTGATCGGCCAGTCGGTGCCCGTGATCCCCTCGTTCAGCAGTTGGCCGCTGCCGACGGCCAGCCAGAACCGCCCGGGGTACATCTCGCGCAGCGTCGCCGCCCCCTGTGCGACGATGGCGGGATGGTAGCGATAGCCCGGCGCGTTGACCGTCCCGAACGTCATTCCGGTGGCCTCCATCGCCGATCCGAGCCAGGACCAGACGAACCCCGACTCGCCCTGTCGCTCACTCCAGGGGTGGAAGTGATCCGAGGCCAGCGCGTGGTCGAACCCCCGCTCGTCCGCGCGCCGGACCCACTCGAGGAGGTCGCTCGGCGCGAACTGCTCGTGGGAGACGTGGTAGCCGACGTCGGTCACGATCCGATCAGCTCCGGTGGCGGCGTCGACGCACCCGTTCGCTCCTCTCTCCGAACTGATCGAGAATACGACGGGAACACGGGTCCACACACCAGAAAACGGCACTTAGTTCCGCGGCACGCGTATGCATGATGAGCCCGCTCGAGTGATCGACGTGGGGTTTCAGCATCCGGTTCGCCGCGGCAAACCGCGACCGTCTCCGTGACGATCCCGCCGCGACAGACCGATCCGCCCCCTTTATGCTGCATTTGCGAGCAAGGAATGGAGATAATCACGCCTTTGGGAAACACTCGCATATGGTACACGGTGACGGGTTCTCGAGCGAAACTGCGGGGTGGTACCGTGGTGGGTGATTCGCTCGCCGATCCGGTCGTGGTGACGATGATCGCGTATTTCGCGCTGACGCTGGCAGTCGGCCTCTGGTACGGTCGCGGGGCGGGCGAGGGGTACGTGGAGTTTACGCTCGCCGGTCGGAACCTGAGCCTGCCGGTCTACCTGATGACCTACTTCGCGACGTTCACGGGCGGCGGGCTCACGATGGGGATCGCCCAGCAGGCGTTCGTCGAAGGGATCAGCGCCCAGTGGTACGCGATGACCCAGGGGCTGGCCTGGATGACGATGACGCTGTTCATCGGCTTCATCTACTCGTTCGAAGTCGTCAGCGTCCCCGAGTTGCTCGGCCGGGTGTACGGCGACTACACGAAGTACTTCGCCGGGCTGTTCACCGTCGCCGGCCAGGTCGCGCTCACGGCCGGACAGACGATCGGTATGGCCTCGGTCCTGTCGGTCGTCACCGGGATCGACCTCAACACCGCCTTCTGGGTGAGCGTCGCCGTCTTCGTCGGTCTCACCGCCTACGGCGGGATGAACACGGTCGCCTACACCGACACGCTCCACGGCGTCGTCATCATCGTCGGCATGATCGTCGCCATCCCGCTGGCCGTCTCGAGCGTCGGCGGCGTCGGGGCGATCACGGCCGACGTACCGACCGGCCACACGAACTGGCTCGGCGTCGGAATCGTCCAGATCGGCACCTGGTACCTGATGTACGTCACGGTCGCTGGCGCGCAACAGCAGATGCTCCAGCGCACGTGGTCCGCCCGGAGCCGCAAGGTCGCGATGTTCGGCACCTTCCTCGCGGGGACGATCATCGTCGGCTACGGGATCCTCACCGCGGCGGCCGGAATGATCGCCAACGCGCAGGGGGCCGAGATCGAGTCCTCGATGGCCTTCGCCTGGACGATCACCAACACGCTTCCCGACGCCTTCGCCGGATTGCTGCTGGCCGCAGCCGTCTCCTCCGTCATTACGGGTGCGGACTCGTTCCTGCTCGCCGGCGCGACGAGTTTCATCAACGACCTCTATATCCCGCTTCGGGGCGGGCGCGATACCCTCACGGACGCCCACCTCGTCCTCACGACCCGACTCACGATCGTCGGGTTCGGCGTGGGTGCGGCGCTGATCGCGTTCAGCGGCATCGAGATCATCGTCATCAACACGCTCGGCATGGGTATCATGTCCGTGCTCTTCGCCGGCTTGGTGATGATGCTCTGGGACGGTACCGTCCGCGAGGCGGGACTTCCGGGCTTCGTCGCCGGGGGGCTCGTCTTCGTGATCTGGGAGTTCGGCCTCGGCTCCCCCGAGTTCTTCGGGGAGGGGCAAGTCGAACCCGCGGTCCCCGCGACCCTCGCGGCAATCGTAACGATCTGGGCCATCAGCGTCACCTACGACGGTGAACGGTTCGACAACGACGAGATTCGCGACCACGCGAGCCGCGACATGGACCGGCTGACCGCCGGCGACGTGACCGACGTCGCGGACGACGACTGATGCGCGGCAGTCTCCGGCGGGGTCCCCGAGCGCCGCCGTTTCGACCCGAAACCGGAGAACTCTCCGGGAACTAACCTCCGCCGACCGCTTGCAGGTGTCGGGATGATCCTTACGCCGCTCATGCTGGACGGTGGAGTAAACCGGTCGCGTGACGGCGACGGCTCTCGAGCCGCGACGCGTCCGACGGGTCCCCGGAGCGATACCGACGACGCGTCCGACCTCCGCCGCGGATCGATCCAGCGTGGTCGGCCGTCGATCGATTTTCGAGGCCCCGATCGGAACGTGGCGGCCGCTCGAGGACCGAACGGTGGGCCGGCCGGTTCGACGCACAGTCTCGGCGCGGGTCGTCGGGCTGTGCGCCGTTCGTGAATCCGACCCGGTACGAATAATGGCACACGACGACTCCACATCCGACGGACGAACCGACGAACGATCGACGGGTGACGAGTCCGGTACAACCGACGATCGGTCCAGCAACGAGGGCGACGACGGGACCGCACGAGAGATGACCGACGGGAGCGGCACGGACGAATCGCGGTCCGACTCCGATCCCGGGCAGACCGGCACGAGCGACACCCACGAGGACGGGATGGACGAGAACAGCAAACAGGAGCAACTCGACGAAGTGCGGGAAACTCCGGACGGGGAGACGCTGACGACCGACCACGGCGTCGAGGTCAGCGATACGGACAACTCCCTGAAGGCCGGCGAGCGCGGGCCGACGATCATGGAGGACTTCCACTTCCGGGAGAAGATGACGCAGTTCGATCACGAGTCGATCCCGGAACGGGTGGTCCACGCCCGCGGCACGGGCGTCCACGGCTACTTCCAGCCCTACGAGGATCCCGATCTCGGCGAGTACGACGACCTCGAAGAACTGACGAAGGCGAACGTGCTGACCGATCCCGACCAGAAGACGCCGGTCTTCGTCCGCTTCTCTACGGTCGTCGGCTCACGCGGCTCGCCCGACACCGTTCGCGACGTTCGGGGCTTCGCGACGAAGTTCTACACTACCGAGGGCAACTGGGACCTCGTCGGGAACAACATCCCGGTCTTCTTCATCCAGGACGCGATGGAGTTCCCGGACCTGGTCCACGCGATCAAACCCGAACCCGACGACGGGACGCCCCAGGCGTCGGCTGCTCACGACACCTTCTGGGACTTCGCCTCCCTCAAGCCGGAGATCACGCACATGATCATGTGGGTCCTCTCGGGTCGCGCGCTCCCGCGCGCGTATCGGATGATGCAGGGCTTCGGCGTCCACACCTTCCGGCTGGTCAACGAGGACGGCGACTCGACGTTCGTCAAGTTCCACTGGACGCCGAAGTACGACACCAGCCAACTCGTCTGGGACGAGACCCAGAAGATCGCCGGCAAGAACCCCGACTTCAACCGGATGGACCTCTACGACGTTCTCGAGGAAGGGTACGAACCCGAGTTCGAACTGGGCGTCCAGATCTTCGACGAAGAACAGGCCGAAGCGTTCGACTTCGACGTCCTCGACCCGACCAAGATCGTTCCCGAATCGGAGGTCCCCGTGCGGCCGATCGGGAAGATGACCCTGAACGAGACGCCGGACAACTTCTTCGCGGAAGTCGAACAGGTCGCGTTCCACCCCGGCAACGTCGTCCCCGGCATCGACTTCTCGAACGACCCGCTCCTGCAGGGCCGGCTGTTCTCCTACCAGGACACCCAGCTCAACCGGTTCAACAGCGCCAACTGGGACGAGATCCCGATCAACCGGCCGGTCGCCGAACGGCACAACAACCAGCGCGCCGGCTTCATGCGCCAGGAGATCAACGAGGGGAAAGTCTCGTACAAGCCCAACTCGATCGGCGACGACGATCCGCAGGAAGCCCCCGCAGAAGAAGGGGGCTACGACCACTACGCCGAGAAGATCGACGGCGAGAAGATCCGCAACCGCTCGGAGAGCTTCCAGAACCACTTCGATCAGGCGCGGCTGTTCTGGAACAGCATGACCGAACCCGAGAAGGGGAACATCGTCGACGCCGCCCACTTCGAACTCGGGAAGGTCGACCGCACGGAGATCCGCGAGCGAATGGTCTACGACCTGTTCAACAACGTCGACCACGAGTTCGCCAAACGAGTGGCGGAGGGGATCGGCGTCGAACCGCCCGAGGAACCGGGCGACGAGATGCCGACCCACGACCGCGAGGACTCGCGGCTGAGCATCGAGCAACGACGAGACGCAGACTCCATCGAGACTCGCAAGATCGCCGTCCTCGTCGACGACGGCTACGACGGCGACCACCTCGAGACGATCCAGTCGACGCTACAGGACGAGGGCGCGCGCGTCAAGCTCGTCTCGAAGGTGCTGGGCGACAAGGAGGCCGAAAACGGTTCCACGGTCGCGGCCGACAAGAGCCACGTTACGACCGAATCGGTGCTGTTCGACGCCGTCTACGTCCCCGGCGGCGACCACGTAGACGCCCTCCTCGAGCAGGGCACCGCCAGGCACTTCGTCGCCGAGACGTTCAAACACAAGAAGCCGATCGCCGCGGTCGGCGACGGTACCGAGTTGCTCGAGGCAGTCGAACTGCCGGGCGTCGACGTGGCGAACGAGCGGGAGGGCGTCGTCTCGGACCAAGGCGTCGTGATGGATCCCGACGGGGAGGACCTCGAGTCGGCCGCCGAGGCGTTCGTCGACGCCATCGCCCGGCACCGCCACTGGGAGCGCGATCCGACGGAGGTGCCGGCGTAGCCGCTCGCCTCGAAGCAGTCCGCTCGGTCTCCGGAGCCCGACCAGGACGCGCTCGAGGCCGTCCATTGCCGCGGGTACGCTTTTCCCGGGCCGTGTGGAACGACTCCCAGTGTCGATTCGTGCGCGTAGTCCGCGATCGGTATCGATCGACGACGGGCGTCCCGTCTCCGAGCAACGATGACGGCTGAGAACGTCCTCCCCATCGACGACTACGGTCTCATCGGCAACGACGACCGCGCCGCGCTCGTCGGGCGCAACGGGTCGATCGACTGGTGCTGTTTCCCCCACCTCGAGTCCGCGAGCGTGTTCGCCGCGATCCTCGACCCCGACCGCGGCGGCCGGTTCGCCGTCACCCCCGCCGGCGAGTTCGAGGCGAGCCACGCCTACGTCGACGGGACCAACGTCCTCGAGACGACGTTCGAGACCGGCGACGGGACGGCCACCGTGACCGACTTCATGCCCGTCCGCGAGAGTGAACCGCCCGACGAGCGCTTCCAGCAGGCGATCTACCGGAAGATCGACGGGCAATCGGGGAGCGTCGACCTCGACGTTCACCTCCAGCCCCGGTTCGACTACGCGCGAGCGGTCACGAAACTCGAGCGCACCGACGATGGGGACGTCCTCGCCTCCGAGGCCGAGGTGGACGCGACGACCGACTCGAGCCTCGACGGTGCGCGGCCGGACGTCGACCGAGAATCCGACGGCGGATCGGGGGACCGCGAGCGATCTGCTCGCGGAGCCGACGGGCGATCGGACGACGAGCGCGGGCGTCTCTACCTCCACGCCGCGGACGCGGTCGACCTCGAGGTCGATTCCGAGGACGCCGTCGCGACGGGCTCCGTCACCGTGGACGGGGGCGAGGTCGTCTGGCTCTGTCTGCAGTACGGCGCGCCCGACTACCGGTCGGCCGACGAGTACGAGCGGATCCTCGAGGGAACGATCGACTACTGGTGCGACTGGCTCGAGGCCTGCGAGGCGTCCGGTCCCGGGCTGCTGGCGTTCGACTCGGCCTGGCGGGACGTCCTCGTCCGATCCGGGCTCGTCCTCAAACTACTGATCCACGAGGAGACGGGGGCGATACCGGCCGCGCCGACGACCTCCCTGCCCGAGGAGATCGGCGGCGGACTCAACTGGGACTACCGGTACAACTGGATCCGGGACGCGAAGTTCACCGTCCAGGCGCTCCACAGCGTCGGCCAGTCGACCGAAGCCGACCGCTACTTCGAGTGGTTCCGCGAGATCGGCCACGAGAAGCCCGCGGAGATCCAGCCACTCTACGGCCTCCACGGCGAGACCGACCCCGGAGAAGACGTTCTCGAGCACTTCGCGGGCTATCGGGGTTCGACGCCGGTCAGGGTCGGGAACGCCGCGGCTGACCAGGAACAACTCGACATCTACGGGACGATGATCCAGGGCATCTACGAGACGATCCGGTACGAGGACGGCCTCTCGGACCAGGACTGGGAGTCGATCCGTGCGTTGGCCGACTACGTCTGCGAGCACTGGGACGAGCGCGACCGGAGCATCTGGGAGTTCCGGGACCTCGAGGAACACTTCGTCCACTCGAAACTGCTGTGCTGGGTCGCGCTCGACCGGGCGATCCGGCTGGCCGACGAGTACGACCGCGAGGGGCCGCTCGAGCGCTGGGATCGCGACCGGGACGCGATCCGCGAGGCGATCGAAACCCGGGGCTACGACGCGGATCTGGGCAGTTTCGTCCAGTTCTTTGGCGCTGGCGACGCGCTGGACGCGACGGCCCTGCTGATCCCGCTGTACGACTTCCTCCCGCCGGAGGACGAGCGCGTCCAGGAGACGATCGAGACGATCCAGTCGGAGCTGGCGACCGACGACGGCCTCGTCTTCCGCTTCGCCAACAGCCCAGCGAGGCCCCGCGAACCCGGCGGCTTCGTCCTCTGTTCGTGCTGGCTGGTCGACGCGCTCGCCCTCTCGGGACGGGTCGAGGAGGCGACCGACCTCTTCGAGCGACTCCTCGAGCACTGCTCGGACCTCGGACTCCTCTCCGAGATGATCCGCGCCGACGACGGCACGTACCTCGGGAACTTCCCGCAGGCGTTCAGTCACATCGGCCTGATCAACAGCGCCATCTACCTCGCCAGCGCCCGCGAAGAAGACGAGGGGTTCCCGCCGGAGGCGCTCTCGAGCGGGCAAGCCTCGCCGCTGTTCAGACGCCACGGCCCCTAACGGACCTACCGTTGCCGATCTCGAGGGCTCGCGGCGTCGCCTGCCCGCTTCAACGGATATATCTCCATCAGGTCGAACAGGGAACTATGCAAACGGTCGAGATCGGCGATCTATCGATCGGCGACGGCCATCCGCCGAAGATTATGAGCGTCCTGAACATGAGCGACAACTCGGGGTACAAACCGAGCGTCGAGACCCGAGCCGAGCGGGCGGCGGCGATGGTCGACGAGGAACTCGTGCCCGCGGGTGCGGACATCATCGACGTCGGCCTCCAGTCGGCCAACCCGAAGTACGAGACCAAACCACCCGAGTATGAACTCGAACGCCTCGAGGAGGCCGCGAACGTGCTCGAGCACGTCGAGAGCGACGTCGTCTTCTCGCTCGAGACCCGCTACGCCGAAGTCGCGGAGGCGGGCATCCAGGCGGGCTTCGATATCATCAACGACGTCTGTGGCTTCGCGGACCCGGAGATGAAGCCCACCGTCGAGGCCTACGACGTCCCGGTCATCAAGATGGCCAGCCCGCCGGACCTCGAGAACCCGGGCGCGCTGAAGACTATCGACGACGTCTTCGAGGCACTGAGCCGTGACGGCTTCACCGACCGGACGATCATCGACCCGGCGTTCGGCGGCTGGTACGACGGCAAGACCTTCGAGGACAACTGGGAGATGTTCCGCCGGCTCTCGGAGTTCCGCGCCTTCGGCCGACCGATCCTGACCGCCACGAACCGCGAGGACTTCCTCGGCGACCTCGCCGACCAGCCCGAAACCGAGAACCAGCTGGCGGTGAGCCTCGCGGCCGCGACGCTCGAGGTCGACCGCGGCGCACACGTCATCCGCACCCACGACACCCGCGAGACCTACGACGTCGTCCAGGTCGCACACGCCCTCTCCGAGGAGCGCAGCGTCCGCTCCGACGGGGTGACGGTCGCCGAGTACCCCGACGCCTCCCGGCGCGAACTCGAGCGCTACCGGACCCTCAGCGAGCGAACGGTCGGCGACGCGGACCTGGGATCGGCGACCTCGTTCGTCGTCTCCGACCTCCCGAGCGAGGACGTCGACGTCCTCCTGAACGCCGCCGAGGTCACGGACGTCGCCGCCGGGGCGACCGACGGACGCGTCTATCTCTCCGGGACCCGCACCGCGTTCGTCGACTTCTTCGACCGGCTGCCGACGAACACGGACGCACTCGAGACGGTCGCTACGAGTCTTCGCGAATCGCTCGCTCGAGCGGACGAGTAACGGTTTCGACGACTCGTACTCGTGAGCCGTCGATCCGACTCGAGTAACTGCGGTCGGTCGTCTGCGCGACGTCAGTCGGCGGCGATCGAGGGTCGAACGAGGCGCAACGAGCCGTCGATGTCCCGCTTCTCACCGCGGCTTCGCAGACGGTCCACCTCGCGGATCACGGCCTCGCCGTCGACGTGGTCGGGAACGCCCATCGGAGACGGCACGTCGTCGAACTCGCAGTAATCGAGCGTGTACAGATCGCCGTTCCACCGACAGAGGTTCGACGGATCGGCCAGTTCGTCCCCTCGGAGGTCGGGGACGGCCTCGGTGACCGCGGTTCGGATGGCCCGCCGCTGCTCGTTCGTGATGTCGGATCCCTCGAGGGGAGTGGCCCGCGGGTAGACGGCGAACCCACCCCGGGGATCGCAGTACGACGACGGGAGGACGGGTGCGTCCGCGGCGGCGGTCGAGACTCGCGCTTCGACGAGGTTGTTCGTCCGTCCCGCGCCGTAGGTTTCGCCCATACCGCAACGACCGATCTTCACCACCAGCGGCTCGTCCCCCGTCAGCCGCGGGGGTACCCCACACGCGATCCGGCTGGCACCGACGCCCAGCATCTCGAAGCCGTCCTCGAGTAGCGGCTCGAGCGCCGCCCGTTCCGCGGGGAGCAACTCCGTGAACCCCTCGAAGGAGCCGCCGCTCAGGGCGGGCCAGCAGTAGTAGTCGTCGTCCGGGACGAAGTAGTAGGTGTCCGCGACGTAGCCGTCGAATCGCGACCGCAAGAACTCCCGGCGAGCGTCGTACACCCGGTCCGCGACCGACCGGAGCGTCTGCAACCGATCGCGGAGCCCGTCTGGGAGGCGCATTCGAGTAGGCCGTCTCGAGCCCAGCGAACTAACCCTTTCGCTGGCTCCGCCGCGTCGGTGCGCGGGTGACGACAGATTTAATCCCGCGTTGGCCAAGGTCCGGGTAGATGGACGACCTCACGGCTGGGGCGGACGAGACGGCCGACGGGGCGCTTACGATCGTCTCCAATCGTCAGCCGTACGGCCACCAGTACACGACGGCGGGCATCGAACCCGTCCGGTCGCACGGCGGCGTCATCACTGCGCTCAACGCGGTGTTGCAGTCGGCCGGCGGCGAGTGGGTCGCCTGGGGCAGCGAGTCGGCCGACTTCGATCCGGCCGTCGTCTCTGCGGACGGCGAACTCGAGGTCCCCCCGGCGGACCCCAGCTACACGCTCAAGCGGGTCGCGCTCGAACCCGACCAGGTCGACGACTACTACTACGGCTACAGCAACCAGGTGCTGTGGCCGCTGTTTCACGCCCACCTCGAACGGATCGACGTCCAGCCCTCGTTCTGGGACGGCTACCGCGAGGTGAACGAGCGGTTCGCCGACGTGCTCGCAGACCGCGACGCGTCGACGGTCTGGTTCCACGACTACCACCTCTTTCTCGCGCCGCGATACCTCCGGAACCGGCTCGAGGGTGACGTCCGAACGGCCCACTTCGTCCACATCCCCTGGCCACCGGCCGAACTGTTCGAGATCTGTCCACAGGGGAAGCAGTTGCTCGAAGGGATACTCGCTAACGATCACGTCGGTTTTCACATCGAACGCTATCGGCAGAACTTCCTCGAGAGCGTCGCCGAAACGCTTCCCGGGGCCGACGTGGATCGCTCGAGCGGCGTCGTCGAGTTCGATGACGGCGACGGGTCGGACGACGGGCGAACGGCGACGTTCGTTCAGCCGGTCGGGATCGATCCGGACGCGGTCGCCGCTCGAGCCGACTCCGCGTGCGCAGACGGCCGCTGGGAGGCGATCGCCAACGCCCACGAACTCCCCGAAGACGTCCCGGTGGCGGTCGGCGTCGACCGACTCGACTACACGAAGGGGATCGACAAGCGCCTCGACGCGCTCGAGTACGTCTGGGAGCGGTATCCCGACGCCCGGGGAACGTTCGCTTACCTGCAGAAAGGCGTCGAGTCCCGGACCCGCATCCCCGCCTACCGGCGGTATCGCAACCGGATCCGCGAGCGGGTCCACGAGATCAACGAGCGGTTCGGGACGAACGAGTGGCGGCCGATCACGTACGTCGAATCCGATCTGCCCTACGAGAGCGTACTCGCGCTCTATCGCGACGCCGACGCCGCAATCGTCAGTTCGACGAAAGACGGGTTCAACCTCGTCGCCCAGGAGTTCGTCGCCGCCTCCCGTGGGACCGGCGGCGCGCTCGTCCTGAGCGAGTTCGCCGGCGTCGCCGACGCCTTCGAGGACGAGGCGCTCACCGTCAACCCCTTCGACGTCGAAGCCCTCGGCGAGGCCATCCTCGAGGCCGTCTCCATGCCGAACGACGAGCAGGAACGACGGACGGCGAACCTACGAGCCAGGGTCGAGGCCGCGACCGTCGACGACTGGTGTGCGACGAACCTCGAGCGACTGTTCGCCGACACCGAGTGATCGGTCCCGACTGCCGTCACCGACGAGTACGTGTAGATGGTTCTGCAACCGGCGACGAGTCGCGTATCAGCCGTGATCGCTTCCCTGCGCTCCAAACCCTTCTTGGCAAGGGTTATACGCGCCCGTCCCAAACGCTGGTGCACGATGACACGTGAGTCTGCCGGAGATACCGGCACCGACGACGGGGATTCCGTCGTCTACGATCTCGATTCCGATTGTACCGCCGACGATCTCGAACGAGGGACACCGTATCTCGCCGAAATCAACGGCATCGTCGACTACGGCGTGTTCGTCGATCTCTCCGACTCCGTCTCCGGACTCGTCCACGAATCCGTTCTCGAGGGGACCTTCGCCGTCGGCGACGAACTCGTCGTCGAACTCGAGAGCGTCCGCGACAACGGCGACATGGCGTTCGAACCCGTCGACGTCGACGACTACACCGTCGAATCCGTCTCCCACGACTACTCTCTGACCGGCACGGATCGCCTCGAGGCCAACCTCGGCGACCAGATCCACCTCGAGGGTGAGGTCGTTCAGGTCAAACAGACCGGCGGCCCGACGATCTTCCACGTGGCCGACGAGGACGGCGTCGTCCCCTGTGCCGCGTTCGAGGAGGCCGGCGTCCGCGCCTACCCGCAGGTCGAGGTCGGCGACGTCGTCCGCGTCACCGGCACGCCGGAACACCGCGAGGAATCGGTCCAGGTCGAGGTCGACGGCCTCTCGACGCTCGAGGGCGAGGACGCCGAGGCCGCCCGCGAGCGTCTCGAGGAAGCGATCGAGACCCGTTCGGAACCCCTCGACGTGGAGCCGCTGATCGACTGGCCCGCCTTCGAGAAGCTTCGCCCGAACCTCCGCGAGGTCGCGCAACTGCTCCGGCGGACCGTCCTCGAGGGGCGGCCGATCCGGATCCGCCACCACGCCGACGGCGACGGGATGTGTGCGGCCGTCCCCGTCCAGATCGCCCTCGAGCGGTTCATCGGCGAGGTCCACGAGGATCCCGAGGCCCCGCGACACCTCATCAAGCGGCTGCCCGCGAAGGCACCGTTCTACGAGATGGAAGACGCCACGCGTGACCTCAACTTCGCGCTCGAGGACCGCGAGAAACACGGCCAGCAGTTGCCCCTGTTGCTCATGCTCGACAACGGCTCGACGGCCGAGGACGTCCCTGCCTACGAGACGCTGGCCCACTACGACATCCCGATCGCGGTCGTCGACCACCACCACCCCGATCCCGACGCCGTCGAGGAACTGCTCGACGCCCACGTCAATCCGTATCTGCACGACGAGGACTACCGGATCACGACGGGGATGCTCTGCGTCGAACTCGCGCGGATGATCGACCCGGATCTCGGCGAGGAACTGCGACACGTCCCCGCCGTCGCCGGCCTCTCGGACCGATCGAAGGCCGACGCCATGGAAGATTACCTCGCGCTGGCCGCCGAGGAGGGCTACGACGAGGATCGACTCCAGGACCTCAGCGAGGCGCTGGACTACGCCGCCTTCTGGCTGCGGTACAACTCCGGCGACCAGCTCGTCCAGGATCTGCTCCAGATCGACTCCGACGACGAACAGCGTCACCGCGAACTCGTCGACTTCTTCGCCGACCGCGCCCGCGAGGAGGTCGACGAGCAACTCGAGGCGGCGATGCCCCACTTGGAGCACGAGAACCTCGACAACGGCGCGCACCTCTACCGCATCGACGTCGAGAACTTCGCCCACCGATTCACGTACCCCGCGCCGGGCAAGACCACCGGCGAGATCCACGACCGGAAGATCGAGGAGACCGGCGATCCCGTCATCACCGTAGGCTACGGCCCCGACTTCGCCGTCCTTCGTTCCGACGGGGTCCGCCTGGACATCCCGCAGATGGTCTCGGAACTCGAGGAGGAGGTCCCCGGCGGCGGCGTCTCCGGCGGCGGTCACCTCGTCGTCGGCTCGATCAAGTTCGTCAAGGGCAAGCGCGAAGAAGTGATCGACGCACTCGTCGAAAAGATGGAAGACGCCGAGATCGACGAGGCGCTCTCGAGCGCCGCGCCGATCGACGACTGACGGCCGACCCCATGACCTGACCGTTCGACGACCCGCTGCCGTCGACGCGATCCGCCCGGGTCTCGACGACCCGCTGGATCGATATTTTAAATCAGAGTATAAATAGTCGAAAACGATCGTTCATTCGCCGGTTCGTCTACGATGTCCCCTCAGTCGGCACCGTGGCGCGGCGTGTAGCCGCACTCAGTGCACTCGAGGGAGTCGTACGGCGCGTGTAGCTCGCCACCGCACTCCTGACAGCGGTATCCGGTTTCGGTCGTGGACTGACTGATTGCCATGTGCGTACTGGCGAGATGCACGATAATAAGCTCGCCTATTACCAGGATTCGATTGTATATATGCGGTTAAATCGATATGGCAGAATCGATCGTTAAGGACCGTCTATAAGGGATAGGGCGACCCCAGATGGGAGCAGGACACGACCCCCAGCGAACCGAACGATCTGGCCCCTCAGAACTGGTAGCGGCGCTCGTCGTCCATGCTCGGGTACTGGTCCGCGCCGGTCATCTCGTCGAAGGTCATCCCCGAGAGGTACTCGTCGTAAGTGACGTCGTACCCCGAGCGCAGGTGGAAATCCAGGTTCCCGCGGTCGACGGTGCTCTGGAAGAGCATGTGGATCGCCCGCCGGACGAGTTCGTCGGTGTCCTCGGGGTCGAGCGCGGTCTCGAGCAGGGCGAGTTCGTTGCGCGTCTCCCGGTCGAGCGAGACGGTCAGTTCGTCGCCGAAGCCGGCGTAGGACTGTTCGACGTCCTCGGTGAGGTCCTCGAGGCTCATAGCCGAGTGCAGGCGAGCGCGGTGGTTAGGCCTTTCGTGGTCGGTTCGTTGCACGCAACCGAGGTTCGACGGCAAGATCGTCGCGAGGAATTCGGCGCGCAATCCGTCGACGACTCGCCGTTCACCTGAGTTTCGTCCGAGGCTACCGCCGTGGGATCGACTCGCGGGAGCACGCTCGTGCGCTCTCGTCCGTACTCCCGGAGCATCGAACCCTCACGGACCCACTCGAGCACGGTCGGACGCGGGTCGAACCCCGTCTCTCGCGAGCTACTGTCACACCTCCGTTACGTTTATCTCGTCGTACTGCGACGGTGAACTGTACCATCGTATGATCCGTCGGCTCGCGTGCCGCTCGGTGTACGATCCGCTCTCGCCCCCGGCCGCGTGACGGACCGGATAGCTGCAGCATTCTCAGTTCGTTCGTTTCGCTACGGTCCGTAGCCGCAGTGCTCTCAGCACACACGCACGCACATGCCGACATCCACCGAGTCGCCGGCACCGAGCCGGGACTCACTCGAGCACGTATCGTTCCGTAATCGACAGCCGGATCCGTCGAGGCCCCTGGGGGACGTACCGGTCGAATCGACGGTTCGACGGGGTGGGCAGTGATGGCCACCCTGCGCACCAGCAGCGAGGGGGCCTCGCTGTGGCACAATCGCTCGTTCCGGCTGTTCTTCACCGGCCAGTTCGTGACGAACGCCGGAGATAGCCTCTACACCGTCGCGGTCCTCTGGATCGCGCACGAACTCAGCGGCTCGACGGTCGTCACGGGCGCTCTCAACGCCGTCTTGCTGCTCCCCTGGCTGTTACAGATCTTCGCCGGCCCGCTGGTCGATCGGTACCGGATCGAACCGCTACTGATCGGCTCCCAGTTAGTACAGGGGGTCGTCGTCCTCGCCTTACCGTTCGCCGCCGTGACGGATCGGCTGAGCGTCGGCGTCCTGTTTACCGTCGTTCCGGTGCTGACGATGGCCCAGACCGTCATGTCCCCGATGCGAGCGGCGGTTCTCCCCAGGATCGTCGACGAGAACCGACTCTCGAGGGCGAACTCCGCGCTGGCAACGATCACCCTGGGACTGGACATGGTGTTCGACGCGCTGGGAGGGGTCTTCATCGCCGTCTTCGGCGCGACAGCCCTCTTCCTGTTCGATTCGGTCACCTTCGCGGTCGCCGCCGCCCTCTTCGCCGGGATCGCGATTCCGACCGCGGACACCTCGGAACCCACCCCCGAGACGAGCAACGGGTCGGTGATCGGTTCCTACGTCGCCGACCTGCGGGCGGGCGTCGACGTCCTCCGCGGGACGGTCTTCGTCGAACTGGTAGCGATGACGGCTATCGTCAACTTCGCGACGGGCGTCACGCTGGCAATCCTCCCGTCGTTCGGCGGTGAACTCGCCGGAGCCGCCGCTTACGGGTTGTTACTCGGGGCACTCGGTATCGGTCGGCTCGTCGGCTCCCTCGCCGCACCGTCCTTCGAAGGCGTCGGGTTCGGTCGCATCACGTTCGGGAGCTACGCGCTCACCGCGGGCGTCTGGCTCGCGGCCGTACTCGCCCCGTCGACGCCGCTCACGGTCGTCTGCTTCGGGCTCGCGTGGATCCCCATCGGGGTCACCAGCGTCCTCACGGCGACGCTGAACCAGACCGTCTTCGCCACGGACGTTCTCGGGCGGATCTCCACGATCAAGGGGACTGCCTCGGGTGCCACCCTCCCGATCGGCTCGCTGCTCGGCGGTGGGATCGCCGAAGTAGTGGGGACGACGACCACCATGGCGCTCGCTGCACTCGGCTTCGGAGTCGCAGGAGCCTACGTTCTGTCTCGATCCCACCTCCGACGGCTGCCAGCGGTCGGGAACGCAGATCCGGCCGCGTTCGGCGTTTCGGATCGGTCGAATCACTCCTCGGAGTAACGGACAGCGACGCTTCTCCCACCGAACCACCCGTTTTTACGAACTGAAAACTCGCCTCGGCTACAACGTCACCCGACCGCCTCGACGGACAGGTGCCGGTCGACTGCCTCACGCACCCGCTCGAGGACGGCCGGATCGTCGCTCGGACGACCGACGCTGACGGCGTCGGCACCGTAGTCGACGTACTCGCGAACGGTCTCGTCGTCCCGGACGCCGTTGTTGGCCACGACGAACAGGTCCGTCGCGTCCGCGACGTCCCGGATCACCGACTCGGAGTCCATCGCGTCCACGTGGACGAAGGACGCTCCCGCGTCCTCGAGCGCGCGAGCGGTCACCACGAGGTCGACGTCGGGGACCTCCGCGCGAACCTTGACGCCGACGGTCGCGCCGGTGGCGACCGTTCGCTCGACGTACGTTTGGAGGCGCTCGGTGGCCGCCAGGAGCGTCTCCCCGCAGCCGGCGGCACAGAGTTCGTCCTGGCGACAGTGGGCGTTGATCTCGAGAAGCGCATTTCGGTCGCGACAGACGCTCGCCGCCTCGACCAGCGGACCGGGCGTCGCGCTGCGAACGTTGAACGCCGGCTGGATCGGGACCGACTCGAGGGCGGCGAGCTGGCGATCGACGAACGCGAGCGGATCGGGCGGCAGGAACTCGGTGCGGTCGCGGTCGGCGACCATCTCCCGTGCGGCCGCTCTCGACGCGTCGTCGACCGCGATGCCGCCGAGGAACGCGGCCCCGGCGTAGTCGGCTCCCGCGCTCGCCCAGTCGGCGTCCGCCTCGCCGCTCAGGCTGGCCAGCGCGAGCCGTGGCGCGAACATCTCAGCCCGCGCGCTCGAGCGCGTCCTCGATCGCCTCGACGACGCGGCGGGCGTCCTCGGGCGACGTGATCTCGATGTCGGTGCGGATCGTCGGCCGGTCGAACTGGGTGTCGTCGCTCTCGTCGATGACGAACGCGTCGGCGAACGGGTAGGCGGTCGCCAGCCCGGCAGTACTGGGCGTCGCGTTGACCGCCTGCATCAGTTCGCCGGCGGGGCCGGAGAACGCCTCGTCGCCGAGAAACGGCGAGACGGCGACGACGGTCGTCTGAGCGAGCGCGTCGGCGACGCCCGGCAACGCGAGCATCGGTCCGATACTCGTCACCGGGTTCGACGGCCCGATGACGACCGGGTCCTCGAGCGCCTCGAGGACGCCCGGTGCGGGTTCGGCGCTCGAGGAGCCGCGGAACTCGACGTTCTCGACGGTCGGTTCGCCGTCGCGGCCGACCCAGTACTCCTGGAAGTGCATCATCCCCTCGTCGGTGTGGACGAGGCTCGCGACCGGATCGTCGCTCATCGGCAGGAGGTCGACGGAGAGTCCGAACGCAGTTGCGAGCCGTTCGGTGACCTCGCTCAGGGTGTAGCCCTGATCGAGCAGGCTCGTCCGCGTGATGTGGACGGCCCGATCCCGGTCGCCGATCGTCATGAACTCGCCGGCACCGGAAAACCGTCGCCAGTTCGCGATCTCTCGCCCGGCGGTCTGGCGCTCCTCCGAGAGGTACTGTGGCTCGGTGGGTAGATCCGCCGCGGAGGCCAGATCCATCAGCGCTGCGTTCGTCCGATGCGTATCGCCCTCGATGCCCCACCACGTCTCCCGGTCGAGTACACCGCCGCCCTGAAACAGCAACGTGTCGACGTCCGGCGAGACGAACAGCCCGCCGAGTTCGACGTCATCGCCCGTGTTGGCGACGATCGTAGTCTCCTCCGGCGAGAACGCGGTGCCGGCACCGTCGAGCAGTTTGGGGGTTCCGGTGCCACCGGAGAGGAAGGTAACCATACCCAACAGTGGCGGACCCGGGTACTTAATCACTATCGCTTGGTAGGCGGCGAACGAGGGCGATCGTGTCGCTTCACGAACGTTTGCGGGATCGAACGGCCACCGTCGTGATCGGTAGCTGACGATTGTTCGACCCTGCTCGCGGTCAGTCGCCCACCCAGTCGGCGAAACTCCCCTCGAGCAGCGTCTCGCGCTGGCGGGCCACGTACTCCCGTTGCATCGCCTCGAGCGCCGCTTCGACGGACGCGCCGCCCTCGAGTTCCGCCCGGACCCGGTCGTGTTTCCAGCGGGCCGGCGTCGTCCGCTGTCTGACGCGGCGACGGAGGGGATAGAGGTACTTCGCGGCCTCCTCGTCGCTCAGGCCCCGGTTGACCAGACCGTCTTCGGCGTGGGCGAGCAGGTCGTCGTACAGCGCCAGCGAGTCGGTCGTCTCCTTGCCGTCGTTCGTGATCCAGTGTAAATCGGCCTCGAGGCCGTCCTCCATCGCGGCGTAGAAGTTCTCGCGGGCGCGCGCCCAGTCGAGTTCGAGGACGGGATGTTCGAGCCGGGTGAAACTCTCGAGCACGCCAGCAAACGCCGCGAGGAAGGCCACGGAGTCGCGGACGGTCGGCTGGGCCGGGATCGGTCGAAACTCGATGCGGGCGTTGGCTGCCGACCGGGTCGGGCCGCCGAAGACCGGCCGCACCCACCGCCAGTAGGTGCCGTGTTTCTGCCGGAAGTACGGGAACTCGTCGTCGAACCGCTCGCCCGGTTCGATCGGCATCGGGACGATGGTGTCGTCGGCCACGACGCGGTCGATCGCCTCCTCGACGCTCTCGAGGTCGCGCGGGAACCGCACTTTCCCCTCCCCCGTGGTGGGATCGTTCAACACGGTCTCGAAGACGCTGATCCGGTGTTCCATCCAGGCGTCCTCGAGGATTCGCTCGGGCGGGACGTCGTCGTAGAGGTCGGCGGGGAAAAACGGCGAGTTGACGCCGAGCGCGAGCAGCGGGCCGGCCGCGCGGAGCGCGTAGTTGAAGTACAGCGGGAGGTCGATGGCGTGTGGCACCTGGTAGTGGGGCTGGATGGACGTGATCAGGCTCTCGGGCATCACCGTATCGGCCTCCAACGAGACGTTCGGCGCGCCGACGAACATCCCCGCGGCGTCGGCCTGATCGGTGTTGGCCATCGCGTGATAGCGCGCGGAGTCGCTCATGTTGGTCGCGATCCGGATCGAGCGCTCGTTGCCCGACTCGTCGACCGCAGTTCGCTCGACGCTGTCCGTGAGGTAGGTGGCGGCGTCTTCCCCCTCCGGCGGGAGCGTCCAGAGGCCGTCGCTGACCAGTCGCATCCCCTCGGTCTCGGTGACGGTCAGCGCCGTCTCGAGGCGGGCCTTGATCTCCGATTCCTGGGCGCGCAAGCCGTGGGCGTTCAGCGGCTGGGGGCTCGTCGTCATCTCGGCGTTGTGCAGGCCGAGTTCCTTCTCGAAGCCGATCAACTCGAGGAGGCGACGGGGAACCCGCCGCAGCGACGCGTCGTCGTCTTTGACCGCGTAGAACTCGTACTCGAAGCCGACGATCGCCTGGGGGTTGTCGAAGACGCCCTCCTCCACGCCCTCCGTAATCACCGCCGCATCTTCCTCCGCCCGCTGGCGGAACGTCGCGGCGTCGACGGAGAGGACGTCGGCGACCCGGGCGGCGAGTTCCTCCTCTGGCATAGTCGGCCCTTGCGGGAGCGACCGACTTGAATGCACGTCCATCGGTCGCGATCCGTCACCGACCCGCACGGCGTCTCAGAACCGTTTTACTCCCCACGTGAGTACACCAGCCCGATGGAGTTCGCCACGTTCGCCGATCGCGCCGGAACGATCGAAGCCGAGCCAGCCGACCTCGAGATCGTCGACCACGTCCGGGCACTGCTCGAGGAGGCGGGCAGCGCAGGCGAGAGCGAGTCCCCGAAGACTGCGAGGGAGCCGGCGACCATCGAGATCGTCGCGCGATTCGTCCAGGGGAGAGTGGTCCCGGCCTGGGACTCGACGAAACTCGACATCGGCCCGTCGACCTGTTACGAGGCCATCGCCCGCGCGGCGGGGACGAACGTCGACGCCGACGACGTCGAGGAACGCCTCGCGGACCTCGGCGAGATCGGCGACGTGGCCGCGAGCTACGACTTCGGCGGGCAGGCGGGTCTCGGCGCGTTCGCCGGAGGAAGCGGCGCGGGTGCTGACGGGGAAGACCTCACCGTTCGCGAGGTCTACGAGACGCTCGAGGACGTCGCCGCCGCCGAGGGATCGGGCAGTCAGGACCGGAAGATCGACCTGCTCTTCGGGCTGTTCAACCGCTGCTCGAGCGAGGAGGCCCGCTACCTCGCCCGGCTGGTCCTCTCAGAGATGCGCATCGGCGTCGGCGAGGGGACCGTCCGCGACGCGATTTCCGAGGCCTTCGACGTGCCCGAGGAGCGCGTCGAGCGCGCGCTGCAGGTGTCCAACGACTACGGGCAGGTCGCCCGCGTCGCCCGCGACGAGGGCCTCGAGGGGCTCGACGCGATGGACCTCGAGGTCGGCCGCCCCGTTCAGGCGATGCTCGCACAGGCCGGGACGGTGACGGACGCGCTCGGGGAGTGGGACGAGGCCGCCGTCGAGTGGAAGTACGACGGCGCGCGCATCCAGTTGCACTACCATCCCGCCGCAGGACCCGAGAACGGGGGCGGGGACGCCGAGACCAGCGTCTTCTCGAGAAACATGGAGGAGGTCACCGACGCCCTTCCGGAGATCGTCGAGTTCGCCGAGGAGACGCTCGAGGGGCCGGCGATTCTGGACGGCGAGGTCGTCGCCATCGACGAGGACGGCGATCCGCTCCCGTTCCAGGAGGTGCTCAAACGGTTCCGGCGCAAACACGACGTCGCGAAGGCCCGCGAGGACGTGGCCGTGCGCCCGGTCTTCTTCGACTGCCTCCACGCCGACGGCGAGGACCTGCTCGAGGAGCCGCTGACGGCGCGCCACGAGCGGCTCGAAGAGGTTCTCACCCCGCCGTCCGCCGACGGAGACGTCGATCCCGAGGACGTCGACGGACTCTCGCTACTGTGGCTCACCGACGACCCCGAGGAGATCGAGTCGATCGACGCCGACGCCCTCGAGTCCGGCCACGAGGGGATCATGCTCAAGAACCCCGACTCGACGTACTCGCCGGGGCGGCGCGGGAAACACTGGCGCAAGCGCAAACCCGACGTGGAGACGCTGGACTGCGTGGTCACCGGCGCGGAGTGGGGCGAGGGCCGGCGGGCGACGTTCCTCGGCACGTTCGAACTCTCGGTACGGGACGAGTCCACCGGCGAGTTGGAAACCGTGGGCAAGGTCGCGACCGGAATCACCGACGAGAAACTGGAAGAACTGACCGAGTTGTTGGAGTCACACATCGCCGCCGAGGAGGGCCAGGCGGTGGACCTCGAGCCGGCGGTCGTCTTCGAGGTCGGCTACGAGGAGATCCAGACCTCGCCGACCTACTCCGCGGGCTACGCGCTGCGGTTCCCGCGATTCCTCGGCGTTCGATCCGACAAGAACCCCGAGGACGCGGACACGCTCGAGCGGCTGGAATCGCTTCGGAGCGAGTAATCGTCGCCGAAGAAGACATAAGTGGGTATACGTCCAGACGTACGTGTATGGGGACGAAAAGTCTCACCATCACGGAGGAAGCCTACGAGCGGCTGAAAGCACACAAGCGAGAGGACGAGAGTTTCACCGACACGATTCTTCGGCTCACTGGTGACGAGCACGACCCGCTGAAGGGATTCGGCACGATGGAAGACGTGGACGGATTTCGGGACGCCGTCGAAGCGACCCGTGACGAACTCGACGACGATCTCCGGACGCGAGCAGATCGATGATCGCCTTCGACACTACGTTTCTTCTGGACTATCTCGACGGAGTCGAAGCCACTGCGGAGTATCTCGAAGCACACGAAGGGAAACCGTTCTGCGTACCGACGCTGGCACTCTTCGAAGTGTATCGTGGTGCAGCCCGCGCCGACGGTCGAGACGGCGTCGAACGCGTTGCAACCGGCCTGGACTGGGCCGACCCGCTTCCGATGACCGAACCGGCCGTTCGGGAAGCCGCGCTCGTCGAAGCGGAACTCCTCGACGCCGGAGAGTCGATCAATCTCGGCGAGACGCTCATCGCTGGAATCTGTCGCCACAACGGTGCCCGACTCGTTACGCGAGACAGCGACTTCGAGCGCGTTCCGGAAGTAGCGGTCGACTCGTACTAGTTGCCGCTCGGGTGAGCGTTCGAACGACCCCGCCGGGTACCGAACGCGGGATGCAACCGCGGCAACAGGTAAGCACCCTTAAGACCCGCCGCCGACAGGATGCTCGTATGCAACCGCGCGACCTGTCCGATCACGTCGCCTACGAGGCAGGCCGGGGGATCGAGGAGGTCGCCCGCGAACTCGACCGCGACCCCGACGAGTTCGTCAAACTCGCCTCGAACGAGAACCCCCACGGCCCCTCGCCGGCAGCGACGGTGGCCATTCGCGAGACCGCCGCGACCGTCAGCTCCTACCCGAAGGCCGCCCACGCCGACCTGACGGCCGAGTTGGCCGACCGCTGGGACGTCGACGACTCGCAGGTCTGGCTGGCCAACGGCGGCGACGGTGCGATCGACTACCTCCACCGGGCCGCGCTCGAGTCCGAGGACGGCGTACTCGTTCCCGATCCCGGCTTCGCTTACTACGGGATGAGCGTGCGCTACCACCACGGCACGGTCCGGGAGTACACGCTCTCGAAGGCCGAAGAGTTCACACAGGACGCCGAGACGGTGCTCGAGACCTACGACGACGAGCGGATGATCTGGCTGACCAGTCCGCACAACCCCACCGGATCGACGATGTCGCTCGCCGAGATCGAACGCCTGGCCGACGAGACCGACGAGGAGACGCTGGTCGTGGTCGACGAAGCCTACGGCGAGTTCGCCGACGGCGAGTCCGCCGTCGCGCTGATCGAAGGCCGGGAGGGCTTCGACGCCCGCGACGACGTCGCCGTCCTCCGGACGTTCTCGAAGGCCTACGGGCTGGCAGGGGTCCGTCTCGGCTACGCCGTCGTTCCCGAGGCGTGGGGCGAGGCCTACGCTCGCGTCAACACGCCGTTCGCGGCGAGCGAACTCGCCTGTCGCGCCGGACTCGCCGCGATCGACGACGACGAACACGTCGCACGGACCGTCGAGACGGCACGGACCGCCCGTGAGTACATGCGCGAGTCGATCGACGCTCGCGTCTGGCCGAGCGAGGGCAACTTCGTCCTCGTCGACGTCGGCGACGCCTCCGTCGTCACCGAGGCGATGAAACGACGCGGCGTCATCGTTCGCGACTGCTCGAGTTTCGGCCTTCCGGGCTGTATCCGGATCACCTGCGGAACCGAGGAGGAGACCGAACTGGCCGTCGAGACGCTGAACGACGTGCTGGCGGACCGCGAGCGCGAGCGTGACGGTGACGCTGCCGTCGAGGACGACGGCGAACCGGAGGTGTGCGACACGTGAGGATCGCCGTCACCGGCACGCCGGGAACGGGGAAGACGACCGCCACCGGGTTGCTCGAGTCCCGTCTCGGCGGCGACTCCGATCTCCCGGATCTCCAGGTGATCCACCTCAACGAAGTCCTGGAACGCGAGGGCTTCTACACCGAGGTCGACGCCGAACGCGAGAGCAAGGTGGCCGACCTCGAGGCGTTGGCCGACTGGCTCGACGGTCGCGACGACGTCGTCATCGAGTCCCACCTCGCACACCACTTCGACGCGGATCGAATCGCCGTGTTGCGCTGTCGGCCCGAGCGACTCGAGCAACGGCTGCTCGAGCGCGGCGAGAGCGAGGCGAAGGCACGGGAAAACGCCGAGAGCGAGGCGCTGGACGTCCTCCTCGCGGAAGCGGCCGAGGAACACGGCCTCGAGTCCGTCTACGAGATCGACACGACCGACCGCGATCCGGCGGACGTGGCCGACGCGCTGGCGGCCGTCGTGACCGGCGACCGCGAACCCAGCGCCGGCGAGGTCGAGTTCGTGGGGTATCTCGAATGACGCTCGACAGACTCCGCCCCTACGCCACGCGGTTTCTGGACCCGTTCGTCAGGGGGTTCGACCGCGTCGGCATGACGCCCAACGGGGTGAGCGTGCTGGCGTTCGGGATGGCCGTCCTCGCCGCGGTTGCGTTCCTGCTGGGCGGGCGCGCCGATCGGATCTGGTACGTCGTCGCCGCCGCGCTGGTGTTCGTGAACGGCTGGCTCGACGTCGTCGACGGCGCGCTCGCCCGCGAACAGGAGGTGGCCTCGGCCGCCGGCGACCTGCTGGATCACGTCCTCGACCGGTACGCCGACATCGTCGTCGTGGCTGGACTCGCCGCCGGGATCGGCAACTACTACCTGGGCTTTCTCGCGGTCACCGGCGTCGTGATGACCTCCTACCTCGGCACGCAGGCCCAGGCCGTCGGCCTCGAGCGCGTCTACGGCGGTCTCGTCGGCCGGGCGGACCGGCTGGCGATCATCGGCGCGGTCGGCTTCCTCGCCTATCCGCTCTCGGGAGAGTACGGCGGGTTCACGATCGTCGGCTGGCTGCTGATCTTCCTGGCCGCCGTCGGCCACCTGACCGCGCTCCAGCGCTTTTACTACTCCTGGCTCGCGCTCGAGTGAGACGACGGGGCTCCGCAAGTGGGAGCGCGCCGCATGGTTTATGGCTCGCCGCGATATAGTTTCGAGCATGGTTCAGTGCGAGATGTGTGGCGCGGAGACGTCGGCCCCGAAGACCATCAAAGTCGAAGGTGCGAAACTCGACGTGTGTTCGAACTGCACCGATTTCGGCACCGAGGTGAAACAGACCTCGAGCTCTAGCTCGTCGACCAAGTACTCGACCTCCTCCAGCGGCGGTTCGTCCTCCAGCAGCGGCAAGAGCAGCGGCGGGGGAACGACCAGCAGTAGTTCCGGCGGCTCGAGCCGCCGACAGACGGACATGTTCGACGACATGGACGAACTCGCGACCGACTACGACGAGCGCGTCCGTCAGGCCCGCGAGAACAAGGGCCTCAGCCAGTCCGATCTGGCCAACGAACTCAACGAGAAGGCGAGCCTCATCCGCAAGATCGAACGCGGCGACACCCTGCCGAGCGACCGCGTCCAGTCCAAACTCGAGCGGTTCCTCGACGTCGACCTCAGCGCGGAGGGTGGGTCGGCCGAGGATTCGGAGTGGTCGGGCGGCTCTTCCTCGGGCAGCTACACCCTGGGCGACGTCGTCAAACGGAAAGACTGACGCCCGGTTCCGGATCGCTCGCCTCGAGCGGCCGCCCGGGTCCCGAACGGTTGCTGCCCCGTCTCGACGCGGTTGCGCACGTCGGGGGCCGGTCGTGTCCCCCCTGATTCGACCGCCGTCGCCACCCAGCGGCGACACGCAAGCTATTTCTTCCGTGCGGCAGGCGTCTCACGTATGTTCATCCTCGTCAACCTGAAGACGTACCCCTGTGACCCCGTCGCGGTCGCCGAAGCCGTCCGCGACGTCGACGACCGAACGGACGCCCGCCTCGCTGTCGCCCCGCAAGCGGCTCACATAGCGCGCGTCGCCGACACCGGCGTCGAGACCTGGTCCCAGCACGTCGATCCGATCGACCACGGCAGCAACACCGGCCACACGCTCGCGGAGTCGGTCGCCGACGCGGGCGCGGTCGGCACGCTCGTCAACCACTCCGAGCAGCGGCTGAAACTCGCCGACGTCGACGGCGCGGTCGACGCCGCCCAGCGTGCGGACCTCGAGACGATCGTCTGTGCGAACAACCCGGAACAGATCGGCGCTGCCGCGGCGCTCGGTCCCGACGCCGTCGCCGTGGAGCCACCGGCGCTGATCGGTACCGGCACGCCGGTTAGCCAGGCCGACCCGGACGTCGTCGAGGACGCCGTCGACGCCGCCCGGGCCGTCGACAGCGACGTCTCGGTCCTCTGTGGGGCGGGGATCAGCACCGGTGAGGACGTCGTCGCGGCGGCCGACCTCGGTGCCGACGGCGTGTTGCTCGCCAGCGGCGTCGCGAAAGCCGACGATCCGGCAGCGGCCCTCGAGGACCTCGTCGAACCGCTGTAACGCCGGTACGGCCGTCCTCGACCGATGGGATTTCGTGTCGGAGAGACATTAGTTACATTGATAATATTGCATACGATTATTCTGATGAGGGGATGGAATGACGGGGGAGCGCGTTTACGTGTCACACACGCCTGGGGATCTCGAGCTGGTACAGGAACTGTTCGCGACTGTCAAGAACTTCCCGATCAACGTCCACGTCGCGCTCGAGGAGGTCGAATCGCGCCAATCGCGGGCGAGACTCGAGGGACGGCTCGCGAACAGTACGGTCGTCGTTCCGGTGTTGACCGAACGCGCCGCCGGGTCGGCGTGGATCAACCAGGAGATCGGCTACGCGCGGGCCAACGGGCTTCCGATCGTTCCCCTGTACGAATCCGAACGACTCCGACGGGGCTTCATCAGCGATCTCGAGGGCGTCTCGCTCGATCGGGAGGACGCCACCGTTACGGTGTTCAACCTGCTCAGTCGGCTACGAAGCGTGCTCGAACCGCTGGGCGCGCTCTCGGTGCCGAACTGGTACGTCCGGTTCCCGTGTACCGTACCCGAGTGCTCGGCCGACGTCACCCTCGAGATCGAGCGCAGCCAGACCAAGCTCTGGAAGCTTCACCGGCACGGAAAGCTCCTCAGCACGACCTGTGAGGGCTGTTCGTCGACGTACTACTTCGAGCCGGCGACGATCGGCTACGTGCGGCGCGAACCCGGCGATCGGTGATCGCTCCCCCGAATCGCTACCTCCGTCCGTTCCGCCGACCGTCGATCCGTTCTGTCGATCCCGATTCGTTCTACAGGCTGAGCAGGCCGAGTGCCTCGGGGCTTGACCCCGAGGCGGTTCACTGACCGCGACGGTGCGGCGTAGGTGTTCATTACGCTGTTGGATCGACCGAGTGAACGCGGCCAGGGGTTCCGATCGTGACGGGGTGACGACGGACACTCCCGCCCGCTACCCGGTCGTCGGATCGTAGCGTCGTTCGTCCCCGGCCCGATCGGGGTAGAGAAGGGGCCAGATAACGAAGGGGTGGCGCTACGATACCCCGAATGCGGGGGGGATTCCCTCGCACCGCTCCGTCCGTTGGACGATCCCCGGCGACCGTTCGTCGCCGGGCTCCGCCTCTCTCCGCCGCGACGAATCGGGACACAAATAGGGCACCGTTCCCGAGACTCCCGTATGGAATCGAGTGCCCAGTGGGGTCGTGGGTCCGGAGTGACCGACCGTCGCGTGCTGTCGCTCGTCGCGGTCGACCTCGTGGCTATCGTCGTGCTGATCGTCGTCGGACAACTCTCACACGGGGACGACCCGTTCGGGAACCCGATCGGCTTGCTCGAGACGGCACTCCCGTTCCTCGTCGGCTGGCTTCTCGTCGCCCCTCTCGCTGGAACGTACGCCCGTCGAGTCGCGACGTCCGCCTTCGAGGCCGCACGATTGACCGCCGTCGCCTGGATTGCAGCCGCGAACGTAGGCCTCCTCCTCCGGTCGTTCGAACAGGTGCCGGGTACGACCGAATGGCCGTTTCCACTCGTACTGACGACCACGGGTCTCGTCCTGCTGGTCGGTGTCCGGGTCGCCGTCGCCACGCTGGTCTTCACTCGGGAGTAGTCCCGATCCATCGCCGGGGAACTATCGACACGTTTCTCCGAGTTTATGGAGAATGTGTCAAAATCGACGCCGGAATTCTGGCATCGAAACCCGTGGTCGACACAGACGCACGTTGATAACTCCGCTTCGGGCTGACATCCACCCCGTCTACGTCTCGTGATTTCTCGATATTACTGCATCGTGAGCTCGTTTTCTCGTCGTGATAGGTCAGGGGGTGGAAGACGATCCCTTCGCGAGAATATATTTGCATAACTTATGGATTGCATACCAAGAACCAATGTGTTGAATATAGATCTTGAATGAATCCAGTATGAGCTAATTATGGGAAACACTTATATGCCTATCTCGCATAGAATTGGATAGATTATGACTGGATATTACGACCTCGTTCTTGGCCTCATCCCAGTCGCACTGCTCGGTACTACCGCTGCCCTGACGGTCGTGGGACTCTCGTTGACGGCAGCAGTACCGGTCGGGGCGCTCGTCGCGATGGCCATCATCGGTCACGCGATGTTCGTGAACGCGCCCGCCGACGTCTCCGACGAGGCCAAGTCGGCGCGCCCACCGCTCAACGCCGACTAACTCTCCGTCTCCGTTTCCCTGCCTTTTATCTCCGTTCCCGGTTCCGTTTTCACCATGACTACGACGCTGTTTTTGACCAGCGACGAGGTCACCGACCTGGCCGAGCCAGCCGACTACGTCGCCGCCGTTCGCGAGGGCTACCGCCAGCGCGGCGACGGTGCGCCGGCACAGCCCCGGTCGAAGTTCTTCCGCGAGGACCCACAGGGGATGCTCACCAGCTACGCCGCGATCCTCCCCGAGACGGGGGCGATGGGCGGCTACATGTACTCGGCGGGTTTCGGCGCGACGGACGCCTGGTTTATGACGCCGCTGTTCGACGCCGACAGCGGCGAACCCCTGGCCATCCTCGACGGCGCGAGCATGAACCCCCACAAGACCGGCGCTGCGGGTGCCGTCGCCGTCGACGAACTCGCCCGCAAGGACAGCGACACGCTCGCCGTCATCGGCAGCGGCTCTCAGGCCCGCGGCCAGTTGCGAGCGACCGCGACGGTGCGTGACTTCACCGAGGTCAGGGTTTACTCGCCGACTCGGGAAAACCGCGAGGCGTTCGCCGCCGACTTCGATTCCGCACTCGAGGCGGACGTACGAGCGGTCGACTCGAGCACGGCGGCCGTCGACGGTGCCGACGTCGTGATTACCGCGACGCAGGCGAGCGAGCCGGTCGTCGACGCCGACGACGTCGCCCCGGGCACGCACGTGACGGCCATGGGCCAGTACTCCCCCGACGCGCGGGAGCTCGACACCGCGACGATCGAACGGGCGACCTACGTGCCCGACCTGCGCGAGCGTGCGACGTTCGACTCCGGCGAGTTCCTGACGGCCCTCGAGGAGGGCGCGGTGACGGAATCCCACGTGCACGCGGAACTCGGCGAGGTCGTCGCCGGCCAGGCCCCCGGCCGAACCGACGACGACGAGATCACCGTCTTCGACAGCGGCGGCACGGGGATCGAGACGGTCGCCGCCGCACACATGCTCTACGAACGCGCCGACGCGGCGGGACGGGGCACGGAACTCGAGTTCGCCCCTGCGAGCGAGGCGCTGACGGGCGACTAACGGCTGGTTCCGAAGCGTTCGTCCACCGACCCCCCACGAACCTCTTGGGATCAGAACCACTCGATCTGCGCCGGCCGTAGACTCCGACGCCGTCGCGGCGTGATCACTGGCGAGCCACTGCAAGCAGTGGGTGAATACGGCAGGCCGAGGTACGGGGGAGCCACCACGCGAATGCAACGGTCGGAATCGACGACAGTCTCGAGCCTCCGGACGATCGGTCCGTCGCTCGCTCCGAGACTGGCCCGACGAGCACCCGGCGAGCGGTCGACTGCTCCTCGATGCGACGGGTCGGAAGCGATCGTGCGGAGCGACGACCGATGAAACGCCGGCACCTCCTGTTGCTCGGACTCGTCGTGCTCGCCGGCAGCTATCTGATAGCCGGCGGGATACTCGATCCGACGAGCGATCCGGACGAGCCCGAACGGCTGGATCGGGACCAGCTGGTCCAGCCCGCCGAGAACGACAGTTACATCTGGCCCTACACCAGCCGCGATCGGTCGACCGACGAACGAACGCTCGCGATCAACCTCCTGATTCACGGGTCCGACGAGCGGGTCCGTCAGGCGCTCGAGGACCAGGCGGAACTCGAGTGGGAGACGCTCGATTCCGATGACGAAGACGTGCCGGAGGGCTCCGAGCACCCCGAGGACCCGACCCGGTGGGACGACGCGCACGGCTCCACCCGATACACGTATTTCGACACCGAGCCCCACGGCGGCGAGGGCGTCTGGGTCGCCGAGCGCTACCAACTCCACGCCGGAACCTACCTCGGGAGTCGCCAGCACGTCCGCGCGTACACGACGGAACACGACGACTGGACGGCGATCCAGGTCCACCAGGAGTACTTCGACTTCTTCCGGCTGCGTCACTCGGTGACCGACATTCAGGACGCCCGGACCACGCTCGAGGGCGAGTTCCTCGAGGCCCCCTACGTCGAGGCGGTCAGCCGGGAGTATCACGGCACCCATCGGGGCTGGAACGACGGCTGGCTCTCGGTGATCGAACTGGCGATCCTTGGGCCGCTGGTGACCTCGGGACTCGTTTGGGTACTCGGATCCATCGGCGGCGAGAAGACGAAAGGGCTCGTCCGCGGAACGCGGCACTTGCTCGGCTGGATCTACCTGAATAGCAGGGGGTTCGTCCTCGCCGGAGCGCTCGTGGCGATCGTTCTCGGCGTGCGGAGCGCTGGGCTCGCCGTCGAGGCGGCGGTCCCGTGGATTACACCGCAGGCGTTCGTCGTCGTGCTCTACCCGGTCCTGGCAGTCGGGTTGCCGGTGACGGCGTTCGTTCTCACCCAGCCACTCGAGCGAGCGAGCCGGTTTCTCCGGCTGCAACGGGTCGCGAGCTGGCTCGGGGAGCCGCTCGAGCCCCAGGCGGCGTTCGGATTCACCGTCGTCGGGCTCACCGTGGGCTTCGTCCTGGATGTCGTCGCCATCGGCATCACGGCGCTGCCGCTCGAGTTGTTGCTCCACCGGTCCGGACTCATCGTCGCACTCGGCCTGCTCGCGGCGGGGACGGCCCGCAGCGACGCGGAGGGGGCGGTCCTCTCTACCATCGGACTCCTCGGATGGGTGGTCGGCCTCGTAATGCCGCTGTTGGGATACCTCTGAGGACTATTCCGTCGGTCGCACCTTGAACCCGTACCGGGTGACCCCTTCCTGGGTGTAGATGCGACGGATCGTCGTCTCGATCCGGTCGCCGACGGTGAAGTCGTCGGGCGCTGCGTCGGTACCCATCGCGGCGATGCTTGCGGTTTCAGCCCCGTCGTCCGCGTCAGCTTCGAGCGCGACGATCGCCGCCGCGTAGTCACCCGATCGGGCCTGCTGTTCGGCGAACTCCGGCGGCGCACCGCCCTGCGAGATGGTGGTGACCGCTTCGATCGTCCCCTCGCCGGAGAGCGTGACTGGCTCGTACTCGGCGAGCGTCCCACAACTGGAACAGGCACCTTCCGGCGGGAACTGCAACGCTCCGCAGTCCGGACAGCGGCCGGCCTCGAGCCGGTAGCGCTGAGGGATCGACCGCCGCCACGAGGGAACGCTGACGTACGCGCCGCCGCCCGCCGGCGGCCCGGTCGTCACGACGCCGCGCTGGCGCAGGTACTCGGCGTAGGAGAGCGCGTCGTCGCCCTCGAGGGCCGTCTCTGTTCGTACCGCGCCGTCGACCCTGACGAAAAGAGCGTCCGCGCCGGCACCGCCGCCGTGCGAGACCGCGAGGATAGACTCGTAGCCGTCCGCGAGCGCCGACGCCAGCGAGACGGGGACGCTGGCGGCCCCCAGATCGCCGAGGTCGTGGACCGTCGCCGCGGCCCGGATCTCGTCGGTGCTCACGCCGGCAGCACCGGCCGCCCGATAGGGGAGTTTGCCGTCGGGTGCCTGGATCGCCGCGGCCTCGGGGTCGGGATCGACCTCGAGACCGTCGACCGCGCCGCCGATCGTCTCGGTGAACGCCGCGCGGTCGTACTGGGTGACGCCCAGCCCCTGCGTCTCGTCCTCACCGGTGTTCCGGAATCGCGTGCCGGGGTAGGGAGTCGCGTACTCGGCGTGGTCGACGATCTCGGCCGGGCCGTCGCCGTGACTCCGGTGCGTCTCCGACGCACCGCTCTCGAGCACGAACGCGGCGGCCCCCGCGCCGGCCGCGTGATCGATGCCGTCGTCCGGGTCGCCCCGCGGCGCGTCCGCGGTGACGACGAGTGCGGTCGTCGAGTCGGCGTCGATCGCGTCCATCCCGGCCCAGATCGCGCGGGTGCCGGCGCGCGTACTGCCGGTGAACGTCTGGCGGGTCGCGGATTCGGAGAGCGCGAGCATCGCGCCCAGGCGCGCCGTGAGGTCCTCCTCGGCCTCGGGCGGTCGCGAGGCGGCGAACGCCAGCCAGTCGACGCTCGCGCCGTCGACGTCGGCGGCCTCGAGCGCCCGCGTGGCGGCCTCGTAGCCCATCGTCAGGGCGTCCTCGTCGGCGGCGGGGACGGCCTTCTCGTTCACGCCGGCGGCGTGGAACTGCCCCCAGGCTTCCTCGAACGCCTCGGCCGTGATGCGGAATCGCGGTGCGTACGCGCCGACGCCGGTGATCGCGGTCATCAGGCGCTCACCTCCGATTCCTTTTCAAAAACGTGAACGACGGCGGCACCACCGCTGCCGCCGACGTTGTGGGTCAGCCCCCGGACCGGATCCTCGACCTGGCGTTCGCCCGCCTTCCCGGTCAGCTGTTTGAACGCCTCGACGACCTGCCCGGCTCCGGTCGCGCCGATGGGGTGACCCTTGGATTTGAGGCCGCCGGAGGTGTTGACCGGGAGCTCGCCGCCGAGTTCGGTCGCGCCGGACTCGATGAGTTCGCCGGCCTCGCCGCGCTCGCAGAAGCCCAGGTCCTCGTAGGCGAGCAGTTCGGCGATGGCGAAGCAGTCGTGGACCTCCGCGAAGTCGAGGTCGTCCGGGGAGACGTCGGCCATCTCGTAGGCCTGTTCGCCGGCCCGCTGGCTCGCGGGGACGCCGGTGTAGGTGTCGCGCTGGAAGAGGCCGACGTTGTCGCTCCCCGCGCCGACGCCCGCGACGCGGATCGGGTCGTCCGTGTACTCGTCGACGACGTCCTCGCTGACGATCAGCGCGCAGGCCGCGCCGTCCGAGGTCGGACAGCAGTGATAGAGGTTGAGTGGATCCGCCACGATCGGGGCCGACTCGGCGTCCTCGAGCGAGCACTCGAACCCCAACTGGGCGTGGGGGTTCTTCGCCCCGTTGGCGTGGTTCTTGACGGCGACGCGGGAGAGCTGTTCGCGGGTGGTGCCGTACTCCTCCATGTGGACGGAGGCCATCTGGGCGTAGACGCCGGAGAACGTCGTTCCAGAGAGGCGTTCCCACTCGGTTTCGCCGGAGACGCCGAGCCAGTACTTCGTCGCGTCGGAACTCATGTCGGACATGATCTCGAAACCGCCCGCCAGCGCGACGTCGGCCATCCCGGACTTGACGGCCTGGACGGCCTGGCGCGTGGCGAAGCCGCTGGCCGCACAGGCGTTCTCGACCCTGGTGCAGGGGACGCCGTCGAGGCCGACGTGTTCGGTGACGGCGGGGCCCGAGAGGCCCAGTTGCCGGCCGCCGACGCCGAGGTTGCCGACGAAGGCCTCGTCGATCTCGTCAGCGTCGATCCCGTGGGGGACGCTGTCCGTCGCCGCCTCGAACGCCGTCCGGAACAGGGACCGGTAGCTCTCCTCCGGGAAGGCTCCATAGTCCGACTGTCCCGCACCGACGAGATACGCGTCTCGCATACCTGTCACTCGGTTCGCCAAAAGTGAAATAACTTCCGTGAAAGATTCACGACCGCGGGATCGTCAGCCTCGAGAACATCACGGATCGTCCGCGACGACGGGTCGCGAGGAGTTCTTGACGACGATGATGCTGCTGGTCGCCATCGCGACGGCGGCGAACAGCGGGTTGATCAGCCCCGCCGCGGCGAGCGGGATCGCGATCGCGTTGTACAGCAGCGCCCAGGCGACGTTCTCACGGATGCGCCGGCGCGTCCCGTTCGCGAGGTCGAAGACCGTCCGCACGTCGGCCAACCCGTCCGTCACGATCACGTCGGCCGCGTCCGCCGCTCGAGCGGTGCCGTTACCCAGCGCGATGCCGACGTCGGCCGCGGCCAGCGCCGGCGCGTCGTTGGTTCCGTCGCCGACCATCGCCGTCGTCCGGCCGTCGGTCAGTCGCCGAATCGTCTCGACCTTCCCGTCCGGCGGGACGCCCGCGAAGACCCGATCGACCGCGGGGTGGTCGCGAAACGTCGCGGTCGCGGCCGCGTCGTCGCCGGTCAGGACGACGACCTCCTTGTCGTCGACCCCCTCGAGGACGTCCTGCCACTCGTCGCGTTCCCGGTCGCCGACCACGGCGACGGCGCGCGCGCGGCCATCGTAGCCGATCACGATCGGGAGCCGACCCTGCTCGCGGGCCGTCTCGACGCGCGCCTCGAGGTCGTCCGGAACCGGCCCGACCTCCCGTTCGACTAACGCTTGCGTCCCGACGACGACCCGGTCGCCGTCGACGACGCCGCTGACGCCCTCGCCGGGGTGGCGTTCGAACGCGGTCGGTCCCTCGAGCGACTCTCCCTCTGCCGGAGCGGGCGCGACGTCACCGGCCGCGACGCCACCGTCGGTGGCCACGTCCCCGTCGCCGGCGGCGGGAACCTCGTCGACGAACGAGACGAGCGCCGACGCGGCCGGGTGATCGGAGAACCGCTCGACGGCCGCGGCCTTCCGGATCGCCTCGCGATCGCCCGCGACCGCGAACACCTCCATCTCGCCCTCGGTGAGCGTCCCGGTCTTGTCGAAGACGACCGCGTCGGCGTCGGGCGCGGACTCGAACAGTTCGACGTTGGTGACGACGACCCCGCGCTCGAGGCCGTCCCGGAGGCCGGAGGCGACGGCCAGCGGCGTCGCAAGCCCCATCGCGCACGGACAGGAGACGACGAGGACGGTCAGCCCGGTCAACAGGGCGTCCCCCACCGCGACGCCCGTCCAGAGCCGGTAGGCGGTGACCAGCGTCGCGACGGCGAGCACCAGCGGGACGAAGATCGTCGCGAGTTTGTCCGCCAGCCGCTGGACGCCGGGCGACCCGCTCTGGATCTCCCAGAGCATCGTCGCGATCCGGTCGAGGGTGCTCTCGGCCTCCTCGCCGACCGCGACGACGAGCGCGCTGTCGGTGACGATGGCTCCGCCGACGACCTCGTCGCCGACGGCTTTCGTCACGGGCAGTGACTCGCCGGTCAGCACCGATTCGTCGACTGCGGCGGTGCCCTCGCGGACGGTCCCGTCGATCGGCACCCGCTCGCCTGGACGGACGACCACCTCGTCGCCCGGCCCGAGGTCGTCGATCGGGACCGTCTCGGTGCCGTCCGCAGTTCGCCGGGTCGCCTCGCGGGCCCGCGCGGCCGTCAGGTCCGAGAGGAGGTCCGTCGCCCGCCCTTTGACCGTCCGCTCGTAGTAGGTGCCGAGCGTGACGACCACGATGACCGCGACGGTCACGTCGTAGTAGATGTGGGTGCTCCCCATCGCGAGTGCGACCGTGCTGTAACAGTAGGCCGCGAGCGCCGCGATGGCGATCAGCAGGTCCATGTTCGGCTGGCCGACGCGGAGACTGACGTACGCTCCCCTGAGAACCGGATACCCCGTATAGAAGAGGACGACGGTCGTCATCAGGCCGATCATGACCAGCGGGAAGTAGACGCCGAAGACCGTCGTCGCGTCGACCTCGAAGATGCCGGTCTCGATGCCGACGTAGCTGGGATAGAGGTAGAAGAGGTACCACGGCATGATCAGCATCGCCATCACCCCGCCGACGAGCAGTCGCTGGATGATCCGGTCGTCCCGACTGCGGCGGTCGCTTTCCTCGTCGGGGAAGCGCGCCCGATAGCCGTGACCCGAGATCACGTCCGGCAGTTCCTCGGCCGAAACCTCGTCGGGATCGTAGACGACCCGTGCCGTGTCCGTCGCGTAGTTGGCCTCGAGCCCGAGGATGCCGTCCTCGCGTTCGCCGAGCAGGGAGAGAAAGCCCTCGCAGGTCGAACAGTGCATCCCGTCGACCGCCAGGAACGTCTCCTCGGCACCGTCGGGGACCTCCCGGATCGCCCCCTCGGCGGCCCGCTCCCGGAGCGCTTCGCGATCGACGTCGTCGACGCCCTCGAGCGCCTCGTGGACCTCGAGACAGCCCCGGCAGCAGAAGCTCCCGTCGACGCCCTCCGCGGTGACGGGCGCGTCCGAGATCGGTAGGTCACAGAGTGAGCAGGTGGACATCCTCGTAGTCTCGTCTTCGGTCGGTCGTTCGTTAGCCGTACTGTCGAACATATTCTCCCCCGCTACCGACGAGCTGGAATCGCCGCTTTCGCGGCTCTATCGCCTGCACGTCCCGCTACGTCGTCCGGACGTCCTGGACGTAGCGCTTGAGCATCGTACCGTCCTCGTCGCGTAATTCGATCACGACCTGGTCGTGTTCGTCCGGGTCGATCGTGAACGCATACGGCGGATCGTGGACGGTTTCGATGGCGTCGCCGCCGCTCATCACCGCGACGTGATCGTAACCCGCCTCGTCGGTGAACGAACACTCGACGAGGTCGTCGACGGCTTCACACTGAAGCTCAGCGGTGATCGGCTCGCTCGTCCCGCTGTCGGCCCCGGATGCGCCGGGCTGGAAGTCGAGCACCATCGGTCCGAACGGGATCGACGCGAGCACGATCACGATCAGCAGAAACGTCGCGAAGTTGAGCTTCGAGCCGTGTCGCGAGATCGTCCGTGCGAGCGTCGATTCGCCGGCCTTCCCGCTTCGGCGCAATCTGATGATCAGCGGGACGACGACCAGGTGGGTCAGCGGTCCCCAGACGACGAGGACGAACCCGTAGGCCATCGTAACGTAGACGAACGTCCACTCGGGCTTGTACGAGAGCACCAGGTTCGAGAACGCCCACAGCATCAGCCCGAACCAGACGAGCGCGCCGCTTTTGAGGAACTGCCAGAACCGCGTGTTGAGGCAGTAGACGTTTACCAGGTTTCGCCACGACGCGTCCAGCAGGTGCCGAACGTACGCGAGCGGTGATCGGGAGTCGACTGACGTTGTATCGGTCATGGTTGTTGTGTGTACGAAAAGTCCCGCCGTCACGACGGTGTCAACGGCAGGCGGGGTCGATCACGCCCCGATCGACCACAGCTGCGTGAGCAGGAACCAGTTCAGGGCGTACGCGACGACGAAGACGCCGAGGAAGACCAGACAGAGGACGAACGTCCCACGCATCTCGTAGGCGTGGACCGGATCCTCCGGGTCCTCGGCCATCTCGAGGCCGCCGTCGGCCACGAGCGCGTCGTTGTCGCCCGGTTCGATGCGCTCGCCGAACAGCAGGGAGCCGACTGCCAGCAGCACGAACAGCGCGCCGCCGGTCAGCGCGAACACCGCGACGACGCCGAAGACGTTGAACAGCGGTGCCGCGCCGATCAGGCTGAAGTCCGCCGTGGGGATGTTCTCGACGACCTGCGCGGTCCGTCGCGGGACGCCGTAGAGGATGCCGAGGTACATCATCATCAGCGCGGTCAGCGCCATCCCGCCGGCGTAGAGGTACGGCTGGATCGTCGCCAGAATCCCGGAGACGAACTTCCGCATGAACATCGTCCGGATGACGAAGTAGACGACGCCCATGAACGTGATCGTCGTGCCGAGCACGACCGTGCTGTGGAAGTGCCCGACCGTCGCGAACGTGTTGTGCCAGCTCATGTTGAGCTGGAGCTGTCCCATGAGGACGCCGGTGATTCCCCCGAGGAAGCCAAAGAGGATCATCGCGAAGATCGACGTCGCGAACATGGGGTTCTTCCACGGTGCGGACGTGAGCCAGCCGAAGAGGCCGCCGCCCTTCCCGCGTTTGCGTCGACCGGCCTCGAGGCCGGCCGGGATCGTAAAGGCGTGGATGAGGCTCGCGAAGGTCGCCCCGTAGAACGCGTAGGAGGTGTTCCAGATGCGCCACCCGGTCGAGACGCCGGGGTCGACCATCAGGTGGTGCGCAGCGCCCATCGTGATGAAGAACAGGTAGAGGATGAACGCGGTCCGCGAGACCTTCTCGCTGACGACCTCCGCGCCGCCGATGACGTGCGTGAAGAGGTACCAGACGACGATCATCGCCACGAGGTTGATCTGCTGGGTGCCGTGGCCGATGATCCAGTACCACTGACGGTAGATACCGCCGTCGAACCACGGGAACAGTCCCATCTGCCAGCCCAGCGCGCCGCCGAAGGCCATGAAGCCGCCGAGGATCGACTGGACGGCGATGACGCCCGCGACGAACGCGCCGAAGGTGACCAGCGGGAGCGTCTTCCCGGGGTTCTCGCGCTTCTCGAACCAGAGCGCGAGGAAGAACGGCAGCGCCGCGACGGTGACCCCGACGAGGAAGACGAGACCGCCCGCGTAGAACAGCGGGTTGATCTCGAGGGGCACGTACGCGGTCAACAGCGGGGCGTTGTCGGTCGTCGGATTACCCGAGACGGTCCAGATGGCGTAGTAGATCACCAGCGCGCCAGCGAGCATCACCACGTAGCCGACCTTCGCCATCCACTGCTGAGGGAGTTTCCGCCCGAGGACCATCGGGCCACCCACGTAGAGGATGGCGACCTCCATGAAGATGATCCAGAAGATCAGCATGCTCCAGGCGTGCATGCTGAGGTGGCGGTAGTAGTCGCCCGGCTCGAGGAGTCCGATGGTCTCCCAGCGGGTCATCGCGATGGTGAGGGCGAACGTCCCGCCGATGAGCAGGAAGACCACGGCGGTCACGCCGAACAGTTTGACGTGGTTCTCGACCGACCGGTGGACGTCGAACCCGGTAACGGAACACTTGCGGAAGCCGTCCGAGTCGTACTCGTTGTCGAACCAGCCGAATACGTCCAGGTTACTCGCCATTGTCTCCCTCCTCCACGATGATCGTCCCGTGCATTCCTCGGTGACCAACGCCGCAGAACTCGTTACAGAGCACGTGGTAGGTCCCCGGCTCGTCGAACTCCATCGGGACGACCCACTCGTTGCCCGGCATCACGTGCAAGTTGATCTGCTGGCTGTAGGAGTCCTCCGGGCGGATCGAGAAGCCGTGCTGGACGTCGTAGGACCCGAGGTGGAAGTCGTACTCCTTCCCGGTCTCGAGGACGACCGGCAGGCCGTCCCAGTTGAACCGCATCCCGACGACGTAGACGTCGTCACCCGGCGGCACGTACGCGCCATCCTCGCGCTGTTCGGCTTCCTCTTTGAACGCGTCGACCTTCTCGCGGAGGTCCTCCTCCTCGACGTCGTAGGTCTCCCCGATCGGGTTCTGATCCCCGATGCGGGTGAAGGCGCTCATCCAGCCGAACAGCACGAGCGCCCAGCCGACGCCGAGGCCGAGCCAGATCGATTCGCGTCTGTTGACGGGTTGTTCCCACCAGTTTCCTTCGGGCGGTTTGATCGGTGACGTCATGGTTTCACCCCGTGGGCAGCGTCAGCAGGTCGATCAGGCCCCACCCGACGTACGACACCGCGAAGAAGAGTAGCGATGCCGCAGCGAGGAGCCAGATCCGGTCGTACAGCCGTTGCATGAACGGGATCTCGTCGCCGCGTTCTGTGGTCGTCATAGCTCGCTTCGTCCGACAGTCGGTACCTTATCTATCTATTGATTCCCCCGAACACATTCGATAGATCAGATCGGTATATATACTGATTTTAATTTCCTTTCATATGAGAACAGAATTAGCCGCCACGAACGGCCCCAGCCTGCCGGCGAAAGGAGGCTCGAGGGACCGCCCTCGAGCGTCACGTTCGACGGGTCGCCGAGCGACGACGGCCCCGCGAATCTACGGGGACGCCTCTCGGCCATTGGTTTCGACCGGACGGGCTAATAGGCGGCCGAAATTCCCGCGCGGTAGGAAGTCACCTGAACACGTTCGGCGTGTGGAGCGGAACCCGTCGTTCGACGGGATGCCGAACGACGACCGGCGAAACTGCTCGAGGAAGGGACTCGCGGCCGATCAGCCGACCACGAGCGTCTCGAGGACGATCGCGATCAGGATCGCCCCGAGGTAGTAGTTCGAGACGTAGAACGAGCGAAGCGCGGCCTCGTCGGTCTCGGTCCGGTACTGGCGAACGACCGACCGGAGGAAGGTCGCACCGAGGGCGACCGAGGTGGCGGCGTAGAGCCAGCCCAGTCCGGCCAGCCAGCCGAGCACGCTCGCCGCGAGCAGCGTCGCGCCGAGATAGAGCATGACGTGACGGCGGGCCGCGAGGACGCCCCGTGCGACGGGGAACATCGGGAACCCCCCGCGGGCGTAGTCCTCGCGGTAGGCAATCGCGAGGCTGTAGAAGTGGGCGGGCGTCCACAGGAAGATCACGGCCGCGAGCACGAGCGCCGGGAGCCCGACGCTTCCCGTCACGGCGACCCAGCCGATCAGCGCGGGCAGCGCACCGGCACCCCCGCCGAGCACCGTGTTCCAGGCCGTGTTGGGTTTCAACAGCACGGTGTACAGGACCACGTAGTAGCAGATGGCCGCGAACGTCAGCGCCGCGGCCAGGAGGTTCACCCAGGCGACCATGATCGCGACCGATCCGACCGCCAGCAGCGTGCCGAACGCGACGGCGTTGCGCACAGGGACGAGGTCGTGGACCAGCGGCCGGTCGCTCGTCCGGTTCATCTTCCGGTCCCGATCGCGCTCGTAGACGTGGTTGAACGTCCCGCTCGCGCCGATGGCGAGCACTCCGCCGGCGAGCGTCGCGATGGCAACGTCTAGCTCGAGCGCCGACCCGGTCAGCGTCGCCAGTCCCATACCTGCGACTGCGACGAGACAGAGCAACCACATCAGCTTCGGTTTGGTCAGCGTCAGGTAGGCCCCGGCCAGCCGTCGGAGGTGGGCGAGTCGCCCGTCCGACTCGAGCGTTCGCTCGCGGTCGACGGCGTCCTCGTCTACGTTGGCGGCGGTCGACGTGGGAGCCGCCGACTCGGGGGCCTCACTCGCCGGTGGTTCCGTCTGGATCGGTTCCGTCAGGTGGTCGTGTGCTGGGTCGTCGAGTGCGGCGTCCTCGAGCGTCAGCACCAGCGCGACCAGCAGCCCGCCGAAGATGGCCATCGCGAGGACGAGGTGGGCGACGCCGGCCGCGGGCGAGGTGCCGACGACGATGACGGCCCCGAGCGCGACCTGGACCGGGTAGAGGACGACGGCGAGGCCGACGGCGGCCGAGACCCGGCGATCGAGGTCGAGTTGCCTGACGGCGAGCGCCGTCGCCGCGAGCAGGACGCCCGTCAGGAGCGCGGCACCGCGGTGGGCCCAGAACAGCAGTCCCTCGCTCGTCACCGGTCCGAGCGTCCAGCCGCTCGAGCAACTGGGCCAGGTCGTACAGGTACTCCCGCTACCGGTGGTCGACACGGCCGTTCCCAGCGCGATCAGTACGTACGCCGCGACGGTGGTCGCAACGAGGAGTCCGCCGAACTGTCGTCGATCGAATCGTGGTATCATAGTTGTGGGCCAGAGGGGGTCGGAGGCGACGCGCAGTACGCGCTCGTATCCTCCGCTACTCACGTTCCGGCCCTATCTCTCCTCCCGAACCCGTTCGGACGCGTTCCAGGCCCGTGGGAAGAGAGTAACGACTGAAACGACTCACACCGATCGCACGATAGCTGTGCGCTCGGGTGTGCAGTGACGTTCAGTGGCTCCCATCCTTCCCCGAACCGGTTCGGGGTGGGTAGCGGATGACTACCGCGGCTCCAATCGCGCGTTGTCGTTCTCGTCGTCGCGACTCCGGCAGGAGCTTCAAGCCGGTCGAGATGGTACGACGGATCGTCGTATGTCCCGTGCGGCCGAGCTGGCGTCCGTCCTCGAGACGGCCGAGACGCTGGCGATCGTCTGTCACGACAACCCCGACCCGGACTGTCTGGCGAGCGCGCTCGCCCTCGAGGCTATCGCGACCGAGAACGACGTCGAGTCGGTGACGATCGCCTACGGCGGTGAGATTTCCCACCAGCAGAACCGGGCGTTCGTCAACATGCTCGACATCGACCTCGAGCACCTCGAGGAGACTGAGGTGGCCGGCTACGACAGCCTCGCGTTCGTCGATCACAGCCAGCCCGGGGCGACGACCCAGCTCTCCGATCGGATCGAACCGGACATCGTCGTCGACCACCATCCTGGCGACACCGTTGACGCCCGTTTCGAGGACATCCGGACGCGCTACGGCGCGACGGCGACGTTATTCGTGGAGTACATCGCGGACCTGGAGGTCGAACTGACGACCAGGCTGGCCTCGGCGCTGCTGTTCGCGCTCCATCGCGAGCGACTGGACTTCGTACGCGATCCGACCAGGCGGGAGTACGAGGCCGCGCTCGCGGTCTATCCGGACGCCGACCTCGAGACGCTCGAGCAACTGTACGGCAGCGCCTTCTCGCCGGGGACGCTCGACGCCATCGGCCGCGCCATCGCCTCCCGAACCCGTCGAGGGTCGTCGCTGGTCGCCAGCGCCGGCAAGACCGGCGAAACCGACGCCCTCCCCCAGGCTGCCGACTACCTGCTCAACCTGGAAGGCGTCGATACCGTCCTCGTCTACGGCATCGTCGGCGACGCCATCCGGCTGAGCGGCCGCTCGATCGACCCCCGCATCCACATCGGGGAGGCGCTCGAGGAGGGGTTCGGCGAACTGGGGGCGGTCGGCGGCCACCACGACATGGCCGGCGGCCGGATCGAACTCGGCCTGTTCGCGGACGAGGCCGACGACGTAACCGAACTGCTCGCGTTCGTCGACGGCCGGCTGACCAGACGATTCTTCGAGGCGCTGAACCTCGACGACTGACACGGATTCTGTACCGATGTACCGGCGCATCCGCCGCTCGGATCGCGGGTACGCCGGAAATGGCTTACAGTAAACCGTCCGGGACGGGTTGCTGTCGACAGTGCCGACACCCTACGGCCGAGATGGGGTTGGGGTGGTCCAGCGATACACCGGTCCGTCCGCTCGTGGCGTGGGTGTCACCTCGCACACCTTCCACTGTCGTCCGGACCGAAACAATCATTATCCGAGAGTTATTTACTTCTATATAACTCCGATCGAGGTTAATTGATCTGGTACGAGTGACACCGGATCGTCGAACGCGGAGACGAAATAGAGGGGTGCTCTCGACGGGTTTATTTCACACACGGCTGTCACCTCCGCCCGCGTCTACGGGTGGACGGTATTCGGCCATACCGCGGCTTCGTCCCGGGGTTTTGGATGCTAAGTCCGATCGCATCCTCGCTACCGGCCATAAATGAATACTATTTGTGGGTGGACGTGATCCAGTCGAAACCGGCCATCGAATCGGACGACGTAGCCGCAATTCCCGTCCACGATCAGTCCCTAATCAATGTTACAATTGGAATCAGTTTCACCTACCTGTCTGACTTTTTAGTTAATCGGTGTCTACCACCGCTTCCCAAGCGGCGGGTGGACTGGAGCAATGAACTGTGTAATCTGTGGTCACGAGTCGGGGTACAATCGAGCGGTGATCGATCGATTCAGCGGGGCCAAAATCGGCCAACTCTGCATGAACTGCGAACGGGACGAGTTCGGGAAGGTGTTCGAGTACGGCAGCCGGGGGGACGACCAGTGCGTGCTGTGTCGTCGCGACGGACACATCGCACTCCCGCGGTTCGTCCCGACGGAGGAACGAAACGGGAATACGATCGTCGTGCGATCGACGATCGACGACGGCGACGCGCCACAGCTGTGTGACGAACACTTCCACGCGATCACGGAGGACGAGCCGCCGAAGCGGGTGGTACGGCGATGAGCATCCACGTGCGAAAACAGGCCGACTGGATGTCGAAAAACGACGAACGGATCCTCGAGTACCTCTGCAAGAACGCCGATTCGCGGCCGCGCGAGATCCGCGACGGCCTCGACGACTACGGCATTACAGCGGTAGCGAGGCGAAAGCCCACCCCTTCAGGGGTGGGATGAAGCCGACAACTGGGAAGCAAACCATGGGTATCAGCCCGCCCGATATTCCCACGTTTTGAGGCCATCCAGGCATACATTACAATTGTAACCGTGGTCACGACGACCGTCACCACGACGTTCCACAACCCATCCCGCGACCGCCGCAGGGAGTGGCAACGCGCCACCCACTTGTACCGCGACACCAAGCAATTCTGCATCAATGGGTGGGAATCCGACAGGTTTGGGATGAGCGTGACCACGGCCAGCATCGATAATCCACTCTACTCAGCCATCCAGAACCAGGCCATCCGCGAAGCCAAGTCTGACTACAAAAAGGACGGCATCGTGGAATACCACGCCAGCCAGCCGTTCGCGGTCAACAACCAGAACTGGGAGATTGACCGAACCGAGAACGGTTCCGTTGTCGTTGGGTTCCCCTGTATCTCGGGTTGGTGGTACACGCCTATCGACGTGTACGACGACATAGCCGACGACGTAGCCCGGCTCGTGGACGGTGAAGCCGACAAGTCCCGATTGCAGGTGTACCGCCGAGGAGACGACTGGTTCTGTACGTTCACCGTCGAGTACGACGCCGAGACAGGCGAGGAGACGGCAATCGGCGTGGACATCGGCCACAATCACTTGCTTGCCGCCGACGCCGAAATGGGCGAGTCGATGTTGGTGTCCGGTCGTGAGGCGAAATACGTCCGCCGCAAATATCGTTCCCTACGCGAGTCGCTTCAAGAAGCGGGTGCGCTTCGCGCACGGAACCGCGTGGGTAACAAAGAGGAGCGCCGGATTCGCGATCTCAACCACAAAGCCTCCCGTCGCCTCATCGACTGGGCCAAACAGTTCGAGAATCCCGTGGTGAAAATCGAGGACTTGGAAGGTATCAGAGAGGGAAGCGACTGGCGTGGCGTTCACTCGTGGCACTTCCATCAGTTGCAGGAGTTCATCGTCTACAAGGCCGAGCAAGCCGGGATTCGCGTCGAACAAGTTGACCCGTTCGAGACGAGTCAACGCTGTTCGGCCTGCGGTGCTGAAGGGTCGCGTGACGGCGACTACTTCTCGTGTTCCGACTGCGACCGTGGCCGCCACGCCGACCTGAACGCCGCCGAGAACATCCGTCAACGGGAGGGAGAACCATGCACGGCGTAGCATCCTCGAAAACGCTCCGCGTTTTCGGGCGCTCGGAAATCTTTGATTTCCGAAGCCTTCGGGTGCCGCGACCCGTGCGGCCTCGTGGACTGAACACTCCACCGTCTGCTTCGCAGACGCCCGGCGTGACCGGGGAGGAAGGCCGCTTTGACCCGGCTGTACGCGCTGAAAAGCACGTCCGGGGTCGTAACCGGACGGCGACCGCTGACGCGGGACGCGAAAGCGTACTTCACCGCCGAGGAAACGCGCAACCTGAATATCCCCTTCGGGGAATCCCACCCCTTTAGGGGTGGGAGGAGGTCAAGCTGCGTCTCGAGTACGTCGACGGGCGTCTCGAGAAACTCGAGCGCGCCGGGATGATCGAACGTGAACAACTGCGGTATCGACTCGCCGACCCGGGGAAGCAGTATCTCGTCGGTGCCTTCGACGCGAGTTCGGTTCGACCGTCGTAACGGTAGCGCTTCGAGCGACCGGCTACTGACGGGAGGCAGGTTCGACGCCGTCGCGCCCGGTCGGTGTTATTGCTGGACGATCACGAGGCCGCTGCCGTGGACCGTGATCGTACACGTCTCGAGCGAGAACACCAGCCTGGCGTCCGTCGTGTGGCGATCCGTCCGGGCCTGGCTGAAGAGCGTGTTCAGCGACTCCGGATCGAGGCGGTCGTAGACGCGTTCGATCTCCGTCTCGTCGGTGTCGGTCACCGTCGCGACGGCGGAGACGATCTTGCCGACCAGTTCCTCGCGTTCCGTCCAGTCGTGCTGGAACACGACCGCGTCTGATGGTCCGTCGCCGGGCGTATCGTCGGGGGTTGAGTGTTTGGTCGTCATTGCCGGATCTATCACACCGTGTGACTGTCACAGTTGTATGCGAGACCGGCGCATAAATCCCTGTCAGACATATTTCACGAGATCGTCGTACAAAACAAACCTCGATCCCCACCCGGCACGGCGTTTGACCGGCCACGATTGTCTTACGCCGACCGACGACGCGCCCAGTCCGGAGCGCGGAGGGGAGTCACTCGATTTCGATGCGGCGCGACTCCGCGCCGAGTTTCCGCTTGGGCAATCGGACCGTCAACACGCCCTGCTCGAGACTCGCCTCGATTTCGTCGGTCTCGACCGGTTCCGGCAGTCGCAGTCGCCGACTGAACGACGCGACCTCGCGCTCGCGACGGAGGTACCGATCGTCCGCCGCGTCGACGGTGCGGTCGCGCTCGCCGCTGAGCAGGAGCCTCTCGCCGGTGAGTCGCACCGCGACGTCGTCGGGTTCGAAGCCCGGAACGTCGACCGTGACGACGAACGCGTCGCCCTCGTCGACGAGGTCGAGGCTCGTCTTCGACGGGCCGACGGAGAGGTCCAGTCGACTCCGATTTTCGAGGTCCTGTTCCCAGGTGCGCGCGGCGGTCTCGAGGCGCTGTGCGGCGCGCTCGAACAGTTCCCGGAGGTCCGTGAACGGATCGGATCGGTTCGGCATGGGCGTCACCGGTCGAGAGTACGCGGTCGGCGACGAAAAACGATACGCGGTCGGCGACGATCCCGTCACGTCGGGGCTCGAGCAATGTGCCACCGCGTGGGCCCGGCAGGCCGGATCGATCACCGGCCCGAACTGTTGCCGCGCACGGAAAGCGGCAGTACTGTGGCCCTGGCCGGGCGTTTTAACGCTGGGCGTCGTAGGAGTAGCTATGCGTTCTGCACTGTTCGTCGTCAGCGAGGAAGGCTACTGGGGAGAGGAGTGCGTCGAACCGCTCGAGACGCTCTCGGACGCGGGCCTCGAGATCACGGTCGCGACGCCGTCGGGTCGCCCGCCGAAGATCGACGAACGGTCGATCGATCCCGACGAGGTCGGCGAGGAGACCGCCGAACGCGTTCAGGAGGTCCACGAGAACGACGAGCGACTGAACGATCCGATCCCGACCGCACAGGCCGAGGCGGAGGGGTACGACGCCGTCGTCTTCCCCGGTGGCCACGGCACCGAATGGGACGTCAACCAGGATCACGACGCGCGGCGACTCCTGCGCGACGCCGTCGAGGGCGAGGACGGCAAAGCGCTGGTCGTCTGTCACGCCGTCGGCATCCTCGCGTTCGCCCGCGATAGCCACGGCGCGTTCCTCGTGAACGGCCGCGACGTCACTGGTTTCCCCAACGAGTGGGAAGAGGGAATCGTCGACGAGAGCGACCTGATGCCCAGCGGGCGCAAACTCCCCTACTGGGTCGAGGACGAGGTGAAAGCCGCGGGCGCGAACTGGGACGCCGAACTCGAGGCCGACACCAGCGTCACCGTCGACGGGGACCTGATCACGGCCCGCGGCCCCGAATCCTCGAGCGCGGCTGCCGAGACGCTGCTCGAGGAACTGGACGCGTAACTACCGCGGAGAAGGCACCGCCTACTCGAGACGGTCCGTTCGCGCCGGCGGGCGCGGACCGACTGAGTTATACGGATCGGTTCCTGAAGACGTGTGTGACCCCCGCCGAACAGAGTGCGACCGATCGAACCGATCCCATCGATCTGCAGAGCCGCAGTTATCGTATCACCGTCGACGACGGCCGAGAGTCGTTCTTCGCGCTCAGTATCGAGGACGACAGCCGCGAGGACGCCTGGCTGATGTCAGACACCGTCCGAGCGCTCGAGAACATGCGCTGATTCTCCGCGCAACCCGACGTCGTTTCTCTCAGGAACCGACAGTGGCCACTGACTGCGAGCAGCGTTCGGTTTCCTGTAGCTGGCGTCCTGGGCGGACGCGAGCGACCTCGAACCGTCCGCTCGACGCGTCGTCGGAATCAGTCCCTTTTTACGGGACGACGGGGAAGTTCCGGTATGAGCTTCGAGGAAGACGATCGCGTCGTCCTGAACGACAAGCACAGCGAGTTCGACGGCGAGACGGGGACCATCACCCAGACGATGGAGTCGATGTTCGGCGACGTCACCTACACGATCAGCTTCGAGGACGGCCAGGAGACCGGCGTCCCCGAAGACGCCCTCGAGCCGGCCGACGAGGACGCGGACGCCGACGCTGCTGACGACGAAGAGTAACTCCACGCGGCGTCGCCGGCGGTCGGCGACGGCCGGGCCGCGACCGCTCATCGGAGCCGACGATCCCAGATGCCACAGATTCCGCTACACTACGTCGACCTACGGACGTTCTGTTACGCCACCGAGGACGAAAAGCGCGTCGAGCAGGCCCTGCGAACGTTCCTCCCGGGCGACGAGGAGGACCCCTTCGAGATCGAGCGCATGGAGAACGAGGGCCACTACGGCGACCGCATCCTCGTTCTCTCGGCGCGCGTCGAGAACGCCGACGACGTCCGCCACGTCCTCTCGCGGCTGGCCGACCTCGAGAACTTCGAGACGCTGCTCGCGGAACTCGACGAACGGGTGACCGAGAACACCGAACTCTTCTTGCGACTCGACAAGCAGGCGGCGTTCAACGGCGAGGTCCGCCTCGGCGAGGGGATCACCTTCCGCGGGAAGGTCGAGGCCTACCCCGCGAAGAAAGAGCAGGCCGTCGAGAACGCCGAGGAGGTCCTCGAGCGCCTGCGAGACGAGAGCGACTGAGGCGTCCGCGAGCGACGACGAACCCGATCGCCGACGCTCGCCCGTCGAGCGCACGGACAAGCGTTTTCCCGCTCGAGCGTGTGTTCTGTGTGATGGATTCTCTCGCACACGTGCTCGTTCCCCTGCAAGCGGGACTCGAGGATCCGCTCGTCCTGGTCGGGGCGCTGGTCCTCGTCCTCGTAGTGGCGACCGTCTGGTCGATGGTCGAGATCGTCGACGCCTACGATCGTGGCGCGCTGACGGTCTTCGGGGAGTATCGCAAACTGCTCGAGCCGGGATTGAACATCATTCCGCCGTTCGTCTCGCGGGTCTACACGTTCGATATGCGCACCCAGACGATCGACGTGCCGAGCCAGGAGGCGATCACGCGGGACAACTCGCCCGTGACCGCCGACGCCGTCGTCTACATCCGCGTGATGGACGCCAAGCGGGCGTTCCTCGAGGTCGACGACTACCAGCGGGCGGTCTCCAATCTCGCCCAGACCACCCTCCGGGCGGTGCTGGGGGACATGGAACTCGACGACACCCTCAGCCGCCGCGAGAAGATCAACTCGCGGATCCGCCAGGAACTCGACCGGCCGACCGACGAGTGGGGCATCCGCGTCGAGAGCGTCGAGGTTCGCGAGGTCACCCCCTCGCGGGACGTCAAAGGCGCGATGGAGCAACAGACCTCCGCCGAGCGACGCCGGCGCGCCATGATCCTCGAGGCCCAGGGTGAACGCCGCAGCGCCGTCGAGAAGGCGGAAGGTGACAAGCAGTCGAACATCATCCGCGCCCAGGGGGAGAAACAGAGCGAGATCCTCGAGTCCCAGGGGGACGCCATCTCGACGGTCCTCCGGGCGCGGGCGTCCGAATCGATGGGCGAACGCGCGATCATCGACAAGGGGATGGACGCGCTCGAGGAGATCGGTCAGAGCGAGTCGACGACGTTCGTCATGCCCCAGGAACTCACGTCGATGGTCGGCCGCTACGGCAAACACCTCTCGGGCAGCGACGTCCAGGGCAACGGCGCAGAACTCGAGAGCCTCGAGTTCGACGAGGAAACCCGTGAACTGATCGGCCTGGACGACATCAGCGAGATCATCGGCGAGATCGATCAGGAGGCGGAGATGGACGTCGAGGCGATGGAACAGGAGGCCCAGGCGATCAAGGAAGGCGAGGACATACCGGCCGAAGGCGGCGACGTCATCGACATCGCGGAGACCCGGCAGGACACCGACGACGAGAGCGACCGGTCCTGACGGAAGCGGGATGCAGGCGAGCCCACTGCTCGAATCCGCGTGCGGAATCCGAACACGACGTTTTTGCCTCCCGCCTGTGACCGTTCCCGTATGCACGTCCACGTCGTCGGCGACGATCCGGTCCGCGAGGCCGTCGTCGCCGCGCTGGGAGACGTCGACGTTTCGATCGCAGACGCCGACCCCGCCGACCTCGAGGCGGCACGCTTCGGGGTCGTCGCCGGCGTCGCCGGTGCCGAGACGTTCACCAGAGCGAACGACGCCGCCCGGTCCGGAGGGACGCCCTGGATCGCCGTCGAGATCGGCGGCGTCGGCGGCCACCCGCTCGAGGGCGTCGACGCGGCGGTCAGCGGCTTCGCGCCCGCGACCGGCTGTTTCGACTGCCTCCGCGCCCGCGTCGCCTCGCACGTCGAGGGGGCGAGCGGATCGCCGTCGGCCGATCGGTCCACGGCGCGACTCGCCGGGGCGCTCGCCGGCCGGGAGTGCGTCCGGGTACTCTCTGGCGACGACCGCTCGGTGATGGGCCACGTCGTCGAACTGCCACACCGACGCCGACGCGTGTTGCCCGTCCCCGGCTGTACCTGTGCTGACGAGCGAGACCGGACGCTCGAGCGCGACGACGATCCCCTCGACCTCGAGACCGCCGTCGAGCGCGTCGAGGCGGCTATCGACGACCGTGTCGGGATCGTCGCCTCTATCGGCGAGGTCGAGTCGTTCCCGGCACCGTACTACCTCGCGACGAACGCCGACACCTCCGGATTCAGCGACGCGAGCGCCGCCGAGCAGGCCGCCGGCGTCGCCGACGACTGGAACGCGGCCCTGATGAAAGCCGTCGGCGAGGCCATCGAGCGCTACTGTGCAGGCGTTTATCGGGACGACGAGTTCGTCCACGCGAGCGAACGCGACCTCGAGCACGCCGTCGCGCCGACGGACCTCGTCCGCCCCGACGACGCACCGGCCTACGATCCCGAGGACACCCACCGGTGGGTCGAGGGAGAGACCCTCGCGACGGGCGAACCGACCCACCTCCCGGCCGCGGCCGTCCAGTTCCCCCAGCCAGGGGATCGGCTCGTCCCGGCGATCACGACCGGACTCGGTCTCGGTTCGTCGACCGCCGACGCCCTGCTCTCGGGGCTCACCGAGGTGATCGAGCGCGACGCCACGATGCTCGCCTGGTACTCGACGTTCGATCCGCTCGGTCTCGCCGTCGACGACGACCGGTTCGCGACGCTCGAGCGCCGGGCCGCGAGCGAGGGACTGTCCGTAACCCCGTTGCTGGTCACCCAGGACGTCGACGTCCCGGTCGTGGCAGTCGCCGTCCACCGCGACCCCGAAGAGACCGGGTCGGACGTCGACCCCGGCTCGGACGCCTGGCCCGCCTTCGCCGTCGGATCGGCGGCGGGGCTAGACGCGACGGACGCGGCGGTCGGCGCGCTCGAGGAAGCGATACAGAACTGGATGGAACTGCGGAACCTCGGCGCGGCGGACTCGACCGAGGCTTCCGGGAAAATCGGCGAGTACGCCGCGTTCCCCGATGCGGCGCGGTCGTTCGTCGACGTCGATCGGACGGTTCCCGCCGGGAGCGTCGGGCCGGACGACGTTCCCACGGGGAAGGCGGCGCTCGAGGAGATCGTCGAGCGACTCGAGGCCGTCGATCTGACGCCCTACGCCGCCAGGCTGACGACGCGGGACGTCGAGACGCTCGGGTTCGAGGCCGTTCGGGTGGTCGTCCCGGGGACCCAGCCGCTGTTTACCGGCGAGCCCTACTTCGGCGAGCGAGCCGAACGGGTGCCACGGGAGTTAGGGTTCGAGCCGCGGCTCGATCGGGCGTATCACCCCTATCCCTGACGGACGGTCTCCTGGGAGCGGACGGTTACGCGTCCTCGTCGTCTCCGTTGCCCTCGCCGTCCGCTGACGGCGGCGTTCCCAGAACCTCCTCCTCGTCACCGTGATCGACCCTGACGACCAGTTCGTCGTCGTAGAGCCGAATCAACAACAGCTGGGTGTCCTCCGTCACGGTGGTCTGGTGGGCCTGGAGTTCCGTCTGATCGTCCGGATCGAGCGTCGCGATGTAGACGTGCTGGTCGGACCGTTCCAGGTGGGACGGGTGGACCGTCCCGTCGACCTGCGAGACGGTGATCCCCTCTTCGTACGTCTGGCGGTCCGTCCGCCGTTCGTGGGCCTCGACGTAGACGGTCTGCGGTTCGCTGGCCTCGCTTTCGATCTCGATCGGGATGACGCCCTGCAGGCTCCCCTCGAAGTGTTCCATCACGCCATCCACACAGCCCGCGAGCGCGACGGTGCCACCGACAGCCGCGGACTGAAGTACCCTCCGACGATTCACACGTAGCGATCGGCACCGGACCCACGTATGCGTTGCGTTACCGGGCCGAGACGGACCGGATCGCGGACACCGGTGTGAGCGGTCGGGAGAGAGTCACTCCCACGATACTTTTGCGTTCGGACGTACAGCTTCGACCATGGAGAAAACAGCGATCGACGACGTCGAGATCGAAACCAACCCGATGGACGTCCACTCCGTCCGCCGACCGGTCTCGCAGGCGCTCGGCTTCACCGATTTCGCGATGAACTACTTCGAACTCGAGCCGGGCGAATCCTTCTCCGGTGGCCTGCACACCCACCACGACCAGGAGGAGGTCTTCTACGTGCAGGAGGGGACGGCGACGTTCGAGACGAGCGAGAGTCCATCGAGCGACGTCGAGGAGGTGACCGTCGAGGCCGGCGAGGTGATCCGCTTCCCGCCGGGCGAGTTCCAGCACGGCTACAACGACTCGGACGAACGGGTCGTCGGCTTCGCCTTCGGCGCGCCCGGCTCCCGACACGAGTGGGACCAGATCGAGTCGGTCGTCTACTGTCGCACCTGTGAGGCGGAACGCGGCCACGACACCGAACTCACCGACGAGGGCGGGTTCCGGATGACCTGCACCGAGTGTGGGACCGCCTTCACGACCGGGTGAATCGCCCGCGACCCCGGGTACGGCCCGACGACCCTCGCAAGCGACGCACGGGGTGGACCCACCGATCGATCCCGGCCCCCCGGACGTACTCGCAGCCGACGGGCGAAGTGGCCGCCATTTTTCACCTCGAGGGAGAGTACTTCGGTATGGGATCGACTGAGTCCACTACCGAGCGCATCGACACCAGCCTGTTCATCACCGTCTCCGGCCCGCCGGGCTGTGGTGCGACGACGCTCTGTGAGCGACTGGCCGACGCGATCGGCTGTCCGTACGTCTCGGGCGGCGACATCTTCCGTGAGATCGCGGAGGAACGGGACATGAGCCTGAACCAGTTGACGGCGAAGGCCGACGAATCCGACGAGATCGATCGGGCGATCGACCAGCGCCTCCAGCAGATCGCCGAGAAGTGGGGGATGGCGAACAAGCCGTTCATCCTCGAGTCGCGACTCGCGGGCTGGCTGGCCGGCGACCGCGCCGACCTGCGGATCTGGCTGGACGCCCCCGAGGAGGTCCGCCTCGACCGCATCGAGGACCGCGTCGAGACCGAAGCCGAGATGCGCGTCCGCGAGGTCAGCGAGGCCGGCCGCTACCAGTCGTACTACGAGATCGACATCGACGACCGCGAGTTCTACGACCTGCACGTCAACACGGCCCGCTGGGGGAAAGACGGCGTCTTCCAGCTGGTCCGGGTCGCCCTCGCGGAGTACGACCCCGAGGTCGACGAGGGAGCGTTCCCGACCCCGTCGATCGACGTCTAGGGGCGTCCCGGCCTCGAACGCTGCCGATCCCCCGTCTCACGTGCGGATCGGGTTCCCACCGATGGCAGCCTCGAGGGCGTCGCGGTCGTCGCCGGCGATAGCCCGTTCGAAGAACGTGCCGATATCGTCGATGGCCGGCGTCGGATCGTGACCGGTGTCGGGGTACGTCCGAAAGGCGGCCGGAACGTCACGCTCGCCACAGCGGAGCGAACGGTCCAGAACCGATCGTCGTGGTCAGTTATCCGGCGAGTAGTTCGGCGCTTCGTCGGTGATGACGACGTCGTGGGCGTGGCTCTCGGCCTGGCCGGCCGAGGAGACGCGGACGAACTCGCTTCGGTCCTTGAACTCGGGGATGGTCGCCGCGCCCACGTAGCCCATGCCGGACTGCATGCCACCCGCCAGCTGGTGGAGTTCGGACTTGAGCGAGCCCTTGTACGGCGTCGCGGCCTCGACGCCCTCGGGGACGTACTCCTCTTCCTCGTCGGGTTCCTCCTTGAGGTAGCGGTCGCTGTCGCCGGATTTCATCGCGCCGACCGACCCCATGCCGCGGTACTGCTTGTACTTCTTGCCGTTCATCGTCACGACGCGGCCGGGGGCCTCGTCGGTGCCGGCGAAGTACGACCCGAGCATGACCGCATCCGCGCCGGCGGCGATGGCCTTGATCGCGTCGCCGGAGTAACGGATGCCGCCGTCGGCGATGACGGGGACGTCGTGCTGGCTGGCGACGTCCGCAACCTGCGCGACCGCCGTGATCTGGGGCATCCCCGCCCCGGAGACGACGCGGGTCGTACAGATCGAACCCGGTCCGATACCGACCTTGATGCCGTCCGCGAAGTCGACCAGTTCCTGGGCGGCCTCGCGGGTGCCGACGTTGCCGACGACGACGTCGGCCTCGACGGATTCTTTGATCTCCTGTGCGCCCTCGATGACGTTCCGGTTGTGCGCGTGTGCGGTGTCGATGAAGAGGACGTCCGCGCCCGCCTCGTCCGCGGCGAGCGCGCGCTCCGTCTCGAACGGGCTGACGGCGACGCCACAGCGGAGGCGACCGTCCTCGTCGCGGACCGCTTCCTTGTACTCGCGGCGCTGGAGGATGCCCTGCATCGTCACGAGTCCCACGAGCAGGTTCTCGTCGTCGACGACCGGCACGCGCTCGATCTTGTGCTCGTACATCAGGTCGAACGCCTCCCGGGCGTCGACGTCCTCGGGCGCGGTGATGACCTCGTCGGTCATCGCCTCCGTCACGGGGTCGTCCTCGTTGACCTCGAGGTGCGGGCGGATGTCCGTGCTCGAGATGATGCCCAGCACTTCGCCGCGGGTGTTGACGACGGGCGCGCCGCCGACGCCTTCGCGAGCCATCAGTTCGTCGACCTCGCGGACGGTCATCTCGGGGTCGGCGGTGACGACCGACTCCTGGGGAATGATGAGTTCGTCCGCGGTCTTGACCCGCTCGATCTCCTCGACCATCTCGTCGACGTTCATGTTGCGGTGGAGGACGCCGAGGCCGCCGTGGCGGGCCATCGCGATGGCCATGTCGCTCTCGGTGACGGTGTCCATCGCCGCCGAGAGGATCGGCACCGATACCTCGACGTTCGTCGAGACGCGGGACGTGAGGTCGGCGTCGTCGGGTTCGACGCGGCTCTCCTTGGGCCGCAGCAGGACGTCGTCGAACGTCAGCGCTTCCGGTACGTCGAGTTTCGCAGAATAGGGCTCGTGCTCGGGAACGTCGTTCGCCATGTAAACCGTCCGGACCCGCGGGGGAAAAGCGTTGCGAGATAGGAATCGGGTGTGACGGGGTGACGTGGCCCTCGAGGGCGGAATTCCGCCCCGAAGCGGTCGCCGAAACGGGCGGTCCGACGACGGGTGATGGGGGAGCCGCGATCCGACGGCCGGCTCACGACTGCCACACCGACGGGTCTTCCCGGTGTCCGTTACCGGAGCGTTCCGGATCGTCTCTCGATACCCGGACTCTCCTGGCCGACGATTACCGGCTGCCGTTCTCGAGTTCGTCCGGCGGGTACCGCGTTCGGCAGTTCGGACACTGGTAGCCGCCCTCGATGTGCTCGTAGAGGCGTTCGCCGCAGTTGTTACACCGGCCGTACGGGTGTTTCATCCTGTATTGCCCTTGGGGCGAACCGGAATAAGTACTCGGCTTCGATCGTGTACGCACGACCTTCCACCTCGTAGTCACCGCCTACAGACGCGGGGTTTCCCGTCGGTAGTCGGTGGCACGACGACCGACGTCGAGACGGTGACCGATGCCGTTACCATCGTTCGTCCGCAACGAAGGGTATGGCCGACCACACGGCCGATCCCTCGGTCGATCCGCCGCCGGGATCGGCGTCGCCGACGGGCTGGAACCCCGACGCCGGGCGGTGGGACCACGCCACGCTCCGTGAGGCGACGGTCCACGGGGTGCGCCTCTACAACGCCGGTGCCTTCCACGAGGCCCACGACTGTTTCGAACTCGAGTGGTACAACTACGGCTCCGGCACCACCGAGAGCCAGTTCCTCCACGGGATGGTCCAGGTCGCCGCCGGCGCGTACAAACACTTCGACTTCGAGAACGACGACGGCATGCGCAGCCTCTTCGAGACGGCGTTGCAGTACCTCCATGGGGTTCCCAACGACTTCTACGGGGTCGACCTGCTGGACGTCCGCACGACGCTCACGAACGCGTTGAACGATCCCGCGGCGCTCGAGGGGTGGCGGATCGTCGTAGACGACGCACGCCCGGAAGCGACGGAGGCGGACTTCGCGTATATCGAGGCACTCGAGGAGTGATCGGGTACGCATCGGCGAGGCCTGTCGTCGGATCGTCCCCGTCACGATCGGCGCGATCGTCGACGGGCGCTAACGTGTCTGGGGACTGTCCAGTCGCCTCGAGAGAACCGAATCCCATTTGGGCGGTGAGTCCAAGGAAATACTGATGAGAGTTGCACAGCTCGGGTCGGGAACGCCGGAAGTCGCAGTCGTCGCAGGGGTCCACGGCGACGAGCCCTGCGGCGTTCGGGCCATCGAGCGGTTGCTCGAGGAACGCCCGACCGTCGAACGGCCCGTCAAGCTCGTCGTGGCCAACGAAGAGGCCCTCGAGCGACGGGTTCGGTTCCTCGACGAGGACCTCAATCGTGCGTTCCCGGGCGATCCGGACGCACAGACCCACGAGAAGCGCCTCGCCCATCGCCTCACCGAGGAACTCGCCGACTGTCTGACCTTCTCGATGCACTCGACGCAGAGCCACGGCGACCCCTTCGCCATCGTCAACGGGGTCAGCGCCACCGCACGCGATCTCGTCCCCCAACTGCCAGTCACGGCGATGGTCGAGACCAGCGAGTTCGCGGAGGGACGGCTGTTCTCCGAGATCGAGACCATCGAGGTCGAGTGTGGTCTCCAGGGGTCGGAGACGGCCGCCCAGAACGCCGACCGGCTGACGCGAGCGTTCTTGACCGCTGTCGGCGTGCTTCCCGGCGACACGATGCGTCGCGAACTCCCGGTCTACCGACTCACTGACGTCATCGAGAAGCAGACCGCCGACTCCTACGAGGTGTTCGTCGAGAACTTCACCGAAGTCGAAGCCGGCGAGACCTTCGCCGCCGCCGACGGCGACGAACAGATCGCCCAGGAAGCGTTCTATCCCGTCCTGATGTCTCCCTACGGCTACCGCGACGTCTTCGGCTACGCCGCCGAGAAAGTCGAGGTGCTGCCGTCGCAGACGGCCGCCGACTGAGACGACTGTCTACGAGGTTCCGGCGAGTCCGTTCTCGAGCGGCTCTAGGCTCGGCTTACAGGGCTTGCCCTGCCGTCGCAACCCCAATCGGAACGGCGAATCCCCTCGAGACGTCGGGTATGCCGACAGCGACGGTCAAACGGTGGTTGGTCAACGGAATCGTCATCACGATTCCGCTCGCGGTGACCCTGATCGTATTCAGCGTCGTGCTGAACTTCGTCCTGGGGATGCTCGAGCCGGTCGTCACGGCCGTGATCTACGTCTGGCCGAACGACCCGCCGACGGTCGTCGTCCAGTTCACGACGCTCGCCTCCCTGGTCGGATTCCTGTTGGCGGTCGGGTTCGTCGCGGAGCAGACGTCCGGCCAGCGCATCTCGCGGACGGTCCACGAGACGATCGAGTCGATCCCGGTCGTCAGCACCATCTACGCGAGCGTCCGCCGGGCCAGCGACATCCTCGCTGACGACGACACCGATCAGTTCCGCGAGGTCAAACTCGTCGAGTTCCCTCACGAGAACGCCCACATGCTCGGCTTCCTGACGGCCGATACTCCGGCGACTATCGAACGACGCCTCGGCGAGAACGACCTCCAGACCCTGATGATCCCCCTCGCACCGAACCCCACCACGAACGGTTTCATCGTCCACGTCCCTACGGAACACGTCCACGAGGTAGATCTGACCGTCGAAGACGCGGTTCGATCGATCGCGACGCTCGGCGTCGCGACCGATCCCAACGAGGACGACGGCAGGACTGACCGTTCGTCGGTGACAGCCGCCGACGACTGACGGTCGACGCGTCCACCGACCCGCGGCCCCGATGGTCGACGACGCGCGTCAGAGAGATACAAGTTTCCCCGCGGCAGAAGCCTTGATACGTCGGCATTCCCTTCGGGCGAGTGATGACAGGTCCAGTGCTGTTCGTCGCGACGGTCGCGGAGCTGTTCCCCAACGGGACCAGCCACTACGCGATCGGCGGGTTGCTCGTCGGGTTGGGAACGGCCGTGATCTATCTCGGAACCGGCATTCCGGCCGGCGCGAGTACGTTCCTCGAGTCGACGCTCTCGTACGTCTCGGACCAGTCGCGATTCCAGCGGTACCGGGCCTCCCGGGACTGGCGGGTCGTCTTCACGCTCGGCATCGTCGCCGGGGCGGCCGTCTATGCGCTGACGTTCCAGAGCGGCCTCGTCTCGCACGGGCTGGCCCAGCCCGCGACGATCGGTGAACTGGTCGACGTCGCCGGGATCACGCTCTGGTCGACCGACGTCCAACCCTGGCGGCTCTTCCTCGGCGGGATCCTCATCGGCATCGGCACCCGTCTCGGGAAGGGCTGCACCTCCGGTCACGGCGTCTGTGGCGTCGGCTCGGCCTCGAGCGCATCCGTCATTGGCGTCGCCACCTTTCTCCTCGTCGCGGTCGGCGTCGCCCAACTCGTCCAGGCGGTGGGGATGAGCCCATGAGCAGCGACGACAGGCACCCGCTGTTCATGCCGCTGGTGTTCGTCGGCGGCCTGCTCTTCGGCTTCGGCCTCGCGTTCAGCCACATGGCCCAGCCCGAGGTCGTGCTCTCGTTCCTCCAGTTCGCCGACTTCGGCCTGATTTTCGTGATGGCTGGCGCAGCGATCGTGACGGGCATCGCCGTCTTCGGCGCGAGCCTTCTCCGTAGCGAGGCCCCGCTCACCGGCTCTCCCTACCGCCGTCGCCTGAAGACGCTCGACCGGAACGTCGTCTTCGGCGGTGCGATCTTCGGCGTCGGCTGGGGACTCTCGGGCATCTGCCCCGGTGCGGCCTACGCCAGCCTCGGGGTCGGCAACGTGATCGTCCTCTACGGCGTCGCCGGCATGTTCCTCGGCGCGTACGTCCAGGGCTACGTCCGCTCGAGGGGCGTCGACACCGGTCCGGAGGCGACGACGACGGACTGACGCTCCCGGTTCGCGGATCGGGATCGATCGATCCGAGGCTCCTACTCGCCGGGACGCGAGAAAATACGCGTATTGATATCGACGTTTCCCCTCCTCTCGCCTCGAGCGGGTAGATCTCCCTGCGCTCGGATCGAAAGGTGGTAAACTTGATAGTAGTCGATACCGACCAATCCGGTACCGAGATGGCTCACCGAGACGACACGGATCGGGTGTTGGCTGCGTGTGCGGAGTGTGAATCGGTCTATACTGCGCGACAGTGGCCCGACGGGTCGATTCGGCTCATCGGTCAGGAGACCTGTTCCTGCGGGTCGAGCGAGTTCGAGGTCGTCACCGAAGGCGACGTCGTGCCGGACTCGGACGATTCGAACCCGTCGAGCGGCATGGGCGACGAGTAACCGGCTCCGACGCGGACAAGGCGACCGTTCCCGTGCCCGTCGCTATCCAACCGACTGATCGCGGAAAAACGTCAGGAGAGCGGGGTCGTCGGAACGACGAGACCGAAACTGCGCCGCGAATCGACGCTACTCTTCCTCGAGAGCCTGCCAGGAGAGTCGCGGGTTCCGAGCCGCGCTCGTCTGATCGATCCGGCGGGCGGTGGTCCGCTCGGGTGCGTCGGCGAGCGTCTCGTCGTCTTCAGCGGCGACGGCGTTGAACGCGGCCGCGAGCCGATCGAGCGTCTCCTTGCTCTCGACCTCGGTCGGTTCTGTCATCAGCGCCTCGGGGACGATCTCGGGCCACTTCGTCGTCGGCGGGTGGACGCCGTAGTCGAGCATTCGTTTGGCGACGTCGGCGGCGTCCTGCTCGCCCGCACTGGCGACGAACTCGTGGTGGAACGGCTCGTACGGAACGTCGTACTCGATCTGACTCGCGAGGTAGTTCGCGTTGAGCACGGCCGTGGCGCTCGCGTCCGCGAGTCCCTCGTCGCCCAGCCGCGCGATGTAGGCGAACGCTTTCACGAGGACGAGCCAGTTGCCGTGGAACCCGTGAACCTTGCCGATCGTGTGCTCGGGGTCGAACAGTTCGTAGGTGGGTTCGCTCTTGCCCGCTTCGTTCTCGCGCACCCGCGGCGCTGGCAGGAACGGGGCCAACTCCTCGACGACGCCGACCGGACCCGCGCCGGGGCCGCCGCCCCCGTGGGGCGTCGCGAACGTCTTGTGGACGTTGTAGTGCATCACGTCGAAGCCCATGTCGCCGGGCCGTGCGCGTCCGAGCAGGGCGTTCAGGTTCGCCCCGTCGTAGTAGAGCAGGCCGCCGACGTCGTGGACCATCGCGGCGATCTCCTCGATGTCGCGCTCGAACAGCCCCAGCGTGTTGGGGTTCGTGAGCATCAGCGCGGCCGTATCCTCCGAAAGTGCGGCCTCGAGTGCCTCGAGGTCGACCCGGCCGTCCTCGTCGCTGGGCAGCGAGACCACGTCGTATCCCCCCAGCGCGGCGCTGGCGAAGTTGGTCCCGTGGGCGCTCTCGGGGACGATCACCTCGTCGCGGTCCCCCTCGCCGTTGTGTTCGTGATAGGCCGCGGCGACGCGGATGCCGACGAACTCGCCGGCCGCCCCAGCGGGAGGTTGCAGCGTCACCGCGTCCATCCCGCCGATCCGGCCGAGGTAGTCCTGCAGCCGGTAGAGGAGTTCGAGCGTCCCCTGGACCGACTCCTCGGAGCGGTCCGGATGGACGGCAGCCGACGGCAGGGCGGCGACGTCCTCCGTGAACTTGGGGTTGTACTTCATCGTACACGACCCAAGCGGGTACGGGCCGCTGTCGATGCCATACACCATCTGGGAGAGCCGCGTGTAGTGTCGGGCCAGTTCGGGCTCCGAGAGGGCCGGTAGCTCGAGCGAATCGCGGGTGAGATCGTCCGGGAGCGGCGATTCGGCGCTCGTCTGTACACTCCCGGCATCTGCGGTCTCAGCGTCGGCGTCGTCGCCGCCAGTACCGTCGATCCGGACGCAGGTCAGGTCCTTCTCCGACAGTAGCGGTTCGTACTGGCCGTTCTCGACGTAGCGGGCCTGATCGTACCGGGCTTGCTCGTCAGCGCCGGTCGTCTCGCGGTCGTCGCTCATCGGACCACCTCCTCGAGCGCCGCGACGAAGGCGTCCAGTCGCTCGTCGGGGACGCCGGCGACGCAGACCTGAATCTCGTGGTCGCCGACGACGTGGACCGCGAAGCCGCGTTCCTCGAGGTCGTCGGCGATCGCTTCCGCGGGCTGGTCGACGCGAGCGACGAACTCGCGGAGGTGGTGGCGGTCGTGGACCGGAGCCTGTACGCCGACGAGGTCGTCGATCCGCTCCGCCAGGTCCCTCGCCCGAGTGACGCCGCGGTTCGCGAGGTCGATCATCCCCTCGGGACCCAGGGAGGCGGCGTGGATCGCCGTCCGCAGGGCCACCCAGGCCTGATTCGTACAGATGTTGCTCGTCGCCCGTTCCCGACGAATGTGCTGTTCGCGGGTCTGGAGCGTCAGCGTGTAGGCGCGCCGGTCGGTCGCGTCCTCGCTGGCACCGACCAGTCGGCCGGGAACCTGTCGCAGGTACGCCTCGCGGGTCGCGAACAGGCCCAGTCCCATCCCGTAACTCGTCGGCAGACCGAGGACGCTCGCGTCGCCGACGACGACGTCGGCACCGACGTCGACCGGCCGCTCGAGGACGGAAAGGGCGATTGGGTCCGACCCGAGGACGAACAGCGCGTCGGCGTCGTTCGCTACCGCTCCGACCTCGGCGAGGCGCTCCTCGACCGTCCCGCGGACGGTCGGGTTCTCGGCGTAGACCATGACGCACTCCTCGTCGACGGCCTCCTCGAGCGCCGCGACGTCGACGTTCGCGTCGTCGGTCGCGTAGGTCTCGACCGAGAGGTCAGTGCCCGCGACGTAGTTCGCGAGCGTCGAACGTCGTTCCTCGCGCAGCAGGTCGGGCACGAGGACGCGGTGGCCGTCGGCGTCGCGCACGCGGTCGGCCAGCGTCGCGGCCTCCCCCAGCGCCGTCGCCGCGTCGTACATCGAACAGTTGGCGACCTTGAGTCCGGTCAACTCGACCAGCAGGGACTGGTACTCGAACAGCGCCTGCAGGAACCCCTGGGAGACCTCCGGCTGGTACTGCGTGTAGGAGGTCAGAAACTCCGAGCGGTCGGCGAGGTGATCGACCAGCGACGGCACGTAGTAGCCGTAGTGGCCCCGACCGAGCAGTTCCGTCAGGTCGTCGTTGCGACCCAGTATCGACCGGACGAGACGCCGCGTCTCGCGCTCCGAACGCGGTTCGATCCCGAACTCGTCGTCGAACTGTACTGCGGACGGGATGTCGAAGAGGTCGGCGACCGAATCGGCCCCGATCGCCTCGAGCATCGCCGTCCGTTCCGCATCCGTGTGTGGTGCGTACGGACTCCCCGTAGCTCGTGATCCGTGCATAGTTAGTTCCGTCTCCGTCGAACGCGACCCGTCCGCGATACCCGACAGGTCGACCGCGACTCGATATCCACCCGTAGTTGCCAGGGGGTAATGAACACACCCCTTCTGTACTCAGAATGTCACGGATCGCGTCACGAGTTCGTATCCAAACCGCCCCCGAAGTCCCGCCGATACGCCGGCAACGTGAGGGACCCGCATCCGTCCGGACGGTCGTTCTTACTGACCGCTCGCGTCCCCGTGACCGCCGTTCCGATCCGGGGACTCGTCGGATCGCGATTCGTCGCCCGCGATACCGCTGTCGCCGTCGGATTCTTCGATCGAATCGTCCGCCGAACGTTGTGCGTCCGAATCGTCGTTCGGGTCGTCAGTGGCTACACGTGGGTCCGATCCGTCCGCGACGCCTTCGGAGGCACCCTCGGGCGCGCCGATTCCGGTGTCCGGATCCGTCTCGACGGCGGGTTCCTCGGCGTCGGCTTGGGGGCGAGCCATCCCGTTGCGCCGTTCTCGAGCGAACACGTCGAGCGTGACCTTCGCGCCGCCGAGAACGACCGGGCCGATGAACAGACCGACGGCCCCGAAGACGACGAGACCGCCGAAGATACCGACGACGACGATCGCGGAGTTGAACGCGCTCGAGCGGCCGATCAGCGCCGGCCGGAGGTAGGTGTCGGAGGCGCTGACGAGCGAGCCGTAGAGAACGAGGATCACGGCGGCTCCTATCGATCCGGTCGCCAGCAGGTAGAGCGTGACCGGGATCCAGACGCCGAACGCGCCCACGAGCGGGAGCAACGCGAGCACGAACGTCGCCACGGTGAGAAAGACCACCGCCGGGACGTCGAGCAGGAACAACCCGATTCCGAGCAGGATCGCCTGGACGCCGGCGACGGCGACGTTGCCGACGACCGAGGCCCACATGAGTCGATCGAGTTTCCGCCGCAGTTCCAGCTGGACGTCGTCCTCGATCGGGAGCACCTGCTGGAACCACGCGACGAGGGCGTCCCCGTCACGCAACAGCGAGAAGAGGACGAACAGCGTCACCGTGATACCGATAAACAGCGACGGGAGACCGCCCGCGAACTCCACCGTCCGCGTCGCGATCCCCTGTAAGCCGGTCGCGATCGGGTCCTGGTAGTTCTCGTACAGTTCGACCAGGTCGACGCTGTAGCCCGTCGACTCGAGCTGGGCTTCGATCGCGCCGACGTCGAGTTCGCCGTTCTGGAGGGCCGCCACGACGTCGAACGCCTCACGGATCGCGATCGCGAGGACGTACGCGAGCGGGAGCAAAATGGTGAGGATCGCCACGGCGACGAGCGTGAGCGCGGCGACCATCGAGCCGACGAGACGCTCGAGGCGTCGCTGCGCGGGCATGAGAATGTACGCGAGGACGACCCCGAGCAACACGTACTGGAGATAGGGGAGAATGACCAGCAGCCCCAACACGGCGCTGACGGCTGCGAGCGCGGTCAACGCCGGATTGTCGGAGAGCCACTCGCCGTCGATACTACCGGACATGCCGCCGGCTACGAGTCGGAGATCAATTAGTGTACTGACCTGTACACGCACAGCGGAATTGTCACGGGGATCGACGGCTGGCCCACGGGGAAGTAGAGGCGACGGACGACGGAGCGGTCACTCCTCGAGCAGCGGCCGCGACGAGTTCGTAACGACGAGAATGCTGCTGCCGGCCATCGCGAGCGCCGCCAGCAACGGGTTGAACAGGCCCGTGACCGCCAGCGGGATCGCAATCGCGTTGTAACAGAACGCCCAGCCGACGTTGCCCTTGACGCGGCGGTCGGTGGCGCGGGCCAGGTCGAAGACCGTTTCGACCGAGGCGAGGTCGTCGTCGACGAGCGCGACGTCGGCCGCGTCGGCGGCCATCGCCGTGCCACCACCGAGGGCGATTCCCAGGTCCGCCGTCGCGAGCGCGGGCGCGTCGTTCGTCCCGTCGCCGACCATCACCGTCTGTCCGCGGCCCTTGAGCCGGTCGATCGTCTCGGCCTTCCCTTCCGGCGGAACGCCGGCGAAGACCCGATCGACGGCCGAGTGCTCCCGGAGACGCCCGGTCGCCCGTTCGTCGTCGCCGGTCAGGACGACCACCTCGGTCTCCGTTGCGGCGATGGCCGAGAGCGTCTCGTCCCACCCCTCGCGGAGTTCGTCGCCGACGACGACGACCCCCTCCGCAGCGCCGTCCCGCCCGACCGCGATCGGAACTCGTCCCGTCTCGCGGCGCTCGGCGATCGTCCGCTCGATGGCGTCGGGAACCCGCCACCCGAGGTCGCGGAACAGGTCGGGGTGGCCGACGACGATTCGCTCGCCGTCGACGATCCCGGCGACGCCGTTACGGTGGCTCTCGAACTCCTCGACGCGGTCGTCGTCCGCGGGATCGTCGTCGCTCGTGGTAGCTCCCTCTGAGTCGGCAGTCGCGTCGACGGCACCACCGTCGGCGACTGGGTCGAGGTCGTCGGCCGGTCGGGCATCGGCGATCGCCCGTCCGATCGGGTGGGCCGACTGCGCCTCGAGCAGGGCGGCACGCTCGAGCAGGGCGTGGTCGCAGTCGGTCTCGACGACGGTCATGTCGCCGGTCGTGATGGTGCCGGTCTTGTCGAAGACGACGGTGTCGGCCTCGCGGATGCGCTCGAAGACGCTGTCGTCGAAGACGACGATCGAGCGTTCCAGGGCGTCGCGGATGCCGGCGGCGACGGCCATCGGGGTCGCCAGCCCGAGCGCGCAGGGACAGGAGACGATGACGACCGTCAGCCCGACGAGCAGGGCGTCGGCGAGTCCAGCGCCGAGGGCGAGATAGGCGACCGTGACGAGGACCGCGAGCGAGAGCACGACGGGGACGAAGATCGTCGCGAGTTTGTCGGCGAGCTTCTGGACGCCCCCGCTGGTGCTCTGGAGGTCCCAGACGAGTTCCGTGATCCGGTCGAGCGTGCTGGTGGCGTCCTCGCCGACGCGGACGGTGATCGCGCCGTCCTCGACCATCGATCCGCCGACGACGGGATCGCCGACCCCCTTCGTGACCGGCAGGGATTCGCCGGTGACGACCGCCTCGTCGATCGCCGCCTCGCCGTCGACGACGTCGCCGTCGACCGGGATCCGCTCGCCTGCCCGGACGATCACCTCGTCGTCCGCCTCGAGGTCGTCGATGCCGACGGTCTCGGGCTCCCCGTCGGGGCCGATCCGGCGGGCCTCGTCGACCTGAACGCTGGTCAGGTCCGAGAGGCGTTCGACGGCCTCGCCCTTGAGCGAGGACTCGTAGTAGTTCCCGACGGTGACGACGACCACGACCGCGACGGTCACGTCGTAGAAGATGTGCGGCCCGCCGACGACGATGGAGATGGTGCTGTAGAGCCACGGCCCGACGGCCGCGACGGCGATGAGCAGGTCCATGTTCGGCGAGCGCGTCCGGAGCGCGACGTACGCGCCCTGGAGGATCGGTTTCCCCGTAAACGCGAGGATGATCGTCGTCAGCGCGGCGATCATCAGGTAAAACGGCGTCGCGAGGTCGCTCGCCAGCGTCGCCTCGAAGAACTCCATCGTCCGCTCGTCGTAGACCCACTCGCCGAAGTAGGTGGGGTAGATGATGACGACGTACTGGAGCATCACCATCATCCCCATCAGGACGCCGACGGCGAGGCGAGCCATCTCCCAGTTGTCCGCCTGACGCCTGCTGAAGGTGTCGTCCCGGTCGTAGGCGCTGTAGCCGAGGCCGCTGATACGGTCTTTCAGGTCTTCGACCGACACCGCGTCCGGATCGTGGTCGATCCGGACCGTCTCGGTCACGTAACTCGAGCGCGCGTCGCTGACGCCGTCGGTCGCGGTCGCGACCGACTCGATGAACGCCTCGCAGGTCGCACAGTACATCCCGTCGACCTCGAGGAACGTCGTCTCGTGACCGGGTGGACGCTCCTGGTCCTCGGGTTCCTCGTCCGCCCGTCGCGTGCGGCGGACGTCCTCGGCGTCGACGTCCTCGACGTCGCCGAGGACCTCGTAGACGTCGCGACAGCCGACACAACAGAACTCGTTGCCGTCGGCGGTGACGCCGCTTCCCGCTACCGGGAGATCACAGAGCGTACAGCCCGTCTCGGTCGCGTGTTCGTCGGTCATCGGTTTGTGGTAGGTTACGTTCCGTGCGGTTCCGTTCGTTCGAGCGCGGTCGTCAGTGGTCGTGGCCGCCGTCCATCCCCGGCACGTCGAGGCCGTCGTAGAACGGCAGTTCCGGGTGCGGGACGTCGATTCCCAGGCTCATCAGTCCGTGGGCGAGCAGGACGTAGCCGAGGACGACGAACGCGACGCCCAGCAGTCGGTGGAGCCGTCGTCGGTGGGCGACGTCGACGCTCTCGATCAGCGTCCCGTAGGCGAAGACGGCCGGGATCGTCCCGATCCCGAGCGCGGCCAGCGCGATCGCACCGCCCGTCGGCGAGCCGATCGTGAACGCGTAGAGGTAGGCCGGGTAGAGGACCGGACACGGCAACAGTCCGTGCAGCGCGCCCAGTCCCACGATACCGGGACCGTTCGCCAGCCGGTCGACGTGGCCGGTGAGCCAGCCGGTGACGCGCTCGAGACCGGGCAGCGAGATCCCGCCGCCCGAGATTCGGCCCCCCAGGTAGTACGCGCCCGTGACGAAGACGAACCCGCCCACGAGGACCCCGACCACGCCGCGAACGCTCTCGACGACGGGAGTTAGCTCCGCCGTCGTCACGAACAGGGCACCCCCGAGCGCGCCGAACGCCGCCCCGAGCACGGTGTAACTCGCCGCCCGCCCGAGGTTGAACAACGCGTGTTGGCGGACGGCGTAGGTCGTCAGATAGCTCGACCGGCCCGACCGGCCGGATCGGCTCCGGGTCGGCGTCCCGCCGTCGGTGCCGACACCGCCGTCTTCCATCCGACTCGCGTAGACGGTCACGAGCGGCCCACACATCCCGATACAGTGGGCACCGGCCAGCAGGCCGATGAGGAGAAACAGGGCGACGTCGATACCGAGCAACGTGAACGGATCCATGGGGAGTCAACTCCGAAACCTCGCCGTTGCTCGGGCTAGCCGCCGGACGGGGTAGTGCGTTTCGCCTCCGGACGGCCGACGCGTTTTTCACCCCCTGGTGAGACCCTTTCATAACGATGCGTGACGTTCCCGAGTATTCGACCGACGCGCAAACAGATCGTCCCGGTGACGATACCGACGAGAGCAGTGGATTGCGTCGTCGGCAGCTACTCGGCACTGCAACGGCGCTGTCGGTCGGTGGACTGGCCGGCTGTTTGAACACGATCGCTTCCGTCGGGGGCGGCCGCGTCGCGGTCGAACCGGAACCGCCTGGCGAGGAACCCGACGCGTCCCCCGAGGAGTTCTACTACGTGCTCGAGGAAAACGGGATCACCGTCGACGAACTCTACCACGATCCTGGCGGGGACGCCGAGAGCGAGACGAACGAGGTGATCCTGTTCTACGAGAGCGAGGCCGAGACCATGGCGGAATCCGACGAGGAAGTCAGACGGATCTACCGGCTGTTTCGGGACGAAATCGTGGCCCACGGCACCGACCTCGAGGAACTCTACACCGAGAACGTCGCGTACGACGAGGACGTCTCGGAGTACTACCCCGAGAACGTCGACGAGTACGACGGCCAGGTCGGAGGGTGGGGTGCGAACGCCCGGTGGGCTCGGCGAGAACTGGACGGCGAGGTGACCGAAGACATGGTCTTCGCCGAAATCGTCGGATCGATGCAGTACCCGCCGGCCGGGCGTATCCGGGCCGACGATTACGGGGAAAGCACCGAGCAACGCGACGAGTCGATCGAGATCGAGATCGGCGACGAGAACGCAACCACTGGTGCGGAAGCGACGACCACGACCGACGCCGAAAACGAAGGCGACTCGGACGACGCCTGACATGACGGCACCGGTCACCCGGTATGACGACCACGAGTGTGGCACAGACGATCGAACCGGACGTGAAGGGCAACCGTGAATATCAGTCGAACGAACACCAAACTATGACACTGTCAGCGTGGGGCCGCTCCCGGAGGAGGTGAGCGCGGTGACGCTATTCGAACTCGAGCGAAACGCGGACTTCGACTCGCTGGTCACCTACCTCGAGCGGAGTTCGAACCCGGATATCCGCCGCCGTGCAGCGGACGTACTCGGCGGCCTCCACAGCGAGGCGGCCGACGAGCCGAGGGACCGCAAGAAGGTCGTCGACGCGCTCGTCGAGGTCGCCAAGGACGACGAGAACGACGAGGTCCGAGCGGCGGCGATCGACGCCCTCGACCAGTACGGCCAGGACGCCCTGGAGCAGTTCATCGGGGAGCTGTCGGGGACCGACATCGACGACGTCGCCACCTGGAAGAAGGCCCAGATCCTGGCCAAGGGACTCGACGCCGACGTTCCGGAACTCCGGATGGCCGCCGCGACGGGGCTGGGTCGGATCGGCGAAAACAACGTCGTCTCGACCCTGGTCGACGCCATCGACGATCCGGATCCACGCGTCCGGAAACGCGTCGCTCGAGCGCTCGGCCGGATCGAATCGCCGGAAGGCGTCCCCGCGCTGACCGACAAACTCCACGAGGACAAGTACGACGTCCGGATCGAGGTGGCCTACGCCCTCGCGGACATCGGGACGAACAACGCCCTCGGGGAACTGACGAGCATCGCCGACGACGAGGACGAGGTGTTGCGCCGCATCGCCGTCGACGCGCTCGGGCGACTCGGCAGTACCGAGGCCGTCGAGATCCTGGCGGGGGCACTCAGCGACGACTCCGACGCCGTCAGGCGGACGGCGATGTTCTCGCTCGTCCAGTTGCTCTCGGAGGCCCCGGCCAACGCGAGCCACCAGGTTCGCGAGAAGATCGTCGACGAACTCGCCGAGGCGAACGAACGCGAGGCGGTCGAACCCCTGATCGAGATTCTCGACCGCAGCACCGAGACGGCCCAGCGGCGGAACGCGGCGTGGCTGCTCGGACGGATCGCCAGGGACGAGTACCGCTCGAACGCCCAGGACGCGCTGATCGAGACGCTGGCCGACGACGACGAGATGACCTCGAAGTTCGCCGCCACCAGCCTCGCGCTGCTCGACGGGGGCGACCTCGAGGACCGGTTACTCGACATCCTCGATGACGACATGCGCGACGACGAGATGCGCGTGAAAGCGCTGTTCGTCCTCGGAAAGATCGGCGGCGACCGGGCGCGGGATCGCATCTCGTCGTTCGTCGACAGGACCGAGAACGATCGGCTGCGAAAACGTGGCTTCTCCGCGTTATCGAAACTCGGCGGCGTCGGCGCGCCGAGTGGTGATCTCGCATGAGCAAGTCCGAGCAGAAACTCGCCGACGTGACCGGGAAGTTCACACAGGTCGTCCGTGACGGCCGCAAACTGCAGGACACGAGTTGGTCGAACGGGCGGATCGTCCTCTCGAACAAGCGACTGGTGATCGTCGGTAACGACGGCAAGGAAACGATACCGCTGTCGAAAATCTCCTCCATCAGGGGCCGATACGACGTCAACCAGGCGATCGCGACGGTGTCGAACTACATCAGCGTCAACTACGGTCCCAACGTCTACCTCGTCTCGATGGACGAGGTCGACGCGTTCGAACTCAAGATCCAGCGAGCCATTCTCGACGGCGAGATCATCCTGATCAAACACCCCGCCGTGAAAGGCGGCGTCATTCAGGACTCCGACTGGCAGAAAGCTCGCGTCAAGATCAACGAGGGGGTTGCGAACTTCGCCCTCGAGAGCGGCAAACTGGTGCAAATCGAGGTCGACGACGTCGGCACCGTCGAGACCGACGAACGCACCATCCGCGGCAGCGATCGGCCGGTTATCGAGGCCGAACACACGGAAGACGACTCGAGCGTCCAGACCTACATCTCGGGGTCGAAACAGAACACGTCGCTCCTGAAGTCTGTCCTCGACAAGGGCGCGGAGAAAAACGCCTCGTCGATCGACCTCTCCTCGAAGGAAGAGGAGGTGCTGATGGCGATCTACTCGGGGGTGTCGCCGTTCGAAGTGCCGGAGTTCCTCGACATCGATACCGACGAGGTCGAGGAGATCTACGAACGACTGATCGAACTCGACGTCCTCGAGGAGGTCCGGGTCCGCCGCGAGGTCGCGCTGAAACCCCGCGGCCGAAACATCGCCAGCGAGGCGATGAACAACAAGTAGGTCCGTTCGTTTGACGACGGCTTCGGCGACCCGACGTTTCTCCTTGCTCACTCGACTCCGCCGACCCATCGACACCGCTCAGGCGACGGATCCCCGCGATGCGACCGGTCTCGAGCGCAGAACCAGTTACTGGGTAGAGACCGCGTAGTACTCCGTGTACTTCACCAGATCGCAGTCGTGAAAGCCGTCCACGACGGCCCCGTCGACCGACGTCTCGGCGTCGTCCATCAACGTCGGCAGTCGCTCCTTCGCCGGTTCGGCGAGTTCGTCGTAGTGGCAGACGCGCGACTCCGGCGGGACCTCCTCGACGCGCTCGAGTGTGACATTATCTCCCATAGTCGTATTCGATAATACGTGGTCGAGAGTACTTGAAACTTACCCACAGTATCGTTCATACGTCCATCGAGGGCGTTCCGTTGAGCCATCATCTGGACGGTTGCCCATTCAATCAGCCGAGAGAAGGCGGATCGTCCCGCGCTCACCGATCGTTCGACTGCATTCGTCCCGATCCGTTCCAACGAACCGGCTCGAAAACGCTTAGGTGGCTCTGGCCCGGATATCGAGGCGTGTCCGATAACCGAGTCGTTCAGGGCCGAATGGTGACCGCGGAGTCGCTGGCGGAACTGATCGAGGGCGAACCGGTGATGGAAGCCGAATCGATCGAGGAGGCCGACCGGGACTGCCCCGAGTGCGGCGGTTCGGTGTTGACAGTCGGCTACATGCCGTCGGTGACGGCGTTCGTTACCGGCTGGAAGTGCCAGGACTGCGACTGGAGCGACACCGACCGCGACTGAGGAGGGGACGAACGGATCGACCGGTTCGTCACCTCGAGAGCGGCCGTCGACGCCGAGGGAACTATTAGTAGCTGCCCGTCGTATTCGATCGCAAGCGCTTCATGGACGCCGACGACCTCCGCGAGCACTACCTGAGCGGCCGATATCTCCGCAACCGATTGGTGCTTCTGGCCTGTCTCACCGTGGTCGGTATCGTCGTCCGCCTAGCGGGGTGGCTCGAGCCAGACGTCGGGAGTGGAACGGCAGGCCGTGAACTCGTGTTGCAACTGGTAGTGGGCGGGATCGTCGTCGGCTGGCTGTTCGCCGCCGTCGTCGGACTGATCGGACTGCTCCGATGGCTCCGGTAACGGCTGACTGCAGCAGTAGACCGGTTAGAGCACGGTCAGCCAGTCCGCAACGAGGACGACCGCGGCGAGAAATACGTGTTCGCCGTCGACGACGAAGCCGTAGTAAAGCGGCGTGCGATCGGGCGTCGCGAACGGGATGTAGGTAGCGACGTACGCGTTCATCGCGAGGACGACGAGAAACGACGGCTCGAGGAGGTCCGCAGCGACGACGGCGACGACCCCGGCCGCGATGGCGACGTTCGCGACCTGGGCGCTGATCCGGGTCCAGCGCGGACCGACGACGATGGGGACCGTCGCGATACCCTCCTCGCGGTCGCCCTCGATGTCCTTGACGTCGAAGACGACGGCGGCGACGGTGATCATCGCGAACACGTAGGCAGCCAGAAACAGGATCCCGGGGGAGGCGAGGACGTCGTAGTAGTAGCCGACCCCGAGCGGGATCACCCCCCAGGCAGCGCCGACGAAGCAGTTTTTCACGAGGAAGACTCGCTTGAGTCCAACCATCGAGTAGAGGACCGCGGCTACGAGCGGCAACAGCAAGTAGCCGGCACCGGGGACGCCGGCCGCGACCGCCACCAGTATCGCGAGCACGTAGAGGGCCACGCCGAGCGCGAGCCAGCGGCGGCCGTACCGCTTCGTGAACGCGGCCCGGCGGGGGACGTTCCGTTCGTCCTCCGCGAGGTCGGTGATCCGGTTGATCGAGTAGACGAACATCGTCGCCGCGAAGACCAGAAATAGCGGCAACGGCTCGAGCGGGAGGCCGACGAGCCGCGCGGTCGTCACGGCGACCGAAACCGTCGCCAGCGAGATGAAGAGGTTGCTGTGAACGGCGTACAGGATGGTCGTGCGGACGCTCGCCGGCAGGGCCGGCACGTCCCGTCCGGGCGTCGAGGTCACATCAGTCGGGCCCCGTCTCGGGACGGGATAGTCCCGACCCGCGGAACCCTAACCTACGCCTGTCGATTCGACACGCCATCCGCCTGCTAGGCGGTAGCGGACCGACGGCCTTGTGCATTGTGGAGCGACGGGGATCACCCGGGAACTCGAGCACGGGGCCGACTGCGACTCGAGGTCCGAGTCGACGATCCGAGAAACCGGCAATCCAGAACAACTGAACGCGCGGCAGAACGCGTTTCTGCGGCAGACAACGCATGGTATAAAGTTCCGACGCCCCTGACGGTGTGTATGGGACGGATCGAGCTGACCAGTAGCCAACATCGGATCTTAACTGTACTCATCAACCGCTATCAGGCGGAGGACTCGCCGATACCGGCGAAGTCGATCGCGAGCGAGGTCGACCGCGAGCCACGCACCGTACGCAACCAGATGTCGAGCCTGAAGGATCTGGGCCTCGTCGAAGGGATTCCCGGACCCGCTGGGGGATACGAACCGACCTCGACCGCGTTCGACATCCTCGATCGGGAAGCGATCGACGATCCGGAGACGGCCGTTCTCGCGCGCGAGTTCGATCGCGTGGACGCGATCGTCGACGAGATCAGCTTCCCCAACGTCCACCATCCGGAGGCCTGTCGCGCGCGGATTCGCTTCCAGCAGTCGATCCGCGATTTCGACGAGGGCGACGCCATCGCTATCGGTGCGATGCCCGACGCGGAACTCCTGCTGGCCGGGGAGATCGAGGCGATCGAGACCACGCGCAACCAGATCATTCTCGACGTGGCCAGGATCGAAGCCTGACCGGCGGCTCGTCTCGCCGGACCCGTGGGGTCGGCCCGCGGAAATATCGTTATGCGGTCACTTCCCGCCGCTCCTCGCCCCGAAAGGCGGACGATCGTGGACAATCGTCGCGAGTACGTTGCGAGTGTTCACGGCAGTGACGAGTCCGCGAATCCGGCGGTACGAAATGTGAGCGCGGAACCGACGCTCGTTCGGTGATCTCGGTGGCGAGTGGAAACTGGCAGGATTTAAGCAAGGTCGGAACGGCCGTTCGAATGGCTATGAAACTTCACGAGTATCAGGCGAAGCAGGTCTTCGCCGACGCCGGCATCCCGACGCCGGCCTCAGAACTCGCCTCCGACGTCGACGGCGCCGTCGCCGCGGCCGAGGAGATCGGGTATCCAGTCGCCATCAAAGCGCAGGTACAGGTCGGTGGCCGCGGCAAGGCCGGCGGGATCAAACTCGCCGAGGACGAGGCCGAAGCCCGCGAGGCGGCCGAGGAGATCCTCGGCATGGACCTCAAGGGCTACCACGTCGATCGGGTCCTCGTCGAGGAGGCCGTCGACTTCGTGAACGAGCTGTACGTCGGGATCACCCTCGACCGCGGGGAGGGGAAGCCGGTCGCGATGGTCTCGACGAAGGGTGGCGTCAACATCGAGGAAGTCGCCGAGGAAGACCCCGACGCCATCGCTCGAGAGCACATCGATCCCTCGTTCGGCATGCACCCCTACCAGGCCCGCAAGGCCGTCTACGACGCGGGCGTCGACCAGGCCGTCGCGCGCGACGTCTCCAACGTCCTGATGACGCTGTACGACCTCTGGGAGAGCCGGGACGGCTCCGACGCCGAGATCAACCCGCTGATGGTCACGAGCGACGACGAGGTCATCGCGGCCGACGCCGTGATGAACATCGACGAGGACGCGCTGTTCCGCCAGCCCGAACTCGCCGAGATGGAAGAGGAAGCGGCGGGCGGCGACGAACTCGAGCAGAAGGCCGACGAGTACGGCTTCGACTACGTCCGCCTCTCGGGTAACGTCGGCATCATCGGCAACGGCGCTGGGCTCGTGATGACGACGCTCGACCTCGTCGACCACTACGGCGGCGAGCCGGCCAACTTCCTCGACGTCGGCGGCGGCGCGAAGGCCGAACGGATCGCCAACGCCCTCGACATGGTCTTCTCCGACGACAACGTCGACGCCGTCGTCTTCAACATCTTCGGCGGCATCACGCGCGGCGACGAGGTCGCCCGCGGGATCAACGAAGCCCTCGAGGCGTTCGACGAGATTCCCAAGCCGGTCGTGGTCCGGCTGGCCGGCACCAACTGGGAGGAAGGGATGGAGATTCTGAACGAGGACCTCGTGACGGTCGAACAGACCCTCGAGGACGCGGTCCAGCGTACTGTCGAGTACGCCCAGGAGGTGAACGAATAATGAGCGTTCTAGTCGACGACGACACGCGCGTCGTGGTACAGGGTATCACCGGCGGGGAAGGCAAGTTCCACGCCGAACAGATGATGGAGTACGGCACCAACGTCGTCGCGGGTGCGGTGCCGGGCAAGGGCGGTCAGGAGGCCGCCGGCGTTCCCGTCTACGACACGGTCCACGAGGCCGTCGAAGAGGAAGACGCCGACACGTCGGTCATCTTCGTCCCGCCCGCGTTCGCGGGCGACGCCATCTTCGAGGCGCTGGACACGGACCTCGATCTGGCCGTCGCCATCACGGAGGGGATCCCGACCCAGGACATGGCGCGGGTCAACAAGCGCCTCTCCGAGACCGACACGCGTCTGATCGGCCCGAACTGTCCCGGTCTCATCACGCCCGGCGAGTCCAAGCTCGGCATCCTCCCCGGCAACATCTTCTCCGAGGGGAACGTCGGGCTCGTCTCCCGCTCGGGGACGCTGACCTACCAGGTGGTCGACAACCTGACCGACCGCGGCCTCGGTCAGAGTACCGCCATCGGTATCGGCGGCGACCCGATCATCGGCACCGACTTCATCGACGCCCTCGAGCTGTTCGAGAACGACCCCGAAACCGAAGCGATCGTCATGTGCGGCGAGATCGGCGGCGAGGACGAGGAAGAGGCCGCCGCCTACATCGACGAACACGTCGACACGCCCGTCGCCGGCTTCATCGCCGGCCGCACGGCCCCGCCGGGCAAGCGTATGGGTCACGCCGGCGCGATCGTCTCCGGCTCCGGCACCGGCACCGCCGAGAGCAAGATCAACGCCTTGAACGACGCGGGCGTCCCCGTCGGCGACACGCCCGAGGAGGTCGCCGACCACATCGAGGAGTTCCTGGGTTAAGGTAGCTCGAAAGCCGCGACGATCGCGGGTCACGAACCGACGTTTCGGCCGTCTTTCTCCCCGATTTCTTCCGTTCAGCATCCCTACACCCTCAGCGGATTCGGACTCCCGCTCGCATTGCTCGGCGTGTACGAGACCGTACTGGCGTCGGTCGACGGCTCGGACGGCGCTGCGGAAACACTGACGCCCGCGATCGACCTCGCTAGGCAGAACGACGCGACCCTCGAGTTCCTCTACGGCGTCGAAGCCTGACGCCGTCGTCGATCGGGTCGGCCGTCAGCGGCCGGCCGAACGTCGATGGGGTCGTCAGTCGTACCGTAACTGTGGCCGTCAGTATCGTCTGTGACGACTGCGGTAACCGTCACACGATCCCCGATCGACCCCTCGGACCCGGAAGCGGGACGACCTGTCCGAACTGTGGCGGGGTGTCGTACTCCGTCCGATCTGCGGACCTCGAGTGGCATCCAGATCGGTAACCCTCGGGCCGTCGGTCCGTCGGCTCGTGGACAGGGTTCAGCCTCCCGGTGAGGGTCTATCGTCGCTCGATTCGAGTTCGAGGGGCGTCGCTATCGGCTCTATCGAACGACATCGAGAGCGTCGAAGCGAAAACGAGTGGGTGACCACAGGGGCCACGACCGACAGGTTGCAAGGCGTCTAGAACGGGAAGAGCTTCCCGAGCAATCGACGGAGGAACCCGGGACTCGAATCGTCGTCGGCGTCTCCCGTATCGTCCGTACCGGTGTCGGCGTCAGCACCGGTTCCGGAGTCGAGGGCGTCAGACTCCCCACCAGTCGTATCGTCGGTCGGGTCATCGACCGTCGCGGATCCGGTATCTTCCGGCGACGCCGAGTCGGTGTCCGACTCGAGACGCCCGAGGTCGAGTCCGACGTCGCCGTCGTCGGCCTCGTCGTTTGCCTCGACGTCCGTCTCCCCCGTTTCGTCGTCGGCCTCGTCGCCGGGCATCGGCAGATCCGGCGCGCGGTCGTTGTCGGCGATCCGATCGGTGTTCGAGTCCGTTTCGTCGGCGGTATCGGAGTCGCTCGAGCCGGTCCAGCCGTCCTCATCGTCCCCGAACACGTTCGCGACGTCGTCGTCGGTCGCACCCTTGGGCGTCTCGTTCCCGCCAAAGACGTCCGTCGCCGTCGTCGTGTCCGTATCGTCGGCCGCGTCGTTCGACTCGTCCGCCGGGTCGATCCAGAGGAACTCCTCGCCTTTCGTTCGGCCGGTCAACAGGAGGTCGGCGAGCTCCTCCTCGTCGGCGCGGAGGTCCTCGTCGATCGGATCGAGCTCCGGCTCGGGTTCGTCCGCGCTGGCGATGATGTCCTCGGGACTCTCGTCCTCGAGCAGCTCGTCGGTGTCGTCGCTCTCGACGTCGTCCTTGAGTTGGCCGAAGACCGAGGCCGCTGTCTGGTCCTCGATCCCGTCGTCCTCGTCGGGTTCTTCCCCCCGGTCGTCCGCGTCGTCCCCACGCTCGACGTCGGTCTCGAACGGCCCTTCGTCTATCCCCCCGAATAGCTCTTCGGCGCTCGAGCCGACCTCAACCCCACCGTCCGTCGATTTTTCGTCGCTCGTACTGTCGGTCATGGACTCGTTCGGTTAAACTACATTATCACACGTAATCAAGTTTTGGAATTATTTTCAGTTATCTCCCGGGAGATATCGAACATATGAGCCTAACGGCCGACGGGGCGTCGTCGCCGTCCACCGGGTGAACGATCGTGTGTTTTTCCACCAGCATCGATTCACAAACGGGGAGAAACGACTAGCGGATGGAGACCGCGGTGGGTGATCGGTTCCGGCGTGACGAACGGGGAACGAGGACGGGGGGAGGTCTCAGTCAGTCGATCCGCTCGAGGGGCGTTCGATCGACGAACTCGACGATGTGGTCGGCGATCTCCTCGCCGGCGTCCTCCTGGAGGAAGTGTGCGGCCTCGTCGATCCAGACGTCGGGTTGGTCGGTCGCCGTGGGAATGTGATGACGAAGCGGATCCCGATCGTGGGACGTGATCGGATCCTCCCTCGCGAACAGCACGAAGGCGGGTTTCTCCCACTCGCCGAGACGGTCCTGGGTTTCGGCCATCAGCTCCGCGCCGGGATCGTCGGGCGACGTCGGAACGAGGCCCGGGAACGTCCGCGCGGCGGCCATGTATCGCTCGTCGGGGAACGGCGCGCGGTAGGCCTCCACGACCTCCTCCGGGAGGTCACGGTAGCAGCCGTTGCGGACGAGTCTGCCGATATCGAGGTCCTCTGCGGTCGCCACCATCTCGGCGAACTCGTGCCACCGGTCGCTCATCTCCTGGGTGCCGTCCGGGACGCCGGTGTTCATCGGCACCAGCCGCGCGAACCGGTCGGACTGGTGGGCGGCGAGCGCCAATCCGAGGACGCCGCCCCAGTCCTGGCAGACGAGCGTGATATCGGTCAGATCGAGTTCCTCGACGAACGTTCGGAGCGCGTCGTAGTGCATCCGGACCGAGTACTCGTCGGGGTCCTCGTACCGATCCGACCGACCACAGCCGATGAGGTCTGGAACGACGACGCGGCCACGCTCGGCCAGGGTGGGGATCATCTTGCGATAGAGGAACGACCACGTGGGTTCGCCGTGCAGACAGAGGAACGTCTCCTCGCCCTCTCCGTCGGTTTCGACGTACGCCATCCGTAGCTCCCCGACGTCGACGTACTGCGGTTCGTACTCGAAGTCCGGAACGTCCTCGAAGTGCTCTTCCGAGATACTGACAACCATACGACGCGATACCATGTCACCATATTCAAAGATTGTGGAACGGAAAGAAACCGTTCACCCATTGCGGACGGCGGAAACGAGTCGCGTCCGCGTCTTCCGACCGGTGCGTCTCTCGAGCGTGCCTCCGATCGAAACACGCCGAACGCGGATGGAGGGGTTGCCATCCGTCACGGGGGTTCGCAAGAGCCGCGACCATCCACAATCATTATGGTCTCGTCAACCACACAATTGGACGTGGTTTACGAGACTGGAAACGCGACGGTCGACGACGCCCTCGAGCGGGTGTTCGCCGGCGAGCGACTCGACCGGACCGACGGGCTCGCGTTGCTGGCACAACCGGTCGACGTGCTCGCGGAGGCCGGTGCGGCCGTGCGCGATCACTTCGGTGACGGGACGGTCGACGCCTGTTCGATCGTCAACGCGAAGGCCGGCAACTGCGCCGAGGACTGTGGCTTCTGTGCCCAGTCGGTCCACTTCGACACCGGCATCGACACCTACGACTTCCTCGAGCCGGAGCGGATCCTCGAGGCCGCGAAGCGAGCCGAACGCGACGGCGCACAGCGATTCGGGATCGTCGTCGCGGAGAAGGGCGTTTCGAAGGAACGCCGTCCCGACGAGTGGGACGACGTCATCCGCGCGATTCGCCTCGTCCGCGAGGAGTGTGACCTCGAGATCGACGCCTCACTCGGGATTCTCACCGGGGAGGAAGCCGAGATCCTCGTCGAGGAGGGGATCAACCACTACAACCACAACATCGAGACCTCGCCGCGGTACTTCCCCGAGATCGTCGACACCCACAGCTTCGAGGACCGGGTGAAGACCCTCGAGATCGCCAAGGAGGCCGGAATGGACCTCTGTGCCGGCGTCATCCTCGGCATGGGTGAGACGCCGACCGACCGCGTCGAGGCGGCCATCGCCCTGCAGGAGATCGGAGTCTCCTCGCTGCCGGTCAACGTGCTCAATCCCGTTCCGGGGACGCCGCTGGCCGAGCAGGGCGTCGACATCACCACCGAGGAGATCGTCAAGACGGTCGCGGTGTACAAACTGCTCCACCCCGAGTCCCGCGTGCGCCTGACCGGCGGCCGCGAGGCCAACCTCGCGCCCGAGGAGCAACACCTGCCCCTCGAGGCCGGTGCCGACGGTATCCTGACGGGCGATTACCTGACGACCGAGGGCCAGTCGCCCGGCGAGGACATCGAGATCATCGAACGGGCTGGCCTCGAGCCCAATCGCGAGGCCAACGAGTTCGACCCCGAGGAGGTCAAGGCCCGCCACGGCGTCGACACGGAGTCGACCGAGACGACGGCGAGTGCGGCTGGCGAACCGACTGACGACTGACCAGCATCGACTGACGACCGCCTGGAGACGACACTACCGACAACAATGGACGACGTTACGTTCGCAGTACTGGGAACCGGAGGTATCGGCCGACGAGCGCTCGAGGTCAGCCAGCACAAGGACCACTTGACCCCCGTCGCGGCGTGTGATCGCCACGGCGTCGCCATCGACTTCGACGGACTCGACGTTGACGAACTGCTGGCCGCGACGGAGGGCAATATCGACAACGAGGTCGCCACGGACGGCGGCACGGGAACCGCAGCAGCCGAGAGCGAGGGCGGCGTCAAACAGCACGGCGAGGACAGAGGCGTCGTCGCCAGCGAACAGGCCCGTCCCAGCGAGGACCCCATCCAGGAGATCATCGATCACGGCGACGGCATCGACGCCGTGTTGCTCGCCCTGCCGAACTACGAGCACGACTTCATCCCGCGGACCGCGGACCGATTCGTCGAGGGTGGCTACTCGGGCGTGCTGATCGACGTGCTCAAACGATCGCGCGTGATCGAGATGCTCGACGAGCGCAGCGAGGCGTTCGAGGACGCGGGAATCACGTTCATCTGCGGCGCTGGTGCGACGCCCGGCCTGCTGACCGGCGCGGCGGCGCTCGCCGCTCAGTCGTTCGTCGAAGTCGAATCGGTCGACATCTGGTGGGGCGTCGGCCTCAAGTCCGGCTACGAGGACAACCGCGGCACCGTCCGCGAGGACATCGCACACCTCCCGGAGTACGACATCGAAACCGCCCGCGAGATGTCCGACGAGGAGATCGAAGCCGTGATCGACGACCACGACGGCGTCATCGAGTTCGAGGACATGGAACACGCCGACGACGTTCTGTTAGAGCGCGCCGGGATCTGCGACGCCGAAGACGTCGAGGTCGGCGGGATTCTCGACGTGCGCAGCGACGAGAAGCCCACGACGACCACGGTCCGGGTCACGGGTCGGACCTTCGACGGCGAGACGGCGACCAACACGTTCCAGCTCGGCGACGAGACGAGCATGGAAGCCAACGTCAACGGTCCCGCGCTGGGCTACCTCAAAGCGGGCGTGCGCCGGAATCGCGCCGGCGAGTACGGCGTTTTCGGACCCGCCGAACTGATGCCCGGCTTCTGAGCCGGCAGTTCGATTCACCGTCACGATCCGTCCATCAGTAAAAATGTCGCCAGCAGTGAATCGTGAAAGTAAAATCAGGTCACCGTCACGGTCCACTCGAATGGACGATCGCGGGTTCGATCTCGAGGACCGACTGGCCCGACGGGAAGCGGACGAACTGAAGCGGGAACTGGCTCCCGTCGATCGGATCGCCGAGCGGGGCTACTTCGCACACGCTGCGGGCAGTGACCTGCCGGTCCTCGACGGCGAGGAGGCGCTGGTGTTCGCCTCGAACAACTACCTGGGATTGACCGACGACGAACGCGTCGAAAACGCCGCGAGACAGGCGGCCTCGGTCGTGGGCACCGGGGCCGGCGCGAGCCGACTCGTCACCGGCGATACGATGGTCCACCGGGACCTGGAACGCCAACTCGCCGAAACGAAAGGGACCGAGCGAGCGCTCGCCTTCTCCTCGGGCTACGCCGCGAACGTGGGGACGATCACCGCGCTCGAACCGGACGTCGTCTTCTCGGACGAGTACAACCACGCCAGCATCATCGACGGCTGTCGACTCGCCGACGCCGAGACGATCGTCTACGACCACTGCGACGCCGCGAGCCTCGAGTCGAAACTCGAAGCGCGCGCCGAGGCGGCGGCCGACGGCGAGTCCTGGCTGATCGTCACCGATTCGGTCTTCAGCATGGACGGCACCGTCGCACCCCTCCCGGCGATCTGTGACCTCGCCGACGCCTTCGGCGCGTGGGTGATGGTCGACGAGGCTCACGCGACCGGACTCTACGCCAACGGCGGCGGAGTCGTCCAGGCCGAAGGCCTCGAGGACCGCGTCGACGTCCAGATGGGGACGCTCTCGAAGGCGCTGGCCAGCCAGGGCGGCTACGTCGCCGGCAGCGAAGCGTTGATCGAGTGGCTGGTCAACGACGCCCGCTCGTTCGTCTTCTCGACCGGCCTCACGCCGCCGGCCGCGGCCGCCGCGAGCGAGGCGCTCCACGTCGCCCGCCACGGCGACGTCCGCGAGCGCCTCTGGGACAACGTCGCCCACCTCAGGGACGGCCTCGAGTCGATGGGCTACCGGGTGCTGGGCGACTCACAGATCCTGCCGGTCCTCGTGGGCGACCGGGAGGACGCCCTCCTGCTCGCCGACGGCTTGCGCGAGCGAACCGTCGTCGCGCCGGCGATCCGTCCGCCGACGGTTCCCGAGGGAACCAGCCGTATTCGGGTGGTTCCGATGGCGACGCACACCCACGAGGACATCGTGGCCTGTCTCGAGGCGTTCCAGGCGGCCGGCGAGGAGGTGGGGCTGCTGTGAGCGACGCGACCCCCGTGGCCGTCGTCGGAACCGGCACCGGTATCGGCAAGACCGTCGTGACGGCCGGCCTCACCCGCTGGCTCCGGGACCAGGGGATCGACGCGCGGGCGATCAAACCCGCACAGACGGGGTATCCGCCCGACGACGACGCCGGGTTCGTCGCCGCGGTCTGCGACGACCCCGCGGCCGCCACCTGCCCGCGCTATCTCGAACCCGCGCTCGCCCCGCGGGTCGCCGCGGACGTCGCCGACGAACCGCTATCCTACGAGTCGGTTCTCGAGGCCTGTCGTACGGAAATCGAGGACGCCGAACTCCCGCTGGTGGAGGGCATCGGCGGCCTCCGCGTGCCCCTCGCCGGCGACGAGGAGGTGATCGACCTCGTGGCCGACCTCGAGGCGACGGCCGTCGTCGTCACGCGGTCCGGGCTCGGAACTCTCAACCACACGGCGCTGTCGGTCGAGGCGCTCGAACGACGCGGCGTCGAGGTAGCGGGAATCGTCGTCAACGGCTACGCGGGGGAGACGCTCGCCGAGCGGACGAACCCCGCGGAACTCGAGCGGCTGACCGGTCACACGGTCGAGACGGTGCCACCGGTCGGCGACGGCTTCACGCCCGGCGAGGACGTCTCCCCTGGCGAGTCGGGGCCGCCGCCCGAACGTCTCGCGACGGCGGTCCACGAGGGGCTGTCGGACGGGTTCCTCGAGCGTCTCGCGGCACTAACGCGCTGAATTGATCCGAACGGCGGATCAGACAGACGACTGCCGCCCGGAGCCGGTGGACGAGGCGTGCTCTACGGTATCGTCGCCGGCGACCGACGATTCGTCGGGTCGGGCGGCGTCAGTCGTCGACCGTTCGTCGACCTCGTCGGTGCCTTCTGCAGCGGCGTCGACGAGCGCGGAGACGACCTCGGACTTCCGGTGGCTGACCTCGAGGTGGACCTGGAGGTCGGTCCGGTCGGCGAACGTCTCGGGACAGAGCGGACAGCACTGTGGGTCGGTCATCTGGCCACTCACCAGTAGAACGAACGCTGGAACTCCCCGTAATAGTGTCGGTGTGTTCACATTCTAACCGTTCAGGTAGCGCTGACGAACGAATCGCCGATCCGCGGTCGGGCCACACCGGACGACCTTTCCCCCGGTAGAGCATTAGGTGTCGGTATGGCACGCGGTATCGGGGCGGTAGAAGCGATCCAGTCCGCGCTGCCGGACTGGCTGTCTGTCGTCTTCGCGTTGCTCACGCAGTTGGGGGACATCTGGTTTCTGGCCTGTCTCCTCGCCGTTCTGTACTGGTTCAACGTCCCCGACCAGGACGACGTCGCGACGCTCGCCGGCGTCTGGATCGCCGGGATGGGGCTGTACAAAGGCCTCAAATCGGTGTTCGGGTTTCCCCGACCCGATCGCCCGTTGCTCGAGGCCGACCTCCTTCCGTGGGTCGTCCGGCCGCTGTACGAGGCGACGGCGTTCGCCACGGGATACGGCTTCCCGAGCGGACACGCCGTCAACACGACCATCGTCTACGTCGGGCTGGCGTATCTCCTCTCCGTCGGAACGCCGCGCAGGCGCTTCGGCGTCGCCGGCGTGCTCGTCGCGACCGTCTCGTTCACCCGGGTCGCGCTCGGACTCCACTATCTGATCGACGTGCTCGCCGGCGTCGCGGTCGGCGTGACGTTACTGTGTGGCGCAGGGCTTCTGATCCGCTGGATGCCGAACAACCGAACGACGGTTCCGCTCGGCCTCGGCGTCGGATTCGCCGGCTTCTTTTTCCGGGCCAGCGATGCGGATCCGGACGCGATATTCCTGCTCGGCGCTGCCCTCGGCGCGTTCGCCGGCTGGCAGTTCGTCGTCCTCGGCCGCGAACTCGTCGCCATCTCCCGCCCGTCCGTGGCGCTTCGACCGCTCGCACTCCGGGGCGGACTCGCGACGATTGCACTCGCGCCAGTCGTCGCTGCGCTCGAGGTTTTCCCCTTCCTGTCCGTCTATTCGGTGGGCGGCGTCGTCGGACTGCTCGCGACCGGGATCGTCGTCGTCCCGGTGCTGCGCTACTCCGAGCGCGCCCGACGAGTCGGCGTCGCAGTGACGTTCTGGCTTCGGATGGCCGTCGTCGGCACGCGGTATCTCTGCAGACCGAGCACGTGGCGACGAGCCGGTAGGCTGGTGCGGCGTTACTCCGTCAAAACCGGTCGATGGCTCCGGAGTCGGTGGCGACGCGCCCGCTCGAACTCCGACAACGAGTGAACGGCTGGTCCCGACGCCGTCGAGTCGCCAGCGCTAGACGAAGTCGTTGAGTCCGGACTGGTTCTCGTCCGCCGGATCGTCGCTCGCGTCTACCTCGGCGTCGTCGTCGGCATCGGCGTCTCCAGCCGTACTCGCGGCAGCGAGCGTCTCCTGCTCGTCCTCGTCGGTTCCAGCGTCGTCCTCGACACTCGATCCGTCGGCGGCCCCCTCGCGCTCGAAGAAGGCCGCTCCCGAGTGTTCGACGGCCTGTTCCTCGAGCAGTTCCTCGGCGTCCTCGACGATGGACTGGACCTTGTTGGTGTCCTTCCCGCTGCCGGTGACGAACGAGACTTCCGCCTCGTCGAGTTCGTAGGTCGCGGCCATTCGGACCGTCAGGTCGCGGTTCTTGCAGTGATGGGTCATCGCCGAGAGGAACGGGAGGATCTCCCGGCGGGCCGTCGCGACGCTCGTGCCCTCGCGTTCGGCGATCCGCTCGGCGATGGAATCGCGAGTGTTGCGTGTCCCCTTGCTGCGGCCGAGTTTCGACCAGTAGCTCGGCGGGCCGTAGCGGGTCCAGCCGCCTTTCGGCTCGCGCCGGGCGGCGGCGACCCCGGCGGTCATGTTGTCGGTGGCGTACCGCCAGAACGAGTAGTTCTGCGTCGAGCGGACGCGACCGAGCCAGCGGTCGGCGTTCGCGAGGAACTCGTAGGCGTCGGCCAGTTCCGCGCCCTCGTAATCCTTCGGGACGTTGTCCTCGATCCAGTTCAACATCTCGTCGGGGTTCTCGTCGACGTCGTACGATGCCCGCAGCGCCCCCTCGGCGTCCTCCTCCTTGATGAGGGTATCGAGGAAGTCGAAGATCCCCTCGGTGGTGTCGCGCTGGCCGGTGACGACGTCGTCGACGGTTAGTCGCTCGGCCTCCTCGGCGATCGCCTGCAGGTCGTTGACCGCCGAGCGCAGGTCGCCGCTGGTGTCCTCGGCGATCCGCTCTAAGGCCGCGTCTTCGTACTCGATCCCCTCCTTCCGGCAGATGTCCCGGAGGACGGGGACGATCGAGCGCTTCGAGACGTCGCGGAACTCGATCGTCTCGCACGCGTTCCGGAGGGACTGGCTCATGTCGTAGAACTCGTTGGCCACGAGGACGATCGGCTGGTTGGCGTCCTTGACGACGCGTGTGACTTCGCGGGAGCCGCCGTAGTCGGCGTTGCCGTGGAAGTTGTCGGCCTCGTCCAGGACGACCAGTCGGCGACCCGCTTCCCCACCCGTGAGGGTCCCGCTCTTGGAGGCCTCGCCCGCGATGCGTTCGATGACGTCGGCCTGGCGGTTGTCGCTGGCGTTGAGTTCCATCACCGGCCAGCCCATGTCGTTGGCCAGCGCGTGGGCCGCGGAGGTCTTGCCCACGCCCGGACTGCCGTGGACGATCACCGCGTCCCGGTGCTCGTCCCAGGTCTCGGCCCACTCTTTCAGTTTATCGCGGGCCTTGTTGTTGCCGCGTACCTCCGACAGCGTCGTCGGACGGTACTTCTCGGTCCAGTCGCTCATTGGGACGTGGTTGGTGCGAGTCGCGTTTAGTGGTTGCGGAGCGTTACTCGTCGACCGTTTTCAGGTCGAGACGGGAGGCTACTCCATCGTACGTATCGTCGCTCGAGACGATGGTATCGCCGTTAGATTCGACGAGGTGAAGTGCGTCGAACGGGGTGAATCCTCGGTCTTCCACGTACGTCGCCGCCGTCACGACCGTCTCCACGTCACCGCGTACCTCGACGAGGTTGGCGGCGTTCGAAACGACGCGTTCGGTATCACGTTCCTCCCGGTAGGCGACCAGCAGGAGTTCGATGAGCGTGAACTGGGACGTCCACAACTCGTCACGGTGTTCCCGGTATACCGTTTCAGCAGCATCCCCAAGCCAGTCCTCGTCCTTGATGAGCGCGAGGAGAAAATCCGTCTCCGCATACATCTATCGTCCGGCCTCGTCGATGGCGTCGTCACGGGCCTTCTCGCGAAGTTCGTCGGCCGACTTATCGACGTCCGCGAATTCGTCCCTGAGTGCCTCGAGCGGGTTGTCGGCGATCGGTACCAGTTTGATCCCGTCAGGAAGCTGAACGACGTGATATCGGTCTCCGTATCGCTCTCGGACCTCCTTCGGGAGCGTGAGACGGCCACGGTCGTCCAGCGCTACGTCGGACATGCCGCCGTCTACGGTGGGCAAAAGCAAAAGTGTTCCCCGGTGTGACCACGATACCCACCACCGGCGTTACGCGTCGAGGGCGTTTCCGGGACCGAACGCCGCGTTCCCCGTGAGTCGAGCAGACCGAATTTACGTCGCGATCTATCGACTTCTCGGTCCGATCGCTCGGTGGGACGCGGGAGGGGTGCGCCGTGTCTGGCGGCTACGGAGCGTCGCTCCCCAGCGACCGTCTCCGGATCGAGCGAGACGCCCGCGTCCGTGGCGTCGCTCGAGACGAACGGAGGGAGCTACTGCGGCATCGGCATCGACGTCACGATCGGTGTGGCGTACTTCGCGTCGTTCGGGACCGCGCTCGAGTCGCCTGCACATTCCGGCTGAACTGGTTTCGCGTTCTCAGGTAGGGATTCGATGTGGTCCGAACCATCAACCGACGCGAACTCATTCGAACCGTCGGCGCGGTCGGTACAACGAGCGCGCTCGCCAGTTACGGCGTCTCCGCCCAGGACGACGAGGACGAAGGGGAGAGTCGTCCGGCGGAAGAACCGGACGTCGATACCGTCGCGGCCGATCCGGCGGACGTTCCCGACCCCGTCGACTGGAACGAGCCGCGGCGTCACGAGATCGAAATCGAGACGCGCGAACTCGTCGCGGAGGTCGAAAGCGGCGTCACCTACCCGTTCATGACGTTCGGCGGCGAGATTCCCGGACCGTTCGTCCGAGTGCGCGAGGGCGACGTGGTTCACCTGACGTTCACCGTTCCCGACGAGTTCAACGCGGACATTCACAACATGGACTTCCACGCGGTGTACGGTCCGGGCGGCGGGGCCGAAGATACGACCATCGCCCCCGGCGACGAAGCGGCGGAAATCGAGTTCACGGCCCGCTACCCCGGCGCGTTCTTCTACCACTGTGCGCCCGGCCAGCACGACTATCACATCGGGTCGGGGATGTTCGGGACCATCCTCGTCGAACCCCAGGAGGGACTCCCCGAGGTTGACCGCGAGTACTACCTCGGGCAGCACGAACTCTACACGGACATGGCGTACGGAGAGGAGGGCCACCACACCTTCGACTTCGACGCCGCGGCCGACGAGAACCCGACGTACGTCCTGTTCAACGGCGAACAGGGCCGGTTCACCGAGGACGGCGACTACGGCCCACTCGAGGCCGACACGGAGGAGACGGTCCGCATCTACTGGGCGAACGCCGGGCCGAACCTCGTGAGCGGCCCCCACCCCATCGGCAACGTCTGGACCCGCTGGTACGAGTACGGGGACGTCGTCTCCGAACCGGCACACTACGTCGAGGGGGCCGCGCTCCCCGCTGGCGTCACCGGCATCGGCGAGATCGACACTCCGGTTCCCGGGCCGATCAGCCTCGTCGACCACGCCCTGTCGCGGACCGTCCGAAAGGGCCTCCTCGCGCAACTGCACGTGGAAGGCGACGCCGACTACGAGACGTTCGATCCCGAGACGTAGACCGAATCGCCCGGATCTGGTCTGTTGACTCCGAGCGGAGTTAGCGAGGAACCCGGTCCGTCGTATTACGCCACATTTATGTTAACAATACTGAGTGTGTAGTGGCATGTCGAAACCGGCAGGCGACCTCCTCGAGCCGCTCTCGGAACTCGCCGTCCCGTTCCCGACCACGAACGATCTGACGGACGACCGACCAGTTGGTTGCGGTGGGGACGATACCCGAGGTCGACGCTCGCCGGCCGCGTTCTGTACTCGTTGCACGAACAACCATTATGCACTTCCCCATCGATATGTGGGATCATGGCCGACGCGGAGCGGATCCCGATCCCGGTCGGCACGGGAACGGTCGCCGGGATCGCGGCGTGGCTGGTCGGCTACGGCGGCACCTACCTGCTGGTCGGCGGGGTGCTTCGCGCGGAGTTTCGCGCCCTCGGCCTCGAGACGCTGGTCGACGCCGCTGGTCGGCCGACGCTCGTCGGCTGGCTGTTCTTCAACGCTCACGGCGTGGAGGTTCACAGCGAGGGCCTCGAGGTCGCGCTCGCACCGGGGAACGGGAACTTCGTCGCGGCCGGCGTCGGGAACCAGGTCGTGCTGTACCTCCTCGTTCCGCTCGTCTTGCTCGTCGCGGGTGCGGTCGTCGTCCGGCGGTATCGAACCCGACTGCCGACGCGAACCGATGCAGCGCTGGCCGGAGCGACGGTGGCCGTGGGCTACCTGCTGTGTACGGTGGTCGCGCTCGTCGCGTTCGCGGCGAGCCTCGACGGGGCGGTCGTCAGACCGGATCCGCTGTACGGCGTCGTACTCGCGGGGCTCGCGTCACCGATCGCGTTCGGGGCAGTCGGCGGCCTGCTCGCAGCCGGAGTGACGCGCGGCTCGGGATCGAATCGGGATACCGGACGAAACGCGACGGGGAGTTCCGACGATCGAGTCCGTTAGCGATACAGGGAGAGATAGAGCATCCCGAAACCGATGATGAACGGGACGGTTTCGACGATGTAGAAGAAAGTCACGGGGGACGATAGCTGTGAGACGATCGTCGTGAGTGCGACCCCCATGCTGAGGAAGGCGAAGCCGATGAACGCGGACTCGAGTCGGTCGGACGGGTTCGCCCGGTAGGACTGGAAACTGATGAGCGTCAACCCGAGTGCGAGGGCGAAGACGCTCAGTTGCATCAGCATCAAGACCACGTCGAGGAGTTCGGATGCGTCGATCATCGTCGATAGCGGTGTCGTGATCGGGAGCGTGCAGGCACTTAGTTCACCCCGAGTTCGTCCCACAGCTGGGAGAAGCGGTCGGGGAGGTTCTCCTCACGGAAGATCCGCACGTCGTACTCGTCGTCCTCGAGCGAGATGACGGTGCTGTTGAAGTTACAGTGGTACTCCTTGTAGTGGTTCCCGTCGTCCGCGACGAGCGTGCGATGTTTGATGAGGTCGTTCTCCTCGAGCAGTTCGAGTCGTCGATAGATCGTCGGCTGGGAGAGATCGAGACGCTCGGCCAGATCTTTCGCCGATCCGGGCTCGCGGCTGATGGAGGCGAGCACCGTCCGTGCGTGCTCGTCCCCGATCGTGTTGAGAATTTCCTCGATGGAGGACTCCTCGTCCATGAATACGTTGTAGCGGTACTCGAACCAAAAGAGTTTCCTAGTTCGCAGAATGCAATGACACTGACACACTCGCCGCGACCGACACCCTGTGGAAAAATCGCTTCCCGGCCACTGGTGGTAATTTCCACCGTCAGAGCGGTGTTTTCAGTTCGTGAGAACACCTATATATATCTCGTCTCGGACGGCGAAGTCACTGCTGTCGCTATAAGAGAAGGTGGTGCAAACGGGTGGGTATGGCAACAACGGATGGCGTATCAAACGGCATGACCGAACCCTGTGAAGAGTGCGAAACGGATACCCTTCACGACGTGTCTGTCCAGCTAGTGACCGAATCGACCAGCGAAAAGAACGCGCAGTACTCCCGCGAACCGTACCGGGTCAAGGAGTGTCTGCGATGCGGTAACCGCGAGAGCCAGCGGATGAACAACGCCTGATCGACGCCCCGACGGAAGTCCGACGGATCCGTCAGTTCGGACGCATACCCCCACGGACGGCGGCGACGTCGTCCGCCCGCCACGGACGGCGGCCCGAACTGGTCGGAACCACGTTTTTCGCCCGTTTCGTTCGGACGGTCTTCGAGACAGCAACGTGACTCGAGGGTTGTGATCCCCGGAGCCGTATGGCCACGTCACCGGTGTCCGATTCCGAACAGAAGCGACGTTCACAGAGTGCTTTTCCACCGGGCGCACGAACCCCGTCGTGATGACGTTCCAGCAGTACGTTACGGACGCGGATTGGATCGTGAAGTTCCTCGCGGGGGCGCTGGTGGGGGTGGGCCTTTCGCTGTTGATATCGGGCGATCCCGTCTCGGTTCCCGCCGTGGGTTCCGTAGACGCCGTCACGGTCGGACTCGTGGGCACCGCTGTCGGGATCGCTCTTCTCTCCCGGACCGGCGGGTGCAACTCGTGTGCCGAAGGGGCCTGCGCCTGTGGCGGAGACTGCCAGTAGCAACGGGGTCACCCGTCTGCGAGCGTGGATCGATCGGCGGACGTGACCTGCAGGTCGTCGTCGAGCCACACCGTGAGTCGCTCCTGGCCCAGTTCGAAGGGGACCGCGACCACGGGGGGCTCCTCATCGTGGACGCGCGTTCCGGCCTCGGCGTCGGCCACGACTGGCTCCCAGCGACGCACGGCACGAGCGTCCCGGTCGTGATCGGCGAAGAACCCGACGACGGCCGGGGCAGTCAGCGCGACCTGGGCCGGATGCCCGATACCGCCCGCGTTGCACGCCGAACACGCGAGTACGGCGTAGACGTCGAACTCACAGCGCTGCCCGCAGACGCCCGGGTCGTCGGACCTGAGTTCGCGCTCGACCGGTGCCGAGCAGGCGTGACAGACTCCTTCCCGGAGGAGGCTAGTCTCGTGGCGTCCGGTCCGCACCGCCGCGTCCAGCGCTTCTTCCCGACTCCGATCCCGCACCCCTCGGTTCGGAAGCCGATAGGTGTGGAAGAAGTCACCACAGTCACCACAGCGGACGTACAGGTAGTGATCCGCTGGGTACTCCGCGGTCAGTTCGGCACCACACGTTGGACAGTCGCCGGCACCGAACGGCTCGAGGCGCTCCCGCTCTGTCAGCGTGCCAGCGACGATCGCCCGATAGAGCAGGTTTCCGGGCGGATTGAGCCGGTATCCGCCGTCGACCTTCCGGACGAAGGTGTCCACGAGTCGATCGAGATGGTAGTTGAACCGGCCGCTGTCCTCGACGCCGACGCGATCCATCAGCGTGGAGAACTCGAGTACGCCCGGTCGCGCGTCGGCTGGGTCGACGGCCTCCCCCAGCGCGACGACGATCCGCGCTCGCGTCTCCTCGCCGATGATCGACAGCGCGTCCTCGAGCGAGAGCGCCGGTACAGGCTCGTATCGATCGGTCCACTCGCCCCCAGTCCCGCTCTCCTCGGCCATAGAAGCACCAACTGGTAGCGCATACGTAAACGTACGCCCCATCGCGGGGGTCCGGACTGGGCTCGGGCTCGGACGCCGGGACGATCCGGTCGTCCAGCGGTCGGTCTCCGGTAGCTACTTGGGTCGACCGTCCAAGGACCGTACATGGGCGGACGCGGACCGAAACGGGAACTGGCCGAGAAGATCGCCGGGGAGATCACCCTGAGCGACGACCCCGGGGCCACCCTCCGCAAGTGGCGGACCGACTTCGACGTCTCGCAGACCGATCTGGCGGCCGAACTCGGCGTCTCCTCCTCGGTGATCTCCGACTACGAGAGCGGCCGCCGCGAGAGCCCCGGAATCGGCGTCGTCGGCCGACTCGTCGAGGGGCTACTGGCCATCGACGAGCGCCGCGGCGGCGATCGCATTCGGCAGTACGGCCGGGTGCTCTCGGCCGGCTTCGACAGCGACGTCGTGCTCGACCTGCGCGAGTACGCGACGTCGATCCACCTCTCGCAACTGTACGACGACCTCGACGCGACCGAAATCGCGACGGGCAACACCGACCGCATCAGCGGCCACACGGTCATCGACAGCATCGAAGCAATCACGCGGCTCTCGAGCGAGGAGTTCTTCCGGCTCTACGGACAGAGCACCAATCGAGCGCTGGTGTTCACCGACGTGACCCGCGGGGAGTCGCCGCTGGTCGCGCTGCGCGTCGTCAACCCGACGCCGAACGCCGTGATCCTCCACGGCATCGACGAGGACGCTCTCTGGGACCACGCGGCCGACCTCGCCAGGATCGACGGCTACTCGCTCGCCATCACGTCCACGCCGCTCGAGGAGATGCTCGATCACCTCGTCACGCTCGAGTGACGATGGTCGATCGAACCGAACGACTGACGCTCGCCGTGACGGTCGTCTTCGGAGTCACGCTCGTCGCAACGGCCGTCGTCGGTCACCCGCTCGTGTGGGTGCTCTGGGCCGTCGCGATGGTAGTTCTGACTGGCGGCACGCTCGTGGCCGTGAACCGGGCCGATCGACGAGACGAGTAGCTACTCGCGGAGCGGCGTGTCGAGTCGTGGCGATCAGGAACGCGGAGAACCGGTTCAGGCGATCTGATCTTCGTACTCGTCGGCGGTCAGCAAGTCCTCGAGTTCGGCCGTATCGTCGGGATCGATCTCGAGCATCCAGCCGTCGCCGAACGGGTCCTCGTTGACGAGTTCGGGGGCGTCGAACAGTTCCTCGTTGACGGCCGTGACCTCGCCGCTCACCGGCGCGTAGAGGTCGGAGACGGCCTTGATGGACTCGATGACGCCGAACTCCTCCTCCTGCGTCAGGTCGTCGCCCTCGTCGGGGAGTTCGACGAAGACGACGTCGCCGAGTTCGTCCTGGGCGAAATCGGAGATGCCGACGCGGACGACGCCGTCGTCCTCGAGTGCCCATTCGTGCGATTCCAGGTATCGTCTGTCGTCGGGTACGTCGAAGGTCATGCTGTATCGATCGGGGTGGTGGTTTTCAACGATGTCGATTCGGTGATCGTTCGGTTCGGCGGGTCGTTAGACGGTGTCGACGAACGGCGTCCGTTCGACGCGCGCTTTCTTCCGTTGGCCGCGGACGACCACCTGCAGGGTCGTCCCCGGGTCGGCGTACTCGACGGGGACGTAGCCGAGTCCGATCGGCTGCTCGAGGGTCGGACTCATCGTCCCGCTCGTGACGGTCCCGACGACGCGACCGTCGGTGTTCGTCACGTCGTAGCCGTGTCGTGGAACGCCGCGATCGATGAGCTGGAAGCCGACGAGTTGCTCCTCGACGCCCTCGTCGTTCGCTCGCTCGAGCGCGTCGCGGCCGACGAACTCGGTCTCGAGGGCGACCGTGAAGCCGATGCCCGCCTCGTAGGGCGTCCGCGGGTTCGACTCCCGATCGAAGTCCTGGCCGGCCAGCAGGAGGCCGGCCTCGATACGAAGGGTGTCTCGAGCGCCCAGTCCGCATGGCTGGCAGTCGAACAGCGACCAGACCCGTTCGGCTTCTGCCGTCGGGACGAGCAACTCGAAACCGTCCTCGCCGGTGTAGCCGGTCCGGGCGGTCCAGCACTCGACGCCGTCGAACGTCGCGTAGGTCGCTTCAAATCGCGAGCGGTCGATCACCGACTCCTCGGCGACCGATTCGACGAGGTCCGGAGCCGCCGGCCCCTGCACGGCGAACATCGCGAACTCGTCGGTCCGGTTGTCGACGGTCGCCTCGAGGTCCCACTCGTTGCGGTAGCCGATCCAGCGTTCGTGGGCCGCCTCGTCCGTCCCGGCGTTGGGGACGAACAGGTAGCTCGGCTCGTCTGAGTCTGCCGCCGCACCGTCCCCGTCTGGGAGTCGGTAAACGACAGTGTCGTCGACGATGGTGCCGTCCTCGTCGGTGATCGCCGCGTACTGAGAGTCGCCGACCGCGAGCCGCGTGACGTCGTTCGTGGTGAGCCGTTGCATCAGTTCGGTCGCGTCCGGGCCGGTGACGTGGATCTGGCCCATGTGTGAGACGTCGAAGATGCCGACGTCCTCGCGGACGGCCTCGTGTTCCGTCCGGATCGAGTCGAACTCGACGGGCATGTCCCAGCCGCCGAACTCCGTGAACTTCGCCTCGCGCTCGCTGTGACGCTCCCACAGCGGCGGCTTCGACAGCGGCATACCAGAGCGGTCATCCGCCGGGTAGTAATGTCTTTTCGTCGACCCGCCAGTCCGCAGACGGATCAACCGACGCATCTATCGTAACCGGTTGCCGAAGCTATAAACCTAAAACTAACGTACCGTTCGAACGTATGAGCGGCCTTACGCTCGAGCCCCAGGCCGACTGGGACCGACAGTACATCGACGGCGAGTGGGTCGAAGCGACCGGCGGCGAGACGATCACGGTGGAGAACCCGGCGACGCAGGAGGCGTTCGCCGAGGTCCCGGCCGCGACGGTCGACGACGTCGACGCGGCCTACGACGCGGCAGAGGCGGCCCAGTCCGAGTGGGCCGCACGTCCCCGCGAGGAGCGCAACGAGATCGTACAGAACCTCCTCGAGGAGATCAACGACCGCTACGACGAGATCACCCAGTTGCTCGCGACCGAGGCCGGGACGCCGTCGTTCCGCGCGACGGCGGAGTTCGCTAGCGCGACCGGTGACGTCGAGATGGCACTCGAACTCGAACCCCCCGAGGAAGAAGTTCGCCCATCGACCTCGATCGAGGCCAAGGACAACCACGTCGTCTACGAACCGGTCGGCGTCGTCGGGATCATCTCGCCGTGGAACTTCCCGTTCCACCTCTCGATGCGCGCGCTCGCGCCGGCGATTGCACTCGGTAACACCGTCGTCCTCAAGCCCGCGTCGGACACGCCGATCACCGGCGGCCTCCTCATCGCGAAACTCTGTGAGGCCGCGGGCGTCCCCGACGGCGTCGTCAACGTCGTCACCGGCCGCGGCTCCGACATCGGCGACCGGATGACCGGCCACCCCACGCCGCGCGTGATTTCCTTCACCGGATCGACGAGCGTCGGCAAGAACGTCGCGAAAAACGCCGGCGAGAGCCTCGCACTACCCGCCCTCGAACTCGGCGGCAACGCCCCCTTCGTCGTCACCGACGACGCGGACCTCGAGGTGGCCGCCAAGGCCGGCGCTTTCGGGTCGTTCTTCCACCAGGGGCAGGTCTGTATCTCGATCAACCGCCACCTCGTCCACGAGGACCTTTACGACGAGTACGTCGATCGGCTGGTCGAGCACGCCGAATCGCTGTACGTGGGCGACCCCTCCGAAGACGAGTCGGTCACGTTCGGCCCCGTCCAGAACGAGACGCAGCGCGACGACATCCTCGCGTTCGTCGAGGAGTCGGTCGAGGCCGGGGCGACCCTCGAGACCGGCGGCGACGCCGACGGCCTGTTCGTCGAGCCGACGGTGCTCTCGGACTGTACCAACGACATGCCGACCGCGTGTAACGAACACTTCGGTCCCGTCGCACCCGTGATTCCCTTCTCCGACGACGAGGAGGCGATCGAACTCGCCAACGACACCGAGTACGGCCTCTCCGCGTCGGTCTTCTGCGAGGACGAAACGCGCGCCCGCGAGCTCGCAGACCGAATCGAGGCCGGGATGGTCCACGTCAACGACCAGCCGATCAACGAGGACCACAACGCGCCGTTCGGCGGCGTCAAACAGTCAGGCCTGGGTCGGTACCACGGCGAGTGGATCGTTCAGGAACTGACCGAACCCAAGTGGATCTCCGTCCAGAACGACGAGCGCGACTACATGATCTTCTGATCGAGGCGGCCCCCAGAGCGGGCTCCGGCCGCTACTCGAGCCGACGTTGCCGATTCTGACTCCTGTCCGTCGGTTTTGGAACCCTCACTGGAAGACGTAGCCACGACCGTTCGCCTCCACGACGATCGAATACGCGCCGTATTCGAACTCGAGGGAGCCGCCCGCGTCGCCGGGACGGGCCGACCAGTGCTCGAGGAGTCGGTTCAGCGCGTCCGGATCGAGCGCGTCGTACAGCGGCTCGAGCGCGTCCGGGGCGGCGTCGGTAACCTCGCTCACCGCCATCACGACAGCGTAACTGACGGTGGGGCTGTCGTGCCAGTCGAAGGAGTGGACCGGTTCGGAGCGGCTGGCGACGGGGAGGTCTGACGGGGAATCCATACAGTACGTGGACGGCCACGGGGGATACCTCGTCGCCCCCACGTGCTGAGCCATTTATATAGTCGATCGACGACGGGCCACGCGTTCGCCGCGGGTCGTCCACTCCCTCAGGAATCCGGGAGTCCGATCCCGGTCGTCCGACCGATGTTCAGGGTGTTGCTGACGAGGTTCGTCTGGCCCCGGCGAAGGCGTTCGGACGCCGATTTCGGGGAAATCCCGAGCGCGTCCGCGACCTCCTCGAGCGTCGTTTCGCGGGGGACCGAGAAGTAGCCCATCTCCAGGGCGCGGAGGACGGCGTCCCGCTGTTTCGCCGTGAGGTTGTACTGCCCCAGCTTCGGGGCCTCGAGTTCGTAGAGCCGAACGACGCGGTACCCGTGGTCGCAGTCGGAGAGCACGTCCTGAAAGTCGGAGAGGTCCTCGTGGGAGAGAAAGCGGATTTTCAGCCGCCACTCGTCACCGTGACCGCTCGCTTTCAGCAGCGTCGTCTTGTCCTGGTTGTTCGCACACCAGGAGAGCAACTCGCCGTCGGATCGATCCCACTCGAACCGGTAGAGGGCGGCGTCATCGAACGTTGCGATCCGGCTCGCGCGGCTCACCCGCGGATCCGTTTCGGCCGCCGTCGTGAACCGCGGTGGCGGTTGCTCGTTCGTCCAGAGATACGGGAGGGGCGGATCCGTCGTGGGGACGAACCGTTCGGCTTCGACGACGAGGTCCGGAAACTCGCGTAACGCGGCCTCGAGACCGATCGCCTCGCTCGGGACGACGAACTCGAACACGACGGTCGGTCCGTCCGCACCGCTGGGTTCCGACGCGGGCGTTCCTTCGTTTCGATCGGCGTGATCGTTCGGTGGTGGTGACATAGGGGCGTCGACGGGACGAAAAACGGGGCTACTGGTCCGCGAACGGGCTATCGGTCTCCTCGAGTCGGTCTTCGAGCCGTCCCGTCCGCTACGTGACGAACTGGGGGTTCGACTCGAGATACGGCCGGAGGCCTTCGAACGCCGCGGACGACGCCCGCAACGTCACCGAATCCTGTGCTTGACTGTAGCGAACGCAGTCCGCGTCGGCCAGTTTCGGGACGTGCGTGTGATACAGCGACAGGTAGACGCGCGTCACGTCCTCGGCGTCGATGTCGGGAAGCGCCGCGTCGTACTCGCGGACGGCGACCTCGTCGGCCAGATCGGCCAGCGCCATCGGGGTGTCGTGCTCGCGGAGACACTGGAGCGCGTGGCGACGACGGTGGTGAGCGAGTAGCTCGAAGGTGGTGGTGACGGTTTCGTGGTTCTGCTGTGACCCAACCATAGGTGTACCGAGCGGTGCTGCGGGGAAGAGGAGCCAGGTTGTATTGACCACGTGCAGTTGGCGACGCTGTGGGTCCACGCCCGGCGGTCGATCACTCCTCGGGGTGGCTGATCGTCAGCGTACTCGTGATGAGGTTCCGGTAGGCGGCGTGAAACCGTTTCGAGAGGGCCTGCTGGGAGATCTCCAGTCGATCCGCGAGGTCGCTCATCGTCACTTCCTGGGGGACCTCGTAGTAGCCCGCCTCGAGCGCGGTGACCAGCGTCTCCCGTTGTTTCGTCGTGAGATCGTACTGGGCGCTCGCCATCGGCTGTTCCTGCTCCTGGATCCGTTTGAGGTCGTACGAGATGTCGTTCCCCGAACAGTAATCCTGAAACTGTGAGAGGCTGTCCCGGTCGTCGAATCGCATGCGTAACTCCCAGCGGTCGGCTTTCCCGACGGCCTGCAGGATCGTCGCCCCGAGTTCCACGTAGGCGTAGACGATCGTCTCGACGTTCTGGGTCCACTCGGCCCGATACAACCGGGCGTCGTCCACCTCGTCGACCACGGTAACGCGTCGAACGGACTCGTCCTCGTGAAAGGCTGACTCGAACGTCTCCTGATCGCCGCCCGTCACCCAGAAGTACGGCATCACGCGGTCCTCCATCGTCGCGACGACTTGCTCGATCTCGACGACCATCCGGGGAACCGCCGTCAGCGCGTGATGCAACGCGAGGTCGGTGGACTTGACCGAGAATTCGGCGATGATGCTCACGGTGCGTCTACGAGTCGCATACACAAGAGTTCGCCGCGTCTACGGCGTCGGCGCAGTAACGCGTTCGATTCCCGATGTCCAACGGCCGCAGTCGTGCCAGGAGCTACCGGCTTCGGCTCGAGGTCGCCTCGAGTACGGGGTTCGGTAGTGCCGACTCGCGTGACAGTCACCGGCGACCGTGAATCGACAGTCACCGACGACCGTGAACCGGGAGACGGTCGTCGATCCACGGACCGTGAACGTTCAAAAGTTCCATACTGTCTCCGGTCCGAACCCTACGCATGATCCCGCCACTTGCGCGTCGGTTCGTCGCGGGAGAGTCGCCGGCGGTGGCGCTCGAGCACGTCCGGACGATCAACGAACGCGAGGTCAGCGCTATCGTCAATCTGCTCGGGGAACACTACGACGACCGGGCGTCCGCCCGTGCGGACGCCGAGGAGTACCGGGAACTGGTTCGCGATATCGGTACCTCGCCGCTGGACGCCTGCATATCGGTCAAGCCGACGCAGTTGGGACTCGACGTCGGGGAGGCCGTCTTCCGGGACCACCTCGAGTCGGTCGTCGCCGCCGCGGCTGAGCACGACGTCTTCGTCTGGATCGACATGGAGGACCACACGACGACCGACGCGACGCTCGAGGCGTACGTCGACCTCGCAGAGGAGTACGGGACGGAGCCGTCTTCGGACGCCGAGGCTGGCGTCGGCGTCTGCCTCCAGGCGAACCTGAGGCGGACCCGGGAGGACGCCGAGCGCCTCGCGGACGTCCCCGGCAAGGTTCGGTTCGTCAAAGGGGCTTACGACGAACCGGCCGACGTCGCCTACACGGACCCCGAACGGATCGATCGGGAACTCGAGACGTTGCTCACCTACGCATTCGAGGAGTTCGACGGCGGCATCGCAGTGGGGAGTCACGACCCCGCGATGATCGACCACGCTATCGACTGCCACGAGGAGTACGGGACCGACTTCGAGATCCAGATGCTCATGGGCGTCCGCGAGTCGCGACAGTACGACCTCGCGACCGACTACGAGGTGGCCCAGTACGTCCCCTACGGTGACCGGTGGCTGTCGTACTTCTACCGACGACTGTCCGAGCGGAAAGAAAACCTCATCCTCGCCGGACGCGCTCTTCTCGGTCGCTAAAGGGAAGCGCTCATTACGGCCCCGTGAGAGTGTCCCTACATGGCCTCGTGGAAACGGGACGTCGCGAGCGGGCTGGTCGTTCTCGGCCCGATACTCATCACCCTGTACGTCATCTACTGGGTGTACGGACTCGTCGCCGGGCTCACCCCCGGCGTCATCCTCGAACCCGGCGTGCTCGAGCCGGTGATTCCGGGACAGGGTGAGCAGGCCCAGCAGACCCGCGAACAGGTCGCCCAGTTCCTCCGGGTCGTCATCATCCTGACGGTCTTCGCGATCCTGACGCTGTCGGTCGGCTATCTGATGCGGACCACCATCGGCGGACTGGTCGAACACATCGTCGACGGCATCGCGAACCGCCTGCCGATCATGCGCGTCATCTACAACGCGTCGAAGATGGCGGCCGAAACCGCCTTCGGCGAACAGGAGTCCCTCCAGGAACCGGTCAAACTCGAGGTCTGGGACGGACTGCGGATGACGGCGTTCAAGACCGGTCGATCGACCGACGACGGACGAGACGTGCTCTTTTTGCCGACCTCGCCGAACATCACGACCGGCTACGTCATCGAAGTCGAGCCGGATCGCTACCAGGAACTCGACGAGGACGTCGAGGACGCACTCACGCGCGTCCTCAGTGCCGGCTTCGGCGACGCCGAGAAACGCGGGATGGACGCCGGCGTCTCAATCGACGTCGTCGACGAAGCCACGATGGAGTCGGGCGAGACGTCCGTCGGAAACCGCGACTCGAAAACCGACGACTGATCGCAACCGTTCGATGCGACCGATCCCGTCGACCACGGCCGTCTACGGCACGTAGATCCGAAAAATAGCTCACTCGAAGTGGGCTGGCAGTCGATCCCGGATCGACCTGCAGTCGATCACTTGCCGAGTTCCTCGAGCGACAGCGTGTAGGTGCCGCTGCCGCTGTAGCGATCGACGAGGATGCCGAGTTCCTCGTCGCCGGAGAGTTCGACCTCGATCTCCTCGTCGCCGCTGGGGGTCGTCGAACCCTCGTCGTAGTCGGAAGTGGTCGGTTGGCGACCGTCGAGCGTCAGGTACAGGTCGAAGTCCGCGCCGGACGGTCCGTCGAGAGTAACCGTCGCGTGGCACGGATCGGCCGTCTGGAGCGAGTAGGAGTAGGTGTCGCTCGGGTTGCCCCACCAGCCGCCGCTGAGTTCACCCTGGGCGCTTGCGGTGTTGACTTCGTCGCCACAGTCGCCCGGTTCCGGATCCGGGTCCGGGTCGGGATCGGGCTCCGTCCCGGGATCGGTGTGAACCGCGTTGTTGGCGTCGACGCGGCCGTACCCCTGTTCTTCGGGGGCGAGACCCACGTCGACGGCGGTCTGTTGCAGGTGTTCCCGGAGTTCGTCGTTCGAGAGGTTCGGCCACGCCGACAGGGCGAGGCCGGCGACCCCCGCGACGACCGGCGAGGCCATCGACGTCCCGGAGTAGGAGGCGTAATCGTTCCAGGTGACCGACGACAGGACGTTGCCACCGGGGGCTGCCAACTCGATCTCCGGACCGACGTTCGAGAAGTTCGACAGCGTCTCGCCCTCGTCGAGCGAGGAGACGGCAACGACCGTGTCGTAGGCGGCCGGATACGAGACGGGGTTTCCGTACCCGTTTCCGGCTGCGGCCACGATCAGCGAACCCTGCGAATAGGCGTACTCGCAGGCCTCCGCCATGAGGTTCGTGGAGCCGCCGCCACCGAGCGACAGGTTGATGATGTCGGCACCCTGGTCGGCCGACCACTGGATCGCGTCGGCGATGTCCGTCAGCGATCCGCCGCCGCTGGTGTCCAGCGCTCGTGCCGACAGCAGCGAACAGTTCGAGATGCCGGCGTGGCCCTCGCCGTTGTCCGTGGCACCGGCCGCGATACCGCCGACGTGGGTCCCGTGGTCCTCGTTGCCGCTTTCAGGATAGGGATCGCTATCCCGGTCGGCGAAGTCGTACCCGGAGTTGGAGACGCTGCCGTCCATGTTCTCCGCGAGGTCCGGGTGGTCGTACTGGATCCCCTGGTCGACGATCGAAATCGTGACGTCCGAGTCGCCCAGCGTTTTCTCCCAAGCGCCCTCACAGTTGACCTGCTGGGGCGCGTACTGACTGCTGTAGTAGGGATCGTTCGGCGTGTACTCCGGTTCGACGTCGCTGGTCGAAGCGTCGTCGTCGGATTCCAGCGACTCCATCTCGAGGGCCTCGAAGGTGACGTTCTCCTCGGCGTATTCGACGCCGTCCGCGTCGAGGACCTGCCGTTTGAAGTTCTCCTTGGCTTCGGCCGCCGCAGCCTCGGGGAACTCTACCGCCGCGTAGCCGAGCGTATCGTTGGTGTGTACGATCTCCGCGTTGCTCGGAATGTTCGATTCGACTGCAGCTTCCGCACTCGCGACCGACGCACCGACGCCGACGACGATCTCGTTCTTTTTCGGCCCTGGTTCCCGTCCGGGCGTGCCGGAGGCAACGCCACTGAGTCCGAAGACGGCACCGAGGGCACCGGTTGCTTTCAGGACTGAACGTCTGTTCATACCGGACCTGTCTTCTGACATAGTCCGGGATGAAGCATCACATGCAGGAATTAAATAATTTCCAAACGGGGAGAAAAATAATAATTCGTTGAAAGAAGGTCCGAAATCAACAGGGGTGTCCCACGGACCGTACCCGACATATTATTCATGGTATTGAGGGAATGACGCAGTAAATAAACTGATGGGACGTTTTCTTCTTTCTGTCCGTCGGAAAAAGTACCAATATTGTAAACAATTACCGCTATTCACGCATCGTACGTTCAAATTTCCACCAGAGATTTGCAACAGTAATTCGGATGAATGACACGATCTGGATCGGGACTGGAATCGGCGCTCGGTCGACAGTTCGATCGGGGACTCACGACTGGCTGGCTGCTGCTCGCGTCGAGTCGTCGTTCGAACGAGGAGCCCAGGCCGAAAACACTCCCAATCCCGCTATCGAGGCCGGATCGGTCCTACGCGCGCGTTATTCGACGTACTCGAACCACTCGTCGTACTCGTCGGTCTGCCGCTCGACGACGTCGAAGAATCGCGACTGGATGTCCTCCGTGATGGGACCGCGGGAGCCGTCGCCGATGACGACGTTGTCGACCTTGCGGATGGGCGTGACTTCGGCCGCCGACCCGGTGAAGAACAGTTCGTCGGCGGTGTTGAGTTCGCCCCGCGAGATCGAGACGTTATCGTGGACCGTGTAGCCCAGGTCCTCCGCGAGTTCGATCACGGTATCGCGGGTGATCCCGTCGAGGATCGACTCCGAGAGCCCGGGCGTGTAGAGTTCGCCGTCGCGGACGAGAAAGAGGTTCTCGCCGGGGCCTTCCGCGACGTTGCCCTCCTTGTTGAGGACGATCGCTTCGGCGTAGCCGTTCCGGCGGGCCTCCTCGCCGGCGAGGAGGCTGTTGACGTACAGCCCCGTCGTCTTCGCGTTCGTGGGAATCTGGCTCGAGGCGTGTTTTCGCCACGAGGAGATCATCACGTCGATCCCGTTCTCGAGGGCGTCTTCACCGAGGTAGGCACCCCACGGCCAGGCGGCGATGGCGACGCGGGTCGGACAGTCCTTCGGGCTGACGCCGAGGGAGTTGTAGCCGTAGTAGGCGATCGGTCGGATGTAACAGGAGGAAAGCTCCTGGCGTCGAATGAGTTCCTTCGTTGCCTCGGTCAGTTCCGCTTTTGAGAAGTCGATCTCCATGTCGTAGGGTTTGGCGGACTGGAACAGCCGTTCCAGGTGTTCCTCCCAGCGGAAGATGGCGGGGCCTTCCTCGGTGTCGTAACACCGGGCTCCCTCGAAGACGCCGCTCCCGTAGTGGAGTCCGTGCGTGAGGACGTGGATCTGTGCGTCGTCCCAGTCGACGAACTCCCCGTCCATCCAGATCGTGTCGACGTCCATCTCGTCGAATCCCATGATCGTAGGTGTTGAAAGCCACCGTACTAAGTGTTCGCGATTTTCGAGGCCGAAGGGACGTCGCGATTCGAGCCGACGTGGTGAGCCACCGCTCGAGGGGCGGGCGACGAGTGACCGACGACGGCTACGCCGACTCGCGGTCGCCAAGCCGGACCGTTTCGACGACGACGGCGACGGAGCCGACGATAGCGACCGCGATCGCGCCGAACTGCAGAACTGCGGCGAACGGCGAGCTCGGTTCGGCTCGGGACGGGCCGGCCTCTGCATCGTCGTGATCGTGGTCGACGTGCCCGTCTCCCGTACCCGCGGTCTCGGTTCCGCTTTCGCCCCCGCCCGTATCCTCGTCCGCCGGCGCGTTCGAGAGCCGGAACTCGTCGTCGATGAACGTCTCCCCGGTCCAGACGTTCAGCCGAACGGTCCACTCGCCGGACTCCGGCAAGATGAGCACGACACCGTAGCGACCCGGTTCCTCGAGCGGTTCGAGAACGGGGCCGATGGTGGTGTCGCTCTCCCCGTGTTCGGCGAGCAGTCGTTCCTCGGTCTCGAGTTCGATCGGCTCGCCGTCGGCTGACAGCGCGAGTTCGACGACGATCGGGGTTCCCTCGGCGGTCTCGAGGACGGGTGGGGCTCGATCCGCGTCTCCGCCACCGCGGCTCTCGCTTCCGTTTCCGTTCGCGTTTTCGCCGGCCGACCGGTCGGCCGGCAACACGGTGAGGGTCCCCTCGTGATCCCCCTCGAGGCCCAGGTCGATCTCGACCGAGTCGTGATCCGGCCCGTCCCCGGCCGTCGTGACGGCGACGACGCCCGGCACGGCAGCGGTGAGCGCGCCCGATAGCAGGAGGACGAGGAGGACGACGGCGATCTCGAGCCGAACGGCTCGGACGATCGACGCGATCGAATCGTCGCGGCCGCCGTCGCTCCGCACGCTCTCGCGCTCGTCGCGGTCCTGCCGGCCGCCGGGACGTACTCCACCGTCGTCGATCGCGGAATCGATCCGGCGGAGGAGGACGAACCGTGAGGCGGTTCCGAGCACGAGCGCGACCGCGACGAGGAGGAGTTTCGCGCCGAGGAGCGTCCCGTGGACCGTTCCGACGAACGCCTCGAGATCGGGGACGAGCCAGGCCGTCAGTCCCAGGCCGGTCGACGCGAGAAGCGTCACGCCGGCGATCGCCAGGACCGAGAACCGCCGGACGGCGGCAGCCGCGACTCGGCGGCGGTCGGGATCGCTCGAGTCCAGGTGGCGGAGCAATTTCGGAAGCACGAGGCCCAGCATCGCCAGGCCGCCGATCCAGACGGCGACGCCGAGTAGGTGTCCGAGCGTGACGACCGTTCCCGCGAGGAGGCCGACCTGACTCGCGGCGTGGCTCGTCGCGCCGATTCCGACGGCGAGACACAGTCCGCCTAGCGCGCTGACGGCCCCACCGAGTCGGACGCCGAGTCCGGGGCCGGAACTGGTGGGCCGATCCGCACCGTACCGGCGCGCGGCGACGGCGGCGACGACCAGCGCCGCCGCGACGGCGACCTGCGCCGCCAGGATTCCGCCCGTCCGACTCGAGCCCACCGTACCCGCGGCCTCGAGCGACCGACCGGTTCCGAGAACGGCTTCGAGGTACAGCGCGCCCGTCCCGACGAGGGCTGCGATAGCCGCACCGGCCAGGAGACGGCGTACGGCGACCTCGGGGACCGCACTCGAGCATCCGAACCGAGCCGCGACGGGGCGGACGACCCCGATCGTGGCCGTCGGAATCCCGATCAGCGCGATCACTGCAGCGTAGAGCACCCCCTTCGGGAGAATCTGCGCGTACTCGAGCCCGTCGTCGCCCGTTCCGCCGTCACTCTCGTAGGCCGCCCGGAGCGCAGCGGGATCGGACGGCTCGTCGCCGACGGTGAAGAACCACGTCCCCTGGACGACGTGGGTATCGGTCGAGCGAACCTCCCACTCGACCACGTAGATTCCATCGCCGCCGTCCGCGACGTCGACGAAGACGTCCCTCGAGACCTCGCCCTCCTTGTAGGCATCTTGCGTGACGTCCTCTCCGTCCGGGCCGGTCACCGTCACGTCGATGATCTCGTCGACCCCGTCGCCGGTGTAGGTCATCGTCATCGTCTCCGGGACCTCCTCGACGTGCCCGCCCTGCGCCGGATCGGTCTCGCTGAGAACGGCGTGGGCGCTCGCGACGGGGACGAGCGTCGCCGTTGCCACGAGGACGCCGAAGACGAGGACGATCGCTACTCCGGGGGCTGACGTCGACCGGCCGCGATCGCAGGTGGTGAGTTTGGCCACGGTCTTCGTTCCCCGTCAGGGCTCAGTACCAGGCACCCGATCCGTCCCCGACGTACGCGAGCGTGTCGACGCCCTCGCTAACCTCGACCTCGTGGCGGAGTTCGCGCGCCCCCACGTCGATGATCGGCACGGTCCCGTCAGCGCCGGACGTCGTGAAGTAGTTGCCGTCGGCGAGCGTCCCGGATCGGTGGAGGTGCTCCCCGTCCCGTGAGATCGAGCCCGCAGCGACGTGGGCGACGATTTCCAGGTCGTCGACGTTCACCACGGAGACTTCGCTCGAGGTCGTGTTCGCGACGATCGCGTACAGGGTGCCGTCCTCCTCGAAGTAATCGACGTCGTCCGGGCCGCGGCCCTCGAGGTCGAGGGTCCCGAGAATCTCGCTGTCCTCGTCGGTCGCGTCGATGAAGTGAACCTGATCGCCCTCCCAGACCGCGAGCCGCTCCAGGTTCGGTCCGATCGAGAGGCCACCGTTGATATCGAGGCGGTCGACGACCTCGTCGGTCGCAGGATCGACGACCGGCATGTCGTCGCCGCCCGAGCGCTCGACGTAGACGAGGCCGTTCTCGGGCGCGTACATCGCGTAGTGGGTGCCACCCTCGTCGCCGACCGCCTCGATCGAGTCGGGACGCTCGTGGGCCTCGAGGTCGATGACGTGGAGCGCGGAATCGTCCGTATTCGTCGCGTACGCCGTCGGATAGATCTCATCGTGGTGGATCAGCTTCCCGTGGCCGCTGACGTCGAACCCGGACTGGACGACGTGTTCGACCTCGTGGGAGTCGACGCCGATCACGTAGAACCGACCCTCGGCGTCCGCGTGGACCCAGATCTCGTCGTCGACGGGGTGGAACGCGTGGGTCGCGCCGGGTCCGACGTCGACCCAGTCGACGAACGCGCGGGCGTCGGTATCGACGACGCCGACGCGGTTGTTCCCCGACTCGACGGCGAACAGTTTGCGCTCGTCGTGCGTGAGTCGCGCGTCGCCCCAGTCGGCGTCGGATAGCTCCGCGTCGAGATCCGTGACGATCTCGCCGGCTTCGGGATCGATCAGAACCGCCCGATCGGGGGCGAACGCGTACAACAGTCCCTCGCTTCCCTCGCCGGTCGAGTCGTCGCCAGAATCGTCGTCGCTCGAGGGGTCCGTATCGGTTTCGTTGCCCTCGGACTCGTCACCTCCGTTACTGCCGGTTGTAGCGGGTTCTGAGTCGGTCTCGTCCTCCTCGTTGTCATCCATACAGCCCGCGAGTCCGATCGCGAGGCTGCCGGTCGCGGCCTGTACAAACCGCCGTCGATTGACGGGTCGATCCATACGTCCCCTCCACCCCGAATTGCAGTTATTATTCTGGTCCAACGGTCGAAATTATGGTCCGTCCGTCGAATTCGGATGGCGAAACACGGCCGTACCGACCGGTGAACGTCTCTGCCAACTGCAGCCCTATCCGCTTCAGACGCGCTCCGTTCCGGTTGCGTCCTCGAGCAGGCCGTCGACGAGCCGCGTGAACCGGTCGATCAGGCGATCGGGGACGGTCGGCTCCACTTCCGCGAGTAATTCGGCCGTTCGTTCGGGCGCAGCGAGTTCGAGCGTGACCCGGTTCCGATCGTCGTACTGTTTCTCGACGATCCCGCGTTCGACGAGTCGATCGAGGTGATACTCGAGTGTACTCCGGGCGATCTCGAGAGCGTCGGCGACCTCGCTCGGAACGGCGGACTCGTTGGCGATCAGGTGCATGACGATCTCGCGGGTCGTTTCGCGCCGGAACAGGGCCAGTGCGGCGCGTTCCCACTCGTCGTACGCCGGCGGATAGTAGTGCGTCCGGCCGTAGAACTCCTCGCGAACGAGTGCGCCCTCGTCGAGCAACCGGCGGACGTGATACTGGATCTGTCCCGGCGCGAACTCCGATTCGCGGACGAGTTCGTTGAAGTGGATTCCGGCGTTCGACTGGACGTGGGCTCGGATCGTACGTCGGGTATCGGTCATAGCAGTGATCGCGGCTCCGGTCGGTACCCGCGGCTAGCGATGCCGTACTGATAACGGGTTCCGTCGGTTCCCGACAACTGAGAACCGGTCATACGACGGGTCATGGTGTCAGTATCGAACTACGTCATCATGTCGGTATCGAACTACGGAAACCGCGCTGATTGTGGCGCGGCCTGCAACTGCACGCTGCGGGAGCTCACCTCGCTCCGGGGGCGAACGCCGGGTATCCGACCGAAGCACATACGTGACTCTCCCTCCGAGGTAGGATAGCGGCGATGGACCACACGAATCCGTTCGACGTCGGATGGCTGGATCCGAACCTCGCGCCGGTGTTACTCGCCATCATCGTCCTGGCGGTCGCCGGGACGACGGTCCTCTTCGGGTGTGGCGTCGTCGCCTACTTACGACGGCGATCACAGCGTTACCTGTTGATCACGGTCGTTCTCGGTTTGCTCGTCGGCCGATCGATTACGGGACTCGGAACCGTGTTCGGGCTCGTCCCGATGACCGTCCACCACCTCGTCGAACACAGTTTCGACTTTACGATCGCCGTCCTCGTTCTCTACGCGGTCTACCGGAGCGGCTCCGATGCCGACCGAACTGGCTTCGAGTCCGAGGGCGACTGACGCCGAAAACGGGGACGATCCGATCAACCCAGTCGCTCGAGGACGTCACGGCCCTCGAGGTAGACGAAGTCGTGGCGGTCGGCGTAGGCCCGTGCGTCGGCCGGGGAGCGGGCCTCGCCGGTCTCGTCGTCGAGCATCTCGCAGACGACGACGGCTGGCGGGAGGTCGGCGGCCTCGGCGAGTGCGACGCCCAGTTCAGTATGGCCCTCGCGCTGTGAGAGCAGGTCCGGGGCGGCTTTCAGCAGGTGGACGTGGCCGGGGACGCGAAATTCCGACGCGAAGTCGAACGACTCGGGGGCTGCGGCGGCCTCCGCCAGCGTCCGGATGGTCAGCGATCGGTCGGTGTCGGTGATCCCCGTGTAGGTATCCCGGTGGTTGACCGTCAGCGAGAACGACGAGCGCTCGTCGTAGCCGAGTTCGTGGTCGCCCGCGGCGGGGTGGTCGACGGTCTCCGCGTAGAAGGGGAGGTCGAACGCCTCCGCGACGTCGTGGCTCAGGGCGGCACAGACCAGGCCGCCAGCGTCGTTTCGCAGCCGGGCGACCGCCTCGGGCGTCACGGCGTCCGCGTGATAGATCAGGTCGGTCTCGCCCTCGCGGTCGGCCGCGTCGTGAACGAGGACCGGCTCGCCCGCTCTCAGGGCCTCGAGCGCGCGATCGACGGCGTCTGCCGCCCGTCGCGTCGCTTCCCCGTCGTCGGCCGTCGGCTGGGTACCGGCGTGATGGCCCGTCATTCGCGATCACCCACCGTGACCGTGACGTGATCGTCGTCCTCGAGGCCGAGTTCGTCCCGAAGCTTCACCGGTGCGATCACCTCGAGTTGGTCATCGTCGTGGTGCGTTCGTTCAGGCGCGATGGTGTGTGCGCCCTCGTAGACCGCGTCGTCGGCGGTCTCGATCGTCGCGGGATAACAGACGGCGGGGCCGTAGGTCCGCTCCTCGTCCTCCCAGCCGTCGATCGGCACCGGCTCGAGCGACGAGACGGCGCTACGGCGACGGACGCTCTCGTCGCGCAGTTCGACGTTCAGCGTCCCTGGGAACGGCTCGTAACCGAGCCGGTCCTCGAACTGGCGTTTGTAGCCCGGCAGCGAGATGTAGTGGCGTCCCTCGCCCATCCCGCTGGTAACGACGCCCTCGAGTTCGACCTCGGCGTCGCGTTCGAAGATGCGCCGGTAGTCCTCGTACTCGGCGTGGAGGGCGCGTTCGCCCTCGTCGGTGACCGCGACCCACTGGCCGTCGCTGACCGTGTCTCGTTCGAGCAGATCCGCGCTCTCGAGCCGTTGCAGTCGGCGGGAGGCGGTCTGGTTCGACGCGTCCAGCCGGTCAGCAAGGTGCGAACAGGAGATCTTGACGTCACCCTCGAGCCCGCCCTCGAGCGCGAGCAGTTTGAGAACGGCGAGTTCGTCGTGTCCGACGGTCGCCTGCGCAGTCTGTGACATACCTAGGCGTTTCGCCGGCTCCCCCAAAAGCATACCGAATGTGAGGAGCATCACGCAACTGTGATGGCGTTGTCGACAGTTTATTCGTATCTCGCGGTCGGTGCGTCGGCTGAAAAACCCACCGATGGCTCAGTACGCCCGATCGATCGCGTCGCGGACCCGCTCGACGCAGTCCGGATCGAACGTGAAGAAGCCGTCCCAGATGCGGGATTCCCGTTCCACGCAGACGAGTGCCCCTGCTCGGTCGGCGGCCTCGTCGGGGTCGAAGACGACGAACCAGGGGTCACGGTAGGCGGGGCCGACGCCCGCGTGGATCGTCGCCTCGAGCCCCAGGTCGGTCGCGTCGCCGACGCCGTAGCAGTGGCAGTCGACGTCGGTTCGCTCGAGTCGGTCGTAGACCTCCTTCGTCCCGATTTCGTCCTCGATGCGGGAAAGTCGCTGGAACCCCGCCAGAAGCGTGCCGGAACCGGCTTCCCAGGCCAGGCGTTCGACGTACCGCGACACCAGGATCAACAGGAGTTTCTCCTTGTGCGCGAGCGGATACCCCCGGAGGGACAACCGGGTTCCCGCCAGGCCGGCCAGCACGTCCGGCAGATCGATTTCCGAAAGCCCGCGGGACCCGGTTACGAACGCATCCGAGTTGATCGCGAGAATCGAATCGTAGAGGTCGGCCATCGCGGAGGCCGCCACCGGGTCTCCCTCCTCGAGCAACACTGCAGTCGCGCCCGCTCCCTCGAGCGTTCTGGCGTCGTCGTCGGACAGGCCGTCGAACGAGGCTGGTTCGAGTGTCTCGACCGATGCGACCGTGGTTCCATCGCCGACCGCGTCGTCGAGCATCATCTCGAGTTGCTCGGGACCGTCGCCGACGACGGCAATCGTCTGCGAGGTCCGCCCTACCTCGTCGACGACGGCACGGAGCAGCATCGCTCGAGGTGTTGCGGAGCCGGACGGGAAACCGTTCTGGCCGACGAGGAGTATCGAGGGCGATCAGTCGCCTGTGACCGGGTCACGCGCCCAGAAGTCGCTGTCTTTCTTCAGTTTCGGGACCCACGTATCGCTCGTCTTCGCGAGGAGGGCGACCCGCGAGGCAGGCACCTGCTTGCACTCGGTGAACGCGGGCATGTACTCCTGGACGGATTCGGCGAAGTCGACGACGTCCTCGTGCTCGGGCATCGACGAGCGATCGAGCCGGCCCTGGGAGTGTCCGACGTGCATGTACGCTTTCAGTTCGACGAAGTCGGGGTCGGCCAGACGGTAGAAGCCGGCGTACCAGTCGGGGTGGTGCATGTTCTCTCCCTGAACGAGCGTCGTCCGCAGGACGGTCCGGGTGTCGTCTTTCTCCCGGAGGACGTCCATCGTCTCGAGCAGTCGCTCCCAGGCGTCGTCCTCGACGGCCTTGACGACCCGGTCGAAGGTGTGGCGTTCGGGTGCGTCGACGCTGACGTAGAGTTGGGTCGGGTCGCACTCCCGGAGCACGTCGGGGTTGGTCCCGTTCGAGACGAGGAAGGTGGTGATGTCGCGCTCGTGGAACGCCTCGAGCAGTTCCGGCAGGTAGGGGTACAGCGTCGGTTCGCCGTCGAGCGAGATGGCGACGTGCCGGGGCTCCATCGCCTCCTCGAAGACCTCGCGTGGCACCTCGTCGTTGCCGCCGAACCCCGACAGGAGCTTCTTCTGCAGGTCGATGGAGGCGTCGGCGACGGCTTCGGGATCGTCCCACTCGACGTCGCCCAGTTCGTAGGCGTGGCCTTTGTGGTCGCGCCAGCAGAAGACGCAACGCTCGTTGCACTTGACCACGGGCGTCATCTGGATACAGCGGTGGGACTCGATTCCGTACCAGATGTTCTTGTAACACTTCCCCTCGCCGCGCAGGGCGTTGGCCGTCCAGCCACACGTCTGGGCGGCCGTGTGGTTCTCGCTGTGGTAGTCCGGACTCGAGACCTGTGCCGGACCCCCGTCGTCGTCCCCGTCGACGTCGGTGCCCGGTCCGACGCCGCTCTCGGCGGAATCGCTCATGTTGCTCCCGGTTGGGGAGGCGAACCCAAAAGGTGTGTGGTCCGCGAGACGGGGCCGGCAGTTCAGGGCAGCGTTCCCGGTTCGGCCGGCTCCTCCTCCTCGGTAGCCACCTCGCGCTCGAAGCCGTACAGCACTAGCCCGGTGTTGGCCGTCATGATGACGCCCGTGGTGGGGACGGTCGCGAAGAGATACATGGTGGCACCGAGAGCGACCGGGACGCTGACCACGAGGGACCACAACATCGGCCGCCCGACCTCGACGCGAAGGGCGTCTTGGTACGTCCAGATGAGCAGTCCGGGCGTCGCCATGACGGCAAGCGCGGCGACGAGGGAGTCCATACCGAACGTTCGGCTGGACGGAAGAAAAACGTTCTGTGTCCCGACGTCCGCTCACACAGTGAAAACCGACGACCGAAGCGGGCTCCCGTGCAATCGATCGCTCGATTCGCGTCTCGACCGGCTACAGCCCGACGATGAATCCCCAGGCCACGAAGAGGAAGTAGCCGAAGACGATGAGATAGAAGAAGACGATAAAGGCGTGTACCGGCAGGTTGGGATACTCGTCGAGGAGTTGTCGGAGGAGGCCCTGCTCCTCGACGCTGCCGTCGAAGGGGAGCCCGAAACTGTTGGCAGCTGCCATACGGGACAGTTAGGCTAGCAGTAATTAAACGTTTAGGGCCCGAATCCGCGTTCGAACCACGGCGTTCGCGGTTCGAATCACCGACGGCTCCGAGCGCCGGTCAGTCCTGCAGGAAGTCCGGCTCCGTCCGCTTCTCGTCGCGTTCGGCCCGGAGATGCCGTCTGAACGCGTCGATCGCGACGTCGTACTCCTGGTCCTCGAAGCGGTCGCGCACCGAGATGTTGCCGGCTTCCTCCTCGTTGTCGCCGACGATGATCTGGTAGGGGACGCGGTCGTCGTGGGCCGCGCGGATCTTGCGCTCTAAGGTCGCGTCCCGGTCGTCGACCTCGACGCGGAAGTCGTCGAACTCGCTCGCGACCTCGCGGGCGTACGCGAGGTTCTCGTCGGAGATGGGCAGCACGCGGACCTGCTCGGGCGCGAGCCACAGCGGGAAGTTGCCCTCGAAGTGCTCGATGAGCATCATGAAGAAGCGCTCGTAGGAGCCGTAGAGGGCGCGGTGAATCATAACGGGGCGGTGTTCCTCGTTGTCCTCGCCGACGTAGGTCAGGTCGAACCGCTCGGGCATGTTGAAGTCCAGCTGGACTGTCGGGCCGTCCCACTGGCGACCGATGGCGTCCTCGAAGGCGTAGTCGATCTTCGGCCCGTAAAACGCGCCGTCGCCCGCCTCGAGTTCGTACGCCATCTCGCGGTCCTCGAGGACTGACTCGAGTTGCGCTTCCGCCTTCTCCCAGATCTCGTCGGAGCCGACCGACTTCTCGGGTCGGGTCGCGAGGGCGACCTCGTACTCGAGATCGAACGTCTGTAGCACCTCGTCGATCGAGTCCATGATCGCCTCGACCTCGCTCTCGATCTGGTCGGGACGGACGAACAGGTGGCCGTCGTCGATGGTGAAGGCCCAGACCCGCGAGAGGCCCGACAGTTCGCCGCGCTGTTCCTTCCGGTACACCTTGCCGTCCTCGGCGTACCTGACGGGGAGATCGCGGTAGCTCCAGGAGCCGTCGTCGAAGATAGTGGCGTGGCCGGGGCAGTTCATCGGCTTCAGGCCGAACTCGTCGTCGCCGAGTTCGAAGACGAACATGTCGTCCTTGTAGTTCTCGTAGTGGCCCGACTTCTGCCAGAGATCCGTCTTGAACAGGTGCGGCGTCTCGACGTAGTCGTAGCCCGACTCCGCGTTGAGGTCGGTGACGAACGCGGACAGTTCGTTCAGGACGGTCTTGCCCGGCGGGTGATACAGCGGCAGGCCCGGACCGGTCACGTCCTGGATCGAGAAGAGGTTCATCTCGGAGCCGATCTTGCGGTGATCGCGCTCTTTGGCCTCCTCGCGCCGCTCTATGAACGCCTCGAGGTCGCTCTCGTCCTCGAACGCGGTGCCGTAGATGCGGGTCTGCATCTCGTTTTCCTCGTCGCCGCGCCAGTACGCGCCGGCGATCTCGAGTAGTTTCACCGCGCCGATTTCGCCCGTCGAGTCGACGTGCGGGCCGGCACAGAGATCCTCCCACTCGCCCTGTTTGTAGAAGGAGACGGTATCGTTCTCGTCGGCGAACTCCTCGAGCAACTCGAGTTTGTAGGGTTCGTCCGCGAGGCGTTCTTCGGCCTCCTCGATCGGGACTTCCTCCCGTTCGATGTCGTAGTCGGCTTCGACGATCTCCTTCATCTCCGCTTCGATCGCCTCGAGGTCCTCCTCGTCGACGTCTAAGTTGTCGAAGTCGTAGTAGAACCCCTCGTCCGTCGGCGGGCCGATGGCGAGTTTGACCTCCTCGGCGTCGAAGAGTCGTTCGACGGCCTGGGCGAGACAGTGCGAAGCGGAGTGGCGCATCACGCGCAGGTAGTCCTCGCCACCGTCGTCGGTGACGATCTCGAGTTCGGCCCCGTCGTAGACGGGTTCCTCCTTGGCGACGAGGTCGCCGTCGAGTCGGCCCGCGACGGTGTCGCTCCCGAGGCCGGGACCGATCTCGTAGGCGCAGTCCTCGACGGTCGCGTCGGCGTCGACCTCGAGTTCCGAGCCGTCCGGCAGTACCACTGTAACCGTTTCCTGTGGATCTGATTCTGACATGTGTGTAGCTACCGCTGGGTGGGGAACTTCGGTGAGAAGTTCGATCGCGTGTCCGCCGGTACCGCTCGACTGCGTGGGAACGACACAGCGAGCGGTAGGTGGTGATGGTTAGAAGCGGGCGAGAGCCCCTGTAAAGCGGACACCTACCATCGTGGATACGCGTAGTCTCGAGCAGGTTAAAAACATTGTGATGGCCTGCGAGACGCGGGACAGCGTCGTCGCGCCGAACGGGACTGCCGAGACCGTCTCGGATCGGTACTCGTTTTTCCCTGCCCTACGAGGGCCAGCGTATGGCAACCGTCGTCCTGTTCGACCTCGACGACACGCTCTATCCGTACCCGCCCTGTAATCGCGCGGGGAAAGCCGCCGCGCTCGAGCGGGCCAGAGAGCTGGGATACGACTTCGATCGCGACTCGTTCGCGGAGTTCTACCAGGCCGGTCGCCGCGACGTGAAACGCGAAATCGACGGCACTGCTGCCTCACACGAGCGGTACCTCTACTTCAAGCGAGCCCTCGAGCGCCACCTCGGCGAGCCCCGACCGAGCGACGCGCTGGCACTGGGTGACGCCTACTGGAGCGCCTACCTCGAGGAGATGACCCTCGCCCCCGGGGTCGAGGAGACGCTCGAGACGCTGCGGGAGCGCGGGATCGACGTCGCGATTACGACCAACCTCACGACGACGATCCAGCTCGCGAAACTCCAGCGGCTGGGGCTGACACCGTACGTCGACCTGGTGCTCACGTCCGAGGAGACGGGCCGAGAGAAGCCCGCGTCGGTCATGTTCACGCTCCCGCTCGCACGACTCGATCGACGCGTCTCCGAGGCGGTGATGGTCGGCGACGACGTCGACGCCGATATTGCAGGTGCGAACGCGGTCGGCCTCGAGACCGTGCTGTTCGATCCTCGGGACGAGGTCGACGAATCGCTGTCGGGCGAGCGCGAGCCGGACCACCGGATCGACGCCGTCGCGGACCTGGCTGAGGTGATCGCATGAGCGTCGCGACCGCGGGGACGCCGGAACTCGTTCCGGAGGTGGTCGTATGATCCTCGCCGAGGAGCGCCGGCAGGTCGTCGAGTACGCCTCGGAACTCGCCGACCTGACGCCGGGTCGAACGGGGAACCTGAGCGTCCGCGACGGGCGCGACGGCGACGCCTTCGCGATCACCCCCACCGGCGTCCCCTACGACTCCTTCGACGCCTCGGACGTCCCGGTCGTCGGCGTCGACGGCGAGCAACGCGACGGCGCGATGAAACCCAGTAGCGAGGTGCCGATGCACGCCTCGATCTACGAACGCGAGGACGTCGGCGCGATCGTTCACACCCACTCGCCGTGGTCGACGGCGCTGGCCGTCGCCCGCGAGGAACTGCCGCCGATCCACTACATGATCGTCGCCGTCGGCAAGCGGGTCCCCGTCGCGGAGTACGCCCCTTACGGCACGGACGAACTCGCGGCGAACATCGTGCAGGCGATGGACGAGGCCGACGCCACCGCGTCGCTGATCGAGAACCACGGCCTCGTCGTCACCGCCGCGGACCTCGAGACGGCCCTCGAGAACACCGTCCACGTCGAGAGCCTGGCGCGGCTCTACCTCCAGACCCGGGCGGCCGGGCTCGAGCCGGCGACCCTGAGCGACGAGCAACTGGAGACGGTACTCGAGCAGTTCGAGTCCTACGGGCAGTAACCCCGCCGCCGAACCGTCGTCACAGGTATGGGCGAAGCAGGTCCCCGTCGTGTAACTCGTCGGGAATCGATGCGAACCACCGCGCCGCGGCGATCTCGTCCGGTCCTACGCCCAGCCGTTCCGGGTCGGGGATGTCGCCGTCGGCCCGGGCGGCAAACACGACGTACCGGGCCGAGAACCGGTGGGTTCCGTCCCGTTGCGATCGATACGTCTGCTCCACGACCAGGATCGGATCGCCGACCGTCGCCTCGAGTCCGGTCTCTTCCCTGACTTCGCGACGGACGGCCGCAACGGGTCGTTCGCCCGGTTCGACGCCGCCACCCGGCAGGATCCAGCCGTCCGACCACCGGTTCTTCACGAGTGCGATGCGGTCGTCGGCGTCGCGCACTCGAGCCGCGGCCGTGAGCGCGGTCCCCTCGACGGCCCACTCCCGGAGCTCGGCCAGTTTCGACTCGGGGAGGGAGAGTTGCTGGCGTTCCCGGGGCACGTCGGCATCGACGTCGAACTCCATGTCCGTTCGAAAGCAGCTAAGCGACGGCTCAGTCGGTCAGTCCCGATCCGCGAGCAGTTCGCTCGCGGTCACCAGCGCTTCCATCTCGACGCCCGCGTCCTCGACGTTCTCGCGGCCGCCCTCCTCGCGGTCGACGACGACGAGAGCGCGTTCGACCGTCGCGCCCGCCTCGCGCAGCGCCTCGATGGCTTCGACGAGGCTCGTCCCTGTCGTCACGATGTCCTCGAGGACGACGACCTCCTCGCCATCCTCGAGGCGGCCCTCGATCAGGTTGGCCGTGCCGTACTCCTTGCGCTGTTTGCGGGCGATGACGTAAGGGACGTCGGCCGCGACGCTCGTGGCGGCCGCGAGCGGGACCGCGCCGAGCGCGACGCCGGCGAGTTTGTCGTCGGAGTCGATCCGCTCGGCGAAGGCCTCGGCGATGGCCTCGAGGCAGGTCGGATCGGTCTCGAAGAGGTACTTGTCGACGTAGTACTCGCTCGTCCCCCCGTGGGAGAGTTCGAACTCGCCGAACTCGACCGCGTCCGCGGCCCGCAGTGCGTCGATGAGTTCCTGATTGGGCATGCTCGAAGGGCCGCGGCCCGACGAAATAAGCGGTGTGGAAACGCGCCGAGTCCGATCGGACCGGGGCGGAGTAGATTTTTACTTCCCAGCGGCGACAGTGTGAACAGATGACACCAACGCGAGCCGACGAACCACATCCGAAGGTCCAGGAGTTCCTCGAGATGTACGAATCGTTCGACGCGCCGGACTTCTCCGCGGTCTCCGCCCAGGAGGCCCGCGAGATGTTCGAGCAACTGCGGGTCGGCGGGACGGCGGCCGTCGACCTCGAGTCGATCGAGGACCGGACGATCGACGGCCCCCACGGCGATCTCGACGTTCGCATCTACGAACCCGGATCGGCAGACGGGGGCGGCGACCGCCCGCTGATTTGCTACTTCCACGGGGGCGGCTGGGTCATCGGCAGCATCGAGACGCACGACGACGTCTGTCGGAAACTGGCCGACGAGACTGGCTACCCCGTCGTCAGCGTCGACTACGGACTCGCACCCGAACACCCGTTCCCCGAGGGACTCGAGGACTGCTACGCCGCCCTCGAGTGGGCCGCCGCCTCTGCGGCCGACCTCGGGGCCGACCCGGATCGCATCGTCCTCGCGGGCGACAGCGCCGGCGGCAACCTCGCGGCGGCGACGGCGTTGCTCGCGCGGGATTACGGCGGCCCCGACGTGGCCTACCAGTTGCTCGTCTACCCGGGGACCGGCGACGTCACCCGGACGGATGCCTACGAGGAGAACGGCGAGGGGTACTTCCTCACCAGCGACGATATGGAGTGGTTCCGCGGCCACTACTTCGAACGCGAGATCGATCAGGGGAACGTCTACGCGATGCCCCGGCGTGCCCACGACCTCTCGAACCTCCCGCCGGCGACGGTCATCACCGCCGGGTTCGATCCGCTCCGCGACGACGGCGCTGCCTACGCCGAGCGACTCGAGGAGGCGGGCGTCCCCGTCTCGCATCACCACTACCCCGACATGATCCATGGCTTCTTCAACATGGTCGCCGAGCCGTTGCGACTCGAGGCCGCCCACGAGGCCTACGACGCGGCGGTCGCCGACCTCGAGGCGGCCCTCGAGTAACGCGGTCGGCTCCCGCCGATCGCTCGGTTACGGTGGGAGAAACACGAGCGTATGGCCGTTACCAGGGTTCGTTCTTCAGTCCGAGTTTGTACGCGATCACGTTCGTCGTCACGTGCAGGACCGGCGTCAACACGACGACGACGAGGATGACGTCCCACGTGAACCACGTTCGGAACCAGTCGGTCGCCAGCAGCGCCGTCAAGGGCAGAGAGACGACGACGAAATCCAGTTGGTCGACGCCGGGGAACATCGCACCCCGCTGTCGCCCGGTTCGGCGCTTCAGGAAGGAGGCGAGGATGTCTCCCAGCATCGCTCCCGCGGCGAGAGCGACGGCGGCAGGGACCGTGAACTCGGGGACCTCGATGTCGATCGCGGCAGAAACCTCCGGAGCGAGCAGCGTCAGGACGGCCGCGAGCGCGAGTCCCGCGAGAATCCCCGCTGCCGTCCCGCGCCAGGTCTTCCCGTCCCCGAGCAGGCGGGTACCGTTCCAGGTCCGGCCGCCGTCGATCGGTCGGCCGCCGCCGGCCAACACCGCTGCGTTGTTCGGGACGTAGGCGGGCAACATCGCCCAGAACGCGACGACGATCGTCTCGAGTACTGCCATGATCGGCGCGAAGAACCGACGCGTCTTAATCGTCGGTGGTTCGCCGCCGATCGGTGAAGCGTTAAGCGATTGGAAAACCAACATCAACGTATGCTCGTGGTCGGCCGATTCCGGATCGCCCTCGAGGCGCTGACGGCTCTGCTGAACGTCGCGTTCGCTCGTCGAATCGGGGATGGCGTTCGCCCGACGTCGATCGTCCTGGGATGGGTCGGAGGCCTCGGTTATCGGGTCGTCGAGGGAAGATACGTCGGTCGATTTCGGGACCGTCCGCTTCGGTATCTCGTCTTCCTGACGATCTGGTCAGCGATCGTCTGGGCCGCGTTGATCCCGAACGACGACTCGACCGACCACTCGCTCGCGGCCGGCATCGGGGCCGGATCGGTCACCTATCGGATCGTCGCCCGAATGCGGGAGTCGTGACCGTCGGCCACGTCGGTTTCCCACGGACGGTAGTCGATGGCGATCGTACCGACCGCGGCCGTCATCGCTTCGCACTGGGACGCGCCGGAAGCGACCCCAGGCAACTCCGGCAGTAGGTGTAGAAGCCGTCGTTTTCCGTTCCACAGACGCGACACGTCACGCGATTCGTCCCGGACCCTCCGTGCGAACTCATCGGGGGAGGTACTCGTGGCCGCCGGAAATCGTTCGGCCAGACGATCGCAAGCGTCCCGAGCCCGGTTCCTTCGACGACGGAAACCGATCACGGTCACCCGGTCCCGGGCTCGAGCACGACGTTCTCGAGTTCGTCGCCGGTCTCGAGGGCTGCGACGTTGCCGGCGACGATGTCGGCCAGCCGCTCCCAATGTTTCGGGGTGTGACCGCCGGTGTGGGGCGTGATCAGACAGTTCTCCAGATCCCACAGCGGGTGATCGCCGGGCAACGGCTCCGGGTCGGTAACGTCGAGCGCCGCGCCGCGGATCGCGTTCGATCGCAGCGCCGCGACGAGCGCGTCCGTGTCGACGACGCCACCCCGGGCCGCGTTCACCACCACCGCGTTCGGGGGCAACGTCGCGAGTTCCGCCTCGCCGACGAGTCCGCGCGTCAGGTCCGTCAGCGGACAGGCGAGCACCACGTAGTCGCTGCGAGCGAACGCCTCGTGGACGTCGGCTTCGTCGTACCCCCGCACCTCGTCGGTCGGTCCGCCCTTCGACGGGGTGTGACGGATGCCGATCGTCTCCACGTCGAACCCCTCGAGGCGCTCGGCGATCGCCGTCCCGATGGAGCCGAGGCCGACGATCGTGACCGTCGAGCCGGCGAACTCCGTCGACTGGAAGTGTCGCCACTCGCCGTTTCGCTTCCGCCGCCATCCCTCGTGGAGCCGGCGGGCGAACACCAGCATGTTCGCGATCGACTGCTCCGCGATCCCGGGCGCGTGAATCCCGCCCGCGTTGGTGACCGTGACGCCGTGTTCGGCGAAGGCCTCCAGCGGCAGGTGGTCCGTGCCGGCGAAGGTGCAGGCGAATAGCTCGAGCCGATTGGCGTCCTCGAGCAGCGCCGGATCGATCGAGATGCCGGTCACGACTCGAGCCTGGGGAACGAGGTCGCGCTCAGCCTGTGGCGTTCGCGCTAGTTCGACGGTGGCGTCGGGAAGCCGCGCGTACAACGCGTCCGCGTACGATTCCATCGATAACCCTTCCGTGCCCTCGCGAAGCACGACGACGTCGGGGGCTGTCATATACGGAGGGCGACGCCGCGGACGCTTTGGGTTATCGGCTCGGGATGGCGATGGGAACGGACGTCGTCGACGAAGGAGTCGGTCCCGGATCCGTCAGTGCTCGAATCGGTCCGACGACTAGGCCGGCGATTCTCGATCCGTCACTGCCGTCGGCTTCGGGGCGGAATCGACTCGGAAAAAACGAACGCGTCGGTCGGTCGAACTGCCTCAGTCCTCGAGCAGCACGGCGTTGACCTGGCCGGTCTGGCCGGGTCGGGACGTGACACGCGCGCGACCCTCGCTGGTCTCGATGACCGCGCCCTTCGTGATGATGTTCCGTCGGACGTAGTTGGGGTTGGCGTCGTTCTCGACGACGTCCTCGATGTCGGCCGAGACGGTCTCGTCGCCGGTGTTGACGCTCGCGACGTTCGTCGCCAGCGCGCGGGTCTTCGTGTCGTTCCCGCGTGCGTCGACCGTCCGGAAGCGGGGCTCGCCGACCTGCGTCTCCGTCGGCTGACGCCCGAGTTCGTTCTTCCGGCGCTTGCGGACGTTCTTCAGTCGGCCTCCGGTTCGCTTGCGCGTAGAGCGTCCCTGATCTTGCATACTTCGAGCAACGGGCCGGGCGATACTTGAATGCACGCTTTCCGCTCGAGGGCGCGTTCAGGTACTACCGCTGAGTAAGCTTCGGTAGTGCTGAACACCACGAAAGCCCCTGCTCCGCTCGACTCCCGCGACTCGCTGCGCGCCGCCTGCGGCGGTGCTTGCATCGTCACGTACGTCGAGCGGGCGGTCGGCTCTGCCGACCGCCTGTTACGTGGCGGGGAAGCCGCCACGCGTGTCAACCTTCATTCCCACCCGTATCGGCTGGCCAGTCGGGTCACAGTTGGGTGGGAAGGAAAGGACTGGCGCTGAGCGTACGCGAAGCGTTCACTCGACGCCTGGGGGGCACGTGGAGGTCGCACTCGTTCCGGACTCCGGGAACGTAACCCGAACACTACAGATCTCGGACACTCCACCCTCGGCGTAGCAACCGGTCACACCGCCCGAATCGGGCGTTCACTCCTCGCTCGAGGTCGGCGGCCGACCGAGTTCCGACTCGACGGCGTCGACCTTCGCCGACGCGGATTCGTCGCGCGTGCGTTTGTCGTCGATCTTGAGCACCGTACTCACGCGGTCGGCGTCGACCGCTTCGTGGGCCGCCTGCGCCGCGGCGAACAACTCGTCGATCTCTTCGGCCTCGATCACCGTCCCCATCGGGTTCGTCTCGTACTCGACGTCGTAGGCCTCGAGCGCGTCGACCGCCTTCGCGATTTCGCCGGCCATGCTGTCCTCGATTACCGGTGCGACGCTCAACAGTGCGATTACCGTCATGGACGACAGTGACGAGCCCCCGGTTCCTAAAGCCGCCCCATGCGAGGGGCCGATCGGTGCAGGCGGGACTCGAGCGTGGGCGATGACGAGAGAAAACGGGAGGGCTAGTTCTCGGGGCTGGGACGGGTCGCGTCGGCGGGCGGGTAGATGATGACGTCGCCGTTCGCGTAGACGTAGACCTCGTGCTCGAGGGCGGTGAACGCGACGTGGCCACCCGTTCGCTTGCTCCCGTCGGCCTTGGTGCTGAACAGGCGCTCGAGGGCGTCGGGGTCGACGCTGTCGTAGAGCGAGAACTCACCCTGCGAGACGTCGGTGTCGGCGATGGAGGCCAGGGCGTGGACGACCGTCGTCGTGATGGTCGCGGTGCCCTCGTCGTCGTGGTGGAAGACGTAGCGATCGTTGGTCTGGTCGTATCGAAGGTCGGACGTGCCCTCGTCGGGCGAAAGTTCGGTTTGCATAGTACTCGAAGGCTGGTAATCGACTACCGATCCGTAGTCCGTTGAGGTATAAAAGCCAATCGCAGGCAGTATCAGTAGACGTCCGTGAGAGATAACGGCACTAACGGTTCACGTTCGGAAACTCTCCGCTCGAGCGACCGGTCCCCGGTTCGCGTCGCTTCTGTACAGCGAGTTCTTTCGTTGAGCTGTCGGAGAACGGTGCTAACGGATGGGCAAACACACCGGAGAAATGCGCTGGCTGGGATTTGAACCACGGTCAGACGGTCGCCTCGCGTTGCTCGGCGCTACGACTGACCTGATTCAAATCCAGGACGCGTTCCCGAATTCATCGCGTACTCGCGACACGCTATCGCGGTCGCTCGTGGGATTGAATTCGGAGAAATGCGCTGGCTGGGATTTGAACCCAGGTTGTGACCATGGCAAGGTCACGTGATACCACTACACTACCAGCGCCCTGTTGCACTTACATCTACTCGGGGGTGGATGTATAAGGGTTGCGAATCGACGCCGCATCGGTACGAGACACCACGCCGTACCACGGTTTTCGATCGGCCGGAACGTGTCAGTTGGCTCGAAAATCGCTGGCCGCTCGAGACCGTTCGGTCGGCGAAGGTGTGTGGACGGTAATCACGGATTTCCGGGGTGTGAGCGGTTCACAGCCGGGATGGAATCCGCTATCCTTTTAAGACCCTATCCGCAACACATCGCTACAGTCTAGTGACGCGGCGCCGAAGCGTTACGGCATGACCGTCAGCGTGCTCGTGCCGTCGTCGCTCACCCGGGAAGCCGAGGACAAACGCGAGGCAACTCGCAAACTCGGATACGTCGCCCGCGCGGCGACGGTCTTCCGGGCCGATCGCCTGATCGTCTTCCCCGATCCGGAGGGCGAAACCGGGCGATTCGACGGCGGGTTCGTCAGTACCGTCCTGCGGTACGCCGCGACGCCCCCGTACCTCCGAAACGAGGTCTGGGGCAAGCGGGACGAACTGGAGTACGCGGGCGTCCTGCCGCCGCTCCGCGCCGTGTCACGGACCGGCTCCGAATCGAACGATTCGGGGTCGTTAAGACAAGGGATCGTGACCGAGGTCGGACCTGATCATCGCGTCCGGGTCAATTGCGGCTTGCAACACCCGATCTCGCTCAACGTACCGCCCGAAATGGCGGTCGCTGAGGGAGAACGCGTGACAGTCAGGATCTCTTCGCGACGACCGGTCCGGGCGAAGCTCGTCGACCGGCCCCTTCCGGGGCTGTCGGTCGAGCGGACGGACCTTTCGGCAGCACTCGGCCGTGAGGACGCCGGCGTCCGCATCGCCGCCTCCCGCTACGGTGAACGGCTCACCGTCGGGCGGCTCGAGACGCTGGCCGGACGCGTCGAGGCCGACGGGATGACCGTCGCCTTCGGCGCGCCCGAGAGAGGGCTGCCGAGCATCCTCGGAATCGAGGCGTCGGCCGTCGAGTCGTCGTCCACCGGGGACGACGCCGGACGATCGTCCAACCGGGACGACGCCGACGACGGAGTCGAACCCACAGACCCCGGGTTCGACCTCTGGTTGAACACGGTTCCGAACCAGGGAAGCGAGGTCGTGCGAACGGAGGAGGCTCTGTTCGCCACCCTTGCTCCCCTCTCACTCAGAGAGTGATAGAATGCCACAGAAAAACGCACCACGCAAAGGCTCACTCGGGTTCGGCCCACGAAAGCGCGCCTCCTCGGAGGTTCCGCGCTTCAACTCGTGGCCGGACACTGACGGACAGCCGACGCTGCAGGGCTTCGCGGGCTACAAGGCCGGCATGACCCACGTCGTCATGGTCGACGACCAAGCGAACTCGCCGACCGAGGGGATGGAGACGACCGTCCCCGTGACGATCGTGGAGACGCCGCCCATGCGCGCCGTCGCCCTGCGAGCGTACGAAGACACGCCGTATGGAAAACAGCCGGTCACCGAGGTCTGGACCGACGAGTTCGTTCCCGAACTCGAGCGCGTCCTCGACCTCCCCGGCGACGACTACGACGCCGACGCCGCCGAAGACGAGCTTCGGGGCTACCTCGAGGAAGGACGCGTCGACGACGTGCGCGTCATCACGCACACGGTTCCGGCCGAGGTCCCCTCGGTCCCGAAGAAGAAACCGGACGTGATGGAGACGCGCGTCGGCGGCGGTTCCATCGAGGAGCGCGTCGACTACGCCCTCGAGACGCTCGAGGACGGCGGCGAACACGTCATGAACGACGTGTTCCGCGCCGGCGAGTACGTCGACGCAAGCGGCGTCACGAAGGGTAAAGGGACCCAGGGCCCCGTCAAGCGGTGGGGCGTCCAGAAACGCAAGGGCAAGCACGCCCGGCAGGGCTGGCGCCGCCGCATCGGGAACCTCGGTCCCTGGAACCCCAGCCGCGTCCGGTCGACGGTCCCCCAGCAGGGCCAGACCGGCTACCATCAGCGGACGGAACTGAACAAGCGCCTCGTCGACATCGGCGACGGCGCGGACGCGACGGTTGAGGGCGGCTTCGTCAACTACGGCGAAGTCGACGGACCGCACGCGCTGATCAAGGGCTCGCTCCCCGGGCCGGAAAAGCGGCTCATCCGCTTCCGCCCGGCGATCCGACCCGGAGACCAGCCGCGCCTCGATCCCGAGGTGCGCTACGTCTCCACCGCATCTAACCAGGGATAACATATGGAAGCAACAGTACGCGACCTGGACGGCTCCGAGGCGGGCTCGGTCGAGCTCCCGGCGGTCTTCGAGACCCAGTACCGCCCGGACCTGATCGCCCGCGCCGTGCAAGCCGCCCAGGCAAACCGGAAGCAGGACTACGGTGCCGACGAGTTCGCCGGCATGCGCACGCCGGCCGAGTCGTTCGGCAGCGGGCGCGGTATGGCCCACGTCCCGCGACAGAACGGTCGCGGTCGCCGCGTTCCCCAGACCGTCTCGGGACGCAAGGCCCATCCGCCGAAGGCAGAGAAGGACTGGACCGAATCGATCAACACGAAAGAGAAGAAGCTGGCCGTCCGCAGCGCCATCGCGGCGACGACCGACGAGGAACTCGTCGCCGAGCGCGGCCACGAGTTCGACGACGACGCCGAGATTCCGGTCGTCGTGGACGACGAGTTCGAGGACCTCGTGAAGACGAAGGAGGTCGTCGAATTCCTCGAGGCCGCCGGCCTCCACGCGGACGTCGAACGCGCCGACGAGGGTCGCAGCATCCGCTCGGGTCGCGGGAAGACCCGCGGACGCAAGTACAAGACGCCCAAGTCGATCCTCTTCGTCACCTCGAGCGAGACCGGCCCGTCGCGGGCCGCCCGCAACCTCGCCGGGGCCGACGTCGCGACGGCTGCGGAGGTCAACGCCGAGGACCTGGCACCCGGCGCACAGCCGGGTCGCCTGACCGTCTGGACCGAAAGCGCACTCGAGGAGGTGGCAGACCGATGAGCACATTGATCGAACACCCGCTGGTCACGGAGAAAGCGATGAACGACATGGACTTCGAGAACAAGCTCCAGTTCGTCGTCAACCCGGAGGCAAGCAAGCCGGAGATCCGTGACGAGGTCGAGGAGCGGTTCGACGTGTCCGTCGAGGACGTCAACACGCAAGTAACCATGAAGGGCAAGAAGAAAGCGACCGTCAAACTGTCCGAGGACGACGACGCCCAGGAAGTCGCCTCGCGAATCGGGGTGTTCTGACGATGGGACGACGCATTCTCGGACAACGACGCGGGCGCGGCGGCTCGACGTTCCGTGCCCCGTCCCACCGGTACAAGGCAAAGCTCGACCACAAAAAGGCCGAGGACAGCGACGTCGTCCGCGGTGAGGTCGTCGACATCGAACACGACCCCGCCCGCTCGGCACCGGTTGCGGCCATCGAGTTCGAGGACGGCGAACAGCGCCTCGTCCTCGCACCGGAAGGCATCTCCGTCGGCGAGGAGATCCAGGTCGGCGTGAGCGCGGAGATCAAGCCGGGTAACACGCTCCCGCTGGCGGAGATCCCAGAGGGCGTGCCGGTCTGTAACGTCGAGGCGAACCCGGGCGACGGCGGCAAGTTCGCCCGCGCCTCCGGCGTCAACGCGGACCTGATCACCCACGACCGCAACGCCGCGGTCGTCCAGCTGCCAAGCGGCGAGGTCAAGCGCCTCGATCCGCAGTGTCGTGCCACCATCGGCGTCGTCGCCGGTGGCGGCCGCACGGAGAAGCCGATGGTCAAGGCCGGCAACAAGTATCACAAGATGAAAGCCCGCGGGGGCAAGTGGCCCCGCGTCCGCGGTGTGGCGATGAACGCCGTCGACCACCCCTTCGGTGGCGGCGGTCGCCAGCACCCCGGCAAGCCCAAGTCCGTCTCGCGGAACGCCCCGCCGGGACGGAAGGTGGGCGACATCTCCTCGCGCCGCACCGGCCGAGGTGGTAACAAATGAGCCAGGAGTACAGAACCGGCCGCGAAGGTGAGGAGTTCACCTACCGCGGTCACACGCTCGAGGAGCTGCAGGAGATGGAGCTCGAGGAAGTCGCGGAACTGTTGCCCGCTCGCCAGCGGCGAAGTATCGAACGCGGTCTCTCCGTCCAGCAGGAGAAGCTGCTGGAGGAGGCCCGCGAGAAGGACGAGGAAGAAACCGCGAACGCGCCGATCCGGACCCACCTGCGGGACATGCCGGTCCTGCCGGAGTTCGTCGGCCTCACGTTCGAGGTGTACGACGGGCAGTCGTTCGAACGCGTCCGGATCGAGCCGGAGATGATCGGCCACTACCTCGGCGAGTTCCAGCTGACCCGCACGTCCGTCGAGCACGGCCAGGCCGGCATCGGCGCGACGCGATCGTCCAAGTTCGTGCCACTGAAGTGATCGACACATGGGAATCAACTACTCAGTCGACGCGGATCCGGACACGACCGCGAAAGCGATGCTCCGGGAGCGTCCCATGAGCCACAAGTACAGCAAGGAGGTCGCCCGCGAGATCAAGGGCAAAACGGTCGCGGAGGCCCAGGAGTACCTCCAGGACGTCATCGACGAAGTCCAGTCGGTGCCGGTCAAGTCCCACAACAGCGGTGCCGGACACCGGTCCGACGTCGAGGGCTGGGACGCCGGCAAGTACCCCGAGAAAGTTTCCGGGGAGTTCCTCGACCTGCTCGAGAACGTCGAGGCCAACGCCGAACACCAGGGCTTCGACGGCGGGTCGATGGAGATCGTCCACGTCGCCGCCCACAAGGTCGGCGAGTCGACCGGCCGCAAACCCCGAGCGATGGGCCGGGCGACCGCCTGGAACACGCCGGAGGTCGACGTCGAGATCGTCGTCGAGGACGTCGACGAGACGCGAACCGTACAGGACGACGAGGACGAGGAGGGTGATAGCTAATGGCTGACGAACACCAATTCATCGAGAACGGCCTGCAGCGGTCCCAGATCGACGAGTTCTTCGAAGAAGAACTCGGCCGCGCAGGCTACGGTGGCATGGACGTCGCCAAGACGCCGATGGGAACCCAGATCGTCCTCAAGGCCGAGAAGCCGGGGATGGTCATCGGCAAAGGCGGCGAGAACATCCGGAAGGTCACGACGGCCCTCGAGGAGAAGTTCAACCTCGAGGACCCCCAGATCGACGTGCAGGAGGTCGACGAACCCGACCTCAACGCGCGGATCGTCGCTGACCGCCTGGCCAACGCCCTGGAACGGGGCTGGTACTTCCGCAAGGCCGGTCACACGACGATCGACCGGATCATGGAAGCCGGCGCGCTGGGTGCCGAGATCGTCCTCTCCGGGAAGGTCACGGGTGCCCGCTCGCGCGTCGAGAAGTTCAACCGCGGCTACATCAAGCACAACGGCGAACCCGCCGAAGAGATCGTCGACGAGGGCCAGGCGACGGCCGTCATGAAGCTGGGCACGATCGGCGTGACGGTGAAGATCATCCCGCCGGACGCCGAACTGCCCGACGACTTCACCATCCGCGACGACGTCGACCCCGAGGAACTCGTCCCCGACGCCGTCGAGGCCAACGAGGCCGAAGGCGTCGAGGAACTCCTCGAGGGCGAACCCGAGGAGGCCGAGGCCGCCGCCGAGGGCGTCGAAGCCCCGGCCGACGAGGCCGTCGAAACCGCCGGTGACGAGGACGACCTCGACGAGGAGGTCGTCGAAGAGGTCATCGAGGAAGAGGTCGAGGCCGACGCCGACGAGGAGTTCGAAGAAGTCGAAGTCCCCGGCGAAGACGACGACGTCGCGGAAGAACTCGAGGAACTCGAGGAAGACGTCGAGGCGGAAGCCGAGGAACTCGTCGCCGAGATGGACGAGGAAGCCGACGCCGACGACGAAGACGAGGGAGGTGATGCCTGATGGCGATCCTGCACGTCGAAGAGATCCGCGACATGACCCCTGCCGAACGGCAGGAGGAACTCGAGGAGCTCGAGACCGAACTGCTCAACCAGAAATCCGTCCTCGCGGCCGGTGGTGCCCCGGAGAATCCGGGCCGCATCGGCGAGCTGAGTCGCACCATCGCGCGGATCAAGACGATCCAGCGCGAAGAGGGCGATCTGGACGAAGACGAGGAATAAGAGATGGCACTGACACCCGAGACGCTGCCGCGACACGAACTCAACGGACTGCCCGTCCGCGTCGTCGAGAGCGACGACGAGGGACGGGTGGGCCTCGAGGGGCGCGTCGTCGTCGAGACGACGAACACCCTCTCGGTTGAAGTTCGTGAAGACGGCGAGTCTCGGGTCGTCACGGTGCCGAAATCGGGCTCGACGTTCGAGTTCGCGATCACAGATGACGCCGCCGACCTCGCCAAGGGGTCGGGGACCGCGTCCAAACTGGCCGAATCCCAACCCTCCGAGGCCGAAACCGGCGAGGAGGAGCGAGCCGGCGGTGACCCCGTCGGCTGTCGTGGCGACGATCCCTCGCGAGGTCGTCGTGACGACGCCGGCGAGGACGTGGCCTACGTTACGGTCGATGGATCGCGACTGCTCTCACGACCCGCCCGACGCACGGAAACGAGTGGTGACTCACCATGGCAATAGGACTAGACGTTGAAACCCCTCCGGAACCCGAAAACCCGGAGGAATACGACTACGAGAAGTGTCCGTTCTACGGCGACCTTCCCGTTCGAGGCCAGATCCTCGAGGGAACCGTCGTCTCGACGGACATGGACAAGACCGTCGTCGTCGAGCGAGAGTACGACGTTGCCGTACCGAAGTACGACCGGTACATGAAACGTCGCTCGCGCATCCCGGCTCACGTGCCGGGCGTGCTCGAGCCGCTCTCGGTCGGCGACTCGGTCAAGATCGCAGAGACCCGACCACTGTCGAAGACGAAATCGCACGTGGTCGTCGAAGTAACCGAAGAAGCGACCGCGGAGGACGTCGCGGAGCTGACCGGCCAGACCGAACCCGAGCCGGAGCTCTCCGACGAGGACTTCGCGGCCGAAGCCGACGAGGGTGATCAGTGATGGAGGCGATGAAAGCCGACGTCACGCAGGGCCTGAAGAAGGGCTCGCTGGTCACGTGCGCCGACAACACCGGCGCGCGTGAGCTGAAGGTCATCAGCGTCTCGGGCTACCACGGCACCAAGAACCGCCAGCCGAAGGCGGGACTCGGTGACAAGGTGACCGTCTCGGTCACGAAGGGTACCCCCGAGATGCGACGGCAGGTCCTCGAAGCGGTGATCGTCCGCCAGCGGAAATCGGTCCGCCGACCGGACGGCACGCGCCTGAAGTTCGAGGACAACGCGGCCGTCATCATCGACGAGAACGAAGAGCCCCGCGGCACGGAGATCAAGGGGCCGATCGCTCGAGAAGTCGCAGAGCGCTTCGGAGCAATTGCCTCCACCGCGACGATGATCGTATAGATATGAGCGAGCAACCACACAAACAGCGAACCCAGACGGAGCGTGCGCCGCTGCACCAGCGACACAAGCAGCTCCACGCGACGCTGTCCGACGAGCTCCGCGAGGAGTACGGCACCCGTCGCGCCCGCGTCAACGCGGGCGACACGGTCGAGGTCATGCGCGGGGACTACGCCGGCGAAGAAGGCGAGGTCCTGCGCGCGATCCTCGAGGACGGGACGATCCACGTCGAGGACGTGACGATCGAGACGGCCGACGGCGAGGAAGTGCCGCGACCGCTCGACCCGTCGAACGTCCGGATCACGGAGCTCGATCTGGAGGACGAGCGTCGCGAGGCGCGCCTCGAAGAACGAGGTGACAGCGAATGACGAAACACCAGAAGCGACTGTCAGTACCGAAGTCCTGGCCGGTCGAGCGCAAGACCGACGTGTTCACGGTCAAGGCCGGTGCCGGCCCGCACGGCGAAGAGGGCGTTCCCCTCGTCGTGTTGCTGCGGGACGTGCTCGGCTACGTCGACTCGGCGAAGGAAGCACGATTCGCCCTCAACGAGGACTCCATCCTCGTCAACGGGCAGGCGATCAACGACGAGAAGCGGCCGATCGGGATCTTCGACATCATCGCGTTCCCCGGCCGCGAGGAGTACTACCGCGTCTTCCCCGACGAGGGCGGTCGGCTCGCGCTGACCGAGATCGACGCCGACGCCGCGGGGAGCCGCCTCGGCAAGATCGAGAAGAAACAGCACGTCCCCGGCGGCGACGTCCAGCTGACGCTGCACGACGGAACCAACGTCACCGTCGAGGGCGACGGCGAGTACAGCACGAACGACTCGATCGTCGTCGACAACGACGACAAGTCGATCGTCGCGCACTTCCCCTACGAGGAAGGTGCACTCGTCACCGCCATCCGCGGCAACCACGGCGGCAAGATCGGCGAGATCGAGACGATCGACGTCACGCCGGGCAGCGGCTCGAACACCGTCGGCGTCTCCACCGACGACGGCGGCTTCGAGACCGTTGAGGAGTACGTCGTCGTGATCGACGAGAACTTCACGGGCGACGACTCGTCGTCGGAAGACGCGAGCGGTGAAACCGTGAGCGCGGGTGATGACGAATGAGCGAGGCCGAAGCCGACTTCCACGAGATGCGCGAACCGCGCGTCGAGAAGGTCGTCGTCCACATGGGCGTCGGTCAGGGCGGTCGCGAACTCGGCCACGCCGAGGACATCATCGAGGAGATCACCGGCCAGGAGAGCGTCCGCACCCAGGCACAACGGACCGAACCCGACTTCGGCATTCGCCAGGGCGACCCGATCGGCACGAAGGTCACCCTTCGTGGCGAGGACGCCACCGACTTCCTCGAGACCGCCCTGCCGCTCGCGGAGCTCTCCGCGAACCAGTTCGACGACACGGGCAACTTCAGCTTCGGCGTCGAGGAACACACCGAGTTCCCGAGCCAGGAGTACGACCCGAACGTCGGGATCTATGGGCTGGACGTCACCGTCAACCTGGTGCGTCCGGGCTACCGCATCTCCAAGCGCGACAAGGCCACCCGCTCGATCCCGTCGAAACACCGACTGACGCCCGAGGACGCGATTTCGTATCTCGAGGCGAACTTCGACGTCACCGTCGAGGAGGCAGACGATGAGTGAAAGCGAACCAGACGAGCGCGAGCGCGAACGCACGGGCGAGCACGCCGCCAAGCGCACCGGCCAGATCGAGGAGTGCCAGCGCTGTGGCCGCAAGCAGGGGTTGGTGGGCAAGTACGACATCAACCTCTGTCGGCAGTGCTTCCGTGAGATCGCTCGCGACATGGGATTCAAGAAGTACCGATAACATGACAGGGAACGATCCACTCAGCAACGCGCTCTCGGGCATCGACAACGCCGAGAGCGTCGGGAAACTGAGCCACGAGGTAGCGCCCGCCTCGAACGAGATCGGCAGCGTACTCGAGGTCTTCTACGACCGCGGGTACATCGACGGCTTCGAGTTCGTCGACGACGGGAAAGCCGGTCGGTTCGAGGTCGAACTGAAAGGAGCGATCAACGAGTGTGGCCCCGTCAAGCCCCGCTACAGCGCCGGTGCCGACGAGTTCGAGAAGTGGGAGAAGCGATTCCTCCCGGCTCGAGACTTCGGTGCCCTCGTCGTCACGACGAGCAGTGGCATCATGAGCCACTACGAAGCGCGCGAGCAGGGCATCGGGGGCCAAGTGATCGCGTACGTCTACTAACCATGCGAGTCGAACTGGACATCCCCGACGAGGTAACCGTCGAGAAAGACCACCTCGACGTGACCGTCGACGGACCGGAAGGCAGCGTCACCCGCCGCCTCTGGTACCCCGACGTGAGCGTCACGGTCGACGACGGACAGGTAGTGATCGAAAGCGAGAACGAGGACGCGAAGACCACGGCGACGGTCGGGACCTTCGAGAGTCACCTCGAGAACGCGTTCCACGGCGTCACCGAGGGCTGGGAGTACAAGATGGAAGTCTTCTACTCCCACTTCCCGATGCAGGTTCGCGTCGAAGGCGACGACGTCGTCATCGAGAACTTCCTCGGTGAGAAGGCCCCGCGACGGACGCCGATCCACGGCGACACGGACGTCTCCGTCGACGACGAGGTCATCGTCCTCTCCGGTCCCGACAAGGAAGACGTCGGCCAGACGGCCGCGGACATCGAGCAGTTGACGAAGGTCAGCGGCAAGGACACCCGCGTCTTCCAGGACGGTGTCTACATCACCGAGAAACCCGCGACAGGAGGTGCCTGATAGATGGCTGACGAGGAACAATCCAACGACGAACAGGCGGCTGCCGACGAGCCGGACTCGCTCGAGGACATCAGCGGCGTCGGCGCGAGCAAGGCCGACGCGCTGCGCGACGCCGGCTTCGAGACCATCCAGGACGTCAAGGAAGCCGACCAGGACGACCTGGCCGAAGCCGAGGGCGTCGGCAACGCGCTCGCCGCGCGTATCAAAGCCGACGTCGGTGACCTCGAGGTCACCGAGGAGACCGAGGCCGAGATCGAAGACGAAGCCGCGCCGGAGGAGCCGGCCGAGGACGTCGAGACGGAACTGCAGGCCCGCGGACTGACCGAGAAGACGCCCGAACTCAGCGACGAGGAACAGCGCCTGCTCCAGCGCCGGCGCGAGGTCGGCAAACCGCAGTTCAACCGACAGGATTACCACAAGAAAAAGCGGACGCCCGAATCCTGGCGTCGACCGCGCGGCCAGCTATCCAAGCAGCGCCGCGGTATCAAGGGCAAAGGCCCGAAAGTCGAAGCCGGCTTCCGGTCGCCCACCGAGGTTCGGGGCAAACACCCCAGCGGCTTCGAGGAAGTCTACGTCGAGAACCCCGACGACCTCGAGGGCGTCGACGGTTCTCGCGAGGCCGTTCGCATCGCCTCCTCGGTCGGCGCGCGCAAGCGCGAGCGCATCGAGGAACTCGCCGAGGAAGAAGGCATCCGCGTACTGAACCCGACCTACGAGGAAGTGGAGGTGGAATCAGATGACTGATCTCTCCGCACAGAAGCGACTGGCAGCCGACGTCTTAGACGTCGGCAAGAATCGGATCTGGCTCGACCCCGACGCCCAGGGCGAGATCGCCGAAGCGATCACTCGCGACGAGGTTCGCGAGCTGATCGACGAGGGGATCATCCAGGCCGAGGACGCCGCGGGCAACTCCCGTGGCCGCGCCCGCGAACGGAACGCGAAGCGATCCTACGGGCACCAGAAGGGTCCGGGGAAGCGCAAGGGCAAGAAGGGCGCTCGCCAGGATCCGAAACAGGAGTGGCAGGACAAGATTCGCGCACAGCGCCGGAAGCTGCGCGAACTCCGCGACAAGGGCGAGATCACGCCCACGCAGTACCGCGAGCTCTACAAGAAGGCTGGCGGCGGGGAGTTCCGTAGCGTCCGGTACCTGTTGAACTACATCGACGAGAACTACGGTGATCAATAATGGCGACAGGACCACGATACACGGTGCCGATGCGACGTCGGCGCGAGGTCCGGACGGACTACCACCAGAGGTTGCGCCTGCTGAAGTCGGGTAAGCCCCGCCTCGTCGCTCGAAAGAGCAACAAGCACACCACGGCGCAGCTGATCGTTCCCGGACCCCAAGGCGACGAGACGCTCGCGAGCGCACACTCGAGCGATCTCGAGGAGTACGGCTGGGAAGCACCCACGAGCAACATTTCGGCGGCGTACCTGACCGGCCTGCTGGCCGGCCAGCGTGCCGTCGAGGCCGGACTCGAGGAAGCAGTGCTGGACATCGGCCTCAACACGGCGACGCCCGGCAACAAGGTGTTCGCCGTCCAGGAGGGTGCCATCGACGCCGGCCTCGAGATCCCACACAACGATAGCGTGCTCGCGGACTGGTCGCGTACCCGGGGCGAACACATCGCCGAGTACGCCGAACAGCTCGACGAGCCGCTGTACAGCGGCGAGTTCGACGCAACCGACCTACCCGAACACTTCGACGACGTACGAGAGGCGATTCTCGAATGAGCGCAAACGACTACAACGACGACGGATGGGAACCCGTCACCCGTCTCGGCCGGAAGGTCCAGGAGGGCGACATCGACACGATGGACGACGCCCTCAACTCGGGACTCCCGCTGAAAGAGCCCGAGATCGTCGACCAGCTCCTGCCGGGGCTTGACGACGAGGTGCTGGACATCAACATGGTCCAGCGGATGACCGACTCCGGACGCCGCGTGAAGTTCCGCTGCGTGGTCGTCGTGGGCAACCGCGACGGCTACGTCGGCTACGCGGAAGGCCGGGACGACCAGGTCGGGTCCGCCATCCAGAAGGCGATCGGTATCGCGAAGCTGAACATGATCAAGGTCCCCCGTGGCTCGGGGTCGTGGGAGGACCGCTCGGACCGGCCCCACTCCCTGACCCGAAAGACGACGGGGAAGGCCGGCTCCGTCGAGGTCGAGGTCATCCCCGCCCCCGAAGGGCTGGGCCTGGCCGCCAGCGACACCGTCCGCGCGGTGCTCGAGCTGGCCGGCATCGAGAACGCCTGGACCAAGAGCCACGGCAACACCCGAACCACTGTCAACCTCGCGAAGGCGACGTTCAACGCGCTCGAGAACGCCTCGCAGTCGCGCATGCCCGAGACGCGAGGCTCCGACCGGGAAGAAGCCGAGGTGAGTGAGTGATGCGAGCAGTCGTCCAAGTTCGCGGTGAGGTGAACCGCAAGCAGGACATCCAGGACACCCTGGAGATGCTGAACATCCACAACGTCAACCACTGCGCGCTCGTCCCCGAGACCGACACCTACCAGGGGATGGTCGACAAGGTCAACGACTACGTCGCCCACGGCGAACCCGACGCCGACGTGCTCGAGACCGTGCTGGAAAAGCGCGCCGAGCCCCTGGAGGGTGACCAGTCGGACGTCGACGAGGAGTGGCTCGCCGAGAACACCGACTACGACGACTTCGGTGCGCTCGCCGAGGCGCTGCTCGAGGAGGAGACGACGCTGCGCGAGGAGGGCCTCTCCCCGACGCTGCGACTGCACCCGCCACGGGGCGGTCACGACGGTATCAAGAAGCCGACCGCGGAAGGAGGCCAACTCGGAAAGCATACAACAGAGCAGATTAACGACCTGCTAGAATCGATGCGATAACCATGACGAGCAAGAAACGACGCCAGCGCGGCTCCCGAACCCACGGCGGTGGCTCCCACAAGAATCGACGCGGTGCGGGCCATCGCGGTGGCCGTGGCCGTGCCGGGCGCAGCAAACACGAGTTCCACAACTACGAACCGAAGCAGAAACACGGCTTCAAGCGTCCGCAGGACGCGCGACCGGACGTCGTCGAGATCGACGTCCGCAAGCTCGACGAGGACGCGATCCTCTACGTCGCCGACGGCGACGCCGAGGAGACCGACGACGGCTACCGTATCGACGCCCGTGACGTCGTCGAAGACGGTCACGAGGTCGACGTCGTGAAGGTCCTCGGCTCCGGCCAGGTCCGCAACGCCCTCGAGGTGACGGCCGACGCCTTCTCGGATGCGGCCGAGGAGAAACTCGAGGCTGCCGGCGGCGAGGCCGTCCTCTCGGAACGAGCCCAGGACGCCGAATCCGACGACGAAGCCGAGGACGCCGACACTGAACAGACTGAGGACTAACTATGGGATGGAAGGAAGTCGCCGAACCGGTCTTGACGCGGATGCCAGCAGTGCAGCGTCCGCAAAAGCACGTCCCGTTCAAGCGCAAGCTCGCGTGGACTGCCGGCATCCTGATGTTGTACTTCTTCCTGACGAACATCGCGCTTCTCGGAATGGAAGCCGGCGGGGGAGAAGACCTCTTCAACCAGTTCCGTGCCGTGCTCGCCGGCGAGTTCGGCTCGGTGTTGACGGTCGGTATCGGCCCGATCGTCACGGCGAGCATCGTCATGCAGTTGCTCGGCGGTGCGAATCTGCTCGGGCTCGATACCGACGACCCCCGAGACCAGGTCCTCTACCAGGGCCTCCAGAAGCTGCTCGTCATCGTGATGACCGCACTGACAGCGCTGCCGATGGTGTTCGCCGGCGGCTTCCTGCCAGCCCAGGAATCGCTGACGCTCGGCGGGATCACCTTCAGCCAGTCCCAGATCCTGTGGATCATGTTCCTCCAGATCTTCGCTGGCGGGATCCTCATCCTCTACATGGACGAGGTCGTCAGCAAGTGGGGGATCGGTAGCGGGATCGGGCTGTTCATCGTCGCGGGCATCAGCCAGCGGCTCGTCACCGGGTTCATCCAGCCCACGGAGGGTGGGTTCTTCTACAACTGGTACCTGATCCTCACCCAGCAGATGGAGGTCGGCTCTATCACCTCCCTCAACGGGCTCTCGACGCTGCTGCTGGCGGACGGCGGGATGATCATCCCGCTCCTGACGACGCTGCTGATCTTCGGCATCGTCGTCTACGCGGAGTCCGTTCGCGTCGAGATTCCGCTCAGTCACGCCCGGGTCAAGGGCGCCCGCGGTCGCTTCCCCGTGAAGCTCATCTACGCGAGCGTCCTGCCGATGATCCTCGTTCGGGCGCTGCAGGCGAACGTCCAGTTCATCGGACAGCTCCTGCACAACCAGCTCGGCGAGAGCATGCCGGCGATTCTCGGCGTGTACAACGCCCAGGGACAGCCGGTGAGTGGGTTCTTCTACTACACCGCGCCGATCTACTCGTACGAGGACTGGATGTGGTGGACCGGTCAGGTCTCCCAGGACGCGTGGATGGTCATGCTCCGCGTCGGCATCGACCTGACGATCATGGTCGTCGGCGGTGCGGTCTTCGCCATCTTCTGGGTCGAGACCACCAACATGGGGCCCGACGCGACGGCCCGGCAGATCCAGAACTCCGGGATGCAGATCCCCGGATTCCGACAGAACGTCGGGGTCTTGGAGCAGGTCATGCACCGCTACATCCCGCAAGTGACCGTCATCGGCGGTGCGCTCGTCGGCCTGCTGGCCGTCTGGGCGAACATGCTGGGGACGGTCGGCGGCGTCTCGGGAACCGGCCTGCTGCTCGCAGTCTCCATCACCTACAAGCTCTACGAGGAGATCGCCGAGGAGCAGATGATGGAGATGCACCCGATGATGCGCCAGATGTTCGGCAAAGAATAGCGAATATCCGGCTCTTTTTCCGTTCTTTCGAGGGAGCAGACGAATCTATTCGATCTCCGCACTCGAGCCAGGGGATAGTCGCAGTACCCACGTGCAAGCTCCTGGTAGTACTACGCGTTCGGCAGACGCGTTCACACGGTCCGGAACGGGCTGAAACCGACCTCCGCGGTCACGGCCGGTGATCGTTACCGACATCGACCCAGCTGGAGGAACGCCCATGACCGGACGGGTGGAAACGGCCGCTCCGAGAGCGTGTGGAGGGTTCGACTGCGTTCGAGGGTTTCAGGAACGCGACGCTCGGGCTGCAGAAACACGGTCAACGGTTATGCCCTCCGGAGTACTGTCGTGGAACGGATCCGATTCCGATGACACTGCTCTCAACGCGAACGTCCCGGTCGATCGATACGCGCGTCTGGACTCTCGCGAACCGCCTCCTGCAGTTCGGCATCGTAACCGGACTCGTCGCGGGGATCCGGCGACGCGATCCGAGTGTGATCGTCAACGGCGTCATCTCGCTCGCGTTCGTCTCGCTTCCACAGTACGTCGAACGGCGGTACGACGTTACCGTTCGTCCGTGGCAGCGAGGCTGGATCTCGACGTCGGCGCTGGTCCACACGATCGGAATGCTCGGTCCGTACGACCGCGTCTGGTGGTGGGATCATCTCGCGCACACGCTCTCGAGCGTCGTCGTCGCCGGCGCGGCTGACGTGCTCTACCAGTCCGAGTCGAACAGCGAACTTCCCAGTCGCTCCCGGCCCGCGTTCGTCGCCGGCGTGACGTTCGGACTCGGGTTCGTCTGGGAACTGTTCGAATACGTCGTCCACAGGGTCGGAGACCGAATCGGGTTCGAACCGCTGCTCGTCCACTACGGGCGACTCGATGCAATTGGAGATCTCGTCTTCGACCTGTTCGGTGCAGCGATCGTCGTTCAGTTCGGGCGGGACAAAGCGGCGAAGATCATCGATTCGAGAGCGACGAGTTCCGAGGCAGTAGACGCGACTCGCTCGAGATAGCCCGTCGGTTCGAGACGCTAAAAGGCTTGGTCCGGAGTGTCGGCACGCGAGGACTGCTGGAAACGCGTACCGGTTATGGCGCTTTTCCCGTCCAGTAAGCGAGCGTTACGGTGATCAGTTCCCGTAGGCGCTGGCATCGACACACCCCAGGCACCGCTGCTCGAGTACGCGTTCCACGACCGACCGTTGGGTCCGGATCTCGAGTACGATCATCGGAACGCGAGTTCGCTCGAGTACCGAGTGTCCTGACACCACCGAGACCGGCCGTCGGATCGGGGCCGACTCACGATCCGGCGATCGACGAGGGGGACCGAAACCGTCGCCCTGGAACGTATGAGGAAGGTATAAGTGCCCGTCACACAGAGGATGGGATAATGGCTGACGTTCGAACCTACACCCTCATTTACGTCGCCCTGTTGTTACTGGGTACGGGCAAGTTCGTCTTCTTCGAGGCACCGATGATCGGCTACCAGACGGCGTTGGCGGCGACGTTCGTCTTGGCGATCATCAAGGTGTTGCTGATCGCCGGCTACTACCAGCACCTGCGGGAGGAACCGCGTTCGGTTACGTACATGATGGTCACGGCGCTGTTCATGGTTCTGCTGTTGACCGTCGCCGCCGGCTACTCGATCCAGTAACGTTCGCCCGCCCCGTCCCCCGTTCGATTCTACGCTTCGGTCGTCGACCCGAGACGCGTCTATCGTCGCGATTTCTATCAATCGAGAGAGACGGTCACGCGACCCGGAATGTCTTTGGTCACGGACGCCCAGTGACGGGGCATGGTCGGCAGTTGGCCACCGCGCCACCGCGTCCTCGTCTGTCTCGTCTGCGTCCTGCTCGTCGCAGCTACAGCACCGCTGCCCGCCGCGTCGGGACCTCCCCTCGACGACGATAGCGAGCCGGTCGACGTCGACGTCGACGACGAGACCCTCGAGGCCGAGGAGACGCTGTCGGTCGTCGTCAGACTCGAGGACGCCCCCGTGGACGACCGGTCGGCGTCCGAGGCCGAACGGCTCCTCGAGGCCCACGCCGAGGAGACCCAGGCACCACTGCTCGAGTACGCGTCGTCGACGGCGGGAATCGACGTGCTGGAGACGTTCTGGGTCACCAACGCCGTCCTCCTGGAGATCGAAACGGATCGCGTCGACCTCGGGACGTTCGAGCGGTTCGACGCGGTCGAACGGATCCACGAGAACGTGGCCTACGACCGACCGGAGCCGCCGAAAGCGAACGCGACGGCCGTCTCCGAGCCCGACGGAACCGCTGCCGCCGATCGGTATCGAACGACGAGAACCGTCGCGTCGATCGGCGCGCCGTCCGTCTGGGAGGCGTACGAGACGCGAGGCGAGGGGACCCGCGTCGCGGTCCTCGATACGGGAGTTGCGGTCGATCATCCCGACATCGACCTGTATACGGACGACCCGTCGGATCCGACCTACCCGGGTGGGTGGGCCGAGTTCGACGAACACGGTGACCGCGTCGAGGGGTCGACCCCACACGACACCGGGAGACACGGCACGCACGTCAGCGGAACCGTCGCCGGCGGGGCGACGACGGGAACGACCGTCGGCGTCGCCCCCGACGCCGAGTTGCTCCACGGACTGGTACTGGACGAAGAGGGCGGGACCTTCGCGCAGATCGTCGCCGGAATCGAGTGGGCCATCGCCGCCGAGGCCGACGTGATCAACCTGAGTCTCGGAACGACGGGGACTCACGCCGCGTTGATCGACCCCGTCCGCAACGCCAGGGAGACGGGGGCGCTCGTCGTCGCTGCGATCGGCAACGAAGGCGTCGACACGTCCGGATCGCCCGGCAACGTCTACGAGTCGACGAGCGTCGGGGCCGTCACGGTCGACGGCGAGGTCGCGCCGTTCTCCGGGGGAGAACCGATCGCTCGTTCCGATTGGAACGGAGCGCCCGACGAGTGGCCGGAGACGTACGTCGTCCCGACCGTCACAGCGCCGGGCGTCGAAGTCGTCAGCACCGTTCCCGGCGGCTACGCCCGTCTGCCCGGCACGTCGATGGCCGCACCACACGTCGCGGGAACCGCGGCACTGTTGCGGTCGATCGCTCCCGAAGCGACCGGCGACGAGGTCGAGCGTACTATCGTCGAGACGGCCTGGAAACCGGAGGGCGAGTCGCTCGAGCAGGACCACAGATACGGCTACGGGATCGTCGATGCAGTGGCCGCTGCAGACGCGCTGATCGCCGAGCAGGAGCGACTCGCCCGACAATCAGAAGGTGAGAGGGCAAGCAACGAAACGCTGGCTGGCGGCGACGTACGCACCCAGGGCGACGATCACGACGACCCGATTCGCTCGCTGGGTCTGCTGGGTGTCGGCGCGGTCGTCGTCGGTCTCCTCGTCTCGCTTGCTCTCGTTGCCCGGTATCGAGAGGGCGTTCTCGAGCGGTGAGTCGAGGCTGTGACGCCAGGATCGGAGCGACCAGAGGTTCCCCGCCCGAAATACCGGAGCGCTGTGATCGTTCTGAGGGGCGTACTCGGCAGTGATTCGGACTCGGGTACCGATGTAGTGACGCTCACCAACCCGGTTAGAGCACGCTGTATCGCCACCGAGGACCGGCCACGAGACGGTGACGAACGCGAGTGAACTCCCGTCGGTGGAGGGACGAAGACCGGAGAGCCGGTGGCTACTCGGTCGGGAAAGCCGGTGGCTACTCGGTCGGGAAAGCCGGTGGCTACTCGGTCGGGAAAGCCGGTGGCTACTCGGTCGGGAAACGAAGAACCCCACGTCGCGTGGGCCTTACATCAGGTAGAACAGCGGGAAGAGGAAGACCCACACGATGTCGACGAAGTGCCAGTAGAGGCCGAAGTACTCCACCGGCCGATGGTCCTCGAGGTAGGCGTCCACGCTGACGATCCGGTAGATCATGAAGAGCGCGATGAGGACGCCGATGATCACGTGCAGGGCGTGGAGCCCGGTCGTGACGTAGTAGATCGAGTACTCGATACTGTACCACCAGTACTCGCCTTCGGAGATCTTCGAGCCGTACTCGAAGGCCTTCACGCCCATGAACGTGAACGCGAGCAGCAACGTCGCCCCCATCGAGGCGAGCAGGCCTTTCTTGTTGCCGCGTTCGGCGAACACCAGCGCCAGGATGACCGTGAAACTCGAGGTGAGCAACACGTAGGTGTTCAACAGCCCAGCCTCGGTGATCGTCTCGATGTGCCAGTCACCCCACCCCAGATGGAGCCGCATGAAGATGTACGCGCCGATGATAGCGCCGAAGACGACGACGTCGGACGCGAGGAACACCCAGATACCGAACTTGGTGTTCCCGATACCGTCGAACGGCCACCGCTCCGCGATGGGCATCTTCGGGGCGTCGAACTGCTCGACGCCGAACTTGAACAGGGTGACGCCGAGCATGACGAGTCCGATCCCCGTCAGCGCGGGGTAGATGACACTGGGTTCGGGCGCCGTGTTGAGCGACTGCCCGAGCGTGTCCGGCACGCTCTCGGCGAACTGGAACACGTAGGACGTGATCCCCGACAGGCCGAGGAAGAGCACGAACGTCGAGATACCGATGCCGAACGGCCAGATGCTGGCGTGGTCGGCGTGTTCCTCCTCGTGGGCGTTGACGGCGTCGGCTTCGTTGCCGTGGGCGACGCCGCCGTCGGTCGCAGCGCTCGAGTCGTCGACGAACTCGAGGCGACCGCTGGCGTAGCTCGGGCGACCGCTCCAGTTCTCGAGCGGCGGCGGCGAGGGAACTGCCCACTCGGCCGTGCGTGAGTACTCCCACGGGTTGTCGGGTGCCTTCGGCCCGTACAGCAGGCTGTGGACCAGCGTCCCGAGCAGGATCAGGAACGACGCGCCGAAGACGAACGCGCCGACCGTCGAGAGCTGGTGGTAGAACTGCACGTCGTCGGCGAAGTGGAAGACGCGCCGGGGGGTCTCCCAGGCGAGGAACTGTGGGAAGTACAGCAGGTTGAAGCCGACGAAGAAGACGGCGAAGTTGAGCTTCCCGAGCGCCTCGGAGTACATCTTCCCGGTGATCTTCGGCCACCAGTAGTAGAGGCCGCCGACGAGGGCGGTCGCCCCCGAGACCATCACGTAGTGGAAGTGGGCGACGACCCAGTAGGTGCCGCGGAACTCGTAGTCGAGTACGACGGCCCCGAGGAAGACCCCGGTGATGCCGCCGAGGATGAACAACACGAGTGCACCGAGTGCGAACAGGAACGGCGTCGTGAACCGTACCCGTCCCTTGACCATCGTGTAGATCAGCGCGAAGACCATCAGGTCGAACGGCAACGAGATCCCGATGGTCGTCGCCATCATCAGCGTCTTGATCTCGAGGTTGATGGTCGTCAGGAACATGTGGTGCATCCAGACGAGGAACGACTGGACGGCGACCAGCACCATCGCGATGATGACCCACTTCCGGCCGACCAGACGCCGTCCGGTGAACGTCTGGAACACCTCGAACATGATCCCTAGCGCGGGGAAGAAGACGATGTACACCTCCGGATGGCCGAAGAACCAGAAGATGTGGGCCCACAGTAATCCCGACCCCTGTTCGCTCGCGAAGTACTGGGTCAGGAACAGTCGGTCGGAGAGTAACAACAGCGCCGCGGCCAGCAGCGCCGCGAACGCGAACAGCATCATCCAGACCGTCAGCAGCCACGACCAGGTGAAAAGCGGCATGTTCCACAGGCCCAGCCCTTCGGCGCGCGAACGGTGAATCGTCACGAGGAAGTTCACCGTCCCGATCGTGATCGAGATCACGAACAGGGCCAGCGCCAGCACCATCGCGTTCCCACCGGTCGTCGCCTGCATCGCGGGCGTGTACGTCGGCACGTTCAGCGGCGCGTACATCGTCCAGCCGCCGGCGAGCGTGCCGCCCTGGAAGAACGAGATGCCCGCGAGGATTCCCGAGAAGAGGTAGAACCAGTAGCTCAGGGCGTTCAGGCGCGGGAACGCGAGGTCGTCGGCCCCGATCTGTAGCGGGACGAAGTAGTTCGCGAACCCGGCCGCGAACGGCGAAAGGAACCAGAAGACCATTATCAGCCCGTGGGCTGTGACGGCCTGGTTGAACTCGACCGCGTCGAGAATGCCGGCTCCACCCGCCTCCCAGAGGTGGGCGCGGAACAGCAGCGCCAGCACCCCGCCCAGTAGCAGGAAGAACAGGGCAGTCGACAGGTAGAGGATGCCGACGTCTTTGTGGTTCGTGGTCACCAGCCAGCGCTTGACTGAGCGCTTCGGTGGTAGGTCACCCATCAGTTGTCACCTCCGTCGTCAGCGTCGTCGGATTCGTCATCGGTTTCTTCGGTCTCTTCGACCAGTCCTTCGAGGGTGTACGTTTCGTCGACCGGTTCGACGAACTCGACCGAGTCCTCGACCGGTTCGAACTGATCGTCGGTCGGGGTGATCTCCAGGTCGTAGTCTCCACCCTGTTCGATCTCGGTGATCGAGATCGTTCCGTTCTCGAAGTCGGCCTCGTCGTAGGAGAAGCTGAGATCCTCCTCGTACTGATCGTTCTCCTGGTGTTCGAGGCTGAGTTCGAAGCCTTCGGTCACCCGATCACCGTTCTCGTCCTCGAGGGTGATGTTCATCGTGAGCATTTCGTCGAGCCACTCGTCGTAGCGATCCTGCTCGACGACCTCCACGGGGGCGTTCATCCCGGAGTGGCCGAAGCCACAGAGTTCGAAACACTCGACGGTGTGTTCACCGGTCTCTTCGGCCATGAACCAGGTCTCGTCCTGTTCGCCCGGGATCGCGTCGGCTTTCGCCCGTAAGCCGTTGATCCCGAACGAGTGCCAGACGTCGTCGGAGGTCACCTGGACGCGAACCGGTTCGTCGACCGGAACGACCAGCTCGTCGGATTCGACGCCGTTCTCGTAGTAGAAGTTCCAGCCGAACGCGAAGCCTTCGACATCGATCTCGATGGCCTCTTCGGGTTCGTCCGGGCCGTCCTCGACGTAGAGCAACATCCCGTACGTCCAGACGACTAACGAGATGACGATGATGGCACTCAGACCAAACGAGAGGAACAGCTTCTTGCCGCCCTTTCCACCTGTCGGAAGTTCCCCGACTGACGGGAGGTCCTCGTCGTCGCCGGGATCGCCGGTATCCCGGTACTTGTACGCGTTGTACAAGGTGTAAGATATGACGACGACGCCGACGATCGTCCCGAGTCCGAGGAACACCAGAAAGATGTCCTCGAACACGTCGACGCGCGTCTGCACCTCCATCGGGTACGTTAGTGCGCTGAAGATTGTATTCACCTCTATTGAAGTCCGTCTATATGTCGGTCGATGGTCGCCGGGGGCACTTATCTATTTGGAAACTGGCCGACGACGGTCTGCTCTCCGACCTCCCCGCGACGAATACGACCGTCGTTCGCCGGTGATTCCACATGCCAGTCCTCGACGGATGTCAAGGGTTCCTCCACCTTTGTTCTAACGCCATTCCATCCGGTTAATTGTGGAAAATAAGCCAATGAGGGCGCGTTACGGGAAGTTTTCCCGAACCAGTTCGGGATGGCAGACCGGACGGTTCCCTGGCGCGGATCACCCACGACCGTACTCCCCTCGCGCGCGACCCCCGACGGAAGACTCTAACGCCACGACGGTCAGGTATGCCAGAAGACGTCCTCTTCGAGTTCGAGCGCCGTCTCTCCGCCGACGACATCGCCTCGTACCTCCGAACCGTGGCCGACACGCTCGAGGAGGGTGACGCGATCACCCTCGAGGCCGGCGAGGAGTCCGTGACGATGACGCCGCCGCCCCGGCCCGCCTTCGAGATCAACGCCGAGCGGGAGACTCCCAGCGACGGCCTGGCGAACTCAGTCTCGAGTTCGAACTCGAGTGGGCGGTAGCGAGGACCGAACGGACGACGTCGACCTCACGATCGGGTAGCCCGTTTTCGAGGGGACCGGTTCCACGAGAACGGGTACCCATTTCTTTAAGCCTTTATGCGACGGGGGAGAACGAGGGCGTATGGCTCAGCCACACGTCCTGATCCTGGGAGCACCGGGCGCAGGGAAAGGGACCCAGAGCGCGAAGATCAGCGAGGAGTTCGACGTCGAACACGTCACCACGGGCGACGCGCTCCGGGCGAACAAGGAGATGGACATCTCCGACATGGACACCGAGTACGACACGCCGGGCGAGTACATGGACCAGGGCGAACTCGTTCCGGACGAGGTCGTCAACGCCATCGTCGACGAGGCCCTCTCGCAGGCCGACGGCTACGTCCTGGACGGCTATCCGCGCAACCTAGAACAGGCCGAGGAACTCGAGGGGATGACCGACCTCGACGTCGTCCTCTATCTCGACGTCAGCGAGGAGGAACTGGTCGATCGACTCACCGGCCGTCGCGTCTGTTCTGAGTGTGGCGCGAATTACCACGTCGAATACGACCAGCCCGAAGAGGAGGGCGTCTGCGACGAGTGTGGCGGCGAGTTGATCCAGCGCGACGACGACACCGAGGAAACCGTCAAAGAGCGACTGCGCGTCTACCGGGAGAACACCGAACCGGTCGTCGACCACTACGAGGACCAGGGCGTTCTCGAGCGTATCGACGGCGAACAGGCCCCGGACGAGGTCTGGGAGGACGTGAAACACACGATCGAGACCGTCGCCTGACTAGGTGTTGTCGACCTCGATCTCGTGGTGAGCGACGTTGAGATAGGTTAGCTGTGGCGGCAACGTGTACTCGTCGGGATAGAGATCGATGTCGCTGTCCCGAAGCGCTTCGTCGTACTCGAAGTCGACGCTCGCCGAGTGGACGTTCGTCGAGGCCGCGATCAGCGCACCGGTGAACTCGACGTTCGACTGCATACAGACCTGTTCCTGGCACTGCCCCTGGTGGAACACCTCGTTGTCCTTGTCACCCCACTCGGCTTCCCTCGAGACGTACATCGTGCCGGTGTAGGAACTCGATCCGGGACCGATCCCGACGTGCGTTTCGGAGGTCCCGTACACCTGCAGTTGGGCAGTCTCTCCACCGACCACGGAGACGTGCCCACCCTCGATGTCGAGGTTGCCCGTCGTGTAAATCTTCAGTTCGTTATCCGTCCCGCCAGGGACGGCGCGCAACTCACCTTCGATGGTGATGTCGTCGTCGACGATCAGCGTCGCGTTCCCCTCCGAGAGGTCGAACTCGAGTTCGTCCCCGATGTACAGTTCCTCGTCGGTCCAGTAGGTGCCATTGCCCTTCGCGGTGTCGCTGCTCGAGATGGGATCGGCGTCGGCTTGCTCTTCCTCGACCATCTCCTCGATCACCTCGTCGAGTTCGGGCATCGTCCCGTGGCGGACGGAGCCGTCCTCGACGTCCGCGTTGTCGAACCCGTCGAAGTTCTCCGAGACCACGATGCCGTCCTCGTAGGCCTGATCGATGTCGAGGTATCCGACTTCGATCTCCACCGTGCGGTTGTCGTGATCGACGTCCTGCACTGACGTATCGCCGGCCTCGTTCTTGAAGAACCGCTCCCAGCCGCGATAGTAATCGCTGTGGATCGTGATCGTCACGCTCTCGTTCTCGACGACGTTGACGTTCCGGAACGGCTCCGTCCGATTGGTCGCGAACGTGACGTCGCCGGAGGAGAGGTGGTCCTCTCCGACCGTAGTGATCACCGGCAGGTGAAGCGTGTTGGTCTCGTGCGTGTAGTGGATCCGCGGTGTGGAGACGAGCTGGGTCTCGTTGCCCGTTTCGCGGAACACGGCTCCCGACTCGTAAGCGATGGTCGTCCCACCGCTGCCCACGTACTCGATCGTCCCGATCGTCATGTCCGTCAGGTCGCCCTCCGCGAGGGCGTCCGAGGTGACGTTGATCCAGCCGCTATCCTCGCGGACGACCGCGCCGTCCTGGCCGACGTCGAGGTCGATCGATCGCGGGCTATCGGCGGTCATCGTCGTGGTCGTCAGTTCCTGACTCATCTCGACGAACGCGGTCTCGATGCGTTCCTGTTCGCTTTCCTGCTCGAGGCTCGTTGCGGCATCGCTGGCGACGAAAAAGAGTCCGACGCTGATCGTCGCGGCCATGCCGATCAACAGCACCATCCCGAGGACGGCCGACTGGCCGCGGCTCGGGAGATCCACCCGCCGGTCATCACGCCGGATACTCATGGCTTGAGGTATTTCGCGCCGAGGATTATGACGTTTGCCCTGGAATAGTTGGGGAAGGGACAGGAATGCTGGCGAGGCTCGGGACGACCGAAGAAAAACACTTGTATACCGCACGTGCGCTAGCCCAACCAGATGACGCGTACAGCCGAGAAGGTCAACTCCCTCGTCCGCGAGGACGCCGAGATGGTCGACGCCCTCGAGACCATCCGCGAGACGGCCGACGAGAACGGCGGCGAAATACAGTGGGGGGACGTCAGCGACGATCTCTCGACCGGGCAGTGGGGGCGGTTGATCGAGAAGGGTGTGTTGGTCGACGGCGACGAAGGGTTCGAGATCGCGGACCGAGAGGCCTTCGACGAGGCACTCGACGGCGACACCGACTCGATGGTCCCCGAGGTCGACATCGACGACGAAGCGACGAAGTGGTCCCAGTGGGACAAACTCGCCGGCGTCGGCGCACTCATGCTGATGGTCGGCTACTGGTTCGACTCCGTTCGAAACACCGTCGGCGGAACGATCGACATCGTGCTGGCACCGCTCGATGCCGCTCTGCCGTTTTACGCCGTGATTCTCTCCGTCTCCCTCCTGACGGGGCTATACTCCACGTTGCTGCAGGCGAACCTGATGAACCCCGAGATCATCGGGAAGTACCAGGAGCGGATGCAAGCGATGCAGGAGAAGCAGAAAGACGTCCAGGAGCGTCTGCAGGAGGCCAAAGAGCGCGACGCACCGGAGGCCGAGATCGAACGCCTCGAGAACGAACAGGAGCAGGTTCGGGAAGAACAGATGGAGGCTATGGCCGAGAACCTCGGCATGTTCAAAGAGCAGTTCCGGCCGATGGTCTGGATCATGCTGTTGACGATCCCGCTGTTCCTGTGGATGTACTGGAAAATTCTCGGGAACCACGGCTCGGCCCTCGGTGAGGCGGAGTTGCAGATGGTCATGCCGATTGCCGGCCACGTCCACCTCGACAGCGGCCTCCTCGGTCCGATGTGGGGCTGGATCGTCTGGTACTTCCTCTGCTCGATGGGCTTTACGCAGTTGCTCCGCAAGGCGCTGAACGTCGACATGAGCCCGTCGAGTTCCTGATCCCGCGGCACGCGCTCGAGCGATTCAAAACCCCTTTTACTTGCCCCGTCGCAGATCGAATATGTTACTGACCGTCTCCGGCCCGCCGGGAAGCGGGAAGAGCACGACTGCGGAGTTGCTCGCCGACGCGTTCGATCTCGATCACGTCAGCGGCGGAGACATCTTCCGGGAACTGGCCGACGAACGCGGTTATACGCCCCTCGAGTTCAACAAACTCGCCGAGGAGAACGACGAGATCGATCGCGACCTCGATCGCAGACTGCGCGAGATCGCCATCGAGGAGGACGACCTCGTGCTCGAGTCCAGACTCGCCGGCTGGCTGGCCGGCGACCAGGCGGATTTCCGGTTCTGGCTCGACGCCCCAGCACGCGTCCGCGGCGAACGGATCGCCGAGCGCGAGGAGAAAGACCCCGCTCGAGCGACCGAGGAGACCCAGGCCCGGGAGGCCAGCGAGGCCCAGCGCTACGAGGAGTACTACGGGATCGACATCCGCGATCTGACGATCTACGACCTCTCGGTGAACACGGCCCGCTGGGAACCCGACGCCGTCCTCGACATGCTCGTCACCGCCGTCGAGGAGTACGACCCCGCCGGCGACGAAGGGAAGGCCCCCATCGACCTCGACTACGAGTTCGAATGACGGCCCCGCTACGTGGACCGCCCGACGAGCGATCACCCGCCGAGTTGCTCACATTCGGCGTCGTCAACCTCGACAAACCGCCGGGGCCGTCCTCGCACCAGGTCAGCGGCTGGCTCCGGGACGCCGTCGCCGGCGCGCTGGCCGACGCCGCGGACGCGTCGATCGACCAGGCCGCCCACGCCGGGACCCTGGATCCGAAGGTCACCGGCTGTCTCCCGGTCATGCTCGGCGACGCGACCCGGCTCGCACAGGTCTTCCTCGAGGGACCGAAGGAGTACGTCGCCGTCCTCGAGTGTCACGGCCGCGTCCCCGAGGACGCCGGATCCGTCGTCGCCGCGTTCGAGGGACCGATCTACCAGAAACCGCCCCGGAAGAGCGCCGTCTCGCGACGCCTGCGCGTCAGGGAGGTGTACGACCTCGAGGTCCTCGAGCGCGAACAACGTCGGCTCCTCTTGCGGATCCGCTGTGAGAGTGGCACCTACGTTCGCAAACTCTGTCACGACCTCGGCCTGGCGCTGGGGACGGGCGCACACATGGGGGATCTGCGGCGAACCGCCACGACGCCGTTCGACGATACGGACCTCTGCTCGGCGACCGAGTTCCTCGACGCGCTCGCGTTCTGGCTCGAGGACGACGACCCCGACCCCCTCTACGAGGTCGTCGACCCGGCCGAGCGCATCCTCGAGGGGATTCCACGGGTCGTAATCGCCGAGTCGGCCGCCCGCGAGGTCGCCAACGGTGCGCCGATCTACGCCCCCGGCGTCCTCGAGGCGGACGACGCGGCGGGCGAGGAGGACCTCGTCGCCTGTGTCACCCCCGACGAGGCAGCAGTCTGTCTGGGGACGATGGTCGGCGATCCGAGCGCCGACTCCGGCGTCGTCGTCGACCTCGAGCGCGTGCTCGTGTAACGACGGGCTCCCGGTCGGCCGGCCACGCCGGAACGAAACGACACCCTTAAGCGGCAGACGGCCATCGATCCAGATGCGGGACCGTGGGGTAGTGGTATCCTCTGCGCATGGGGTGCGTAGGACCCGAGTTCGACTCTCGGCGGTCCCATATTCTGTCGCAAGCAAATTCGCAAGCGACAGCAGTGGAAGAGCCGGGATCGAACATGCGAGTCGCAGCCCACGAGCGACCGTAGGGAGCGCACCGGACCGTCTTGCTCCTGTTCGAGTCTCGGTGGTCCCACGAACGTGGTGACTGGGTCCCCGTTGCATCATCGACGTAACAGGAGCCCATATTCTGCTGCGAAGTACACAGTGAGCAACAGATTCCTGTAGTGAACCGACAGCGTGAACTACTCGAGATCGCGGGGATCGATGTGATCGATCTCTTCGATGGTTGGATACAGCGTGTCGGTCGAAACGATCGGTTCCTCGAGAACCGTCGCGACGCCGAGGTGGATGGCGTCGAACAGGTTTAACCGATCGTACGAGAGTTGCAACGCCGACCCGGCAGCGACGTGTTCCGGTCGCAGTGGGACGAACGTAATTCCCTCGTCGGCAATCAGTTCGTGAACCGTCGCTCGTTGCTCCCGGTCCCATTCGCCCTGCATCGCGTACTGGACCTCGATACACGTCGCAACCGAGGTCTTTGGATCGTCGATCGTCTCGAGGTCGACGACCGAACTGAGCCAGTCGTCTGCCTTCAGAACTGCGAGAACGACATCTGTGTCAACGTACACGTTTCCGCTCCAGTCGGTCTTCGATGTCCTGCTCGGCGGCGTCACCCGTTCGCTCGTGCATTCGTTTCTGCTGTGCTTCGCGCGCGACCAGCCGGGCACCGTATCGGAGGGCCTCGGACCGTGATCCGAACTTCCCCTCGTCGACGAGTTCGTCGAGTTCCTCGACGAGACCCTGGGGCAACGAGACTGGGATCGACTTTCTATCCGTGCTCATGTGTATACATATGTATAGGGACCGTATATGATTTTCGAACTCGCCACCGTCACTGGTCCGGTAGTCGTCTCTTTCCCTCGACGAAACGTCAAGATACCGTCCGTAGAACACGAGTCGCTGACCGCGGCGGAGCCGACCTATACTGGGTAGCTGAGGGTGTTCACACGCCCGAAGACCGGACGCCCGGTTGCAGAAACATTAAAGACCCGGTGTGATAATCCTAGCGTGACACTATCGAGAATCCTGACGATGCCGACCGGATCCGTCGTGACGACCGCCCGTACCGAACCCGAGCCGATCGACGGTTCCACCCTGCGCTCGAGCTAGCGATGATTCAACGACTGGACGACGCACTGCCGCCGGCGATAACGAAGACGACCCTCTATCACGTCGTCCGCCTCGGACTGCGCCTCTACGTCGCCTGTCTCCTGTTGCTGGGCACGTACAGCGTCTTCTGGCTCGCCGAAGTCGCCGGAATCCTGCCCGGACAGTTGCTGTCGACGATCTGGATCGGCATCGCCGTGATGGGGTGTGTCTTCCTCGTGTTGCTGGTCGTCCTCTTCTACAACGCCCGCTCGAGCGCCCGATGAGAGTCCGAGCCGAGCGACAGTCGGGACGCTTAACCCCGCTCGCTCGAAGGATCGGGTGATGACGGTCGTCCTCGCCGGCGTGGGTGCCGACACGACGAACCTCGGCGCGCTGGCACCGCTGTACGACGACGGACGGTTCGAGTACGTTCCGATCCCCGAGAAGACTCGGGAGACGAGCGAAACGGAGACGCTGGGGTCGTGGACGCTCCGGGCCGACGGCCGTACCGCCGCGGATCTGACGACCAGGATCGACCCCCAACCCGTGCGGGGCGAGGCCGATCCGGTGACGGGCGAGGCGCTCGAGTCCTGGCCGCTGCACCGCGACCCGAACTTCACGGCGTTGACCTACGGCGAACACCGGACGAGCGGCTACGTCTCGCGGCTCCGGGCGCTCGAGCCGGGGGATATCGTGGGGTTCTACGCGGGCCTGCGAGGTCCCGACGGGAACCGCTCCCACCGGTACCTGATCGGCTACTTCACGGTCGCGGACGTCGCGGTCGTCAGGCCCGAGACGCCCCGTGAACGACGCGAGGCGATTCTCGAGGCCAATCCCGAGAACGCTCACGCGAAGCGCGCTCGAGACGGCGACCTCTACCGCGCGGACAAGACGGTCGTCATCGTCGACGGCCGCGAACCCGGCGGGCTGTTCGATCGCCATCCGATCCGGCTCAGCGACTACTACGTCAAGCCAGGTAACGAGCGGGCGCAGTACTACCTCCGCGAGGAACTGGCGTCGGCCTGGGACGTCAGAGCGGGGGGCGAGAACATGATGTACAAACCGGCCTACCGGTGTGCGATCGACAGCGCGGCGTTTCGAGAGCAGGTTGGGCCGCTCGAGGGACGGACGCCCGCCGACGCCCGGATCGGAAAAACGTGAACGACCGCTCGCCAGTACTCCCACGCCAGGGCGAGCGAAACCGGTCGGTTTCTTGTAGCGTTCGCTCGAACCCCCGTCAGTGACGGACGACAGTTCCCGCCACGAGCGCATCCGGCACCACGCGACCCCGGGGAGTCGGAACTCGCTGGCCTTCTGGACGGATGCCAAGTCGCCCCTGCGGATCGCGTACAACTACGTGCTCGTCTGGCTAGCGCGGATCGCGCCGAGCCTGCGGCTTCGACGCTGGTTCCTCCGACGCCTCGGGATCACCGTTGGAACGGGCGTCTCCTGGGGCCTCGAGGCCACGCCGGACGTGTTCTGGCCCGAGTTGATCACGCTCGAGGACCACGCCATCGTCGGCTACGACGCGACGCTGCTCTGTCACGAGTTCCTCCAGGACGAGTACCGGACCGGCGAGGTCGTGATCGGCGAGCGTGCGATGATCGGCGCGGGAGCGATCGTCCTGCCCGGCGTGGAGATCGGCGACGAGGCACGCGTAGCGGCGAACTCGCTTGTGACGCAGGACGTGCCGCCGGGCGAAACTGTCGCCGGCGTTCCGGCCCGACCGATGGGGACCGACGCGGACGACGAACGCTCGTCGAAAGGGTCGAACGTCGAGGAGTAGCGGTTGGACTGACTACAGCGACGACCAGGACTTGCGGGCCGTGTTCCAGGACGTGATCGACGCGATCCAGCGGGCGGCGATGAGCTTTTTCAGCGTTTGAGCGGGCTTGCCACCGAACGTATCGACGGGCAAGGAGAGGCCAAGCGCCGGCTTGACCTCGTGGGCGACGGCTTTCTCACCGACCGAGATGACGGTCCCCTTGTCGGTGAACTCCCAAGTCTTGAGTGGGCGTCCCTCGATCGCACGCGCGATGTTTTCACCGACGACTTCGGCGGCCTGCCAGGCGGCCTGGGCGGTCGGCGGGGCGGGCTGGTCGCCTTGATCGACGATCGCCGAGTCGCCGATGGCAAAGACGCGCTCCTCGGAGGTCTGGAAGGTAGCCTCGGCGTTGACGCGGTTGTGCTCCTTCTCGAGGTCGGCGTCGTCGAGCGCGTCGCGCCCGGTGATGCCGCCGGTCCAGACGAGTACGTCGTGCTCGAGCGGTTCACCTTCGTCGAACTCGATGTGGTCCTCGGTGGCCTCGGTGATCGGGTCGTCCGTGTGGATCTGGACGCCCGCGTCCTCGAGCAGGTCGCGCAGGGCCTGCTGGATCTCCGGATCGTTCCCCGGGAAGATCTCCTCTAAGGCCTCGACGAGATGGATTTCGATGGGCGCGCGGTGGTTGTCGCGGAACTCCGCGATTTCGCCGGCAGTCTGGATGCCCGAGAGGCCGGCACCACCGATGACGACCTGCGCGGGTTCGCCGCGGGTTGCCTCCTCGCTGGCTTCTTTGACGGCCTCGTGGATCTCGAGGGCGTCGTCCAGGCTCTTCAGCGTCAGCGAGTGTTCCTCGAGGCCGGGGATCCCGTAGTAGGCGGTCTGACTTCCCAGCGCGACGAGGACGTAGTCGTACTCGACGTCCTCGGCGTCGGCCAGTTCGACGACCTGTTCGTCGACGTCGAGTCCGGTTACGTCGGCCTGGATGAACTGAGTCGACGGATCGGCGATCTCTTCGACCGGGAACGTGATGTCCGAGCGGACGTCGGGGTCGCGGATCACGCGGTGGGCCTCGTGCAGGACGAGGTGGTAGTCGACGTCTGCGATCCACGTGAGCCGCGCGTCCTCCCCGAGTTCCGACTGGAGCGTGTTAATCGCACCCGCACCGGCGTATCCGGCACCGAGTACGACGACCTTTTCAGTCATAGTCCACAGTCAGAAACACTCTGTTACAAAGGTGTTGAAACGCGAATGGGTATGATAGATGATGACACAACGAAACGATGATGAACGATTCCGGCGCGCCGGCCGCTCGCGCTCGCACCGACGGGAGCGGACGTACCGGAGGGTTCGACCCGACTAGAGGATCCGCTTCCCGAACGCGCTCGCCGCGAGTTCGGCCGCCAGGATCGCCGTCTCGTTGCCCTCGTCGAGGATGGGGTTCACCTCGACGACGTCCATCGAGCGAAGGACGTCGTCGCGCTCGTGGCGTTTGGAGACGGTCTCGAGCGCGGAGTGGGCCTCTCGGTAGGTGACACCGCCCCGTACTGGCGTTCCGACGCCGGGCGCGGCCGTCGGGTCGAGCCAGTCGAGATCGAGGCTGACGTGGATTCCGTCGGTCCCGTCGGTCGCGACCTCGAGGGCGTCTTCGACGACGGCGGTGATCCCGCGCTCGTCGATGTCGGCCATCGTAAAGGCAGTCATCTCGCTCTCCCGGACGAGTTCACGCTCGCGGTCGTCGATGCTCCGGAGGCCGACGTAGGCGATCGACTCCTCGCGGACGGTGGGGGCGTTTGCCCAGTCCATCTCGCCGAAGACGCCACGGCCGAGCACCGCGCCGAGGGGCATCCCGTGGACGTTCCCGCTCGGCGACGTCTCGGGGGTGTTGAGGTCGGCGTGGGCGTCGAACCAGATCCCGCCGAGGGTCGCGTCTTCGGCCGATCCGACCATCGATCCGATCGCGACCGAGTGATCGCCGCCGAGGACGAGCGGGAACTCGCCGTCGGCGAGCGTCGCCGCGACCTCCTCCGAGAGGCGCGAACAGACGTCTTCGATCTCGCGGAGGAACTTGGCGTCGCCGCGGACCGGTGGATCCGCGTCGGGATCGCGTTCCTCGGCACGAGGGACGAACAGATCACCGCTATCGACGGTGTCGACGCCGGCTTGCTCGAGTTCGTCGCTCAACCCCGCGTATCTGATCGCCGACGGGCCCATGTCGACGCCGCGGCGGTTCGCCCCGTAGTCCATCGGTGCGCCGATGATTCTGACGGTGGACATGGTCGGTGGTTCGACCCCAGGTGATTTGACCGTACTGGATTCGTTCGATCGGTGCCGATAGGTTTAGGGTTAGACGGGTCTAAATTAGGATCGATGATGCTGAGCGACGTGATGGAAGACTACCTCAAGGTCATCTACCAGCTCCAGCGGGAGACCGACGGGCGGATCAAGACCTCCGAGATCGCTACGGAGCTGGACGTCACGTCGCCGACCGTCACGAGTATGATCGAGAAACTCGAGGAGCGGGACCTCGTGGACCGCGAGAAGTACCGCGGCGTCAGGCTCACCGAAGAGGGCGAGACCGTCGCGCTCGAAATCGTTCGCCACCACCGGCTGCTCGAGTCTTACCTCACCGAACACCTGGATTACGACTGGTCGGAGGTCCACGACGAGGCCGACCGACTGGAACACCACATCAGCGAGGACTTCGAAGCCCGCGTCGCGGACGTCCTCGGCGAACCGGACGTCGACCCGCACGGCTCTCCGATCCCGAGTGCCGACCTCGAGCCCCCGGAACGACCCACGGGCGAGCCAGTGACCGAGTTCGACGAGGGCGAGACCGTCGTCGTTGAAGAGGTCGCGGACCGGGACGCCGACGTCCTCTCGTACCTGGCCGACCACGGCGTCGAACCGGGTATCGAACTCGAGATCGTCGAAATCGCCCCGTTCGGCATGGTTACGGCTCGTCCAGCGGACGACGACGGGACCGTCTCGCTTCCCGAGCGCGTCGCTCACCACGTCCGCGTCTCCCGTCCGGCAGAAGTCGAACTCTAGTTCGATTCGCTACCAGTTTGTGACGTGTATCACTCGTCCGCTACCTTTAGAGAGAGTCTAATCCGTTTATCGGTAGAAAAGATATAAGTTTAGACCCATCTAATCCACACTCGATGAGAGCGACGCGCGGCCACCGCTCCGCTCGAGGTGATGACGACGGATGAGCGATCGCTCCCGCTACGACCTCCCGCGATGGATTCTGGCGATCGGTCCAGTATTCGTTTTGCTCGCCGTCTGCAGCCTGCTCTATCTCACGTCGCCGTTCGGTGATCTGTCCGGTGGAAGCGATGCGACCACGCTCGAGGTGCTCTGGATCGTGACCGTCATCGGTATTCTCGCCGGTATCGTCCCGGTTGCGATCGGGATGCTCTGGTTTCCCTTCATCCGGAACCTCGAGACGCGATACGTTCACGGGTTTATGACCCTGGCCGCCGGCGTCCTCGTGTTCATCGGGCTTGAGATCGTCAGAGACGTCGTCGAACTCACGGGAGCGGTCGGCGCGTCCGCGCTCGCAGCCGGAATCGCCGTCGGAAGTGGTGGGCTGACGTTCGGCGTGATGTACGTCGCGAGCAGGTGGCGACAGCGAACGATGGTCACAGGTGGGAAAAGCGGCGTCGAGATCGCCTATCTTGTCGCGATCGCGCTGGGTCTTCACAGCATCGGCGAAGGGCTCGGTATCGGCGTCTCCTACGTGCAGGGCGATACGGCGACGCTCACGTTGCTCGTCCTGGCGTTCGTGATGCACAACGTCATGGAGGGACCGACCGTCGTCGCCGCCGTCGCCCGCGAACGAGCCACCCCACCGCTGCGTCACTTCGCCGCGATGGGCGTGATCGCGGGCGGCCCCGTCATCCTCGGGGGCTGGATCGGAAGCTTCGCACAGTCCGACCTGCTGGCCATCCTGTGTTACGCGATCGCCGTCGGTGCGATCGTACAGGTACTGATCGAGGTCGGCCAACTCATCCGGATCGACGCCGAAGCAGTGCTCACACGAACGAACGCGGCGAGCTTCGCCGTCGGGTTCGCCCTCATGTTCCTCCTCGAGGACGTGCTCACCGAGGCCATCCTCGACGGCTGGTTGCTCACCGGTTGAGACGGCCAGCCGCCAGCACGGGCCGAGACGGCGGCCGAAACGCGAATCCGACGTGAGCCTACCGAATCCGGTTCTCGGGACGGTTTCGAACGGAAATCGTCGGAGTTGCGCGGCCTCCAACCCGTCGGGTTTAAGGAATCCAATTACGAATAATTCGCTATGTCATCCATCGAATTGACCCCGAGTCAGAAAAAGATTCTTCGCGCACTGACGAACCTACACAAAGAGTCCGAAGACGCGATCAAGGGGGAAGACATCGCCGATCAGGTCGACCGCAACCCGGGGACGATCCGCAACCAGATGCAGAGTCTGAAAGCCCTCCAGCTGGTAGAGGGCGTACCGGGACCGAAAGGCGGCTACAAACCGACCGCCGCCGCGTACGAGGCCCTCGAGATCCAGCAGATGGACGACCCGGCCACCGTCCCGATCGAACACGAGGGCGAAGCCGTCGAAGACGTCATCGTCGAGGAGATCGACCTCTCGAGCGTCCACCACCCCGAACTCTGTCGAGCCGAGATCCACCTGCAGGGGACGATCGGCGACATCGACGAGGACGACTCCGTCGTCGTCGGTCCCACGCCACTCTCGAAACTCGTCGTCGAAGGCCGCGTCGACGGCAAGGACGACACGAACAACATCCTCATTCTGCGTATCGAGGACATGACCGCGCCCGCCGAAGAACCCGAACACTAACGCTCCCACTGCTCGATCTCTTCTCTCTGCTCTGTCGGCAGCGACGGCACACAACTATCCGCGTCCCGTCTCTACTCGAGGTCGGCTCACGCGACCCGAAACCCGCGGAAGTCGGAACGAACAGTCAGGCCGACTCGTCGGCACCGTCGTCCATCGACGCTGCCGGGATCTCGTCGACGCTGGCGACCGCGTCACCCCCCTCGACGTCCATCACGATCACGCCCATCGTGTTCCGACCCACGGTCGAAATCTCGTCGACGCGGGTGCGCATGATCTGGCCGTCCTCGCTCATCACGACGAGGTGATCGTCGTCGTCGACCGCTTTGACGGCCGTGACGGGTCCGTTCCGGTCGCCCGTCTTGATGTCGATCAGCCCCTTGCCGTAACGGGACTGCGTGCGGTACTCCGAGAGCCGGGTGCGCTTCCCGTACCCGTTGCGGGTGACGGTCAGCAGCGCCTGGCCGTCCTCCTCGTCGGTCGCGACCAGGCCGGCGACGGCGTCGTCGCCCTCGAGTTTGATGCCGTTGACGCCGCGAGCGTTCCGGCCCATCGCGCGGACCTCGTCCTCGTCGAACCGGATCGTCATGCCGCCCTCGGTCGCGATGACGAGGTCCTGCGTACCGTCGGTGACCTCGACGTCGACGAGTTCGTCGCCCTCCTCGAGGTCGGCCGCGATGATGCCCGTCGAACGGATGTTGTCGAACTCGTCGCCGGCGGTGCGCTTGACGTAGCCGTTGCGCGTGACCATCGTCACGTACTCGCCGTCGCCGAAGGCGTCCGTGTCGACGATGGCGGTGATGTCCTCGCCGTCGTCCAACTCGAGGATGTTGACCGCGGACTTCCCGCGTGCAGTCCGGCCCATCTCGGGGATCTCGTAGGTCTTGAGCTGGTAGACCTTGCCCTGGTTCGTGAAACAGAGCAGGTAGTCGTGGGTGTTAGCCCGGAACACCGTCGAGACGCGATCGTCCTCCTTGACGTCCGCGCCGATGATGCCCTTGCCGCCCCGACCCTGGGGGTCGAACGCCTCGATGGGCATCCGCTTGACGTAGTCGTCCTCGGTCATCACGACGAAGACCTCCTCCTCGGGGATGAGATCCTCGTGGGTGACGGTGCCCTGGTCTTCGACGATCGAGGTTCGGCGGTCGTCGTCGTACTTCTCCTTGACCTCGCGGAGTTCCTCCTTGATGACGGAGAGCAGTTCCTGCTCGCTCTCCAAGATCTCGGTCAGGCGCTCGATCTCGGCCTGGACCTCCTCGTACTCGTCCTCGATTTCGGCGGCCTCCATCGAGGTGAGGCTGCCCAGTTGCATGCGGACGATGTGATCGGCCTGGTCCTGCGAGAAGCCGTACGCGTCCTGAAGCGCCTCTTTCGCGTCGTCTCGCGTCTCGCTGTCGCGGATCAGTTCGACCACGTCCTCGGCGTTCTCGACGGCCTTCAGCCGGCCCTCGAGGATGTGCGCACGGTCCTCGGCCTCGGCGAGGTCGTACTCGCTACGCCGGCGGACGACCTCGCGGCGGTGGGCGACGTACTCCTCCAGGGTCTCCTTCAGGGAGAGGACCTGTGGCTGACCGTCGACTAAGGCGAGGTTGATGACGCCGAAGGTCCGCTCTAAGTGGTTCTCGAGCAGTTTGTTCTTGACGACCTCGGTGTTGGCACCGCGCTTGAGTTCGACGACGATGCGGACGCCGTCGCGGTCGGACTCGTCGCGCAGGTCCGAGATACCCTCGAGTTCGCCCTCGTTGACGTCGTCGGCGATGCGTTCGACCAGTCGCGCCTTGTTGGACTGGAAGGGCAGTTCCGTGATGACGATACGCTCGCGACCCGACTTCCACTCCTCGACCTCGAACTCGGCGCGGACGCGGATGCGGCCGCGGCCGGTCTTGTAGGCCGAGTAGATGGCGTCGCGGCCGACGATGTTCGCGCCGGTGGGGAAGTCCGGCCCCTTGACGTGTTCCATCAGGTCCTCGACGGTCGCATCGGGGTTGTCGATCAGTTCGATCGTCGCGTCGATGACCTCCCCGAGGTTGTGCGGCGGGATGTTGGTGGACATCCCGACGGCGATCCCCGAGGAGCCGTTCACGAGCAGGTTCGGGAACGCCGCCGGCAGGACGTCCGGCTCTTGCAGGCGGTCGTCGTAGTTCGCCGAGAAGTCGACGGTGTCCTTGTCGATGTCCTCGAGCAGTTCCTCGGAGATGGGCGACATCCGGGCCTCCGTGTACCGCTGGGCGGCGGCCGGGTCGCCGTCCATCGAGCCGAAGTTCCCTTGGCCGTCGACCAGCGGATACCGCATCGAGAAGTCCTGGGCCATCCGGACGAGGGTGTCGTAGATCGCGCTGTCGCCGTGTGGGTGGTAGTCACCCATCGTCTCTCCGACGATCGAGGAGGACTTGCGGTGCGAGGAGCCCGAGGTGACCCCCATCTCGTGCATCGCGTACAGGATGCGTCGATGGACGGGCTTGAGGCCGTCCTCGACGCGGGGGAGCGCCCGCCCCGCGATGACGGACATCGCGTAGTCGATATACGACTGCTCCATCTCGTCCTCGATGCGGACGTTCTCTACCGCTCGCGCTTCGACGTCAGTCGGATCGGGTACGTCTGAGCTCATGTTTCATTGAGTTTTGTGGGTTCCATTGGTTCACTTGCTGGTTGAGAAGCACTGCATCCGTGATAGCGTCCGCTCTGCGGACGCTCGAGCGGGCCGACGACCGACCCGGAGAGCGCGGTGCGAAGCACCGCGGAACGGCGAACGGCCGAAGGCCGTGAGCCCGAGCGCGGCTTGCCGCGCGGAGGGGAGGGAGGAGTGCTTTTCATCGAAGCTAAGCGGGAGCGAAGCTCCCGCGAGGTCCGAGAGAGCGCGTGGCGCTCTCTCGAGATTTTACCGAGCGCGGTCGCGAAGCGACCGAACGCAGGGTGAAAGTTCGTCTCTAGATATCGATCCATTCGGCTTCGGGGGCGTTCTCCTTGATGAACTGCTTGCGCGGCTCGACGGCGTCGCCCATCAGGACGGAGAACATCTTGTCAGCCGCCGCCGCGTCCTCGATGGTGATCTGCTTGAGGATGCGGTTGTCCGGGTCCATCGTCGTGTCCCAGAGCTGTTCGGGGTTCATCTCGCCCAGCCCCTTGAACCGCTGGACCTGCGAGGGCGACCCGTTGCACTCCTCCTCGATAATTTCGTCGCGTTCCTGGTCGGTCATCGCGTCGTAGGTCTCGCCGCGGTAGCGGATCCGGTACAGCGGGGGCTGGGTCGCGTAGACGTAGCCACCCTCGAGCAGCGGCCGCATGTGCCGGTAGAAGAACGTCAACAGCAGCGTCCGGATGTGGGCACCGTCGACGTCGGCGTCCGTAGCCATGATGATCTTCTTGTAGCGGACGTCCTCGATGTCGAACTCGTCGCCGATGCCCGCACCGATCGCGGTGATCATGTTGCGGATCTCGTCGTTCTCCAGAATGCGGTCCAGACGGTGTTTCTCGACGTTCAAGATCTTCCCCTTGATGGGGAGGACCGCCTGGAACTCCGGATCGCGAGCCTGCTTCGCGCTGCCGCCCGCGGAGTCACCCTCGGCGATGAACAGTTCGGCTTCGTCGGGATCCTTGGTCTGACAGTCCGCGAGTTTGCCCGGCAGCGACGTGGAATCGAGCGCCGATTTCCGACGGGTCAGCTCCTCGGCCTTCTGGGCGGCCTTGCGGGCCTTCGCCGCCTCGACGGCCTTGGCGACGATGGCCTCGGCGGTGTCGGGGTGTTCCTCGAAGTAGGTGCCCAGCCCCTCGTGCATCGCGCTCTCGACGATGCCCCGCACTTCCGAGTTGCCGAGTTTGGTCTTCGTCTGCCCCTCGAACTGCGGATCGGGGTGTTTGACCGAGATAACCGCGGTCAGCCCCTCGCGGATGTCCTCGCCCTTGAGGTTGTCCTCGAGGTCGGAGAGCAGGTCGTTCTCGTTCGCGTAGTCGTTGACCGTCCGAGTCAGCGCCGTTTTGAAGCCGGTGAGGTGCGTGCCGCCCTCGCGGGTGTTGATGTTGTTCGCGAAGGCGTGGATCGAGCCCTGGAGTTCCTCGGTCGCCTGCATCGCGACCTCGACCTGGATGTTCTGCTCGGTGTCCTCGAAGTAGATGACGTCCTCGTGCATCGCCGAGCGCGTCTCGTTCAGGAACTCGACGAACTCACGGATGCCGCCGTCGTACTCGTAGGTCTCCTCGACCGGCGGCTCCTCCTCGTGGGCTGCCGGACGCTCGTCGCGGAGCGTGATGCGAACGCCGGAGTTGAGGAAGGCCAGCTCCCGCAGCCGGTTCGCGAGCGTCGAGAACGAGAACTCGTCGTTCTCGAAGATGCCCGTATCGGGCCAGAACCGGATCGTCGTCCCGGTCTCCTCGTCCGGCTCCATATCGCGAACCCGTTCCATGTCGCCGACGGGTTCGCCCGCCTCGAACGCGTGGCGGAAGACGCCGCCGTCGCGTTTCACTTCGGCCTCGAGCCGTTCCGAGAGGGCGTTCACAACGGAGACGCCGACGCCGTGAAGTCCGCCGGAGACCTGGTAGGACTTGTTGTCGAACTTGCCCCCGGCGTGGAGGACGGTGAGGATCACCTCGAGGGCCGGCCGGTCGTACTCGTCGTGCGTGTCGACGGGGATGCCACGACCGTCGTCCGAGACACTGACCGACTCGTCGTCGTGGATCGTGACGGTGATGTCGTCACAGTGGCCGGCCAGGGCCTCGTCGATCGAGTTGTCCACCACCTCGTAGACCAGGTGGTGGAGGCCTCGAGAATCCGTAGAGCCGATGTACATCGCGGGCCGTTTCCGTACGGCCTCCAGGCCCTCGAGGACCTGGATTTGTCCTGCGCCGTACTCGCTTTCCTGGGACATGTAAAACCTGCTTTCGGATAGTGGTTGGCCACTAATAAAGCTTCACGTACGCGCGCGAGCGCGAGACGCCACGGTCGGCTTTGGGGCAGCGATTAGAGGGGGTTCGAACGCCGCTCGCCGGCCCCACGCGTCGGTTGGTCACGTCGGACTACGCACGAGGGCCGGTATCGTGTGTCCGCGCGGGCTGGACGGTGCCAGCTTCCGACCCGTGGGGGGAACGGATCGGCCGACATCGCGGCGACGACCGCCGACGAGCCGCGCGACGGTGTCTCGATCCCTCACCGGTTTCGGTTCGCTCACTTCGAGCGACGAATCCGTCGGCGACAGGCCGACTGTCCGGTACCGGTTCCTCAGCAGATCCGACATACGACATTTCAAGCTCCGACCTCTTGCGAGTCCTCGCCGTTACCGTTGTTACGCAACACGGTACACCCGTCCGGTCCCCCGGGGTCGTCCTCGACTACCGACGCCGCCATCTCGAGAGCGACGCGACCCTCGGCTGCTCGCGGGGCGACCGCGTTCCGGGTGAGTCCATACACATGTCTACCGATACCAGTACGGCGGTCGACGTTCCGGTCAGTATCGCAAAAGAAACCATTCACCAATACGGGCTCGGTCTCCTGTTCGCGGCCAACATCTTCGGAGCCGGGTCCGTCTACATTCTGACGGAAGCCGGCATGGTCTTTGGCTTCGCGCTGTTGTGGGTGTTGCCGCTCACGCTCGGGGTCGGCCTCGTGATGCACGAGATGTCGGCCAGGCTGGCGGCCGAGAACAGACCGCTGATGGAGTACATCGCGGACGTCATCGGCGAACGAGCGGCGAAATCGTTCGCCGTAGGAATTTCGTTCATCATGCAGTTCTGGAGCGTCGCTAACTACGCGCTCGCGGGTGCCGCGCTCGTGTACCTCACCCCGCTATCGAACCTGTACCTGGGGATCATCGTCGCCGCAGCGCTCGGTATCTCGCTCGTGGAACTGCGCGTCTACAGTCGGGTCGAGGGCGTCATCGCCGTGCTCGTACTCGCGATCTTCGCGTCGTACGCCGTCATCGTCGCGAACCTACAGCCGCCGGTCAGCGCCGTCGCGAGCGGGTTCGTTCCCGGCATCGTCGACGACTTCGAGTACACGACGATGATCATCGCCCTGCTCGGGACGACCGTCTACTACCCGAACTTCTTCATTCAGACGAGCATGCAACACGAGAAAAACTGGGAGCTCGTCTCGCGATACCGGCGGGACCACACCGTCGGCCTGGCCGCGGTCGTGTTCCTCTCCGCGACGGTGATCGTCGCGGCCGCGATGGCCGTTCCCGACGGCGATCTGACGCTGACGGCACCCGCCGAGCCGTTGATCGACCTGATCGGGCCGTGGGTGCTTGGCGTGTTCATGCTCGCCGTCGGCGCGGCCTCGTTCAGCAGCGCGACCGGCACGCTGTTTGCGGCCGGGTTCATGGTGCCCCAGTCCTACGGACTCACGACTCGGTTCGGAGACGTCCACTTCCGCCGGACGGTCCACCTCCTGATCGCCCTCTCGGTCGCGCTGGCGATCCCGATCCTCGCGCTGACCGATTTCACGCCGGTGAGCCTCGCCCTCCTGATGCCCGCCGTCAACGGGGTCGTCGGATTGCCGATCACTGCGCTGGCGCTGTACGCGGCGATCGAACGGTACTACGAGCCGTCCCGACTCGAGCGGGCAGTCTTCCTCGCGGCGGTCGTGCTCATGTTCGTCACGTCGCTCGTGACCGCCGAATCGCTCGCCCGCTCGATCGCGCAACTCATCTGATCGGCGACGCTTCCGAATTCGCAATCGGAAGAGTCACGAGGCCTGGTCAAATGGCGACGATAACGACGCCCCATGCTCGGCTTCCCGTTCGACCTCTCGCTCGTGCTGTTGCTCGTCGCCATCGCCTTCTTCTCCGGGATCGGCATCACCACCATCGGCCCCGGTGGGATCTTCGTGACCATCGCGCTGTACTCGCTGACCCCGCTGGCCTCGAGCGAGGTCGCCGGCACCGCACACGCGACGTTCGTGGTCACCGGCCTCGTGGGCAGCGCGGCCTACCTCCACTCGGGCGAGATGCGTACGGGCGAAGGCCGCGCACTCGCCATCGTGTTGAGTACCTCGAGCGTCCTCGGGGCGCTTGCTGGCGCAGCGATCAACGCCGTCGTCCCGCGGGCCGTGTTCGGGCTCTTGCTCGGTGGCGTCGCGATAGCCGTCGGCGGGATCATCCTCTATCGCGAACGGCGAGGTTTCAATCCGATCTACGAACTCCGTGCCGAGGAGCCGTCGGGGCGAGTGGCCCTCGCCGGTCTCGGGTTCGGGCTGGGCGTCTGCAGCGGCCTGCTGGGGATTGGCGGCCCGGTACTCGCCGTGCCGGCGTTGGTACTGGTCGGGATACCCATGCTGCTCGCGGTCGCCGTCGCGCAGGTCCAGTCGATCTTCATCGCGGCGTTCGCGACGGCGGGCTACGCGTTCCAGGGCACCGTGATCCTCCCGATCGCCGTCGTCGTCGGGACGCCGCTGTTGCTGGGCGTGATCGTCGGCTGGAAGGTCGCTCACGCCGTCGATCCAGAACGGCTGAAGGTCGCACTCGGCGTCGTCCTGCTCGGCGTCGGCCCGTATCTGGCGCTCTAACGAGTGCCATCGCACTCCACACTCGAGAAACGCGTCGATCGCTCCGGCGTTCGAGAGTCGAGCCAGAACGCCGTTTGCCGTCGGCTTCCACAGCACTCCCATGGCGGACGAAGCGGACTGGGAACCGCGAGTACCGACGGCCGAACCCGACGTAGTGACGACAGCGTACGTCGAGAACGATCGTGCACCGGACGAACTCGCGGTGTTCAGCCGCGGCGAACGGATGGCAAGCGAGTGGCTCGTCGCGACCGGCGAGGCGTCGTTCGTCCACCTCGAGTCGGTTCGCTGACGGTCGCCGACCGGCTCCCGGGACGCCTGCGACGCGGACCCGGGTCGCGTAAGTAGCAGACTCAAGGGGATCGCCCGTCCCTAGTGACGACATGGCACGGGTTCTCGTCCCGTTCGACGACTCCGACCCCGCCCGCTCGGCCCTCGAGTACGCGTTCGACCTCTTTCCGAACGGCGAGTTCGTCGCGCTCACCGTCGCCGACACGGCCGCGGTACCGTTCATCCCGAACAGCGCCGACGACGAGACCGACGAGCAGATCGAAACACTCCTCGGCGAGGCGGCCGAGCAGATCCGCGTCGCCGAAGCGATCGCGAGCGACCACGGCGAGGACCTCGAGACCTACACCCGGGTCGGCTCGCCCGCCCAGGAAATCGTCGATTTCGCGGCGGCCGACGACGTCGATCACGTCGTGATCGGTAGTCGCGGCCGATCGGGGTTCAAGCGGCTCTTGCTGGGTAGCGTCGCCGAAGTCGTCGTCCGTCACTCCCCCGTGCCGGTCACCGTGGTTCGCTGACGAGCCTCGACGACGGCGGCGGCCTGCAACCTCGGGCAGCAGACTCACCGCCTCGAGACCCCGAGGATCGGCGAGAGACCAATGACCCGACCGACCTGGGACGCCGACGAACACGCACCCGATCGCAAACACGACGAACGTGGCCACGACGAGGGGGAGCCGACCGACCGCGATACGATCGAACACGAGCCGAATCCGGGGCGTCGCGGCAGGTGGCTCGCCGCCCTCGTCGCCGTCCTCGGTGCCGCCCTGATCGGACAGGCGATCGTACTCGAGACTCCTGCGAGCGCGTTCTGGAACGAGGTTTTGGTCGGCGCGACGCTCGTCGCCCTCGGGGCCTACAACTACTATCGTCGGTCCAAACGGGAACTCGGGAGCGCGAGCGTGGCGATGCTGGCGGCGGTCCTCGGAGCGTGGCTCGTCGCTTCGCCGTTCGCGATCGGCGACGGCGGGACGCTCGAGGCGAGCGCCTGGCCACCGATCGTGATCGGCCTCCTGGCGATCGTCCTCGGTTCGTACAGCGCCGTCGCCACACGGAGGCGACGCCGGAACGCCGACGCCCGCCCGACGGCCGTCTACGATCGGCGCGGGCAGTGATCGGCGGCAGGGAACGGGCCGCCGCTCGCGGCTCCGTTGGCGCATCGCAGACGGATCGGAACGCGAGCACGTCGGGTTCGAGCTTCGTCCGAGAACTGTCACGGAAACCGAACATACAACCGGTAGTGACCGTCTCTCGTTCGTCGAATGGAGTTATCCGTTCGGACGGAATCGGTTTACGTGCAGGCCTTCGTCGGGGCTTGCGTGCACTGTGAACGTTTCGTCGCGGCCGGTCCGATTCACCGGCCGCTTTTCGTACCGGAGACGGCAGTGACCGGTACGTACCGGGGACGACGATCGACGCGACCGGTGGCCGCAAATGCCGGGGCAATTCCCTTCCCTCGAGTCCGCATAGTCCGGATTCCGATGCTTCCGTACGTCGCGCTCGCGATCGTCCTCGTCCTCGCCGCCGTCGCGCTCGAGCGAGTGTCGTACGTCGCGCTCGAGCGGCTTCCGTCGGTCGCGACCGAGGAGTTCCCCGAGATCGATCGGACGTTGCTCGAGAAGTTCAGTAGTTTCGACCCGGAACTCGGCTGGGTTCCCCAGCCGAACCGCGAGAAACAGAAGGATACGGGCGACCACCTGCCGGGCGAGGAGGTCCGGACGACGGTCACCTACTCGACCGACGCCTACGGGAGTCGGATCTGTCCCGCGAGGGACCGGGACGAAGACGCCAACCTGACGGTCTCGACCTACGGCGACTCCTACTGTTTCTGCCGCGAGGTCGACAACGACGAGACCTTCCAGCACTACCTCGCGCAGGAACTCGACACGCACGTCGGCAACTACGGCGGTGGCAACTACGGCCTCGATCAAGCACTCATGCGTCTCGAGCGCAACTACCCCGAGGACCCGACCGACTACGTGTTCGTGGTCGTCACGGCCTCCTCGATCGCCCGGATCCTCTCGGTGTGGAAACACTACCAGGAGTTCGGCAACGTGCTCGCGGTCAAGCCGCGATTCGTCCTCGAGAACGGCGACCTCGAGCGGATCGACAGTCCCATCGACGAGAAGGAGGACCTGCTCGACCTCGAGTCGAAGGCTGACTTCCTTCGGGAGTACGACTTCCACTACGAACACTGGTTCCGCCCTCACTACGCGACGCGGCCGTACGTGACGGACTTCCTCGACGACCCGGAGAAACTTCGGTACGCGGCGCTCGAGGCGGGGATCGAGTTCGAGAAGCGAACGGGGCGGCCGATCCCCGGCATCGACCTCGACCAGGCCCAGACCCAGTCGTCCCTCCGGCTGGAACGGCCCCGCGTCCGGTACCACGAGCGACTGTTCGATACCCACGAGGGGCTGTTCGACGCCCTCGTCGGGCGGTTCGTCGAGTACGCCGACGAACAGGAGTTCACGCCGGTGTTCGTGATGGTCCAACAGCTTCGCTACGCGGCGTACGAAGCCGACCACGGCCCCATCTACGGCGACCTGCTTGACCGACTCGACGAGCGGTACGAGTCCCTCGAGACGATCGACATGGCCCGCCACCTCTCCTCCGACGACGGCGACGTCGAGTCGCTGTACGTCGAACGGGGCGAAGGCGGCCACTACAGCCCCGAAACAAACCGTGAAATCGCGTCGGTACTCGCCGACGTCGTCGAACGCGCGGAAGCACCCGAATCGGCGCGGGGCCACGCGACGGACCGGTCCGTGTGACGGACGCCGGGTCACTGCCAACGCCAACGTGACCAAACTTGTTTGGCACCACTCGTATGTCGGTTCCCCACGACGATTCGTGTACGGCAGGGCGTTGCTCCACGTTCTGCGCCATACACGCACTGGGACGGAACCCTGTTCGGTCTTCGGCGTAACCCCAGCCCGGATCGCGGGTACGACGAAACCGACGTACGGGAGCCCGTGCAACGCCCCTGCCGGGTCCCCTTTCCGTTCGAAACCGTGTCAGAGGGACGGCCCCGTTAGCGGGCCTCGAACCGAGCGCTCGAGCGACGTCTCTACTCCCGAATTGGTGTCTCGAGTGCCAGAAATCCCCGGGTAGTTCGGACCTCGAGGGCGACGAACGCTCACTCCGTCTGCAGGAGCAACGACGCACAGAGCGCGTCGGGGCCGTCCTCCTCGAGCACCCGCCGCTGCCGTTCGGCCCCGCTCTCGCGCTCGTAGACGGTTTTGATGCCGTCGATCCCGAGCCGTTCGCACTCGCGGTCGACGAGTTCGCCCAGATCGACCGTCTCCTCGAGCGTGCGGTCCAGCAGTTGCGCGTCGTGTCCGTAACGCATGGCGCGCCACTTGTGCTCGTCGAGCAACTCCCGGCGGTGGTCACGGGCGTACCCGGAGGCACCGTCCTCGTACTCCTCGGCCAGCGCGCAGACGAGCGCGTGCGCGTACTCGACGAACGCCATCACCACGTCGGGGTCGGCCTGGCCGTCGGGCGTGCGCAACTCGACCGTCCCGTGGGCGGTGTGTGGGCGGACGTCGTACCAGAGTTCGCCCCGATCGTTGATCGACTCGGTCTCGAGCATCCGTCGCTCGAACCGGTCGAAGTCCGCGAAGTCCTCGAAGTAGGTCGGCATGCCCGTGTTCGGCAGTCCCTCGAAGATCTTCGCGCGGGCGGACTGGAGGCCGGTGTCGAACCCGTTCCAGAACGGCGAGTTGGCCGACAGCGCGAGCATGATCGGCACGTGCCACCGTAGTTCGTTGGCGATCCAGACCGCCTTGTCGGCGTCGTCGACCCCCACGTGGACGTGGACGCCCGCGGTCGTGTTGCGGTGTTGGGGATACTGGATGCGGTCCAACTGCGAGCGGTAGCGGGGTTTCTCGGCGTGTTCCAGATCGCGCCACTTCGCCAGGGGATGCAGTCCCGCCGCCGCGACGTCGAAGCCGTGGCCGCGGGCGTACTCGAGCAACGCCTGGCGCATCTCGAGCAACGACGACCGGGCATCGCCGAGATCTTCGATCAGCGGCGTCTGGCTCTCGATCACGAACTTGAACAGTTCGTGGTCGATGCGGTTCTCCAGGATCGCGGGGGGATCGTTCTCGTAGACGAGTTCGTCGGAGCCGCTCGTCGGTCGACCGGCCTCGTCGACGACGAAGTACTCCTCCTCGATCCCCAGCGTGCCCATGCGCTCGAACGATTCCCGCGACCCGCGTTCCATCGTGGAAGCCTTGCGTCGCCGGTATTAAATAGCGTTTGGAGTCGGCGCGTTCGACCGGCTCGTCCCGGCCCCTTCGCGCGAACTGCCGTCGCTCCGCCAGTAGCACTCCGTCGGTGTCGACGCCGATAGCCCGTCGTTACGCCGGTGTACGAAACGGGTACTTCGGACGACTCGAGCGTCCATCCGGACCGCTCGCGTGCTGCTCGAGCCAACCGTGTCGCCCAGGGAGCGTTCCGGGTACTCACTCGAGGATTCGAATTCCGAGAACGCCTCCGTACTCCCGTCCGGGGTCGGTAGCCTGGACCGACGAAGCCCGGGTGATCGGTCGGTGACAGCAAGCGTCCGCATAACAAGGAGGTCCGAGGGCGTCCCTCCGACTGGCACTTTCCATGAAACGACGGTCCTATCTCGCGACGGCCATCGCCGGGACCGCGCTCGCCGGCTGTATGGGCATGATTCCCGACGAGTCGTCCGACGGCTCGGACGGCAACGCCGACGGCGGCGAGGGACAGGCCGACGACTCGGCCGAGGACGTCCCCGACGGCGACCCGGTCTCGACGGGGACCTTCGACGACTTCGAGGACCTCGAGCCGTGGGAGACGATCGTCGGCTCGCTCGAGGCCGATACGGACCACGCCTACGCGGGGTCCCAGTCGGCGCTGATCGGAACGACCGAGGACGAGGAACAGGTCCGGATCAGGCGGCAACTCTCCGAGCCGATCGACGTTCGGGACGTCGTTCCCGCGCTCGCGCTCGACACCGACAGCGTCGGGAACCCGATCATCCAGCTCCAGGACGAACGCGGCGACTACCTCCAATTCAAACAGCACGTCCGAGAGGGACACCCGTTCGTCCGCCGGAACTTCGGTCACACGGCGGTCAGCGGCGATCCCGACCTGCAATCGATCACCGAAATCCACGTCGGCCTCTGGACCGGCGACGCGGAGCGATCGGTTCGGGTCGACGACTTCCACTTCGTTCCGCGAGTCGATCAGGGTCGGGTGTTGATCCAGTTCCAGGGCGGCTTCGAGTCGGATTACACGCTCGGCTACCCGGTCCTCTCCGAGTACGACATCCCCGCGTCGACGTTTATCGCCACGGATCGGATCCGCCCGCACGCGGACGCGACGGGTGACCGGTTGACCGAGGACCAGGTCGCCGAACTCGCAGACGCTGGCTGGACCCTCGGCACCGTCGGCGCGCGACACCGCCACCTCCACGAGGTCGACCCCGACCGCCTCGAGTCGGACCTCCTCTCCCCGCTCGAGTGGTTCGCGGAACGCGGCTACGACGACGCGCGGTACTTCGGCTTCCCCGGCGGGCGGTTCGACGGCGAGATGCTCGAGATCGTCGGCGAACACTACGACCTCGGGTTCGCGGACCGCCACCGCGCCCACGGCTACGCGACCAATCACCTCACCCTGCCGCGCATCTCGGGCGACGTCGAGCGACGCAACCTCTCCGCCGAGCAGATGATCGACGCGCTCGACTGGACGGCCGAATACGGCGGCATCACGACCATCGTCTTCTACGAGATGGACGAGGACGACGCCGAGAACCTCGAGGAGACGGCCGCCCACCTGGCCGACCTGCGCGAGTCGGGCGACCTGGAACTGGTCTCGCCGCGGGAACTCGCCGACGAGTTCGTCTACGAGGGCGATTGAGAATCCGTCGGGTCGCCGCCCCCATCGCCCTACTTCGGGCGAGCGACGATCCCGAGGTGATCGTCGTGGTACGAATCGAGTCGCCGACGCTCGAGCACTTCGTATTCCTCCTCGAGTTCTTCCCGGACGTCCGCGAACACCGTCCCTGGATCCTGAGTGACGTCCTCGCTGCGTGCCTTCACGGCGAGCAGCAGGCGGCCGTCGTCGGCGAGGAACCGCCGGTTCTCGAGCGCGACGCGGGCCTGGCCGCGCGTGGCGACGTCCTGGACGATCGCGTCGAGGTCGGCTTCGACGACGTGCGCGTAGGTTTCGGGCTTGCGGGCGTCGGCGAGCAGGGGGAACAGCCGCGGCCGCGACGCGGCGACCTCGAGCAGGTCTCGCGCGGGCCGGGGGGCGAACTCGACCGCGTAGGTCGGGCCAGCGAAGTCCGCGACGTGGCTGACGGTCGTCCCGCTCGCCGCGCCCAGATAGAGGACCGTCTCGCCGCCCGCAAGTCCGGTGTCCATCCCCAACTCGAGCATCGCGCCGAGTTTCGACCGGTCGGGATTCCAGGCGCGCCACTCGCCGTCCGTCGGCTCGCCGTAGACGGGTTCGCCGCGGGTGGCGAGGCGGTCGGTGCCGTCGAACCCTCGGCGCTCGACGCCAGACGGCAGGTCGTCACTCATCGGCGGCACCTCCGTCCCCGTCGCCGCCCTCGCTCCCGTCGGTCGTCCGGGCCTGGATCGTCTCGATGCGCTCCGCGAGTTCGGCCTCGAGTTCGGGTTTCAGTTCGCCGGAGTAGTGGTCCACGCGGGCGGCGATGGCGAGTTTACCCGCCAGCGCGCGGGCTGCGGAGCCGCGGTTGTCGGGGTGGGTCCCCCGGACCGCCTCGTGGACGTAGATGATCCCGTGTTTCGGCGAGGGGGCGTGACCCCGGAGGTGGGCGAACAGGGCGTCCTCCGCCCCCAGCACCTGGATCGTCCCGCTGGGTTTCTTCGCCAGCGACTCGAGGCCGCCGGCCAGCGAGATCAGCCGGGCGGCGAGGATCGGCCCGGCGAGCGCACTCAGGTTGGGCGCGACCGTCGGCGTGCGCTCCTCGAGGGAGGCACGGAGCGCGTCGGCCTCGTCGTCGAGCGCGACGACCCGTTCGGCCAGCGATCGGAGCCGGTCGTTCGACACGTCGTCTCGAGCCGCGAGGTCGCGGGCGTACTCGATACCCGTCCCCGCGTCGGGGTCGACGGTGCCGGCCCACTCGGCGAGCCGTTCGGCGAGTTCGTTTGCCGTGCGCTCGCAGTCGTCCATCGCACGGACGACGTGGACCACCTGGCGGTCGTCGGCGGCCTCGCGCTCGCGGACGGCCGCGCGGGTCGCTTCGACCGTGGCCTCGTGCAATCGGTCGTAGTAGTCGTCGGCGGAGTCGGCGAAGCCGCGCTCGACGGCGAGTCCGGGCCAGTCGTCCGGTTCGGCGGTTTCGCCCTCCGTGATCGCCGCGGCGGCCCCGTCGGTATCGCCCGGTTCGACGTCTGCGAACCAGCCCGATTCCGCGGGATCGGTCCCGTCGCTCATTACGCCGACCTTGGAGGCGTGTTCGTATATGCGTCCCGAAACGCGCTCCGGAACGGCAATCCGTCCACGGACTGCAGTCGGGTTCGTCCGGGATCGACTGGGTCCTCGAACCGGAACCCTAGCTGCGCGACGGTGCGGGTCGGGTCCGGGTTCGGCCGTCGGTGACGGCTCACGGACCGTCGGCGCGACGCGTCCGGACTACTCGATCTGACGGTCGTCGGTCAGCAACGTCTCTTCGACGAGCGATCCCGTAGCTCGCCGAATGCGCTGTGACAGTGCGCTGTCGCTGATCTCGACGGCGTCGGCGAGTTCGGTGAGCGTCGTGCGCCGCGGTACCTCGAAGTACCCCTGCCGGTACGCCGTCAGCAACGCGTCGCGCTGTTCGGCCGACAGCTCCGACTCCTCGTCCGGGAGCGTGGGGTTGTAGATGTGCCGCAGCGTGACGGGAATGTCGTTCTCGGTGAGCGCCACGTTAAAGGACGACAGGTCCTCGTGGGACGAGAACCGCAGACGGAAGTCCCAGGTGTCGGCGGTTCCGGTGGCCTCGAGGACCTTCGCACGCGTGTCGATCAGCGCCTGAATGAGACCGTTGATCTCGGTGCTCCAATGGACCTCGAACAGCGTCCTTTCCTCGGCCGACGTGAGCGGCTCGACCGATTCGGTTTCGGGATGATCGGCTAACGTCGTCTCGATCGTCGCCGGATCGTCGCCGGAGATCCAGAACAGCGGAATGATCGCCTCCTGGAGCGGAACGATGCGCTCGAGTTCGATCTCGACCTCGGGAACGTCGTCCAGCACGCGGCCGAGCGGAAACGCGCCGGCGGGAACGGTGATGTCGGCGATGACAGTCATTGGTTTCGACGAACGTCTGGCGGGTACGCGACGGCGGTACGGGCGAACACGGGTCCGGACTTCGAGGTCGAACACCAAAACGCTCCGGGGCCGATCGTCGCGGTTCGACCTCGAACGAGACGCCGATCTCGCGTGGCTCCTCGAGGTTCGGAAACACAGCGGTCGGCCGCCGGAATCGGAATCGACAGTGAAGGCAACGCTTGTCGTCGCGTCGGCCGGACGGACGGTAGAGGGAACCCATGACGACACCACACGACTCCGCGGTCGCGGACGGTGCCGACGGTACCGTTCCGCGAGAGCGGCTGTGGGAACGGATCCGAAACGTCGACCGGAACTGGGACGCAGGGCGAGAACGCGACCAGGCGGCGACCGGACCGTCGCGAGTGCTGGTGCCGTTCGACGACTCGCCGCCCGCCCGGAGTGCGCTCGAGTACGCCTTCGAACTGTTTCCGGACGCGGATGTAACCGCGTTAGCGATCGTCGAAGAGTCGACGATCGACTACGCTCCGGCTCCGCCAACCGAGCGGGGCGGGGACGGTGCGAGCGAACTCCTCGAGGCCCGCCCGCGGGAACTCGCGAGCGCGATCGAACTCGCGGAGCGCGTCGACGGCGAACTCCGAACGGCTGGACGGGTCGGAACGCCGACCCGGGGAATTCTCGAGTACCTCGAGAGCGGGTCGGTCGATCACGTCGTCATCGGTAGCCACTGTCGATCCGGCCTCGATCGCGTCCTCCGGGGCAGCGTCGCCGAGGTCGTCGTCCGCCACTCGCCGGTGCCGGTCACCGTGGTTCGCGCCGGACCGGATCGGGGTGACTGACCGTGTCCCCAGCGAGAGACCAGCGTGAGAAGGGCGTCGCGATCTGCGAGCAGTGCCGAGAGGTGTACTCGGTCTGGATCCGTCCGGACGGAACGGTTTACGCGATCAGTTCGCACAACAGTTGCACGTGCGACGAACGGAACGCGAACGTCGTCGACGACCTGTGACCGGACGCGGTCGCGACCGCAACCGGGGCCGCGTTCACTCGCGGCCGAACAGCCGCTCGCGCAGCGACCGCGACGTGGGACGCTCGGCGAGAACGACCGAACAGTCGACCTCGTGGACGATGTCGTAGGCGAGCGAGCCCCTGAGGAGCCGCGAAAGCAGACCTCGCTCGGTCGCGCCGATGACCAACAGCGAGTAGTCCGCGGCCGCGGATTCGATAGCCGTCTCGACGTCACCCGAGGCGTCGACGCGGATCGTGGCGTCCGAGAGGTCGTGTTCGTCGGCCCACTCGGTCAGGAACTGCTCGCCCGCGGTACGTTCGTCCTCGCCGTCGACGACGTGCAACAGCGTGATCTCCGAATCGAGCTGGTCCCGCAGGTCGCGGGCGACCTCGGCACTGAGGTCCGAGTCCGGACCACCGGCCGTCGGCACCAGCACGCGGTCGGTCTCGAGGCCGCGGTCGTCGAAGACGAGGAAGTCACAGGGGAGGTCGTGGGTGAGTTCGTCGAGCGGCCCCTCGACGCGGCCGGCCGACCAGGCGCGGTCCGGTCCCCAGCCCATGACCGCGGCGTCGGCGTTCTCGCGGCGGACCACGTCGAAGATTTCCTCGAACGAGCGGTGCGAGACCACGGTTTTGACGTCGACTGGGACGTCGAGCGTCTCCGTGCTCTTTCGGACCCCTTCCATCAATTCCTGGGACTCCGCGTCGATGCGCTGGACGTGGTCGGACCCCTCCTCGAGGGGAGTCTGGTCCGGGACCTCGACGATGTGGACGGCCGTGACCGACCCCTCGTTGGCCTTCGCGAGGACGCTCGCGAACGACAGCAGGTTGGATTCGGTCCGCGGATTCGATACCGGGACGACGACCGTGTACTCCCCGTTACCGGACGGTTTCGCCGCCGTCGCGGCCGTCACGGCGACGTCCGGCATCGCCTCCGACCGCGAGAGGATGTAGTTGCTCAGCACGCCCTCGCGGTCGGTCTGGTGGCGGGCATAGAGGCCGTACCAGAGGACGGCACCGACGACGAACACCATGCTGAGTGCGATCTCGATCTCCTTCATGAAGCCGATCAGGCCCAGGGAGAAGACGATCCCGAGGATCGGCGTGATCGGATACAGCGGCACGGTGAAGTCGGGATCGTAATCGGGCACGTCCGCTTCCCGGAAGACGATCAACGCCGCGTTGATGAGCGCGTAGACGACCAGATGGAGGATGCTCGCGGCCTTCGAGAGGACCTCGAGGTCGTCCCCGAGGACGACGATGAACAGCAGGATCATCCCGCCGGTGACGGCGATCGACCGGTACGGCGTCGCGAACCGCGGGTGGATCTCGTTGAGCCACGCGGTGACGATCTTGTCCCGACCCATCGCGAAGTTGATACGGGCGGAGGCCAGAATCGACGCGTTCGCGCTCGAGGCGGTCGCGAGCAACGCACCGAGCGTGATCGAGGTGACGCCGACGACGCCGAGGTTGGACTCGAAGATGATCTCTGCGGCGTCGGCCATCGGCGTCTCCTGGTTGATCGCGTCGTAGGGAATGATCCCGACGAGGAGACCGACGATGACCGCGTAGATGACGGTCGCGATGACGACGCTGCCGACGATCGCGATCGGGAGGTTCCGGCCGGGGTTTTTCAGTTCCTCGCCGATCGTCGCGATCTTCGCGTAGCCGAGGAACGAGACGAACACGAGGGCAGTGCCGGGCAGTATCTCGCCGTAGCCGAGCGGTGCGATGGTGTCGTCGACCATCACGGTCCCCCAGTCGAACGAGAAGAACCCGAGCACGGAGAAGACGGTGAGGATCGTCAGTAACAGGGCGACGATGGCGGTCTGGACGCCGCCGGTCTCTTTCGCGCCGATGTAGTTGACGCCGACGAACGCGAGGCCGGCCAGGAACGCACCGACCTGCACCTCCGAGAGGACGAGCGGACCGAGCACGATCGTCGGCAGTAACGCGACCTCGCCGACGAGCGGTAGCTGGACGGCGATACCGTCGAGGAACGTCGCAAGATAGCCGCCGAACCCGATGCAGTAGAAGGCGCTCGCGAAGGCCAGCCCCATCCAGTCGCCCATGCCGGAGATCGACCCGAACAGCGGCCCGAGCGCCCGGTTGATGTAGTAGTACGCGCCACCGGCTTTCGGCATCGCCGTGCCGAGTTCGCTCACCGAGAGTGCGTTGATCAGGGCGATCAACCCGCCGACCACGAACGAGAGCACGACGACGGGGCCGGCTTCCTTGGCCGCGACGCCCGGGAGGACGAAGATCCCTGCCCCGATCATCGTCCCGATACCGATCGCGAGGGCAGAGATCAGCCCCAGGTCCTTGGCCAGTTCCTCGTCGCTCATCGTACACCTCCGCTCCGGTTCGGAAAGCGAGAGCAACCTGTGTTACGTATCATGGTGGATAGAGAACTCCCTAGCTCGCGGTTCCGCCCACATACCGAACCGAAGCGTCACCTTCCCCTTAACTGATTTGTTTGCCGGCCGCGAGCGGCTGGATTTCCGGTAATCGTACACGATTCAAAACGGGGATTGTCGGGGCCTTCGACGGAGCGGTTCGGACGTTCCGGAACGAGACTCGAGGCCGTCAGCCCGCGTCTGCGGTCGAGTACGGGCGGCTCCGATCCGTCGGAGAGAATCACCACCGCTTACAATGGAGCGAATAGATACCCCGAGCAGATGCAGATAGTAATCGTTGGGGCAGGCGAGGTCGGCCGGTCCATCGCCCGCAATCTCGAGACGGCCCACGACGTGGTGGTGATCGATCGCGACGCGGGCGTGGTCGAGGACCTCACGTACTCCAGGGACGTCCTCGCGGTCCACGGTGACGGCACCGAACTCGGGACCCTCGAGGACGCCGACGTGAGGGGGGCCGATCTGGTCATCGCGTGTACGGACGACGACGAGGCGAACGTCGTCATCTGTGGCGCGGCCAAAACCGTCAGCGACGCGTTCACGATCGCGCGCGTCCGGAGGCGGGGGCTGCTCGAAACCTGGGAGGGGTCCCAGGGTGCGTTCGGCGTCGATTTCATGGTGTGTACGGACCTGTTGACCGCGCGGGCGATCGTTCGCATCTCGAACCTGCCGGGCACCCAGGACGTCGACACCTTCGTCGGCGGCCTCGTCAGGATGGCGGAGTTCGAGATCACGGCCGAGAGTTCGGTCGCCGGACAGACCGTCCAGGAGGCCGATCGGTACGACTCGCTGACGTTCGCCAGCGTCTTCCGGAACGACGAGATGATCGTCGCGACCGGCGAGACGGAACTCCGGGCCGGCGACCGCCTCGTGGTCATCGGCAGTTCGGAGTCGGTCGCCGACTTCGCCAGGGACATCGTCCCGACGGTGACCGACGACGGTAACGAGGTCGTCATCGTCGGTGCCAGCGAGGTCGGGTTCCAGGCGGCCCGCGAGTTCGAAGAGCACGGCTACCGGCCCCGCCTGATCGAACGCGACCACGAACGGGCCCGGGAGGCCGCCGAGAAGCTCCCGAACACGATGGTGCTCGAGAGCGACGCGACCGACTCCGAGTTCCTCGTCCGCGAACACGTCGACGAGGCGGACGTGGTCGTCGCCGCCCTGGACGGCGACGAGAAGAACCTGCTCGTGTCGTTGCTCGCGGAACGGATCGGCGTCGACCGAACGGTCGCCGTCATCGAGAACCTCCAGTACGCGGACCTGTTCGAGACCGTCGGCGTCGACGTGGCAGTCAACCCGCGCGAGGAGACCGCCGAGGAGATCGTCCGGTTCACCCGGGCCAACCACACGGAGAAGGTCGCCATGCTCGAGCACGACCGTGCCGAGGTCATCGAGTTCGAGGTCAACGCCGATAGCGCACTCGCGGGACGACCGATCGTCGAAGCGACCGACGAACTGCCCGACGGCGTCGTCGTCGGCGCGATCTCCCGGCAGGGGGACCTCGTGACTCCCCGCGGTGAAACCATCGTCCAGCCGGGCGATCACGTCGTCGTCTTCGTCGACGCGGCCGTCCTCGACGAGGTCGTCGAGGCGATCTAGATGCGACGGCTGCACGTCGACTGGCGGGCCGGGCTGAGCCTCGTCGGAACGCTGCTGGCCTTCCTCTCGGTCTCGTTCGTCGTGCCGATCCTCGTCGCGCTCGCCTACGGCGGGACCGATCTGTGGGTGTTCGTCGTCTCGATGGTCGCGACCGCCGGCTTCGGACTGGGACTGCGACGGCTCGATCCGGAACCGGATCCCGGTGCTCGAGAGGCATTCATGGTCGTCGCGCTGACCTGGCTACTCGCGGCAGTCTTCGGCGCGCTCCCGTACGTGCTCGCCGGTAATGGCACCGTCGCCCACCCGATCAACGCCCTCTTCGAGAGCATGAGCGGGATCACGACGACCGGGGCGACCGTCATGGGCGACATCTCCTTCGATACCCACTCGCGGGCGCTGATGATGTGGCGTCAGCTCACCCAGTGGCTCGGCGGGATGGGAATCATCGTCCTCGCGGTCGCCATCCTCTCGCAGATGGCCGTCGGGGGTGCTCAACTCATGCGCGCCGAGACACCCGGTCCCGGTGTCTCGAAGCTGACGCCCCACATCGCGGAGACCGCCCGCGTGCTGTGGATCGCGTACGTCGTGCTGACGGTGGTCTACATCGTCCTGCTGTTCGGACTCAACAAGTTGGGCGTTGCAGATGATATGGGCCTCTACAACGCCATCGCCCACGGGTTCACGACGCTTCCGACGGGCGGATTCTCCCCCGAAGCGCGCAGCATCGAGGCGTTCTCGCCGATCGTCCAGTGGCTCGTGATCCCGTTCATGTTCGCCGCCGGGGTCAACTTCGTGCTCTGGTGGCACGTCATCACCGGGGACGCGAAGACGCTGCTGCGGGACAACGAGTTCCGCCTCTACCTCGGCGCGACGGCCGTACTCTCGGTCGTCACCACGGTCGTCCTGTTCGTCTCCGCGATCGAGACGGAGAAGACCGGGATGATCGGCGGCCACCTCGAGCGATCGGCCCGGTACGCCACCTTCCAGATCGCGTCGCTGGTCAACTCCACCGGGTACGCGAACATGGACTTCGACGCCTGGAACGGGGCCGCCAAGGGGCTGTTGCTGTTCGCGATGTTCATCGGCGGCTCGACGGGATCGACCGGCGGCGGGATCAAGATCCTCCGGTGGCTCGTGATCCTCAAGTCGCTCCGCCGCGAGGTGTTCACGACGATCCACCCCGAGGCGGTCCGTCCCGTCCGGATGAACGGCCGCGTCCTCGACGAAGACGCGGTTCGGGGGATCTACGCCTTCACCCTGCTGTACCTCGTGATCTTCTTCGTCGGCGTCGCGCTCTTCGCCGCCGATGCCGCCCGCGCCGGACTGTTCGAGCTTCCCGAATTCGGGCTGATCGACGTCGTCAGCGCGTCGATCGCGACGCTCGGGAACATCGGTCCGGGACTGGGGACGATGACCGGGCCGATGGGCGGCTACCTCGAGTTCCCATCCACCTCGAAGCTCCTGATGATCCTCTACATGTGGATCGGCCGCCTCGAGATCTTCCCGGTGCTCGTCCTGCTGACGAAGGCCTACTGGACGGACTGACGCGAGGCGGTCGTCCGGCCTCGATTCGGTCCCTCGACGTCCGTCGCTCATCCGAGCACCCGTTCCCACAGGATCAGCGTCGGCGGCAGGACGACGATCGCCGTCACGTACGAGTAGATGACGCTGATGAACATCAGGAAGCCGAACTGGCCCAGAAGCGGCGTAATCGCGAGCACGAGCGATCCAGCACCACCGAGCGTCGTCAGCATCGATCCCGTGAGGGCACCGCCGGTCCCCCTGAGCGTAGTCAGCAGGGACTCGTAGGCGTCGTCGCACTCGTTGTACTCGTCGATGAACCGGTGGGTGACGTGGACGGAGTAAGCGACGCCGACGCCGATCGTGATCGACAGGACGGTCCCCGTCAGGGCGTTCAGCGGGACGTTCAACACCGGCATCGTCCCGCCGAGCACCGCGACGGTGACGACGATCGGCACCAGATTCGCCACGCCGAGCGAGGCCCGGCCCTCGAGGACGTGGTAGATCACCATCAGGAAGACGGCGGTGAATACCAGCGCGAGCGCGAGGCTGAGCAGCGAGGACTCGAGGATGAGCTGTGACACCTCGTGGAAGACGACGACTTCCCCGGTCGGCGTCGCCTCGAGGCGGTAATCGTCCGCGAGTTCCTCCGCGTCGTAGGTCACCTCGGCCTGGGTCGCGTCGGCCTCGACGGTGTAGACGATGCGGGTGCTGCGCTGGTCCTCGGTGACGTACTCGAGGGCCGCCTCGCTGGAGTCCGACGATAGCAGTTCGTCCAGGACGTGGCCGACGTTTCGGTCGGGGACGCCGTTACCGTTCACGTCGTTTTCCTCGAGCAACCGGGCGAACTCCCGATCCTGCTGGGCGTGGTCGTGCATTACGTCGACGACGCTCTCGCTGTCGGCGACGGTGCCGTCGGTGACGATCGTCGACGGCGGGTCCTCGCCCGCGCGATGGATAGACTCCAGGGTGTGATCGGCGTATATCGGCCCCTCGACGTAGATCGTCACCTGGTCGTCCTCGCCGCTCTCGAAGGTGTCCTCGAGGTAGTTGAGCGTCTCCGTCGCGGTGTACTCGGACGGTGCGAGCGGTCCCGGAGCGGCATCGACGTAGTCGGGCAACTCCTCGGGCGGCAGGAAGTCCTCCTGTTCGAACGTCGTATCGACGGTCGTCGCGTACGCGCCGGCACCGGCCGTCACCAGGAGCGCGGCCAGCAACATCGCGATCGGTGCGCGGTCGGCGAGGTGGGCACCGGCCGGAAGGGATCGGCCCAGCAACGAGTCCTCGGAGCCGATGGGCGTCGTCCCGAAGTCGGGAACGTCGTGGCGGTCCCGGAACCGGTCCAGCTCGACTTTCGCCGCTGGCAGGAAGACGCCGAAGATGAGGAACGTGAAGATGATCCCGACGCTCGCGACGAACCCGAAGTCCCGGATCGGCCCGAGTTCGCTGGTGACGTTCGCGCCGAAACCGATGACCGTCGTCCCGGTCACGATGAAGAAGGCGACGAGCAACTGCTCGGCCGCGTCACGCATCCCGTCGTCGATTCCGGCCCCCGCGACGCGCTCCTCGCGGTATCGGTTGACCGCGTGAATGCCGAAGTCGATCCCGATCGCCAGCAACAGTGGCGGGATCGCGATCATCATGTCGGTAAACGCGATGCCGGCGTGGCCGGTGAACCCGAACGTCCAGACGACGGCCATCACGAGCGCGATCAGCCCGAGTACCAGATCGAACGGATCCCGGTAGGCGACGATCAAAAAGACGAGGATGAGGACGATGACGACCGGAACGATGATGGCCAGCGAGTCCGCGATGACGTTCTCGAACTCCGCGTCGAAGATCCCGTTCCCGAAGACGACGAACTCGCCGTCCATCGAGGCGGCCGCCTCCTGTGCGCGGAACTGGACCGTCGCCTCGTCGACCCCGTCGGCGTGGGTCGCCGTCGCGATCGTCGCCGAGGCGTAGGGCTCCTGCGGCGAGAAGTCGTCGCTGAGCGAGGCTGCAAAGGCCGACTCCTCGCCCAGTTCCCGAACCGCCTCGCGCACCTCGCCGTCCGAGGCGTGCTCGAGCGTCCGGATCTGGGCCGACAGCGTGTCGGCCGTCGGATCGATCGACTGGGCGACGCCCTGGGCGCTGCTCGAGGTCTCGACGACGCGATAGTCGTCGTTTCCCTCGAGATGCTGCTGGAACTCGAGCATCCGCAACAGGGCGTCCCTGGTGAGGACGTTCTCGCCGCGGTGGATCAGCTGGGTCGTAGGACCCTCCTCTTCGAACGGCGGTTCGAACTCCTCGTTGATCCGGTCCTGTGCCTCCTGGGCGTCGACCCCCTCGACGAAGGTGTCGAGCCCTTCCTCCATCTCGATGCCGCCGAGACCGCCGGCGAACAGCGCCGTGACTAGCAGGAAGGCGACGATCACGGCCCGCGGCCGCTCCGTGATCCAGTAGTTGGAGGCGTCGAGCGTCCGCTGGAGGAGTCCGTCGGCCATCGTTTCAACGATCGCGGTCGATGGAGCGGTCGCCCTCGTCCTCGAGCGGGTCGTCGGTTCGCTCCCGACCACCGATCTCGCTCTCGTCGAACCCGGTCTCGGTTCCGGTCGACCCCTCGTCGTACTCGTAACTGCGGCCGACGCCACCGGAGCCGCTCGACGACCGCCGTTCCGCCGACGAGGAGCCACCGCCGACGTAGGGCAGTTTCGCGGCGTAGGGCGCGAGCCGGTCGCGGAACCACCACGTGGCGGCCGCGACGAACCCGAGGAGCCCGACGACGGCACCGACGGCGAGCGCCGAGAAGCCGTCGTCTTCGGGTTCGACGACCTCGATCGGCACGCGGTAGGTGTCCGTCAGCTGGGAGTTCGACCGTTCGTCGTCGTACCGGAAGTCCAGCTGGAGCCGGTAGGTCTGTGGCGTCGCGCCGTCGGCGACGGAGACCTCGAACGAGATCGTCGCGCTCTCGCCCGGGCCGAGTTCCGGCACGAACGGGTCGTCGTCCCCGCCGTCCAGGGGCTCGTTGGTGAACAGCTTCGGCTCGATGTCGGTGAGGGTCTCGTCTTTCTGATTGGTTATCTCGAGGTCGACCGTCCGGGTCTCGCCGGCTTCCTGGGTCGGCTCGAGGACCTCGACGGCGAACTCGTCGCGTTCGGGGGCGACGTCCAGGGTGAGGTCGACCGGATCGTTCGTCATCCGGACGTCGCCGTGGGCGTTCCGGTAGCGCACGTCGGCCTCGAGGATCCGCGGACCGGGTTCGGCCTCACCACCGACGCCGATCCGGAACTCGAAGGGGGCCGACTCGCCGGGTTCGAGGTCGCCGACCGCGTACTGGGTCTCGCGCGGGTAGACGTTCGAGGCCGCACCGAGTCGCTCGTCGGGGTTGACGGAGAGGTCGATCCCGTCGCCGTCCTCGAGAACGAGTACGCCGTTCTCGATCGGTTTGGGTCCGTGGTTGACGAGTTCGCCCGAGACCGTGCCGTCCTCGCCGACGTAGAGGTCGGTCGTCACCGACTTCACGTCGAAGGACTGTTCATGTACCGACTCGGCCCCGACCCGAAGCTCGCGGGAGGTGCGGTCGACGCCCTCGCCGTCCCGGAACTGGACCGTCATCGTGACGGGGTAGGTGCGAGCGACGGCGTCGTCGGCGAGTTCCATTCCGGCCTCGACCGTGACCGTCTCGTTGATCTCCCAGTCGCCGACGAACGCCTCGCTACCGCTCGTGAGTTCCGATTCGTCGGTCGTCGGCGTGATGGTCGCGAGGTTCTCGTCGGGCGAGTCGAACTGGACGACCGCGTCGGAGGCGTTCTCGACGCCCGTGTTCGTCAGTTCGACCGCGACCGTCCCCCGGTCGCCGACGACGAGGTCGGACGCGACGTCGCCGGTCTCGAACCGCGCCTGCTCGGCCACGATCAGTTCCACCGTCTCCGTGTCCGTGCTGGTAGAATCGTCGTCGTGCGTGTACTCGATCTCGGCCTCGAGGTCGTAGACGCCGGCCGTAGCGTTTTCGTCGACGGCGACCGTGAACGTCTCGGAGAGCAGCGTTTGAGCTGACATCTCCGGGAGCGCGGTTTCGTTCGTCTTCACGTCGACGGGCGCGCCGTCTTCGTGCAGTTGGATGGTCACGTCGCGGGCCTCCGTCGACGGGGCCTCGCCGACGTCGCTGTCGTCCTCGTACGGCGATGCACCGTTGCGAATCTCGAGTTCGAGATCGGTCTCCTCGCCGGGTTCGACGATGTTTTCCGGGGCGTACACGTCGAAGTCGGGTTCGTCGGATGCAGAAACGAGCAGCGGGGACCCGGCCAACAGCACCACGAACACCAGGGCGACGAGCTGGATCCGTCTCATTACCAGTCTGTTCCGACAGCTTACTTATCAACCTTACTATTACAAACCACAAGCTTGTTGTTTCTTCTGACCGAGGGTCGCGTATGGACGACGAGCGGGCCGAGTTACTGTCGGAACTCGGGCTCTCGAACTACGAGGCCCGTGCGTACGTAACGCTGGCCAGAAACGGGGCCATGACGGCCGACGACGTGGCCGACGAGTCGGGCGTGCCGACCGGACGGATCTACGACGTGTTGAACTCGCTGGTCGACCGGTCCCTCGCCAGGGCCGACGACGGTCGACCCCGGACCTATACGCACGTCGAACCCGGCGAGGCCGTCGGGAGGCTCCTCGAGCGCCGCGTCGAGGAACTCGAACAAGAGCGCTCGAGCTACGAACGGACGGCCGCTGCCGCCGAGGACGTCCTCTCGGACCTCCAGAGCGAGGCGAGCGGCGAGGGGTTCGCCACCAGCGCGCTCCACGACGACGCTGCCCGGGACCTCCTGCTCGAGCGATTCGCGGCAGCCGACGAGTCGGTACGGATCGCCATCGACACCGTCGACTTCGATCCCGAGTGGAGCCACCCCTTCACGAAACGCGTCGAGGACCTCCTCGAGGTCGGCATCTCGGTGCGACTGCTCGCGACCGACTTCACGACCGCAAGCGAGCGGACGAAAGCGTTGCTCGACGCCGGCCTCGAGGTCCGCCGTGCGGACGCCGTACCCAGCCAGCGGTTCATCGTCTTCGACGAACGGGAGGTCTGTCTCGAGGTGCCCAACCCTGCCGCCGAGAGCGAACTGCTGGCCGTCGTCAACTTCCGGGACGAAGACCTCGGCGGGCGACTGGCCGACAGTTTCGACGATCTCTGGGCGGACGCGGAACCGCTGTCGCTCGAGGGCGACGAAAGCGCAGCCGAATCCCCCGGGGACGCCGCGTAACGCCCGATTCACTGGATTTCGAGACGACTCGATCGCCGGAGGAGCTACGCCGACATCGAACGACGTATATGGCAGTGCGAACGGGTTTCTGTCATGACAGATGACGCGATCACCTTCCGCCTCAACGGTATCATCGCCCTGCTGCTCGCCGTCTTCGCTCTCCAACTCGTGACGGTATTCTCTGGGGACGTGTTGATCCCGGCAGGGGTGAACGCCCTCATCATCATTGGCATCCCGGGACTCGCACTGGCCACGATTTACCTGCTCACGTAACGACCCGGTCGGAATCCCCACGCCCGACCTGCCGGTCGGCCCGCTGTTGGATTCGGGTACAGACGAGTGACAGTCGTCGTTCGAACCCGGGTTGTGGCCGATCAGACGCCGAACGTCGCCCGGAGCATGTCCCTGGTTCCGGGGCCGAGTCCGACCGCGACGACGGTGATCATCAGGAGGTACGCGTAGCGGGGGCTCTCCTCGAAGACCTCCTCGTTGAAGATCCAGACGACGACGACGGCCGCCGCCAGTTTGACCAGCAGGAACGGCCACGCCTGTCCGGTGACGTCGGTGACGTACTGGGGCAGCAGCGACCCCGTCAGATCGACGATGGCCGCGTTGATCGGGTGTTTCGGCACCAGGTTGGACGCGTGGCCGAACGCCGTCGCCCAGTCGAGACCGATCACGTTCGCGACGCCGTCGACCGCGTGCGCCCAGATGACGACGATCCCCATGTACCGCGTCCCGTCGTTGATCCAGGGTGCGAGTCGATCGATCAACAGCCAGACGATCGCCGTCGCGAGCGTCGCCCCACCGAGGGTCGTCAGCAGCAACAGCCCGTAGAACTCGGCGTAGGGCTTAACCGCCGCGAGATAGCTCAGGTACGCCAGCGTCGTCGCGAGCAACGTCGCGCCGATGCCGAAGAGGGGATACTCGTAGCCCGAGACGACGTCGCGGCGCTCGAGCCAGATCGAGACCACGAGCGCGACGAGCGCGACGACGAAGACGACGAAGTAGATCAGCGGGCTGATCAGGAGGCCCGACCAGGGGAGTTCGATCGCGAGTTCGCCCGTCTCGCGGTAGGCGGCGACGTTCGAGTCCTCGACCACGCGAAGAGCGCCGCCGAACAGCATGAACGGGAACAGTCCGTAGAAGCCCGCCCGGTAGCGCTGGATGTCCAGCCGGCGGATCAGGAGGACGATCCCGATCACGAACAGGATAAGCGTCGGGATGTAGCCGGCGTAGGAGACGAACGTGTAGCCGGGTTCGGCGAACGGACCGTCGCTCGGGCTCGCTCGAGCGCCCTCGATCTGTTCGCCGCCGGCCCAGGCGACCTCGCTCCAGCCGTGTGCGTCGGCGACGACCGGTCCCCAGTAGTACTGCCAGATAATGTCGATGTAGACTCGCTGCGGGAAGGCGTAGGCGGCCAGCGCGACCGCAGCAGCGAGCGCGAGGACGGCAGCGGCCCAGACTTTCAGCGGGCCGTACCGTTCGATCCGCTCGTACATATTGGACACCCGTTGCGGCGGGTGCTTACCGTTTCCGGTTTCCGACGTGTTCAGGTCCGGTCCTCGATCGCGCGGGCCGCCGCGAGCACCTCGTCGTGTACCGCGCCGTTCGAGGCGACCAGCCCCTCGCTGTCGTGTTGCCAGCGCTCGCCTTCGAGGTCCGTCACCGTCCCGCCCGCCTCGCGGACCATGGCGACGCCCGCGACGGTGTCCCACGGGTTCGCGTGCAGGTTCGTGAACACGCCCTCGAGCGTGCCGGTCGCGACCATCCCGAGCTCGAGCTGGGCACAGCCGTACCGGCGCAGGTCGCCGAAACGGGTGACGAGTTCCCGCGCGGCGGCGGCGTACTGGTCGCGCTGGTCGTAGTCCCACCAGAACGTCGGACAGACGGTCGCGGCTTCGGGATCGGTGCAGTCGCTCACCGTGACCGGCGTCCCGTTGAGAAACACTCCCTCCGGGCCGACGCGGAAGGTATCCGACAGCGCGGGACAGACGGTTGCGGCGGCGACCGGTTCGCCGTCGACGACCGCCGCGACGGCGGTCCCGAACGTTCGCGAGCCGTCGACGTAGTTGTTCGTCCCGTCGATCGGATCGACGATCCAGGCCGGACCCTCCTCGGGGACCTCCTTCAGCGCACCCTCCTCCTCGCCGACGATGGGATCGTCGGGGAACGTCTCGGTGATCACGTCGATGACGGCCGCCTGGGCGTCGCGATCGGCCTGCGTGACGACGTCCGTCTTCCCGTCCTTGTGTTCGACGTCCAGTCCCGTCCGAAACGCCGCACCCGCGATCTCGGCACCGGCTTCGGCGGCCTCGCGGGCGACGGTCGCTCGTCGCGTCGGCTGGTTCATAGTCGCCGTCGGGGTGCCCCGGGAAAAGAAGTAGCGATTTTCGCGCCCCGTCGGTCCCGTGACACCTATCTCCAGGGCCAAGGCGGTGAGGCATCCGGAGACACGGCTCACGACGGCAAATCCGCCAGTACGTTTATAGTATCACGCCGGCCCGTAACGAACGACGTTCGACGGGAATTCGTATGCACGGTTACGGACCGACGCGCGGGGAGTGGGGAAGCGGACGGCGTATCGACGGGGATCGACCGAGCGGCGTGGGGAACCAGCATGACACGACGTGACACTCGAGACGGCAGCCTGGACGGACGCGGGGCCAGTCCCCAGCGGTCATTTCACGTGCTGTACGTCGACTCAGACTGTGATCGGTGCGCCAGAATCGACGACGCTCTCGATCCGGCCTACCGGGTTACGACGGTCGAATCGTTCGCGGGCGCACGCGTGGACAGCTTCGAGGACGTCGACGCCGTCGTCGTCGGCGAGGACCTCTCGGCCCACGGCGGAGACGCCGTTCTCCGGTCACTGGAGGACGACGGGTCGACACGTCCCGTTCTCGCGTTCGGTCCCGAACCCGATGCCGACGCGTTGCGAACCCTGCTCGAGTTCGAGCACGCCGACCTGCTGGTGCGCTCGGGGGACGACCTCGCATCGACCGACCTCGAGCGACTCCGGGAGCGCCTCGAGGAGTACTATCAGCGCTCGATCTCGGACGTCCGCGAGACCGTCCTCGAGATCGCCAGTTCGCTGATGGGCGCTGCGCCCGACGAGATCGACGTCGAGATCGAGTGGGGCCTCCAGTTGATCGGGAATCGCCTCGACGCCGACCGCTGTCTGGTCTTTACCCTGGAAGACGGCGTCTTCGAACGGACCCACCAGTGGGACCACCGCGGCAGCCGTCGCGATGACGACGGTCAGATCCCGGCGAACTCGTTCCCCGGCTACGACTCGCTGCAGGCGTTCGACCCCTACGCCGTCCCCGGCAACGACGGCGTCGACGTCGAGGTTCCCGAGGGGTTCGTCGGGTCGATCGTCCAGACGGTCCACGACGACCGCCCGGCCGACGCCCGACCGGCGACCAGACGCTACCTCCAGAACCGAAACCTCGAGTCGTTGCTGGCCGTCCCCATCGTCATCGACTGGGAACTCCGCGGCGCGATCGTCGTCGAGCAGGACACCCGACGGCCCTGGCCCGTCTCCCTCCAGCAGCAGGTGACCACGCTCGGGGAACTGATCGGCCACACCCTCGAGCGAGAACGGCGACGGCGTGAACTCGCCCGGCAGAACGAGCGCCTCGAACGATTCAGTTCCGTCGTCAGCCACGACCTCCGGAACCCCCTCAACGTCCTCACCGGGTACGCCGAACTCGTCGAGGAGACCGGCGATCCCGACTACATCGACGACGTCCTCGTCTCGGCACGACGCATGGAGACGATGATCGACGACCTGCTGGCCCTCGCTCGCGACGGGAGAGACCTCGACGAGCGCGAGCACGTCGTCCTCGCGGACGTCGTCGAGCAGGCCTGGAACGGCGTCAGGACGGACGACGCGACGCTCGAGACGCGCGACCTCGGCTCCGTGGAAGGCGATCCCGCTCGCCTTCGGCGACTCTTCGAGAACCTCTTCCGAAATGCCGTCGAGCACGCCGGCCCTGCGGTTACCGTTCGCGTCGAAGGGACCGACGACGGGTTCGCCGTCGAGGACGACGGTCCGGGCATCCCGCCAGACGAGCGCGAACAGGTCTTCAACGAGGGCGTGACGATGGGCGGCGGAACCGGCCTCGGCCTCGCCATCGTCGATACGATCACCACCGCACACGACTGGGAGGTCACGGTCGAGACCGGCGACCTCGGCGGCGCACGGTTCGCGTTCCGAACCGATACCGGGGCGACGTTCGGCTCGGGGCAGTAACCCGACGGGCCACGGCTCGAGAAGGAGTCGACACTCCCCGACTCGTTTACTTCCGCAGAAGTGATGCGAGGGCAAGACGCTCCGTCTTGCCGCACTTGTGCAGTGCGAGGGGAGGGAATCGAACCACCGCCGGGAACCTGCGCTTCGCGCAGAACCCCGGCGTCGTTCGATCCCTCCTGCATCTCGCTCAGCACGTCTTGTGCTTCGCTGCGAAGCGAGGGGAGGGAATCGAACCACGGTCGCGGGAAACCTGCTCCCTGATTCGAGGTTCGCAAAGCGAACTTCGAACCCACGAACTACGGGAAGACGATCACGCTCGCTCCGCTCACGCGCTGCGACTTCCCTGCCTTCGCTCGCTTCGCTCACGAAGACCCTACGAGAGCGGATCTCGAGTTACGTCGCTATTGGGTCGTCGACTTCCGCAGAAGTGATGCGAGGGCAAGACGCTCCGTCTTGCCGCACTTGTGCAGTGCGAGGGGAGGGAATCGAACCCACGAACCCCTACGGGAGCGGATCTTGAGTCCGCCGCCGTTGACCGCTTGGCTACCCTCGCACGCGTCACCAGTTCCGTCGTTCGACGGGCGGCGGGGTATGCGTCCAGAGCTACGGGATGGGGACTACAAACCAGCTACGATATCGGACGACCGCGGCGGCACGCGAGCGAGCAGGACCAGGTAGCATCGGACACGTCCGGCTCCCGCCACCTGCCGGGAACCCGTCAGGACTCGAGACCGACGTCGACCCCGTCTCCTCGCCGACACGGCCCGGAAACGCGATCGCTCCACCGAAACCGAGGACTGCTCGCCTCGAGCCCAGCGAGCCGGACCGGACGATTCGGCCCGAAAAGGGTCCTGGAACGTCCCTCAGGCCAACCGCCGGTAGTCGGTTCCGTGGGACGAACGACGGGACAGTGTCACTCACTCGCATTCGACACGCGTTCGGAAATACGACGCGGACAGTTCGTTCGTCGCGCAACACCGTACACACCTGGTCGTTTTTGAACGGCGGTGTCGCAACGCTAATCGATCGTGGAACGCTGTCTCACACAACGTTTATTGAATTACCCCTCCTCCGATTAGGTATGTACGCTGTGAGTTCCAGCGAGTCCCGAATCGGTGGTCGGACGAGTGCTGACGTCGCCTCCACCTTCACATTCGGGAAATTCTTCAATAAACTCACAGCACGAGGCCCCAATTGGACGAACTGGCCGACCCTCTCCGTTCGCCGCAGGTCAGTCCGGTATCGTCCACCCCATCACCCATCGGCCTCGGGTCACGGCCATCGCCCCTAAGCGATGAGCACCTCACAACACCCGGTCGCCCTCCGCCTCGAGCGACTGGTAGGGGGTGACGCCAAGCTGCTGGCGCTGGTGATGATGCTGCCGTTGATCGACGGCGTCTTTCCCGCCCTGATCCTCGCCGGGGCGCTCGACGATCCCCTGAGTGCCGTGCAGGTCGGGCTGCTGATCTTCGGCGGCAGCGCCACCGTCGCGGTCATCCTCGCGGAGATGTCCGGGACGCCGCGCGAGCAGGCCACCGTCGTCCTGCTGGTCGGCATCCCGCTCATCCTGCTGGCGGGCGTTCAGGCCGCTCTCGCACCCGCGATCGGAAGCGTCCTCGACGACGCGATCATCACCCGGTTTGCGGCGCTCGTCATCCTCGCCATCGCGGCCAAAACCGCGAGCGCCACCATCGGCGAGTACCTCCCCAGTCCCGGGGTCATCATCGGGCTCGGCCTCGTCGCCAGTATCGACCTGAACGGCGTCGCCTTCGTCGTCCTCGACGACCTCACGCTCGTCGCCAACGCCGTCCTCGCGGCCGGCATCGGCGTCGCCTTCGCGCTCGCCATCGCACTCGGCGGGCCGTACCTCCGACAGTACATGGACCTCGATCGGTTCCGCTTCGGCAGCGCCGTCGCGCTGGGGCTGCTCCCGCTGTCGTTGCTCGGGATGGCGTTCGGCCAGGCTCCGCTCGCCGCGCTCGTCGTCGCCGGCCTGTTCGCACTGGATATTCCCCTCGAGTGGCGCACCGCCGACGGGGAACTCGAGGCCGAGGAGGCCGACCCCGAGGAGGACGCTATCGGCGTCCGCGAACTGGGGACGCTCACCGACGGCGGTAACGAGACCGAACCGGTCTTCGGCGGCTGGGTGGCCTCCCGCCCGGAGGAAGACGAACCGGCCCAGGACGACGTCGCCCCCGACGACTCGAGCGAGGGCGACGGGCGCGCGCCCTGGCTGTAGTCACCGGTTGTGACAGGTCCGAGTTAGTGGCCGCTCGAGCGGGCCGTTGTAGGCCGACGACACGAGACCGATCGTGGTCAGGCCGTCGTCGAAGTCGGGGACGCGATCCAGGTTCGATAGTCCGAATCGAAACCGCTTTAGGCCCCATCCCCCAACGTGGACTCGAGGGGTCGTGGCCAAGCCAGGGATGGCGACTGACTCCAGAGGCACCGCGCCCGGGACGACACTCCAGACTGATATACTGATCGGGCACCTGATCAGTGTCCGTGTGATGACCCTCTGGAGTTCCGAGGCGCACCGGAGATATCAGTCGATCGGGGGTTCAAATCCCTCCGACCCCATACTTCTGTCGCGAGCAAATTCGCGAGCGACAGGTATGTCGCGGAGGGATTTGAACTAGACGAGACGCGCACAGCGAAGCGAGCACGTCTCGGCGTGGTTCAAATCCTCCGACCTCATTTCTCGTCCCTGCGAGTCGGCTGGACGACGTCGAGAGTCGGATCCCCATAGTCTATCCGCCCCATCAAGCGACCGACACCGACGTTCGCGATACGCTCGAGAAGCGGGACGTTCGGGCCGACGGTGAACAGCGTTCGAGCGAGAATGACCACTTCATCCTGAAAGAGGCCGACGGCATTCTCGAGTCCATCGAGCGGGACGGCCTCACTCGCGAGCAGTGACTTCCGACGTCGAGACGTCGGGTACCGGACACGAAACGCGGGAAATAGCGCGTCGGCTTCACCAGCAGGCTTTTGCAACGCACACCTGTATGCTCGAGCATGACCCTCACGACCGACGATTTCACCGAATTCCTTGACAGGGACCCCGAGGACGACGAGGAGGTCCCCCTCGGTGATGCACTCTAGGAGCTGGCCGTGGATGTCGAGATGGATTCCGTCGAAGCAGTTCGGGACGTTCGCGAACGGTTATGAGGCTCTTTCTCGACACGAACGTTCTCGTCGCGGCCGTCGTCCGGGATACTGAACGGTCCGATGCTGCCGTCACAGCACTCAACGAGTCCGACGAGACGTACACGTCCATGCTGAATCTCATGGAGCTTCGAACCGTCCTCGCGAAAAAGAAACGGGTCGAGCGGGATCACGTCGAGTAAATCGAAAAGCGAGTGTCGGCCCGGACGACGGTTACGTTCCCGGACGCCTCCGACTTCGTTGAAGCGAACCGTCTCTAGGAGGAGACGCTACTGTACCCGATGGACGCGATTATCCTCTCTGCAGCGAACGCCGTCGATGCGACGCTCGTCACCTTCGATGGCGAGCTTCGAGAACACGGGGCGAAAACACCGCAAGACGTCATCTAATCGGATCGCTCGCAGAACCATCCGAAATACGGGCGGTTCGAGCGCGGTTACGACGATCGCCTGTTTCAGGGACCCCAGCTCGTCGGGTACGGCTTTTCTGGCGGCTCGATCACCGCCGAGCCGTATCGACCGTCGGTCGCACCGAATCACCGCGGCAACGACTCCCGAGTGATCTGCAGTCTCGAGCGGACCGGCGTCGAGTGTGACCTCGAGACCGATCGGACCGATCGCGCCGACGGGGCAGTGATGGACCAGGCCCTGTCGACCCGCGTCACGTCGCCCGAGCCGAAGACCGGCCATCGATATCGGTCCGATTCGAGTCAACGCGACGGCAACAACGATCCGCCGGCACTGCTACCGAACCGCGGGACGGGAGGATCCCGAGGCGAATCCCCCACGCGCAGACGACCAGTCAGGGGTCGCTCCGTTCCTCGTCGATGAGTTCCGCCTCGTCGATCTGTCGTGGCGTCGGCGCTTCACAGCCACAGACGTTGTTGGGACTGATCGGGTAGACGGACCCGTCGTCTCGAATCCACACGGTAAAGAGTTCACCGCAGTCCTCACAGACGCCGAGGGCCTTCTCTTTGGTCTCATCTCGAGTAGTCACTGAACTGCGCCGTTCCGAGTACAACCACAAGGATTGCCAGACGGAAAATACCCGGGTCATCGGGCCACCGAATCGATCCCTCACCGGACGGAACTGATCGAGACGAAAGCGAACTCTCGGATCGGCTCCCGGGAAGGGGGCAACCGGACTCCAGGGGCCGCACTCGATCGTCGGTGACCGATCCTCGACCGCGCGGAGGGACCGACCGACAACTAACGGCGAGTGCTGACTGAAACGTCCGTTTCACTCTGCGTCGGTTTTTATACACGGTGGTGAAACGTTCGAGTCATGCATCGACGGACGATGGTGACCGCAGTGGGGATCGCGATGGGTGCGATCGCCGGCTGCTTGAACGACGATTCGACAGGAACCGGAACCCCGGGGGACGACGGCTCCGACGGCGAGGACACCGATGGACCGATTCGCGAGCGATTCGCGGACGAACCCTCCCGCCCGGAGTGTGAGAAAGAATCCGAGTCGGTCGAGATCGAAATGGGTGACGAGACGGACACCGCGGAGACCGCGGCGACGATTCCCTATCCCGACCCGCCGACCGAGGTCACCGGTGAGGCCGTCCTCGAGTACCTCGAAGCGTTCGACGAGGCGTACCTCACCCACGACATCCTCTGTAACGATCGGCGGTCGGGAGCGATCCTCTCGATCGGGTACAGTCTGGAGCGACGGGAGACGTTCGACTGGTACGACGACGTGACGGTCGTCTTCCTGCAGCGGGCCGCCGGCGCGACCAGCGGGGTCGACGAGGACGGTATCATGTGGCAAGCGGACATCGGCTACAGCAGTGTCGTCTACGCCATCGACGAAACAGGCCTAGTGAGAGCCGAGGTCGACGACCCGATCACCGGCGACGAGGACCTCGAGTCACAGCTACCGGATCCGCTCGAGGCGGGGACGCTGGTCGCGGCCTTCGAGTGACGCGGAGGACGAAAACGGAAGTACAACCCTGGCCGAATCAGGCGTCCGCAGTGCTGGTATCGACGCCGTCGTCGCCGTCGATTCGGACGAAGCCGTAGTCACAGTCGGGGCAGTGCCACTTGACCTTCTCGCCGAGGTGCAGCGTCGTACTCGCGGCCCGGTAGAAGGTCTTGGATTCGCCGCACTCGGGACAGTCGTGCTCGAGTTCCATGGCTCTGTGCTGGCGTTGGAACCGAGGCGTGTTTAACGTACTGTTTCCGGCGTGGACCGTAACGTGGCCGAATCCGTGCCCGCTAGTCATTAAGTTTCGGCCGTCCGTCCTGACACCCATGTCGATCTACACCGGCCGCGGCGACGACGGGGAGACGGACCTGCGGGACATGACCCGCGTTTCGAAGGCTAGCGCGCGAATCGAGGCCTACGGAACCGTCGACGAACTCAACGCGCTCATCGGAACCGTCCGCCCGACGGGCTACGAGGACGTCGACGAACGACTGCGGACGGTCCAGAACCACCTTCACGTCGTGCAGGCGGACTTCGCGAACCCTGATCCCGAAGAGGACGACCCCGTGATCCGGGCCGAGCACGTCGAGACCGTCGAGGCGTGGATCGACGAGTACGACGAGGAACTCGAGCCGCTGACGTCGTTCATCCTGCCGACGGGCAGCGACGACGGCGCACGACTGCACCACGCCCGGACGGTCTGTCGGCGTGCCGAACGCCGCGCGGTCGCACTGGCGTCGGAGGAGGAGATCAACGAGCAGGCGGTCCAGTACCTCAACCGGCTTTCGGACGGCCTGTTCACGCTCGCGCGGGTCGTGAACCAGCGCGACGGCGAGCCGGAAGAAGCGCCGCAGTACTGACCCACGCGTAGGGCGGTAAGCCTACAGCCGCGCCACCACGACCGGAACGGTAGACGGAACGGGAACTCCGGCCGAGAGCCGCTCGATCAGCTGACGAAGAGCGTCTCCCGAGTCGCCGTTTCGATGAGCGTCCAGGCGGCCTGGAGGTTCTCTCCCGGTTCGATCCGGTCCCGAGAGCGGTCGTACCGGATCACGTTCGCGTCCGCGAGCAGCGGCAGGTGGGTGTGATGCAGTTCGATCTCGAGGGAACGGCGGGAGCGATCGCCGTCGTTCGTCGTCTCCTCGAGCAGATGGGCCGTCGCGTCCCCGACCCCGATCGAGGCTCCACGATCCGCCAGGTGTGTACAGAGCAAGCGACGATCCCGATCCGACAGCGCCGTAAACAACACGTCGTGGCGATGGGTATGTGTCGTCGCAGTAAAAATCCGATGGTTGGAACCGTAAGCAATCGACCTTGCTCTCCAGGGTTTTATCCGTTACCGGCGGCGGAACACCGACTCGATCAGGGAGGCGATCGCCCGACGTAACCGTTCCGAGACGGATTGGGAGGAGATTCCGAGTCGATCGGCGAGTTCCGTCTGGGTCGCCGATCGGGGGACGTCGAAATAACCCGCTTCGTACGCCAGTAGCAGCGCTTCCCGTTGTCGTGGCGAAACTTCCGGCAGGGTCAGTTCGTCGGGATCAGTTCGCTCGTAGAGCGACAACAGCGTGAACGAACAGCCCAGTTCGGCGTACGCCCGGCGGTAGGAGAGGAGGGTCTCTCGATCCGGAACGCACATCCGCATCCGCCACCCCTCCTCGGTGCCGATGGCCTCGAGAAGTATCACGTCGTCCTCGGCCCACGACGAGAACGTCGTCCGTCGTCGGCCGGTCGCCGTCAGATCGACCCGGTAGAGGTGCTGTGAATCGACCGAATCGAGCCGGACCGGGTTCGTAACCGTCGGATCGGCTTCGAGTGCCCGGTCGAACGACTCGACGTCAGTCCCGGACATCCAGAACAGCAGTCGAACGGTATCGTCGATCCGATACCGTTCCTCGTTCCGAAGCGTCACCTCATCGCACGTCGTCAGCGTCCGCTGGAGTATCGACGACCCGACGAGGTATTCGGCGACCAACACGGGTAAAGAATTAGGCCCAATATTTATAAATCTCTTTTAATGAACGATGTGAGGAAACGACGGATCGACACCCGAAATAGCGCGCTCTCGACGGGTTTCGGGCCGTCGACCCGAGGACTCGAGCGCGACGGTCGTCCGCTCGAGTCGCCGTCTGCTGATCGGTCCCGCGTCAGGCCCGACGCGGGATTCCTGCGGCCGATGGCGGTCGGCCCTGCGACAGGGCTATATCCTCGCGACGCCTCTCAATACCTGATTGTTCCATGAGCAAGCACTTCCACGACAGCCGGTACTACCTCCAGCGCGCCGTCCACCACGCCGTCCTCGGCGTCCGCGAACACCTCGATCCCCACCTCGAGCGCGTTCGGACTCGTCTCGGATCCGAACCCGAACCGGAGCCCGAACCCAGCCGCCTCGAGACCGTTCGCGAGGACGTCGTCGCCCTCGAGCGAGGCGTCGAACGCCGAGCGCGCGAGACGGTCGCCGAGGCTCGAGCGCGCGTCGATGCTCGCCGGCCCGACGGCCGGTGAAAGGAAGCCTTAAGTCGACCGCACCGATACTCCCTCGTGCGGGTTGGTGATCTAGTCCGGTTATGATACCTCCTTCACACGGAGGAAGTCGGCAGTTCAAATCTGCCCCAACCCATTTTTGCCGACGCAACGACGAGGAGCACAGCGACGAGTCCGCGTCGGCAAAAATTGTCCGGCAGATTTGAACTAGACCGAGGTTCTGCGAGCGAAGCGAGCAGGTTCTCGGGCGGAGTTCAAATCTGCCCCAACCCACTCGAGTCGTTCGTGAGGTGGACCAACCCAGTCTCCACGCCGTATCACCACCGCATTTCCACGTTTCCGTCGGCGTCCCACCTGCACTTGTTTCTCTCAACTGCATCCTCGGGACCACTCACGGAGATCGTCTCGTCGTCGACTCGCAGAACGTACCCGGCTCCAAACTCGTCTACCGCCCACGTGGTTTCCGCCGAGAGTTTCTCCGTTTCCACTTCGACGTCTATCGTTCCGTACCGGTAGTCCACTTCGGGAGGAAGATCGACCAGTTCCTCGGAAGGGAGGTCGAACTCGTCTACAAAGAAGCGATCGCCACCAGCACTCAAGCGAAGGGTGATCTCCCGCTGTTCCGCCGCTTCATTTACGACGGCCAAACCGAGATCTAATGCCGTTTCTGGATACGCCTCCTCGAGTCGAAGCGAATACCCGCTCCCCTCCGACTCGAGAACTGGCTCGTAGTACGCGACCGGTTCGTCGGATCCGCTTAGATACGAGCTGTCGGTATCCATCACCTCGTCGAGAACCAGCGGCTCGTCACTCTCGTAGACGTCGTCGTCGAGTGCCGCGCTGACCTCCTTCGCTGCGGGGTCTGGTAATGACGTGATCGCGAGTATCGTCTGCGAACAGCGTTCGTACGGTTGTTCATCGCTCGAAGTCCCGGGTCCAGTATCCACACATCCTGCGAGGAGATTTGGAAGGGGAATAGCAGCACCAGCGAGGACCGTGCGGCGGTTCATATCCACACGACCGGTGGGGTGGGTAAGTGTTTTCTCTCGTGTGAGAGATCGACGACACGTGACGGGTCGTGAGCGGATCGCCGAGTGTCGGTTCCACACATCTCGGCGGTGAAGACGACCGAAAGCCGGGGTTGCAACGGGAGAACCGACAGTCGAAGCGCCTCCCGCCCGGAGACGCCGATGTTGGTGCGGTACCGGAGCATCACTCGAGCGCGCCCGAATCGAACGGCAAAAGAACCCGAGTCGACTCGGACGAGGTATGGAGGTGCTCGGCCGGCTGCTCGCGCTACTCGTGATCCTGTTGGTGGGGACCGGCCTCCGGACGGTCGGCGTGCTAGATCACGGGCGGACGGCGCGGCTGAACGCGGCGGCGTACTACGTCGCGCTGCCGGCGCTGATCTTCGTCTCGACGTACGACCAGGCGATCGACGAACTGGTCTCGGTGCCGTTGCTCGCGGGGCTGGTGGCCGTCGTCCTCGCGACGGCGGGCATCGCCTGGTTCGTCCACCGGCGTCGCGCCTCGAGCGCACGCCGGAGCGTGGCCATCGTCCAGTCGTATCACTCGAATCTCGGCTATCTCGGATTGCCGCTGGTCGCCGCGACGTTCGACGCTGAAATCACGGCCATCGCGAGCGTCGTCCTGGGCGTCGTCACGCTGGTGCAGTTGCCGCTGACCATCGTCGTCCTCTCGACGCTCAACGGAGCCGACGCCGCGCTGGGGAACCAGCTTCGGGGCCTCGCCACCAACCCCGTGTTGCTCGCGCTGTTCGCCGGGCTGGCGCTGGGCTCGAGCCCGATCACTGCGCCGACGGTCGTCGCCACGGGCCTGGACGTGATCGGCGCGTTCGCCCTGCCGCTCGCGTTGCTGTGTGTCGGCGCGTCGCTCGAGGTCGATCGCCCGTCGATCGATCCGGGGGCGACGGGATCAGTGATCGCACTGAAGATCTGCTGTATGCCGCTTCTCGCGTGGTTCGTCTTCGGCGCGCTCTCGGTCGATCACGCGACGTTCACGGCCGCGGTCGTGATGCTGGGCACGCCGACGGCCGTCTCCACGTTCGTCTTCGCGAACGCGCTGGGCGGCGATCGGCAGTTCGCCTCGTTGAACGTGTTCACGACGACGCTGGCCTCGATCGCGACGCTGTTCGTCCTCATCACCGCCGTTGGGTAACGGCGACGGTGGCGACGAGCGCCGCGACGGACGCTAGCCGAAGAAGAACCGCTTCACGCGACCGAGGACCCCTGGTTCGGACGCCTCGTCGTCGTCCGGTTCTGCTTGTGCGTCGGAATCGATCGATCCCGCCAGCGGACCCGCGTCCTCCGTTCCAGACGAGTCGTCGGACGTGACCGTCCCGTCGGCGGAATCGCCGACCGTCTCCTCGAGGTCGTCCATCGTGAGGTCGATCTCGCCGACGTCGGGCGTCGATTCGCGGTCCGGGTCGGTCTCGGCGGCGCGGACGTCCGCGCCGGTGATCTCGGTACGCTGGGCGCTCTCGAGTCGATCGGCGATCTCGTCGGGTGACGGTTGCGTCGCGTCCCCATCCCCGTCGGCCGACTGCGATGGGTCGTCCTCACCGTCGGTAGTGGCTTCGGCCGTCGACTCCCGTTCCGCCTCCTCGACCAGGGAGTCGGCGGCCGACGTCGACTGTGCCTCCGCCGACGAATCCGCCCCGTCGCTCGCGCCGTCGGCGTCGCGCTGTTCGCTTGCCGCGGGTTCGGCGTCGTCCGTTCGTTCGACGGTCCTGACGGCCGATTCCTCGTAGGTCATCGTCTGTCCGCCGTCGTCGGGGGTCGACCCCGGCGTTTCCTCGAGCGAGTTCAGGATGTCGTCGACGCTCTGGTCGGAGACGACGCGACGCGGGCCCCCACCTGGCTCGAGGGAATCCGTGCCCGGTTCGTCGTCGGTGGAGTCGGCGTCCTCGGCCGACGACGGTCGGTGTGATTGCTCGTCGCCCATCGTTCGCCAATGTCGACCCCGACACCATAACCTTTCCCCCACAGGAACGTCGCGATAATTGAACAGACACGAACGCTGAGACCTTCGGCGAGAATCGGGGGCAGTCGGGCGGCTGGTCGCGACTGCTACTCGGCGAGGGACGGCCGGAAGAGGACGACGTTGACGATGGCCCCGACGAGGACGAGCGCCCCGGCGAAGTAGAGCCAAGTGACGAACAACAGCACGGCACCGACGGCCCCGTAGGCCTGGTACCGGCCGGCGTTGGCGGCGTAGAGCTGGAAGCCGGCCTGGAGGAGCACCCAGCCGACGGCGGCGACCAGCGTTCCAGGGAGGATCTCGCGGATCGTGACGCGAACGGGCGGCAGGACGTAGTAGATCGGCAGGAAGACGATTACGAGACCGACGAGGAGCGCGAGCCAGCCCAGAACGCCAGCGAAGGGGAGATCGTGAGCGACGAGCCCCAGCACCGCGCCGACGCCGACCATCAGCGCCAGGCCGGTCGCGATCGCCAGGACGACCGTGATACCGTCACGCAACTGCTCGAGCAGCGGATCCCTGGCAGCCTCGTCGTAGACCCTGTCGAACGCGAGGCTGAGGCCCCGGAACACCTTGAGCCCGCCCCACGTCGCGACCAGCAGGGCGACGACGGTGGCCTCGGCGCGGCCTGCCTCGGTCGTCAGCGTCGTGACGAGCAACTCCTCGCCGGCCGCCGGGAGGAAATCGCCGGCCAGCAGGACGAGCCGTTCCGCGAGCGCTTCGCCGCCGACGAGCGAGCCGACGACCAGCGCGAGCAACACCAGCGGGAGCAACGAGACGAAGGCGTAGTAGGCGACCCCGGCCGCGAGAAACGTGAGTTCGCGATCCGTAGCCGTCCGGTAGACCGACTCGAGGAACGCCCTGGCGTCCATACCCGCTGTACGAACCGGACCACTAAGTACGTGGGATTCCGTCGCGAATACTGATACGCTACTGGCGGCCGGTCACACCGCTGAGCGGGGCGGTGACGTGGCCCTGCGGCCGGTCACAGGCGGCCGACGAACTGGTTACGTCCGGCTGACTGACCGATCACCAACCGGTATCCACGCCCCACTCGGTACAGAAGTTGTGCGAGGCGTAGACGGACCCGTCGTCGGCGATGTAGACCCCGACGCCGCCGCGGTCCCAGGCGGGACCGCCGTGTTCCTCGAGGATGGCCTCGCGGTGCTCCGTCGAATTCATCCACTGGTCGACCAGCCCCTCGCCGAGCCCTTCGGCGGTGTAGAAGGTCGTCGGCTCGCCGTCCGGGCGGTCGACGGGTCGATCGACCCACGTCAGGGCGATGTTCTCGCCGTAGCCCCGACAGTAGTCGTCGACGTCCCGGAACCGGTCGAACGGGCCCTCGCCGTCGGGGTTCGTGTGCGCGAAGTAGTCGCGCTCGGCCATGTCGTAGCTGTGGGCGCGGGCGACCGAAGCGACGGTACCGTCCCACTCGAGGGGGGCGAGGCCGTGTTCGTCGCGACGCTGGTTGACCTCGGCGTGGACGAAGTCCTCGACGTCGTCCGACGAGACGGTCTCGACCCCGGTTTCGTAACGCGAAACGCCGGGATCGGCGGGATCGGTCACGGAGGGGTCGCGCTCGCCGGCCGGCGGCGGGTCGGAACTGGGGTCCGGTCGGTCGACGATGTCGACGTCCTCGAGCGACTCGAGGTCGTCGAACACCGTCGGCGCGACCGTCACTGCGCCGAGTACGAGCCCCGCGACGAGGACGGCGAACACCAGCAGGCGGGCGAGCGATCGGAGCAACGCCCGGGGCGACTGCCCTGGTCCGGGCACTCGATCGTCGGGCGTCCGGGGCGGGTCGCGATCCATCACTAATCACGTCCACGGAGCGAACCAAGAGGGCCGTGGCGAGTTGCAGTCGGTGATACTCGCTCGCTCCGATTAGAAGTCTCCGATTACTCGGCCGGATCACCGAAGATCGTCTCGTGGAACGCGATCACCAGTCCGGGGACGACGGCCATGAAGAGGTGTTCCTCGAGCGGGATGCCGGCGACGTCGATCCCCGTCCGGAGTTCGACGTCGAAGATGCCGACGGCGAGGGTGTACCGATCCCAGACGTAGGCGACGGGATACAGCGCGAGGATCGTTACCGCGGCCTTGCGGAGTGCGCCGGCCCGGCGGAGCAACGCGAACGCGACGGTCCCCCAGAACAGTTCGGTCGCGAGGTAGGTGTACCGGCCGAAGACGCCGATGTCGGGCACCGGCCGGTCGGTCTCGAGAGTCACTCCTGCCACCACCACGGGCGGCCCCAAAACCGTTCCCCCTGACCGTCACGACGCCACGACGGTGTGGGAACAGGCAGTATGTTAAAAACCCCGGCGGCAGTAGGTCCACGTAGGACGATGAATATTGCTGATATCGCCACCCAGGAGTACATCGAAGTCGACGTCGGCACGCGCATGGGGAAAGTCCGGTCCACCTTCGAGGACGACAACCCCAAGGGAATTATCGTCACCGACGACGGGGAGTACGAGGGGGTCATTAGCGAGCGGGAGGTCCTCCAGTCCCACGTCGAGGACGACGCCAAGGTGGCAGCGCTGATCAAGCCGAGTCGGAGCGCGCCCTCCCCCCGGGTCGACCGCGAGGAAGACGTCCGCGAGACCGCACGCATCCTCATCGAGAGCAACGCGAAGGTCGCACCCGTCTTCGAGAACGGCGACCTCTGGGGCGTCATCACCGACGATGCCATCCTCGAGGCCGTCCTCGACAACCTCGATACCCTCACCGTCGAGGACATCTACACGGCCGATCCCGTCACGCTCGAGGAGGACGACGGCATCGGGCGCGCCATCAACCAGCTGCGGGAACACGGCATCTCCCGACTGCCCGTGCTCAACGAGAACGGCTACCTCTCGGGCGTCGTGACGACCCACGACATCGCCGACTTCGTCATCCGCAAGAGCAACTCGACGACGACCGGCGACCGCGTCGGCGACACCCAGCGAATGCTCGACGTGCCGGTTTACGACATCATGAACAGCCCCGTCGAGACGACCACCCTCGATGCGACCGCGAAGGAGGCCGTCGAGACGATGCTCGATCGGGATTACGCGGGCCTGGTCGTCACCCCGGAGGACGACGACCGGGTCGTCATCGGCGTCATCACGAAGACCGACGTCCTGCGCGCGCTGACGTTCACCGAGGAAGAGCGCATGGACGTTCAAATCTCGAACGTCTCGATGCTCGATACGATCACCCGGGAAGGCGTCGTCGAGGGCATCGAGGAGGTCGCGGACAAGTACGCCGACATGCAGGTCCACCACGCCCACGTCCGCTTCAAGGAACACAAGGAGAAACTCCGCGGGACGCCGCTGGTCCACTGTCAGATCCGCCTGCGGACGAACAAGGACCAGGTCGCCGGCACCGGCGAGGGCTACGGGGCCGAGAACGCCTTCCGCGTCGCCCTCGAGAAGCTCGAACGCCGCGTCCTCGAGATGAAAGGCATCACCAGCGACGAGGAGTACCGGGGCCAGCTACTCCGGAAGCTCAACGAACTGTAACGGCGGCCGCGTTCGCTGTTTTTCGCAGCCAGCCTCACCGAGTGGCGTCGCCGCTCTCGAGACCCGTTTCGGTGATCCGGAACTGGGCGCTCTCGCCCGCGGGTTTCGAGCGGTGTTTCTCGAGGGTCGCCCGGCGGTTGCCGCCGCGGAAACGCTCGAGGCGGAGGACGACGCCGGTCCAGTGCTCTAAGGTGTTGCCGCCGAGGGCGCGGGTCCGATCCGACTCCGGGTCCGAGAACACCTGGTTCGTCAGGACGACCGCGAGGTCGTGTTTCCGGGCCAGCGAGAGGAGATGCGTCACCTGCCGGGCCACCCGGCGGAGCGCCTCCCCTTCGTCGCCGTCGCCGGTGCGCTCGAGGCGGTAGAAGCCGGTCGCGCTGTCGAGGACGACCAGGTCCGCGCGCTCGGCGAAGGCCTCGACGTCCCGGACCGCTTCGGCCTGCTCCTCGAAGTCCAGCGCGTCCTCGACGACGATCCGGGAGGCGAGCGTCTCGACGTCGGATCCCGCCTCGAACGGCTCGTCGTCGAGGTCACCCGACTTCGCGGCGTCGACGAGCGCTCGAGGCGGCGCGTCCGCGTCCGTCCGGGCCGACAACAGCTGTTCGAACCGATCCACGGAGACGCCCTCGGTGTCGATGTAGACCGTGGTTCCGCCCGCGGCGGCGGTCTCGACGGCCGCCGAGAGCGCGAGATTGGTCTTGCCGGCCGCCGGCGGGCCGTAGACCTGCGTCACGGTGCCGCGCTCGAAGCCGCCGCCGAGCAGCTCGTCGACCGCCCTGCAGCCGGTCGGGATCGCCTCGTCGTTCACGGTCGTCCTTGGAACGGTCGGCGCAAAAACCCCCCGGAACGTCCCCGGAGCCGCTCGCGTACGCCGACCGACCCGGTCGGATACGCTTATTCGGATCGGGAGCGAACCCTCCGACGTGATCGTCGTCGCCACGGAGGACTTCGAGGTGTACCACGGCGTGGTCAACGAGCTCCGGGACCGCGGGACCACGTTCACCACGATCGAACCCGACGACGACCTCCCCGAACGGACGACCGTGATCGTCACCGACGAGGATCACGCCGACGACTTCGCGGAGACGGACGCGACTACCATCGTCGCCGAACCCGACGCGGCGCGCCGGGTCGTCGATCAGGCGCTGACCGCACTCCGGGGGTCGGGCGGTCGCACCGTCGTCGGCGTCGACCCCGGCCGCAAACCCGGCATCGCCGTCCTCGCGGGCGAGACGGTCGTCGCGGCCTTCCAGGTCCCGATCGGCGACGCCGTCGAGGTCGTCCAGCGGGAGGTCCACGAGGCGGCCGACCCCATCGTCAAGATCGGCGACGGTGCCCGGCTCCAGAGCGCGAAACTCGTCAACGAACTCGAGGACGTCCGCGTCGAACTCGTCGACGAGACCGGGACGACGCCGTACCTCGGCACGGGCACCCGCGGAATGGGCGACGTCCTCGCCGCCGTCAACATCGCCCGCCTCGAGGGCGAGGTCGTCGACGCCCGCGAAATCGAACCGACCGACGGCGAACTCCAGGTCATCAAGGACCGTTCGCGCGAACGCAGCGACGAGAACCGCGCGATCGACGCGGGACTGGCTCGGCGGGTCGCGACGGGCGAGTTGACGATCGACGAGGCCCTCGAGCAACACCGCGCGGACTCGTCGGCGTCCGGTTCGGACGACGGCTGACCTCCTGGCTGCTCGATTCTCGCTGGTCCCTAGCTGGGCGCTACGGATCCTGTACCGTCCGATTACTCGCTCGATATCCGGCGGTTCCCCTTCGGCGCTACCGGATTGAGGGTCCGAATCTCCCGATATCGGGTCCCTCGAGAGCGCAAGGTGACCGTTTTAGCCATCGATCGTGCCACTGTCGACGGCACGCGTATGGCCCCCGCACTCGTCCACTTTCTCGTCGGTGCCGCCCTGGCCCTCGTGGTCGGCCTGCCGTTCGTGCTCCGGTCGGGACGACAGCAGCACGCCCTCTGGGTCGTCGTGAGCGGTGGGATCTGGGGCATGTTGCCGGACGTCCACCGCGTAACCCCGCTGTTCGCTGACCTGCTTTCGGTGCTGCACGACTCGCGGTGGGGGAACGTCTTCGCCGCGCACTACACGCTCGATCGGCCGCCGTTCGACAACCGTCCACTCGGCTCCATCGCGGGGGCGGTACTGACGTTCGTCCTCGCCGTCGGCCTGTTCTCACTCGCCGGGTCCGTCGGTGGGGGCGACCGTCCGTCGTCGGCCGCGGACGGCACCGATCGCCGACTCGTCGCGCGCGTTCTCGTCGCGGGGTACGCAGCGACCGTCGCCGGTCTCGTCGCCGGCCTCGCACTGGCGGCCGTCGTCGGAACGGCCACCGTCGAATCGCTCGGAATCCTCGCTGGGTGGGACAGCGCCGGCGCTGGCGTCGTCGTGCTGGGTATCGCGTGCGTCGCAGGGGGCACCGTCTTCGCTGCGTTCCTCGAGGCCATCGAACCGGTCGACCGGCGGCTGGCTCCACACTGGGGTGGCGTCCTCGGGGCGGTGTTCGGGATCGTCTGCTGGGGCATCGGCGTCGCCCTCGCACTGCCGGTCGTGCTGGCCGCCATCGCCGATCTCCCGCGACCGATTCCGTACCTCCATCGTCCCGGGTTCGTCGCCCTCCTCGCGTACGGGTTCGTCCTCGGCTGGTCCTATCCCGTCGTTCGCGGATTCGTCGAGCCGGGTACGTACGACCCGTAGTACTCGTAGCCGCCACGTCCCGGGACGAGACGCCCACGATCGACGTCGGGTTCCTCACGGTACCGGCCGATAACGTCTCACTAACGACGAAACCGTACGGATCAACTGAACAACAGTTAAGGGCCGGGGCGAAGTTCGCTGGCCCGAACGAGTCTCTCGAGGGGAGACGATGAGTAACTCGCGCCCAGCCACCACAGCGACCGAGAGCGGCTCGAAGGTCCCACGAGCCGTCATTCACAAACAGATCCTCGACCGCGCAGCGGAGGAACCGGACGCGTCGATGGCGGACATCGCCGACGACGTCAGCGGTGCGACGACGGGTATCGTCGAGCACGTGCTCGAGGAGTACGGCGATCCAGCCACCGGAGACGGTCCCGACGGGGAGGTGTCCGTCCCACCGCTCGAAGACACGCCGGATAGCGTGAACGAGCATTCGACCGAACCCGGGTCGGAGCCCGACGAGGAGACGCTCCCGAACGACACGACCGAGAGTACGATGCCGTCGAACGACCACGACCCAACGATGAGCGAGCGTTCGGACCGATCGGAGACCGACCACGAGACGCCACCGGATCCCGACGACGTCACGGAGAAACAACTGGAGACCTTGCGGGCGATTCAGGCGTACCCGGACGCGACGCAAGCCGATCTCGGGGATCGGTTAGGCGTCAGCAGCGCGACGATCAACCAGCGCGTGAACGGCATCGACGGCTTCGAGTGGTCGGACCGCCACCGGTTCGTCGCCGAACTGTTCGACGGGGCGCGGTTTACGACGGACGGCGGCCCGATCGAGACCGAGGACGATCCGACTACGAACGTCGACGACGCCGCTCACGAGCGGGACGCCGACGCGTCCGACGGGGATGCCGCCTCGTCCGTCGATCGTCCGTCGGCGGACGAGCGCCGAACCGGCATCGAAACGCCCAACCCCGCGTCGCCGGCGAGGGCCGACCCCCACGAGGAACTGGTCGAGCAGCTCTCGACGGTCACGGCCCGGCTCGAGGACGTCGCACAGCACCTTCCAGACGAGGAGACCGCCCGGGGGAACGGGACCGGACTCGCGTCGGATCCGGAACTGACGCACAAAGTCCTCCACGCCTGCCTCGAGGCGGATCACATCTCCGAGAGCGAGGAACTGGAGATCGTGAAGGCGGTGACGACCGGATCGACTGCCGGTTCCGACTAGCTCTCCGCCGTCGTTCGAATCCCCCTCGCTGGCCGATGCCGGAGCCGTCTCGAATGCGGTTACTAGCACCCGGTACTGGAACGAACCACGACTCCTCACGAGGAACGGGCCACTGATCTGAGTAGCGGTGTGGTAACTGGAACCTACAGCAGACACGTCCCGACAGGGAACGGACCGTCGGGGAGTTGCCCCTCGAACGGTCCTTCGATCGGTGCAGGTCGCGACGAACGCCGCCCGGAGCGACAGTCGGTCCACGCCTCGGACGCGCACGTTCAGTGCCTCGACGCGCACGTTCAATGCATCGGACGCACACAGTCAGTGTCTCGGACGCACACAGTCAGTGCCTCGACGCGCACGTTCAATGCCTCGGACGCGTACGTTCGGTCGACGAACGCTACCCGCTCGCCGACCTGTAAGCGGATACAAACAAAATCGGTCTCGGTGATACGGCTACCGAACCAGCCACGCCGGCGGACGACTCGCCAGGACCGGGGTGACGGTTCCGGCCCGTGGGGAAGCGAGTGCTCCGTTCCGGTACGATCCGAGGCGAGACCATGACCTCCGACGCAGATCCAGCGGCGGTCGCCGAGGCGGCTGCCGAGTTCCGCGACGCGTACGACGACGGCGAGCAGGCGCTCCGGACGGTTCTCGAGATCGACGCCGACCACGAGACCTGGGAGTTCGAGGACCAACCCCTCGACTCGGGGACGTTCGGGGAACTCGTCTCCCGGGGGATCGTTACCAGCGTCGACGACGGCTATCGACTCGCGAGTCGCGAGGGCGTGCAGGCCGCGCTCGACGGAGACGAGGTGCCGACCCAACGGGTATCGGCCGAACGCGACTCGAGCGAGGAAGTCGGACCCCACGTCGGGTTCGACCCGCGAGCCGCGGTCGCGCTGATCGGAGCGCTCGGCTTGCTCTTCGTCACCCGGAGCCTGAACTACGCCGCCGTCGTCCGTGAGGGAGACGTCGTTCCGCCGGCGAACGACCCGTACTACTATCTCTACCGGCTCGAGGGACTGGTCGAGGTGGCCGACGGGCCGACCGACTGGAGCGTCCTGACGGCGATTCCCGACGGCGAGCGCAGACCGCTGACGCACGCTACCAACTGGTTCGTCGCCGAGTTACTCGGCGGGGATCAGTGGGCCGTCGATCAGGTCGTCACGTGGCTTCCCGTCGTGTCGACGATCGCACTCGGCGTCGTGGTCTACTGTCTCACAGTCCTGGTCACCGACGACGCACGCATCGGGGTCCTGTCGGTCGTCCTCCTCGCGCTCACGCCCGTCCACGCCGTCTACACGGGGGTCGGCTTCCTCGAGCACCGTCTCCACCAGTACTTCTGGATGGGCGTGACGCTCCTGACCCTCGCCTGGCTGGCGGTCGACGTCCAGCAACGGCGGCAGCTGAACTCGCCCCGGACTGCTGCCTGGGGACACGTCCGGACCCCCTGGGCGTGGCTCGCGGCCGTCGTCCTCGGTATCGCGGCCACCTGTTCGGCGTACGCGTGGGGCGGATCGGTTCTGATGTTCGTTCCGGTCGCGGCGTACGTCGGCTGTAAGGTACTGCTCGACCTCCGGGCCGACCTGTCACCGGGGCTGGCGAACGCCCCGTTGTTGGCCGGACTAGGCATCTCGACGCTGTTGTCCGGCCTCTTTCACCTCGGGTTGGGCTGGCACGAGCCGTTTACCGCGTCCGTTCCGGTCCTCGTATTCCTCGGTGCGCTCGTGGCCGTGGGATTCGCCGAGGTGGCGAGAGCGATCGACGTCGCTCCGGGCTGGCTCCTCGTGGCCGAGGGGCTCCTCTTCGTTCTGGGGCTCGCCGCGTTCAGGGTGATCCGTCCGGACGACTGGCTCCGGCTGTGGGACCGCGCGATGGACCTGTACTTCAGACCGGGCGTCATCGAATCCGTCTCGCTGTTCGGCCTCCACGACTGGATCGTACTCGGGCCGCTGATCCAGGTCGGCGTCAGCTTCTTCGTCGGTCTGGTCGTCCTCGGATGGGCCTGCTGGCTCTCCGTTCGGCGATACGAACCCGGCTGGACGTTGCTCGCCGTGTACGTCCTCTTCTGGCTCGGACTCGCCGCTTTGCAGGGCCGGTTCGCCGCCCAGCTATCGATCCCCCTGTCGATACTCGGTGCCGTCGGCGTGGTGTACGTCCTGGCGGTCGTCGATCTGGCCCGAGTACCGATGCCGTTTCACCGAACCACGATCACCGAGTCGATGCCCTCGAGTCCGAACCCACGGCGCAGCGACGGCGGACGGAGCGATGATGGAACCGATCGGACGACGAGCATCGGGATACCGGACGGTGCGGTGCAAACGGTCGGCGTCGTCTGGATCGTCCTGTTGATCTGTGGCGTCAGCGTCTTCTACGTGCCCTCGCTGGTCACCGACACGGCCTACACAGACGGCGAGTACGAGACGGCACAGGTCATCGACACCCACGCATCAGCGGTCGACCGGGAGTATCCCGAGAACTACGTCTTCAGTCCGTGGACCCCCAACCGGATGTACAACTACTTCGTGAACGGGGAGGCGCGATCGTACCGGTACGCGTTCGCAAACTACCGCGATTTTCTGGCCGACGACTCACCGGACGAGTGGTATCAGCGCTTCCAGGAGGACGACGTCGGCTACGTCGTGTTGACGAACGCCGTCGGCTACCCCGAAACGAGTACCCACACGCAGTTACACGCGGAGCTCGGCACTGGGGGGGAGGACGGCGACCCGCTCGAGCATTATCAGGCGATATGGATCACGGACGATACGACAGCCTTCGCGGTGGTACCCGGTGCCGAAATCGTCGTTCCCGGCGACGTCGCCGCCGAATCCGACGGCCCGGTGACCGTCGAGGCAGCAGTGACGGTGTCGAACCTGCAGTTTCACTACCAGCAGGAGCTGACACCGAACGAGAACGGCCAACTCACGGCGCGAGTTCCCTACTCGGGCGAGTACACGGTCGGCGATCGAACTGTCGAGGTATCGCCCGAAGACGTCGAAAACGGCACCGTCGTGACGCCCTAACCCCGTCTCCGACGAATCCTGACGGGGACGATACCGACTCGAGATCGATATTCGGCCACGCTCGAGTACGGTTCCTACTGCGGCCGAGACGTCCACGAAACGTCCTCCGCCCACTGTGATCGACTCGAGCCGTGGTGCGGGGGCCGTGATCCACGAATCGGTCCTCCAGTCGGCCTGTGTCAGCCAGTTGAACGGGTTCGACGGACGACGGCAGTGTGCTCGAGCGCTCGCGATCGGTCCGGAACGAGTCGTGTGCTACGACGTTCTCCACCGCAGCGTCCCGTTCGGTGCCCTGACTACAGAAGGCTAGGCTTACACACGGATCCGCAATCGACGACTAGTGCGACTAGCGACGCTCCGTGATGCCGGTCGCTAGTCCGCCCGGAGTCACGCGACCATCGAGCGCTCCGTTCGATTCGAGACACTAGTGCGGACTCGAGTCGTGCGATGCGCTCGTCGATCATCGGCGCGTTTCTCGTATGAACTGCCAGTCAAACGTTCGCCTTCACTCGACAGTCAGTTCGAAGTGTACACGGGGTTTACCAGCGTCTCCGGGTTTTCTCCGGGCTGATATGCAGGGACAGCGCATCCTCGTGACCGGCGGTGCTGGGTTCATCGGTTCGAACCTCGCGACCGAACTCGCCGACCGAAACGACGTGATCGTGATCGACGACGGCTACCTCGGCACGCCCGACAACCTCGACGAGTCGGTAACCTACCGTGAGCGGTGCGTCCTCGAGGACGACCTGCCGACCGACGTCGACGTGGTCTTTCACCTCGCCGCGCTCTCGTCGTACGCGATGCACGAGTCGAATCCCCAGCGGGGAGCGCGGGTGAACGTCGAAGGGTTCGTGAACACGGTCGAGCAGGCCCGCCAGGACGGCTGCGAGACCATCGTCTACGCCTCGACGTCGTCGATCTACGGCTCGAGAACGGAGCCGACCCCCGAGGACGTCCCCGTAACCGTCAACACCGGCTACGAAGCGTCGAAACTGGCTCGAGAGCGCTACGCCGAGTACTTCGCGAACCACTACGATCTGACGACCTGTGGCCTTCGGCTGTTCTCGGTCTACCAGGGCTACGACGGCGCGGAGGCCCACAAGGACGAGTACGCCAACGTCATCGCTCAGTTCGCCGACGATATCGCGAACGGGCGGTCGCCGGTCCTCTACGGCGACGGGAGTCAGACGCGTGACTTCACGCACGTCTCCGACGTGGTCCGGGCGTTCGAGGTGGCTGCCGAGGAGGGACTCGAGGGGGTGTTCAACGTCGGCACCGGGCAGCGCTACTCGTTCAACGAGGTCGTCGAGCGCCTTAACGAGCAGCTCGGGACGAGCGTGGAGCCGGAGTACACCGAGAACCCGATTCCCGAGGACGTGTACGTGTACGATACGTGTGCGGATTGCTCGAAGTTACAGGTTGCAACTGACTGGAAGCCGGAGATCTCCCTCGAGGAGGGGATACAATTGGTTTGTAACCAGTACAACACTCCCCTGAGTAATTCCGTATCTAGCGTGGAGTCGTAATCTTAGATAATCGGTTTTAGCGTCGTTGGCTGCATCGGTGGTATAGATTAGGCGAACACTGGCAAGTGAAACTAAGACGGTCAGCTAGTGAGATGTTCTATCGTCCGTTTGTACGTCGATGGAATACCATTGATAAACAGGAAAATGACTGCAAGCGAAACGAGCCATTGGATCAGTGTTATCAGAGACGTCATCTGGCCAGTAAACAACCTCGTTCCGAAGTGTATAGCAATAAGAGCGTATATGACGAGAGAAACCTCCGACGATGATCCTGGTTCGAAGTACTCGTACCCGAACCGGAGTAAGATGCCGAGGACGATCGCACCAACGATAACCCCTATCATCATGAAGTTGAGATATAGTTCACCGACGAGAGAAGGTGGAGTTCCGGCCGGAATATCGTAGACCGCAGATCCCAGTTGGTCACCAATGTTCGCCGGTTTCGACTGCCACACTCGTCTCGGAATCGGGAAGACGAATGGGTAGAGGAGAGTTTCTCCGAACATCGGGGGAAACTGTTCCGGCACCATGTGATAGATGTGAGACACAATGGTTAATTCGGTCCGCTTTGCTCCAGCGATTGCACTAAACGATTCAACCGAGAGGAGGTACGTGGGAAGATCCCACAGCGATAGGGATTCATATCTCGCGATTCTTCGAAGTCCAAGCATAACTTTCGCAAAAAGACCAACGACAGCAACGACAGCGGCTAGCTCTCCAATTTTAAGCTCTCTTCGAGAGTAGTGATAGCAGACGACCAGCAGTACGAAAAACCAAAGCAGTCGTGAACGTGAACTAGCTACGAATGGAGTAATATTTCCCAGTATGACCAATATCCCCAGTACGACTCCCTGTTGTGAACGAAGGGACGTTCCAGTTTTCACAATATTTAGGAAGTACAAAACGGCAGCAACCTGGAATAAGTCCGTTCCCCACCGGATATACAACGTCGGAAGATCACGCTTATCGGAAATCTCTGCAAGCGACGTAGGCCATCCAACGGAAGTGTAAAAAAAGATGATCAACGACACGGTTCCTACGAGACAGCACACTTTGACAGCCGTCAGTGCACGATCTTCGTCCCATTGTACCGTTAGTTCAGGGACATGGCGTGCAATACGTTCTCCAGTTGGGGAGACGTACGCGACGACAAGTAGTGCAACGGCGAGGACACTCATCCCCATCGGTACAACGAGATAGTTGATTCCGTTGCCGAAAAGAAAATTGTTAGCGTCGCCCCTGATCGCGTAATCAAGTGAGGGTCCGAACCAACCCATCAGATACGCGAGTCCGACAAAGCCGAGTGGTGAAAACACGTCCTCTTCACGAAGATAGCCCACTGTGATCACGGTCAAACCGATACAGGCGAGCAGGACTAACTGAACGGCTGGTGAAAGATCGGTGCCGATTGTTGTGACAGCCATCATGACTTCCTATCCGAGCACCTCCTACGACCGGTGTGGTTGGGGACCTTCACCACAACCCTCGTCCGTTCAAACGCACCTTCAAGATCGATGGACGGGCAAATTTCATCCTCTCCAGATCGATCTCGTCCCATAGTTACTCAAGGTACCCTAATTGACGCAATCGTTCCTTTTGTGTCCCATCTTCGATTTCGATAGTGGTCTTTGTCGCGTCCATATCAGCCCTGATTGATTCGCACTCAGCACACCACTCCTCAAGGAGTCGATCGAACCGATCGCGGTGATCCGGAAGGTCTTCAGAGACGTTTTCAGTTTCCATTGGATCAGTGGTCAGATCGTACAGAAGTTCGCTATCGTCCTGCTCAACGAAGCGACGGTAATAGTACGTCGGATTCTGTAAAATATCGAGGAGAAGGTTCTTTTCCAATACTAGTTTGGCCGAGCGAACTACCCAACTAGCGTTCTTCTCACCCCTATCGAAGCGGATGTATTTCCACTCGTCCGACCGGACCGCCTGTGAGGTTTCCGTCACATCGTAGGTACAGACGTCCACAAACGCATGCTCATGTCCATCGACGGATTCGCCAGTCATCGCACCCGCTAGCGAACGGCCTTGTAGAGATTCCGAGACAGTGTCATGAACGTCAACATCGGCGTACTCCAGGAGGGTAGGATAGAGGTCGACCAGACTAACGAGTTCGTCGACGATGGCAGACTCAACTCTCGAGTCACCGTAAGATGCGATCAAGGGAACGTGTACGAGCTCTTCATGCGGCGGGAGTCCATGCCCGAACTCTCCGTGCTCGTTGAAGGCATCTCCGTGGTCTCCGAGGACGACGATGAGCGTATCTTCAAGTTCGCCCATTCGTCCAAGGTAGTCAATCAGCGTGCCGAAGCAGTCGTCGTTGTACCGGATTTCGGAATCGTATAGATCGACGAGATGCTGGATGTCTTCCTCCGTAGCGGAATCGAGTGTCGAATCGATCGTCCCATCGACCGGGCCAGAATACGTTTCGTCAACGAAATTCCGATGCTCCTCCGGTGGGACGTACGGACCGTGCGTTTCGTTGGACCAGAGTAAGGCGAAGAACGGCCGATCCGAATCGACATCGTGTTCTTCTTTGAATCCACGAGTCACGTCCTCTGCCCGAACCAAAGGAACGTCCGTCCGTTCGTGGTCGTCGGTAGCCCGTTGCTGAACGATGTCGTCTTCGAACAGGTCCCTGTAGACATCGAACCCCTTATCGAATCCCCATGAGGAGTTCATGTTCGGCATCGATCCGACACCAATAGTCCGGTAACCCGCTGAGCGAAATTGTTCAGCGAGCGTTGGCACGGGAGGGTTGAACCCGTCAGAGATTCGTCGAACACCGTGTGTTGGGGGATAAAGCCCTGTGAGGATTGAGGCGGCGACTGGACGCGTCCACGTACTCGGGCTGATACACTTCTCGAAACGGATGCCGTTAGCAGCGAGTGTATCTATGTTCGGCGTGGTTCGTCGATCGTATCCGTAGCAGCCAACGTGGTCAGCTCGCAACGCGTCGAATACGTAGAGGAGGACGTTCATGGCAGTTCTATCCCGTTTCACCGACCCACAAATAGGTATTTGGAACGAGTGATGATTGTACGATAGAGTGAAACCTTACGGGAACGCTAACGAAGACACCGTATGTACAGGGGATTCCATTGACGATCGAAAAGAGACCAATTGGACCAGTCCTCAAGTTGGTAAGTCACCGAGAGCGTAACCAGATTATTTAGACGACTTCGTCAAACGGCACTGTCATGGATCAGGTGGTCGAGAAAATCCAGCGTGGCATTCGGAGCCCCTCACTAGTCGCACGAAAATTGAACCAGTTGTACTACTCCCGTGGCGGGTTACGGTCACATTGTCCCGAAGGCATCGACATCGTCGAAGAAGATTGGGATCATCTACTAGTTCTTGATGCTTGTCGATACGACATGTTCCGAGACGCCATTGGTGCCGATAGGCGACTCCAGAAACGGATCTCGAGGGGTTCGTCGACCGCAGAGTGGCTCCGAACTAATTTTGACGGACGGCAACTAGACGATACGGTGTACGTGGTTGCCAATCCCCAGTTTGCGAATCACGCTGATCAGATTGACGTGGAATTTCACGCGGTATACGATCTGTGGGATGAGTACTGGAACGACGACCTCGAGACCGTTCCGGCGGAAACGGTCGCGGCTGTAACGCGCGACATCGCTGAGGAGTATCCTCATAAACGAATCCTCGCACACTTTTTACAGCCTCATCTCCCGTTTCTTGGTCCAAGCGCGGATCAGCTCCCGTCGTCCGAACGGGCACTGTGGTACTCAAAGATGGAGGGAAGCATTTCGGTTGACGAAGAGACGCTCTGGACATGTTACGTCGAAAACCTCGAACTCGCTCTGGAGGAGGTCTTGCCACTCGTGGACGATCTTGATGGGAAAGTCGTCATTAGTTCCGATCACGGAAATATGGCCGGGGAACGCGTCCTCCCGTTCCCTGCCAAACACTACGGGCATCCGGAACGGCTGTATCACCCGAAGTTGGTGGAAGTCCCGTGGATGGAGTTCAAGAGCGAGGAACGACGAAGAATTCGCGCTGGAGAATCGGTGACGACGAACCACACGTACGAGTCACAGAAGGTCCGGAACCGACTCGAAGAATTGGGCTATCGATCGTAACCAGGAGAAACACCTGTACAAGTCGGGCACCGTTCGGTCATTGTGGGACGATTCCTAATCCATGTACCCGAGTTTTTTGAGGTGTTCTTTGACGGTATCTCGCTCGTCCACAGTGCGTGTCTCCTCCCAATCGAATCCCGTACAGAATTCACGGAGACGAGACTTCACGTGCGGATCGGTGATCTGTTCGCCATTGATTTCGAAATCTGGACAACCCCCGTACTCGTACAACTGGGCAGTGCCGTCGTCCGATACGATAAGTTTGTGCTCGTCGTTTAGAACGGCGATTTTACGCCGATCGTACTCGCTACCTTCGAATTCAAACGAGTCGTATCGGATCTCGGGCGTGGCTTCCGTCGAAAGGTACTCAGCGACGATCGGGCCCTCAGATGGAAGCGTCGTCGGAGATGTTTGCGATGGATCGCTGGTGAGCCACTGGTAGAGGTCGCGGAAATCGACGGGATCTGCGACCCGGACTCCTCGACCATATTCAGGGTGTCGAATGACGAGCGGAACGTGCAGCAAGGTATCGTGCACCGAGAATCGATGGGCCATCAGCCCGTGGTCGCCGATATTTTCCCCATGATCACCGACGATGACTACGATCGAGTCCGAGAGTTGACCATCGTCACGAACTGCTTCGAACAGTCGTCCTAGCTGGCAGTCGAGATAGTTGAGTTCACCATCGTATAGCGATTCCATGATATCGAACTCCGCATCACTAATCTCCGTATCGCCGACGTGATATTCGAGTGACGAACCACTGAGATCTGTGTATCGATCGATATTGTCTATCTCCTCTGGAACGAACTTCGATGTGCAATTGTGTTCAATAAACGGCGCGTGCCCCTCCATATAATTCACGAAGAGAAAGAACGGCTCCGACGCATCATTCACCAACGAGGATAGGTGTCTCGTCGTTCGCTTTCCACCGAAATCATTCCGCCTGTAGAGGAACTTTGCGTACAACCCGTTGGTCACGTTGATCAGCGGATTTCCACGGAGGAGCTTTTTGATAAGATCACTCGTCGTTAGATCACGTTCTTTTTCCCTCGAGATATGCCCAATTTCCCGAGTACTGCGAAACAGTTGCCATTCCTTGTAGAATTCATCGAATCCGTCGTCGAACTCAAAATGATCACTTATCCAAATATTATTGCTAACGCCGTATGTACGGTATCCTAGGTTCGAAAACGCTTCGGCGAGAGCCTGGTGGTCGGTAGTGAACCCGAGCGAACCCCCGTGGCAGCCGTGTTCAGATGGAAGTTTCCCAGTGAACAGTGACGCGTGAGCGGGGAGCGTCCACGGAGCGTTCGTATATGCACGTTCGAATACAGTTGCGTCCTCGGAAAATTCAGAGAGGTTTGGCATCGGGTCGATATCACGTCCGTATAACCCGAGTTGTTTTGCGCGAACTGTATCGAGAACGACGAGGATGACGTTGTACTCGTTCGCTTCAGTCATGATAGGTACCCCAAGTCCTCGAGTTGTTCGCGCTGTGTTTCTGAGAGGGAGATCGACTGACCGCCCGACCCGTTTCGACGGATGGATTCGAGGTGAGTTTTGGCCTCAGTCACCGACGTCGACGGTGTTCCGTATGTCCGTTGCCTCTCGAGGTAAGTCCTGATCGCTTTTGGTGCGTTCGCCCGATAATACGCTCGCTTTGGACTTTTGAGCGCCGTTCCGACGATCGCTACGAGCCGTTCCGGTGTCGGCGTTCGGGCAAAGACGTGACCCCCGTTTGAGTCCCAGACGCCTTCGTAACTCAGTGAGCCAGTACAGCCAGGGATAGAGCCCGTCGGAAGGGACGAACGATAAAACGATGGGCCGTTCGATGCTAATCCGTCACGTTGTATGCATCGTCCATCTACCGGCGGTGCCTGGTTATCGAGCGCACCGAGTACAGTGGGGAAAAGATCAACGTGCCGAAATACCCCCTTCGACGGTCGACAGGACGGGAGGTCCGGGTGAATAAACACCGTCGGGACTTCTACTAGGGCTGGATGCATCGGACCGTTGTGGCCGAGAAGGCCGCGTTCGCCGAGAAGTTCGCCGTGGTCCGAAGTGTATACGACGAGGGTGTCTTCAAGGACGTCACGGTCGGCTAGTTCCTCGAGTCGACTAGTAAATTGGCTTGCGTCTCGACCGACCGAGGTAGTGTATTCCGCCTGGAAGCGCCGTGCTGATTGATTACCGCGGCTTTCGAAGTACTCCCACGCGGATCCATCGAAGTCGCCGTACGGTGCGTGCCCACCTGGACCTCGTTCGACTACAAAAAACGGCTCCTCGACGCCCTCAAACGCATCGTCGATCGAGGGGGGATCAATATCAAGCACCGAAAAAAGTGGATCAGTGCCTGACGTCTGATCCCTGACCGAGTTGACGAATCGCGTTTGGAACCCACGAAGATCAAACACGCGATCTACGTCGGTCGGAATCTGATTCGTAAATTCGTCGACGCCGTGTTTCGGCGGATGGTGCCCTGTAACGAGTGACGCGAACGACGTGGGGCTATGGATGGACGCTGCGATCGTCTTACAGGTGAGACCACGGTTGGAGACGACTTCTGGCGTATAATCCCATCGAACTGCGTCACCGACGTAGACGAAAACGTTCGATACGTCGATCGACGAAAGGGACGAAAGTGCGGATGGCATCAGTCGTGACGGTGGCATCCACGACGTCCGTGTTATACCTGTTCATCACTAAACCTGTCATATGCAAAAGTTTACTATTTCCTTCGTCGACACCTCCGATTACTTTCGATGGCCACGATCCTGTACTACGGTACGTCGACCCAAATCCACAGCGGAGCCGCCCAGTGGATGTTTCGTCTCGCGGATCGAATGCGAGAGTTCGGTCACGAAACGATCGCGGTCCTCCCCGATCGAGATGGGATCGCCGAGTGGTACGAGAGCGCCGGAATCACGACGCGAACCTGCTGGGCCGAGCCAGTACAGCGCCAGTCGTTAGCAGCCCAGGCCCAGTACCCGTTTCAGTCGCTTCGGGCTGTACGCGAGCTCCGGCGACTGATCGACGACGAGGGCGTCGACGTCCTCCACGTTAACGAGATTCGATACCTGCCGGCCGTCATCGCGGGCGCGACGAGCGACGTGCGGACGCTTACCCATACCCGAATCTGCCTCGAGTCCCCGAAACTCCGGAAGGTGTTCGGGACGATCGGGGCGACGCTCTCGGACCGCGTACTCTGTGTGTCGAACCGGACGGCGGACATGATGTTTCGAAGCGTCGGTCACGAGCGTTCCGTGGACGTACTTCACGACGGATTGCCGACGCCCGAACGGTTCGATCCACTCCCGGACGGCGAGGTGTTTCGCACGGAGTTCGACGTCGACGAAGACGCGTTTCTCGTCGTTTCGGTCTCGAAACTCGTCGAGAACAAGGCCCAAGACCGATTGCTCGCGGCAGCCGAACGAATGCGGGACGAACCGATCGAGTTCGCCATCGTCGGCGGGCGAGTGGATGGACACGAAGCGTACGCCGACGGCCTCGAGCGACGAGTCGAGGATCTCCAAAACGCTCGATTGACCGGCTTTTACGAAGATCTTCCGGAGGTGCTTGGCGCTGCGGACGTGCTCGTCCACGTTCCGAGGCACGAGGACCCGTTCCCCGGCGTGGTCCTCGAGGGGATGACCGCGGGGGTGCCGGTAATCGGCTCGAAGAGTGGGGGGATCCCCGAACAGATCGACGACGGTGAGACGGGATACCTCGTCGACAAAACGGGTGACGTCGAGGGGATTACCGACAGGGTTCGACACCTCGAACGGAATCCGGACGTTCGGCGTCGCCTCGGAGAAACCGGAAAACGGCGCGCTCGAGAACGCTTCGACCCCGACACGTACTTCGGCGAGATCGATGCCATCTACCGTGATCTCTCCGGCGAGCGGCGGTCGCAGCGATCCTGTGGCCCGGAGGACGAACGCGAACGGGCCGTCGGATACAGCTCCTCCCAGGAAAACTACTCGATGTAGCCGAGATCACGGAGGTGCGATTCGAGGTCGTCGCTAGAGCGGGTCGGGACCGTACCGTCGTCCACGAGCGGACCGCGCCGCTGACGCAGATCGGTGGCCAAATCCCTCGCTTGACGGTCCGGGGCTTCCTGTTCGATCCCCGATCCGCGATAGATAATCTCGTCGTCGCCGTCGTCGAACGTACAGGCGAATTCGATGTCCGAACCATCGAGGTTTCCACCGAACACTTTGGTACCGTCGGCGTTCCGAACGCCGCGGAAGGTCCGCATCGAACCCCGCTCTTCTTCACCCCATTGGGTCACGAAGAACGCACGATCGCGGTACATCTCGTTCGGTCGTGAACAGGCGCGGCCTTCCGTCGACTCCGGAACGTCTACGCCCGTTGCCTCGAGCACAGTCGGCATGAGGTCGACGAGACTGACCTGGTCGTCGATGACGTCGCGTTGCCAGTCCGGGCGAGCGATCACGAGAGGGACGCGAACGATGTTCTCCCAGAACGCTGGCGGTACGTGCCCCATCATGTCGTACTGATCCGGACGAAGGCACTCACCGTGGTCGGCAGTGAAGACGAGCACGTCCCGGTCAGGATCGTAGAATTCGCGCCGGACGAGATCGTCAACGAATTCGAGGACTTCGTCTCGAAGGTACCGACAACACGCCTCGTACGCGGCGTGAACGTCGCCAACGTCGTCCGACGAGTAGCCCCGACCGTTTGCCTTCACGGCCTGTCTGGTCACTCGGCCGAGTTCGACTCGGTCCCAGTCTCGGGAGAGCGACACCGACTCGAGATACTCCCGTGGGGGTTCATACGGGTGATGCGTGTCCATGTAGTGAATCCAGCAACAAACGGATCTATCGCGGCTCCTGTCGAGCCACTCGAGCGCCTCGTCGTGTAACCGTTCGGCCGGCTTGTAGAACGTCTCGTCGTCGGTGACGGTAGAGGCGATGCGACTGAAGACGTTAAAGTACGCCCACTCGGCCGCACCGAGAAGTGGTTCGAGTGGCCCGTCCCGAAATGCTCCGGCGAGTTGCTTCTTCCACGAGGCTTCACCTCTATTTCCGCCAGTGAACCCCGAGCCGTACCCGTACTGCTCACCGAACAGGTAGTTATCGCTCCACAGTCCGCAGTCGTATCCGGCTGCCGCGAGCGACTCTGCGAGCGTCGTCGGCGCGTTATCGGACGGAAGTCCCCAGCCTGGAACGGTATCCGAGTAGACCCCTGCAGCGAGGCCCGGCATCGCGGAATTCGTGTCCGATGCCGTGGCAACTGCGTGCGTGAATTCGACGCCATCGACCAGTGAAGCGATCTCGGTGGCAGCGTTCGCGAACGACTGCTGATTCAACGAGTCCGCCGAGAGCAGGAAGACGTTGGGGGAACGGTCTGTAGCCATGATATTGGTTATCGTTGCCGTCCGGCCCACACGTAAGACGTCTGCAGACGGGCGCTGTCGCTAGGGGGGTATTTGGTCGTTCGAGACGCCGGACTCAGTGTCGATGTGTCGACCATTCTGGGCGGAGGACCACGCAGAGGGAGTATTCCTTTTCGATCGTTTGCCAGTGACCGACGGGATAAGCAAACGCTACAGACGACGACTTCGACTCGTGACGAAGGGGGGGGCCAATCAACCCGGACTCTTTCGGTCACATCCGTGCATTGCGGGACGATCACGCTAGCCTCCGGTCGAACCCGCTACTACTAGTCAGTTCCCAGCACCCGGATTCGTCCGGTTTTTCACAGTCAATAGATGTACACAGCGACCACCTACAGTACCGGATCCCGGATAAATCGTCCGTAGAACCTCGAAACGTGCTCTATCCTTATTACAGGACTGGGGGGTAAGCCGCCTATGGACGTAAGTATCATTGGTGGTGCAGGTCACGTCGGGTTGCCGCTCGGACTCGTCCTGGCAGATTCCGGTCACGACGTCACGCTCGTCGACACCGATTGTGACAAACTCGAGACGATCCGGCAAGGGACGCTCCCCTTCTACGAACCCGGGGCCGAAGCGTTGTTGCAGAGCGCCCTCGAGACCGGTCGACTCACCTGTACCGATCGGATGGACGCGGTTCGTGACTCGAGCGCGGTCGTTTTCGTCCTCGGGACGCCCATCGACGAACATCACAACCCGCAGATGGAGGGACTGCTCGAGGTGGTCGACGAATCCGTTCCACACCTCTCGCCGGGGGATCTCCTGGTCTTCCGATCGACCGTCTACCCCGGAATGACTCATCGCGTGCGCGACTTGCTCGCAGACCGCGGCCTGACGGTCGGCGAGGACGTGTATCTCTCGTTCGCGCCGGAACGGATCGCCCAGCACAAAGCAATCGAGGAGATCAGGTCACTCCCACAACTCGTCGGTGCGTTCGACGACGAGAGCTACGAGCGTACCGTCGAACTGTTCGATTCGGTCGTCGACCGCTGTTTACGGTTGACACCGACGGAGGCGGAACTCGGAAAACTCTTTACCAACATGTGGCGGTACCTCACGTTCGCCGCCGCCAACGAGTTCCACCTGATCGCGGAGTCGTTCGCCAAACAGTACGACGTGAACATCCACCGAATACTGGATACGACGAGCGAGGACTATCCGCGATTCGACGTTCCCTCGCCCGGTGCGAACGTCGGCGGTCCCTGTCTCACCAAGGACGGCTGGTTCCTGATCGACAACATCCCCTACAACGAACTCGTTTCGGCGTCGTATCAGATTAACGAAGGAATGCCCGCCCAGATCGTCAATCGAATGCTCGATATGCGACCGGGGCCGGAGAAGATCGCCGTTCTCGGGATGACGTTCAAGGCCAACTCGGACGACACCCGCAACTCCGTTTCGTTCAAGATGCGCAAACAGCTCAGGATGCGTGGGTTCGAGCGCGTCGTCGAGGTCGAACCGAACGTCGAGGGATACGATTCCCTCGCCGATATCGAAGACAGCGACTGGGTGATCCTGATGACGCCCCACGACGAGTTTCGGGACTTCGACCGGATTACGGATCTCGTCGGCAACGACGACTGTCTCTACTGCGACCTGTGGGGTGCCTGGGAACCCATGCGGTACGACTCGGCGAACGGCTACTTCTACGGCTACGAGTACGAGGAGGTGACGGCCCGATGAACGTCCTCGTCGCGGGCAGCGAGGGATCGCTGATGCAGTGGACGATCGACCACCTCCTCGAGGCGGGCCACGACGTACTCGGCGTCGACAACCAGTCGCGGTACGAGGATTACGACCTGACCAGGGTCGTCGACCGGGACCGCTACGAGTACGTTCGGGCCGACCTCACGGATCCGGACGTCGCCGTGGAACTGACTGAGGACGTCGACGGAATCATAAACGCAGCGGCACTGATCTACGGCGTCAAAGGGTTCCACGAGTACCCCGCGGACATCCTCTCGAACGACCTGACGATCCACCGAAACCTGCTCGAGGGAGCAGTCGAGAACGACGTCCCACGGGTCGTCTACATCTCCTCGTCGATGGTCTACGAACAGGACGAGACGCCACATCGCGAGGACGACGTCTGGGACAGTCTCGTCCCGTCGACGGATTACGGCCTCTCGAAGGTCGTCGGCGAACGGTACAGTCGAGCGTTCGCCGACCAGTACGACGTCACTTACACTATCTGGCGACCGTTCAACATCATCACGCCGTACGAGCGCGGCGAGGACGAACCCGGCATGAGTCACGTCTTCGCCGACTTCATCCGAAAGATCCTGATCGAAGAGCAAAACCCGATGGAAATATTCGGCGACGGCGAACAGGTCCGGTGTTTCACCTGGATCGACGAGGTCGCCGAGGCTATCGCCACCCAATCGTTCGTCGACGAGACGAAAAACGAGGCGTACAACCTGGCCAACCCCGAACCGGTTACGATGAAGGAACTCGCCCGACGCATTCACCGAGCGGGCGTCGAACGCGGCTTGCTCGAGGACGAACCCCTCGAGTTCGAACACGTACCGATCTACGACGACGACGTGAAAGAACGGGTTCCCGTCGTCGAGAAGGCCGCCGAGGACTTCGGCTGGCAGCCCGAGGTCAAACTCGAGGATTCGCTCGAACGCTGTATCGACGAGGTCGACGAACTGTATCTCGACTGATGGAGGGATCGATCGTACGATGAGTTCGAACGCTTCCTCCCCGTCGGTCGTGCTCGTGAGCCAGTTTTTCGATCCGGATACCTCCGCGAACTCTATCCTGTTGTCGGACGTGGCCTACGGCCTCGCGGATCGAGGCGTGGACGTTACCGTCGTGACGACCCAGCCATCCTACACCGACGACGACCGAACGTCGAAACAGCCGACGTCGGAGGTCGTCGACGGCGTCCAGATTAGACGGCTTCCGGCGACGCGGTTCGACCGGAACGCCGGGCTGGCGAAACGCATGCTAAACGAACTGTCGTTCTTTCTCGCGGCGTTCGTCTACCTCGCAGTGCGAAAGCGAGGCGACGTCCTCTTGTTACCGACGTCCCCGACGTTCATGCCGATCGCCGGATGGCCGCTTCGATACAGAGGGTACCGGCCGGTCCCGATCGTCATGGACCTCTACCCCTCGATGGCGGTCGCACTCGACTATCTCGAGGCGGACAGCCCGATCAGACGCGTCTGGGACTGGTTGAACCGTCGGGCGTACCCGAAGGCCGAACTGACGGTCACGATCGGTGAACGCATGGCCGAACGGATCCAGGCGGAGTACGGACCCATCCCGGTACGCGTGATCCACAACTGGGAAGACGGTGAGTTCATCGAACCCACCGAAAAAGCCGACAACGAGTTCGCACGCCGACACGGGTTCGACGCACAGTTGACGGTCCTCTACTCCGGTAACCTCGGTCGCCACCACGAGCTCGAGAGCGTCCTCGAAGCAGCGACCGCGCTCGAAGAGGACGACGATGTGACTGGCTTCGAGTTCGTCTTTATCGGTGACGGCGGAACGAAGGAGAAACTACAGCGGATGGCCCGCGAGCGCGACCTCGAGTCGGTACAGTTTTTGCCGTATCAGCCGGAAGAGGAGCTTCCGAAGTCCCTTACGAGCGGCGACGTCTCGCTGGTGACGATGCGCCGAGCGGTCGAAGGACTCTGCGTCCCGAGCAAGTTCTACACTGCGCTCGCGAGCGGGCAGGCCGTACTGGCCGTCGCGACGCCGACTTCCGAGATCGCTCGAGTCGTCGAGAGAACCGACTGCGGTCTCGTCGTGGAACCGGGCGATGCGGAGGGACTCGAAGAGGCCGTTCGGTTCTGGCTCGAGAACCCGGAGCGAGTGATTGAGATGGGGAACGCTGCGAGGAACGCTTTTGAGAGCGGATATACGAAAAACGCTGCGATCGACGAATACCACGATGTCGTTCGAACGATCGCCTCGGAACCAACGTCGAAGCCGAGTATGCCGGTGCAGGCCGGTCGATCGGGATGAGTGCAAAGGCGTTTCGGGAGTCGAGAACTAGAACCTGTCCCCGTATTGTCGCTCGGGAACGAACGCACCAATCATATCGGGTCCTCTGCTAGTACTGGATTTCGTAACCGGTTTTAGGCTCGTCGAACGATAGCGATTCTCGAGCTAGTGAACGTCACCATATCACTTGAACTACGTGTGGTGGATCACCAACGGTGTGTTAAATCAGGTCGACTCGAGGGGGGACTATGTAACAGTGTCGTAACAATATATCCGTTAGCCGGTGTGTGAGGGTATGGCTACAGCATCCAGCGCTATCGACTCGGTTTTACAAGACGGAGTCGCAGAGACGCTTTCTAAAGGTGGGAGCCTGCTTCCGTCACCGGTTGCGATTCCGTACGAGATGGTCCTTCACGCAATACACCCGGATTACGATTTCGTCACCGTGAAGCCGAATGGCGAGACGTGGATTGCCGTCAATCGAAAGACAGGTGATGCATATCACTTTCCTCGCTGTCCTCACGCCGGACAGTACCGTCACGTCGCGACTGGATATACGGGGAACATGGTAGAGAAGTATACGTTAGACGGGTTCGTCGAACTGGAATCGGACGACGTCGTGGTCGACGGTGGAGCGTTCGTCGGCGCGTTTACAAGGGCAGCAGCAGCAAAAGCATCCACAGTTCTCGCCGTCGAACCGAGTCCCGCGACGCTTCACGCGCTCAAACTCAATACGAGCCAACTGGACAACGTAACTGTCGTTCACGGTGCACTGTGGCACGAATCGAACACCCTACAGTTGCATCTCGGCGTAGACGCAAGCGATCACTCACTAATCGACATCGACGACGAGGCTTTGGGGCATTCCGTGGAGGTCCCTGCCTATCGCCTTGACGAACTCGCACCCCGGCACGGACTCGAGTCAATCGACTTCCTGAAAATCGATGCGGAGGGGGGAGAACCGGAGGTTCTCCGCGGGGCACGTTCAAGGGAGATCGAAAAACTGGCCGTCGATTGTGGGCCGGAACGTCGTGGAACAACGACCGCTGGAGAAGTGACCGATATGTTGCAGGAACGCGGCTATTCGACTGCCACTGAGGACGGAATCGTATTCGCTCGACACGAAGACGCGTGAGGTGACGAAACGTAGACGAGCAGGGCAATCAGATTTCCTCCTGCTCGATTGCTTCAATGAGCACGCGATCCCGATTCTCTAACCCAAGCAAATAGATAATAGCGAGGAACGTGACGCCTCCGATCGTGCCGGACACGACCAGTGCAGCTATCCCCGTGAGCACCTCCGAAACCAAGAGGAAAACGAGCAGCGGCGGCCAGAGGGCAGCGACCCCCTTCCAGTAATCTAGGGAGTACGGGAGCACCCCCACGTAGTATTTCGCCTCGAGCAGGCGAGCGATGTTGAGCGTAGCGAGGGAGAAGGTGGTCGCGATAGCCGCTCCGAAAATCCCATACCACTGTATGAGAACGTAATTGAGGGCGGCGTTCAGCACGAGCATTCCGATCGAATTGTACAACTCCAACCGTTCGAACTCCGTCATCTTGAGCACGAATCCACTCGGGCCGGTGCTCGCGACAATTACCTGGCCGCCGATGAGGGCGATCAGTGTACTCGATCCGGCCGTGAACTCCGATCCAAATAGCGACAGGATTTCAGACGAGAATACTACCAGAAAGAGGGAAAGAAAGAGGGTGACGTACGCAGTCCACTTCGTGATTGACGTATACAGGTCCCTCAGATACGTTCGATTACCGTTACTGTATGCATCCGCGATAAGACTGGGAAAGATCATATTCGCTGCATAGATGATGGTGGTCATCAGCATGGACGTCTGAAACGCTATCTGATAGATGCCCACATTGTCGGGCGAGACAAACGCACTGAGAAACAGGATATCGATCCACGATGCAGCGGTCGAACTGACACCCGCAAATAATAACGGGAGCGAAAATGTGAGGATCTCACGCGACTGTAGCACCGGGTTCGCGTACGCGGCGAACGCGCCCAACCGGTAGAGATAGTATACGACGAGAACGACGCCAACCGCTAGCGAAAGGATGTAACTGTAGATCACAAGCCGTAAATCCGACACTGCGAACGAGACGATCGCAATGAGTGTCACTGCGAGGCCCGATTGAGCGATATCACGCGTATAGACGGAGTACTTCGTCTCTTTGAATCCTCGAGTCGCGTGCATCCCTACCATCATTAACGCGAGAAGCGGGATACCAACCGAAAAGTGCCGAATGACTGGTCGATACGCTTCGTAGCCGGTTTCGAACAGTTCGAGTCCGATGTTGAGGACGAGTACCGTCACGATCGCGAATCCGATCGAGAAGAGAAACGTCGAGAACACTGCACCAGTTAGCTTCCGTTCGTCTCCATCCGATTCGTGTATCGAGACGTACTTCTCTGCTGCAACGTCGAATCCGGCACGAGCAAATGTGGCCCCGATCTGAAGAACGACCAAACCGAAGGCGAAAAAGCCGACTGCTCCAGCCCCTAACCCGCGGGCGATAAAAAACTGAAGGAAATACCGAAACAGCTTCCCGATCACCGTACCGACCAGCGCGATGCTCATCAGCATCACGACCGATTTAGCGAACAGCGGATGACTCGGTACGATCTCTCGTACACGCACAGTTGTCGTACGGCCTCTATCACCAGGGAAAAACGTTGGTGATTAGGAAGGCGTTACAGCGGAGAAACGAGCCTCGAACGGTAGTAGCCGACAAATCGCCGACAGAGCGGGAACGATGATCGACGCACCAGTTCACGGTCCGGTTTCACCCGTTTACGTCTGTGACGTTCGGCAATCGGCGTGATTACGATGGGCTTCCAGATAGTCGACGGTCGCAGCAATACCATCGGATAAGGGAATTTCGGGTTCGTAGCCGAGTTTCGACGTCGCCTTGCTCACGTCCGCGAGGCGACGTTCGATGACGTACGGCCGCGGGTGCTCTACGTGGACGGTTTCGGCGTCGCCCACGGCGTCGGCGACCGCGTTCGCGAGCGCACGAATTTCCGTCTCGGAGCCCGTGCCGACGTTGAACGTCTCGTTTCGTCCCGCGGGACCAAGCGCTGCGAGCGTACAGTCGACGGCGTCGTCGATGTAGGTGAAGTCACGGGTCTGCGTGCCGTCGCCGTGGATTTCGATCGGTGCTCCGGAGAGCGCCCGGTCGACGAACTTCGGGATGACGAACCCGTACTCGGAGGAGTCCTGTCGCGGTCCGTAGACGTTGAAGTAGCGGAGGATGGTGTGGTCGAGACCGTGCGTCTCCGAGTACGCCCGTACGAACCGTTCGCTCGCGCGTTTCGCGACGGCGTAGTTCGTCTCCGGGGATTTGACGTCGTCTTCGGCGTACGGGACGTCCGGCGCGTCGCCGTAGACCTCCGACGTCGAGGCGAAGAGCACGCGGTCGACGTCCGATTCGACACAGGCCTCTATCACGGTCCGGGTGCCGTCGAGGTTGACGCGCAGCACCTCGAGCGGTCGCTCGAGGGTTCGCCGAACGCCCATCATCGCGGCCATGTGGACGACCACGTCGTGGTCGGCGACTGCCGACCGGACGACGCTCTCGTCGCGAACGTCGGCCTCGATAACCCGGTCGGCGGGGAACGACCGGACGTGTGCCTCCTCGCCGCTCGAGAAATCGTCGAGGATCGTGACCGCGTTCTCGTCGGCGAGTCGTTCGGCGACGTGGCTGCCGATGAATCCGCCACCGCCGGTGACGAGGACGCGTGCGTCGCTAATCATGGTCTCCCTCCTGTGGCCCGACTTCGGCGGTCGCTTCTGGCCCGGATCGAGGCTGCGTGGCGGGCCGACCGGGTTCGAGGGAGAGCGCTCGCAACCGGGTCAGGTCGCTCGCTTCGACTGCGTCCGGATCGAGCAACCGGGCGAAGTCGACGACGATCGGGTCTTCGGCCATCCACGTCGCCATCGCGTCCGGTTCGAGGTGCTGGAACTCGTCGTGTGCGGCCCCGAAGACGGCGACGTCGGCGTTCTCGATAGTTGGTGGGAGCGTCGACTCGTTGTACAATCCGGTCGATTCGATCTCCGCGTTCGGTTCGAAGTTGGGATCGAAGGTGGAGACCTGAACGTCGTTCTCGCGGAGGGTTCGGACCAGCGTCACTGCCGGGCTGTTCCGCGTGTCCTCGACGTTCGGTTTGTACGCCGTACCGAGGACGGCGACCTCGGCCATCGAGGGCGATTTCCCGAGGGACTCGAGGGCGCGGACGATCCAGTCACCGTAGTAGGTCGGCATCGACCGGTTGATCTCGCGCGCGGTCGGCACCAGGTCCAGGTCGGCCTCGTACCCCTCGAGTGCGGCCTCGAAGTAGTGGGGATCGATCGGGAGGCAGTGTCCGCCGACGCCGAGTCTGGGCTCGTACCGGTGGAAGTTCCACTTCGTATCCGCCCCGTCGATCACCTCCCAGGTGTCGATGCCCAGGGTGTCCAGCGCCCGTGCGATTTCGTTGACGATGGCGATGTTGACGTCCCGCTGGACGTTTTCGACGAGTTTGATCGCCTCGGCGACCTCGAGCGACGAGACCGGAACGACCGAGTCGGTGACGTCCTCGTAGAGGGCCAGGGTCTCCCCACGCCACCAGTCGTCGATCGAACCCACGACGCGTGGTGCCGACTTGGACCGATCGTCGCCCGGGCTGTACCGTTCGGGGACGTGTGAGACGCCGACATCGGTGCCCGCATCGAGGCCCGACGTTTCGAGTACCGGGACGAGTTCGCGGCGGCTACAGCCGGGATAGATCGTACTCTGGATCACCACCAGGTCACCCCGCTCGAGGACCGTCCCGACGCTCTGGCAGGCCGACCGGAGGGCCGACAGGTCGGGATCGGACGCCTCGTCGAGCGGCGTCGGCACGCTGACGACGTAGGTATCACAGTCGGCAGCGTCCGAGATGTCCGTCGTGACGGTACAGTGCCCGTCGGTGACGTGTTCCCGGAACGTATCGGTTTCGAAGGGGTGGGTCCCGCGTCGGATCGATTCGACCAACGCCTCGTCTTTGTCGACCCCGACTACCCGTCGGCCGGCGGTGCAGAATCCGACCGCCGAGTGGTAGCCGACGAACCCCATGCCGACGCACGCGACTCGAGAGCGGTCGCGACTAGGCCGACTAGAAGCTGTCGTGTCACTGCCTCGATCAGGCATAGCGCTCGAATCAGGCCAGTTGCTTAAAAAGGGTCGTTACCGTTATGCACGAATTGGAGCGATTACGTGGCGTCGTTACGGGCTAATACGTCGGTGGGGTCGCGGAAGGGTGATCGAACGAGGTCGAACGAAGACTCGAAGCGCGTTCGTAATCCGACTCGAACCGGGCCGACTCCGACTGACCGCCGATCGGTCGAGCGGTAGGCACCGGTTAGGATCGATCCGTCGCTCACTGGCGAGGACTCCTCGAGCCCCGAGATCGAGTTCCGATCCCGGCTTCGCGGCGTAGGTGATCGTTCGTTCCGTTCGATCAACGACACCACCGCTGCTCGAGTCAGGAGCGGCGGACGAGGTCCGCCAGATCGGCGAACACGTTCCGGAACTGGCCCAGCAGGATGCGCACGTCGAACCAGAACGACCGATCACGGACGTACTGCAGGTCGGCCGCCAGTTTCTCGGCCGGTTCCTGGCTCGTCGCGCCGGATATCTGTGCGAGTCCGGTCAGCCCAGGCTTGACGAACCATCGGCGTCGCCACTGCGGGGCGCTCGCTTCGAACTCCGGTTCGAGTTTCGTCTGAGCGGGACGGGGACCGACGACGCTCATGCGGCCGACGAGGATCGACCACAACTGCGGAATTTCGTCGAGGTGAGTCGTTCTGAGAAGTTGGCCCAGCGGCGTCTGGCGATCCTCGTCGATCACGGTTCCGACCTCGCCTCCTTCCTTCGGTTTGAGCGTTCTGAACTTCCGCAGTTCGAACGTGCGCCCGAGACGGCACGTCCGTTGCTGCGTGAAAAAGACCGGCCCTTCGCCTTCGATCGTGATCGCGAGCGCGATGAGCACGACGACCGGCGCGAGGACGACCAACGCCGTCCCCGCGACTGCGACGTCGAACGCCCGTTTCACCAGCGACTCGAGCGGCCCCCAGGGCTCGAGGTCGATCTCGACGAACTCCCCCGGCCCGTCGCCAGCGACGAGTATCGAATCGGCGTGTCGCCGGTGGCCGAGGGCGTCGAGGCCGAGTTCTCGACAGAGTCGTAACGTACCGAAAAAGCCCCGTCGGTCGGGGGACGCGAACGCGAGGGCGACCGTATCGATGTCCCGATCGCGAAGCGTCTCTGCCAGCTGGGACCAGCTCTCCGTTCGACGCTTCGCGATGGAGCGGCCCTCGCGACCCACGCCGATGACCATTGGGGGGTCACCGTCTTCGTCGTCCGCTATCGCGTGACCCGTCGAACTCGAACCGTTGCCATCCGGGACTGGGGTCGAGGACTGCGATCCGTCGGTGGCGTCACCCGACCCGCCCGCGCCCGAGGATCGTGGGGGAGCGAGGATACCGACTGGGTCCCTCGGGAGCGAGCGGATCGCCTCCTCGATCAATGCGGGGTCGTCCCCGACGATAGCGATCCGATCGTTCCTGGAGGCCCCTCGAGATGAGGATACAAGGGATAGGGCTGCCACGGACGCCCCGGAAGCGGGGTCACTCGTCCCAACAGTTGCCAGGAGCGTGAGGACGATTCCGAGTAGAGCGACGGCCAGACAGGTGGCGACGAGAGAGTTCTGCTCGGTGTCTGTCCCACGACGAACCGGGGCATCGTCCGTTTCGAGCCTTCCGATCGTACGGGTCGGATCGGCCTGGACGGCCGTTCTCGCGGGTATTCGGTCGTCGGCTGAGATATCACCTGGCGCTCCGAACGTCGCCGAGATAGCGGCGTCGACCCGCTTCCTGGTATCGAGCACTGCCGCTCGGTTCGTCGTCATCTCGAGGCACGGTTTTCCGCTGGCGCGGATAAGTGTTTTTTAAGTTGACATTTAATATCGGCTGTCGAGAACGTTAGCCGGTCGATAGGTGCCGCGGATGGACGGGGTACAGCGAGATTACGGGACGGCCGTCGCTGACCGATCGACCGTCGATGCGACGATAAAAACGAAGAAATCAGGGATGCGATTCGGATACTCCGCAGAGACGACCGTTAGCCAGCGGCCCAGACGTTCGTCGCCGAGACGGCGCTGAACTGGACGTTCTCGTTCTCCTGCATGCTCACCTGTGCCGAGTCGGCGCTGTCGCCGTTCTCGGCGATGGCGATGGCAGCCTGCTGCTCGTTGACGTTCTCCTGGGAGATGAACTGGACCTGCTCGAGTTGCGCACTGGCGTGCTGTTCGGGATCGTTGGTCTGCTGGGCATCGTAGTCGTAGGCGATCCCGTCCATGCCGTCGACGTCGTCGCCACCGACGGTGACGTTCGTGATCGAGGTCACCATCGCGTTCTCGTACTGGTGGCTCGGGCCGGCGTAGACGTTCAACGCGTCGGCGAAGCCGATCTGTGCGTTGAGGTTGCTCTGGTAGGCGAGCTGGACCGACGTCGCGTTGCTCTCGTTGGTCGCGTACGCGAACGCCGTGTTCTGCAGGTTGACGTTCATCTGTTCGGAGACCTGCTCCTGTCCGACGCCGGCGGTGGCAGACTGCACCTCGTCGCTCGCTTTCTTGTGCTTGCCCTCTTTCTCGTCGGTGCCGAAGGTTTCGACGGTGGTCTCCATGTCGATGACGCCGTTGCTGTCGCCGATACCGGCGGTCGCGACGTGCATGCCGTCCATCGCGGCGAAGACGTTGGCCGCGTCGGCCTCGGCGAGCTGTTCGTTGACGTTGGTCTGCTCGGTGATCTGGATCGCCGTCGCGACGCTGTCCTCGCCGACCGCGATGGCCACGGCACCGTCTTGCTGGTTGATGTTCTCCTGCGAGACCGCCTGGGCCTGCGCGACTTCGGCGGACGCGACCTGATCGGCACCGGGGCTGTTCTCGGATTTCACGTGATCGCCAGTCTTGTCGGCGAAGTTGCCGTTGCCGACGTAGACGTTCGTCGCGTTAGCGACGCCCTGTTGCAGGTTCTGGTTGGTCTGCTGTGACTGCTGTAGGGCGGTCGCCTCGCTGGCGTTCTCCGCGATCGCGAACGCGGTGTTTTGCTCGTTGTAGTTCAGCTGACCGACTTCCTGGGCCTGCGTCACGACCGCGTCGGCCTCCTGATCGCCGTCGACTTCTGCCTTCTCACCTTTCTTGTCGGCGATGCCCCAGCCGTCGAAGGTCTGACCGTCGCCGTTACCCATCAGGATGGTCACTTCACCGACATCCTCGAACTGGGTCTGCTCGAGCTGGACGTTCTCGGCGGACGCATCGGCGAGTTGGTCGTTAGAGTTCATCTGCGTGGCCTCCTGGACTGCAGTGGCCTCGCCGCCGTCGATCGAGATCGACGTCGCGTTCGCCTGTTGGTGGATGTTTACCTGATCGACGTTCTGGTACTGGGTGACTTCCACGTTGGTCGAGGCGTCACCCGACGCGTGGTCCTCGATGTACTCCTCCAGGGTCGTCTCATCGAGGTCGGCACCGAAGACCAGGTACAGACCCTCGTCGCTCTCGAGCGCGTACGCGGACTCGTCGTCCGGGTCGGCGTCGTCGCCGGCAACGGCCATCGGAGCCCCGACGGCCAGCATCGCTATCGCGACCATACACGCCATCAAAACCGTCGTACACTGTGAACGTATCGTCGTCGTATCTGTCATGATTCGTTTGACGGAAACCGTGAGAGTCTTGGTTTCTGCAACTCCACGGCGTGAACCGTCGTATCCGGATGACAGACTTTGTTATCTGTCAGTTGATGGCGATATGAACTCGCCTACCGAACGGAAGCCGATTGCTTACGATCGGAAACCGGTTGCTTCGAACACAACTGGCCGACAGTGAGGGAACCGGTGTCACGTTTCGAACTGTCGAAATCGCGATCCTGGACGGGCGTCGGGATCGAAACGGGGCGGTAAGTCTCAGCATACGGGATCGTTTCACCGGTCGAAGGGAGCCGTTACTTCGGAACGGTTCTCGATCGAATCCGTTTATCCGCAATTTCGGCCCCTGGAGACGTCGGATCGGTTGGCAGAACTAGAAGCGAACGCATCGATAGGGAACACGTATCTCTCACCGTCGAAACCGCCACCGATGGAACGGCCGTCTGCAGGCCTCGAAAGGACCGTTCCAGCGGTTCCAATCCGACTCTTCAGGCTGAAACCGTTTGTCGGCTTCAAGTACCACACCGTGATGAGGTCCGACCGGGCAACGCGTCACAGCGGGGAGATAGAGGGAGTCGGCAGGTACGCCCGTGACGAGCGACGACCCGACGATAGGGTCGCCGGTCCGTTACGGAGGGTACCCCCTGTGTGATGCGTGCCTCGTAACCAACACGAGATACACATGAAGCGCGCAATCGCACTCACGCTCGCGGTCGTAATGGTCGGCAGCGTCATGTTCATGGCGCTAGCTGGAACAGCAGCGGCAGGAGGATACGAGGAGCCTGAGCCGGCACAGCCGGTGGAGATCGTCGAGGAACAGGCCCCGAGCGTAGTCCAGGAGTCGGCGACGGTGGTTGACCAGGCCCAAGACGTGACTCAGACGAACGCGGCCGAGTTCGACGCGACCGTCCAGCAGTCGGCCGACGCGGATAGTAGCCTCGATATCAGTATCGATCTCGGCGACGATAGCGGCGCACTGATCAACGGTGGTATCAGCACCGGTGACGCCTCGGTCGACAACGTGACCCAGACCGCGACGGTCGACCAGACCGCCGACCAGAGCAACTCCAACACCCAGGCTGCTGAAGCCGTCGCTACGAACATCCTCGGCTAACGGCTTCGTACCCTGTCACTGATTTCGACCCTATTTCTTGCGCCGTCGTTCGATAGCGACCAGCCGATCCCTCTCGACCCCCGGACCGACGGGACCGACCGAGCGACCGCCGACGAGTGGTGGCCCGGGTCCCGACTCAGTCGTCTCCCCGTTTGCCACGGCGTGAGCGCACCCACTCGAGCAACCGAACCGGCAAGTCGTCCCGCGTTTCCGGTTCGACGACGAACGTCTCCACGTCCGCCCGATTTCTCACTCGGTCGACGAACGGGAGTCGTGTGTCCGATGCGATCGCCGCGACGACGGGGGTCGCGGACTCGAGCGCGCGCTCGGTCGCCGCGACGAACCGATCGCTTCGAGCCTGCATCGGCGCGATCTCGTCGAGGATAAGGCAGTCGACCGCTCCGATCGCCGGCTCGAGGACACTCCGGGCGAGTCGATCGATCGCGGCGACGTCGACGCCGTATTTCCCGACGCTCGGACCGCCGTCGAACGTGACGTGGGCCATCGTCGCGCATTGGTCGGTCCCGAGGGCGGCGATCTCGAACCCGACGCGCTCGCCCCCCTCGCGCAGTTCCGGACAGACCAGCCCCTCGACGTCGTCTCCCGCCGCCCGAAGCCGGGCGACGGTTCGCTCGAGGGCCGTCGTCTTCCCGCTTCGCGGCGGCCCGGTGACGAGAGCGTTCGCCGGCACGGCCGGCGGTACGACGCCCGAGCAAATCAGCCCGTCGCCCCGGGGTAGGGACCGTCTCCCGGCCGCGGCGACGACGCGGCGGCAGCAACCGAGACCGCACAGCCGACTGTCCGATGCCAGGTCCCGGAGTACTGCGCGCCGACACGAACCGGTCGGGCTCGAGACAACTCCACCGGGGGATTATCGTCCGCTCTGTAGACGCACTCGCCGTGAGCCAGGAACCGACCGAACCGGCACCGTCGTCGATCGACGGCTCGAGCACTACCACCCGACGACGAACGCTCGCCACATTGGCGGCCACGAGTGGGATTGCGCTTCCGGCGGAGACGACTGTAGCCGCGACCGACGACGCTCGAGACGCGGCCACCGAACCGGACGCGTCGACCCGGGACGACGCCGTCGCCGACCTGCCGCTGTTCGACGCGCACACGCACGTCGTGCCGGCGGAAACCCTGGGTCGTGACCCGCTCTCGGCCGACGAGTTGGTCGAGTGGCTGGACGCGGTCGGGATCGACCGCGCGGTCGTCCACGCGCTCGACTCGCCGGAGGCCTACCCCGTGCAGGCACCCAGCTGGTGGGTACTCGAGGAACTCGAGGGTCACGACCGCCTCGTTCCGTTCTGTACCGTCGACCCGCGGGTCGACGTCTACGGGGCGGACACCGTCCTCGAGCGCCTCGAGTCCCTCGTCGAGCGCGGCGCTCGGGGGATCGGCGAACTCAAGGCCGGCGTGGCGATCGACGACGAGCGCCTTGAGCGGTTGTACGAACTGTGTGCGGAGTACGATCTCCCCGCCCTCGTTCACGTCGACGACAAGGCGATGCTCGATGCGGTCGGCCTGCCGCGATTCGAGGACGTGCTGGCGTCGTACCCCGGAGTCGACTTCCTCGCGCACGCCCACGGCTGGTGGGCCCACGTCTCCGCGGACGTGAGCGAGTCCGACCTGGGGCGCTACCCGGAGAGGCCGGTCGAACCCGGCGGTCGCGTCCCGGAACTGCTCGCCGGGTACGACAACTGCTACGGGGATCTCGCCGGTATGTCGGGCTGGAACGCCCTCACTCGAGACCCCGAGTTCGGCCAGGCGTTTCTCGAGGATCACCACGAACACCTCGTCTTCGGGACCGACTATCTCTATCCCGGCCACGAGATTCCACACCTCGAACTGTTCGACCGGTTCGACCTCGAGCGCGAGGCATGGTCGGCTATTCGGTACCGAAACCTCGAGAGCCTCTTGGGGTGAGACGTAGCTTCAGAATCAGCGAAGTCGTCGATACGCCCGCACGCCGAGCGAGACGGCCGTTCCGAAGCCGGGTACCCGTCTCGAGACGGCCGCCGCGCCGAGCAGCAACAGCCCGGTTTTGCGTCTCCCCTTCGAGAACTCCATCCCGGCGTCGATGACCGTCGTGACGACGCCGGCGTTCGTCAGCAGGTCCTTCCGATCGCGCGTTCGTGTCGATGTCATAGGTGATCGGACGACCGCCGCTCGAGAAATCCATCAGCCTGCAGGTGCCGGCAGGTTGTCGGCGGTGCCTCGTCCGCCGATCGAGTCCAGTCGTGTGCGGCCGTCAATCGCCGCCGTCACCGGTTTCGATGGGCGCGCGCACGATGTTCCCCCACTCGGTCCAGGAGCCGTCGTAGTTCTCGACGTCCTCGTAGCCCAGCAGTTCGTGGAGCGCGAACCAGGCGATGGCCGAGCGCTCGCCGACGCGGCAGTAGGTGACGATCGACTCGTCGCCGTCGATGCCCTTCTCGGCGTAGACGTCCTCGAGGTCGTCGGGCGGGAGGAACCGGCCGTCGTCGCGCAGGTTCGTCTTCACGGGGACGTTCGACGCGCCGGGAATGTGGCCGCCGCGCTGGGCCGTCTCCTGGAGCCCCTCGGGGGCGAGGATTTCGCCGGAGAACTCCTCGGGTGAGCGCACGTCGACCATCGGGATGCCGGCCTCGCGGGCCATGTCGACGTCGTCCTTGTAGGCGCGAATGCTCTCGAAGGGACCCCGAGCGCGGTACTCCTGGGCCGGGAAGTCGGGCACCTCCTCGGTCAGCGGGTAGTCGTTCTCGACCCAGTAGTCCTTCCCGCCGTCGAGCACGCGAACGTCGTCGTGGCCGTAGTAGGTGAACTCCCAGTAGGCGAAGACGGCGAACCAGTTGGGGATGTGGCCGTCGCCGTAGAAGACGACCGTCGAGTCCTCGCTGATGCCGTGCTCGCCGACGAGGTCCTCGAAGTCCCCCTTCTTCAGGATGTCGCGTTGGTGATCGTCCGAGAGGTCTTCCTCCCAGTTGAAGCCGACCGCACCCGGCACGTGGCCCTCCTCGTACAACGACGGGAAGTCGTCGTCCGGCGGATTCGGGCTCTCGATCTCGACGATGCGATACTCGGGGTCGTCGGACTGGAACTCCTCGAGGCGCTCTTCCACCCAGTCGGCCGAGACCAGTACGTCGCTGTCGTACTCCGTCATACGTGCCGGCCTGCCACGAGGAGCCACAAATAGCTATCAGCACACCCCGTCGGGGGCGAACACTGGCCGTATCGACGATGCTAACACCCTCGATCGAGGACGCGACGTATGCGACTCGCACGCCTGTTGACGTCGGACGGACCCGTTACCGGACGCTACGAGGACGGCGTCGTCCACGCCGACGACGGCCGATACGAGGTGGGCGTCGACGGCCGACTGCTCCCACCCTGTGAACCGACGGCGCTGTACTGCGTCGGCCGCAACTACGCCGAGACGCTCGAGCAGATGGAGTACGAACGCCCCGAGGAACCGGACTTCTTCATCAAGCCGCCCGCGGCGTTGCTCGGACACGAACGGCCGATTCCCTACCCCGCGTTCACCGACGAACTCACCTACGCCGGCGAACTCGCCGCCGTCATCGACGAGCGCTGTCGAAATCTCGAGCCGGAGGACGTCCCGGACGCCGTCCGGGGCTACACCATCATGAACGACGTCGACGCGCTGGACCAGCAGGGCCGAACCGCCCGCAAGGCGTTCGACGGCTCCGGCCCGCTCGGTCCGTGGATCGAGACCGACCTCGACCCATTCGACGTCGACATGTACACGGACGTCGCCGGCGAGCGCCGCCAGGAGGCGTCGACGGAACTGATGCTGTTCGACCCCCACGAGGTCGTCTCCTACCTCTCGCAGCGCTTTACGTTCCGGCCGGGAGACGTCGTCGCGTTCGGCAGTCCGGCGAACCCGGGCCTGCTCGAGCCCGGCGACACCGTCGAGATCACCTACGAAGGCGTGGGGACGCTCCGGAACACGGTCGAACCCGCGGAGTCCTAGCTCGTCGGGAACAGCAACACACTTCCGCAGCCGCCCCCTCCACGCCTACGTGAGCACGGAGACCCCGCGTCGCGTCGAAGTCTACCCCGACCGGGAGGTCGTCGTCGAGTTCGACCCTGACCTCACGTTCGAGTGCGTCGACGACTGCACGTGGTGTTGTCACCACGGCGTCCTCCTCTACGACCGGGACTTGCTCGAGCTGGCCCAGCGGGCGAACCTCGCCGAGACGACGACCGACTTCCGCGGCGAGAAGTTCGTCACCCGCGAGGAGAAAGACCGCGACGCTCACGTCGACGACGACGGCCGTGCCTGTGCCTTCCTGCGCGAGGACGGCCTCTGTGCGCTGCACCTCGAGGAGGACTGGAAGCCGACCCGGTGTTCGGTCTTCCCGCTCGGCGTCTGGCGGGAGGACGGCGACCTCCACGTCGACATCCGCGACTCGGCCCACGACCACTGCGACGGGCTGGGCGTCAGCGAGCGCCGCGTCGTCGACAACCTCGAGGCGTTCCTCCCGGAGTTGCTGTGGGAACTCGAGAACCCCGATTCGGAGCGAGTCCTCTGATCGCCCGTTGTACCACGATCGGGTTCCCACCACGGACGCTATCCCGCTCGAGCCCGTAGCGACGCCGATGCTCGTACTCGGTGACGCCCACGCGAGCGATCCGGACAACGAGGCGGCGCTGCGGGCCGCCTACGACGACGCGAACGAGGACCTCGCCCTGCAGGTCGGCGACCTCGAGCGATACGACCTCCCGATCGAGACCTGGTTCGTCGCCGGCAACAACGAGGACTTCGACGTGATCGAGGCGCTCCGGGCGGGCGAGTCGCCGCCCGAAGTCGACGACGCCCACCTGCTGGCGAGTACGGCGGTCGACCTCGAGGGCGTCCGCGTCGCCGGCCTGTCGGGCAACTACGCGCCGACGAAGTACGACCTCTCGCGCGAGGAACTCGCGGACGACCGCCGACGCCACTTCGTCCGGGACGACGTCGACCGGCTCGCAGCGCTCGAGGGCGTCGACGTGCTCCTGACCCACGAAGCGCCGACGGGCCTGCTCTCGTACGGCTACGACCCCGGCTGTGAACGCGTCGACCGACTGCTCGCGGTGCTCGAGCCCGATCTGTGTCTCGTCGGTCACCACGAGCGACACGCCTCGAGCGAGATCGAGGGCTGTCGGGTCGTGAGCCTCGCGCCCGTCTGGGAACGTTACTACACGCTCGATCCGGCGGCTCTGACGCTGGCGTCCCACGATACGCCGGTCGACTGACCGACGACGTCCTCCCGCTGATCCCGACGCGGACTCGAACGTCACACTGAACGGCGGTAGCAGACTCGAGCGGGTTCGTCGACGAGAGCGTCCCGAAACGCGCAGGCGGGACGACCGCACAAAGTATATGTCGCCGCGTCGAAACCGTTCGGAGTATGCAAGCTGTCGTCCTGGCCGCAGGCAAGGGCACCCGCCTCCGGCCGCTGACCGAAGACAAACCGAAGGTCCTCGTGGAGGTCGACGGCAAACCCCTCATCGAGGACGTCTTCGACAACTTGCTGGAGGTCGGTGCGACGGAGTTCATCGTCGTCGTCGGCTACCAGAAAGAGCAGATCATCGAACGCTACGGCGACGAGTACGAGGGCGTCCCGATCACCTACGCCCACCAGCGCGAACAGCTGGGACTGGCCCACGCCATCCTCCAGGCCGAACCCCACGTCGACGACGACTTCATGCTGATGCTCGGAGACAACGTCTTCCGGGCGAACCTCGGCGACGTCATCAACCGCCAGCAGGAGGACCGTGCCGACGCCGCCTTCCTCGTCGAGGAGGTCCCCTACGAGGAGGCCTCCCGCTACGGCGTCCTCGACACCAACGAGTACGGCGAGATCGTCGAGGTGATGGAGAAACCCGACGACCCGCCGTCGAACCTCGTGATGACCGGCTTCTACACCTTCACGCCCGCGATCTTCCACGCCTGTCACCTCGTCCAGCCCTCCGACCGCGGCGAGTACGAACTCCCCGACGCGATCGACCTGCTCATCCAGTCCGGCCGCACTATCGACGCCATCCGCATGGACGGCTGGCGCATCGACGTCGGCTACCCCGACGACCGGGACCGAGCCGAAGAACGGCTCGCGGACGACACTAGCACCGAGAGCGACGCCGATTCCGGGGCCGATAGCGAACCGCCGGCGACCGCCGAATAAGACCGCGGGCCGTGTTCCAGCGACGACACGCTACCCGGTTTCGACTCCATCCCGCCCTACGAACGACAGCGACTGCAGCCTATCGACCGCCCGGGTAGCCTCGGTCCGCGTCTCGTACGTCCGAGTGCTCTCGAGAACCGTCGTCTCGCCCGCGTCGACGAGCCGCCAGCGCCAGCCGTCATCGGCCACGAACAGTTCGAACGCCGGCCCGTCACGTTCGAGAACGCTCGCGTCCTCGAGCGAGGAACGAACGGTAGTGACCGCCTGGTGTGCGTCCTCGACCGATTCCCACGCCTCGCTGGCGGTCGCGACGACGCGACCGTCGCCGTCGAGTAACCGCCAGCGCCAGCCGTCGTCGGTCTCTACGACGTCGAACGACGCGTCGGTGCGGTCGATCCGTGCGGCCGACGAAGCGAGGCGTCTGACCCTCTCGATGGCCGACCGCACCGCCGACTCGGTCCCGACGCCTTCGACGCCACCACCCAGTCGGTCACCGTCGCTCGAGACGAGCGACCACTGCCAGTCGTCGCCGGATCGCTCGAGGCGAATCGCCGCGGCGTCGGCAGCGAATATCGGCGCATCGGGGGCGTGACGCTGGAGCCGCTCGACGGCTTCCCGGGTCGTCTCTCGATCGGCGTCCGAGCGGGTCCCGTCGGCGACCACCTCGCGGTTCCGATCGAGCAGGCACCAGTCCCAGTCGCCGCGGTCAGTGAGTTCGACGCAGTAGGCACCAACGTCGTGACTCGAGGCATCGGCTGCGATCTCGCGCACCGTCTCGAGGCGGTCGACGAGTTCGTCGTTGGTCGCGTACGCGTCTCCGGCGACGGCGATCGGTTCGCCCCCGGGCAGGACGAACCGCCAGCGCCACCCATCCGAAGGGGAGGACTGGAAGAGCGGCCGGTCGAGCCGGTGGACGGCCGCGTCGAGGTGCTCGAGCAGCCGCGTCATCGCCTCGCGAGCGCCCTCTCTGGTCGGATGGCTGGTCGGATCGAGGGCGACGAGGTTGCCGGCGCTGTCGACCAGTCGCCAGCGCCAGCCGTCCCCGGCCGCGAACAGTTCGAACGCCGCGGTTTCGATCTCGAGGACGTCGGCGTCGGGGGCCTGTTCCTTCAGCGTCATCATTGCTTCGGCAGCTTCCGTCCGGGAGTCGTGTTCCGTGCCGCTGTCGGCCAGCACGCCGCCGTTCTCGTCGATCAGTCGCCAGCGCCACTCGCCCGCGTCGGTCTCGTAGACGCGAAACGCCGCGTCGTCGAACTCGATGAGGTCGGCCTCGCGGGCCCCCTCGCGAACGCGTTCGATCGCGTCGGTCGCGGCCTCGGGATCTGGTGTCGGCTCCGGGCCGACGGCGAGAACCTCCCGCTCCGCGGTGACGAGCCGCCAGTACCAGCCGTCCGCGTCGACCGTCGCAGCGTCCGCGGGTGCGGGATTCGACTCCCTCGCCTGGCCGTCGGCCGACCCGTCCTCGCTCGAACCGTCGATCGACTCGTCCGCCGGTTTCGAGACCGCTTCACCGGCTTCGGAACTCGCAGTCGACGTCGATACGCCGGCGGGAACGGCCGAATCCCCGTTCAGTTGGGCCGACGGCGGCGACGCCCCGTCGGTCCGAACCTCGGTGCCACCATCGGACGACCCTGGTCCCTCGAACGTCGCGGGATCGGTCGTCGGAACGACCTCGTACGCCGCGTCGTCGAACTCGAGGTGGTCGGCATCGGGCGCGTGCGCTGCGAACAGGTCGACCGCTCGCGTGAGTTCCTCGTGGGTCGAGGCCTCCCCGGCCGAGCGGGCGACCGTCCGACCGCTGCCGTCGACCAGTCGCCAGCACCAGCGGTCGTCCTCCCGGTACCGCTCGTAGGTCGGTTCGCCGGCGACCGTCACCGCGGCCGACTCGAGTCCCGAACGCACCGCGGCGGCGGCGTTCTCGGCGGTCCGCCGACTCTCGAACCGCTCGGTCGCGTCGGCGAGCACGTGGCTCGTCCCCTCGACCAGCCGCCACGACCACGCGTCGCCGTCCGCGTACAGTTCGAAGCCGACCCCATCGAGGGCGATCACGCGTGCGTCCGCGATGGTCTCGACGAACGGATCGATCGCCGCGTCGGCACCGTCCGGATCGCGGTACCCGTCCGCGCTCTCGGCCAGCGCCGTTCGGTCCCCGTCGAGTAGCTGCCAGTACCAGCGGCCGTCGCGCCGGGTAACAGCGAACGCGGCCGTTCCGGGGTCGAGGACCTCGGCGTCGGGACCGCGCTCGTTCAGGACGGCGACCGCATCCCGGGCCTCGGCCCGGCATTCGTACCCTCGAGTCGCGGTCGCCAGGGTCGTTCCGTCCGAGCGAACCAGCGACCAGCGCCAGGTTTCGTCGTCTTCGTAGACGTAGAGCGCTGGGTCTCGCATCTCCCGCAAGGTCGCTCCTTCGATCGTCTCACGAAGCGTCTCGAGGTCGTCCCCGGACGCGGCAGGGGGAATCGCCTCCGGATCCCCCTCGGCGACGGTCTCGACTCGATGGACGCGAAGGGCCTCCTCCCCGTCGTTCGCGTCGTACCGGACGGCGACGTGACCATCGGCGTCGGTCTTCGTGGTGGGAATCGCCACAGCGTCCGGATCGTCGCTCACCGCGGTCTCGTGCTGGCGGTCGAGAAAGCGAACGAGGGCGAGGACACAGCCCAGCGCCACCAGCCCCAGGCCGACGGCGACCCCGGTGCTTAGCTCGAGCCCTCGATCCGTCCACTGCACCGCGGCGATCGATCCCGAGGACGCCAGTCCCGCGACGGGGAGAGCGAGGCCGACGAGAGCGGCCGGACCACCGTCCCGCGGAACGCTCGAGCCGTGACGGTTCGTTGTGGCTCGTTGCAGCCAGTCGACGGCCGACGGATCGGAACGACCGGGGCTCGAGACAGCCATGCGTACCCGTCCCGTGCGCCGGACGGGCCATAATAATAGACTCCTTACGAACCGCAGGACGGCCGCCGGATCGTTCGGCGGCCGCTCGTGAGACGGCCCGGATCGGGTCGGAATCGGTCCTCGCGCCCCCGCCGGCGGAGAGTCAGAGTACGTGAAGGTGTACCGGTACATCGACCGGTCGACGAGCCTCCCGAGAAAGCGATGGGACGACTACCGGCCGAACAGACGCTGGAACAGACTGCGCTCGCTCGGGCGTTCGGCGAGCACCACCGAACAATCGACCTCGTTGATCACGTCGAGGTGGAGCGAACTGGTGACGAGTCTCGAGAGCAGGCCGCGCTCGGTCGCGCCGATCAGGAGCAACGTCTGGTCGTCGGCTGCGCGACAGATCGCCTCCTCGACGTCGCCCGAGTCGTCGACGATGATCTCGGCGTCCTCGAGGTCGTGGTTGACGGCCCACTCCGAGAGGAACTCCTTGCCCTCGGAGCGCTCCTCCGGCCCGTCGACGACGTGCAACAGGGAGGTTTCGGCGGCGGCACACTCCTCGAGGGTCCGGGCGACCTCCGCGCTCAGGTCCGAATCGGGACCGCCAGCCGTCGGCAGCAGGATTCGCGAGGCGTCCATTCCGCGGTCCTTGATGACGAGGAAATCACAGGGCAACTGGACCGTCAACTCGCTGAGCGGGCGCTCGGCGCGGGCGGCCCCCCACAGCGCGTCGTCGCTCCAGCCCATCACGACGAGGTCGGCGTTCTCGCGCTCTGCGGTGTCGAAGATCTCCTCGAACGAGCGGTGGGTGACGACCGTCGACGTCTCGAAGTCGACGTCGAAGTCGGCGATCGAGTCGGTCAGATCGTCGAGTCGGCGCTCGGATTCGTTGACGACTCGAGCGCGGGGGCCGTCGGTTCCGGCCGCGGACGCCCCGCCGGGAGTCTGGACGATGTGCTCGATGTGGAGGATCGCGGACTCCTGACGGCTGGCGAGCATGGCGGCGAATCGCACGAGTTTCGACTCGGTTCGCGGGTTCGCGATCGGCACGACGATCCGGTAGGTGTCCTCGTCGTCCGACCCGAGCGTCTCGGCGGTGTCGATGATCGGGACGTAAGACCGCCCGACGAGGGTCCCGAACAGCCACTCGCGGATGGAGAGCCGTCGTTCGATGCCCTCGAACCGGGCTGACTCGAGGCGCTCCTCGCTGGTCTGGTAGTAGTTGACGACGGTCACGAGGAGGATGCCCCCGAGCGTGTTCCCGAGCAGGACCGGTAGAATGAACTCCGTCATGCCGACGAAGAGGCTGAAGTCGGTCGAGAAGACCAGAAAGAGCATCTCCGTGAAGGAGACGACGACGTGGAACAGGTTCCCGAGCGGGATCGCGAGGAACGCCAGGTAGACGACGACCAGTCGGGAGATCGTATCGCGCGAGGCGAAGGTAACCCAGACGACGCCGGCGACGATCAGGCCTGCGAACGCGGCCTTGGAAAACAGGCTCCACCAGGACGTCTCGACGCCGTGTTCGGCGATGCTGAGCGCCGCGGCGGTGGTCGAGTCGTCGAAGACGCCGCCCCAGGTGAGCGCCACCGCACCGATCGCACCGCCCGCGAAGTTCCCCGCGAGGACGATCATCCAGTGGCGAAACAGCGCGGGGACGCTGGCCAGTCGCTCGAGGGTCAGCGCGACGGGCGGGAGCGTGTTCTCGGTGTAGAGCTGGTAGCCGCCGATGATGATGTAGATAAAGCCCAGCGGGTACAGCAACGAACTCATCACGGGGTCGCCGCCGGTCGCGTCGTACATCGACGCGTACAGCAGGAAGGTGATCGTGATCGCGAACCCGGCGGCGAGACCGCTGAAGAACAGTTCGCGGTTGCCCGAGGTGACCTCCTCGTCGGCGGCCGCGATGATTCGCTGGAAGACCTCGTCCGAGGAAAAGCGGTCGCGAACGACCGAGCCGACCGCAGGCGCGCCGCTTCTGGAGCGTTCGATCGCCTCCCGGACCGCGTCCCGCTGGTCGTCGCGCCGCTCGGCCGGTCCCGGCTCCGCTCGCCCGGACGCGTCGGAATCGGCGACCTCCTCCCCGCCTCCGGACGGTCGGGACTGTTGGGGCTCGGAATCAGTCATTGTCGGATCGAATCCCTAGAAAGACTAAGCGTTTGGCATCTCGATCGACGACGCGGCAACGAGGGTGATTAATCGGCCGGATAGTCGGTGCCGAACGACGATCGGTCACTGCTCCCGCGAGCAGTCCGTCGAGAAGACCGCGTTGGGCGTACGTTTTTCAGTCGTCGGCCACGCACAGTGGGGCATGCAATCGCTGTCCGGCGAGTCGGTCGTCGTGATCGGGAGCGGCTTCGGGGGGCTCTCGACGGCCTGTTACCTCGCCGACGCGGGCGCGGACGTCCGCGTGCTCGAGCAGAACGAACAGCTCGGCGGTCGTGCGAGTCGCCTCGAGCGTGAGGGGTTCCGGTTCGACATGGGGCCGTCGTGGTACCTGATGCCCGACGTCTTCGAACGCTTCTTCGGGGCGTTCGACCGGAGGCCGGGCGACTACTACGAACTCACGCACCTCGACCCCCACTACCGGATCTTCTTCAAAGATAGCGCGGAACGGCGTTCCGCTGACGATGCGAGCGGAGGGACCCCGCGAGCACGCGGCGACAGAGTCGACGTGACGCCCGATCTCGAGCGAACGAAGGCCATCTTCGAGGAGTACGAGTCGGGGGCGGGCGAGGCACTCGAGCGCTACCTCGAGAAATCCCGCGAGAACTACGAGGTGGGGATGCAACACTTCGTCTACGAGGACCGCCCGCGACTGCGGGATTACGTCGATCCGGACGTCGCTCGTCAGGCGCGGGGGCTGTCGCTGCTGGGGTCGATGCAGGATCACGTGGAGGACTACTTCGACCATCCGAAACTCCAGCAGATCGTGCAGTACACGCTGGTGTTCCTGGGTGGCTCGCCGCGGAACACCCCGGCGCTGTACAACCTGATGAGCCACGTCGACTTCAACCTCGGCGTCTGGTACCCCGAGGGCGGCATCGGCAGCGTCGTCGACGCCGTCGCGGACCTCGGGCGCGAACTCGGCGTCACCTTCGAGACGGATCGGCCCGTCGAACGGATCAAGGGCCGTGAGGGGGCGTTCCTGCTCGAGACGTCCGACGGACCCGTCACGGCCGATCTGGTCGTCAGCAACGCCGACTACGCCCACACGGAACAGGATCTGCTCCCGCCCGAAAAACGAGGGTACGACGCCGACTACTGGGAGTCGCGTACCTACGCGCCATCGGCGTTCCTGCTGTACCTCGGCGTCGAGGGCGACGTCCCCGAACTGACCCACCACACGCTCGTCCTGCCGACCGAGTGGGACGACCACTTCGAGCAGATCTTCGACGACCCGCAGTGGCCCGACGATCCGGCGTACTACGTCTGCGTCCCGTCGAAGACGGACGACGACGTCGCTCCCGTGGGCCACAGCACCCTGTTCGTCCTCGTTCCGATCGCCCCGGGCCTCGAGGATACCCCCGCGATGCGCAACCGGTACCGCGATCGGATCCTCGCGGATCTGGCCGCACACACCGGCGCGGAGCTGCGCGACCGGATCGTCCTCGAGGAGCGCTTTTGCGTCTCCGACTTCGCGAGCCGGTACAACAGTTACGAGGGGACGGCGCTGGGGTTGGCCCACACGCTGCGCCAGACGGCCCTGTTTCGCCCGCCCCACCGCTCGAAGGAGGTCGACGGACTCTACTTCGTGGGCGGTGACACGACGCCCGGGATCGGGATGCCGATGTGTCTGATCAGCGGCGAGTTGACCGCCGAGGCGGTACTGGCCGATTACGGCGACTGACCGCGACGCAGTGACCGGTTCACCCCGCCGTGTCGCGTCCTCCCCGAACCAGCACACGAGATGACGGACACGACGCGCGCCACCGACCGCGAGCGGGTTCGCGACCGCCTCGCGTACCTGCTGGTCCTCTCGCGGCCACGGTTCTGGTTCTATCTCGCGGGGCCGGTGGTCGTCGGCGTCGCGTACGCGGCTGAGACACGGCCCGAGCTGTTCTCGCCGGCCGCCATCGCCCTGTTCGCGTACTTCCTCGTGCCCGCGAACGTCTTCCTCTACGGCGTCAACGACGTCTTCGACCGCGAAATCGACGCGAGGAACCCCAAGAAGGACGAGAGCGGGAAGGAACGACGATATCGCGGCCAGCGATACGTTCCCGCGGCTGTGATCGTCGCCGCACTCTTGCCGGTAACGTTCGTCCTGCTGCTCCCGACCGCATCGTTGCTGTGGATCGCGCTCTTCCTCGCGCTAGGAACCGCCTACAGCGCGCCGCCGTTCCGGTTCAAGACGACGCCGCTCCTCGACTCGCTCTCGAACGGGCTGTACGTCGTCCCAGGGATCGCGGCCTACGTCGCCGTCGCCGGCACCCACCCACCGCTCGAGGCGGTCGTCGGCGGCTGGCTGTGGGCGATGGGGATGCACACGTTCTCGGCGATTCCCGACATCGACCCCGACAGGCGCGCGGGGATCCGGACGACGGCCACGGTCCTCGGCGAGCGCCGGACCTACGCCTACTGCGGCGCGTGCTGGCTCGCTGCCGCCGTCGCTTTCGGCCTCCTGGATTACCGGTTCGGCCTCGTTCTGGCCGTCTACCCGCTGCTCGTCGCCGCTATCGCCACCACGTCGGTCAGCGTCGACCGGGCCTACTGGTGGTTCCCGGCGATCAACACCGCCGTCGGCACGCTCCTGACGCTGGGTGCCTTGTGGGTGATCGTCTATGGATAAGGACGCCGGCTCGAGGGTGATCGTACGTGGACAGTGACGCAGGGCCGGACTCGAGCGCCGAACCCGTCCGGGAGTCCCCCGCAGGGACGCGCGTCCGAATGCAGCGTCGCCTCGAGCGGATCGTCCGCGAGAACCGCTTTACCATCGCCGTACTGTTCCCCGTCGTCGGCGCGGTGACGCTGGTCGCCAGCGCCGAGGGACTGTTGCCGCCGGCGCTCGCGTACAACCCGCTGTTGCTCCTGTTCGGAACGCTCGTGATGCGCTCGCCGCTTTTGGTCGGGCTACTCCCGCGGATCGACCGGTGGGCCGCGGGCTGGCTGGCCGTCCTGACGGCCTACACCTATGCCATCGAGATCCTCGGCGTCCGGACCGACTGGCCCTACGGGGCGTTCGAGTACGGTGTCTCGCTGGGGCCGATGGCCTTCGGCGAGGTGCCCCTGGCGCTGCCGCTGTTTTTCCTCCCACTCGTGCTCAACGCCGTCCTGCTCACGGTTCTCGTCCTCGGTCCGCTCGGCGATCGAGCCCTCGTTCGGATCCCGGTCGCCATCGCCGCCGTCGTCGCCGTCGACCTCGTGCTCGATCCCGGTGCCGTCGCCATCGGGTTCTGGACGTTCGAGGCGGGCGGCTACTACGGCGTCCCCCGCTCGAACTACGTCGGCTGGGTCCTCTCGGGTACCGTCGCCGTTTCCCTCGTCGACCTGGCGTTCGATCGGGCCGCCTTGCTCGAGCGTGCCCGCGACTGCGAGTTCATCCTCGACGATCTGGTGAGTTTCGTGTTGCTCTGGGGGTCGATCAACCTCCTATACACGAACTGGCTCGCAGCCGGCGTCGCCGGCGTCTTCTGTCTCGGCCTGTTCGCGACGGGCCGGTACGACCTCGAGATGGTCCGGACGGCGCTACCGGGCTGAGGGCGACGGCGAACGTCCCGACATCTCGGAGTCAAGGCGGTCACGGGGCTACCGGTTCGTCCGTTCGAAAATCGCTCGAGACCGATCAGACGAACAGGCCGCTGATCGAGTCGCCGAACAGCAACAGCAAAGCGACGGCCGTGAACGTCAGCGTGAGCCAGATGCCCAGCGCCATCGCAGCGGTGCGGGCCCGTTCGCGGTCGATCGTGACGGCGTCGTGGTCATCGGTCGCCGTCGCGGCGGCGTCGTCGCTGTCGGTTCCGACGGCGTGTCCTGATTCCGTGCTCATACGTGGAGGGACGAACCGGTAGCCTACAACGACCCGACCTCGATTTCGAGGGTCTTGAAATACCCCGCCGTCGACCAGTCGGCGAACCGATCGGTCGAGGATCAGCGGGTCGGGACCCGGTCGCCGTAGTCGGGACCGCGATTGCCGCGCTCCGGTTCGACCGTGGGCACGGCGGAGACGCGCCGGAAGACGGCCTCGGGGTCGCGGTTCCAGTGCCAGTGCCAGCGCGTCCTGGCGAGACACCACAGCTTTCGCCCGGTCGACAGCGACGGTCGTGCGGAGAGGACGTCGTAGTCGCGATTCCTGATGATGGCGTGGTGTTCGGCGTACAGCACCGCCGCGAGCAACACCGGCAGCTGACAGTCGGCGGGCAGGTATCGGATGCCGGCGACGCCCTCCCGGTACAGCGCTTCGGCGCGGTTCATCTCCTCGGCCATCGCGGCCGCGAACGAGTCGGAGTACTCCAGGCGCTCGATCCGGTCGTTCGAGACGTCGTGGCGGCGCAGCGTCTCCTGGGGCAGGTAGATCCGGTCGCGTTCGACGACGTCCTCGCGGACGTCACGCAGGAAGTTCGTCAACTGGAACGCCACACCGAGTTTCCGGGCGTGCGGGAGCGCCTCCGATTCCATCGTCGGGTCCATGATCGCAGTCATCATCACCCCCACGGCCGCCGCCGAGCCGCGCATGTACGCCTCGAGGTCGTCGTAGGTCTCGTACCGGTTCGTCGTGATGTCGGTCGCCATCGCGTCGACGAACGCGTCGACCTCCTCGTCGGGAATGTCGTACTCCGTTTTGAGTTCCTGGAACGCCTCGAGGACCGGTTCCTCGGGGTCGGCCTCGCCGAGCGCCTGCGCGCGAAGCGACTCGAGTTCGGCCCGCTGGGTCTCGGGGGAAACGTCGGCCGCGTCGTCGACGACTTCGTCGGCGATCCGAAAGAACGCGTAGAGGACGTGCGTGGCGTGGCGAACGCGACGTGGCAGGAACTTCGTTGCGAGGTAGAACGTCTTTCCCGTCCGCCGCTGGATCGCTTTGCCGGCGTCGATGTGTTCACGTTGCATTGGTGGCTCCGATCAACCCGCCGATAACTGGGTTTTGATAGTACCACGGATGCGTATAAAATGCCATTCCCTCACTAGTAGGGTTCGACAGGTCTCGTTCACGAGAAAAGGCCGGTCGCCCGAGAAACGAAGCGAGGAGCGGAATCCGGGATGAGGCCGTTCCCCGAACGAAGACGATCAGTCGGAACTCCGACCGATCGCCGTCTCCCCTTCGTACAGTTCCTCGAGCAGTTTGCGCTGGGCCGATCGGAGGTGCTGGTGGAACGTCGACCGGGAGATGCCCATCGACTCGGCGAGTTCCTCGCCGGAGACGTTCCGGGGCCACTCGAAGTAGTCCGCGACGAAGGCCTTCTGCAGCGCCATCGCCTGGCGGTCGGTCAGCTTTCGCTCGAGCGTGCCGGCCAGGTCCTGTGGCGTCCGGGACGGCTGTTCGGTCTCGTGGTAGCTGAGCAGTTCGACCCGGTCGTAGCGGTCCTCGAGCAGGTCGTACACCGACCGCGCCGACTGACCGTCGGGGAGTTCCAGCGAGAGGTCGGCGAGGCCGTCGGCCGCGTCGAACGACTCGATCACGGCACCGTGTTCCGCCAGGGTGGTCACGAGGCCGTCCTCGAGGGTCAACTCGAGGAGGACGCCGTCCTCGTAGGTCGCGAGGACGGTCGCTTCGCGGACGGCCTCGAGGTCGGTCGCCGCCGTCTCCGCGCCGTCAACGCGATCGACGTGAAAGAACGCGAGCGGCCGTCCGTCGTCGAAACCCAGTCCGCGGAACGTGACGGTCGCGTCGAGGGAGTCCGCAAGACGCGTCGCGAACAGCGACGGGTCCTCGACGGTCAACTCGAGTTCGACGACCGCGTCCGAGGAGAGCATCCGTCGGCTCTCGATGGCGTTCATCGCCGTCGCGATGGTTCCCGTAAGCGACTCGAGCACGAGCAGTTCGCGGTCGGAGAAGGCGTCTGCTTCCTCGGCGAACACGACGAGGACGCCGTAGGTGACGTCGCCGTACGTGATCGGCAACGCGGCGACGGCCTCGTAGTACGTGCCGGTCCCGACGGGCCACCAGCGATCCGCGTCGTCGAACGAGGAGAGGGCTTCGACGACGTAGTGTTCGTCGCCGTCGATGGCTCGCACGGCCGGGTGGGTCTCGTCCGACTCCAGCACCAGATCGCCGTCTTCGAGGGGCACGTCGCCGTCACTGGCCCACTCGCGCGGCGAGATGCGTCGGTCGGTGACGTCCACGCGGCCGATCCACGCCAGGACGTACGGTTCCGTCTCCACGATCCGGTTGCAGACGCGGCGTTCGATCTCGTCGCGAGACCCTGCACCGACCGCCGCGTCGGTGACGTCCCTGACGAGGCCGTCGATGCGATCGAGGACGTGCTCGAGCGCCCGGCGTTCCTCCCGAACTCGTTCGGCGGTCTCCTCCGCGGCGATTTCGGCGAGTTTCCGGTCGGTGATCTCGAGGTGAGCGACCGAGACCCGGGTCCGGCCGTCGACGGTGAACCGTCGAGCCCGCATCATGAACCACTGTTTCTGCTCCGGCGAGTGACACGGATACTCCATCGCGAACGTCTCCCGGTCACCCGCCAGCACGGCCTCGAGACCCTCGACGGCGCGGCGCGCGTGTTCGTCGTCGTCCTCGTGCATCCGCGCCGTCGCGACGTAGTTGACGCCGACGTGGTCGTCGCCCTCGTCCGACCCGAACTCGCGCCAGGACCGGTTCGTCAGCAGGATCTTCCCGTCCTCGTCGATGACGGCGACCGTAATCGGCAACGTCTCGAGGGTCGCCGTCGCGAGGTCGCTCCCAAACTCCATTTGGCGCTTCTATGGGTGGGATCGACATAACGGGCACGGGCCGTCGCCAGCCCGTCGATCGATCGACGCGACGGTCGAGTTCCCCACGTCCGTGCAGGGTTTCGGACCGAGCGAACCGGTCCGTTTCGGACCGTTCGTCGGATCGAGATCGGTCCGTTCACCGGCGGTCGTATCTGTTGTATTACAACACAGTTTCGTGGCGTATACACTAACTGAGCCCATACATTGAAGAGTTCGGACCGGTCTCTGTAAGAGACAGTAGGTAATGATTCATCGTCAGATTCGCTCTCTTCTCTACGTGCTCGGTATCGGTTGTCTGATTCTTGGCGTGGCCGGCACCGCCGTCGTAGCGGCCGCCGACGCCGGTGGGACCGACGGAACCGACGTCTCGATCGACGCCGGACTGGAGGACGACGGGACGACCACCGTCGTCGTCAGATTCCAGGGCCAGTCAGCGGACGCGATCCGTCCGTTGAGTGAGGACCAGCGCCTCGAGTCGCTACGAACGCACGCGGCCGACGCGCAGGCCCCGTTGGAGGAGTTCGCCGCCCGCACCCCCGGCGTGGAGATCGACCGCCAGTTCTGGATCGCGAACGCCGTCGCCGTGACCGTCGACACCGACCGCGTCGGCCTCGAGCGACTCGCCGCTGTCGACGGCGTGACCGCCCTCCACGAGAACCACGAGATCGAGCCACACGGCGCGGCGGCGACCGGGGGGTCGGCGGCGGACGCCGGACCGACACCGGCTATCACGTCCGCGGCGAGCGATCCCAGCACTACCGCGGGCCTCGAGGAGATCGACGTCCCGACCGCGTGGTCGACGTTCGACACCCGCGGCGAGGGCGTACGGGTCGCCGTCCTCGATACCGGGATCGATCCCGACCACGAGGACGTCGCGTTCGACGCGGACAACTGGGCGGAGTTCGACGCGAACGGTGACCGGGTCTCCTCCGACCCGCACGACCACGACGGCCACGGGACTCACGTCAGCGGCACCATCGCCGGCGGGAGCGCCAGCGGAACCGCCATCGGCGTCGCCCCGGACGCCGAACTGCTGCACGGCAAAGTCCTCGGGGACGGCAGCAGCACCTTCACCGCGGTCGCCGCCGGGATGGAGTGGGCCGTCGAGAACGACGCCGACGTCCTGTCGCTGAGCCTCGGTGGCGGGAGCAGGGTCGACTCGATGGTCGAACCGGTCCGTAACGCCCAGCAGGCGGGAACGATCGTCGTCACGTCCGTCGGCAACGACGGTGCTGGAACGAGCACGTCCCCCGGCGACGTCTACGACGCGTTCGCGATCGGCGCGAGCGACGGGACGGGCATCGCGGCGTTCTCGAGCAGCGAAACCGTCGTCGCCGACGAGTGGAGCGATCCGCCGGCCGAGTGGCCCGACGAGTACCGCGTCCCCGACGTCGTCGCGCCGGGCGTCGACGTCCTCAGCGCCTATCCCGGAAACCGGTACGCCGAACTCGACGGGACGAGCATGGCCGCCCCGCACGTCTCGGGTGCCATCGCGCTCCTCTACGCGAACGCCGCCGGCGACCTCTCGCCGGCGGAGACCCGCGACCTGTTCGCCTCGACCGCGGAGGACCTCGGTGCCGACGCCACCAGGCAGGGTGCCGGCCGGATCAACGTCACGGCGGCACTGCTCGAGCAGTCCCGGGACGCTCTCGATCCGACGATCGGCCCGGAGACGGCCAACGTCTCGACGCCGACGACGCTGACCGTCGACGCCGACCACCCCATCGCGGAGTATCGGTGGACGTTCGAGGACGGCCGGACCGCGACGACGACCGACCCCTCGATCGAGCACACGTTCGACGAACTCGGCCCGAGCGAGGTGACGGTCACGCTCGAGGACGTCGAAGGCTACGAGACCACCGTCTCGTCGACGGTGACGGTCGATGACCGGCTGCCACCGACGCCCGACCTCGCGGCGAACCGGACCGACGGCGTCGAGGTCGGCCTCGAGACGGTGACGCTGGACGCCAGCGGGTCGACCGACAACGATGCGATCGATCGCTACGAGTGGACGTTCGGCGACGACGTGGTGACGACGACCCAGCCGACGCTCGAGCACGCGTTCGCCGATACCGGAACCGCGACCGTCGGGGTGACCGTCGTCGACGCGTCCGGCAACGAGAACGGGACCACGCTCGACGTCGAGGTCGTCGATACGACGTCGCCGACCGCGGCCCTCGAGGCACCCGCTGAAGCCGTCGCCTTCACCGACACGTCGTTCGACGCGGGCGAGTCGACGGACAACGGCGCGATCGATCGCTACGAGTGGACGTTCGGCGACGGGATCACGGCGACGACCGACGACCGCGTCGCGACCCACTCCTACGACGCGACCGGCACCCGGACCGTCACGACGACGGTCGTCGACGACGCCGGGAACAGCGGGGAAACGACGGCCGATCTCACCGTCGTCGATCCGCCCACGGTCACGATCGACTCGCCAGTCGAGGACGCCGCGGTCGCCGACGGCGCAGTCGACGTCGACTACGTCCTCGAGCACACCGACCTCGAGGGTGCGGCCGGGGTGGAGTATCGGGTGACCGACGACGGCGGCGACCCGGTCGGCGACTGGACGTCGGCCGCGTTCGAGTCGACCCGCGACGAGGCGTCGTTCTCGCTGACGACGACCGACCTCGCGGACGGGACGTACGCGATCGACCTCCGCCTCGTCGACGACGCCGGCGAGCCGCTCCCCTTCGACTCAGCGACCGACGAGGTGACCGTCACGGTCGACGCGAGTCCGCCCGCGGTGACGCTGGGCGTGAGCCCCGCCGACGACGCCTACGGCTCGATCGGGGAGTTCAACCCGGCGGTCGTCGACCTCTCCGTGGCCGATCCCCACCACGAGTCGGCGACCATCGCGGTACTCGCGCCCGACGGCCAGGGGATTCGCGAGTGGGACCGCTCCGGCGAAACCGGTGACGGCGGGGCGACGTCCCTCGAGTGGGACGCGACCGACGACGACGGCCGGGCGGCCGACAGCGGCGAGTACGAGGTCGTGGTGACCGCGACGGACGCGCTCGGGAACGACGCCCGGGAGACGATGGCGGTAGCTGTCGACACGGCCACGCCCTCACTCGCGTTCGAGTCGATCGAGGGCGGTACCGTCGCGGATGCGACCGCCTACGCGAACGACACCGACACCCTCTCCGTCCCGATACGGGCGGACGACGGACTCGGCGACCCCGACCGCGTGGAATCGCTCGCTGTCACCCTCGACGCAGTGGGGACGAACTACCGACAATCCGTCCCCGTCGAACGCGGCGCGGGCGACGACTGGACCGCGACCGTCGACGGTGAGTCCCTGCCCGACGAGGGGACGTACGACGTCGTCGCGACGGTCACGGACGCGGCGAACAACACGATCGAGTCGACGGCCGACGAACGAATCCGGCTCGATCGAACGGAGCCCCGCCTGAGCACGACCGTGACGGACCTGGAGGACGAGACGGGGACGGCGACGGTTCGCGTCCGGTCGACCGAACCGCTCGTCGAGGTTCCGACCGTCACGGTCACCGACCCCTCCGGCGAGGAGACGACGGTCGCCGACCTGACCAGCGGGTCGGAAACCACGTGGACTGGGACCATCGACGCGACCGAAACGGGCCAGTACGACCTGACGGCGACCGGCGAGGACCGCGCCGGGAATCGCGGGAGCGACGATACCGGGACGACGATCGAGACGGTGAGCACGACGAACCGGACCGTGACGGTGTACGACGAGCGGACGGGGACGTTCCTCGAGTTCAACACGACCGCGGACGTCGAAGAGACGTTCGTCACGATCTCCGAGACGGAGTCGGCCCCGTATCCGCTCGCTCGAGGTTCGGCGGGGGTCGACTTCCTGACGACGAAACTGGCCGCCGAACTCGAGACGACCCTCTCGAACGCGACGATCGCCGTTCCGGTCGACGAGGGGCGGCTTCCGGAGGGCGTGGCCCCCGATTCGTCCGCCGTCGGCCTCCGGTGGTACAACGAGACCGCGAGCGAGTGGGAAGACCGCCCGCTCGAGACGACGGAGATCGACACGGAGCGGGACGGACGGGTGATCGAGGGGACCTACTGGACCGCGACGGTCGATCACTTCTCGACCTACGGCGTAGTGGTCGAGGACGAGACGCCCCCGGAACTCGCGTCCGTCGATCCGGCGGACGGCGAGACGCTCGACTCGAGTACGACCCAGCGGACGATCGAACTCGAGTACGACGACGACGTTTCCGGCGTCGACACCTCCTCGATCGTGCTCTCGATCGACGGCCAGGACGTCACCGACGACGACGCGACGCGGACCACCGCGACCCGCACGACCCACGAGGGGTTCGACGTCTCGGCGGGCGACTCCTATTCGATCGTCCTCGAGATAGCGGACGAAGCCGGGAACGGAGCCGTCTACGAGACCTCGTTCGAGGTCGCCGCCGCGGACGACGGCAGTGACGACGGAAGCGGCGACGGGAGCGATGCCGATGACGACGACGGAGAAGCAGGCGGTGGCACGGCCGGCGGTGGCGGCAGTAGCAGTGGCGGAGGCGGTACCGGTGGCGGGTCCGTGGACGACGGCGGTGATGACGACGGGGACGACGAAATGGAGCCGGAGGACCCCGAGGAGGCCGACGACGCCGAAGCGGACGAGTCCGCGAAAACCGGGGGAGACCCCGAAGCCGATCCGACGAGCGAGGACGACGCAGGGGGCGACGACGCGTCCGAGACCGACGATGGGTCGCTGACGAACGACGAAAACGATGCGGGTGCCGGCGACGACAGTTCCGCAGAACCGGACGCCGAGGACGAACCGGAGGACGCGGACGGGACTCCAGGATTCGGCATCCTCGGCGCGATCGGTGCCGTGCTATCGGTCGTCTTCCTCCGCAGACGGCACACTGGGTAACCTCCCCACACTCGACCGCGAACGGCCCGACCAGGGCGGGAAAGGAACGGAAGGCGGGTTCGACTACTCCAGCAGTTCGTCACGAAGCATCGGGATGAACGTCCCGATGTCGGTGACCATCCCGATAGCCTGCGCACTTCCCCGATCCAGTAGCTGGGTGACGGTGGCGGGGTTGATGTCGACGCAGACGGTCTTCGTGGTGGAGGGCAGACAGTTCCCGACGGCGACCGAGTGTAACAACGTCGAGAGCATGAGCACGAGGTCGGCCTCGTGGGCCTGCTCGCGGATCGCGTTCTGGGCCTCGATCGCGTCGGTGATCGTGTCGGGAAGCGGCCCGTCGTCGCGGATCGATCCCGCCAGGACGTAGGGGACGTCGTTTTCGACGCACTCGTACATCACGCCCTCGTCGACGACGTCCTCCTCGACGGCCTCGGGAATGCCGCCGAGGCGGACGATCTCGCTGATCGTGTAGATGTGGTGTTTGTGTCCCTTCCGCGGGTGCTCGAGGCTCTCCGTGTCGACGCCCAGCGAAGTGCCGTAGAGGTCCCGCTCGAGGTCGTGAACGGCGAAGCCGTTGCCAGCCGACAGCGCGTCGACGTACCCCGCTCGAACGAGGTCGGCCAGCGCGTCCCGGCCGCCGGAGTGGACGATCGCCGGCCCACAGACGGCGAGGACGTTCCCGTCGTTCTCCCGAACCTCGCGCATCTCGTCGGCGATCTCCTCGATCAGCGACGCCGAGGGGCGCTCGCTCGAGACGCCCCCCTGCATGAAGCCGAACGACCCGCCGCCGTTGCGGGGCCGTTCCGGCGGTTCGACCCGGATGCCGCTCTCGCCCGTCACGACGAGGTCGCCCTCCTCGACGGCGTTCAACACTTTGGTCCGAACGCGGGGGTCGCCGTCCTCGCTCTCCTCCACGACGAGCGCACAGTCCATCTCGACGTCCTCGACCTCGAGCCACTGGCCGTCGACGCGGACGAACGTCGGGTGGTTGGTCGTCGAGTAGAAGTCCACGGGCACGACGCCGTCCTCGGGCGCGGCGACGAGTCTCGCGTCGCGCGGATCGGCCACGGTCGCGCCCTGCTGGTTGAGCTCGTGGACGATCGCCCGGAGTTCCTCCTCCGTGTCGGCCATCACGCGCATCCGGCAGTAGGTCTCGGCGTGTTTGTGCCGTCCGACCTCGAACTCCTCGACCTCGAACTCGCCGCCCATGTCCATGACGACGCCGAAACAGTTGCCCATCATCCCCGAATCGATGATGTGGCCCTCGAGTTCGACGGTTCGCGAAACTGTCATCGGGCAGTCTTCGAGGCGCGGGACCGTGAATGTGATCGTCTTTCACTCACCGCTGCCGCAATACTTGCCACAGTGATGGGTCACTCGAGGCTACCGACCCGACCGCTGGCGCGCCAGGGACGGCCCGACGACCGACTCCGGTAGACTTTGCCGGGGTCGTGGCCGTCCGCGGACGCCCTCACGGCTTCTGTCGGCGAATTCGTCACTCACGTCCGTTGCAGCGACGGGTAACGCTTTTATACAGTCGTGTGGACACCTCCCACGGAGATCACCCGTGCCGGACGACCACTCAGCCTCGCGAACGATCGAACTGTGGGTGCGATCGTTCTCCCCGACGACGACGGGGCCGAGCCGACGACGTGCGCTCGAGCGAGCGACGCGCCTCGAGTCGAGCGAGCGCGTCGACGCCGTCGAGATCGACGTCTGGGGGTCGGAAGTCGAGTGCGGAACCCTGTCACCGTACGTCCCCCGGCTAGAACGGATCGAAAGTCGGCTCGAGACGTTCGAGAAGTGGGCCGCACGGACCGGACGCAGACTCGAGCCGTTCTTCCGTCGTCGGCGACTCGAGTCGACGATCACGGGCGAGCGTCGCGAGGTCTGGCAGCTACCGACGGTCGCGCTCGCCGAGTTCGACGGGGACCGACTCGTTCACGTCGCACCCTGTCGGGACGGCGACCGAACGATCGACGTCTTCGATCGACTCGAGGCGCTCGCGGACGACGGGTCGGACGGCTCGGTAGTACGGTACGACGGCGACCGATGGGACGACGAGGTGATCTCCGAGACCGAGACGGACCAGCGCGCGGCCGATCACACGCACCGCGTCGGGCCGTCGTCCGGACCGAACTGACGCAGTGTCACACGGTCCAGTATTCCCCCTTCAACCGGATCGGCGGACACCCTTTATGGTACTCAATGACGTACCATCAGGTATGGCCAGAGACCCAGCCACAGCCCACGAGTCGCGGTGTCGCAACTGCGGGTTTGAAGCGCCGGGCGGCGACGCGGAGTGGACCCGCATCGAGGTCCCGAAACTGGGACGCATGACCCAGTGTCCGAACTGCGAGAGTACGGACGTGATCACGCGTCGGTGAGTGGCCGCCTCGCCGGCGGGTAGCGAGTCCCCGTCGTCTACTCGAGGAACCGTCGCCCATCCGACGGGCGGGGCGGCGCTCGACGCGGACAGACTCTTGGTGCCGACGCTCTTACGTGCGGGTATGACACAACAGCCTGACGAGGAGAACACGGCCCCGAAGGACCTCCCCAGTTCCGAGGACGAGTGGCGCGAGCGACTCGACGACGAGGAGTACCAGATTCTCCGGGAGGCCGGCACCGAACCGCCGTTCAGTGGCGAATACGTCGATCACGACGAGGACGGCAACTACTGCTGTGCGGGCTGTGGGGCCGTCCTGTTCGACGCCGACACGAAGTTCGAATCCGGCTGTGGGTGGCCCAGTTTCTACGACGTCGACGACGACCGCATCGAAACGCGACTGGACACGAGCCACGGGATGCGCCGCACCGAGGTCGTCTGTGGTACCTGCGGCGGCCACCTCGGACACGTCTTCGACGACGGCCCCGAACCCACCGGGAAACGCTACTGCATCAATAGCGTCGCCCTCGAGTTCGACGACGAGTAGTCGTCGTTCGTTCGGCAAGCCGAGTGTATCTGGATTGTCTCTCCGGCCGTCGACGAACGATACGTAGAGAGTATGTAGTTATCGCTCTACCTGAGATCAATCGTCGTACGGTGGCGCGCGCTGTCGGTCAGCCGAGCGAAGCGAGGTGTGACTGGAAGGAACACCTCGAAATGCGAATAGCGAGGGACGCGAAGCGTCCCTCGAACCATGCGAGCGGGCCGTAGGCCCGCGAGCAGACGGGGAACGAAGTGACCCGTGAGCGACTGTGAGGCTGACCGACGAAGCCGTGCGAGGGATGAGCGGAGTGTAACGGAGCGAATCGGTTGGGGGAGGGCGTGGCTACTCCTCGAGTCCACGATAGCAGGACGCTTCGTTTCACTGTCTTCCCCACTCGAGAACGATTCGACGACTCGCCGCGAACGGAAAGAACGACGGGGAAGCCGCCCCCAATAGCAGGCATGGAGTACGAGACGCCGCTGTTCTTCCGCGTGATGCAGTACGCGGCCGACGCTGACCGCGACGTGATCGACATGGTCAGCGGCAACCCCGACTGGGAGCCCCCGAGCGCGCTCCGCGAGGGCCTCCGGGAGTACGCCGACCTCGAGCCGGACGCGTTCCAGTATCCCGCCAGCGAGGGACTGGCGGACCTCCGCGAGGAGATCGCCGCCCGCCGGGGCGTCGACGCCGAGCAGGTCGTCGTCACCAACGGCGCGGGCGAGGCGAACTACCTCGCGATGGCCCGTGCGTTAGAGCGCGACCGCGGCGACGAGATCCTGCTGACCGATCCCGTCTACCCGTACTATCCGGGGAAGACGGCCATGCTCGGCGGCCGCCAAACGTACGTCTCCGCCCGGGAGAACGGCCAACTCGAGCCCGGGGTGGTCCGGGAGGCCGCGAGCGAAGAGACGGGGGCGATCCTGATCAACACGCCGAACAACCCGACCGGCGCGGTCTATCCGGAGGAAACGATGCGGGAACTCGTCGCCATCGCCGAGGACAACGACGCCGTCCTGATCAGCGACGAGGTCTACGACCACTTCGACCTCTCGGGGCAGTTCGCCAGCGCGCTCGGCGTCGACTCCGACCACCGGATCGTCACCAACGCCTTCTCGAAGTCGATGGCGATCACGGGCGTCCGCGTCGGCTACGCCGTCTTCCCCGAGACGCTGGTCGAAAACGCCAAGAGCCGCCACATGCTGGTCAACGTCGCGACGACCAGGCCCGGCCAGTACGCCGTCCTCCAGGCGTTGCGCGAGACCGACCCCGACTACTACGAACGCAACCGCGACCTGCTCCGCGAGCGCGTCGATACCTTCACGAACGCGCTCGAGGCCGCCGGCGCGGAGTACACCACGCCGCAGGGCTCGTTCTACGTGATGGCCCGCTTCGAGGGCCTGTCGGGCACGCTCGAGAACACGTTCGAACTGATCGACGAGGCCGGCGTCGCGGGGATGCCCGGCGAAACGTTCGGCGAGTCGCGGCGCGACTGGTTCCGGTTCGCGCTGGTCACGCCCCGCGTCGAGGAGGCCGCCGAGCGACTTGCGGCGTACTTCGAGTGACCGGCGTCGGGGACCCGGCCGTCAAAAGCACCCGTCACCTGACGCGTCCGCCGTTATCCCCGTGGCCCTCTACTCCTCCGACGATGACCGAACTCACCATCCCGCCCGAGGCCGACGAACAGCGCGCCGCCGAACTGATCTCGGATCACGTCGACGTGGGGGACGACGTCGAGGTACGAGAGGCCGAACGGACCGGCAGCGACGACCACGCCGTGACGGGCGAGGTGACCGACGTCTCCCCCGGCTACCTCGAGCTCGACGGCGAACCCCTAGACGGCAAGAGCGTCCGCTACGACGAGATCGAGACGCTGACGTTGCTCGATACGAACCACCCGTAAATCGAGCGTTTCCCGCCGCTAGTTCCCATCATCGTCCTCCAGAACGAACTTGCGGTTCCGTACTCGAGACATACTCGATTCAATCCCACAAGGGTTCGTCTGAAACGCGACGATCCGTAGCTTCGCCTCGGGGGACAGCAGCCGCTTCAACCCCACAAGGGTTCGTCTGAAACCGGTTGACGATCTGGATGTCCGCGGACCTGAAAACGCTTCAACCCCACAAGGGTTCGTCTGAAACGATCGTCCCGAGCCTCATCCGCGGGCACCGTCCCCGGCTTCAACCCCACAAGGGTTCGTCTGAAACTTCCCGACGCGTTGCTCGAGAACTCGTCGCCGATGCTTCAACCCCACAAGGGTTCGTCTGAAACTCTGCCGCCTCCCGATCACCGACCAGACCCGGATGGGCTTCAACCCCACAAGGGTTCGTCTGAAACGAGTCGTCAAACACCCGGTATGGAGACTCTCCACCGAGCTTCAACCCCACAAGGGTTCGTCTGAAACAGGGGTTCATGGCCGGTGAGACGGCCACCACGGTCGCTTCAACCCCACAAGGGTTCGTCTGAAACTGCTGTTGTGATTGACTCATGAGTGTGGCTTGGAGCTTCAACCCCACAAGGGTTCGTCTGAAACCGTCTGGGTCAAAGCAATTGGAGGGAGAGCATGCTTCAACCCCACAAGGGTTCGTCTGAAACAATCCCGCTGGCAACGTCCGGTCGGCCGCGGTAAACGCTTCAACCCCACAAGGGTTCGTCTGAAACCATGCCGGATATCCGGCGCTGAGCGTCCATAGGCATTACTCGCACATATCCATTTCCGTCGACCGACAATACCCAGGAAACCCTGGGGGGTCGATGGAGCGAGGCCACGACCGATCGATGAACGCGACTGACGAATTACGTCGAATCTATTGCAATGCCGATCCGGACCCGTCGAAATCGGCCTCAGTCCGCGCTTACTCGAGGGTCACCCACTCGCCGCGCTCGTCGCTCTCCTCGATGGCGGCGAGGACCCGCTGGGCCGCCAGCCCGTCCTCGAAACTGGGCGCGAACCCCCCGTCGTCGGCGGTTTCACTGCCTCCGGTTCGAGACGCCTCGCTCGCCACCGTCGAGAGGAACTCGTAGTTCTCGTGGACGAAGGTGTGCTCCCAGCCCAGCACGTGGCCCGGGGGCCACCAGTGGTCGACGTAGGGATCGTCCTCGTCGGTGACCAGGATCGTCTCGTAGCCCCGATCACCCTCCCGGTGGACCTCGAGTTCGTTCAGCCGCTCGAGTGAGAACCGCAGGCTCCCCGTCGAGCCGTGGATCTCGATGGTGTGGTCGTTCTTGTGGCCGGTCGCGTACCGCGAGGCCTCGAGGGTCCCCATCGCGCCGTTTTCGAACGCGACCTGCGCGGAGTAGGCGTCGTCGACGGTGACGGGTCGCGTCTCTCCACGCTTTCCTTCGACCGGTCGTTCGTCGACGAACGTCTGCAGATGCCCGCTCACCCGCTCCATCTCACCGGCGAGGTCGTCGTCGCCGACCAGGAACCGGAGGAGGTCGACCGTGTGAGCGCCGAGGTCGCCGAGCGCGCCCGACCCGGCCATCTCCTCGTCGAGTCGCCACGCCCACGGTGCCTCGGGGTCGACCAGCCAGTCCTGGAGGTAGCGTCCGCGGACGTGGCGGATCTCGCCGAGTTCGCCGTCCTCGAGCAGGCCCTTCGCATACCGGATGGCGGGGACGAACCGGTAGTTGAACGCACAGCCATTGGGCACGCCGGCCTCGCGGGCTGCCGCGGCCATCCGTTCGGCCTCGGCGAGCGTCGGCGCGAGCGGCTTCTCGCAGAAGACCGGCGTGCCGGCCTCGAGCGCGGCGATGGAGGGTTCGGGGTGGACGTGGTTCGGCCCGAGGTTGTAGAAGACATCGACCTCGTCGACGACCTCGGCCCAGTCGGTCGCGGTCGACTCGAAGCCCAACTGGTCGGCCGCCTCGGCGAGGGCGTCCTCGTCGCGGCCGACGAGGACGCTGCGTTCGACGTCCGGTGCGTCCGGGAAGAACATCGGGAGCCGGGAGAGCGCGTTCGCGTGGGCCTTTCCCATGAACCGATAGCCGAGAATACCGACCTGGAGCGTCATGGGGATATCTTTACAATACGCGTAGTTAGAGGTTTCCTCTTCGAGGATCAGAGTGGACCGAACCGTCTGCCGGAAGCGTCGGTTCCCGCGGAACTACTCCGCCCAGTAGGCCTCGCCGGGTTCGGTCGTGAACACCGCCCGGTGCAGCAGTTCGATGGCCTTCTCGAGTCCCTCCCGGCCGCTGGTCAGCGAGTCCTCGTGCTCGATGCTCAACGCGCCGTCGTAGCCGACCAACCGGAGCGTCGAGACGACGTCCTTCCAGTGGGCCTCGTCGTGGCCGTAGCCGACGGATCGGAAGAGCCACGACCGGTTCGGTTCGTCGTCGTAGGCGGTCGTATCGAGGACGCCCTTCTCGCGGGCCTGCTCCTCGTAGACGCGCGTGTCCTTGGCGTGGACGTGGTGGATGGCGTCGCGCTCGCCCAGGTACCGGATCGCGTCCGTGATCGAGATGCCCTGCCAGTAGAGGTGCGAGGGATCGAAGTTCGCCCCGACGCGCTCGTTGGTCTCCTCGCGGAGCCGAGCCATGCCGTGGGGCTCGTAGACGAGCATGTTCGGGTGCATCTCGATCGCGATGTCGACACCGTGGTCGTCGGCGAACGCGGCGAGATCCGACCAGTACTCCGTGGCGACCTCCCACTGGTACTCGTGGGCCTCGGCGTGTTCGGGTGGCCACGGCGCGGTGATCCAGTTGGGCACCTCGTCTTCGGGTCCGCCCGCGGGGAGCCCGGAGAAGCAGGTCACCGTGTTCACCTCGAGCTGGCTCGCCAGGCGGATCGCCTCCCGCAGTTCCGTATCGGCCTCGTCGGCGCGTTTCTCGTCGGGGTGCAGCGGGTTGTTGTGGGTCGCGAGGGCGCTGATCTCCATCCCGTACTCGTCGAGGGTTTCGGCGAGTTCGGCCTGGGCGTCCTCGTCGTCCAGGTACTCCGCCCGAGGGAGATGATCCTGCCCCGGATAGCCGCCGACGCCGGGCTCGATCGTCGCAACGTCCCGTTCGGAGAGGTACGCGAGAGCCCCCTCGAGCGATTCGTCGGCCAGCGGTGGCGTGTGAACTCCGACGTGCATACGCGTCCGTACCACCGCGACCGGTAAATCGATTACCACTATTCGAAATAAGATTCTCCCTGGAGCCGCGTAAACGCCCTCGAAACGCGGTCTTACTCCTCGCTCTCGTAGGGCTCGCCGACCGAATCCGGCATCCGGGTCTTGCCCCACGCCGTGAGGACCACGATCACGGCGACGTACGGCAGGAGGTTGACGAGCCGGGCCGGGAGGTCGATCCCGACCGTCTGGAACTGGACGTTCAGCATGTCCAGCGCGCCGAACAGCAGGGCCGCCCCGGCGGCACCGATCGGGTTATAGTTGCCGAAGAGGTAGGCGACGATGCCGATCCAGCCGCGGCCGTCGACCATCGTCTCGCCGGTGCCGACGAAGTTGCCGGCGTGGGCGAGCAACACGGCCCCGCCGAGGCCGGCCATCGCGCCCGAGAAGATCACCGTCGCGTACCGAACGCGGTTGACGTCGACGCCGGCGGTATCGAGCGCCTCGGGGTTCTCGCCGGCGGCCTGGATCCAGTAGCCGTACCGGGTCCGATAGAGGAACGCCCACGACGCGAGGACGATCAGGATCGTCAGCAGGATCAGCGGCGACTGGCCGAACGCGAGCGAATCGATGCTCGCGAGTCCGGGACTGGAGCGGCTCCCCCAGATGATCGCCGCGGTAAACGGGGCGAATCCGAGCCCGAGGAACCAGACGGCCAGTCCGGCGACGATCTGATCGGCCTTGTACCGGATCAGTAAAACGGCAAAGATAGTCGTCAGTGCGACCGATATCAGGACCGACGCGACGAGCGCGGCCCAGACGTGTCCCTGCGTCGGTGCGGTCCCCCCGAGGGCGTACATCGTCGCCGCCGCCGAGAACGCCCCGAAGATCATGAATCCCTCGAGACCGATGTTGAAGACGCCGCTTTTCTCGGCGTAGAGGCCGCCGATGGCCGCGAGCGCGATCGGCGTCGCCATCTCGAGCGATCGCGAGAGGAATCCGAAGGTGAACACCCGATCGAGAGCGATCTCGTCGGTGAAGGTGACCGCGGCCCCGAACGCGACTGCGACGAGGAGTACGAGTCCACCGAGGCGAACGCTCGTCCGGGACGTGTAGTCGGCGACGCTCACCGCTGCTCACCCCCCAGTCCGGTCCGTTTCGCGAGCATCCGGAACAGTTCCGGAACGGCGACGAACAGGACGACCAGCCCGACGATCCCGTCGATCAACTGAACCGGGACATCGCTGTTGATCTGGATGTGCGAGCCGGCCGACTCGAGGCCGCCGAACAGCAACCCGGCGGGAACGACGCCGACGGGGTGGTTCGCCGCCAGCAGGCTGACCGCGATCGCGTCGAACCCGTAGTTCCCGACGCCCGAGGGGTCGGTGTAGTAGCCCTGGATCATGATCGCGAAGACGGCACCCGCGAGGCCGGCGACGACGCCGGAGAAGGTCATCGTCGAGACGATCATCCGTTTGGCGTCGACCCCCGAGTAGCGCGCGGCCGACTCCTGGTAGCCGCTGGTCACCATGTCGTAACCGAAACTGGTCCGGGAGATGACGAGGGAAACGGCGACGACGACCGCGACCGTCACGAGCAGGCCGACGATCGAGAGGTTCGGATCGTCGAACAGCGGCGAGGGGAGCGTGACGGTGTCGGGGAGTCGTTCCGTCCGGGTGGCCGTCGCCTCCGGGTCGCCGAACCGGCCGGCGACGAGCCAGCCGACGAACCCGATGGCGATGAAGTTGAGCATGATCGTCGTGATGATCTCGTTGGCACCGCCGTAGGCCTTCAAGACCCCTGGCAGTGCGGCGTAGAGTCCGCCGGCGACGACGGCCGCGAGCGTCCCGAGCAACAGTAACGCGAGGCCGCCGAGCGCGTTCTCGGGGAAATATGGTGAGAGTTCGACGATCGCCACGACGGTCGTAAATCCGCCGACGACGAACTGTCCCTGAACGCCGATGTTGAACACGCCGGCCCGGAACGCGACGGCGACGGCGACGCCTGTAAGCACGAACAACGTCGAGTACCGGAGCGTCCGAGCGATCGCCCGTCCGCTGCCGAACGAGCCGACGACGAGCTGGTTGGCGAACCGAAGCGGATTGTGGCCGGCAGCGGCGACGATCACGAGTCCGATGGCGAGCGCGAGTACCGTCGAGGCGAACGCGATCCCGATCCGCTCGAGCACCGTCGCCTCCAGGAGTTTCGCGGCGGCGGCGTCGAGCGCGCCGCGAGCGCGTCCCGGTCCGTCGTCCGTCACGTCGGGACACCTCCGTCAGTGTCGTCCAGTTCGGGCCGTTCCTCGGGATCGGCGTCCTCGGGACGCGTACCCGCCATCAGCAGCCCGAGTTTTTCCTCCGTGACCGTCTCCGGATCGACGACGTCGATGAACTCACCTTCGTACATGACCGCGATCCGGTCCGAGAGCTTTTGAATCTCCTCGAGTTTCGAGGAGACGACGAGAATCGCCAATCCTTCGTCGCGAAGTTCGATCAGGCGATTGTGGATGAACTCGATCGAGCCGATGTCGACACCCCGGGTCGGGTGGGCCGCGACCATCACGTCCGGATCGTGCCCGATCTCGCGGCCGACGATGAACTTCTGTTGGTTCCCGCCGGAGAGCGACCCCGCCGTCGTCTCGGGGTTCGGCGGATTGACGTCGAACTCCTCGATGATCTCCTCGGCGTGTTCCGTGACCGCCGCCCAGTCGACGACCCCACCGTTTGCGTACGGTTCGATCGTCTGGTTTCCAAGCAGCGCGTTCCGAGCGAGGGAGTACTCCTGAACGAGCCCCTCTGCTTGGCGGTCCTCCGGAATGTACGCGATCCCGTCCTCGATGCGCCGACGACGGCTCCGTCCGGTGATGTCGTCACCGTGGAGTCGCACTGTCCCGTCGTCGACGGACCGCAATCCGGTGATGCTCTCGACGAGTTCCGTCTGGCCGTTACCCTGCACGCCGGCGATGCCGAGGATCTCCCCCTCTCGAAGCGTAAACTCGACGTCGCTGACCTGTTCGCGACCGCGATCCCCGTCCACGCGAAGGTTCTCGACTTCGAGCACGGGATTGCCGGTCGTCGGCTCGCGCTCGATCCGGTCGAACAGCACCTCGCGTCCGACCATCAGTCGGGCTAGCTCCTGTTCGGTCGTCTCGGCGGCGTCGACGGTGCTGACCGCCGTCCCGTCGCGCAGGACGGTGATCCGGTCGGCGATCTCGAGGGCCTCGTCGAGTTTGTGTGAGATGAAGATCAGCGATCGGCCGTCGTCGCGGAGGTCCGCCATCACGTCCATCAAACTCTCGACTTCCTGGGGCGTCAGCACTGCCGTCGGCTCGTCGAGGATGAGTACCTCCGCGCCACGGTAGAGGCTCTTGACGATCTCGACGCGCTGTTGGGCACCGAGATCGAGTTCCTCGATCGGGGTGTCCAGATGCTGGTCGGTGTCGAACCCGTAGCGCGAGCAGATAGCTTCGATCTCCTCGCGGGCGGCCGACTCGTCGACGACCCCGTTGGTCGTGGGTTCGTGGCCGAGGATGACGTTCTGGAGTACCGTCATCGGTTCGACCAACTGGAAGTGCTGGTGGATCATGCCGATCCCGGCGTCCATCGCGTCCCGCGGCGAGTCGAACGCGCGCTCCTCGCCGTCGACGTAGATCGAGCCCCTGTCCTGATCGTACAGACCGTACAGGACGCTCATCAGGGTCGTCTTTCCGGACCCGTTCTCGCCGAGCAACGCGTGAATCGAGCCGCGCTCGAGCGTGAAATCGACGTCGTCGTTCGCAACGACGTCGCCGAACCGTTTCGTGATTCCCTCGAGACGGACGGCGGGTTGCGCGTCACGTGTTGTCATAGTGGTGTGAAATAACCGTTCTCATACATATCACCGAAGAAACGAGCGATCGCTCAGCAGCTGGTCGGGCCGCAGCTGAGTTCGATTTCGTCGTTCTCGAACGCCAACTTCGCCTCGTCGAGGCTCTCGTGGACCGCGTCGGGGAGTTCGTCTTCGAACGCCTGCCCGACCACGAAGTCGATACTGCCTTGCTCGATGCTGAGGTTCTGTTCGCCGACTACGCGCTCGAAGTCGTCGTCAACGACGGCCTCGGAGACCTCGTAGGTCGCTTCGTTGAGCGCTTTGACGGCCGATCCGAGGATGACGTCCTGGTACTGGTCCTCGGTGAGCGACTGGTCGACGTCGACGCCGAGGGCGAACCGGTCGTGGTCCTGTGCTGCGGAGAACACCCCTGCACCGGCAGCGGACGCAGCGTGCCAGACGACGTCGGCACCGTCGTCGATCTGTGATTCGGCGACGTCGTTTGCAGCACCCGTATCCGAGAAGCTCCCGCCGTATCCGGTTAGCACCTCCACGTCCTCGTTTACCCACTCGACACCCTCGATATACGACTCCTCAAAAGCCTTGATCAGCGGGATCTGTTCGCCGCCGACGAAGCCGACAGTGGACTCGCCGGGGTCGGTGCTGCTTCCCTCGTGCTCGAACTCCTCGTTCGTCATCACGCCGGCGACGACGCCCGCGAGGAACGACATCTCGTTGTTCATCTCGATCCAGCCGGAGACGTTGTCGGCACCGTCGATCATGTTGTTGATGAGCATCCAGTTCTGGTCCGGATACTGGTCGGCGTTCGTCTCCAGCGCGTCGGTGTGGTTGTCCCCGACGCAGACGATGAGATCGTAGCCGCTCTCGGCGGCGTCGGCCTGGGTCGACTCGTACTGGGCCTCCTCGGTCTCCTCGATGGTCGTGTAGGAGAGATCGAAGTCGTTCGAGGCCTCCTCCAGCCCCTCGACCGCGTTGTCGTTGAACGCGTTGTCGTCGAAGCCGGCCGGACTCGAGATGATCGCGACTTCCGTCCCGGCGCTTTCGCCGTCGTCACCGAGACACCCGGCGACGGCACCCGTGACGATCGCAGCTCCCGACGCGAGTACCGTTCGTCGGTCGATGGTCGCCCGTCCCCCGTACGTTCGTGCATCCGTGCGGTTTCCAGCCATGTGTCTATACAGGACGGTCATCCACCATATATTTACTCATATTATTAGTACTATTTTTCTTTGAGTATATTTAGGGTATCTATCACTAATCGGGATCGGATCGGCCAGAGGAGGACGCGTCCGATCACACAAACGGGTATCAACGTAGGTAACTACTTTCCGAGGTGAGTCGGCGAGTTCCGCATTATATGTAAGATATATTTTCCCAACCCCAGACAATAAATAAAACAACATACCGTACCCACCGCCGAAAGACAGAAACTGGAACAGGAACCGCAGACGAACTGCCGGAACGACGTCTCGGTGCGACTCCCGTTCAGGTCCCGGATCCACCGGAAATGACCCACGGGTAACCGTCTCAGACGACGACCAACAGCCCCACCACCACGACTGTCACGTAGACGGTGACGACGGCGGCGTACCGGACGAACTCGCGCCAGTCGAAGCCGCGAAGCGAGAGGACGCTCGCGAAGAGGAACGCGAGCCAGAGGTTCGAAACGCCGGCACCGTACATCGTCGCGATTAGCGAGGGGACCAGATCGACCTCCGCGGCGGCGACGGCCGGCCCCTGGAGCACCCACAGCGAGCCCGGATCGGGGACGAACAGGCCGAGGACGAACGCGACGACGTACGAGACCACCGCGGGAAGCCCGGTGCCGGCGATCGCGTCGCCGATCGTCCCGTACAGGTTCGCCTCCCCGAGCAGCGCCCAGACGGCCGCGTACAGCAGGAACGGGATTGCAACGTGGGTGGCCCACCGGGTCGACTCCTCGGTCTTCTGGCGGAAGGCCATCGGCGGCCCCTGGGTCAACAGCCCGAGAATCATCAGCGTAAACAGCAGCCACGGCAGGGTCAGATCGCCGCCCGTGGCGTAGTACCAGCCGAACGAGATCACGCCGATGACGACGGCGATCATCGTGATGACCTCTGAGTTTTCGAGGCGGTCGCCGAGTTCCCAGTCGGCACGCGGAACCGCGGGCGCGTAGTGATCGAACGTCTCCGCGATCGATCCCTCGAGGACGCTGTCCCGCCGCTCGAGCGGCCTGACGTCGTCGGACGACGGCGCGAGCAGGACGAGCACCAGCGGGAGCGTCACGAGCAACAGGGCGCTCGAGAGCAGGTTGACGGGGTGGAGGACGAACTCCCCCATCGCGATCGAGCCGACGTCGTCGACCAAGACGTTCGCCAGGCCGCTCTCGTCGGCCATCATCAGCCCGCCCGGGCTCGAGAGCCCCTGGTTCATCACCACGAGCGCGAGCAAGCCGCCCATCAGGACGGCGGGGTAGTGGACGGCCGTCCCGTTCTCGCCGGCGCGACGACAGAGCCGCTGGCCGATCAACACGCCGCCGATCAGGCCCAGCGCCCAGTTGAACCAGCCGAACAGCAACGAGACGAAGGCGGTCGTATAGACGATCCCCGCCTGGCTCGTCGGGACGAGGGCGGCGATCCGGTCGAAGATGACCCCGACGCGGGGCGATTCGACGACAGACGCGCCGAGCACCCAGTAGAGGATCAACAGCATCTGGACGGAAAAGAGGTCGAAGAAGCCGGTGCTCAGCAACTCGAGTTGGGTCATCGGCTCGAGGAACGGAATCGTGACGAGCAACGCGACGATCGCGAGCAGCAATGCGTTGACCAGCGACTCGGGGAAGTACCGGCCGAGCGCGGGGACGAACGACTCCTCGTCGCGGCGGGCGTCGGTCGGGGATGCGGGTTCGCCGGCCATGGGATCACCCCAGCACCCCGATCAGGAGCGCGCCGGTTCCGAGCACGATCCCGCTGAAGACGAACAGGACGCCGACGTAGCCCATCATGTCGCGGATCGAGAGGCCGGCGATGCCCAGCACCGGCAGCGCCCAGAACGGCTGGATCATGTTCGTCCACTGATCGCCCATCGCGAACGCGATGAGCATGTGGTTCATCTCCGTGCCGGCGATCTGCTGGGTCGCCGTCGCGTAGATCTCGCCCATGACGACCCACTGGCCGCCGCCGGAGGGGACGAAGAAGTTGACGATGCCGCCGGAGACGAACACGAACACGTACCACGTCGTGTCGGTCGCGTAGGCCGCGGCCGTCTGGGCGATCAGCTCGACCAGCCCGGAGAAGACCATGATCCCCATGATTCCGCCGTAGAACTGGAACTGGACGATGATCTGGCTGGCCCCCTCGATCGCGTCGTAGAACACCTCGGCGTAGCTCCGCAGCGTCGTGTGCGCCAGGAAGCCGAGACCGAACATCACCGTGATGAAGACGTTGATGTCGAAGACCTCCATGAACGGCTCCGTCGCGAACAGGTAGGCCAGGTAGATCCAGATGAGCAGTCCCGCGCCGATACAGACGAGCCGGCTGTCCAGCAGGAACTCCTTGTACAGCGACTCTCGAGCGCGGTGGGGATGGGCGACCTCACCGCCGTCGGAGCGAGGTTCCGACGAGTCTCGCGAACCCGCGGTTCGCTCACCGCCGTCGGAGCGAGGTTCCGACGAGTCTCGCGAACCCGCGGTTCGCTCACCGCCGTCGGTGGCCATCTCCGTGACGCCGGCCGAGCGGAGTTTCTCCTCGGGCACCGTCGTGATGTTCTCGGATTTCGGCGACATCAGCGGCATGATGATCACCGTGACGAGGACGACGCCCGCGACGATAACGAGGTTGTACGGGTGGAAGATCGTCTCGGAGACGGGGATGGTCCCCATCGTCTCCTCGGCGAAGTGACCCTCGGTCGCCGAGAGCAACAGCGACGCCCCGGACAGCCCCTGGTGCCAGGGCAACAATCCGGCGTAGGCGGCCGCGACCAGCAGCGGGTAGTGGACCTCGACGTCCTTCTCGGCCATCGCGATCCCCACCTCGCGGGCGAGGATCGCGCCGGCGATCAACACGACGCCCCAGTGGAACAACCCCAGCAGTTGCCCACAGAGCGCGACGACGAAAATCGCCTGGAGCTGGCTGGTCGGCACGTCGGCGATCCGCCGGAGGACCCGCTTCACCGGCGGCGAATCGGCGAGCGCCCAGCCGGTGAGCAACGCCAGCGACGCCTGCATCGAGAACTCGATGACCTCCCAGAAACCGGCACCCCAGTGGGTCGCGACGTCGGCCGGCCCCTCCGGTGTGACCGCCACGGCGATGATCATCGTCAGGAACGTCAACAGCAGGGCGAAGATGAACGCATCCGGAAGGTACCGCCGTACCAGTCGGCTCGAGAGGTCCCCCAGTGCCGTAAAGAAGGCGCGTAACGTTCCCGGATCGCTAGCGCTCATCGTACGTGTCGGTGCCGACGACGGACCCAGTCGTACGGCGAGTCTACGATCTGACGACTCCTGATACCCTCAGTCATTGTATTCGTACACGATAGTTCCATCCAGACAGAACGAAAAGGGCGGCCTTGTTGCACATTCAGGCCGTTTACACTGTCGGCGATCGCGCGATCGCTCGTTCGCTACTCCGAATTCGATCGACTCCGCGTCGAAGGTCGCGAGAAAGGAGGGGTGACGGCCCGATCAGTCGTCGGCCGGCGCGGGCGTCTCGCGTTCGACGTCGATGGTGCCCTCGTCCAGTTGCTCCTCGACGTTTCGGGCGGCCTCGACCATGTTGGCCATCTTGCCGTAGGCGACCTCGCGGGGCAACAGCTTCACGCCACAGTCCGGCGAGAGGACCAGTTGCTCGGGCGGAACGACCTCGAGTCCCCGCTTGATGTTCTCCTCGATCTGTTCGACCGATTCGGCCTCGGCGACGTGGACGTCCGTCACGCCCAGCGCGAGGTCCTTCGTAAACGCCGGATCCTTGAAGACGTCCAGCTGGTCGTAGTCGCCGTTGGCGAGTTCGAGGTCGAACTCGTCGACGGGGAACTCGAGGATCTCGGGATAGATGCGGGAGTAGTCGCCGTAACAGACGTGGAGGCCGATGCGGACGTCCTCCGGAATGTCGTCGACGATGTGCTCGAGCGCTTCGCCGACGATGGCGTGGTCGTCGGGCGTCGTCGCGAGGGCGGGTTCGTCGATCTGGATGTAGCGCGCGCCGGCCTCGACGAGCTTCTCGATCTCCTCGTTGACCAGATCGGCGAGGTCGTACGCCAACTGTTCGTCGTCCTCGTAGGCCTCGTTGAACGACCAGCTCGCCAGGGTGTACGGCCCGGTGATCGGCACCTTCACGGGACGGTCGGTCGCCGCGGCGGTGAACTCGTACTCGTCGACCAGCCAGGAGTCGGTGTACTCGACGTCGTCGACGACCGACGGCTTGTCGAAGTAGTTGTGTCCCCAGACCTTGACGGGCCCGTTGAACTCGTAGCCCTCGATGCGGTGGGCAAAGAACTCGACCATCTCGTTGCGCCGCATCTCGCCGTCGACGACGACGTCCAGGCCGGCGCGTTCGTGTTCCTGGGCGATCAGCCGCGCGGCGTCGTCTTTGGCTTCCCGCCAGTCGTCCTCGTCGAAGTCGTGGTCGGGGTCCTCGTAGAGTTCCTTCGCACGGTTGAGCCACTTGGGCTTGGGGTAGCTGCCGACGACGGTCGTCAGCAGGAAGTGGTCGTTCTCGTGGTCGTCCGGTCGGAACTGGTCTTTGTTCGCGTTCGTCATGCTGGAGTCACCTCCGCGAGTTCCGCGGCCTCGGCAAGGACCGCGAGTTTCTCCTCGAACTTGCTCGAGGGCAGGTAGAACGTCTCCGTGTTCGTGGTCAGGTAGACCGTCTCGAACTCGGTGACCTGTAGTTTGTCCTCGACCCAGTCGACGCGGTCGCGAATCGCCTCGGGGTCCTCGACGAGCGTGCTCTGGCCGTCCGCGAGCCCCAGCGCCACGTCGTCAGTCGTTCCGTACTCCTGGATGTTGTAGACGTTGTCGTCCTGCTCGGCGACGAAGTCGAAGCCGACGGCATCGACGTCAGCGTCGAGTAGGTGCGCGTAGACCTTCTCCTCGAGCGCGCCCCAGTAGGGCTGAACGACGACGTCCGCGTCCGTGGCGTTCGCGACGGTGTCGATCGCCTCGCTGGCGCGTTCGTCCGCGCCGTCCTCGGGAGCCGACTCGACCAGCGACGGTTCGAGCAGGAACAGCGTCTCGTGCTCGGGGAACGCCTCGAGTTCGCCGGCGAGGAACTCCGCGATCGCGCCGAGGAAGTCGGCCTCGTCGTCGTAGTACTCGTCGGTCGCGAGGTCGGCGAGCGAGTACGGACCCGGGAGGACGGCCTGCAGGTCGCCGTCTGTCAGTTCGGCCGCGGCCTCGAGTTCGTTCGCGACGTCGCCGGAGAAGTTCAGTTCGTCCTGGACGACGGGTTCGCGGTAGAAGTTGTTGTTGTCGTAGTAGCGGACGATGCCGCGGGTCTCGACGGCGTCGTGGACGGCGAGCGGGTGCGCGAGCATGTCGTCCCAGCGCAGTTGTCCCTCGACGATCCGGTCGAGGCCCGCCTCCCGTTGCAGGTCGATCACTTCCTCGCGAGCCTCGTCGTAGGCCGCCGCGATCTCCTCGCCCTCGTCGCCGCTGATGAGATCGTGTTTCTGGTGACCTTTGAGGTCCGACAACTCGTCTTTCGCCCAGTCCGGGAGCGGATACAGCCCCGGCGTGGTCGATACGTACTCGGTCATCGTAGCACTGGCTAGGCTATACCGACGCTTAATATTTTCCATACGGACAAATGCCCTGTAGTAATCCTAGCTAGTTTCCACCGGTGACGGCGAACGCGAGACGGTCGCCGTGAGTCCGCCATCCCTGCGGACGGGCCGCTGATCGATCGCTCAGGACGAATCCGACAGCCGTTCCGACAGCCGATCGTACCGTTCCCGGACCGCCTCCCGCCGCCGTTCGGTCTCCGCGGCCAGATATTCCGCGTCGACGTACGCCCCGTCCTCAAGGGTCACCCGCAGGACGCCACCGTCTTCGCGGGCCGGTTCCGGAAGCGCCGCCGCCTCGACCTCGAGTTGCTCGGCGACCTCACCGTCTTCCTCGAGCAGGAGGACCGCCGTCTCGCCGTCGACGATCCGATCGACCGTCGCCGTGTAGGTCTCGGTCATCGCGGGGACGTAGGCGGTCCAGCTACTTAGCCTGCCGCCGCGCCCGTCGCCACGGGGACGATCGACTGCGAGCCGACGACCGTGCTCGAGGGAGCGGCCGTCGGGACGTGCGGTGACGCGTCCGTATCGGGGTTCGCCTCGAGCAAGTCTTCGGGATCGCTCGAGTACGATTCGGCGGTTTCGACCTCGATCGTCTCGCCGTCGGTGACCAGTACCACGTCGCCGTGGACGGCCGTCCAGTAGGTCTCGATCCCGCGGTCGGCGAAGCGCTCGAGGACCTCCTCGTGGGGGTGGCCGTACTGGCTGTCCAGGGCGCTCGAGATCACCGCGAGGTCCGGATCGACGGCCTCGAGGAACGGCTTGCTCGAGGACGTCGAGGAGCCGTGGTGGCCGGCCTGCACGGCGTCGGCCGCAAGGTCCGCGCCGTGGTCGTCCACGAGACGGGATTCGACGTCGGTTTCGGCGTCGCCGGTCGTCAGGTAGCGAACGTCGCCGTACTCGATCGCGAGCGCGACGCTGGCCTCGTTCAGGTCCGTTGCGGATTCCCCCTCGGTTGGATTGAGTACCGTCGCCGAGACGGCGTCGTCGGCGAGCAGGAGTTCGTCCCCCGCGCGCACCTCGAAGAGGTCGACGTCGTGGGCCTCGATCGCGTCGAGGTAGTTCTCGAAGGTCGCCGAGTCGTGAACTACGCCGGGGTCGTAGGCTACACCGACGCCCTCGCCGTCGGTCTCGAAGTGCTCGATGACGGCCGCGTGGCCGCCGATGTGGTCCGCGTGGGGGTGGGTCGCGACCAGGTGGTCGATCCGGTCGATTCCCCGCTCCTCGAGGGAATCGATGACCCCCGCACCGTCCGCTCGCCAGTCGCCGGTGTCGATCAGGATGGACTCGCCCGCGGGCGTCACGATCAGCGTCGAATCCGCCTGTCCGACGTCGAGGTGGTGGATCTCGAGGTCGCCATCGGGGGCTAGCCCGGTGGATTCGTCCCCGCTCCCGTCGCCATCGCCGCCATCGATCGAATCGGTGAACCCGTTTCCCCCAACGCAACCCGCGAAAACGAGCATCGCGACGACCGCAACGACGAGCGTCGTGCGTCGCATAGAACCGACGTACGACGTCGCGCTGTATCAGGTTGTGGGCCACGACGGAAGGCAGTGTTCGGAGTGCAATCCTACACTATCGAAAGGAGTGTAACTACCACGAAAGCGCCACCCCCTTTCATTCCCACCCTTCGGTAGCTTGACCGGTCAGCCGATACGGGTGGGAATGAAAGGGGCTTTCGTGGTGTTTCGAACCACCGCAGAAAACTCACAGTAGCCTCTCCCGACGAAGACCACCTATCGGAACAACTCGAGGACGGAAAGCGTCTCGAACGGGAACGACTCGTCGGCGACGGCGACGGCACTGAAGCCGTGTTCGCCGGCCTCTTCGACCACGTCGTCGACGCCCGTGAGACTGCTGACCAGCAGGTAGACGGCACCGTCGGGTGCCAGCACCCGGCCGACGGCCGCGAGGAACGGATCGATCACGGCCCGACCGTCCTCGCCGCCCGAGAGGGCCCGTTCCATCCAGTCGTCCCACTCGTTCTCCGGATCGGTCGGGAGGTACGGCGGGTTGAAGACCACGGCGTCGAAGACGTCGTCCGCGAAGGGGGATACCAGATCGGCGCGGACGGTCTCGAGGCCCTCCTCGCGCGCCTGCCGGACGGCGTGGGGGTTCACGTCCGAGGCGATCACGCGGGCCGGCAGTTCCTCGGCCAGTCGTCCCGCGACGTAGCCCGACCCCGTCCCGACCTCGAGGAGGACGTCGTCCGATTCCGCCTCGAGGCGATCCACGACCGCCTCGGCAAGCAGGTACGAGTCCTCGGCCGGCTGGTAGACGTCGGTTTCCACGTCGCGTCGGTCTTCGAGCGTCATCGGTTATCGGTCGAGTGGCTGATCTCCTGTTCTCGGTGCGCTCCCGTCGGGGAGTCGTCGGTCGATGCCTCCTCGCTGTTCGGACGGGCATCGCTGCTACGCGTGGAGGCGTCCGGTTCGGGCGATCCGGCGACCCGAAGCCCGCCAGTCTCGGCGCGGCCGGCCAGTTCCCGCTGGGGGAACGGGATCTTGATCCCCTCGGCCTCGAAGGTCCGTTTGATCGCGTTGATCGCGGCCGTGCGTGCCTCCCAGCGGCGTCGGGCGGTCGGATCGTCGATCCAGAAGCGCACGCCCAGCACGACCGCCGAGTCGCCGAACTCCTTGGTGACGACCTGGGGCGAGGGGGCGGGCTCGGCGTGCTCGAGTTCCGAGACGGCCGATTCGGCCAGCGCCGAGGCGTGCTCGAGGTCGGTCTCGTAGTCGACGCCGACGTCGATTTCGACGCGCAGGCGGCCGCGCCGCGACCGGTTCGTCACCGTGCTCGAGGCGACGACGTCGTTGGGGATCATGATGTACTCGCCGTCGAACGACCGGATGCGCGTGTTGACGATCGAGATGTCCGTGACGATCCCCTGCTTGTCCTCGACGACGATCCAGTCGCCGATCTCGAACGGGCGGGCGAACATCATGACGAAGCCGGCGAGGACGGTCCCCAGCGTCTGTCGGGCGGCCATACCGACGACGATCCCGAGGAAGCCGGCCCCGACGAGCAGGCCGCCCAGGTCGTCGATCCAGAAGCCGAGGACGACCACGAGCGCCATCGACCAGACGATCACCTGCGCGATCCGGTGGGTGATCTCGCGCTGGTGGGCCGTCACGGCCGAGGCCGACCCGAGCACCTCGTCGATCACGCGTTTGATGACCCGCGTGACGATGAGCGCCCCGATCACGAGAACGACCGAGGCGACGGCGTTCGGGAGAAACTGGCCGTTGAGTTCGTGATCCGCGAAGACGCTCCAGATCGTCCCCGTCTGGCTCCAGACGCCGAGGACGACCGCGAGGGTCCCGACGCAAGTCACCACGAGCAGCGTCGCCGCGGTGAGGTCGCCGTACACCGGCCGGGTGTGCTCGCTGATCCAGGCCTGCAGCCGTCGATACGTGAGCGAAGCGGCCACCAGCAGGCCGATGGCCAGGCCGGAGATCATGAGCCGCAGTTCCGTCGACTCGACGACCCCCGCCAGCCAGTCGAGTCCAACCCCCGTCTCCGTCATGCGCGATCCTCTCGAGACGGATCGTCCGCGCAGCTTTGAGTATTCGTCGGTCGAGCCCCACCCGACGGTCAATCAGCAGGAGTTCAGCCGTCGGTCTCGGGACGGCCGACCCGCATCGCGAGTTGCGCGAGCGACGCGAACTCCGCCGGAGTCACCGAATCCGGCCGTTTCCCGAGCAAATCCTCCTCGGCCGCGTCGACGACCGCGTCTGGCTCCTCGAGCCCCGAGATGTGGGCCGTGTTCCGGATCGCGTTCCGGACGGTCTTCCGACGCTGGGTGAACAGCGCCTTCACGAACCGCAGGAAAAACGCCTCGTCGTCGACCGAATACGCCGGCTCCCGCGGGACGGCCCGGATCACCGCGCTTTCCACAGCGGGCGGCGGCGAGAACGCCTCCTTCGGCACCGTCTCGACGAGCGAGACGTCGGCGTAGTGCTGGCTCGAGACCGACAGCCGGCCGTACTCGGAGGTCCCGGGCTCGGCGACCATCCGCTCGGCGAACTCCCGCTGGAACATCAGCACGAGCGGGCGTTTCTCGGGAAACAGTCGGAACGCGATCTCGCTCGAGACGCCGTAGGGGAGGTTCGAGACCGACGCCGTGAACGCGGGGAACCCCACCTCGAGCGCGTCGCCCTCGATCACGGACAGGCGATCGGCCTCGATCTCCTCGCGGAACTCCTCGCGGAGGAACGCGGCCAGTTGCGGATCGCGCTCGACGACGGTCACCCGGTCGCCGACCGCGAGCAACCGATCGGTCAGCGCACCGGTCCCGCCGCCGATCTCGAGCAGGTGGCCGGTATCCGCGTCCTCTAGATAGGTCGGCAGTCGATCGAGGACGCGATCGTCGACGAGGAAGTGCTGGTCGCGATCGGGGTCGCCGCGGACGCCCGCTCGAGCGAGCAGCGCGTCTGGATCTCTCATTGGCGGCGATTCGGGGCGGCCGCGTTAAAACGCACCGTCTCGGCGGTTACAGGGGAGCCTCCCCCTCGGGAGCGGGGAACGGGGTCCGCGTGACGGCCTCGTGGGCTGGCGGCTCCCCGGCACCGCCGTGGATCTCGCGCACCTCGAGGTCGGTTCCGGCGACGCGGGCGTCGACGAGGTCGTCGAACTGGACGTCGTCGAACTGCTCCCGCGAGACGCTTCCGAAGGCGCTCGCTTTGCCGTCGCGTTCCTCGAGTGTGATCTCGTACGCGACCGTCTCGAACGCGTCCTCGAGTCGGTCCGCGACGGGGTCGTCGACGCGAACCGTCCGCGCCGAGCGGACGACCCCCTCGAGGTCGGTCACGACGACGCCGGCGAGGTCCCCGTCGTCCCTGTAGACGTTCGCCACGGCGGTGCGAACCGTCCGCCCGTCTTCGTCGGGGTGCCACTCGACGTCGATCCGTTTCGTCCGGAGGCGCGCGTCGGACAGCGACTCCGTCCCGCGACGCGCGACGAACCCGGCGGCGACGCTCGAGGCGACGATCGCCGAGCCCGCACCGAGAACCGTCCGACGGTTCATCGTTCATATCACTCGTCTAACCCGAGCGAGTTAATATTTCCGATTCGAATGGTCTCGAGTTATCGGTAGCAGTGACGCACGGCTTGTCGCCGGTTCTACAGGCGGGGCAGGCCGAGTGCCTCGGGGTCAAGCCCGAGGCGGTTCACCAGTGAGAACCCGGCTATCGAGAGGGAGAACGAGTCTCGAGCCGGCGGACGGGCCGGCGTCGGCGGGTCGGGCTATCCGAACTTACCGGTGATGTAGTCCTCGACGCGGTCGTGTTCGGGGTTCTCGAAGATCTTGTCCGTGTCGTCGAACTCGACGAGCCGACCGCCCGTGAGGAAGACGGCGGTCTTGTCGGAGATGCGGGCGGCCTGCTGCATGTTGTGGGTGACGATCACGACCGTGTACTCCTCGGCCAGTTCCTCGACCAGATCCTCGATCTTCGAGGTTGCGACGGGATCCAGCGCGGAGGCTGGTTCGTCCATCAAGATGACCTCCGGATCCGGCGCGATCGCCCGGGCGATACAGAGGCGCTGTTGCTGGCCGCCCGAGAGGTCCAGCCCGCTGGTGTCCAGCTGGCCTTCGACCTCGTCGAGCAGTGCCGCACGCTCGAGGGCGGTGTGGACTTTCTCGTCGAGGTCGCCGTCGTCTTTCCCCTGGACGCGGAGACCGTACGCGACGTTGTCGTAGATCGACTTCGGGAACGGGTTCGGCTTCTGGAAGACCATGCCGATCTTCCGCCGAAGGGCAACGGGGTCGACGTCCTCGTCGTAGACGTTCTTCCCGCGGAAGTAGAGGTCGCCCTTGACCCGGGCGACGTCGATCAGGTCGTTCATCCGGTTGATCGAGCGCAGGAACGTCGACTTCCCACAGCCGGAGGGACCGATCAGCGCCGTTACCCCCTGTTCGGGGATCCCCATGGAGATGCTCCGGAGCGCCTGATCGTCGCCGTAGTAGACATCCAGGTCGCGGGCTTCGATCACCGGATCGGCGACCGAACTGACGGCCGCCGACTCGGCGTCCATCGACCGGTCGCGGGTGGGCTGTTCGTCGTCGGTGCGGTTCGTCGTGGTCGTTGGGGTCGGTTGCTGGGTCATGGGTCAGTCGCGTTTGGTCTGGTAGCGGTTGCGGATAACGATCGCGATCGAGTTGATCGACAGCAAGATCACGAGCAGCGTCACGACGCCGGCCGCGACGACGCCGTACTGGAACTCCGTCTCGGGGAGGTCCGCCCACGTGTAGATCTGCATGGGCATCGCGCTGATCTTGCTGAACAGGCTATCGGGGACGCCGAAGACGGCCGTCGGCGCACCGATCATGATCAGCGGCGCGGTCTCGCCGATCGCTCGCCCGAGCGCGAGGATCGTCCCGGTGAGGATGCCGGGCATCGCCCGCGGGAGGACGACGTTGCGGATCGTCTGCCACTTCGTCGCGCCCATCCCGTAGCTGGCCTGGCGCTGGGAGTCAGGGACGGAGCGGATCGCCTCCTGGGCCGAGATGATGACGATCGGCAGGATGAGCAAGGAGACGGTGAACCCGGCCACCAGCAGCGTCCCGAAGCCCAGATCCAGCAGGCTCACGAACAGCCCCAGCCCGAGCAGTCCGTAGACGACCGAGGGGACGCCCGCGAGGTTCGCGATGTTCAGCTGGATGAACCGGGTCAGCGGGCCGTCGCTCGCGTACTCCTCGAGGTAGATCGCCGCGCCGACGCCCAGCGGGAAGGTGATCAGCGCGATCAACAGCATCAGCGCGATCGAGCCGACGATCGCCGGGAAGAAGCCGGCGTCGTAGGGGTTGCTGAAACTGGGCATCCCGGTGAGGAAGTCCCAGGTCAGCCAGCCGACGGCGTCGACGGCGACGTTCGCCAGCAGCGCGGCGAGCGCCACGATGCCGACCAGTGCCGCCGCGAGCGTGAGCCAGCGGAAGGCGACGTCCTTGGCCCGACTCACTCGGCCGAACTCCGGTTCGGCCGGCTCCGTCAGCTCCGATTGTTCCGAGGCCATCAGCGGTACACCTCCCGGTAGCGCGAGGAGACCCACTCGCTGAAGAGGTTCATCGCGAACGTGATGACGAACAGCGTCAGTCCGACCGCGAAGAGGCTCTTGTACTCGGTCGACTGGCCGACGACGTCGCTGGCCCCGATCTGGACCATCGCCGCGGTCATCGTCTGGACCGACTCGAGGAACATCCCGCCGGGATCGGTCAGATCCATCATGCGCGGGGTCATCCCCGCGGCGATGGCGACGATCATCGTCTCGCCGATGGCCCGCGAGAGCGCGAGGATGTACGACGAGAGGATCCCCGACAGCGCCGCCGGCACCACCACGGAGGTGGAGACGGTGAACTTCGTCGCGCCGAGGCCGTAGGAGGCCTGCCGGAGCGAGTCGGGGACGGAACTCATCGCGTCCTCGCTGATCGAGGAGACCATCGGGATGATCATGATCCCGACCATGATCGAGGCCGACAGCGCGTTGAACGTGCCGATCGGGAAGATCCGGTCGAGCGCCGGCGTCACGTAGACCAGCGCGAAGTAGCCGTAGACGACCGTCGGGACGCCGGCCAGCACCTCGAGCGCGGGTTTGAGGACGGCTCGTCGGCGCTCGGAGGCGTACTCGGAGAGGTAGATGGCGGTCAGCAGGCCGATCGGCAGGGCGATGGCCGCCGAGCCGAAGGTGATGACGAGCGTGCCGGAGATCAGCGGCCAGACGCCGTAGACGTGGTTCGCGGGCGTCCACTCGGTGCCGGTGAAGAATTCCAGCGGCGAGACGGCCGCGAAGAAGTCGACGGCGTCGTACAGCAGCGTCGCGACGATGGCGAGCGTCGTGAGAATCGAGAGGAACGCACAGATCGCGAAAAACGTCTTGAACGCGACGCCGCGGACGGTTCGAGCGCCGTCGTTCGTGAGGTCCGGTGCGCCGGTGCTCATGCGTCGGTCACCTCCGCGACGGCCTCCTCGAACCGCTCGAGGCTCTCCTCGCGCTGGGCGTCCGAGACCGGGACGTAGCCGACTTCGTTGACGAGGTCGGTCGAACTCCGCTCGAGGTAGAAGCGAACGAACTCCCGCACGTCCTCCCGACGGAGCGCCTCCCTGGCGACGTAGATGTACAGCGGCCGTGACAGCGGCGTGTACTCGCCTTCCCGTGCCGTCTCGAGGGAGGGTTCGACGCAGCCGTCGCCGTCGTCGATCGCGACGGCCTTGACCTGCTCGGGATTCTCGTCGTAGTAGGCGAAGCCGAAGTAGCCGATCGCGTACCGGTTGCCCTGGATGCCCTGCACGATCGTCCGGTCGCGCTCTGTGGCGTGGTAATCGGTCCGGTGGGAGTCCGATTCGTCGAGGATCGTATCGGCGAAGTAGTCGAAGGTACCGGAGGTCGTGTCGGCACCGAAGAACTCGATCTCCTCGTCCGGCCAGTCGTCGCGCACGTCGCTCCAGGTGTCAGCGCCCCCCTCACGCCAGAGTTCCCGGAGTTCTTCGACGGTGAGACAGTCGATCCAGGACGCCTCCGGGCTGACGACGACCGTCAGCGCGTCGGTTGCGACGGTGAACTCGATCGGGTCGATCCCGTTCTCGCCGCACTGTTCGCGCTCGACGTCGGCGATCTCCCGACTCGCGTTGTTGATATCGGTCATTCCCGGACAGAAGAAGTTCGAGAAGCCGCCGCCGGTCCCAGTCTGGCTGATCGAGACGGTGGCCCGATGCTCCTCCGAGAAGGCCGACGCGACCACCTCGGTGATGGGGAACACCGTCGAACTACCGGCGACGTTCACTTCTCGTGCCCGGTCCGCAGCGCCGATACAGCCGGAAACGCCGATCCCGGCTGAGACGGCGGCCGCGGCCAAAAAGTGCCGCCGTCCGACTCCGGACGACGGTTCTCCGCTGGCGTCTCTCGACATCACTAGTGGATCGCCGACTGCCGGATAAGTACCATGCTATGATGAATATATAGAGAAACGTTGGCATGGATACGAGCACGGGTTCGCCCGTCGACACGTCCCTGCCGCTCGTTCCACTCGTGGGCACTCGTCGGCTCGAGAGTAGCCGACGGATCGGAGTCGATCGAAGACGAAGCGGCCTAGCCGAACTTGCCGGTGATGTAGTCCTCGACGCGGTCGTGTTCGGGGTTCTCGAAGATCTTGTCCGTGTCGTCGAACTCGACGAGTTCGCCCCCGGTAAGGAAGACGGCGGTCTTGTCGGAGATGCGGGCGGCCTGCTGCATGTTGTGGGTGACGATGACGACCGTATACTCCTCGGCCAGTTCCTCGACCAGGTCCTCGATCTTCGAGGTCGCGACGGGATCCAGCGCCGACGCTGGCTCGTCCATGAGGATCACTTCGGGGTCGGTCGCGATCGCTCGAGCGATACAGAGGCGCTGTTGCTGGCCACCCGAGAGGTCCAGGCCGCTCGAGTCGAGTTGGTCCTCGACTTCGTCCAGGAGTGCCGCCCGCTCGAGGGCGGTGTGGACCTGTTCGTCGAGGTCGCCGTCGTCTTTCCCCTGGACGCGCAGGCCGTAGGCGACGTTGTCGTAGATGGATTTGGGGAAGGGATTGGGCTTCTGGAAGACCATGCCGATCTTCCGTCGGAGGGCAACGGGGTCGACGTTCTCGTCGTAGACGTTCTTCCCGCGGAAGAAGAGCTCACCTTCGACCCGGGCAACGTCGATGAGGTCGTTCATCCGATTGATCGACCGCAGGAACGTCGACTTTCCGCAGCCAGAGGGGCCGATCAGCGCCGTCACCTGCTGTTCGGGAATGGCCATCGAGATACCGCGCAGCGCCTGATCGTCGCCGTAGTAGACGTCCAGATCGCGGGACTCGATGATCGGCTCCGACGCGTCGGGACCGTCCAGCGCCGGTTCGCGCCGTACCTCGGTGCTCGACTCGGCTCGACCGGACTCGGACGTCGACACGGATCGTGAGCCGCTGCCGTTCGCGGTCATTGGAGACACGTAGGCCACGCTCCGGCGACGGTTACTTGTTCCGGGTCGCTCACAGGCTGTCCGGAGACGGTGTCCGAAGTCGATCGACGGATATCTGCCATCGGATGCCCGATCGAGCGTCCCGGACAAAGATCCCACTATGACAGCTACGTCTTCCCACCGAGAGATACGTATCCCTACGTAGCACACCTGGACGAGAATCACCGTCGCTCGAGCCAGACCGGTTCCGCAACCGTCGCCGAACGGAAGCGGGTACGTACCGGCAGACCAATCGATATGGCGGGACGACGCGGACGGCTGACAGTCCCGCGTTCGGCCCCATCGCCTGGCGAGCGTCGTCTGGGTCCGGGCGAGTCTATAGATGGGAGCGAATTTACGTTCGGCCTCCCAACCCCGGCGTATGGAGACGCGCAAGGTCCAGGTGACGGGTGGGTCGACGTATACGGTCTCGCTCCCGAAGGAGTGGGCGACCGACAACGACGTGAGTTCGGGGTCGACCGTCGAACTCTACCCCGAGGACGACGCGTTGCTGTTGACGCCTCGAAGCGAGTCCGAACGCCAGGAAGGGACCCTCGACGTCTCGGACCTCGAGGGCGAGCGACTCACCCGCGCGGTGATGACGATGTACGTCAGCGGCTTCGACATCATCCGCCTCGAGGCCGCCCGGATCACGACGGACCAGCGACGGGCGATCCGCGACGCGACCCAGAGCCTCGTCGGCGTCGAAATCCTGGAGGAGACGAACGACAGCGTCGTCATTCAGGATCTGCTGGACTCCTCGGAGCTGTCGATCGTCAACGCCGTCTCCCGGATGCGGCTGATCGCTACCTCGATGCTCGCCGACGCCGTCACCGCGCTGATCGAGAACGACGACGACATCGCCTACGACGTCATCGAACGCGACGACGACGTCGACCGCCTCTGGCTGGTCGTCTCGCGGATCTTCCGCGCGACGCTGCGCTCGCCCCGCGCCGCGGAGGAACTCGGCGTCCCGCGCGAGGACTGTTTCGACTATCACTCGAGCGCCCGCCAACTCGAGCGGGTCGCCGACCACGCCGCCAAGATCAGTAACCTCGCACTGAAACTCGACGAGATTCCCGGCGACGTCGCCGACGCGCTCGCAGCGCTGCGCGAGGACGCCTCGGACGTGCTCGAGAAGGCCATGGACGCGCTGTACGCCGCGGACGCCGACGAGGCGAACCGACTGGGCCACGCCGCCCGGGAGGCCGTCCTCGAGATCGACGAGCACACGCGCCACATCGACGACATGCTGCGGGACCTCGAGCCAGTCCAGGCCCAGTCGCTCGGGCTGATCGTCGACTCGCTCTCTCGGAGCGCCGACTACGGCGGAAACATCGCCGAGACGGCGTTGCAGAAGGCAGCACCGCGTCCCTGACCCTGGAGCTGGCAGCCAGCGGTCCGGACGAGGAGGGGACAGCGACCCGGTGCCGTGTTACCGGCGATCGTCCTCGAACCGAATCAGGGTTTCTCGGCGATCAGTGCGATCGCGTTCATGTGCCGTTCGTGAGCGGTGAACGCGCGACGGAGGTCCCGAACCCGTCGCCGCGCGCCGGGGTGGGTCAGGACGTTCACCCCGAACCGAACCGCTCCGACCAACCCCTCGTCGTCGAGTACGCGCCGTGGACGCAGGAGATGCATCGGTGCCGTCGCCTTCCACACGACGTCGAAACCGGCGTCCTCGAGCAACGAGATCCACTCGGAACTCGTCTGCGGCCGAGCGTTTACCTTCGTCGCCGCCGCGAGGTCCCGCCGAATCGTCGCTTTCGTTTCGTCGTCGAGATCGTTCGGTTCCAGGGCGAGTTCGTGGACCCCGTACCGGCCGCCCGACCGCAGCAGCCGATGGGCCTCCTCGACGATCGACGCCTTTCCGTCGTCGGGATGCATCGTCAACATCGCCTCCCCGTAGACGACGTCCGCAACGCCGTCGTCCAGTTCCGTGTTCGCCGCGTTTCCGACGACGATCTCCCGATTAGGACCGTCGAATCGACGCTCGAGATCGGCGGCAGCGTCCCGATCTAACTCGATCGCGGTGTACGACTGCGGGGTTCGCTCGAGCACTCGCTCCGCAGTGAACCCGACTCCGGGGGCGAACTCGACGACGTCGTCCGCCGGCCCGGCGTCGAGCGCGTCGAGTAGTTCGAGGGTGAGTTCCTTCCCACCGGGACGCAACACCCGTTTTCCCATCTCCGCGAGCAGCCAGTGGGCCGGCTGTTCGGTCACGTCGGTCATCCGGACCACACCCGTTTCGATCGCCGTTTTGTGGCTCGCTTCGGACCGGTAACGCCTCCGTTCGAGCATGTCAGGATCGATCCGCCGCTCGGCCGTCGAACGCGGTGAACGTAGCGACACATGCTTTAGGCCTACCTAAACCAAGCTCGAGTTCCGAACGGAAACGTATCCCAGTTGTGCCGAATATGTTTGCTTACCGAAAAACGACCGAAGGGAGAACCCCGGCGGCATAGGCGTCCCGCGACTCGGTTCGCTCACTCCCGTCGAGGGACCTCGTGGCGACCGAACCCGTACCGCAGGCGATTGGCGAGCCGTCGCGAGAACCGGCCGTCGTCGGCCCGTGAGCCGAACCGCTCGGCCAGTGCGGTGTAGATCAACGGCAGCGGTACCTCCTGCTCGAGGGCTTCCTGGACGGTCCAGGTGCCGGTCGAGCCGCCCTCGACTCGGTCCGCGACGGTGCCGAGGTCGGTGCCCTCCTCGCGGAACGCCTCCTCGCAGAGTTCGAGCAGCCAGGAACGGATGACCGCGCCGTTGTTCCAGACGGAGGCGACCGCCTCGAGGTCGAGGTCGTACCGCCCCTCGTGAAGCAGTTCGAACCCCTCGCCGTAGGCCTGCATCAGCGCGTACTCGACGCCGTTGTGGATCATCTTGACGTAGTGGCCCGAGCCCGACGGCCCCATGCGCTCGTGGCCGTCGGGTCCGGTCGCGACGGCGTCGAACACCGGCTCGAGTTCCGCGTAGGCCCACTCCGGGCCGCCGACCATCAGGGAGAAGCCCAGTTCCGCGCCGGCGGGGCCGCCGGAAGTGCCGCAGTCGAGGTAGGCCGCCGGACAGGACTCGGCGCGGCGCACGGAATCCTCGAAGTAGGAGTTGCCCCCGTCGACGACGACGTCGTCGGCATCGAGGTGTGGCTCGAGTTCCTCCAGGGTGGCGTCGACCGCGTCGCCGGCGGGGACCATCAGCCAGATGCGCTTGTCCTCGCCGAGGCGGTCGGTCAGATCCTCGATCGAGTCCGCGGGTTCGGCCCCCGCGTCGGCCGCCGTCGCGACCGCCTCCGGCTCGAGGTCGAAGGCGACGACGTCGTGGCCCGCCTCGAGGGTGCGGTCGACGACGATCTGTCCCATGCGTCCCAGTCCGATTACGCCCAGTTGCATAGCCGTCCCTCGGCGGGCCCGGGAGGTAGTGGTTGTGATTCCGCGCTGGCTCCGTTCTCCGATGGATCGCGATCGAGACAACCGCGTATTGATCGGGGCATTCGTTGGGACTTCCGGTGAAACGATGCGTTCTGCTATCGTGGACACGAGGAGCAGCCACGCCCTCCCCAGCCGATTCGCTCCCGTTGGTCGCTCATCCCTCGCACGGTTTCGGTCGAGCGGCCTCCCATTCGGTCGGCCGCTCGACAGCGCGCGCCACCGCACGTGGTTGGCCAGATGCGGAACGGTAACTTCACAACCTGGAGTTATCGTAGAGATGCGACCACGAGACGTTCGTATCGGGTGCAGAATCAGTAGCTATCGACGGGTCGGTGGGCACTCCTAGGTGGTGGTCGCCGTGATCGCGATCAGTACAGCGGGTCCTCGAGTCGCGCCCAGCCGATCGCGTCGAGAACGACGATCCGATCGTTACACCTGACGAAGACGCCGTTGTACTCGTCGTCCTCGCCGTCGTAGTACGGTAGCGAGTCGCGGATCGCGTCGACGACCGACCAGGCACCGTCGCGATCGAGGGTCACGTGTTCCCACTCCTCACGGGCGTCGTTCCGGACGGCTCGCTTGATCGCCCGGCGAGCACCCGGAATCTCGGCGAGTCGGCTCGAGGAGGCGTCGACGACCGTCGCGTCGATTGGCACCTCGTCCCGGCCGACGATGCGTGCACCGAGGTCGGCCTTCGAGCGTCCGGTTCCCTCGCTCCCGCGGCGTGACCGAAGGACGTAGCCGGCGGCTGCAGCCGCCCCGACCACGAACAGCGACACCGCCAGGTCGTTCCGCCTGAGCATAGTGGAGTACGTTACAGTAACCGACTAAGTATCTTTCGCAAGAACGTTCGATTCCGAACGAGTCACCGCCGCAAAACGCGAATTTGTGGGATCAGTGACGAGACCGTTCACAGGCTCGCCGCGAGCCCGGTCGTGATCGCCCCGCCGACGACGAGCAACGCGATACCGACGACGGCTGCAACCCGGTACAGTCCGAGGACGTTCGCCGCCGGTTCCCGGAGTTTCTTGCCGTTGAGTCCCGACTCGAGTCGTTTCGCGCCGATCTCGACGAGCGCGGCGAGGAGCAGCCACAGCGCGACCATCGTGAGGACGAGGTGGCCGTTCGCCGATCCGAGTAGGCTGTCGACGGTGTAGCCCGTCTGCGCCAGGCGAGCGCCGGTGAGCAACAAGACGAGAGCGCTGACGCGGGAAATGGTCGTCAGTTTCCCGGAGATCGCTTCGAGCGGTTTCGTCGTGTTGAACTCGCCGTCTCGAGCCAGCGGGAGAACGACGAACGCAACGTAGAAGACGCTGCCAGCCCAGATTGCGGCGAATAGCAGGTGGGTCGTCCGGACGACGAATTCCTCGACCATACCGAACGTCCGGATGCCGATGATATCAGCGTTCCGACTCGGCCCGGCAATCGCAAGCCAGCCGGGTATTCGAGCGGGATCAGCTCACTCGAGCCAGTCGGGGAGCCAGGCGACCAGCCGCCGACGGAGGGAGGCATACCCGAGCGAGACCGCGAGTCCGACGAGCACGATAGCCCGGATCCAACCGTCGAAGACCAGCAGCGTCGGCACCGCGAGGACGACGGCGAGGGCTGCGTCTTCGGGCGCGCCGTCGTACCTGATCCACCGACGGGGACGGACCCACCGACCACGGACGTGGTCGTAGACGGCCCGCTCGCTGCGGTCGTTCCAGGGATCCATCTCCGGGCCGCCACCGATGGCGTCGCTCACGGCGTGGAGCCAGGCTGCGACGGCGAACGCGGCGACACCGACCGTGAGCTGTGAGGGGACGGCGACGCCGAGGGCAACCCCGGCCCCCGCAACCACGGCTCCAGCCACGGGAAAGTGGAAACTCCGACGGTGCTCGAGGACGAGGTCGAAATCGGGGGCGAGCCCGCCGAGGATCGCTCCGGCAACAAGCGGCGACGCCAGTTCCGGGACGGCGTACGCGACGGGGGCGACCACGGCGAGGCCCGCGAAGACGTGGGTGGTCGCCATCATCGGTTCGACTCACCGATCATGGTACGTCCTCGGGACAGGTGCCTAAAAGTTCGCCTGAAGCGGCTCCGGTCCCTAGCCGTCGCCGCACGTTCAGTGCTGCTCACTCGAGGTTCTCGCCCTGGTAGCTGCCCTCGTAAACGTCCTCGTGGTTGGCTTCGGCGAAGACGAGTTGCGCGATGCGGGCCCCCCGTTCGATTTCGACGTCGTGGTGGACCTGCAGGAGTCCCTCGCCGCGGCCCTCGTAGCCGGCGTCCCAGACGGCCGTGTTGAGCATGCAGGAGTTGCGCATCAGCGACGAACGCGGATAGACGAAGCCGACGTGGCCCTCCGGGATGCGGATGCGCTCGCCGTACCGGGCGACGTAGGCCCCCTCGGGCAGGTAGTACGTATCGGGGTCTTTCTGCTCGAGTTCCTCCAGCGGTCGGGCGACTCGTTCGCCGATCGTCTTCCCGTCGCGACCGATCCGGCCGGGCTCGAGTTGCTCGAAGACGACGTCCAGCGTGAGGTCGACGCCGTTGGGCTGGACCTGCTCGTCGGTCGTCGGCGAGACGTGCTCGGCGACGAACGCACCGGAACGGAACATACCAACCTCTGGAGAGAGGATCGAAAAAAGGGTATCGCTTGGGGGTATTACTCGATCATCCGACACGTCTCGGAGACGGCATCGAACGGGATCCGACCAACTGGTCGACATCATCCCACGACACGGAGTGTACGATCGTTCAATTGTCCGGCAAGAGTTGCCCGTTCAATGCTACAGTGTCCGAAAGTGGAACTACCAATCCACATGGGAACACGCTGGATTTATCACGCCGGGAAGCCGAGTTGCGCGTGCTATGGGACAAACTCTCACCGAGAAGATTCTCGACGATCACCTCGTCGAGGGCGACCTCGAGACCGGCGAGGAAATCGGGATCGAGATCGACCAGGTACTGACCCAGGACACGACTGGGACGATGGTCTGGCTCCAGTTCGAGGCGATGGGACTGGACGAGGTCCAGACCGAGATCGCCGCCCAGTACTGTGACCACCAGACCTACCAGTTCGACTTCAAGAACACCGACGACCACCGCTTCCTCCGTTCTGCAGCCGGCAAATACGGCGCGTACTTCTCCCGTCCCGGCAACGGCATCTGTCACAACGTCCACCGCGAGAACTTCGCCGCCCCCGGCAAGACGCTGCTCGGGTCGGACAGCCACACCCCGACTCCCGGCGGGCTCGGTCAGCTGGCCATCGGCGCGGGTGGTATCGACGTCACCGTCGCCATGGGCGGCGCACCCTACTACATCGAGATGCCCGAAGTCGTCAACGTCCGCCTCGAGGGCGAACTCCCCGAGTGGGCCACGGCGAAGGACGTCATCCTCGAACTCCTGCGACGCCTGAGCGTCAAGGGCGGCGTCGGCAAGATCCTCGAGTACACCGGTCCCGGCGTCGAGTCGCTGACCGCGCCCGAGCGGATGACCATCACCAACATGGGCACCGAACTCGGCGCGACCTCGTCGATCTTCCCGACGGACGAGCAGACCAAAGACTACCTCGAACGGCTCGACCGCGGCGACGAGTACGTCGAACTCCAGCCCGACGACGACGCCGAGTACGACGACGAGATCGTCGTCGACCTCTCGGAGCTGGAGCCGCTGATCGCCCAGCCCTCGATGCCCGACAACGTCGTCCCCGTCCGCGAGGTCGCGGGCCAGGACGTCGACCAGGTCATCGTCGGTTCCTGTACCAATGGCGGCTACGAGGACATCCTCCCCGCCGCCAAGATGCTCGAGGGACGCCAGGTCAACCCCACCACGGAAATGATCGTCGCGCCTGGTAGCAAGCAGGCCTCCGAGATGCTCGCCCGCGAGGGCTGGGTCGCGGAGATGATGGCCGCCGGCGTCAACTTCTCCGAGGCCACCTGCGGTGCCTGTATCGGCATCGGTCACGTGCCGTCCTCGGACTCGGTCTCGCTGCGGACCTTCAACCGCAACTTCGAGGGCCGCTCCGGCATCGAAGACGACAACGTCTTCCTCTGCTCGCCGGAGGTCGCCGCCGCCGCGGCGATCAAGGGCGAAATCGTCGACCCGCGCGACCTCGCCGACGAACTCGGCGACCTCGAGGCACCGGGCATCGAACTCCCCGACGAGTACGACGGCTCGAAGGCGGACCTCATCACGCCCGACGAAGCCCCCGACGACGAACTCGTCAAGGGGCCAAACATCGGCGACGTGCCGCTGAAGGATCAGCTCGACGCCGACATCGAGGGTGAAGCCCTCCTGAAGATGGAGGATAACATCACGACCGACCACATCATCCCTGCGACCCAGGACATCCTGATGTACCGGTCGAACATCGAGAAACTCTCGGAGTTCACCCTCTCCCGCGTCGACGACACGTTCGCCGAGCGCGCCAAGGAAGCCGACGGCGGCGTCCTCGTGGCCGGCGAGAACTACGGCCAGGGCTCCTCGCGCGAACACGCCGCGATGTGCCCGATGTACCTCGGCATCGAGGCCGTCCTCGCCCAGAGCTTCGCCCGGATCCACCGCGCGAACCTCTTCAACTTCGGCATCGTCCCCCTGACGATCGACGAGGAGACCTACGAGGACATCGATCAGGGCGACGAGATCGAGATCGTCGACGACGTCTACGAGGCCGTCACGAGCGGTCAGGAAGAGTTCACCATCCGCGTCAACGGCGACGAAGAGTACACCGCCACGCTGGACGCCTCCGAACGCGAGCGCGACATCCTCGCGGCCGGCGGCAAACTCTCCTGGACCAAGGAACAGGCCGAAGAGAGCGGCTCCGGTGCCGCGCCCGCCGACGACTGATCGACGTCGTCACAGCCGACCCGGTCGACTACTGACGATTCGGTTTTCTTCGCGTTCCCGACCGATCAGCCGCTCGAGTAGCGTCACGATTCGGACCATCACCGTCATCCGGGAGGAGGCAAAAGCGCGAACGAATGTCGACCGGTGACCGCGGCCACGAGAACGAGGGGTTTCGACGCCTGTTCGAACCCGACGGGTTGACGTTCGGTCTCGGCTTCCCGTTGACGAGCACACGGCGCTCGCGGCCCGACGTAGAGCGGGAACTCGAACTGGCTCGCCGCGCCGAGACCCTCGGTTTCGACGGGCTCTGGGCGCGTGACGTCCCCACCTACTGGCCGACGTTCGGGGACGCGGGCCAGACGTTCGACACCTGGCCGTGGCTCTCCCACGTCGCGGCTCACACCGACGCGATCGCGTTGGGAACCTCGAGCGTCGTCCTGACGCTCCGCCATCCGCTCCACGTTGCCAAAGCGGCCGCGACCGTCGATCGCCTCTCGGACGGCCGCCTCGTCATGGGCGTCGCCTCCGGTGACCGCGACCCCGAGTACCCCGCCTTCGACGTCGATCCGGCGGACCGCGGCCGACTGTTCCGCGAGGCGGTCCACGCGATCCGGACCGCCTGGCGCGAGGAGTTTCCCGAACTCGAGGGCGAGTGGGGTCGCCTCGAGGGAGATATCGACGTCGTCCCCAAACCGACCGCGGAGACGGTGCCGCTCTTGCCGACCGGTCACGCCCGCCAGCGCCGCGAGTGGATCGCCGACCACGGCGACGGCTGGCTCTTCTATCACCTGCCCGAGCGGACCCTCGAGGACTATCTCACGAACTGGCGGGCCGACGCGGGCGGGAAGCCGTTTACCATCGCGGTCCGTGTGGAGTTCACGGACGATCCCGAAGCCGATCCCGAACCCCTGCATCTGGGCTTTCGGGCCGGCGTCGAGTGGTTCCGGGAGTACTTTCGGCGACTCGACGAGTACGGCCTCGATCACGTCATCGTGGGGCTGGCAAACGACGACGAGGAGCGGGCGCTGGAGACGTTCGCCGAGGAGATCCTGACGGCCCCCTGATCAGGACTCGAGTACTCAGGAGGGAGCGTCTCGCTGGTGGGCAGATCGAGGCCGGGCAGTCAGGTGAAACGGTGGAACGATCGGCGGTGGCTATTCGAGAGGGACGTCAGCGATCACCGCCGAGACCGTCGTACTCGAGTTCGACGGCTGGCGAGTCGTCCTCGATTCCGAGTCGGTTCCGACGGGCGTAGTAGCGGTGTACGAGCGCGAAGGTGCCGAACGTGACGATGGCGAAGACGCCCCAGGCCTCGAGCGAGAGGGCTGCGAACGGTCCGGGACCCGTCACCGCGAGGACGAACGAGAGGGCGATCAGCGCCGTCACGCCGAGGTAGTAGTCGCTCCAGGGGATCCCGCGTCCGTGCACGAGGTCCATGTAGATCTCGACGTCCTCGAGCGTCGCCGTCGGTTCGACCGTGCCGCGGTCCCGATCGAACTCCACGAGTCCCGTCTCGTCGAGCTTCGGTAGATGAGACTGGTGAAGGGCCGTGTAGACGCGTTTGCGATCGCTGCTCGAGACCTCGTGGAGTTCGAGGCCGTCCTCGTAGGCGGCGATCTGCTGTGACAGCGTGCCGATGTCGATCCGGTCTCCCTCGCGGATGAGTTCCTGTAATACGTATCGACGACGACGGTTCGACAGGACGGTAAACAGTTCGTCCTCACTCAACGCGTTCCGCGTTGTCCCGTCGCTCTCGCCGTCCGCATTCACCACCGACGTCTCGTTCCCCCCGGACGGTTGAACGTTCGTTCCCCCCATTTCGACTAACGCGTACGACTACTTTCATTAAAAACGTTTGGTGTGGACAAATACGAGGCCGGCGTCGGCTTCACTCGACGACCAGTGCGAGGGGCGTGGACGACGTGGAACGCGAGTGGGATCTCGAGTCGCTTGCCGGGGCGACGACCGAGAATCAGAAGCGATCAAGCGAGAACGGGTCGACGTCGTACTCGGTCGTCCCCTCGAGTGCGAGGTCTGCGAGTACCTCACCGATCGCAGGTGCGAACGCGAACGCGGAGTCGGAACAGCCGGTGCCGACGACCACCTCGGGGCGGTCCGGGAGGGTATCGAGGACGAACCGGTCGTCGGCCGTCGTCGCGGAGAGGGAGGTCGACAGGCGCATTGTCGGCCCAGCAGCGGTCGGGACGTACTCCTCGACGATCGATCGAAGGAGCCGTTCGTCGGCCTGTGTCGGCTCGCGCTCGAAAGCGTCTGGGTCGACGGACTCCTCGCGGGTGCGACGACGGCCAACTGTACAACCCGGTACGTCGTGGACCGGCGTCCCGAAGTAGCGGCCCTCGTCGGTCCAGAGGGTCCAGACTGGGAACCGATCGGGACCGAACCGGTCGGGGTTCCCGGGCTGGAACCAGCCGAGGAGTTGCCGTTCGGGGACGACGACCCCCTCGAGTGGTTCGACCAACTGCGGGATCCAGGGACCCGCGGTAACGACGAGCGCCTCGCTTTCGTAGGCACCGTGGTCGGTTTCGACCCGGACGCCATCGCTCACGGAGCGCCAGTCGACGACGCGTTCGCGAGCGCGGATCGTCGCGCCCGCGCGGTGGGCTTGCGTTACCTGGGCGACGATCCCGACGTCGGGCACGAGAACCCCGCCTTCGGGCTGGTAGATCCCGGCGTACGTTTCGGGGACCGCGAACGCCGGGAACCGCTCGGACAGGTCCGCGGACGAAAGGCGGTCGTACTCGAGGCCGGTGGCCTCGCAGATGCGTCGCGCGTCCTCGAGCGCGTCGCCGTCGGCCGGCCCGACGTCGATCGATCCGGTTCGGTACAGCAGTTGCCGGTCGACGTCGGCCTCGAGGTCGCGCCATCGCTCCAGGCCACGCTCGAGCAACGTCGCGGACGCCCGGTCCGTGGCGTCCGGACGCCGAACGATCCGGCTGGTACCGTGTGCGGAGCCGTAGTCGTGGGGGACGTCGTAGCGCTCGAGACCCAGCACGTCGACGCCACGGGCGGCGAGTTCGGCGACCGCCGCACTGCCCATCCCGCCGATCCCGACGACGATGACGTCGTACCGGTCACGCATAGACGGCGCTACGATCCCGCCGTCGAAAAGGTTGGGTCTCGCGGCTCGCGGGCTACTCCTCCTCCCCGCGTGCCCGCTCGCGGAGGTGTCGGTGATAGCGGCGTTCGGTGACGTGACCGGTGCCGTCGGCGAGGTCGTCGCGAACCGCCGCCTCGAAGCCGGTCAGATCCGCGAGAAAGCCGTCCTCGAACTCCTCGACGAGTTCGTACGACCACTGATCCTCGATGGCACCCGCGGGGAGGTGATCGTCACGCAGTTCGTTCGCCCAGCGCTCGTGTCCGGCCTCCCGGAGGGCGCTCTCGGCGTCGGCCATCCGGTTCATCGCCCGCCCGAGGTGGTGGTGGAAGGCGAGCAACGAGCCGTAGGCCCGATTGACGTACTCGATACCGAGTTGGCACTCGTGCAGTGCCGCCCGTTCGGCCTCGCTCAACTCGAGGTCGTCGGAATCGGTCGGCATACCGCTCCACCCAACGAACGAACGGAAAGGCGTTGGGGGCCACTGCCGGACGACCGCTTCCACAGCGCGGATCAGGATTCGGTGACGACCCACCGATCGGAGTAGGCGGTGCCGCAGGTACACTGGGCGTAGGCGTGGATCACGTCGCCGTCGGCGTAGATCCCGCCGACGTCCTCGTTTTGCTCCTCGGCGAAGGCGAAGACGAACTGGACCGCGTGGTCCTCGTCGGTCGATGCCTCCGGACACTGTCCGCCGGTGAGGTCGTCCTCGATGACGCCCTCGAGGCCCATGGCGTTCTTGGCGAACGCCATCGCGTCGGTCCCGGTAGCCGCCTGGAAGGCGTTGCGACCGCGTTCGCCGTCGACGACGATCAACACGCCGTTCTCGACGGCGTCGCCGAACTCCGCGAGTCGGTCGTCCGAGACGTACGAGTCGGCGAGAAACAGCGCCACGTCCTCCGGTCGCTCGCCCGCCAGAAACTCCTCGCGTGGATCGCTCATGTCACTGGTTCGCGGTCGAAACGGAAAAAGCGCGTCGTTCGAGACCGACGCGAACGATCCGGGACACCGCTTCCCCATCGCTCACATACCGATCCGGAACAGCGGGGCCGTGGACGGCCCTTCGGCACAAGTAGGTAATATTTACACTCACAGGTGTTGATTTATCCGATTTCGGTTCGGTCGGTTCCCTGTCGTTTAATAGCCGGTAGTTCCAGCACTTGACTAGCCGTGACTGGGGCCGGCTACGAGACGCCGACGGCGGAGCGCCGTCGGTCGGGGCGGGACCCCACTCACGTAACCCCCACAGTGATCGGCAATGCGTGATAACGCGACTAACACCGAGTCCGTGCTGGACGAACTCTCGAAGGCGGCATCGGGCGACGCGTCGGACTCCCACGAACCGGGCGGAACTGATCGAACGACCGACGACGTCGAACGGGAACTCGAGTCACTCCTGGAGCACGTCGCCGAAACGCTCCCCGTCGAGGACGTAACGCTCGACGAACGACTCGTCAAGGAGAACCTCGACGAACTCCTCCTCGTGCTGATCGCCATGCACGAGGGGACCCACGGCGACGAACTCCTGACGACGATCGAACGGGCCTTCGAAACCCGACTGAGCCCCGGGACGGTCTATCCACGTCTCCACGACCTCGAGGAAGCGGACGTGCTCTCGATGCACGCGAAGGTACGAACCAAGGAGTACTCGATCGACGACCCCGAATACGTCCAGGACCGTCTCGAGGAGACGATGATCCAGCATCTCGCGTTCGGGATGTTGCTCTACGCGCTACACCATCGGCTCTGACCGTCGCCGTCCGGGTCGAACGCCACACCTTCCCCGCCCAGTCACGCCGTTCCCGCTCGCTTCTCGCCGCATCGCTCCCTACTCGAGCAGCGCCTGCCGGTGCTGAGGGGCCGTCAGCGATCCTCGTCGTTCTCGAGCGACCGTGCGATGTCCTGCAGGCCCTCGTTCGGCGGTTCGGTGGCGTCGTAGTAGACCGTCGACCCCGGTTCGCGGAGCCCGTAGAGGAAGTCGGGTTCGACGACGTCGACGAGGACGGAGCCGCCGACGCGCACGTCGCTTTCCGCGACCCAGGACGAGAGACGATCGGTCGCTCCGCTGGGATCGCGCGCCGCGTCGGGCGTCTCGTAGACGCCCCGGATCCAGCGGCCTTCGCCGGTCATCGCGCGTTCGACGCGCGCGAACAACTTGTCGCCGTCCACGACGACGCGGATCACGTCCTCGAGCGGAACGGCGTCGTGGTCGTCCGGCGGCACCTCGAGTCTGACGCCGGTCGTCGTCTCCGCACAGGTCGCGCGGATCGTCCGGACCGACGGATGATCGCTGGAGATTCGGTCTGCCATCGAACGGAGAAGGGTGTTACTCGTCGCCGTCGTCCTCGCCGAGCAGTTCCTCGACGTCGGCGTCGCCCCGATCGACGATCGAGGCGTTGATCTGTGCGACGGCGTCGGAGATCTCGCTGCCACGGACCGTGATGCGGCGGCGCTCGCCGTCACGCGAGGGCTTGTAGCCGACCTGTCGACCCTCCATCAGGACCTCTTTCAGGTTCGGTCCCTGGACGTCCGGGTTCAGCGGTCGGCCGGCGTCGTCCGAGCCGCCCGTGATCTCGAGCGTGTAGCCGTCCAGCCCCACCGCGGAGCCGTCGACTTCCTCGCCGATCGACTTGCCGATGAACCGGTTCGCGTCCTGTTCCTCCGCCTCGAGCTGGTGGGTCGACCCGGACTCCGGGTCGCCGACGACGACAGTGAAACTTGCCATGCCCGACGGAAGACGGTGCCCGGTCAAAAGAACATCGTTTCAGCACGACCTTTTTTCCGTTCGGGTCGGCCTTCGGCCGACCGCTCACGCAAAAAATCTCGACCAAAAAAGGCCGCTCACGGTTCCACCGTTCGCGGTGCCGAGACGGAACGGCACCTCGCTTCGCTCGGCGAGTAGCGGGTGGCGGGCCTGCCCTCCCCCGGGTCGCCTGCGCGGCGGATTCCACCGCGCACGCTCCCGGCCGTCGACCGACGGTCAGCCCACCGGACGGTTCGTCACTGCTGGAACCCGGCGACGAACAGTCAAGTGGGTTGCCCGCGTACCGGCACCCGTGTTCATCGATCCCGAGCGGCTCGAGACGCGACTGTGCGAGGAGTTCGGCGGCTCGAGCGACGAGGCGCGCGTCGTGGTCCGCCAGGCCGTCGACCTCGCGGATTCGGGGCACTACGAAGCGACCGCCGGGACGCCGCTGACGACCGACCTCGTGCTCTCCGAACTCGGGGACGCGCCCGACGGCACGCCCGCGGACCGCTGGAACTGGTGGATCGGCTCGCTCGAGATCGCGTACGGCGAGTACGAACGGTTCGGCATCCGACAGTACCGCGCGGAGTGATCGGCGTATCGCGGCCCTCGGTCGGCCACGCGTCAGTTCGTCCCTCGCTCAGGCCGACGCGACCGTCCGCTCGCGTTGCATGGCCCGCAACCGCTCGATGCGCTCGGCGGTGTCGGGGTGGGTTTCCGGGAAGAGATCCTTGCTCAACAGCCCGTCGTCGCCCTCGTCGGTGAACTGGGCGAAATCCAGCGGGGCGACGTACAGCGCCTCGACGCCGCCGTCCAACTCGCGGAGGTCGCGATCCGGCGTCCGGGTGAGTTCCTCGTCGATCGTTGCCAACGCACTCGCGAGCGCGGCCGGATCGCCCGTCAGCCGGGCCGCCCCCCGATCGGCGGCGTGTTCGCGGTATCGACAGAGCAGCCGGTAGAGGAGGAAACTCCCGATCCAGAACAGCGCCGAAACGGCGATCGTCACGAGCGTCGTGGTGACGACGACGACGATCACGGCCGCCAGTGCACGCGCGTCGTCGTCGTGGGACGTCCCGAGGTACTCGAGCGAGCGAAAGACCGTCCGAAGGATGGTGTACGCGCCCGTCGCGACGAGGTACGTCAGCGTCGGCAACAGGTACGCGATCGTCATGACCGTCACGTCGCGGTTCTTGAGGTGGGCGATCTCGTGGGCCAGCACCGCCTCGAGTTCGGCCTCGTCGAGGCGCTCGAGCAGGCCATCGGTGACGACGATCGTCGCGGACCCCTGGGAGCGACCGGTCGCGAACGCGTTCGGCGCGTCGGTCTCGATCACGGCGACGTCGGGCCGCGGCAGATCCGCCTGTTGGGCGAGTCGGGCGACGGTCGCCTGCAGCGCCGGTCGCTCCTCGCGCTCGAGCGTCCGCGCGCCGACGCTCGAGAGCGCGAGCCGATCGCCGACGGCGAACTGGGCGACGAGCCCGATCCCGACCGCCGCCGCGAGCAGTCGGCGATCGATCGCGAACGAGACGTCGAGTTCGACGCCGGTCAGCGCGGCGGTCACGGCGGGAACGATCGTCGACAGCGCCCACTCGAGCGCCACGGCGAATGCGAACGGGAAGACGACGACCAGGAACAGTCCACCCGCCATCCGGGCCTGGAGCCCCCGGTCGATCTCCCAGTCGGCCGATCCTGTCGACGACATCGCTACGGTGTGGAAGCGGTATCGGAGAGCCGACCGATAACTCTTCTCAATCGCCGACGGAGTCGGCAGCCGACTCGCACTGAAAGTGACAAGTGGTGATAACGAAACGCCTTTTACCCGCTCCTGACCAAGTGGTCAGGTAGTGACCGACCCAGACGTCCGCGAATCGATCATGAACGCGACCTACGAAGCCCTCTGTGAGCACGGCTACACCGAGCTCACGGCCCAGGACATCGCCGACCGGACCGACCGGAGCAAGTCGGCGCTGTTCTACCACTACGACTCGAAAGAGGAGTTGACGGTCGACTTCCTCGAGTACCTGCTCACGTGGCTCGACGATCGGGTCGAGGAGACGGCGTCCCTGCCGCCGGCCGAGCGGCTGCTCCGGGTCGTCGACTGGTTCCTCTACGGCGAGGATACGGACCAACACGAGTCGTTTCACACCGCTATGCTGGAGCTTCGAGCACAGGCACCCTACAACGAACAGTACCGCGAGAAGCTCCGCAAGAGCGACGAACGACTCCGCACGACGTTCGAACGCATCCTCGAGGACGGCATCGACGAGGACCAGTTCGTCGCTCACGACACCGAACGGATGGCGGCGCTGTTGATCGCGGCGCTCGACGGCGCTCGCACCCGCCAGCTGACCTTCGACAACGACCGGTATCCCGAGGACGTCCGCGCCGGCATCGTCGGAGCTATCTTCGAGCAACTGCTCACCGACGAGGTCGCGACCGATCGACGTCTGGAGACGGCAGGTGAGACGGATGACGACTGAACGTCCACGGAACGCGTCCGATCGACGCTACTCGCCCATTACCTACCCTATCCGACATGAGTGAACGAACCACTACCTACGATCAGCCAGGAGCCACCGACCGACAGTTCCCGGGACTCTCCCCGACCGTTCGAGGCATCGTCACGGATTCGATCCGCTCCCGGGATCGGTCCTTCGCGGTGGCGTGTTGTACTGTCGCCGGCGAAATCGCCGCCGCATCGGCGGACGAAAATCGACGCCAGTCGATCGACAGCACCCTCGCGGACCTCGGCGACGCCGTCGCCTGTTTCGAGGCGTACGTCTCGATTCGCCGCGCGCTGCTGACCGGCGACCGGTTCGACCGCCCGGTCGACCGTGACGCCGCCATTCTAGGCAGCGACTACCTCCACGCCGCCGCCTACGCCGGGGTCGCGGCTGCCGTGGAGTCGGTCGAGCGGACCCTCGAACTGTACAGCGTCCTGGCAGAGGCCTCGACCACGCTCGCGACCGAGTTCCTGGCGGCGGCGAGCGACGAAGCGACGCCGGGGTCCGACGATCGATATCCACCGGAAGCGATCCTGGCGGGCACGGCAGCGACGGTCGGGGCGACCGCCGCCGGCGCGACCGACGAGGTCCGCGCCGCGTGTGATCGGTACGCTCGATCGCTTCGCGGAGCCATCGCCGCAGCAACGCCGTCCGCCGAGGAACCGCTCGAGACGGCGACGCTGATCCTCACGGGCGAACACACCCGCGATACGATCGCGGGGGAGGTCGACTGGGCCGACGACCACTCCGACGCGGTCGCCAGCCACCTCGAGCGCGCCAGGGACGCGATCGCGACCCTCGAAGGCGAACTCGAGGGCCACGTCGACGCGGGAACCGACCGAACGCCGCTGGCCCGACTCGAGAGGGCAACACGGATTCCGTTCCAGCACGTAGAGTCGGGCAATGAGTGAACGCAGTCGACCGATCTGGCCATCGTACGTGCTTACGATCCTTCTCGCCGGCCTGGGGCACTGGTATCTCGGCCGGTGGAAACGCGGCGGCGCGTGGCTCGGCCTGTTCGTCGTCGCGCTCGCGTTCCTGAGCGCCCGGACGCTGCAGGACGTGGTCGAGGCCGGCGAACCGTTCGTCGTGACGGCCCTGCAGTTCGACGCCGTCAACTACGTCGACGTGGCCGTGCCGCTGGCCGTGCTGGTCGTCTGTCTGCTCGACGTCTACCTCATCGGCCTGACCGAGCGAACCGACTCGTCACCGGCGGCCGGTCTCCAGTCGAACGGCTCCTGAGTCGGTACGTCGACCGAAATCCCGGCGTGGGCCGCGAAGCGCCCGCCGCCGCGATCCATTTTTGTGTCTGCTCGTACAAGTTCGACTATGGGTCGTCTCGGCACACTCGCCCTCAAAAGCCTCGGCCTGCTCGTCCTCGCGTTCGTCGCGTTTAGCGTGATCGCCACCATCGTCGGCATCGTTCTGGGAATCGTAACCGCCGTCGTCTCGCTCGTCGTGTCGGTCGCCGTCCTCGGACTGTTGATCCTCGGCGGCATCAAACTCGCGTCGATGCTCGGCGACGACGATCCCACTCCCGAGACGTTCGGCACTCCCACGGGAACCGAACGTAGCCGCGATCCGAAGTCACAGCTTCGCGATCAGTACGTCTCAGGGGAACTGAGCGAAGCCGAGTTCGAGCGCGAACTGGATCGACTGATGGACTCGAGCGACCGGCCCGGGAGCCGTTCCGGGTCCACTCGCTCCTCGGACCTCGAGCGGGATCGTCGGTAACGGCTCTCGACCGACGACGCTCGACCGATCGTCTCGGTGGGAGAGCCCAGCGAGCCGAACCGACGAACGCAAGCCGCTCGAGTCGATACTCTCCCCGCATGGAGGTCGCGTTTCTCGGCGGCGTACGCGAGATCGGGCGGAGTGCGCTGCTGATCGACGATCGGTTGCTCGTCGATTTCGGGATGGATTCGGGCAACCCGCCGTCGTTCCCCATCGAAGACGTCGACCCGGAGGCGGTGGTCGTCAGCCACGGCCACCTCGACCACGTCGGCACCGTCCCCGCGTTGCTCTCCGGGGACGCGCGGCCGACGGTCCACTGGACGCCCCCGACGTACGACCTCGCGATGACCCTCGCGCGCGACACGCTCGACCTCCACGGCGGGAGCTACGACTGTCCGTTCACCGAGGCCGAACTCGCCCGCCTGACGCAGGTCTCCGAAACCCACGGCTACCGCGAGCCGTTCGAGGCGGCGGCTACGAGATCACCTTCTACGACGCCGGACACGTCCCCGGGAGCGCACACGTCCTCGTCGACGACGGCGAGACGCGCCTGCTCTACACCGGCGACTTCCACACCGAGGACCAGCGCCTCGTCTCCGGCACCGACGCACGGCCCGACGCCGACGTCGTCGTCTGTGAGAGCACGTACGCCGACACGAGCCGTCCGCCTCGCGAGGAGATCGAGGCCGCCTTCGTCGAGAGCCTCCGGACGACTATCTGGGAGGGCGGCACCGTCGTCGTCCCCGCCTTCGCCATCGGCCGCACCCAGGAGGTGCTCTGTCTCTGCGAGCGACACGACCTCGAGTGTTACGTCGACGGGATGGGCAAACGCGTGACGGAACTCCTGTTGCGCGAGCGGAATCGGCCGTTCCTGCGAGACCCCGACGAGTTGCGGCGAGCGAAGGGCAATGCCCGCTTCGTCGACGGTCGAGACGGCCACCGCCGACGGATTGCCGAGCAAAATACGGTCATCGTGACCACCAGCGGGATGCTCCACGGCGGCCCGGCGATGACCTACGTGCCCGCGATCCGGTCCCACCCGGCGAACAAGATCGCGCTAACGGGCTACCAGGTCGAGGGCACGCCCGGTCGGGACCTGCTCGAGACGGGAAGCGCCGAAATCGACGGCCGCGTGATGCCCGTCAGCGCGCAGGTCGAACAGTACGACTTCTCGGCCCACGCCGATCGGGAGGGGTTGTGCGACTTTCTCGACGCGTACCGGGACAGCGAGGTGCTGATCGTCCACGGCGATCGCTGTGAGGCCTTCGCCGGGGAGTTGCGCGCCGACGGCTTCGACGCGAGCGTGCCCGAACTTGGCGAGCGCCGCCGACTCGGGGAAGAGCCGGACGACGGGGCCGCCTGATCGCCGCCGGCAACCGACGAATACTCGTGTCGGGGCGGGCAACGGCCGGGCATGAGCGGACTCGACGTCGAGCCGGCCGACGACGGCGACGGCACGGCGACCGACGACAACACGATCGAGGTAACCCCGACCGACTCCGTCGGCGACGAGCGCGAAACGATCGACGTCGAGCCCTCCGACGAACCGCTCGAGGGGCCCGACTACGTGCTCTACGGCGGCAAAGGCGGCGTCGGCAAGACGACGATGGCCGCGGCGACGGCGCTGGACAGCGCCCGCGGTGGTACCCGGACGCTGGTCGTCTCGACCGATCCGGCACACTCCCTGTCCGACACCTTCGAGCGACCGATCCCCTCGGAACCCGAGCGCATTCGGGAGGACGTCCCGCTGTACGCCGTCGAGATCGATCCCGAGGCGGCGATCGAACGCGGCCAGGCGACGCTCGTGGGCGAACCCGGCGGCGAGGAACCGGGCGACGGCGTCGGACTCGGCGAAGGCTCGGCCGACCTCGGCGGACTCGGCGAGGGCGACGCCGCTGGCGGTCTCGGCGAGATGCTCGGCGGCGGCAACCCGATGGACGCGCTGTTCGGCGGCGGCGCGATGCCGGGCGCGGACGAGGCCGCCGCCATGCAACTCCTGCTCGAGTACCTGGACGACCCGCGATTCGAGCGCGTGGTCGTCGACACCGCACCGACGGGCCATACCCTCCGTCTGTTGCAGCTTCCGGAGGTCATGGACTCGATGGTCGGGCGCATCCTCCAGTTCCGTCAGCGGATCAGCGGGATGTTCGAGAGCGTGAAAGGGATGTTCGGCGGCGACGACGCCCCCGAAGACCCCGAGGCCGGTCTCGAGGACCTGGAGGAACTGCGCGACCGGATCGAGCGCCTCCGCGCGGCGCTGCAGGACCCCGCGCGGACGGACTTTCGGATCGTGATGGTGCCCGAGGAGATGAGCGTCCTCGAGTCCCGACGGCTGCGGGAGCAACTCCAGGAATTCGACATCCCGGTCGGAACGGTCGTCGTCAACCGCGTGATGGAGCCGCTGTCGGACGTCACCGACGACGTGGAGGGCGAGTTCCTCCAGCCGAACCTCGACGACTGCGCGTTTTGTCAACGACGGTGGGACGTCCAGCAGTCGGCGCTGACGGAGGCCCAGGAACTCTTCCGCGGCACCGACGTTCGCCGCGTCCCACTGTTTGCCGAGGAGGTCCGCGGCGAGGGAATGCTCGAGGTCGTCGCCGCCTGTCTGCGCTGACGCGTCGACCGGCCGACGGCGTCGGCACTCGAGCGTTCGTCGACGATGTAGAAACTGTTTTAGGCCGCCCTAAACTAATCCGAGTAATGACGCTCGTGGAACCAGAGGACGGACTCGAGACCGACGAGAACGTCTCCAGGGGAGCGATCGAGTCGGTCGCGTTTCTCGCCCGCTCGGAACATCGAGTCCGCGTGCTGTCCCTCTTGGACGGCGGCGCGCGCACTCGAGACGAGATCAGCGACGCCGTCGGGGCGACCCGGGTCACGTTGAGTCGAATCCTCGGCGATCTCGAGGATCGGGGGCTGATCGCCCGCCGGCCGTCGGAGAACGCGTACGAGTTGACGCGGTACGGCGAACTCGTGCATCGTGATTTCTCCCGATTACTCGGGACGGTCTCGATCGGGCAGGAGTGTCCCGACGTGGTGGAGCGGTTACCGGCGGATTGGCTGGGATTCGATCTCCGATATCTCGCCGACGCCGAACTGGTCTCCGACGACGGTGCCGACCTGATGTCCGCCGCCCGGGTCGTCGCCAACGCCATCCAGCACTCGTCGTCACGCAACGCGCTGCTCGGAACGTTCCTTTCCGTGCCGCTGTACACCTTCGAAGAGGCCCTCCGGGAGGGAAAGGCACCCGATGGTGCCGTCGTGTTCGATCCGGACGTCGCCGAGACGATACTTACCGATCCGGATCTCCGGGAGCGGTGGCGAACGATCGAGTCGATCGCCGACTCCCCGGTGTACTACCGGACCGACGAGCGCGTCCCCTGTGCGGTCAGCGTCCTTGACGACGAGGAGGTGTTCCTGACGGTCGAAGGAGAGCGAAACGGTGACTTCGACGTCATCAGGTGTACACATCCCGAAGTCGTCGACTGGGTAGACGGCGTCGTCGAGGCGCATCTGGAAACGGCGACGCCGCTCCGACAGTACGTCGACGAACAGCGTGATCGAACCGTGGCTGAACGCGACCCGACGTGACCGAACCGGTCGAATCCTACCCAGTGGAACGCTCCCGATTCGTTTTCGATCCCTGCCGAATCGTGGGGATGATCGATCCGTCCGAGCCAGCGTGTCGCGGTAGCCGCGTGGTTCCCGCGAGGCGACTCGCCGAGTCCTATTCCGCTCTTGTGCCGTCCCTCCGGGTTCGGCGTCCGTTTTGTCTCGTCACCCTCTCCCGAAGGTACCGAGCGTGATATCCGTAACACGGTCTGAACATCTAACAGGGCGTGTTACGAAGAAAGGGAGGAATTACTACATTGTTTTAGGCGAGCCTAATTCGTATGCCACAGAGACGACGTGTGCTCGCAACTACAGCGGGTGTACTCGCAACCAGTCTCGCAGGATGCACGAACAGCGGATCCGAACCGTCGGACGACGGTTCGACCTCGGCCGACGACGACTCGTCGAGTTCCGACGGTTCCGAATCGAGCGACCCCACGCCCTACACGGTTGAGATCGCACCCCACGGCGAATTTACGTTCGACGAAGTCCCCGAAGAGTATGCAGTCATTCCGAGCGTTTTCCTGGACATCGGGATGGCGCTCGGGAAACAGCCCGTCGCGGCGACTACCCTCGAGCGGGCCCCGACGAAACTGTACGACATCCTCGATCTCGAGTTCGACGAGGACGAGATCATGGCGCTCGCGAACGAGGCCGAGTCGGGATACGACAAGGAGAGCTTCTACGCTCCCGGCCAGGACGTCAACCTCATCGATCGGCGCGACCTGGGACGGTTCGCCGACTGGGACGACTCGGACATCCAGGAGATCGAAGACGCGACCGGCCCGTTCGTGGGGTCGGGAATCCGGTTCGGACCGACCCACCCGTTCGGACCCGACCAGGACACCTACTACGAACTCTACGACGTCTTCGAGAAGATCGCGACGGTCTTCCAGGAGCAGGAGCGCTATCAGCAGTGGGAGTCGCTCCACGACGAGTTCATGGAGACCATCGAGTCCGAACTGCCGCCCGAGGACGAGCGTCCCTCGGTCATCCCGCTGTGGCGCGGCGTCGATCCGACGACCGGAGAGTTCTACATCTCGGACATCCACCAGTACCACAACCAGACCAAGCCGCTCGAGCGACTCGGGCTCACGAACGCGTACGACGAGGAGCTCCCCGGCGGCGGCTTCATCGGCTACGAGGAACTGCTCGAGTACGATCCCGACTACATCTCCATTGGCGGCTCGCTGGTCTCGAGCACCCACGAAGAGTTCGTCAACAACGTCGTCGAACCGTTCGAGAACGATTCGAACGGGCAGCAGCTCACCGCCGTCCAGGAGCGGAACCTCCTCCGTATCGGCGATCAGTATCAGGGCCCGATCGTCGACCTCTTCGCCACGGAGGCAGTCGCCAAGATGATCTGGCCCGACCGCTTCGGCGAGTGGCCTGGTCCGGTCGACGAGGTCCCCGAAGACGAGCAGCTCTTCGACCGGCAGCGGGTCCGCGACATCATCACCGGCGACTTCTGACGATCGATGGCAAAGGTATTCGATCGGACCGAGGAGCGGCGCGCCGCCGAGAGCCGCTGGTACACCGACCCGAACCTCGCCCTCGTCGTCGTCGGCAGTCTCGCCATCCTGCTCGTCTCGGCGATTCTGCAGGTGAGTTTCGGCGCGTATCCGCTGACCGTCGGGGAGGCGTGGCGGCTGGTCTTCGACGCGGACGTGCTGTTCAGCCCCGAGGTCTGGAACTGGTGGTTCCTGGGTGCCGACATTCCGGACTGGTTCACCCAGGAACAGGTCATCGTGTGGAACATTCGGCTGCCGCGGATCTTCGTCGGCGCGATCGTCGGCGCGAACCTCGCCGTCTCGGGGGCGCTCTTCCAGGTCATTACGCGCAACGAGCTCGCGAGCCCGTACATCCTCGGCGTGAGCGACGGCGCTGGACTGGTCGTGCTCCTCACGCTGACGATGTTCACCGGGCTCACTTCGTTCCTCCCGCTCTTCGCGGCGGTGGGCGGCGCGATCGCGTTCCTGATCGTCTACGCCATCGCGTGGAAGAACGGGACGAGTCCCATCCGACTCGTCCTCGCCGGCGTCGTCGTCGGGACCGTTTTCGGCTCCGTCCAGCGGGGACTGTTCTTCTTCATCGACGATCTCGGCGTCGCGATGTCAGCACAGGCGTGGCTGTCGGGGTCGCTCCTCAACACGGGGTGGGAAGAGTTACGGATCGCGCTCCCGTTTACGGTGCTCGCGCTGATCCTCATGTTCTTCCTCACCGAGGAGTTGGACGTCCTGCTCCTGGGCGGGGATACGGCGGATTCGCTCGGGATGCCGGTGGAGAAAGTGCGATTCGCGATCGCCGGAATCGGCGTTCTCTCGACGGCCGCCGCGATCGCCGTCGCGGGGCTGATCGGATTCGTCGGGCTGATCGTGCCGCACATGGCCCGCAACGTCGTCGGGAGCGATTCGAAGGTGTTGCTGATCGCCTGTCTCTTCATGGGGCCTGCACTCCTGGTCAGCGCGGACGTCGGCGCGCGGCTCGCGTTCAACCCCGTCCAGCTGCCGGTCGGCGTCATCACCGGCATCGTCGGCGGGCCGTACTTCCTCTACCTGATGCGGCGCAAGGAGAACCTGGGTGAGGTCTGATGACAGGAAGAGAATCAGCGCAGCCCGGACGGACCGAACGCGAAGCGGCCGACGACCGCCGCGAGCGCGATCCCGCCGTCGATCGTGACGGCGACCGCGGTTCGACCGACGGCGCGGTGCTGACCGATCCGTCGGGTGCCGCGTTCAGCGGGGCCGACCTCGTCCTCGGCTATCCAGGGATGGACGACCCCGTCATCGACGGGGAATCGATCGCGGTCCCCCCGGACGAAGTGACGGCACTGATCGGTCCCAACGGGAGCGGCAAGAGCACGCTGCTGAAGGGGCTCGCGGACAAGATCGAGCCCGACCGGGGGATGGTCGTCGTCGACGGGCAGGAACTCGAGGAGTTCGGATCGAAGGAACTCGCTCGGAAACTCGGCCTGCTCTCCCAGGAACACGTCTCGCCCGAGGGGATCACGGTCGAGGACCTCGTCGAGCGCGGTCGGTACCCACACATCGGGTTCTTCGAATCGCCCGGCGAGGAGGATCGGGCGGCCGTCGACGAGGCGATCGAACTGGCCGGAATCGAGCACCTCCGCGAGCGCGAAGTCGGGAGTCTCAGCGGCGGCCAGAAACAACTGGTCTGGATCGCGATGGCGCTCGCCCAGGACACCGACATCCTGCTGCTGGACGAGCCGACCACGTTCCTCGACCCGCACCACCAGCTCGAGGTAATGGGAATCGTGGAGACGCTGCGCGATCGGAGCGAGATAACCGTCGTGCTCGTGCTCCACGACATCGGGCAGGCGGCACGGTACGCCGATAACGTGGTCGCGCTCAAGAACGGGTCTGTGCACGCGTACGGCCCGCCCGAGGAGGTCATCACCGAGGAACTACTCGCCGAGGTCTTCGAGATCGAGGCGGCGGTACTGGACACGGAGTACGGGATCCAGATCGCCCCGCTGGAGCCGCTCGAGGAGCCACGGGACGATCGGTCGGATTCGCGAGGAGCCTACGCGAACCGGACGACGGGTTCGGACGGCTCGTCGCCGTGAGGGATCGTTCCTGCTATGCGCGACGAACGACACCCGTCTCGAGGCGTCGGCCGGTATCGCCGCGGTAGCGACCGCCTGGGCGGCGATCGTCGATTCGCCGCCGACCCCGCGGCGAGCGATCGCTTCGCGAGAACTGACGACCTCGACGGGAGGGAGAGCCGACGATGACGGAGGCAGACGGGGGTCTTCGCGGGCGCGCTCGAGCCGTCCTGTTTCGGTTTCCGGCGGCCCTGGGCCGACTCGGCCTCGTCGATCGCGAGCGCGGAACGGACGCGTTCGACCTGGCGCTGCCGGTGATGGTCACCGGGACCGTTCGGACGGTCCTGCGGACCGCCGACTTCTTCATGGTCGGGCTGGCGCTGTCGTCCGCGGCGGTCGCCGGCCTCGAGTTCGCCTTCCAGTACTACTTCGTCGGCTTCGGTCTGGCGCTGGCGCTCTCGAGCGGGACGATCAGCGTCGTCTCACGGGCGAAAGGGGCAGGGCGACACGACCGCGCCGATTTGGCGATCAAACAGTCCCTGTGGCTGGCGGTGATACTCTCGGCACCGCTCGTCGTCGTCGCACAGTTCCGCTCGGAGTTCCTCGTGGGCGTTCTCACGAACGACCCCGTCGCCATCGAGCAGGGGGCGACGTATCTCCGGATCGTCACCTACGCGTTGCTCGCCCGGTTCTGGTCGATGATCGCCGCTCGAGCGCTCCAGGGCAGCGGCGACACCCGAACGCCGATGTACGTCAACTTGCTGACGATCCCGACCAACATCGGGCTGAACGCGGCCCTGATCTTCGGACTGGGACCGTTCCCCGAGTTGGGTATCGCCGGCGCTGCCTGGGGGACGACCGTTGCGGAGACCCTCTCGGCGGTCATTTTCGCGGGCCTGCTGCTCTCCGGCAGGTACGACGTTCGCCTGCGACTCGGCGGGAAACAGTGGGACGCGACGATCGCCGGAGACATCGTCCGCGTCGGGACGCCGCTTGCCGGAAGTCGCCTCGTCGGCACGTTCGGACGGTTTCCCTTCCTGTTCGTGCTCGGCGTGCTGGGAACGCCCGTCGTCGCGGCGTTCGCCATCGGTCGGCGCGTCATCATGCTCGCGATGATGCCGGCGTGGGGGTACTCGACCGCCGCGAGCACCCTCGTCGGGCAGGCGCTGGGCGCTGGCGACGAGACGGACGCGACCGCGTACGGCTGGGACACGACCCGCATCGCGCTCGTCACCCAGTTGCTGATCGCCGCGGTGATGGTGGCGATCGCCCGTCCCATCGCGACGATCTTCAACCCCGAGGCGGCCGCGATCACCGCGTCGTTCGTCCGCGTGTTCGCGCTCGCCGTCGGCGGCTTCAGCGTCGCGCGAACGTTGCGCGGTGCGCTCCGGGGGGCCGGCGATACGGCCTGGCCCTTCTACGGGAAAGTCCTCGGGCTGGCGGCCCGGCTGTCGCTCGTCGCGCTCGCGCTCCCGGCCGGTACGGCGGTCGGCATCGGCGGCGTCTCGATCGCACCGGGGCTGGGACTCGGTATCGGTGCGGTGTACGCCGCGATCGTCGTCGACTACTACGTACAGGCGGCCGTCAACGCCGTCCGGTTCCGGAGCGGGAAGTGGCGACTCGTCGCCCGCCGCCCGAGCGCCGGCGGCGTCTCCGGCGACGACTAACCCCGCCGCGGGCGGTGAGCACGCTCCGGGGACGAACCCCGACGACCGTTCTCACGAACTGGGAACGCGCGACGCTGTTGATACCGGCCCGTGTGATTTCTCCACACGGATCTGGGGATGTCCGATCACGACGCGTCGACCCGAGACGAGGACCGTGCGGTGCTCGAGACGCTCGCCGAAACGGGACCGCTGACGGTGCCCCAGCTCGCAGCCCGGCTACGGAGCCATCCCGTGACGGTCGAACGACGGTGTCTCGAACTCCAGCGGCGAGGATATCTGCGCCAGGGTACCGGCGGCAAACTCACGCTCACCGAACCCGGCGAGATCGATCGAGCCGTCGGCGAGTGACCGGAACCGACGGCGCTCAGACGAGCTTTCGGAGGAAGGCGTAGCCGGCGTCGCGGAGTTTGTCCGGAAGAAAGCGAGCGTAGACGCCGAACTGGGCCAGCGGCCCGACCGGATACCGCGCCGGCGGCTCGGGCGTCGTCGCCGCCTCGAGGATGGCCGCCGCGACGTCTTCGGGGTCGGAGGCGAAGGGACCGCCCGAGCCGCCGCCGACCAGTTGCATCTCGTCGTACAGTTCGTACAGCGTCTCGTAGGCCGGCGTCTGCTCGGCCTCGGGAAGTTCGTCGTCCACGCGGTCGGCGAAGTTCGTGTCGACCGGCCCCGGTTCGACGACGACGACGTCGATACCGAACTCCTCGGTTTCGGCGCGCAGGGAGTCGCTCATCGCCTCGAGGGCGTGTTTCGAGCCGGCGTACGCGCCGGAGCCGGGTACCGAGATGCGCCCGATGACGCTCGAGAGGTTGACGATCCGCCCCTCGCCCTGGGCGCGCATGTGTGGCAAGGCGGCGCGGACGAGCCGGTGAGGCCCGTAGACGTTGACGTCGAACTGCCGGTGGAGGTCGGCCGTCGAGACGTCCTCGAGCGGTCCCATCTGGGCGTAGCCGGCGTTGTTGACCAGACAGTCGATCGCACCGCCTTCCTCGACGGTCTCCTCGACTGCCCGCGAGACCTGATCGGGGTCGGTGACGTCGAGCGCGAGCGTGTGACAGCCCGCTTCGGCGAGGTCCTCGACGTCGTCGGGGTTGCGCGCCGTCGCGACGACGAACCAGTCGGCCTCGAGGAACGCTTCGGCGGTCGCCCGCCCGATACCCGACGAGCAGCCGGTGATCAGGACGGTCTTCTTGCGGGTGTAGCGGTCTTCGCTCGACGATCGGGTCGTCTCACGGTCGCCGTCCGGTCCGGGATCGGTCTCCGGCCCCGGCTCCGAGTTTGTCCCGGGGTCGTCCTCCACGACGGTGCGGTCGGCCCCGTCGTCGGCGGTCTCCTCGACGTCCTCAGCGGTAGCCATGTGTGACCGCTACGGGCGAGGGTCCCTAAGTTTCGATGGTTTGTCTCGGCGATTGGAACGTCTCGAACGCCAACGTGTCGGTCACTCCACGACCTCGGCTTTCGCCGCCGTCGCGTAGCTGTCGGCCAGTCGCACCGGCTCCGGGAGTTTGTACCCCGACGCGAGCGCGAGGACGACGTCCGCGGCCGTTTCGGGACCGACGCGGTGACCGGGGCTGACGTACAGCGGGTTGATGTAGCGGTTCGGCGAGTCGTACTGGCGGGTCTGGACGGCGTAGCCGAGCAGCGTTCCGTCGGGAGCCTCCACGTTCGAGTCGGCCTCGATCGGTATCCGCGACCCCGCCGGGAGCTCCGACGTGCGCTCGGTCGGCTGGCCACACAGCAGGCTCTTGGCCACGCCCACGCTCGGCACGTCGAGCACGACACCCATGTGCGTCGCGATGCCGGCCTCCCGGAAGTGAATGCGGCCGCTGCCGTCGAACAGCAACAGGTCGGGATCGACCGACAGCGCCTCGAGCGCCGCCAGAATCGGCTTCCCCTCACGGAAGGAGAGCAGTCCGGGGATGTAGGGGATCTCGAGCGGGGTCACCGCGTGTGCACGTTCGATTACCTCGCCGCCGCGCGTGGCGACGACGGCAGAGAGCGCCCGATCCTGGTCGCCCTCGTCGTTGGTGAGAAACGACTGGTCGACGCCGACGACGATCGGTTCGTCGCTCGAGTCAGAGGGTGCCGCCGTCGAGTCCGAGAGCGTCGTCTGTGCGGGGTCGTCGCCGTCGTCCCCTCGGACGATAGCCTCGAGATCGAAGGGGTAATCGTCTTCGAAGACCGCGGCGTCGGCGATCTCGCGCTGGAGGGTTTCCATCTCCTCCCGGGAGCGGTCGGCATCCGGCTCGAGGTCGGGGCGTGGCTCGGTCATACGTCGAAGCTACGCGGGGAGAGGGATCAGTCGTGTGATCGTGATCAGAACCGTCGGCGTCCGCCCGGCCCACCCGGACCGCCCGGGCCGCCGGGTCCACCGGGGCCGCCACCGCCCAGCTGGAGTTGGCTGGGCGCGCGGACGTTCTGGGTGCGCTTGACGTACTCGCCGTACGCGAGGCCGACGAGCAACCCGACCAGGTGGGCGGCGTGGGCGATCTGGAACGCGCCGGCCCCGCCGCCGCCGATGAAGGCCAGGCTGATAAGCGCGAAGCCGCCGGTCAGCACCCACAGCGGCATCGGGATCATGAAGAAGAGGTAGACCCGCAGGTTCGGGTTCAGGATCGTCATCACGCCGAGGATCGCCAGCCCAGCGCCGCTGGCTCCCAGAACACCCGGTGTGGCCAGCGTCACACCGCCTTCGAGCAGGCGCACACCGATCTGTCCCAGGCCGGCGAGCGCACCGCTGACGAGGAACAGGCCAAGGAACTCCTTCGAGCCGACGTACCGCTCCACGAGCGGCCCGAAGAAGAAGATCACGACGCTGTTGAAGAAGATGTGCATGAGGTCGCCGTGGGCAAAGATAGACGTCACCCAGGTCCAGACGTACTCGGGGTTGTACGGCGTCAGGACGAAGATAGATTCGTACAGCAACTGCGAATCGAGCGTCATGCGAAGACTGCCGACGGGTTCCAGCAGGAAGCTTGTGAGTTGCTGGAGGAAAAACGTCACCCACATCAGCGCCAACAGCGTGTAGGTCACGTTCCCGCGGAAGTACGCCAGCGGGCCGCCCGGCCCGGTGTCGACGGGAAGCTTCTCGAGCAGGCTCGAGCTGGCCGATTTCGAGGTCTGCGTGTTGACACTGTCGTCGAAGCCACTGTCGAAGACGCCGCTGGGATCGTTCCAGTTCTGGAGGCCGGAACAGTCGTGGTTTTCGGGAAGCCGATGTTCGGCACAGTAGGTGCCGCCACAGTGCCGACAGTTGTACGGCATGTTTTCGTCTTTCCCACACACGTCGCAGGTGGCCATTGCCCGGAGGTAAGAGTGGAACCGCTAAGGGGTTTGGGGTTCGTTGCTCGTATCGAACGGCGGTCCGCGGCCGGGAACGGGAGTCCGTGACCACCTCGAGTCGGTGCGCTCGGTCCCCGACGGGGTGTGAGCGTTCGACGGAGCTGTACATTTTTGCTCCCGCGACCCCCACATCCGGACGTGCAAGCATACGAGCGCAAGCAACTGCTCGAGCGCGTCGAGCGGGAGGGGGCGACCGTCGGCGCGGACATCCCGGACACCATCGAGGTCCAGGGCGAGGAGATCGACCTCCAGCAGTTCGTCTTCGAGATCAAGCGCCGCGAGACGGTCCCGCCCGGCGAGCGCGACCGCGTCGAGCAGGCCAAACGGAACCTCCGTCGCGAACGCCTCGAGCGCCTCGAGCTGATCGAGGAGGGCGACATCACGCGCGAGGAGGGCGAGGAACTGGCCCAGAGCATCATCGGCATCGATCGGGCGCTGAACGCCCTCGAGAGCCTGGGGCCGACCGACTTGGAGCGCGAACAGCAGGCCCAGCAGGCCCAGGATCGCAAGCGCTGGATGTCGTTCCTCAAGAAGGCGCTAGGCCAGGACGACGACGGCGCAGCACGGAGGGGTCGGTAGATGGCGACCAACGCCGAACTCGCCGGCCGGTTCGAGGAGTTCGCCGACCTGCTCGAGGCCGACGGGGTCGACTACAAACCACGGGCCTACCGCCGTGCGGCCGAGAACATCCGCGCCCATCCGGTTCCGATCGCCGACCGCGTCGAGGCCGGCGACGAGGACGTTCTCGAGGAGATCGACGGCGTCGGGGACGCCATCGCCTCGAAGATCGTCGAGTACGTCGAGACCGGCACGATCGAGGAACTCGAGGAGCTACGGGCCGAGTTGCCGATCGACGTCGCCGACATCACCCGCATCGAGGGCGTCGGTCCGAAGACGGCGGGCAAACTCTACCGCGAACTCGGGATCGAGACGCTCGACGACCTCGAGGCGGCCGCCGAGAACGGCGAGATCCAGGAGGTCAAGGGGTTCGGCTCGAAGACCGAACAGAACATCCGCGAGAACCTCGAGTTCGCCCGCCAGGTCGGCCAGCGACACCTCCTGGGCGAGGCCCGACCGCTCGCGGACGACGTGCTCGCGTACCTCGAGTCGCTCGAGGCCGTCGAACGGTGCGAGGTCGCGGGGTCGATCCGGCGCTGGCGCGAGACGATCGGCGACGTGGACGTGCTCGTCGGGACCGACGCCGGCGAGGAGGTGATCGAGGCGTTCGTGAACTGGGACTCCGTCGACAGGGAGATCGAGTCCGGCCCCGAGAAGGCGAGCGTCCGGGTCGGCGAGATTCGCGTCGACCTGCGCGTGGTCGTCCCCGAGGAGTTCGGCTCCGCGCTGCAGTATTTCACGGGGTGCAAGGACCACAACGTCCGTCTTCGAAACTACGCGATCGACCGGGGGATGAAGCTGAACGAGTACGGCGCGTTCGACGTCAGCGACCTCGACGACGAGGCGTCGGGCCAGCGCGTCGGCGACCGCGTCGCCGGCGCAACCGAGGCAGGGATGTACGAGGCCCTCGGCCTGCCCTGGATTCCACCCGAGTTGCGCGAGGACCGCGGCGAACTCGAGGCCGCCGAGCGCGGCGCGTTGCCCGACCTCGTGGAGCGCGAGGAGATCCGCGGCGACCTCCACACCCACACCGAGTGGTCCGACGGCAACACCTCGATCGAGGCGATGGTCGAGGCCGCGGAGGCCCGAGGCTACGACTACTACGCCGTCGCCGACCACGCCGAGGGGCCAGGCATCGTCGGCGACGTCGGCCTCTCGGACACCGAGATCCTCGAGCAGGTCGAGGCGATCCGCGAGGTCGACGCCGCGAGCGAGGTCGACGTCTTCGCGGGGATCGAGGCCAACGTCGACGCCGACGGCGAGATCGGCCTCTCCGCGGAGGTGATCGACGCGCTAGACCTGATCGTCGCCTCGCCCCACAGCGGCCTGAGCCAAGACGCCGAGACGGCGACCGAACGGCTCGTTCGGGCCGTCGAGAACCCCGCCGTCGACGTGCTGGGCCACCCGAGCGGCCGGCTACTCAACGAGCGCTCGGGGCTGGACTTCGACGCCACCGCGCTCGGCGAGGCGGCCGCCGAACACGACACGGCGCTCGAGATCAACGCCAATCCCCGACGGCTGGACCTGTGGGGCAGCGCCGTCCAGGCCGCGGTCGAGGAGGGCGCTCCCATCGCCGTCAATACGGACGCCCACCAGCCGGCAACGCTCGAGTACGTCCGCTGGGGCGTCCACACCGCCCGACGAGGGTGGGCCGAGGCCGACGACGTGATCAACACCTGGGACGTCGACGACCTCCGGGCGTTCCTGCACTAACCGGGACCCGGAATCGCTCGACACGCGACGCGTTCGACCCACTATGCGACTCCTCCTCGACGTCATGTGCGGCGGTCTCGTCTCCTACCTCCGGATGTGCGACCACGACACCGTCTACGCCGGCGACCGCGGGGTCGAGGCCGACGATCGGCTGCTCGAGGTCGCTCGCGAGGAGTCCCGGACGCTCGTGACCCGGGACGTCCACCTCTCGAACCGTGCCGACGCAGCGATTTTACTCGAGTCCCGCGACGTCGAGGCGCAGTTGGCCGAACTCGCCGCGGCAGGGGTCGATCTCACGCTGACGACCGACCCCAGCTACTGCGGGCGGTGTAACGGGCCGCTCGAGACGGTCGAGGAATCGGCCTCGACGCCCGACTACGCGCCCGATCCCGCGACGACGGCCGTCTGGCGTTGTCGCGCCTGTGGCCAGCACTTCTGGCGCGGGAGCCACTGGGACCGGGTCCGGAAGACGCTCGAGCGAGTGACTCGAGTCGTCGAAGACGAACGCGGGAGCGACGGCGGCGGTCGCGAACGGGGGCGACGAGAGTGAAGAAGAGGCCGACGATCGATAGGGGGCTATCGGCCGGACCGCGGACGTTCAGCGGTTCAGGACGAACGAGACGTGTAGCGTCGTGCGATACTGCTCGATCGATCCGCCGTCGACCTCCGCGGTCTGTGACATGACTTCGATCCCGCTGATGTTCTCGAGCGTCTCCTCGGCGTCCTCGAGCGCGTTCTCCGCGGCGTCCTCCCAGGACTCGCTCGAGTTGCCGGTCAGTTCGATGACCTTGACTGTTTCGGGCATGACCACTGGGGAATGCACCGCTGGCGTGGATAGGGGTTCGGCGTGAGAATGCCACCCACGACGACGAACGCGAACACTGGCGGTCGATTCGTCAGTCCGAAACGCCGTCGAACTGCAGTTTCGTGGGGGTGTCACCCGTCACGTCGGTGACGAGAATGCCGCCCTCGCTGGCCCGGGCGCGCTCGACGAACGGCCGGATTTCGTCGAAGCCGTCGGCGACCGCGATGGTTCGCCGGTCGACGTCGTACTCGATGATGCCGTATTCCTCGAGGCGCGGCAGGTGGTCGTGATGCAGGGAGATGGCGAGGCGTCGGCGCGCGTCCTCGTCCTCGGCGTCGGTGGAGTCCTCGCTCTCGACGACGGCGAGACGATGCGCGACGTTCTCGACGGACCGTCGGTCCGTCTCCAGCAGCAGGTACAGGAGCCGTCGGCGTCGACGATGCGACAACAGGTCGTAGACGCGATCCACCGTCTCTGACCGCATCTCTTCGTTCATGCTACGGTCACCGTCTACCACTATTACTGATAGAAACCTTCCTCCAAAGTTATTTGGGTCCGGTCGCTGACCGCGGGGGGACGGCACCGCCACCTATTCTCCGGCACGAACGCGCTCGAGGACGGCCAGCGTCCCGTCGGCGTGGGCGTCCTCGAGCACCTCGTCGGCCGCCCGCTTCGCGTGGTCGTCCGCGTTGGCGACGGCGAAGCTCCGGCCCGTCCGCTCGAACGTCGAGACGTCGTTGATCGAGTCGCCGACCGCGACGCAGTCGGCCGGGTCGAAGCCGACGTGGGCGGCGACCGTCTCGAGCCCGTCGCCCTTGTTCGGCTCGGGGTCTTTGACGTGGTAGGCGTAACCCGTGTCGACGACCTCGAGGCCGTGTTCCGCGGCGATTTCGCGGAGCGGTTCGAGCGGTTGCTCGAGGTTGACGGCCACCTCGGTCTCGCGCCAGCGGTTGACCGTCTCCTCGCGACCCCAGCCCAGATCGTAGCCAGCCGCACGGTACGCCTCGACGACGGCCTCTGCGGCCTCGCGATCCGCCCGATAGAAGACGTCCTCGCCCGTGTAGACGACGCCGCCGTTCTCGGCGACGACGAGCTCCGGGATTCCGGCGAAGTGACAGAGCGCAACGGGGTAGGGGAACGCCTTCCCGGTGGCGATCACGACGGGAGCCTCCCACTCGCGCAGCGGGTCGAAGACCCGCGGATCGATGCCCCATCCCTCGAGGCGGGTCAGCGTCCCGTCGACGTCGAGCACAAGCGGCGGATCGGCTGTCATACCGGCACCTGCGGCGCTGTCGCCAAAAGTCGTCCGATCACGATCTCGAGACGTCGAAAACGGTCCGTCGGGCCCCTAGAAAGTCGGGACCCAGGACGCGTCGGGGAAGACTCCCGCGAAATACATGATTGCGACGAGGAACGTCCCGAAGACGATCGCGGCCGCCGGGGGGTCTACGTGCGTGTCGCCGTGGGCGTAGAAGACGCGCTGGAACAGTTCACCGAACAGCGCGCAGATCACGCCGAAGACGAGCGCGACGAGCAACGCGGGGCCTTCGCCGAGACCGGCGACGACGGCGTCGCCGTCGGCCATCACGGCGAGCGCGGCCGTCCCTGCTGGGAGCGTGATGTGGTGCGTAACGGGCACCTTCTCGATGCCGAGGTTGAGGAACAGCAGCGACGCCGCGCTGATCCCGAATCCGAGGAACGCCCTCCCAGTCACGATCGAGACCCAGCCGCCGAGAATCCCGACGAACGCGCCGAGCGTGGCGACGTGGGCCCACTTGTACTGGTGGCCGAGCCACGGTTCGACTTTGAGGCGAGCGGACGCCGACGAGTCGGCAGTCTCCTCCTGCTCCGGAACGATGGCGTCCCCGCCTTTCGGCGTCTCCGAATCGGTCACGCGCTCCCCGCCGTCCGTCGCTGGTCGACGCTCCTCGCGCTCGAACGGCGACATGTCCAGGATGCCGCTGCCCCGAACCTTGCCGATGATGCTGTAGCCGAGGATCAGGCGATGGAAGATCGCGGACAGGACGACGCCCATCGCGATCGGATCGTACGGCAGGGCGAGGGTATCGAAGGCGACCTGCATCCACCAGCCGAGCAGGCCGAAGCCAGCGCCGACGAAGAGCACGTCGGGTTTCGTCCCGAGCGCCTGCGCGATGTTCTTCGCCTGGTGGTAATCGTACTCGAAGCCGTCCATGTATCCTTTCTTCGCGGCGTAGGCGGTCGCGGCCACGCCGCCGCCGAAGCTGACCGCCGGGGAGAACGCCGGGCCGAACGCGATCGCGTTCGTGATCTGGGCGTAGTCCGGGCCGCCGACGAGTATCGCGGCTTCACCGGCGATCACCATGAATCCGGTAAAGACGAACGCCGGCAACGGGCCGAACGCCGCGCCGAACGCGCCGCCCCCCAGCGAGGCGACGATCTCCGGGAGGCTCGTAAGGGCGTCGATCAGAGCGTTGACCGTCATTCACCACCACCGTCCCTGGCCCAGTCACGCGACCGCTCGATGGCATCGATCCAGCGGTCGTAGCGTGCGTCGGCCGTCTCGCGGTCCATCGCGGGATCGAACTGGCGGTCGACCTGCCAGTTGTCACGCAGTTCCTCGAGGTCGTCCCAGTAGCCGACGGCCAGTCCGGCGGCGTAAGCCGACCCGAGCGCCGTCGTCTCGTCGACGACGGGGCGAACGATCTCCGAGCCGATGATATCGGACTGGAGCTGACAGAGGAAGTTGTTCTTGACCGCGCCGCCGTCGACCTTCAGCGTGGTCATCTCGATGCCCGAATCGGCCTCCATCGCCTCGGCGACGTCGCGGGTCTGGTAGGCGATCGACTCGAGCGTCGCCCGGACGATGTGTTCCTTCCGGGTACCGCGGGTCATGCCGACGATGGTGCCGCGGGCGCGCTGGTCCCAGTGGGGCGCGCCCAGTCCCGTGAAGGCGGGGACGACGTAGACGCCGTCCGTCGAGTCGACGCTGCGGGCCAGTTCCGCCGTTTCCGAGGGATCGTCGATCAGGTCGACGTCCTCGAGCCACTCGATAGCCGCGCCGGTGACGAAGATCGAGCCCTCGAGGGCGTACTGGACCGGCTCGCCGGAACGCTGGAAGCCGATCGTCGTCAGCAGGCCGTGATCGCTCTCGACGGCCTCGTCACCGGTGTTCATCAGGAAAAAGGAGCCGGTGCCGTAGGTGTTCTTCGCGTCGCCCGCGTCGAAGCAGGTCTGGCCGAACAGCGCGGCCTGCTGGTCGCCCAGCGCGCCCGCGACGGGGATCTCGGCCTCGAGGAAGCCGTCGGGATCGGTCGTCCCGTAGGTGGCCTCGTCGCTGGACGGGCGCACTTCGGGGAGCATCTCGCGCGGGATCGAGAACTCCGCGAGGAGGTCGTCATCCCACTCGAGGTCGTGGATGTTGTACAGCATCGTCCGCGAGGCGTTCGTGACCTCGGTGACGTGGTTGCCCGTGAGGTTGTAGATCAGCCACGTGTCGATCGTACCAAAGAGGATCTCACCCTGCTCGGCGCGATCGCGGACGTCCTCCGGCCGCGCGCGTTCCATCTTGATCGGGTCGGCCTCCTCGAGCAACCACTCGGCTTTCGTCGCCGAGAAGTAGGCGTCGGCCTCGAGCCCCGTCTTCTCGCGGATCTCCTCGACCTTGCCTTCGTCCTCGAGTTGCTCGACCCGTTCGGTCGTCCGCCGATCCTGCCAGACGATGGCGTTGTGGACCGGGTTCCCGGAGTCGGCGTCCCAGAGCAGCGTCGTCTCGCGCTGGTTGGTGACGCCGATCGCCTCGAGCTGGTCGGGGGCGATCCCCGCGCGCCCGAGGGCGTCCGTGATGACCTGTTTGGTGTTCTCCCAGATCTCGATCGGGTCGTGTTCGACCCAGCCTGGTTCCGGGTAGATCTGTTCGTGTTTCTCGTAAGCGTTCGCGACGACTTGGCCTTCGTGATCGAACACGAGGAATCGCGTGCCAGTCGTCCCCTGGTCAACTGCGCCGACGTACGTATCCACTGTCACTGGTGTCACCCCGCCGTGCGACGCCGTTCGTTTATCGACGATCGCATGGCACTGATAAACAATCACGACTATCATTATAAATGTTTCCTCGTTACGACGGGCGTATCGAACGTACCGAAGAGGGCAGGTCGGACGGCAGTCGCGGCCGAAGTGGCTTCTCCGTCCAGTACGTGGCGATCGTTCCGTATCAACGTACCGAAACGATCGACGACCGAACTGGAAGGGGCCTCGTCCAACGGGACGTCCGGTGGCCCACTCGCATCGATCCTTACCGACGTTGACGGGAACGCCGATAAAATAAAGGCCGACGCCACCGAGGTTCGAGTAACGGAATGGCACGTGACACCGACGTACTCGTTCTCGGCGGCGGATCGACAGGCTGTGGCATCGCCCGAGATCTGGCGATGCGCGGCCTCGAGGTCACCCTCGTCGAGCGCGGGAATCTGACCCACGGGACGACCGGGCGGATGCACGGCCTGCTCCACAGCGGGGGTCGCTACGCGGTCTCCGACAGGGCGAGCGCCCGAGAGTGCATCGAGGAAAACCGGGTTCTCCGGGAGATCGCCGGCCACTGCGTCGAGGAGACCGGCGGGCTGTTCGTCCAGCGACCCGAGGACTCCGACGAGTACTTCCAGGAGAAACTCGAGGGGTGTCGCGCCTGTGACATCCCGGCGCGAGTGCTCTCGGCCCGCGAGGCCCGCGAGATCGAACCCTACCTCGCCGAGGACATCACGCGCGCGATCGAAGTCCCCGACGGAGCGGTCGACCCGTTTCGACTGTGTGTCGCGAACGCCATCGACGCCGAGAGGCACGGCGCACGGATCGAGACCCACGCCGAAGTGGTCGACCTCCTGCGGGAGGGCGACGACGTCTACGGCGTGAAGGTGCGCCACGAGTCGGGGCCGGGCAAGCGCACGCACGCGACCCCGGGGACGACCGAGGAGATCACCGCCGAGTACGTCGTCAACGCGACGGGCGCGTGGGCCGGGCAGATCGGCGCGATGGCCGACTTAGCGATCGAGGTCCGGCCCTCGAAGGGCGTGATGACGATCATGAACGTCCGGCAGGTCGACACCGTGATCAACCGCTGTCGACCGAAAGGCGACGCCGACATCGTCGTCCCTCACGAGACGACTGCGATTCTCGGTACAACGGACGAGGAGGTCGACGACCCGGACGACTACCCCGAAGAGCAGTGGGAGGTCGATCAGATGATCGACACCCTTTCAGAACTGGTGCCGATCCTCTCGGAGGCCCGGACGATCCGGTCGTTCTGGGGCGTCCGTCCGCTCTACGAGCCCCCGGGGACCGGCACCGACGATCCGACGGACATCACCCGCGACTTCTTCCTGCTCGATCACGCCGAGCGCGACGGCGTCGCCGGCATCTCGAGCATCGTGGGCGGCAAGTTCACCACCTACCGGGCGATGGCCGAGGAGATCTCCGATCACGTCTGCGAGCGGTTGGGCGTCGACGCCCGGTGTGCGACCGCCGACGAACCCTTACCCGGCAGCGAGGACCTCGCGGTGCTCGAGGAAGGGATGGACGACTTCGGCCTCCGCTCGCCCGTCGCCCGCCGGAGCAAGCAACGGTTGGGCAGTCGCGCGAAGGAAGTGCTCGAGACCGACGAACCGAATCCGGTGCTCTGCCAGTGCGAGGGCGTCACCCGCGCGGAGGTGCAGGACGCGATCGAGGGGTCGGGCTCGGATCTGAACGCCGTCCGCATCCGCACCCGGGCCTCGATGGGTAACTGTCAGGGCGGCTTCTGCTGTCAGAACCTGGCCAACGAACTCCACCCCGAGTACGACGAGGAGACGGTCCGCGAGGCGCTTTCCGAACTCTTCCAGGAACGGTGGAAGGGTCAGCGCCACGCGCTCTGGGGCGAACAGCTCTCGCAGGCCATGCTCAACTACGCGCTGCACGCGACGACGATGAACCGGGACCGCGATCCGGCGAGCGACGCGCGGGACCTCGAGTACGACGCCTTCGACGGCGGGCGACGGGCGGAGCCACGCGCCGACGGGAGCGGCCAGCCGATGGCCGACGACCGAGGTGACCGCTGAGATGGCCATCGAGGACGACGTCCTCGTCATCGGCGGCGGCCTGGCGGGGGCGATGGCGGCGCTGTCGGCCGCAGACGCGAACGAAGACGCGCGCGTCCGGCTGGTAACCTACAAACAGAGCACGCTGCGTCACGCCAGCGGGCTGATCGACGTGCTGGGCTACGCGCCGGACGGCGTCTCCGCGAGCAACGCGAGCGGCGGTTCGTCGGACTCGTCCGACGTAAATGGACCGCTGACCGATCCCTTCGACGTGCTCGACGATATGCCCGAGGGCCACCCCTACGAACGCGTCGGGAGCGAGGCGGTCCGCGAGGGACTGGCGCTCTTCGACGAGGTCGTCGGCGACGCCTACGCGGGCGCACACACGGAGACGAACGCCTTGGTCCCCACTCACGGCGGCACGGTCAAGCCGACCGCGCGCTACCCCGTCTCGACGGCTGCGGGACTGGCTAGCGACGACCGCGACGCCCTGCTGGTCGGCTTCGAGACGCTGCCGGACTTCGACGCCCCGCTGGCCGCCGCGCACCTCGAGGCCGCGGGCGTGCCGTTCTCGGCGCGGGGCGTCACGATTCCCTTCCCCGGAATCGTGCGCGACGACGCGAAGGTGACCCGGTACGCCCACCTGCTCGACCGGGACGAACCCGTGACGACGGGTGCCGGCGAGACCGGCGCGCGCGAGGCGCTCGCGACGACGGTGGCCGACCACCTCGCCGGCGAGTCCCGCGTCGGCCTCCCCGCCGTGCTGGGCGACGAGCACGCCGCGGCGGTGCGGGCCGACCTCGCTGACGCCCTCGGCGTCGACGTCTTCGAGGTCCCGATGGGGCCGCCGAGTCTCCCAGGTATACGACTCGAGGATCGGCTGTTCGAGGCGCTCGAGGACGCCGACGTCCGGGTGACCTCGGGCGTGCCGGTGATCGATTACGAGACCGCCGACGCGTCGAGGAGCGCCACCGGCACGGGTGCGACGGCTACCGACGGCGGGACGGCCGGCGACGACCGGATCGATCACGTCGTCGTCGACCGCAACGGCACCGAGATCCCCCACCGGGCCGAGCAGTACGTCCTCGCGACCGGCGGACTGGTCGGCAAGGGCGTTCGCTCGGAACGCGACCGAGTGTTCGAACCGATCTTCGACTGCTACGTCCCCCACGCCGCGGACCGCTACGACTGGTTCGTCGACGACGTCTTCGGCGAACAGCCCTACGCGCGGTTCGGCCTCGCGCCGGACCGCGAGCTACGGCCGCTCGACGCCGACGACGAGCCCGAGTTCTCGAACCTCCGGGCGGCGGGGGCCGTCCTGGGCGGTTACGACTTCGCGGCCGAGAAGTCCGGCGCTGGCGTCTCGATCGCGACGGGCTACGTCGCGGGGCGACGGGCGGCCGAGGAGGTGGGGCGATGAGCGAACCAACCGACGCGCGAACCGAGCGTAGACCGGCCCGCTCGAGTGAGGGGGCCGACGCCGAGCGACAGATGCGGACACAGGTGATCTCATGAGCGACGCAGAACGACCGATCGACGATCACGTACCGGGCGCGGAAGACGAGGAGTTCGAACCGGTCCAGGTGTTCCCCGAGGCCGAGGAGATGGATCTCCGGCCGGGCGCGGACAACTGTTACAAGTGCTCGACCTGCGACACGAACTGTCCCGTCGCCGAGGTCGACGACGAGTTCCCCGGCCCGAAGTTCCAGGGGCCGGAACAGTGGCGGCTCAAGCGCCAGGAGGACCACGACATCGACGACTCCGTGATGAAGTGTTCGAACTGCATGCGCTGTGACGCGGCCTGTCCCTCGGAGGTGCCGCTGTCGCAGATGCACAACACCGCCCGTGCGGAGTACGTCGAAGAGAACATGAGCAAGCTTTCCCGGGAGTACTGGCGCAACCGGATGCTCGCGAACTACCGCCGGTTGGCACCGCTCGGCGCGGCCTTTCCCCGGACGGCGAACTTCGTGACCGGGCTGTCGATCACGAAGTGGCTCGGCGAGAAACTGCTCGGGATCACGAGCGAGCGCGAACTGCCGGAGTTCGCCACCGAAACCTTCCGCGAGTGGTGGGCGAAACGAGGCGGCGCACAGGTCACAAATCCGGACAAGCGCGTCGCCTACTTCCACGGCTGTTACGCCAACTACAACACCCCCGAGGTGGCGAAGGCGCTAGTGCGGGTCTACGAACACTTCGGTTACGAGATCCTGCTTCCCGACCAGGACTGTTCCGGCACGCCGATGTTCGCCAACGGCATGCTCGAGGACGCCCGCCGGGCCGCCGAGACCAACGTCGAGGAACTCGCCGCGGCCATCCGGGACGGCGCGGACGTCGTCGCCTCCTGCAGTTCGTGTTCGATGTCGCTGCGCCAGGAGTACCCCGAACTGTTCGACTTCGAGGACACCGAGTCGGTCGCCGAGAACACCTGGGACGCCCTCGAGTACCTCCGGGTCCACGAGGACCTCGAGCGCGAACTGGAGGGTACCGAAGTCGAGGGGTTCGACGACTTCGCCTATCACGCACCGTGTCATTCACGTAATCAGGGCCTCGATAGACAGACGATCGAACTGATGGACGCGATCGACGGCATCGAGGCCCACGACGTGGGGGACTCCTGTTCGGGCATCTCGGGCACCTACGGCTGGAAGGCCGAGAACTACGAGACGTCGATGGCCATCGGGGAAGAGATGTTCGAACACATGGAGGACGCCCCCGCCGAAACCGGGCTGACGGAGTGTCCCACCTGCTCGATGCAGATGGGCCACGGCACCGGCTACGAGATCAAACACACCCTCGAGGTGCTCGAGGCGGCCCTCGTCGGGCCGGAGGCCGGCGGCAGCGAATGAACCTGCAGGAGCGCATCGACCGACGACGATCCGCCCACGGGAACGGAACGATCGTCGTCGACAGAACCCATCTCGCGCCGGTCGTCCACCGGCCGGAGCCGGTCGGTCGTGGCTCGGTGATCGAACAGTTGCTGGACGCCCTCGAGCCGGTGTTCGGCGGCGACCTCCCGGACCCCGTCGCGGTCGTCGGCCCACAGGGAGCGGGGAAATCCGCTGTCGTAACGGCGACGTTCGACGCCCTGAACGATCGACTCGGGACACCGGATCGGTCGATCGAGACGACGACTCGAGCGGGTCCTGCCGAACCGGTGACGTGGTTCGTCACCGTCGACGCGCGCGGCATCGACAGCGAGTTCGCGTTCTACCGGGCGCTCCTCTCGGGGATCACGTCCGAGCCGGTTCCGAGCGGCGGGATCGGAACCGAGGAGGTACGCGACCGGCTCCGAAGCCGTCTCGATCGATCCGACCGACGCGCCGTCGTCGCCGTCGATCACCACGACGAACCCGGCAGTCTCGGCTTCGATCGCGTCCGTGACCTCCTCGAGCCGATGGCAGACAGCCTCTCGCTGGTCGCCGTCGGCCAGGAGCCCCCCGACGGGTGGCACGAGGCGCGGATCACCGTGCCGGCCTACCGCCAGCACGAACTCGTCGACGTCCTTACCGCCAGAGCCTCGACCGGCCTCGCACCGGGCGTGCTGGAACACGAGGCGATCCGCGACCTCGCGGACTGGGCCGACGGCGACGCCCACGACGCGTTCGCGGCGCTCTTTACCGCGGCCGTGTTCGCCGGCGACGACGGCGGGCCGATCACCGACGCCCACCTCGAGCGCGCGAAGGCGGACGTCCCTGCGGATAGTGTCCACGTCGGACGCGCGCTGGCCGTCCCACGCACCCGACAGCGGGTGTTGCTGGAACTGGTGCGGACGGAGGACACGCGGGCGGCGATCCGAGACCTGGCCGAGGTCATCGCCGACCGGACGGACCTGACGGCCGGTACGGTCGAGCGATTCCTGTACGAACTCGCCGACCGGGGCGTCTTAGAGCGAACGCCGTTGCCAGGGGAGGGAAGCGGCCGCAGTCCGAGTTCCGTCGAGCCACGGTTCCCACTGACGGTCTTCCGGACGCTGACGACTGCGGAGGGAGCGGACTCGACGTGACGTATGCCCAGTAGAAACTTTTAGTGATACGGCCAGAAACTAGGTCGATATTCGATCACGGAGATATGACGATCACGTTCGAGGAAACGGCGGCACCGCCCGGGATCACGATACACGATTCGATCGAGCAGCGGCGACTCCACCTCGAGACGAGCGATCCCGTGGCGCTCGAGTCCGTCGACACCGAGGCCTTCGAGTTCCCGCTCGATCGGGCCTGCCGGTTCGAGGCCGAGGAGGTCACCCTCGATCAGACCCCGTCCGTGACGATCCACGGCGCGACCGGCGAGAGCGAACGGAGCCTCACCGCGGGCGAGACCGCCCGACTCACCGACGGCGTCCAGTACATCGGGCTGAGCGGGGCGATCAAACTCTACTGTCGGGTCGAGGGTCCCGGAACGATCGAACTCGGGATGACGTCGGTCCGGATCGCGGTCGACCGGCCGCGGACGATCACGCTCGGCGCGCGGTCCCTCCACGACAGGCCAGCCGCGACGGTCGTGACCGACTCGAGCGTCGACTCGATGATGGAGGCCGTCTCCGTCCTCTCCTCGGCGCTGAAGACCACGTCGCCGGAACGGACGTGGCCGACCCTCAGGGGCCACCCGCCGCTGGTCGAACTGGGCGATCGCCTGTCGATCCCGGACGAACTCGAGCGACCCACCGGCGAGGTCGAACTCGTCGTCCCCGCGGAGTACGGGGCCGTGTTCACGGCTGCGCCGCTCGCGTTCTTCCTCGAGGCGCGCGTCCGTTCCGGCGAGTGCCCGCGGCTCCGGACGCCACGGTTCGAGTACTCCCTGGGACGGAAGCGGCCGCTCGCCGACGACGTCGGACGCCTGCTGAAGCGGTCGTTCTTCCTCGACTGTCTCGCCCGCACTGAGGGGGTCTACCAGTACGACCTCCACGAGCGGTCCGTCCTCGAGGACGACCTGCCGTTCGACCTGGCCGAGACGTACGAGCGGTCGCTACCTGAACGGCTGGAGCGATACCTCGAGGTGCCGTACGATCGGCTCGAACCACATATGCCGCGGTGGCCGCTGACCGCCCACGTCCCGGCGGACCCCGAGGGGGTCGAACTCCTCCCGTTCATCGCCAACGAACTCGGGATCGTCCGGGAAGCGAACGGCCGGACGCCCGACTCGGTCCCCGGTCCGGAGCCGGCGAACGCGCAACTGGTCAGATCGGCCGCCCAGTACCGATCTTCGCCGTCGAGTGGCGAGGAGTCCACGTTCGTCACGCCCACCGGTGCCGACGAGTCGGTCGAGCAAGCCTGGTTCGGCGACGGGATCCCCACCGGGGCGTCGAAGGCCACGATCGAGGCCTACCGGAATCAACTCGACCGCGATCCGCGCAGCGAGTCGATCGAGATCCTGCTCGTGTGTAACGACGCTCGGATGATCGAAGAACACGACCTCCTCGACGAGGCCTACGGCAACCGGGAGGAACTCCCCTTCGAGATCCACTCCGAGTTCGGCGTCGATACCGATCGGATGGCCACGTTGCTCGCCGACGGCGGCTACGACTTCCTCCACTACATCGGTCACGCGACCGAGGACGGACTCGAGTGTCCCGACGGCGACCTCGACATCCGGTCGCTCGAGTCGGTCGATCTCGGGGTGTTCTTCCTCAACGCTTGCCGGTCGTACGAACAGGGACTTGCGTTGACTCGCCGCGGCGCTTACGGCGGCGTGAGTACCTACAGCGACGTGATCAACGACGACGCGGTCGAAGCCGGGGAGACGCTGGCGCGCCTGCTCAACCGCGGCTTTCCGCTGAGAGGAGCGCTCGAGATCGCCCGTGAGTACAGCACGCTCGGCGATCAGTATCTCATCGTCGGTGACGGGTCGGCCGACATCGCCCAGTCGGATGGTGGTGCGCCGGCGATCATCGAACTCACGTCCGAAACCGAAACAAAGTACGAATTCAGCAGTCGATCGTACTCGACGAAGGAGTACAAACTGGGGACGGCGACGGCGACGACGTTCGAATCGGTTCTCGATCGCCACCTCACGCCGGGGCGAGTACCACCGTCTCGAGTGAGTCGTCACTCACTGCTCGATTACTTGACGTGGACGGAGTACCCGATCCGCTTCGAGGAGCAACTGTACTGGAACGATGGAATCGGAATCGACGTACTCGACTAACGGTCGGTCTTCGCTTCGGTACTCCACCTGAGGAATAGCGCCTTTCGATCGATCGGTTAGGGGCCGACTTCGCTCGTCGTCCCAGCGATCACCGTCCCCGACTGACTGAGAAGGACGAACAGCGTGAACAGCACACCGATCATTCGTGGGTTCTGTGCCAGGTAATCTTTCATCGTGTCTGTGGCGGACATTACGGCCTAACGGTTGTCACCATTGGAAATAAAATTATCTTATAATTCCATACCCATTTGACACAATAAATACAGCTGGTGGACCTCGTGTCGCTCGATCACAAGGTTGTAAATCACCCCTGATCGGGCTCGAGACTGGATATTCACTCGTACCCCAGCCTGGTAGCGCGTCGTATCGATCGCGGTCAGTTCGTCGACACGCTATCGGCGGCGCGAGGAAACGGTCGGATCGATGCCCACGGTCGCCGCAAACCGCAGTCCTCGTAAGCAGACGGGTCGCGCTCGCAGTAACCTGCCACTCGAGTGGATGCGCTCCGAAGGCTTGCTATCGATACGGAAGTTCCGGCGAGAATCGGTCGCGTTCGATCGCCCGACGACTCGGTCGGTGGGGAATTACTCGATGTGACCTTCGCGGCGCAGCTGGTCGGCGTCCTGGCTGGTGTATCGCCACTCGATGGTGGCCTTCTCGTCCTGCCAGTCCCACGGCTCGGCGACGACGATGTCGTCCTGTTCGATCCAGGTTCGGTACTTCATCCGACCGGGGATGCGGCCGAGCCGCTCCTTTCCGTCGGCACACTGGAGTTGCACGTGGTTGCCACCGAGGTGTTCGGTGACTACGGCGAATACTTCGTCGCTGTTGGGCATACGGAGGTTCCGTCGCCCCGAGTTTTCTGTCACAGTAGCCCTACGAGGGGAAGCGGTTTAAATGATTGGAGGTTCGTGGTAGCACGGACCGTGGTCGGTCGACCCTCACGCCGACTCGAGGTCGTCCGCCTCGAGGACGGCGGCTTCCGACCAGTACCGCTCGACCGTCTCCTCGGCCCACGACCGCACTTCGGGGTCGTCGGTATCGACCGATGCACGCAGAATGCCCTGATCGTCCCGAAGTAACAGGTAGACGACGTCGTCGACGACCATCACGGCGAGGGGAACCCGATCGACGACCGCGACGGTCGCGTTGTCGCTCCCGAGGACGGATCCGAGTCGACGACGGAGATCCGCTGCCTCCGTCAGTGCGTCGATCGCCGACCGTGAAAAACACCCCTCGAACGCCTGTTCACCGCTGGTCGTCCGTTTCTCGATCACACGCAGGGTCTGTTCGTTAAAGGCGTGTGACGCCGTCCGGACCTCGTCGGCCCCCTCGAGCAACTCGAGCAACCGTGTGAGGGGTGCGTTCGGTCGGGTTCGACTCGGCGTGGTGATCGTCGCATCCGAGAGTCGCCGCAGATCGAAGCCGAGGTGGTCCGTCGGCAGGTACGAGACGATGTCGCGAAGCCGGTGTTCGGTCTCCAGTATCTCCTGAAGGTCCGCAAAGCCCTCGGCGACGAGCCTGCCGGTCGCGGTCGTCGTATACTCGCTGTCCTCCCGGACGATCCAGGATCGGTCGGCGAAGTCCCCGAGAATCCGCCCCAGCGTCGCCTGCGACGCGCCGGTCTCGTCGGCCAACTCTCGGCGCGTGTACCGCCCGTCCGCGAGCAGTTCGAGCACCCTGACCCGATTGGGCGAGAGCGCGAGAAACTCGATCTCCTCGAGCGCCGATTCCATACGCCCCGCAACGCACCCCCGTCGGATAAGGGTTCGCACTGTGAAATACTTGCACGGCATGAAAGCCACGTACGTTCCGGACCCGATAGCGTCCCGTGTCCGCCGATTCTTCCCGTGAAACGTTTTCTGAACGAAACTATACGTCCGCAACGCCTACGCCCATGTACGATGATTCCGGATACCGTCACTCTAATCGGTCGCCGTTCTCCGTCTCCGGTGACCGTTCGTGAGGTGATCGCGTGATCGATCGCCGCAGCGCCTTCCTCTTCGCTCTCTCGAGCCTCTGTTTCGGTGGGACGTTCGTCGCCGCCAAGGCGGGGCTGGCGTACTTCCCGCCGCTGTTGTTCGTCGCGTTGCGGTTCGACGTCGCGGCGCTCGTCCTGGGATCCTACGTGCTACTGTCGTCTTCGCGATCGGCGTTGCTCCCCTCGAGTCGCGACGACGTACTGGGGATCGTCGCGACCGGCGTGCTCGTCATAGGGCTGTCGAACGCCCTGTTGTTCGTCGGCCAGCAGTACGCGACCAGCGCGGTCGGGGCGATCGTGTTCAGTCTCAACCCGATCCTGACGCCCGTCTTCGCGGCGGCGTTGCTCTCGTCGGACCGGCTGTCGGCCCGCGGCGCTGTCGGGATGGTACTGGGGCTGGTCGGCGTCGCGCTCGTCGTCAGCCCGGATCCGGCCGCACTCGTCGGCGGTGACGCCCTCGGCCGTGCGATCCTCTTCGCCGGGGCCGTCAGCGCCGCCCTCGGGGCCGTCCTCATCCGTCGCGCCGACGCCTCCCTCTCGAGTACGGTTCGAATCGCGTGGGGGCTCCCCCTCGCCGCGGGACTCTCGCACGTCCTCTCGTTCGGAGCCGGCGAGTCGGCAGCGTCGATCTCCTGGACCACGGGCGCGATCCTCGCGCTGGCCTACGTGAGTCTCGTCGCGGGCGTCGTCGCGTACATCGCGTACTTCGCCTTGCTCGACTCGGCGGGTCCGATCCGGGCGAACCTGGTGTTCTACGCCGTCCCCGCCGTTTCGACGGTCGGGGGCGCGGCCCTGCTCGGCGAGTCGATCACCGCGACCGCGATCGCCGGCTTCGTGACGATCTTCCTCGGCTTCGCGGTAATCGGCAGCGAGTCGATCGACCTCCGGTCGTCCCTGGCGTCGCTCTCCGCCGCGGACGGCCGCTCGAGCGAGGAGCCGACCCCGACCGACGAGCCGCGTGGCTACCGGTCGGATTGAATCTCGCGCGGCTCGTCTAGGGGACGATACGCGAGACGACCATACCCGCTCACTCGTTCCCGACGACCGCGACCGCTTCGATCTCCACCACCAGCTCCGGATCGATCAGTCGGTCGACCTCGACCATGGTAGCCGCCGGGCGCACGTCGCCGAAGACCTCGCCGTGAGCCCGGCCGATTGCCTCCCAGTCCTCGACGTCCGTCACGTAGAGCCGGGTCCGAACCACGTCCTCGAGACTCGCCCCGACCTCCGCGAGCGCGTCCGCGACGATCTCGAGCGCCCGTTCCGTCTGGGCGTACGGATCGCCCGGGGCGACGACCGCGCCGTTCTCGTCGGTCGCCGTCGTCCCCGCGACGTGGACCTGCGAGCCGGTACGGACGGCCCGCGAGTAGCCGACCGTCGATTCCCACTCGGTGCCGCTCGAAACGGTAGTCCGTTCCATGCGCGACCGTCACGCGACTGTCACTAAAACGGGTCGGTGCCTGCCTCAGAACGAGATGTGCGAGGTCGACGCGGGACCGTCGTCGTCCTCGTCGCCGGTGATCTGTCCGTCGTGGAGGTACTCGACGTCGTCGTCGGTCAGGTAGACGACGCCGTCGTCGACGGCGACCGCCACCGAAGGGAGCGTGGTATCGGCCGCTTCGCCGTTGTCGCAGTAGCCCGAGCAGCTATCGAACATCGACCCGTGTCGCGGACAGATGATCTGTCCGTTGCGCATCGCCGCGCCGCGGCCCACGTCGAGTCGCTGCGCTTCGTGCGTACACCGGTTGATCCAGCCCTCCACGCCGTCCTCGCAGGGGACGAGGATCGCTTCGTCCGGTTCGCCGTACTCGTCGCGGATCGTGAACAGCCACGAGCCCTCCTCGTGGACCGTCTCGACGGTCGTGAGTCGCCGCTTCGTGCCCATTCGTCACCGCGACTAGGGGTTCGAGGGTGAAAACCGTTCGTGATTCCGCCACCACGAGGCCCCAACGAAACGTCAGCGTTACGGCGGCCCGCCGGCGACTACCGGTATGGACGTGCCGTGTGTCCGGGTCGCGCGCGAAGAGGGGGAAGCGACGCGTCGACGACTGGCCGACGCGGACCTGATCGCCGACGGCTACGAGATCACCGTCGCCGACGGACGGCTGTACATCCCCGTCGTCGATCCGGACGCCGTGCCCGACGACCTCGAGGTCGTCACCCGCGACGTCCCCACGCGGGAGACTCAGACGACGCCCGCGGACCTGCTCGGATTCGAACCCTCCTACGAGCGCCTCGGGCGTGCCGCCCTGCTGGACGAGGACGACCCCGAGCGCGCGCGGACCATCGCCGACGCCATCGTCGAGTCGGACCTGCCGCTCGAGACGGTGCTGAACAAGGCCTCGAAGATCAAAGGCGAGACCCGGGTCCGTGACTGGGAGCTGCTGGCCGGCGAGGACACCGAGGTGGTCCACCGCGAGTACGGCTGCGAGTTCGCGCTCGACCTCGCCGCGGTCTACTTCTCGCCGCGGCTGGCGACCGAGCGCCACCGCGTCGCAGAACAGGTGACCGCGGACGAACAGGCGGTCGACATGTTCGCCGGCGTCGGTCCGTTCGTCGTCCCCTTCGCGAAACGCGGTGCCGAGACCGTCGGCGTCGACATCAACGAGACGGCCGTCGCATACCTGCGAGAGAACGCACGCAGAAACGACGTCGCCGACCGCGTCACCGCGATTCACGGCGACGTCCGCGAGGTCGCCGACGAGTACGTGGGCTGGGCCGACCGCCTCGTGATGAACCTCCCCCACAGCGCCGACGAGTTCCTCGAGACGGCCGTCTCGCTGGCCGGCGACGACTGTACGATCCACTACTACGACATCCAGCACGAGGACGACCCGTTCGGCCCCGGGGAGCGAGCGATCCGCGAGGCCGCCGAACCCCAGTACGACGTGGCCGTCGAGACGGAGCGCGTCGTTCGCTCCTACGCCCCGCACGAACTCAACGTCTGTCTGGACGTCCGACTCGAGCGACCGTGATAGGCTCGAGACGAACGACAGTGTCCCACGGAACTCCGTGACACGACCGCAACGATTCGCAACCCTTATGGCCGGTATCCGCCCTACGATTAGGTGCACAGCACTGCCCCGGTGTTGAGACGACGGACGTCGTCGATGCACGGGACGAACAGCGTGAGCGTGCCGGTGTAGCTCAGACTGGCTAGAGCGAATCCTTCGTAAGGATTAGGTCGAGGGTTCAAATCCCTCCACCGGCTTCCTTTCTGCGACGAACAGTTCGTGAGGAGCGAACCAAGCCGAGGGATTGGTATCAAGGAGGAATTTGCTCCGATCGTGGTTTACGATCGCTCCACCGGCTCTTTCCTTCAGAACGTTCCAAACGGACAGACAGCGGACTGTATATGTTCCCACGGTCCAAAAACACCTAATCGAATATCTCTGATGTATTCGCGTCTCCGTTCTGCCTGTTCTCCACCGATCTCTTTATCATAATGACGGTTAAGTACGCGACCGGTCATATTCACTCGTTCACTTCTCACGTCCTTCGGGTGGCCTGCGTTCCGAGCACCGACACGTATCCACACTCGACGACGAAGCCGAGGAAGTCGTTCGTGAGCTAACTGTTCGTCTCAAACGAACTCGTGTAGGTGAAACCTTCGACGTGTGGGTCCCTTCGGTATCGAATCGCGCAAACGAGGAGACGCTACGATTCGATCTCGAGCCGCCACGCTCCGCTGGCGTCGACGTCGATCCAGCAGACGCCGTCGTACTCGATTCGCGTTTCACCCTCGTACTCGCCGATCTCGTTGAACACGAGTTCTCCGTCGAGGAACGTAGCGGAGTCGTCTTCGGCGAACGCGTTGACGATGAAGTTGTTCTCGCCCTCGTGCTCACCGGAGACGGTCACGCCGCCCTCGAGTTCGATCGGACCGACGACAGCAGGGCCGTCACCGCTCGCCGTGACGTCCGGCGTGCGGATCTCCGCCGGCGGAGCCTCTGGCTGGCCGACGTGGAGTTCCCAGTCGGCCGGTGCCGTAACGTCGAACAGGTACTCGCCGCTCTGAGTTGGGAGAGCCACGGCACCCGAGACGGGCTCGAGGGCGTTGACCAGCAGTTCGTCCGTCGGTCCGCCGACGAGCTCGAGCTGGTAGTTTTCGAAGCTCCCGCCGTCATCGTAGTCGAACGCGACGACCGTCAGCCCGCTGTCGAGATCGAACTCGTCGGTGACGCTGTCACCGGAGCCGTCGAAGGCCGCCGTTCCGGAATCGAACAACGGTTCGTCACCGTCGAGAGTGTCGGTGATCGAGAGGAGTTCGTCGGCGTCGGACCGTTCCGATTCGCCGTCGTCGGTCTCCGGTTCGTCGTCGGTCTCCGCATTCGTCTCCGGCTCAGGTTCGTCGCTTTCGGATTCGTCGGTGCTATCACCGTTCCCGCTCCCAGTTCCGTTTCCGTCCCCATTCCCGGTGCCGTTGCCGTTACCGTCTTCACCGCCGGCACAGCCCGCGAGGACACTCGTGAGTGCAACGCCGCTACCGAGCAGTAGCGTTCGACGATTCATACCAGAAGATTGTCCGTTTTTGTGATAAGACTGCCGGTACGAGTGATCAGTGACGGCTCCCAACAGCCCGACTCTGGGTGAACTGCGAGTTACTGGGGTGGCTCGAGCGATCCGAGTTCGGAGTCGATTACACGGCCGGCCGAGCGGAGGCCAGCACAGGCGGACAGTTCAGGTGCGATCCGCGGAAGTCAACGGCAAAGCGCGACGCGTGTGGCAGTCAGTAGGTCGCCTCACCGTCCAAAGTACCGGTTACTCGCACGACTATTCGCTTTTGACGATCGCGAACCAGAAGTCCTCGACGTCCTGGACGAACTGGATGAAATCCTCGGTCTCGACGGGTTTCTGGATGTAAGCGTCGGCTTCGAACCCGTTCGATTTCACGATGTCCTCGCCGGCGTCGGAACTGGTCAGCACGATCACGGGAATGTCGCTCAGTGCGTCAGTGTGTTTCAGTTCTGCGAGAACGTCGTCGCTGCTCGTACCGGGGAGCTGCGGCTCGAGCAGGACGAGATCCACCGCCGGAGCGGACTCGTATGGACTGCGCTGGTGGACGAAATCCAGGGCTGCCTCGCCGTCGGAGACGGTGTGGACCGCGTTCGCGAGTTTCGCGTCCTGAAACGTCTCCTCGAAGAGTCGCGTGTCGCCGGGATTCGGTTCGACGAGGAGAACGTCGATCACCTCGCCGACGTCGTCGTCACCCCCGTTTTCCATGGAAGCCATAGTTGTGCCTGAAGCCGCAAGGCTAAAAGCCCAACTTTCACGATCCTGATATTGTCGTATACGGAGATAGCAATTCCTCGATTGATCGCAAGTAGAAGTGGCGGTGAGACGTAGTGCGGCATCGACGTAACGAATACGCTAGCTGATTCGTTTTGGGTGCCGTGAGTGACAAACTTCGAGGATTACAACGTACGGCGGACCCGACTGCCGGCCGCCGGTTGGCGATGATACGTCGCTCCACTACCGAAATAATTTTCAGAGTACGAGCAAAATAAAAGCCCGACGGAAGCGGGATGACGGGGTTGGATTCACTACAGCACTCCGGTCGTTCGTCCTTTCGGGATGCCGTTCCTGCTCGGCGGCAGTGAGTCCCGACACCCCGAATGACATTCCCGATCGAAACAATTAATAGTAATAGTCAGTAATAATCGAGTGCCCATCCAGACGAGTTCGTCTGGAGGCATCCCCCACCCGCTTGTCATCCCATCCCCGCCCCAGCGAACGTCTGTGGCTGGGACCGACAGATGGCGAGGCTCCCCCCACCCCTCGTCATCGGATCGCAGTGCCAATGTGATCGAGCCACGAACGGAACGCGGACTCATCGATCGTCGATCGTTCCGCGCCGCCGGTTCTGATACCGTACCGCCAGCAAGCGACCGGACGCGATGTCCGGCGGCAGCGGAGTTCGATCGGAACGATCGCTATCGTCACTGTCATACCGGTATCGCTGTCCGTTCGGACCGCCTAAATCCCCTCTTCCGCCGCTTGAACTGCGTGAACAGTAATTGTTGTTGACGGACGTGGGTGAACTATTTGGTGACCGGTGGTGGGGTGACCAACACGCGTGACGGTCGCTACGCTCGTCGAACGCTGTCTCTCCGTGCTGGGTTATCCAGCGGTGACACGCCATCTCCTCAACCGGTTCGGCGACCGGACGACGCTCGAGGTCGCGTCCTCGGCCCGACTCGCGAGAGGGTGTCTGTTGCGCGGCCGGGTCGACCTCGCGCCGCGAACGCGAGTGAGCCGCGGCTGTGTACTCAACGGCGACGTGACGGTCGGTCGCGGGACGAACCTCGAGCCCGATTGCGAGGTCGTCGGCGACGTGTCGTTCGGCAACTACTGTGCGATCGCACGGGAGAGCACCTTCCAGGAGCACAACCACCCGACTGACCGGGCGTCGCTGCAGTATCGGTTCTACGACGAGGTGCTCGACAGCGACCTCGAGTCCTCCTCCAAGGGGCCGATCGAGGTCGGCAGCGACGTCTGGATCGGCGCTCGAGCGACGATCCTCTCGGGGGTCACGGTCGGCCACGGCGCGGTCGTCGGGGCCGGTGCCGTCGTCACGGACGACGTCGAACCGTACGCGGTCGTCGCCGGCGTTCCGGCCGAACGGGTCAGGTGGCGGTTTCCGCCGGCGATACGCGAGCGATTGCTCGAGGTGGCGTGGTGGGAGCGGGACGAGGAGACGCTCCGAGCCCACCGGGACTTTTTCGAACGGGAACTGACCGATCCCGCGGACGTGCCAGCGTTCGATCGGCGTTCCGGGCGATCAACCGAGGGCGCTGATCACCGGACTCGCGCTCCAGGCGAAGTTCCCTCGTGACGCCGATCCTCAGTACAGCGCGGAGAGTCCCAGCAGAACCGCGACGCCGAGAACGACCCAGTCGACCCCTGCGAACGAGAGGCGGGGCAGCGTCGGGTTCCACGCGAAACACCGTGCCTGGAGGGCGAGAGAGAGCCGATCCGCGCGATCGAACGTTCGCGAGAGGGCGAGGAGGCCGACCGTCGTCGTCCGATCGACGACGCTGCGTTCGGAGCCGAGTCGGGCAGCCAACGCCTCGCGGATGCGTCGGACGTCCGCCCAGAGAACGGGGAGAAAACGGAAGACGAGTGCGATGCCGATCCCCAGGGCCTGTCCCGGCTTCCCTGGAATCGTTCGCTGGATGGCGGCCCGGGACGCCCGAACGGGCGTCGAGCGGACGTAGGCAGCGCTGACCAGCAGAACGAGGAGCACCCGGTAGCTCGCGCGGGTGGAAGCGAGTCCGTCGGCGACGTCGATCCACGGCGGTCCCAGCGTGAGGGCCGCGACGATCGGCGCAACCGCGAGGATCGCGATCGCGTACCGGTACGCGTACAGCGCCGACAGCGGCGGAACCCGTGCCGCGGCGAGCAACGCGGCTGCGATCCCCGTGAGCGCGAGCAACGCTCGCGGACTCGTGTGGGCCAGCGCCGTGGCTGCGAACCCGATCTGCACTGCGAGTTTCGACCGGGGATCGAGGCGGTGAGCGAGCGTGTCGTCGGGTTCGTAGGCGAGCATCGGCAGATCAGGTAGGTCGGGTATCCCGGGGAACGCGAACCGCCAGTTCCTCGAGTTCCTCGAGCGCCCGGTCGGGCGCGTCGTCGAGCACGACGCGGCCATCCGCCATCGCGATCACGCGATCGGCCAGCCCCAGCACGTCCCGGAGGTCGTGAGTCGCGAGGACGATGCCGGTCCCGTCGGCTGCGAGCGCCTCGAGGCGCGAGAGCACCGACCGACGCGCCGGGTCGTCCAGCCCGGTGAACGGTTCGTCGAGCACGAGGTGCGAGGGGTCCATCGCGAGCGCGCCCGCGATGGCCACCCGGGCCTGCTCCCCGCCCGAGAGGCGGTCGATGCGATCGTCCGCGCGGCCCTCCATGTTGACTGCCGCGAGCGCCTCCGCGACGCGCCGGTCGATCGTCTCACGTTCGAGGCCGAGGTTCTCGGGACCGAACGCGACGTCCTCGCCCACCGTGGCCGCGACGAACTGGTCGCGCGGGTGCTGAAAGACCATGCCGACGGCCGAGCGCGCGGCGACCAGATCCTCGGCGGCGGGCGTGTCGTCGACCAGAACGGTCCCCTCGTCTGGCGTCAGCAGGCCGTTGCAGTGGCGCAACAGCGTGGTCTTGCCGCTGCCGTTCGCGCCCGCGAGCAACACGACTTCGCCGTCGTCGATCGTCAGGGAGACGTCCTCGAGGACGGGCACGTCGTCGAACGCGTAGGAAACCGACCGGAACTCGATCATCAGCCCGATTCGTCGACGCCGACCGGTTGGATTCGGGCCGTCCGGACGATGGCGACGGCTGCGACCATCTTCAGCAGATCGCCGGGGATGAGCGGTGCGGCGACGACCGTGAACGCCTCGGTGAGGGTCGTCTCGGTCACCACCGCGAACCAGGTGAAGCCGGCGAGGTAGACGACGATGGTCGCCATCACCAGTCCCGCGAGAACGACGGGAACGGACACGTTCGCGGGGTCGCGGAGGTCCGTCCCGCGGTGGACGGCCACGCCGACGTGCAACGCGCCGACCGGGAACGACCAGAGGAACCCGCCGGTCTGTCCTAGCAGCACGCCGATACCGGTTTCAGTACCGGAGAACACCGGCGCACCGGCCGCTCCGGCGGCCAGGTAGATCACCATCGAGATCGGTCCCCAGACCGGGCCGAGGTAGAGCCCGGCCAGGAAGACGACGAGCATCTGTAGCGTCCCGGGAACCGCGGAGATCGGAATCTCGATCGGCGCTGTCGCCCCCATCAGCGCCGCGACCAGCGCCGCGCGAGCGAACTGCCGGACGACGGCGTCGTCGACGAGTTCCACGTCGGACCGTTCGGTTGCCATGCGTTCGGCTGGTCCGTAAACCCGATTCAAAACTTCGGTTTTCGAATGCGCGACTCGAGCGACCGGATGCCCGACGCGCGACCACCGCGTGGAAAGCGATCGATTCCTCCCAGCACGACTGGCTTTCGGTCGATCCGAATCGAACGGGCCGGTAATCGATCGATATCCGAGTTCGTCGACGGACACCGTTTCAGACGGCCGTACACGAGGCGGTAATCCCGGCTTGTATCCGACAGCTAACCGTAACGACCGGCGCGCTTAAGCGTCGATTCGGTCCGGTGATGAGAGACGTATGCGAGCCAGGAGCACGTCGGACGGATCACCGGGGGACTGGAGAATCGCGTGGCAGGGCGCTACGATCGGCGGTCGCCAGCGCTGGAACTCGCCGATTGTGAACCACCGAACGAGGGCGAGACGATGAGCCGCGGGTGGTTCGGCACAGCGGTCGTCGCTGCAGTGATCGTTACGAGCGTCGTCGCCCTCCCGCTTCTCGGGGGCGGATTCTCCGGGATCGGCGACGGCGACGCCGGGACCGTCGAGGCCGACGGGGGCCTCGGGAGCGGCTTCCAAGAGGCTGCAAGCGAGCGGGCCAATGACGCCGTCGAACCGACGGCGGTCGTACCGGCGGAGCTGGTCTCGCTCGAGGCTCCGGAGCGGACGGGCCGTGAGACCGCGGTCGGTGCGGGACAGGACGACGGTTCCCAAACCGACGCTCACGCATCACTCGCCCAGGAGGACCCCGACCTCGCTGATGCGATCGAGGCGGGCGTCAACGACGGGATCGACGTCCTCCAGTCCCAGGGCGTCGAGGTGAGCCAGGAACAGCGCGCCGCGGCGCTCGAGGGAGCGAGCGAGTCGGTCGTCCAGCACCAGGCGGCGTCGGTCGAACAGGTGCAGTCGGCGACTGCGGGCGCGGTACAGGGGACGCTGCTCCAGGAGCAACGCGTCGACGTCGAGCAGGTGCAGGCTGCGGTCGGCGGTGCGACCGACGGCGCGCTCGGGCAACACCAGGTGGCCGACGCGACCCACCTGCAACACGCCGCGAAGGGTGCGGCGTACGGCGCGCTCGAGCAGGAACAGCGCGTGACCGTCGAACAGATTCAGGTCGCGACGAGAGGGGCGGCAGCTGGTGCCGCGTCGCAAGCCGGCCAGGCCGGCGTCGAGCACAAGTCGGCGATCAGGGAAGCGGCCACGGGCGCGGCCTACGGCGCGCTCGAGGGCGAAATGGCGCTGACGGGAGAACAGCGCCAGCGCGTGACCGTCGAGCAGGTCCAGCACGCAGCGGCCGGCGGCGCGGCCGGGACGCTCGCGGAGAAAGGCAGTGACGCTGACTCCGAGGCTGACCAGCGACAGGACGCAGACGCCAAACAGATCCAGCTGGCCGCGAAGGGCGCGGCCAAGGGGTCGCTCGACCAGCGCCAGGGGGTGACGGTCGAGCAGACCCAGTCCGCGGCCTGGGGCGCGGGAGCCGGCGTCGTCAAGGGGATCCAGTCGGTCGAGATCGAACAGGAACAGCGCGTCTCGAGCGGCGTCGTCACGGCGGCCGCCCACGGCGGCGCGAAGGGGGCGATCACCGCGGGGCAGAGCCAGGAGGCGAGCGTCGAGCAGATCCAAGGGGCCGCCGACGGGGCTGCCTTCGGCTCGCTCGTCCAGCACCAGGAGGTTTCGATCACCCAGGTCCAGCACGCGGCGATCGGCTCCGCGAAGGGGGCCGTGGAGACGGCGGTCCAGGAACAGGTCGTCGAGATCGAACAGATTCAGGCCGCCTCGGCGGGTGCCGGCCAGGGGACCGTCACCCAGACGCAGGTCGTCGACGTGACGCAGGTCCAGTCCCTCGCCCGCGGCGGTGCGAGCGGGGCGCTGACCCAGCACCAGACGGCGACGGTCGAACAGATCCAGACGGCCGCACTGAGCGCCTGCCAGGAGACCGCCCGCGTCGTGCAGGACCAGCGGATCAGCGTCACGCAGCTCCAGACCGTGACCAGCGGGACGGCCGCCGACGCGGCCGGCTACGCCGCGGCCGAGGGCGTCACCGATCGGACGGAGATCGTCCAGCGGGTCGAGATCGAAATCGTCCAGCGCATCGAGGAGATCGACGAGCGCGAGGGGACGGCGTCGATCACGTTCTCCGATCAGGAGAGCGACGGCGAGACGGTCGTCGTCGACGACGTCGAACTCTCCGAGGGCGGCTTCGTCGCAATCTACGACGGCGTCGCGGCCGCGCTCGAGCCGACCGACGTCAGGGGCGTCTCGAGCTACCTCGAGCCCGGCGACCGCGCCGATCTCGAGATCGAACTCGACGAGCCGCTCGAAGAGAGCGGGCCACTCGTGGCCGCCGTCCACCACGATACGACCGGCGACGAGACGTTCCAGTACGTCGAGACTAACGGCCTCGAGGACGACCCCTACGTGACCGAGCGCGGTACGCCCGTAGCCGATAGCGCCGTCGTCACCCTCGACGCCGAACCAGCCGAACCGGAAGCGACGCTGACCGTCAGCGATCAGACCGGTGATGGCGAGACCCTGCTCGTCGAGGAGGCGAGCGCGACGACCCAGTACGTCCTCTCGGCCGAATACGACGGCGACCGCAGCGACAGCGAGCCGTTCGACGCGAACGAATCCGTCGACGCGTTCGAACTCGATCTCGACCCGCCGCTCGAGGAGGACGCAACCGTCGACGTCTCGGTCCGCGACGCGGGCACGGACGAGGTGCTCGAGAACGAGTCGCTCGAGTACGCCCTCGAGCAAGCACCGACCGATCCCGAGGCGACGCTGACCGTCAGCGACCAGACGGGTACCGGCGAGTCGGTCCTCGTCGACGAGGCCAGCGCGACGGTTCCCTACGCCGTCGTCGTCCAGGCCCCGGACGGGGAGCTGATCGGTGAGAGCGTCCCCTTCGAAGCCGACGAGACGGTCGAAAACGTCTCGGTCGGGCTCGATCCCGCGCTCGAGGAGAACGCCACGCTCGAGGTCTCCGTCATCTCGATGGGCGACGGCGACGCACCCGATGGAGACGAGGCTCTGCCGGTCGCGGACGGCCAGATCGACGCTGACGACGATGCGGCGGCCGGGGACGGAGAGGTGCCGCCCGAGGGAACGGTCCTGGCCAGCGAGACGATCGAGTACGCGGTCGAGGGAGACACGTTCGAGGTCGCGTTCCCCACCTGCCAGCGCGGGGAGATCAGCGGCACCTTCGGGGACGGCGACTCGGTGATCGTCGGCACCGGCTTCTACGAATCCGGCGGCTACGGCAACACGATGGGCGAGTACGGGATGACCGTCGGCGACGACGTCTCGGCTCCGCTCGAGGGGACCATCGTCTTCGAGGTCGGCGAGGCGTTCGACGTCGAGGAGACCGACGAGGGCGCGTTCGTCGAGGTGCCGCCCGGCGACTTCGGCGCGGCGATCACCGGCATCGTCTCGCCCGAGGCGACGCCCGGATCGATGGACTACCCGAACCCCAACACCAGCGACTGTCTCGAGGAGGTCCGGCCCGAACTACCGACGATCGACGTCGAGGAGATCGAACCGCTCGAGAACGGCGTCGAGGGCGCGACCGACGACGCCATCGACGTCACGTTCGGCTACGAGAACCCCAACGACGCCGAACTGCTCGTCGACAGCCAGTTCGTCGAGGGCACGGTCGACGCGGAACCGATCGACGCCCTCGAACCCGGCGAGGGCGAGTTCACCGTCACCTGGACGCCCGAAACTGGCGACGAGCGACTCGTCTGGGCGGTCGATATGGACCAGTACGACTACGACGAGGTGCTGACGGCCGCGACGCCACCCGCCGAAGAGATCGATCCCACGGAACCCGCGGAGTTCACCGCCGAGATCCTCGAGACGAACAGCCCCGTCACGCAGGGCGACGCACTGACTGTCGAGACCGAGATCGCGAACGTCGGCGGCGAGGCGGACACCCAGTCCGTCGAGTTGGCGATCGACGGCGACGTGCGCGACGCGACCGACGTGACGCTCGAGCCCGAGGAGAGCGAAACGGTGGAGATGACCGCCGAGACCGACGATCTCGAGCCCGGCGAGTACCCGATCGCGGTCGCGACGGCGAACGTCACCGCCGAGACGACAGCGACGATCGAACCGCTCGAGGAGGACGGCGAGTTCGCCATCGTCGACCTCTCCGGGCCGCCGACCGCCATCGCCGGCCAGGAGGTGACCCTCGCCGTCACCCTCACGAACGAGGGCGGCGCGGACGAACAACCAGTCACCTACAGCGTCGACGGCGAGGTGCTCGCAGAGGAGTCCGTCGCGCTCGAACCCGGCGCGTTCACGACGCTCACCTTCTCCTCGACGCTGCCGCCCGGCGAGTCGACCCACACCGTCGCGACCGACGCCGACGAAGCGTCGACGACGATCACCGGACTCGAGGTGCCCGGGACGGACGCGGCCGACGACGGAGACGGAGCTACCGACGACGGCGAAACCGAGACGGGAGTCGGTAGCGACGACTCGAGCGCAGGAAACGCCGCCGACACGAGCGACGGCACCGACGATGGCGTCGCGGCCGGATCGACCGACGAGACGGACAGCCAGGGCGACGCGAACGCCACCGCTGGCTGAGCGGCGAGTTACGGAAGAAGTCGGTACGCTCGAGACGAGCGATCGAAAACGGTCGATCCACTCCTCTGTGGACGAGTCTTAGTGCTGGTGACCGGTCGCTTCGCCGAAGGTGACGCCGAAGCGCTCCTCGAAGAGGTCCATGACTAGTTCCTCCTGTGCCTCGAGGTCGTCGTCGGCCCCCTCGCCGTGGTGGACGAGGTGGTGAGCGCGGCTGGCGAAGGAGAGCAACACGACGTCGCCCACGGTTTCGGCCGTCCCCTGGTCACCTTCGGCGACGATATCGACGAGTCCGGCCGGTACTTCGACCTCGTCGGTCGTGTCGTCGTCGGCGCTGATCGAGAGCGTCACTGTCTCTACGTCGTCGGACATACCCCAACCGTCGGGAAGCGTCCCTAAAGATGCTGTGGCTTGCATCGCGTTCCCGACGGGACGGGGCCGGAGCGCGCTCGTCGAGCAGTCGCCGATCGGTCGCCGTTCAGTGGTCGCCGATCTGTCGTCGTCAGTCGTCGGCCTCCGCTGCTGCCGTTCGGACCGACTCCCACTTGCCCTGCGACTCGAGGTGGGCCTGGAGTTCGTCGGCGTACTCCTGGGTGAGCCGTTCGGCGGCTCGGCGCTGTTCCTCCTCGGAGGAGCCGCCCCCATCCCCACCGAGTCCGAGCGCGCCCTTGAGCGAATCGAGGACGCCCCCGGAGGAACCCCCCTGTTGGCGACCGCCGCCGGGACCCATCGCACCCATCCCGGCGTCGACGTTCTCGAGTTCCGGGATGATCTGCTCGAGGTTGTCGGTGTTGGCGACGATGCGCGCCCGGTCCGGGTCCTCGGGGTGTTCGATCTCGAACTCCGTCGCGGTCATGATCAGACTCCACTGCTGGTTCGAAAACCGGGAGTTCGTGATCCGCGAGGCGAACTCCTGATCGACGGTCATCCGATCGCCGACGATCCGATCGGTCCACGGCGAGTCGCTCATGGCCGTTGGTTTGGCCAGTACGGGTATCAGCGTTTCCCTCCCTCGTGGCGGGGCGAGACCGCGCTCGAGTGAGCGGCGTCGCTGCCGGCGTACCGAGTGGGTTCGGCCGTCCCATAGAGGGTGGCATCCGGGTCGGCCGACAGACGGCAGCCACCACGACGTGGGGCCCGTGGACCTTCGATTCGCATCGGGGTCCGACGGAGGAGAAGACGGGACGGTCAAATCGGCTCGTCGGGGTCGTGGATTTCGGCCATTCGAGTCGTCTCGGTCGCGTACTGTTCTCGCCTGTCCTCGTCGTCGACGGTTCCCAGGTTCTCGGGATCGACGTCCAGCGCGGCGGTCGTCTCGCGGACGTCGGTGAAACTCGTCAGCGCGCGTTCTTTCCTGAAGTACCGTTCGCCATCGGGCGTCGCGTAGACGAGGATAATCAGGTTCTGTTCGTCGTCGGAGTACGTCCGCTCGACGAGCCAGACGCGGACCGTCTCGTCTCCCATAGCGCGGTGTTGGAGTGGAAGCGTGAAAGGCGTTCAGTTGGTGTGCTCCAAATCCGAGGGTAGCCCCTGGTCCTATCCGTACTGATCGATCTCGAGCGAGAGTAAGGGGCGGCGACCCGGTGGAGGACGGCCGTTTTCCTCGCGTCGACGGGTCGAGCGGGGATCAATCCAGTCGTCGCGACGTCTCGGCGTACCGCCGCGAGAGTTCGACGTAGCGATCGGCCGTCGCCTCGAGGTGAGGGTCGTCGATCTCGGTCTTGGGTTCGGCCGGCGCGCCCGCGACGAGCGTCCCGGACGGCACGTCCGTGCCCTCGGTGACGACGCTGCCCGCCGCGACGACGGCCCCCTCGCCGACCGTCGCCCCGTCGAGGACGGTCGCGTTCATCCCGACCAGGGCGCGCTCCTCGACCGTCGCGTCGTGAACGATCGCGCTGTGGCCGACCGTCGCGCAGGGCGCGAGCGTCGCGTCTTCGTGGAGCACGGCGTTGTCCTGGACGTTCGCCCCCTCGCCGACGACGATCCGGCCGTGATCGCCCCGGAGGGTGGTGTTGGGCCAGACGCTGGCCTCGGCCTCGATCACGACGTCGCCGATGACGACCGCCGCTTCGTCGACGTAGGCCGACTCGGCGACCCGCGGTTCCGTTCCGTCGAACGAACGAAGCATACGGATCGGTGGCTCGAGCATCCCCTTGAACGTGGCCATCCGGGCCGCTCGCGGGTGGCAACGCATACCGCTTGCGGGTACCAATGTGTGTTGGCAGTAGTAATACGGATCGAGCCGTCGGACGATAATCTGCAGCGGATCACCAGGCTCACCCCGGCCACCGGTCCGCTGCCGCGTCATCCCCACCGCTTCCCACCGCTGTCGCAACCCCCACATCGTCTCCCCTTCCTCCCCCGTTTCCGGTCGTTCTTCGGGCCCTCGATCAGACCGCGTCGCCCTCGAGCGTCGTCTCCGCGTGGAGCTCCGGCTTCAGGGCGTCGTGGACCTTGCAGAGTTCGTTCGCGCGCTCGACGATCTCCGCGGCCGTCTCGTCGTCGACCTCGGCCTCGACGCGGACGTCGAAGGAGATGGACGCGAGTTTGTCGTCGTCGTTGAGTTCACCGGTCGTCTCGATCTCGACCGTGCCGAGGTCCTCGACGCCGCGCTGCTGGCCGCCGACCCGAAGGGCGGGGACGTAACAGGAGCCGTAGGCGGCGAGCAAGGTCTCGAGGGTGTCCGGCGATTCTTCGCCCTGGGCGTCGATCGTCTGCTCGAACTCGCGGATCTCGTTCGTGGCGCTGTACCCCTCCTCGGAGACGGTGGTGACTTCCTTCGCCATAGCAGTCGGGACGACGACAGCCGGCGGTGTAAACGTTGTTCTCGCGGCAGCGACGGTCACCGAAACCGAGGCGACGATCTGAAAAATCGGCGGCGTTACTCGAGTTCGAACGGCTCGTCGGCCTCGAGGACGTGGACGTCGGCGTCGGTCGCGCCGGCGAACTCCTCGGGATCCTGCTCGATCGGCGGGAAGGTGTCGTAGTGCTGCGGGAACGCGTGGTCAGCGCCGGTCCAGTCGACGGCGACGCCGGCCTGCTGGGGTCCCATCGTGAAGTGGTCGCCGATCGGGACGATGGCCGCGTCGGGCTGGAGGTAGTCGCCGATGACGTCGCGCATCTCGGACATCAGCGAGGTGTCGCCCGCGTTGTACAGCGTCGTCGCGTCGGCGTCGGTCGGTTCGCCGTCCGAGATCACGAAGCCCGCTGGCATGCCGCCACTCGCGTCGTTCTCGGTCATGATCCCGTTGGTGTGGTCGGCCCGGACCATCGTGACGGTCGCGTCGCCGGCCTCGACTGTCCCGCCGAGGTTCATCCCCATACCGCCGACGGCGTCTTCGAACCCGAACTCGTCCTCGCAGTAGGAGACCAGTTCCGGCGTGGCGACCAGCGTCGCGTCCGAGAACGCCCCCGCGTCGGCGATGTGGTCGGCGTGGCCGTGGGTCAGCAGGACGTAGTCCGGCGTGTCGACGTCCGACGGCTCGAGATCCGTCTTCGGGTTGTCGAAGAACGGATCGATCAACAGCTCGGTTCCCCCGACGGTGACGTGCCACGTCGAGTGGCCATGCCAGGTGAGTTCCATGGCATGCGAACCGTTGGGTGGTAGATACCTTAAATGTGGGTGAGAGCTCCCTCACGCCGTAACACTGGAGATTCACCGGGTTCGAGAACGGTGCCGTTCGTGAAGCCGTGGCTACCCACTCGTCCACCACGGACGTCGCTCCGATCCGCTGGTCCGTGGGATGGCCATCCGACCACCGAATCACTTTGTAACAAACCATTGATTTGGAATTTGTTCGTCCGCCCGTCGATCCTGCGTTTTCGAGGCCGATCTCGAGACGGATGACGGTTGGACGATCACCACCATTTATGTGTCCGGTTTGGCAATCGATTCCTGCCGCAGGCGGACTGACACACCACGCATGCGGTCGATCGCACTCCGCGATCGTACTGGTCGAGCGAACGGTACGACCGGCCCCCCGGTCGGTCCCTCCGGCCATCGCCTTCGGGGCCCACGGCAGAGGGTGCACCCTCGCAGCCCTCGCTTCGATGCCGTGGCGTTTTTTAGACGGGACGCGTAGGCCGGGCTATGCTCGCGCTGACGCTCGAGGAGTTCATGATGGAGTTGAACGAGGGATCGATCAAGAACGTCGGGCCGGCCAACAAGTCCGCGACTGTCAAACTGTTCGACGTCGAGTCGGCCGAAGCACGGGAGTTCGGCGACAAACGGCTCAAACTCGTCTTCGAGGACGACGACGGCAACGAGGTGCAGGTCTCGCTGTTCCCCGAGGACGTCCGCGACATCGTCGACCAGGTGGAGGCCCTCGAGGACGACTCGCCGGTCTTCGAGTGAGTTGCCCGAGTGATACGTTACTGCGGTGAGTCGATCGCATTTCGACAACCGTTTTAGGACGAACCTGCTTGAAGCGAGTAGATGGGTAACTGTATCATCTGCGGCACGCCCGTCGACGGCGAGATCTGCGAGAGCCACGAGGAAGACGCTGTCTTCGAATTCCGTGGCACTGCTCCCTCGCAGCTCACCCCCGGCCGATACTACCGGGGTACCGTCGACGGCTACGCCGACTTCGGCGTCTTCGTCGACGTCGGAGACCACGTGACCGGTCTGTTGCACAGAAGCGAACTGGATCAACGACTCGAGAGTCTCGACTGGGAGCCCGGCGACGACGTCTTCGTCCAGGTCCTGGACGTCCGGGACAACGGCAACGTCGATCTGGGCTGGTCGATCCGCCAGCGCGAACGCGAGTTCCGCGGCAAACTGATCGAGACGCCCGACGGCGAGGTCCGTCCCGAGGAGTTCGAGGACGAGACCGACGACGCCGAACCCGCCGTCGAGTCCGACGCCGAGGACGAACCGACGCCCGAGGAGCCGACTGTCGACGAGACCGCCCCGGCAGACGAGTCCGGGACCAGCGGCTCGGCCGAGGCCGTCGCCGCCGGCAGCGCCGCCGTCGCGACCGAATCGACAACGGCGACGGCGGGGACGGCGACCGACGACGCGGCCGACGCTACGCCCGAGTCGGAACCGGCGCTCAAGCGCACGACGATCGACGCGATCGATACACAGGTCGGCTCCGTCGTCCGCCTCGAGGGCGAGATCACCGGGATCCGACAGACCAGCGGCCCGACGGTGTTCGAACTCCGCGACGAGACCGGCACCGTCGAGTGTGCGGCCTTCGAGGAGGCCGGCGTCCGCGCCTACCCCGCGGTCGAGGTCGACGACGTCGTCGCCCTCGAGGGCGAGGTCGAACGCCACCACGGCGACCTCCAGATCGAGACCGAGTCCCTGGAGGTGCTCGAGGGCGAGGACCGCGAGTCGGTCCTCGACCGACTCGAGAGCGCCATCGAACAGCAGGCCCGCCCGACCGAGGTGTCGACCCTGGCCGAACACGGTGCGGTCACGTCGGTCGTCGGCCACCTCGCCGACGCGGCGACCGCGATTCGCCGCGCCGTCATGGAGGCGCGACCGGTCGTCGTCCGCCACGGCGCGACGGCCGACGGCTACGTCGCCGGCGCTGCCATCGAGCGGGCCGTCCTGCCGCTGATCCGCGAGAAGCACACCCGCGAGGATGCGGAGTACCACTACTTCGAGCGCCGACCGCTCGACAGCCGCGTCTACGGTATGGACGCCGCCACGGACGACGTCACCTCGATGCTCGAGGCCCGCGACCGCCACGGCGAACAGCTGCCGCTTGTCGTGCTCGTCGACGCCGGCTCGACCGAGGAGTCGATCGACGGCTACGAACTGCTCTCGCTGTACGGTGCCGAGGCCGTCGTCATCGACGACAGCCGCGCCGACGAGGCGGTCGCCGACGCGGTCTCGGTCGCCGTCGCACCGTCGCTCGAGGGGGCCGACGTCGCGGATCTCACCTCGACCGCGCTGGCCGCGAACGTCGCCGCCCACGTCAACGAGGACGTCCGCGACGACCTCCGGCACCTCCCGGCGGTCAGCTACTGGGAGAACACCCCCGAGGCCTACAGCGAACTGGCCACCGAGGCCGGCTACGACGAGACCGCGATCAGCGAGCGGCGCGAAGCCGTCGCGCTCGAGGCCTACTACCAGTCCTACAAGGACAAGCGCAAGCTGGTTGCGGACCTGCTGTTCGACGGCGAGGCCGCCGCGACCGACGACCAGCCCGGCAACCTCGCGGCCCACGTCTCCGAACAGTTCCGCGCGAAACTCGAGACCGAACTCGAGACGGCCCGGGAGAACAGCACGATCCAGGGTCGGGACGGCGTCTCGATCACCATCCTCGATACGGACGCCTTTACCCACCGCTACAACTTCCCGACGACGGTGTTGTTGCTCGACGAACTCCACCGACGCGAACGCGACCACGCCGACGATCCCTACGTGACGCTGGGCGTCGGCGACGACGATCTGCACGTCCGAACGACCGACGACGTCGACGTCCGGGAGATCGGCGACGCGATCGCCGAACGCGTCCCGGACGCCGGCGTTCGCGTGGTCGGCGGTGCCGACGGCCACGTCGAGTTCCTCCCCGGCCAGCGCGAGGCCGTCCGGGAGGCCGCGATCGACGCACTCGTCGACGCACTCGCGTAAGCTCCGTTCTCCTCCCCGCAGTCACCGCGCCTCGAGAGCGGCAGCGCTGTCGGTCGGCGCGGTACGCTCGACCCACGAGAGTGGGAGTGCTAGTCGTCGGACCGTTCGGCGTCGTCGTCCCGGTCCTCGATCAGCGCGGACTCGTCGGGCCAGGTGACGCTCCCGAGGAAGGGGACGCCGATCTTCTCGGCGGCGCGGGCGATCATGTGCGCGCCCGTCGGCACGGTCAGAAAGAGGAAGACCATCCCGATCAGCGCCGTCAACCCCTCGCTGCCCGGCCCGAAGTAGGCGAAGCCGGCGAGGAAGATCGCCGCCGTTCCCAGCGTCGTGGGCTTGCTCGTGGCGTGCATCCGGTTGTAGACGTTCGGGAGGCGGAGCATGCCGATCGTGCCGACCGTCAGGAAGAACACCCCGACGACGATCAGCGCGATCACGAGGGCGTCGCGGATCATTCGATCACCTCCCCCTCGGTGACGAACTTGGCGACCGCGACGGTCGCGATGAAGCCGATGATCGCGAGGACGAGGCTGACGGTGATGAACAGCCCGCGGTCGGTCTGGATGGCGAAGAGGACGGCGATGGCGACGACGTTGGTCGCGATGGCGTCGAGCGCCACCACCCGGTCGGGGTTCGTCGGCCCCCGGATCACCCGGTAGCTACAAAAGACACAGAGCGCACTGACGACGATCACCGCCGCAGCGACGACGGCGTCGAGGGTGACGAGCCCGACGAGGTCACTCATCGTCGACACCTCCGCTGTCGCCGTCCGTCCGGGTTTCGCTTTCCAACCGCTCCTCGTGGTCGCCGCCGGAGACGACGATCGGTCGCGGTTCGTCCGCCGGCGAGGCCTCCTCGTCGAACATCTCGAGGGCGTACCCCTCCCAGGTTCGGATCGGCTCGACGATGGCCTCCGGATCGCGGCCGTCGACCGCGTGGACGTACAGCGCGTTGGCCTCCTCGACGTAGTCGAGCGTGACCGTCCCGGGCGTGAGCGTGACGCTGTTGGCGATGGTCGTGATCGCGAGGTCGGTCTCGACCCGCAGCGGCACCAGGATGACTTCCGGTTCGATCGGCATCCCGGGCGCGAGCACCCGATACACCATGTCCACGTTGGCGCGGAGGACCTCCCAGACGAACGTCGCGAGGTACAGCGCCGCGTAGGGCAGCGCGCGGACGTCCCTGCGGACGTTGATGTACTTCGCGTAGAGTCGCCGGAAGAGGAACGCGGTCGGCAAGCCGACGACCAGCCCGAAGAGGAACTGCCCGAACAGCGCCGACGCCGTGAGTTCGACCCCGCGGACGAAGATCCACAGGACGGCGAAGACCACGCCGGCGATCGGCCAGGTGCGGGTCGTCACTGGCCATCACCTCCCGGCAGTTCGTCGGCGGGGGTCGGATCCACGGCGTCGACGTACGCCTCGGCGTCCAGCGCGGCCGACGCCGCCGCGTCGGCGAACTCGTAGACCGGCTGGAAGCCGACGCCGACCACGACGATGGCCGCCGCGAGCGCGACGACGACGCCAACCTGCACGTGATCGAGCGTCGCGTCCTCGACCGCGGGGGTCCGGGCACCCCAGAAGCTGTTGTTCCACGTTCGCGTCGCGTACGCGATGGTCAACAGCGACCCCACCAACAGGAGGGCGATCACCGCCCACGCCTGGGCTCGAGCCGCGGCGTCGAAGACGAGGAACTTGCCGAAAAAGCCCGACAGCGGCGGGATGCCGACGAGTGCGAGCGCGCCGACGAAGAAGGCACCCCCGAGCGCCGGCGAGCGGCCCGCCAGTCCCCCGAGGTCGGCCAGTCGGCTCGTTCCGGTCGCCGAACGGATCGTCCCGACCGCCAGGAACAACAGCCCCTTCGCCAGCGTGTGGTTGAGCGCGTAGACGAGCGCGGCGACGATCGCGAACTGGCGCACCGCGGGCGTCGTCGCCGCGATGGCCACCGGCAGCGCGATGAAGCCGACCTGGCCGATGCTCGAGTACGCGAGCACGCCCTCGATGGAGTCCCGACCCACGGCCCCGAGGCCGCCGACGACGATGCTCGCGGCGGCCATCACGAACAGCGCCGCGCCGACGTACGCGAGCGGGGAGTCGCCGGCGATCGCCAGCTCCGTCCCCGGTACGGCGAGTTCGACGGGCACCTCGGCGTCGGCGAAGACGGTAAAGGAGAGCCGGATGATCGCGTAGATGCCGACCTTCTTGGTCGCGCCGGCGAGCAAGGCGGCGATCTGGGGCGGCGCGGCCCGGTAGGCCGTCGGGATCCAGAACTGGAACGGGACGAGCCCGGCCTTGATCGCGAACACCGACAGCAGCATGGCGAAGAGGCCGACGACCGGTGCCGGCTCGAGGCCGTAGGCCGCCGGGTCGGCGAGTCGTTGCGAGAGGTCGGCCATGTTGAGCGTCCCGGTCGTCGCGTAGATGCCACCGACGCCCAGCAGGAAGACCGCGCTCGCGAGCAGGTTGAGCGCGACGTACCAGAAGGCGGCGCGGGTGTGCTGGGGGCCGCCGTAGTAGGCGACGAAGATGTAACTCGCCATCAACATCACCTCGAACCAGACGAAGAGGTTGAACAGGTCGCCGGTGAGGAACGCGCCGGTGACGCCAAGCGCCAGGAAGTGAAACAGCGGGAAGTAGTAGCTCCGTCGGTCGATCTCGGGCAGCACGCGCGTCGAGTAGACCAGCGACGCGATTCCCAAGATAGCGACCATCGTGAGCATGAACGCCGAGAGACCGTCGGCGACGAGCGTGATGCCGAACGGCGCGGGGAGGCCGCCGACCTGGTAGGTCGCGGCCCCCGGCGCGTCGGGCGCGAGCACGACGTACCAGTCGATGGCGGCGACGGCGACCGCGTAGGCCGCCCCGCCCGCGAGGCTCACGCCGATGCGGGCCCGCGGCCAGCGGCCGAGCAGGAGGCTCAGGACCGCCGCCACGAGGACCACGAGCATCGGCGCGATCACCAGTTGGGATTCGGTGCCGACCGCCGTTGCGGACAGCGGCGTCAGGGTCGCCTCGAGCGAACTCGTCAGCGTCGGAACGATCTGTTGCGTCGGAATCGTCATTCGCGATCACCCAGGTCGGAGACGTCGAGCGTGTCGTGTTCCTCGTAGACCCGATACGACAGCACGAGCGCGAAGGCGGTCATGCCGAAGCCGATGACGATGGCGGTAAGCACGAGCGCCTGCACGAGCGGATCGGCCGTCTCCGGCACGTGGTCGCCGTGGCCCGCGAGGACCGGCACGGCGTCGGCGGTACTCTCGGCGATTCCCGCCATCGACAACAGGTAGACGTTGGCCGCCTGGCTGATGATCGCCAGCCCCCAGACGACTCGGACCAGGTCCCGCCGGAGCAACAGGAAAGTCCCGAGGGCGAACAGCGCGCCGATCACCGCGGCGAGGACGACGGCCGTCATTCTGCACCCACCACCGAGAGGATCGTCAGTAGTCCCCCGACCACCACGCAGTAGACGCCGAGGTCGAACGCCAGCGCGCTGGCGATCTCGACGTGATGGTAGATCGGGACGCCCTCGAATTCCCAGTAGTCCTGGGTGAGGAAGGGCAGGTCGAACAGCAGTGGGACGAGGCCGCTGGCGACGGCGATCGCCAGGCCGTACTCGAAGACCCGCCGGTAGGCCGGGACGACGCGGTCTCTCGAGGGCTCCTTGCCCGGTTCGACGTCTCGGGCGAGGACGGCCCGCTCGAGGAAGTCGAGCCCGAACGCCAGGTAGATGATCGCGAACGCGGTCGTCGTCAGGACGCCGCCGATGAAGCCGCCGCCCGGGAGGTTGTGGCCCTCTACGAATAGCGAGATCGAGACCACCAGGATGATCGGGACGATCACGCGGGCGGTCGTCCGCATGATGACGCTGGTCGTCACCGCGGCTCACCTCCCGTTCGGGGGCGTGCTCGAGGTCGAATCGCGTCGACGATCACTCCTCGTCACCTCCGGAACGCATGACGATCAGAGTCAGGATCGAGATGGCGGCCATCGCGACCACCGCGAGTTCGCCGAGCGTATCGAAGCCCCGGAAGTCCACGAGGATCACGTTGACGATGTTCGTCCCGCCGCCCTCGGGAACGGCCATCCTGGCGTACTCGCTGGCGATCTCCGTAGGGCCGTCCGGTCGGGCGTCGGTCGAGGCCAGCACCGCCACGAAGACGGTCGCGCCCACGGTCAGCGAGACGGCGGCGTCGCGGGCGTACTTGCCGAGGCTGACCTCGTAGTACTCGGGAATTTCCTCGATCACCAGCAGGAAGATCAACAGGACGAGCGTCTCGACGACCAGCTGGGTCAGCGCCAGGTCGGGCGCGCTCGCGAGGATGTAGAAGATGGCGACCATGAATCCCAGAATCGAGAGCGTGAGCACGCCGGCGATGTGCGTCCGCGAGAGCGCGACCGCCAGGCCCGCGATCACGGCGACGAGCAGGACCAGCGCGACCGCCGGCGGCGCGTCGATCCCGAACAGTTCGTGAGGAACGATGGCCCGTGCCGCTGCGAACCCCGCGAGCGCAAGCGCTGCCGTGGCGAGCAACGTCCACGTCGCGTACGTCCGGAGCAACCCGTTGTGGACGCGCGCGCCGAACCAGGCACCGGCGCTCGTCAGGTTACCGACGACCGCGTCGTACCACCAGTTCGCCGCGAGCGGCGGTGCAGTTCGCGGAATCGCCCGGATCCCCCGATGGAGCCGATCGTAGACGGGGAACGCCAGCACCCCGACCCCGATCGTGACCGCGCTCATCGCCGCGGCGGGGGAAAGCGACGTCGGAACCCCGACGTGCATCTCGTGGGTCTCGAGGGCGGTCGCGTCGACGCCCGACTGGACGATGGCGTCGATCGCTACCTGGGGCCTGACGCTGACGACGAGGGCGAGCGCGGCGAGGACGGCCGGCGAGAGCACGAGCGTGGTCGCGGGCCGATGGACGTGACCGAGACCGTCCGGCCGGTCGCCGAAGAACAGCGAGAGGAACTTCAGCGAGTACAGCACGGTGAAGATGCTCCCGAAGACGGCGACGGCGGGGTAGAGCCACCCTAGCACGCCGATGTCGTGGTAGTGGCTCGCCTCGACGGCCGCCTCGAAGAGCAACTCTTTCGAGTAGAAGCCGTTGAACGGCGGAATGCCCGCCATGCTGAGCGCGACGACGACGGTGATCAACGCCGTGATCGGGAGGTCGCGGCGGAGGCCGCCGAGTTCGCGGACGTCTCTGGTGCCGGCCTCGTGGGCGACGATCCCGGCGACGAGAAACAGCGTCGCTTTGAATAGCGCGTGGTTCAGCAGGTGGAAGACGCCCGTCTCAGCGCCGTAGACGGACGTGAACCCGAATCCGGCGACCATCAGGCCGAGATGGCTGGCCGTCGAGTAGGCCAGCAGTTCCTTGATGTCCGTCGCGGCGACGGCCATGATCGCACAGACGGTCATCGTCGTCAGCCCCAGCGTCGCGAACAGGAACAGCCACTCCTCGCCGACGAGAATGGGGCGCACGCGGCCGATAAAGTAGACCCCGACCTTCACCATCGTCGCGGAGTGTAAGAACGCGGAGACGGGCGTCGGCGCGGCCATCGCGTTCGGTAACCAGAAGTGGAGGGGGACCTGCGCCGACTTCGTTCCCGCACCGATCGCGAACAGCGCGAGCACGGGAACGAACAGTCCCTGTTCCCGGAGTCCCGCAGCCATGGCGTCGGCGTTCTCGAGCATCGCGGCCAGATCGAAGGTGAAGGCGGCCTCGGTCGCGAGGACGTCGCCTGCGACCAGCGACAGGAGGAGCAGTCCGACCAGCAGGAAGAGGCCGCCGCCGACGGTGACGAACATCGCCATCCGGGCGGCGTACTGCGAGGAGTCGTCGGCCGTGTAGTGACCGATCAGGACGAACGAGCAGAGGCTGGTCAGTTCCCAGAAGAGGAAGATCGCGATCAGGTCCGCCGCCAGCGCGACGCCGACGATCGATCCCATGAACGCGAGCAGAGCGGCGTAGAAGCGCGGCAGGTTCGACTCGCCGTGCATGTACGCCGGCGAGTAGCAGAAGATGAGCGTCCCGATGCCACAGGCCAGCATCGCGAACAACAAGGCCCAGCCGTCGACGTAGAAGCGCAGCGCGATCTCGAGCGAGGGGATCCACGGGAGGTCGACGACGCCCTCGGCTCCGTACTGGGTGGCCAGCAGGAGGAAACTCGCGAGCGCGACCGCGGCCCCGGCGTAGCCGGTCCGCTCGCCGAGGAGCCGATACAGGATCGGCGTCGCCGCGGCGGCGAGGAACGGCAGGGCGACGGCAGCCAACACGACCGGCAACTCGGGCGGCATCTAGTTTCGATAAGCTTCCGAGACAGTGTACTTAAATCGTGGCCTTTCGGTTCCAGCTACGTGCCGCCGGCGGGGAGATAGAGCGGATTTCGGTCCGTCCCGGCGCGACTCGCCTCGCACCGGGTTCGCGGCACGGCGTCCTCGATCGCGGACGAACGGAAACGAGAGTATATGTCGCTCGAGCCGGTACGATCGACCATGGTGACGACGCGGCGACGACTGTGTTCCGCGGTCGGGGCGGCCGTCCTCGCGGGATTCGCGGGGTGTATCGGCGATTCGGGCGACGACTCCGAGACCGGGTCCGAAGCCGACCCCGACGACTCCGAGACCGGGTCCGAAGCCGACCCCGACGACTCCGAGACCGGGTCCGAAGCCGACCCCGACGACTCCGAGACCGGGTCCGAAGCCGACCCCGAAACCGACGCGGCGGGGTGGGCCTGGTCCGGCACGCTCCCCGTCGAAACCGTCGTCCAGCACTACGATCCCTCCTGTAGCTGCTGTTCGCGGTACGCCAGCTATCTCGAGGACCACGGGCTCGCGGTCGAACGCGAAGAGACCGACGACCGCGGCGCGGTCCTGAACGAACTCGGCGTCCCGGACGACGCCGCCAGCTGTCACACCGTCGAGGTCGGTTCGTACCTGGTAGAGGGCCACGTCCCGCTCGAGGCCGTCGAGGAGTTGCTCGCCGAGGAGCCGGACGTCGACGGGATCGCCGCCCCGGGCATGCCGCGCAACTCGCCGGGAATGGGGCCGCCGGGCGACGAACCGCTTTCGATCTACAGCTTCGACGAATCGGGCACGGTTTCGGAGTTCACGACCGTCTGAGGTCCGTCGGTTGCGTCCACGACGCCGCTGGTTCGCGAGCGTTACTCGTCGCGCTCGTCGGTTCGATCGTCGTCCGGGCCGACCGCGTTGCCCTCGGCTTCGGCGACGGCCGCGACCATGTTGCCGACCGTCTGCTCGAGTTCGGTCGTGACCGTTCCTGCCGCCAGTCGATCGAGGACGAACGACCAGAACGAGTCGAAGGTGTACCGCGTCGTCACGTCGACGGTCGCTTCGTCGCCGTCGTCGACGGTGATCGTCGTCTCCCGGTGGGCGAACATCTCGCCGCCGTCGACGAACGTGTACGCGTAGCCGCGCTCGAGTTCGTCGAACGCGATCCGCATCTCGGTGTCCTCGAAGGCGACGGTGAACTCCTCGCCGTGGCCCGTCGTCTCGTGGGAGCGGATCTCGTAGATCTCGGCGGCCTCGAGGATCCGCCGCGGCGACATGTACTCGAGGAGAGCCGAAGACGAGGGCTCGATCACGTACGAGGTCTCGATCTCTCGCATCGGTTTCCGTTTCGATCCAGCGAGTGAAAACCACACGCGTTCGTCCGCGTGTCGCTCTGGACGAAACGAACGTCGATCCAACGGGAGCCAGGACGACCGGAATCCGCGTCGGCCCGGCAGAGCGATGTCCGACACGCTTATTCGCGACCGGCGACCAGTCCCGTGTAGTGAGTACCGAGACGCCCGATTCCGACGCGGACCCGACGGAGACCGAGGCGTTCCAGCAGGTCTGTGAGACGCTCGTCGAGCGGATCCTCGCGGGCGAGATCGACCGCGACGAGGTCGAGAAGGCCAAACTCGAGGCCTGCTCGGAGCACTCGGCCCCGAAGGTACCCAAGAACTCCGAACTGCTGGACTACGCACCCCAGGAGCACCGCGAGGACTTGGAGGCGGTGCTCCAGCGCAAACCCGTCCGCACCGCATCGGGCGTCTCGCCGGTCGCGATCATGACCTCGCCCGAGCGGTGTCCCCACGGGAAGTGTCTGTACTGTCCCGGCGGTCCCGACTCCGAGTTCTCCTCCTCGCAGAGCTACACGGGCGAGGAGCCGGCGGCGGCCCGCGGGGTCCAGAACGATTACGATCCGTACGGGCAGGTCACGCTCCGGCTGGAGCAACTCCGGGAGATCGGCCACCCCGTCGACAAGGTCGAACTCATCCTGATGGGCGGCACGATGACCGCCCGCTCGCACGACTACCAGGAGTGGTTCGTCAAGCGCGCGCTCGAGGCGATGAACGACTACGACGTCGAGAAGGAGCCCGAACCGGCCGAGGGCGAGAGCTTCGCGCAGGACCCCGAGGAGTACGAGTTCCGGTATCTGGAGGACGTGATCGCCGAGAACGAGACCGCGGACGTCCGCAACATCGGGACGACCTTCGAGACCAAACCCGACTGGTGCGACCCCGAGCAGATAGATCGCATGCTCGATCTGGGTGGGACGAAGGTCGAGGTCGGCGTCCAGACGACCTACGAGCGGATCAACCGCGAGATGCACCGCGGCCACGGCGTCCAGGAGTCGATGGACGCCAACCGCCGCCTGCGTGACTCGGCGTTCAAGGTCGGCTTCCACATGATGCCCGGCCAGCCCGGAATGTCCAAGGAGATGTGCCTCGAGGACTTCCGGCGCATCTTCGAAGAGGAGGAGTGGAAGCCCGATTATTTGAAAATCTACCCGATGCTGATCGTCCGGGACACGGCGACCTACGACTGGTGGCACCGGGGCGAGTTCGAGCCGCTGGGCAACGAGGAGGCCGCCGAGCTGATCGCCGAGATCAAGGACATGATCCCCCGGTACACGCGCCTGCAGCGCGTCCAGCGGGACATCCCCGCCGACTTCATCGACGCCGGCGTCTGGAAATCCAACCTCCGGCAACTCGCCCGCCAGCGCATGGAGGAACACGGCTGGTCTTGCGACTGCATCCGCTGTCGCGAGGTCGGGATGAACGACGAGGAGCCCGAGAGCGTCGACCTCGACGTGATGACCTACGACGCCTGCGGCGGCACGGAACACTTCATCTCGTTCGAGGACTTCGACAAGGACCTTCTGGTCGGATTCTGCCGACTGCGGTTCCCGAGCGGTGAGCCGAGCGGAGTCGATCGAAAGCCGGGAAGCGGCTTTCGTGATGACGAGAGAGCTTCGCTCTCTCGAACCACGAGGCGATCCTCGTCGGACCCGTCCAACGTAGATCCCGTTCGGCCGGAACTCGAGAACGCCGCCCTGGTGCGCGAACTCCACGTCTACGGCTCCGAGGTCGCGATGGGCGACGAGGGCGAAGACGAGACGGGCCAACACCAGCACCAGGGCTACGGTCGCCGACTGATGGAGCGAGCCGAGGAACTCGCTGCCGACGCCGGCTACGACAAGGTCAGCGTCATCTCCGGCATCGGTGCCCGCGAGTACTACCGCGAGAAACTCGGCTACCACCAGGACGGGCCGTACGTGAGCAAGCGGCTCTGACGGCCGGTAAGCGACTTTTCGGAGTCCGAGGGCGGGAGTCGCCGACCGCGAGATGGTGGCAGGTAAAACAGCTCTTGTAGTTCACTCAGGGGTTTTCCTATTCCGGTCCGATCGTTCCCGTATGTCCGCTCATCGATTCGGTATTCGTCCCCCGGAACGCCGGGACGCCGGCTTCGCCGGTTCCTGGCTCCTCGCGCTCGTCCTGCTCGTTCCAGTGCAGGTCGTTTCGCTGGTCAGCTTCGACGAGTCCGGCCTCGATACGCACGTTCCCGACCTCGTCTTCATGGCAGTCGTCCCCGCAGTAGTACTCGCTGGCGTTCCAACCCTGGTCGCAGCACGGATCTATAGCCGTCGAACTGCCTTTGCAGTCGCCGTCGTCTCCCTCGTCGTCTTTACCCCTCTCGCTGCAGTTACGATGGGGTTCTATCGGTTGTGTGGGCCGGGCTGCTGACGAACGTTACCCGACGCCCGGTCGTCAGACGGTTCTTGCGACCGACCGCGTCTCCCGCAGAACGCTCGCTAACAGCGTTCGCCCCAGTCCCGCCAGTCGAGGTCGTCGTGCAGTCGCACCTCCACCTCGAGGCTACAGTCCGGACAGTAGAACGCGACCGAACGGCGGCCGGGTTCGAACTCCTCCCACTCGTCGTGGGCCTCACAGCCGACGCGGAGCCCGCGCTCCTCGCCCTCGAGGTCCTCGATCCGGTACGGTCCCACCGTCCCGAGCGCGTCGGTACCGGTCATGTCGTCGGGTACGACGTCGGGTGCCGTAACTCCTCGCCCGACTGTGGACCGTTGGTGGCGACCCCGATCCCCGAACGGCTCAAAAGCCCAGGTCCTCGTCGATCAACACGAGTTGCGTCCGATCGTCGACCCGCTCGTACTCGAGCGAGACGAGTTTGCCGACGACGCTGCCCTGTCCGTACACCTCCTGTGCGCGGGCGTCCTCGAGCGGGAGGGCGTACTCGCGGACGCGCTCGACGGCCGCCTCCCAATCGGCTTCGATCTTGTTCGTCCCCGCGACGAGGACGAGCGAGTCGGCACCGAAAGGCCACGCGCCGACGGCATTACCCAGTGCGTTCGCTCCCAGAATCTCGCCGCTCTCGGCGATGGCGTTGACGCCGTCGAAGAAGACGTCGGCGGTGGTGGCCTCGCGCCGTCGATCGAACCGCTCGGCGTCGTCGTCGATCTCCTCGAGCGCGTTCCCCACGTAGTCGAAGCCCTCGGCGGCGGCGAGGTGGTCGGTGAAGCCGATCTCCTCGAGCGTCGTCGAGTGGCCGTCCATCACTTCCGCACCCTCGGGAATCCGGTCGGCGAGGTGGTCGTGAGCCGCGTCCCCGTCGTCGAAGACGTGGACGTCGATGTTCCGCTCTTCGACGTTGGAGACGACCGTCTCGAGCGTCTCCTCATCGGGTCGGTCGTCGAACCGTTCGGGGTCGACCTCGAGGTCGTCGACGAAGTCCGCTTTCGTGTAGTAGTCGGGAGCCATCCGTCGAGCGATAGTACGTCGTCGGCCAGGGTCAATGACGGGCCTGAATACTCCTGAATGCTTACGGGTAGTGACAGGGTCCCACGATCCGGCTCCACCGTGAGACGAACTACTGGCCCCAATACCGGCGTGTGGGCGTTATCCACCGCAATGGATCGAACCAGCGTGAAGAAACCAGTATTGGTTTCTATCCGGCAATAGTGTGTCCTTTATCAGTTACTAACGGAACTCCCCCCGAAACGGAACGATATGGGTCACGGCGTGATTTCTCGGTCTACCCTCCAGGCTCGAAAGCGGGCTATCGTCAAAACCCTCTGTTATCGGCTGTTTATGCTGCTGATTACAGTGACTGTCGCGTGGGTGGTCACCGGAGACGTAGGTGACGCGCTCAATATCGGTCTCGTCACGAACCTGTTGAAAACGGGAACCTACTACGTGTACGAACGAACGTGGGACCACATCACCTGGGGTGTGACAGCCTGACGGGTGAGGGGCCACACCTCGCCGTCCACCAGCGCGAGTGAAATCCCTCTGTTGACACGCGAATCCTCGCTCGAGACACGGGCTATCGAACGACCAAGCGTTGCCCGCACGGCCATCACACCGCGAGCACCGTATCCACGACCAGCATCAGCGCGAATCCGGCGACGAACGCCGCAGTCGAGGTGTCGGCGTAGCCGTGACCGTGGCTCGAGGGAACGAGTTCCCGGAAAACGACGGCGATCATCGCGCCCGCGGCGAAGCCGGCGGCGAACGGGAAGAGGCCGGCGACGACGGCGACGGCCCCGAACCCGACTCCGGCGGCGATCGGTTCGGGAACGGCACCCGACAGCGTCGTATACAACAGCGTCCGCGGCCCGGAGACCCCCGCGCGGACGGCGGGGACGGCCATCGCGAAGCCGTCGGGGACGTTCTGGACGGCGATGGCCGTCGCGATGGCGAACCCGAGGGCCGTCTCCCCACTGGCGAAGGCGATGCCGACCGCCAGTCCTTCGGGGACGTTGTGGATTGTGACCGTCGCGCCGACCAGCGCGGCCCGCCGGAGGTCGTCCCCGACGGGGTCGGACGGGTTCGGATCGTCGCTTTTCGTGCGCTCGAGGCGCCCGGCGAGCGTCGGCAGGTCACCCGCGGGATCGCGCACCCGGGTCCCCTCGACCTGTTCACCCCGAAACAGCAGGTGGACGTGCGGAAAGAGCGCGTTGGCCCCGAGCAGGAAGCCGCCGCCGACGACGATGCCGCCGACGACCTCGAACGGCGACCCCAGTTCGAGGCCCGGAAGCACGAGCGCGAACACGGCCGCGCCGACCATGATCCCCGCGGCCAGGCCCAGCGACCCGTCGTAGACGCGATGGCTCACGCGGTTCGTCACTAGCAGCGGCACCGCTCCGATTCCGGTGGCCGCACCGGCCGCCAGCGCAACCAACAGGACCGTCTCGATCGTCGTCACGAGCGGCACTACGGCCGGCCGAGGGAAAAAGTTCGTCAACCTTGACCGTTCGACCGGTGGTCCGGAGGAGGGTTGCCACGTCGATCGGAGTCGGCACGTCGAAGGCGCTCGAGCCGACTCAGTGCCCGTCAGGGTCCTGCAGGACGCCCGTGAAATCCCGACGTCACGCGTCCCGACAGGGTTCCCACAGCGACGGCGGCCCCGTCGTGGCGTCGCCCCGCTTGAGGTCCCTCCGGAGGTCGTACGCCCGGTACCCGTCGTCGTCGACGAGGCGGTCCGCGAACTCCGGCGGGACCGTCACTCGTCGACACTCGCCCGACACGAGCAGGCCGTCCGGACCGAACGTGAACTCCACGTCGTAGTATCGAACGCCAGCGTCGCGCTCGCGGAGCGTGGGATGGATCGCAGCGAGGACGTCTGCGACGTACTCGAGCGCGAACTCCGTCCCCGGCGCGTCGACCGTCTCGAGGTCCACCCTGACGACCGGCGCGTAGACGGGACTCGACGTCTCGCCATCGTCGACGCGCTCTACGACGGCGAGACGACGGACGGTCGGGGCCGTCTCGAGGTGCGACCCTCTGCCGGGCGGCAGTGCCGCGGCGAGTCGCTCGTCGAGGGTGGACCGGAGGGCGCGGTCCTCGCCGGGGCGGTTACGGACCCGACGGCGATGGACGAGGACCGCGACGAGGGCGACCACGGCGAGGAGTCCGACCGCGACGAGTGTGACGCGCATCCGGCGGTGGTTGCCGGGCCACGACGATTGAAGTTTTCCCCGTGCTCGGAGACCGGGATCCGGCGCGTGTGACGTGTTAGCTGGGCGGAATCGAAGACGAGCGATTCCAAACGGTTTATGGCCGTCGGTTGATTACCCCGGGACATGGCGAAACAGCAGACCGAAGTTCGCGACCTCCAGGAAGGCAGCTACGTAATGATCGACGACGCCGCGTGCAAGATCAACTCCTACTCGACGGCGAAGCCCGGGAAACACGGCAGCGCCAAGGCCCGCATCGAGGCCGAGGGCGTCTTCGACGGCAAGAAGCGATCGCTCTCCCAGCCGGTCGACGCGAAGATATGGGTGCCGATCATCGACCGGAAACAGGGACAGGTCGTCTCGGTCGACGGCGACGACATGCAGGTCATGGACTTAGAGACCTACGAGACGATCACGATGCGCGTCCCCGAGGACGCCGACGTCTCGCCCGACGACGAGATCGAGTACCTCGAGCTCGAGGACCAGCGCAAGATCGTCTGATGTTTCCCGGGGCGACCGACTACCGGACGAACGGGTCCGACGCCGGCCACGCGGCCGATTCGGAGGACGCGAACTTCGTGGTCGTCGGTGCGCCCCTGGACGCCTCGACGACCTTTCAGCCGGGGACCCGCTTCGGTCCCCGACGGATCAGGACGTTTGCGGAACCGTTCGACGACTACGATCGTCGAACGGGGCTTCACTTTTCGGAACTGGGCGTCGCCGACCACGGTGACGTCCGCGCGTGGGACGACGTGGCCGACTACCTCGAGTGGCTCGAGGGCACCCTGCGCGACGTCGTCCGTGACGATGCCGTCCCCCTCCTGCTGGGCGGTGAACACACCGTCTCGCTGGCGGGCGTCCGCGCCGTCGACCCCGACGTCGTGGTCTGTCTGGACGCCCACCTCGACCTGTACGACGCCTACGACGGCAACGAACTCTCCCACGCCGCCGTCACCAGACGGATCCTCGAGGTCGAGGGCGTCGAGGAGGCCGTCCTCCTCGGGGTCCGGACGGGCAGCGAGGCCGAGTGGGAACGAGCAGCGGCCGACGACGTGACCGTCGTCCCACCCGAGGACGTGCGCGACTGGTCGCTCCCCGACGACCTCGCCGCCCGGAACTGTTACCTGACCGTCGATATCGACGCCGCGGACCCTGCCTACGCCCCTGGAACCGGGACGACGGAACCGTTCGGCCTCGAGCCACGCGAACTGCGGGACGTGGTCCGACAGGTCGCCTCCCACGCCAACGGGTTCGACGTGGTCGAGGTCAACGACCGGGACGACGGGCAGGCGGCCGCCCTCGCCGGAAAACTCCTGCGCGAGTTCGTCTTCGAACACGCCAGCGTCTCGTTCTGACGGCCCCCGTGCCGTCACCGGGGAATCCACCCTGTGACAGAACCTAGTCCAACGAGGGTTCTCGACGAAGCACGTAGCGTTTCGATTTTTATGTCAGCGATAGGTACGCTATCGATGACTGATGAGCGAGGAGCAGACATGGCTACAGCACCCGACCGATCGTCCGTCGAGACGACGAATCGAAGACGGTACCCCGTATCGACCGTATGTCTGACCGGACGGCAGCGGCCACCGATCGGGCGACGCGGATCGACGAGCTACGAGAGCAGACCGCGTTGACCGCCGACGAACGCCAGGAACTGGCGGAGTTACTCGTCGAAGCCGCGGACGAAGCGGGTTCCGACGGGGCGATAGAGACGGAACGCGACCACATCGCGACGCTCCAGGAGCTCTCGGACGATGGTGCCGATTCCGACCTCAGGCCGGCGGTCGCTCGAGCGCTCGCCAACGCGACGGACTGGGCCGGTCGCGGCGAACAGTTCAGAGAGCGATGTTCGGCCGAACGGGTTCGAGCGGACGTCCGTCGGCTCGAAACGCTCCACGAGACGTACGGTGACGTTGCAGAACAGTACGGCCGCGGCCTCAGTCACGCGGTGGCGATGGAGGGTGACGAGGGGGATCTGAACGCCGCAGCGGAGGCGCTTTCGCGGCTCGAAGCGCTCTACGACGGGTCCTCGGCGGTAATCGCCCGTCACGTAGCTGCCGGGCACGTGGCGGACGCCCGGAACCACGTCGTCAGCCGACTCGACGAGGACGGGGGCCTGGCAGGGAGAGAGCACGACGCCCTCGACCGTATCGAGGAGCTCTACGAAGCCCACGAAACCGACGGCGTCGCAGCCGAGTTGAGCTGGATCGTGGCCCTCTCGTCGATTACGTACCGGATGGACGACGACTGGGAGGCCCAGGAACGACAGATCGACCGCCTGAGATCGCTTTACGGCCGCCACCCCGTCGACGAGATCGCCGAGGCGTTCATCACCGCAGTCGCGGCGATCGCCGAGGACGCGGACGAACACGAGCGGATCGACGCGATGGAACGCTACTCGGAGGAAGCCAAACGACGATACGAGGATCACCCGACCGACGACGTCGCCTCGAGACTGGCGGAGTTGCACAAGGAGCGGGTCAGGTCCTACTGTGGCGTCGACCGACTCGATCCGGCGGCGTCGGTCTGCGATCGACTGGATACGCTCCACGAGACACATTCCGACGCGGTGGCGACCCCGTATTCGTGGGCGTTACTGTCCCTCGTCCACGCCCAGGTCGACGACGGGCGCATTCAGCGCGCGGAGAAGACGCTCTCGACGTTCGAGTCGCTCTACGAGGCACATCCCGACGTCGATCGCGTTACGACGAACTTCTCGAGGGCGTTGATCGACGAACTGTACGAACAGTACGTCGAAACCGATCAGTACGAACTCGCTCGACAGAAGTTCGAGCATCCGGCTGCGACGGAACGACTCGAAACGCGACGACCGTCCGACGTGACCTGGCCGGAGTACGACGGTGACGAACGGTTTGCGATCCAGACGCTGGCGGAGAAGCTGCCGTCGATGGACGACGTCGATGTCGACGACCGCGCCCCGAATGGCGTTCGATCCGTGTCGGCGACCGTGATCCTGCTCCTGTGTACGGGGCCGTTGCTGGGAGCGTTCGTCGCGTTCGACCAGTCACTTGGGCTCATCGAATCCCTCGGCCCGTACGTCCCGTCCGGATTCTGGTGGTGGGTCCTCCTGATCGGTGTCTCTGTCGTCGTCGGCGGACTGTTCTCCGCGGCGAAGGTCGCACCGAGTAAATCGGTCGCGTTCCCGATGTTCGTCGCAATCGGGCCGCTCGAGTTCGTCGTTCGGCCGGCGACTCCCCGTGAAGGAGTCACGTCCTCGGTGCTAGAAGGCGCACTGATCGGTGTCATCGCGTGTGCCCTCCTGTGGGTGCCGCTGTGGGGCGGATACCTGGTCGTCGGACTGCTCATCTGGGTCCTCGTCGCGGTGGGACTGATCGGTGCCTCCGCCTTCCTGCTGAAGCTCGACGCCGTCAGCCCGGCGGTCAGCACGCTCGTTCCACCGCAAACCGTCGAGTCCCTCGACGTCACCCCGATAGAGGCCGAACGACTCACCCGCGAACTCACCCGCCTCTGATCCGATTCGTCCTCACGATCTACGGCGGCGATCACGGACGCGTGGCAGTTTTGCCGGCACTGAGTAGGACCCGTCTGGACTCGCGATCGAAACCAGACCCGACCGCTGTGGATTCAGAACGGATCGGAGAGGTACGCCTTCGGAACGGCGTTGCGGACGGTCACCAGCGGATCGACCACCTGGCTGATCTCCAGGCCGCCGACGAGGCTCGAGAACATGTACGCGTCGGTGGTGTCGAAGCCGTGCTCGGCCGACAACAGGTCGATCGCGTCCCGGTTCGCCAGTTGGCAGGCTTCCTCGAGCGTCTCCGCGCTGGCGACCGGCTTCCAGGCGTCGGGCGTCTCGATCAGCGGTCGCTCGAGGTCGATCCCGGGGTCCTCGAGCACCTCGACCGTGGCGTCGATCTCGCAGGCGATCTCCGACCCCGTCCCGCACATCTCGCCGTCGGCCATGGCGGCCTTGCAGTCGCCCATCGCGAGCAGCGCACCCGCCTGGAAGACCGGGAAGTAGACGACGTTGCCGCCGGTCAGATCCGTCGTATCGAGGTTGCCCCCGTGGTCGTGGGGAACGAGCGTCGTGTACGACTCCGCGTCGGGTGCCACGCCGATCGTTCCGATGACGGGATCGATCGGGACCTCGCAGTCCTCGAACGTGATCGTCGGATCGCCGTCCCCGTCCTCAACGGGCGTGATCCGGCTCCTCGGGGCTTCGATCTCGTCGTCCCCGTCGAGCAAGCCGAAGCCGTCGATGGTGATGACCCGCCCGCGGTCCTCGGCGACGCGCATCGCCTCGATCTCGACCCGCAGGACGTCGCCGGGTTCGGCCCCCTCGACCGCGATCGGTCCCGTGGCGGCGTTGACCTCTTCCGGCACGGAGTCGATCAGGTCCGACTCCGCCTGGACCGAGCCGTCCAAGCTGTCCCGGGTCTCGATCGTCACCTGCGCGCCCGATTCGACGGTCTCGATCGGCTCGAGATCGGGCGTGAACTCGTAGATCGCACCGTCCTCGTGGGAGATCGTCTCGCGCGACATACTCGAGCGAACGGTCGCGGAGACGGTAAAACGACGGCTCGCCGACGGCCATGCCGGAATCCTCACAGGAAGGCGCGAGAACCACGTTCCGTAAGGCACGCGAGCCGTAATCACGGGTGTGGATCTCGTCGAACGATACCAGTCGGCGCTCGTCCTCGTCGCCGTCGTCGGCGGCCTGGCGCTCGGGCAGGTACCCGGCGTTCCCGCCGTCGCCGATCGGCTGATCCTGCCGTTCCTGATGGTGATGCTGTTCGCGGCGTTCACCGGCATCGCCCTCTCCCGACTCCGGGCGGCGTTCGGGAATCGCCGCGTGCTCGGCTCGAGCCTGCTGATCAACTTCCTCTGGAATCCGCTTGTGGCCGTCGCTCTCGGGGCCGCCTTCCTTCGCGACCAGCCGGCGCTGTGGGTCGGGCTCGTCATGCTGCTGGTGACGCCGTGTACGGACTGGTATCTCGTCTTCACCGATCTCGCGGACGGCGACGTCCCGCTGGCGACGTCGCTTCTGCCCTACAACCTCGTGTTGCAACTCGTCTTGCTGCCGGTGTACCTGTACGTCTTCGCGGGCGAACTCGTCGTGGTGCCCCTGGACGTGTTGGTAGAGAGCGTCGTCTTCGTCCTCGTCGTCCCGCTCGTCGTGGGTGCGGCGGTTCGCGTCGCTCTGATCCGTCTTCGGGGAAAACGGTGGTTCACGCGGCAGTTCGTTCCGTTCCTCGGGCCGGTCCAGATCGTCTTCCTGAGCCTCGCCATCGGCGCGATGTTCGCCTCGCAGGGGGCCGTCATCCGCGAGAACCCCGGGTTGCTCGCGTTGCTCGCGCTGCCCGTGATCGCGTTCTACGCGATCACGCTCGGCGTCGGCTTCAGCGTCGGTCGCCTGCTGTCGTTCTCCTACGGGGAGCAGGTCTGTCTGAACAACACGATCCTCTCGCGGAACTCCCCCACGGCCCTCGCCATCGCGGTCGTCGCGTTCCCCCACGAACCGCTCGTCCCGCTCGCGCTGGTCATCGGGCCGCTGCTCGAGTTACCGCTCCTGGGGGTCGTCGCTCGCATCCACCTCTCGATGCGGGATCGGGAGTGGTGGCCCGTCGATCCCGCCGCGGCGGGTGACTGACAGCGAGGTCTTGACCGGCAGTCCGCGATCGCAAGGATACAAACGACGGCGGCCGTACGTGCGCCCATGACGATGGACCTCTCGGCGATCGTCGACCGACTCGACGACCGACTGCGGACCGACGACTTCGCGGACCTCGACGCCAGCGCCAACGGCCTGCAGGTCGGCCCCGACGAGAAACAGGTCGAACGCGTCGCCGTCGCCGTCGACGGCGTCGCGGAGACCTTCGAGCGCGCCATCGAGGCCGACGCCGACCTGCTCGTCACCCACCACGGGGTCTCCTGGGGCGGCTTCGATCGCGTCACCGGCCGCACCTACGACCGTCTCGAGCCCCTGCTCGCGAACGACCTCGCGCTGTACGTCTCGCACCTCCCGCTCGACGGCCACCAGGAACTCGGCAACGCCGCCGGCGTGGCCGACGTGCTCGGCCTCGAGGACCGCTCGCCGTTCGGCGAACTCGGCCCCGAGTATATCGGACAGCGGGGGACTGCCCCCGAACCCTACAGCCGCGAGCAGTTGTGCGACGAACTCGAGGACGAACTCCGGACGGGCGACAGACCCGTTCGGTGTCTCGAGTTCGGTCCGGACGAGGTCGAGGACGTGGCGATCGTCACCGGCAGCGGCACCGACTGGCTCGACGAGGCCGTCGCCGCCGGCGCGGACGCGCTCGTGACCGGCGAGGGCAAACACCAGGTCTACCACGAGGCCCGCGAAGCGGGCATCAACGTCGTGCTCGCCGGTCACTACGCGACCGAGACGTTCGGCGTGCGGGCGCTACAGGACCTCGTCGAGGACTGGGGTCTCGAGACGACCTACCTGGAGTCGCCGACCGGCCTGTAAGAAAGACGGGCATCGATACCGGATCGCGGCGTTCAAACGGCTGGCTCGCCGAGGAGAAGGCATGACCGACGATCACGACAGCGGCAGTGACGCCGCGGCTGACGGCAACAGCGAGGACGAGGGCCACCACGATCCCGAGCGGGAGACGTTCTCGCACGACCCTGTCGCTCACGCCGAAGTCCGTGCCGGGATGACCGTCGGCGAACTCGCCGACGAGTACGGCAACGCAGGGGTCGGCGCGGCGGACCTCCACGAAGCCGTCCACGTGACCGAGTCGATGTTCGCCGACGACGTGACCGTCTTCTTCTCGCTCGCGGGCGCGATGGTCCCCGCGGGGATGCGCCGGATCGTCGCTGACCTCATCCGGGACGGTTACGTCGACGTGCTGGTCACGACCGGCGCGAACCTCACCCACGATGCTATCGAGGCCATCGGCGGCAAACACCACCACGGGGAGGTCACCGCCGAGGGCAAGACCGAACGCGAGCACGACGAGACCTTGCGCGACGAGGGCGTCGACCGCATCTACAACGTCTACCTCCCACAGGAGTACTTCGCGACGTTCGAGTCGCACCTCCGCGAGGAAGTTTTCCCCGTGCTCGAGGGAGAGTGTGAGGCGGACGGTCCCGTCTCGATCCAGCGGCTCACCGAAGAACTCGGTCGCGCGAACGCGGCGGTGAACGAACGCGACGACGTCGACGAGGACCCCGGCATCGCCGCGGCGGCCTACGAGTCGGACGTGCCGATCTACTGTCCCGCCGTCCAGGACTCCGTCCTCGGCCTCCAGGCGTGGATGTACTCCCAGACCTCGCCGTTCTCGCTGGACGCGCTCGCGGACATGACGCCGCTGACCGACATCGCGTTCGAGGCCGACGAGGCCGGCGCGTTCGTCGTCGGCGGCGGCGTCCCGAAGAACTTCACCCTCCAGACGATGCTCGTCACCCCCCGCGCGTACGACTACGCCGTCCAGTTGACGATGGATCCCAAACAGACCGGCGGCCTCTCCGGCGCGACGCTGGACGAGGCCCGCTCGTGGGGCAAACTCGAGAAAGACGCCGAGAACGTCTCGGTCTACGGCGACGCGACGATCTCGCTGCCGCTGGTGGTGGCCGCCGTCCGCGAACGACTCGAGGGGGACGACTGAGACGCGGTGGACTCCGGAGAGGGAGCGATCGACCACCGAGTCGACGTTACGACTCGACGCGCTCGAGGACGATGCGTTCCTGGAAGCCGCCTCGTTCCGCAGCCTTCTCCGCTCGGAGCGCCTCGAGTTCGTCCGCGGTGAGGCCCTCGAACTCCCGGATCGCGCGGACGACCTCGAGGATATCCGCCAGCTCCTCGGGGGATCGATCCTCGGCGTACTCTGTGACTTCCTCGCGGAGCTTCTCGACGAGGTAGGCTGCGTACTCGTCGTCATCGCTCGCGGTCCGGACGACCGGGGTCTCGCCGTTTTCCTCGATGATTGCCGGAATCTCGTCTCGAACGAGTTTGTCGTATTCACGGGCCATAACCGACGATATCGCGCCGGTGCCGTGAACGTTCAGTGTCGGTCGCTGCCGGGGTCCTACTCGCGGCGATCCGACGGCTCGAACTCGTAGCTCTCCCCGTGCTCGAGGTACTCGACGCGGTCCTCGAGTCCGGCCTTCTCGACGGCAGCCTTGAAGTTCGACAGCGGGGAGCGGAACACCTCGTAGTCGTTGTAGTGGATCAGGATCGCGACGTCCGGATCGATCAGGTCGACGGCCTCGACGCCCTGTGCGGCGTCCATCGTCAGGAGGACGCCGAGGATCCGCGTCCCGCCGAGGTGGAAGAGTCCGAGGTCGATGTCGGGGTAGCGCTCCGGGATCTCCTCGAGCGCGTCGTACACGAGGGTGTCTCCCGAGACGTAGAGGCGAAGCAGCGGCGGGTCCTCCGGCGAGGCGTCGGCGGGGTGGAACTCGAGCATGCTGCCCATCACCGGCGGCAGCCCCTTCGAGACCACCGGCGGGCCGTGGCGACCGGGCAGCGCCGTGATCGAGAGCCGGGCGTCGCCCTTCCGAACGCGACACTCCTCCCAGGTCTCGAGCGGGTGGGTCTCGCGAAAGCCCTTCGCGGCCAGTTCCGCCGCGGCGTGGGGCGTCGTCACGATCGGCAGTTCGGGGTCCAGTTTCTCCTCGGCGACCCGGTCGAAGTGATCACCGTGGTAGTGCGACAGGAGGACGAAATCGATCGCCGGGAGCTCCTCGATCTCGAGGGCCGGATCGGTTCGCCGCCGGGAGGTGATCCCGTAGCCCAGGTGGACGTGATCACCGCTGTGGAGGAAGTTCGGGTCCGTGAGAAGCGTGAATCCGGCGTACTCGAGGATCACCGTCGCGGTTCCGACGAAGAAGATCGATCCCTGCTCGAGGTCGGCCTCCTCGGCGTCGGTCGTCGGTAACTCGAGGTCCACGGCGTGGTCCAGACTCATGGACGGTCCTCCACCGCCGCCCCGTTTCAACCCCATTCGGACTGCGCCGGACACTCCGTCCCGTTGACCGAACGGGGACCGTATCGACCCGTTCGTGGGTCTGCAGCGACCGATCAGACCACGCCCAGCAGCGAGAAGCCGAACACCGAGCCGGCGGTCAGCAGGACCGTCCAGACCGCGATGCCGACGGTCATCCACGCCGCCGTTCGCCGGACGGGACTACCCGCGAGCAACGCGACGAGCGTGGCGACGTGGACCCCGGTGAGAACCGGCGAACCGAGGGCGAGACCGGGCAGTCCGTAGGCGTTCCACAGCCGCCGGGCTCGCGCGTATCTGTCGCTCGAGTCCGGGTCCGGGTCGGAGCGACGCGACCGCCACCAGGCCCGAAGCCGCTGGTGGACGACGACGAGCGCGTACACCGACGCGACGTTGCCGACGAACGCGACCACGGCCGTCGTCACGGGGTCGAGTCCCAGGCCGATCGCGATCGGCACGACGACGAGAATCTCGACGACCGGGATCGCCGCGAGGACGAACACCAGCGCGTACTGGAAGAGACCGCCCGACTCCTCGAGTAGCGATCCCACGTCGATGGCCGCCTGTACTACCGTCATGTGTTTCGGGGACGCGTCGGTGGAGTTCCGTCACACCGTAGGCACCAATGCCGCCAAATAGGTGCCGTTCCGAAATCTGGCGAGAGCCACGGGGTCGAATCCGGACGGCCTCGGCGTTCGAGGGGGCATACGCACCCCACAGCGTCAACTCCCTCCGGAGTGGAGGGCCGGGCGATGAGTGACCGTTCGATTCCGAGCTACGAGGTCGTCGTGATCGGCGGGGGACCTGCCGGGCTGACGACCGCGCTCTACACGACCCGTCTGGGCCATCCCACGGCCGTCTTCGAGAAGGAGGGCGGTCGCCACGCGATGGTCGATCACGTCCACAACCTGCTGGGCGTCTCGGAGGACGTCTCCGGCCAGCAGCTCGCCACCCACGCCGTCGACCAGCTCGAGCACTACGGCGGCGACTTCTACCCCGACGCCGTCGAGTCGGTCTCGATGCCCGACGACGAGGAGCCGCGGTTCCGTCTCGAGTCGACCCACGCCACCGTCGACGCCGATCGGGTCGTCTTCGCAACGGGCTTTCGGGACCGAAGTCCGGACGTCCCCGAACTCGAGCGGTTCACGGGTCGGGGCCTGCACTACTGTCTGCACTGTGACGCCTACACCCTCGGGGACGGCCCCGTCTTCGTGCTCGGACACGACGAACACGCGGCCCACGTCGTGATGACGATGCTGAACTTCACCGCCGACGTGGACCTGCTGCTGGACGACCGGGAACCTGTGTGGGACGACGAGACCGCCACCCAACTCGAGGCTCATCCCGTCGACCTCGTCGACACGGCCGTCGTCTCGGCCTACGCGGACGAGAGCCTCGAGGCGCACGAACCGCCGTGGCTGGGCGGCCTCGCGTTCGCCGACGGAACCGAACACGACTACCTGGGTGGCTTCGCCATGTACGGCAGCGCCTACAACGCCGACCTGGCGGCCGATCTGGGCTGTGACCTGCGCGACGACGGCGCGATCGCCGTCAACGAGAACCGCGAAACCAGCGTCGACGGCGTCTACGCCGTCGGTGACGTCACCCACGGGCAGAACCAGACCACCATCGCCATCGGCGACGGCGCGTACGCCGGCCTGGCGATCCACAAGGACCTCCGGACGTTCCCGAAATCGGTCGAGGCGCTCGATGAGGTGGATTCGGACGGCGATGGGGTACCCCTCGAGGCACCGGGGAGTCCGCCCGACCTCCGCGCACAGATGCGCTGCGTGCGGGACCTCGAGACGCATCCGGGACTGCGGGAGCCGTCTCCCGGTCGGGACTGAGCGTCGTGGAGCGACTCGAGACTCGATTCGAGCGAGTCGTTAGTACGTTCGATACGTGGTCGAGCCGACGTCGATCCGGACCAGCGTGTTCTCGCTGTAGGCCTCCGGCTCGGCGTCGTACTTCGCGTTGATCCGCTCGCGGGCCCGCTCGGTCGCCGCCTCGTCCTCGACGACCGTCGCCGTTCCGAGCAGCGTCACCATCCAGCGCGCCTGGCCGGCCTCGTCGGCCTGAATCGAGAGCGCGACCCGCGGGTTCTTCCGAACGTTCGCCAGTTTCCGGCCCGTCGTGACGATCTCCACGGTACCCTCGGCGTACCGGTACCAGACCGGTGCGACGTGCGGTCGCCCCTCGAGACACGTCCCGAGGTGGGCCATCACCGGTTCGTCCTCTAAGAGTTGCTCCGCTTCCGGTGGGACGTTCGACACGAACCAAGTGTGGGTAGCCACGGCGAAAAGGGATCGGCATGCCGATTCCGCCCCATCTACTCCGTGCGAGGCCGGCCGATCAGCCCGTCGCCCGGAGTCGGTCGACGTCGAGTCGCGCGTAGTGCCACACGGTTCCGGTCAGGCCGCTGTCGGCGATCCGTCGGCCCGAACTGTCGACCAGTACCTCGCGGCGGTAGGCCGTCGGATACCGCCGGGCGAGCCGTCGGCTGAACGCCGTGTCCTCGTTGGAAACGTCGGGAAATCCGCCGACTTCCTCGAAGGCCCGGCGATGGACCAGCGTGTTGAACCCCGGCAGAATCGGCCGCTCGAGCCGCGAGAAGAGGTGGTTGATCGTCGCCTCCATCAGCTTCGCCCGGTACGGCCCCGTGATCCGGCAGTAGGAACTCGCCGCCGCGAGTCCCTCCCGTTCGGTGAAGCCGACCAGTTCGGTGAGGTAGTCGGGTCGGACGCGCGTGTCGGCGTCGACGAACGCCAGCCACTCACCGTCCGCACTGTCGGCACCGAGGTTCCGCGCGGCGGCGATGCTCGAGCCACCCTCCTGGCGGACGGTCGCCCCGTACTCGCGGGCGATGGCGGGCGTGGCGTCGCTCGAGTCGCCGTCGACGACGAGCACCTCGTAGACGTAGTCGGTGTCGAGGGCGACGAGGCTCTCGAGCGTCTCCCGGAGGTAGTCGGCCTCGTTGCGCGCAGGGACGACGAAACTGACGTCAGGATCACGGTCGTCGGGAATCGAGGGGAGCGTTGTCGCGGTCCCCGTCGCGCCCGTCCGCCCCGTCGTCGACGACTCGTCGCTCATCGTCGCCCTCTCCGGTCGCTGACTCCTTAATTCGTCACGGTTTCGCCCGCTCGAGTGGGGAATACCGTCTCGAGAGTCTCTGGACGTATCGTGCGTGTTATTCTCACCCACTATCGCACGTCCGGATGATATATCATGAACGTTTATGTACGAGGAGCGTATAGACGGAGGTACACAGATGTCGGTCGTACACGTAGGAGCCTGATTCGTTCTCGACGAGTACCGTTTGCCGACCGCGCGACCGAACCCGACCGACATGAGCACCCGACCGCCACGATTTCACACCGACGCCGAACCGTCTCCCAACCACACAGCGACGCGACCGCAGACGCCGCCCACCTCGAGCGCGACCGCTCGAGCACCGCAGACGTTCTCCCACCGGAGCGGGTCGCGACTGCAGAACCTCGTCGACGAGTTCAACGCCGCTATGCCCGGTTCCCGGAGCGAGTAGTCGACCGCCGGACTCGAGTCCAAACCGTCTTTGTCGGGGGTGTCCTACGCTCGAGTGGCCGATGACGACGCACCCGCTCCGAGCCGGACTCGGCACCCGGTGACGACGAGCCCTATGAGTGCCGAGGCCAGCTTTCTATCCATACATTTACGAGAAGAAGTGAACGAACGTCATAGAATCGCGTCTGCTACCCTCTGCGGGAGGACAGTCGTAATCAAAAGGCGAATAGAGTACACTCTGAGGCGTCACATGGGCATAGTCACTCATCGACCTCTCAGAGAAGACCGTGATTGACCGGATGAACGTGGGGATAGATGTACTGGACATACACTTCGACAAATGTTCGGAACGGGTGAAGCTGGAAAAGCATCGGTTATACCTCGAAGACACCTAATCATCCGTCACAGATATCACAGGTTATTTTTGACTTGTTATTGCAAATCAGAGCACAGAGTTTCTTCACTAGATCAAGCATTTAATTCTGCTAGTCTCTAAGTGGAACTGGTAGTTAATACTTTTAGGAAGGATTTTGTAGCATCTATCGTGAGTTCGACGGTCGACATCTATTCGGAAACATCGGGTGAATTGGTGAACGAAGATACAGGTTTTCTCAGTAACGTAGGTGACAACCTCGAGTTCGAGATCGACAACGTCTACATCGCTAAACGAGGTGGAGGAGAGGACAGTTACCTGAACGGATCCTATTTCGAATTCGACCTGGATCGCCGTGCGATGCACGATGAGAAGGTCATCGCACCCAAACCAGTACAAGAGATCGTTCAGTGGTGTGCTCCCGATATCATTCTCGTAGTCGATGAGGAACCGGTCCTTTCAGTTGAGACGACATACCACGAACTTACCTACAATAATATCGCCCAACGCATCCCTCGGCAGGTAAAGCCAGCCATGGAAGGCGTACCGAGCGTAATCTTCCAAAAGGTCGAGTCATATGATACAGACACGGCATATCTCACGTGGTTTGCTGAAACCTTCCGGAAAGCAAACCAGATCTACGATCCACCGTGCCTCGCCCTCATGTTTACCGAAGAGGATCATGACGAGAAAGCTGATCGACTCGCTAATCTCTGTAATTGGGCGGTCAACAGTAACCAGAACGGATCGATGGAGACTGTCACACAGACAGTCGAAGACATCGCTTCAGATTTTGACCCCGAGTCTATCCTCAAAACAAAGAACGGACGACGACGGAGCTGGATTCGGGTTGACAACGATTATGTTACCTCAATACCAGGCCCAAATCCAGATCGGCAAGGATGGCGGACAAAAGGAACCGGGAATCTCGACCCGTATCCAGGCATGGCGAAGATGTCAGAGATACTCTTCGCATATAACGAGGAAGGTGAGAAAATCCGCGATCTTCGTATATTCTTCCGAAACCTCCCGAGCGACTTCTGGTGGTTCCAGGAGAACGAAGACGAACTATATTATCGCTTGATGAAGGAATTCGCAGACGAACTCTACTACGCTGATCAGAGCGACCAAATCGACGTGTAGACCTCAAACCACGCGGTGGTTCTTGTATAGTCATATAAGCAAGAGGGAAAGACGTATGCTATTCGTGTCCCACTTTTCGGGGAGACGTGATACGTCGAACTCAATCCCTAGCGATCCGCGAAATCAAGATTTGGTTGGAAGACCACAACCATGACGTGTTATATACTGATCAACCTGGTAGCAGTCGTGGGGGTATCGGCGATCGAGCAAATCTGAATCTAGCTTTCGAGCATCTGTATGATCGTACTCCAGATATCGTCGCGATAGACGCTGACAACAATCTCGTCATTGTAGAGGTCGACAAGCGGTTTGACGAGGCTTTGGAAGAGAAATTCAATTTGTACTACAGTAAGCGCGATGCTCTCCTTGAACGACTCGGGGACGAACTCAATCGAGAAATTACTGGGCTCATCTTCGGATTTGGAACTTGGAATACATCTCGACCAGAAGTTGACACTCAATATGATCCGTTCTATCGGTTCTATTTACGCGAGGAAGACGCGAGGGCAGTGAGAGTCTGACCACCATATCACAATTTATATTCGATGACGCAGATATCGTTTCTGGTAAGGACTTAATATGGAGTTCGAGACTCTCGACGAGAAAGATTGGAGCACGATAAAGGATAGCAGTAGTAAAGAACTCACCCACGATATTCACCCGTACTTTGCTAAGTTCTCACCAGAAATCCCTCGTTACCTGATTCGAGAATATACCGACGAAGGAGATGCTGTCCTCGATCCTTTCAGTGGTTCTGGAACTACTCTAGTTGAGAGCTTATCCCTGGGACGCAATGCGATCGGTGTAGACGCAAATCCACTCGCCTGCTTGATTGCTAAAGTAAAAACAACGAAGCTTCAAGATGGCGACCGTCGCCTCACCCGAGAAGTCATCTCTGATATATCGACAGATGTCAATAGCCTATACGGTCAACAAAATCTCCTCGGCAAGTCGTTCGAGGAGCCTGAGATACCGGAATTCCATAATAGAGACGACTGGTTCAATAAAAACGTACAAAAAGAGTTAGCAGTCATCAAACGGCGGATTGAGAAGGTACAGAATGAACGAGTATACGATGTTCTACGTATCGCCTTCTCTCGAATTATTGTTGGTGTTTCAAACCAGGATAGTGAATCACGATATACGCAGGTAGAGAACGACATAGATAACAAAGAATGCCTTGAGAGGTTCACTGAGCAGGCAAATCATATTCTGGATAAGCTTCGAAGTCTTGAGGCAGAAGTGCCCGAGTCGGTTGAGGCCGAGATCTACAATGAGGACTCACGAGAGATGGAAGGCGTCCCGAGTGATTGTGCAGATTTCGTCGTTACGAGTCCACCGTATCTCAACTCTTGGGACTACGGGCTGTATCATAAGTTCCGATTCAAGTGGCTCGACTTGGACGTGGACACGTTCAATCAGCGTGAGATCGGGCGTCATCTCCGACGTAAGGGCGACAAAGTCAGCAGATACAGGAACGATATGTCCGCTGTTCTAGGAAACGTCGCACGGGTTCTCCGTGATGATGGATGTGCTGTCATCGTAAACGCTACTTCTGTCGTTGATGGTGAACACATCGATACAAACGAGATTCTTATCGAAGAAGCCCAGAAACACGGCCTTACATTAGGGAATTCGGTGAGCAAAGAAGTATACGGGCCTCACTTTGGAATGCGGGCAAATAGTGATAAAATGGAAGAAAATCAAAAAATCGAAAAGATGCTCGTGTTTCACGAGGAGGACTGAATTAGGCCTGTAGAATGAGTACTGTTTCGTAGTCGATCTTCCCGCCGGTACTTCGTCGACCGGTTTGCAATTGCACCTTTCGATAGTAGTGTTTGAAATCCGTAACAGAATCGAAGCCAACGCTCTCAGCGATCGAGCTTAGGTACTTTGCTGTCGGAATGTACTCGTTCCGAATTTCGTTGTCACCGACAACAATGACACAGTAGGCGTCCTCCTTCAGAACGCGGTTAAGCGACTCAAATGCTTCTTCCATCCCCGTGAAGTACTGATAGAGGATGAATGCTCGAATCTTGTCTTTCCGTTCGCCCTTCTCGAATATTTTCTTGATTTGTCCGTCAATCGATTCGTATCCAGTCAGACGCAGCTCGTCATAGTAGTCCTTTGTAACTGCCCGCTCGGTCATTCCGACGTATTCCCGTCGATGCTCCTTATAGGAGTCTTGATCGAAGAAATCAAGAAAGATGAGACTTCGTCTATGAGCCATCGTGTAGTCGATAGCGTTGATGTACGGTGGCGAAGTGACTACGAGATCAACCGAGTTCTCTTCAAGTGACTGAGTCCGTGCGTCCTCCCCGACTACTTTAGAGAAAAGGCCGTCGCCTCCACACTTCTTAGCAAACTCGACGGCGCCTCGCTGATTCTTCTCGACAGTGCTCTCGAATAGATCAATGGTTTCCGGAAGTCCATCTTCGAATTTATCTTCGTCTTTTCGGACCTTGATCTGGTTCTCATCTTGATACGAGACAGTATCGACGATTGAAGAAAGGTTGATTAAATAGAATTTTTCTAACAGCTCCCGGTTCTGCTCTGAGATCTCAACAGGTGGATCAAAATTCAGAATATGGCGCTTGATCTTCACTAAATCCGCAATCGCCTGTTCTGGGAACCAAAAGTCCCAGTTAATCGGCGGGTTGAAATATTCGTTCTCGTCAGTCAGTTCCTCCTCAGTCGTATCGTTTCGAATGTTGGACAGTAGCTTTCGAGAACACGCTTTTAGACGTGCAGGATCCTCCGGGAAGAGCGGATTACTCTTCACTTCAGCCATCATCTGGGCTAATGGACTGATGTCCGTGCCGTATGAGTTAAGTCCACACAATCGGGCTTCGACCATCGTCGTTCCACAGCCCACGAATGGATCGTAAACCGTATCTCCTTGATCTAATTCTGCTAGACGAAATGCCCAGCGTGGTATCTGAGGAACGAATTTGGCGGGATACGTGTGCATTCCATGCGTGTAGTCAGTAACTTCGTCACCGACACTGTCGGCGAATGTTATGCCCTCGATCCTGGATAATCCCTCAGTTGGGAATTTATATACTTCCAATACCTCATCAGTGTTGATTTTTTGCTCTGCCTGACCAGATTCTCCTAGAAATCCCTCTAAGCTAGTCTGTTGAGATCCACCTGAGACAGCGTCTTTGAGATCGATTGATTTACTGATATCGTAGTCATCACTTCGTGGCATTCTACGAATCCTCCTGTTGCCATCGACTGTTTTTTGCTTTCACCGTGCGATACTTCACGAAATTTTTTCCTCGCATCACGATGCTTTGTGCTCCGTCTTGAACCTTATAATTACCAGAAGTAATCGTTGGGGTAGAAGTGATTGATTTCATATTCGGAGATCGTCGATTGTGAGGATACTTCTGCACTGTATTCAAGAATTGTCGCCCCCGACCAGATAAAGGTATATATGTATCTTACCTCAGGAGAGCGAATTAGACAGCGGTCACCAGAGTCGACTAACTGAGGTTGCAGTCGAACAGACTGCACAGTTAGTCTATGAACGCAGATCAAAGAGACTCCGACAAGACGCGGTTTCGTGGCGATGTGGTGAGGAATACATCGAATAGCACCTCAACTCGCAGAGACAGGCATCTCTTGACGAGACAACGAACTAGTCGCAGAACAGGTATCACTCTGAAATAACGGAATCCCGATTGCTACGAGTCTCGATTTCCGGAATAGCGTAGTCCGATGAGGTGCTGCTTCGTTACTTTTTGTCGTGAGTCAGGAGATCAACAAGTACCTCCGAGTCACAGTCGTATGGGCTCGGGAGCGCGTCTACGAAGGCCCGCACGAATCCTTCGGTCCCCGGATCGACAACGATCTCGGCGTCGGCGTGAACTGTCTCACCATTCTCGTAGGTCGTAGGCACGAGCACGGGAACTCCCTCTTCAAGATACTCTTGTGAGACATCGTGTAATGCGTCACTCTCCGTATCGAGGTTTCCGTTCGTATCAATCGTCCCGACGACCTTGCCCTGATCATGATTAATTATCTCGACCTCTACAGCCTCATGCTCTTCGTCCTTCGTGTGCTCTTGTGCCGCCTCCGCGATTGCCCACCCGAAGTCCTCTTCCATCCACCGCACGATCTCGGCAGAGTCAGCATCAGGGAGTGGGCGTTCCGGTTGGTTTGATTCGTCCATGGTAGTATATTATTCTTGTCTATATTTAGTCGCTGGTGATGTTTTACTCGTCGCCTCTGAGTGCCCATAGCGCCATGTCGAGCCTGCGAAGACTCACGTCGTACTCGTTCGCGATCGCCCAACATGCTCCGAGAGACAGTAAGTAGTCCTCATCAGTCGGGTTATCGGGCATCTCGTCGGGTAAATACCCGTTCTCGTGCAGCACGTCCCACGCCTTCCAGTCGAGAACGGTGACGCGGCCTGGATTCATAAACAGGAGAAATGCAGACCCCACGAGATAGACTACTTTAGATTTTATTTCATTTTTCCGACATAATCATCGCACTATCGGTGCGATATCCTCTATGCGATACTCCACTCGTTGGATGACTATCTGCGACGAGCGTATCCTCGAACGTCTATCGGAGGTCGAGACAGACAGGCAGAAAGGCATGGCTGACAGTGGGGACGTACGCTTCAATTGGAAGTACATCGGAGAGCGTTATCGAAAATTGACTGACTACGGGATGCTCCAGCATCTCGGCAATGGTGTTTATCGAATCACAGAAGTCGGAGAGCAGTATCTTGAGGGCGAGGTTGATGCAGAAGAGCTCGAATCCGACGAATCGGACTAATGAACGGCTGTCCCTTATTGTAGACCGAAGAGACTCGCGCGAGAAGCGAGAGCAACAGGACCTCCCGAGGGATACATCGGAACGAACGAGGAATCGCAGAGACGGTTAGTCTACCGTATCAAAAAATTCGCGAGCTTCGTCGGGCGATAGGGGTGCTTCAAAATCTGGATTATCCGCGCTCAGTTCCGATGGGTCGCGCCATCGGCTCTCGATATCCGGCGGTTCGTCCAATCCACAGTCTGAGCCTGGTCTGACGAGCTGGTATTTCTTTTCGCCCGTTCCAGTGTGTTTCCAACCTCTGCCTCCGCGTGACCCTTCAAACGGAATCCAGATTCCCGTTGTATCTTCCACCCCATTATCAGTCATACTCAACGTCCTCACTCCTTCTACTGGACCGTGTTCCTCACGATACGATTCGGGATCTCGTCGGTACTGATGGCGAGCCCGAGCCCATTCGTGCAGCTTGGCCCGTTTTTTCTTCGACTTCTCCTCGGCCCGACGAATCTTCGGTGGTTTGTACTCTTCACTATCTCGCCTTGCCTTGCGACGAAGATAGGCCTCCTCTTTGTACTGTTCCTCCTTTCGCATCATCTTCCACTTGTCCGAGAGGGACTGGTTCCACGAACTCATCAACGGGGGTTAGTGACCACCGTAGATAACGTGTACGAGCCAAAAATGACCCCGCATTTAGGAAGAGAATGTAACATGGCATTGAATAGGATGCTGTGTTCTCCACCCCGTCGACACCCGGCCGGATCGAGTTTTTTACTAGCTACATACGTAGCTAGCTTTTTTAGCTGTATACGATAGAGAAGTAGTGATTGTAGAATCGTATAGGGGATGTCAACCATATTTCTCCTACACCCGTCTTCCCACTCGTTGTTAAATAGCTCAAACCTATCTAACGAAAGTGTCTAACGTCTAAGCAATAGCAGAGAGGAGCTGATGGAACACACGGACCCATAGTAACGAACGCGAGCACGCCACCTTGCTCTTCGGTCTCCGCGAGGCGAACGCAGAGGCAACGACTCGGACTAGTAGAGAGACCGGTCACGAAGCGAGAAGGTGAACCTCTATATCGGCGATTTAAGCAGATTTGAAATATGATTTTCTTTCACCAAGCCTACTAGCGACTTCCCCGAGCGCCACGGCATGCCTGTCCACTACTACCAGACGTGTGGTGCAGAGCTTGACGACAACGCCTCGTACTGTCCCGAGTGTGGTACTGTAGTCAGGGATGGCCACAACATAGACGCAGGCGACGACACGACCTCAAAGGACAGCGACCCATGGGACTGGTCAGACCCGCGGGCCCCGGTTCAGTCACCTCGTCACGTCGTTGGCTCCTTGAATCTCCTTGGTTTCGTCTCGTTCCTGCTCGCCATTGGTCTCAACGCGGTGGGTCTGCCTATCACCGCGCTCCCGCATCCTATCCCTATCGCCCTATTCGCTTTCTAGGCGGGCGTCCTAGTGGTCGGGCTGGCACCCTGGTGCCTCCTGCACGTCACCGGCAACGTTATCGGATTCTTCAAACCCAAATAACCTGACCGCAGAGACGACAGTAGACTCCTCGCTCTCGGGAAGCAGGTTCTATCCGTCCCATCGCGGGGGCCGTAGGTGCAGATAGGGAGAGCGTGTCGTCTCTTGACGGAGACACGAAAGCAGGCATACCGATAACCCCCAATCGGGATCGTGTCATGAACTGGTGATTACTTTCACCCCGCTCCGACAACCGTTTTCAGGATAGTAAACAAGACGAGATATGTGAATTGAACTGCTCCCTCCGGTCGTCGTTGAGAATTTAGACGTGATTTCATTGATATTGCTAGATTTACTTGTTGAGAAGAAGTACATCAGTAGACCGGCCATCTGGACGAACGTCGCAGCTATCAACCTCCATTTGTACGAGTACCAGTTTGTCAGCGAGTGGTTCACCTGGTATGCGAACATCGGGATTCTCGTCGTTGGGCTCGCACTCTACACATACAAATTCGATGAGTCGCTACCAGACTGGTACTATACTCTCGCTTGGGCGTACTCGTCAATCCCCATCGCAGCGATAGCAGACTTTACATGGAGCGGTGCTCTTTGAATCACGGTCAGAAACGTATTAAGGTACTCCTTGTTAGACCAAAGACATTCGTTGTCTCTCACGGTCCAGTGTTCATCTGATGGAACACGGGCACCCGTCCAGTCGACTTGCTTCACGACCGCATCTCTTGCGTCTCCGCGAAGTGTTCGACGAGGCGAGGTTACAAATCTAGGGACTTGATACACTCGAGATATTCCTGTCGGGTGTCGTCACGGTCAACCCGAGTGTAGACGTCCATCGTTCGGTTGTTCGCGTCACCACGGATGTGCTGGAGAATGTGGTCTTTCATCCCCTGATTCCGCATCAGCGTTGTGAACACCGTCCGAAACGTGTGAGGGGTGAACTTGCGGTGGAAGCGCGTCTCGCCCTCGTCCATTACTTCTGCCTCGATCGCAGCGTCACGAACGGCCCGCTGCACCTGCGTCGTATTCACACGGTTCCCCCGGACGCTCAGGAATAGGTACTCGGAGTCGTTGTCCGGGCGAACGAGTCGATACCGCTTGATGGCGTGCTTCACCTCCTCGTCCACAGGGACGACCGTTTGACTGCCACCCTTGCGCTCACGGAGGCGAATAAATCCGTCGTCAAGCATCAGGTCGTCCCGTTCGATTTCGAGCGCCTCCCGGATGCGGCATCCCGTCTTCGCCAGCACGACGGCAATCGCCTTGTTCCGTGGGTCAGCGATGTTGTGGACGATTTTCTTTGCATTCTCCCACGTCGCACAGTCAGGACGCTCGCGGTACTTCTGTGGGATTTCTTCGAGGACGACTGCCGCAGGATTGCCGGTGATGTTCTTGAACCGCGGGCGCTTCATCGCCCACCCGTAGAACGACGAGAGCGATTCGAGATACCGTCGTTTCGTGTTCTGCGAAAGGTCGCGGGCAGCGAGTGATCCGATGTAGTCCTCGATATGACGTACCTCAACCTCTCCGGGTTCGAGATCAGGGAACTCCTCGTGAAAGAATGCTTTCAGGGTACGGGAGTAGGCATTGAGCGTCCGACGGCTCCGGCCCATTGCCTGCTTGCGTTCAATGAAATCATTGACTGCATCGTGCTTGTTTTCATAGATCTTCTCGCGGCTTTCTCCAGTCATACCTCAACCACCTCCTGTTCGTCGCTATCGTGAGCGAGACGCCAACCATAGCCCTGTTTATACTCAACTTCACCCTCTTCCGCAAGATCGAATAATTGGTCCTCAACAGCGTCCTTAACAATACCTGTCAGTACACCACTATCCGTGACCTGATGGAGAATTTTATCGAGTGGCTGGTAGCGTTCATTAAGGAAGGTAGTGACGAACTCTTCATGGGCGATATCGATCTCCCCAGATTCCTTGTCCCTCTCTTCCTCGAGTTCTTCCTGCAATTGTTCGACTTTCATTTCTAATTCCTTGACTTTCGGTTCATTCTGACTATACGTGAGAAATCCCTCTTGCCGGGCGGCACGAGCCTCCTGTATTAACTCGTAGAGATATTTGCTACGACTGCCGTACCCCTTCTCTTCTGCTTCTTTCATCCATTCTTCGGCATGCTTTCGACTGGGGTACAAGGCAACATAGGTTGTCTCTTCGGATAATCCGACTTCTTCTTCCCATTCACACTGTTGAGACTCTTCTTCAACCATTTGTATAATACATCAGATAGTTTTGCCTAGAGGTTCCTAGGTATTGTGGATAGACACACCGGATATGGCGACTGAGAGTATAGTAAGTACTCGAGTACGAGTGGAAACCAGGCGACCATCCACCGGGATATCTGCATGTCATGCATGTCGGATGGGAAGACACTGTTCCCGAGATAAGTTCACGACAGGCGTCCTAAGCGGGGAGACTCCCGATGAAACCGAGGAACCCGTTCGTCTTCGAGGAGTTGGTCGCCGCAGTCCTGTGAGCGATGAGATACCACGCAAAGAAAACGCAAGACAGTCAGGACCACGGTATCGACGTGGTCGCTCATCCCGACTCGTTGGGGTTCGAAGAACCATATATCAAGGTCCAAGTCAAACGCCAACAGTCGAAGGTCGGTTCCCCGGACATGCGAGCGTTCATGGGAACCCTCGGAAATGGCGAACGGGACCTGTTCGTTTCAACTGGTAGCTATACAAGTGAAGCACAAGATACAGCACGGAATGTCGAACAGCGGGTCACGCTCATTGGCGGGATGAGTTCATTGACCTCTTGATTCACTACTACGACGACCTCGATTCCGAGTATCAGGCGACACGTTGAAACAGGTCTATATACCCTCGCAGGACCTTCCTCTTGAAGAATAGATTGACTCAGCCGATTTCAGAATAGCGGGCGACACTAATTGTTATTTGACCCCACAATCATTTGGGACTATGGCGGATATTCAACAGGAAATATGGGAGAACTCAAAGCATGGCGAAGGAGCGTGTAGGGGGTGTCCAAAGGCCGGGAGCGAATACAATCATCCGGGGTTCTTCAATTACGAGGCAGATATTCTTATTATAGAGGAGGCACCCTCGTTCCCCCACTTCGATTTCGCCGACTATGATAGGTCTGGTGATTACGAATGGTATAGGACCTTCTACGAGGAAGAACATCTGGACTCCATTCTTTCTTGGCCTCCTGTCAGGCTGTTTCTCCGACCAATATTTGAACCATTAGGCTTTGAAGTGTCCGACATAATCGAGGAAGTCTACATGACGAGTAGCGTGAAGTGTCCTGTCAAAAACCGCAAATTCGATGAACCATTCACATCGTGCCGGTCCTATCTTGAACAGGAAATCATAGAGATAGACCCTGAGGTAATCATTACTGCAGGCAAGTTAGCGACCGAAGGAACTGCTGGGCTATTAGGGGTCTCACCCACGCAAATACGTGACCTCAGTATTTCTAAGCCGGAGTGGTGGGGCTTAAGCAAGTTCGACACTAGCCCGCCGCTGATTCATATCCCTCATTGGGGATATTACGACAACCACAATCGACTGACCGATGAGGAATGGGACGAGTGTCTCCACTCGGTACGTGAGGGACTACGAGATACAATATATACGGACTGAGACGCCAAACCTCGCAGATGCAGAACTCCCAAACTACGGACTGAGTGTGCTCGACAGAGCCGCTAAACACATTTACTATGGATAGATTGTGAGTCGTGAGTGCCGAGGCCACTGATGTACAGGTACCAACGAAACGTGCTGGTTCTTCGAACCAGTACGGACCACAATCCGTACCGGTAGCCAATCACGACGAAGCTTATCAGCCATGACTACGTTTCAATATTACAACTAGAGTGGTCGGTCAACCGACCGTGTAATCTGGAACTCCGCCTCGAGCACATTCGAAAGCGATATTCCAGCAGGATTGACAGATGAGACACCATGGGCGTGGAGGACGCCAGCGATATTGATGTGGCAAACAGTGACGTCATGGAGTGGGCGAAAGCGCACAGTGACGCGTTGCGGTTTCACACCTTGCGCGGAATGGCATCCGATAACGACCGGGAGATATCGCACAACGGAGAGCAGCGCTTCTGGAAGGTATTTCCCAACCGAAGAATCGTCTTCAGTTGGTTGCTGACGCTGGCTCTCGTCGTCGTCGTTCCGGGGCTCGCTCTCGAGGCAACAGGGTTCGACCGAATACTGTTCGACGGGACTCTGCCAGCAGCGCTCGACTCCATCTGGTCGTTTCTCGTGTTCACGCTAGCACTCTACGACTGTACAGTACTCTCCGTGATCACGACGTACGTGACGTTGCCGCCACCTCCATTCACCGGGGTGCATAGACGACAGTTTCTGAGAAGTTGGGTTTCAAACTGCCTGATCGGGCTGGGTATCTTCGTCGCTTACGGCACTCTCTTCTATCTTGTTATCGGCCTGCTCGCAGTTCTGTCGGTTGCATTAGCTGCTTTTGTGGCGGGAATCCTCTTCGCGTACACCGTCAGTCGAGTCCTGTGGCGGCTGATTGACCCCGAGCGGGAGGCCGACACGGTGCCACGGTGGGTCCTTGCCGGCGTGCTCGCCGCGTTCGTCGGCGGGATACTCGTCAATGGCGGTATCGCGGGGAGTTGGACACTCGCTGACTGGGGTATCGCGCTGGTCGCCGGAACGATGATCGTGCTAACGTTTTCGAACACAAGCGCGCTCCCACAGGGCGTCTTTATGGAGGAACTCATTGCGCTGGAAATCCTCCTTCAGGGTAACGAGCGTCTCACAGACCTGCACGATCGCAAACGACGACTGGAAGAACGCGCTCCGGACGAGCTACGTATTACCCTCACGCTCCCGGAGCGACTCGAGACGGTCGACGACGCCGAGGAACTCCTCAACGCGTCAACCCGGTCCTACAACGAGCGGTGGCTGGATATCTACGAATCGTACGTCGATCACTACCTCGAACTGGAGTCGATGCTCGAAACGAGCGCCGTGGAGCAGATCGAAACTGGCGACGAGGACGCCGTCGAGACGGTGCTCGCCAGTTTCGCGGAGTGTCTTCACCCATACCACTACACGAGATCAACGAACGCTCAGGAGGGGGTCGATGTCTTCGGGCACATGGTCGAGGCATACGGAGATGGGGATATCGAGGAAGTCGAAGATCTCTACGGGAGCAGCCTCGTGGAGTATCTCACAAGCGTTGACGGCCCAGTGGATAGCGATCTCGAATCGGTGTTGGCGTTGTTCGATCCCCCGGCGGACATCCGCGACGATTTCGATATCGGTTCGGAGACGATCGAGCGGGCCGACGACCTGCTCGATTACTTCGACTCCTCCTATCGGTCGCTTGTAGTTCGGGCACCCGAGGAGCTAACAATCGACATTCCAATCGACGTTCCGGACGGCTCGCCCGAGATGAGCATCCAGGAAGCCGGTGCGTTCCTCGCAGCAGAACCCGGGTCCCGGTTCGAGGCATGGGTAGCTGTGTACAATACCTACATCGCCGCCTACAGGCGTCTCGAGCGGACCCTCGAGGATTCCGTCCCGGAGACGGCGGAACAACCGGCCAGTTCCCTCGAAGCGGTCCTCTGTCGGCTGGCCCAACGGCTGGAACCAGCAGGATACGACGAACATAGGGAGGCAGAGGCCGCGACAGAGCTTTTTGAGGCTGCTGTCGACGCCTACGTTGACGGGACTGCCGCTCCCGACGAATCGTCGGTGCTGTAGAGGAGTTCGTCACGCCGACCGATTCACCACTTCGTGGTGAGGATCTCAACCGACTCGGTACGAGGATGCGTCGGGCCGACATCGGCATGCACTGAGTACCCGGGCTAGTCATCGGTCATCTATGTATCACGACGGTCAGCCAGCGTACTGGTACATCGTCGGCGTTCGAGTGCCGAGGCCATCGGTTTACCCGTATTAGACAGCTATTGTTTTCTCGACTTTTTCTTCTAAACCATCAAGGAAATCAGAATTATAGCATTCCTCTCCCTGATTCACGTTCCATAGTCCGAATTGACGGACCTTCTCGCTCCAACTGTGGTTCCCGAGCCATTCATCGGAGCGAGCGTCAGTTGGTGACTTCTGGTAGTTACTGACCAGTGCGATGGCGTTTCGTTCGAGATAGATCCGTTCACTTCCGGGACCTAACTCGTCATCTACCTTGATCCAAAGAAACGGAAACGCCGGAGATACTCGCTTATTTGCCGCTCTATCTCGAGTTCTTCGAGGCGAAGTTCTCGGCCTGCACTCGAGCCGTCCCCCATTCGGGATATTTTTCCTGGCATCCGTCGCGGTCGATCATTGCCTCACCGACTCGTTTTCGAAATACAGAGCCTCGATGAGTTCCACTTCCATCGTATGTTTCACTCGTTGCTCCTCAATACATTCGCAGTCGATCCCAGAGTGATACACTGCTTCCCTCCGAAACAGCCAGAGTGCCGATACGGGTCACGCGAAGTTGATCATTCGGATTTTGGGTTTCATCCGGAGCAAAGAAGAAATAGACTCCATGGAAGGATCAGACGAGAGGTTAAATCGTAATATCTAATGGGTTAAAATTAACATATGAAGACGAGTATCTTCTCGCATCGTACCAGAGTACTGTTGGTAAATCGATATGGAACGGATACTGGAGTTACGAACTTCGTAATGAGATACGATTTTGTCGAATCGGACCAAATCAAACAGTTGGACGCAGAATATACGACCACCGGGTCACCAGAAACCAGACGGCAACTGGCGGACGCACTTGCAGAGAACGCGATACGGGAGTTCGAACACGGAATCTTCGGTACCGCAGGCAAAGAGATGCGCGAACGGTTGGCGCAACTTCATGAGGAAGCCGACGGGGAGACGGGTATCACGGTCAATCTTGCCGAGACGCTCGAGGCTGAAGTTCGTCACAATTTCGAGCGAAGTCCCTCGACGAATCCGCTGCCACCGTCCAAACAGCGACAGCGGGTGGCCGACCTTCTTGACCTCGCTGAAGAGTGTAACGACGGACGCGTTAGGAGCGCAGCAACAGTTGCCGTCGAAGGAGTTATCGAAGACTACAGACTGCCGGAACTGTCGAACAACAGACTTCGTGTGGAAGTAGACGAACTCGATGCAACTATTGAACTGTTCGAGCGCATCGTCGAACTGAACCTCGATGTCGATGGGAAAGCCGTGCTCTCTGAAATGCAGTCACACCGTGAAACCGCCAAACAAGAGGCGAAGAAAGCCGAAATAAAATCACATATATTCAACAAATATGTGCTGTTCTTACTCGTTTTCCTCCCACCAGTCTTCACTTCCTATCTCGGTATTATGATGATTACCGGCCATAGCCCAGCGGAAATATTTACGAACTACCTCACATATAACCTCAATCCAGCATATCGAGTTGGAGAAATTGCTGGGCTAATCGTCGTAGGACTCGAGTTTATACTGCTCAAACTCTACTTCTGGTATCGAAAACGGACAGAGTTGGATAAAATTCGGAATCAGTACCTGTAGGTTCGTCTGGTTCTCACCGAGCGACAGCGACCGAACTCCGGCGTCGGCTTCGAAGTCGATCCCGTCGAGATCCAGCCAGAAAACGTTCAGTGAGAGCGCCGACTCGAAGTAGTAGCGTCGGTCACGGTGATCGGCGACCGTGCGCCAACGCGTCGAGGAGATATGCGGCGCGTCCGTCGTACTGATCCCGTACGGCACGGAGACGTTGCGGATCGCGCCGAAGACGCTCGCCGTTGCGGTTCGACGGTTCTGGGTCTGCGGGATCGCGTCCACGTAGAAACTCGCGCGGGCGAATCGGTCAGCCGGACGATTCGTTCCCGGCAACATGACCGTTCCACCGATCTCAGACCAGTACTCGTCGAGTGCGAGCTGTTGGTCGAACGTCGGGGAATTCGTCATCACCTGATACTCCCGACCGTGGTGGATCGTCAACTCGCCGTCGACGTACTCGAGGATGGCACTATCACCCGTGGCGTCCGAGATAGACAGGTGTAGGGTGGCCAACCGGCCTTTGTCCGGGATTTCGTCGGAAACGACCACGAACTCTTCGTTTCGGTGGTTCTCGACTGCCTCGGCTACCGTCGCGAAGTTGTCGAGGACGTACTGCGCCCACAGCGAGATCGACAGTCCAGGTCTGTCGCCAGTCCACTCAGGATAGTCGGATTCGGTGAGCCACAGGACGTTCGCAACCAGACCCGCCTCGTTCATCCCGTCGGTCGTCGCGATGTCGTACGCGGATGCGACGACACTGCCGTACTCGGCGGTCCACTGTATCGAGGCCGGACCGACTTCGCCCGTTCGCTCCACTCCGCGCGGGAACGCCCAAATGTTCGTTCCGATCTCGCCGTGCCAGTCTATCGACCGGCCAGTGAGCACGAGATTCTCGGGTGCGATATACACTAATCGCGTACACATCTACGGGCTCTCTCCGGTCGCTCGGCCGTTGTGTGCCATAGGCCGGATCATACTGCTGCTCTACTTCGATCAGGAACATAAGTTGCATTCGGACCAGCTGATACCTTCTCGCGGGAATGGGACCGTCTCACGAGTTCGGAACCGAGGGCGACGATCGGATTGGCGACATGCCTAGAAATCGGCCAAATCGTGTCGGCTACAATATCACCGTACTGTCAAGCAGTGAGATCAGCCGGCGTGTGACGATTCACCTGGCCCGAGAATTCGTTCGATACGGCGTTCGTAGCCGTCCTCGCTTTCGAGTGATCCAGTCGCCTACCGTCTCCAGACCAAAATCTGACGACGAAGTCGGCTCGAGGGTTCGACTCCACGTACCTGACTGGATCCCCGTCTTTGGCGACGCCGGGGATCGAATGTCGCGGGGGTTCGCTCTCGAACCAGTCGGCCACGGGTCCCTTGTCTGAAAACCGGGCGAGATCGAGGTGGGCTGCTTCGTACGCCAGCAGCCACGCGACGTGCTCGGCCATGCTCTCGTCTCGGATGCGAACGTTGTCGACTGACCCCCTCCCAGACATCGGCGTAACGGGAGGGGAAAGGTCAAATAGCTCGGCAGTGGACTGACAGGTCGTGAGCGATAGCCGCCCGGTACCGTTCTCGCCCGTCGGGTTCGCCATCGCCCTCGTGGCGGTATCTGTCGGAACAGCCGCAGGACTGGCACTGCTCCCTGCCTTCGGTTCCTTCCTCGGAATGCTCGGCGGCGGAGTTGTCGCCGGGCTGGCCATCGAGGATCGCCCCCTGATAGAGGCGGGCCTCGCCGCCGTCCTCGCGAATCTCGGCGTCCTCGCCGCGGCGGCGGGTATCGGAACCGGGATCGTCGCCGCTGTGACCGCGCTCGGGTCGATCGCACCCACGACGCTGCTCGGATCGATCGTCCTCAGCTTCGCCGTCGGCGCGTTCGGCGCGCACTTCGGGGACGACCTGCGGGACGGGCTGACCGAACCCGTCGAGGAGTCCTCTCCTCGAGTGACCACGTCCGGCTCTCGCTCGTCACCTGTCGCAGAATCAGCCGCCACCGACGCTGTCGACGAGACGGAGCGACACGAACCGGCCGCTGACGAAACTCGAGGGAGCGAGACCGAGGGGACTGGGTCCAACGTCGAACGCCGGTCAGAACGATCAGAATCCACTGACGACCGCGAGACCGAGCGATCCGAATCCCGCGACGACCTCGAGCTGGACCGCAACTAACCGGTTCCAGACGCGAGGGTGGCTTCCGGATCTCGGGTGTGCTGGATTTATTAGTGAGACGAAAGAATAACCGACCACATGGGCAGACGAGCGTGGTCCCGCCGCGACCTGTTGAAGACGGCCGGGACGGGCACACTCGGACTCGGCGTCGGTGCCGCGGTCTACAAGTGGATGGACCGGTACATCGTCGGCACGAGATCGGCCGACGGCGCTGACGCGGCTGCGTCAGTATCCGACGGCCGGACCGGGGAAGCCGATCTCAGGGACCACACGTCGTTGAAACTGGTCTGGGGCATTTTCTCGAGGGATCGACTCGAGTCCCTGCTCGCCCGCGACGACGTAGCCTTCGTCCAGCCCGATCACACCCTGACGCGCGTCTCCACGCAGGCCGACGAGCGGGACGAGGGACAGACGCTCCCGTGGGGGGTCGACCGGATCGACGCCGAGATCGTCCACGCGGAGGGTGTCCTGGGGGATGGCGTCGACGTCGGCGTCATCGACCACGGCATCGACGCGACCCATCCCGACCTCGAGGCCACCCTGGCGGACCCGGACGACGACGCCAACCACGAGTCGTGGGTCGACTGCGAGGGCTGCGAACAGCCGTGGTCGGACGAGCAGGGACACGGGACCCACGTGGCAGGAACCATCGCCGCGGGGGACGGGGACAGCGGCGTCGTCGGCGTCGCCCCCGAGGCGCGTCTGCACGCGCTGAAGGTCTGCGGCGGCGCTGGTGGCTGTCGCGCCTCCGCCATCGTCGAGGCGATCCGGTACGCCGCCGACCAGGACTGGGACGTGATCAACCTCAGCCTCGGCTCCCCGCGGGAGTCCCCCGCACTACAAGCCGCCGGCCAGTACGCCCTCGAGGCGGGCGTCCTGCCGGTCGCCGCCGCGGGCAATCGGGGCGCACCGGACTCCGTGGGCTACCCGGCCGCCTACGACGAGTTCGTCGCGGTTTCGGCCACCGACGTCGACGACGAGATCGCCGACTTCTCCTCGACCGGACCCGAGGTCGACGTCGCGGCCCCCGGCGTCGACGTCTGTTCGACGCTCGTCGACGGCTACGGCGACCGAAGCGGAACCTCGATGGCAGCCCCCCACGTCGCGGGGGCCGCTGCCCTCCTCCTGGCCGACGGCTACAGCCCTTCCGAAACCCGGGAGCGACTCCTCGAGACCGCCGAAGACCTCGGCGTGGGCGGCACCGAACAGGGCGCTGGACTGGTCGACGTCGCGGCGGCGCTCGGGTACGACTCGAGCGACGACGGCCCCGCCACGCGCCCGAACTGTCCGGCCTGACGCGGTGCCGACCGACGGGCATCCGTTTGGAGCGGATCGTGGACTCGCGAGGCGACGGGACGGATGGAGGTGACGACCCGCTCGAGTCCGAACCGATCCGTTACGGAGAGTGGTTCCACAGCCAGAATTATCCGTCGTTGATCCGAACGACGGACGATGCCTGGCGCTGCATTCCTCACCGGGGAAGCGATCACGCTCCGGGTGCCGGAACCCGAAGACCGCGAGTTTCTCGCGAGAAACGAAAACGATCCCCGCGTTCGAGCGACCCGAACTGCGGCCTCCCCCTCCGGGACGGAAGACGTAGAGCGGTACATCGGGGGAACCCTGGGGCAAAGCGACGACACGATCGCGTTGCTCGTCTGCAAGGACGGCGAACCGGTCGGCCTCGTGTTACTGATCCGCGAAAAGCCGGGCGATCGACGATATCGCCGCGGCGAACTCGCGTTCTGGATCGCGCCCGACGAACAGGGGAACGGCTACGCGACGGACGCGAGTCGGCTCGTACTCGAGTACGCGTTCGAGACCCTCGGCCTCCACAAGGTCGTCGCCAAAGCCTTCGCGGCGAACCACGCCTCACAGGGCGTCCTCGAATCGCTCGGGTTCGAGCAGGAGGGGACGTTCCGGAACGAGGTCTACGTCGACGGCGAGTGGCAGGACTGGTATCGATACGGCCTGCTGCGGTCCGAACGGGACGCGGCCTGAAGCCGTGGGAGTTCGACGGGGTAGCGGGCTAATCCAATCGGATCCTAGATACGTCGTCCGGGGATCCGTCCGACGGTTCGGAAGACGATACACTCGTCGGCCCGATTAGTATAAGTATTCGTACTATCCTCCATCCCCCATGGGACTCTTCGACGTCGACGAGAACGTACATCTCGAGAACGCCGATCTGGACTGCGAACCGCAAAACGAGTTCGCAAATAAGAAAGAAGTAAAGAGAATCGACAAGTATCTCGACCCGGGCGAGAAGGTCCACTTCCTCGCCCGGAGCGCGGGCGAACAGTTCGAGATCGACGGCGACGACGTCGACGACGTCCTCGCACAGCGGACTGCCGCGACGGACAAACGCATCGTCGTCAAGAAGAAGAAAAACCCGTTCGGGTACGAATCCCAGAGCATCCGATACGAGAACATCTCTTCGGTGAATCTGAGCACCGGCCTCGTCAAGAAGAAACTCCGGATCGAGACGGCCTCGAAGGTCTACGGCATCGGCGTCGGGAAACTCTCGGACGACGCGGCCGAGGCGATGTGTGATTTCGTCCGGACGAAGATGTCAAAAGCCCAGGGGTCGGACAGCGAGAGCGGCGCAAACGAGGACGATCCGCTGGACAAACTCGAGCGACTGGGCGACCTGAAAGAAGACGGCGCCATCTCCGAGGCGGAGTTCGAGGAGAAAAAGGCCGAGTTGCTCGAGCAGATCTAGAAGAAGAGAACGAGGAGGACGAGCAGGAGGAAGACGGCACCGACCAGATAGGCGAGCGCGTTGGACTCGCCGAACGCGCCGCTGCCGATCGCGTCGGATCCCGCGGCGATCTCTCTCGGCAACCGGCCGGTGTACGGCGGCGTTTCGGACGGCAGTCCGTGGATCGACTCTGTACAGTCCTCACAGACGACGTACGCCGACACGGTCGGCAGTTCCGTGGCGTCCTGATCGAGTTCGAACTGGATTTCCTCGTCCCAGTTGCCGGCCTCTTCGGACTCGCGGCTCACCGACCCTTCACCCAGGACCACGGCGTATCCCCGCGGCTCTACGACGTCGTCGGGAACGTCGTCGAGCGCGACCTCGGTGTCACAGACGTGACAGCGATCGGTCGCGTAGGACCGTTCCTCGGTGACGGCTGTTTTCCTCGACATGGTCACTCCGCGAAGCCGTAGACGGCATCGGCACAGGACCGACACATGTGTTGCTCGAGGAGGTCCCCATCCGACTCGCCGAGGAACCACTTCACGAGAACCGTCGGCGTTCGGTACGTCTTCACTCGAGCCGTGCGATCCGTTCGTTCGACGGTCATGTGCTCGCCGCCACCGACGACGACGGTCACCCCCTCCGGAAGGTCGTCGACGTTGTCGACGTCGTCGTCCACGAACACCGCCTCACCGCAGTGGACGCACGTCGCCGTCTCGTATTCGACCGTCTTCGATATTGCCGTCTCCCGGTGTTCCATGACTGCCGGTCGCCCAGAGGGACTATTAAGATTGTTGCAGTTGGCCTCGTACGAGGAGAGACGAGTTCCCGAGCACTGAGTCAGCCTACTGTCAGCCATAATTCGTCACTGCCAGGAACGACATTCAGCACGACCCGGGGTTTCGTTTTCCGTGATCAAATAAGATATAAATAGAGTTAGTTGAAACGAGTAATCGGTATACTATGGGGGATGTAATGGACGAACTGTCGTGGTCGGAGCGATCGACCTACCAGGGAATCGCTTTCGGACGAATATTTCCGCGCCGTTACACGTTTCTCTCGACGCTCCTTTCCGTGCTGATCGGGTGGGTCGGCGGAGTTGCAGCGCTCCTGTACTTCGGTTTCATCGACAGTGTGACGGACGTGAGCAGTACTGGCGAGTTGGCATCGGTATGGGCATTCGGCGTCTTTTTCCTGTGTATCGGACTCGGTTGTGGCCTGAGCGCCTACCTCTGTTTTGGGCTGCTCTCACCGTCGGACATTCGAAACGAACTCGGAACTCTCAGAAACCCGGGCTACTACGTCGGTTACACGGGGATGCTGGTTGGTCTCGGGACCGTCGTCTTCGGGATCGTGCTCTTCATCGATTCCCTCTCGGCGGTATTGGCTGTTATCGTCGCTGCGTTCATCGCTACGTTCCGATACATAAACGACGGGTACATCATGTATTACGGTCGGAACAGGCGACAGACGATGGCGCTTTCAGCAGTCGTGCTCGTCGTTCCGATCCTCGGCTTCGGTGGCCTGTATTTGACGGGGCTGTTGCCGGACTGGTCATACAGCGAGTGGGCCGTCGGACTCATGTACGCGACGGCCGCGTACGTCGGAATTACCGGACCAGCCAATGCCGCTGCTACCGTCGTCGACGACGAGATCGACCTCGTCGGCGGGACGGTCGCCTGTATCGACGCGTTCGAAGCGAGGAACGAAGCGTTGAAAGAAAACGCCCCGGAAGGCGTGACGATCGACGTCGAACTCCCAGCATCGCCGGAGACGTACAGCGAGAGCATCGAGGCGATGGAAACCATTTCGACGACGGAGTATCCGGCGCTGTTCGACGCGTACGAGACGTACATCGCCGCCTACGACCGACTCCAGTCGGAGATCGACGGGACGGTCGAATCGCGAGCAGTCACCGGCGACGGGGACGAACTCGGGACGTTCGTGGCGCGACTGGCCCGGAACGTGCATCCGACCTACTACTCGGACAGCGAAGCGGCGAAGACGGCAGCGGAGACGCTTTCGTCCGTCGTCGACAACTACGTGAACGGATATCTCGAGGAGATCGCAGCAGATGTCGACCCAGCACAGCGCGAGCGACTCGGTGACGAGGAAGGGCCGGACGGAGAGCAGTTGCGTGCGATTCGGACCCAGTTCGACGCTGCATACGCCTGAGCGCGCAAATTCCCGGAACTGGTCGACGGCCGTCTCGAACCGGTCGACCGCCGCGTTCGCTTCGTCGACGTCGTCGTCACTGCTCGGTTCGGCCTGCGCGGCGAGTGCGGCTAACAGCGGTTCGAGCGCGTCGTCGGCCGACGAGTCGCGATCGGTGTTCGCCAACACGCTCTCGAGGCGTTGTACGAGGCCTTCGTCGATGCCGTCGGTCGTCGAGCGGTCGGCGTCCGCGGGTCACAGGGTACCGAAACCCGGCGAGCAGCACCGGCAACTCCGGATCCGTCTCCCGGAGCCGGCTCCCTAGAGCGTTCCGTCACGCATCCAGCGAACCGCCGTCGCTGTCCGAGTGGGCGCGGACCCAGAGCTCGCCGATCCGTGAGAGGCGCGTCCGGTAGGATTTCCCGTGTTCCTCGCGCTCGATGTACCCCTTCCCGCCCGGACCCAGACGATCGACGTTGTAGATCACCTTCGAGCGGAAGCTATCGGTGTACTCCTCGTTGAGTTCGCGCGCCAGCGACTCCGCGAGCTCCGACACCGAATCGAACTCGCCGTCCTCGCCGAGTTTGTAGAGGATGAGTTCCTCGAAGGGTTTGACGTTCGAGAAGGAGGCCACCGGAAGTTCGACGATGTGATCGCCGTCGATCTCCTTCGCGCCGATGGTCGTCCCGCGCTCGTCGAACTCCGAGAGCAGGTCCCGGGCGCTCTCGAGGCGGCGTCGAATCCGGTCCACGCCCACGTCGGCGTCGAGGTCAGCGTCCTCGAGGTCCTCCAGCAGGGCGATCTGTTCGCGCAGTTCCTCCGCGAGTTCGGTCTCGAGGTACTTCTCGGGGGCGGTGTAGTAGGTGTGAATGTGTTCGCGATCGTCCTCGCGTTCGACCATCAGCGAGTGGGCGGCGTTCGCGAACGCGAAACTGACCGTCCGGGGCATCGCGGCGACGTTGACCCAGACCTCGTTGCCGCCGTCCAGTTCCGTCGTGATGAGTTCGTAGGCCTGTTCGAACGCCTCGTCGTAGTCGTAGACGTCCTCTAAGACGAACCGTTCGGTGTCGGCCCCCAGCAGGTTCTGGAAGTCCGTCTCGAGTTTCGTCGAGAGGTGCCGCGAGTACTCGACGTTGGCCTCGCTGCCGACGGCACCCTCGAGCAAGATGACCTTGTCGACGTCGATCTGATCGCGGACGAGCGGCGCGATCAGCCGGTCGTAGTCGAATCCGACCGGGACGATGTGGGTCTGCATACGTGGACGTGGGGGCGGTGCTTATAAAAAACACCAGACTCACCACCGAGCCGCGAGGAACGCGCTTACGGATCCCGGAGTTCCCAGCCGCAGTTCCAGCAGTAGGACGGCGATTCGACGGCCGAGAGATCCGTCCCACAGTGCAGACACGTATCGTCAGTTTCCGGTTTCGTTCGCCGATGGGCCGTCTCGTCGTGATGTCCGAGCGTCGCTCGTCGGACTCGCGAGCCGCGACTGTTACCGGTACAGTCGGGGACGTCGACGGCTGCAACGCCGTTGGATCCACCGATGTAGACTGTGCCGTCGACGGCGATCGGTGCACAGCCACGGATCATGCCGACTGGTTCCATCCACGCCACGTCTCCGCCGTCGGTGTCGAGGCCGAACAGTCCTCCCTGGGCCGTCGCCGTGACGACCTGATCGCCCACGACCGTCGGTGCGGCCGTCACGCGGGTCGGAGACTCGATACCGAGTTGTTGTTCCCACTGCAGTTCTCCCGTCCCGACGTCGGCGGCGAACAGCGTGCCGGCTTCGGTCCCCGCATAGAGGGTCCCGTCGGCGATCGTCGGCGTCGTCGTCGGTGGTGCCGGCGTCCCGATCTGTAGCCGCTTCTCACCGGTCACGGCATCGAAACAGTAAATCGAGCCACCCGTTCCCGCCGCCTGTTCCCGTTCGACGCTCGGCGGAACGGACGTATCGTCGTCGGCTAACGCGTCGTAGGCCCGCGTCACGGCGGACTGGTATCGATCGAGGAGAAAGACCGCCGGGTGGTCGTCTGCCGCGTCGGTCGGGACTTCCCGCGAGGCAACCGCCGGTGCCGTCTCGAGCGGCGTCTCGGTCGTGTATCGCCAGCGTTCGGAGCCGTCACCAGCATCGAGCGCAACGAGCGAGGCGTCGTCCATGACGGGATCGACGGTGACCACGACCGTTCGCTCCGCCGGGCCGTCGATCACCGTCGGTGCCGTCTTGATCCCGCCGTCCATTTCGCGTCGCCACCGTACGGATCCCCCCTCGACGTCGAGGGCACAGAGGTGAGGGGTCCCGTGTTCGTGCGTTCCGACGTAGGCGGTCCCGTCGAGGACTGCCGGGGACGGCATCTCGTACACCAGGGAATCGAAATCGTATCGCCACCGTTCGGTGCCGTCGGCCGCGTCGACTGCATAGCAGATCCCGTCCTCGCTCCCCACCAGGACGGTCCCGTCGACGACTGCCGGCGCTCCCGATATTTCGTCACCGGTTTCGAATCGCCATCGCTCGCTCCCGGTTTCGCTCTCGAACGCACAGAGGACTCCCGTCTCGGATCCGACTCCGTCGTCACAGCCGACGTAGATCGTGTCATCGACGATCGTCGGAGCCGTATCGACCTGTTTCTCGAGATTCTCGAGATCCACCCGCCACTGTTTTTCAACTGACATTACCGGGCCGACGGCGCGTCCGGCCATAAGATTGCCGATCGATCGGGCGAGGAATCTATCCGAACGCCGGATATCCTCGGTCGAACTGGCGGCTGAACCCGCCGGCCCGCGTGACTCTGACGGGGACCGACCCCTGGTCTTGACTCCAGGCCGTCCGCGTATCGAGCGCGACGACGTCGGATTCGTTCGGTGAGCGAACCGGAGACGTTCGTTTCGTATGGATTGCTGTACCGATGTATTGGCGCATCCGCCGCCCGGGTCGGGTACGCCGGAAATACAGGAACTCGTATCAGCGGCCGGGTCCGCTGGCTTCGTCCTCGAGGATCGTCTCGAAAACCTTCTCCTGGGCTGCCCGGAGGTGTTCGTGGAACGTCGCCGGCGTGACATCCAGCGTCTGGGCGACGTCCTCCCCGGAACTGTTACGCGGCCACTCGAAGTAGCCGGCGGCGTAGGCCGTCTCGAGGGCCGTCCGCTGGCGATCGGTCAGCTTCTCGGAGAGGTACTCCTGCAGCCGGTCGATCGACTCGGTCGCAGGGCTTCGCTGGCGGTGGGCGAGCGTCCGCGTCTCCGGGTAGACCTGTTTGATATCCTCGAGGAGCGAGCGGACGTCGGTCCCGGCCGGGAGGTGCAGCGTCGTCACGTAATCGCCGTCGTGGATCGCCGCCTCGTCGACGTAGCCGCCGTAGGCGTCGACGAGCGAGAACAGCGGCGGATCGTCGATCTGGAGTTCGAAGGTGATTCGATCCCGCGACTCCTCGACGACCGAAACCGACTCCCAGTGGGGGACACAGTCGACCAGTTCCTCGATTGCCGGATACGTCTCGGGAGCGGTCGACCCGTACTCGAGGTACTCCCCGTCGCCGATTCGGACGACGCGATCGAACTGGATCGTCCGATCGGTCATCGGCGGGCCGTCGAACAGCGTGGTCGCGTCGTCGATGACGAGTTCGAGTTCGGTCACCGCGTCCCCGAGCAGCACGCGGCGACGCTCGAGGGCGGCGATCGCGTGGCCCAGGATCTCGCCGAGTTGGGCGACGACGTCACACTCCTCGTCGGTGAAGGCGTTCGAGCGGCCGCTCGCGATCCCGAGGATGCCGTAGAGGACCCCGTCGTGGACGATAGGGATGGCGGCGGCCGAGCGATAGCCGAACTCCCGGGCGGCGTCCCGCCAGGGTTCGAAGGCGGGGTCGTCGAAGACGTCGTTCACGACCTGAACCTCCTGGGTCCGGACGGCCTGTCCGACCGGCCCGCGACCGATCGGCTCGTCGGCGTCCGTCGACAGGTCGATCGAGGCGAGATAGCCGTCGACGCCGGCCTCGACGCGTTCGGAGATTGCGCCGGTCGCGGCGTCGACCTCGAGAACGAACGCGAACTCGTACGACGGGGAACTCGCGAGCGTCTCACAGGTCAGGTGTTCGAGTTCGTCACGGTTGGAACCGTCGACGATGGCGGCGTTGATCTCGCGGACGACGCGGTTGACGTGATCGAGCGCCGCGAGGCGTTCGCGTTGGCGTTCGAGTTCCCGCTCGCGCTTCCGGGCCTCCGTCACGTCCCGGAGGATCGACATGTGCGTCCCCGGAAGGACGTGCGCGACCGCGTTGTACTCGACGATACGTTCCTCGCCGTCCGGTCGATCGATGGAGCGGGAGCCGCGCTGTCGACCCTCTTCGAGGAACGTTTCCCAGGCTTCGCGGAAGTCCGAGTCGTCGTCGAGGAACTCCGTGAACGAACGGCCGTACAGTTCCTCGCGCTCGAGACCGAGCAGTTCGGACGCGGCGGGGTTCGCCGCCGTGATCCCGTCGTCGTCGCCGAGCAGGATCGCGTCGTGGGCGTCCTCGAAGATCGACCGAAGGCGGCGGTTCCCCTCTTCGAGTTCCAGTTCCCGCCGTTTGCGATCCGTCACGTCGCGCACGTAGACGGTGACGCCGTCGTCGTCCGGGAAACACCGTCCCTCGAACCACGCGTCGGCGGGTTCGTAGTACGTTTCCGTCGTGACCGGCTGCCCGTGCTCGAGCGCGCGGCGGTGTGACTCCGCGAAGGGGAGCGACGGGTCGTCCCCGTCGGCGCGTTCCTCGCTCGTACGGACGTCCGTCCCACCGTCCGAGTCGAGTACGTCGTCCGGTTCGACGTCGAACTGCTCGCGAGCGGCGTCGTTGGCGTACGTACAGCGAGAGGCCTCGTCGACGGCGTACACCGGATCGTCGATCCGCTCGAGTACGGGCGCTCGCGGCGGCGCGTCGACCACCGGGCCACACCGTGACCGGCGAGTCGACGATCCGGCGGCCGGCTTCGGCGGGTCGTCCTCGATCGGATGCGACTCCTCACACATGGTCGCCCCCAGTTAATCGGTAGAGATAAGCCTAGCGGGTAACCGCGGATTTCCTTCGGGCGGGCTGACGAGCCGTCGATGCGCGAAACTCGAGTCCAGCCGGCCGAAAGACTACCCGTCGTCGGAATCGAGCGGCGAATTCGCGCCCTGGGACGCGTCCACATCGCTCGAGTCACCCGTACCGTCCCCGAGCGTACGCGTCAGTCGGGCGATCCGGTCCCGGTCGCGGTCACGATTCGGGGAGACGTCCGCGACGGTCTCGAGCGGGAGGGTGCCGCCGGCCACGCCGAAACTCGTCTCGGTCGGCCAGACGACGACGTGCGCCTCGGCGTCGACACGGGCAGCGGTCCCGTCGGTTCCGTCCCCCGGGAGCGGGAAGGTCACGTCGAGGACGTACCACTTGCCCGGTTCGCCCGACGGGCTCTCGAACGGGAGGGTATCCCGGACGCCGTCGACGTCCAGCCCCTCGTCCTCGGCGAGTTCGACGAAGCTGTCCTTGGCCTTCAGCGCGGCCATCGAGAGCACCCCGGTCGGTTCGATGCCGACCATCGACAGCGGCGGCGAGATATCCAGGTCCACGACGAACAGCGATCGCAACGGGAGGTCACCGGTAGCTGGCGTCGCGGCTCCGGCCGGCTCGTAGACGGTCGTGGCTGCCTCGAGCGTGACGAGGGTGACACTGCGCTCGTCGGTCAGGGTCGTGACCGGCTCCCACTCGTCGGCGAACGAGTCCGGCAGATCGACGGTCATCGTCGGTCGTTCGACGTCAGGGGGTTTCGGTCTGGCGGTTCCGGCGGGCGCGTTCGGTGAGGGCTGCTTTGGCGGTTCGCGACGTACTCGAGCGTTCGTACGGACCGCTGGTGGTCACGTTCGGCAACTCGCGAGTCTGATCAACGCACGACAGTAGCTCCGTGGCGGCCGACGACTCTCGAGCAATCGTTTCCGCGCTGGCCTCCAATACGGAGCGATCGATAGACCTGCTGTCGATTGGTATATTCGGAGATTTGAATGGGAAAACGAAGCGCGCTGCTATCGTGGACACGGGGAGTGGCCACGCCGCTCACGGGTCACTCCGTTCCCCGTTCGCATTTCGAGGCGCTCACTCCGTTCGCGCCTCGCCCTCCCCAGCCGATTTCTGCTCACGGGCGCGGCGGGGCGGCGCAGCCGCCCCGACATCGCGGCGCGTAGCGCCGCGCTCTGCCCGTTCGCATGGTTCGCGGAACCAGAGGTTCCGCGCTAACGCTCGGTCGCTACGCTCCCTCACTCATCCACTGGAAGACGCAAGCGTCTTCCAAGCCTTCGTTCGCTTCGTGTCGCGCGGCTGCGCCGCGCGATCAGTTCGCGGGACCTGGCGGTCCCGCGCAGCTCACGAAGACCTCGCACGGCTTCATCGACTGGCCTCACAGTCGTTCGGGCAGTCGACAGCGCGCGCCACCCCAGGTGACCTGTATCCATCGTCGAGAACTATCGTCGATAGACGCAAGCGGCGTTATATCGCTTCAATTCTCGCTCGAGCGTCGAATACGTCAGTCGGCCCGCAGCCCCTCGAAGTAGATCGCTTGCCGTTCGTCGGCCGCCGGCGACGTGAGAAGCGACGCGCCGACGGTGACGACCAGGCCGAGCAACATGCCGACGATGCCGGCCGTCCACCCGGCGTAGGTCGGCCGGAAGACCGTCGTGAGGACGGCGATCAGCGAGGGGGTGACCGCGCCGACCACCGGCAGCGTCGCCAGCGCCTCGAGAGCGGCGACGATGGTGCCGCGGAACAACGTCGTGAGGTAGAACGCCTGGCTCACGACGATGCCGGCGGTCATGCCCGCTCTGGTCGTGCGACGCCAGTAGAGCGCGAGCAACACCGGGAGCGCGAGCTGGGCGAAGCCGCTGAAGGCCGCGTCGCCGAGTTCGAACAGCGTCGCGGGATTGAAGAGAGTCGCGACGAACGCGGCCGTCGCGAACAGCACGACGACGAGGCGGGCGATCAGGTCCTCGGCCCGTTCCGAGAGTCCGCGGTCGACGAACGGCCGGTAGAGGTCCCGCGTGAAGTACGACGAGCCCGACAGCAGCATCGAGTCCGAGGAGGACATCATCGCGGCCATCGCGCCGGCGACGACGACCGCGGCGAACCAGGCGGGCGTGAACTCGCCGAGCATCGCCGGGAGGACGTTGCCGCCCTCGGGGAAGGTCACGCCGAGCCCTCGAGCCCACGCGCCCAGCATGAACGAGGGGACGAACAGCAACACACAGAGGATCGGCCACAGCGCGAACGAGCGCTTGAGTACCGTCCGCGACCCGGCCGCGAAGAAGCGCTGGTTCACCTGCGGGAACATCGCCACGCCGAACCCGATCGTGATCGCGGTCGAGAGCATCCACTGGGGCGTGTAGAGGCCGCCGCCCAGCGAGAGGTGGCCCGCGGCTTCGGCCTCGAGCGCCGCGGTCGCCGCGGACGGCCCGCCGACGACGGCGAGCACCCACACCAGCGCGACCCAGGTGGTGACGAGCATGAACGCGCCCTGGAGGGTGTCGGTCCAGGCGATGCCGCGCATCCCGGCGACGACGACGTAGAGGATCATGAACGCGGTGATGAGTCCGGCACCGGCGGCGTAGGGGACTGCGCCGTCGGTCAGCGCCGACAGCGCCGTCCCCGCACCGGCCTGCTGGAGCATGACGTAGGGGAAGAGCCAGAGCAGGCTGACGCCGGCGATGAGGGCACGGAGGCGCGTCGATCCGAACCGGTCGCCGAGCATCTCGCCGAGGGTCACGTAGTCGCGTTGCTGGCCGAGCAGCCACTGCTTGTAGCCGATCAGGTACCAGAGGATCGCGAAGATGATCCCGTCCATCAGCCCCATCACGAGCACCCACGCGGGGCCTTCCTCGTAGGCGACGTCGGGGCCGGCGAAGAAGGTAAACGCCGACAGCAGGGTCGCGAACGTCGTGAACAACAACACGACCGTCCCCAGCGTTCGGCTGGCCAGGTAGAAGTCCTCCGCGGTCCGCTCGGCGACGCGGTAGGCGACCGCGCCGACCAGCAGCGCCAGCACGAGGTAGCCGACGATGATCCCCAGTTGCAGCGCCAGACTCACGGACGGTCACCTCCGGACTCGCTTGCGGACGCCGTGGCGTCCGGTTCGATTCCCACTCCCCACGCCCGACGGGCGAACAGCCAGAAGACGGCCGAAGCGAGGACCATCCAGCCGACGTGCCACCAGAGCCACAGCGGCAGTCCGGCGACGATCGTGGCGTCCCCCCACAGGAACCAGGGGATCGCGAACGCACAGAGGACGAGCGCGACCGCCAGCCACCCCCACTGCTCGATCCGTTTCATAGCCGGTGGTCGTGGTCGAATTGGGTAATATTTTTCCTTCGACAGTCGCGTTCGAAGACGAAGATTCATCGATCGGTACCGCCACGCCGCCGGTCGATTTGTCGTAGCTAAAACCGCTCTTTCACGTAGGAAAAGGCGTATATGCCCCGCCCGGCGAATGAAAGCAAGCGACGATATGGCTCGTTTGTTCCCGCTCCGATCCGAGACGCCCTCCAAGGACGGGGTCCCTCGCGTCGTCGACCTCGAGGGCGAAGACGCCGACGCCGTCTTCAGCGCGCTCTCCTCGACCACTGCACGGGAGATCTACACGCGACTCGACGAGGAACCCGGCACCCCCAGCGACGTCGCGGACGCGATCGACTCCTCAATTCAGAACGTCCGCTACCACCTCGAGAACCTCGAAGACGCGGGCCTCGTCGAGGTCGTCGACACGTGGTACTCCTCGCGTGGCAACGAGATGAGCGTCTACGCGACGACCGACAGCGCCCTCATCGTCACCAGCGACGAGTCGACCGGCTCCCAGCTCAAGGAGGCCATCTCGCGGCTGATCGGCGGGATCGGAGCGCTGGCCGGGGGTAGCCTCCTGGTGCAGTACGGCCTCACCCGCTGGTTCGGCGGTCCCACGACGGGTGCGGACGGCGCGGCCCAGGGTGGCAGCGAACCCGAATACTTCCACTCGGACGACGACGCTGGCGACGGCGGGGCGGACGCAGGCAACGGCGAATCCGACGCGGACGCCGAGAGTGGTGACGACGTCGGTAGCTTGGAGATCGAGGAGGACGCGGCCGACGCTGGCGACGTAACGCCGGATGGCGGCGACACGCTCGTAGGTGATGAGGTCCCCGTCGACGCTGACCCGACCGCAGCCCCGGGCGACGCCGACGGCGTCCTCGAGGGGGCCGACGCGGTCTTCTCGACGATCCCGCCGGGCCTGCTGTTCTTCCTCGGCGGGCTGGTGGTGTTGCTCGTGGTCACGGCCTACTGGTACTGGTACCGGCCGAACTACTGATCGAAGCCGACCGAACCGCTCGTCGGCGTCACCACTGGCGATCGGGGAGAGAGATCGCTCGAGACCACCGACGCGGCGGGATCGACGGGACAACAGCTATTTGCCTCTCACGATCCTAGGTTTCCGCAAATCGGTTGCCGTACGCGATATCCGGCCACCGCTTCCCCCTCCGGGGAACGGATCTCACATGGAAGACACCTCGAAATACCTCATCCACGCGGACGTTACGGCTGACGGGGTCGTCGAGCGCAGCGACGTCGTCGGCGCGATCTTCGGCCAGACCGAAGGCCTGCTCGGCGACGAGCTCGATCTCCGCGATCTCCGCCAGTCACAGAAAGTCGGACGCATCGACGTCGAGATAGCCAGCACTGCCGGCCAGTCACACGGCACGGTGACGATCGCGACCAGCCTGGACAAGGTCGAGACTGCGACGCTGGCCGCCTCGCTCGAGACGATCACCCGGGTGGGTCCCTGCCGGGCCGACCTCCAGGTCACCGAGATCGAGGACGTCCGGGCGGCAAAGCGCAAGGAGGTCGTCGAGCGCGCGAAGGAACTGCTCGAGACGGGCTTCGACGACAGCGTGATGACCTCCGAGGAGATCCTCGCGGAGGTCCGCGAACACGTCCGCGTCGAGGACATCACCGAGTACGAGGGACTGCCGGCCGGCCCCCGGGTGACCGACAGCGACGCCATCATCGTCGTCGAGGGACGGGCCGACGTGCTCACCCTGCTCAAGTACGGCATCAAGAACGGGATCGCGGTCGAGGGGACGAACGTCCCCGACGCGGTGGCCGAACTCACGCGCCACCGCACCGTCACGGCCTTCCTCGACGGCGACCGCGGGGGTGACCTCATCCTCGAGGAACTCGCCCAGGTCGGCGACGTCGACTACGTCGCCTTCGCCCCCTCCGGCGAATCCGTCGAGGAACTCGACCACCACGAACTGTTCGCGGCGCTGCGCAACAAGGTTCCCTACGACTCCGTCTCCGGCCTGAACGAACCCCGGGAAGCCGTCGCCGCGACCGACGGCAGTTCGACGCCCGCGCCCGCACCGACCCGCAGCGAACCGCGCTCGCCCTCGATCGACGCACCCGAGACCACGCCGCGAGAGGACGACGTGACCGCGACCGATCCCGCGAACGAGGGGCAGCGGGAACTGGGCACACCGACTGACCTCGAGACGCCCGACCAGCCACAGGTCGACGAGCCGGGATCCGAGGCGACCGCCGCTACCGACGTTGCGGACTCCGCCGAATCGACCGCAGAACCGGCAGAGCCGGGCACACCCGAGACCGTTTACGGACACGCGAACGAGGTCATCCGCGAGGGAACCGACCGCGTTCGGTTTCTCGACGCCGACGGCGAGACGATCGAGGAGACCGACGCCAGCGACGCCGACGACGCGCTCGAGTCGCTCGAGGAGGTCCCGACGACGGTCGTCCTCGACGCTATTTTGAGCCAGCGCCTGCTCGATCTGGCCGCGGACCGGGGGGTCGACCGGATCGTCGCCCGCTCGCTGGGCCAGTTCACGAAGCGTCCGACCGACGTCAGCGTCCACGCGATCACCGACGTCGCCGAGGAGCCGCCAGCGACGGAGTGACGAACGAAATTCCCACGCGGTGGTAGTCGACCGGAGCGTTCATAGCCGGGTAGTGCCGAGTGTCGCTCGAGATGAGTCCCTCACCGATAGTCGCGCTCGTGCTGGTGGGCGTCTGGGCGGTCGTGATGATCGCGGTGACGAACGCCGCAGGTGCGGCCCAGCGACGCGACGCGGACGCCGTTACCGATCCGGGCCGAACCGACGCGGACGACCGCCGATCCGGGGATCGAACGCCGACCGCGGAGCGGTACCCCGCGGTTTCCGACGACTGATCCTTCGCTCACGTACTTGCGGTTCACGAGCCCACGATTCGCCTACTCCCGGCTTCCTCGCTCACGGCTCACTCGCTACGATCGCCCCTCGCACTACCCGAGAACGGCGAACGAGAGCACGAGCAACGCACAGATCAGCGCGCCCGAGAGCGTCGCGAGGAAGTTCACGCCCTGATTGCCCAGGACGGAGCCCTCGAGGGTCGCGCCCAGCAGGCTGTCGACGGTCATCCCGACGAAGCCGGCGGCGACGATGATCGCCGCGCCGACCGCTTCGACTTCCGGGAACAGAGCGAAGGAGATGGTGGCGACGATCGCCGCGCCGACGATCCCCGCAATTTCGCCCTGCCAGGTGATCCCCCCGTCGGTGCCCGGCTCGACCGGTTCGAACGTCGTGATGAGCCGGGGGGTCTCGAAGACGCTGCCGATCTCGCTCGAGAGGGTGTCGCTCATCGCCGTCGCGATAGAGCCCGTGAACGCGAACAGAAAGAGCATGGGGGGGAGATCGACCGGCAGCAGCGAGGTCGAACTGGCCGCGTACCCGAGGACGGCCACGAGCGCGACGGCGGCGTTCCCGAGGACGTTGCCGGTGCCGCGAGCGCCGTTGTTGTCCTCGGCCACGCCGAGTTCCGCCTTCCGCTCGTAGCGGAACTTCGTCGAGAGGCCGCCGATCGCGAAGAAGGCGATGAGGACGGCGAACCAGCCGTAGCCACCGAGGACGATCGTCACCAGGCCGAGCAGAACGCCGGTCAGCATGCCGGCGATCGAGGCCGTCTCGAGCGCGTAGGAGACGACCCCGAGCGCGATAGTGACGGCGAGCGCGACCGCGATTTCGACGGTGCCGATCGCCGGCTCGAGTTCGGCCAGCAGCCACAGCAGGAAGCCGACCGAGAGCATCACGATCGGATCGTCGTACAGCAGGAGGACGTCACGGAGCAACGCGGCCAGTAGGGCTCCGCTGGCTGCGAGAAAGACCACGCCCGGGAGGACGGTCTCGAACGAGGGGCTCGCTGTTCCCAGCACGACGAGCTGTCCGGCGACGGCGGCGACCGTCGCGACCAGACAGAAGACCGCCACGACGGCGGCGTCGTGATCCGTCCACAGCCGGGCGGCCTGCTCGCCGAGGTTGCCGTAGCCGACGAGCAGTACGGTCCCGACGAAGACGGCGATCGACATCGACGTCCCCACGGCGATGAGTCCGAGCGCGATGCCGGCGAGGACGAACGTAATCACTCCGTAGAGGCGTTCGTCCTCGTAGTCGCCGGGATAGGCCAGCAGCTCGAACAGGGGGCCGTCGCGCACGACGAACGCGCCGACCAGAACGACCGCGGCCAGCGCCGCTCCCGCCATCGGTCCGAACACCGGAACGACGAGCGAGAGCGTCGAAAGGACGGCGAAGACGGCAGCTCGCCGAACTGGGGGTGTCACGATACGGGGTTCTTTCTGTGGCGGTCACTTGAAGGTTCCCGAACTCCGATCGGGGTCGATACCAGCCCCTGCAGCGTCTGAGCCGTGGCATTCGTCTCGGAAACCGGGGCCGATCCGAGGGCCATCGTCTCGAGACGACCGGCTGTCCTCCGGGAGTCTCGACTCGAGTCGCAAAGACCCGAAACCGGTATGGGAACCGACGTGATAGCCGACCACGTGGGAGTCTACGAACGGTATCTCGCCCATCGGATCCGCCGCCACGACGGGCAGCCGCCCGAACACGTCGCCCTCGTCATCACCGAGCGCGACCTCTTGGAGCGTGGGGCGTACGAGACGCTAACGGAGTTCTTCGAGTGGACTTTCGAGTACGCCTCGCAACTCTCGGTCTACGTGAGCGTCCTCGACACCGGCGCGGTCCCCGCGTTACGCCGCGAACTCGAGGCGATCGACGCCCCGCGGGAGGTGGCCGTTCGCGGCCCCGGCGATCGAGCACGGGCGGACGCGCCGATCCGGATCGCCGTCGGCCTCGGCGGGAAACACGAGTTCACGAGCGCCGTGCAGACGGTCGCCGAGCGCGTCGACGGCGGCGAACTCGCGCCCGAGGAGATCGAGGACGAACACGTCGAACGCCATCTCGTCTTTCCCGAGGAGCCCGACCTGGTGATCAAGACCGGCGCGGAGCGGCTCTCGGATTTCATGATCTGGCAGTCCGTCTACTCCGAACTCTACTTCACCGACGTCAACTGGCGGGACTTCCGGAAACGCGACTTCCTCCGGGCAGTCCGGGAGTACTGCAACCGGTCCCGGCGGTTCGGTCGCTGATCGGCGTCGGGACCGTCGAAGAACGGCCTCCGCCTCGAGCGGATCACTCAGTCGGCGACCGTTTCCGCCCCGTCCAGTTCCTCGCCGACCCGCAGGTCCTCGTCGACCGGCCGTTCGCCGGTCGGCAGCGAGTCCCGAAACCGGGCGACGATCGACCGGGCCTCGGGGAGATCCGTATCGCCGAGTGCGCCCAGCAGCGCCATCGCACGGCGAGCGCGGGTCCGCCGCCAGGACTCCGCGCGGTGTTCGTACGTGCGGATCCCCCGCAGGAAGTCGGTCTTCGAGAACTCCGGCCAGTAGGGCGTACAGAAGAAGACCGCGGCCTCGTTGCCGTTGGCGTGCCACGGCAGGAAGTTCGAGGTCCGTTCCTCGCCGGCGGGTCGGATGATCAGGTCGACGTCGCGGACCGGCTGGTCGTACAACCGCTGTTCGATCGTTTCGACGTCGATATCGCCGGGATCGAGATCGCCGTCGTCGACCTCGCTGGCGACGTCGCGAGCGGCCTCGAGCAGTCGCGAGCGGCCGCCGTACGCGAGTGCGATGTTCAGGACGAACCGGTCGTACTCCTCGGTTCGGCGTTCGGCGTAGTCGACGGCCTCCTGGACGCGTTCGGGGAGCATGTCGATCTCGCCGATCGCGCGGATGCCGACCTCGTTCTCGTGAACCCGTTCGGCGTCGGCGAACTCCCGGAGTTTCTCGCAGATGAGGTCGAACAACGCCTCCTTCTGTTCGGGCGGTCGGTCGAAGTTCTCCGTCGAGAACGTATACAGCGTCAGTTCCTCGACGCCGACCTCCTGGCACCACTCGAGGACGCGTTCGGTCGTCTCGGCTCCCGCGCGATGGCCCTCGTGGGCGTCGCCGCCGCGTCGACGCGCGTAGCGTCGGTTGCCGTCCTGAATCACTGCGACGTGGGTCGGCGCGCCGGAGATCTCTCTGGTGAGCACCCGTTCGTACACCGCGTCGACGCGCTGCCGGAGCCACCGTTTCATCGGTCGAATCGACGACAGCGACGCCTATGTGTCTTATGTGTGACTCTCGCCCACTGATACGAGTCACCATGCCAACAAGAGCTGGGATCAGCGAGATCAGTAGGGAACCCGTCGAACGACGGGTCGGCTCGCCGACGGAATCGTGAGTCCTATGCGTTCGGACCGTCTCCGGTCGGGCATGACCGACGCGATCGACCAGGACCTCTACCAGCGGACGAAGGCGTTGCTCGAGCCCGGCGAGATCGAACTCAACGGGGCGATCATCCGCACCGAGTACGGCAACGACGAGGACGTCCAGATGATGCAGGCGACGATCGACATCGGCGACATCATCGCGGAACACGCCGGTTACGATCCCGCCGACTGTTACGTCTACTCGGGCAACGACGACCCGGAGTTCTCCTCGAACCAGCACCAGGGGCTGACCCTCGAGGACGACGAGTTCGTCTGGGAGTGCCAGCAACTGCTGCGAGAGGGCACCTTCGACATCGTCATCTACTACGAGGCCAGCGCCGACCACGAGGCGATCCTCGAGGAGATCAGCGACCTGGGCTACGAGGTCACCGGCGTCGAAGGTTCGTAATCGCGGGCACGGTTTCGGTTCCACGTGGGCGTTCGTCCCGACTCGAGGCGTTCCAGACGCGTGGGAGGAGCCGAGTCCCTTATGTGCCAGTCACGACGATCCACCCGTATGAACGGGGTCGTCGGTCGGGACAGCCGCGAGACGCCGGTCCCTGTCGTCCTGCACGGGAGACCAGCGCCGCCGGGCCACTCGCCGCGAGTGGCCGGCCGCATCCGTCGCGACCGACTACCGGAACGGGCGCGAAACGACGCAAAAATTGTGCCACACCGGCATTCGTTTTGGCGATCGGGAGAACGAACAGACGAACGTCTCGAGGAAACGACCACGAACGGACAGCTTCGATGATTCCACTCGCTCACGATTTCACGGACGCGACCGTACTCGTCTTCGGGGGTGGCCCCGTCGGCGCGCGGAAGGCCCGTCGGTTCGCTCGCGAGGCCGAGACCATCGTCGTCAGCCCCGAGTTCGCCGATCGGGAGTTCGGCTCGGCGACGTTGATCCGGGCCGCACCCGAGCCGTCCGCGGTCGCGGGCTGGCTCGAGCGGACCGACCCGGCGCTCGTCGTCGCTGCGACCGACGACGAACGGGTCAACGAGGCAATCGACGCGGCCGCACGCGAGCGAAACGTCCTCCGAAACCGGGCTGACCGTGCGGGAGCGCGCGATCCGGGCAGCGTGGTCGTTCCCGCGACGGTCCGCGAGGACCCCGTCGTGGCTGCCATCTCGACCGGCGGGCGAGCGCCGGCGCTGAGCAAGTATCTACGGGGAGAACTCGAGGAAACGCTCGCCGGTGCCGGTGAGATGGCCCGCCTCTGTGACCAGCTTCGAACGGAACTGAAACGCCGCGAGGTCGCCGGCCCGCGCCGGCGCGCGATCGTCACCGACGTCGTCAGTTCCCCGGAGCTTTGGACAGCTTTACGTAGCGGTACTGCCAACACTCGCCAAGTGATCGACGACGTGCTCGAGGAGGAACTCTCTACTGGGGGTGAGACGGCGTGAGGTCTGCCGGGGTGGTCATCGGCGCACGCGTCACCCACGAGACGGGAAGCGTCGACGACCTCGCAGCGGCCAGTCCGGAGAGCCAGTCGGCCGCCGTCGACGGCCTGCTCGAGATCCCCGACGTCGAGGAGGCGTTCGTCCTCTCGACGTGTAACCGGGTGGAAGCCTACGTCGTCGCACCGGACCCGGCGGTCGGGCAGGCCGCGCTCAGGGAGTTTTTCGCCGGGAGCGAGGAGGGCCTCGTCGTCACCGACCACGACGAGAGCCTGCGACACCTGCTCCGGGTCGCCGCCGGCCTCGAGTCGGTCGTCCTCGGCGAGGACCAGATCATCGGCCAGGTGCGCGACGCCTACGAGGACGCCCGCAGCGCCGGCGGCATCGGCGACATGCTCGAGGCCGCCGTCACGAAGGCGATCCACGTCGGCGAACGTGCCCGGACCGAGACGGCGATCAACGAGGGCGTCGTCTCGCTCGGTTCGGCCGCGGCCCGACTCGCCGCCGACGACGTCCCGCTCGAGGGGGCGACCGGCCTGATCGTCGGTGCCGGCGAGATGGGCCAACTCGCAGCCCGGAGCCTCGCCGACGCCGACGTGGACGAACTCGTCGTCGCCAACCGGACGCTCTCCCGGGCCGAACACCTGGCGTCCGAACTCGCGGTCGACGCCGACGCCGTCCCGCTGACCGCACTCGAGTCGGTCGCCTCGGAGGCGGACGTCGTCGTGACCGCGACTGGCAGCACCGAACCGGTGCTCGAACCCGACCACCTCGACGCCGAGGACGCCGACGGAAGCGACCCCGAACGGGTCGTCGTCGACCTCGGCCAGCCGCGGGACGTCGACCCGGCGGCCGACGACCTCGAGTCGGTCGCGGTGTACGATCTCGACGACCTCGAACGGGTCACCGAGCGGACCCGCGAGCGGCGCGTCGACGCCGCCCGCGAGGTCGAGGCGATGATCGACCGGGAGTTCGAACTGCTGTGCGATCAGTACAAGCGTGCCCGGGCGGACGAGGTCATCGCCGCGATGTACGAGTCGGCCGAGCGGCTGAAACGCCGCGAACTCGAGACGGCGCTATCCCGGCTCGAGGGCGAGGAGTTCACCGCCGAGCAACGCGACATCGTCGAGTCGATGGCCGACGCACTGGTCAACCAGTTGCTCGCGCCGCCGACCAAGAGCCTCCGGCAGGCCGCCGCCGAGGACGACTGGAGCACGATCAACACGGCCTTACAGCTGTTCGATCCCGACTTCGAGGACGGGAGGCCGTCCCCGGCCGGAACGGCGAGCAACGTCGACCAGCCCATCGGAGCGACCGACGACGACTGAGACGGAACCCGGAGTCGATTCGTCAGCCCCACGAACGAGGCGAGGTTACCCGATCGTTTCGACGAGCGACGTCTCCGACAGCAAGAGGAACACGTTGTTGACCACCAGGAAGGTGTAGACGAGAACGACGACGGTGACGAACCCCGTGTCGGCGGGGTCGGGGAGGACGTTGCCCACGGCGATGACGATCACCGCGTAACAGAGGGCAGCGAGGGCGACACCGGGCAGTCCGAACAGGTCGTAGGTGAACACGGTGACGGGGTTGAGTTCGGTCGCGTACGGCACGAGAAAGAAGAGACAGGCCGCGATCATGTCGACGAGCCAGAGGACGAGAAACGACCGCCGCAGCCGAGGGCTTCCCGGCGGATCGACCTGCAGCCGTCCGTCCTGTATCGCACTCATTATCGGAGTCCAGTGGCCTAACGAGGCTAACGCGTGCCCCTGCAGACGCCGGTCGTGAGACACTCACACCACTCGCTTCGCGGACGGCCTGTCGCTGCCGGCTGCCGATTCGGTGTAGCACAATCGTTATTTACGTCGCTTCCGTTCGGGACACTATGGGCGACGTACTCTCTGACGACGAAATCGAGGCGCAGTTGCCGGCGGAGTGGCAGCGCGAGGGCGACGAGATCGTTCGCGTCTACGAGTTCGACGACTACCTTCGCGGCGTGAACTTCGCCCAGATGGTCGGCGAAATCGCCGAATCCCAGTTCCACCACCCCGAGATCGTCATCCGATACCAGGAAGTAGAGATCCGGCTCACGAGCCACGAAGCCGGCGGTATCACCGACGACGACATCGAGATGGCCGAACTGATCGAGACCGAACGGAACGCCTAGGTTCGACCCGGCCGTCACCAATCGATGGACGGACGATACGTCTTCCGCGTCGATTGCCGACTCGAGGCGGCCCACGAGGCCGTCTCGATCGAGCCATCGAGCGCCGAGACGACGGTCACGGTCGTCCGCACGGCCCCGGAGCCGGGAACCGACGGTTGGCTGTTCTTCCGGGATACGTGCTGGCGGGGCGAGCTGTCGGACCCCGACTACGGCCGCCGGCTGGCCGAGGAGTGGCTCGAGCAGCCCGTCGAGAGCGTCTCGTTCCGGGAGCTACAGGTCGACGAGGCCTACTTCGAGGCGTTCAAGACGGCGATCGCGGACGACCTCGAGGCGTTCAACGCCGAGAACGTCGACGAAGTCCTCTCGAAGTACCTCGGATCGAGCATCCGCGTCCGCTCGGATCCCGACTGAAGGCGTCGGTACCGGGGACGCGAGTGGGCAACTATTTCAGCCACTACCGACAGGTACCCCACAATGCACGGGCGACGACTGGCGACGACCGACGAGATCATCGCCGTCGCGAGTCCCGATACCGACGGCCCGCTCGAGCGACTCCGAGCCTGGGCCGTGGACCGAGGCATCGGCTTTACGGCCGTCGCGATCGGCGAGGACGTCGGCGACGTCTACGAGGAGAGTCGCGCCACGCTCGGCGTGACCATCGGCGGCGACGGCACCTTCCTCGAGGGGATCAAGACGTTCGCGCCGCGGGGGATTCCGCTGTTGGGGATCAACGCCGGGACGCTCGCGTTCCTCGCTCGCGTCGAGGTGGAGAACCTGGAGGCGGCGCTCGACGAGGTGATCCGCGGGCGAGCGACCGTCGACAGTCGTCAACAGATCCACGTCGAGACGGCCGGTCTCGAGGCGACGGGGATCAACGATCTGACTGTCGAACACGTGCCGCCCGAGAACCCCTTCGATCGGAAGGTGACTCGACTCGAGGTGTTCGCCGACGGCGAGTACGTCGGCGAGTTCGAGGGCACCGGTCTGGCCGTCTCGACGCCGACCGGATCGACGGGCATCTCGCTGTCGGCCGACGGGCCGGTCCACTACCCCGTGAACAACCACACGCTCCAGATAGTCCCCCTGCACACCCACCGGATGGGCGTCCGTCCGCTGGTCGTCGCCCCCACGACGGACATCAGGATCGTGACCCGTGGAACCGCGAGCGCGCTCGTCGATGGCGGTCGAGCCCACACGGTCCTGGACGAGGGGACGGTGATCGAGGTGACGGGCGCTGACACCCGGGCTCACGTCGTCCGGACCAGTTACGACGACCCGTTCTTCACGGCGATCACGAACAAACTCAACTGGGGTGCCCGCGACGTCGACGAGTCCGGGCCGACGGCCATGCTCGAAGACGAGCCTCCGAACGACGAGCGCGAATTGGGGGTGGTCGAACGCGCTCGCGACATCGCGGTCGAGGCCGCCCGCAGCGCCGGCGAACCGCTCCAGGAACTCCACGGGCAGATCGAGTCCGTGGACTACAAGACCGACAAATCCGACATCGTTACCGAGGCCGACCAGCAGGCCGATCGGATCATCACGACCGTCGTCCGCAACGAGTTCCCCGAGCACAGCATCTTCTCGGAGGAGAGCACCTTCGTCGACGGCGACAGCCCATACACGTGGGTGATCGATCCGCTCGACGGAACCGGGAACTTCGCTCACGGGAACCCCAACTACTCGGTCTCGATCGCACTGCTCGAGGACGGTCGCCCGGTCGTGGGCGTCGTCCACGTCCCCGAGACCGACGAAACCTTCCACGCCATCGCCGGCGAGGCAGCCTATGAGGGAGAGACGCGCATCGAGACGACCGACCGCGAGACGCTGGACGAGAGTATGCTCCTCTCGGGGTACGATCCCGACGGCTCCTTCCTGGCTCACTACTACGCACAGGCCCGCGGCGTCCGCCGGCTCGGCTCCGCTGCGCTCAACCTCTGTTACCTCGCCAGCGGCAGCGCGGACGCCGTCTGGGAGTACGACACCTATCCCTGGGACGTCGCCGCCGGGGTCGTCATCGCCCGAACGGCGGGTGCGACCGTCACCGACGAAACAGGCGATCCGTACGTCGTCGAGTTCGACGCCGACCGCCGGAAGGGACTGCTCGGCTCGAACGGTCCGCTGCACCCTGCCCTGCTCGAGCACCTCCGCCAGGACGGTGCCGGGCTTGCCGACGACTGAGCGGCGGCGGTCGACGGCACGGCCGATCGTGGAACCCGTTCTCGCGGCGGACAGTCGAACAACAGACATATACTGGAGAATCCCGTAGGTACCCGTCCCGATGGCCACGGATCCCCGCGAGGAGTACGACTACTGGCTGCTCGACCTCGACGGAACGCTCGTCGACGTCGAGTGGTCCTACACCCGGGACGTGTTCGACCGGGTCGGCGACCGCCTCGGGCGGGAGTTCACGGACCGCGAGGCCGACATCATCTGGAACGGCCTGACAGGATCGCGCGACCATCAGCTCCGGGAGTGGGGCGTCGACCCCGAGGCGTTCTGGGAGGCGTTCCACGACGAGGAGGATCCGCTGGTGCGCGCAGAACAGACCTACCTCCACGAGGACGCCGCGTTCGTCGGCGACCTCGACGTGCCGGTGGGGCTGGTCACCCACTGCCAGGAGTTCCTCGCCGAACCCGTCCTCGAGCACGTCGGCATCCGCGACTGGTTCGACGCCCGCCTCTGCTGTACGGAACAGACGGGCTGGAAGCCCGACCCCGAACCGGTCCAGTACGTCGAGAAGGAACTCGGCGTCGGCTACAACGGCCACGTGGGCGTGCTCGCCGGCGACGGGGCCTGCGACGTCGGCGCGGCCTGGAACGCCGGACTGGACGCCATCCACGTCGAACGCGTCGGTCACGAACGCCGCGGCCGGTGTGTCCGCGGTGATTATCGCGTGCGCTCGTTCGACGACCTATTCTGATCGCGCTCGAAGAAGGACAAACCGAGCATCCAACGCCCGGTTTCGTAGCAACCGTTGGTCGTCGGAGTACCCGCCTGACCATGGACTGATCACGTTCCCGTACTGTCGGGAGGGAGGCGACGGCACAGGAGCTCACCTGGCGATGCAACGTTCCGGGAGGGAACGCGGAACGGTTCGACACTCCGGTCACCCGGAGTGTACTCGAGCTATTCGGAACCTGAGCTTGAATGTTGCTAAGACTAATAGAGAAGGTAGACGTGTCTAAGCCACCAGTAGGTAACGAAAGACGGAATCACGGATGAGGACGTACCGACGGACGGGTGATCCAGCCGATTCCGTTCGGGCAGTCGGTGTTGGCAGACCTCCGTCGTGGTCGCCTCGACACTAGCGTCGGTCAGTCGGCCAGTCGGTCGCCGGACGTCGTCTGCGTATCGGTTAGTAAGTCGTCGTCCGACTGGACCTTCCCCAGCAGGACGGTGCCCACGTAGATTACGACGCCGACGAGAACGATCGTCCCACCCGCGGTGGTCTCGTACTGGTACGAGAGGGTGATGCCTGTGAGCACCGCGAGCTGGGCGAGAACGACGGACGCCAGCATCGCTTCCTTGAACCCTCGAGCGAGCTGTGCCGCACTCGCGACCGGAACGACCAGCATCGCAGCGACGAGGATGACGCCCATAATCTGCATGGCACCGACGACGACCAGCGCGGTGAGTACCGACGTCAGCCGGTTGTACCACGGGACACTGAGCCCGGCGACTCGGGCAGCAGTCTCGTCGAACGTCACGTACAGTAGCTGCTTGTAGGTCACCGTGACGACCAGGGAAACGATAGCAAAGAGGGCGACGAGAACGATCGCACTCTCTCGAGAGACAGTCGCCAAGTTCCCGAACAGGTACTGATTGATACCGACCGCCATTCCACCCGTATTCAGGCTGATCAACACAGCCCCGAGTGCAAACCCGGTCGAGAGTACGATCGCCATCGAGACGTCGTTGTAGGCGTCCGTGATCTCGGAGATCAACTCGATTGCGAGCGCTGCGACCATTGCGACGACGATCGCCGTAATATACGGCGAGATACCGGTTCCAAACGCCGCGTTGACGAAGAGACCGACCGCAACTCCCGCGAATGCGGTGTGTGCCAGCGCGTCGCCGATGAGCGCAAGCTGTCGATGCACCAGGAAGGTCCCAATTAGCGGTGCCATGACGGCGATGAGCATACCGACGAGAAACGCGTGATGCATGAACGTATACTCGAGCATCTCGATGCCGTATTTCGCACCGAACTCCCCGAGTTCTTCGCTCCAGCGCTGGATCAACCAGTCGAGTACGTCGTAGGGGACGCTCGTAATCCCAATTCCGACAGCAGTGCCGGTCATGATACCACCGCCTCATCATCACGTCGGACGGTCGTTCCGTAAGCACGCTCCAGTGCGTCGCTGTCCGCGAACGCAACGGGGTCGCCGTCGAAGTACAGTTCCCGGTTGAGACAGACCACACGAGACGTATGCTCGATGACGGCTCCGATATCGTGTTCGACCAACAGAATCGTCATCCCGTCGTCGTTGAGGTCCCCGAGTAAATCGAAAAACGCGTCTACGGACTCCGCGTCGACGCCGACCGTCGGTTCGTCGAGGACGAGGAGTTCCGCCTCGCTGGCGAGTGCCCGGGCGATGTAGGTCCGCTGTCGCTGGCCACCGGAGAGTTGCGTTACTTTTCGATCGGCGAGATGTTCGATCCCCACGGTCTGGAGAGCCTGGCGAGCGTGTTCACGGTCGGTACCCGTAACGCGCCCGAAACCGGCGTGGGGAAAGCGTCCCATCAAAACGACTTCCTCGACTGTGATCGGCATTCGCTTCGTGTTTTCGGTTACGTCCTGTGCGACGTAACCCACCTTCTCGCGTTCGGCAAACGCCCGTGCGGGATGACCGAGCAGTTCGACGTCTCCGTCGTCGGGTTCGTGTAAGCCGAGAATCAGCCGCAACAGCGTACTCTTCCCTGAGCCGTTCGGGCCGACGATCCCGACGTACTCGCCGCGATCGACCGTAAGCGAAACGTTCGTGACCACGTCTGTCGACGTATAGCCGAACGAGACGGCGTCGACGCTCACGAGGGGTTCCGACCGATCTTCGGAGTCGTGTGGGGTGGGAGGACACATGGTTGCTTACGGTTCGAAGTTACGACCGTAGTCGACGAACTCGACAGTCTCGGGTGACTCGACATCCAGAAGGATCCGGAACGTCGGCATGTTGACGTTGCGTGCGATGTCGAAATAGCCCCAGCCCCGCTGGATCCACGATTCGGCCGTCCCCGCGTACGGTGTCACCGGATAGTACGCCTGGACGGCCGTTTGCTCGAGTAACTGCCGCGCTGGACGGATCGGTTCGAAGACGGCCGCACCGATGTGCTCGATGTCGTTGTCCGCTATCGTCTCCTGTGCACGTTGCATATCCGCTGGGCGGACGTCGTCGTTGGCGGCGAGATTGACGACGAGCGGTTCGATCGTTGCGTCGTACCGATCGGCCACGTACTCGAAGGCGTTGTGGGCGGCCAGGAAGACGACGTCACGCTCCGCGAGGTCGAACAGGTCCTGCCACTCCTCGGCGAGGGCCTCGAGGTCCGCTTGGAGGGCGTCCACGTTCTCGTCGAAGGCGTCCTCGTAGGACGGCGCGATTTCCATCAACCCCTCAGCAATGTTGTCGACCGACCGGGTTGCTCGTTCGGGATCGAGCCAGAAGTGTGGATCCTTCGCGTCTCCGACAGCCTCGTCGTCTTCGACGGTGTCGGCGAGGTCGATCAGATCGATTCCCTCTCGAACGTTGATCAGGTGCGTGTCCTGGTTCTCGTCCTCGAGGGTAGCTCTCGCCCGATCAGCCCACGGCTGGAAATCGGGACCGACGTGGATAAACGCGTCTGCGTCGGTGATGTCCCGCTGGACGGACGGGTCCGGCTCCCAACCGTGACCGTGCATTCCCGTCGGGACCAGGTTCTCGACCGAAACCGGCGTCCCGTCGGCAATCCGTCTCGCGAAGTCGTAAAAGGTGAAAAACGACGCGACTGCGACTGTCCGGCCGGTGTCTTCCGCCTGACTGGTTCCATCGCCCCCCTCCGAACGGGTGCCGAAACAACCGGCCAGCCCGGTCGTTACCGCACTCGTTCCGAGAGCGACTGCCCGTCGACGGGAAACGACTTGACGATCGCTGTGGATCGATTGATCAGCTGTCATCGATTCCGGATTTCAGGCAACCACTAATATAGTTTGCTAGCACAAACATGAAAATTAGACTCGTCTAATTAGAGGTCCCGTCGGCCGCTCGAACACCGAGGCGTCGTGCGACGTGGGTCGGCAACGGGACCGACGCGTCGCCGGAGGCGGGGAAAACCGTGACGAGATCGATCGGTGGGGCGTCCTCGACGGACAGTCGCGTCCCCGGACCGATACCCTGTCGGGTCAGATACTCACGAACGTCCGGATCACGATGGGGGACCTGTTCGACGACCACTGTCTCTCCCGGTCCGTATTCGGTAAGCGGGGCGAACGGACCCTCAGTCGGAATCGAGAGGCTCGAATCCGGGATCGGATCGCCGTGTGGGTCCGTCGTCGGTTCCCCCAGAAACGCCTCGAGTCGCGAGACGAATTCGTCACTGACGTGGTGTTCGAGTCGATCCGCTTCGTCGTGGACTTCCGACCAGGGATAGTCGAGACACTCGACGAGAAACGTCTCGAGCAGTCTGTGATTCCTGACGAGGCGAAGCACGACCGATTCGCCCTCCGCACTCAGTTCGACGCCCTCGTACGGCGTATACTCGACGAATCCCTGTTCGTCCAGCGTCTCGAGCATGCTGGTGACCGATGGAGGCGTCACACCGAGGTCCTCGCTGATCTCCGCAGTTCCCACCGCCCGTTCGTGTTCGGTCTGGAGGTAATAGATCGCCGTAAGGTAGTCCTCCGCGATCGGACTGAGGGTCATCGCTGAGTGCTTCTCCAACGACCCATATTAATGTTTGCTGGGCTAATAAAATAATTTGACTAGTCTAAAATAGTTCTTCTGACGATCGGATCGGCTGGAGTGCGTCTGTTCTGATGGCTGAACGCCTCAGTTCGAGTGACCGGCCCCGGACCGGCGGTACAACCGGACCCAGTATGTCAGAGCCAGGACGCCCGTGACGAGGAACGCGGCCAGCAGCAGAGTCGCGACGGGTGCGTCCATCCCGGGAGGCCCCCACCGGTCCCACGTCGCCCCGGCGACGATTCCGGTACCGACAACCCGATTCCGTCCGCCGGTCGCGGTCCCGCCTCGACGGCCCGCGACTCGAAACCTTGACCCGCCGCCTGCGAGTACGGGAAGCCATGCTCACGTTCATCGGTCTCGGCCTCTACGACGAGCGCTCGATCACCGTCGAGGGCCAGGAGGCGCTACGAAGCGCCGACCGCGCGTACGCCGAGTTCTACACCAGCAAACTGCTCGGCACCTCGGTGGCCGAACTCGAGTCCTACCACGACGTCGAGATCGAGGTCCGCGACCGCGCGGGCGTCGAGCGGGACCCCGAGGAGATCCTCGCGACGGCCGAAAGCGAAGACGTCGCGTTCCTCACTGCGGGCGATACGATGATCTCGACGACCCACGTCGACCTCCGACTGCGTGCTCACGAGCGGGGCATCGAGACTCGCGTGATCCACGGCGTTACCGCCCAGACCGCCGCGAGCGCGCTGACGGGGCTGCAGAACTACCGGTTCGGCAAGGCGACGACCCTCCCCTTTCCCTACGCCCACGGGGCCGACGGGCTCCCCGCGAGCGTCACCGAAACGATCGACGCGAACCGCGCGGACGGCCTCCACACCGTCGTCTACCTCGACATCAAAGTCGGCCACGAGCGCGCCGACGAGGACGAATTCATGACCGCCGACGTCGGTGCTGAACTCCTGTCCGAGGAGTACCCCGACCTCGTGGGCGTCGTCGTCGCCCGGGCGGGGAGTCCCGACCCGCTCGTGGAAGCGGGACCGATGACCGAACTGGCCGACCGGAAGTTCGGCGACCCGCTCCACCTGCTCGTGATCCCCGGCGAGTGTCACCTGCTCGAGGCCGACGCGCTGGTCGAACTCGCCGGCGCGGACCGCGACGACCTCGATATCGACTGATTCGGAACTGCTCGATCGGGAACGGAAAACCGGTGACCCGCTCCGGGACCCCCACCCCTATTGGGAAAAAGAACTACGATCGTAGTATGGAGGAAGAGGTTTCGCGGCTGGTCGACCGGCTCACGCTCGAGGAGAAACTCCGGCTGATCCGCGGGGCGGCCGATCCGGAGGGGACGGCGACGGGGTACGTGCCGGGCGTCGAACGGCTCGATATCCCACCGTTGCGACTGGTGGACGGACCGCTCGGGGTACGGGCGATGGGCGAACGCGCGACGGCGTTTCCGTCGTCGATCGCGCTCGCGTCGACGTGGGATCCCGACCTCGCGCGCGAGTTCGGTGCGGCCCTCGGCCGGGAGGCGGCCGCCCACGGACAGGACGTGGTGCTCGGGCCGGGGATGAACCTGATCCGGGTGCCTCACTGCGGACGGAACTTCGAGTACTACAGCGAGGACCCACACCTCACCGCACGGATCGGCGTCCCCACGATCGACGGGATCCAGTCGGAAGGCGTCGCGGCGACGGCCAAACACTACGTCGCGAACAACCAGGAGACGAATCGCTACGACGTCAGCGCAGACGTGAGCGAGCGCGCGCTGCGCGAACTGTACCTCCCCGGGTTCCGTGCGGCGGTCGAGGACGGCGACGTGCTGTCCGTGATGAGCGCCTACAACCGCGTCAACGGGACCCACATGAGCGATCACGAGCGCCTCCTGCAGGACGTGCTCAAAGACGAGTGGGGGTTCGACGGGGTCGTCGTCTCCGACTGGTGGGGCACCCGCAGCGCCGTCGCGGCCGCCGAGGCGGGACTCGACCTCGAGATGCCCGGCGTGGGGATCGAGGCGTTCCTGCCGGAGGAGATGCCAGCTCAGGGAGCGGACGACGGTGGGGCCGAACTGCCCGATCTCGACGACCTCGAGGGGATGGTCGATTCGGTCGACGCCGACGCGGGCGGCGGTCCGCTTCCGCCGATCCCGGAGTTCCCGGCGTACTTCGGCGATCCGCTTCGGGAGGCGATCGAGTCGGGCGACGTCGACGAGGCCGTCGTCGACGAGAAGGTCCGCCGCGTACTCCGGCTCGTGGACCGACTGGGTCGGCTCGAGGGCGACGCACCGGAAGGCACACTCGACACGCCCGAACACCGCCGACTGGCCCGCGACGTCGCCGTCGAGGGGTCGGTCCTGCTGGCCAACGACGGAGTCCTTCCCCTCGACGGGGGCGACTCGATCGGCGTGATCGGCCCGAACGCCGACGCCGCGAAACTGGGCGGCGGCGGCTCCTCCGAGGTGTCGCCGCTCGTCGAGACGAGCCCGCTCGAGGGGCTCGCGGAGCGGTTCGACGAGGTGGCGTTCGAACGAGGTGCGGAGCCGATCGCAGAGTCGTCGTTTTTCAACCCGACCGAGGACGGGCAGGCGGACGCGGACGCGAGCATCGAGGACGCGGTCGCCCTCGCGGAATCGGTCGACTGTGCCGTCGTCGTCGCCCAGGACGACGCGACGGAGTTCAGGGACCGCCCCGACCTCGCGTTGCCGGGCGAGCAGGACGCCCTGATCGAGGCGGTTGCGGACGCCGCCGAGCGGACCGTCGTCGTTCTCCGGACCAGCGGCCCCGTCACGATGCCGTGGCTCGAGTCGGTCGACGCCGTTCTCGAGACGTGGTACCCCGGCCAGGCCGACGGTGAGGCGCTCGCGGCCGTCCTCAGCGGGGACGCCGACCCCGGCGGCCGCCTGCCGGTGACGTTCGGACGGTCGGCCGACGACTACCCGACGGCCGGCGAGGAGGCCTTTCCGGGGGTCGACGGCGTCGCGAGCTACGACGAGGGCGTCTTCGTCGGCTACCGCCACTTCGACGCCGCCGACGTCGATCCACTGTTCCCGTTCGGGCACGGCCTTTCGTACGCGACCGTCGAGTACGGGGACGTCACCGTGACGGAGACGGAGGACGGGTTCGAGGTGGCCGCTACCGTCCGGAACGTCGGCGACCGGGCCGGTACGGAGGTCGTCCAGGTCTACGCAGGCACGGCAGCCGCGCCGGTCCCCTGCCCGGAACGCGAACTCGTCGGCTTCGAGGCCGTCTCGCTCGAGCCCGGGACCGAAACGACCGTTCGAATCCCGGTTGAACGGGAGGCGTTCGCGTACTACGACGACGCCGACGGCTGGACCGTCCCCGACGGGACGAACGATCTCGTCGTCGGCCGTTCCTCGCGGGACATCGAGGCGGCGTTCCGGGTGGAGTGCTGATCGCCGCCGACGCGAGCGCCGGTTACTCCTCGAGAACGCTCTCGATGCGCTCGAGGAAGTCGCCGGGCATCTCGACGTGGGGCGAGTGGCCCGTGTTACCGAAGACGTCCTCCTCGTACGTCCCGCCCCGATCCGCGTAGGTTTCGAAGACGGCGCGGGTCTGGTCGATCATCGGCTGGGGCGGGAAGACGTCCTCGCCCGGCCAGCCGGGTACCTCGCCCATGCGGCCCAGCGTCCCGAGGTCGAACAGCGACTCGTTGGAGACGATCTGATCGGAGTCGCCACGGATCCACAGCAGCGGCGGCTTCTCGGCGGGATCGATCTCGGTGATCGCCTCGAGCTGACAGTACTTCGGCGACAGCGCGTTGTTGACGCCGGTGTCGCCGGGAGCGACGCCAGGCCAGTTCTCGCTCTCGGTCGCGGAGCCGGGGTAGTTCTCGTCGCCGGTGGCCGTATCGAGCATCCCCGTCAGGTACGACTCCTCGCGCTCGTCGTCGAACGTGTGGGAGGGGTCGACGTAGTACGTCCGCAGGATCCGCCGCGCGGACGTCTCGCCCTCCCCTCGATCGCGCTCGGCGAGTGACGATACGAACGCGTCGTTCCCGATACCGCCGCCGGAGCCCGCGTAGTCGTCGAAACAGGGCGTCCCCTCGACGTCCTTCGTGCCGCCGAAGCCGTACGGCGAGACGGGGTTGACGAGTACGAGCGAGTCGACGTCGGTCGGCGTCTCGATCGTATACCGCATCGCGACGCCGCCGCCTTTCGACCAGCCGACCAGCGTGAACGGCGTCGGAACCTCGAGCGCCTCACACAGCGCCTCGAGGTCGCGGACGAAGTCGCCCAGCCCGTTCGTCGCGTCGACGGGTTTCGTCTCCGAATCGCCGTAGCCGCGCATATCCGGGGCGACGGCGTAGTGGTCGTCCGACAGGTCGGCCAGGACGTGTTCGTAAAAGCGCGACGAGGAGACGTTTCCGTGGAGAAAGACGATCGGCTCGCCACCGCCGTCGGGGTCGCCCGACTCCAGGAGGTGCGTCTCGAGGCGGTCGGTTTCGATCGTCCGCGAGCGGACGCCGTCGAGGGTGTCGGCTCGTGACATAGCCCCCCGTACCACGGCCCCCGTGATAACTATCAGGCCCGGGACCGATCCCCGGCGCAGGCGGTAGTCGCGGGTCGACCCCTCCAGCGGCGGACCGGAGCTATAAACCGCCGCGGCCCGACCCGTCGAACCATGGGCGACTCCGATTCCGACCCGTCGGCGATCCGGTCGCTCGCGGTCTCGCCCGACGACGCCGTCGATGCCTTCGTCTACACGCGGGAGAACCCCGGCGAGGCGGTCCTCCGGGTGACGCCGCCGTTTCACGGGCGGATGCGCGCCCGCCTGCACGTCTACCGCGTCGACGACGCGCCGCTGACCGGTGCGGTCCACGTCGACCCAGCTGCGATCATCGACGACCAGGTCGTCGCCGACTACCCCGAACTGGACGACCGACTCGAGTCGGTCGACTCCGAGGAGACCGAACGCCTCCGCGAACGTCACGCCGAAGCGGTCGAATCGTGGCGGACGCGCGCCCGGGACGCGCTGCTCGAGACGGTCACGATCGAGACTCCCGACGGACCGCAGGAGGTTCGGATCACGCCGCTCGGGTGACGACGATCCGCGGCCGGTTCACGGTAGCCGCTCGAGTGCTCTGTCCCCCGCCGTGCGACCGCCATCACCGCTCTGTCGGCTACTTTCACTTTCACCACGGACGGATCGGTTTGACGTACCGTCACTCCAACGTGGGGATATGACGCTGATCGTCGATCGAACCAGTGACCGGGAGGCACGCACGGACGACCGTTCCGAGGCGACCGAATCGCGACGCCGCATCGACGTCACCGACGTCCACACCGGCGGCATCGAGGGCTTCGTCGACTCGAGCGTCGACACCGACTGCGTCTCCCTCGAACACCGCGGCGGTCGTACCTACCTCCTGCTCGAGGAGTAACGACGGCCGTCACGGACGGGGGTGACAGAGGGGTCGGCTGCCGGAGAGACGGCCGGCCCTGGCGACGAAACCCTCGCGTAGAATCGCCCGTTCGTGACCGTCATTCTGCCTTGAACGTCGCGTTCGAAATATTGGCATAAGTTCTTAACCTACCATCGCCCACTCGAGACGTATGCACGCAGATCCATGGACGAAAACGACGGTCGTCGACGAGCGACGGCCGAGTATGGCGGTCATCGACGTCGTCGCCTCGCTCGAAGGCGTCGATCCCCTCGATCTCGATCCGCTGTACGATTCGATGGACCCCGATGCGCTCGATTCGATCTGTCGTGAGGACGGCTTCACGGAACTCGCGTTTACCTACTGCAACCGTTCGATCACCATCGACGGCACCGGCGACGCCCTCGAGATCGCGGTCGAGGACGTCCCCGCCGTCGAGGGGGCAACCGAGGTCGCAGACACCGAGCGATCCGCCTAGGCGGTCCGGTCGCTCCCGAACTCGTCGCGGACGACGGCTCGTTCGTCCGCCGGAATCCCGTACAGCGAGCAGACGCGCTCGTGAATCGTCCGGTCGACGGCGGCGACGTCCGCCTCGAGGTCGGCCAGACGCTTGCGCGCGTCGCGAAACGCCGCGAGCGCCCCGCCGGCGGTCGTCGGCAGGCGGACGGCCCGAAGCCGATCCAGGGGCGACGTAGTCGCCGTGACCGGCCGTCTGAACCCGGCGAACCCGTCCGCGCGCTCGACCGCCCGGGGGACGAACGCCTCGAGTAGCGTGGCGAGATCGTCATCGGACGTGGTAATCCGGAGCGCGGGGATGGGATCGGTCCGCGCGTACCCCCAGCCGTCGGTCGCCGTGTGGTCGTCGTCGGGTTTGTACCGCAGTTCGATCGAGAGCCGCGTGGCCGTCTCTCCGTCGGTTCGCTCCGTCGTAGCCGTGACCGCGTCGACCTTGAGCGAGGGACGACTGTCGCCCGTCTCGGTGAGAAGCGTCCCCTCGACGTCGTCGACCGGCCGAGACGCCTCGAGCGACCCGAGGGTCGGGCCGTCGACCGCGTCGGGGAGGTACGCGAGGACGTCCGCCTCGATCCCATCGCGGTCGGTCGTGAGCGCGAGTCGCTCCTCCACGGCTTCGACGAGCGTCGGGTCCGGGCCGTCGGGCATCGCGATCGGCAGGCGTTCGAACGTCGACTGGTTGATCTGCGGGAACACCGACCGGTATGCCGCGTGGACGTAGTGGTGGTAGTAGTTCAAAAGCGGCGACTGGAGCACGCCCAGCAGGTGTGCGAGCAACTGTCGTTCTGTCCGGGTCCGATCGACACTGGACCCGTCACCAGCCGCGTCGCCCCGTCGCTCGTTCTGCCACGCGTCGACGACAGTCTCGAGCGGGCGAATCGTGTAGGCCGACTTGATCGTACACACCTCGTCGGTCAGCGTGCCCACGAACGCGTCGCCGGTCTGCCTGAACACCAGTTTCGGCCCCCGATACTGGGCGGGGTCCTTCTCGAGGGTCTCCGGCTCAACGTACCGCAAGGCCGACTCGTCGATCCCGTAGGGAACGATCGCACCGCCCGGTGCGATCGGTCGCCGATCCGCCGCCGGCGTCGTCTCGAGACGCGAATCGTTCTTTCCGATCTCCTCGCCGCGAGCGATCGTCACGAACCGCTCGAGGGGTGGCCATCGCTCGAGTCGCTCGACGATCGACTGCGCCGTCTCGTCCAGCGACGGGAGAAAGCGCGTTTTCGGGCGGGACGCGAAGACCGACGCCGGAATCTCGGTGTAGGAGAGGTTCTCGAGACGGTCGCGATCGGTCGCGTCCGCACAGCGTACCGCGTCGGTGTCGCCGCTGTCGGTGTCACCCCCGGTCACGATGGCGACCGCACCGGTCTCGACGTCCTCGAACCGAGCGCCGAGGCGGACGATCCGCGACAGCGACGTCCGGTCACAGATCGCCGATCTGATGGGTTCGTTGCTCTCCCGCGCCAGAATCGCGTCCGGGACGACGATCCCGACGCGGCCGTTCCGGGCGAGCGCGAGCGCGCGCTCGTAAACCGCCACGTAGCAGTCGAACTGGTTCTCGGTCGTGTCGAAAGCGTCTGCGAGGTACTCGCGGAGCTCCGACTCCATACACGCGCTGACGTCCGCCCGACCGGCCGTCGCGACCCACGGCGGGTTTCCGAGCACCGCATCGAACCCCGACGCTGGACCCTTCGCGTCGTCGCCACCGTTCCGACACGACGACGCGCCGAGGACGTCGGGATACGCGAGCGGCCAGTGGAGGTACCGCCCGGCCGCGGCCCACTCCTGGGCGCGTTCGAACCAGCCCGTCGCGGACAGTCGCTCCCACCGACCGTCGTCGTCGACGGCTTCGAACAGCCGCTCGACGGCGTCGTCAGGAACGCACTCGAGTCCGAACGCACTGGCAGTTCGGACGTTCGCGGCCGCCCCGAGCCGGGTCCGTCGCGTCGACTCGGCTTCGCCGCCCTCGAGGAGCGCGTCCCGAATCCGCCCGTCGGGATCGGCTCCGACGATGGCGTTGCCGGACCGGAGCGTCGTGGCGAGTCCGTCACGCGGGCCGGTGGCCCCCTCGGCGTCGGCGCGCATGGTCCGGAGCCACAGCGACGCGGTCGCGACTTCGACCGCGAGCGGGTCCAGATCGACCCCGAAGAGGGCCGTCGTCGCAATCCGACGCCGAAGTTCCCCAACGGATCGTCCGCCATCGATCGCGCCGGGGTCGCCTCGAGCGGCCGCCCGCTCCCGTCCGCGGACTGCCTCGCGGGTGAGGAACTCGCTCGCTCGCAGGAGAAAGTGACCGCTCCCCATCGCCGGATCGAGAAGCCGTAGCGCGGTGAGGCGATCGACGAATCCGGTGTCGTCAGCCGACTGCTGGAGAGACGGCTGCCGATCGTCGCCACCTCCGGACGACAGTTGCCGAATCTCCGCACAGAGCGGAGACATGGTCTCTCGAACGACGTAGTCGACCACGTCCGCCGGCGTGTAGTAGGCACCCGTCGCCTTCCGTCCCCGACAGTCGCTCTCGAGGTACGGGTCCCCGGGACCGATCGCCGCCGCGTCGTCCTGGGTCGGCACGTAGGTGCCGTCCTCGAGCGCCAGCGGCTCGCTCGCGACGGCGAGCTCCCACGCCAGCAGCCCCTCGTAGAGCCGGCCGAGTTGTCGCGGGGCCAGGGCCGCGTAGTCGATCGGTCGCCAGCCCCCGTCGTCGCCGGGCCGGTGCGTGGCCAGGAGGATGGCTCGAGCGACCGCCGCCTCGTCCACGCGATCGATCGGGAGCGTCGCAGTGTCGGGCGCTGTCGCTCGGTCACCGGACTCGCCGAGCAGCCAGCCGTCGTAGGCGACGCCGCCGTCCGGTCCGGCCGCGACGGCCGCGACCGCCCGCTCCAGACGGGGACCGATCTCGAGGTGGCCGACGGCAGCCGCGACTGACCCGCCGTCGACGACGGCGTCGACCCCCTCGAGCAGCCCGTCGTCCTCGAGCCGCGAAGCGACCTCACGGCCGAGTCCACCGACCGTGGAGTGGGGCGTCCCTCGTTCGCCGAAGGTAACCCCGGCTCGACTCTCGGCAAACCGGCAGACGACGAGTCGAAGGACGAACCCTGCGGCGCGTTCGAACGCCGCCGCGCGGTCGCGACCGGTCGGGGCCTCACCCCCGGCTCGGCGGTCCCGGTCGCTCGCGCGGGCGACGATTCCGGCTGCCCGGGCGAGGTGCTCCGGGAGCGTCTCGAGGAGTCGTTCGACGGCAACCGCCCGCTCGTCGATCAGTGACTCGAGGAACGGATCACGACCCTCCGTACCCGCTACTGCTTCGTATCGGAACGTCGCGACGAACTCGCGACCCGCCCTGGAATCCTCCCGCTCGAGGAGTGTCGCCAGATCGAGTTCGTAGTAGCAATCGAGTCGCTCGCTCGTCTCGGCGTGGTAGAGTCGCCACCGTCGCCCGTCGGTGAGCAGCCCCCACCGAGCACCCGTCGCCTCGAGGTGGGCGTGCATCCGGGCCGCCGGAACCTCGGCCGCCCGGTCGGTATCGCGCCGATCGACGTCGTCGAACGGCCGTCCGGGACGGTAGACGTTCACGACCGCGACCGGGTCGTCGTCCGACGACCGATCCGGTCTCGCCGCCGGCGGTAGATCTTCCGAACTCACAGTCGGAACGAGCACGTCGGGCGCGTTTCGGAGTTGCCCGTCCCCCGCGTCGTCGTCAGGACGATCGGGCGAAACGGGATAGCCGAGCACCCGCAGGACCGGCCGGACGAAGGCGGTCTCGAGGCGACGCCCGGATCGCTCGTTCGCGGGGGGATCTACTCGCTCCCACAGCCCCTCGATCGCCTCGAACGCCGACGTCGGATCCCTCGCCTCCTCGAAGTGTGCTTCGGTCGCGAACCGCTCGCTCGTCAGCGACGAGCGGGCGAACAGGCCGCGGTTCGTCCGGTAGGAAGGAGCGCGTGCCATCGGTCTTCCCTACCCGACGCCCGTCGCGACCGGCGTTTCGCGCTCGTGACAGTTCCGTGTCATCGCTACTCCGTCACACAGTCACGATCCGGACGGAAAAATATACATGATCGATATAGGGTATTGTGACGGTCTCCGGACTCGAGAACGACCGAACCGGGTCGCACTAGACGGGCTCCCGGAGCGCCCAGCCGTCGTCGGTCGGCTCGAGGCGATGGGGTTCGGTGCCCCTGTCGGCCAGGATCCCGGTGTGATACAGCATCGTCTTCAGCTGGAACACGGTCGGAGCGTGGTAGATCTCGCCGTCGGTCAGCGCGTCCCGGCGTAACGAGCCGTCCTCGGTGAGAACGCGACGCCGGACGGACTCGTCGCCGCGAACGAACAGCTCGACCGCAAAGGACGGATGGAGTTCGTGCATGTGGGTCACCAGCTCGACGAGGGTCGGCTCCGCGTTCCAGTCGTCGTGCATCGTCTGGAGTTCCTCGACGAGCAGTTCCGTCGCCGGATACGCGAACACGACGCGCCTCGCGAGTTGGCCCCACGCGGGCGCGAGGTCGACGAACCGCTTCCGGGAACGGTACCAGTCCGCGAACTCCTCGAGGGCCGCCGTCACCGAGCCACAGCGGTCGATAGCGAACCGGACGACTTCCCGACCGAGTCCCGTCAGTTCCACCCGGGGGCCGTCCGTGATCAACCCCAGAAACGCAGCGCCGCGTCGCGCGTCCTCGACTGCACCCACCACGTCGTACTCGTCGAGCAGCGACGCCGTCTCGCCGTCGGCGTACTGCGCCAGCGGATAGCCGAGGTAGTTCTTCGGATGGTTCAGGCCGAACGACTGGTCCGCCACGCCCTGTGCGCTCGCCTGGAAGCGGATCGCGTTCGCTTCGCCCGTCGTCGTGTTCCCGACGACACGGGGGACCTCGAGCACGGCGACGTCCCCGCCGGCGTCGACGCCGAGCACGCCGACGTTCAGCTCCCGTGCGAGGGTCCGGTCGGTGCCCGAGATGGCGGCCGTCGGCGCGGCGACGTAGGCCGCGTTCGCCTCGTGGAGTCGGTCGTGTGCCTGGACGATCCCGCGTTCGGTGTCGACGCCTCCGCTCGCGTACCCCTTGGCCTCGACGGCGACCAACGGCGGCTCGTCGCCGAGGCGATCGACCGCGAGTAGCTCCGACTCGAGGGGCGCGACGCCGACGAGGTCGGGGTAGCCGCCGCCGACCCGGACGTGGTTGAACGGCGCGAGCACCTCGCGGACCGCGTCGTCGACCGGCCGCCCCGGCAGCCACTCCCGCTGTGCGAACTGGGTGTCGGCGACCACGTACGACGACTCCGTCTCGGGGAACAGCCGCTCTTTGGTGTGAGCCAGCACCTGCGGTTCCGACAGCGACGCGGCCGAACTGCCCATACCCTCGAATGCGCGAGGGGTTTCAAGATCCTTTCGACGGATCGACCCCCTCGCCGGAGACGGAGAGCACGGGTGACGCGGGCGAATCCGACGCGTCCGACCGGCACGCACTGACACCTATAGGACTCGAGTCCGTGACTCCGGTATGGAGCGCGATACGTTCGTCTACGACGACGATTGCGGGTTCTGTACCTGGTGGGCCGACCGCTTCGCCGACCGTACCGACCTCCGGATCGTCGGCTTCAGCGAACTGCCGCCCGACCTGCGAGTGCGACTGCCCGCCGAATACGAGTCCTGTTCGCACCTGGTGACCGACGAGCGGGTCTACTCCTGCGGGGCGTCGATCGAGGAGGCGATCCGCCGAACGGACCTCCTCGAAGAGCAACTCGCGCCCGCGGCGGACGTCCTCGACTTTCTCCGGCAGTTCGAGGACTACGAACGGCTGCGGGAGCGGGCGTACCGACGCGTCGCCGACCGGCGCGATCGCTGGGGACAACTCCTCTCGAAGACCCCGCCGGCCCGACGGGACTCGAGCGAGGAGTAACTGCTCCCGTCAGTCGCGTTCGCCCCGATACTCGGTGTACCACGACTGCACGACGCCCTGTAACGCGCCGGTCGTGCTCCCCAGGTTCAGCAACTGGTAGCCGGTATCGGCCTTCTCGTTGACGTCGTCCATCCCGAAGCCCAGGCCGCCGAGGGGCACGTCGGTCTCGACCGTCGTCGCGCGGATCTCCTCGATCAGGTCCGCGACCTCCTCGTGGTCCGGTTCCCCGGGGTGGCCCGTCGCGACCGCCAGATCGAGCGGGCCAGCGAAGACGAATCCCAGCTCCGGCACCTCGAGGATCGACTCGAGGTTCGCCACTGCGGCCGGGCTCTCGATCGTCGCGCCGACGACGACCTCCTCGTCCTCGGTACCCGCGTAGTCGTCGGTCGTCCCCCAGCGACTCGCTCGTGGGCTGGCGAAGCCGCGTTTCCCGGAATCGCCGTCGAACTCGAACCGGGCGGCCTCGACGGCCCGTCGCACGTCGTCGGCCGTCTCTACGCGGGAGACGAAGAGGTTGCGCACGCCGACGTCGAGCGCCTTGCGAACCATCCCCGGGTCGGGTTCGGGGATGCGAACCAGCAGTTCCGTCCCCGAGACGTCGGCCGCCCGCAGCAGGTCCTCGAGTCGGTCGCCGTCGAACGGGCTCGGGCCGCCGTGCTCGAGGTCGATCCAGACGAAATCGAGGCCGCACTCGCCGTAGAACTCCACGAGCGTCGGATCGTACGCGTTCTCGAGGATGCCGAGCGCGACGTCCCCGTCCGCGAGGGTTCGCCGGAGCGCGTTCGTTCGCGGTGCCGTAACCATGGGCGCTCGACACCGACGACGCCGATAACCCTTCAGGGCGCGTGTGCCGGCGTTCGGTTTCCTGCCCCGCGAACACCGCGTTCTGACACCGGACCAATCACTTTGAGCGAAGCCATCCAACGACCGGTATGGAACACGTCGCGTTCGACGCCGTCGATCCCCAGCCCTACGACGGCGACTGGCAGACGGATCGTCGTCCCCTCACGGAGTCGCTCGGAGCAGAACACGTCGCGATCACGCGATACGTCCTCGATCCGGGCGAACGGCTCAGCGGCTCCGTCCACGCCCACGCCGACCAGGAGGAGATCTTCGTCGTCCTCGCGGGAGAGGCGACGTTCGAGGTGGAGGCTCCGGACGAGACAGCGAGCGAGAGCGATGCCGACGAAGCCAGCGACGGGGGTCTCGAGGAGATTCGGGTCGCCGCCGACGAGGCGATCCGGTTCGCGCCCGGCGAGTTCCAGTCCGGCCGCAACGACGGCGGCGACCCGGTCGTCGCGCTCGCGCTGGGTGCGCCGCGAGACAGCGACGACGTCAGGATCAGTCGGATTCCGGTGCTCGAGGATCGCGACGTCTCCTGTCCCGACTGCGAGTGCGATCATATGCGGGTCGGGTCCGACGTCGACGCCGAGTTCGTCTGTCCGGCGTGTGGGGCGACGATGGACCTCGAGTGACCGCTAGGGTCGTCTGGCCCACAGCGCCGCGCCCGAGCCGGCGATCACGAGTCCCGACGCCGCGAGCAAGGCGAGACCTGGGGCGAACGAGCCGGTCACGTCGTGGAGGGTCCCGATGAGCATCGGGCCGAAGAAGCCGCCGATCTCGCCGACGGCGAAGATGAAGCCCACCGCCGTGCCGGTCAGCCGCGCGCCGATCCCCTCGAGCGCCGGCGGGATCGCCCGGACGAGGGGCGAGACGCCGCCGGTTCCGACGCCCGCGACGACGATGCCAGCGACGACGAGCGGTCCGGACCCGCCCGAGACGATGCCGACGACGCCGACGAACGCGACGAGGCCGCAGCCGACGAGTGCGAGTCGCCGGACGCCGAACCGGTCGGCCAGTTCGGGGACCGAGAGCACGCCGACGACGTAGGCGAGGACGAACAGGCTCGTCGCCTGGCCGGCGAGTCCGGCCGCGATCCCGCGGGACTCGAGCACGGTCGGGAGCCAGCCCTGGACGCCGTGGTTGAGAAACAGGTACATCGTCCCGACGACGACCACCAGCTGGAGGTCGCGGTGAGAGAGGACCAGGCGGAGATCCGCGCGGATCGACTCGAGGGCCAGCCCGTCCTCGCCCGTCCGGTCGTCGATGCCGGTTCGGACGGCGACCGCGAGCCACGCGAGGCCGTAGCCGACGGCGACGACGCCGCTCCAGAAAAAGAGCGGCCGCCAGCCGCCGAGCGCGGGGCCGAGGATCGGTCGGCCGACGGCGAAGACGAACGCCGAACCGGCCGACGCGCCCACGAGGTAGATCGCCGACGGCCGACCCGTCTCCTCGGGCGGGAACAGCACCGAAACCAGCTTCGGGAGGCCGAACGTGATCGTCGTCGCACCGACGCCGATCGACAGGGTCGTCAGGAGCAGCGTCGGGAACCCGGACGCGGCGCTCCGGGCGATCCCCCCGAGGCCGTAGCAGAGGACGCCGACGCCGACGATCCGGCCCGGGCCGATCCGATCGACGGCCAGCCCCGAGAACAGCGCCAGCGGGATGTACGTCACCGGCACCGCGCCCGCGAGCACGCCGGCTTCCGTGCTCGAGAGGCCGACGTCGGCGATGATCGTCGTGAGGTACGCGGGCAGCGAGAACCAGACGACCATCAGGAGCGTGTACCCGAGCGTCGCCGAACACACCAGTCCGTAGGCCCGTCGCCGGTCGAACGGCGCGTTCGCCTCCGCGTCCGCCGTCACTGGTCGACCGATCCCGCGAGAACCACTTAAGGCCGGCTACCGCGGCAGCGCTGACTGCGACCTGGCGGAACGGTTACGGACGGCTCGCGGCCGAACTCGGGTGTCGGACCCTCGAGCGGCGCGTCCCGAGGTCGACCGTCAGGACGCCGTTGTTGCAGAACGCTCGCCGATCGTCGGTGAAGACCCGATCCGACGGCGGCTCGACGTAGCCGTCGAGGGACCTGCCGTCGCGGGAGACCGTCACTCGTAGACGCCTCGAGCCGACGGCTACCCGGACGTCGTCGACGGTGGCAGGGAAGACGTCGGCCACGAGCGTCAGCCGTTCGGTTTCCGGGTCGAACGCGGTCCGTACGGGAATCGTCTCCGAATCGATCGATCGGGAGGGCACGGCTACCGCTCGCGCCAGCACCGAGAAGTCAGTCCGCCTGTCCGTGTGAACGATTGATAGTCCCGGGTGGCTTCCACGTGGGGCTCGCCGGTATCGAGACGGCTCAGAGGTACCCCAGGTCGGCCAGCCGCTCTTTCGTCCCCTCGCGCATCTCGACCGAGCCGTCGGTATCGGCCTCCTCGAGCGGATCGAACCGACCCTCGAGACGCGAACGAAGTTGTCGGACCCGATCGGTCTCGGTCGCCGAGAGGTCCGTGCGCTCGCCGGGGTCGGTCTCGAGGTCGTGCAGCCGTTCGTAGCCGTCGTCGCCGCGGACGTACTTGGACGCGCGGGTCCGGACGGCTCGCAGTCGGCGGTCGTACTCGTAGACGTGCTCGGGCAGGTCGCCGAAACGGTTCTCGAGGCGATCGATCGACGGCTGGGGCGCGACGTACTCGGCGAAGACCGCCTCCCGAGAGTCGCTCGTCGCCGCGGGGTAGAAGGGGCGGCCGGCGGATTGCTCGCGCAACGCCGGATCGTCGACGCCGACGGTCTCGAGCAGGGTGTCGGGGAGGTCGAGCAACTGGACGAGGTCGCGCCGGCGGTCACCGTCGGTGAACGGCCCGCCGTGACAGACCAGCGGGACGTGGACGAGCGTGTCGTAGAGGTTGTACTGGTGACCGAAGAAGCCGCGTTCGCCGATGTGCTCTCCGTGATCGCCACAGACGACCAGCAGGGTGTCCTCCCACTCGTCGGCGTCCTCGAGCGCGGTCCGGAGCTCGCCGAGCTGGTCGTCGACGTAGGCGAGTTCGGCCCGGTAGAGGCCACGCAACAGGTCGAACTCTCGATCCGTCAGATCGTACTCCTCGCAGTCGAACGCGCGCGGATCCTGCCGGATCGACGTGGCCTCGCCGTAGCCGGCGTCGTCGGGGAGGAACGTCTCGGCGTACTCGCGCGGCGGGTCGTACTCGACGTGGGGCTCGATGAAGTTACAGAACAGAAAGAACGGTCGATCGTCGTCGCGGTCGACCAGCCAGTCGGCGATCCAGTCGGTCGAGCGGTCGGCACCGTCGTCGCCGGTCGGCTGCAACACCTCGCTGTAGAGGATGTTCGCCGCGTTTACGAGCGGGTTACCGTCGAAAATGCGTCGTCGAGTGGCCGCCAGTTTCTCCCGCAGGTCCTCGCCGCGGACGACCGCGCCCATGTCGGCGTCGGACTGGACGTATTGCCAGCCTTTCCGCAACTCGTCGAAGCCGCGGTCGAAGCCGAACTCCGCGGTGATCCAGGTGTTGTTCGAGACGCCGACGGTCTCGTAGCCGGCGTCGGCAAACGCCTCGGGCAGTGTCCGCAGATCGTCGTCGAGATAGGTGTGGCCGCCGTGAGCGCCGTGTTCGGAAGGGTAAGTTCCGGTGAACAACGAAGCGTGAGAAGGCAGCGTCCAGGGCGCGGTCGCGAAGGCGTTGTCGAACGCGGTTCCCGCGGCGGCCAGTTCGCACAGCGTCGGCGTCGTCTCCGGACCGACGCTCCGAGCGCGAGCCGTATCGAACACCACGAGAACCACGTTCCGGACCGTCGTATGTGACTCGTCATCACGTCCGTTGGAATCGTCCATGCGTGACTCTCACTCCGCCCCTCGTGCGGAAGGTCACCGGCCCGGATTATGCAGGGATTTCAGGCCGTCGCGTCACGATATTGGAACGCAGATCGCCGTACGGGTCGGCCGACCCAACTGTCCGCAGGAAGCGACAGTCGGCCGACTCGAGACGTGCGAACCCTTACTCCGGCGGTAGCCGTACGGTGGCGACATGCCGCCCAGTATCGTGTTGATCCACACCCACGACCTCGGGACCTACCTCGGGTGTTACGGTGCGGCCGTCGAGACGCCCCGGATCGACGATCTCGCGGCCGACGGCGTCCGCTTCGATCGCCACTTCGTCACCGCCCCCCAGTGTTCGCCCAGTCGCTCGAGCCTGGTGACGGGTCGCCACCCCCACCAGAACGGGCTGCTCGGGCTGGCACACGAGAACTGGGAGATAAGCGAGGACGAACGGTTCCTGCCGGATCTGCTGGGCGAGGTGGGTTACGAGACGCACCTGTTCGGCCTCCAGCACGTGACCGAGTATCCCGATCGGCTGGGCTACGATCGCATCCACACCGACCAGCCGTTAACAGCCGAGAGAGACCCCGCCGTTCACGAGACGTCTCGAGCGCGCGCCGTCGCCGACGAGTTCGAGCGCGTCGTGACCGAGGAGGGACTCGGCGATCCGTTCTTCGCCTCGGTCGGCTTCTTCGAACTCCACCGCGTCGAGGAGAACGGCGGCTTCGGCTTCGACGGCGAGCGGTACGACGCGCCGGATCCCGAGAGCGTCGAGCCCCTCGAGTTCCTCCCCGATCGCCCGGGGATCCGCTCGGACATCGCGGGCATGCAGGGGATGCTCCACGCGATCGACGACGCCGTCGGAACGGTCCGCGACGCGCTCGCGGCGGTCGACCGCGCCGACGACACGCTCGTCGTCTTCACGACCGAACACGGGCTGGCGATGCCCCGCGCGAAAGGCACGTGTTTCGATCCCGGCATCGAGGCCGCGCTGGTCCTCGCTCACCCGACTGCCGTCGAGGGTGGCCGGGTCGTCGACGACCTCGTGAGCAACGTCGACGTCTTCGCCACGTTGCTCGACGTCGCCGACGCGCCGATCCCCGACGTCGAGACCGGCGGGAAGCCCATCGCCGGGCAGAGCGTCGCACCGCTGTTGCTCGAAGGCCGAGATGCCGACGGCTACGAACCCCGTGACAGACTGTTCGCCGGGATGACCTGGCACGATCGGTACAACCCGATCCGGGCGATCCGCACCGAGCGCTGGAAGTACGTCCGCAACTTCTGGCCCCTGCCGGAGGTCTACCTGACGACGGACATCTACTGCAGCGACGCCGGCCGCGAGGTCCGCGAGGACTTCTACGGCAAACAACGCCCCTACGAGGAACTGTTCGACCTCGAGAACGACCCCCTCGAGGTGGACAACCTCGCCGTCGCTGCCCGGAACGCCGACGCGTCGATGGAGACGGCCCCGGACGATCCGGACCTCGAAGCGGTCCGCGACCGCCTCCGGGAGGAACTGCTCGCGTGGATGCGCGAGACCGACGACCCGCTACTCGAGGGACCCGTCCGCCCCAGCGACTGGGAGCGGATTCAGCCGCGATCGGACGACGACCGGTAGATGCGCGTGTGGCGATTTTTGGCCGTCCGTCACGCTCGGGAGAGACGACAGGTAGAACGAGATCAAGTACCTACAGACGAGCAAACACACATATGCTATCCTCGAGCAAATTTATTGAGTTGCAGGTGTAACACGCACCTGTAATGAGCGAGGACCCACCCGGCGTGAACGCGTGGACGGAAGAAACGAGTGCGTTCGATCGTGTAAGGGCCGTGGCCGGGACGCTGTCGGAACCAACCTCGGCTCAGGAGATCGCTGTGGAGGCCCACGTCGCTGAGAACACGGCACGGGAGCATCTTGACCGGCTCGTCGAGATGGGAATCTTGTTAGAGAGCACGGAGGGGAGATCAACCGTGTACTCCCCTGACCCTCTACACACGCGGATGCAAACGCTCAGAGACCTCCTCGAGGAACACGATCACGATGAACTCATCGAACTGAAGGCAGACATGCAGGATCGAATCGAGCAGTGGCAGGATGAGTATGGCGTCGACGGGCCAGCAGACCTCAGAGAAGTAGCTGCAACCACTGAGAACGCAACTGAGACGAGAGATATTATGAAGACAGCCAGTGACTGGGAGCTTCTCGAGTATCGGTTGGACGTCGTCGAGGATGCGATCGAGCGCTACTCGACGTACAGTCGGGACTATCGGGCCAACGCATAGGCATGGTCGGTGATCGATCGTATTCCCCCGGTGAAGCGTCACACCGGGCTCTGCGGGCCATTCAGCGGGAGCTCGAGCGTCACCCGGTCGTCGTCTCGACGCAGGGCTTTCCAAGCGGGCAATTCACGGAGATCGTTGCTGAGATCGCGACGGATCGACTCGAGATCGACACCGAAGAAGCGACGCTCACTGCTCGGTGGTTCGCGGGAGAGCGTCGCGACGATCGCTCGGAGTTCGTCTTTCATTTCAGTTACGACGACGGCGATTGTGGATGGCATCACGAACCGAACCCCCACGTCGACGGCTGGGGACACTTTCAGGAACGCTCATCGGGAAAAGAGTACAGCTACGAACCGTACGAGTTTGGATCGACGACGCCCAGTAGAGTCGTTTGGGAAGTTCTCGAGCAGGTCGAACGCTATGAGTGACTCGAGAAGGCAACCTACCGCTATCGCAGTTCCCAAACGTCACCGACACTCGTGCCCGTCGCCTCGACTGCCACGCGTTGGACGCGCCTCGAGCCCTCCGTCATGCTCGTGGGAGATGACGGGGGCAGTCACTCCGGAACGCTGACGTCAACTCGTTCTACCAGCCGCTCGAGCGAGCCACCGACGAGCGCCCGAAACCGCTCGTAGTCGGCCGCCACGGCGACGCGACCGTTCGGCTCCCGGCCCGTCACGCCGTCGGCGTCGGCGACGAGCGCGCCACGAGCGAGGCCGTCGTCGGCTCCGACCTCGAGCGGGTAGGGGTCGGTCTCGAGGACCCTGTCGTCGGCGACGGCCGCGAGGACGAGCGCGTCGTGGAGCGCGGCCGCGTCGATGCGGTTGCGCTCGAGGTCCTCGGGGCCGTAGTAGGTGAGCCAGGCGTCGATGGACCGGCCCAGCGGATCGTCCCGCGGGAGGCCGTCGATGCGTTCGGGTGGTAGCGTCGCTCGGCGCGTCACGTCGAGGCCGACGACCGTCGGACGGGCGTCCCGGACGACGCGCTTCGCGGCGTGTGGATCGGAGTGGACGTTCGCCTCCGCGAGCGGCGTCACGTTGCCGCGGGTGAACGCGGCCCCACCCATGAAAACGAGTTCGTCCAGCAGGTCCGGCAGTGCAGGCTCCATGGCCAGCGCCAGCGCAACGTTCGTCAGCGGACCGATAGCCGCGAGCACGAGGTCGCCGGTGTGGGCGCGAGCCTGCTCGACGATGAATCGGGCACCGTGGACGTCGATCGGTCGGGTCGCTGCGGTCGGTTCCGGCAGGTCGCCCTGAATGCCACCCTCGCCGTGAATGTGCTCGGCCGTCTCGAGGTCCACGAGCAGCGGTCGGTCCGCACCGCGCGCGACGGGGACGTCCGTGCGACCCACCAACTCGAGGATTCTTCTGGCGTTTTCGGTCGTCTCCGCGACGGGCGCGTTGCCGTGGACCGTCGAGAGACCCACGACCTCGAGATCGGGGCGCTCGAGCGCGTGGAGGAGGGCCACGGCGTCGTCACAGCCTGGATCGGTATCGATCAGGACGGGGCGGCTCATCGGGGCCGTTTCGCCCCCGCCCGGGATAAGCCGACGGGCGGAAAGAGACGGCCTCGATCGGGGGATCGACGGCACTGGCAAACCCCCGTCGTCGCCCGCGGTCGATGCGTCTAACACGCTGGCGTCCCACGCTCGAGTCGATGCCGACCCGTGCGTTCCGGATCGCCTACGACGGCACCAGGTATCGGGGCTTCCAGCGTCAGCCCGACGTTGCGACCGTCGAGGACGCCGTTTTCGACGCGCTTCGAGACCTGGGAGCGCTCCCGGCCGATGCGGACAAACCCGACGGCTACGCCGCCGCGGGCCGGACCGACGCCGGCGTCTCGGCGCTCGCCCAGACGGTCGCCTTCGACGCGCCCGACTGGCTCACGCCGCGGGCGCTCAACGCCGAACTGCCCCCCGACGTCCGAGCGTGGGCCGTCGCCGAACCGGACGCGGGCTTTCACGCCACCCACGACGCCGTCCGCCGAGAGTACACCTATCACCTGTACGCGCCGCCCAACGAAGGCGACTCGAGCCGACGCCGACGACCGATCGCCGCCGAGCACGCGGTCGACGACGATCGCGTGCGAGTTGCCTGCGACCGCCTCTCCGGCCCCCACGACTTCCACAACCTCACGCCCGACGAGCGCAACACCGAGCGCTCGCCCGCCATCGAGGCCGTCCGCGACGGGGACTACCTCGTGCTCACCGTCACCGCCGGCGGCTTCGCGCGCGAACTCGTCCGCCGGCTCGTCTCGCTGATCCACGCGGTGGGAACCGGCGACGCGTCCCTCGAGACGGTCGACCGCGCCCTCGAACCCGACCCGCTCCCGGGTCACGAGGGCATCGCGCCCGCGCCACCCGAACCGCTCGTGCTCACCGACGTCGTCTACCCGGACCTGTCGTTCGAGGCCGATCCGGAAGCGGCCGCGAGCGCTCGAGCGGTCTTCGACGCCAGAGCGGTCGATCGACGGACGGGCGCTCGCGTGGCGCGCCGGATCGTCGACGGGATGCGGTAAGGAGCGACTGACGGCGCGGTTCGCTATTCCTTTGACCCGGGCGGACACACGTCGGCGTATGGAACTGTCGCCCGAGGAGTACGGCGCGTACTGGCGCGCGTCGATCTACGTCGCGGCGGGGTCACTGTTCGTCTTCCTCAGCTACCGGTTCGTGATCGCGTCGCTGTTCGGCTACGGCGAGGCAGGTGCAGTGATCGTAGGGATCTTCATGCTGGCAGCGGTCACCTTCGCGGGGACGTTCGTCGCGATGCTCGGCCTCGCCCGGGCCGTCCGGACGGCCGTCGACGCGGAGATGCGGGGCTGACCGCGGATCACTCGTCCCCGGCGGGCGGTGAACCGCCGTCGGAGGCGACCGCCCGACCCCTCGGCTCGACGCGGTGACGCCGCCGGTGATCGTACAGGCCCATCGCGAGCGCCCCTAGCCCGAGGAGAAACACAACCAGGTTCAACAGCCCCCCGACGAACGGGATTCGGACGAGGACTGCCGCGCCGGCCAGGCCAACGACCAGCGCCAGCCAACGGTTGTCGACGTCGATCGCCCCGAGCAGCCAGGCCGCGACGGCGAACCGGCCGTAGACCAGCCCGATCCAGGCCACCAGTGCGAACAGGAATGCCCCGGCGACCGACAGCGGAATACCGACGACCGTGATCGCGATGGCGATCAGTAGAATCGGCACACCGACGAGCGCGACCAGGCCGGCGACGCCCGTCCGAACGGGGTCGCCTGCCACCCGCTCGGCGACGCCGCTCGAGAACCGCGGGAAGAGCACGAGCAAGGCGGCCCCCAGGAGCAGGTTGAGCGCGAGCGTGTAGAGCGCGAACAGCCACTCCGTGAACGGTTGGATCGTCGGCAGCAACTCCAGGCCGAGCGAGGGGTCGTAGGTGACCTCGCCGGCGACCGCGTCGGTGTCGCCCTCGAGCGAGCCGCCGTAGCGCAGGTCGCCCGCGATCGAGGCGTCGTCCCCCAGGACGACGGTATCCGCTCCGACGCTCACGTCGCCCTCGACGGTACCGTCCAGTTGCACCGTCCCGGCACCGGCCTCGAGCGAGCCGCCCACGGTCGCGTCCTCGGCGACGACGACGTTGCCCGCGGCACCGGCGACGTCCCCCTCGACCTCCCCGAGAACGCGGACGTTGCCGGCAGCCGTGCTTACGTCGCCCTCGACAGTCCCCCCGATGCGAACGTCGCCCGCCAACGCGTTCACGTCGCCGGTGACCGTGCCGCCCTCTTCGACGGTCACGCTCCCCGCGATGCCCTCGATACTGTCGACGGTTTCGCCGTCCGCGACGACGACCTCGCCGCCGATACCCGTCTCCGACTGCGCGCTGGCGATCGGAGCGATCGTCCCCAGGAGGAGCGACGCCACGATCACCGCGATACCGAATCTGACCGTTCGCCTGCGCATGCCTCTCGCCACCTCGAGGAGCGCGATAAAAACCGATCCCACGTGACACGACCGGAGAGTGTTCTCTCCAACGTGATACGACTGGAGAGTGTTCGGCGTCGAACGATCACGAAAACGGGCGGGTGGGCCGGCAGCGGCGATAGGGGTCCCGCCTCGATGCGGCCAGTCACTCCAGTCGGTACCGCAGCAGTGCGGCGATCCCGCCGAGATTCGACAGCTGTTGGCCGGGCGGGAACTCGCTCGAGAAGACGGTCACCTCGCCGCCTTTCTGCTCGGTCGTGCGGACGATGTCGTCGACGTCGACGGCCCACTCGCCGTCGGGGCCGCGCTCTTTCCGCAGACGGTCATCGAGGATCAGCAGTTGCTCGATCGCGCCGAACTCGGCGGCCTGTTTCACTTCCTCGGGGCCGTAGGCGGCTTTCGCACCCTGGGCGATGCGTTCGGTCAGTTCGTCGATGTACTCGGCCTCGCGCTCGATGCGGGTCTCCTGCTGGACGTCCGCGACGGCACCGCGCTTCAGGACTTCGTGGACCCCGCGGTCGCCGACGCTCGCGGTGTCGACCATCGTGACCTTCTCGGCGACCTCGGGGACCTCGTCCTCGACGTACTTGTAGGCGTCTTGCTTCGTGAAGCCGGGTCCGGCGAGGATGATCGCGTCGGCGTCCTGGCGCTTCAGCACGTCCGCGAGTTCGGCGAACAGTTCCGAGCGGTCGCGGGCGTACTCCCCCTTGCCCGTCGGCCCGGTGATCGTCGCCCGTTCCTCAGCGCCGTACTGGGCGACCGTGTGGACGTGGGCTTTCCCCTCCTCGACCGTCGCGATGGCGACGTCGGGGTTCTCGGTGGCCTCCTCGGCCTCCTCGAGGCGGGCCTCCTGATCGGGTTTGAAGCGCTTCTCGATGGAGATCTCGTCGCGCTCCTCGACGTTCAGCGTGTGATGAAAGCCCAGTTGGTCCTCCCGCGAGCAGGCGACGATCTCGCCGCCGACCCGCAGGCGGTTGGCGAACCGGTGGAACTCGATATCGTCGACGGCGATGGCGACCCACATGTGTTCGCGCTCGCCGCCCGTGTCCCGCATCTGGTCGTCGTTGCGCTGAATCCGCCGGGTCGTATCCCCCGCGACGCGGTCGCCGGGCTCGAGGACGTACTGCAGGTGCCAGAGGTCGTCGACGCTCTCCGGGACGAGGGTCACCCGCTCGCGTCCACCCTCGAGTTGCTCCCGGTCGTTGATCTGCATGCCCGTGGGTTCTCGCGGTGGGGCTAAGTGGCCTGCGATCCCTCGAGCGAGGCCGGCCGCCCCCGTCGGGCGGTCACGAACGCGGCGTCGGGAGAGTGGTCGCCCGTCCGGCCCGATACCAGCGGCGACCGTCGGTCGTCACGGCTGTGACAGGAATGGTTGTATGAATGACAGGTTTGTCCGGACGACTGACCGTCACGAGATAGCCGTGACATTCATATTCGACAGATATATTTGTCTTTCTTATCTATCCATACGTAGATATGTACGACCTGACCGGTTTCCAGCGCGACCTGTTGTACGTGATCGGCGGCCTCGACGAACCCCACGGCCTCGCGATCAAGGAGGAACTCGAGAAGTACTACGAGAAAGAGATTCACCACGGCCGGCTGTATCCGAACCTGGACACGCTCGTCGACAAAGGCCTCGTCGAGAAGGGTACCCGGGACCGGCGCACGAACTTCTATACCGTCACCCGGCGCGGTCAGCGCGAACTCGAGGACCGACGCCAGTGGGAAGACCAGTACGTCGAAGAACTCGTCGAGTGATCGGCGACGGCCACACTCGCCCTATCGGTTTCGGTGACCTCCTCCCGGCGATCGGTGTCCCTGCTGCCCCGTCCACCCCTCGACCCCCGCGGTGCCGGCCGGGCCGCCGATTCTCCGACTCCACTACGTCATCGAACCCGCCCGAACGATCACTCAGTTTTCTTTGCATTTTGCCGAACCGGTATTCGTTCGAACTCGTCCGTGACGGATAGAAACTTGCGCTCGGACGGCTGTCAGCCGTTACCATACCCCAGACCTGCGATGGCCGATCCGTCGGGGCAACCGGTCGCGTCACTCCTCCGCGATCCGACTGCCACCCGGCGGCATGAAATGTTGGATACGATCCGGACTCGCGATCTTCCGGACGAACGCCTCGTCCTCGAAGCGCTCGCGGAACCGCCGGTAGCACCGTTTCGCCGCGTCGGCCTGGGCGTACCGACCGGGCTCGAGTTCGATCGTCGTCGCGGCCTGGTCCTCGATGGCCGACGGCGGACCGCCGATGACGCGCGTGTAGGGCTCGCACTGGATGCCGACGGCGACGCCGACCGGCGTATCCCGGTAGTACGTGCGGTCGCCGCGGACCGCGAACCCGCCCTTCTCGAGGTACTCGCCGCTTTCGGGGGTCTTCGTCACCTGGTCGGCGTCGACGGCGTAGACGTCGCCGGCGTAGCGGCCGTCCTTCCAGACCGACGCGTAGGAGACGGCGAACTGGGCGGCTTCCTCGATGCTCGACTCGGGCAGTTCGATGTCCGGTGAGGACGATTCGCTCGGGTCCGTCGCCTTCAACACGGTGACCGGGCCGCCGTGGGCCTGCGTGTGGAGGACTTTATCGCCCGGCTCGAGGTACTTCTTGACGAGTTCCTCGTTCTGGTCGGCGTTGCGGCCACCGATCACGAGGTAGTCGTCGCTGGTGTGGAACCACCGAAAGCGGTCGTACCAGGGTTCGTTCTCCCGGATCGGCACGGAGGCCATCGAGAGCCAGTCGCGATCCGCCTCGTCGTCGTCTTCGTCGTCCGTGTCGGTGTCGTCGGCGTCGTCGGCCTCCCACCGCTCGCGGCGACGTTTGACCGCCTCGAGGTCCTCGCGGGTGTCCTCGATGGCCGCGAGCGCGCCGTCCTTCTTCTCCTCGACGGCCTTCGCTTCCGTGTAGAGGCGGTCGGCGTTCTGCTCGACGCCCTGGTCGACCTCGAGGTCGACGTGTGCGCCGTCGACCTCGACCGTCACCGTCCCCTCGCTGCCGTCGACGTCGACGACGGCCTCGGCCGCCGGGATGCCGCGTTCTTTCCCCTCCTCGAAGCGCTCTTCGATCTCGTCCCACGGGCGGTCCTGCTCGCGAGCCGTCCGGATCGTCGAGAGGATCTCGTCGACCAGGTCGTAGTGGGCGTACAGCGATTCGGCCTGCTCGCGGAGCGCTTCGGCCTGCTGTTCGAACCCTTCGATCGCTCCCTGCTGTTGTTCGATGATCCGCTCGTGTTTGGCGATCTCCTCCTCGAAGTCGGGGCGTTGCTCTGTCGGATCCGGCTCCTCCTCCTCGTCGAGTTCCAGCCGGAAGAAGTAGTCGTCTAACGCCTCGAGGAACGAGTCGTAGGCCTCGGCGGCCAGCCCCTCGGCTTCGTGTTCCTCGAGCGGGAAGGGGGTGACGTCGACGACGCGTTCCGTCGCAGCTTCGTCGTCTGAGTCTCCGTCTTCGTCGCTCTCGCGCTCGAGGTAGAGCCGCGGGTCGACGTTCCCGTTCCGGATGTCGAGCGCGAGCCGTTCGATCGCCTCGTAGACCCGATCGTAGACGCCCTCGTCGGCCTCCGCGATGTCCAGGGCTTTCTCGACCCCGGCGCGGGTACAGAGCTCCTCGGCGTAGAGGCCGCCGAAGTTGAGCTGGGTCGCGAGCGTCCGGACGACGTCCGTATCCGAATCGTCCATCTCGTGGGAGAACGCTTCCCGCGATATCGTGAGGGGGTTCGTCCGCGTCTCGGGGAACTCGTAGCGCGAGCCGGGCACCACCGTGCGGGACTTCAGCCGGACCGTCTCGAGACAATCGATCACCTCGTACTCGCCGTCCGTGACCGCGACGTTGCCCTGTCCGAACAGTTCGACGATGATCCGGGTGGTGCCGTCCTCGCGCTCGAAGACGAACTCGAGGATGCGGTCGAACTCGTACTGCTCGACGCCGACGAAGTCCGCGCCGGAGAGTCGATTCCGGAGCATCATCGCGAACTGCGGCGGCCGCCCCGGGGCGTCCGGTACCCGCTCGGGGGCGACCGTGTGGGCGCGTTTGACCTCGCCCACCTCGAGCAGCAACTCGACCCGCCCGCGGTCGAAATCCCGCATCTTGAGCCGGACGAGGTCGTCGCCGTAGAGGTAGGCCTTGTCGACCTTCGCGCCCTCGTAGGCCCCGAGTTCCCTGACGATGGCGGCGAGGTCGACGCTCGTAAGCTCCCGCTTCGGATCCATACCGTAGACTGCCCGGCGCTGTCAAAAAGACGTGTCGCTCCTAGTTGCACCGATTCGAGTTCGTACGGACGGACCTGCAGTCGGGATTACCAACACCACGAAAGCCCCTGCCTCGCTCGACCACCCGGGGCTCGTTGCGGTCCTCGCTTCGCTGCGGTCCTTACGTCGCCCGGGGAGGATCGAGCGAGGCAGCCCCTTTCATTCCCACCCCGCGGTGGCCAGTCCGGTCAGCCGACACGGGTGGGAATGAAAGGGGCTGGCGCTCTCGGTAGACGAGACGACGCAAGCACCGGAGTGAAACGAGGAGCGCAGCGAGTCGCAGTCAGCGAGAGCGCCAGGGGCTTTCGTGGTGTTCTCGAGTACGCGAACCTCGACGATGACGAATCCAACCGATCTCGAGCAGGAGAGTCGGAACGCCTAACCGGCCCGCTCCCGGACCGTTCGGACATGAACCTCGGTCACGGAGGCCGATGCCCGTGAGCGCGCCGACGGACCAGCGCGGCTGGCAGGACCTGCTCGAGTTGCCCGAGTTCCTCGACCAGCTCGAGGAGCGCGGCGGACTGCCCGTCATGGAGCTACTCGAGGACCTGAACGACCAGGCCGACCTCGGGCTGGAGGCCGACGGCGTCGTCTACCACGACCGCGGGATTCGGGTGCCGGGATACGACGCCACGTTCGTCCACGAGCGGACGGGCGCACGCGGCCGGCCCGCGTTCAGCGTCGAGATCAACACCGTCGGCCCGCGGAACGCGTGGGCGAAGTTCGACCGGACGCTCGAGTGGGACGTCTACCTCCTGCGAACAGAGGGGCTGGCGGCTATCGCCTGGCTCAGCGACGAGGAGTACCAGGTCGAGGAGTCCGAGATGTTCGACTCGAAGGAGCAAGCCGCCCTCGCGGGCCGCTTTTCCTTCGGCGTCTACTGCTACGCCGGCGACGCCTGGGCGGAACAGCGCGAGCGCATCCAGCGCACCGACGCGCCGGCCTATCTCCAGCGCGAGGACGGCTCCGTCATGTTGCCCTCGACCCAGTCTGAGTTCTACCAACTGGTCGACTCCTCGCCGACCGAGTTCCGCACCAGCGGCGGCAACGCACCCTCCTATCTCGGCGTGCTCGAACTCGAGATCACCATCGACTGAGCGAGCGCTCCGTCCATCGAGTCACTACGCCTCGACCCGATACGGCCCGTCCACGGTCTCGAACCGATCGATCTCGAGCACGCGCTCGAGGTCGCGAACGGAGTCGCTACCCGCCGATTCGTCCGGGGCGTCGGGATCGACGTGCAGCGTCAGCCGACAGTCGACTGAGACTGCCAGTCCCGACTCACCCGCATCGACCTCGCCGATCTCGCGGACGTCCGCGTACCGGACGACCGCTAGCGACTCGAGGGCGTCCTGCGCGCCGGCGGCCAGTTCGTCGCCGCGCTCGATCGGCACGTCGACGACGAGCGCCGCCTCGGCGATGGTTTCGGTGACGACGTCGCGACGGACCATGGTCCGACGTAGGGGGCCGAGCCCCGAGAACGATTCGCTCGAGTCGCCCGCCACGCCTGGAGCGTTACCGGCTCTCGAGCACGCCCTCGATCCGCTCGAGTCCCGTCTCGAGTTCCCCGGTCGGGAGGCCGAACCCGATCCGGAACCGGTCGGGGTGGCCGAAGAACTCGCCGGGCGCGAGGACGACCCCCTCCTCGAGGACCGCCTCGCAGAACGCGCGGCCGCTCTCGAACCCCTCGGGGATCGTCACGAAGACGTTGACGCCCACCGGTTCGTACCACTCGAGGTCGTGGCGGTCGACGAACTCCCGGACGCGCTCGCGGTGGTCGACCGCGTGCGCGCGGTTTTCCGCGAGGATCTCGTCCTCGCGCTCGAGGGCCTGGCTCGCGACGTGCTGGCTGATCGTCGGCGGCGAGATCGTGGTGTAGTCCTTCCAGTTCCAGGCGGCGTCGATCACCTCGCGGTCGGCGACGAGCCAGCCGAAGCGGAGGCCGGCGAGGCCGTAGGCCTTCGAGAGCCCCGCCGTCGAGATGGCGCGGGGACCGAGGCTCGCAGCCGGCGGATGGGGCTGCTCGGCCAGTTTGCGATAGACCTCGTCGCAGAACAGGTACGCGTCCGCGTCCGACGCGAGGTCGTACAGCGCCTCGAGCGTCTCCCTCGGGTGGTAGCGCCCGGTCGGGTTGTTCGGGTTGTTCACCACGATCAATTCCGTCTCGGGGCGGACGGCCTCCGATACCGCATCGACCGACAGCTCCCAGGTCGGCGGCTCGAGTTCGACCGTCGTCACGTCGCAGATGGTCTCCGGAATCGTCCGGAGCGACTGGTAGGTCGGCGTGACGACGACCGCGTGATCGTCGGGCTCGAGGAGCGTGTGAAACGCGAGGAAGTTCGCCTCCTGCGTGCCGCAGGTGCACAGCACCTCGTCGGCGTCGCGGTCGTAGCGGGCGGCGATCCGCTCGCGGATCTCGGGATCGCCGTTCGTCGGGATGACGTACCCCAGTTCGCCGGGATCGGTGTCGAACCGGCCGCTCTCGAGGCTCCGAACCCCGCTCTCGGCGAGCATGAGATCGGCGTCGTGTTCGTGTGCGGCGAACCAGCGCTCGAGGGCGAAGTCGTCGATCTGCATGGGCGGCTATTTGCGCGAGCCATACATGCACCTTCGGCTTCGCCGAGCCGACGTTCTCGGCGGGTCGTCCCACCGAAAACACCAGAAAGGGCCGTACGGCATTGCTGACTGCACAGCTATGGGAGTGAAGCGAGACGTGACGAACGGTTTCGGTAACTGGGCGGATACGGACCTTCGTGCCGAAGTCGAGTCGTATCGAACCGAACTGAACTGCGATCTGGTGGAGCAGGTCGATCGGTTTGCGTGACGCGGCGCGGTCGCTTCGAACGAAAGCCTTACGCCGGAGCAACGTCCGGCGAGTGCTTGCCGAGCGGAATGTCGACATCGATCTCGTCGTACCAGATGGTCGGCCGCTTTGCCCGTCCGTTCGGTTCGAGTTCGACTAACCCGTAGTCGGAAAGTTCGGTCACGTTCTGGGTTACTTCAGGCGGATGTCGATCGACGAGCCGTGCGAGCTCACGAATGCTCTCCGGTTCGTGGTTCGCGATCGCCTCGAGCAACTCGAGGTTCGTCGGCCGGAAGATGCGGCCAAACGTCTCGAGATCGTCGACAGTAAGCGTCGACGGCTTCGGATCGACGGCCTCGGTTCCGTCGGCATCGAGGGTTGCGAGGGTGTCCTCGAGATCGTTGCGATCGGACGACGAGCCGATTCGGACGTGAAGTGTTCGGGTCATGATTGGATTTGGGGTCGGGACATCGTTACCAGTCGGATCGTTTCTCCGCGGGGGAGTGCCGCACGCCACGCGCGGTAGAGCGGTTGCAACCCGGGGAAATCGATTTCGAAGACCTCCGAGTCGAGGTGTAGTTCGTTGATGCCGTGGTGATTGTCGAATCGGATGATCGGGTCGTCAGCGCCCGCCTCCCCGTAGTGGTACGCGTACTTGATGCCGTCTGGAAACGTCTCCGACTCGGGGACGGCGAGCACTCGAACCCGGGCAACAGTGCCGTCCGAATACGCTTCGATCTCGTCGCGGACGACGACTACGTCGTCGCTCATCCTCGTTTGTTAGTTCGAACCCTAACACAATAAGCGTTATCTTTGATCCTAACACAACTGTTACAGCCGGACCGAGATGCGTCGAACTGCTCCGGCCGAACAGCGACTCAGCCAAGTGTTGGAACGATTTACTGGCGCAACTACGATCTGGGTAGCGATTGCGAAGGTCTTGCTGGAATCCGTCTCAGTCCCGTCCCACGTTCCACCGAAAACCGACCGGATCGGCCGACGGCTCGAGCGGACTCGCCGGCAGCCCCTCCCCCACGTCGGGATCGTTGTACGCCCGCGGGGCGACGTCGTTGGGGCCGTCGGGATAGAACAGCGAGGCGAGCGTCTGGATCTGCCCGCGGCCGACGCCGAGTTCGAACTGGCCGCCGCCGTAGAGCCGAATCCCGCGCTCCGCGCAGTACTCGATCGTCTCGAGCAGCGACGCGAGCGAGCCAAAGCGCGAGGGTTTGACGTTGAGCCAGTCGGGCTCCCATGGGAGCGCCTCGACGTCCTCGAGGCCGTGGATCGGCGCGTCCCAGGACACCCGGGAGCGAACGTCGGGATCCTCGAACAGCGGCTCCGTCTCGGGCGTCAGCGCCGGATCCTCGATCACCGCCTCGGGGAACCCCTCGAGGACCCGCTCGTAGAGGTCGGGATCGGCGGGGACGTCGACGTCGGTCCCCTCGTACTGCCCCTTGAGGTCGAGGATGCGGACGGCCCCGGTGCCGACGGTCTCGTCGATGGCGTCGACGACCGCGTCGTCCCAGTCCGGCGTCGGGTCGAGTTTGAACTCGAGGTCGGGCACCGCCGCGCGCAGTCGCTCGAGCCGATCGGTCGTCGGCGGGTCGCCCAGCCGGGTGCTGGCGACGAACCGAACGGGCTCGAGCGAACGGTCGAGCAATCCCGCGAGATCCGTGCCGGCCTGGCGCAGCGCCAGATCGAGCGCCGCGCTCTCGAGTCCCCACCGACGGTAGTTCCGGAACTCCTCGCGGTCGGGTCCGTCGCCGGGAAAGAGCTCGAGATCACCGACGTACTCGGAGAACGACGCCAGCGTGTACTCGCCGGTCAGATCCGGCAGGCCGGACGCCGCGAGGGCGTCGTGTTCGGCGGCCTCGTAGGTGACGTCCTCTCCCTTGCCACGGACGGTATCGGCGTTCCCCGTCCCACCGACGGTATCGGCGTCGGGGGCGGGACCCGTGAGGGTGAACTCGGTGGTGACGCGCGTAAACTCGCTCGAGGTCTCGCGCTCGCGGCGCTCCCGTGAGACGTCCGTGATCGACAGCGACAGGTCGGCGAGGCGGTCGTCCATACCCGTCTGATTCGCGGGCCGTCCGTATAGCTCCGGTGCCGGGTCACGAACGCGACGCGCTCGAGGCCCGTGCCGGACCGGAACGATCGGACTCGACGCTCTCGAGGCCGTCGCCGAATCGGCTCACTCGTCCCCGCCGCGGCGCTTGCGCAGGTTCTGGCGGGTGAACTGGGGTTTGACGCGCATCCCCTTCTTCTCCTTGAAGCTTCGGTAGAGGACGATCAGGAACACCACCGAGAGCGCGCCGGCGACGGCCGCCGCCTCGGGGGCCTCGAGCGCGTAGAGCAGCCCCGTCGAGAACAGCGACGTGGAGAGCAACATGCCGTAGACGAGTCGCTTGGCGAGCTGGGTGGCGACGTCCTCGGGGTCCTCCAGCCCCATCCGCACGTAGAGGTCGTCGCGCTCGAGGCGGTCGAGCGCGCGTTCGGTCTTTGGGGCGATCCGCGTGAGCGACTCGCCCGAGCGTCGCACCTGCTGGGCGGTCTCCGAGAGGTACTGGCGGACGGACTCCTCGCGGTAGCCCCGTTCGGTGAGGAAGTCGGTCGCGACCGAGATGAAGTCGAAGTCCTGATCGAGGGTGACGCAGACCCCTTCGACGACCGTCGCCACGCGCAGGACGAGCGCGAGGTTCTTCGGGAGGCGGAAGGGGAAATCGTAGATCGAGTCCTCGATCTGGCCGACGATCTGGTTGACGCGGTACTGTTCGACGTCCTCCCCGCGGGCGTCCCGGATGGCGATCTCCATCACCTCGGCCATCACGGCCCGGTCGGCCTCGGGGCTGAGCGTGCCAACCTCGATCAGGACGTCGAGGATCGCGTCGATGTCCTGGTTCGCGACCGCGACGTAGAACTCGACGATCTTCCCCTGGACGAACTCGTCGACGCGGCCGGACATCCCGAAGTCGTAGAAGACGATCCGGCCGTCGTCGGTCACCGCCAGATTCCCCGGGTGGGGGTCGGCGTGGAAGACCCCGTCGTCGATCACCATCTGCAGGTAGGCCCGCTCCAGCCGTTCGGCGAGTCGCGTCCGGTCGATCCCCTTGCGCTCGAGTTCCTCGAGGTCGTTGATCTTCGTCCCCTCGACGTACTCCATCGTCAGGACCCGCGACCCCGAGTGGCTCTCGAGGTGGTCGGGGACGACGAACCGGTCGTCGCCCGCGAAGTTCGATCGGATCTCCGCGAGCATCGCCGCCTCGCGCTCGTAGTCCATCTCCTCGCGGATCGTGCGGGCGAACTCGTCGGCCAGGTTCTCGAGCGAGAACGACCGGGCGTCGTCGACGAAGTAGAGGATGATCGGCAGCGACCACCGGATCACCCGGAGGTCGGTCTCGACGATGGACTCGACGTTCGGGCGGCGAACCTTCACCGCGACGGGCTGGCCGTCGACCTCGGCCCGGTAGACCTGCCCGAGGCTCGCGCCGCTGATCGCCTCCGTCTCGAACGCGTCGAACCGTTCGTCGACGGGTCCGAGTTCGTCCTCGATCACCGCCTTCGCCGACTCCCACTCGGCCGGGGGAACCTCGTCCTGCAGCGCCGAGAGGACCTCGATGTACGCCGGCGGGAGCACGTCCGGCCGCGTCGAGAGCAACTGGCCGAGTTTGATGAACGTCGGCCCCAGCTCGAGCAAGGAGTCGAGCAACACCTCCGCACGGCGACGGTGGACCTCCGGCCCGGGACGTCTCGAGCGCCCGAACAGGAGAAAGCGCCGGCGGTCACGCGCGTACGCGATCAGCAGCGGCAGGAACTGCCGGGCGACGACGACGAACCGCCAGTACGCACGGAGAGCCGGCAGGATCGGTCACCTCGGTTCGGCGTCGTCGGTCGGCGGCGTCTCTCCGTCGGTGCCCGTGCGTGGCTCCGCTGCACTGGTGTCGTCGGTGTCCGCGGTCGCGTCGCCGTCAGTCGCGTCGGCCCCGGTGTCCCCGCCGCCAGTCGCATCGGCCGCGTCCCGCTTCGGAACGTGAATCTCGAGGACGCCGCGGTCGACGTCCATCGAGAGGCCGTCGCCGCTCGCGTCCTCGGGCAGGGGCAACTCGACGTCGAGGAACACCGGCCGGTTCTCCTCGACGTACTGGAACTCGCCCGGGAGGGACTTCTCCCGCTTGGCCTCCAGTCGTACCGTGTCGCCCTCGACGGCGAGGTCGATCGCGTCGGCGCGCACCCCCGGAACGTCGAGGACGAGGAGATAGGCGTCCTCGCTCTCGAGTAGATCGAAGAAGACGTCGTCTGCGAGGTCCCGCAACGCGTCGCGGAGCGTTGACATAGCTTCGGGTTCGAACGCCGATACGAAAAAGCCCGCGGTCGCGGGATTTCCCACCTGAACCCCTCGAACGCGCGCGGCCCAGCGTCAGCGGTTCGGTGGAACGGTCCCCGGCGGCGACTCGAGTCGCGTGGCTCGGCGGCGGTCCCCCACGCTTTTGCCGTCCGGCGACCCCCGTTCACGTATGAAAGGTGCCGATCGCGAGCGGACGGAGGCCGGCTTCAAGGTACGAACGCCGGCCGCCGAGGCCCGCCGGATCCTCCGGGAGGCGATCCTCGAGCGTGCGCCGACGGACCCGGCGGCGGACGACGAGGCGACCGATCCCCCCACCGGCTCGGAGACCATCGACGTCGAACGCGCCGACGGCCGCGTCCTCGCCGCGCCGGTCGAAGCCGCACGCGACGTTCCCCACTACCGCCGGGCGGCGATGGACGGCTACGCCGTCCGCGCCGCGGACACGTTCGGAGCCAGCGAGCGCTCGCCGGCCGTCCTGCGGGTCGCCGACGGTACCGGGGCGGAGGCCTCGGTCGGACCCGAGACGGCCGCTCGCGTCCACACTGGCAGCGCACTTCCCGACGGGGCCGAGGCCGTCGTACGGATCGAGCGCGTCACCGAACTCGAGTCGGCCGGCGAACTCGAGGTCGAGGCCGCCGTCGCCGAGGGGGAGAACGTCGCCCCCGTCGGCGAAGACGTCGCGGAGGGACAGCACCTCTACGACGCGGGTCACCGGCTCCGTCCCTCGGATCTCGGCCTCCTGCGGTCGGCCGGCTACGCCCGCCTCGCGGTCGCCCAGCGGCCGCGGGTGAGCGTGATCCCGACCGGCGAGGAACTCGTCGCGGGCGACCCCGATCCGGGCGAAGTGGTCGAAACCAACGGACTGACCGTCTCCCGACTGGCAGAACGCTGGGGGGCCCGCACCACCTCCCGCGAGGTCGTCACCGACGACCCCGAGTCGCTGCGTGTGGCGATCCAGCGCGACCTCGCGAAGGACGTCGTCGTCACCACCGGCGGCTCCTCCGTCGGCGAGCGCGACCTCCTGCCCGAAGTGATCGACGACCTCGGCGAGGTGCTCGTCCACGGCGTCGGGATCAAACCCGGCCACCCCGTCTGTCTCGGCGTCGTCGAGGAGACCCCCGTCCTCGCGCTGCCCGGCTACCCCGTCGCCTGTCTCGTCAACGCCGTCCAGTTCCTCCGTCCCGCGCTGCGCTGGCTCGAGGGCACCACCCCCGACTCCTACCCCACAACGCGGGCCGTCCTCGAGCGTAAGATTCCCAGCGAACCCGGCACCCGAACCTTCGCCCGGGTGCGGCTCGAGCGCCGCGACGACGAACTCGAGGACGACGAACCGCAGTACCGGGCCGTGCCGACCCGGGCCAGCGGCGCGGGCGTCCTCTCGAGCGTCGCCCTCGCGGACGGCTGGGTCGTCGTCGACGACGACCGCGAGGGAATTCCCGAAGGCGAGGTCGTCCAGGTCCAGGACTGGGAACCCGATCCGTAACAGTGCTCGAGTTCGAACCCGCACTCGTGGCGGCGATGTGTCGCCTGTCTTGTTCAATCCCTGGTGTGGATTTATCGATGGTGCCACGATAGCAGCGGAACGGATGTCAACGTCTGGATCGGGCTATCGACGACTGGATCGAGAACGCGATGAAAGCCCCCGGCCATCTCGAGTCGGGGGGCTCGCTGCGCGCCTCGGTCTTCGACCTGCGGTGCTTGCATCGCCCGCCTTCCTCGAGATGGCCGGCCCCTTTCAGTCCCGCCCAGACCCTCGTCCTCCCCAGCCGACTTCTGCTCACGGGTGCGCAGCACCCGTTCGCATGGTTCGCGGAACCGAAGGTTCCGCGCTAACGCTCACGCTGTTCGCTCGTCCCTCGCGAGATAGCGAGACGACCTCGCATCTGCTCACGGCTCACTCCGTTCGCCGTTCGCGTTCCGAGGTGCTCCCGTTGGTCGCACCTCGCTTTGCTCGGCCGTCTCGCCAGCGCGCCACTCGGCCGGGAGCGCGGCTCCGCGCCTGTCACGCGGAGCCGTGCGACCCGGGGAAGGGCAGGCTCCTCCCTGGTGGACTGAAAGGGCGAGCCGCTGTGGCGTAACGTGTAGTCGCCTCAGCGACCCCTATCCGCGCTTGCGCGGATATGTCGCTGAGCGACCGCCACAGCGGCGAGGGCTTTCGAGGGGTCCGACGTTCGAGTGCTCGCCGCACTCACGAAAACCAAATCGCCAACTCGCTCCCGAAGTGATCGATTCACACCCGAGCTGTACCGACGAGTCACCGTTCCTTTTGCTCGCGGAGCGCCAAACGGGAACCGATGACCGACAGCTGGGGTGACCTCTTCGAGCGGGCGACGGCGTACGACGTAGATCTCGAACGGATCCGGGCCGCAGACGAGCGACTGCGGGAGGGAGGTGACGAAACGGATGCCTGACCGGCCGAACCCCGCCCGCGTCGTCGCGTCGCCCGCGGTGCTGGCCGCGGACCTCCTCGCCGGCGGCGCGGCCCGCGAGGCGCTGGATCACGTGCGCCGACACTCGTGGGTCGAACTCGTCGCGAGCGACGCGCTGCTCGAGCGCACCGAAACCCTCGTCGCGTCGCTGGCCGATCCGGATCTCGCGGCGGCCCACCGGGAGCGACTCGAGGCCGAGCGCGTCGCGGTCGAGCACCCGCCGGAGGACCACCCGGCGCTGGCCTCGGCCTACCGGGGACGGGCGGCGCATCTGCTCTCGTACGACGAGAACCTGACCTCGGCACAGGCGGGGCTCTCCCTGCAGCCGCGCGTCCCGGTCAGCGTCAGGCCGCCAGAGGCGTTCGCCCGCCTGTTCGACCCGGAGAGCCTGTACGAAGCGGTCGAAGGCGGCTCGTATCCGGGGCCGGACCGGGATCCCAGAGCGTGATCGTTCACGAGAAGGGGTGATCGGGCTCGAGTGACGCGAGAGGGAACGTCGCGACGTCGAGTCGACGAGCAGGTCGCGATGGTCGAGTCGACGAGCAAGATACGACCTCGAGCGACCCCTAGTGCTGGTCGGCGTACCACTCGGCGAACGCCGCGAGGGCGCGCCCGCGGTGGGAGATGGCGTTTTTCTCCTCGGTGCTCATCTCGGCCATCGTCGTCCCGTTGTACTCGAAGATCGGATCGTAGCCGAAGCCACCCTCGCCGCGCGGGGCGACGAGCGTGCCCGCGACCGACCCCTCGAACGTCTCCGTGCGCTCCCCGTCCGCGTAGGCGAGCACCGTCCGGAAGTGCGCCCGCTTGTTCTCCTCGTCCTCGACGAGCCGCCAGAGGCGCTCGACGCCGACCGTGTCCTCGACGTAGGCCGAGTACGGGCCCGGGAACCCCTCGAGCGCGTCGACGAACAGCCCCGCGTCGTCGACCAGCACCGGTTCCGTATCGCCGAGCGCCTCGTAGGCCTCCCGCGCCCCGTGGGCGGCGATCTCTGCGAGCGAGTCGCTCTGGATCTCCGTGTAGTCGTACTCGACCTGGTTGACGGCCGTGATCCCCTCGAGGTACTCCTGGGCCTCGCGGGCCTTCCCGTCGTTGCCGGTGACGAACCGAACGAGCATGTGCGAGGCGCGGCGCTCCGGGTGAATATAGCCGTCGATTCCGCGGATCGTGCCCGATCGACGCGAAACTATTTACTCGATTGACAGTATACCGACCGTATGGACGTCACGGACTGGGACGATCCCACCCGAATCGACGATATCGACGGCGGTGAGCGTCGCGTCCTGGCGTGTACCGACGACCTGATGGTCGTCCACTACGCGCTCGAGGCCGGCGCGGAAGGCGACCCGCACAGCCACGAGGAGACGACGCAGGCGAGTTTCGTCATCGAAGGATCGCTCGAACTCCGCGGTGCGTACTCGCGAACCGTCGAGGCGGGCGACTCGTACGTCGTCCCGCCCGGGACGGAACACGGCGTCCGCGCCCTCGAACCCTGCCGGGTCGTCGACGCGTTCGCGCCTCCGCTCGAGGAGTACCGGCCCGACTAACGATCGGTGAGCGACAGGTCGAGTTCTCCGATTACGGCCGCCTCCGCTTTCCGGAGGTGTTCGGCCGCCGTCCCCGCCGAACAGCCGAGTTCCGCGGCCACGTCCTCGACGCTCGCCTCGCGGGGCACGGCGAAGTAGCCCATCTCGCGAGCGACGCATAGCGCCTCGCGCTGACGGTCGGTGAGCGCCGCGACCGCGGCGTCGCTCCCATCGTACTCGCCCACGCGCTCGACGGTCGCCTCGATCCCGTCGGGGATTCCCTCGAGCGCCCGCCGGAGGTCATCCGACTCACCGACGACCGAGAACCGGACCGTCCAGTCCGAGCGGTACTCGAGCGGCGGCAGCGGGACGAGGCTCCCCCGCGAGAAGGTCTCGAGCAACTGCGTTCCCACGTCGTCGGGCACGTCGCGGACGTAGACGGTGAACGACCGGTCGCCGACGCGGCGCACCTCGAAGCTCCGGATTCCGTCGACCGACTCGAGGGCGGCCTCGTACTCGGCGGCGGCCCCGGCGTCGGCGACGACGTGAAAGATGAACGCGTACTCCTCGGAGCCGGTGAAGTTGCCGTGGACCATCCGGTAGGAGTCGAACGCGTCGCGCTCGGCGACGAACCGGTGCATCGGGTGGATCGTCTCGGCGTCGTGTCGGAGTGTCAGCCGGACGGTCTTCATGGCCTGACGTTCGCCCTCGCACATAAATAGCCTAGCGCGTGGCGCAGCACCGCCTCCCGTCCGCCGTTCGAACGGACGGCTAGCATGACGACACCGGAACTCGAGTCCGCGGCGCGTCGGTCGGGTGGAGCGACCGACTTCGAGGGGCTGTTCGCCGAGTACGCGATCGACCGCGACGACCACCTCAACGCGCCGGCGTTCGTCGTCCGGCCCGACGAGGTTCGGGCGACGCTGCGGCGACTCCGCGAGGAGGCCGGCTTCGATCACTGCGCCTGCGTCACCGCCCAGCAGTACCCCGATCGGTACGAGACGATCTACCACCTCCGCTCGTACGACGACCCGACGCGGGAGGTGAGCGTCGTCGTTCCGACCCCGATCGACGAGCCGACGAGCGAGTCCGCCGCGCCCGTCTACGAGACGGCAAACTGGCACGAACGGGAAGCCTACGACCTGATCGGCATCGCGTACGAGGGTCACCCCGACCTGCGGCGCATTCTGCTACCCGAGACGTGGCAGGGCCACCCGCTGTCGCTCGAGTACGACCAAACGCGGCCCCAGATCGTCACGCTCACCGAGCACGAGAACCCGATCGCGGGTACCGAACGCGACCCCGAGTCGGAGACGCTCTTTCTCAACATCGGCCCCCATCACCCGGCGACCCACGGCGTGATGCACGTGAAAGCCGTGCTGGACGGCGAGACCGTCGTCGACGTCGAACCCGACATCGGCTACATGCACCGCTGCGAGGAGCAACTGTGCCAGGAGAGTACCTACCGCCACCAGATCATGCCCTACCCAGACCGGTGGGACTGGGTGTCCTCAGGGCTGTTGAACGAGTGGGCCTACGCCCGTGCGGCCGAGGACCTGGCGGGAATCGAGGTGCCCGACTACGCCCAGGTGCTTCGCACGATGGGTGCCGAACTCTGTCGCATGGCGTCGCACTTCATCGCGATCGGTTCCTACGCGCTGGACATCGTCGGCGAGTTCACGGCGGCGTTCATGTACGCGATCCGCGATCGGGAACTCGTCCAGGATATCCTCGAGGAGCTGACCGGCCAGCGGATGATGTTCAACTACTTCCGACTCGGCGGCGTCGCCTGGGACCTCCCGAAACCCCGCGAGGCGTTCCTCGAGCAGTGTCGCGACTTCCTCGACAGTCTCCCGCCGAAGATCGAGGAGTACCACGACCTGCTCGTGCAAAACGAGATCTTTCAGGCGCGCGTCGTCGACACCGGTATCCTCGAGCCGGACGTCGCGAAGGCCCACGGCTGTACAGGGCCGGTCGCACGCGGCTCCGGGATCGACTACGACCTCCGGCGCGACGACCCCTACGGCTATTACCCGAACCTCGAGTGGGACGTGGTCACCGAAGACGGCTGTGACAACTACAGCCGCGTCCTCGTGCGGCTGGGGGAGCTCGAGGAGTCGGCCAAGATCGTCGAGCAGTGTCTCGACCTGCTCGAGGCGTGGCCCGCGGACGAACGCACGCTCCAGTCCAACGTTCCACGGACCCTGAAGCCCGATCCGGACACAGAGGTCTACCGCGCCGTCGAAGGGGCGAAAGGCGAGCTCGGCATCTACATCCGATCGGATGGCACGGAGACGCCGGCCCGGTTCAAGATCCGCAGCCCCTGTTTCTCGAATCTCTCGGCCCTCCCAGAAATCGCCCGGGGCGAGTACGTCGCCGACCTGATAGCGGCCATCGGCAGTCTCGACTGCATCATGGGCGAGGTCGATCGGTGACGGCGCTGACCGTTCAGCGCGTGATCGACGCGTCTACCGCTCCGCCGAACAGGAAACGTCGGTCGCAGTCGATTCGGGCGTCGTCGTTCGCCCGACGGGAGCAGGATGGCCGACGCTACGCGAGCCGAGAAGCGAAACTGCGAGAACGGCGGGACTACTCGTCGGCGTCTTCGTCGACGATGACCTCGACCGGTTCGTCCTCCGCGCCCTCGTCGGACTCCGAGGGGCCGCGTTCCTGATGCCACAGCAGCGCGCCGGCGACGCCGATGACGACCCACGACCGCCAGTTCGCCAAGTTGAGGGTGTAGCCGACGCCGAAGGGTTTCTCGACGAGCATCCCCTTGCCGGGCTGCCAGTACGACGAGAGCATGCGACCCAGACTCGGTCGTTCGAAGTTGTACGGTACGCCGAGAATCTCACCGGATGTCGGCTTGTCTGCCATGCTCGATGATACGTTCTCCCCCGATAAGAGTATTGTGTGCTCGTCTCGGCGGTCGAAATCAGGAGGCCCCGGTTCGAGACTCCGGACGGCGGCGTCGGTCCGACCTCGAGCGAGCGATTCAGCCGCCCGGCTCAGACGCGGCGGGAACCTCGCGCTCCCACGGAAACCCTTTCACGTCGACGAGCCAACGCGTTCCGTATGGTCCTCCCGCTCGAGATGGGGTGGCGGCACCTCCTCTTCCAGAACTGGCCGGTCGACGACGGCGTGCTGGAGCCACACCTCCCGGCGCAACTGACCGTCGACACGCACGATGGCACCGGCTGGCTGTCGGTCATCCCGTTCACGAACGTCGACGTGCGGCCCTGCGGCCTGCCCCGCCGACTGGGCGTCCCGCTCCCCGAGATCAACGTCCGGACGTACGTCACCCACGACGGCGAGCCGGCGGTCTACTTCTTCAGCCTCGACGCACAGGGGATCGCGAGCGTGCTGGGTGCGCGGCTCTTCCACCACCTCCCGTACTACTACGCGCGGATCTCGCTCGAGCGGACCGCCGACGGAATTCGGTTCGAAAGTCGCCGGCGACAGCCCGGCGACCGGCCCGGCGCGTACGAGGCCACCTACCGGGCGACGGGGGAGCCCTTTACGGCGACCGAAGACCCGTTGGCGCGGTTTCTCGTCGAGCGCTACCGATTCTACACGGAGGCGCTGGACGGATCGCTCCGCTACACCGACGTCGACCACGAGTCGTGGACGCTGTACCCGGCGACGGCGACCGTCGAGCGGAACACGCTGCTCGCGGCGAACGGGTTCGCGGTGCCCGATTCAGATCCCGTCTGCTACTACAGCCCGGGACTCGACGTCGTTGCAGCGACGAGTCAGCGGTGCGATCCGTAGCGCTTCCGTTGCCGCCGTCGGACGACCCGGCCGCTAGCCGTCGAACAGCGCGGCGATCACCGCCGATTCGGAACGTCGTCGACCGCAGCCTGGACGTCCGGGTCCGAACCGACGACGGTGAACGTCGTACTCCCGTCCCGGTTGCACTCGATCGGCGGGACGGTCATGAGCGTCCCGCGAATGAAGTTCTCGAACAGACCTCGCGCAGCCGTCGACACATCGCCCTCGAAGAAGCAGTGACACTCCCGCTCCGAGAGGGGCAGAATCTCGTAGTCGCGACCGCTCTCGTGACCCTCGAGAGCCGCAGCGAATCGGCGGTAGGCTCCCTCGAGCCGGAACAAAAACGCGGTCGGCGGCGTCGAAACGTTCCAGTTGACGATGCGCGCTCGCTCGAGGTAGCTCGCGCCGCCGGCGAGGAGTTCGTAGATAGGAGGGGAGTACTCGCCGGTGGGACGCAGTCTCGTGGATCGCCGGCTTCGGACTGCTTTCAACGTGGTGGTCGGGTTCTGTGGCGGCAACTACCTGCTCGGCGTCGATACGACGGTCGGCGACACTTGCGACGCTTGCGAGGAGACCCGATCGGATTAGGCGTCGTCGCCCGCGCCGTCGTCCTCGACGTACCGACCCCGCCCCTCGACGTCCTCGAGCCGCTCTAACACGCGTTCGTCGCCGACCTCGCGGTAGCCCTCGAGCACTGCCTCGCGCAGCGGTTCGGGGTCGTCGGCGGTGCCGACGAGGCTCTGGTCGAAGACGTGGACGTCCATCGCGTAGTCCTCGACGTGGTCGGTGTGGTAGCCGAGGCCGAAGTCGATGAGGTAGGTACGGCCCTCGCCGACCCGCACGTTCCGCGTCGTCGGATCTCCGTGCACGAAGCCAGCGTCGTGCAACCGCGCGAGGTGCCGTCCCACGTCCCGAACCCGCTCGACCGCCAGGGACTCGCGGAGGTCCCGGTCGCCGACGTACTCGAGTTCCAGTCGCGCCTCCCGGGGATCGACGTCCGAAAGTACTGGCGTCGGCACGCCCTCGCGCCTGGCGAGGCTCGTGAGCCGGGCCTCGAGCGTCGTCCGCTCGCGCCGCAGGCGCTCGTCGAGTTGCGGGTGGCGATAGGTCTTCGACTCGCGGCGTTTCGTCACGCGGCCGGCGTCGGACTCGAGGTCGACCAGCGCCTCAGCGCCCTGGACCTGCTGCTTGCCCTCGGCCGCGCCGCGGCCGGCTGCTAACTCGGGTTCGTCGGCATGCTCGCGGTTCCGGTCGTCACCGCTCGCATTCTCGAGGTCCTCGCTTCGCTCGGACCTCGCACGCCACGTCACGGGCACCTGATCCGGGCGGAAATTGGGATCGACCTTCGATTTCTCGAGCGCGAGCGTATCGCCGGCGTCGTACATCTTCGCGCCGAGGACGGCGATCATCCCCGCGTTGTCCCGCAGGAATCGCGGTTCGGGCGCGTGGAACTCGGCCCCGCGCTGGTCGCACATCTCCTCGAGCATCTCGCGCAGGCGGGCGTTCTGTCCGACGCCGCCGCCGAGGACGAGTTCGTCGCTGCCGGTCAGCGAGAGCGCGCGCTCGGCGACTTCGGTCAGCATGCCGAAGATGTTCTCCTGCAGCGAATAGCAGATATCTTCCACGGGGACGCCGTCGTCGTAGCGCTGCTTAGCGGCGCTCATAATCCCCGAGAAGGAGAAGTCCATCCCCTTGACGACGTAGGGGAGGTCCACGTACTCGCCGTCCTCGGCGGCCGCCTCGACCTTCGGCCCGCCGGGGTGGGACCAGCCGACGTGGCGCGTGAACTTGTCGATAGCATTGCCAACGCCGGTATCCATCGTCTCGCCGAGCACGCGGTACCGGCCGTTCCGGTAGGCAAGCAGGTGGGCGTTCGCGCCGCTGGCATTGAGACACACGGGGGAGTCGAAGTCGGCGGTGTGGCGGCCGATCTCGAGGTGGGCCACCATGTGGTTGACGCCCACGAGGGGCACCTCGAGCGACTGAGAGAGCGCGCGGGCGGCCGTTCCGACGATCCGCAGGCACGGGCCGAGACCGGGACCGCGCGAGAAGGCGACGGCATCGACGGGCGGTTCGTCCGCAGGGCCGTCGTGTGTTTCGCGGGCGCGCTCGAGCGCCGTCTCGACGACTTGAGGGATCGCCTCGTGCATGTGCTCGGCCGCCTCGCGGGGGTGAATGCCGCCGCTGTCGGGCTGGTAGGCGTCGCTCTCGATGAACACGTCGTCGGTCGCGGAATCGAACACCGCCGCGCTGGCCGCCCAGGCGGTGCCCTCGATGCCGAGAATGCGGGTGTCAGAACTCACGGGTTGGAATCCGATCGCGATACGGCGGTGAACGAACGACCGCGGCGGTTACGCGCTCGCGGTTCACGTCGTTCACCGTTCGCGTTCTCGAGGGATCTCGCTGCGCTCGATCCCTCGCAGGCTCACGGGCGTTTCACGCCCGTTCGCTTGTTCGATGCCCCTCGCTTCGCTCGGCGCATCGCTACTCCCACTCGGTGTAGCCGCACTTCCCGCAGTGTTTGCGGTCGCCGTGGTCGGCGAGGAAGGAGTCGCCACACCGGGGGCACTGCTCGCGGTCGGTGCTGCCGTCGTCGTCGTAGAGTTCGTAGCGCGCCATCTATGCTTCCTCCGCTTCGGCTTCGGCTTCGGCTTCGGCCTCGGCCTCTTCGTCGACGCCGATCTTGTTGCGCTCGAGCATGTGATCCTGCTCGACGTCGCGGGCGTCGTCGGCGCTCTCGTAGACCTTCGCTTCGCCGACGGTCTTTCGCATCCCGAACTTGGTGTCGAGTTTCCGGACGACGACCTCGTCGGCGTCCTTGTTGAGTTTCGCCGCGAGGCTGTCCCGAACCTGCAGGCGCTCGGGCGTGGCGTCCTCGTGGGTCAGTTCGAAGGTGACGTCGGTCCGATGCAACATGGGGTTCTCCGCTTCGGAGACGATGTCGATGTCCATGATATCACTCAGTTACCCTACTATCCCCCTGTCGCGACTAAAAGGATTTCGAAGCACCCGACCGGTACCGGCCGCCGGGCGGCCTGCACCGAGTCCAGGGCGAGGCACCGCACGGACGACTGCTTCGCTATTCGATCCGCGACTCGGGATGGAAGAATTTACGCTTCCGTGACGAGTTGCTCCGAACCGATGCCCTCCAGACGACGGGTACTCGCCGGCGGTGGGGTCGCCTTCGGGGTCGGATTCGGTACCACTCGTTCGTTAGATGGGCCGATCTCGCTATCGGAAGCCAACGGGTCGGAGTGGCCGATGGCTCGCTACGACGCCGCCGGGACCGGTGGCAACCCAGCGGCCTCGGGCCCGAAAGACGGGGTGCAGGTCAGGTGGGAAACGGCACCGGAGACGGCCGTCTCGGGACCGGCACCGCCGGTCCTGATCGGCGAGACGCTGTTCGCCGTCGGTCGGGAGGGGCTGGTCGCACTCGAGCGGGACACGGGTCGCCTCCGATTCGAACGTCTCGGCCACTCCTATCTCTCGGCACCCGCGCGGGTGTCGACCACTACGTACCGATCCGATACGCTGGCCGTCACGGGAATCGACGGGGTCCACGGACTGAGCGCCGACGGCGGCTACGCAGCGGCGGGGTACAGCGTCGGCCTCGAGCGGTGGTACGCGCCGGGCCGAGAACCACCGATGAAGCGGTACGCGAGTCCGGCGGGACCACCCCCCGTCGCCACCGAGGGATCGGTGTACGCGGTCCTTCCCGGGTCCGATCGAATCATCGCGCTCGACGGCAATAGCGGCCGGGTCCGCTGGGAGCAGGACGTCGAGACGTCGGTCGCAACGCTGGCGTCTCGACCTGCCGTTCGCAACGGCACCGTCTTCGTCTGCGGCTGGGAGTCGGTCCTCGCGTTCGACGCCGAGACCGGCCAGCACCGCTGGACCGGAATGCCGGGAACCGACGGCACGGGCCGGCATCGCGACCTCCTCGCGCCGACCGCGACCGATGAGGGGATCGTCGTCCCGAGTCGGTCGGACGTCGCACTGCTCGATCCGGCCGACGGCAGCCTCGAGTGGGAGTACCGCCACGACGGGAACGCGACCGATGGCAGCGCCGCCGTCGCCGACGGAACGGTATTCGTCTCCGACGGCGACGACGCGCTCCACGCGATCGACCTCGAGACGGGGACGAAGGAGTGGACCGCCGAGTACCGACACGAGGTCCACCCGGTGGTCGCCGACGGCGTCGTCTACCTCACGTACGCGTGGCACCCCGAACTGGTCGCACTCGACGCCGAGACGGGCGAGCGACGCTTTACGTACGAGGGCCTCGAGTGGCCCTCACAGCCCGTCGTCGGCGACGGCGTCCTCTACGTCGTCGGCCACGAACGCGTCGTCGCGCTCGAGGAGGGGGAGTGAGCATGGCGAACGAATCCGGTCGCGGATCGAACGGACTGGAACCAACCGACGGGCAGTCGGAGCCGCATCCGGTATCGGTCGCGTTCGCGCGTCTCCGCGAGGATCCACTCCTGTTCGTCCCGTTCGTCCTCGTCGGCCTCGTCCTCTCGGCGGTCGACTGGCTCCACCGACGGGATCCGATCCACGTGGTCGAGTGGGGCCGGGTGGAGACCACCGGACTCGACGTTCGCGTCGAGTTCGTCGGCTATCCGACGGGAGTCCAGCAGACGGTACGGCCGCTCGAGTCGTTGATCGGTCTGGAGCAGTTCCACCTGGTCTGGGGGATCGGCCTCTACGTCCTGCCGATGGCCGCGATAGCGATCGCTGGCACCGTCACGATTGCGCGCTCGATGGGGCAGCGCGTGTCGGTCCGGGCGGTCGGTTCGCTGTTTGCTTTCGTGGTCGCGGTAGACCTGTTCCACCGGCTGCTCGGGTCGATCGATGGGCTCCAGACGATGGGAGTCTGGGGGCTCGCACCGCTTGCGGTCTACTTCGGCCTGCTGGTGAAACTGTTCCTCGTTCCGGGGCTGCTCGTCGACGAACGCTCGATTCGGACGGCGCTCGGGGAAAGCGCCCGACGAACGGCGGGTCGTGGCCTGTCCGTGTTCGGGCTGATACTCCTGCTCGGACTCGGGGGCTGGCTGCTCTCGGCGGCTCCGCTGGTCGGGACGGTGCTGAGTAGCGCCCTCGTCGCGCCGGTACACGCCCTCGTTATCGTTGCCGTCCTCGAGCAAGACGGGGGCGTCGCCTCCCGGGCCCTGAGGGAGGCCACCGATTAGTCGGCCAGCGCGGCGATTCCTCGCGGCGTCTGAGCCTCGAGCGATTCCGGCCACTCGATCTCCAGTGGCTCCCAGCGGCCGCCGAAGTCCTCGGTGACGAAGACGCCGCGGTTTGTGAGCGCGTAGACTGTCTCCGGTTCGCCGGTCGTGGCGAAGACCGCCCGGACGACGCCCTCGCCGGTCGGGAGGCCGTGATCGTCGAGCCGTTCCCACGTCTCGGCCGTCGAATCCTCCACACCGGCGGCGGAGCGACGGTAGACGTACGACTCCGCCGTATCGGCCGTGTGCGCCTTGGAGGCACCCGACGCGCTCGAGACGATGACGGCGTCCGGATCGCCCGGATCGCGGGCCAGCCCCCAGCAGTAGGTGTGCTCGAGGCCCGCCTGCGGGTGGGTCCAGCTCTCGCCGCCGTCGTCGCTCTCGGCGTAGCCGTCGCCCGCGGCGGTGTAGAGCCGTCCCTCGCGGGCCGGGTGGGTCGCAAGCGTGTGATTGTCCCGTCGGGAGCCTTCGGGCCGTTCGTGCCAGCTCTCGCCGCCGTCGTCGCTGTAGACGAACGCGCCGGCCTCGATGCCGACGTAGAGCCGCTCGGGATCGTACGGATCGACCTCGAGCCAGCGGACGTGGTGGGTGTCCGGTCGCGGCGGGAAGTACCACTCGTCGGCCGAGGGCAGGTCGACGATCCCCTCGAGGTGGGTCCAGGAGTCTCCGGCGTCGGTGCTTCGGTAGACGCGGCTGGGTTCGGTGCCCGCGTAGATCACCGCGGGATCGTGCGGGCTGATCGCCAGCGACGTGACCGCCTCGCTCACGAACGGCGTCTCGAGGCGGTCGAACGAGTCGCCGGCGTCGTCAGAGCGGTAGAGGCCGTCCTCGAACGTCCCGACGAACGCCCGCTCGGGCGCGTCGGGCGAGGCGGCGACGCACTCGAGGCGCCGACCCTCGAGTCGGGTCGTCGTGGTCCACTCGTCGCCGTCGGTACAGACCAGGAGCCGGTCCTCCAGGGCAGCGTAGACGGTCGCCATACCGGATGTACGCTCGCGACGGCTAAATGTTCGTGGGGGTATCGACCGCGACCCCGGTTCGGTGTTTGCCGCTCGATTGTGGCTACGAACGACCCCGGAGGGGGTTCCGATTATATTGGTTCAGATATTAATAGGGAAACGAATATACGACTGAAATATCCGCATTCGAGTATGGATCGGCGTAGCTTCGTGCGAAGCGCGTGCGTGGGGGGTTGCATCGGCGTCGCCGGTTGTCTGGGGGCGTTCTCCGACGACGCGGAGTGGACGTTCGGGACCGATCTGGAGCGGACGATTACCGTCGACGACGACGCCGTGTACGTCAACGAACGGACCGAACACCGCGAGAGCGTCATTCACGCGCTGGATCGACGGACGGGTGAGGAGGAGTGGTCGATCACCATCGACGGCGTCCCCTGGGGGCCCTGGGTGACGGAAGGTGGACGGCTCATCGCGGCATTACGGGTGTTCCCGGACGACGGCGACAGCCAGTTCTACGTCCGGGCGATCGATACCGCGAGCGGACACCAACTGTGGGAGACCAGAGCGTTTATCGGATCCGGCCGACCCCGAATTTTCCCGGTAGCGGACGGCGAGGAAGTGTTCTTCCAGGAAGACGAAGAGATCGTCGCCGTGGACGCCGACTCCGGGGACGAACTCCGGACGTACGAGATGCCGTCCCACGTGAGAACGGACTCGCGCCGGATCGACCTCCACGACGATATCGTCTGGGGGGTGATCCGCAAAGAGAGCGGCCAACCGTTATTGGCCGGGCTCTCTCGCGGCCTGGACGACGTGTTCTGGGAGTGGGACACCGAGGGGAACGGTGTGGAAACCACGATCGCCGGCGACGAGTACCTGTACGCCCTCGTGGACGAGGGAACCGGGGATCCGTACCGGATCGCGGCCGTCGATTCACAAACCGGCGAAGAAACCTGGAGCGTACGAAAAGGTACTGTTGCACAGCTCACGTATCGGCGTGGAGACGTGTACTTCCTCCACAGCTCCGCCTCCCCCTCGGACAACCAGTGGGCGATCGACTGCCTCGAGGCGTCGACGGGGGAACAGCGGTGGTCCACAACCGTGGAGTACCAGGACGTGACCGCGGACGAGGAGTTCGTGTACTTGACGAACGACCGTGGAAAGGCCACCGCACTCGACGGATCGGACGGTAGCGAGGTCTTCGAGACGGACCTCAACGCCGGAATGCTCGGGGACGACGAGGGGTTCGAACGGGGCGTCGGAGACGACGGCTACCTCTACGCCATTTCCGATCGAGGAACCCTCTACGCGTTCGACGCCGACGATGCCTGAGCGATCGTCGGGACGGCGACGATTCCTGGGGCACGGGGCCGCGATCGTTACAGCGGGCCTCGCGGGTTGCGTCGGGAGACTCCGCGAAGTGGCTCTCGGGAACGGGTACGACGAGTCGGGGCCGGTGTCCGTCGCCTGGACCACGGAACTGGAAGACCGGCCCGCCCGTGCGCGCCCGATCCTCATCGGCGACACGATCGTCGTTCACGGACGCGACGGTACGGTGACGGGGATCGACCTCCGCAACGGCACGATCGAGTGGACCCTCGACGGACACGAGACCTCGCAATCGTACGTCCCGGTCGCGGCGAGTGCCGTAGAGGGACTCGCTTACGCGTGGGCCGGTGACCACGTGACCGCGATCGATCCCGCTGACGGTGGGGTAGCGTGGCGCTCCGAAACCGTCGACGGCGTCGACCCGGATCTGGCCTCCGTTCCGTTGCGCGCCGACGGCGATCTGCTGTACGCGGGGGCGGACCGACCGACTGCGTTCGACGCCGGTTCGGGCGACCTCCTGTGGCGACACGACTCGTTCGAAACGTTCGGGGTCCCGTACTTCACCCCGACGTTCGAGGGAGACCACCTCTACGTCCCCACCGACGAAGGGATCGTCGTCCTCGAGCGGGCGACGGGCGACGAGCGCATCCTGGCGACGGATCCGACGACGGACGAGGAGATCGTGGCGTATCCGCCCGAACTCCACAACCTGACTCGACCCGTCGTGACCGACGAGTACGTCATCGTGCTGGCACACGGCGAGGGGATGTACGCCTACGATCGGCTGAGTACGCGGCCGCAGTGGGAGGTAGCGGACAGCTACTACTGGGGACACGTCCTCCGCGACGGGATCGTCTACGCCTCCACGTACCGGACGGTAAAAGGACTCTCCATCGAGGACGGGTTCGAGGCCGTCGCGTACGACACCGGCGATCGAGCACCCAACGGCGTCCCCGTCCTGGACGGCTCCTCGATCTACGTCGGCACGGGCGGAAGCGACGGCGGTGCGATCTTCTCGTTCGACGCCGCGTCCCGCGATACCAACTGGCGAGTCACGACGCCGTCCGACGTACGAACCGCACCGATCGTTGCCGGCGACAGAGTCGTCGCCGCTACCGAAGGGGAAATATTCGCGCTGACCGAGGAGTGAGGACGGATCGAGCGCGTCGGGCCGATCCGTAGATCCAGCCCGTTACCGGAACAGGTCGGTACTCATCGACCAGTCGGCTCCGCGCACCGCTGTGAAGGGGACGGTTATGAGACGGTACGCGCTCGAGGGGCCCCGTTACTCGAGGTAGCCGAGGCCGCGCAGTTGCTCGGTGATCTCCTCGAACTCGGCTTCCGTCAGTTGGCCCTCCTTCTGGTGCTGGATGACGATGCTCCGCAGGAGAAACCGCACGAGGTCGCTGGTGCTCTGGAAGCTGGTTCCCTCGATGGTCTCCTCGACGCGTTCCGCGAGGTCCTTCGGAATCGAGACCGTGGTATACTCGGTCATACTGGCTAGTTCGTCGCCCCCGCCAAATGCGTGTCGACGCCGCGCCCAGCGATGTCCGTCTTCGTAGCGGTTTTGAGACGGGACGACGAATCCGCGTGCATGGGAGTCCGGCCACCATCGAGCGGAGACGACGAGGAACCCGAGAGCATCGAGTTCGGTATCGCGGCCGTCGACGCCCGGCTTAAGGACGCCGACCTCTCCTTTCCGGCGACGAAGGACGACGTCAGGGCCGAACTGGGTCACGAGCGGATCCCGTACGACGTCCACGGCAACGACGTCGCGCTCGGGGAAATCCTCTCGGAGGTCGAGACGCGCCAGTTTCGCTCGCGCCAGGAACTGCTGAACGAACTCCACGAACCGTTCGAGGAGTACCGACAGAACCGCTCCGGCGGCGTCTTCCAGCAGGTCCGCTCGATGCTCCCGTTCTGAGACCGAAATTCAGTTTCACTCGTCGTCGCGCGCCTCGCGGGTGATCTGCTCGAGGCGGCGTCGCTGCTCGCGGTGTAACGAGACGAGCATGTCCGAGAGGACGCCGAACATCACCAGCTGGAAGCCCAGCAGGATCGCGGCCGCGGAGACGAGCGCGAGGATCTCGTGGCCGACGCCGTACTGGAGCCACCGCCAGAGGACGTAGCACGCGATCGCCCCGCCGCTCGCGATTCCCAGCACGCCGAGGCTCCCGAAGTAAAACAGGGGGTTGTTCGTCTTCGCGAGCGAGTACAGCGCGACGATGATCGTCCCGCCGTCTCTGACCGGGTGGAGGTTCGTCTCGGACTCCTCCGGTCGGGCGCTGTAACTGATCGGGACGACCGTCGTGTCGATGCCGTGTTTGACGCACTCGACGGCGAGTTCGGTCTCGATCGTGAAGCCGTCCGAGTCGAGCGACAGCCGCTCGAAGGAGTCGACCGTGAACGCCCGGTAGCCCGAGAGGATGTCCTCGAAGTCCGCGCCGTGGATGGTGCGGAACGCACGGTTGATCAGCCGGTTGCCGAAGCCGTTCAACGCCTTCATCGCGTCGTCGTCCATGTCCGCGAAGCGGTTGCCGATGACGTGTTCGTACCCCCGCGAGAGGGGCTCGAGCATCCGCTCGGCGTCGGCCGGATCGTACGTGCCGTCGCCGTCGACCATCAGCACGTACGGCACCTGGATGTACTCGACGGCCTCGCGGACGGCCTGGCCCTTCCCCTCACCGGACTGGACGATCACTTCAGCGCCGCGTTCGCCCGCGATGTCGCGGGTCTCGTCCTCGGAGCCGCCGTCGACGACGACGACGTTGGTGTAGCCTTCCTCGTAGAAGCCGTCGATCACGTCGCCGATCGTCGCCGCTTCGTCGAGCGTGGGGATGAGGATACAGACCTCGTCGGACGAAATCTCGCGCCTCTCGTCGGTCATGGCCACGACCTCACCGCCGTCACCACGGAGCCGGGAGCCGGCACGAACCGCGTCATCTTCCATCGGGGGATAGATCCCGGCCGTGACTGCAAAAGACTACTGATTGATCCGTCGCCCAGTGAAGACCGCCAGGATGGGCCGCGTTCGAGAACCGACCGATCACCACGTCAGCCCCTCGTACACCTCGAGTTCGTCGGCGTCGACGTCGATCCGACGGCCGTCGACGACGACGCGCCGGGCCATCCCCTCGAAGGAGAGGTCGTCGAACGCTGGCCAGTCGGTGGCGACGACCGCGCCCTCGGCTTCGTCGAGGGCGTCTTCGGCGCTGTCAGCGTAGGCGACCTCGAGGTCGGGGTACGTCTCGCGGACGTTCTCGACGGCGACCGGATCGTACGCCACGGGGTCGGCTCCCCGCTCGAGCAGGTGCTCGATCACGTCCAGCGCCCGGGACTTGCGGACGTCGTCCGTGCCGGGCTTGAACGAGAGTCCAAGTACCGCGATCCGCGCGCCCTCGAGGTCGACGTGCTCCCCGAGGAGGTCGACCAGTCGGCGTGGCTGGGCGTCGTTGACCGCGACGACGGCGTCCAGCAGTTCGGGGTCGTACCCCTGTTCGCGCGCGCCCGCTCGGAGGGCGTCGACGTCCTTCGGGAAACACGAACCGCCCCAGCCCAGCCCCGAGCGCATGAAGCGTTCGGAGATCCGGTCGTCCAGTCCGACGGCCTCGAGCACCTCATAGGCGTCCGCACCGTACTCCTTGGCGACGTTGCCGAGTTCGTTGACCAGCGACACCTTCGACGCGAGGAAGGCGTTGTTGGCGTACTTGATGAGTTCGGCCTCGCGGACGTCCGTCTCGACGAGGTCCGGCGTCCCGTCGGCCGGCTCCGTCTCGCCCTCGAGGATCGGAGCGTACAGCTCCCGCAGGGTCGCCGCGGCCTCGTCGCTCGTCGCGCCGACGACGACCTTGTCGGGCGCGAGGAAGTCCTCGACGGCGGTGCTCATCCGCAGGAACTCGGGGTTCATGGCCAGTTCGAGGCCGTCGCCGACGGCCGTTCCCGACGCTTCCTCGAGGAGCGGGCCGACGACCTCCTCGGTCGTCCCCGGCAGGACGGTGGATTTGACGACCACCAGGTGCTCCTCGGATGTCGCCGCGAGCGCGTCGCCCAGCGATTCGGTCCCCGCTTTCATCGGACCCAGCTCGAGGCTCCCGTCGTCGGCACTCGGCGTCGGGAGACAGAGGAACGTGACGTCCGTATCCAGGACCGCGTCGTAGTTGGTCGTCGCCCGCAACCGCTCGCCGCCGTGTTCGGCGATGCGCTCCGCGAGACCGGGTTCGTGAATGGGCGTCTCGCCGGCGTTGACGGCGTCGACGATCTCCTGATCGATCTCGACGTTGACGACTCCGTGGCCGAGGTCGGCGAGACAGGCGGCGATCGTCGTGCCGACGTAGCCGCTGCCGACGATGGAGACGTTCATAGCTTGGACCACGGCGGCATCGATTAGGTGTTTTTGGGTTCCGTTCGGCACCGCTGCGAACTGTCTGTCAGCGTTCCCCGCACGTATCCGCGGTAGCTATCGAGCCATCCCGACTCTCGAGCGCGTGCTCGTCACGGCTCGGTTCGAACCCGACTGATCGCGACCGATTCAGTCGGCCACGAACGTCCCGAAGACGATCGGTGCGAGAACGAGCGTGACGGGGACGAGTATCCAGACCTGTCCGGCCAGCACGTCGTACTGCCCGATGGTGACGGCGGGCGGCGTCCCTTCCAGGTATCCGACGACGAACTCGAACCCGACCGTCAACGCGGCCCACAGCACGCCGATCCCGACCAGTTCCGTGAACCGATAGTCGATCGTCGTGGTGGCGAAAAACGAGTACGCGATAGCCAGGACGACGACGATCAACGCGGCCGTGCTGACGACGTGGGCAGTGTACGTCTCCGTTCGCGGAACGATGAATAGTTCCCTGGTTACACCGTTGAGGACGGCCATCACGGCCATCAGTGCCCAGACGCCGAGCGGATACAGGAACCGGCGGACCATACCGTGTCTTCGCGTCCCACCGAAAGGACCGTTCGGTGGTTTCTCACGGAGCAAAACCGTCCCCGACGACTGCGTCTCGAGCCCGATTACGGCCAGAGGCCGCGCGAGTCGTGGGCCTCGGCGATCCGCGAGAGCGCGACGACGTAGGCCGCGTCGCGCCAGGTCACGTCGCGGCGCTCGCGCTGTTCGCGAACGGCGTTCCAGGCGGTCACCATCTCGGACTCGAGTTCGTCGTGGACGCGCTCGAGCGACCACGCGCGGCGGTTGATGTCCTGGAGCCACTCGAAGTAGGAGACGGTGACGCCGCCGGCGTTCGCGAGGATGTCGGGGACGACCGGAATTCCGCGTTCCGCGAGGATGGCGTCGGCGTCGACCGTCGTCGGACCGTTCGCGCCCTCGACGACGAGGTCCGCCCGGACGTCGTCGGCGTTGTCGGCAGTGAGAACGTTGCCGACCGCGGCCGGGACGAGGACGTCGACGTCGAGCACGAGCAACTCGTCGTTCGAGAGCCGCGTCACGTCCGTCTCGGCCGCGTATCGGGTGACCGCCTCGGGTTCCTCGTCGTGGGAGGGGATCGCCGCGACGTCCAGGCCGTCCGGATCGTAGATCGCCCCGTTGACGTCCGAGACGGCGACGACGGTCGCGCCCCACTCCTCGAGCAGGCGGGCGGCGTTCGCGCCGACGCTCCCGAAGCCCTGCACGGCGACGGTGACGTCCTCGAGCGGTCGGTCGTAGTAGTCGCAGGTCTCGCGGGTGACGATAGCGACGCTGCGGCCCGGCGCTTCCTCGCGGCCGCGACTGCCGCCGACCGCGGGCGGTTTACCGGTGACGACGCCTGGAATCGTCTCGCCTTCCTGCATGCTGTAGGCGTCCATCAGCCAGGCCATCGTCTCCGGATCGGTCCCCATGTCCGGCGCGGGGATGTCCGTGTTCGGGCCGATCACGTCGCGGATTTCCTGGGTGAACCGCCGCGTGAGACGTTCGGTCTCGTCGTCCGACAGGGACTTGGGATCGACGACGATACCGCCTTTCGCGCCGCCGAAGGGGAGATCCATCACGGCACACTTCCACGTCATCCACATCGCCAGACCGACGCACTCGTCGCGACCCACCTCGGGATGGTATCGAAGGCCGCCCTTGTACGGTCCCCGGATGCTGTCGTGCTGGGCGCGGTAGCCCGTGAACACGTCGACGCTACCGTCGTCGCGTTCGACGGGTACCGTCACCTCGTGGACCGCGTCCGGGTACGCGAGCCGCTCCCTGATTCCCGGCTCGATCTCGAGACAGTCGGCCGCGCGGGCGAGCTGTCGTCGCGCGGTCTCGAGGGCGTTGTCGGACGCCGTTACCGTCGGCTGTTCGTCGGTGGAAAACCGCGGTTTCGTCGCCATCGTTACTCGATCGGCGTGGCCCGGTTGCGCATGTCAGCGCCACAGTCCGGACACCGACGGGGTGCCGTCGCGACGACGACGGTGCCACAGCCGAAACACTCGTAGGTCGATTCCGTCTCGGGGTCGGGTTCGACGTCTCTCATGGGCATAGCGTGCGACGACGAGCGGCGGGTCGTGGCGTTCGTCGCATCTAGGCATCAAAGGGATATTAGGATATACGTGTCCGTCAGATAGCTAGCCCCGTCGATCTATTGGGGTTCACTATTCAACCATCTGCGCAACGTCTGCCTGAACATCCAGCTCCTCGAAGAGGATCGCGAACAGTTTCCGCTGGACCGTCCGGGCATGGCGGTAGAACGCAGCCGGCGAGATCTCGAGCGTCTCGGCGACCTCCTCGCCGGAGCGGTCCCGCGGCGTCTCGAAGTAGCCGCTGTAGTAGGCCACCTGGGCTACCTCGAGCTGGCGGTCGGTGAGCCGATCCAGCAGCGCGGAGCGCAGGTCGCGCGCCGAGGTCCGTTCGACGCGGCGTTTCGACCGGAGGTCGACGTCCGGGAAGGCGGTCGCGACGACGTCGGCGCTGGTTCTGGCCTCGACCGACCGGGGGACGTCGACCACGAGTCGCGCGCCGTCGGGGGTCGCGTCGACGCTCCGGACCACGACGCCGTGGTCCGCCAGCCGAACGGCGAAAAACGGCCGGGAGAACTGCAGGCGGAGCGTTCCCCCGCGTTCGTCGTCCCCGCGTTCGTCGCCGAGCACCTGGACGTCCCGGACCGCCACGAGGTCGGCCGCCGCCGACGCGACGGCCTCCGGATCGGCACCTTCGACGGTCGCGAACAGCGCCGTGCCGTCCTCGCGGTGGCGCATCCCGCCGTCGAACGAGATGGTACACTCCGCGCGACGGGCCAGTCGGGTGAAGACGAACCCCTCGTCGTTCACGTCGAACTCGAGACGGGTACGCGCGTCCGAGAGCAGCGCCCGCTTGCGTTCGACGGCGGCGATCGCCGCGGCGATCGTCTCCCCGAGTTCGGAGAGCACCGTCCGCGTCATCTCGTCGAAGGCCTCCGGTCGGTCGGCGTACACCGTCAACACGCCGTAGGTGAACCCGTCGTACGACAGCGGCACGCTGACGACCGACTGGTAGTCGCGACTCAGCGCCGCCCGACGCCAGGACTGGTCGCGGAGATCGCGGGCGACGTTCGAGACGACCGTCGTCGTGCCCTCTGCGGCCGTCCGAACCGCCGGTTCGTCGCTCTCGAGCGACAGCGACACCGCGTCCAGATAGTCGCGGCCGTGGTCGGAACCGCCGTGGGCCTGTACCGCGAGGCGGTCGTCCTCGGCGTCGGCCGCGCCGATCCAGGCGAACGCGAACCGATCGGCCGCGGTCAGTCGATCACAGACCGCGGTCGCGATCGCCTCCTGCGTTTCGGCCCCGACCAGCGCCCCATCGATCTCCCTGATGATCTCGTTGACCTGGTTCAGCCGGGTCAGCCGTCGATTCTGCCGTTGCAGTTCCCGATCCCGTTCGCGAAGCCGCCGTTCGCGCTCGACGCGATCGAGCGCCGCCTCGGCCGTCGCCGCCAGGAGGTCGGTCAGTTCCCTCGAGACCGCGTCGAAGGCCTCGACCTCGTCCGCGCCGGCGACGAAGACGCCGTGGTCGCCGAGGGGGACGACCGCGACGCTTCGCAGTTCCGTCGTCGGGTTCGAGAACGCCGCCGACTCCTGAAGATTCGGGACGAACCGCGGCTCCCCCTCGACGAACACCTCGCCCGGGAGCGTGTCGTCGGCCGCCCGGTGGGCCGACAGCGGCCCGTGGAGGTCCGTCATCCCCGCGGAGTGGGCGGCGGGCCGGAGGACGTTCTCGTCGGTGTCGAAGAGGTACGCCGCGGCGGCCTCGCAGTCGAGCACGTCCGTCGCGTCGTCGACGACCGCGGTCGCGATCTCGTGGTCCGTCTCGGCGTAGAGGAGGTCTCGTGCCGTCCGGTGCAGCGCCGTCAACGCCTCCTCCCGGCGTTTGCGCGTCGTCACGTCCCGACAGCTGTAGAGGGTCGTCCCGCCCTGGATCGACACCTCGCGGACGTTGACCAGGAGGGTGTGTTCTCGCCCCGCCTTGTCCGTCGCCGTACACTCGAGGTTCGTCAGCACGCCCTCCTCGGCGAGTTGCTCGCGATCGAACAGGTCCGGTTCGAGCAACTCGTCGATCGTCCCCATCTCGTAGATCTCCTCGTCGCTGTAGCCGAAGATGAAGTGGACGTTCGGACAGACGTAGGTGAACGCGCCGTCGTCGTCGGTGACCAGAACCGTGTCGGTCATGTTGTTCAGCGTCACCCGGTGGAGTTCCTCCGACTCCCGGAGTTCCGTCTCGAGCGCGACCCGGTCGGTGACGTCGACGGTTCGCACGAACAGCGAGCGGATCGTCCCTCCGTCGTCCCGAACCGGTCGGATCGTCACCTCGAGCGTGCGCGCGTCCGCGTCCCCGGCCGCACCGCTGGTCGCGTGCGAATCGTCGTCGGCCGACGGGAGCGTCACCTCGCGGTGGACGATTTCACCGTCGGCGGCGGCCTCGACGGCCTCTCGAATCGCGTCGTCCTCGAGCGGCGTCCACCAGGGCGACGCCGGGAACGGACGGCCGCGAACGTCTGCGGCGCTCGCGTCGACCGCCTCGAGCGCGCGTTCGTTGGCCCGGCGAATCCGTCCGTCCGGTTCGAGTACCCAGGCGAACGAGTCAGGGTCGTCGAAGACGGCGTCGAACGCCCGGGCACGCGCCCGACGATTGCGACGGCGTCGTCCCGTCCGGATCGCGCGCTCGAGCGCCGACTCCAGGTCGGCCCTCGGACGGTCACCCGGGACGTACTCCGTGACCCCGGCCGACACGGCCGCGCTCGCGAGCGACTCGTCGCCCGCGTCCGGTGCCAGAACGGTCGGCGGGCCGGCATCGCCGACCGCCTCGAGCAGTTCCAGCCCGGTCCCCTCGGGGAGGTCCTGCGCGGTACAGACGCAGGCGACGGACCGCTCTTCGAGGGTCGCCAGCGCGTCGTCCACGCTCGAGACCGTCCGAACGTCGGCGGCCTCCTCGCTCTCGACGACGCCTCGAGCGGCGTCCGCGATCCGGGACCGGGCCGGCGGTTCGACCACGAGAACGGGAACCTCGGTTTCGATGCGTCCGGTATCCATTCGTCGCGTGTACGCGGACCGGCGGATAGAACCCATCGGTTTCGGGGACGCACGCGCAATCGACAGCCGTTCCCGCCTCGAGCGCGTACGAGCGGCCATGCGCGTTGCCGTGACCGTCGACGACCGGGAGCCGTCCGTCGTGACGGCGGCCGTTCGGTCCCACCCCGACGTGACGACGGTCGACGTCGATCGGCTCGCCGCCGGCGACGTCGCGATCGGTGCGGTCGGCATCGAACGGAAGACGCCGCGGGATTACGTCACCGGCGTCGCCAGCCGCTCGGGGACCGACCTCCACGAGCAGATCGAACGGCTGGCCGCGGCCTACGATCACGCCTACCTGCTGCTCGAGGGTGATTTCGCCGACCTCGAGTCGCTGCGGACGGCCGTCTCCCCGGAGGCGATCCGGGGGTCGATGGCGTCGATCACGGCCCGCCACGGGGTGCCGGTCGTCCCGTGTACCGATCGGACGGCCCTGGTCGACTACGCCGTCCGCCTCGGGCGGAAACACGTCGAGGACCCCTCGAGTCGGCGGCTCCCCGTCGGTTCCGTGCCGAACCGGCGGGAGCCGACTACCAAGCGGATGTATGGTTGCATCGACGGCGTCGGCCCGGAACTGGCGGCCCGACTGTACGAAGCGTATCCGACCGTCGCGGACCTGCTCGAGGCCAGTCCGGCGGAGCTGACCGCGCTCGAGGGGATCGGCGAGACGCGAGCGCGACGGATCTACGAGGCGTTTCGGACGGACGACGCTCCCTGACGGAGAGCGGACGGGGATCGAGGCCCATACGGTTTACTGTACGTCATTACCGGCGCACCCGCGACCCGGGCTGCGGGTGCGCCGGTACATCGTTACAGTAATCCGTTTCAGAACAGGTCGTACTTCGACCACACCTCGCGCATCGGGATCCAGCCGGATTCGGGCTGGACGCGGTTGGCGAGGACGGCGTTGACGACCGCCCCGAGGAGCAGACAGAGGCCGCCGAGGTAGACCCACGTCAATACGATGAGGACGGCACCGGCGACGCCGAAGAGCGCGACGCTCTCGGACGTGTTGACGTAGATTCGGAACCCGACGGCCAGGGCGGTCCACGACAGCGCCGCGAAGACGGTACCGGGCAGGATCTCCCGGGCCGAGACATCGGCCTGCGGAAACAGGTAGTACATCGGAGCGAACACCGCGATCAGCAGTCCCAGCAGGGCGACGGTACTGGCTACTCGCGCCGCGAGGCCCCCGACGAACACCGAGAGGCTCACCCCGACGACGCTCACGAGCGCCACCGCCACCGCGACGGTCCCGGTCACGAACGCGACCTCGAGGGCCGTGACGAGGGTGACCGTCGTCGCGGCCGCCAGCGACGACTGTTCCTTGCGCGCACCGTAGACGTCCGTAAAGGCGCTGTTGACGGCCTGGAACAGCCTGACGGCGCTCCACAGGAGGATCGCGACCGCAAGCACCGCCGCGCGGGTTCGGTCGACGCCCGTCGCGCCCTCGAGTCCGCCGTCGGTGACGACCCCGTCGACGCCGGCGGCCCCCTCCAGGCCATGGAGTACGGGTTCGAGAGCGTCGACCAGCGTGGCAGCCACGAGCGCGAGGACGACGAGCGGGACCAGGGTGTTGAACGCGTGGTAGGCCAGTCCCGCGGCTTTGACGCTGATCTGGCGCTCGCGAGCGACCGCCGCGACGTCTCGAACGATCGCTCCGACCCTCGAGCGCGACTCGCTCATGGGGTGGCGTCGACGACTCGTCGGAAAGGCGTTCGGCCGGCAGATCGCTGCCGCCGGACCTACCTCCGCCGATTCCCGGTCCTGATTGCTACCGTCGTCGTCACGCTAGCGACGCCGTCACTCGTCGTGGACGACCGACTGGACGTGTCCGACGACGCCGCTTTTCAGTTCGACCTGTGGCCCCTCGGGGGCGTCCTCGTAGATCGTCCCGACCTCGCCGACGATCGGTTCCCGGTCGGTCGACTCGACGTCCTGATCGCCCTGGACGATCTCGACGGTCATCCCCTGTCGGAGCTCCTCGGCGGTCGGTCGTTCGTTGGACATAGCTAGGGGTGTGCCAGTTTGATCGAAAAGCGTCGTGCCTGCAGTCGCGTCGCCCCATAGGGAACCGCGACCCACGACCACTCGGTAGACGGCGCTCCGACGGCCGTGAAGACGGTGAGCGGCACCACACCACGAACGTGGTCTTTCAACCGGTTGAAATGGATCGAAATACCCATGGTTGCGGAAGCGTGGATACCGGTATGAACCGCGCGGAGAAGGCCGCCCTCCAGCTACGGGCGGTCGACGTGTTGCGGATGTTGAAGGAGACGCGAACGTACGACGAACTCGCCGACGAGACCGGGCTTCCCGCGGGGGACCTCAACCGGTACGTGAACGGGCACGTCCTCCCCGGGGCCGACCGCGCACGCGAGATCGTCGACGACCTCGGGCGGGCGGCGTTGGCCGAGGAACTCGAGGCCCGAATCCGGGTCGACGACGAAGGGTACGTCGACAACACCGGGACCGTCTTCGATCAGCCGTTGCTCGATCTCGCCGCGCCGGTCGTCGCGAACAGCTTCGACTTCGATCGCCCGGACGTCGTCCTCACGGCTGCGACCGACGGCATCACCCTGGCCGCGTCGCTCGCCAGCTACTACGGCTCCCCCTGTGTCTACGCGAAGAAACGCAAGGAGACCGCCGTCGAGGAGTTCATCGAGGCCCGCGAGCGCCTCGAGTCGGGCATTCAACTCACCTACTACCTGCCCGCCTCGGCGATCGATGCCGGCGCGTCGGTGCTGGTCGTCGACGACCTGATCCGGTCGGGCGAGACCCAAGAACTCCTGCTGGATATCGTCGACGCCGCGGACGCCGAGACGGCCGGCGTCTTCACCCTGATCGGCGTCGGCGACGACGGGATCGCTCGAGCACGCGAACGGACCGACGCGCCGGTCGGCGCGCTCGTCTCGATCTGACTGCGTGATCCCTGTCGATCGGGGTGTACCGACCGGATACCGCAGTACGAGCATCTGTACCCGCCCACTGATAGCCGAGACCGATTCTTCCTCGGCCGGCGTTCGACCGACGCGACGAACCATCGGGTCAGCTGATCGATGCGTCCGACAGGATTTGTAATGGTCGATAATAGAATAGGCGATTCGGTACAGATGTTCAACACACTACCGGCATTCTTCACAGGATCAGTGGAAATAACCCGGAATCGATGTCGGCCCGTGATTCGAACCCCGACGCCGTCCGGCGAAAATCGTGTCACTGAGTGGCGTATGATTAATCATTAGGTTTATGGTGGTCGCCCGATTCTGTGGGGGTACGCGCATGACGAAGACAGTCATCCTCGGCGTGATCGGGTCCGACGCCCACGTCGTCGGGATCACCATTCTCGAACAGGCATTCGAGGCGGCCGGGTTCGACGTCGTCAACCTGGGCGTCCAGACCTCCCAGGAGGAGTTCGTCGACGCCGCACGCGAGAACGACGCCGAGGCTGTACTCGTCTCGTCACTCTACGGGCACGCCAAACAGGACTGCGAGGGGTTCCACGAACGGATCGCGGCGGCCGGCCTCGAGGAAGTGACCACCTACATCGGTGGCAACCTCGCCGTCGGCCAGGACGACTGGGAGGAGACCCGACGGTACTTCCGCGAACTCGGCTTCGATCGCGTGTTCGACTCCGAGACCGACCCCGAAGACGCGATCGAAGCGCTGCGTGCCGACCTGGACATGCGCTCCTCGGAGACCGAAGGGGAGAGCCACACCGTCCGGGCCTGAACCGCTCGCGCGGTCGGCCACGAGCATCCGATCGATTTTCAGTTCTCGAGTTCGTCGAACAGCTCCTGTACCCGACGTTTCACGTCGTCCCGAATCTCGCGCACCGTCTCGAGGTCCTCGCCGTGAGGGTCCGGCAACTCCCAGTCGCGGACGTCGACGTCTGCGTCGAGTTCGAGGGTCGAACAGCCCATCGTCGCGACGTGCGAGCAGGACTCGAGGGTCTCCGTCGCGATGGGCCGTGGCTCCCGGTCGGAAACGTCGATTCCGTCCTCAGCCATGGCCTCGACGACCACGTCGTGGACCGAGTCGGCCGGCTGCGTCCCGCCGGAGTGGATCGTCACCGCGTCCTCGAGCCCGCGGGCCTCGCGCTCCCGTTCGGCGTATGCGGTCGCCATCTGGCTCCGACCGGCGTTCTGGACGCAGACGAACGCGACGTGGGTAGACTCGCTCATGCGCGAAGGGAGCGAACAGGGGTACCTAACGGTTCGTATGTGCCGTCGTGTGCGAAACGTACACGAACGGAGACGACCCGATTACCGGACGATCGTTACCGGCACCGGCGAGCGACGAGCGACCGTCTCCGCGACGCTGCCTAACAGAATCCGGCTCGCGCCGGTCCGACCGTGGCTCCCGATCGCGATGTGATCGACGTCGTGTTCGGCCGCGTAGTCGACGATGGAGCGCGAGACCCCGCCGACGACGTGGTCGGTCTGGATCTCTCGCCCGAAGTCGGCCGCCTGTTCCCGGGCCTCCTCGAGGACGGCTGCGGCGGCGTCCTCGTGGGCTTCCCGGAGCTGTTCGTAGTTGGCCATCGTGCCCCCCTCGACGCCCGTGGCCGCGTAGAAGTCGCCGGGATCGACCACGTGCAACGCCGTGATCGTCGCCTCCGGGTACTCCCTGCAAGCGAACTCGAGGGCCTGGGTCGATTGGTTCGAGTCGTCGACCGGGACGAGTACGTGGTCCGTCATACCCGAGGGTACGCCGGGCCGCGAGTTAAGTCCCCAGCACTGCTCCCGAGGATCGAAAACGAAGCCGTCGGTCGGGTTACTTCGCGCCGCCCTTGCCGCCGTTGTTGGACGGGCGGACCTTCTCGGCACCCTTGCCGCGGGTGTTGAGGCCGCGGTTGTCCTTGCCCGCGTTCGTCAGCCCGCGGAAGGCGCGGTTCGTGTGGGCGTCGTCGCAGATCCAGTTCAGGTCGTCGTCGTTCTGGATCGCCGGGTGTTCGGGATCCACGAGGATCACTTCGAACCACTTCTGGCTGCCGTCTTCGCCGACCCAGTAGCTGTTGAGGACCCGCAGGTTGGGGTACTTGCGCGAGACGCGCTCCTCGCCGATGCGCTGGATGTTCTTGCGTCGACCGATGCGGTTGACGCCCTGACGCTTCGTTCGGCGACCGGCCGTGAACCGGCTCTTGCGGGCGGTACCCTTGCGGACCGAGACGCGAGCGACGACGATGCCCTGCTTGGCCTTGTAGCCGAGTTCGCGGGCCTTGTCGAGTCGCGTCGGTCGCTCGATCCGTTCGATAGCGCCTTGCTTGCGCCACTCCTGTTTGCGCTGCCACTGCAGTTCCCCGAGTTTCCCGTCGTCGGGGTTCTTCCATGCGTCCTTGATGTGTGAGTAGAAGCTCTTTGCCATGGTTTCACCCGCGGGCGTTTCCTGGTTCAATCCCGAGTTTCGGGATCACATCCCTACCTGTGGCAACGGTGCGTCGACTGCACCGCCGCGTGAACAGGTGCCCGCTGGAGCCCGCGACCCAGCGAGTTGCCCGAACGTACCCAGCGTTCCCGTATAAGCGCTTCGAACCGTCGAAGGGGGCGTGGTTCCGTCCCCAGTCGTCGTCCTCGTTCCCGTTTCCAGGAGATCCTCGAGTGGCCGGCCGATAGCTACCACCTCACGTTACAGAAATACAAAATGACTATGCATTTCAGAGATTACATGTGGTGTTATGACCGATCCGAATCAGCGGGGGGAGACAGGAGCGTCGTACGGCGATTTTGATCGGCCGGATGATCCGTCGGCGCTACTCGAGCAACTGGACGGCAGTGGTAGCCGAACCGATCCGTACGTGCTCACTGACGCTCGAGAACTCCACGCGGTACGCGGGGATCTCGACGCGAACTACGAACTCGGGGACGATATCGACGCGAGCAGCTGTCAGCAGTGGACTGACGGACGCGGATTCGACCCGATCGGTGGCCAGAACGATCCGTTCCTCGGGACATTCGACGGTTCCGGACACGAGATCACCGGATTGGTCATCGACCAGGAGGACGAGGACGCCGTCGGATTGTTCGGTGCCAGTGCAGGCGTCATAGAGGACGTCACCGTGACAGCCGCGGACGTGACCGCCGATCAGTTCGTCGGCGGACTCGTCGGACGGAACCTCGGAAAGATTATCGACGCGTCTGTGACGGGATCGGTCACCGGGTCGAAGAACGTCGGTGGCCTCGTCGGGACGACCCACGGCTCCGTTCACGACCTGCTGGAGGGTGACGAACTCTCCGATCGAGTACGCAACGGCGAGACGGCTGGCCTCTTCGAGGAGTCGGACGATCGGGGGCTCATCACGGACGTAACCGTCGATGTCGACGTTTCCGGGACGGAGAACGTCGGTGGACTGCTGGGACGGAACGACTCGAAGTGTACCGTGCAACGATCGACGGTAACTGGAACCGTCTCCGGGGGCGCTGTGATCGGGGGACTCGTCGGACACAACGAGGGCGCGGTCGTCGACTGTTCGTCCGACGTCTCCGTCTCCGGAACGGAGAAAGTCGGCGGGATCGTCGGCACTAACGCCGAGTCCGTCGTCGACTGTTCGTCGTCGGGGTCAGTCTCCGGCGACGAAGCGATCGGTGGCCTCGTCGGCTACTGTGGCGGGCTGAGCCCGGACCGCGTAGCCGACTCCGAGGCCGAATGTACCGTCGACGGTGACGAGTACGTCGGTGGGCTGGTAGGACGGAATAGCGATTCCGCGATCGAATCGACACGAGCCAGTGGTGACGTGACGGCGACCGACGGCTACGCCGGCGGTCTCGTCGGGTGGGACATCGAGGGGACGATTGCCGACTCCACGGCCGAAGGACGGGTCGAAGCCGACGGAAAACACGCCGGTGGGTTCGTCGGGAAGGCCAAAGAGAGCACCATCGAGGGGTCGACGGCCGATTGCTCGGTGGTCGGGAGCGACGAGCGCACCGGAGGATTCGTCGGGAGCCTCACCGACGGGACGATCACCGACTCGTCCGCCGAGGGAGACATCGAGTCGACCGCGGAACTCATCGGCGGGTTCGTCGGTGGCGCGAAGGAAGCGACGATCACGCAATCGAACGCCCACGTCGAGGTATCGGCCCTGGGCGAGCAACTGATCGACGGCGTCGCTGACAGCCTAGTCGGTAACGAGGTAGATACCTCGGGCGCTATCACGGACGACGGCTGTACCGCCGGTGGTTTCGCCGGCGGATCGATCAGAACGACGATCGAGCGCTCGTCGGCCACCGGCGACGTGACCGCAAGCGGCGATCAAGTCGGCGGATTCGCCGGTGCGGTTCTCGAGGGTCACGTCCGGATGGTAACTGCCAGCGGGGACGTGACGACCATGGGCGACTACGTCGGCGGCCTGGTCGGTTCTGTGCGGAACGGCCGACTGACGTCGGTACGGGCGACGGGGGACGTGGTAACGGTAGGCGATCACGTCGGGGGTCTCGTCGGCGTGGTAACTGAGGAAAGCGAGATCGACGGAGCGAGCGCGAGCGGTGACGCAACTGGCTCCGAACGGGTCGGCGGTCTCGCCGGGAGCAACGCGAAACGATCGACCGTGAGGAATACCCGTGCGAGCGGCGAAATATCCGGTTCGACAAGGGTCGGTGGTCTCGTCGGCTCGAACTTCTCGGACGCCGAACTCGAACGCTCGCTCGCGGTCGGTCGCGTCGTCGACGACGCGAGTGGGGTGTTCGTCAGTATCGCCCGCATGCTGGGGCTCCGACGCGTCGGGGCCATCGTCGGCTACAACGATGCTGACGTTACCAGTTGTTACTGGGACGCCAATCGGTCGGCGAGTTCAGGCTCGAACGGGCTATCGACCGATGAGTTGTGTGGAGAGAACGCGCGCGAGGCGATGGCGGAACTGGAGTTCGACGACACGTGGGTTATCCGCGAAGACGCGTATCCGACGTTGCGAGCGCTTCGAGAACTCGAGAATTGATCGCCGCGTCGATCCCGACAGTCCTTCGATCCTAAGTCGGTCTCGCGTGGGGAGACAGGGATCGGGTATCGGTTCGTTCTTCCCGGGGATTCCAGCGGAGCAGGTTCCGTCGTTCGGAGGGGCATCAGCGGTTGAGTCGTCGTATGTAACTGTTGCATCCGTGGGGCCAGCAGTGTCGAATTCATATATCGGAATGCGATTTATGGCGGGGCGGAAGGGGATTCTCCCCGTCGTGGGACGGTTACGATTACAGTCTGAGCGGCTACTGCAGCCAGAAGTACACGATTCGGCTCAACTATTGCGAAGAGACAGCCGAACCCCTCCGATCCGAGTAACGGGGCTACCGATCGCGTTCGAATCGGTCGACTCGAGAGTCGTCACTCGAGCAACGCCGTCACCGTCTCGAAGGTCTCGTCTTCGATGGCACTCGCGATCTCGTCTTCGTCGAGATCGTCCGGAACGTGCTGGGGGTACTTCCGGCGGAAGTAGCCGATCAGGTTCTCGACGTCGCGCCGGAGGAACTCGCCGGCGTTGTCGTGTTCGGTCGGGACCGCCTGGGGCCAGTCGAAGACCGTCACCCCGTCCTCGCCGACGAAGACGTTGTACTCGCTCATGTCCGCGTGAACGTATCCGATCTCGTGCGCGCGCGCGACCTCCCTGAGGAGCAACTCGAGGACGCCGAGCACCTGGTCGTCCTCGAGTTTCGCCCGCGAGAGTTCGACGCCCTCCATCTTCTCCATGACGATGGCGTGGCGATTCTGGTCGATCGGCCGGGGGACCGACACGTCGGGATACAGCTCCTCGAGAATGTCGTGTTCGCGCTCGGCGGCCTTCCGCGCGGTGTACATCCAGGAGACGTGTTCCTTGTCGGCGGTGTAATCGCGTTCCTTGTGGACCTCCCGGAAGTTCGTGTACCCCTCGCGGTGGTACTTCAGCGCGAGGGGCTTGTACGACCGGACCTCGTAGACGTCGCTCTCCTTGCCGACGCCCAGCGGAGAACCGAACTCGGTGATCGTGTCGCGCTGGACCAGCGCCCGCAGGGCCAGCAGGTCGTAGCCCTCGAACTGGAGGGTGTAGCCTTCGTACTGGATGGTCTTTTTCTCGATCAGCCCGCGTTTCAGACAGCGCTCGAGCCGGTAGTCGACCTCCTCCTCGGTCAGCCCGGCGAAGCGTGGCAGTTTCTCGCGCTGGACCCACTCCGAGAAGCGCATCCCCTGCTCGACGCCGGAGAGGAGATAGAAGTCCTCGTCCTCGAGTTCCGGGAGTAACCCGGCGACGTTCCGCACCATAGGGAGCGATAGCCGTCGAGTACGTAAAAACGTCGTGAGTGATTCGAGTGGGTGACCGTCGGGACACGCCACGTGATAAACCACATCCCGCGATATCAAACCTGCCCCAGCGGGGAAACGGCGAGTGGATGAGAAGGCCTATAGGAACCTCGTCGAATCGCTCGACGAGTATGAGGCGATCAGTTCGAACGGCGGGACGGATTCTGGCGGGGGCCGGCCTGCTCGCCTGGCTGGGAACGACGGCCTATCTCGGCTACCGCGTGTTCGTCGTCGGACTCACGCCCGCACAGCAGCGGGCGGCCGATCAGCTTCCGCACCAGCCTTTCGAAGCGCTCTCCGAACCGCTGTTCGCGGCGTTGTTCGGGGCGTTCGTGGTCGGCGTCCTCGCTATCATCGCGCTAGCGTGCTACGGATACGCCGAATGGCGAGCCGCCCGTCGTCGGCGACTCGTCCTCGAGGGCGAGTTCTCCGACCGGACCGACTGAGCCACCCGTGTTCGAGCGACTCGGCCCCGGTCGACGGCACCGGAATCGATTTGGGACTCGCTCCCGTGGTCCGACCTATGGCTGCACTCGCCGACCGGGAGTGGCGACTCGTCCGGGACGAGCCCCGCGACGGGGCCACGCAGATGGCCCTCGAGGAGGTGGCCGCCGAAACCGCCCTCGAGGAGGACGTCCGGACGGTACGGGTCTACTCGTGGGAGCCCAGCACGCTCTCGCTGGGATATCGGCAGGACGCCGACACGGTCGACTGGGAGTACGGCGAGCGCGAGGGAATCGACGTCACCCGACGCCAGACCGGCGGCGGCGGGATCTACCACGACCGGTACGCCGACATCTCCTACACGATCGTCGCGCCGGCCGACGAGGTCCCCGGCGATCTGATGGACTGCTACGCGCTGTTCTGCGAGCCCATCCTCGAGGGACTCCGTCGAATGGGCGTCGACGCCGACTTCGCGGCGGCCGAACAGGCCTCGATCTACCAGCCCTCGTGTTACCTGCGGGACATCAATCCCGCTCACGACGTCGTCGCGCCCGCGGACGGTGACCAGCCGAGCAAGATCAGCGGGAACGCCCAGTACCGCCAGCGCGACGTCGTCATCCAGCACGGCTCGATCAGTTACGACCTCGAGCCCGAGCACCACGTCGGGGTCTTCGAGACCGAAGTGCACGCCGACGCCTTCAGCGATCGGGTGACGAGCATCCGCGAACAGACAGGTATGGACCGTGACGAGGCGGTCGACGCGCTGGCGAGCGCGCTCGGCGACTGGTGCGACGCCGACGAGGACGAGTGGCGCGACGACGAACTCGAGGCCGCCGAGAAGCTAGCCGAGCGGAAGTTCGGTACCGACTCCTGGGTTCGGGACCGGGAAGTGCTCGAGGCGGACGAGCACTGAGCACTTGTTAGAAACCAAACCGCTTTTCGCCGCCGTCGGCGACGATCCGATATGCGGCTCACGAGCCCCGTCGGTCTGCTCGTTCGAGCCCTCCTCGGTGCCTGCGTCAGCGGTCTCGCGCTCCTCGGGAGCGCGTATACGGTCGTCGCCTTCGCCGCAGCGGTTGTGCTGGTCGTCGTCACCGAGGTCGGTCCGGTGGCGCTGACCGAATCGAACGTCCTGTGGGCGCTCGGCCTGGGATCCGTCCTCGTCCTCCCGTGTTTTGCCTTCGTCGTCGCCCACGCGATTCGGCTGGAACGGCGACGGCTCCTCGAGACCACCGTTCCCGTCGCTGCGACCGACTCCGAGACGGCGCGGACGCTCGAGGCGACGGCGACGCGACTCGCCGCGCAGTTCGACGTCTCGAAGCCGGCGATACGACTCCATCCGGCCGAGACGCCGGTCGCGTACACGACGTACCGGCCGACGGACCCCGTCGTGGCGATCCGTCGGACGGGGTCGCCCGTCGTGGTCGTCTCGAAGGGACTCGTCCGGACGCTCTCGAACGAGGAACGTGAGGCCGTCCTCGCCCACGAGTTCGGCCACCTGGCGAACGACGACCTCCAGTTGACCTCGTGGTTGCTCGTGCCGTTGTTCGCAGCCGACTTCCTCGACGATAACGACGACGAGTGGCGGGTCGATCCGCTCGGCTGGGTGCTCACGTCGGTCGGATTGGTGGGCGTCGGCGTCTTCTCTCGCGGGCGGGAACTCGCCGCGGATCGGGCCGCCGTCGAGGCCACCGGGAACCCGGGCGCACTCGCGTCGGCGCTCGAGACATTGCACGATCGGCGAACGCGACGACCGACGACGGATCTGCGCGCCAGCGCGCGAACGACGAACGCGATCAACGTCCTGCCGACGCTCGGCGACAGCGGACCCGGGACCGGCGGCCTCCGCGGGACCCATCCGCCGCTCGAGGCCCGACTCGAGCAGTGCCGGTCGCTGGCTGTCGACGCCCCGGAGGAGTGAGCCGACGGTCCGACGTACAGAGGTGAACCGGTACTGACGGGAGCCTCTGAAGGTCGGCGGACACGTATCCATCCCCGGCTCGCGCGTCTCGTCAGACGACGAAACACCGCCGTGCGACGACATCCGTAACGCGGTCCAGGACCTGGGAAGCCACACCGGAAACGGCGCAGAGAGGGCCGTATGAACCCGAACAGCACTTCGAGACCGGATCCGATCCACGGACGAGCGTGTCCGACACGTGAATACCGCAACAACCGGTCGGTTGGCGGTTTTCACGACCTCAAGCCGGTCAATCGTCGGAGTTCGCCGTGACGTGTCCAATGAGGCTAGCGAGGAGGAACAGGAACGACGCCTGTGCTTCGTACGAATCGGGAAGAGCGGTCCAGACGCTGACCGCCGCGTGAACCAGGAGGTACAACAACGGTACGACGACGACCGCGACGATACCGGCGGAAACCACTACGTCCCGAACTGACGGAAGTCCCTCGAGCGAGAGATCCACCGTAATGGGGAGCAGACAGATCGATGCCACCAGATAGAGCTGAAACGCGAGGACGAGTGTTCCCAGACTCGGCTGCGGAATCCAGCCGGCGATCGTACTTGCAACGCCACCGATCATCACGAGATAGGACGGTACGAGTACGATACACGCCACGAGCAGCGAGACGACGCCCAGAAAGAACGTTTTGTCGCTGGATCGACTGTCTGACATTAGTAGCGTCTACTGGATGTAGGCACAATATAAGTATACTGTTCGATATGTTCCGCCCGAACGAGCGTCTGGATACCAGTCAGTGTCCGTCACCGATCGGGAACGATCTTCCGAAACCAGTATCTCTATCAGGAACTGGTACTGACGGATGGCCATGAAGATCGGTGCACACGTATCCATCTCCGGCTCACGCGTTTCCTCCGACGACGAAACACCGCCGTACGACGACATCCGCAACGCGGTCCACCGCCAGCGTGCGTTCGGCGGTAACTGCGGGCAGATCTTCACCACCTCGCCGCAGGTCTGGGCCCAGCCCGAGATCAGCGACGAGGCCGCCGAGGGGTTCCAGGAGGAGACCGAGGAGAAACTCGAGGGTCCCTGGGTGATCCACTCGGCGTACCTCGTGAATCTCTGTACGCCGAAGGAGGACCTCCGGCGCAAGTCCAAGGAGAGCATGCAGGCGGAACTCGACGCCGCCGACAAACTGGGCATTCCCTACGTCAACGTCCATCTCGGTGCACACACGGGCGCGGGCGTCGAGCAGGGACTGGACAACGCCGCGAACGTCATCGACGACCTCGACGTCCCCGAGGACGTTACGATCCTCATCGAGTCCGACGCGGGAAGCGGCACGAAGCTCGGTGGCGAGTTCGAACACCTCGCGGGCATCATCGAACGCACCGAGACCGACATCGGCATCTGCATCGACACCGCGCACACGCTCGTCGCGGGCAACGACCTGACGACGCCCGAGGCGGTCGACGAGACCGTCCAGCGGTTCGACGACGAGGTCGGCCTCGAGTACCTCGAGTACATCCACCTCAACGACTCGAAACACGACGTGGGCACGCACAAGGACGAACACGCCCACATCGGCGAGGGCTACATCGGTGAGGACGGCATGAAAGCGATCGTCAACCACCCCGACCTGCGTTACCTGCCCTTCGCGCTCGAGACGCCCACCGAGGACGGGCGCGGCTTCGCCTGGAACATCGAGACGGTCAAAGAACTGCGGGAGGACTGACCCGACTCCGTTTTCGACGCCCGCGGATCCCCGATCACGGCTCGCTGTCGACAGCTACAACCCGGAGACGGTACGAGTTCACCGTATGCCAGGGAAGGTTCCGCCCGGGGAGTTGCTCGAGCACGTCTTCGACCGAACGGGAGCGCCCGACGACGCGGTCGTGCAGGGGCCGGCCGACGGCGAGGACGCGGCCGTGATCGACCCGCCCGAGGGACGACTCGTCGTCAGCACCGACCCCATCTCTCTGGCGGCGTCGGCCGTCGGCACGCTCGGCGTCCACGTCGCCTGCAACGACGTCGCCGCCTCCGGCGCGGACCCGCGGTGGCTGACGGCCGTCGTCATGCTTCCCGACGAGGAGACGTCGATCGGGACGATCACCGACGACCTGGACGCCGCCGCCCGGGAGGTCGGCGCGACTATCGTCGGCGGCCACTCGGAGTACGTCGACGCGCTCGAGCGGCCGCTGGTGACGCTGACAGCGATGGGGATCTCCGACCGGTTCGTCCCAACGGGCGGGGCCGAACCCGGCGATCGCGTCCTCCTGACGAAGGCCGCCGCCGTCGAGGGGACGGCCATTCTCGCGGCCGACTTCGGCGACGAACTCGGGGTCGACGCGGAGACCTGCGAGCGCGCCGCGGGCTTTCTCGAGGAGATCAGCGTCGTCCCCGACGCCCGGGCCGTCCGCGAGTACGCGACCGCGATGCACGATCCGACGGAGGGCGGCGTCGCCGCCGGACTGCTCGAACTCGCCCGTGCCTCGGACGTCCGCCTCGAGGTCGACCGCGAGGCGGTACCGATCCGACCGGAGACGGAGACGCTCTGTGCGGCCGCCGGCGTCGATCCCCTGCGGATCTTCGGCTCCGGTGCGTTGCTCGCCGCGGTGCCGGACGCAGACTGTGCCGACGCGCTCGCTGCGCTGGCCGACGCGGGCGTCGAGGCGACCGAGATCGGCCGCGTTCGCGAAGGCGATCCCGCGCTCGAGGTTGACGGGGAGACGATCACGGAACCGGTCCGGGACGAACTCTACCCTCTCTGGGAGGATTCGGCGTAGGCCCCGGAGCGAAAGGTTGAACGAACTCGGGTGTGAGCGCTAGCCGCAATGAAGCGACGTGAACTGATTGCCCTGGTGGGGGCCACCACGACGAGCGGTATCGCCGGGTGTACGTCCGGATCGAACGAGGACACTCCATCGAACGATGACGACGACCCATCGAACGACGACGGTACGGATGACGAAAACGACGATAGCGCACCAGCGAACGGCGAAACGGGCGCTGAAGACGACTCCGAGAACACCGAAGCGGACGACGATTCGGACGAGAACGAGGACGTCGACATCGAGGCGATCCTGCAAGCCGCCGACTTCGAGGACGACGGCTGGACGCAGGTCGACCGCCAGATCGACGCCGATTACGGATTCCGGGAACTGACCCGCGGCGAGACCGAGCGGCTCCAGGTCGTGGTCGTGATCTTCCCCTCCGAAGACGAAGCCAGAGCGGAGTTCGAGTACTGGTATCCGGCGGACTCGAGCGACCTCGACGTCGCCGACCAGACCGGGGCCTACGAACACCCCCCGGAGGAAGGATCGCCCGGCGAGGTCGAACTCAGCTTCCGGGACGGCGAGGTGATGGTAACGCTCATTCACACCGACGAAACCGACGGCGACGTGGAGGTGGTGGAGTCCTACGCGACGGAGATCTACGAGAACTGGGCCGAGTGAGTGGAGGCATACGTTCCACCGGTCTCGCGCTCGAGGGGCCGGACGCCGGTCGACGCTACCGCCGCGCCCACTCGAGCATCCGTTCGTAGACCGGATCCGAGGCGAGCGCCCGCGAGTCGCCGACCAGCACCAGCGCCCGTTTTGGCCGCGTGAGCGCGACGTTGATCCGGCGGTAGTCCTCGAAGATCGGCCCCCCGAGCGACCCCGTCGCGGTGAACGAGACGACGATCACCTCCTGGCTCGAGCCCTGGAACCGGTCGACGGTGTCGACGGCGACGGCGTCGGGGACGCGGCTCGAGATCGTCGAGACCTGCGCGCGGAACGGCGCGATGACGCCGATGTCGTCGTACTCGAGGCCCGCCGCGGCGTAGGTCTCGATCAGGTCGGCGATCCGGGCGGCCTCCTCGCTGTCGGTGTACCGGCCGTCGTCTCCCTCGACGTCGACGAACGTGACGGGGTCGCGCAACGACTCGGGGAGCGCCTCGAGCGAGACCCCCTCGAGGTCCGCGAGCGTTCGTCCGGCGACCGCGGGTTCGGCGGGCCGCAGTTCGCCGTCGTAGAACTCCTGGGAGGAGAAGTACTGGATCCGCTGGTTCATCCGGTACTGTCGATCCAGCATGATCCCCGCGTCGGGGTACTGCTCGACCAGGCGTTCGAACAGCGACTCGGTGAGGTCCACCGCTCGCGGCTCGTCGCCGCTCGCGTGTTCCGGGTCCCGCTGGTCTCCGCCCTCGGAGCGGACGACCGGCGGCAGCTGTTCGTGATCGCCGACCAGCACGAACCGCTCGGCGAGGTTGACCGCCGCGAACGTCCCGGGTTCGGTCAGCTGTGCGGCCTCGTCGACGACCGCCGCATCGAACGATTGCTCTTTCATCACCCGCGAGCCACAGGTCGCAGTCGTCGCCGCCACGACCTGTGCGTCCTCGAGTTCCGCGAGTCGCGCCGTGGGGTCGCCGGCCCGCTCGAGGCGGTACGGCTCCATGTCCGCGCGGACGCCGCTCTCGGAGCCGACGCGGACGATCCGGTCCCGCTCGAGCGCGTCGTCGGCCTCGCACTGCTCGAGCAGCGCCTCGAGGGCGTTGTCGACGGCCCGGTTGGTGAAGGCCGACAGCAGGACGCGTTCGCCGCGTTCGACCATCGCGCGGATGGCGCGGGCGATGGTGTACGTTTTCCCGGTTCCCGGCGGACCGTGGATCAGCGCGAGGTCCTCCGCACCAACGGCTTTCCGGACGGCCTCGTTCTGCGCGTCGTTGTTGTCGATGAACGTCTCGTCGGGGAGGTCGAACTCGGGTTCGGTCCGTCCGAACAGCACGTCCTTCCGTCGCTCGTCGCCCTTCAGGAGGAAGTCGTGCAGCGCCGCGAGCAGCCGGTCGGTCGTCAGTTCCGAGGGGTAGACGTCGAGCCTGGTGACCTCGACCGGTTCGTCCGCGGTGAGGACGATATCATCGTCTCGCGGCTCCACCGCTCGACTATCCGCGGAGCGTGGCTCCGCGCTTCCCAGCCGTTCGATCCGGGCGAGTTCGGCGTTTCCGCGAACCGGGTGGCCGTCGCTCGCGAGGACGAGGTCGCCCTCCCGGAGCTTCGAGGTCGCGCCCCCGGCGCGACGCGCGCGGAGTTCCCAGCGTCCCTCCGAGAGTTCGCGCATCTCCTCGAACTCGAGGTCGATCAGCGCGCGGTCGTCGTCGGCCCGTTCCTGGGCGTCCTGTTCCCAGAGTTTGGCGTACTCGCGGTGGACCTCGCGGCGTTCTTGCTCGATGGCCCGATAGGTGCGCTGGAAGTAGTCGCGTTCCTCCTCGGGTAGCGGCGTCCCGATCTGTCCCGCCTTCGACTCCTGGTCGAGCCGTCCCGAGACGACCATGCAGGTGTCCTGCTCGAAGCAGTACTCGCACTTCGCGTCGCCCTCGTACCCCGTCGGCACGTCGCCCTCGATCTCCATCGCCGCGATCTCGTTGCGCAGGCGGACGACGAACTTCAGGAGGCCGTCGCCCATCGAGAAGTCCTTCGCGGGCGTGAGGTCGCCGGTCTCCTCGTTGCGGTCGAGCGCCGAATTCTTGGTGTAGAGGAGGGTCCCGGTGTCCACCGGGTCGCCGTGTTCCTCGAGCATCAGGGCGTAGCAGGCGGCCTGGACCTTGTCCTTGAAGCGGGGTTCCTTCTTGAGGTTCTTGCCCGTCTTGAGTTCGACCGGCGCGCCCCGTCGGATGGCGTCCGCGCGGCCGCGGATGCCGAACGTCTCGCTGATGAGCAACTGCTCGGAGCGCCAGCTATCTTCCTCCGTGAGGCGGCCCTGCTCGAGCCAGCCCTCGATCGCCGAGGCGTTTTCGCGAACGTCCTCGGCAACGGCGTCGGCGCTCTCGCCCAGCAGGCCCAACTGGAGGCCCCGTTCCTCGACGCGGGCCTCGATCGACTCCTCGAGGTCGCGACCCCGGAGCAGATCGCCGAAGACCTCGTGGACGATGGTCCCCTTGACGACGGGGTAGTTCAGCGGGATTCCCGACAGCTTGTTCAGGTAGTACAACCGCGGACACTCCACCCAGTTGCGGATCGACGTCACGTTGACGAGGAACGAGGGCTCGACGACGACGTAGGAGTCGCCCGTCGTCGCATACTGGGTCTCGCCCTGGTACTCGTCTTCCTCGACGTTCGTGACCAGCAGTTCCATCCCGGGCTCGAGCAACTCGGCGGACTCGACCCACTTGTCCCAGCAGGTGACCGTCGTCACCTCGCCGTCAACGGTCGTCGACTCGCTCGCGACGCCCCCGTCGGGAACGGGGCCGTCCGGGTCGTCGGCGTCGGTCTCGATCCGCTCGAGTCGCAGCGGGACCTCCGCGAGGTCGGTGTCGCCGTAGCTCGTCGAGACGGTCCGTACCTCGACGTCGCCCGCGACGGTTCCCCGAACGTTCACGCCTGTCCGTCACGGTCGACCGATCAAAAACGCTATCGGTCCCGGTCGGCCGTCGTTGGGACGCCTCGACAACCGTGACTCCGGCAACTGAGTGGCCGCCTCGAGACCGTCGCGTGGTAATCGCGCGTTACTGGCACGACGGTTCCGTCGTCGCTCGAAACGGTCACGGGCGCTTTTGCCCGGCCCGTCGAACCGACGAGACGCATGAGTGATTCGAACCGGGACGACCGCGAACCGGACCCCGCCCCGGAGGCGAAGAACCCGGGCGAGGAGACCGGGACCGCCGTCGACTCCGGCACCGGCGTCGGGGACCGCGACCGGGGCCGAGACCCCCGCGACGAGTCGACCCAGATCGTCACCGAGGAACGCCGGCGCAAGACCTCGGTCGTCAGCGCCGTCGTCGCCGTCCTCGGGGCCTGGGTCGCACTCTCTGTCCTCCTGTTCGACACCGGCGAGATCGCGCTGTGGAACAACGTCCTCGTCGGAGCCGTCGTCGTCCTGGCCGCCGGCTACAACCTCTATCGGCTCTCCAACGACGTCCCGCTGAGCGTCGGAGTCGCGTCGCTCGTGGCCGTACTCGGTATCTGGCTGATCGTCAGCGCCGCGTTACTGGGGATGCCGGCCGGCGCGGGACTGGCGGACAGCCCGTTCTGGAGCACCGTCGGCTCCGGGTTCCTGATCGCCGCACTCGCCGGCTACAACGCGTACGAAGCGCGGGAAGCAAGAGCAGTCGCGACCGAACCCGAAGCCAGCGCGTAGGTCCGCGCGTCGGTTTCAGTCCCGTCGGGTGGCGTCAATCGCTCGCTTCCGCCGTTCCCGCCCGGGAATCGGACTCGAGGCTCGACTCGAGTCGACGAAGGCGGTACTCGGCGGCGTGATGTCGCGTCGCGACGACGGCAAAGGCGATCATTACCCCGGCGAAACCGACCGCGATGAGCGGCGAGAGGCCGTTGACGAGGCTGTTGGCGAGTTGTCCGAGCGCGAGCGCCAGCGGCCCGACCGCGAGCAGGAAACTCTTCGCTGGTGCGGCGCGAAACAGTTCGACGAGCGACGGCGATGAGCGGACGGACATGGAAAGACGTGGTTACGATCCCTTCGTGGGAGTCGACGTATCCCTTTTGGTTCGCCGGTCGGTCGCCGGCGACGAGCGGGCGCGTTCAGGGCCGCCGACGTCTCGAGGGGAACGGATTTCGTGGCAACCGATACGTTCATTCCCTCGGCGTCGCAACCCTCACGTATGCGGATTCGCGAGTGGCAGGACATTCTCGAGGACGTCACCGAGCGGGACGTCGATCCCGAGGGCTGGCGTGCAGTCGCCGGCGACCGTGCGGGCGGCGTCGGTGAGGACATGTACCTCGCGCATCCAGCTGCGGGCGTCTTCTTCCTCAAGACGTACGCGAAAAACCCCTTCGAGGTCCGCGGCGTCGGCACCCAGGTCGCGCGCAACTTAGACGACGAGATCGGTTCGTTCCTCCCCGAGGACGACGCCGGCGGCCGCTTCGCCGTCCAGTCGCCGCCGGAGGACGAAGAGGAAGCCGAGACGGTCTCCAACCGCCTCGAGACGGTGCTCGAGACCCACGCCGACGCGCCGACGCGGCCACAGGACCTGTTCGACGACGTCATGGAGGCCTTAGAGAGCCCCGCGTTCGGTCCGATGGAGTACGACCAGTACGACCGGCCGGACGAACTCGAGGGGCTAAACGAGCAGTTCGAAGAGGCCGACGAACTGCTGAACGCCGAACTCGAGGACCTCATCGAGACCGACGAGGTCGACCGCGGCTTCATGTAATTGGCTTCGGGAGCGACCAACGGGGCGAGGGGCCCTGCGGTCGCGTCCGATGGGCCTTTGAACGCGGCTTGCGACGGACTAGCCATGACTACGAGCGCCGCGGACGTCGTCCGCGACTACTACGACGCGCTGCGGGCCGGCGACCCCCTCGTCCCGTACTTCCGCGACGGCGAGACCACGGTCAAGTTCGGCATCAGCGAGGCCCTGTTCGGCACCGAGGCGGTGGCCGACGCGCTCCGCGAACAGACGGCGACGACTGACGAGTGGTCGGTCGAGAGCGAGCGACTGGTCGTCGACGAGCGCGAGGGGTTCGCGACGTTCGCCGACGAGGTGACGATGGCCTGGACCGACACCGATACCGGCGACCGCATGCGATTCGACACCCGCTGGAGCGGGACGCTGGTGCCGAGCGCGGACGCCGACGGCGAAGGAAACGCGCCGGACTGGCAGTTCGCGACCATGCACGTCAGCACGGCGGACGAGCTATGAGTCGCGGGCGCGATCCCGGCTCGGGGAGGGTCGACGACCGCGGCCTGACACGCCTCGGCATCGGGTTCGTCCTGCTGGTCGGGGTCTCGGGCGCGACGATGGCCCTGCAGGGCGGTGCCTCGCTGACGATCGCTGCCGCCGTGATCCTCGGCAGCGTCGGCTTCGGCGTCGTGTTGCTCTGGTATCTCCGCCGAACGATGCGCGAACTCGAGCCCTCGAGTCGACGGCGACGCTGACACGCGGGAATCGAAGCCGCCTACCGCGTGACCACCCGACGGCAGCAATCAGCTGGCTGTAGCTGGGACTGCGACGTCGTTATCCGGCATCCGGTACGAGTCGAGACACCGTTCCGCACCTGGCCAACTACGTGCAGTGGCGCGCGCTGTCGAGCGGCCGACCGAAAGGGAGGCCGCTCGACCGACACCGTGCGAGGGATGAGCGACCAACGGGAGCGAATCGGTTGGGGAGGGCGTGGCTACTCCTCGTGTCCACGATAGCAGGACGCTTCGTCTCGACAGCCTCCGTTCGAACGGGCAATTCAGTCCTCAAGTCCACGATAGCATCGAATGCTAGGGATCGATCCGCTGAAGCCACAGGTCGGGCGCGTCGAGTTCCTCGTGGGTCGGCAGGTACTCGGGACCCTGCCAGACGACGCTCGCAGCCTCGAGGTCGCGGGCTGTGACGACGCGTTCGAAGAAGTCCTTGCCGCGCTCGTACTGCCGGCGTTTCAGTCCGAGGCCGAGCAGGCGGCGGAACAGCCGCTGGATCGGGCCACGCCCCTTGCGGCGGGCGTCGAGTTTCCGGCGGAGGTCCTCGTACTCCTCGTCGAACGCGTGATCCATCAGGAGTTCGGCGTACCCCTCGACGACGGTCATCGCCGCGTCGAGTTCGCGGAACGTATCCCGGTCGAGACGGCCGTCCGAGAGATTGGCGATGCCCTGTTCCATCCGGTTCTCGAGGTGGTCCGAGAGCCAGGGTGCGGCACCGAACTCGGCGGCGTGGGTCACCTCGTGGAAGGCGATCCAGCGACGGAACCGGTCGTACTCGACCTCGAGGGTCTCGGCGGCGTTCACGATGTTCGGCCGAACGAAGTACAACGCGTGGTCCTCGTCGGGTGCTTCCGCCAGCAGGAGCGGATCGTACTGCCCGAGGACGTTCCGGCCGAGAAACGACAGCAACACGGTCATCGTCCCGGTGTTGATCGTCCGGGCGACGCCGGGAAAGTCGTCGGTGTGGGGCTCGAGTGCGCCCATGACGCGTTCGAACGTAGAGACGTTGGCGTCGATCCAGTGGTGGCGGTTCTGGATCTCGACCGTCTCGGGGACGTCGAACTCGACGCCCGAAACGGTCCGTACTGCGGCTCGCGCGTCCCGAACGTCGCGGGCGTAGGCCTCGCGTTCGCCGGGCTCGAGCGCGAGCGAGCCGGGGTCGGTCGCGGCCTTCGCGGCTTCGGCGGCCGACCCCCAGTCGATCGCGTCGGAACCGGACGCCCCGGCAACGGCCCGGGCGCTACGATAGAGGTTCACAACAGGGGTACGGAGGCGGAGCGCAAAAGCGTTCGGCCGCTCGTGCCCACTCGAGAACGGCGTTCCGGAATGGGACTGACGTACCGCAGACCGTGTCAGTTGACGATGACGTCCGGTTCTTCCTCGGGCTCCAGTTCCTCCTCGTCGTCGCCGCGGTACTTCCTGACGGCGACGCCGATAGCGACGAGCACCGCCAGCGCGACGACCGCACCGATGGCCTTACCCGGACCGGAGCCGTCCTCACCCTCTTCCTCCTCGAGGTCCTCGTACTCCTCGTCGACCTCGAGGTCGGCTCCCCCGCCGATGGGGAGCGCATCGCCGATCGTTCGGGGGCCGAACTGGTGGTCACCGTCGAGATGCAACTCGATGAACGTGAACTTCTTATCGCCCATACGTAGGTGGTCGGCGACCGGCCACTTAGCCGTTTGGCCGACTCGCCGCGGCTGATACGGACCGCCGTCGCGGGACGCGATCAGCCCTCGTCTTCCTCCTCGCCGCCGGGCCGCTCGCCCTCCTCGTCGGTCCCTTCACCGGGTTCGTCGGTTTCGTCCTCGTTTTCGGGCTGGGCGGGCTCCTCCTCGACCTGGTCGGACTCCGGTTCGTTCTCGCCGTCCTGGGGTGTCTCCTCGCCCGGCCCTTCGTCGCCGCACCCGGCGAGCGCGACGAGCGAGCCAGTTGCGGCCAGTCCCGACAACCTGATCGCTCGTCGCCGACTCCGATCCGGCTCGGTTCGGTCGTCTCGAGTCCCCCTCATGGTCACCGGCGGTTGGCCACCGCCGGCCAAAGCCCCACGGCTTGCGAGCCTCGCGAACGTCGTCGGACACCCCGTATGGTCACCGTACCACACGTCGCAGCCGTCCTCGGCGGGGGCAGGACCGGTACGATTAAGTGTCCATCACCTGCGGTCTTTCGTATGAGTGGACGACCGCTGGACGTCCTCGAGGCGTCGCTTGGCGAACGCGTCACCGTACGGCTCAAAAGCGGCGACGAGTACGTCGGTGAACTCACGGGCTACGACCAGCACATGAACCTCGTTCTCGAGGACGCGACGATTCCCTCCGAAGCGCCCGTTCCGGAGTCCGAACGGCCCGAGGAAGCGGAATCGACTGAGGAGCCGATCGAAGACACAACCATTATACGCGGCGATAACGTCGTTTCGATCACTCCATGACTGGTGCAGGAACCCCGAGCCAAGGAAAGAAGAACACGACGACCCACGTCAAGTGTCGTCGCTGCGGTGAGAAGTCCTACCACGTGAAGAAGAAAGTCTGCTCGTCGTGTGGTTTCGGCAAATCGTCCAAACGCCGCGACTACGAGTGGCAGTCGAAAGCCGGCGACAACTGATTCTCCGATCGAGACTTCTGTCTCGTTTCTCGCAACGTTTCGACGACGATCCGTGAGCCGTTCGGTCGAGTCGCCTCTCCCCGTCGGTCGTCGCTGACTCACCCCGCCGACGCCCGATGGACAGCCATTAGTCCCGGGCCGCGAACAGTCGGATATGGAGACGACACAGGCCTTCGTCGGCCTCGAGTGCGTCGACTGCGGGGCGACGTTCGACGCCGCCGACGCGACGCATCGCTGTCCGGACTGCGACGGCATCCTCGATCCGCAGTACGAGTACGACGCGATCGACCTGGATCGCGAGACCCTCGCGTCACGGCCGTTCGACTCGATGTGGCGCTACGAGGAACTGCTGCCGTTCGCCCGCGAGGCGGCCGTCACGATGGACGAAGGAGCGACGCCGCTGGTCGAGTGTCCCAGCCTCGCCGACGAGTTCGGCGTCGGGCGCGTCCTGATCAAAGACGAGGGGCGCAACCCGACAGGCACTTTCAAGGATCGCGGCCAGACCGTCGCCGTGACGGCCGCGACCCAGCACGGCGCGAGCGAGGTCGCCCTCGCCTCGGCGGGCAACGCCGGGCAGGCAGCGGCAGCCTACGCCGGCCGCGCGGGTCTCGAGTCACACGTCTACCTCCCATCCCGGTCGGGCTTTACGAACAAGGCGATGGTCAACGTCCACGGCGGCGACATGACCGTCGTCGGGGGCCGGATCGGCGACGCCGGAGCCGCCTTCGAGGAGGGGCTCGCGGAACACGACGACTGGTATCCGCTGCAGACGTTCGTCACGCCCTACCGCCACGAGGGCAAGAAGACGATGCTTTACGAGATCGTCGAACAACTCGACTGGGAGACGCCCGACGTCATCACGTACCCCACCGGCGGCGGCGTCGGCCTCATCGGCATGTACAAGGCCGCCCGGGAGTTTCGCGACCTCGGCCTGATCGACGAGTTGCCGGCCCTGTACGCCGCCCAGGCCTCGGGCTGTGCGCCGATCGTCGAGGCCTTCGAGGAGGGGCGAGCGGAACACGAACCGGTCGAACACCCCGACACGATCTGTGGCGGCCTCGAGATTCCCGATCCCGGCGCGAGCCCGTGGATCCTCGAGGCGCTCCGCGAGACCGACGGCGGTGCGGTGGCGACCGACGACCCGGACATCCTCGAGGCGGGCGTCCAGGTCGCCAAACGCGAGGGCCTCGAGATGGTTCCCAGTTCCGCGGCGGCAGCGAGCGGTGCGTGGGAACTCGCCGAGCGCGGGGAGTTCGACGGCGACGAAACCGTCGTCATCCTCAACACCGGTGCGGGGAACAAGGAAGCCGACGTGTTGCGCAGCCACCTGATGAGCCAGGGCGTGTGAGCGCGCTCCGGGTCGAGCACGAACGGGTCGATCGATTCGACCCGCCATACTATCCCGCCGAATCAGGTTGTACTTAGGCCAAGACGGGCCAAAATATCCGATTTGGCCTTAACGGTTTTGCGTCTTCACTCGGGACCACCAACCATGAGTCTCCTCGCGGAGTTCGACGCGGCATCGCCCGACCTCGTCCTCGGGCAGACGCTCCAGGCGATGCCGTCGCTCACTATCGACCTCGAGCGTCAGTACGCGCTCGATCCGTCGCGGCCGATCGCGTTCTGCTGGGCCACCTGTGGTGACTTCTCCCGCCTCGAGACGACGCTCGAGGAGGACGGAACGGTCGACGAGTTCCAGCGTCTCTCGCGGTCCGACGAGGTGGCGCTGTACCGGGTCATCGGGGCCGACGGGGGTGCCATCGACGCCTACAGCCGGTGGGTCTCCGTCGGCGGCGAACTGCTCGAGTGTCACGGCACCGACGGGCGGTGGGAACTGTCGATGCGGTTTCCCGACCGCGACGCCTTCTCGGAGTACCACGGCTTCCTCGAGGCCCGCGGGGTCGACCTCGAACTACACCGACTGGCGAACGGCGAGGACGTCCGTACCGACGCCGGCGGCCTCACCGACTCCCAGCGGGAAGCGCTGTTGCTCGCGTACGAACACGGCTTTTTCGACGTCCCACGCGAGACGACGCTCACCGCCATCGCCGAGGCGCTGGACATCTCGAACCAGGCGGTCAGCGAACGCATCCGTCGGGGACAGGCCCGTCTGGTCGAAAAGCACCTCGTTTCCGACTGACGCGCTCGAGCACCCGAGAGTCGGTGTCTCGGGTCGCTCCGCTACCGCCGCTATCGCCCACCCAGGTCGCGACTTTCGTTCGTACAACATTCACCGAAACGATATTTCTTGCTGGCGAATCCACGATAGGCGTACCACCGGTCTTATACGGGGTGACGGCTTCGTACGAGTGATGGCACCCCGAGCACCCTCCAGCCCCTCGGACGAGGAGCCTCTCTCGGTACGGGTCGTCCAGGAGATCGCAGCATACGACGACGTCGACCCGATGGACCTCTCGCCACCGCTGTACAGCAGCATCGATCCGACGGCGCTGGATGCCCTCTTCGAATCGACGTCAACGACCGGGAAACGGTCCGGCCAAGTCACCTTCGAGTACGAGGACAAGCGAGTCGCCGTCGCGAGCGACGGCTCGATCGAGATCGAACCCCAGCGGACGGCAGGCGAGCCGAAGACCGAATGAAGTACTGCCTGCACTGCGACTGGTTCGCGGACGCCACTACGAGCGAGCGGGACCCGTCACGGCTGGCGCTCGAGCACTTCGTCGAAACCGGTCACACGATCGACACCAGCGACTCGGTCGGGAGACCGACGCCGCCGGCGATCTGCGAGGCCGTCGTCGTCCGGGATCTCCTGGATCCGGCCGATGACACCTCCCACACCGAGTCCGCCTAGCTACCAGCAGGTACCGACCGCGCGACGATCGGCGTGTTTTCGACCGGCACCCGTCCGTTACTGACGATCGACGAGTTCCTGTAGCCGCGGGAGCACCTCGGTAACGTCCCCCCGTCGGACGACGTCCGCGATGGAGTCGCAGGGCGTCTCCTCGAGATTGACGACGGCGACGGTCGCCCCGGCGGACGACGCCAGCCGCGGGAGGGAGGCCGCCGGTTCGACGACCAGCGAGGAGCCGATCGCGAGGAACACATCGCTCTCGCGGGCGAGCGAGCGCGCCCGCTGGATGACCGCGCCCGGGAGTTGCTCGCCGAAGAGGACGACGTCGGGTTTGTAGACGCCGCCACACTCGCAGGTCGGCGGCAGTTCGCCGTCGGCGGCGCGCTCGAAAATCGGGTCCCCGTCCCGACGTCGCCTGCAGTCGACGCAGCGAACCCGCTGGGAGTTGCCGTGTAACTCGAGCACGGTCGGCCCGTCGCCCCCGTCGCCGTCGGTGCCGTCGTTCGACCGATCGGCGTCCGACTGGTCACCGACGATGGCGTCGACCGCGTCCCCGTGAAGGCCGTCCGTGTTCTGGGTGAGGATCGCCTCGAGGTAGCCGTCGCGACCGAGTTCCGCCAGCGCCTCGTGGGCGGCGTTGGGTTCGTACTCCCCGTCGAACAGCTCGCGCTGGAGTTCGACGCGATCCGCCCAGAACCCCTCGGGGTCGCTCCGGAACCGGCCGTAGGTGAACTGGCCCTCCTCGAAGCGGTCCCAGACGCCGTCGTCGCCGCGGAACGTCGGCACGCCCGACGGCGCGGAGATGCCGGCACCCGTGAACGCCACGACCGTCGCCGACCGATCGATCTCGGCGGCGAGTGACTCGAGATCGTCCATACGCGAACGTCGGCGTCGAACGGCAAAAACGCGCAGGTCCGACGGCGGCGTCGTTCCCGGCTCCGCTTCCGGCGGACGCAGAACACATATGAGCACAGAACGAGAAACACAGCGACACAGATGAGTAGCAAGACGATCAGTCTCCGCGAGGAAACGTATCGTCGGCTCGAGCGGGCGAAACGGGACGACGAAAGCTTCAGCGACGTCGTCGATCGGCTGCTCGTCGACGAGGAGAACCCGTTCCGTGAACTGGTCGGCTTGCTCGACGAGAGAGAAATTTCCGACGTACGACGGGAATCGAAGGCGTTTCGCGCCGAGATGAACGATCGGTTCGACGCCCGCGATACCGACCACGAGTCTACCGATGGTGTTGATCGATAGCTGCTTTCTCATCGACCTCTTCGAGGAAGATCCAGGGGCAATCGCGAAACTCGACGAATTCGACTGGCACGACGCGTCGGTGTCGTCCCTCACCTCCACGGAAATCGGTCGTGGCCTTCCCGAATCTCGTCGTGATCGATTCGAGTCGATTATCGAACGTATCGACGTCTTACCGTACGGATTCGCAGAAGCGAGGCGAGCGATCACGGAACAACGCCGTCTCCAGCAGGAGGGAAGGACCATCGGGGCAGTCGACGCGATGATCGCGGCGACAGCGATCGAAGCGAACAAACCGGTTCTCACGCGAAACGTCGCGGAGTTTCGGCGAACGCAGGCCGAGGTAACCCCGTACTGAGCGGGCAGCGCCGACGGCCCCGAACGGTTGCGCTTAAGTTTCGCCTGCGTGAATCGGGTGGTATGCAGGATAGAACCTACACTGCCGACGCCGAACCCGGCGACGAGGTAACGGTCGCCGGCTGGGTCCACGAGATCCGTGACCTCGGCGGTATCGCCTTCCTGATTCTCCGTGATACGTCCGGCAAGATCCAGATCAAGTTCGAGAAAGACGAGATGGACGACGACCTCGTCGAGACCGGTCTCGACGTCGCCCGCGAGAGCGTCGTGACGGTCTCCGGTGCGGTCGAGGAGGAGCCGCGTGCCCCCACGGGCGTCGAGGTCGTTCCCGAGGACCTCGAGGTCGTCGCCCCGGCCGATCCGGAACTGCCGCTGGACCCCTCCGGGAAGGTCGACGCGGACCTCTCGACGCGGCTGGACAACCGAACGCTCGACCTGCGCAAGGAGGCGGTCCAGGCGATCTTCGAGATCCGCGCGGAGGTCCTGCGTGCGGTTCGCGAGCAGTTCCGCGCGTTCGACTGCACCGAGATCAACACGCCGAAGATCGTCGCCACCGGTACCGAGGGCGGCACGGAACTGTTCCCGATCACCTACTTCGGCGAAGAGGCCTTCATGAACCAGTCGCCCCAGCTGTTCAAGCAGCTGATCGCCGGTTCGAACGTCGAGCGCGTCTTCGAGATCGGCCCCATCTTCCGTGCCGAGGAACACAACACGCCCCGACACTTGAACGAGGCGACCTCGATCGACTTCGAGGGCGCGTTCTGTGACGAGCAGGACGCGATGGACGTCGCCGAAGGGATCGTCCGCGCGGCCTACGAAGCAGTCGACGAGAACTGCAGCGAGGAACTCGAGGCGCTCGGCCTCGAGGACGCGTTCGAGGTGCCCGAGGAAGAGTTCCCCCGCATCTCCTACGAGGAGGCCATCGAACGGATCAACGCGACGGGCGAACTCGACGAACAGCTCGTCTGGGGCGACGACCTCCCGACGGAAGGCGAGAAGGCCCTCGGCGAGGACGTCGGCACCCACTACTTCATCACGGACTGGCCGAGCGAGATCAAGCCGTTCTACATCCAGGACCACGACGACGACCCCGACCTCTCGACGGGCTTCGACCTGATGCACCCGCGGATGGAACTGGTCTCGGGTGGTCAGCGCGAACACCGACACGAGCACCTCATCGAAGGGTTCGAGCAGCAGGGACTGGACCCCGACCAGTTCGAGTACTACACGAAGATGTTCAAGTACGGCATGCCGCCCCACTCCGGCTTCGGCCTCGGCGGCGAGCGCCTGCTCATGACGCTGCTCGACCTGGACAACATCCGCGAAGCGGTACTGTTCCCGCGAGACCGACAGCGGCTGAGCCCGTAAGGGCTCGCCGGTGTCAGTCGAGCGGGAACTCGGAAGTCGCAGCCCGGTAGCGAGCGAAGCGAGCGACCCGGAACGTCTTTCCGGTGTTCCCGCGAGATCGCCAGCGTTTGTCGCCGTAGGCGACAAACCTGGGAGCCAGCAAGGCGTGCCGAACGGAGAGAGCCACGCCTTGCAGGACCGGCAGCGGCTGAGCCCGTAGGGCTCGCCGCGGCCCGTCAAGCGGGAACTACGGACTGAGTTCCTTCCCACGCCGTTACGGGATCTCACCGACGTGATCGTCTCGAGCCAGCGCAGTGACGAAAAGTGGGGGACGAATCGTAACCAGGTGGCCGGGAGGGCACCGTCCCGGGCGGTTCGGATGCGGCCGGGGTGTCAGTGACGGCCGCGTGGAGTTCCGCGCGGGATCAGAAGATCCCGCCGCCGGTGTCGCCTTCCTCGGTCGAGTCGAGGTTCTGGGCGAGGTTCTCGCCGACCACGTCGTCGCCGAGGAATCCGAGGTGGCTGCTGACGCTGTCGGTAACGTCGACGTCGACGTAGTTGTCCGGAGTGTCGCCGGGACAGCCCGAGCCGTCGTTGCCGAGCGCCGCGCCGCCGATGCCGCCGTAGGCACTGCCGACCGTCGAGTCGTTGTTGGAGTGGTAGTTGCGAACGACGCCGGCCCCCTCGACGATGCCGTCGTACCACTCGCCGCTGCCGAACAGGCCGTCACAGACCATGTCGCCGTCGGCGGCCGCGCCCAGGGGTGCGATAGTGTCGATTTCGTAGCTCGAGCCGATCTTGTCGGCCGCCCAGAGCACGCAGCGACCGCCGAGCGAGTGACCCACGAGGCGGATGTTCCCGCCGCCGGAATCGTAGAAGTCCTCGGCGAGTTCGGCCGTCACTTCGCCGACGTCCTCGGTGTCGCTCTCGGCACCGGGGAAGTTGAACGTCGTCGCAGGCCACTCGAGGGCGACGGCCTCGTCGGGTTCGTAGCCACCGGCCTCGAGGGAATCGAGGACGTCTTCGGCCTGACTCTGGACGGTCGTGTCGCCGAACCAGCCGTGGATGAACACGTACAGTTCGTCCGCGACCGGTAGGTCGTCGTCGGCACTCCAGCCGAAGAGCCCTTCCTCGACTTCGATGACATCGACGTCACCGAACCACTGGGCGGACGCCGATCCGGTGACCGCCGTCAGCCCCGTCGCCGCGACGGCGGTCGTCCCAGTTGCCTTGAGCATCGTTCTCCGCGTCGTCGATCGTGAGTCGTCGGTCCGTTCCGTCTCTGGATCGTGGTTGTCTGCCATGCTACAGTGAATCAATGAATAATAATATGAATATAGCTAATTCTTCTATGTTGAATTCGTTTATATCAGGGCACCAACTTAATCAGTATAACTGACATTTCCCCAGTAGCCAACGACGAACAGGACGGAACTTCCGCACTAGGCATCGTGTGGAAAAAGAAATCGTCGATACCAACACCATCACGGCGTCTATCCGGCCCCGATTCGATTACCGTTAGACTAGTACTGTTACTTATTTCACAAAATACTTATCAACAACAATATCTCAATTGCGTCGTATGAAACGGGTGACGTACACTGTCTCACCGGAGTCGGGTCACTTCGAACCGGCGGAGAAGCGCTGCCGTGAGAACGGGATCCGATTCGAGGCCATCCACGAGGCCGACCTGCTCGAGGATGAGACGGTGAATCTCCTGCTCGAGGTTCACAACTCGCCGCCCCAGATCAGGGCGGCGGTGCCCGACGACCTCCCCCGACTCGTCGACCGGGTGCTGAGTACGGACGGCGACCGGACGATGGTTCAGTTGCGGTACGAACCGACGGCGACGAACCGCCGGTTCCTCGAACTGTTGCGCACTCACGGGGTGATCGTCGAGTATCCGATGACGTTCGTCGCTCCCGATCGATCGATCCTGCGGGTCAGCGTCATCGGGCCGGAAACGGAAGTCCAGACGTACGTCGACGAGTTGCGCGGGTTCGCTGACCTGAGCATCGAGAGCGTCACCGAGTATACCCCCGATGGGTGTACGGACGCCGATATTCTCACCGAGCGACAGCGGGAAGTGTTACGGATCGCGTTCGACCGGGGCTACTACGAGAGTCCTCGCGAAGCCACCTACGAGGACATCGCCGCCGAACTGGACTGCTCGGCGAGTTCCGTCGGGCAGATCCTCCGTCGCTCCGAGGCCGCGCTCGTCTCGTCGACCGTCGCCGACCGACCGTCACCCTGAGACGCGTCGTACTCCGATCCGGCGTCCTGACCTGTACTCAGCTTCGGGCCGGAACACCGCCGACCCCCCGCCGTCCGAAGACGCCGTTCGTCACCCACCGCCCGGTTTTTCCGTCGGGCACTGCCCCGTACTCGGTTGCGTCCCGCTCGAAAACGTTCAGAGTTATACCGTCGCGGTGGGAACTCCCCCCAATGCGTGACGAGGCGACGGCGTTCGTCCCCGGCCACATTACGGGGTTTTTCAGCGCTTATCACGACGAGGATCCGACGAAAGCCGGCTCGCGTGGCGGTGGACTGACGCTCACCGACGGCGTCGAGGTGACGGTCGAACCGGCCGACGGGACGAAATCGACCGTCCGTCTCGACGGCGAGCGGATCGACGTCGATCCCGTGACGACGGTCCTCGAGGCGTTGAACGCTACCGCTCGGGTCGAGGCGACGTCGGAACTGCCGATCGGGTCGGGTTTCGGCGTCTCCGGTGCGATGGCCCTCGGGACGGCGCTGGCGGCCAACCGGGTCTTCGAGCGCGGGCTCTCGGAAAACGAACTGGTGACCATCGCCCACGGTGCCGAGGTCCAGGCGGGGACCGGGCTCGGCGACGTTGTCGCACAGGCTCGCGGCGGCGTTCCGCTCCGGCTCGAGCCCGGCGGTCCACACGAGAACGAACTCGACGCCATTCCCGCCCGTGCGCGCGTAGAATACGTTTCATTCGGCGAACTGTCGACGGAAGCCGTGCTCTCGGGGGACACCGAGACGTTGACCGCAGCCGGCGACCGGGCGCTCGCGCGCGTCGTCGAGGAGCCGACGCTGACGTCGTTCATGGTCGCGTCCCGCCGGTTCGCCCGCGAGGCCGGCCTGTTGACCGACCGCGTGACGGCGACCCTCGAGGACGTCGCGGCCGCCGACGGACAGGCGTCGATGGCGATGCTCGGCGAGACGGTGTTCGCGCTCGGGACCGGCCTCTCCGACGCCGGCTACGAACCGTCGGTCTGTGCGGTGCATCCGGCCGGCGCGATCATGAAATAACCCGCCAGGACCGAACGCCGCCGTTTTCATACCTGAAAACGGTTGTGGCCGGTCGGGGAGCCGTTTAAAGGGCTTCGGTAACCGAACCGGGATCGACGGTTTCAGCGGTGATAACGTCCGGGACAAATAAAGATCGATTGACACCTGGCCAAAATTTTATTTAACGTTGATCTAGTTATCAAGCAGATTTCGAATGGACTCAGGACTGAGCGCTCACCAAAAGCTGTATCGACTCTACGAACTGTACGTCGGCGAGCCAGACTCGCGATCCGACGTATACGGCTACTGGCTGTTTATCATCGGCTACCTCGTAGGAGCCGCGGGAGTACTCGTATTCGTCGTCAGTTACGCCGGGCAAACGGAAGCGTACGGCCTGATCAGGGTGTCGTCAGCCATCGCCGGAACGGGAGCAGCGGTGGGATTATTCGGTATCGTTCTCATGCTACCGTTGCGAAAACGGGGGATACAGGCCAGCGTGATCGGACTGGTAATAGCTCTCGCCGGCGTGGCGGTCTCCGCGTGGGCGTATCCGGAAGACTGGCTCGGGCACGGGATGGACCTGACCGTAGAAGCCGTCGCAATTACGTCCGCAGGAATCGGCATTATGGCGGGTGTTGCTTTCCTCGTCCCGTTCGTGACGGGCGAACGCGGGATGTTCGTCGAGGACGTCGGGCAGGACGAGGATCCGCCGATCATGACCGGCGACGCCCTCGAGGGCGCGCAGTTTGCCGTCTTCCGCGACGAGTCGGGCGACTGGAAGTGGCACGTGCTTCACCTCGAGGCGCTCGCGGCGAGCGACGAGCGAGCCCCGACGCGGCCCGACGCGACCGAGGACATCGAACGCGTCCAGTCCCGGATCAGTTCGGCCGGGCTGCTGGAGCTGACGACATCGGCGTTCCGGCTCTACGAGGACCGCGACGGAAGCTGGCAGTGGACGCTGGCCCGCGACGACGGCAGCGTCGTCGGCAGCTGTGCCGGTGAGTTCCCGACCCGTGACGACGCCGAGGAATCGGTGAGCTTCCTCAAGGACGAGGGTTCCGAGGCCGACGTCATCGAGATCGACGGTGCCGCGTTCACCTACGAGACCGAGCGGGACCGCTGGCAGTGGACGCTGATCGACGACGAGCGGACGCCGCTCGCGCGCGGCGACGACGATCACGCGAATCAACAACAGGCCGAGGAAGCCGCACGCTCGTTCGCCGAACGGTTCACCGACGCACGCGTTCTCGACGTCGAACACGTCGGTGCCGAACTGTACGAGCGTGAGGGCGCGTGGGCCTGGCGGTTCGTCGACGACGAGGACGAGGTCGTCGCCGAAAGCGCCGATACGTTCGACAGTCGCCGCGACGCGGAATCGGCCGTCGAGGCACTGTTGCCCGAACTCGAGTCCTCGTCGGTCGTCGTCGCCGGCGAGCCGAGTTACGAACTCTACGAGGTCGGCTCGGACTGGCAGTGGCGTCTCGTCGACGCGACCGAGACCGTCCTCGCTCGAAGCCCCGACGACGGTGCTCACGAGACGATGGCCACGGAGGCCGACCAGTTCGCCGCTCATGCCGAGACGGCCGACGTCGTCGAGATCGACGACGCGGAGTACGAGGTCTACCCGGCCGAGGAACGGACTCCGTCGCCGTCCGGCGACGACGACCTGCCGGCACGAGCGGACGGCCAGGAGGCGAAAGCCGACGGTGGCACGACGCTCGAGTACGAGGAAGAGGACGCGGGTCCCGACTGGCACTGGCGGCTCGTCACCGAGGACCGAGAGGTCGTCGCCGCGAGTACCGAACCTCACTCCGACGCCGAGGCAGCCGCCGAGGCGATCGAACGGGTTCGCGAGCAGGCCAGCGAGGCCGAACTCATCGAGTTCGAACACGCGGCGTTCCAGGTCTACGAGGCCGACGACGGCGAGTGGCGCTGGCGGCTGATCGACGAGGACGGCAACGTCCTCGCGGACAGCGGCGAGGAACACACCACCCGGAGCGAGGCCGCCGAGGCCATGATGACGCTGAAGGAGGAGGCTCCCGAGGCCGAACTGCTCGAGATCGAGACGGCCGCCTTCGAACTGTTCGTCAACGAGGACGACGAGTGGGGCTGGCGGCTCATCGACGAGGCCGGGAAACTGGTCGCCGAAGACCCGTCGACGCATCCGACCCGCGGCGCGGCCCGGAAGGCGATGAACCGGCTGCTCGAGCACCTCGATTCGGACGTCCGGACGATGGAACGGGCCATCTTCCAGCCCTACGCCGACGACGACTGGGAGTGGCGGTTCGTCATGCCGGCGGGCGAGACGGTCGCGAAAGGGGACGTCGGCTATCCGACCCAGGACGAACTCGTCGACGACCTCGATCGCGTCCGCGACGCTGCCGGTTCGGCACAGCGTCACTCGATCGGCGACGTCATGGTGCAGCTGTACGGCACCGACGAGTGGCAGTATCGGCTGCTCGACCGCGACCGGGAGAAGCTCGCCGACGCGACGGTTTCCTACCCCAGTCAGGACCGTGCGACGGCTGCCGTCGACGAGATCCGCTCCCACGCGGCCGACGCACCGGTGTTCTCCATCGAAGACGCCGTCATCCGACTCGACCGTGACGACGACGGCTGGCGCTGGCGGCTGGTCGACCGCGAGCGCGAAACGATCGCGAGCGCCACCGAGGCGGTCGGCGACAAGGACGCGGCCTACGACGTCATCGAGGAGGTCCGCCAGCTGGCCCCGCTGGCGGGCCGGGTCGACTTCGACGTCGCCTCCTTCGAACTCGCCGCCGACGACGACGGCGAGTGGGGCTGGCGGCTGCTCGACGAGGACGGCCGCGTCGTCGCGACGGGCACGGAGCGCTACGAGTCCAACGAGGCCGCCCGCGACGCCCTCGAGGACGTCCGCGACGTGATCGAGGCCGCGAGCATCCTCGAGATCGACGAGGTGTCCTTCGAACTGCACGCCGCGGACGACGGCGACGGCTGGGTCTGGCAGCTGATCGACGAGTACGGCGCGACGATGGCGACGAGCACCCAGACCTACGACACCCGGACGGCCGCCCGCGAGGCGATGAACGACGTGAAGGCCCACGCCCCCGACGGCTGGATCACCTTCACGGACTGACCGGGCTCGAGTCGCCGTCCGGTGACGGTGACTCGCGTTTCGCACCTGAAACAGCCGGGCCGACCACGCTCGGTCGCCCCGGATCGGTCGGCTTTTTAACACTCGTCGCCAGGTAACGGCCGTGAGCGACGACGATACGGTCCCGGCGGACGTCGAGCACGAGGCGGAGATTCCGGAGGACCACCCGCGGTACCAGGACCTCCTCTCGCGCCACCGCATCGAGGAGGGGATCGAGAAGGGCATCACCCATCTCCAGGGGATGCACGCCGAAGGCCGGGGCAGCGCCTTCGACTACCTGCTGGGCGAGGAGACCATCGAGAGCGCCGACGAGGCCGAACGCGCGGCCGCGGCCCACCTGCTGCTCGCGGAGAAGCCGGTCCTCTCGATCAACGGCAACGTCGCGGCACTCGTGCCCGAGAAGATGGTCGAACTCGCCGCGGTCGTCGACGCCGACCTCGAGGTCAACCTGTTCAACCGGACGCCCGAGCGCATGCAGGCTATCGCCGACCACCTGCGCGACCACGGGGCCGAGGACGTGAAGGGCCTCGAGGCCGACGCCCGCATCCCCAATCTCGACCACCAGCGCGCGAAGGTCGACGCCGACGGCATCTACGCGGCCGACGTCGTGCTCGTCCCCCTCGAGGACGGCGACCGCGCGGAGGCGCTCGAGGCGATGGGCAAGACCGAGATTGTGATCGACCTCAACCCGCTCTCGCGGTCGCCACAGGTCGCCGACGTACCGATCGTCGACAACATCCTCCGTGCGGTCCCAAATATGGCCGACCACGCTCGCGACCTCGCGGACGCCGACGCGGCGGAACTCCGGGCGATCGTCGAGGCGTTCGACCGCGAGGCGGCGCTCGAGGCGGCGGAGGAGCGGATTCGGAACGGGTTGTGATCGGCCACGTAGAGCCGTCATCGTTCTCTCGGCGCTCCGAGACGGTAGTATCGTCCCCGTTAGCAGATGTGGCTGCGCGTCGGTCCCGTGACGGTAGCCGACTCGCGACTCGAGTAGTACCCCCATCCTCGAGTCGAGGCAGCCACCCCGGGCGTCGGCGTCCGCATTCGGCCGACCGGCCCGACGAAACGACCGGTCGCCGTCCTCGTGAAACGGCGTTAGGGAGACTCTCGAACCACTCGCCCGAGGATCGCCGCGCCGTGAGAGACGAGGAGTCGGCGAGCACGCGAGACAGCGGATCGCAGGGATCTATCAGTCAGCAGGCATGCAGCCGCCGGTAACACCGTTACCCGCGCGTCCGATCAATGACGGGCCATGACCGGACCGCCGGACGTCTCCGACGACGACGACGTACTCGTACAGCGGACGCTCGACACCGAGCAGGACGCTCCCGCGACCCAGCTCGTCGATACGATCGCGCAACTCGAGCACAGCGACCCGCTCGAACTCTCGCCGGTCTACGACTGCATCGACAGCCTTGTTACGGACCTGTTCTCCTCGCCGCCGCCCGCCGAGGCCGACGCCTGCCTGACGTTCACCTACCAGGGGTACCGGATCCACGTCCAGCAGGACGGGACGGCGACGATCATGCGAGCCGCGAGCGACGAGCGGTAACGGGGCGACCAAGTAGTGGTGACAGCGGCCCTGGGGCCAACGATTATTGCGCCGGCGTTCGAAGCGGGAGCTAATGCCATCGCTCGAGCCACCGTGTCTGCGATCGGAGCACGCCTCGAAGGGAGCCGCGAAGGGCGCGAAAGTCGGGAGCAAGGTCGGCAAGGTGGCCGGACCGGCCGGCGGTGCCGTCGGTGCCGGCGTCGGCGCGGCGACCGGCTACCTCGCGGGAACGGCCCGCGACCGGCTTCCCTTCTAGGCGCGACCGACTCGTTCGCACAGTTCACAAAGGCATAAATCCATCCGCTGATTCCGCTCAGATAGTGATGGATACCTACGACCTGATTACGCGCAACGCCGAGGAGGTCGTCACGGAGGAGGAACTCGAGGAACTCGCCGACGATCCCGACGGTAAACGGGCCTACGTCGGCTACGAACCCTCCGGCGTGCTCCACCTCGGCCACCTGCTGACCGCGAACAAGCTCATCGACCTCCAGGAGGCCGGCATGGAGGTCGTCGTCCTGCTCGCGGACGTCCACGCCCACTTAAACGACAAGGGCACCTTCGAGGAGATCCGCGAGACCGCCGAGCAGATGAAAGCCCAGTTCATCGCGTACGGCCTCGAGGAGGACCAGACGGAGTTCGTCTACGGCTCGGAGTTCCAGCTCGACGAGGAGTACGTCCTCGACCTACACGAACTCGAGGTGTCGACGACGCTCAACCGCGCCCAGCGCGCGATGGCGGAGATTCAGGGCGGCGAGACCGCCAAGGTGAGCCACGTCGTCTACCCGCTGATGCAGACGCTGGACATCGAGTACCTCGACCTGGACCTCGCCGTGGGCGGCCTCGACCAGCGCAAGGTCCACATGCTCGCCCGCGAGGAGCTACCGGAACTGGGCTACGATGTCCGTCCCGCCCTCCACACGCCCATCGTCGCCGACCTCACCAGCGGCGAGGGGAAGATGTCCTCGAGCGAGGGCGTCACCATCTCGATGGAGGACTCCACCGAAGACTTAGAGGAGAAGGTCAACTCGGCGTTCTGTCCGCCGACCCGCGACCCCGAAGGCGACCTCGAGAACCCCGTCCTCGAGCTGTTCGAGTACCACGTCTTCCCACGATTCGACGAGATCGTCGTCGAACGCCCCGAGAAGTACGGCGGGGACCTGACCTACGAGGCCTACGAGTCGCTGGCCGAAGACCTCGAGTCGGGCGAACTCCACCCTGCGGACGCCAAGAGCACGCTGGCGAGCTACCTGGACGAACTGATCGCGCCGGGTCGCGAGAAGCTGCGCGAACTCCGTTCCTGAAGGGGTCGCTACGAGCGGCGAGCGGTTCACACACCGTCGCGGTTTTTCGTCTCAGATCCTGACGAACGAGACAGGCGAAGGTGATTCCGTTCCGCGCTTCCAATTTCGGTAGTCGGTGGCGCGCGCTGTCGGCCAGCCGAGCGACGGCGAGGCTGGCCGACAAAATCGTGCGAGGGATGAACGAGCGACCGACGGGAGCGAGTGAATCGGCTGGGGAGGGCGTGGCCACCCCCCGTGTCCACGATAGCAGGACGCTTCGTTTCGTCATCCTCCGTTCGAACTCACCGGTCAGTTCGCAGACCAACTGATTGGTCAGATACGCACTGAAAGAGCCGTTCGAACTCGAGCCCCCGAGGGCCGTCCTCGGATTACGACTCCGCGATCGTCGGGACGCGGGCCTGCTCTTCGACCACGTCTGCACCCTCCTCGAGCGCCTCGAGCAGCAGGTCGACGTACCGGTCGCGGCTGATCGAGGAGAACAGTTCGTGGCCGCCGTTGTAGAGGACGACGTGTTCGGCCGGGACGCGGTTGCCGATCGCCGCGAAGTCGATCAGCGGGTCGCGCAGCGACGCGAAGACGACCGCATCGTGGTCGATGGCGAGCAGGTCCTGCTGTGCGTGGCGTGTCTCCCTGATGAACGCCGGGGAGACCCAGCGGGGCATCGTCGCGAGCTGGTGGTCGGTCGCCTTCGTGCCGAGGACGGCCTCGTCCATCTCGCCGACCGGCAGACAGGGAAACGAGGTCGGCACTTTCGAGACGGCCTCGAGAACCTGCTCCGACGGGAACCGGCTGCCGTAGCCCCACCAGGGGCTCAGGTAGACGTGGTTGTCGGCCCCGTCGAGCGCCTGGGCGACGAGCGCGCCCGCGCTGTGGCCGAGCAACTGGTACTCCTCGAGGTCGCGGACGTACTCGGCGACCGGCTCGAGCCAGTCGGCCTTGAAGTCCTCGACGTTGGTGGGGAGTTCGAACGCGTGGACCCGGTAGCCGGCCTCGGTCAGCGTCCCGATGAGCCAGCTGACGTTCTCGTGGGTCCAGCGGTTACCCCAGCCCATGACGAAGACGAGTTCCTTCTCACCGTCCTCGTTGAAGACGCGGTGTCGCATATCCGTCCGTTGGCCGGGAACGGATAAAAAGGTGCTCTCTTGACACGTCCCTCGAGATCGGCGGTGATCGTAGCGAAATCGACGATTCCACCGTGTTCCGACGGTCAGGATTCGTGATACGGACGGAAGCGGAACGGAGTCCGGGACGTCGATCCGGTCCGCTCCGGACCCCGGAGCCGGCACGCTGAGAAACGGTTTTGCGGCTCCGGGTCGAATCGCGACCGATGACTGGACTGGACCGCACCGACGCGGTCGACCGCCTCGAGACGCTCGTCGAGACGGTCGAGTCAGAGCGCATGCCCGTCCCCGTCCGGGAGGTCTGGGCGTTCGGCGATATCGCGCTCGGTCTCGATCCGATCGACCGCCTGGACGTGTACCTGACGAAGGACCTGCTGGTCCGCGACGACAGCGACGTCGAGGGGGACCCCGACGAGCGATTCCGCGAGTCACACGGGATCGCGGGCGTCGGGAAATCGGTCCGGGCCGACTGGGCCGTCGAACACCCCGAGTATCTCCGGGCCAACGCCAACGGTCACGCCGCCCCCGAGAAGTGTCTCGCGGCCCACCTGCTCGGCGAGGACGAACCGATCCACCTCGAGGTCTGTAACGCCTCCTTCGAGGACAACGTCACCCAGCGCCTGCGCGGGGCGAAACTGCGGGGCGATTACACCGAGTTGCTGGACCCGCGCGGCGTCTGTCTCTGGGTCGACGGCACCCGTAGCGACGAGGCGTTCCGCAAACTCCGCGAGAGCGAACTCGCCCTGCCGACACTGTCGGATTCGCTCGAGATGCTCGGCCTCGAGCGCGAAGAGGCCGACGAGGCGGCCCGGGAACTCCACGCCTGGCGGGAGCAACAGGAGGGCGTGACGGTCCGGGGCGACGTCGTCTAGACCTAGATGTCTCGCCGGGAGAACCACAGTTGGCTGGCCACCAGCAAGGCCAGCGCCATTACGACCAGCACGCCGGCGCTCGTGAGATCGTAGGTACCGTCGAGGAGGATCTCGTTCGGGTCGAAATACCGCGACGGCGCGACGAGTCCAAGGGCCTCGTAGTCGGTCTCGACCAGCAGCGACTCGAGGAAGTAGAGGACGAACGTGACGCCGAGAGCGGTCCGCTGGGCGATGCTGGCTCGGTCGAAGACGACCGACGCCAATAGGCCGACGCCGGCGCAGGCGAACAGGTAGGGGATCGACAGCAGATGAACAGCGAGCAAGTCACTCGCGGCAAGCGGTTCGTCGATCAGTTCGGCACCGACGTAGAGGACGACCGGCGTGAGGACGTTGACGGCCAGGATGGGGACGGCCAGCGCCGCGAACGTCTCGCCCACCAGTCGGGCGCGAGAGAGCGGCATCGCGAGCAGGATGTCGGTCCGACCACGGTCGACGTCGTCGGCGATCGTCCCGGCCGCGAGATACGCCAGATAGAGCCCCAGCAGGATGATCCAGCCGAAGACGTAGAGTTCGAACGCGAGAAACCCCTCGAGCGACGTCATCGACTGGAGGTCGAACAGCCGGATCATCGCCTCGGGCATCGCCTCGAGGAGTTCTTCGTCGTCGCCGAACGCCTCGCTGTAGGAGGGGAACAGCCAGACCATGATCGCGGCGAGGACCGCCATCGCGAGCGAGAGGGAAAGGCTCCCACGGAATCGGCGTCTCCCGTCGTACCGCACGAATTCAAACATCGGTCTCGCCTCCGTCGGCCGCCTCACCCGGGCTCCCGGCACGCGTCGCCGAGGCGTCGTCCTCGCCGGGAACCGGTTCGTCGTCGCCATAGAACCGCAGGAAGACGTCCTCCAGCGGGGCTTCTTCGATCGTACAGTCGAGCAACTCGAGGCCGCGGAGTCGCTCGAGGACGGCGTTGACGTCCCCGGTGTGGGTGAACGTGACCTCGGTGACGGCATCCGCGTCGCCGGTACCGTCGTCGTGGACGGTCACCTCGAGGTCGTGGACGCCCTCGCCGTCGAACGTCGCGGGCGGGTGGTCGCCGAGCGCGCGCAGGCGGACGAGTTTGCCGCTGCGGTGTAACAGCGACTCGACGGGTTCGACGGCCACGAGTCGGCCGTTCCGGATGATCCCGACGCGGTCGCAGAGCCGACGGACCTCGCCGAGGACGTGCGAGGAGAAGAAGACGGTGAGCCCGCGCTCGCGTTCGTCCCGGAGGAAGGAGGCGAAGCGCTGTTTCATCAGCGGATCCAGGCCGCCGGTCGGTTCGTCGAGGATCACGAGGTCCGGATCGTGCATGAACGTCGTCACCAGGCCGAGTTTGCGGACGTTCCCGTGGGAGTAGTCCCGCACCGGGCGATCGAGCGGCGGGTCGAACAACTCGAGCAGTTCCGCGCTGCGCTCGTCGCCCTTGATCGACGCGTGTAACTCGAGGACCTGCCGGCCCGTCACCCCCTCGTCGAACGCCGGGTTGTCCGGCAGGTAGCCCAGTCGCCGTTTCGCCTCGATGAGTTGGCGCTCGTCGGTCACGTCCCGGCCGAAGATGCGGGCGGTGCCCGCGGTCGGCGAGACGAACCCCAGTAGCGTCCGGATCGTCGTCGTCTTTCCCGCCCCGTTCGGACCGAGGTAGCCGAAGATCTCCCCCTCCTCGACGGTGAAGGTGACGCCGTCGGTGGCGAGCACCTCGCCGTACTCCTTCGTGAGCCCCTCGAGTTCGATCGCTGCCATGCCCTAGGTCATGGGCGTCGATCCCCATGTAAACACCCGGTAACGTCCGGCGTTCGGAGCCGTCGACGCCGAGTCGCTCCCGTCTCGCTTCGACCGACGGAACCGGACGTGGCCGCCGGGCCGGCGTCGGCCCACGTCGAACGGTTGAAGGAATCGCCCACGAACACCCCGGTATGGAACTGACCGGAACCGTACTCCGCGGTCGGGAGTTCGAGCCCGTCGAGGGACGGGTCGTCGTCGGGGACGACGGACGGATCGAAGCGGTCGAGGAGGCGTCGGTCGAGAGCACCGACATCGTGGTGCCGGCGTTCGTCAACGCCCACACCCACGTCGGGGACTCGATCGCCAAGGAAGCCGGCGGCGGGCTCTCGCTCGAGGAACTCGTCGCGCCGCCGGACGGACTGAAACACCGGCTGCTCCGGCAGGCCTCGCGCGAGGAACTGATCGAGGGGATGCGCCGCTCTCTGCGGTACATGCGCCGCGGTGGCACCGCGGCCTGTCTCGACTTCCGGGAGGGCGACGTCGAGGGCGTCGAGATGCTCCGGGAGGCCGCCGACGGGATCGACCTCGACGCGCTGGCGTTCGCCCGCGGCTCGATCGAGGCGATGAAGGCAGGCGACGGTTTCGGTGCCAGCGGCGCGAACGATGCGACCTTCGACCGCGAGCGGGACGCGACGCGGGAGGCGGGCAAACCGTTCGGGATCCACGCCGGCGAGGTCGACGCCAGCGACGTCGACCCCGCGCTGGACCTCGAGCCGGACTTCCTCGTCCACGTGGTCCACCCCGAACCGGCCCACCTCGAGCGGATCGCCGCCCAGGAGGTGCCGGTCGTCGTCTGTCCGCGCTCCAATCTCGTCACCGACGTCGGGCTCTCACCCTACGAGGAACTCGCCGAGCGCACGATGCTCGCGCTGGGGACGGACAACGTCTTCCTCAACTCGCCGTCGATGTTCCGTGAGATGGCCGTCCTCTCGAAGCTCTCGGACCTGCCCGCCGCGGAGATCCTCCGGATGGCGACCGTCAACGGGGCCGAGATCGCCGACCTCGAGTACGGGCTGATCGAACCCGGCCGCGAGGCCAGACTGCTGGTGATAGACGGCGACTCGGACAACCTCGCCGGCGCGCAGGACCCGGTCCGTGCCGTCGTTCGTCGGGCGAGCGTCGACGACGTCCGGGACGTGATCACGCCGTCGGCGTGACTCCAGGACGCCGGCTACTTCTCTTGATGTTTCGTAGCAACACTTATGCTCGCTGGCGAGGTACGTGATGACATAGCACGATGTACGATCGTATCCTCGTCCCCACGGACGGCTCGTCGGAGGTCGACCAGGCCCTCGAGTACGCCTTCGACCTCGCGCGCGAGCACGACGCGTCGATCCGGACGCTCTACGTCGTCAACGCGGCCGGCTACGGCGGCCTCCCGATGGAGACGGCCTGGGAGGGGATCAGCGAGGCGCTCAGGGACGAGGGAACGGCGGCGATCGAACACGTCGAGGCGATCGCCCCGCCGGACCTCGACGTCGAGGGCGAGGTCCGCGAGGGATCGCCGAGTCGCGTCATCGCGGAGGAGGCCGACCGGCGCGACTGCGACCTGATCGTCATGGGCACCCACGGCCGCGGCGGCATCGACCGTCTCCTGCTCGGCAGCGTCACCGAACGCGTCGTCAGGTGCGCGCCCGTCCCTGTCCTCACGGTCCAGGTCGACGTCGACGCCGACGACGAACCCCGCAAAACGTCCTCACAGGTCGCAGTCGAGTGAGGTCCCGACCCGTTCGCGGCCAACAGCCGACAGACCGCCCAGCCGAACGTCCTGTATGCCGACCTGTCGTGGTCAGCGGCTACTTTACCCCCCGCGTACCGGCCGTCGGTGACCGCCCGCTGGCGACGTCGATTCTCGCCTGGCTGCTGTGGCACCGCCACCGCCGGACCCGGGACCTCCTCGAGTAGCGCGCTCAGACCGGCCGCAGGTGCTCGCAGTCGCCCGCCGCAACCGTCTCCCGACCGTCGTCGGTCTCGAGGACGAGCGCGCCCGCGTCGGTGACGTCGACGGCGTCGCCGACGACCTCGCCGGCCGGCCGCTCGACGCGAACGCGCTGGCCGAGCGTCAGCGCCAGGTCGCGCCAGGCGGGGACGACGGCTGCGAGGTCCGTCCGCAGGGCCTCGAACTCCTCGAGCAGGCGCTGGACGAACCGCCGGCGGTCGACGTCGCCGGCTTCCTCGCGGACGCTCGTCGCACCCTCGGGCAGTTCCTCGACGTCGAGGTTGGCGTTGACGCCGACGCCGACGACGAGCCACGCGACCCGGTCGGTCTCGCCCTCCATCTCCGTGAGGATGCCCGCGAGTTTCCGGTAGTCGCCGGCCTCGCCGACGGCGACGACGACGTCGTTGGGCCACTTGATCCGGGCGTCGACTCCGGCCTCGCGGGCGGCCCGTGCCGTCGCGACCGACGCCGCGAGCGTGTACAGCGGCGCTCGCGGGGGCGCGATCGTCGGACGGGTGACGACGCTCAGCCAGACGCCGCCCGAGGGGGCGGTCCACTCGCGCTCGAGCCGTCCCCGGCCCCCGGTCTGTTCGTCAGCGAGGACGACCACGTCCGCTGCGCCGTCGGTCGCCAGTTCGCGCGCTCGGTCGTTCGTGCTCCCGATTGCCTCGTGGTACTCGACCGCAAACGGCGCTTCGAGGTCGAACTCGACGGTCGCTCCGGTGTAATCGGCGATCCCGGCGAGTCGATACCCGTCCGGGCCGCTCTCGATCTCGAAGCCCGCGTCCCGGAGTTCGTCGACGTGTTTCCAGACCGCGGCCCGCGAGATTTCGAGGTCCGTTGCGAGGTCGGGTCCCGTCACCGGGCCGTCGGCGACCGACTCGAGGATCGCCCGTCGCGTCTCCTGCATACGTACCGAGGGGTGGCGGACCCATTTGAATCGCGTGGATCTGCCGGTCGGCCCCCCGTCACCGAAGCGAAACCGCCGGAACGCTGTAGTACCTCGTGGCTGTAGGTTCACACATGGCGTCCGACCACGACGGCGACCACGAACACGAACTGGAAGCCGAGTACCTCTCGCCGAGCGACGCGACGGTCCTCGAAATCGAGGACGAAGACGGCGGGCTTCGGCTCGAGGTCGTCCTCCCGTGTCCGACGTGCAACGAACCGGTACGGGCGTCCGCACCCGTCGAGAGCGTCGTCGACGCGGACGTCGAACTCCCCGTCGACGATTCGATCTACGACTAGTCCCGTCGAACTCGAGTCGTCGCCGTCGAAGGGGCCGGTTCCTCTCCCGTTTTCGAGCCGTAATGACTCCCACCGACCGAAGAGACGAAACCGTGATGGACGGCCGTCGACAAGATCCCGGTGATGGACTGTAATCGGTGTGACGAAGAGGCGGTCATGCACGCCGCCTACTCGGGGGCACACCTCTGTGCGGATCACTTCCGCGAGTCGGTGGAAAAGCGGGTCCGACGTCGGGTGCGCCGGGACGACCTCGTGCCGCGGGACGCATCGCCCGAGAACCCCCAGACGTGGGTGATCGGCCTCTCCGGCGGCAAGGACAGCGTCGTCCTCACGAAGATCCTCCACGACACCTTCGCCGAGGACCCCCGCATCGAACTCGTCGGCCTGACGATCCACGAGGGCATCGAGGGCTACCGCGACAAGTCCGTCGACGCCTGCGTCGACCTCGCCGCGGACCTCGGAATCCGGCACGAACTGGTCTCTTACGCCGACGAGTTCGGCATCGAGATGGACGACGTCGTCGAGGACGACCCCGAGAACATGGCCGCCTGCGCCTACTGCGGGGTGTTCCGCCGGGACATCTTGGAGCGCTACGCCGACGACCTCGAGGCCGACCTCCTGCTGACGGGCCACAACCTCGACGACGAGGCCCAGACTGCGCTGATGAACTTCCTCGAGGGCGACGTCGCCCAGATCGCCAAACACTTCGACGCCAGCCTCGGCCCCCTCTCCGAGCGCGAGGAGCAGGACGACTTCGTCCCGCGCGCCAAGCCGCTCCGGGACGTCCCCGAGAAGGAGGTCGCCCTCTACGCCCACCTGGAGGATCTCCCCGCCCACATCACGGAGTGTCCCCACGCCAGCGAAGCGTATCGCGGCGAGATTCAGCAACTCCTGTACGACTTAGAGGAGAACCACCCCGGAACGCGTCACTCGATCCTCTCGGGCTACGAGGAACTGGCCGGCATCGCCGCCGAAGAGTACAACGACGACGCGACAAGCGCCGACCTCCAGGCGTGTGCCGAATGCGGCTCGATGACGACGCGCGAGGTCTGTCGGAAGTGTTCGTTACTCGAGTCGCTCGTCTGAGGGGCTGTTCGATAGCGCCGTCGACCCGTTCAGGAAATCGTGAGTCGCCCGACAGGTGCAGGCACGCTCGCTTTCCCCTGACCGGGACTACTGGGAGTGAACCATGAGCGACACGCCGACCGACACCGAACCGACCGGCAGTACCGCACCGAATCGGACGACCCTGAACACGGATACGATGCAGTGGGTGAGCGCGATCGTCGCCCTGGCCGGACTGGGCCTCGTGGCCTACCCCTTCATGTTCGAGGCCACGGAGACGGCGATCTGGAACGATACCCTGGTGGGAACGGCGATCTTCCTGGCCGCCGGCTACAACTTCTACCGGCTCTCGAAAGACCGGTTGGCGAGCGTCGGTGCCGCCGTGCTGGCCGCGCTGCTCGGCCTGTGGGCGCTCGCCTCGCCTGCGGTCATCGAGATGGGCAGTAGCGAACTCGCGATAACTACCGCCGCCGGCGGACTGCTCGCCGCCGCCCTCTCGATCTACAACGCCTACGCGAACAACCGCGCCGACACCCCCGAACACGCCCGCACTCGAGCGTAACCGACCGGATCCTCGTCCACAACTGCCCGCCTCGAATCGCCCGTTCGAGAACCGATTCGACGCGTTCGTTCACCGTCGTACGCACGGCGACGGCCCGTTTTCGCGGCGTGTACGACACGTCATACGTTCGGCAGACTCTCGAAAACGATCGCGTTGGCGCGGACTACGGCCGCCGAAACCGCCGTCGTGCCACCTCGAGGTCCGCCGGCGTGTTGACGTTCAGATGCCACCCCTCGAGTTCGACGCCGACGTAACGCGAGCCGCGATCGACCAGTCGCTCGAGGGCGTCCGTCAGTTCGTACTCGCCGCTCGCCGCGCGGTCGACCGTCCGACAGGCCTCGATCAGCGACGGTCCGTGGTGGGTCCGGACGCCGGCCGCGACGTAGCCACCCGTGGAATCATCGCCTCCGGCGTCGTCGCCTTCCGAGTCGAGTTCCCACCCGTCCGTCGGTGCGTCGTCGATCGACGTCTCGAGGTGCCGTACCGTTCCGTCCGGGCCAACGTCACATCGGGCTTTCGCCGTCGCCTCGTTGCGACCGGCGCGGTCCAGCAAGATGGTGCCGTCGACGCCCGGTTCGGCGTGGTGTTCGCGAAGCCGTGAGAGGGCACAGTCGTCGAAAACGTTGTCGCCACAGACCGTCATGATGGCGTCGGGAACGTCCGGCGTCACAGCGAACGGATCCGCGCCACCGGACGGGATCGAAACGTCATACGCGTCTTCGGCCGCTCGACGGACGGCGTGAGCGAGTCCCTCTCGGTCGCGCTGGGAAGCGTACGTGACCGACGCGCCGCGAACGGAGTCACCGATCGCGTCGACGATTTCGTCGGCCCGATAACCGACGACGACCACGACGTGATCGACCCCTGCGTCGACGACTGCGTCCAGACAGCGACGCAGGAGTGGCTCGCCCCCGACCTCGAGCAACGGTTTCGGCGTCTCGTCCGTCGCCGGGCGGAGACGCGTCCCACGGCCGGCGGCGAAAACGATCGCATCCATCCAACTGCTCGAGCATACGTACTCTACGCAAACGAAGGTTGTGACTGGCTGTAAACGGTAGTCGAAAACGAAGGGAACGGCGGTCGAAATCCGGATCGGTCGACGAAACGGTTCGCGATCGAAGACGGACCGGGTTAGCGAATGACGTCGACGCCGTTCTGTTTCTCGACTTCGCTCCGGCCGCCGTCGCTCTGGGCACCGAAGCCGCCGGCCCCCTCGACGTTGTTGCTCGCGTCGAAGTCCGTCTCGTCGATGCCTTCGATACTCGCGCGGGACTTGTCGGCCTGCTTCTGGGTCGTCGGGCCCAGAACCTGCGCCGACTGGACGCCGGTCATGATCGCCATGACGCGGACCTTGCCCTTGTAGTTCTCCTGAATGCGCGCGCCCCAGATGACGTTCGCCGAGGCCTCGAGGCGCTCCGTGATGTTGTCCGCGATGCCCTCGGCCTCTTTGAGGGTGAGATCTGGGCCGCCGGTGATGTGGACCAGTCCGCCGGACGCGCCGCGGTAGTCGACGTCCAGCAGCGGGTGGTTCATCGCGTCCTTGACGACTTCGTCGGTCTTGTTCTTGTCCTGGGTCTCGCCGACCAGCATGACGGCGACGCCACCCTGGTTCATGATCGTCGACATGTCGGCGTAGTCCAGGTTGATCAGGGAGGGCTGGGTAATGGTCTCCGAGATTCCCTTGACGGTCTCGGCGATGATCTGGTCCATCACCGAGAACGCCTTGCCGATCGGGAGGTTCGGGACGTAATCGAGCAGTCGGTTGTTGTCGAGCACGATGATCGAGTCGGCCTGCTCGCGCAGTTTCTCGAGGCCTTCCTCGGCCTTCACCGTGCGGGCACGCTCGACGTTGAACGGCGTCGAGACCATGCCAACGACGATCGCGCCCTGCTCTTTGGCGATCTTCGAGACCACGGGGGCCGCACCGGTACCGGTGCCACCGCCCATCCCGGCGGTCACGAACACGAGGTCCGCGTCGCCGAGGACCTCCTTGATCGTGCTCTGGGCCATCTCGGTCGCGCGTTCACCCATCGACGGGTCGCCACCGGCACCGAGGCCGTTGGTCAGCGACTTGCCGACCAGGATCTTCGTATCGGCCTCGATCATCTTCAGGTGCTGTTTGTCCGTGTTGATCGCCACGGTGTCAGCGCCGTCGACGCCGATGTTGTACAAGCGGTTGATCGTGTTGTTCCCGGCACCGCCACAGCCGACGATGACGATCCGCGGGTCGCCGAACTCGTCGCCGTCGAGTTCGGCGTCCATCTCGCGGGCCTCCTGTTCGGCGTTCTCGAGTGCGTCTTGAACGATATCCTGCATCGTTACACCTTGGCCCAGTTGCGCTGTTGTTTACCGGACTGCTCGGTCTGTCCATCGTACTGTTCGTTGATCATCTCACGGACGGCCGACCGGATCGCTTCGCTCCGGTTCGGGAACTCGCCCGAGTCGACGAGTTGTTCGACCTCCTCGATCTGCTGTTTCGGGATTCGCAGTGTCACACGCTCCATGGTTGTATTCCCCATTGGTAAGACGGCGCGCCCCTGTCAGACGCGGCGTGTCTTACAGCGGAAACGCCCTGTGACGGGCGATTTCGTCGTCATACGCCTGCTGTAAGACGACCGTCTTACGCGAGTAAACGGATTAGCAGCTTGGATAATAAAAGTTTCGTCAGACACGACTGTTCGTGTCTTACGACGGTCGCGAACTCCGACTGTCGGACTCCAAGACGTCCGCCGCAGGGGTCCGCCGGCCACAGCTGGGACAGAACGCCCAGTCCGACCGGAGTTCGTCCCCACACTCACAGAACAGTCGTCGCGAGGTCTTCTCCCCGCAGTTCGGACAGTACACGTGCTCGCCCGCGACGTGTTCGCCACACTGGTTACACCGCGTGACGTCCGCGTCCGCGCGCGAGCGATCGGTCGTAGTCGTCCGATCGTCGACGGCCGACGGCTCCCGGACCCGGGCGTCGTCAGACACCTGGCCGTCGACCCCCTCGAGCGAGATCGTGACGTTGACGTCCTGCGTCTCAGGTGTGTGCGTACGCGGTTGCCGTCGGGGATCACCCAGCCGCTCCCCGAGCAGGTCGTCGACGCGTTCGCGGACGAGGTCATCGATCGTCGTGTCCGACGCCTCCCGTTCCACGCACTCGTCGGACGCCTCCTCCGAGGACTCCCCGAGGTACGCCCGCAGGGCCTCCCGCATCGCCTCGCTCTTGGAGACCTCGAGCGCCTCGAGTTGCTCGACGAGATCGTCGTCGGCGCGGAACGTGATCTTGCTCATGCGACTCGATGCCATTCTATTGGAAGGCCACCTATTTCAATCATTCCACTGTTCGGGACGGTTCGGACTCGTCGTTGCGAATGATAACCCTTATGTCTCCCACAGCGGCTACGTTGAGGTGTAACCGCCCTTAGCTCAGACTGGTAGAGCAGCCGACTGTAGATCGGCTTGCCCCCCGTTCAAATCGGGGAGGGCGGACTTTTCGTGATTCCAACCGACGAGCGAAGCGAATCGCCGGAATCACGAAACGGATATCCCGACACGATTGCGTCAGTCGCAGCGCGCGAACGCAGTGAGCGCGACCGTCTGGCATCTATTCAAATCGGAGTGGGCGGGCGTCCTCCGGAGCTCTAACAAGCCGCTGTCACTACCATACTGTCGTATACACGGCGCTCGAAGCCCTGCACTACGTTTAAGGGCCTTAATCGAACGTGACTCGAGTCGCCGATCACGCTATATCCCCCTCGTTCAGCGCAGCCGTTTCGGAGACGACGAACTTCGCGAGCGTCCGTTTCGAGTGCGATCCCACGAGGTGATCCTCGAGTCGCTGCTCGGCCGGGACGACCGTATGACAGAGCGGACACTCGACCGGTGGTCGGGATGCCATACCGTACACAGCCGGATGACGAGGAAAAGTTCCGGGCCGGCACTCGCGGCCAGCGATACTGATCGGCCGTCGACAAACGAACGTGCGACCGAGCAGCGAGACTCGCCGTGGGACGGAAAACGGGCCGTCGGATCGCCCGGTCAGTTAGGCGTCGCCGGAATCGGTTTCGTCGTCGGCAGCCGTCTCGTCGCCTCCGTCAGCGTCCGAGGACTCGTCCTCCGAGTCCGTCCCGTCATCTGCGTCGTCGCCGGATTCCCCGTCGGACGTGTCGACTGGCTCGAGGTCGACGTCGATCTCGCCACCCTCGACGACGTCGGATTCGGGGACCGAAACCTCGCCTTCGTAGACGGTGCCGTCGTCGGTCGTGACCACCACGGTGTACGCTCCGAGCGCTTCGACGGCGCTGTCCGTGTAGCCGTCCTCGACGTCGAGTTCGTCGTTGGTGGCGTAGGGGACGGTCAGCTCGAAGCTGCCGTCGGCCTCGAGCGAGACTTGCTGGCTGTAGCTCGTGTTCGAACCGCCGTTGGTCTGGAGGCCGAGCGCCGCCGTCACAGTCCCCTCCTCGGCTCCGTCGACAGCGCCGGTGAGCGTCGCGCCTTCGACGCGCTCGTACGTCTTGACTGCAGGTTCCTGGCGGACGTCGAAGACTTCGTACGTCGGACTCTGGGTGAGTTGCTGGTACTCGGCCTGCTCCGACCGATCGAACATATTGAACTGCCGGTTGACGACGACGATCGGTTGGCCCTGTCCGGGCGGTGCGATCTGCCCGTCGTCCGTGACGTGCGTGACGTCACCGTCTTCGTAGCCGGCCGCCTGGTAGGCCTGCAGGAGCTGTTCCATCTGGGGATCCTGCTGGGCGGCCTGTTCGTAGTAGTCCTCGTCGAAGACGTCGGCGTAACTCGCGTACATCGACCGGTTGATGCCGTTCTCGTGGACGAGCCGGTAGTGTTCCATCCCGTCGGCGTCGTCGAAGTACAGCTGTGCCACCGTCGTGTTGTCGTACGGGAGGTCGCCGTAGATGTCGCCGACGTTGTCCCGGGTGACCGTCTCCTCGAGCGTGTCGGGCGTCGTGTAATACTGGTAGTCGGGACCCGTCCACTGGGTGATCGCCGGGAACTTGTCGCCGGCCATCGCGTCGTCGATCATGACGTACCGGATCTCCTCGTCGGTGTTTTCGGCCGCGTCGACGATGTCACGGAGTTCCTCGTTCGTTTCCTCGTCGGGCTCTGCCCCCGTCGATATCGCCTCGAGGATCAGTTCGGCACGCTCCTCCGACTCGGCAGTGAGATAGGCAGAGGACGACTCCGCGTGTTGCTGGAACGGGTTCGAGTGCGGGATGCGTTCGGCCTGCGTCGTTATCAGGTGGCCGTAGTCCCACCACGAGAGAACACCGTATGCGCCGTCTGGGTAGTCGTAATCCTCCCCTTCGGGGTAGTCGTAACTTCCGAAATACTCGAGTTCGGACGCGTTATCGGCCCCACCCCAATCGCCGGGTTCGGGCGAGTTGTCCGCGAGCCACTCGTTGGACTCTTGCCAGACGATCGAGTCACTGCTCGGGTTGGAGTTCGGCCCGAGTTCGGACTGTTCCCAGACGGGGCCGCCGGTTGCCGTCGCGGCGATCGGCGGCAACAACGGAGCGAACAGTAGTAAGACGATCATGAACACCACGATGATCTGATACCCCTGAATCCGTCTGAGCGACGCGAGTGAGTCGCCGAGATCGAGGTTGACGAAGCGGGCGACGTCGGCGACGAAGACGGCATTGACGGCCGCGATCGCGAGAACGAGATAGTACGAGAACCGGATCTGTGTCGCGGCCATACTGGTCAGGAAGAGCGACCAGACGATCACCAGCGTATACTCGGTCCGGTATTCACGACCGACGTACGGCCGCGCCGCGAGCAGAATCAGGCCGACGACCATCGTATAGAACGCCGCACCGTACTCACTGAACACGTACGTCGTGAGGAAGTCGGTCGGTTGCTGGGCTTCCTGAATCGTCGCCCGATGATCGGCCGGATCGAGTGGCATGATCCGTCCGGTCGCCTCGCTAACGAGCCGATCGAACAGGTCAGGCATAACGACCGCCAGTGCGCCGAGCGCAAGGACGATCAATCCCAGCACAGCGACGGGGTAGTATCGCCTCTCGATTCCTCGGGTGTCCCACTGTCGTGCCAGCCAGGCCATCGTCACGAATCCGCCGACGCCGAGAATCGCCAGTGCCGGCTGAATGTAGCTGAAACTCGTCACGCTGAATCCGGGATCTTCGATCAGCAGGAGCGTGATAACTGCCGTGACGCCGAAACTCACCGCGCCGACGAACGCCAGGTGGTCCGGCGAGACGCCACGGAGATAGTCGATACAGAGAGCGACGATGAAGAACACGCCAAAGATACCGACCAACAGCACGGCGGGAGGCCACACCCAGATATACAGCGCCAGCGCCAGCCCGGCGAGTGCACTGTATATCGTCGGCGATCTGAGAGCGTCCCAGTCACGATCGACGAGCAGTTCGTAGATCGGCTGTTCGCGTTCGCCAGCCCGGACCGCAACCATCATCGCGAGGACTGCGATCGACATGAACAGCACCTCCGCAACGTGGTGCTGGAGTTGGCCCGTCGTCGTCCGGTGGAGGAACTGCCCCGGGAGCAACGCGAGAACGAACACGGACGCGATACCGCCCATCGTTCCCCCGAGTCGACGCCCGATATAAAACACGGGGATCGCCACGAGGGCGGCCATCACCGGCACCGCGAGAAGGGAGACGGTAAACAGCGTCTCCGTCGACGGATCGCCGAGACCGACGATCATCGCCGCCGTGACGATGAGCTGGTCGAACAGGGTCCCGAACTGGCCGACGTAGTCCCCCGTCGGGAACCCGGTCCAGATCTCGTACGGCATCGTCCACGGGTAGTTCTGGGACGTCCATTCGACCGTTCGCCAGTGATACCAGGAGTCGATCGCTGCAAAGGCAGGACTCCCGTCCTCCGTCACGAAATTCTCGTAAGGGAGGATCCGCACCAGGAACATAAACAGTACCACGGCCCCGACGATGGGGATGTGATACCACTCCCTCCAGGTTTCGAGGAAGGACGTCTCGGTCCCCTCCTCGATACGTTCAGTGTCCGTACTCATTAGCATGCACCAGACCCATGCGGGGAATAAGCCTTGTCATCTATCCGCGACGTATGGCGGCCCGCGAGACAGTCAGGGATCACAGGAGAACACCGACGAGCCGACCGCTGCACGTGACGAGATCCGGCCACCACTCGAACGAAAAGGCTTATTCGCCGACCACGGGAATCGGTCGGACGATGAAGGTCTCCGTCGTCATCTGTACCTACGCGATGGACCGCTACGACGTCTTTTCCGAATGCGTCGATAGCGTCCTCGCTCAAACGTACGAGCCGCTCGAGGTCGTCATCGTCGTCGACGGAAACGAGTCGGTCTTCGACCGCGTCTGTGAGGAGTACGGTGACCGCGAGGGCGTCGTCCTCCACTGCAACGACGAGAACCAGGGAATCTCCTACAGTCGAACGCGGGGAGCCGAACTCGCGACCGGCGACGTCGTGGCGTTCATCGACGACGACGCGGTCGCCGAACCCGACTGGATCGACGAGTTGGTGCGCGTCTACGAGGACACCGACGCAATCGCGGTCGGCGGCCACGTCAAACCCGACTGGGTGACGGAGAAACCGGACTTCTTCCCCGAGGAGTTCTACTGGCTCGTCGGCTGTGACGAACGCGGGTTCGGCGAACACATGGAGGAACTGCGGAATACGTACGGCTCGAACATCTCCTACCGCCGAGACGTGTTTCTCAACGTCGGTGGCTACGACGAAAACACCGGTCGGAAAGGCGATCGCCACATTCAGGCCCACGAGGCACCCGTCTGTATTCGGATCGCGAACAAGTACGGTAAGGGCGTGATTTACAACAAACGGGCGGTGGTGCACCACAAACTGTTCGACTATCGGGGCGACTTCCGCTGGCTGGTCGGCCGGTCGTTCTGGCAGGGGTACTCGAAACGCATCATGGACCTGCTGTTACCCGAGGCGAAAGGCGACAAGAACGAGTATCTGAAGCAGTTGTTGCTCGAGTTCGTCCCACTACGGCTGTGGGACCTGGTTCGGTCGCCATCGAAGCCGGAAGCGAAACAACTCGTCACTGTTTTCGTCTTTACCGCGGCTGTCGGCTTCGGCTATCTGTACGGGTTGCTGGACGTCGATCGGTCGGAACTTCGCGGGGAGCAACCGGCAACGCCACCGGCCGATCCATCCCAACAGTAGCTCGACCGCGAAGCCAGCACGAGGCCGACGTCCGAATCGGGACGCCCTGGTAAACTCGACCGTCGTCACGGAAATCGAACGTCCGGAGGGTCCGAATTCGACGTTCGAAACGATCAGTTCCACCGACAGGATCGTGCCGAACGCAGTCGCAGTATCTCGAGCCCCACAGCGATCCGACTCGAGTGCGATCGGTTCGCTCGGTAGCCCACTGCTATGGTGTACATCCGTCGAGGGACGACGTTCGATCGTGCCTTCACTACTCGCTTCTCAGGACTGTCTTCCGGTGACCATACGCTTTCGAGGTGCTTTTGAAGGCGAGTCGCGAGGGTGTACGTAAATGCGTATTCTCGTCACCGGCGGCGCGGGGTTCATCGGCGGCCACCTCGCGGAGCAATTCGTTCGAGACGGGCACGACGTCGTCGTACTCGACACGCTGGATCCGTTCTACGACGTCGGAATCAAGGAACGGACGATCGACGTCGCTCGAACCGCCGCCACGCGTGGTGACGGCCAGTACGAATTCGTCGACGGGAGTATTACGGATGCAGAACTGGTTTCCGACGTCGTTGCCGACGTCGACGTCGTCTTCCATCAGGCTGCACAGGCCGGGGTACGGACGAGCGTCGATAATCCGGAGAAGACGACGCGGATCAACGTCGACGGGACGTTTACGCTCCTCGAGGCAGCGAGGGAACACGGGGTCGACCGATTCGTCAACGCCAGCTCCTCCTCGGTCTACGGCAAGCCCGAATACTTACCGTACGACGAGGACCATCCGACGAACCCGGTCAGTCCGTACGGCGCGTCCAAGGTCGCCGCCGAACACTACGCACGCGTCTATCACGAGGTGTACGGACTCCCGACCGTTTCACTGCGCTATTTCACGGTCTACGGTCCACGCATGCGTCCGAACATGGCCTTTACTAACTTCGTCTCACGGTGTCTCCACGGCGAGTCGCCCGTGATCTACGGCGACGGCTCGCAGACCCGGGATTTCACCTACGTATCGGATGTCGTCGATGCGAACCGACGGCTGCTGGAGACGGACGCCGCCGATGGCGAAGTCCTGAACATCGGTTCGACGGGGCGGATTACGATCGAGGAACTCGCACAGGTCATCCGGGACGAAATCGATCCGTCGATCGGGATCGAATACGGCGATCCGCGAGAGGGAGATGCGGAACACACCCACGCCGACGTCTCGAAGGCGACCGAGTTGATCGGCTACGAACCGAACGTCTCGATCAGGGACGGTGCGAAACGGTTCGTCGAGTGGTATCGAGAAAACGAGGACTGGTACGATCCCCTGGTTCGCCGATCGTAGGCCCCGACCGCGAGCGGACGACACCGAACGGGAGAACGAAGCCTATAACCCATCACCGCGGGAATCTCGGCCAACGGGATGAGCAACGGCGACGGACTTCGCGTCCTCCACCTGGTAACGGCGAGAGAGATCTTCTTCGATCAGCAGATCGAAACCCTCGAGCGAAAGGGTATCGAGTGTACGGTCTGTGTCGTTCCCGGTGCGGAACAGATCGACGGCGACATGGGTACCCGTCGGGGAGTCAAAGAGTATCTCCAGTATCTCCCCCGCGTCCGCAGCGAACTCCGGAACGGGGACTACGACCTGATTCACGCAAACTACGGCCTGACTGCCCCGTACGCGATCACACAACTTCGACTTCCAGTCGTGTTGACGCTGTGGGGGTCGGACGTCGTCGGCTTCGACGGCCTCGTCACGAAAGCCTGTGCCTGGCGCTGTGACGCCGTGACCGTCCGCAGCGAGGAGATGCGGGAGTTGCTCGGGAAAGACGACGCGTACATCGTCCCCAGCGGCATCGACCTCGAGAAGTTTCGCCCGATCGATCGGCAGGAAGCGAGGCGTCGCGTCGGCTGGGACACCGACGGGACCCACGTGCTGTTTCCCTACTCGCCGGAGTACGAGCGGAAAAACTATCCGCTGGCCGACCGCGTCGTGAACGGGGCCGAACGAGAACTGGGAACGGAGATCACGTTACAGACGATCTCCGGTGTCCCCCACGAGGAAGTGCCGTATTACGTCAACGCGGCCGACGTGATGTTGCTGACCTCCGACCACGAGGGGTCGCCGAACACGGTCAAAGAAGCGATGGCGTGTAACGTCCCCGTCGTGTCTACCGACGTCGGTGACGTCCGGGAACGACTCGAGGACGTTTCTCCGTCGGGAATCGGAACGACCGAGTCGGAACTAGTCGATCGACTCGTTACCGTGTTGCGCGCCGGTGAGCGATCGAACGGCCGCGACGCCGCCCGCGAGGTAAGCTGGGACCGGATCGGTGATCGTCTGATCGACATTTACGAATCCGTCTTGTAACAGGAACCTACGCGGTGGCACGATTCGAGCAGGGACTGCACACCCCACTGCGGCGCACCATGTGACGCTCTTCGCGGCTCCGCTCGTCCGTATCCAACAACTATTTTCGTTTCCACTGGACCTGTATTCACATGCCCGGAGTGACGGTCGTTGCCGGCCCCGAACGTCCACGTTCGTCGACTCTCGAGTCCGCCCACCGGCCTTGCCACTACGACGATCGGTACGCGTACCGAACGTACGACGGGGCGTCGTCAGCGCTCGTGACGGCCCGGTATCCGGCCTATCCGTTCGAGAGGATCGAGTTCGAGTCCGCGGAAACGACGGTTACCGTCGAAGGGGTCGTCTACAACCGGGATACGGACACTCTCCGAACGGAGATCGAACGCCATCTGGTCGGCGGAATCGACGTCGAAGACGTGTCCGAGTGGCTGGCGGAACTCGACGGGGAATTCGTCTTCTACGTCCGGGACGACGCTCGTAACGAACTAACGATCGTACCGGATTTGCTCGGCCAGCTCCCGCTGTTCTACGCGACCGAAACGCCCGGGTACGCGGTAGTCGGACGAAACAAGTTCGTACTGTCCCGCCTCGTCGATTCGCCCGCACTCGATCGCCTAAGCGTCGCACAGTACCTTCGAATCGGATACACGTTGACCGGCCGAACCCTGTTCGAAGACGTCCGACGGGTCCCCGATGGAACGATCGTTCGAATCGACGCCGACACGGGAACACTCGAACTCGAGCGGCACCACCAGTTCGACTTTTCGACGGAATCGAACGAGGAGCGATCGGTCGAATCGAACGCGCGGACGTTGGCAAAGAGATTCACTGCAGCAGCGCGTCGACGGGCAGCTTCGTGTCCGGGAACGAACGCCCTGTTGTTGAGCGGGGGGCTCGATTCCCGGGGCGTGATGGGCGCGTTCGAACGTGCCAACGTCGAGTACGTCGCTGCAACCCGTGACTTCGAACACGACTCCCGGGCGGACATCGAAGTCGCAGAAGAACTGGCCGCTGCAGTCGACGCCGATTGGAAGCGAATCGACACGCCCGCACCGACGGGCGCGGACCTGCTCGATCACCTCGACATGACCGCGGGGACAGACCCGTTCAACATCGCCCACATCCAGCCGTTTCTCAGGCGGGTCCGGTCTCACGCCGGCGAGTCGGTCTGGATGTATACCGGTGACGGTGGCGACAAACTCCTCCCCGACCTGTCTCCGCGCGTCGAACTCGAGACGCGCTCCGATCTCGTCGACTACATCCTCAGGACCGAATCACAGTACGACGCCGCCGACGTCGAAGCGATGACCGGCGTCCCCGACGCCGAAATCAGGTCCGCAGTTCGGTCCCAACTCGAGGGGTATCCGGAGTCGACGCTCACGAAGCAGTATCTCCACTTCGAACTGTTCGAACGTGGGTTTTCCTGGCTGTTCGAGGCAACCGATACCAACCGCAACCACTCGTGGACGACGTCGCCGTACTACGCACTCGACGTCCTCGAGTACGCGATGAACTGCCCCGACGAGCAAAAACGGCGGTATCGGCTGTTTACCGCATTTCTCGAGGAACTCTCGCCGGAGTTGACCCGGATTCGCAACGCGAACGTCGGTGCGGCACCGGCGAGTCGGTCACATACAGTGCGCTACTCGGTTCACGACGTACTGTTGCGGTATCCAAGAGTTCTCGATCGCGTACTCCCGCTCGTCAAACGGATGCTCGGCACCAAAACCGATTCGGACCCGAGTCCCGCTATGATCTCCTGTATCCGCGAACAACTCGAGCAAAACTCGAGTACCGCGATCGATCTCGAGGGTACGAAAGCGACTCTCCTCGAAAACCCGACATCGTACTCGCGGTACAATCTGTGTCTAGCATTCACACTCCTGTCGGTATTGGATCAGTGGTCGGGGACGGACGTGCTGGAGGACTATCGGAACGTTGAGTTCGGATAGCAGTAGCAGTGGCTAACCTGGAAGGAAATGCTTACGACGAAGAGTTAACTGTGGTAGAACATGGCAATTCCGATCCGGACCGGGATACGAAAACTCCGAGAGGAAGGAATCGGCCCGTTTACTGCCCGAACGTGCCAGTACCTCGGCCTCCCGGTTTGGAATACGATCACGTCCCGTTATCCAACCGGAACGAACGTCTTCGAGCGGGAGTGGGATCTCCTTATTGTCCTCGATTCGGGGCGTGTGGATGCGTTTCGCGAGGTCGCCGAGTCGACGGTTCTACCCGAAGAAATCGGACAGATCCGATCTGTGGGGAGTGCCTCCTCAGAATGGACCTTGCAGACGTTCAGGGAGGAATTCCGCGACGAAATCGAGAAGACGGCACTCGTCACTCGTAACGGATGGCCCGACCACGTACTCGCCGAAAACCTCCACAACGATGAAGAGAACTTCGAAAGTCAAAGCCAGCGTGGATTCCCCAACTGGTCTCCCGTCTCGTCCGATGCGTTCGCCCACTACGAGCGGATTCAGTCGGTCGCGAATCAGGACGATCGAATCCATCCCCAGAGTTCACACGTTCCACATATCCTCACTGATCGAGCGATTTCCATAGCTCGGCGGGAAGAGTTCGATCGGATGATACTCTGGTATATGATGCCACACTATAAGTTTATCGCGGACGCGCTTGACTGGACGCCAGGAGAGCACTCGATCGAGGAGTTGATGGACGGTCTGGAGCCGACCCGGCACCTCCGTCCCGAGGAAGAATCGTACGGTCCCGCGAGACGTGGCGAGGTATCGGCCGAGAAGGTCCGGGAACTCTACGTAGCGAACCTTCGGTTGGTCCTCGAGTATATCGAGGTTCTGCTCGAAAACGTGGATGCTGAACGCGTCGTCATCAGCGCAGATCACGGTGAAGCACACGGAGAGAAGGGAGTGTGGTCACATCCCTTCGGATGGCCGTTCGCACCGGTCAAAACCGTCCCCTGGGCGGAGACGACGGCAACCGACGAGGAGACGTACGAACCCAGGTACGAGGCGCTAGAACGGGAGGTCAACCAAGAAGAACAGAAACAAATCCTCAAAGACCTGGGGTATCTGTAACTGCAATGAGGATCCGTGAGAGGACCAGTTGATAACCGGTTCCATTTTCAGCCTGCTCACTAACTATTCGAATACCTATATGGAGATCTCTCTACGGCGAATTACACACGAATATCGGAAGGCGGGACTGCTTCATCTACTCACTGGTGGGATAGAAGCCGCCACGATCGAATTACTTTCTAGGGTGCCACGAATTTATTGGAAAGCCGTTCCCAAGTATTACGAATGGCGTTCGTCGAACGATATCTATGACTACGAGTATCCACCCCACCCGTTCAAGATCGAATACGTAAATCCGGATGACATCAGGAGAGTAACCGATCGATCGAACAAAGATGTGAACAGACGACTAAAGTTCGGCGCAGTCCGAGACGGTTCCTGGGATCAGACGGGCAAGAAGTTCACAGACCAGGAAGTATATAAAATAGCCAAGGAGCACTTTGTAGAGGGACGGCCATGGGAGGAAACGACCATTTATCCACGGTTGGTAAAGAAAGCAGAAAATGACGAGTACAGTACGTGGAAATACACCTCCCGAGAGGACGTTCTGAACCATCTCGAGCGATTCGATAGCTTATATCATCGGATCGAAACGAACGGATACCACCAACAACGAGACTTACTTGAAGGTCCGAAAGGCGCAACGGGCGGTATCTTTCTAGAAACCCTGGATGAGGTAACGGTCGACGTCGGTCGTGATGGTGAGTTGCTGTTTGCTGATGGGTTACACAGACTCGTAATTGCAAAGCTACTCGAACTGGATTCGATACCTGTCGTCTTCCTGGTTCGGCATCCGCACTGGATGGAAACACGCGATCGCATCGCCTCTGGAAACGATATTCCGGATCATCCCGATCTCAGAGACCTCACGCGGGAGACGCCGAAAGACCGATGGAAGCCGAACGTCGGTGATTGAAACGGCCTTTCCACCCCTAGTAACCGGCTACGAGAATGTACGTGACTTGAAGTAGCTCGACTGCTGAACTGGAGGTAATGAAGGTCGGGCAGAGTTCTGCCGTATACTTTTTTTCGAAATTCAGCTCGTCGATCATCGGTTTCGCCGCTACCTTCTACATCGCCCGAGTTCTCGGGGCGAGCGGGTACGGAAGCTATACGCTCGCATTGACCGTGCTCGCCTGGCTGAAAATCGGCGGCCGCATCGGGTTGGGTTCGGCGATTACGAAGCGAATGAGCGAGGGAGACGAGCCAGCGGCGTATTTCGTTACCGGATTCGGGATGATGGCTGCCGTATTCGCGATTGCCGCCACGCTCGCGCTCGCGTTTCGAACCCCCATCGAAAGCTACGTCGGAGCGTCAGTGCTCTCGATCCTGCTGGTGCTTTTGGGTGCCGAACTCTTCCGATCGTTCACCGCTGCCGCACTCAAAGGACAGCACCTCGTTCACGTCTACGCCGTTCTCGACCCGATCAACGTCACGGCTCGGAGCGTCCTTCAGATCGGGATCATCGCCGTCGGCTTCGGAGTCGGTGGACTGCTGGCTGCGTACGCGTTCGCTTCCGTGGCTATCGGACTGGTAAGCCTGATTTTCCTCTCGGTCGGCCTCGCACGGCCGACCGTACGACACGCCAGGAGCCTCTTCGACTACGCGAAGTACGCCTGGCTCGGTAACCTGAAGAAAATGTCGTTTAGCTGGATCGACGTCACCGTCCTCGGCTTTTTCGTCTCACAGTCGCTCGTCGGAATCTACTCGATCGCGTGGAGCGTCGCTGCGCTGCTGACGATCTTCAGCAAGGGAATCAGCGAGACGTTGTTCCCCGAGATCAGCAAACTCTCGACGCGTGACGACCTTTCGATGGTCCAGAATCTCGTCACCGACTCACTCCGGTACAACGGACTGTTCATGATACCAGGACTGGTCGGCGCTGCAATCATCGGCGAACGCGTCCTGTTGATCTACGGGCCGGAATTCGTCGGCGGTGCGACAGTACTTATCATCCTGATCTTCGCCCGAACGATCTATAGCTACCAGAAACAGCTCGTCAACACGATTAACGGACTCGACAAACCGAACATCGCGTTCCGAATCAACGCAGTTTTCGTCGTCGTGAACGTCGTTTTCAACGTCGTGCTCATCTGGCAGTATGAACTACTGGGCGCAGCAGTCGCGACGGCGCTCGCAGCGACGGTGAGTCTCGGCTATGCTTACGTGGCGCTCGAGGGACTCCTCGAGTTCGAGATTCCTATGATCGACGTCGTCCACCAGTGTCTGGCTGCCCTCGTAATGGGTCTCGCTACCTATGGGCTCGCTACGTTGGCACCGCCGATGGAGGACTCGGTTTCCGGCCACTTGATTACGGTCGCGATCATCGGCATCGGCGCGGGGATCTACTTTCTCACGTTGCTTGCCATTTCGAGTCAGTTCCGATCGACCGTCGAACGAAACCTCCCGTTCGACGTGCCGGCGATCGGCCGGTAGCCGGCCGAGTCTGACCAGTGATTCTATTGCGTCTCGTTGAGCGACCAGCAGACTCGAGGTCAGGTCGCCGTTGCAGTGGTTATTCGGTATCCACCGCTATCGCGGCTCTTCGACCCGTCGAACGAACCGGCGCACAGCGTCCGTAAACGCTTCGGGTCGGTGGAGGTTGCAGATGTGGCCGGCACCCTCGAGGACCACTACCTCCGCACCGCCGGCCGCTGCGTGCTCGTCCTCGCCGCTGCGCATGAGTTTGTCGTTCTCACCGTTGATCACCAGCACCGGCCCGGGGTAGGACTCGAGCTTCGCCCGGAAGTCCCGGCCCGCGACGTCGGGCCCAGGCGTGCCGAACTCCTGCGGGAAGATGCCCGACTCGAGGATCTCGCGCTCGTGTTCCGGGGCCAGCCCCCGGTTTCGCACCCATCGCTCGCCGAGCCGCCGGACGGCGTTCTCGAGCGTTTCACTGCGGGTGGCCAGGCGAACGAGCGCTCCGGTCGCCCGGGTCATGACGTCGAACGTTCGAACGGGGTTGACGCTGCTGCCGGCGATCACGAGCCCGTCGACCTTTTCGGGGTAGCGGCTCGCGTACTCCGTGATCGCGTAGCCGCCCAGCGAGAGCCCCACCAGTATTGCCCGGCCGCCGGCTTCGGACTCGACGACCGCGTCGAGGGCGTCGATGGCCGGTTCGAGGTCGAACTCCGCGTCCGCCCACGTCCCGTGGCCGGGGAGGTCAGGTGCGATGACGCGAAACTCGTCGGCGAGGGCGTCCCGCTGTGGGGCCCACATCTTGCGAGTGAACATCGCACCGTGAACGAACACGATCGGCTGGGCGTCCGGGGGGCCGGCGACGTCGATGCCGCGGACCGCTTGGGAGGTGGTCGCGTCGGACATACACACACCGAACGGGGCTGTGAACCGTAACGGTGGTGCCGGCAGATCGAACCCGGGGCTCGAGCCAGCCGCCCAAGCCCACTGACGTCCGTCCCGAGAGCGCCGAACACGAAACACCTAACACGGGTGGCTGGAGTACAACCGAACATGAACGACGCCAGCGCGGCCCGGGACGATTGCGTCCTCGAGCCGTGTGACGCCGTTTTCGTAGGGGCTCCCTAGCCCCGCATCCCCTACCCCGTTTCGACGGATGTATTGTCGCCGATCAGTATTCACCGACCAACGGTCAGTACGCACGATGACAGCCCGATCACCGCGACGTTCGATCCCGACGTACCGACGACGCCCGCTCCGGGCGGTGAGACTATGAGCATGGACGCACCCGAACGGGAAGCCGACAACGACGCCGCCCACGAGGAGCCGAGCCTCGAGGGCGAGTACGAGCCCGAGGCGGTCGAGAGCCGCTGGCAGCGACGGTGGGTCGACGAGGAGGTCTACGCCTACGAGAGCGACCCCGAACGCGACCCCAACACGGTGTACGCCATCGACACGCCGCCGCCGACGGTCTCGGGGAGTCTCCACATGGGCCACCTCTACGGCCACACGCTACAGGACTTCGCGGCCCGCTTCCAGCGGATGGCCGACGGCGAGGTCCTGTTTCCCTTCGGCTACGACGACAACGGCATCGCCAGCGAGCGCCTGACCGAGCAGGAACTGGACATTCGCCACCAGGACTACGAGCGCCGCGAGTTCCAGGAACTCTGCCGCGAGGTCTGTCAGGAGTACGAGGCCGAGTTCACCGAGAAGATGCAGGGCCTGGGCTGTTCGATCGACTGGAACAACACGTACAAGACGATCGAACCCCGCGTCCAGCGGGTCTCTCAGCTTTCGTTCATCGATCTCTACGAACAGGGCCGCGAGTACCGCAAGAAGGCCCCCGCGATCTGGTGTCCCGACTGCGAGACGGCCATCTCACAGGTCGAGATGGAGGACGACGAGCGCGGCTCGCACTTCAACGACATCGCGTTCGAGGTGGCCAGCGACGGGACTGACCGCGACGAGTTCGTCATCTCGACGACCCGGCCGGAGCTGATTCCGGCCTGCGTCTCGGTCTTCGTCCACCCGGACGACGACGAGAACCAGGATCTGGTGGGCGAGACCGCCCGCATCCCGATCTTCGGCCACGAGGTGCCGATCATCGCGGACGACCGCGTCGACATGGAGAAAGGCAGCGGGATCGTGATGTGCTGTACCTTCGGCGACCAGAAGGACATCGAGTGGTACCAGGCCCACGACCTCCCGCTGCGGGTGGCCATCGACGAGTCCGCGACGATGACCGACCTCGCCGGCGATTACGAGGGCCTCTCGACGGAGGAGGCCCGCGAGGCCATCGTCGAGGACTTAGAGGACGAGGGCTACCTGCGGGACCGCTGGGAGATCTCCCACACCGTCCAGGTTCACGAGCGCTGCGAGACGCCCGTCGAGTTCCGCGTCTCCAAGCAGTGGTACGTCGAGATCCTCGATCACAAGGAGGAGTACCTCGAGGCCGGCCGGGAGATGGACTGGTACCCCGAGAAGATGTTCACGCGGTACAAACACTGGATCGAAGGCCTCGAGTGGGACTGGCTGATCTCCCGCCAGCGCGACTCGGGGATCCCGTTCCCGGTCTGGTACTGCGCCGACTGTGACACCGAAATCGTCGCCGAGAAGGCAGAGCTGCCGGTCGATCCCCTGAGCGACGAGCCGCCGGTGGATAGCTGTCCGGAGTGCGGCCACGACGAGTTCGTCCCCGAGGACGACGTCTTCGACACGTGGGCCACCTCCTCGCTAACGCCGCTGATCAACGCCGGCTGGGACTGGGACGCCGACGCGGAGGAGTTCCGGATGGAGAAGCCGGAGCTGTACCCGTTCGACCTGCGCCCGCAGGGCCACGACATCATCTCGTTCTGGCTGTTCCACACCGTCGTCAAGTGCTACGAGCACACCGGCGAGGTGCCCTTCGACGCGACGATGATCAACGGCCACGTCTTGGACGAGAACCGCGAGAAGATGTCCAAATCGAAGGGCAACATCGTGGCTCCGGACGAGGTGCTCGCGGACTACCCCGTCGACGCCGTCCGCTTCTGGGCCGCCAGCGCCGCCGTCGGCGACGACTTCCCGTACCAGGAGAAGGACCTACGAGCGGGTGAGAAGCTCCTGCGAAAGCTCTGGAACGCCTCGAAGCTCACCGACACCCTCGCACCCCGTGATCCCGAGGAACCCGAGGAACTCGAGCCGATCGACCGCTGGCTGCTCGCGGAACTCGACGACGCGATCGCGGAGCTGACGGCCCACTTCGAGGAGTACGAGTTCGCGAAGGCTCGCGACCGCCTCCGGACCTTCTTCTGGAACACCTTCTGCGACGACTACCTCGAGATCGCCAAAGGACGGGAGGACAACCCCTCGACGCAGTACGCGCTGCGGACGGCTCACCGAACCTTCCTCGAGCTGTGGGCACCGTTCCTGCCCCACGCGACCGAGGAGATCTGGCAGGCCGTCTACACTGACGACGGTGCCGATCTCGAGGACAGCAGTATCCACACCCGCGACTGGCCCACTCCGCAGGGGTACGAGGCCGATCTCGAGGCCGGCGAGACCGCCATGGAGGTCATCTCGGCGTTGCGACGCTACAAGAGCGAGCACCAGTTGCCGCTGAACGCCGACCTCGAGTCCGTCTCGGTGTACGGCCCCATCGAGGGCTTCGAGGACGCGATCCAGAACGTGATGCACGTCCGGGAGCTGACGGTTCTCGAGGACGAGCCCGAAGTGACGACCGAGGTCGCCTCGATCGACCTCGACTACTCGACGCTCGGGCCGAAATTCGGCTCGAAGGTCGGCGAGATCGATTCCGGTATCGAGAACGGCGAGTACGAAATCGTCGAGGACGGCGCGGAGCCACGCTCCGCGGATAGCTCGAGTAGCGCGGAACGGAGTTCCGCGGACAGTCACGCGGCGAAGCCGCGAGACGACGGCGATGAGCCGCGAGAGGGGCGCGTCCTGCGAGTCGCCGGCGAGGAACTCGGCGAGGACCTCTTCGAGGTCGAGTACGAGCGGACCTACTCCGGCGAGGGCGAGATGATCGAGACCGAGTCGGCGGTCGTCATCCTCGAGGACTAACCTGCGGGCGTCCGGTTCTCGTCCGCGTCGTCGGCACTCGTCTCCGCCGCCGGTAACGTAACCGAGAACGTCGTGCCGCCCCCAGGCTCGGACTCGACGCGGATGTCGCCACCGTGGCGTTCGACGATACGCCGGCAGACCGCCAGTCCGATGCCGGTCCCGGGGTGTTCCTCGTGGCTGTGGAGTCGCTGGAAGACCTCGAAGATCCGATCCTGATCGTCGGGGTCGATGCCGACCCCCTCGTCGCGAACCGATATTTCCCACATCGCTCCCGTTCGCTCAGCGCCGACCCGTACGTGCGGCGGGTCGTCGCCGCTGTACTGGATCGCATTGCTGAGCAGGTTCTGGAAGACCTGCCGCAACTGGCTGGCGTCGCCGTCGACGCGAGGCAGTTCTTCGGCCACGACGTCGGCGTCGCTCTCCTCGATCCGTACCCCGAGGTCGTCGCGGACGTCCGCGAGAATCGCGTTCAGGTCGACCGGCTCGAGGGGGTCCCCCTGCGTTTCGACCCGCGAGTACTCCAGCAGCCCCTCGATCATCTCGCGCATGCGCTCGGCCCCGTCGACGGCGAAGTCGATAAACTCCAGCGCGTCAGCATCGAGGTCGTCGCCGTAGCGGCGCTCGAGTAGTTGCAGATAGCTCGTCACCATCCGGAGTGGCTCCTGCAGATCGTGGGAGGCCGCGTAGGCGAACTGCTCGAGTCGCTCGTTCGAAGCCTCGAGTTTTCGCTCGTACTCCTTGCGTTCGGTAATATCGCGGAAGTAGACCGACAGCCCCGACTCGGAGGGGTAGGCGGTAAACTCCAGCCAGGCGTCGAACGTCGCGGCCTCGACGTCGAAGCTGACGGGTTCCTGGGTCTCCATCGCCGTCTGGTACTTTTCACGGAACAGCGGCTCCGTCGGCTCGGGAATCGTCTCCCAGACGGGCCGGCCGAGCAGTTCGTCCCGTGAGCGGTCGATGATCGCGGCCGCCCGTTCGTTGAGGTGGGTGTACCGCCACTCCTCGTCGAGCGCGTAGAACGCGTCCGAGATGCGACCGAGAATCTCGCTCAACTCCGTCTCGAGTTCGGCCTTTCGCTGCTGGAGCTGCCGTTCCCGGGCCTTGAGTTGGGTCACGTCCTTGGCCGCGGTGACGATCCGTTCGATCTCGCCGTCGGGGCCGTAGACCGGTGCCGTATTTACGCGGAAGTGGAGCCGTTCGCCGCTCGGCGGTTCGAACACCAACTCCTCGTCGAAGACCGGTTCGCCGGTCGCTACCACGCGCGCCGACGTCGTCTCCGTCGAGTCCAGCAGCTCCCCGTCTTCGTCGTAGATCCTCCACTCGCCGGTATCGACGGGGTTCTCGCGGAACTCCGCCTCGGAGAGTCCGAACGCCTCCTGTGCGCGCTGGTTCGCCCGGATCGTCTCGCGCTCGGCGTTCTGGACGGCGATCGCGATCGGTGCCGTCTCGAGCAGCTTTTCGGTCTGATCGGACTCCCGTCGGAGTTTCCGTTCGCGCTCCTTGCGCTCGGTGATGTCGTCGACCGAAATCGCGATGAGCGCGTCGCCGTCGTCGCCCGCGATCGGTGTAGCGGTAATCGACCGCCAGCGGCGGTCGCCGGACGGCCGTTCGACCTGACACTCGTAGTCGGTGACCGACTCTCCGGTATCGAGGGCCCGCGTCCACGGTCGGTCATCGTGTGGAATCGGGTCGCCGTCGTCATCGTAGAGCGTCCAGCCTTCGACGGTGGCAGCCGAACGATCGTCGTCCAGATAGGGTAGTTGGTCGAAGAGCTGTCCGTTCCCTCGGACGATCGTCCCGTCGGCCGCGACGATGCCGATACCGACCGGCACGGTTTCGAGGACTCGCTCGGCGAGCGAGCGGTCGTCTTCCTGTCCCTGGCCGGCCCTATCTCCCCCTGGCGACTCGTCCCGAATCGGCCGCCGGCTTCCATCGACGCGTCCGTCGTACGGCTCTCCCGCCGGTCGCCACCAGACGGTGGTGCCGTCGATTTGCTTGGTTCGAAGCTCGTTGCTCTCGGTCAGTTCGTTCAGCGCGAGTCGGGCCGCCCGTGTGTGACACGCGAGCCGCTCGGCGACTTCTCCGGCCGTGACCGGGACGCCAGGAGGGCCTGACTCGGCGAGGACGTTCCGCACGTCCTCGAGTGAGACGTCCGGGCCTGAACCGGGAACTCCCATGGGACTCCCTAGCGACAGATGAATAAACGTGTGGCGCTCGGCTCGAGACCGTGTCGACGGCTGACGTAGCTTTCAGCGTCGTTTCCGTCAGTCGCTGTCGAACGATGCCGGGCGGGTTACGACCCCTGGTCCGGCGTCGTTCCGTCGTCGACCCGAAGTGCGAGCTTCTTCGCGTGGATGGCGAGTGCGAAAAAGAGCGCGAGCAGCGTGAACGTCACCTCACCGGCGGCGATGACCCCGAGCGCGTCAGCGCCGAGAAACAGAGGCGTGTCACGCGACACCGGGACGGACGTGTGGTGTAGCTCGCCGAGGATCGGTACGAAGTAGTCGACGACGAGGTTGCTGGCGTACCACACGAGCGCGACCGCGACGCCCCCGACGGAGAAGTCGGTGATCCGGTGGAGCACCAGCGCCTGGACGACCATCGCGAGGTGGCTCCAGAAGAGGAACTGGTACATCAGCGGATGGGTCTGCGCGGTATAGGTCTCGTGGAAGACCAGCAGCGTGTACGGCGTCCACAGCCCCAGAATGACGTTCCCGAAGAACGCAAGCGCCGTCAGCCAGGGCTGCTCGCGACCGAGTTTCCACGCGGCGATCGCCAGCGCGATCAGCAGCGTCGCCATCGGGCTGTCCGGCACCCACGGCCACATGGCGGTCGGCGTCCCGGCGAACTGGCCCGAGTAGTACCAGAAGCCAAAGGCCGTCCCCGCGAGGTTGATCGCGACCACGAGCCACGCGAACCGGAGTCCGAGGTCCTCGATCGTCTTCGGGACGGGGGCGAGATATCGCGGCAACGGATCGCGGTCGGGCAGCCCGGTCGACGAAAGCATCGTTCGGCCTCACGGACGGTACGTGCAAAACGATAGTGGTCTCGGTCGAGAGGTCGGGGACTGCCGTCGTCGGGTCGGCTACCGGACCGACAGGTGGTCAAAGGACACCTGTAAGTGGAGGCGGTTCGAACGCCCACTCATGCCAGAGAGCACCGATCTCGAGGAGCTTCGGCGGGGAACCGACCTCGTCAAGCGTGGGTTCGCCCGAATGCAGAAAGGCGGCGTCATCATGGACGTCGTCGATCCCGAACAGGCCCGCATCGCCGAGGAGGCCGGTGCGGTGGCCGTAATGGCGCTCGAGGCCGTCCCCGCGGACATCCGCAAACGCGGCGGCGTCGCCCGGATGGCCGACCCGGCGGACGTCGAGGAGATCGTCGACGCCGTCTCGATTCCGGTGATGGGGAAGGCCCGCATCGGCCACACCAAGGAAGCCCAGATCCTCGAGGCCGTCGGCGTCGACATGATCGACGAGTCGGAGGTACTCACCCCGGCCGACGACGCCTACCACATCGACAAGCGCGACTTTACCGCACCGTTCGTCTGCGGTGCGCGCAACCTCGGCGAGGCCCTCCGGCGCATCGACGAGGGTGCGGCGATGATCCGCACGAAGGGCGAAGCGGGAACGGGCGACGTCAACCAGGCGGTCCACCACCAGCGCAACATCAAGAGCGCGATCCGGAAGATCGAAGGGATGACCCACGAGGAACGGGAGGCCTACGCCCGCGAGATCGAAGCGCCCGCCGAGTTGGTCCACGAAACTGCCGAACTCGGTCGCCTGCCGGTCGTCAACTTCGCGGCCGGCGGCATCGCGACGCCCGCCGACGCCGCGCTGATGATGCACCACGAGTGTGACGGCATCTTCGTCGGCAGCGGCATCTTCGGCGCGGAGAACCCGCCCGCGATGGCCGAAGCCATCGTCGAGGCCGTCAACAACTGGGACGACCCCGAGGCACTCGCCGAGATTTCGAAGAACCTCGGCAAGGGGATGAAAGGCGACGCGAACGTCGACCTCCCTGACGAAGAGAAGTTGCAGGGTCGGGGCGTCTAAAGCGGAACCACTACGTTCGCCGTCGAACGGCGATGATACCGGAAGCCGACGGCTCTGTTACTGAACGGCCACCGTTCCGACCAGATACGCGAGATACGTCACGAGCGACCCGAGCGCGAACGAGAGGACGCTCGAGGGAGCGATCACCGCCCCGGCAGCGACGCCGACGAGCGCGAGGACCACGCTAGCACCCTGTACGACCGGCCGCTCCCAGTAGAAGCGAACGGTCCCGTGGGCTCGAGTCGCGGCGAGTTCGAACGCGATCGTCCCGAGACCGCCGACCGCGGCGGCCGGCCACCGGATCGACGCGTCGACGGCGGCGACCGCGATGACGACGGCGGCGAGAACGACGGTTGCGAGCGCAGCGTCGGTTCGTGAAACCATCGTCGATTCCACGGGCATAGCGTCCGTTGACCGCCCTCAGTCGCGATACAACCGTGCCCCGTCTCCCACCGCGGTCTGGTAGGCCCGACTGTCGACGCCGGCCGCGTCGAAGGCGTCGATCATCGCCGACGCGACCGCGCGGCGACTCGAGCGCCGACAGACCGCGAGCACGCCCGGACCGGCACCGCTGACGGTGACGCCGGTCGCGCCGGCCTCGAGGGCGGACTCGCGGACGGCCTCGTAGCCCTCGATGAGCGCGGCCCGTTCCGGGGTGACGATCTCGTCTTCCATCCCGCGGCCGACGAGCACCGGATCGTCTCTGGTCATCCCGACGGTGAGCGTGGCCGCGCTGCCGACGGTGTCGACGACGTCCGACAGCGCGGCGCGCTCGGGGACGACGTCGCGAGCGTCGCGCGTCGAGACGGTCGTCTCCGGGAGACAGACCACGAGCGGAATCGAGGCGTCGACCTGCGTCACGCCGTCGGCAGTCGCGACGGTGAACCCGCCAAGCAGGGACGGCGCGACGTTGTCCGCGTGGGCTTCGCCCGAGACGAGCGCTTCGCCTTCGGCGGCGATCGGTACGAGTTCCTCGCGCGAGAGGCCACGGTCGTACAGTTCGTTCAACGCCAGGGCAGCCGCGGCCGCGCTCGCGGCCGACGATCCCAGCCCCGACGAGGGACGAACGCCTTTGTCGATGCTGATCCGCGCGGGGGCGTCGAGCGCGTCGGCAACCGCACCGACGGTGTTCTTTTCGGGGTCCTCCGGGATGTACTGGCTCCCGGTTCCGGTGACGGAGATCGTCGTCTCGGGCGCGCGTTCGACCCGAACGACGTCCGCGGGCGTCTCGAGTGCGACCCCGAAGACGTCGAAGCCGCTCCCGAGGTTCGCGCTCGTCGCCGGGGCCCGAACGGTGAGCATGGGGAGTGCTTGCCACAGTGTACGCAAAAAGGTAGCGACCGACGGCAGCGACCCGCCTCGAGCGCCGAGTCGGCGACCGCGAATCGGCTCGTGCCGAGGTTACTCGTCGTCGTCGGTTTCGCCGAACGTGAAGACGTCGTCCGTGGTCGACGAGTCGGCTTCGTCGGCGTCCGTCTCCTCGGGTGCGTCGTCCGCGTCGGTCGACGCCGTCGCTTCTGCGTCCGCATCGTCGTCCGCGTCCTGGCTCCCGTCGTCGGTATCGTCCGCGTCGGCGGGTGCGAGGGGATCGGCCCCGTCGTCGCCTTCGTCCGTCTCGTCGTCGACCGGTGCGAGCGGGTCCGCCGCACCGTCGTCGGTCTCGGGTTCCTCGTCCGCGACTGAACCCTCGGCCGCCTCGATCAGGTCGTCGCCGTCAGTTGCCTCGTCGTCCGCGTCGGCCGCCTCGTCGTCTGTCGTCTCCGACTCGTCGGACTCGGCCGTGCCTTCCTCCGTCGTCGGCTCGAGTTCGATCGCGTTCTCGGCGAGCGGATCGCTGGAATCGTCGGCCGTCGACTGGGCCGGCTCCGCCGCCGACGCATCCGCCCCATCGAGCGTCTGCTCCTCATCGTTCGCGTCCGAACGTGCGATCGGGTCGTCCGTGTCGCCGTCCTCGACGTCGTCGGTCGACTCCGATTCGAGATCGATCGCGCCGACGTCGTCGGTAGCGGACGCCTCCACGTCGGCGTCGGACGACGCGTCGGTCCCAGCCGCGTCGTTCTCCGGCGCGGGCGCTTCGATCGCGTCGTCCGTCGCGGGTGCCCCAGCGGTCTCGTCCGCGGATGCCTCGCCGTCGTCGACCTCGTCCGACGAATCGGCGTCGTCGTCCTCGTCGAAGCCGAGGATTTCGTCGGCGTCGATTTCGTCGGCCGTCGACTCCTCGTCCCCTGGGGCGGACGCCTCGATCGCGTCGTCGGACTCGAGCGTGATGCCGTCGCCACCGGAGTCGTCGGCATCGTCGTCGCCATCTTCCGGCTCGACGAGTCGACCGCGTCGGTCCTCGACGTCGGTCTCGAAGCGGTCCAGCGCCGTCGAGAGCTGCGTGGACTGCGAAGAGAGGTTCGACGCCGCCTTCGTCACTTCCGTCAGGGCGGTCGTCTGTTCCTCCGCGGCGGCGGCGACGTTCTGGGCCTCCGAGGTCGTCTGTTCGGACACCGTCGCCGCCTCGTCGACCATGGCGACGACCTCCTGGGTCGAGGCCGCCTGCTCTTCGGTCGCCGCGGAGATCTCCTGGACGCCCACGTTCGTCTCGCGGGCGAGGTCGGCGATCTCTTCGAGGGCCTCGACGGCCTCCTGGACGCGGTCGCCGGCGTCCTCGACGTCCTCGCTCGTGCCTTCGACCTCGGCGGTCGACTGTTCGGTCCGCTCGCGGATCGCCTCGAGTCGCTGTTCGGCCTCGTCCGCGGCGTCGGCGACGTCCTCGGAGAGGGCCTTGACCTCCTGGGCGACGACGGCGAACCCTTCTTCGTCCTCGCCGCTGGCCGAGCGGGAGGCCTCGATGTTGGCGTTGAGCGCCAGCATGTTGGTCTGGCGGGCGATCTCGGAGATCGAGTTGATCAGTTCGTCGATCTGCTGGACCTCCTCTTCGAGGCGGCGCATCTCGGCGACCGCGTCTTCGGCCTCCGATTCGACCGCGTCCATCGCCTCGATGGCTGCCCGGGCGGCCGCCTGTCCTTCCTTGCCGGTTTCGACGGTCCGTTCGGCGATGTCGGCGACCTCGTTCGAGGAAGCGGCGATCTCCTCGGTGGTCGTCGAGAGGCCGCTCATCTCCTGGTTGACCGACTGGAGCGACTCGTTCTGTCGTTCTGCCCCGTCGGAAATCTCCTGGATCGACTCGGTCACCTGCTCGGAGGCCGACTGGACCTCCTCGCTCGAGGCCGTCACCTGCTCGGAGGCGGTCGCGACGTCGGTCGCGAACTGGCTCAGTTCGGCGACGGTGGTCTCGATCTCCTCGAGCATCTCGTTGAAGTCCTCGGCGATCGCTTCCATCGCCTCGTTCTCGCTCTCTGCGTCCATCCGCGCCGTGAGGTCACCTTCCGCGGCGGCCTCCATCACCTCGCTGTACTCGTCGGCCTTGTGCTCGAGGTGGTCGTTGATCTGTTGGGTGCGTTCGCGTTCCTGTTCGGCCTCCTGGCGGGCCTGTTCGGCCTCCTCGATCTGTTCGCGCAAGGCGACGCGCATCGAGTCGAAGCCCTCGTAGAGCCGGCCGATGTTGTCGATCCGTTTCGTCTCGAGGTCGACGTCGAGGTTGCCCTCTTCCATCTCGCCGGCCTTGCGGGTCAGCCGGTCGATCGAGACGGCGGTGTTGCGTCCCAGTACCGCACCGATCAGGCCGATCAGGAGCACGCCGCCGGCAGTCGCGTACGTCCCCCAGTCGTTGACGGTCTGGACGAACCCGTAGGCCTGAGTCGCCGGTTCGTGGGTGACGATCACCCAGTCGGTGCCGTGGACGCGTGCCGCGCTGACGACGTAATCTTCGTCGGGGAAGTCGTACGCGTCGAGGACGGACGCCGTCCCCGCATCCACCTGTCGGGTCGTCGGCCCCTTGGTCCGGGCGTCGTCCGTAATCGCGGTGTCGTCGTAGGATTCGCCGAGCATCTCGTACGAATCGAGACCCTCGATGTCCGCGCCGTAGCCGGCGTTGTCGAGGATGATCTCGTTATCGCCGTCGACGACGATCGACCGAACGCCCTCGGCGTCTTCGAGTCGGTTGCCGTAGGCCTCGAGTTCGGCCGTGTAGATGACCGCGCGATCCTCGGCGTCGGGAACCGACAGGACGTACGTGATGACCGCGGACTCCTCACCGAGTTCGCCCTCGGCGACGTACGGCTCCGAGACCCAGGGGATCTGGGTCGTCGCTTCGGCGAACGAGTCGTCGTCGACGGCCTGGAGGTCGTCGACCGACGCCTGTCGGAGCGAGTCGTCGGTACTCGCGAGCACCGTTCCCGCCGCCGTGTCGACGTAACTGATCGCGAAGCCGTCGTCGGCGATGTGTTCGTCCCACTCGAGGAACCGCTCCTCGATCGCCGCGGGATCGTCGCGGGTGACGACGTCCGAGTACGCGATGTTGGTTATCATACGCTCGTTCTGTTCGTTCCACATCTGCAGACCCTGGGCTTCCTGACTGGCGAATGAGGTCTGGTCCGTCTCGACACGGTCCTCGACCTCCGCAGTGATCCCAGCAGTCGCGACGAATCCGATCAGCCCGACCGACAGCCCGAGAATCAGGAGAACGATCCCGAATTTGACCGCATACCTGCGTCGAATGGCTGCCGGTACCAACCGTCGAGCAATATCCATGGATATCGGACGGGTGCCCTTGGTGGCACATAAATTGTAATCCCCAATTATCGCCCCTGATAATTCGATCCGGATTCAGGGACGCATATTGCACGGTTCTGTAGGAGCGAGTACAGTAGTTCATCCCGAAATATTAAAAGAGCTGGATGGGTATTCCAGAATGACATGACCAACAGTGCGCGGGCGGACCCCGACGACGACGGTCGGAACGAGCGGGACGGATCGACGCGACGGCGCATGCTGCAGGCGTCGGCGGGAACGGCGACGGTCGCCCTGGCTGGCTGTCTGGACACGGTCGACGTTTTCGGCGGAACTCCCGAAGCGGACGAGACTGTCACAGTCGGCGTTCTCGCCCCGAATCCGGAGAAGGACGTCAGCGGACGGGCGATCGAACGCTCGGCACGTGTTGCCGTCGAACTGCTCAACGAGAACGACGGCATCGACGGGACGGACGTCGAACTCGTCGTCGGGAACACCGCCGGCGACCCCCTTGAGGCGCGCCGGGAGTACCACCGACTCGTCCTCGACGAAGAAGTCGACGTCACCGTCGGAATCTCGACGAGCGAGGTCCTCGAACACCTCATCGACGACATCGCCGAGCAGGAGACGGTCCACATTACGGCCGGCGCGGCGACGACGGCCCCAACCGACCTCGTTCGAGACGAGTACGAGGACTACAAGTACCACTTCCGGGCCGGCCCGATCAACGAGTACGACCTCGGACAGGCACAGATCGACTTCCTCAACGACATGGCTCCGGACATGGGCTGGGAGTCGATCGCCCTGCTCGCGGAGGATTATAGCTGGTCGCAAGGGGCCTGGGACACATTCCAGACCCGTCGGGACGAACTCCCCGTCGAGATCGTGATGGATCGACGGTACGCGCCGGCGATCGACGACTTCACCGACCTCTACGACGAGGTCGAAGCCGCCGGTGCCGACGCGGTCTTCATCTCGACGGCACACACCGGAAACGCGGCCGTGCTCGACTGGCAGGCCGACGAACGGCCGTTCGAGTTCGGCGGCATTCACGTTCCGATGCAGTACCCCAACTATTACGACGCACTCGGCGGTGCCTGCGAGTTCGGCATCGGCCAAAGTAGTGCGCCGATGGGGGCCGAACTCACCGAGGAAACGCCGCGGTTCGAATCGGCCTACGAGGAGCGATACGGCGTCTCCATGCCCGTCTATACCGGCTATTTCGCGTACGACGCCGTCTCGCTGTTCGCCGAAGCCGTCGAACAGGCCGGCAGCCTCGAGTCCGGTGAGATCGTCGAAGCCCTCGAGGAGATCGAAGGGTTCGACGGCAGCGCCGGCACGATCGAGTTCTACGGTCGCGATCACGAGTACCCGCACGATCTGGTGTACGAGACCGGTGAAACGCTGTACTTCCAGTGGCAAGAACAAAACGGCGAGGGCACACAGGAGGTCATCTGGCCCGAGGAACACGCCACGTCCGACTACGTCGAACCCGACTGGTTCTAGACGGCGCGGTTCGCTCGCTCAGCACCGCTTCTCTTCCGGTCTTTTTACGGCAACCGTTCGTCGGGCGTCAGCACGCAGTCACCGTGTCGAATCCGCTGAACGGCAGCGACAGCACGTCGGTACCGTGTCGATCGGTGAGTGCCGATCGCCACCTCCGAGCGCCACAAAGGTTAAGATACGTAATTAAGTGAATGATAATATGGGAGAATTTCCTCGGGGTAGAGGGGATGCTGCGGGCAAGCGAGCGACGAACGGTCGCCGACGGCTTCTGACGACGGCAGCAGGGATCGGCACGGCGTCGCTTGCGGGCTGTCTGGGCGACCGGGATTTGGGGGACATCGTCGTCGGTTCGACCGACGGAAGCGAGGAACCGGTGACGATCGGGGTACTCGCGCCGGATCCGGACGGCGACTTCATCGGCCGCTCCATGGCGCAGGCGGCCAGCGTCGCCGTCGACGAACTCCGTAACCGGGGAGGCATCGACGGCCACGACGTCGAGTTGGTCGTCGGGGACACCGCCGCGAACCCGCTCGAGGCGCGCCGGGAGTACCACCGCCTGATCCTCGAGGAGGGGGCGGACGTGACGGTCGGCGTTTTCGACAGTCCGTCGCTCGAGTATCTCATGGACGACATCGCGGAGCAGGAGACGCTCCACCTGACGACGGGGGCGGCGACCGCCAGGGCGAGCGAACTGGTCCGGGAGGAGTACGATCGGTACAAGTACCACTTCCGGGTGGGGCCGACCAACGAGTACGACCTCGGTCTCAGCGTCGTCGATTTCGTCAACGAGATGGGGCCGGAAATCGGCTGGGATACGATCGCCGTCCTCGTCGAGGACTACCCCTGGGCGGACGGACCGTGGCAGGTCTACCACGAACAGTTCCCGTGGACGAGCGTCGACGTCGTCCTCGAGGAGCGGTATCCGCCGGCGATCGACGACTTCGAGGGTCTGTACGACCGAGTAGCCGAGGCCGGTGCCGACGCCGCACTCGTGGGAACGGCACACACCGGCACCGAAGCGTTGCTGGACTGGTCCTATCCGAACCGTCCCGACCCCGACCCGGAGCCCTACGGGTTCGCGTTCGGCGGCACGCACGTCCCGATGCAACTGCCGACGTACTGGGAACGGACCGGGGGCGCGTGTCGATACGGGTTCAGCAACGTCAGTGCGACGGCGACCAGCGACGTCGGCGCTCTCACCCAACAGTTCGTCAGCGACTACGAGGACGCGTTCGGCAGCACGCCCATCTACACCGGCTATCACACCTACGAAGCGATCCTCATGTACGCCGAGGCCGTCGAACAGGAGGGGTCGCTCGACGCGGACGACCTCGTTCCGGCCCTCGAGACGATGTCGTTCGACGGCGCGACGGGGACGATCGAGTTCTACGACCGCGACCACGACTATCCCCACGACCTCGAGTACAGGAAGTCGGAGACGCTGTTCTTCCAGTGGCAGGAGCGCGACGGCGAGGGCGTCCAGGAAGTGATCTGGCCCGAGAAACACGCCACGTCCGACTACGTCCACCCACACTGGGTCTGAGCCCCATCGACGGGTCGTCGTCCGACGACCGATCAGTCGTCGGCTCCCGTCTCGAGCGCCCGATTCTCACCGACGAACCGATCCAGGCCGACGACCAGCGCCGCCGACAGGAGCGCGCCGGCGACGGCGAACCCCGCGACGACCAGGAAGAAGGCCCCGGTCGAGAACCCGCCCAGGACGAAGCCACCGATGGCGATGCTCGCCGCACCGAACCCGAACTCGCCGAGATAGGTGTAGCCGTAGGAGAGCCCGCGCGTATCCGCCGGCGTGTAGACGGCGACGGCGTCCTGGTAGAACGGCTGGATGGCAAAGAGGAAGAAGCCGAAGACGCCACAGAGGGCGACGACCGACGCGAGGCCCATCCCCGTGACGGGGACGAACGCGACCGCGAGGGCCGCGAGGACCGCAAACAGCGCCGCGAGGCCGCGTGCCGGTTCGAGCCGGTCGGTCAGTTTCCCGCCGGCGTACTGGCCGGCCATCCCGACGACGAGCAGGCCGACGTAGATGTAGTCGGCGGGTTCGATCCCCTCGAGGCCTGCCGGCAGCGCGAGCGCGTCCATCGCGGGCAGCCCGTGGAGGATTTCGGGGAGGTACGTGAGCATCCCGCGGTAGTAGAGGCCCTCGAAGGTGACGATGACGAAAACGATGGCGAACGCGCTGGCGAACAACGCCCTGGAGTTCGAGACGAGTTCGGACAGCGACAGCGACTCGGCGGGGGCGGCGTCGACGTCGTTCTCGACCGCCGCAGTCGGATCGAACTCCGCACTGAGACCGTACGCCAGCGCGATCACCCCCGGTATCGCGAGAATCGCGGCGACGAACTGCCACTCGAGGCCGATCAACAGCGTCGCGGCGACGAAGGGACCGAGCGCGATACCGACGTTCCCGGCGATGCCGTGCCAGGCGAAGACGGTGCCGCGTTCCTCGACGCCCGTACTGATCAGCGCCAGACCCGCGGGGTGGTAGATGCTCGCGGCGACGCCCCACAGCACCAGGCCGAGCGCGATGCCGTAGATCGACGGGCTGGCCGCGATGACGAGAAAGGCCGCGCTCATCCCCCCGAGACAGACGAGCACGAGCCGTTTGGGTCCGTACCGATCCGCGAGGATGCCGGCCGGGAGCGCCCCGAGACCGAAGGGCGCGTAGCCCAGCGCGACGACGAGGCCCATCAGCGCGACGCCGATCTCGTCGAACTCGGCGAGCCAGACCACCAGAAAGATCGGAATCGACGTCTCGAACCAGTGGACCAGCGCGTGCCCCGCCATCGTAAAGCCCGCGATCGCTCGATCGTTTCCCTCCATACTCGGTGTTGAATCCGCACCGCTGGGCCTACTTAGCCGCTTGGAAGCGGGCCGCGTCTGCCGCTGCCCGTCCCGGACGGCGCGACAGACGGTGGGTCACGTCGTCGGCGACCAGCCTCGGGGTCGGTTCACTCGTCCACGCCGACGGCCTCGTCGGCGTCCACGTCGGCCGGTTCCTCCTGCCCCCCGACGACGAGGTCGCCGTCCTCGGTTTCGACGTAGACGTCGTCGGCGAACCCGCCCTCCGCGTGGGGATGTTCGGGATCCTCGAGGTTCTCGGGGGTCGAGGGGGCCTCGGGCAGGCCCTCCGGCGGCGCGAACTGCCCGAGGGGGTCGTCGATCGTCACGTCCCACGTCTCGAAGAACTCGCGGTAGCGATCGTAGTGGGCCTCGAGTTCGTCGGTCGGGAACTCCATCATCTCGGTCCAGCCGTGGTTGTAGAAGTCGAAGTTGGCCTGGATGTGGGTGATCTCGCGGGCCTCGGCCTCGCTGTAGCCGTCCTGGAGGGCCCGGAGGTAGGCGTCGACGGTCGCGTCGAACAGGGCGTCGAGGTGGGCCTCGCGCTCGTCGGCGTGGTCCGGATCGGCCTTGCCGAGGAACACCCGCGTGTGGAGTCGGACGAGCCCCGACTTGGCGACCGAGCGGACGCCTGGCGTCTCGAGAGCCTTGCGGGACGCGAAGTGGCGCGCGTTCTGACGGAGTTTCATACCCCATCGTAGGGCGGGTGTGGTAAAGAACGTACGGACGATACGGGACCTCGAAACGGGAGCGACGGCAGTACGTAGGGTCGACGTCGGCTTCCGTGGGCGTCGAAGACGGAGGCAAACGTTGCAATCCGAAAATCGATATCGGAACCGGGCCGTTTCGAAAACGATGGTAACTTGGACGCCGGAATTTGCGACGACTGTAACGTCGGTTCGGCCGTCGAGGCAAAAGCGACGAGATAGCAACCCACTTTAACCCGCATTACGAACCATCCGATCATGACTCAGTACGTTATCATCGGGGACGGTATTTCCGGCAGTTCGGCTGCCGAGACGCTCCGGGAAGAGGACCCGGACGCGGATATTACCGTCATCACCGATGAGGGAGAGCCACTGTACAATCGCATTCTCATCAAGGAACACGCGAAAGGCAAACTCCCCGAGGCCCCCATCTCGATCCACGACGAGGAGTGGTACGACGAACGCGACATCGACCTCTCGCTGAACACCCACGTCACCTCCGTCGATACCGACGCGAAGACCGTCCGTACCCACGAGGGCGAGGACCACGAGTACGACAAACTGCTGATCGCCACCGGCGGGACGCCGACGCAACTGCCCGTCGAGAACAGCGACGCCGATGGCATCCACCACTTCTGGACGTTCCAGGACGCCCGCCGGATCCGCGAGGCGGCCGAGAACTCCGAGCAGGCGGTCATCGTCGGTGCCGGCCTGCTCGGCATCGACTTCGCCGCGGTCTGTGGCGCGCAGGGCATCGAGGGCAAGTACCTGATGCGCGGCGACCGCTGGTGGCGCTACGCCCTCTCCGCCGACGGCGCGGAGATCATGCACGAGGGAATGCGCGAGAAGGGCGTCGAACCCGTCTTCGACAGCGGCGTCGACCGCTTCGAGGTCGACGACGACGGTCACGTCGAAGCCGCCGTCGACCCGAACGGCGAGCGCTTCGAGTGTGACTGGGCCGGCGTCGCCATCGGCCTGACGTTCAACACCGAATTCCTCCGCGGGAGCGGGATCGAACGGGACAACGGCATCGTCGTCGACGAGTACATGCAGACCAACCTCGAGGACGTCTACGCGGCCGGCGACATCACGAGGTTCTACGACGTCCTGCTGGGCGAGCAGGCCCAGAACGGCTCCTGGGGCTCGGCCAAGGAACAGGGTCGGGTCGCCGCGGTCAACATGGCCGCCGACGCCGAAGAAGAGGAGTTCGAGTGGGTCTCCTCCTACTCCATCACGCACTTCGACTTCCCGTTCCTCTCCTTTGGCCACCCGACGCTGGGCGACGAACACGTCGAGCGCAAGTACAGCGACACCGAGTGGCGACGCATCGCCTTCAAGGACGGCAAGATCGTCGGCGGCGTCCTCATCGGCGACCTCTCGCCCCAGAGCAAGTTCAAGCAACTGATGCGCGAACAGCGGGTCGTCGCCGACCAGGCCGAGGTCCTCCTGGAGCAGTCGGTCGACCTCGACGAACTCGCACCCGCTCAGGAGCAGTAACGACCCCCTCGTTTTCGACGTCGCAGTTCGGGTTCCGTCCCCGATAGGCAGTCTTTCGCCCTCAACTGATCCGTCCCTGCGACCGGACGGTCCGTCCCAGACAGGGCTGCTTGCGATGACAGGCTATCAAACGAGGTGGGTGGCCAGGGTACGTTTCGGGCGCTTCGGGAATGAGTACCAAAACGCCAAGCGAGGCCGACATCCTTCGGCCGATACGCAAGACGTCAAAGACGTATTACGTGGTGTTCGCTATCGCCGCCCTGGCACTGGGGGTGTTCCTGGTCGGCTGGTTCTACCAACTCGCCGAGGGGATGGCCGTGACTGGCCTCTCCGACTGGGGGACCGGCGGCGGCGTCACCTGGGGGGTGTACATCGGCGCGTTCATCTGGTGGGTCGGCATCGCCCACGGCGGGATCATCCTCTCCGCCGCGGTTCGCCTGCTGGGGATGGACCGGTACATGCCGGTCGCACGGCTGGCCGAACTGCTGACGATCGCCGGCCTCTCCGCGGCCGGCTTCTACATCATCGTCCACATGGGCCGGCCCGACCGGATGGTCACCAGCGTCATCGGTCACTACCACATCACGGTCCACAACTCGCCGCTGGTGTGGGACGTGACGGTCATCACGGCCTACTTCGTGCTGACGGCGACCTACCTCGCGCTGACGCTTCGCTACGACGTTTCCCGGCTCCGTGACGACCTGCCCGGCCACTTCGGCCCGGTCTACAGCATGCTGACGATCGGCTACAGCGAGCGGGAGGACGAGATCGTCCAGCGGATGGTCTGGTGGCTCGCGCTGGCGATCATCATCATGGCCCCGCTGTTGCTCCACGGCGGCGTCATTCCCTGGTTGTTCGCCGTCCTGCCGACCTACCCGCGCTGGTTCGGCGGCGTCCAGGGGCCGCAGTTCCTGACGATCGCGCTCACGTCGGCGATCAGCGGCGTCATCCTGCTGTCGTTTGCCTTCCGGCGCGCCTACGACTGGGAGCACATCATCACGGACGACGTCTTCCGCGGCCTGTTGCTCTGGCTCGGCTTCTTCTGTCTGCTCTTCCTCTGGCTCCAGCTCCAGCAGGTCACCACCGGGACGTTCAAGCCGCCCGTCGACCTCGACGCCGCCTGGCACGCCACCCTCGAGGAGCCACTGTACGGCGTCGCGATGGCGATGGTCGCGACCGTCCTCGCGTTCATCTTCGCCCAGACGATCCGGCCGTCGCTGTTCACCAAGGGACGAGCCGTCGTCTGTGGCGTCGCCGTGTTGCTGGCGACGCTGACCGAGAAGGTGCTGTTCGTCATCGAGGGCTTTCTGCACCCCTCGTTCGAAATCTACCGCGCGACGCCCGGCGAGTACGTCCCGAGCCTCATCGAAATTTCGTCCATTCTCGGTACCATCGGGCTGGTGGTACTGTTCTTCCTCACCGTCGCGAAGGTGTTCCCGGTCGTCGAACTCCACGCGATCGAACACCTCCGGGAGGACCACACCCACGAGGAACCGGCGACCCACGACTGACAGCCCCCGTCTCGCCGTTCGCTCGACGATACCAGCCCGCAGGCGATCGATCGTCTCGGCGATCGCCAGCCCGGCCGAACCTGCCGTCTACGGGGACGTCTTTCCATTGCCCAGGAACGAGTACGCGAGCCCCGTCGCGGCTACTCGGAGTACCCCTCCTGGAGGAACGCACCCTCGGTCTCGTAGATCGAGACGAGTTCCTCGACGAACTCCTCGCGCGACTGCTCTTCGTCGCGGTGACTGTCGATTCGCTCCACGAGCTCCTCGCTGAGTTCGAGCGTGTGTGTCATGACCAACCCCTACCGGAACGTCGATCCCACTGGTCAAATACCCCCGGGTCGCAGCCTCCGGGGACAGGACGAGCGAGAGACGGCCCTCGAGCGAGCGGACGTACGTAGCGGGGAAAACGGAGCCATGGAGCGTGTGACAGGGTCCGTGGCTCCACGGGTGAGTACGCTCCGTTCGGCGAAAAGCTTCACGCCGCGAGAGACCGCGATCCGGTCCCGACGGCAGCGCCCGTCGAACCTGCTCGTGTCACCGCTCGAGAACGGGCACCCAAAGATAGATTACGGGACCGTCCTAGCACAGAACCATGTCCGGAGTCGAACCCGGGACTCCCGAGGGGTGACGCGATGGAGATCGACATCCAGTCCCTCGAGACGTACAACGACCTCGCCCGGGAGGGAAGCCAGTCGGCGGCGGACGCGCTCTCGGAACTGACGGGGAGCGAGACCCACGTCGAGGTGACCGGCGTCTCGATACAGTCGCCCTCGGACCTACGGAGCGCGTTCGGTGACGGCGAGTTCGGCGGCGTGCGCGTCTCGCTGAGCGACCCGCTGGCCGGCGAAACGGTGCTCGCGTTCGACGAGCGAGCGCGAAACGCGATCACGAACCAACTGGTCGACGGGGACGATCCCGACCGGGCCGAAAGCGCCGTCGTCGAGGTCGGCAACATCGTCGTCAACGGCTTCGTCAGCGGCTGGGCCGATCACCTCGAGACGAAGGTCGAGACTTCGCCCCCGACCTACGTCGAGGGGACCGGCGTCGACGTCCTGCCGGACGGAACGGTCGCCGACGAGGAGACAGTGCTGGTCTTTCGGAGTCGCGTCCACCTCGTCGACGCCGACGTCGCGTTCCGCATCCTGTTGCTCCCGAACGTCGACGCTCTCGAGGGCCTGCTCGAGCGCGGCACCGACGGCGGCGTCTCCGTCGAGAAACTCCGGGTGTTCACCGAGATGACCGAACGCGGCGCGGCCCGGGCCGCCGAGAACATCGGAACGATGACCGGCCTCGCGGCCGACGTCGAAGTCAACCGGCTGACCTTTACGCCGATCACGGACATCCCCCACCAGGTGGGGGACGACCGACGCGTCGGCGCGGTCGTCACCTACGCCGGCACGCCGAGTGGCTATCTGGCGGTACTGTTCGATCCCCCGTCGGCGCGGACGAGCGTCGAGGCCCTCGGCCCGGTCGCGTTCGACGACGACGGGGAGTGGGGGCCGACCCAGCGCGAGGCGCTCGAGGAACTCTGTAACGTGATCGTCAGCGGCTTCCTCGACGGCTGGGCGAACGTCCTCGAGACGTCGATCAGACACTCGCCGCCCGAGTTCGTCGACGACATGGGCTCCTCTATCGTCAGCCCGATGGTCGCCGACGTCGCTCGAACCGAGAGCCACGCCTTCCTGCTGGATTCGACCATCGAAACCGCCGACGCCGAGGCGATCCGGTGTCAGCTGTTCGCGTTGCCCCGTCCGGGCGAACTCGAGGCGGCGCTCGGCGACCTCCTGGTCGAGCGGGCCGAACGGACGCGGGCCGATCCCGACGAGGTCTTCTGACGGACGCGCCGCTCGCGAACAGTTCGAACCGCGACCGAAAAGGTGGTGCCTCGTTACAGTTTTCGGTAGCCGCTCGCACCGCCTGCGATCAGTGCGATGCCGGAAGCGACCGTGACATAGATCCCGATCCCCGCGAACTGGAGCCCATCTGCGACCGTAAGCACGGCGAGGATCGAGGTCAGAGCCCCGGCCGCGACCGTGACGAGCATCGATATCTTATCGAAGTCTCGATAATACGCCAGACCACCGGCCACGATTGCGATAACGGCTACGAGCTGACCAACCCGTGACTGGTATCCCGGCGTCGCCGCGAGCCCCATGACCGACACCCACGGCAAGAGCACGCCGACGATCGTTCCGACGGCCCCGCCCAGAATGATCTTGGCCTCGAGACCGAGGTCCGTGTCGGTTGCCGCTCCACTTGCAATACCTCCCCCAGTTGTTGTGTCAGTTCCCATGACAGCCACAAAACAGCAATCCTAATTAAATGTTGTGTTCGAAGTAGTTGGTGAAGAAAATCAACCAGTTGAAAGTGAATAGAAAACCGTTCTGAATTCCCCTCCGACGGAACGGATCGACGTCCGCCAACGCTGTGAAGGGCGACGCGTCCGCCGTGGGACAGCAGGCCGTTCTCGGGTCCCCATAGGTTCCCTGACCAGCCCAGATCAGGTTGGCCGTAGCCGAATCGGGAGTCACACCGTCCGGAGCATCCCGTTTGCCGTCTTGATCTCGAGGTCGCCGGTCACCGGATCGAACGTCACCATACGTCCGGCGTCGCCGCCGACGTCGACGCTCTCGACGGGGATCCCCTCTCGCTCGAGGACGGTGCGTGCGGCCTCGACGTTTCGCTCGCCGATCGGCCGCTCGAACGTGTCGAACTCGAGCATCGTCGCCCCGCCGGCGAGTTTCGCCCAGGCCCGGTTCGGATTCCCGCCCCAGGCTTCGAACTCGACGAGCATCGCCTCGATGCCTACGTCGGCGAACTTCGCGGCCGGTTCGGGGTCCGACCGCCCCGTCGCTTCCGGGAGCATGAAGTGCAACAGGCTGCTGACGGTCGCCCGCTCGTCGTGGACGACGACGACGCCACAGGACCCGACGCCGCTCGTCCGGAGCGGCCGCTCCTCGTCCGTGACCGCGTACTCCGCCACACCGACCGGGATCACCCCGGATTTCCTGCGTGCCACCTGACCACCTCGGGGGACGACGACTGTCGGATGCACATCGTCGGTTCCGTGTGGTAGTAGTTCCGGCCGATGACGGCCGGTTCGGGGACGATCGGTCATTCGGTTCGGTGACGAGCGGCGGCGTCGCCCGCCGGTTCCACCAGACCGAATAGCCGGCGGATCGACCTGGACGGTATGGATCTGCGCACGCTCCGCGAGGCGATTCCAGCCCTCGAGGACGGCGTCTACTGCAACTGGGGTGCCGGCGGACCGAGTCCGCGACCCGTCGTCGAGGCGGCCACGGACGCGCTCGAAGATCACGAGTACGTGGCTCCCACCGGGGAGGGACAGTACCCCGCGGCCTTCGAGGCCGACGATCGGGCGCGTGAGGCGGTCGCGGACCTCGTCGGCGGTGCGCCCGACGAGATCGCCCTGACCGAGAGTACGACCGACGGGATCACCCGCGTCGCGGGCGCGTTCGACTGGGACGAGGACGACGTCGTCGTCCGGACGGACCTCGAGCACGCCGCGGGCGTCCTCCCCTGGGAGCGACTCGAGCGCAGGTACGGCGTCGACGTGCGCGTCCTCGAGACCGAAGACGGGCGACTCGATCTCGAGGACGTGAAAGCGATTGCGAGCGAGGCGACGCTGCTCTGTGTGAGTTCGCTCACCTGGACCCACGGGACGCGGCTGCCGGTGTCCGAAATCGTCGAGATCGTCCACGACGCCGGTGCGCTGGCCCTGGTCGACGCCGTCCAGTCGGTCGGCCAGACTCCGGTCGACGTCACCGACTGGAACGCCGACTTCGTCGCCGCAGCGGGCCACAAGTGGTGCGTCGCACCGTTCGGTTCGGGCTTCCTCCACGTCCGGGACGGCGTCGCGACCGAGCACGACCTCTCCCCGGCGGCGATCGGCTACCGCAGCGTCGTCGACCCGGACGTCGCCGACTACGAGTACGCGCCGGGCGCTCGCCGATTCGAGGTCGGCACCTCGAGCCCGGCACCGCACGCCGGACTCGTCGAGGCGATCGACCTGCTCGAGGAAATCGGTCTCGAGCGGATCGAAGCGCGCATCGAGTCGTTGACCGATCGGCTGAAGGCTGGCCTCGAGGACGAACGGCTCTACAGTCCTCGCGCGTTCGAATCGGGACTCGTGACGATCGCCGTGGACGATCCCGACGCAACCGTCGAGCGACTGGCCGAGAACGATATCGTCGTCAGGTCGATCCCCGGATACGACGCCATCCGGGCGTCGATCCACGCGTTCAACACCGACGGTGACGTGGACGCGCTGCTCGAGGCGCTGTAATCGCGTTCGACGCCGGAGTGGCGGTCAGACGCTCTCGTCGGGGTCGTGGCGCGCTTTCATCCGCTCGGCTTCCCTGGCGTACCGGTCGCGGGTCTCGTCGTCGGCGACCGGCGCGAGTCGATCGGCGTCGACGTCGACCGCCGCGGTGACGGTCGGGGCACCCCGCGCCCCGAACCGGTTGTAGGCGCGTTCCTGCTGGTAGTAGCGAGCGCCGTCGGTCGTCGCGTAGGTGATCATCATGATGTTCGGCGAGTCCGCGGAGAAGGTGCGCTCGACCATCCAGACCCGCACGAGGTCGTCCGCATCGTCGTCGGCGTCGACCGCCGTCTCGCCGTCGACATCGGTTTCGGAACCCGTCCGACTCCCGTCTACCATTCGCACGCTATCGCTCATACGCGGAGGTTGGAAACCGACGGGATCAATCGTCCCCGAGTTCCCGTGTTGCGGGAACGACCCGTGATACGACGGCGGTTTTCGGGAGGGCTGCTCCTCGAGCCCCGTCCCGGTGGTTACGCGTCCTCTCCGTCGTCCTCGTCGGCCGCTTCGGCGGCCGCCTCGACGAGCGTCTGCCGATCCTGCTCCTGAAAGTAGGCGGGCGCGTCGTTGTCGGCCTCGAACTGGACCACGCGCTGGAAGGCCGTCGCGTCGTCCTCGACCGACGACTCGAGTTCCTCCGCGAGGTCGGTGTAGCCCGCGGCCAGATCCTGGAACGCCTGCATCCGGGCCTGTTTGGCCTCGACCACCGACTGGGTCTCCTCGAGTTCGTCCTGGAGCGTCTCGAGTTCCGCCACGTCGACGTCCGCGTCGGGGCCGCCCGCCGACTCGGGCGACTCCGTTCCCGCAACTGCGTTCCGGTGGTCCTCGAGGCGGGCGCGGATCTCGCTGACTCGCTCGTCGATTTCGGCCAGCAGGTCGTCGGCCTCCTCACCCATCCGTTCGACCTGCCCCGAGAGCAGGCCCGCCTGAATGCGACAGTACTCGACGAACTCCGCGACCGACACCCCATCGCTGTTCGCGTCGTCGTTCATACCCCTCCTTGGAACTGCCCCGCGAAGTTACTTTGGTCCGTTTCGCACCCGGTGGGGAACCCAGCGCTCGCCGAGTTGGCGTCGAGGCGCGACGCGTCTCGTGCTAGCATCACACAGATAAACCCGCTTTCAGACCCGTTAAGTCCTTCCGGCCACTGACACACCCACAGTGTATCGAGCAGCGAGTCGCGCGAGCAGACTGTCACCAACCGAGCCATGAGCAAGGAGTACATCGAGGTGCGGGGTGCGGAGGAACACAACCTCAAGGATCTCGACGTGGAGATCCCCCGCGAGGAGTTTACCGTCGTCACCGGCCTCTCGGGGTCGGGGAAGTCGTCGCTGGCGTTCGAGACGGTCTACGCGGAGGGCCAACGCCGCTACATCGAGAGCCTGTCGGCCTACGCCCGGAACTTCCTCGGGCAGATGGACAAACCGCAGGTCGAAACCGTCGAGGGGCTCTCCCCGGCGATCTCGATCGACCAGAAGAACGCCGCGAACAATCCACGATCGACGGTGGGGACCGTCACGGAACTGCACGACTATCTCCGTCTCCTCTACGCCCGCGTCGGCACGCCCCACTGCCCCGAGTGTGGGCGTGAAGTCGGCGAACAGTCCGCCCAGAACATGGTCGAGCGCATCCTCGAGTTGCCCGAGGGGACGAAGGCCAAACTCGCGGCCCCCGTGGTCCGCGACCAGAAGGGTGCGTTCGAAGACCTCTTCGAGGAACTGGTCTCGGAAGGGTACTCCCGCGTCGAAATCGACGGCGAGGAGTACGACCTCACGCTCGACGATCCGGACCTCGACGAGAACTTCGATCACACGGTCGACGTCATCGTCGACCGCGTGAAGGTCTCCGCCGAGGACCGCCCGCGGATCGTCGACAGCGTCGAGACCGCCCTCGACGAAGCGGAGGGCGTCCTGAAGGTCATCCTCCCCGATCCGCCAGAGGAGGCCGCCGAGGATTTGGGCGAGGAGGCCCGCCGGACGGGCGCACTGGGCGACGAGGAAGAGGACGACGATCGGTTCGTCGTCGAGTTCTCGAAGGACCTCGCGTGTACCCACTGCGGGATCGACGTGCCCGAGATCGAGACCCGGTCGTTCTCCTTCAACTCGCCCCACGGTGCCTGTCCCGAGTGTGAAGGCCTGGGCGAGACCAAGGAGATCGACGAGGACCTGGTCGTCCAGGACGAGTCCAAGCCGCTCAAGCACGTCTTCGAGGCCTGGAGCTACAACCGATCCTACTACCAGACGCGCCTCGACGCCGTCGCCGACCACTTCGACGTCTCGCTGTCGACGCCATTTGAAGAGTTAGACGAGGAGATCCAGCGACAGTTCCTGTACGGCACCGACGAGGAGGTGCTGTTCAAGCGCCACACCAAAAACGGGACTCGACGCAAGCGCAAGCGCTTCGAGGGCGTTATCCCCAACCTCGAGCGCCGGTACGTCGAGACCGATTCGGACTCGACCCGCGAGCACATCGAGGACTACATGTCGGCGACGGAGTGTCCGGCCTGTGACGGCACCCGGCTCAAGCCCGCCTCGCGTGCTGTGCTGGTCGACGGCACCTCGATCACCGAGATCAACGCGATGAGCATCGGGGACGCCTTAGAGCACTTCGAGTCGATGGAGGCCGACCTCACGGAGCGCGAGAAGGTCATCGCCGAGGAGATCTTGAAGGAGATCCGCGCACGACTCAGCTTCATGGTCGAGGTCGGACTCGAGTACCTCACCCTGGATCGAGAGGCCTCGACGCTGTCGGGTGGCGAGAGCCAGCGCATCCGCCTCGCCACGCAGATCGGTTCGGGCCTCGTGGGCGTCCTCTACGTGCTCGACGAGCCCTCGATCGGCCTCCACCAGCGGGACAACGATCGCCTGCTGGACACGCTCGAGGAGCTGCGGGACCTCGGCAACACGCTGCTGGTCGTCGAACACGACGAGGAGACGATGCGCCGCGCGGACAACGTCATCGACATGGGACCCGGCCCCGGCAAGCGCGGCGGCGAGGTCGTCGTCAACGGCCCCGTCGAGGAGGTCAAACAGTGCGAGGAGTCGATCACCGGCGATTACCTCTCCGGTCGCAAGCAGATTCCCGTCCCCGACGAACGGCGGGACCCTGACGGCACCCTGACGATTCGGGGTGCTCGCCAGCACAACCTCGGCGATCTGGACGTGGACATCCCGCTCGGATGCTTCACGGCGATCACCGGCGTCTCCGGCTCCGGGAAGTCCACCCTGATGCACGAGGTGCTGTACAAGGGGCTGGCTCGCGAGATGAACGACAACACGTCGGTCATCCCCGGGGACCACGACGCCATCGAGGGCCTCGAGGAGATCGAGACCGTGCGCCTGATCGACCAGTCGCCGATCGGTCGGACGCCCCGATCGAACCCCGCGACCTACACCGGCGTCTTCGACCACATCCGCGAACTGTTCGCCCAGACCAAACTCGCCAAACAGCGCGGCTACGAGAAGGGCCGGTTCTCCTTCAACGTCAAGGGCGGTCGCTGCGAGGAGTGTGGCGGCCAGGGCACTGTCAAGATCGAGATGAACTTCCTCTCGGACGTCTACGTCCCCTGCGAGGAGTGTGACGGCGCTCGCTACAACGACGCCACGCTCGACGTCACCTACAAGGGCAAGACCATCGCGGACGTCCTCGAGATGTCCGTCGAGGAGGCCTACGACTTCTTCGAGTCCTCGAGCCAGATCCGCCGCCGACTCAAGCTGCTGAAAGACGTCGGCCTCGACTACATGAAACTCGGCCAGCCCTCGACGACGCTGTCGGGCGGGGAAGCCCAGCGGATCAAGCTCGCCGAAGAGTTGGGGAAGAAGGACTCGGGTGAGACGCTCTACCTGCTCGACGAGCCGACCACCGGGCTCCACAGCGAGGACGAGCGCAAGCTGATCGACGTCCTCCACCGGCTGACCGACAACGGCAACACCGTCGTCGTCATCGAGCACGAACTCGACCTCGTGAAGAACGCGGACCACATCATCGACCTCGGTCCCGAGGGCGGCGAGAACGGCGGCCGGATCGTCGCCACCGGGACGCCCGAGGACGTCGCCCGACTCGAGGACTCCTACACCGGGCGCTACCTGCGCGACCTGCTCCCGAAGGTCGACCTCGAGGGGCCACGCGGCGAGCGCGTCGAGCCGGTGACAGCGGCGATGGACGACGACTGATCGCCGCCGCTCGGTCGGGTTCGGTTCTCGTGGGCCGTCGTCTCCGTTCGATCACCCCGTCGGAGGGCGCGTAATCGAGTGACGGACGATTTATGTATCCATAGCAGTGAGGGTTTCGAAAGCACTGGCTTCCGTATGTGTACGCAGACGGTGTCGGAACTGGAGTCGGAGTACCGATCCAACCCGTCGATCGAGCTGATCGAGCGGTTTGCCGAGACGTTGGGCACCGCGGCAACCGACGGGTTCGCCGCGACGGAGTACGACGGGAGTCTACCCAGAATGTACGGCGACGAGCCGTTGGTCCGGGCCAAACAGTGCCAGGAGCGCCTGTGGGAACTCTACGAGAGCCACCCGGACGTCGAGGCAGTCGCCACCGCGTTAGTCGAGGTCCAGCAGGAGGCGATCCGTGCGTACTGTCGCATGGAACGGCGGGATCAAGGACTGCTACGGGAAGCATTGCAATCGCTCGGCGAACTCGGCGACGACGGGGTCGACGGCGTCGACGAAGCCCTCGAGGACGTCGCGGAGCCGATCGTCGAGCGGTATACGTCGTTCGACCCGGAGACGTACATCGACGAGGACGAACTCTGGCCCACCCCGGAGACGCTGCGCGGGATCATCACCGTACTCGAGGACCTCGAGGAGGCAAACGACGGCGCTGCCCTCGAGGAGGCGATCGACGCGCTCCGTGAACACGAAGAGAGAGTACGGACGGCCCGGGAAGAAGCGGAGCCACGCTTTCCCCGCATCAACGAGGCCACGGTTTTCGTTGCCAGTCTCTTCGGGACGCCGATGCTCGTCAACTTCTGGATCATCTGGTCACTCGAAGGCCACGGGCCGCTGTTCGCCCTCTACAACCTGGTGATCCTCGAGAACCTCTCTTTCGGATATCGTGTCGCACAGTTGGCCGGAGCGGCCGTCTTCGTCGCGCATATCGGATTCCTCTTTTACGTCGTCGACTGAGCAGAATCAGGGCTCTCCACGAGGATCCACGCGACGGTCGTTCCGGTGTGAGAGGGTATCTACGCGCCTCGTGCCGAACAGGGGGTGGGGCAGTTCCGACAGACCGGAAACACGGAGGGAGGTTAGACGACGCGGTCCCGGAGGCCGTCGAGCGACGCCAGTCGTGGCGGTTCGTCGGGAGCGGTCGGTTCGATCCAGGTCTCCTCGAAGTCGACGCCGTTGAGACGATCCACGGCCCTCGTCCCACGGATCGCCTTGGTTCCCAGCCCTTCGACGCACTCTACGGTCGACTCGCCGTGTTCCGTTCCGATCGCACCACTACACTCGGCGCTGACGGCGTCGTAGTACGCACACTTGAGCGTCGCGTCGTCGTGGTCTCCGGACGGGATCGAGCCGACGATACCCCCGATGCTCTCGAAGATCGTCATCGAACTCCCGGTTTCGCCGAGGGCAACTGCGGCCGTCACGGAACCGGCGTGCTTCCCGACGACGCCGCCCACGGACTGCTGGCCGCTGACGTCGCAGCGGGAGACGGCGTCGGCGATCGATCCGACGTTCGTGCCGGCGACGCCACCGACGGTTGACATACCCGCGATCGACCCCGCAGCAGCAACCTCGGTGACTGTCCCCTCGTTCTGTCCGACGACTCCGCCACAGTTGGTCGTGCTGCCCGTCTGGACGAACGCGATCGACCGTTCGATCCGCTCGCCGTTGACGCCCGCGATTCCGCCGACGAGCGTTGCTTCTTCGAGGTCGGCTGACGCCGCGATCCGTTCGATCGTACCAGCGTTAAGCCCGACGATACCGCCTGCCTTCCGCTGGGCATCGATCGTTACCTGAACGGTCGTCTCCGCGATCGATCCTGTCGAGATGCCCACGAGTCCGCCGACGGATTCGTTCGCCGAAACCGCCCCATCGACCGATCCCCCACGGACCGATCCGGATTCGTTGTTCGTGCCCGTGAGCAGCCCCACCGTGTTCTGGCCGGCGACCGTCCCGGTGATGGTCACGTCGACGATCGATCCATCCGACGCGCCACAGAGGCCACCAACGCCAGTGAACCCCGAAATCGAAACATCGTCCAGGATCAGGTCCCGGACGTGACCATCACTGATCTCCGCGAACAATCCGACTCGAACCCGCTGGCGATCGATTTCGAGGCCAGTGATTCGATGGCCCGAACCATCCAACTCCCCACTGAACGGTTGATCCTCGTCGTCGCGAGAACCGATGGGGGCGAATCCGTCGCCGTCGTTCCACCCTGCGGTTGTGCGTGCGTCGATGTCACAGCCGAGTACGTAGTGGGCCTCTACGTCAGCGTCGATCGCCTGGAGTTCCCTGACGTCCGTGATCACGTACGGATCGTCCTCGGTGCCCGTTCCGTCGGCCGCCGCGAGGAGGTCCGCGTACCGCTCGGGATCGGGTGCCGGCGTGGACGGCTCGTCGTCACACCTGCTCTCGGGAACGCGTGGCTCCGGATACTCGTCGGGGACCGTCACCCACGCTTCGTCGAACGCGAAGGCCGTGAGCGTTTCCTCGGCAGTCGAGCCACTGAGAGCGTTTGAATCGAACCCATCGACCGACTCAACGACCAGTTCGCCGTCGCCGCGGGTACCGACGGCGTCGTCCGTGCCAGCAACGTCGCGGTCCCAGTAGGACGTTTCGACGACGGCCCGGTTCGGTGAACCCGTGGACGGTCGACCCAGACGACCGATGCAGCCGCCGACGGTGCCCTGACCGTACAGCGAGGTCGCTGCGAGCGATCGAGCGACGGTCCCGTGATTCGTTCCGCTGATCCCGCCGACGAACCGATCGCCGATCACATCGCCGGTAGCACGCGACCGCTCGATCGTCCCGTCGTTCGTCCCGGCGATACCCCCGGCCTTGTTCCAGTTACCCAACAACTCTCCGGAGGCACGACACCGATCGATCGTGCCGTCGTTCTCGGCTACGAAGCCGCCACCACTCCGTCCCTCGCCGCGGACGTCGACCGACACAGTCGACGTACTGATCTCGCCGTCGTTCGTGCCGGCGAACCCTCCGGCCCTGTTGACGACCCCTTCGATGGTCCCGTCGGCGTTACATCGGGCAATATCGCCGCTGTTCTGTCCGACGAATCCGCCGGCGTACATCGACTCCGGGTCCGCCTCGACGGTCGCAGAACAGTCCGCAATTCGGCCATCATTGCTCCCAGCAACCCCGCCAACGCTCATCGCATTTCCAGTGAGGGCGCTCGAGGCGGTCGAGTCGACGATAGACGCTCGCGTGGCAGCGTTCGTACCAACGATCCCGCCGACTAGGGAATTGCCCTCCACGGGTCCGAGCGCCTTGGCCTCCTCGATCGTTCCCTCGTTCGTGCCGGCGATGCTGCCGGTCCGTTTCCCGCCCGTGATCGATCCGCTGGCCGTTGCCGACGTGACGACGCCACCAGCGTTGATACCGACTACACCGCCGAGATTGGCGTCTGTGGTAAAATCGAGTTGGTCGTCGGCGCTCGAGGTCACGTCCACGTCCGCGTCCGCCGCTTCGAGGACGCCGTTTCCACGATTCTTGCCCACGATCCCGCCGGCGTTACTCGGTGCTTCCACCGTTCCCTCGGCCGAGACGCCACGAACGGTGCCAGCGTTCGATCCGAGAACGGTCCCGACGATCCTGTCCCCCCTGACGTCGCCGCAGGCAGTCACGTTAGCGATCGTTCCCTGGTTGATGCCGGCAATGACGCCCCCATACCCTTTGCACGAGACGGTCGCGTCGACTATGTCGACGTTGTGGACCTCTCCATCGCCGACGACGGCGAACAGTCCTGCTGGATACGACTCCGGACGGTCGATCGTCAAACCGATAATCTCGTGGCTGTCGCCGTCGAACGTTCCGCAGAACCGGCGTTCGTTGTCCGGTTCGAAGTCGCCGATCGGATCGAACCCGGCCCCGTCGTTCCACTCGCCGGTCGCACTGGCGTCGATGTCACAGCCCAGCACGTAGTGGGCATCTAGATCGTGGTCGATGGCCGTGAGGTCACGAACGCTTGTGATAACGTATGGATCAGCGGGAGTCCCATCGCCGTCGAGATGCTCCAAAACCTCGTTGGGGTCGGACGGTTCCGTCAGATCGACGTCGTCACCGGTCATGGCACGACTCAACGAAGGCCCCTCTGATAATCATGACGAATATCTAATGAGTTGGTCGAGATGAGAGGTCGGATCAAGCAGTTGGGACGTCGGTAGACCACCTGCCTACCAGCCAGTAGGCGACTGCTCCGCTGGACGCTCGAGCCGAAACCCGAACCGTTACCGAGGTCGGCGCGAAACGGCCGATCGTGACCGACAAGGAGAGCGTCCGACGACGGCTGGTGGGCGGCGGGGTCGTCTCGATCGGAATGCTGGCTCTGCTCCTAGTCGTGGTCGGCGCACCGGCCACGGTACCGGAAGCGATCCCGTTCGCGTGGTTCGGCGTCGGTGGCCTCGCGCTGCTCGTGGCTGGGCGACGGGAACGAGTCTCACTCGGGGGAACCAGCGTCGGCTGGCCGCGCGTGGCTGGCGTCGGATTGGCAGTTCTGGCGCTCGGCTCGAGCGTTCTCGGCTTCGCCTATCTGCTCGTCGCACCGGACGCGTGGAGCCTCCTCCGGGCGGCGCTCGCGTTGCTGGTCGGACTCCTGCTGTCGTTCGGCGCGCTCGAGTGTCTGCTGGGCGGTGTGGGCCTCGACGAGGAAACCTTCGCCGTGGAGTGATCCCGCGGAGGGCGCGGAGGGGCCGATTCGGGACGCCTCGAGTGGTCCGGGAGCGCCGTCGACGTCCCTGTGACGTAGCTATTAACAGCATCGAGTCCGTATCAACGACTGGAGGTCAACGCCATGCCATACGTTCCGGACTTCCCGTCGGAAGACCGTGACGAGGAGGATGGCCGACCGAATCGCGGCATCATCGACCGCATCATCGACGGCGGCTTCCCCACGCCGTCGCGCGGCTGAGCCGTCCGTTCGAGCGTTTTTTGACGGCGTCGTCCTCGAGAGGGGTCGGTAGCGAGTTCCTCGAGCCCGGTTCAGCGTTCGAGCCAGCCGTCGTCGGCCAGCGACGCCGCTGGCGGTTCGGCGTCGACGAACTCGAGCGGGCGACGGGTGCCGTGGCGGTCGAACGCTCCGAAGGAGTCCTCCTCGAGTGTCCAGGGCGGGACGGCGACGAAGATCACCTGTGCGAGGTCGTCGCGTTTGGTGACCGACAGTTCCCTGAGGGGATGAGAGACGAACAGCCCCTCGGCCGAACGCGCCGGCGTCGAGAGATCGATCCCGAAGACGGCGTCGAGGGCGTCGCCGGCCGTCGGGAAGTAGAAGTCGGTGAACACGGGCGTCTCCGGCGGCAAGCCGTCGGCTCCCTCGAGTTCCCCTGCGGGGGTGATCGACACTCCGGTCGTCACGCGATCGGGGTCCGAGTCCGCCGCGAGGTCGACCAACACCTCGGCGAGGGCGCGCGTGATGTGGACCACGTCACTGCATTCGAGGGCGATACAGTTAGCTGTGTGCCCCGACGGCGTCGGTCAAACGGGCAGCGCGTTCCGTAGCGTCTTCGCGAACAGCCGCGGCGTTCGCCGGCGGGCGGTCGCCAGCGCCTTCTCGAGTGCGGCCGTCGCGTCCTCCTGGATGCCGGGCCCGTGCCCGACGAGGATCCGGTCGGGTTCGAACCCGCGCAGTTGCTCGCGGGGCGGGACGAGTCTGCGCATCGGGTGGACGCCCAGTCGTTCGTCGTCGACGCGGAAGTACGGCGACGTCCCGACCGATTCGGGGACGACGAGCGTCCCGTCGGCAGGATCGTAGAGGGCGACCTCCTGCCAGAACCGGTTGTCGACGACCGTGTGAGCCTCGAGACCGGTGTCCCCGAGTTCGTCCTCGAACCGAACCACCGGCGCACCGAGCGAATCGGTGACGCCGTCGAAGTGGTGAGGGAGCGAAACGGGAACGTCGTGCCGTTGCGCGATGGTGCCAGCGTCGCGGGCGTGTCGGTCCAGCAGAACCGTGACGCCGGCGACCTCGCCGTACTCCGAGAGCAAGTCGTCGAGTCCGTCGGCGTCGACGGGATCGATCAGCCAGACGTCGCCGTCGACGGCGATGGCGTGACTGGCACGCTGCATGCGCTCCTCGGGGTGGGCGATCCAACCGACGCCGCGGTCGTACCGATCGATCACCGCGACGTCGCTCGCGCGCTCGTCGATCCGGAAGGTCATACGAACCCGTACGTCCACCAGTTGCTTAAACGCACGTCGATTCGTCCCACTCGTTCGCGCCTCGTCCCCAGCGGTGACGCTATCGTCTACCGGCGACGCTCCTTTGTCGATTCCCCGCGTAGCCGGGGACATGCTCACCGGCCTCTCCTGGCTCGCGCTCGAGGTCAAATACCTCGAGCGCGCCCGGTCGTTCTACGCGGACGCCCTCGAGCTGACCGTTCGGGACCGTCGCGAGGACGAACTCGTCTTCGCCGCGGGCGAGACGGATCTCGTCTGTCGGCGTCCCACCGGCGTCCCTCGCGGCGGCCTGCACACCCACTACGCGTTCTCGATCCCCGCAGAGGAGTACGACGACTGGTGGAACCGACTCGAGGAGGACCACGACCTCGAGGAGGCAAAGTTCGGCTCCTCGCGCTCGCTATACCTGTACGATCCCGACGGCAACTGCGTCGAACTCGGCCAGCGCGACGTGGCGGGACCGGGCATCGACGGCGTCTTCGAGGTCGTCCTCGAGGTGGAAGACCTCGACCGTGCGACGTCGTTCTACGCGGACCTGGGCTTCGAGACGGTCGACGAGGGCGAGAACCGCCGCCGCGTCCGGATGGCGGGGCCGATGGCCCTCGAACTGTGGGAACCCCACCTCGGCCTCGCGGACGCTCGTGGAGGCGTCCACGTCGACCTCGGCTTCGAGACGAGCGAGCCGACCGCCGCGCTCGAGGCGGTCTCGGATCGGGTCGCGACCGTCGACCGCGTCGGCGACGAGGAAGTCGTCGTCCGGGACCCGGACGGTCACGTGTTGACGTTCCGGACGTGACTCCGGGACGTCCCGGCTCGTGGCCGCCGGACCGAGCGGAATCACTCCGCCTCGTGCTCGTCGCTCCGATCGGTCCGACGCGGTGACGAGTCGGGAAGCGTCGGTCGCCCGTCCTCGACGGCCGGGATCGTGAAGTAAAACGTCGCACCCTCCCCCGGTTCGGACTCGACCCAGATCTCCCCGCCGTGACGTTCGACGATCCGCCGGCAGAGCGCCAGCCCGATCCCCGACTCAGAGCCCTCCTCGGCCGTGTGGACGGTTTCGAAGACTTCGAAGATCCGCTCGCGCTGGTCCGGATCGATGCCGATCCCCTGATCGGCGACCGCGAACTGCCAGCCGTCGCTCGTGCGTTCGACGCCGACGTGGACCTGCGGCGGGTCGTCGCCGCTGTACTTGAGCGCGTTCGAGACGAGATTGCGAAAGACCTGGGCGAGCTGATCTGCGTCCGCAGTGACCGTCGGCAGGTCCTCGTAGGTGACCGTCGCGTCGGTCTCGTCGATCCGCGGCCGCAGATCCGTGAGGACGTCCTCGAGGACCGCCTCGGCGTCGGTCGGCTCCAGGGGTGACCCCCGGGTCGTCACCCGCGAGTACTCGAGCAAGTGGTCGATCATCGCCCGCATCCGGTCGGCCCCGTCGACCGCGAACGCGATGAACTCCTCGGCGTCCTCGTCGAGTTCGTCCTCGTAACGGTCCTCGAGCAGTCCCAGGTAGCTCGAGACCATCCGGAGGGGTTCCTGGAGGTCGTGGGAGACGGCGTAGGCGAACTGCTCTAAGCGCTCGTTCGACCCCTCGAGGCGTTCGACGCTTCGCTCCAGTTCCTGCTGGGTCCGCCTGAGTTCCGTCACGTCGGTGTAGAGGGCGAACGCGCGCTCGGCCTCGGTCCCCTCGTCGTCGGTCCCGACGTCGTAGGGGATCACCCGGAGCTTGTAGTGGCCCCGTTCCTCGGGGCCGTCGACGGTGACCTCGCCCTGGTAGATCTCGTTGTCGGCGACGTGTCTCGCGACGTTCGCCTCCGTCTCCGTCTCCTCGAGCGGGACCACCTCGAACAGGTTCTCGCCCTCGGCGTCCGCGCTCGTGTGCTCGAGGAGGTCCTCGAAGACGTCGTTGGCGCGCTCGACCGTCGGTTCGCCGCCCGCGTACCGGAGGTCGGCGATCGCCGACGGGGCGTTCTGGAACAGCGACTCGAAGCGCCGCTTCTCGGTTTCGGTCTCCGCCCGGGCGGCCTCGAGTTCACGGGTCGTCTCCTCGAGGTCGGCGATGGAGCGCTTGCGCCGGGCCTTCTCGTAGCCGACTGCCACACCGGCCGTTCCGCCGACGAGCGCGACGAACAGCGCCTGGAACAGCACCACGTCGGCCTCGATGGTGGCCTCCGGCGTCAGGTACTGGTGCGTCGCGTAGCCGCCGGAGGCCACTCCCGCGAGCACGTAGCCGGCCGCCGCGTAGCCGCCGACGGTCGCCCGGTCGGTCGGCGACTCGAGGTTCGAGAGGGCGTAGGTGCCGACGGCACCGAACACGATCGAGAGGACGAGCAGCGACACCTGGCCGAGCAGGGTCGCCAGTACCGGGGCGTCGTGGACGAGGAGGTGATACACCGAGAGGGCCAGCGAGACGACGACGATCGACGCGACGCCGCCGGTGCCGAGCCACCCGGGGGCCCGTCCGTCCATAGGCGGTATTCCTGCGGGGTGCAGTTATAAATTCGGCCGAACGGGACGTGACTAAAACCGGACGGTCGTTCAGGTGCGGACGCGCCACGGGCCGCCGAGTGCAAGCCCGTCGTTTATCGAAGCCAGTGCTGTTCCAACTGATGGATCACGCCATGAGCATCGACTCAACCGAGGACCTCTTCGTCTCCGGACTGAAACACGCCTACCACACCGAACAGCGACTCGTCGACGCGCTCGACGAGCTCGAGCAGACGGCCTCGAACGAGGAACTCAAGTCGGGCTTCGCCGAGCATCGCGAGGAAACCAAACAGCACATCGACCGCATCGAACAGGTGTTCGACCAGCTCGACGCCGACGCCGAGGCCGAGGAGGATCCCGTCGTCGAGGGGATGATCCAGGCCCACGAGGAGTTCATGGAGAAGGACCCCAGCGACGAGGCCATCGACCGGTTCAACATCGCCGCCGGACAGAAGGCCGAACACTACGAGATCGCCACCTACGGCAACCTCATCCCGATGGCCGACCAGATCGGGCTGGACGACGTCGCCGACACGCTGGAGGAGACGCTCCGGGAGGAGCAGGACGAACTCGAGACGCTCTCGGAGAAGGGCGAGCAGTTCGACTACGGCGAACTCGAAGCGACGGAGTAGCCCTCGAGTCGGTCTCGGATCGGGTCGCGAGGGTCGACCACGTCGACGATGAAGCGGTCGTCGTCCGGGATCCGAACGGGCACGTACTGATGCGTTCGAGGGAACCGTCCCAAACGGGACGCCCCGTCTGTTTGCGGTCGTGATCGACGCGCCGAGTCGGCACGACACACATGTGACAGATTCGGAACCTAAAAGTAGGGGTGAACGAGTTCGATAGACGATGGGCCGGGACGACCGAACTGCCGATTTCCGGAGCGAAGCTTCCTCAGAGCACGGCGGCTGTACATGACGAATACGCCAGAGTCCGATCTCGAGACGGATCCGCCGGCGTCCGAACTCGACCGTCTCGGTTCCCGAATCGAGTCCGACCTCGGACCGGCGTCCAGCCCGTTCAATCCCGTGGCCGAAGGGTCGGATCGGTTGGCGGTGGAGATCGCCGCAGAAACCGACGTTCGGGAGGTCTTTCGGATGATCGAAGCCGAACCGGACGTCACGGGCACGATCGCCGTCGTGAGGTTCGGAGGACACGCACAGTGGACGATCACCTGTGAAAACGGCGATATCGTCTCCGTCGAGTACGAAACCGACGACCACTGGCGTCCGCGACGAACCGTCGACGTGTGGTTCGCAGACAGTCTCGTCTTCGTCGGTATCGGTGTCGTTCTGGTCGGTCTCCTGACCGCCGTCCTCGGAGTCGCGGTCCCGACGCCGATGTCCGGTTCAAACGCACTTCTCGCGGTCGGACTCGGAGGGGTACTGTTACTGGCTGGTGTCCTGCTCCGGATACTGCGGGCGCTGCTGGGCTGGCATCGCTCGAATCTCCAGCTGTGGACGAACAAACGATACGATGTCGTCCCTGGCGAGTACGTTCCCGCCTTCGACGGGCTCCCACCGCGCGATCGTGCGGTCGTCGTGTCGATCGAGACGGCGAAAGAACGGGTCAACGATCTGCTGGCCGTGCCGCCAGCGATCGAGTCGCTCGTCGCTACGAGCGTGTTCGCGTATCTGCTCGTGGTCGCATATCTGGCCGTCGGTCCACTGGCAGTGGTGCTGATCGGACTGTTCCCGTTCGTTTCGTTCGTCCTCTCCGTCGTGGTGATCCCCCGGTATCTGGTATCGATAACGAGTGCGCCCGAATCGAACCAGCTCTATCACTTCCTCGACGAACTACACGAGGGCGACGGCGACCAGCCGCTCGTTCGTCTCATCGGCAACGCCGACGATCCGATCGACGAACACCTGCCAGCGGCCTACCCGTGGGAAAACCTCGTCGTGTTACCGCGTCGGATCGTCGAGACGTTCGAGCCAGCGGAACTGAAGGCGGTCCTGGCCCACGAGTACGCCCACCTGCGTCACCACCCCGTCGAGTGGCACGCGATCGCAGTTGGAACCGCGTTCGTGCTTCCCGGTCTCGCGTTGCTCGTGACGCCCGTCGCGCCGACTGCAGCCCAGCTGTGGGCCGGATTGGTCGGCTACCTGCTCGCGGTCGAGGTGGGCAACCGGTTCGTCTGCCGTCGCTGGGATCGGACGGCCGACGCGTTTGCAGCCGAACGGACCTCGCCGATAGCCGCCGCGACTGCCATCCTTCGGCTGACGGATCGGCCGGTCCTCGATTGGCCCCTGACCGATCACGACACCTGGATCGATCAACGTACCGTGCCCGAAGCGCATTCGGCCCCCGGCCACCGGTTCGTGCGTCTCGTTCGGCTGGCGTCGAACTCGGACGAGACGTGACCCTCGCGTCGCCTCCGTGCGATCGGTCCCCACGAACGCGCTTTCTTACGGCGGAACGAGTAGTTGCCCGTCCTCCTCGAGCATCGAGTCGCCGGCGACCGCCGCGTTGAAGGCGACGACCTCGGCGTACTCGTTCTCGTCCTCGTAGGTGCGGTTCGACGGCGACTCGTCCGTGATCCGGTCGATCACGTCGTCGTACGCCTCGGCGGCGATCTCGCGTCCACCGGCGACGATCGCCTCGATCGTGGCCCGCTGGCGAACGTAGGGTCGGTGATCGGCGTCGACGGCCTGCGCTCGCTCGTCCGGACCCTCGTCCAACAGCTCGCGACCGCGCGATTCCGCACTTTCGATGACATGGAGCGGCGGGCCGGGGTAGTGAGTGAACGTGCGCTCCCGTTCGTCGAGCGCGGTCTCGATGATCGTCCCCGGCTCCGCGTCGAGCGGGACGGACTCGTTCTCGAGACCGGCCTTCGTGACGAGGGCGTCGATCTCCGCTCCCTCGAGGCGGTCGCGGTCGGTGACGAGCGTCATCACCGCTTCGAATCGGACGAACGGTTCGAACACCGGCTCGCGCAGCCGATCGATTCGGTCGGCGAACTCCGCGGCTCCACCAGCGCGTGCGGCGTCGGCGACGAATCGCGCTTTCGTGAGTTCCGGCAGGAGATCGGCGTTCGGATCGGGAAAGCGGTCCCGGTCGATTCGGTCTTCGAGCGCGGCTGCGTACGCCTCATCGCCGACCAACTCCGGGGGGAACGGCCGCTCGCCGAACCGCTCGGTGGATGCGGAGGACTCGAGTCGCTCGAGACAGCCCACGAGCGGCAGCGACAGCCCGCCGCCGGCGACGCTTCGGAGCAGCCGTCGCCGGCCTGGCGAGGAATCGTCCGGCATGTGAGAGCGGTCTACTCGAAGGTAGAAAAGTAATACGACTGTCAGTACCGGGAACAGAACGGAGAGCGGGACAGCTACGTCGGTTGCCCCGTACCGAAGAGAGAACGCAGGCGTCGATGGAACCGGGGCGAACGTCGGACGGCCCGCCGATTCAGAGTCGATCCGTGTTCACGTCCACGCCGGGCGGGGTCACCAGCAGGAAGCCCCGGAAGTGAACCAGGTTCCCGCCCGCCTCCTTGACGTCGCGGGCGAAGCCAGAGGCGAGTTCGTTGACTTCGCCATCGACGTTGAGGACGAGGACGTTGCCCTTCGAGATCGACTCGAGCCACTCCTCGTCGGACGTCGTCCCGTCGAGGACGCCCAGTTCGATGCTGCCCTCGAGTTCGAGTTCCTCCTCGATGTGTTCCTCGGCCGTTCGCAGATCCAGGTCGAAGTCGCTCATAGGGCGTGGGTCGAACCGGGACGAGAAAAACGTTCGCCTCCGAACGTTTGCTCTGCGGGCGCGCCTTCGGCGCGCCCTCGGCAAAATCTCGAGAGAGCGAAGCTCTCTCGGACCTCGCAGGAGCGAAGCTCCCGCTTAGCTTCGATGAAAAGCCTTCGTCACCCCCTCGGCCCGCTCATTCACTGACTCACGGCTTCGCCGTTCGTCTCTCCGCGGCGCTTCGCGCCGCGCTTTCGTTCGCTCACCGCTGCGATGGTTCGCGCTCGGGGGGACTAGTCCTGCGGGAACTCCTTCTGGAAGCCGCGGAACTCGGTGTGGTGGGCCTCCTCGTCGGCGAGGATCGAGACGGCGACGTCCTCGGTGACCGGATCGTTCGCCTCCGAGGCGGCCTCGTGGAGCGCGCGATACGTCTCGATCGCGTCGTCCTCGGCCTCGAGCACGCCCGCGATGACCGACTGGACGTCCGTCGTGTCTTCGGGTGGTTGCAGGCTCGACTGGGTCGCCTCGAAGCCCGCCGATCCGGGGGGCGACTCGTCGAGTTGCTTCAGGCGCTCGCCGAGCATGCGGGCGTGGTCGAGTTCTTCCTGGACGTCCTCCTCGAGGCTCGCTTTGACCTCCTCGGCGTGGACGCCGTCGAGGACGATCGCGTTCGTCAGGTAGTTCATCACGGTCTCGAGTTCGTCGACGTAGGCCTCCGTCAGGAGGTCGGTGATCTCGTCGGTCGTCATGCCGGGCCGGCCTACCACGAGCGGATACAAAACGCTGACACGCGCTGTGGCAACCGTAGCCGCGCCATCTCGCGGGCCGATCGCGCTAGACTCTTCCCCGTACCGTCCCTATCGACGGCCATGCGCGATCTGGACGAGACCGACCTCGAGATCCTCGACCTCCTCGCCGAGGACGCCCGCCGGCCCTACAGCGAAATCGCCGATCACGTCGGGCTGACCCCACCGGCCGTCTCCGATCGGATCGCCCGGCTGGAGGAGCAGGGCATCATCCAGGGCTTCACGATCGACGTCGACCGGGAGACGCTCCACGGCGAGACCCCGATCCTCGTCGAACTGGAGCCAGCGCCAGCGGCCGTGGCGACGGTCTACGACGCCGCCGCCGACCTCGAGGGAGTCGAGGCGGTCTTCGAGGGGATGGACGGCCGGGTGGTCGTCCACGCGACGGTTCCCGACCGGGACGTGCGCTCGTGGCTCGCGTCGGCGATCGACCTCGAGTCGATCGCCTCCTACGACGTGACCGTCCTCTCGCGATCGGACCGGATCGTCGGCGTCTCGGCGAACGAGTTCTCCCTCGAGTGCGTCGTCTGCGGGAAGACCGTCACCGGCGACGGCGTGACGACCACGGTCGGCGGCGAGGTCAAGACGTTCTGCTGTCCCTCCTGCGAGGACCGCTACGTCAGCGAGTACGAAGCCCGCCGGGAGGAACTCGAGTGAGCGATAGAACTCGGTCGACGTGACGTTCTGGGCTACATTTCTTCATCTTGGGCTAAAATCCCCCTTGATAGTGAACGTTCGAAGTTCCGTCGTCGGTCGTGGTCCCTCGTGCTGACCGAACGTTCATCGAGGGGTGCGCGCGACCGACGCCGCGTTCGTTTCGGGCAATATCTGCGAAAACATAGGCCGTCGACCGACGATTGTAGGTCCGAACGAGCGGCCACCCCATATGATAATAAGTAATTTATTGACTATTAGGGCGTTGATGTCGTGCGGTTTTCTCCGAAGGCTGTGATGTCATCACATGACAGTCGTGCGCTCGAGGGTCGAAACAGCGCCAGATTTATATACGACGTCGCGCCTGGGATTCGATTACAATGTCTGAACAAGGCAACCCGTCCTCTGACACCAGTCAGGGGGGTCGAGTTCTTCCAGGGCACGTTAGATTCCACTGACGAAATAGAGTCAGCACGTGTCTTCGATACCACCCTCCGGGATGGTGAACAGTCGCCCGGAACTTCGTTCTCGTACGACGATAAACGGCAGATCGCCGCGATCTTAGACGAGATGGGGACCCACGTCATCGAAGCGGGGTTCCCCGTCAACTCCGACGCGGAGTTCGAGGCCGTTCGTGACATCGCGTCCTCGACGTCGACGACCACCTGCGGGTTAGCCCGCGTCGTCGACGACGACATCGAAGCGGCGCTCGATTCCGGCGTCGAGATGGTCCACACCTTCGTGTCGACCAGCGACGTCCAGATCGAGGACTCGATGCACGCCACGCGAGACGAGGTCGTACAGCGCGCAGTCGAATCGGTCGAACGCGTCACGGAGGCGGGCGTGACCTGCATGTTCTCGCCGATGGACGCAACGCGAACCGACGAGGCGTTCCTGATCGACGTGATCGAGGCCGTCTCCGAGGTCGGCGTCGACTGGATCAACGTTCCCGACACCTGTGGCGTCGCCACGCCGAGTCGGTTCAAGGCAATGATCGAGAAGGTCTGTGCCCACACCGACGCACGGGTCGACGTCCACACGCACGACGACTTCGGGCTGGCCACCGCCAACGCCTTGGCCGGCATCGAAGCCGGGGCCGACCAGGCCCAGGTGTCGGTCAACTCCATCGGCGAACGCGCGGGCAACGCCGCCTACGAGGAGTTCGTGATGGCCGTCGAGTCGCTCTACCAGACCGACACGGGGATCGACACGACGCGCATCACCGAACTCTCGGAGGTCGTCGCGGAGAAAAGCGACGTGCCGACCCCGGGCAACAAGCCGGTCGTCGGCGACAACGCCTTCTCCCACGAGAGCGGCATCCACGCCGCCGGCGTCATCGAGAACGCCGACACCTTCGAACCCGGCGTGATGACCCCCGAGATGGTCGGTGCCGAGCGCCGACTGGTCATGGGCAAACACACCGGGACCCACTCGGTCCGCGAACGACTCGAGGAGCTGGGTTTCGAGCCGACCGACGAACAGGTCCGTGCGGTCACCCGCCGCGTCAAAGACTACGGCGCGGAGAAGCGACGGGTCACCGTCGACGACCTGGAACGGTTCGCGACCGAGGCCGGCGTCGAACGCCAGCAAGAGGAGGTGCGCGTCTAAGGGATGTTCCCCCCGTTCGCTCACCGTCGCGAGCACCGGCTATCGCGTTCGAATCGCTGCCGGACTCGCAACAGTTATGCCGCTCCGGCGTACATCGTCACCACGAATGACGGTGCGCGCTCTGCTGTCGGTTCGCCCCACCGGGTTCGACAGCACCGCGTTCGCCTCGATTCGTATTGTAGGGGCGTCCTCGCCCCACCTATAGTACGTCGACGCCTTCGGTCCGGATTCGCCGCATCGTTTTCAGCCACGACACCACCCCAGCAGATGACACCAGACCGATATCCCACGACCCGCGACGACGCGGGAGAGAATCGATGAGCGAACGCGCAACACCGGTGACACAACCAGACGCGGACGAACAGGGCGACGAGGAACCGATCACCGACAGCGCGGCACCCGACGCCGCGACCGAGTCCGAGACGGACGCCGCGCCCGAACCCGTTACGACGGGCGCTGAGGCGGTCGTCCGCGCCCTCGAGAACGCGGGCGTGGAGTACGCCTTCGGCGTCCAGGGCGGGGCGATCATGCCCGTCTACGACTCGCTGTACGACTCCGAGGTCTACCACGTGACGATGGCCCACGAGCAGGGCGCGGCCCACGCGGCCGACGCCTACGGCATCGTCTCGGGCGACCCGGGCGTCTGTCTCGCGACCTCCGGCCCGGGGGCAACGAACCTCGTGACCGGAATCGCCGACGCCGACATGGACTCGGACCCGCTGGTCGCGCTGACCGGCCAGGTCCCGACGGAGTTCGTCGGCAACGACGCGTTCCAGGAGACGGACACGACGGGCGTCACGACGCCGATCACGAAGGACAACACCTTCGCGAGCGATCCCGACCGGGTCGGCGACGACGTGGGCGAGGCGTTCGCGCTCGCCCGCGAGGGCCGACCGGGACCGACGCTCGTGGACCTGCCCAAGGACGTCACCAAGGCCGACACCGACCGCGAACCGGACGAACCGCGGACGCCCGACACCTACCACGTCCAGGAACGGGCCGACCCCGAGATCGTCGCGGCCGCGGCCGAGCGAATCGAGAACGCCCGCAAGCCGGTCATGCTACTGGGCGGCGGCGTCATCAAGGGCGAGGCCAGCGACGTCTGCCGGGAGTTCGCCATCGAACACGAGATTCCGGTCATCACGACGATGCCCGGCCTCGGCTCGTTCCCCGAGGATCACGAACTCTCGCTCGAGATGGCGGGGATGCACGGCACCGGTTACGCCAACATGGCGATCACCCACTGCGATACGCTGCTCGCCGTCGGCACCCGGTTCGACGACCGCCTCACCGGCGGCATCGAGACCTTCGCGCCCGACGCGGAACTCATCCACGTCGACATCGACCCCGCCGAGATCAGCAAGAACATCCACGCGGACTACCCGCTGGTCGGCGACGCCGGCACGGTCGTCTCCCAGCTAGCGGAGGCGGTCGACTCCTCGCCCGAGGCCACGAAGTGGCGCGCCCAGTGCCAGCAGTGGAAGTCCGACTACTCGATGGCCTACGACGCGCCCGAGGACGAACCGATCCAGCCGGAGTTCGTCGTCGAAGCACTCGACGAGGCGACCGACGACGACACCATCGTGACGACCGGCGTCGGCCAACACCAGATGTGGGCCTGCCAGTACTGGACCTTCACCGAGCCCCGCACGTGGGTCTCGAGCCACGGGCTGGGGACGATGGGGTACGGACTGCCGGCGGCCATCGGCGCGCGACTCGCGGCCGACGACGACCAGGACGTCGTCTGCGTCGACGGCGACGGCTCGTTCCTGATGACGATGCAGGAACTGTCCGTCGCGGTCCGTGAGAACTTAGACATCACCGTCGCGGTGCTCAACAACGAGTACATCGGGATGGTCCGCCAGTGGCAGGACGCCTTCTTCGAGGGCCGTCACGCCGCCTCGGACTACAACTGGATGCCCGAGTTCGACAAACTCGCCGAGGCCTTCGGCACACAGGGGTACCGCATCGACGACTACGACGAGGTCGCCGACACCATCGAGGACGCCATCGCGTACGACGGCCCGTCGGTCATCGACGTCCACATCGACCCGCAGGCCAACGTCTACCCGATGGTGCCAAGCGGCGGCGACAACGGACAGTTCGCACTGACGGAGGACCAGCTATGAGCGGAAACGAACGAAAGCGCGGACTCGAAGGACCGCCGCCGGAGGAGCGCCCGACGCCCGAGGGCCGGCGCAACAAGCAGGGCATTCGCATCGACCCCGAGGTCGAGGCGACCCACGAACCGCGCCGGACGGTCATCTCCGCGCTGGTCGAACACGAACCCGGCGTGCTCTCGGACGTCTCGGGGCTGTTCTCGAGGCGACAGTTCAACATCGAGAGCCTGACGGTCGGGCCCACCGAGGACGAGGCGCTCGCGCGGATCACCCTCGTCGTCGAGGAGCCCGACCCCGGGATCGAGCAGATCAAGAAGCAACTGCGGAAGCTGATCCCGGTCATCTCCGTCCAGGAGCTCGAGCCCGACGCGATGCGCCGGGAACTGGCGCTGATCAAGGTCACCGCCGACCGGCCCGACCAGGTCGCCGCCGTCGCGGACATGTACGACGCGAAGACGGTCGACTCGAGCCCCAAGACGGCGACGTTCGAGGTGACCGGCAGCCGGCAGAAGATCGAGGCGGCGATCGACACCTTCGGCCAGTTCGGCATCCGCGAGATTTCCCGGACCGGGACGACGGCGCTGGCCCGCGGCACCGACGAGACGGCCGGGCCGACGCCCGCCGACGCGAGCGTACCGTCCGCCGACGAGGCGAACCAGTTTACGGAGACTGCAGACGATGACTGACGACTTCACCACCGAGATCTACTACGACGACGACGCGGACGTATCGACGCTGGACGACGAGACCGTGGCCGTGCTGGGCTACGGCAGCCAGGGCCACGCCCACGCGCTCAACCTGCACGACAGCGGCGTGGACGTGGTCGTCGGCCTCCGCGAGGACTCGTCCTCGCGGTCGGCCGCCGAAGCCGACGGCCTCGAGGTCGCGACGCCCGCGGAGGCGGTCGCACGGGCGACGTACGTCTCCGTCCTCGTGCCCGACACCGTCCAGCCGGCGGTCTACGAGAACGCGATCGAACCGAATCTCGAGGCAGGCGACACGCTCCAGTTCGCCCACGGGCTGAACATCCACTTCAACCAGATCGAACCGCCGGAGGACGTCGACGTGACGATGGTCGCGCCGAAGAGTCCGGGACATCTCGTCCGGCGCAACTACGAGAACGACGAGGGGACCCCCGGTCTGCTGGCGGTCTACCAGGATACGACTGGCGACGCCGAGGAGCGCGCCCTCGCGTACGCGAAGGGGATCGGCTGTACCCGCGCGGGCGTCATCGAGACGACGTTCCAGGAGGAGGTCGAGTCCGACCTCTTCGGCGAGCAGGCCGTCCTCTGTGGCGGCGTCACCGCGCTGGTCAAGCACGGCTACGAGACGCTCGTCGACGCGGGCTACTCGCCCGAGATCGCCTACTTCGAGTGTCTGAACGAGCTGAAACTGATCGTCGACCTGATGTACGAGGGCGGGCTCGGCGAGATGTGGGACTCCGTGAGCGATACCGCCGAGTACGGCGGCCTCTCCCGGGGCGAAGAGATCGTCGACGAGACGGTCCGCGAGAACATGGAGGAGACCCTCGAGGAGATCCAGCAGGGCGAGTTCACCCGCGAGTGGGTGCTCGAGAACCAGGCCGGTCGCCCGAGCTACACGCAGCTTCGGGAAGCGGAGAAGAACCACGAGATCGAGGACGTCGGCGAGCGACTGCGCGAGCTGTTCGCGTGGGCAGCGGAACAGGAGACCGAAGACGACGACTCCGTCCGCGTGCAGGCGGACGACTGACCGAAACAGGATACCGACCGACACACCATGACAGACGACGACACGACAGACACGATGGCGGACGTTAGCCACACCCACCCCTACACGGGGGAGACGGCTGGCCGACTGTTCAGTCGCGGCCCGACGGTCGCCGCCGATGGGGGGACCCCGGCCGGCGAGCGCGCCGCGACCGACGCGGAGGAACCGGACGAGGAACGAACGATGGCGGACGTCGATCACACGCCGCCGCACGACGCCGACGACGCGAACCGCGTGTTCGAACGCGGGAAGCGTCGCTCCGGACCGGTAGAGGACGCAGAATGAGCGAGGGTACACTGTACGACAAGGTCTGGGACCGCCACACGGTCACGACGCTGCCGACGGGACAGGACCAGCTGTTCGTCGGCCTCCACCTCATCCACGAGGTAACCAGCCCGCAGGCCTTCGGCATGCTGCGCGAGCGGGACCTCGAGGTCGCCTACCCCGAACTCACCCACGCGACCGTCGACCACATCGTGCCGACGGCCGACCAGTCCCGTCCCTACAGCGACGACGCGGCCGAGGAGATGATGTCCGAACTCGAGAAGAACGTCCGCGAAGCGGGCATCGACTTTTCGGACCCGACGACGGGCGACCAGGGCATCGTCCACGTCATCGGCCCCGAGCAGGGCCTCACACAACCGGGCAAGACGATCGTCTGTGGGGACAGCCACACCTCCACCCACGGGGCCTTCGGCGCGCTCGCGTTCGGAATCGGCACCAGCCAGATCCGGGACGTGCTCGCGACGGGCACCGTCGCCATGGAGAAACAGAAAGTACGGAAGATTCAGGTCGACGGCGAACTCGGCGAGGGCGTCGAGGCGAAAGACGTCATCCTCGAGATCATCCGCCGACTCGGCACCGAGGGCGGCGTCGGCTACGTCTACGAGTACGCCGGCTCCGCCATCGAGTCGCTGGGCATGGAAGGACGGATGTCCATCTGTAACATGTCCATCGAGGGCGGGGCCCGCGCGGGCTACGTCAATCCCGACGAGACCACCTACGAGTGGCTCGCGGAGACCGACTACTTCCAGGAGAATCCCGACCGGTTCGAGGAACTGAAGCCCTACTGGGAGTCGATCCGATCGGACGAGGACGCCGAGTACGACGACGTCGTCACCATCGACGCCGACGAACTCGAGCCCGTCGTGACGTGGGGCACCACGCCCGGCCAGGGAATCGGCATCGCGGACCCCATCCCGGCCCCCGAGGACCTGCCCGCGGACAAGCAGGACACCGCGCGACGCGCCCAGGAACACATGCGCGTCGAGCCCGGCGACACGATGGAGGGCTACGACATCGACGTCGCCTTCCTCGGCTCCTGTACGAACGCCCGTCTGCCGGACCTGCGACGGGCCGCGGCGATCGTCGAGGGCCGCGAGGTCCACGACGACGTCCGCGCGATGGTCGTCCCCGGCAGCCAGCGCGTCCAGGAGGCCGCCGAAGAAGAGGGCCTGCGCGAGGTCTTCGAGGAAGCCGGCTTCGAGTGGCGCAACGCCGGCTGTTCGATGTGTCTGGGCATGAACGAGGACCAGCTCGAGGGGGACGAGGCGTGTGCCTCCTCCTCGAACCGGAACTTCATCGGCCGCCAGGGCAGCAAGGACGGCCGCACCGTGTTGATGAACCCGCAGATGGTCGCCGCGGCGGCGATCGAAGGCGAGGTTACCGACGTTCGCGAGATGAAGGAGGTGCAGACGGTATGACGCGCGAGACCGACCAGCGGGAGGTCTCGGGACGAGCGAGCGGGGAGGAACGACCCGGGAGCGCCGCCGAGGTTCGGGAGGTCCGAACCGACGGCGGTGACGAAATCGAGATTCCGGAGGTCGACTACGTCTCGGGGTCGGGCATTCCGGTCCGCGGGAACGACATCGACACCGACCAGATCATCCCCGCACGGTTCATGAAGGTCGTCACCTTCGACGGCCTGGGCGAGTTCGCCTTCTTCGACCAGCGCTTCGACGAGAACGACGATCCGAAGGAGCACCCGTTCAACGAGGAGCAGTTCCAGGACTCCTCGGTGATGGTCGTCAACAGCAACTTCGGCTGTGGCTCCTCGCGCGAGCACGCGCCCCAGGCCCTGATGCGCTGGGGCATCGACGCGATCGTCGGCGAGAGCTTCGCCGAGATCTTCGCGGGCAACTGCCTCGCGCTCGGCATCCCGACCGTCACGGCCGACAGCGAGACCGTCGAGGAACTGCAGGACTGGGTCGACGAGCACCCCGACGAGGAGATCGAGATCGACGTCGAGAGCGAGACGGTCACCTACGGTGACACCACCATCGACGTCACCGTCGACGACGCCCAGCGCAAGGCGCTCGTCGAGGGCGTCTGGGACACCACCGCGCTGATGAAGTCCAACGCGGGCGAGGTGCGCAAGACGGCCCAGGACCTGCCGTACGTCGAGAACTCGGCGATTCCGGAAGCCGAGTGATTCCGTCGCTCGAAGACGGAGTCTCGGCGCTCGCCACGACTCGAGGCGCGCTCGTTTTCCGTAACTACAAGCGTCGTTTCACCTAGCGTAACGGATTATCCGGTCGCCCGACAGGATAGGAGTATGCCCTCCGATCGACGACGGTTCCTGACGCTCTGTACCGCCGCTTCGAGCGCCGCGCTGGCCGGCTGTTCGGCCGTCACGAACCGAATCCCGTGGACCCGAAGCGGAGACGGCGTGGACGACTGGCAGTACTCGCCGCCCGAGGAATCCGACGGCTGGCACTTCGGGGGGACCGACGACGCCCTCGAGGTGAACGAGGAGGCAGCTACCGGGGGCGACGAAATGATCGGGCTGTCGGCCGGCGGCGCAGCGGACGTCGGGACCTTCAGACGGAACGTCTACGAGGGGTACCTGCCGATTCCCGAGAGCATGGCCGACGAGGGGCTGTTCCACGAGTACTACTTCGACACCGGTGGCGACGGCTCCTGCGAGTCGCTGTTCTGTCCGACGTACACGCCGGCGGCGTCGCCGGACCCGCTCTCGGGCGAGACCGAACGGTACCTCTCGGTCGGGCTGGACTCCGGGCTCTCGCAGTCGGCGTTCGAGCGGCCGCCGCTGAACCTCGTGATCGTCCTCGACATCTCGGGGTCGATGAGCGCGAGTTTCAGCGACTACTACTACGACGCCTACGGCAACGAACGCGAACCCGACGGCGACACGAGTCGGCCGAAGATGGACGTCGCGAAGGACGCGCTGGTCGCGATGACCCGCCACCTCCGCCCGGAGGACCGGTTGGGCGTCGTCCTCTTCAATCAGGAGGCCCACCTGGCCAAACCCCTCCGCGCGGTCGAAGACACGGACATGGACGCCATCCGGGGCCACATCCGGGAGGACGTTCGAGCCACGGGTGGCACCAACGTCTCGGCCGGGATGGAACGCAGCGCGGACCTCGTCGCGGAGCACGTCGACGCGGACCGCGACGAGTACGAGACCCGTTCGGTCCTCATCACCGACGCACAGACCAACGTGGGCGAGACCGACGCCGACGAACTCCGCGGGAGCCTCGAGGAAAACGCCGAAGCGGGCCACCACACGACGGTGATCGGCGTCGGCGTCGATTTCAACGCCGATCTGATCGACCAGATCACGGCCGTCCGCGGCGCGAACTACTACAGCGTCCACTCCGCGGACGAGTTCGAGGAACGCATGGACGAGGGGTTCGAGTACATGGTGACGCCGCTCGTGTACGACCTCTCGCTGGAACTCGAGGCCGAGGGCTACGAGATCAGCCGGGTGTACGGTTCGGACGCCGCCGACGAGGCGACCGGCGAACTGATGCGGGTCGAGACGCTGTTCCCGTCCGAGCGATCCGACGGCGAGGCGAAAGGCGGCGTCGTCCTCGTCCGGGTCGAGCGAACGAGCGTCGGGGCGGCGGACGACGCGGAACTGGCGCTCGAGGCCAGCTGGGAGACCCGCGCGGGCGAGGAGCGGTCGACGACCGAGACCGTCTCCCTGCCCGCCGGCGAGGAACAGTACGGCTCCGACGCGGTGCGGAAGGCGATCCTGCTGGCGCGAGAAGCCGACCTCCTGACGAACTGGACCGTCCACGAGCGCGAGGCGACGCTCGTCGAGGAGCGCGACGGCATCGCTACACCGCCCGCCGAGGACCGCCTCGGGAAGTGGGAACTGGAGTCGGACCCGCTGTCGGTGAGCCAGCCTTACGACGATCGCCTCGAGACGTTCCGGAACCACCTCGCGGCCGAGATGGACGCCATCGGCGACGAGACCCTCGAGCAGGAACGCGAACTGCTCGACGCGATCCTCGAGAGCGCCTGACCGCGTCGAGACTCGACACAGACGATGCTGCAGTCGGTTCCGGACTGGTGTCTCTCTGTCTGGCTCTCGATTCGATCGTTGCTGGCGTCGGATTCGGGGCTTTTGAGGTGGCTTCCACTCGAGTGGCTATCGGCCAGAGTACCGTCGGTATAACATCCGGAAAACGGTATCTCGCCCTCCGAGTGGCTCTCAGTGCGTGTATCCTCGTCCGATGGTGATCATGGTCATCGTCTCGGTCAGCCGTACCTCACATCGGAGTGGTCGTTGAGTCCGTTGGTGCGACCGCGGTGCAGGACGCCGATGAGAGGCAATCCTCGAGGACGCCGAATCGCTCGCGGTCGCGGTCACGGACGCCCACTACGAGGTCGGAATCGAGAGCGCACCCGTCGCGGCGACCGCCCGGTACGGCACCTACACGGCCTCGTACGTCGTCGGCGGCACGTACCGTCTCGAGTCGGTCCCCCCTCGGTACGCACGACCTCCGCGTGAGTGCCTGGATACGTGTCGATGAGGAACGGTCGGTCGATCTGTCGGCCGACGACGTCGAGACGTTCTCGCTGTGGGGCGACGGGCGGTCTCGGTCACTATACGACCACGGATCGCGAACCATCGGTGACGCCACGGTTACAGTCGAGCGAGGATAGGGCGACGTTCGAGGCCGCCTCGACGTCGACAGTTTCTTGCGTCGACAGGTTCCGCTACCGACCATGCCGATCGTCGCCCTGGGGAGAGCCGTGGAGTTCCTCGCTCCGGCCGTCGTGGGACTGGTCGTCGCGCTGGTGGGACTCGTCTTCGTCGGGCTCCTCCTGTTTATCGTCGGGATCGGCCTGCTGCGGATCGTCGACGGCACTCGCGGCCTCTACACCCGGGCGCACGTGTCGACGACCGACCCGCTCGAGCCGGGCGATGCGCCCACCTCGGGACACGCGACCGTCGTCGGCCGGGCCATCCCGGCCCCGGACGGCCCGTCAGCGGCACCGTTCTCCGGCCGCGATGCGCTGGGCCACCGGTATCGCATCCGCCAGCGGACCGACGGGGTCGGCTGGTGGACCGTCGCGGACGGCGGCGAGACGGGCCGGTTCCTGCTCGAGGGACCGACCGGACGGGTTCTCGTCGAGGGTCGGGGAGCGGCACCCGACGGCATCGAGCGTCAGCAGGTTGCTGCTCACGACCCGGACGAATCGTTCGACGTCGAGGCGCGGGGCAGACTCGAGGCGTCCGCGGCGTTCGACCCCGACCTCGTCCCCCACGTCGTCGGCGAGAGCGTCAGCGATCCGCGCCAGTACGAGGAGGGGCGACTCGAGCCCGGACAGGAGGTCTACGTCTACGGAGTCTGTCGCGACGACCACACCTACGACGCCCGGATCGACGCCGACGAGTCGGTAGCGTTCGTCGTCGACGACGACCCACCGGCGGACGCGCTGGCGGACCACGGCGTCACGTGGCGCGGGAGCCTCGGGAAGGTACTGCAGGGCGGTCTCGCGGTCGCCGTCGGCGGGTTCTTCCTGTACGTTATCGTCGTCGGCATCGGGGGCGAACTGCTCGCGTTCGCCGGCTTCTGACGGAATCCTGGAGTACAGCGGAAGGGGCGTCCGACCCACGGGGATCGATAGGAATTCCTAAGTGTTCGGTGGCGGACACCACGAGTATGTCGACCAGGGCCGTGCTCGCCGGGCTGGTGTTCACCGCGGTGGGGGCCGTACTCGGCGGGCTCGGCGTTCGAGACCTCCGCCGGAGTCGGTCGATCGCCGCGAGCGACCCGGTTCCGATACGTGACGCCGCCGACGCCAGCGGCCGCGTCGAGTTCGAAGGCGTCGCGCGGGCGGGCAATCCCTTCGATGCACCGTTCTCGGGTGAGAAGGCCATAGTCGCCACGTACCGCGTCGAGGAGCGCCACTCGAGCGGGAGCGACGACGACGAGAGGTGGCGGACCGTCGCGAGCGGGACGATCGAACGCCCGTTCGTCGTCGCGGACGACACCGGCCGCATCACGGTCGACCCGGACGGCGCGACGATCGATCCTGACGGCCAGCCGCGGGTCGAATCCGTCGAGGACGGCGGGACGCTCTCCGACGCGATCAGACTGCGGCTCTCGGCGCTCACCGACGAGATCGACGACTTCGAGTCGATTCTGCCCGACAGAAGGCGTCGACGGTACGCGGAGGGGGTTATCCGGCCCGGCGATGACGTCCACGTTTACGGCGGGCAAACGGAGCGAGTCGAGCGCGAAGGGGTCGACGCGACGGTCACGACCGCCGCCGGAGACCACTACCGGATCACCGCCGGCGACGAGTCCGACGCCGTCTCCGCAGCGTCTCGTAGCGGTATCTGGAAGATCGGCATCGGGCTGTTCGCCGGTTTACTGGGGCTGTTTTTCGTCTATGCGTCGCTGGGAGGGAGCTAGCTACCAGGGACGACGATCGGCGTTCGAACCCGTCCACGAAGGTCGGTCGACTGTACCCCCGTTCAGACCGGCTGCTGCGTCGCGCCGGCTTCGATCCACTCGAGTCGACCGTCGGTCGGTCCGTTCGTCGCCAGTACGTGGCCGGTGCGTCCGAGAGGAACGACTCCGGAAGCGCTTCGCGCTCGGAGGCGTCGGCGACCGTCTCGAGAACGTCGACGGCCTCGGCTGCCGCATCGACGTCGTCATAATGGGTCGGGGCGAGACGCGTCACGACTGTCGCGACTCGACCGGCAACGGTCTCGGTGCCGGCGAGCGTTTCGATCCGAGGTCGGTCGGACCCGAACTGCTCGATACGATCCTCGAGAGCGCCTGACGACGGTCGGCCCGCTCGTTCGCCTACGAATCGACGTCGCTCGGGCCCGCGGAACCGAGGTAATAGCCACGCTTAACCGCGCCGACTCGCTTCGGTCGGGTAATGTCGCGCTCGTGGATCGATCGGTCCGATCGGTGGGTCGTCCCGTCGGTGGTGTTCGTCCTCGCAGTGTTCGTCGCCGCCGTTTCGGCCGGATCGCTGGCGGCCGTTCCGGTCGCAACCGCCGGGCAGGCCGACGACGGCACCGGCGCGTCGTCGACGATCGAGGGGACCGTAACCGACGCCGAAACGGGCGATCCGATCCCGAACGCGAGCGTCGAGGTCGTCGCCGACGGCCGGATCCACGAGACGGCGACCGACGCCGACGGCCGGTACGCGGTTTCCGACGTCACCGGCGATCGAGAGGTCGCCGTCCTCGTCGAGCGCGAGGGGTACGAGTCGGTCACCGAGACCCGAACCGTTCCCGCCGACGAGACGACGACCGTCGACGTCTCGCTCGCCGGTCGGGGAACCATCGAGGTCGACGTGGCGGACGCTCACTTCGGCGACGGGATCGGCGAGGCGACCGTCGAGGCGACGGCGAGCGGATCGACGGGGACGTACGCTGGAACCCACGTCGGGAACGGAACCTACCGCCTCGAGAACGTGCCGACGGGAACCGACTACGCGCTGTCGGTCGGCGCGCCGGGGTACGTCGGCGAGGTGCTGCCCGTCGCCGTCGACGGCGAGCGGGTCGACGAAGCGGTGACGCTCCGGGGGAACGCCGCCCTCGAGGTGATCGTCGAAACGGAAGACGGCGAACTGGTCGTGGACGCGTCCGTCTCGGTCGAACGCGACGGGGGCGCGAGGTTCGAGGTCCCGCCGTCGGCCGGCGACCGGGGAACGTTCGAGATCACCGTTCCCGGAACCGGCGAATCGTACGTGGTCGAAGCCGACGCGCCCGAGTTCGAATCGACCGCCGTCGAGGCGTCGCCGGTCGAGCGCGGCGAGACCGTGCGGACGACGGTCGCACTGACGGCACCGGTCCCGTTCCCCCTCGTCGGAACGGCGGTGATCGTCTCGATGCTGTGTGCCGTCGTCGGTGGCGCGTACGTGTGGCGTCAGTCGCTCGAATCGTAGCGGTGTGAATTCGGGGACTGGCGTATCGATACCCTCTTTTCCCCCGCCGGGAGACGTTGTGGCATGACACACGAGATCGCCGTCATCCCGGGCGACGGAATCGGGCAGGAAGTCACCCCCGCCGCCGTCGAGGTGCTCGAGGCGCTCGAGTTGGACCTCGCGTTCGTCGAGGCCGAGGCGGGCGACGCCGTGAAGGAAGAGACGGGCGAGGCGCTTCCGCAGGAGACCTACGACCTCGCCGCCGAGGCCGACGCGACGCTGTTCGGGGCCGTCGGCGAGACGGCCGCCGACGTGATCCTGCCCCTGCGTGAGGCGGTCGACTCCTTCGTCAACGTCCGGCCCGCGAAGGCCTACCCCGGCGTGGACGCCCTGCGGCCCGAGACCGACCTCGTGTTCCTTCGGGAGAACACTGAGGGCGTCTACGCCGGCCACGAGGATCGGCTGACCGACGACGTCTCGACGCTCACCCGCGTCGTCACGAAGTTGGCCTCCCGAGAACTCGCCGAGTTCGCCTGCGAATACGTCGACGGCGACGACCACGACGGCTTCACGATCGCTCACAAGGCGAACGTGATGCGCGAGACGGACGGCCTGTTCCTCGAGACCGTCGAGTCCGTCGCCGACGAGCGCGGCGTCGAGACCGACGACGTGCTGATGGACGCCTTCGCGACGCGCGTCTGTCTCGACCCCACGCAGTTCGACGTCGTCGTCTGCCCCAACCTCGCCGGCGACGTCCTCTCGGACCTCGCGGCGGGCCTCGTCGGCGGGCTCGGCCTCCTGCCCAGCGCCAACGTCGGTCACGAGCGAGGGCTGTTCGAACCCGTCCACGGCTCCGCGCCCGACATCGCGGGCGAGGGGATCGCCAACCCCGCCGCGACGATCGTCTCCGCGGCGATGTTGCTCGAGTACCTCGGCTACGACGAGGAAGCCGACGCGGTCCACGCGGCCGTCGAAACGACGCTCGAGGAGGGGCCGCGGACGCCGGACCTCGGCGGCGACGCCTCCACGGAGGACGTGACCGAAGCGATCGTCGATCGGCTGTAGTCCGGGTCGACTGGGGCGTTTCCCGACGGACAGTAGCCGTTTCGGAAGGTGTATCCGGGCCTTCGTCGATACCGTCGTCGATCAGGGCACGTGCTTACTGAACAGGGTTTTGGAAATCTATAGAGGTAAACTGAAGCGCTCTGCTACCGTGGACACGGAGAGTAGCCACGCCGCTCACGGGTCACTTCGTTCCCCGTTCGCCTTCTCGAGGAGTTCGCTTCGCTCACTCCTCGTCCTCCCCAGCCGATTCGCTCCGTTTCACTCCGCTCACCCACTGTCAGAGCAAGCTCTGACAAGCCTTCGCTCACTTCGTTCGCGAAGACCTCGCACGATGTCGTCGGGCAGCCTCGCAGTCGCTCACGGGTCGCACTGCTCCCCGTTCGCGTTTCGAGGTGCTCCCGGAGGTCGCACCTCGCTTCGCTCGGCTGGCCGACAGCGCGCGCCACCGCGGATAGATTGGCTTCTTACGAGAAACTACATTGCCTTACCGAACGTCGTATCGAACGTTGCAAAACCGGTACGCGAACTGCACGTTTGCGCTCTTTCGTCCGATCACTCCGACCTGTCCGGCCGAAACACGCGCGCTCGAGCGTCGGTGGAGACGCCGTAGGTCGCCTCCTCGACGGAATCCGGAATCGACGTGTCGTCGTACCGGGCCTCGAGCGACGCGGTGACGGCCTCGCGGACGCAGGCGCGAGCGGCCGCGCCGACCGGGGTCGCACTACCCGAAAAGGCCGCGGGCGTACCGTCCGGATCGTGACCGGCGACGACGGCGTCCGTCGTAGTGCCGGGGAAGCCGGTCCGCGCGAGTAGCGTCGCGGCCTTCGCCTCCGCGGCGACGGCCACAAGGTTCGCCAGCGCCCCGTCGGGCAGGGATCGGGTCGTTCCGACGAGGACGTTGACGGTTCCGACGGGACTCGAGTCGCCGTCTGCCGCGTCGGGATCGCCGTCGGCGGTATCGGTCTCGTCCGGGAGCGACCCGCCTGGGGGATCCATCGGGAGCGCCGCAGGGTTCGAGAGGCCGACCGTGGCGTAGGCCGTGACCGGCCCGCAGCGCGCGCCGCGAGCGTGAGCGACATCGACGCCGGTGAGCAGCGCCGGTCCCCGAGCCGCGTCCGTTCGTCGGGAATCCGCGAGGAACCCCGCTCGCTCGAGGCGTTCGGTCACGTAGGCCGCCAGATCCGTTCGGTTCCAGCCCTCGGGGACCGAGAGGTTGTACGCGCAGTCGGCCCGTACGCGGCCGCCGTTCGCGCCGGTCGAGAGCCACTCGGTCCCCGGACGCGCGATCCGGAGGACGCCGTCGCGAACGAGCGCGTCGTAGCCGGGATCGCCGTCGCTCATGCGTCGGAGACGCCGAGCGCCGCGAGCAGTCGATCGTTCGCCTCGCGGTCCTTGATCGCGACCCGGACGTGTGAGTCCAGCCCGCGGAACGTCGTCGCGTCGCGGATCGCCACGCCCGCCTCGCGGGCCGACGCGACGACCGCCGAGACGTCGCGGTCCCCGACGTCACAGCAGAGGTAGGGGGCGTCCGAAGGGACGACGTCGAACCGCCCCTCGAGGGCCGCGCGAACGCGGTCGCGCTCGCTGGCGACGCGCTCGCGCGTCTCGCGGACGAACGACTCCTGTCGGAGACAGTACGCGCCCACCTCGGCCGCCGGCGTGCCGAGCGACCACGCCCGGCGGGCCGACTCGAGCGCCTCGCGCCGATCACCGAAGGCCACCACGTAGCCGGCGCGCAGGCCGGGGAGGCCGTACAGTTTCGTCAGCGAGCGTGCGACGATCACGGATTCGCGCTCGAGCGTCGCCGCCGAGGGCAGGTCGGTGTAGCCGAGGAACGCCTCGTCGACGAGGACCGTCGTCCCGGCCTCCGCACAGCGGTCGACGAACGCCTCGAGCGCGCCCGGATCGGCCGCCTCGCCGGTCGGGTTGTTCGGCGTGCAGACGACGGCCAGCGCGCAGTCCTCGAGCAGGGCGATCTCGTCCGCGGATCGCGTGCCGACCGAGAGCAGTTCGTCGTACCGGACGAACCGCGCCGTCGCGCCCTGGAGTCGGGCCTCGCGGGCGTACTCGCCGAAACTGGGGTACGGGAGCAGGACCTCGTCGCCCGGCTCGAGCGTGACCGCCATCGCGAGTCTGATCGCGTCCAGTCCACCGGCCGTCGGGACGACCGCCGACTCCGGACAGCCGATCGCGTCGGCCGCCGCCGCACGGAAGTCGGGGTAGTCGTCGTCGGGATAGCGCCGGGCGGACTCGAGCGCGTCGGCGTAGACCTCGGCGACGCCGTCGGGCGTCCGCGGGTTGGTGTTGGCCGAGAAGTCGAGGAGGTCGGGATCGGTCTCGCCGCCGTGGGGAACCCGCGGCGTGTTCCGGACGGACTCAGGGTCCACGATCACCCTCCATCGGTCCATCTGCGGCCGCATCGGCATCCACCGGCCCGTCGGCGTCCGCGTCGATATCCGTCGATCCGCCGGCTTCGGCGTCGATACCCAGCCGTTCACAGACGGCCGCGAACCGATCGCGAACCGCGGTCATCTCGCCGTCGGGAACGAGCGAGAGCGCACCGCCCATCGCGACGCCCTCTTTCGCCTCGCCCGCACAGTAGCGCGCCATCGCGACGTGATCGCGCTCGTCGAAGCCGGGGTCGGTCACCACGAGGTCGCAGTCGAGTCGGTCGCAGTCGGCCGGGAGGTCGTCGCCGCGCTCGTCGGCCACGAACGAGGTCGTCGCGATCGTCAGGTCGGCCTCGACGCCGGCGTGACGCAGGAGGGCGGCGACGGCGACCATCTGCGTGCCGCCGGCGAGCGTCACGTCCGTGCCGGTCTCCAGCGCGCCGGCGGCGATACCGGCGACCGTCGGCTGAACCGGATCGCCGACCGCGCGGATCGCCTCGAGCGGCTCTCCCTCGCAGGATCCGGGCTCGAGGTCGCTTTCCTCGAGGGCCTCGTCGACGACCCGATGCTTACGCTCGAGGGGGTTGTCGGGCAGCGACGAGGAGACGGTCGCCGGTTCGCCCAGCGCCGTCAGGACGCCGAGCGCGGTCGTCGTCCCGCCGGGGACCGTCTCGCCGATCAGCAGACGATCGTCGGGGAGGCTCGAGCCGAACGCGTGGGCGCGGTCGTAGATTCCGGCGGCGTCGGGGACGGCGACGGGGTCGCGGATATCCGCACCCGGGTCGACGTCGAGGTCGACCGTCGGCGCGCCCGTCGGCCGGGAGAGTCCCGCGTCGACGACCGTCAGGTCGAAGCCGACGACCTCGCGGACGGCGCGGGCGACCGCCGCGGGCGTCGGACAGCCCGACGGCGAGACCGGCGTCACGGGCGCGAGCGTCGGCCGGCCGTACGCGAGGATCTCGACGTCCGCCGACGGCGTGTGGGCCATCAGCTCCGGGGCCGCACCCGCGGCGCTGATGCCGTCGATCAGGGCCGTCTCCGTCGTCCCGGCGGGGAGCACTACGCGCACGGGTCCCCCTCCGATCGGCGTCGCTGCAGGTGGCTCGCCGCTACGCGGGCGTCGGTGCGTCTGTTCACGTTCACCGCGAGTCGCGGATCGTAGTGGATGGCTGTCATGGTTTCGTCACTGCTGCCGACGACGTTGATCCCCGTCGGCGCGAGGTGGGGTGCCCCCTCGAGCGTGGCATCGACGCCGACGCCGAGGCGACGTTTCAGCGCGACCGGAACGCAGACCGTCCGCGAGGCGTCGCGTTCGCCGTGAAACGCGAGGATTCGATCGACGACCGTCGCCTCGAGCAGCGGCAGGTCGGCGGCGACGGTGAGCACCGGCGGCTCGACGGCGGGACGCTCGAGGACCGCCCCGAGGTCGGCGACGTAGCCCTCGCCGGCCGTCTCGACGGTCGTCACGGTTGGCGCGTCGTCCTGCTCGAGGTGGGCACGCGTTTCGGGCGCGTTCGGCGAGACGGCGGCGTAGATAGTCTCGACGCGACTGGCTGCGAGCGCCTCGCGGACGCGATCGACCATCGCCACGCCGTCGATCGGGTGTAGCGGTTTCTCGTGAGGGCTCTCGAGCCGCGAGCCCTCGCCGCCGCACATCAGAATAGCGTCCACGCGATCACCCCCGCGTGGACGCCGACGACGCGTCCGATCTCGTTCGCTGCGCCGAAGATATCGCCGTTGATCCCCCCGAGATGGTGGTTCGCCCAGACCCAGGGGAGGCCGATCCCCGCGACGGCGGCGACGAGTGCGACCGCGGCAGCGGGGTGGGGCCAGGTCAGTACCGCCGCGGGCAGGGCCAGGACCGCAGGCGCGACGAGCGACGCAGGACTGGCACCCTCGGTGAACTGCCGGCCCATCCCCTCGTAGCTCGCCCGGCCGAAACAGGCCATCGCGGCCATCCCGAGCTTTGCGCCGACCTCGGCCGCGACGGCGACGCCGACCGCTGTGACCGCGGCGAGGGAGGCCAGCGAGAGGCCCGCCAGCGCCAGTCCGGCCACCACGACGGCGATCGCCAGGATCGCCCCGACGCCCGTCGTGGTGTCTTTCAGCACCTCCCGGCGGCGTTCGACATCGCCGTGGACGACGAGCGCGTCGCCGAGGTCCGCGACGCCGTCGAGGTGGTGGATCCCCGTCACGGCGTACACCGCGAGCAGGTAGGCGAACGCGACCGTCGGCTCGGGGAGCGAATCGATCGCGAGCAGCGGAAGCGCCGCCAGCCCGCCTGCGACGTAGCCGACGACGGGAAACGCCGCGGGCGTCGTCCGGAGCGCGTCCCAGTCGCCGTCCCGGAACGGGACGGGGAGCCGCGTCAGAAATCCCAACCCGCCGCGGATCGCGCCGAGCGAGCGCCCGATCACGGGGCCACCTCCGCGAGGCGTTCGGTCACGCTCTCACCCCCATCGACTCGAGCGTCGTCGTAGCCGCGGACGCGATCGTAGGCGCGACGGCGTCCGAGAGCGCCGCGAGGGCGACGGCGACGAGCACCGCGACGACAGCGGCCCGGCCGACGATCGTCACGGCCCGTTCGCCGTCGGCAACCGTCGGGAGCGGTGCCTCGGGATTCAGCTCGTAGACGCCCGGCTTCGAGAGCCGAACCGAGAGCACGCAGGCGAGCGTCGCCATCGGCCACCCCGAGTTCGGCGACGGCGGCGCTCGAGCCCACCGACGGGCGCGCCACAGCGCCCGGGGACTCCCGGCGGCGACGGCGATGGCGACCGCGGTCACTCTCGCTGGGAGCCACATCACGAGGTCGTCGAGGCGCGCGCTGGCCGTCCCGTGGGGCTTGTCGGGGTAGCCGAGCATCGAATCGAGCGTGTTGACGCCCTTGACCCAGGCGGCGACGCCGGCGGCCGCGGGCAGGGACAGCGGCGCGAGCAGCGCGAACGGGAGCAACGTCGCGACCAGCCCGTCGGCGAGGTTCTCGGCCGCGCTCTCGACGGCCGCGCTCCGGAGTTCCGCCGGCGAGAGCGCGGAGGCGTCCCGGCCCACGAGCCCGCGGACCTTCTCGCGGGCCGTCTCGAGGTCGCCGTCGGTCGCCGCGAGGACGGTCTCGGTCAACTCGAGCAGCGAGCGGAGGCTGATCGTCACGAAGAGCACGAGACCAGCCAGGACGGCCCCCAGCAGTGGATCGAGCGCGAGGCCGAAGGCGACGAGCCCTCCGGCGGCGAGGGCGGGGACGAGCGGGACAGCGAGCGCGATCCCTACTCCGACGAGGCGCTGTCCGCGATCGGTTTCGACCCACTCGCGGTCGAGCGCGCCGACGAAGTGGCCGAACCACGCCACCGGGTGGACGGCGTTCCGGGGTTCGGCGAGCAACAGGTCGAGGCTGAAGGCCAACCCCAGCAGCGCGAGCGTCGTGATCGTCACGGTCGTACCTCCGCTGGCGTCCGCGTTCGGTACAGGATCGCGTCGACACGTGTCATCGCCCCCGCTCCTCCGCGTCCGTCGGTCCGTTCGGGTTCACTGGTCCGTCCGCGAGCGTCGCCAGCCGGTCAGGTACCGCCTCGAGCGGCGTCTCCTCGAGCAGGACGGCAGTGCCGCCCACCTGCTCGATCCCGCCGTCGGTTCGCGGATCGTCGCCCACGTGTACGAGATCGGCGGGCGCGACGCCGAGTTGGTCGGCCGTCTCCGCGAAGATTTCGGGCGCGGGTTTGCGCCAGCCACAGCCGACGCTCGAGACGACGGCGTCGAAATCATTGCGCCCGAACGCGGCCCGGACGAGCGTCCGGCCGACGAGTTCTGGGACGCTGCAGTTCGAACAGATGGCGACGGGACCGTACTCGCGGGCGGCCTCGATGGCCGCGATCGCGCCGGATCGCGTCTCGACCGTCGGGTCGAACGCCGAGACGACGGCCCGTCTGGCCGCGTTCCCGGTCCCCGCGAGGTCGACCCCGCGACTCGCGAGCGCGCGGGCGACGTGTGCCGGCAGCGGCACCTCCGCGCCCTCGGGGGCGTCGACGTGTCGCTCGCGGTAGGCCGTCTCCCAGTCGTCGGGGACTGGCACGTCGCGGCGCTCGAGTTCGCGCGCGACCGCCGCGGCCGGATCGTCGGGCCGGTCGACGGTCACGAGCGTCCCGAAGAGGTCGAACGATACTCCCACGTTCGTGTACCTAGCCCAAGTTGACTTTAGGGTCGCGGTTCGTGCAGCGTTACTCCGTTCGCGACACGATCGAGAGGAGTCTGCTGTGGTTCAACTCACACTCGTTTGCGGTCCGTGATCCGAACACCTCCGCACGGCGTTACTCGAGCGGGATCACGTTCGACTCGAGGTCTCGTGGGTAGTAGGTGAGGCGGTCGATGCCATCCTCGGTGATCGCGATCGTGTCGGAGTGGCGGTAGCCGTACGTGTCGGTGTAGAGGCCGGGTTCGATCGTCCAGACGTGACCCGGTTGCATCACGGCGTCGTCCGCGTCGTAGGTCGTGTGGTCGCTCTCACAGTGGTCGGCCCAGCCTCGGTCGATGTACGGCGGTTCGTGGCCGCCGAGGCCGATGTTGTGGCCGACGTGGTGCTGGGCGAGGTCGGCGACGCCCTGTTCCTCGAAGTAGATGCGAACAACCCGATCCACCTCGGCGATGGGGACGCCCGGGCCGAGCGCGTCGATCGCGATCTCCTGGGCTTCCTTCATGACCTCGAAGTAGTGGGCCTGCTCGTCGGTCGGTTCGCCGAGGAACATCGTCCGCTCGAGTTCGGAGCGGTAGCCGTCGACGTTCGCGGTCGCCCCCGTGATCAGGACGTCGCCGGCCTCGAGCCGCCGGTTCGCGGTGTGGCCGTGCGGGAGTCGCGTCTGCTCGCCCGTGATGTACCCCGCGTGGACGGGGCCGTCGCCGCGGGTCCGGGGCACGTACCGGTCGCCGAGCGCGTCGAGCATCGCCCGCGAGGCGTCCATCGACGCCCGCTGGCTCACCGTCGCCGGATGCGCACCGGGTTCGGTGTAGTCGGCGAGGTAGCGATGGCCCAGGTTCGCCCACCGGGCGGACTCGCGGATCAACTCGACCTCGAGGTCGGACTTCTCCCAGCGCATCCGCGAGACCCACTCCTGGGTCTCCCCCTCGAGGAACTCGGACAGCGGCGGTCCCTGGTAGCCCATCACCCCCGGCGCGCCGTCGGCGTCGGCCGCGACGCGCTCGACGTCGAGGGCCTCGAGCATCCCGTACGCAGTACGGATCGGTTCGCCGCCCGGATAGTCGTCGTAGTGGTAGACGTCCTCGATACGGGGGTTCTGGCTCACTCGCTCGACCTCGAGTCGGGGGACAGTGATCGCGACGTGTTCGTCGGTCACCGCGAGGACGACGGGTCGTTCGGTCTGGATGTGGCCGAAGCCGGTCAGGTACTCGATGCTGGTCGCGCCGAACCAGACGCCCGCGTCGGCGTCAGTCTCGGCGAGTCGGTCGCGAACGGCCGCGAGCCGTCGCTCGAAGGCGTCGGCCGGAACGTGCGTGGCCATACGACTATCGGCGGGGAGATGCGGGAAAAACGTTCAGGTAACGGAACCCGGGACGCTCAGTCGAGGCGCGCGAACGCGAGGTTGCCGGAGATGTTCTTGATGTAGATGTCGACCACGTCGCCCTCTTCGGCACCGGGGACGAAGATCGTGTACTCGCCTTTCTCGGCGACGCCGTCGCCCTTGCGGCCGGTACCGGTGATCTCGACGGTGTAGGTCTTGCCCTCCTCGACGGCCTCCTGCTGCTGTTGCTGCTGGCTGCTCGCCGAGCGCTTCGTGACCGGTCGGAAGGCACCACAGGCGTCGCAACGAAGCATGGGCGTGCGGTCCTCGCGGACGAGGCGGGTGTCCGGCAGGCCACACTCCGAACAGAGGACGTACTCGTCGACGTAGGCGTCGACGGCGGCGTCGAAGTCCTGCTCGGAGAAGGTGCCGTTGTAGCGACCGCGGCCGTCCTCGAGTTTGCCGCTGGTCCCCATCTCACGCTGGACGAACCGGTGGAGGTGTTCGGCCTCCCGCGAGAGGGTGTCGGCGATCTCGCCGAGGTTCGTGAATCGCGTGAACGCGCCGTCTTTCTGCGTCTCGGCGTCCGGAATCTGGAGTCGCTGTTCGTCGCCCCCGATGTCGGGAACGTCCTCCATCGCACGGTCGAGACTCGATTCGTAATCCATACGCGAGGGAAGGCGACCGGGACGTAAATCGGTTCTGCTATCGCAATCGGGGGACGAGGCGGAGATCGTCGTGATCGATCTCGCGATGGTTTCGAGCGGATCGCCACCGCGTCAGAGCGAGTCGCTGCCCCGTTCGCTCGGCGAGCCCTGTTTCTCCTCGTCCAGCGCCGTGAGGTCGCGCTCCGGGTTGGCCTCGTTCGGACTGCCGGCCTGGCCCGTGAGCTCGCCGTAGACCGCCTCGCGGACCTCTTCGGGACTCTCGTACTCTTCGCCCGCCAGGCGATCGAAGACGTGACCGAGGGTCTCCGTCTCGTTGGGCAGGTCGATCGGTTCGCTCCCGTACTCGGCGGCGATCTCCTCGCTCGTGACGGGGTACTCGAGTTCGCCGAGGTCGCGCTCGACCGTCTCGAGGATCGACTCCGTCTCGTCGGCGCGGTCGGATTTGCGCTGCTCCGCCCGATCCTGTGCGCGGTCGCGGCTGGGGCCGTCCTGGCTCATGGGCGGCGCTACCGCCAGCCACCGCAAAAGGGTCCGGCCGGCGTCTGCGGGTTCGGCCGGGACTCCGCTCGATCCCTGACTTCAATGGCCTGCGTACTGTCCAGCGACCGTTTATGTGGTTTCGATCCCAAGCCATTGGTGACCCTGGCTCGCGGTGGCGCGTTGCCCGACGGCTACCCGTTTTCCAGGGTCACTCTCGCTCTCGAGCGGCGCGTCCGTACGGCAGTGCCAGCGGCATCGGTGGCCCTCGTTCACTCGCCACCGAGATAGCCGATCGCCTCCGCGTCGCTCACCTGCCCGAACTCGCGGTAGTACTGCCCGACAGCGCGGAACTCCCCGGGTGTCCGGAGCGCGATCACCATGTCGGCCTCCGCCTCGAGTTCTTCGACCGACCGCGGGGAGCCGACGGGCACTGCCAGGGTGACCGATCCGGCACCCGCCTCCCGCACCTGCCGGAGACAGGCCGTCGCGGTCGCGCCGGTCGCCACGCCGTCGTCGACCACGACCACGTCCAGCCCCTCGAGGTCGGGCAGTCCCGGCTCGTCGCGGTAGCGGTCGGCCTTCTCGCTGGCGTTTTCGGCCTCCTCCTCGCGGACCGACTCGAGGTAGTCGTCGCCCACGCCGAGTCGATCGATCAGGTTGTCGTTGTACCGGACGCTGCCGTCGCTGGCGACCGCGCCCAGCGCCAGTTCGGGGTTGTCCGGTGCCCCCATCTTCCGGGCGACGACGACGTCCAGTTCCGCGTCGAGGGCGTCCGCAACGGGCCGGGCGACGGGCAACGCGCCCCGCGGAATCCCGAGGACGACGTCGGCTGCGAGGTCGCGGCGCTCGAGTTCGGTCGCCAGTCGGCGGCCGGCGTCGGTTCGGTCCTCGAACATGGGTCGTCGTACGCGATCCGTACACTACGGTTTGACGTGGCACACGACGGGCGTCCGGCGGCGGGAGACGCCGGAACACGCCTGCCCAACGGCTACCGGTCCGCCGACGAACCCCCGAGTATGGAGCGGCTCCAGCGAACCCTCTCGAACGTCTCGGAGGGCGACAACGACAACGGGCGCGTCGGCATCGTCGCGGGTGCGATCGAGTACCCGAACCAGCCGGCGCTCGTCGGCCGCGCGGCACTGCGTACCGGCTCCGATCACGTCAGGGTGTTCGTCGCCGACCCGATCTACGAGATCGTCGCGAGCCACGACCCGAACCTGCTGGTCGACCGCTACGCGGGCGAACAGTTCGAGGCGAGCGCGGTCGAGCGCACCCGCGAGATAAGCGACTGGGCCGACACCCTCGTGATCGGTCCCGGCCTGGTCGACGCCGACGAGACGGCGATCCACGAGGCGGTCGACTGCGTCGACGTGCCGACCGTCGTCGACGCGCTCGCGATCGATCCCGTGCTCGGGGCCGACCTCTCGAACGCCGTCCTCACGCCGAGCAGCGCCGAGGTCGGCCCGATCGAGGACCGCTACGGCTCGCTCGAGGAATTCACGACCGGGACCGGCGCGGTCGTCGCGCTGACCGGCGACGTCGACGAGATCGTCGCCGACGGCGAACGCGTCGAGAACGAGACGGGGACCTCGGCGCTGACCGTCGCGGGCACGGGCGATACGCTGGTCGGGATCGTCGCGTCGCTGCTCGGCCAGGGGATGGACCGCGCCGAGGCGGCCGAACTCGGGGCGTGGATCCTCGGCAAGACGGGCGAACTCGCCACGGCGGAGCACGGCCCCGGCGTCGTCGCCACCGACGTGATCGAGCGAGTTCCGGACACGATCAGGTGATCGATCGCGCGCCACTCGTGGAGAGACGCCACCCCGGCAAACCTTACGCGTCCGCTCGTGGTACCGCCGCGTATGTCGCAGTCGACCACCCGCTCCGCGAATCGGAGCGACGACACCGATCCCGGCCGCGAGATCGATCATCCGCTGTTCGCCGTCCTCTACGACCTGTTGCCCCAGTCGCTGGTGGTCGCGCCCCACCGGGAGTACCTCGCACGGGACCTCTCCGGGCGGGTGCTCGAGCTCGGCTGCGGGACCGGCGACCAGTTTCCCTACGTCGCCGCCAGCGCGGCGGACGACCTCGAGTATCACGCGATCGAGCCCGACCCGAACATGCGAAAGCGGGCGATCAGCGCCGCCCACGACGCTGGACTGGCGGTCGACCTCCGCGACGCCCGGGCGGAGTCGCTTCCCTACCCCGACGACGCGTTCGACGCCGTGGTCTCCGGGGCCGTCTTCTGCACCGTGCAGGACCCGGCAGCGGCCCTCGCGGAGGTCGCCCGCGTGCTGAAACCCGGCGGCGAGTTTCGCTTCCTCGAGCACGTCCGCGCCGACGGCTGGCGTGCGCGGGGACAGGACCTCCTGACGCCGCTCTGGGAGCGAGTCGCCGGCGGCTGTCACCTGAACCGGAACACGGTCGATCGGTTCGTCGCGCACGACGCGTTCGCGGTTGAGGACGCCGAGCGCATCGGCCTCGGCGTCTTTCCGGTACGCCCCGTCGTCCGCGGTCGACTACGACGACGCCGCGAGGGAGTGGTGGATTTATCGGACCTCGCGCCCGCGGTGGGAACGTGAGCGACGAGCGACTGCGGATGACGCCGGGGCCGACCGAGGTTCCCGCCGCCGTCCGCGAACGGATGGCCGAACCGCAACCGAACCCGGACGTCGAGTCGGCGTTCTTCGACCGGTACCGCGCGCTGACCGACGACCTCGAGACCATTTACGCGGCCGACGCCGACGGCGACCCGAGCGACGCCGACCGCGACGTCGTCGTGCTGGGCGGCGAGGGGATCCTCGGCCTGGAGGCGGCCGTCGCGTCGCTGGTCGAGGACGGCACCCGCGTCCTCTGTCTCTCGAACGGGCGCTACGGCGAGGGGTTCGCCGACTTCGTGACGGACTACGGCGGCGAGGCCGTCACCCTCGAGGTCCCCTGGCAGGAGACGCTCGAGGCCGACCCGGTTCGCGACCGCCTCGAGCGCGCGGCCGACGAGGGCGAACCGTTCGACGTGGCGACGATGGTCCACTGCGAGACGCCGACGGGGACGCTGAACGACCTCGAGCCGATCCTCGACGCGCTCGACGAGCACGAGGTCGTCAGCGTCGTCGACGCGGTCTCCTCGCTCGGCGGCACGCCCGTTCCGACCGGGAAGGTCGACGTCTGTCTCGGCGCGAGCCAGAAGTGTCTCAGCGCGCCGCCGGGGCTGACCACCTGCGCCGTCAGCGACCGGGCCTGGGAACGCATCGCGTCCGTCGAGAACCGGACGTACTACGCCGACCTCGAGCCCTGGCGAACCGCCGCCGACGAGGAGTGGTTCCCCTACACCCACCTGACGGCGAACCTCGCTGGCCTCGAGGCCGCCGTCGACCGCCTGCTCGAGGAGGGACTCGACTCGGTCTTCGAACGCCACGAACGGGCTGCGAGCCGCTGTCGGGAGCGGGCCGCGGACCTCGGCCTCGAGACCTATCCGGAGCGGGAGGCCGACGCCTCGCCGACCGTGACCGCGCTCGCGGTCGACGGCCGGGCGAGTGACCTCCAGCAAGCCATGCACGAGGACCACGGGATCGTCCTCACGACCGGCCTCGGCGACCTCGAGGACGACATCCTGCGGGTCGGGCACATGGGAGAGAACGCCCGCGTCGATCGCGTCGAGCGGACGATGGACGCGCTCGAGGCCGTACTCGAGTAGGGTCGGCCAGCCAGCCTTGCTTACGTAGTAGACTTCGGGGGGTGCTCGGGAGGATCAAACACCCGTCGAGATTCCGTCCTGGCGCGCGCTGTCGTCCGGTCCAGGGAAGCGAGGGATGAGCGGAGCGAATCCCTCGAAGGGCGAACGGGGAACGCAGTGACCCGTGAGCACCTGCGAGACCGGACGACCAAGCCGTGGAGGGATGAACGAGCGACTAGTGCGGGACCGAGGTCCCGCATACCATGCGAACGGGCAGAGCGCGGCGCTACGCGCCGCGATGTCGGGGCGGCGCAGCCGCCCCGCCGTGCCCGTGAGCAGACGACGGGAGCGAGTGAATCGGCTGGGGAGTGCGAGGCGCGAACGGAGTGAGCGCCTCGAAACGCGAACGGGGAACGAACGCGAGGGATGAGCGAAGCGAATCCCTCGGAGACCGAACGGGGAACGCAGTGACCCGTGAGCAAGTGACCCGTGAGCAAGTGACCCGTGAGCGGCGTGGCCACTCCTCGAGTCCACGGTAGCAGAACGGTTCATTTCACCGAAATTCTCTCGCGAACACTCCAGGCAATAAGTGCCCCAGGATACCACAGAGCGACGTCGTACGAAGCCGGAACGTGCAGGTGGAACCGTTTCCCGCCGGTCAGGCGTAGGCGTCGATATGTCCGACCCCGACCGGGAGCCAACCGAGAAACCGACCCGCGACAGGGAGGAGGCCGAAGACGAGGGCCAGTGGATGGCTCGTAACTGGCTCGGGATCGCCGCGGTCTCGATACTGGGACTGTTGCTCATCATGGTCGCGATGATGCAGGCGACCGGGCTGATGGACGTGTTCGGGCCGGTTGCCGAGACCGAAACCCAGCAGTGGGCCGCGTTCGGCGCGCTCGTGGTCGTCTGGCTGGCGCTCGCCGGCTGGAGCTGGCGGGCGATCGCGGGCTAAGCGGGTGTGAGGGCTCGAGGGCGCTACCCGCCCGCTACCGCGGCGGTGGCGCTCGAGTCCGTCGAACGCGTCGGACTACTGTAACGAAGCGATCCGATCGTCACCGACAGTACGACCAGTCCCGGGGTCCGTCTTCGTTCTCCGCGGATGTGGGCCGGTTGTCGTCGGGGAAACACGCCTCGCTGCAGTAGTGGGTCTCGACGGTGGTTCGGTCGGTCCTGACGATCCGGCTGAGTCGGTACTCCCGCGGGCCGATCCTCGCGCCGCATGTCTCGCAGCGATCGGCGGCAGCGTCGGCGTCAGCGGGTTCGGACTCGAGGCTCGAATCGGCGGGCTCGTCGGGGTCGCTCGGAGGAAGTCGGGAGACCGTCGGCGGGTCGGCGTTCGAATCCACCATACGCGGACCTCCACGACGCGCCGTAAATAGGTCAGCACGACTGTCAGTTACTGATGACAGTATCGCGTCGCTGACGCTCTTCGATTCGAACCCGTCGGAACCGGATTCTTGCACTCGGTTCCGGTCGTCGGACGAGTCGCCGATGACGGGGCATGGGAGGGCGAACCGCCGGCATGGTGGACGGAACGGTCGGACGACTCGAGCGACGGTGTGGTAGGTGCACCCGTAGCACCCCTGAAGCGGAACAAAACCCGTTTAGTCGGGCCGCTCGAGGGACGGATAATGAGTACGAGTTACCGGATCGGGCTGGTCGGCAAACCCTCCGTCGGCAAGTCCTCCTTCTTCAACGCGGCGACGATGAACGACGTGCCCGAGGGCGCGTACCCGTTCACGACGATCGATCCCAGCGTCGGCGAGGCCTACGTCCGCGTCGAGTGTGCAGCCCCCGAGTTCGACGAGGAGTGTACCCCCAACGTGGGCTACTGCGACTACGGCACGCGGTTCGTCCCGACGAAACTCGTCGACGTCGCCGGCCTGATCCCCGGCGCGCACGAGGGCGCAGGCCTGGGCAACCAGTTCCTGACCGACCTCAACGAGACGGACGTGCTCGTCCACGTCGTCGACTTCTCCGGCCAGACCGACCTCGAGGGCGAGGCCACCGAGGACCACGATCCCCGGGAAGACATCGACTTCCTCGAGGCGGAACTCGACCAGTGGTACCTCGACGTCCTCGAGAAGGGCATCGAGCGCTACGAATCGGGCTACACCACGGAGGACGACGCCATCGAGGAAGAACTCGCGGAACAGATGAGCGCGTTCAAGACCAACGAGGACGAGATCAAGCGGCTCATCCGCAGGACGGACGTCGGCTTCGACCCCGAAGAGTGGGAGGACGAGGACAAACTCGAGTTGGCCCGCGAAATTCGGAAGGAGACCAAGCCGATGGTGATCGCGGCGAACAAGATGGACCTCCCGGCGGCACAGGAGAACTACGAAGCGATCACGTCGGATCCGGAGTACGACCACCTCACGTTCGTCCCCTGTAGCGCACACGCCGAGAAGGCCCTGAAGTCGGCGGACAAGGCCGGTGTCGTCGACTACCGGCCGGGCGACGCAGACTTCGAGATCACGGGCGACGTCTCGGGCGAACAGGAGCAGGGACTCGAGCAGATTCGGGCGTTCCTCGAGGAGTACGGCGCGACGGGCGTCCAGGCCGCCCTCGAGACGGCGCTGTTCGACGTGCTGGGCGTCGTCCCCGTCTTCCCCGGCGGCGCGAACGGCCTCGGGAACGAACGCGGCGAGGTGCTGCCCGACTGTTACCTGATCCCGCCGGGATCGACGGCGGAGGACTTCGCGTACAGCCTCCACTCCGACATCGGCGACGGCTTCCTCCACGCGATCGACTGTCGGAGCAACCGCCAACTCGGGGCCGACTACGAGGTCGAACCCCGGGACGTGATCGAAGTAATCACGACGAACTGACCCCCAGTCCGTCGCACGCGGGTCCGTCGATCACTCCGCAGGCTGTCGTTCGTCGGTGGGGTGGAGTTCCTCGTCGACCAGCGTCTCGTAGGCCCGTCGGAACCGCTCGGAGAGCGCCTGGTGGGAGATGTCCAGTTCGTCGGCCAGTTCCTCCATCGACACCTGGCGGGGGATCTCGAAGTAGCCGTGTTTCAGCGCCGCCTCGAGCGCCTCCCGCTGCTGAGGGGTCAGTCGCGTGTCCGGTTCGGTGCCGTCGGTGACGTCGCTGACCCGCCGCAGGTCCACGTTGACGCCGTCGTCGACGAGCCGATCGTAGGCGCTGGTGAGCGCGTCACGGTCGGGGAACCGAACCCGGACCTGCCACCAGCCGTTCGATCCCCAGGTCTCGAGCAGCGAACCGCCGTCCTCGAGGATCGGATCGCAGAGTTGCGGAATGCCGTCCCCCTCGGTGAACCCCACGTCGTACAACAGACGGGTTCCCGTCTCGACGAGCAGGTCGTACTCCGTGACGTCGGAATCGGCGTCGAACGCCGACTCGATGGCGTCGCGGTCGACGCCGGAGACCCACAGACAGGGGTTGGTCTTCGACACCGACGACTCGAGTTCGAACGTCGCGTCCGGTGCGTGCTCGAAGGCCGTCGCCAGTGTCGTCTCCGACGCAGGAAGCCGGAGCTCGGCTATCGTCGACATCACCCGTGGTACACCACCGAACCCCATAAATCGCAGTTCGCGGGGAACTGACTGTCAACGCCGTTGATATCGGCCGTCCACCCGTCGGCCGAATCGTCACGTCGCGTCGAGGTCCTCGAGCGCGCGCTCGAGGGTTCCCACGTCGTCCTTGCCCGTCCGGTCGGGATTCGCGAGGACGCGCACGGGTTGACTGCCCAGCGAGACGAATCCCATCTCGAGGTCGGCTGCCGTCTCGGCGAGGCCGAGCGCCACGTCGGCGTCCCCAGCGAGGACCTTCCGCGCGGGACTCTCGTGGGCACGCAACGCCACCTCGAAGCCGTCGATGGAATCGGTGAGCGCGGCCCGGTCGGCGTCGCGTTCGGCCGCGAGGTCCTCGAGCGCTCGCTCGAGGCTCGTCCGCAGTCCCGAGTCGGTCGTCCGGTTGACGAAGCGCAGGTCGCGGTCGACGAGGTCGGTGAGGCCGTCGATCCCTGCTGGATTCCCCTGTGGGACCACCAGTCCCCACTCGCGCTCCCAGCGCCCGAGTTCGGCGGCGTCGATCGCGCGCCTATCGGCGCGCTCCGATTCGGCGGCTGTCGCCGCCCCGACCTCCCGCTCGAGCGGTCCGGCGACGACTGCGACGTCCGGCGTTTCCTCCCGGAGCCGCCGAAGCCCCGGTCGCGAGCCGACGGGGAGGTACCGGGGCCGCTCGAGGCGGTCGAGCAGGCGATTCAGCGTCGGATCGTCCTCGCCGACGCCCAGCAGGGTCGGCGGCCGGACGTCCGGGGAGAACAGGCGGACCGTGACGGATTCGCCCGCCTCGAGGTAGTCCGTGTCGGGGTCGACCTCGACGACGCCGTCCGCGTGCGCGAGGCTCGTCGTCGCACCGCTGCCCTTGTCGACGGGGTAGACCAGCGTCTCGCCTGCGGCGTCACCCGCCTCTTCGCCCCCCCCAGCCCCGGTTTCGACGAGGCCGACGGGCATCAACCGGAGGCGGCCTTCGTCGTAGCGTTCCTGGCGGGCCATCCGTCCCGTCACGGTAGCGGTCTCGGGTTCGGGGAGTCCGGCGGCCTCGCGGATCGCCGGTGCGACGAACGTCCGGAAGACCATCATCGCGGAGACCGGATAGCCGGGGAGGCCCACGTACGCCGAGTCGTCCAACCGGCCGACGAGCATCGGCTTGCCGGGTTTGACGCGGACGCCGTGGAGGAGCAGTTCACCCTGCTCCTCGATCACGCGGTAGATGACGTCGACGGCGCTGGCGCTGGTCGACCCCGAGGAGAGTACGAGGTCGCACTCCGCGGCGGCCTCCCGGAGGACCCGCTCCATCTCGTCCTGGTCGTCGCCCGCGTGGGGGTAGAGGACGGCCTCGCCGCCGGCGTCCTCGACGCCCGCCGCGATCGTGTAGCTGTTGACGTCGTAGATCTCGCCGCTCGCGCTCTCGAGGTCCTCCCCGGGCCGGACGAGTTCGTCGCCGGTCGAGACGATGCCGACTGTCGGCGGCGCGCGGACGGGCACCTCGTCGATCCCGAGCGCGGAGAGCAGGCCGATGTCGCGGGGCGTGATCCGGGTCCCCGGCCCGAGCGCGCGTTCCCCCGCCGCGACGTCCGCGCCGGCGAACATCACGTTGTCGCCGGGCGCGACCGCCGTGCGGATCAGCACCGTCTCTCCGTCGTCCGCCGTATCCGTTCGTTCCACGGGTACCATCGCGTCCGCGCCCGGGGGCATCACCGCTCCGGTCGAGATCTCGACCGCCTGCCCCGTCTCGAGGTCGACCGCGGGTTCCTCGCCGGCGTGGACTTCACCGACGACCTCGAGGCGTGCGGGATCGGCCTCGTCCGCCCCGAAGGTATCCCGCGCCCGGAGCGCGTAGCCGTCCAGGCTCGCCCGGTCGAACCCCGGCACGTCGCGGTCGGCGTCCAGTCGCTCGGCGAGCACCCGTCCTCGTGCCTCCTCGAGGGAAACGCGTTCGACGCCGCCGGCGAGCGCCAGCGAGTCGATCGCCTCGCGGGCCGCCGCGGGCGAGGCGAGGTCGCGAAACTCCTTGCGGTTCATACCGGCAGTTGGTGGCGGGGGCTCAAAAACGTCGGTCGAACGGGGCCGCCGTCCGGCCGAACGGATCGGATTCGGTGGTCCGTTTGCAAGCTGATCGGGGCCTCGATCCGGCCGGATTTCTCCGCTAGCTGTTAGAATGGATGGTGAACGATAGTGGTGTATTCGCGCCTGAATGTGCGAATCGATCCCGATAGGGTCCGGAATATGAAGTGTTTTTGCCGCGCGGGACGAACGGACGAGCGTGGCTTTTCGTCCGGAATCGATCCCGAACCCGATCCGGTGGCTCCTGCTCGCGGTGGGCGTCCTGCTCGCGCGCGTCGGCGTCGTCGACCGCCGTCGCGCCGAGCGGACGACCGACCTCGCCTGGCCGCGGATCGTCACGGGGATCGCGCGCATGTCCAAGTCCGCGGCCGACGTGGCGATGGTCGGGGTAGCCCTCGGGCCGGCGGCCATCGGCGGGGTCGGCCTCGCGACGCCGTACTGGGGGCTGGCCTTCGCGGTCGGCGGCGGCATCGCCGGTGCGACCATCGGGCTGGTCTCCCAGCGCTACAGCGGCGGGACCGCCCGGGGCGTCTCGCTGGCGGTGACGACAAGCGCCGTCGTCGTCGCGACGGTCACGGTGCCGCTTGCCGCCCTCTACTGGACGGCCCCCGACCTCCTGATCCGGCTGGTCGGGGACGACGCCGCCTCGATCGCCTTCGGCGCGGACTACCTCCGAGTCGTCGCGCTCGGCGTCCCCTTCGCCGCGTTGAACCTCATCGGGAGCCGGACGCTCGTCGGTGCCGACGACGCCTGGACGCCGATGATGCTGCGGGCCGGCGGCGCGGTCGTCAACGTCGCGCTCAACGCCGTCCTGATCTTCGTCCTCGAGATGGGCGTCGTCGGCGCGGCGATCGGTACCGTCGTCGCCAACGTCGTCGTGCTCGCGGCCTTCGTCGTCGGCTTCACCCGCGGCCGCCTGCCGCTGATCGGCGCGTTTCCGGTGACCGTCTCCCTCGCGTGGCCGCCGATCACGGTCGGCGAGGTCCGCGACGTGGTCTCCATCGGGACGCCGCTCGCACTGACGAACGTCGCGCGTCGCGGCGCGCAGTTCCCAATGCTCGCGATCGTCGCCCTGTTCGGCCCGAACGTCCTCGCGGCCTACGTCGTCGCCCGCCGCGTCCGGGACCTGATGGACACGCCGGGCTGGGGCTTCTCGCTGGCCTCGAGTAGCCTCGTCGGCCAGGAACTGGGTACCGGCGACGAGCGCGACGCCGACAGCTACGGCCGCGAGGTGCTCTGGTTCGGCACGAGCGTCTACCTCGTCAGCGGGGCACTCGTGTTCGTCTTCGCCGAGCAGGTGGGCCGCGTCTTCGTCGACGATCCGTCGATCCTGCCGCTGGTGACGACGTTCATCGCGGTCGCGTGCGTCAGCGTCGTCTTCCGGGGCGTCAGCGGCGGCGCGACCGGCCCGCTGCGAGCCAGCGGCGACACCCGGTGGCCGTTCTACGGCCAGGTACTCGGCCTCTACGTCGCCGCTCTGCCCGTCGCGCTGGCCGGTGCCATCTCGATCCCGCTGCCGGGCCTCGCAAGCGTGACGCCGCTCGGAATCGAGGCGCTGTACGCCGCGTTGATCCTCGAGACGCTCGTCCCGGCCGTCGTCACCTACCACCGGTTCGCGAGCGGCCACTGGAAGGCGATCAGTCGGTCCTACCGCCCCGGTTCCTCGGCGAGCGACTAGCTGCGGGCTACCCGAAAACCCGCTCGATAGGAGTCCAACGACCAAGCCGGCGGAATCCTGCCGACGAGAGCGGACGGTGTTTCTGACCGTCGTCGCAATAGATGTCTTTTTCACGTCGAACGTGAAACGTTGTGGTATGGCTACGCATGGCTTTCAGCGCGGTGACGGGGCGGGACGATCCCTCCCGGACGCCATCCCGTTCGATCTGGCGTACTCCTCCCGGCTGAGCTGGGAGCTTGGCTCACGGATCGTCGACGACGACGAGACGAGCCGCCGCGGCGAGTGGCTCCAGACCGACGGGCCGTGGCTGCTCTCGATCTTCCAGGTGACCGAAAACACCGTCGTCATGCGCGTGGAGACCCCGGTCGGGCGGGAACGGTTCTACGGCGTCGCCCAGCAGGACCTCGAGGCGGCGCTGCCGGAACTCGAGTCGGCGTCGAACTGGCACCGACGGGCGTAGCCCGACTGCGCACGATCCGTCGCGTACACCCGGCGGGGGAACGATTACAATCGATCCGCTGGTTGCTCGAGGTATGCCACGGCTCGACGCGACGGATCGGGACCGTATCGCCGCGCTGTTCGATCGCCACCTCGAACTGGGACTCCACCACGGTGCCCAACTGGCCGTCTACGTCGACGGCGAGCCGGTACTGGACCTGGCGGGCGGCCTGACGGGGCCGGATGGCGAGCCGACGACGCCGGCGCAGCGTCACGTCCTCTTCTCCTCGACGAAGCCCTACGCCGCGGTCACGCTCCACAGTCTCGTCGAGGACGGCGAACTCGACTACGACGACCGGGTCGTCGAACACTGGCCCGAGTTCGCGGACGCAGGTACCGAGAAGGCCGAGATCACCGTCCGGCAGGTCTTGAGTCACACGGCAGGGCTCACGCAGGGAGCGATCGACGAGCGGCCGGATCTGTGGTCGGACTGGGAGGCCTGCGTCGAGACGCTCGAGTCGATGGACCCCGTCTATCCGCCGGGCGAGCGCGCCGCCTACCACCCGCTGACGTTCGGCTGGCTGGTGGGCGAACTCGTGCGTCGCGTCTCCGGGACGCCGATCGAGGAAGCCGCCATGCAACGCGTCTTCGACCCGCTGGGCATGGACGACACCGGTATCGGCCTTCGCGACGACGAGGACGACGACGTGGCCGAACTCGTCGCCTTCGAGGCGTTCGATCGCTGTCGCGACCCGGGGGAGGGGCTGGGCGATCACACCGAGGTCGCCGCGCCGTTCAACACCGAGGCGATCCACCGCGCGGTCATCCCGGCCGCGACCGGCATCGGCACCGCCCGCGACATGGCGCGGTTCTACGCCTGCCTCGCCAACGGCGGCGAACTCGAGGGGATGCGAATTCTCTCGGAGGAGATCGTCGAGGAGATGACGGCGCTCGAGGCCGAGACCGACGCCGACGGCACGCTGGGTCGGCCGGGGCGATTCGCGCTCGGCTTCTGGAAGGGTGGGACGACAGCCGATCCCTACGGCTCGCTGACCCCCGAGCGCGTCTTCGGACACGCGGGGCTGGGCAGCAGCGTCGGCTGGGCCGACCCCGACCTGAACGTCGGCTTCTCGTACGTCACCAACGGGGTTCGCGAGGGGTCGTACGAACACGTCGCTCGCGTCCGGCAGCTCGCCGACGCCGTCCGGACGGCCTTGCTGCGGTAGTCCGACAGCTACAGGGGACGTTCCGTCGTCCCCTCGCATATGGGACGGAAGCGACGACTCCTGGCGGCGCTCGCGGGCGCGTTCTGGACGGCGACGGGGTTTTCCCACGTCGTTGCCACGTCCGCGGGCCGGCAATCGGACCGCATCGAGTGGACCGAACGCCGCAACCTCTTCCTGCTGTGTGCGAGCCTCGCAACCAACGCGCTGGCCTTCAGCGTGGCGTATGGCTATCTCCGGTCGGCGCTGAGACGCCCGTAAGCGGTCTCGAGAGACGAGACGCCGACAGCGGAGGCCGAGAGACGCGATCACTCCCCCGACGAAACCCCGTAGCGATGACATTTTACCGGCGGACCGCGAAGGCGGCGTATGGGGTTCGACGCCAAGGAGTTCGTCGCCGACGACCTCTGGCTCCTGATCGGGATGGTCACCTTCGGGCTCGTCGCACTGGTGGGACTCACCGGCATCGAGGCGCTCGCCAGTGCGATCGCGATCGTCGGCTGGTTCGTGCTCGTGCCGCTGTTTCTGTTCTGGGGCGAGGAGCTGGCCGAACTGCTGGTAGCGGACCGCGACGAACGGGACGCGAGCGACGACGAGCGATCCGACGACGCGCTCGAGGCGCTCAAACGCCAGTACGCCGAAGGGAAGATCGACGACCGCGAGTTCGAACGCCGCCTCGAGCGCCTCGTCGGCGTCGACGACGCGCTCGCGGACGTGTTCGAGGACGAGTCGAACGAGATCACGCGAGACGACGCGCTCGAGGCCCGAGACGGCGACCGACGTGACCGAGCGTTCGAACGGGAGCGATAGCCGCCACTACGGAAGACGTACTCCGGTGGCGAAAAGCGGTGAACGATGGCAGGCGCGGGCGTCGCCGATCAGGCACCCGCTGACTCGAGCGCCTCTTCGATGTCCTCGCGCTGGGTTACGCCGACGAACCGTTCGACGACGCCGTCGTCGTTCTCGATGATGAGGGTCGGCAGCGAGCGGACCTGGTACTCGTTGGCGACGTCCTGTTGTTCGTCGACGTTGATCTTCTCCACTTCGAAACGCCCCTCCCAGTCGTCCTCGAGCTCCTCGAGGATCGGGTCCTGGGTCTTGCAGGGGCCACACCAGTCAGCGTAGAAGTCCTTGAGTGTGACAGTCATGCGGTTCATCGCTAGTTGCCACGCGCCGCGCATAAGGGTTTCCCAGTCGGTTTTCTATGGTACGGCGACACGTCTCGTCGGGCACCGACGCCGCCCGACGACAACGGTGGGGATCGTTCTCAGACGGTGGCTAGCACCCCCCGGGAATTTATCGGCGTGAGTCGAACCTCGAGCCATGTACGATACCGTACTGGTGCCGACGGACGGCAGCGAGGCCGCGACGCGGGCCGTCGAACAGGGACTCGCCATCGCCGACCGGTTCGACGCCACGGTACACGTCCTGTTCGTCGCCGACGTGGACGAGCGGACGCCCTGGGACCTCTCGGAGAGCCAGCCGGCCGAATCGATGCGAGAATACGGCCGGAACCTCACCGACGGCGTCGCCGAGCAGGCACCCGCGGACCTCGAGGTCGTCCCCGTCGTCGAAGCGGGCGACCCCCGGGAGGAGATCCTCGCGTACGCCGACGAACACGGCGTCGACGTGATCGTGATGGGGACTCGCGGGCTGAGCGGCATCGATCGCTTCCTGCTGGGCAGCGTCGCCGAACACGTGATGCGAAACGCCGAGTGTTCGGTCCTCGTCACCCGCGCCGACGACGACGAGCGACCGGTCGAGACGGCCACGGCGGCGCTCGAGGTCGCCCGAGCGGAACTCGAATCGGCCGAACGCATCGATGCCGAGACGCTACGGATCGACGACGACCCACACGAGATGGGCGGCTACTGGATCGTCAGCGCCGAAACGGACGAACGGGCGTTCAACGTCCACATCTCGAGGGCGACCGGGACCGCGCGAATCGCCGACGTGACCGGGGAGTAGCGTGTCGGTGGCTGAAACCGACCCGGGTTCTGCCCGCTCGCAGTTCGGTCGGCCTCGCGAACGCCCCGTCGTATACTAGCAGCCACCAGTCAGTACCCACCCGATCGCGTCCCGACGCCCCTCGCGGAACGCGACCCCATCTCGAGTGTGATCGGCGTGTACAGTGGGTTGTCCGGGAGTATCACCCGTCCGGATCGAGGGTCGACAGCGTGAACCCCCAGGTCACGTCGACGTCGTCGTCGCCGAACCCCTGTTCGAACGCGTACCCGTCGCCGTCGCGTGGCTCGTCCGTTTCGGGGTGAGTGGTAACGACGAACCGTCTGGTACTCGTCTCGCCGGGATCGAACGCCGTCGTGGCTCCGCCCCAGGCGATCGACTCGTGGGGGAGGAATGCGGGCTCCCACCAGCCGGCGTCGGTACGGTCGACGAATCCGGGTGCGAACGTCTCCGCAGGGAGGAGCACGAGCCGGCGGCCCTCGGGTCCGAGACCGACGGTGGAGCCGAACGGCCAGCGCCCTATCGACGCGATCAGCGACCGGTCGTCCGTGACGTTCTCGAACGTGATCTCGATCAGGCCCGGGTGGGTGTCGGTGACCGGCTCCAGTACGTCGACCGTGAACTCGCCCATGAACGCCTCCGGGAGGTCGACCTCGTCCGCGACTGCGAGATCGTGAACGACCTCACCCGGGGCCGTGCTATCGCCCGCGAGTTCGACGGTTCCCGTGATCTCGAGTTCCCACCCGTCGTGATCGGTTCCCCATTCCCCCGGAGTGAGGACGTGGCTAACGGAAAATTCGTACGTCCCCGGACGGATTCCGTGGGTTTCGTCGGAGAGCGTGTAGCTCTCGCTCACCGTCTCGCCCGGCGAAATCGCCGTCGAGAGACCGATGCTGTTCACCATCCCGACCCCGCGGTGCGGAGTCGTGTGTACGTAGCCGCTCTCCTCGTACGCCGACGTCCAGGCGACGAGCCTGTGCCCTTGCTTCTCGTCGTGGAGCCTGAAGATCCCGAACGGCTCCGGCGCGCCGGTGGTAAACCGCAGCGGTTCGTCGCCCTCGTTCGTCACGGCGAGCGTCACCGACACGTCCTCGTCCGCGTCGATCCGATCGCCCTCGATCGCGAACGAGACGTCCACGGGGGCGTCCTCGTTCACCGCGACGTCCCACTCCGCGTCGACGTCGAAACCGCCCATACCGAACGGGAAATCGCTGCCGACGTAGCACGGTTCCGGTGGCGTTACACTTCGATCCGGGATCGGTTCCGCGTCCGATTGCCAGACGCCGGCCCGGCCGTCCCCCGACCCGATCGCCACCAACCGACCGCCGACGCTCACGTAGAGGGTCCCGTCGGCGACGGCGGGGCTGCCCACCGGCCACTGGAACCGAAGCCACCACTCGATCTCGCCCGTCTCGCAATCGAGCGCGTAAACTCGATAGCGGGTAGCGACGTAGACGGTCTCCGCGGTAGCGACGACGCTTCCGGCCTCCAGCGCGTCGTCGTCTCGACGCCACTCGACGTCCCCGGTCGCCGCGTCGACCGCGAGCGCCCGCGATACCCACTGTTCCCCGTCCTGCTGTCGACCCGTGAGGTAGAGCGTTCCGTCGATCGTCGCGGCGTCGGTGGCCCGGAAGTTCCCCTCGAGCGTCCACTTGCGGTCCCCGGTCGCGGCGTCGTGGGCGAACAGGCCCCCCCGCGTGGCGGTGAACACCATCCCATCCGAGACGGTCGGTGGACTCCCGGCGCGATCGATCGTCTCCTCCCACTCGGTGTCGCCGCTCTCCGCCTCGAGGGCAACCAGGTTGTCGTTGCCGACGACGAAGACGCGGCCGTCGGCTACTGTCGGTGCCGTTAGCGTGTGAACGTCGCGACGCCAGCGTTGCTCACCGTCGTCGGTCTCGAGCGCGACGACGGGGCCGCCGCCACCGGAGCAGGCGTAGACGGTGTCCCCGTCGAGGGCGAGGCCGCGCGTCGTGTCCGTCGGGTCGGTCCACACCTGCTCTCCCGTCTCCGCGTCGAGCGCGTAGACGCCGCCCGCCGACGCGTACACGGTTCCGTCTCCGACAGCGATCGCTCGTTCGACGTCGTCGTCGATCGGTGCTTGCCACTGTCGTTCGCCGGTGGTTCGATCGAACGCGAAGATGGCCTGGTTCCGGAGACCACTACCGACGTACACCGTCCCGTCCTCGATAACCGGGGCGGTGGTGAGTCCCCACGTATCGCTCCACCAGCGTACTCGGCCGCCACCGGCCGGACCGGACGCGGTTGCAGCGCCGGTGTGTGCGGCGTCGGCCTGGAACTGCGACCAGTCACCAGGTAGTTCGTCGGAGCCCTCGACGTCACCGAGACAACCGACGAGCAGGCCGGCGGTTCCGGCGCTCGCCCCAGCAAGGAAGGTTCTGCGGCGCATACGTTACACCGACATGTTCGTCTCATAAGTTGTTTCTGAAGGCTCAAACGACGATTGTACCTTGCGTACTACTACCACAACGCATCTCGGCCGACTCGAGTCGACGCGGGCTGGAAACTCCGTTCGTCGATTGCCGAACGAAAATCGCCGCGGTACGACGTGATCGGTGAGACCGTTCGAGCAACCCCGTCGTCACTCGAGCCAGTCGACGAACGACCCCTCGAGCAGCGTCTCGCGCTGGCGCTCGACGTACGTTCGTTGCATCGCCGTGATCGCCTCGGCGAGCGAGGCACCCGACTCGAGGTGGTCGCGGATCCGGCGTCGCTTCCACGCGGCCGGCGTCGTTTCGCGCTCGAGACGGCCCTCGAGCGGGGCGAGGTAGCGGTCGATCGCCGCCGAGCCGATGCCGCGGGTCTCGAGGCCGTCCCTGGCCGCCGCGAGCAGTTCGTCGTAGATGCGCTCGCGGTCGGTCGTCCGATCGCCGTCGGCGTCGATCCAGACGAACTCGGCGTCGAACCCGTCCCGCACCGCGTTGTAGAAGTTCTCGCGGGCCCGCTCCCACTCGAGGGTCGCGACGGGGTGTTCGCGTCGCGGGAGGCTCTCGAGCAGGCCGGCGACGGCCGCGAGGAAGGCGACGCTGTCCCGGACCGTCGGCTGGGCCGGCAACGGGCGGAACTCGATGCGGGCGTTCGCCGCCGACTCGGAAGGCGCGTCGAAGACCGGCCGGATCCACCGCCAGTAGCTGCCGTGTTTGTACCGCAGGTGGCGGTACCGATCGTCGAACCGATCCCGGGGCGCGAGTTCGGTCGGCACGATCGGCGGATCCTCGGCGATGCGGTCGACTGCCTCCTCGACCGTCTCGAGGTCCCGGGGGAACCGAACCTTCGCCGGCGGCCCGTCGGCCGGGTTCGACGCGTCGTCGGTCGGGTTCATCACGCGCTCGAACACCGGAATGCGGTGTTCCATCCAGCCGTCCGCGAGGACATCTCCCCCGGTCGCGTCCGCGTCGTAGAAGTCCGGCGGGAACACCGGGGAGTTGACGCCCAGCGCCAGCAACGGTCCCGCGACCCGGATCGCGTACCGAAAGTACTCCGGCAGATCCGGCGCGTGGGGGACCTGGTAGTGGGGCTGGATGGAGGTGATGAGCGACTCGAGGCCGACCGTCTCCGCCGAACAGTCGACGTGTGGTGCCTCGAGTACCATCCCGGCCGGATAGTCGGCGTTGCTCATCGCCTGGTAGCGCGCGACGCCGCTCATATTCGTCGAGATCGTCAGGCCGTCGCGCTCGACGGTGTCGGTGAGGTAGTCGCGCGCCGATTCGCCTGTCGGCGGGACCGTCCAGAGGCCGTCGCTCACGAGGTCGATCCCCTCGGAGCGGGTCTTTGCCCGAGCGGCCGCGAGCCGCGCCTGTACCTCCCGTTGCTGGGCGGCCAGGCCGTACTCGTTCAGCGGCTGGGGGCTCGTGTTCATCTCGGCGTTGTGCAGCCCCATCTCCGCGTCGAACCCGATGAACGACAGCAGCCACCGGGGGACCCGCGCCAGCGAGGCGTCGTTCCGGTCGACGCCGTAGAACTCGTACTCGAGGCCGACGATAGCCTGCGGATTGTCGAACCGGCCGTCGCGAAGGTCCTCTTTGAGCCGTCTCGCCTCGGCGTCGACGCGCTCGCCGAAGCGCTCGGGGTCGGTCCCGATCGTCTCCCTGACGTCGTCGACGAGGTCCGAGTCGATCATGGCCCTCACTCCGTTCGTTGGTGCGAATCGATATTCAACGTATTCGTCGCGTCCGGACGGACGGGGCCATCAGGCCCGTCGACTGGATCGAGGAGTCGGTTTCGAGTCAGCCGTCAGTTCGGGTCCTCGAGGATGTGCCGGAGCGCGATCGCGGTCGAAAGGTTTAGTTCGGGGCTCACGTAATAGCGGATATGGATCGAGGACAGAACACTGGCGGCCTCATGTCCAGTGCCGGACTCGTCCGGTACTTCGACTCCGAGGACTCGAACGCGATTCACATCAACCCCAAGACGGTCATCGCGACCGGCGTCATGCTGGGCGTTCTCGTCCAGTTGCTGACGTTCGTCGCGTAGCCCGATCGATAGTCCCCGTTCTCTCAGCTCGTTTCGGTAACGATAGCCGTTGCTGTCTGTAGCAGCCACTGAAAGCCGATGTATACTCGACCGAACGAGGCTGTGCGTGTATACTCGACCGAACGAGGCTGTGCGTGTATACTCGACCGAACGAGGCTGTGCGATCGGTTGTAATTCGTATCTGTTGTTTAGAGTACGCTCTCACGAGTCAGTCGGCCGTTCGAGCCTGGCAGAACGTCGAGTGAACGCTCGCCGACAGCCGCAAGGCGTCGTCGGACCGGCGACCGGCTTCAGGCTTCGTCGAACCGGTAGACGTGGTTGACGTCGGCCACGTAGAGCGACCCGCCGGCGATCACCGGTTCGCAGTTCGGGGTACTGCCGATCGTCTCGTGCCACTGCTCGTCGCCCGTGTCGCAGTCGAGGGCGTGGACGTGACCGTCGCCGCCCTCGACAGCGGTGACGTAGGCCGTCTCGTCGGCGACGGTGACGGCGTGCCCGATGTCCCTCTCGTCGTCGATCCCGAGGTCGAACTCCCAGTCGAGAGTGGCATCCGCTTCGGCGTCGATGGCGATCACGCGGCAGTCCCGCAGACCGACGTACACCGTTTCGCCGTCCCACGCGGGGTTCATCCACGCATGCGCTCCGTAGCTATCCGTCTCCCACAGCGTCTCACCGGTCTCGGGATCGACGGCACCGACGCGGTCGTCCACGAAGTAGAGTTCGTCGTCGGTGGCGATCGGACGACGTGTGCTCGGGGCCGTTCGTTCGGACCACTGCCGCTCGCCGCTCTCGAGGTCCACCGCACGCGCCCGGACGGACCTGTGGTTGAAGTAGGTCGTCCCGTCGACCACGACGGGATCGGTCCACGTGTTGTCGTCCGACTGCGTCCGCCACCGTTCGGAGCCGTCGTCGGCGTTCAGGGCGAGCAACGTCCCGTCCCAGATTCCCGCGAGCACGGTTCCCTCGGCCACGGTGAGCGATCCGTGGACGGGGTTGTCGGTCTCTGTGTCCCACAACTCCTCGCCGTCCTCGGTGTCGAACGCGCGGACGCCTGCCTCGGTGCCGACGTAGAGCTGACCATCTACGACGGCCGGCGCAGCGCTGTTGGTCGCGGGCAGATCGGCCGACCACTCCGTGGAGCCGTCGTCCAGGGCGACGCGGTGGGCGTTCTCCCGCCCGGCGACGAACGCCCCGCCGTCCGCAACGACGAGTCCGCGCTTGGTTCCCACCTCGGATTCCCACCGCTGCTCCACGTCCGACGTCGGACCGGCGGCGTCCGTCGATCCAGTGTTTCGGAGGTCGTGACCGGCCATCGGCCACTGGCCGCCGGCGACGCCGCCGTCCCCGGTGCTGCCGCTGAGGCACCCGGCGACGCCGAGCGCACACGCTGTTCCCCCCAGGCGTAACAACTCCCGTCGATCGTACTGCGGCACCATAGTCAGGACAATTGACATCTTCAATAATAAGCTAGGTGGTTACAGACGATAACAGACAGGAATGTAATAGGGCGATACGTTTCGCGTATCACCTCGGGATTCGAATATCGGTTCAAGAAGGGTTCTTCCGCCCGTTCTGGAAGAGGTGATATCACACTCGGTCGCCGACCCGGACGGGATCGGCCTCCAGCTCGTCGCCGCGTGACGACCGCACGACGCGCACTTTTTGAGCCACCCGTTCCTACGGCCGCGCATGGTACTGACAGCGGGCGTCGTCGCCGTTCAGGGCGACGTCGACGAACACGCCGACGCCATCGACCGCGCCGCCCGCGAACGCGGCCTCGAGGTCGAGATCCGGGAGATCCGCGACGCCGGGATCGTTCCCGACTGCGATCTGCTCGCGATGCCCGGCGGCGAGTCGACGACCATCTCGCGGCTGCTCCACCGCGGGGGGATCGCCCCCGAGATCCGCGCGCACGTCGCCGCGGACAAGCCGCTGCTGGCGACCTGCGCCGGGCTGATCGTCGCCTCGAGCGATCCGAACGACGATCGGGTCGACGAACTCGGCCTGCTCGACGTCGGCGTCGAGCGCAACGCCTTCGGCCGCCAGAAGGACAGCTTCGAGGCCCCGCTCGACGTCGCGGGACTCGACGAGCCCTACCCGGCGGTGTTCATCCGCGCGCCGGCCATCGAGTCGGTCGGCGACGCCGCGGTGCTGGCGACCTGGGACGACCGTCCCGTCGCGGTCCGGGACGGTCCGGTCGTCGGTACCGCATTCCACCCCGAGTTGACCCCAGACAGCCGGGTTCACGACCTGGCCTTCTTCGGGAACGACGACGCGACGGTGCCGGCGCTCGAGGACGCCGCGTAGCCGCCGGTCAGGAAATCCTATCGATGAGCCTGCAGGAACGCCTCGAGTTCCGGGACCGCGTCCGTGGGGTCGCGATACTCGGTCACCGAGACGGCGTCGTTGCCCCGGATCATCGCCGAGAGGTCGTGGTCCGCGTCGGGGCGATAGAGACAGTGAACGGGTGTCTCCCAGGCGACCGCTCGCCCGACCTCGTAGCCGACGCCGAGGCTGGGGGTCGTCACTTCGGCCACCACGACGTCGGCCTGCCGGAGCCAGGCGACGTCCTGGTCGTGGATCTCGTCGTCGGTGAGGCCCGCTTCCGCCTCTTTCTCCTGGACGTTCTCCGTCCCGACGTGTTCCGTCAGCACCGTACCGTGGTCCTCGAGGACGTCGATCAGGCGCGCGTAGATATCGACGTCGGAGCGACCGCCCCGGATCGACCCGCTGAAGAAGATGTCCATGCCGGCCATCTGGCTCTCGTCGGCTAATTATCGTTTCGATCCGATCGCCTCGCAGCCGACGCGTGACGGGCGAGCGGGCGGATTCGCACGGAAGCGGCCGGCGAACGCGTCCGTGCATGCATTCGCGACCGGACATGTTTTTCATCTTCGCCCCCGTCGGTCCGGATATGCAAGCGTCGATAGACGCGGTCCGCGTCGCGGGAACCCCCCAGGGCCCGGTGCCGGTGGTCGTCCTGGCGGTGGAGGGAGAGGACGACGTCGTGCCGATCTTCATCGGCTTCAACGAGGCGACCAGCATCGCCCGCGGCCTCGAGGCCGAGGACATCGGGCGGCCGCTGACCCACGACCTCCTGCTGGACGTGATGGAGGAACTGGGCAGTCGGATCGACCGCGTCGTCGTCAGCGAGATCGCCGAGCGTGAGGACGGACAGGGCGGAACCTACATCGCCGACCTCCACGTCGAGACCCCCCGCGGCGAGACGGTGATCGACGCCCGGCCCAGCGACTCGCTGGCGCTGGCGGCCCGCACCAACGCCGAAATCGAGATCACCGAGGACGTCTTCGAGGACGGCCGAGACGACAGCGAGAAGTTCGACCAGTTGGAAGACATCCGCAACGTCTCCGGTGAACTGTAATGGACGACACGCTCGAGGAGTTGTTCGACGTCATCGAGGATCGCAAGGAACGCCTGCCCGAGGACTCCTACACCGCCTCGCTCTTTACCCACGAGAAAGGCGAGAACGCCGTGCTCGAGAAACTCGGCGAGGAGACCACCGAACTCGTCCTCGCGGCCAAGGACGACGATTCCGACGAGATCGCCTACGAGAGCGCCGACATCGTCTATCACCTCCTCGTGCTCCTCTCGATGAAGGGGATGGAGCTCGAGGACCTCGAGGCCGAACTCGAGGCTCGTCGCTGATCGTCGTTCGGCTTTTCACGCTCGTCTCCTGTTCGCACAAAACACATTAGCGGCGCGCCCGAACGGACCGGTATGCAGCGACGAACGGTCCTCGCGACGGCCGGCCTCGCGGTAGTCGCCGGCTGTCTCTCCGAGCCCTCCCCCTCCGAGACCGAATCCCCCACCGCCGAGAACGACCCCTCCGAGTCCGAGCGCGACGATTCCGAGAAAGAGACAGACGCCGACGAAGACGGGGCTCCCGACACCGACGACGAACCCTCGACGTTCGACGCGACGCTCTCGTTCCCGTCGTACGTCCTCGGGATGGACGAGCAGTTCGCCGACGAGGCGAGACCGAACCAGATCGTCGCCCTCGAGGACCTCGAGGCCCCCGCCGCTGACGCCGTCGAGGCGGCCATCGACGACGGCAGCTACGAGACCGAGACGGCCGACGACGACCTGCTCGAGGGACTGTTCGGCCTCCAGTACGTCGACCGCAACGGGACGGTCTACGACGTCGAGTACACCATGCCCGAATACGTCGTCTCGGGGCACGACGTGGCCGAGAGCGAGGTCGATCCCGACCGAACGATCTCCGCGATGGACGACACCATTCGCATGCTCGGCGTCGACAACCGCGAGATCGTCACGGCAGTCAACACCGTTCTCGAGTCGTTCCGGGGACCGAACGGCGAGGGCGGCGCGAGCGGTCACGACTACCGGGCGACCGTGCTGGACGAGCACCTCGAGTCGTTCCTCGAGGAGTACGACTACGTCGCCTACCCGGACGACGGCGAAGACGGCCGCGAACCCGAGGGGTACGTCGAACTCGAACTCGACCACGAGGATCCGGGGCCGCCCTACACCGTCACCGCCTCGCGGATTGCGGACGAGCAACGGTACGGCCGCCCGGTGGTCGACGTCGGGACCTACCCCGACCCGGCCGCCGACGCGCTCCGCGTCGCCGCCGACCGCCGATCCCTCCGGACGGACGAACGCCCCGAAGGGATCGACGTCGCGCTCGAGGACGACGCCTACGTCCGAATCGACGGCGACGTCTACGATCCCACGCTCGAGACCGTCGACCACGACGCCGTACCGGTCTCGCTCGAGATCACGGACGTCGACCCCGAGGAGCGGACGTTCACGCTCGAGGTCGGGTCCGACGGAGAACCGGCGACCCTGTTCGGTGGCGCACCGAAGCCGTTCGGCGTCCTCGGCGCGCGGCCGGTCGGAGATGGGGACGGCGATGCGAACGACGGCCGGGCGATCCTCTGGACCGACAGCTACGAGGAAAGCGGCCACGTCCACGTCGGCGAGCGCGACGACGAACCCACCATCGGCGTCAACGACATCGGCATCACCACTCTCCTCGAGCCCGGCGACCCGATGCGCGAGACCTACGAGGTCCGCGAGGAGTGGGGCTTCGAGGCCGGCCGCTACCGACTTGAGGACGCACTGTCCGTCGAGTGGGGCGGCGACCTCGAAGGCCTCGGCGACGGCACCGCGTCCTCGACGTACCCCTTCGTGGTCTCGCTGACAGTCCCCCCGTTCGAGTCGTAATACGGCAGACCGGCGGGATCCTTGCACTCGCCCCGCACACGTTGATACGCGTGTTTGGAGGGAGTGCACCGTATGGCGCTCCAACAGATCGACCACGCGGACGACCACATGCAGGAGTGTATCGACAACTGCCTCGAGGCGACGCAGGTCTGCGAGTGGTGTGCCGACGCCTGCGCTGACGAGGAGGGGATGGCCCGTTGTATCCGCCTCTGTCGGGACGTCGCCGATGTCGCGTCGCTGCACGCCCGATTCATGGCCCGCGACTCCGGCTACCACCGGGAACTCGGCGAACTCTGTGCAGACCTCTGCGAGGAGTGTGCCGAGGAGTGCGAACAGCACGATTACGAGCACTGTCAGGCCTGCGCGGAGGTCCTGCCGAAGTGTGCCGAAAGCTGTCGGGAGATGGCCTCGGCCTGATCGAGGAACGACGCCCGGAGCCGGCGCGTCTCGGGGCAGTGGCGAACGTCCCGAGGCGGTGACGCGCCTTCCGAGGTGGTGATACGCGTCCCGAGGCAGTGGCGTTCGGTCCGATAACCGCGTGCTTCCGGTACGTCGCCTGCCGATTCTCGTACCCCAGCGATTCGGCGTCCGAACGCGCCGGGAGTCAGACGCCGATCGTGACCCGGAACTCGGCACCTGCACAGCGGCGGGACGGGCACGTAGCGCTCAGTGTGATCCCAGACGATGGTTCGATCACGATCACGACGGGAGATTGTCCGGACGTCCGGAGCCGCGCTCGCATTCGGACTCGCGGGGTGTTCGGGCCCCGGTTCCTCGGATCGGAGTCCCGCCGAACCGGCGGCCCCGTTTTCGACCCTGATCGCCACGTGGCGCGGTCACGATCCGGCCACGACGGTCACGCTTCAGTGGCTCGCGCCAGCCGCCGGCCGCGACGAGTCGGTTCCGGTCACCCTCCAACGAGCGGACGGCAGCGGCGACGCGACGGCCCGGACGGACGTGACGCCGTTCGGGGACTCGGATCTGCACCGTCACCGGGCCGACGTGTCCGGACTGGAGCCGGGGACGCGGTACCGCGTCGGTATCGACGACTCGGAGCCGGAGGTCGCCGTCCGGACGGCCCCCGAAGCGGTCACCGAGCCCGTGACGTTCGCCGCGGGCGGGGACGTCGGAACCTCGTCGAACGTCCCCCCGCTGCACCGGCAGGCGGCGTCCTGGGATCCCCTGTTCGCCGTCGTGGGGGGCGACCTGGCGTACGCCGACGGCCGAGACGAGAGCCGGTGGATCACCTTCCTCGAGCACTGGCACGAATACGTCCGGGCCGGCGACCGCCTCGTCCCGCTGGTCGCCGCCATCGGTAACCACGAGGTTCGGGACGGGATGGACGAGTCGCCGGACGCAGCGCCCTTTTTCTATACGCTCTTCGACAATCCGCACCGCGAGCACGCCTACTGGACGCTGGATATCGGGGACGCGCTCTCGATCGTGATCCTGGACTCGGGCCACACGGCCGACGTCGCGGGCGACCAGACGGCGTGGCTCGAGGACGCCCTGGCCGACCGGACGGACCGCGACCACCTGCTGGCCGCCTATCACGTCCCTATCTATCCGTCGGTTAGACCGATCGACCACCGTGGCCGGGAGGAGATGCGCGAACGCTGGGTGCCCCTGCTGGACGAGTACGACGTCGACGTCGCCTTCGAACACGACGATCACGCGTACAAACGCACGCGGCCGCTCGAGGGGGGCGAGCCGAACCCCGACGACGGCGTGGTGTACCTCGGCGACGGCGCGTGGGGACAGGGCACCCGCGACGTACACTCGCCGGACGAACGCCCGTACCTCGAGGTGAGCGAGAGCGAACGCCACGTGATACGCGCGGACCTCTCTCCCGACGGCTCGAGGCGGTTTCGCGCGGTCGATCCCGACGGAACTCGCCTCGACCAGTTCGCATCCGATGCGTCGTCCTGACGGCCTGCAGTCGAGCGTCAGGCGCGTCTTCACGGACTCGAGTGAGCGGTAGACGACCGACGCGCGAGCCGTCCGGCCATCACCGGCCGTCAGCCCCCTGCCCCCGAACCGGCCTGTTGACAGCGCTCGACCCACAGCCGTTCGTACGCCTCGGGACCGACGACGCGGCCGGCGAAGTCGGCCACCGTTTCGACGCCCTCCGACTGACACCACTCGATGCACTGCCGGTAGACGTCGAAATCGTACTCGGTCCGGACCGCCGCGTCGCGCTCGAGCGCCAGCGTCTCCGAACCGGCCAGGAACGCCGCGAACGCCCGCGTGTGGCCGTCCGAGAGGTACCACTCGCCGTCGTGTTCGAACGCGGGCACCGTCCCGTAGTTCGGGTCGTCGCAATCGAACCAGTCGAGAACGGCCGCTAGCTTCTCGCTCGAGAGGTACAACTGGGTGGGTCGGACGTCCTCGATCGGTAGCGTTCGGGCCATCGTCCGCTCGTGCTCGCGGCGTGACGGTATACTTTTGGCCACAACGGCGCGACCAACGCGTATGGACGAGGCGGAACTCGAGCGCGCGGCGGAAGCGATTCGGGAGGGCGATCTCGTGGTCTACCCGACCGAGACGGTGTACGGACTGGGTGCGGACGCGCTCGACCCCGACGCGGTCGAACGCGTCTTCGCGGTCAAGGGGCGCGACCGGACGAAACCCGTCTCCTTCGCCGTCCCGAGCTTCGAGGCAGCAATCGAAGCGGGCTACGTCGCGGCGACCGAGCGGGAACGCGCGTTCGCCGACGAATTCCTGCCGGGTCCCGTGACACTGCTGTGTGAGCGACTGGCGCCGATTCCGGACGTCCTTACCGCGGGTCGGGACCGCGTCGGCGTCCGCGTGCCCGACTGGGAGCCGACCCTCGCACTGCTCGAGGGGGCCGGGCGACCGGTCACGTCGACCAGCGCGAACGTCAGCGGGGAGCCGAGCGCCCGCCGCGTCGACGAGGTGAGTCCCGACGTCCGGGACGAGGCGGTCGTCCTCGACGGCGGCGAGACGCCCGGCACCGAGAGCACCGTCGTCGACGCCTCGAGCGGCGAGATCCACCGCCGCGGTGCGCAGGCCGACGCGATCGAGGCCTGGCTCGAAGACGCCTGACTGCCACTCTCACCTCGCCGGCCAACGGGGGCGTTTGATAATGGCTGACGTGGTCGGTGGCGTATGGCCAGTACCGACCCCGGCGACGCGCCCCGGACGCTCGTCTGTTACGGCTCGAGCGAGGGACAGACCCGGAAGATCGCTACCCGGATGGCGTCGGTGCTCGAGTCGGCGGGCCACCGCGTCCGACTGGTCGACGCCGCCGAGCGCCCGATCGATCTCGACGTCGGCGCTTACGACGGCGTGCTCGTCGGCGCGTCGATCCACGCGGGCCGCCACCAGACCGCCGTCCGGGAGTTCGTCCGCGCCCACACCGGCGTGCTCAACCGCGTCCCCTCCGGGTTCGTCTCGGTTAGCCTCACGGCGGCCCACGAAGACCCCGCAGAACGCGCTCCGGCCGAGGAACTGCTCGAGGGCTTTCTCGAGGAGACCGGCTGGAACCCCGACGCCACGCTGACGGTCGCGGGCGCGCTGAAGTACAGCCAGTACGGCCGATTCAAACGGTTTCTCATGCGTCGAATCGCCGGGAAGGCGGGCGGCGACACCGACACGTCGCGGGACTACGAGTACACCGACTGGGAGGACGTCGACGCGTTCGCCCGCGAGTTCGCGACGCTGCTCGAGTCGGCCGCCGGGTCGACGGGCTGAGGCGGCGGCCAAGGAGCAGGCTTTTCGTTCGCGATCCGAAAAGTATTACCGATGAGTTCGGTCGAGACCCCCCACGAGACCGGTCGCGGTTTCGGTCTCTCGAGTCGCGAGTTGCAGGTGATCGGCGGCGCGAGCGGCCTGATGGCGATCACCGTCGCGCTGATGTACGTCTTCGTCGCGACGCCGCTGGCGACGATCAACGACTCCCTGTTCCGGACCGCGCCGATCGTCGGCGTGCTCGTCTACGGCGCGGCGCTGTTCGTCGGCGAACTGATCGCCGAACGGGGCATCAAGAGCAACGATATAGGAATCGCCTTCGTCGGGACCACGATCCTGGTCTTCGCGTTCGCCGTCTTCGGGGCCGGCGTCCTCTCGTACGCCCCGCGAGCGTTGCAACTGACGATTCTCGGCGTGACGGCGATCGTCACCGCCGTCCTGACGGCCCTGATCTCGGGGTACGTCTACGCCCGCTCGACGACGTTCGAACACTGGGGCCGGTACGCCAACGTGGCCTTCATCGGCGGCCTGGTCGTCATCCTCGTCGGTTCGTTCGTCCTGCAACCGCTGTTGCTGGTCGGGTTCGTCCTGATCTTCCTCGGCTTCCTGTTGCGACTCGGCTACGAGATCTGGCAGGTCCGCGACAGGCGCGACGCCTCGATCGGTCTCCAGACCCTCGGCGTCTACATCGCCGTCGCCGGCGTCTTCGTCCACGTCCTCCAGCTCGTGATGCGGTACGTGCTCTCGCAGGAGTAGGAGACGCAGCTACGCGGTTTCGTTCGCCTCTTCCTCGGACTCGACGACCTCACGGAACGCGTCGAGAATCACCCGTTTCGTCACCGCGCCGCGGGTCACCCAGTGGTTCGCGTAATCGAGCATGTCGTCGTAGATCTCGGGCTTGCAGCCCGCGGCCTTCGGGTGGCCGCCGCCGTTGACCTTGCCCGCGACCTCGTGGCAGCGTTCGAACGCGTCCGTGCCGCGAATGGAGGCGGAGCCGGCGGGTTTGACGATCACCGACGCGTCGGCCCCCTGCTCGCGCATCGCCTCGGCGACCTCGTTCTGCGAACAGCGGCCGTAGGTGATGCCGACCGTGTAGTCGCCGATCTCGCGGAACTCCGCCCGGGAGACCGCCTGCTCGATCAGCGCCTCCTTCTCCTCGCGGCGCTCGGCGATGTACTCCCGGACCCACTCCGGCAGGTCGACGCCGTACTCGCGGACGACCTCGACGTACTCCGCGGGATCGGTCCAGTAGGCGTAATCGGCCAGGTCGTCGCTGCGCGGATCTTCGCGCAGCCAGAGGTCGTGATCGCGCGTGACGGCGGCCAGTTCCTCGTACATCGGCGAGAAGTCGTACTCGAGCGAGCGATAGACGACGTCGGCGGAACACTCCTCGTCGGAGTCGCCGATCACGAGGTCGACGCCGGCCGCCTGCACCGACTCGGCGACCGCGTCGTCCCACTGGTGGTGATCGTACCACGCGACCGAGTCGGCGGTCGCTACGGCCGCCTCGAGTTCCTCCTCGACGTACTCGTACTTATCGGGGGCGAGGTCACACACGTAGAGATCGAGGCCGTCGTCGCCGTACTCGGCGACGCGAGCCAGCGCGTCCTCGACGTCGTGCGGGCTGGCGGGGAGCAGCGCGACGCGGTGGGGCGTGGATTCGGGCTCCGGAAGCGGGTCGTCGCTCTCGGCCGCGAGCGTCGGGTCGGCCGCCACGTCGTCGACGGCGTCGGCAACGGCCTCGTCCTCGCCGACCTCCTCGGGCTCGGGGACGTTCCGGACGTCGTCGTAGGCCTCGCGGAGCAACGCGACGCAGGCCAGGCCGTCGGCGTCCGGGTCGGCGACGACGGCCACCCCGGCCCCCTCGAGCGCCGCGGCGGCCTGTTCGTCCTCGACGTCTTCCTCGAGCGAATCGGGCAGGAAGAAGCCGGTGCCCGGGAGCACCGATTTCCGGGCGATCGGGAGCTCCCCGCTGTCGATGAGTTCGTCGTCCATGTCGAGAAATCCGGGTCGAGGCGGGAAGTAACCGCCGGTCTCCGGGCGACCGTCAGGCGTTCGCAATCGATTCCTCGTCCGCCGCGGCCCCGGCGTCGTCGGCAGGCTCGAGTTGCCGGACCGTCAACACGGGAACCGGCGAGGTGCGGACGACGCGTTCGGCGACGCTGCCCAGCAGGAGGCGGTTCTCGCCGTGGCGGCCGCGGGTACCGGTCGCGACGAGGTCCGCGTCGACCTCGCGGGCGTACTCACAGATTTCGACGGCCGGACGGCCGTCGCGGACCGCCGTCCGTACCTCCCTGTCGGTGCGGTCCTCGACGGTGGCCAGGGCGGCGTCGGCGGTCGTCTCGAGGGCGGTCCGGAGTTCCGTCCGCAGTTGTTCCGGGGAAGCGTCGACCTCGCTGGCGTCGACGACCGAGAGGGCGTGGACCTCGGCGTCGAACCGCTCGGCGAGGTCGAGGGCGACGTCGACGGCCCGTTGCACGCTGTCCGAGCCGTCGGTTGCGACCACGACCGTATCGAACATGCGCGGTGGTTGTCGGCCCGGCGGCTTAAACGCTCGCCGTCACTGGCGAGTACCGCTCCCGACCGGGGCACAGCAGGAGGTTTTTCCCGTCCCGCGACAGAGTGACGGGTATGGACGACAGCGCGCCGGTCGCCGTCGACACCGTCCTCGCGCCGGTCGACGGCAGCGACGAGTCCGCCACCGCCATCGAGTACGCCGTCGCCATCGCCGACCGGTACGACGCCTCGGTCCACGCGCTGTTCGTGCTCGGTCGCGGACTCGTCGAAGGCATGAACGCCGGCACCGTCGACGCGGACGACGTCGCGACCAACACGCGGGAGTTCTTCGAGGGCGTCCGCCGGATCGCCGACGAGGAGGGCGTCCCGCTGTCGACGTCGGTCGACGACGGCTACTCCCCGCGGATCAAGACGCGTCACCCGGGTAACGTCGTGCTCGACACCGCCGACGTCATCGACGCCGACTTCATCGTACTCCCCCGCGAGACCGTCGGCGACCCCGCCACGGAGGTGCTCGAGCAGGCCGCCGAGTACGTACTCGCGTACGCGAGCCAGCCCGTGTTGTCCGTGTAGGGGATGTTATCGTCCGCACAGGGACGGTGACGGCGGACGCGTGGTCGACTCGAGGAGGAAGACTTTTGACAGCCGTCCGAAACGTATCGACCATGCCCCTCCAGACGCGCCGCCGTCTGCTCGAGTTGACCGGCGCGGCCGTCGCCGGCGGCCTCCTCGCCGGCTGTACCACCCGCGGAGCCTCGGCCGACGAACTGGAATCGATCGGGGGAGCGTGGCCCGTCGACGGTGCCGACGACGGTCGGACTCGCACCGTCGAGGACGCGCCCACCGACCCCGATGTGGTCTGGACGACCGACCTCGAGGGCGCTCGCTCGGCCGGAACGTCGTCGGTCGCCGACGAGCGCTGTTACGTGCCGGTCGACGCCGTCTCGGACCTGAACCGCCACCGACACCGGCTACACGCGCTGGACGCGCGGACCGGCGAGGAGCGCTGGCGGGTGCCGCTCCGGGCGGAACTCAACGGACCGCCGGCGGTCGAGGCCGGTCGGATCGTCGTCAGCGGTCGTCCGGAGACAGAGCGGGGCCGAATCGCCGCGTTCGGCGAGCGCTACGGCGACGAGGAGTGGCTCTACGACGTCGACGCTCGCGTGACGGCCCCGCCGACGATCGGCGTCACGACGGTGTACTGTCCCGACTGGGCGGGTCGGGTCCACGCGCTCTCGATCGTGGACGGGGCCGTCCGCTGGTCCCGGTCCATCGGGGACGACGGGAACCGGCAGTTCGCCGGGCCAGCGGCCATCGACGACGACACGCTGTATCTGGGCGCACAGAGCGGACGGACCGGCGTGATCGCCGTCGACGCCGAGACCGGCGACGAACTGTGGTCCCGGTCGACGGGTCCGGTGACCGCCGGACCGGTCGTCGACGGCGACCTCGTCGTCGTCCAATCGCACTCGCTCGTCTCGGCGTTCGACGCCGACGGCACCGAACGGTGGGAGTACAACGTTCCCGAGGCCCGTAGCACCCCTGGCTCGTACCCCCTCGCGGTGGACGACCGCCACGTCTACGTCGCGACTCGAGACCGCCTCCACGCGATCGATCGCCGCGGCGAACGGGCGTGGGCGTACGACACGACCGCCGACGCGACCGGTCCGCCGACGGTCGCCGGAGACGCGGTCCTCCTCGCCGAAGACGGCCAGCTGACGGCCGTTTCGCGAGCGACCGGCGACGCGGAGTGGACCGTCGACACCGACGGAACCGGGCCGGTGGTCACGACGCCGGGAGGGATCTTCGTGCGCACCCCGAACGGACGGGTCACGGCCCTGGGAACGGCCTAACGTGGGTCGAGGGCGGTGGCTCGAGCGGCGGCCTCGACTACTCCGCTTCGCCGAGCCGGATCGCCATCTCCTGTTCGAAGCTCTCGGTGCCGGTCGCCTCGAAGCCGACCCGTTCGTAGAGGGCGATCGCCGGATTGTTCCACCGCTCGACGGTCAGCCAGACGCGTTCGATGCCGCTCTCGGCGGCGTGGCCGAGCAGCCCCTCGAGCAGTTGCGTCCCGATGCCCGCGCGCTGGTAGGCCTGGAGGACGAAGATCGCGAGTTCCCACTCGACGTCGCTGCGGTGCTCGATCGCGGACGGATCCTCGGTATCGGGGACGAGCATCGCGTGGCCGATCACGTCGCCGTCGTGGCGGGCGACGACGTTGACGCTGGACTCGCCGATGGCCTCGAGCCAGTCACGGATCCGTTCCTCGCCCGTCGGGGGGATCCCCTGGGCGCGGTCCTCGGGGTCGAACTGGACGTACATCGCGACGACGTCCTCGAGCGCCTCGTCGGCGAACTCCTCGAGGGCCTCGATCGTGATCGTGCGCCCCTCGCGATCCTCGAACGTAGTCGGCGGTGCCGGAAACGGTCCCGAGGGGTCGTCCGGGTACGTTCGCGCTCCGCTCATCGTTATCGCACCAGCTTGACGGTCGTCGGCGCGTTCAACAGGACGAACTCGGCGATCGGTCCGAGCTGGATCTTCCCCATCGGCGACAGCGTCCCCCCGCCGATCACCAGTTGATCGAACTCGCCCTGTTCGGCGTAATCGACCAGCGCACTGCCGGGGTCCCCCTCGAGCGTGACGAGTTCGGCCTCGACGTCGGCCTCCGCGAGCAACTCCTCGGCCTCCTCGTACATCTCGGCTTGCGATCGTTTCGCTTCGGGTTTCTCGACGACGGCGACGGTCAGATCGTCCCCGACAGCCTCGGTCCGCTCGATGGTCTGTCGGAGCGTCTTGATCGACTCGTCGCTGCCGCCGAGACCCACTAACACGTTCATATCCACAGATGTGAGCCGATGGACGAAAATCGTTGCGCCGCTCGATCGGCGCGTCCGACGAGTCACCGGCCGCAGTCGAGAAAGCGCGTCGCTCGCGGACGATCGGTCGGCCCTCGAGCGCGTGGAGCGCTCGAGGAAAACAGCTCAAAAACGGCAGCCACAAGCGCGTATCGCGGCATGCACACAGGGTTCCGGCCTCGATGGGCTGAGGACCTCTCGGGTTGCGTTGGTGTCGTCGGTCGTATTCGTCGTCACCACCTCACCACCAGATAACACAATCCCACCTCCGACCTTCAACGGGCCGTTTGTTTTCTAAATGCCCCAAATACGTTTCTTATTCGAATTCGTTGTGCCGGACAATCGGTGTCGGTTCGGAATCGATCACCGACGGCTCGAATCGACCGGGGCATTGCGCCGTGGGCTCCCTGGGACCGCTCGAGCGGCGGCGTCGCCGTGACCGATTCACACACGTTGCGGATGACGACGCCGTTAAGACCGTGTGGTGAGTACGTCGAACGAATGAGTGATGCGGCACTCGACGTCGTCGAGTTTCTGCTTACGACGAGCGTCTACTCCGACGACAGGACCTTGGACGAGAACGACCTGCCGCCGTCGTACCGACAGGTGTACTGGACCGGCGGGGTCGACAGCGACGACGACGGCGACGGGCGCTCGAGCCCCGCCGGCATCAGTCGGCCGCTGTCGGTGACGACGACGACCGCACGCGAGGCGACCGGCGTCGCCCAGCCCTGGGAGACGGTCTCGGACCTGATGTTCACCGAGCGCGACGAGTTCTCCGGCTCCCTGACGCTGGCCGATCGGGGGATGGCCGAACGGTGGTTCGCCGAGCGCGCAGACGACGAACGCCTGCTCGAGAACCCGACGCTCGCGAAACACTACGCGGACCACGAGGAGTTCGAGTTCGACGCCACCCACGAGGAAGCACGCGAGCGCAACCGGCCGATCCAGGCTGACCGCGTCTGGATCGACGGATTGCTCGATGAGTACTTCGACGAGGAGGAAGACGAGGAGATGCTCGACCTCGTCGAGGTGCGCGCGCCCGAGGAGGTCGACGTCACGCTCGACGAACTCGTGCTGACGGCCGATCAGGAGAACGAACTCGACAAGATCTCGAAGGCGATCGAACACCGCGACTACCTCTCCCAGATCGGCCTGCGCGAGATCGGCAAACTGCTGTTCGTCGGCCCTCCCGGAACGGGGAAAACGTCGACGGCCCAGGCGCTGGCCCGGGAGATGGACCTCCCGTTCGTCGAGGTCAAACTCTCGATGATCACCTCACAGTACCTCGGGGAGACGGCGAAAAACGTCGACAAGACCTTCGAGGTCGCCAAACGTCTCTCGCCCTGCATCCTCTTTATCGACGAGTTCGACTTCGTCGCGAAAACGCGTCGCAGCGACGAACACGCCGCCCTGAAGCGCGCCGTGAACACCCTGCTCAAGAGCATCGACAACATCTCTCTGATCGAGGACGACGTGTTGCTGATCGGCGCGACCAACCACCCCGACCAGCTGGACGACGCCGCCTGGCGGCGCTTCGACGAGATCATCAACTTCCCCAAGCCCGACTACGACATGCGGGCGGACATCCTCCGGGTTATCACCCGCCAGATGGACATCGAGGAGTTCGATCCCCAGCTCGTCGCCGAGGTGACCGAGGGGCTGACCGGCAGCGACCTCCGGATGGTCCTCCGCGAGGCGGTGCTGGAAGCGCTGACGGAGGACCGGACGACGCTCACGCAGGACGACCTGCTCCACGCCGTCGAGGAGTTCGAGGAACGAGACACGCTGAAGAACATGGACATGATGGGCGGCGACCACGACGCGCTCGTCGCCGGCGGCGACCTCGGGAAGGCCAGCGACGGGGGTGAGCCGGAGAGCGATCACGACCACTCCCACGACCACGATCACACCCACGATCACTGACAAGAGCCGCTCTCACGGGCCACAAGCTTGATTCTGCGTCCGCGGAAACGACTCGTTCGTACCCCGGTAGTCGTCGCCGCACGTCGGCGGCGTTACGAGCACAGGAGGCCGACAGCGACGGCTGCCGGGAACGGGACAGACACATGCACAGACGCGACGCACTCGCTCGGATGGCAAGCGCGGTCGGGATGGCATCGCTCGCTGGCTGTGTCGAGGACCTCGAGGAAGCAGGGCAGTTCGCGGACCTGCTCGAGGAGGACGCCGAAGAAACGGTCGAAAGCATCACGAACGACCTCGAGCGACCGCCGGGGGCGACCCTCGACGTCAGCGCGGACGGAACGATCACGGTTCTCTCGCTGAACTCGAACACGGTGGGAGTCCACTGCGGACCGATCGACGCCCCGGATCCCGTCGCCGCGGTTCGCGAGCGGGAGGGAGCGGCGACAGCCGTCGGCGAGACGATCGAAGGCTGCGACGCGGGAACGATCGTCGGCGTCACGGAGGGCGGCTCCGTCGAGGTCGTCGAACAACTCGACTGACGCCGATCGACCGCGATCAGGCGCAGTCGACCGTCTCGGCGACCTCGACGAGTTCCGCACTCTCGAGGTCACCGGTCAGGGTGTACTCGAGGTCGCCACACGTCCAGTAGAGGCTGGACGTCTGCCCGTCGACCAGCGTCGCCTCGGTTCCGTCGACGGTGACCGATTCACCGTTGGGCGTGAACGCGAGGTCGTCGGTGGCCGACAGCATGAGGAGTTCGCCGTCGGAATCGCTGTACGTGGCTCCGACGGTGGTCGTGCCGACACCGTCGTCGGTCAGCGTCGCGGACTCGAGGGTGAACCCGTCGGGGATCGCGGGTTCGGCGACGTCGAACGGTGCGGCGTCGGAGGCCTCCGCGAGGCGGTCGTACTGCTCGACGGTGACGTCGTCGGCGTCGACGACCTCGGCGTCTTCGGGCGGTTCGAACGTGAACACGTCGTCGTCGACGCCCGTATTGAATTCGATCTCTTCGAACGCGAGCGTCACGCTCGTCGTGTGACCGTCGGCCGTCATCTCGGCAGTGTATTGCAGCGGATACCAGTGTTCGTCGTCGATCCACAGCGAGACCTCGTCGTAGACGTCGGTGAGGGAATCCTCGGCGGTCGCTTCGGCGTCGCCGTCGTCGCTCGGTACGAGCGTGACGACGTGGGCGTCCCGATCGGCGACCGTATCAGTACCCTCGTAGACGACGTCGAACGACTCGAGCCACTCGTCGATGAGGGCCTCGTCGCCGAGGATGGACGTCTCAGTCGCCGTATCGCCTATCTCGAGATCGTAGGTTCGAACGACGTTCTCGTCGGCGTCGTAGATCCAGGAGGTGTCCCCGTTACTGACGACGGTATCGCCGACGGTGGCGTAGTCGTCCGTCGTCGACACGAGTTCCTCGCGGTATTCGCCCGCCGGTCCTTCCCAGACTTCGGCGGTGGTCGTCGTCACGTCGTCACCGTCCTCGACGACCGTCTGCTGGATACCGTGGACGTCGTCGATGTCGGCGTGTCGATCCTCGACGTTGTCGACGATCTCCGCCGCGTCGATCTCGTCGCCGTCGATTGCGGCACCGGTACAACCTGCAACGAGCAGCATGAGGGCGACACACAGGGTGGCAGCCCTCGGTGGGGACCAGTCAGCTATCATTGCAGGTGAGAGTTCGGATAGGAACGTATTAGTGCTTGAGAAGACTGAAAACTCGTTTTGAGTGTCCCGTTCACTGATCCCTTCGAGCGGTCGTCGAGAGGGGCTACTCGAGGATCCGCAGGACGTAGACGTGTGCGAACGTGAACGAAGAAACGGCCGAGGAGAGCATCGTTCCCGCCAGACTGACGCCGTGGACGGCCATCCTCGTCGTCTCGTCACCGATCACGGGATACGGTTCGGTCACGGTACTGAGTTCGGCCACGGTAAGTCCGGTCCCCATCGAGAGGACGAGACCGAGCAACAGGAGCGTGGTTCGTCGCCGAAGCGAGATGAGGCCCCAGCTAACCCGCAACGACGTGACCGGTCCGTAACCGCCGACGACAGCGGCTTCGGGCGCGAGAACGAACTTGGCGGCGACGACGAAAAAGCTGACGACGGCAGCCACGGCGACGACCGCAGCGATGGCGGCGTGAACGTACTGCTCGGCGAAAAACAGGAACGTTCCGAAGAGCGCGGCGAAGACGCCGACGAGGACGAGCACAAACACCACGACGAACCAGCCGAACAAGAGTCCGACCACCGTGGGCAGTCGGCGAATCACGTACGTGAAGACGGTCGCCGGCGTGTATCGCCGATCGGCGAGTGCGGCACTTGCCACGGTCGCAGCGTAACTCCTGGCGAAGGCGGCACCGACGAAAACGACGACCGACAACGCGAGTTCGAGTCGGATCGAACCGACGTAGCCGACGAACTGGACGCCGCCGATGAGCAAAAACACCGCAGCGACCGAGACACGACGCCGAAGGACCCCGATCGACCACAGCATGATCCCACCGAGTCCCCGTCGCGTGACGAGCGAGCTGACGCCCCGGCAGGCGAGACAGGCACAGCCGTCGACGTCGTCCCGTCGCTCGAACCGATCGACCATCGACTGGAGACACGTTTTTCACATTACATAAGCGTGCCTATCAGTTCGCACGAGCGAGCGGGTCCGCTACACGCCGGCGTCCGAACCGACGAACCGGGCTATCGTCTCCCAGACTGCGATGAGGATCGAAACCGGTCCGACAGCGACCGCGAGGTTCTTGAACGCGATTCTGAGCCCTGACCGGTCGTCTTCGGTACCGAGAAAGAGGACGATCGGCTCCGTCGAAACCGTGTAGACGTCCATCTCGCGGCCCTTCTCGGAGTAGCAGGTGTCGGCGACCTCGATGAGTCCGACCTCCGAGAGGTTCTCGAGGTGGTAGCTGACGCTCTGGATCGACATCTCGAGTCGATCGGCGATGGCGGCGGCCGTCGCCGGTTCGTCGTTGAGTTCCCGGAATATTTCGCGGGCGGTATCCGAGGACAGCGCAGCGAGAACCTCGTCCGTACGGTCGTCGTCCAGCGACAGCAGCGACGGGTCGCCGGCACGGTCGGTCGATGCGTTCGTCCTCGTCGGAAGCAATCGTGACATGGCTCGTCGCAGTGTTCCAGTTCTTCGAACGGGCGATACGTAACTGCTTCCGTGAGTCAAAACTGGTTTTGAGTCTTCCCCGGGACCGATCCCGGGGCTGGTCCCGTCGTCGACGGTGCTCCGGGAGGAACACCCTTAACCGATGGCTACGAATGTGGACGACGACTGATGGACGAGTGGGACGGATCCGACGGCCGAGGTGACGATTCGTGCGCGTGACGCTCCTCGGGACCGGCGATACGACCGGGACGCCGACCGTAGGCTGTGACTGCGACACCTGCGAGCGCGCCCGCGACCGCGACCTCGAGCGGACCCGCTTTTCGGTTTACGTCGCGAACGAGCGCACCGACGAGTCGCTGCTGATCGACTTCAGCCCCGACTTCCGCTCCCAGTTCCTGCGCGAGGACGTCTTGTTGCCCGACGCCGGGATCGTCACGCACGTCCACTTCGATCACCTCGACGGCCTTGGCAACGCCTTCCGCGTGTTCGACGCGCTGCCGGTGTACGCGGCGAACGAAACCGACCCCGAGACGGGACGGAGCGTCGCCGAGACCGTCCGGGAGGACTACCACTACCTCGAAACGCTCGACGTCCGGCCGACGACGCCGTTCGAACCGGCCCGCATCTGCGGGTTCGACGTGACGCTCGTTCCCGTCGATCACCCGCCGTTGCTCTGTTACGGCCTCGCCATCGAGGATCCCGAGACGGGGGCGAAGCTCTCCGTCTCGGGCGATACGAGCTACGCCGTGCCCGAGCGCTCCCGCGACGTGCTCGCCGACCCCGACCTGTTGCTCGCCGACGCCATCGTCCCCGCCCACCTCTGCGAGTACCACCCCATCGGCGGCCGCCACGAGGACGAGGACGGCGTCCCCCGAACGTTCGGCACCAAACACATGACCCGCGAGGGGGCGCTCGCGCTCGCCGAGAACCTCGAGGCCGACCGGACGCGGCTGGTCCACGTCGCCCACTACTACCCCGCCGACGAGGCGTTCGAGGAGCCGCTGGCCGTCGACGGCGAGGAGTACGTCCTCTGATACGGATTACTGTAACAAGCTTCATGCTCGCGCCGGTTTTACCACTGCACACGCAGCCCGGGTCGCGGGTGCGCCGGAAATGACTTACAGTATTCCGTATGAGCCGGTCCCACGGCGGTCGCCCTGGCAGGCACATGTAGGTACAACGGCTACGGCCGGACCCGTCGACGACTCGCGTATGTCCGCACAGTTCACGGACGACGACGAGGGGAAACGCGTAGTCAACGCCGACGGCGACGAGATCGGCATGATAGACAGCGTCGAGCACGGCGACGCCTACGTCGATCCCGATCCGGGGATGGCCGACACGGTCAAATCGAAACTCGGCTGGGGCGACGCCGACGAGGAGACCTACAAACTCGAGGAGTCGAGCGTCGAATCGATCACCGACGACGAAGTGCGGATCCAGCGGCTCTGACCGGCGTTCGGTCGGATACCCGTACGGTCCGACGGCGCTGATCGGGCGACGGTCGGACGGCCGCCCGTTCGAGCCGGCCCGTTTCACCTGCCTGCACGGGAGTTACGTCCTCGAGAGCACCAGTACCGGTCGATGCTCGAACTCTACCAGGCCGAGGGCTGTCCCCACTCGCAGGACGTCCGGGAGAAACTGACCGAACTGGGCCTCTCGTACGTCGCCCACAACCCTCGAACGCCCGACGACGAGGTGAAAAACGAGCGAACCAACGCCGTCCTCGCGGAACTCGGCGGCCAGGAACAGACGCCGTATCTCGTCGACGACGCGCGCGGCGAGGCGCTGTACGAGAGCGACGCCATCGTCGACTACCTCGAGAAACACTACGCGTAGTCTCGGCTCCTGGCCACCGGGGTCCTGCGGACCGTCAGCCGAACCGGTCGAGTCCCGACTGCCGGCGCTGCTTTCCCGACGGCTCGGCTACCCAGGGCGTTCGCCGGTCCCGTTCCGCTTCGAGGTCGGCCTCGGGAGTCGTCGCGGGGTCGTAGCCCGGACACGACGGGCCACACTCGGACCCGGCGTCGACGATTCGTCCGGCCCACGCACACCACGGCAGGGTCGCCCCGCTCGAGTCGTCGGGGTCGCACTGCACACAGTCCGGCAACCCGTAGGTCCGCCACCCCTTCCCGTAGGCCCGTTCGGCGATGCGCCGGCGCTTTCGGGCCTTCTCGTCGGCGTCGACGACTGCCACCTCCGTCCGGGCGGGATGGGACGCCAGCGGTTCGATCCCGGGGTCGTCCACGGTCAGGGGGGTCGGCTCGCGGACGACCTCGATCTCGAGTGCCGTCGCTGCGCCATCGTCACCCGAGTCGTCACGGTGTACCCGCCAGACACCCACTTCCTCGGGAATCCGGTTCAGATGCGCCCGCGTGACGTAGCTTTCGGTTGCGAGGACGATTTCGTCCACCAGCGCCAGGCTGACGTCCGTCCGCAACTGCGCCTCGAGGTCCCCCGGCCGGCCGAGGTCCGGCTTGTTCTCGATGCCGACGAGTCGGCCGTACCAGTCGGGGTAGCGGGCGACCTGCCGGACGTACTCCCGCCCGTTCCGGGGCCGGGATTCGAAGAAGCCGACCTCGAGCGCTCGGTCGGTCGCCCGGCGGGCCCGGTCCGGGTGGCAGTCGAAGGCGGACTTCCAGTAGCGCCACCGGCCGGGACCGACGGTCGATTCGATCGCCGCGTCGGGAATGGCGTCGCTCGTGATCGCCGCGCGGTCGTCGAACGCGGGGCCGGGTTCGACGTAGACGACGTCGAGGATGCGACCGCCGGGGTCGGCCACGCTCGCGCCTAACTGGCGGGCGACGATTCCGTCGCCGGAGACCGGGCCATCGCCCGACTCGAGGTGGGCACACAACGCGAGTTCGAACGCGAACTCCGACACGGCCGTCGAGAAGGGCGCGCTCGAGAAAAGGGCGTCGAGTACGGTTCTACAAGCGACGAGTGCCAGGACGGCCCGGAGTCAGCAGGCGACGGCCTCGCGCCTGTACTCGAGTCTCCCGGCGAGCCAGTTTCCCAGGCGTCGTGCGACGCCGAGGACGACCGCGAACGTGAGGAGTCCGGCGACCAGTACGAAGACCGCTCCGGCGTCCGGTTCGTCGCCGCCGGTCGCGACGGCCAGGGCGACGACGGTCGATACGAGGAACAGCAGCGTCGAGCCGATCATGACTACCGCGGTTTCGGCGAGGGTCAGATCGGCTATCGCGTGGTTCCGTCGAGAGGGGATAGGGTGGTTCATCACGTGTGTATCGAGGTGGCGCGGCCGAATAAGTGTAATCTGAACTATATTTTTGTAGCTCGAGTTACTGTAATTCGTTTCGGGAGACACCCGACGGCAGTGCCCAGGAACCGATCGACAGTGCTCCCGCAGAATCGAGTGACGGCGAGACGAACGATGCAGAAAATCGGACGGGCGACCGGCGATCGGTCCGCCGGTCGGCGAACCTCGAGCGACGGGGGTCGGTCAGCGAGCCTCGAGACAGGTCTCGAGGACGTCGAGACTCTCGTCCATCGTGACCCGAAGCCGGTCGCCCTCCAGCGCCATCGTCACCTCGAGACGGAGCGGATCGCGGTCGGTGATCCGGGTATACTCGTCGGAGACGCACCACGGGAGCGTCCAGTAGGGGCGATCGTCCAGCGAGACGCCGCGCTCGCGGTGGAACCCGACGACGGCGGAGTGCTCGAGCAGGCGCAGGCCGACGGCCGAACAGAGCGCGTGGTCACACTGTCTACAGACGTGATCGACGCGGATGCCGACGCCGAGACAGCAGTCGCCCGCTTCGACGATGGTCGTCTCCATGGGGCCGCTACACTCCGGGCAGACGCCGTCGGCCGCCAGACAGTGGAGATGTCGGACCCGGTGGTCGAACGCCGCCGCGATCTCCGCGGGCGTACGATCGTTTAGCCCACCCGGTGGGAAGGCGTACTCGCCGTGTCCACTCCCGCAGTCGACGCAGTCGATCGCCAGCCGTTCGTCCTCGTACGTGGCCTCGAGCGATCCCGAACAGGCGTAACAGCTCCCCTCGACGGGGAACGGCTCGACCGACGGGTCCTCGTTGAACGACCCCGCGATCACCGAACGGACGACTTTCTCGCCGGCGTGTTTGAACGCGTATCCCTCCTCGACCTGCGTGACGAAGTGGCCGGTCAACTGCTGGAGGTGGTAGTTGAACTGCGCCGAGTCGCGCACGCCGACCGCGCGACGAAGGTCGGAGAACGCGACCGGTCGTTCGTCGGCCGCCCACAGCGCTTCGAGGATCGCCAGCCGCGTCTCGTTGCCGACCAGCGCGAACGCGTCGGCGGGATCGAGACAGTCCGTACACTCGAGGACGCCCTCGCCGTCACTCGAGGCGTTCGATCGGCTCATATCGAGATACAGACAACGAACTTACAAAATAGTTCCCTGAACCTCGTTTTTGTATACGAGTTGATATTAGGGGGTCGTCCCCGATCGAATGCGACGTTACGGACGCGGCGCGGCCTTCTGGAGGGCCGTCTCCGCGACGTTGCCACCGTAGTCGGCGCTGCGCGAGAGCGAATCGAGGACCAGTCCGAGCGACTGTGCCTGAACGGGATCGAGATCCCGGAGCATGTCGTCGATCCGGCGCGTGTGCTCGTCGATCTCCCGGACCGACTCGAGCGCGTCGTGCCCCAGGTCGGTCGCCTCGTTGCCGTCCTCGCTGAACAGCGCGTCCATCGACGTCTCGACGACGTCGACCGCGTCGTCGTGGAGGTCCAGGAGCGCGTCCGCGACGTCCTCGGGCACGGCGTCGAGTCTGCGCGCGAGTTGGCTGATCTTCACGGCGTGGTCGGCGATCCGCTCGAGCTGACGGGCGCTCGAGTGGTAGTCGAAACAGTCCTCGCGGGAGACGCCGAGCGATTCCGCGGCCCGCGGCGAGCGCAACGTAGCGCGAAAGATCCGCGAGACGACGAGAAAGAGGCGGTCGACGTCGTCGTCGCGTTCGATGACATCGCGGGCGACGTCGTCGTCGTCCTCGACGAGCGCAGTCACGGCGTCCTCGAGCATCGAGGTGGCGATCAGGCGCATCCGGGAGACGGCGTTGACGATCGACAACTCGGAAGAGTCCAGCAGGTCCTGGACGACGACGCGGTCGGTCGCTTCCTCGACGACCTCGACGCCGATGAGCCCCTGAACCGCGCTTCGGATCGATCGTCGCTGATCGGTCGTGATCCGCCCGGCCTCGAGTTCGATGACGTCGAAGCCGCTGACGTACATGGTGAAGACGGCGCGGACCAGTTCCTCACCCTCGAGCGACCCGATCTCGAGGGTGCCCTCCTGTCGATCGTCGTCCGTCTTCGGCGTCACGAGGAGCGTATCGCCGTCCGCGTACAGTTCGACGGTTTCGCCGCTGCTGATTCCGTTTTCCGTGGCCCACGTCTTCGGAAGCGAGACGGTGTAGGTCGAACCGCCAGTCACCTGGACTTTCCGCGTCTCCATGCATCGGGGTTCCGAGGGACCGAACATAAATATACCTGAATCTATAGAGACAGACCTGTTCCGCCGGTACTCGTGTCTATTGCCTATATTCCAGTCAATACCGACCGTACTGCAACGTACTAATATAGTTTTGAACCAGTGACTATGTTTTACTATGTAATAAGTCGTGATGGTATTGGCGGCGAGTGGAAACTAGACCGATTGTCGTCCAGTCCTGTGTGAGAGACGTAGGTAGATACTGATCAGTCGAATATCTCCCCTCTCCACTACCCCCCAAATATCTTGGCCACAGACTCTCAAACGGAAGATTCGTCCGGATAAGAGAGGACCCGATACGTGTTGGATAGAACCGATAGTGACCGACACGTACAGGAATGTATAGATACGTGTAGATATATATTATTCATAGCAGTGCTTTTTTAGTGACTGTCGGACCTCACAGGTGATGGCAGCAAACCAGCGCGGTCGTTCGGTCGAGTCAGTTTCCAGACGAAAGTTCGTCGCAACCGCCGGTGGGGTCGGTGCCGTTGCGCTCGCGGGCTGTTCCGAGACCGACACTGGCAACGGCGGCAACGGCGACGGTGACCTCTCCGGCGAGGTCGACGTCACGGGGTCGAGTACGGTGTTCCCGATCTCGGACGAGATGTCCGAGAAGTTCATGGACGATCACCCGAGCGTGAACGTGCCCGTCGACCCGACGGGCAGCGGTGGCGGGTTCGAGAACTTCTTCTGCCACGGCGATTCGGACATCAACGGCGCTTCGCGACCGATCAAGCCCGAAGAGGAGGACCTCTGTTCCGACAACGACGTCAATCCGATCGAGATGCACATCGGCGGTGACGCCCTCACGATGGCCGTCAGCCCCGAGAACGACTGGGTCGACTGCATGACCTTCGACGAGATGGCCCAGATCTGGCAGGAGGACGGTGCCGAAACGTGGGCGGACGTCAACTCCGACTGGCCGGACGAACCGTTCGACCTCTACGGCCCCGACACTACGTCCGGGACCTACGACTGGTTCACCGAGAACGTCGTCGGCGAGGCCGGGAACCACCGGACCGACTACGAACCCACCGAAGACGACAACCTGATCGTCGAAGGCCTCGAGTCGAACCCGTACGCGATGGGGTACTTCGGGTACGCCTACTACTCCGAGAACAGCGACCGGGTGAAGGCACTCTCGGTGCGCGAGAGCGAGGGTGACAGCTGTGGCGAACCCGGCCTCGAGGCGGCGAGCGAGGGAACGTACCCGATGGCGCGCCCGCTGTACATTTACGTAGCCGAGGACGCCGTCCAGCGCGACGAGGTCTACGAGTTCCTGAAGTTCTACATCGAGAGCGCCGGGGAGGACTGGATCGCCGACGACGTCGGCTACGTCCCGTCGAACGACGACATGGTCGACGAGAACTTGAGCAAGCTCGAGGACGCCCGATAGCGGCCGTCGGCGTCGACTACCAGTTACATCGACCGATGATTTTCACCGAAACGACTGTGAGAAATGAGTACTGAATCGACGTCCGCCGATCTGACCCGATCGTCCCGGGGCCAGGCGACGAAAGAGCGGCTGTACCAGATGTTGCTGTTCGGTTGTGCCGCACTGACGGTGTTCGTGACGGCCGGCATTATCGTCACGCTGTCGCTCGACGCGGCAGCGTTCTTCGAGGACGTCAGCATCAGTTCGTTCCTGACCGGGACGGAGTGGGAGTCCAGCCACGGGCAGTTCGGCGTGTGGCCGCTCGTGACGGGAACGCTGACCGTCACGGCCGTCTCGGCGATGGTCGCGATCCCCATCGGGACGGCCGCCGCGGTGTATCTCAGCGAGTACGCGAGCGAACGGATGCGAGCGGTGCTGAAGCCGGCCCTCGAGATCCTCGCCGGCATTCCGACCGTCGTCTACGGCTACCTCGCACTCGTCTACCTCACGCCGTGGCTACAGGCGATCGGGCTCGATCTGACCCTGTTCAACACCCTCAGCGCCTCGATCATGGTCGGGATCATGATCATCCCGATGGTCTCGTCGCTCTCCGAGGACGCGATGAGCGCGGTGCCGGACGACCTTCGGCAGGCCGGCTACGGACTCGGCGCGACCAAGTTCGAGGTGTCGACGGGGATCGTCATTCCGGCCGCCATCTCGGGCATCTTCGCGTCGTACATTCTCGCGCTCTCGCGGGCGATCGGCGAGACGATGATCGTCGTCATGGCGATGGGTATGCAGGCGCGGATGTTCGACCCGACCGACCCGTTCGGTCACCTGTTCCAGTCGGGCGAGACGATGACCTCCGCGATGGTCCACGCCGTCACGAGCGACGCGACCGGCGGGACGCCGGAGTTCTACTCGATGTTCGCGATCGGCCTGACGCTGTTTGCGATCACGTTCGCGATGAACCTGCTGAGCAATCGCATCACGGCACGCTACGAGGAGGAGTACGAATGACGACCGACGCGCGATCACCTGCGAACGCCTTCCGGGAGGTGAGCTACTGATGGCGACGTCCGACGATACGATCGGTGCCTGGTACGGCGCGGACGGACAGGTGAGCCAGGTCCGCGGACTGCTGTTCAAGCTGTCGTGTCTCGGCGCGACCCTGCTGGCGCTCCTGCTGATGCTCGGGTTCCTGGCGTACGTGTTCAACGACGCGATCCAACCGGCCACCGCCGACGCCGGCTGGCTGGTCACGTTCGCCGGAACCGTCGTCGTCCCGGCGATCCTGCTGGGCGTGTACTTCTACCTGTCCGATTCGAAGGCCGGCGAAGTCGCCTACACGTCGCTCGGCCTGCCCATCGTCTCGGTCCTGTTCGCCGGCGGTGCCGTCATCGCGTTCAGACACATCGTCACTCCGCGCGAGTGGCTGGCGCTCGTCATCGCGGCGGGCGTCGCCTACGCAGTCGTGACAGTCCACGGACAGGTTCGCGATGCGGGCGTGCTCGAGCGGTTGGCGGTCGTCGTACTCGCTCCCGTTCTCGCCGTCGTCGGCGTACCGGGGTTCAGCGTCGACAGGACGATTCGAACGCCGCTACTCGGGCAGGAACTGTTCGACGTCTCGTTCGCGGTGCCCGACCTCGTCCCGAGTCTTCGGGAGCTGATCCTCTCGTTACCGTTCCTCCCGCTGCCGTGGATTTCGGCCCTCCTGGCGTTTACCGGACTGGTCGCCGTGGGGGTTGCGAGGTACGTCCGGTCCGTCAGAGAAAGCGAACGCGACGGGATCGTCGCCGGCGTCGCGGTGCTCGCCGTCGGTGCGGCCGGATTCGCCGTCGCGTCGGTCGTCGGCGTCCCGTCGGCCTACGGCGTCATCGTGGCGACGGTCGTCGTCGTCCCCAACGCGCTGTACGTCGAGTTCGTCCTCCGACGGAACGACGGCGTCGCGGGACTGGCGTATCCGGTCGTGATCGGCGCCGGCATCCTGGTCGGCGTCGTCGTCGTCGACGCGATGGGATACGCGGGACCGGACGTCTGGCTCGACTGGAGCTTTCTGATCTCGAGCCACAGCACTACGCCCGCGGACGCCGGGATCTACCCCTCGCTCGTCGGCACCGTGATGTTGCTGACCGTCATCGCGGTCTCGGCGTTCCCCGTCGGCGTCGGGGCGGCGATCTACCTCGAGGAGTACGCCCCGAACCAGGGACGGATGGGTCGGATCGTCGAACTGATCGAGATCAACATCGCGAACCTCGCAGGGGTGCCGTCGGTCGTCTACGGCGTGCTGGGACTGGCGCTGTTCGTTCGGGGCGTCGGCTTCCAGACCGGGATCGTCTTCGTCGGCGGCCTGACCGTCGGCCTGTTGATCCTGCCGATCGTCATCGTCTCGGCTCAGGAGTCGATTCGCGGGGTTCCTGATTCGATGCGACGGGCGTCCTACGGGATGGGCGCGACACGCTGGCAGACCGTTCGCAACGTCGTACTGCCGGAGGCCATGCCAGGGATCCTCACCGGGACGATCCTCGCGTTCGGCCGCTCGATCGGCGAGACGGCACCGCTGCTGATGATCGGTATGCCGGCGGTCGTTCGCATCTCCCCGGACTCGTTCTTCAGCGTCTCGAGCGCGATGCCGAGACAGATCTTCACCTGGTCGCGGCTGATCGACCACGACTTCCGGTATGGGGTACTCGCGGCGGGTGTTCTGACGCTGCTCGTCGTGCTGTTGTTGATGAACGGGGCTGCGATCGTCCTGCGGAACAGGTACCAACGCGGAGAGTGACCGACCATGAGCTACGATAGCACGACAGAATCCGAGCCGAGCATCGAACGAGCGACCGAGAACGACCCCGCGACCGAAGCGGACGACGACGACGAGGTGCTGATCGACACGTCGATCGAGGTCGACCGACCGGCGGGCGGCCCCAGTACCGGACCGCCGATCATCGAAACGTACGACCTGGACGTCTACTACGGCGAGGAACGGGCGCTGCGGAGCGTCGACATCGAGATTCCGGAGAACCAGGTGACGGCGCTGATCGGCCCCTCCGGCTGTGGCAAGTCGACGTTCCTGCGCTCGATCAACCGGATGAACGACCTCGTCGATTCCGCCCGGATCGACGGCGAAGTCGTCTTCGACGGCAAGAACGTCTACGACGAGGACGTCGATCCCGTCGCGCTCCGCCGCAAGATCGGGATGGTGTTCCAGACGCCGAACCCGTTCCCGAAGTCGATCTACGACAACGTCGCCTACGGCCTGCGCGTCCAGGGCAAGGACGACGGCGACCTCGACGAGCGCGTCGAAGAGGCGCTGCGGAGCGCCGCCCTCTGGGACGAGGTGAACGACAAACTCGAGACGAGCGGCCTTGACCTCTCGGGCGGCCAGCAACAGCGGCTCTGTATCGCCCGGGCGATCGCCCCCGACCCCGAGGTGGTCCTCATGGACGAACCGGCGTCGGCGCTGGATCCCGTCGCAACCTCGAAGGTCGAGGACCTCATCGCCGATCTGGCCGACGAGTACACCGTCGTCATCGTCACCCACAACATGCAACAGGCCGCCCGCATCTCCGACAAGACCGCCGTCTTCCTCACCGGGGGCGAACTCGTCGAGTTCGACGACACCGCGACCATCTTCGAGAACCCCGACGACGAACGCGTCGAGCAGTACATCACCGGCAAGTTCGGGTAACCATGTCACGGGACACCTACCAGCGACGACTCGAGGCGTTGCGCGACGACGTCCTCGAGATGAGCGACCTGGTCTGTGAGCGTCTCCGACGGGCGCTCGAGGCCTACGAGACCGGGGACGAGGCGCTGGCTGCCGAGGTGATCGAAGGCGACCACGAGATCAACGACCTGTATCTCGAACTCGAGGGAGAGTGCATCGAGTTGATCGCGCTCCAGCAACCGGTCGCGGGCGACCTTCGCGTCATCGCGTCGTCGTTCAAGATCCTCACGGACCTCGAGCGGATCGGCGACCTGGCCGTCAACCTCGCGGAGTACGCTCGGGAACAGGACCGAAACCGATATCCGGACGTCGACATCGTCCACGTCGGCACGGAGACGGTCCTGATGGTCGAGGACGCGATGCAGGCGTACGCGACGAACGACGCGGCGGAGACCCGACAGATCGCCGCGACCGACGACGAAATCGACGCGCTCTGTGAACGGGCGAGTCGGATCGTCGTCCACGACCTGATGGAGGCGGATCCCGACGACGAACACCTCCTCGAGGACGTCTCGCGGATGCTCCTGACGATCCGCGACCTCGAGCGGGTCGGCGACCACGCCGTCAACATCGCGGCACGAACGCTGTACATGGTCGAAAACGACGACGAATTGATCTACTGATGAGCCGAAACCCGCTGTCGAACGGGAGTCACGACCCCGTCGAACGGACGGTCCAACTCGCGGGCAACTCTACGTACGTCGTCTCGCTTCCGAAGGAGTGGGCGGTCGACCAGAACCTCGAGTCCGGCGCGTCGATGTACCTCTACCCCCAGGACGACCGGCTGGTCGCCGCGACCGACACGGTCCCGACGCGGGAGCGGACGGTGCGGGTCGACGTCGCCTCACTGGGCGAGGAGACCGCCCTGCGACAGGTTCGGGCGGCCTACAGGATCGGCTGCGATCGGATCGTCGTGACCGGCCTCGAGTCGGCCCCACCGGAGCTGCGACGGCAGATCGAACGCCGTGTGGGACGGTTCGTCGGCGTCACGATCCAGGAAGACACCGGCGACCGGCTCACCATCGCCGACGTGCTCGACGCGAGGGAGGTGTCGCTTCCGCAGACGGTCGCCCAAACCCGACAGCTGGTGCTCGAGATGCACGCCGACGCGACGGCGGCGGTGGTCGAGGACGACGCGGAGCTCGCCGCTGGCGTCCGTGCACGCGCCAGCGACGTCGATCGGTTGTTCGCGTTCGTGAGCCGCGGCTTCCACCGCGGACTCGAGGACGTCCACGAACTGGATCGACTCGGCACGAACCGCCGGGAAGCGTTTCGGGACTACCGGGTGAGTCGCTGTCTCGACCGAATCGGAGATCACGCGGAGGGAATCGCCGAGGCCGCGACGCGCCAGTCAGGACCGCCGACGGGCGATCTAGGGGAGCGAATCGAGTCCCTCGCCAGGGACGCCCGCGACGCCGTCGAAGCCGCGCTCGAGGGCGAGATCGAACGCGCGGCCGAGCGAGGTGCGACCGTCGAGCGACGAACGGACGAGCTCGACCGGGAGTGGACCGACGGATCGGACCCTGTCGCCCGTTACGGGCCGGTACTGAGCCGGATCCGCCGGACGGCCACGGTCGCCCAGACCGTCCTCGAGACGACGGCCGAGGCGACGCTGCTCGAGGACGATCGGGTCGAAACGCGATCGTGACTGCGATCGATCGGGCTATTCTGACCGTAAGTCACCTCCGTGTGGGATCGCGACCACGGGTCGATCGACGTGAAAGAGCATGAGGCTCCCGAACAGCGCCCGGCCGAGCCGCGATCGCTTGCGCGCGCTCACGACGATAACGCTCCGTCGTGAGTCGCCCGCACTCGAGCAGTTCCTCGACGGGTGAGCCCCCGAACGACCTGCGACGTCGATCCCCGCTAGATCGTCGAGGAAGTCGGCGGCTTCGGCGGCGACGGCGGTCGCCGCCTCGAGGCGGTCGAACTCGCGGAGCCGGTAGCCACGCGTCGTGACGGATCGGGCCGCGTGAAAGACTCGCGCTCGAACGCGTTGCCGTCCGCCGGATCGCCCCGAGAACAGTAGGTTTATCAAGCGCACGGCGGAAGCTCTACTCAAGATTACTCATCGTCTTATGGCAGGAAACCAACAACCGGAGGTGAACATCGGGCTCGTCGGCCACGTCGACCACGGCAAGACAACGCTCGTCCAAGCGTTGAGTGGCTCGTGGACCGACCAGCACAGCGAGGAGATGAAACGCGGGATCTCCATCCGGCTCGGGTACGCGGACGCGACGTTCCGCGAGTGTCCCGAGCTTGACGAGCCCGAGCGCTACACCGTCGAGGAGGAGTGTCCGGACGGCTCGGAAAGCGAGCCGCTGCGGACCGTCTCGTTCGTCGACGCCCCTGGGCACGAGACCCTGATGGCGACGATGCTCTCGGGTGCGTCGCTGATGGACGGCGCTGTGTTGGTGATCAGCGCCAACGAACCCGTCCCACAGCCCCAGACCGAGGAGCACCTGATGGCCTTGGACATCATCGGGATCGACAACATCGTCATCGCCCAGAACAAGGTCGACCTCGTCAGCACCGACCAGGCGCGACAGAACTACGAGGAGATCCAGGAGTTCGTCGAGGGCACCGTCGCCGAGGGCGCGCCGGTCGTCCCGGTTTCGGCGGGTCAGGAAGTCAACCTCGACCTGCTCATCCAGGCTATCGAGGAGGAGATCCCCACGCCCGAACGCGACCCCGACGCCGATCCGCTGATGCACGTCGCCCGGAGTTTCGACATCAACAAGCCGGGGACCACGGCGACGGAGCTGTCCGGCGGCGTCCTCGGCGGCAGCCTCGCCCAGGGCCAGCTCGAGGTCGGCGACGAGATCGAGATTCGTCCCGGCCGCGAGGTCGAGGAGGGCGGCCAGACCGAGTACGTCCCGATCGAGACGACGATCCGGTCGCTCCAGGCCGGCGGTCAGACGGTCGACACCGCGACGCCCGGCGGGCTGCTGGGCGTCGGCACCGGGCTCGACCCGTCGCTGACCAAAGGCGACGCGCTGGCGGGCCGGATCGCCGGTCCAGCCGGCTCGCTACCGCCGACCTGGGAGCGGTTCACGATGGAGGTCGACCTCCTCGAGCGCGTGGTCGGGGCCGAAAGCGGCGAGACCGTCGACGAGATCAGCACCGGCGAGCCCCTGATGATGACCGTCGGCACGGCGACGACCGTGGGTGCCGTCACCAGCGCCCGCGAAGGGGAGTGTGAGGTCAACCTCAAACGTCCCGTCGCCGCCGAACCGGGCGCGAAGATCGCGATCAACCGCCGCATCGGCGCGCGCTGGCGGCTGATCGGTCTCGGAACGCTGCAGGGGTAGCGAGGACAGGCGACGAGCATGAGTACGCGGGTCGCCCTCGATACGAGTGCACTGATGATGCCAGTCGAACTCGACGTCAGGCTGTTCGACGAACTCGAGCGACTACTCGATGCGTACGAACCCGTCGTCCCACAGGCCGTCGTCGAGGAACTCCGCCGGCTCTCGGAGAAGGGCGGACAGGAGGGGACGGCCGCCAACGTCGGCCACGACCTGGCGACCGAGCGCTGTCTCGTCGTCGACACCGAGGCCTCCTACGCGGACGACGCCCTGGTCGAACTCGCCCGCGAGGGGACGGTCGACTACGTCGTCACCAACGACCGGCCGCTGCGCGACCGGGTGCTCGAGGCGAACAGACCGGTAATTGCATTACGCGGGAGAAACAAGTTAGCGATCACTCAACCATAGAATGTACAAACGGGTCAGACTGAAGGATACGGTGGAGGTACCGCCGGAGGAGCTCGGCGACGTCTCGCCGGAGCTCGTGAAGAAACTGCTCCAGGACAAGCTCGAGGGGCGCATGGACGAGGAGGTCGGCAGCGTCGTCTCCGTCACCGAAGTCCACGACATCGGCGAGGGGACGGTCCTGCCGAACCGCCCGGGCGTCTACTACGAGGCGGACTTCGACGCGGTCACGTTCGACCCCCAGATGCAGGAGGTCGTCGACGGCACCGTCGTCGAGGTCGTCGAGTTCGGGGCGTTCGTCGGGATCGGGCCGGTCGACGGGCTACTGCACGTCTCCCAGATCAGCGACGAGTACCTCGCGTTCGACGCCGAGAACCAGCGGCTGTCTTCGAACGAGTCCGACCGCGCGCTCGGCGTCGAGGACGCCGTCCGCGCCCGCATCGTCACCAAGAGCATCGACGAGCGCAACCCGCGCGACTCGAAGATCGGGCTGACGGCGAAACAGCCCGGCCTCGGCAAACACGGCTGGCTCGAGGAGGAACACGAGAAACGCGAGGCCACCACGGCCGAAGGTGAGTGAGTATGGCATCGGACCGACTCGTCTGCCGGGAGTGCCACCGGGTCAACGAGCCCGACAACGAGACCTGCGACGCCTGTAACTCCTCGTCGCTGACCGAGGACTGGGCGGGCTACGTCGTCATCGCCCACCCCGAGGAGAGCCGCATCGCCGAGGAGATGCAGGTCACCGAACCCGGCGCGTACGCGCTGAAAGTCCGGTAGCGTAGCCGTGACGCGCGACGATTCGAAGGACACGGACGACGGCGAGCCCGACCCGTCACCGACCGATGCCGACGACCAGCTACTGGTTCTGCCCGACGACCTCCGCCACGAACTCAAAGAGCCGATGGGCCCCATCGAGACCGACGCCGACCGGCTCCTCGCCGAGGTCGACGGGCCGCTGATCGCCGTTGGCGACGTCGTCACCTACCACCTGCTCCGGGCGGGCCGCCCGCCGGACGTCGCACTCGTCGACGAACGCACCAAACGCGATGCCGTCGACGAGGAGATCCGCGAGACCGTCACCGAATCGACCCACCTCGAGGTCGTCAACCCGCCCGCTACGATCTCCGAGGCCGTCGTCGAAGCCCTGCTCGAGGGGCTCGCACGCGACGAGCCGACGACGATCCTCGTCGAGGGCGAGGAGGACCTGGTCGCGCTGCCGGCCATCGTCGCCGCGCCCGAAGGCGCGAGCGTCGTCTACGGCCAGCCCGACGAGGGGATGGTCCACGTGAAAGTCGCCGAGGACCTCCGATCGGACGTCCGCGAGTTGCTCGAGCGCTTCGAGGGCGACGTCGACCGGTTCTGGGAGCTGTTGGGACAGTCACCGACCGACGAGTAACCGTCGCGGTCGGCGTCCGATCGTGCCACGCTGTTTTTCGGTTCCGTTTGCGGACCGTCTCGGTCGTCGCTCGCGGACGAGGTCGGAGCGTCGAACCCCGGCTCGTCGCCCGACGTTCGGCCGCTCGTCTCGCCGACCTAGCGTTCGGCGGCGGCGGCCGTATCGGCCCCGGACGCGTCCGGTTCGTCGTCCGATGGGGGCGACTGACCGGAAGCCGAGTCCGACGGCTCGGGGGGCAGGTCGTACTGCTCCTCGAGGCGTTCGATGCGTGACTCGATGGAGGGCTCGAGTTCGAACAGGCCGAACCGGGAGCTGTCGTCGGACCACTCCGTGAAGACTTCGAGTTCCGGCCCGACGGTGCGATAGGCCGACCGGACGGTGGCCGGTCCGAGATGGCCGCTCGCGAACCGGTCGGCACGGTACACCCGACGCTCACCGGTGTAGGCGAAGTACAGGATCAGCACGCCTGAAAGACAGACAGTGACGAACCCGACGGGGAGGAGGACGCTCGGACCGACGACGAACTCGGACAGCATGAACACGACTCCGGCGACGAAAACCCCCAGTGCGATGCGGAGTCGTGCTACCGGCGTCGACGTCCCTCTGGCTTCGGCCTGGGCGAGTGCGACCGCCAGTTCGTCGTCGGTGACGCGCTCGAGAAACGGTTCGTCGATCCAGGTCGCACGGACCGCGCCGCGTCCGACCGTGACCAGACCCGTATCGACGTCGGACGCGGAGAAGACGAGTATCGTTCCGGGTTGGCGATCGAACCGCTCGTAACACCGTTCGATGCGCGCCCGCTCGGCGTCCGTCGGATCCCGAATCGAATCTACGGGCAGGGCCTGCAGCGGTTCCACCAGATAGGAATACCCCAGTATCACGACCACCGTCACCGAGAGCAGCCAGACCAGTCCGCCGGGAAGGAAGCCGTACCACTCGAGTTGGAGCACGAGCGCTACGGGAAACAGCGCTGCCGAGTCGGCGAGCAAGCGGCGACGCCGGAACGCCGCACCGACCGTGAGCGGTTCCGTCCGCAACCACTCGACGAGCGGGCGCTGTCCGCGCCGAACCGCGAACAGCCCGGCCACACCCGTCGCCGTCATTGCCGCCGCGTTTACGACGACGAGGACTTCGGTCCCGGCGTCGCCGAGGCCGAGGCTCCCGAGAACGTCCGGACCGATCGGCGGTACCGCGTAGAGCGCCATCGTTCCGACGAACACGACCCCCTTCAGGAGCAGTCGTCCGATACCGGCTCGTCGGTCGATCCGATCGGTTGGTTCGTTGCCACGACGCAACACGACGGCACTCGCTCGGGCAGCCAGGAAGACGCCACCGACCAGGCCCGCCGACAGCCCGAGTATCACTCCCCCGTTCACGAGTACGTTTCAGTACGGGAGAGTGTCGGAATATTATAACTATCGGTCAACTACTGCTATCGGTGGCCGACGGGAACCGAGAGCCCGGCCGCGTGGCCGGCCGAAGGCTACTGGTAGCGGGGCAGTCGGTCCGACAGTTCCGACCCCTCGTAGAACGGTAACTCGGTCACGGTCGCCGGCACCTCCTCGCCGTCGACGCGGACCGTCAGCGCCTCGCTCTCGAGACCGTAGTCGACGACAGCGAGCGCGACGACCTCCTCGAGCAGCGGGCTCTCGCCCGCGCGGGTGACCTCGCCGACCGAGGCGTCGCCGTCGAAGACGGCTGCACCCGACTCGGGGACGGCCTCGCCCTCGAGCGTCAGTCCCACCAGCTTGCGGCTGGGCTGGCCGCGGTTCTCGACGCGGGAGACGACCTCCTGGCCGACGTAACAGCCCTTCTCGAAGTCCAGGGCGTTGCGCAGGCCGAGCACGTTCGGGATCGTCCCTTCGAGTTCGGTCTCGAACAGCGGGGAGCCGGCCTCGAGACAGAGGCTCTCCCAGGTGCGGTAGCCGAAGGGAGCGGCGTTGAGGCCCTGCGTGAGGAGGGTGTCGTAGACGGCTTCGGCGTCCGCGGCGGCGCAGATCACCTCGTAGCTCTCCTCGCCGGTGAGCGCGTCGGTGCGGACGACGGTGACTCCCTCGTCGCCCATCGTCCCGCGGACGAACGAGTAGCGTTCGTCGGGGGAGGCGGCCCCGTTGAGGACGCTGGCGACCTTCTCGGTCGCCTGTGGTCCCGACAGCCGGAAGACGGCGTAGTCGTCGGTCGCGAGCCGGATCTCGACGTCCTGGATGAACACCTTCTCGGACCAGTCTTCGACGAGCGATTCGGCCTCCTCCGGCGGGACGAACAGCAGGAGCCGTTCGCCGGCGTTGTAGACGTAGAGTTCGACCTCGATGCCGCCCTGGGGGTCCAGCACGAGCGCGTAACAGCCCTGCTCGTCCTCGGCGGGGACGCGGTTGGAGACGACGTTGTCGACGTACTCGAGGCGATCCTCGCCCTCGACGACGATCACGCCGTAGGCGGCCTCGAGGAGGCCGACGCCGTTGCGAATCGCCCGGTGGGTGCGTTCGGGGCGGCCGTAGTGTTCGACGATCGTTCGGCCGCCGCGCTCGCCGAACGTCGCGCCGTGGTCGGCGTGAACGGACTCGATAACGGTCATAGATACGTCGTGGGGCCTGATACGGATTGTTGTAACGGTTTCCGGTGCGACCGGGAGGGTCGCGGCCGCACCGGAAACGACTTACAACGGTCCGTATGCGGTCTCAGGCGTTTCGATTCGAGCAGCCGTCGGCAGCCGCCGGAGCCACGGTGACGCTTAAAAGGGGAACCGATCGCGGAGCCAGTCGCCGATGGACCAGCTCTCGTCGTCGTCCGTCGGCTGATCGGGGACCACCCGATCGGCGGGCTTGATGACGGTCCGTCCCTGCTCGGATTCGACGTCGATCAGCCCGTCGTCCTTGAGCGTCGCGAGCGCCCCCTCGAGGTCGTCGATCTCGACCTCGACGGCCGCTCGCAGCTCGAAGACCGTCATCCCCTCCTCCGCCCGGTCGACGAGTGCATCGAGTACCGCCACCTGGGTTCGCTCGCGGTTTCGGTACTCAGGCTTTGCTCTCATCCGTCTTGTCCTTCGGTAACCCGGGATTTGACGTTTGTCGTTCGGGAGACGCGTGCCGACTGGCCGTCCAATACGGACTGTGGAAACGACGTACCGGTACGACCGCGATCCGTGCGTCGGTTCCGGAGAACCGACGTCCGGTAGTCCGTATGACAGCTCCCTCAGCGGTACGTTTTTTATAGCCTGACTCGGTACGGTGGCACAATGGTCCTGCGATGTTCGCTGCTCGGACACGACTACGGTGACCCCGAAGTCGAACGCGAGCGCGAAGAACGGGGCAGTGAAGTCGTCGTTACCGTCCAGGAGTACAAGGAGTGCACTCGGTGTGGCGAGCGAACCGTCATCAGCGAAAACACCGAAGTGACGAGCCTCTCCGGCCCGGACGCGAACGCCGAACACCCCCGCCGATCCGACGCCGACGCCGCACCGCCAGCCGAACAGCCCGACAACCCCGACGCCGCTACCGTCGACGCCGAGACGGACGGCACCGACGCCGAGTTCATCGACGCCGACGGCGACCCCGACGACGGCGACAGCGTGGTCATTCAGGACGCGGAGTCCAACGCTCCCGACGAGTCCGATCCGGCGGTCGATCCCGACCATCCGACCGACGAGGACGGCGAACCGGTCACCGACGACGGCGAGATCCTCACCGACGACGAGGACGAGAGCCCGCGGGAACGCGACCGTGGCGAATGGCCCGACTCGAGCGACGTCGGCCCGACCGCACGTGGCGACGAGCCGGCCGAGTGGGACGAGGAGGAACCGGTCACGAACGACGCAGTCGTCCTCGAACACACCGACGCGACCGACGCGACCGGCGGCACCGAATCCGTCGCAACCGAGAGCGAAATCGCCAACGGGGCGACCGTCGACGACGACCCGCAGGCGTCGCCCTCGGGGATCGAACGCGCGGAACCCGCACCCTCGCCAGGCGAGACGAACGCCACGGGCAACGAGGACGTCCCGACCGAGTTCTACTGTCCCCGCTGTGAGTTCGCCGAGGCCGACGACCGGGGTTCGCTCCGGGCCGGCGACATCTGTCCGGACTGCCGCAAGGGCTATCTGAGCGAGCGACCGCTGCGCTAGCGGGACCTGCGGCCACGTGACTTCGACGACGGTCGCCTCCATGGCCCGTCGATTCGGTCGGCGACCGCGGTCGTCCGAATCCCTTGTGTCACCGTGAGAGCGGCCAGTCTACGACGTATTGGCTATCCGAAACGTCGGGTATGAAAAGAGGTAAACGCCCCGCCGTGTATCTCCCGTCCATGAAGGAGTACAAGATGCGTCGCGGTGAATACCTCGAGGAACGGATCCCCGATATGAAAGCGACGATCGAAGACTACTTCGGCCCCGTCACCGGCACGCAGGAGTACAAGGGCAGCGACCTCTACGTCATCGAGGAACCCGACAATCCCGTCTTCGAGAAGATCGTCGTCGGTGCCGTCGAATACTCCGGCAAGAAGGACAAACTCGGCGTCGAGTTCCACGAACGCGATCCCACCGAACTCGGCCCGGACGAACTCGAGGCCGCCGGCGAGGCCGTCGACGCCAAAAACGACTTCCTGCTCGAGGCCACCGGCCGTGACGCCAAAGCGCGACGCGACTCGATGAAACGCGCGGTCGAGGACGATCCGGACCACGACTTCGACTGAGGACTTCCTTCCGACACCGACCGATTGCGACGAGCGGTCGCCGACGGTTTTCTACGGCATTCCGTTCGACGTACCGGTGCATTGAACTATCAGTACTGTAGAGTGTATCGCGATGCAACCGAAATCTCGCGGCTACGGTGACCTGCTGGCGGAGTCGCTCGACCCGTCGGAGTCGGGCCTGCACACGCCCGTCATGTTCGTCTCCGTCGTGCTGTCGGCGATCGCGCTAGCGTTGCCGTGGGTCACGGTCTCGACGCCGGGCCTGGGGACCGATGCGATCCGAGGCTACGAACTCGGCATCTGGATCGCCCCGTTCGTGCTGGCCATCGGCGTGACGATGCTCACGATCAAGAACGACGCCGACCTCGAACTCAATCCCGGCTGGTCGCCCCTCGAACAGTTCGTCTGCCTGGGACTGGGCGGACTACATCTGGGCATCCCCATCGCGACGCTGCTCGCTCCGGACCAGGTCCTCCAGCTAACGGGCGAGTTCGGCATCGCCGAACCGCTGTTGCTCGAGCAGTTGTCGTTCGAGGCCCACTACGGACCGATGGTCACAGCGGTCGCCGGCGTCCTGCTGGTCGGTGCGATCGGATACAACTTCGCGACGAACTGAGCCAGCGGCTGTCGAAACGGCTATTGGGTCGCCGTCGAATCCTCGAGTAGCATGGAGGTCACCGAGTTCCTGCTCGCGACCGCGGTCGCTCACGTCGGCTTCGCGATCTTCGTGGCCGTGCACGCCCACCTGACGGACGAGGAGGCCGGCTACTGGCCCTACGTCACGCTGCTGTTGGGTATCGCCGGTGTCGCTGGCTACTTCTTCTACGAAGAACAGTCCGAATCCGGCCACATCTGAACCGCTACTACAGGTCGCCCGGCAGCGACTCGAGGCTGGCCGACCGCTCGAGCGAGGACGATGTCGGCCGATCGATCAAGCGAGGAAGACGTGTCGCGGCCGGTCGGCGAGGACGTCGCGGCCGTACTCGACGGTCTCGGAGAACTCGTCGCTGCGGAAGAAGGCCATCGCGTCCTCGCGGGAGTCCCAGCGGCTGGCGATGAACATGTCGTTCTCGTCCTCGCGGTTCGCGAGGAGGTCGGTCTTGCGGTGGCCGTCCATCTCCTCCAGGAGGCCGCCGACGTCGGCGAAGGTGCCGACGAAGTCCTCGCGGTGGTCGGGTTTGACGGTGTAGAACATGCCCATCGTCCCCCAGGAATCGTCGTCGTCATCGCCCGCCTGGCGGACGATTTCGGGCAGATCCGCGAGAAAGCCCGCGGCGGTGTCGGCGGCGCGGTCGGTCTCCCAGAGGCTGACGACCGCCGTCTCGGCGTCCTCGTCGTCGAACTCGGACTCGTACACTGCCGTCTTCACGTGGGTATCGTAGTGGTCGAAGTTCGACCGGAGCCCCTCGACCTCCTCGAATAACTCGTCGGGGTCGGCCGCGGAATAGAGGACGACCGCATGGACGTCCTCGCCGTGTGGCTGGCCGGCGTAGACGCCTTGTTCCTCGAGTTCGCTGCGGACGTCCTCGCCGTCGGCGTCCCCGTGAGGGTGACCGGCCCCGCTCTCCTCGTCGCCGGTATCGCCGTGGGGGTGACCGCCGGAGGCGCTGTCGGCGCTCGCGTGGGGATGGCCGCCCGCGTCGTCCTCGGCCGGGACCGCCTCGCCTGCCATGTAGGCCTCGAGGTCGTGCGGTTCGAAGCGCCGGCCGACGTAGAACCGGCCGAATTCGGCGTACTTCGACGTCGAGGGGTCGAAGCGCATCTCCGCGAGCAGGTTCTTGATGTGGGCCGGATCGTCGGCGAACAGCGAGACGCTCCACTCGTAGTCGTCGAAGCCGATGCTGCCGGCCGTGATCTGGCTGACCTTCCCGCCGTAGCTGCGGCCGATGTCGCCGTGGGAGCTCATGTGCTCCGAGCGCTCCTCGAACGGCAGGTCGTACCAGTTGTACTCCGGATCGCGACGTTTCTCCATCGGGTAGAAGTTGACGTACTCGGCGTCGGGGATCTGCGGATAGAGCTTCTGCTCGAGATAGCGCGAGAGGCCGGTGCTCTCGACCTCCTCGTCCTCCTCGAAGTAGGCGTCGGTGACGTAGTCCGAGACCTCCGCGACCGAGACGTACGAATCCGTTCGCTCGGTGAACTCGGCGAACGCCGTCTGGTCGAATCGCCGGCCGAGTCGCTCGACGTCGGCCATCGTCGGCCGGACGTGCATGACCAGCAGGTCCGTCTCGTGGCCGAGCATGGCGAACAGCGCGGAGTCGCCGTCGTCGGCGTCGGCGACGTCCTCGCAGTCGGCGAGAAACGCACGTCCCTCCTCGAGCGCACGTTCCCGGACGCGCTCGGGCGCGTCGCGCCAGGCGTCCCAGTCGACGGTGCGGAAGTCGTGGAGGATGTACCAGCCTTCCTTCGTTCGTGGTGGTGTCCGTCGCTCCATGACGACGGCTTGGGACCGGGTCGATAAGAAGGGTCTGCTTCAGTTTCGCGGCGTCGGAACGGCGATGACCGAAACCCTTTACGTTCGTCCGTTTAAATACGTGCGCACATGCGGAAAAGTGGGCCGCCGAAAGGACTGATCGCCTACCTCGTCCTCGAATTGCTCGAGGAGAAACCCAGGTACGGCTACGAGATCTTGAAGGAGATCAGGGACATCAGCGGCGGTCACTGGGAACCCTCCTACGGCTCGGTCTACCCGATCCTCTACAAGTTCGAGGAGAAGGGCTGGGCCGAGCGCATCGAACGGGCGGACGAACCCGACCGGAAGTACTTCGAACTCACCGACGACGGCTACGAGGAACTGCTCGAGCGCCGCGAACAGAGCGCCGAGAAGGCCCGGGACTTCGCGGACGTCATCCTCGGTTTCTTCCACGTCTACGCCGCGTTCGCGACCGACGACCGCTTCGAGGTGCCCGAACGGGAAGACGAGTGGCGCTTCGACGAGGAGTTCAGCGCCTGGGTGGTCGAACAGGTCGTTCGCCACCACGAACACTACTTCGACACCGACTTCGAGCGGATCCCGGACACCCCCGAGGAGTTCTACGACCGCCACGGGATCGATCCCGAGGAGTAAGCGGCGTGGCGTCGCGGTACTCGAATAGATCCCTCGTTACCGCGTGAAACGTCTCCACCGAATAGCTCGTACGGGGCCCGGCATCGATACGACCGCCAGCCCTTGCGCCCGAAATTCAACCAGTAGTATTTTTTACATCGAGTTTTAACCATTCTGATGTGAAAACTCCAAAATATCTGAATAGACGTAACATTCTCTCCGCCATCGGCTCTGGAATAGTCGCTTCCATCGCCGGCTGCAGCGGAGCCACCGACGAGCAACCCGGAGAGACGCCATCCGCAGCGGAGATAGGTGAACTCGAGTTCGACCATCCCGATACCGTGTCGTACGACGAACCGTTCGACGTAACGGTCGACGGCCTACCGGCAGGTGACACGGTCGAGGTACGCCTCTCCGGCGAGGACGGGGACGGGTCGTCGTTCGACGGCCGGGCAACGATCGAGACCGAGGACGGAACGGTGTCGCTCGCGGATGCGACGGTCGTCAGCGAGAGTGACGACCCGCTCGACGGTGTCGTCCCAGCCTCGCTCGACGTCCCGCTACCGATAGCGTTGTTCCAGTTCGCGTCGCCGCTTACCAATCGAAGCTATTCGTGGCCGGACGAGCAGGAACTCGCCTACAGCATCGAGTACGACGGGGAGACGGTCGGATCGACGTCGCTCTCTCGGACGTTTCCCGATCTGTCGGCGTTCGTCGAACCCGAACACCCTGAGCTCGAGGGAGCGGTGTACGAGCCGACGAACGGCCGGACCGGTCCCGGCGTCGTGGTCTTGCACGGGAGTGGCGGGAGTCCCCTGCATCACCGGTCGGCCCTGCTCGCCTCGCGTGGGTATACCGCCTTCGCGTTGCACTACTTCGGCGGCGAGGGAGTCCCGGCGGACCTCAACGAGATTCCGATCGAGTACGTCCGGGACGCCGCGGAGTGGTTGCGCGAGTACGAGACCACGAGCAGCGACCGGATCGGTCTCTACGGCGCTTCGAAGGGCGGCGAACTCGCGTTGCTCGCTGGAAGCCAGTTCGACGTCTTCGACGCCGTCGTCTCGATCAACGGGAGCGGGCTCGTCTGGGAGGGACTGACCGAATCGTGGCAATTGACCGACGCCTCGTCGTGGTCCCACGGCGGTGAGCCGGTTCCGTACGTCGAGATAGATAGCTGGTACGTTGATCCCGATTCGCTCAGTGAAGAGACGATCGGCGAAGCGTCGATTCCCGTCGAGAAGATCGACGGTCGAGTGTTACTCGTGTCGGGCGGAGACGACACCCTCTGGCCCTCCGCAGATCTCCACGACGTTGCGGCCGACCGCCTCGAGGAACACGACCACCCGAACTTCGAGCACCTCGTCTACGAGGACGCGGGTCACTACATTTCCCCGCCCTACCGGCCGGCCGTCGGTCTGACAGAACGCGGCGGCACGCACGAGGGAGCAGTCGAGGCGAGCCACGATCACTGGCAGTCGGTGCTCGAGACGTTCTCGACGCTCTCGTGACGACGTGGCACGCTCGAGCCGAACGGGGTCACTCCCGGAACCCTCACGTGAGGAGACCGGGCGCGAACAGCATTGCGAGGAAGCTAACCAGCATGGTCAGGCCGACGGTCGTCGTCACGGCCCGGACCATCCCGCGGGTCGCCTCGATCGGCAGCCTCGAGACGACCGCCTCGGTGCTGGTCCGCAGGATGTGACCGCCGTCCAGCGGGAACGCCGGGATGAGGTTGAAAAAGCCCAGCTGGATGTTGATCCAGCCGGTCCAGAACAGCAGGTTCGCGATCACGAACACCGTGCCGTCGCCCAGCGCGGCCAGCGAGCCCTGGACCTCGTAGAAGTTCTCGATCCCGCCGGTGAAGCCAGCGAAGTTAAAGGGGAGCATGCCGACGACGCCGGCGATGGGCAACAGCAGGACCAGCCCCATCTTGCCGAGGAACGAGTCCGTGATCGGGCCGTAGCTCCCGTCGCCGTCGCCGCCCAGCATCACGAGGTACTCCTCGGCCGGGTAGAGCTGGATGCCGATCGTCGAGAAGGCGACGCCGGAGGTCCCCGACGTCGGCTCGACGCCGAGGTACGCGGTGTCGGTCAACTGTGGGTGCTCGCCTAGCGTGACGGTCGCCTCGGTCCGTTCGCCGTCGACGTAGGCGGTGACGGTGACCTCCGCGCCCGGTTCGTAGCCGTCGAGCTGAGAGGTGAGGTCGCCGTACGTGTACGTCCGCTCGCCGTCGAAGGCCGTGACCACGGCCGTCTCGCCGCCCGCACCGAGGGCGTCGGCGAGCGGGCCGCCCTCGATGACGCCCGCCGCGGCACCGATGGGAACGTCACGCTCGAGGGGATCACCGCCGCCGGACGGCCGGATCGTCAGCGTCACGACCTCGTCCTCGCCGACGGCCTCGTAGAACTCCGCTTCGGTGATCACCTCCTGGCCGTCGACTGCGAGGATGCGATCACCGATCTCGAGGCCGGTCGGCCCGTCGTCGACCGCCGAGGTGACCAGCAGCGATCGCTCGAGGGTTTCCGTCCGCTCGCCGTTCAGTTCGATCTCGATCGCGTTGCCCTCGACGGCGGCGAGTCGGTCGCCGAGGTCGTCGTTGTCCTCGACCGGCACCCCTTCGACGGCCGTGATGCGGTCGTTGGGCTGTACGCCGGCCGCCTCGGCGGGAGAGCCCGGTGCTACCCCGCCGATCGCAGCGCCGGGGGCGACCGAGATCGCCCCGGCGATCGGCCCGAACAGCAGGACGAAGACGAGCAGCGTGATCGCGAAGTTGTTCATCACGCCCGCGGCGAACATCCGCGTCTGGCTGCCTCTCGAGGCCGCCTGGCTGCTCTCCTGATCGGGTTCGACGAACGCCCCCATGGGGATGATCGCGAGCATCGCGACGCCCATCGAGTCGATGTCGATGTCCTCGACGCGACACAGCAGGCCGTGTCCGCCCTCGTGGACGACCAGCCCGACGAGCAAGCCGAAGACGATGCCGGGGGCCGCCGACAGCGGCAGGAAGTCGTTGACGCCGGGGATGACGAGGACGTTCCGCGGCTGCTGGACGTCGGTCGCCGGCTCCGGCGACGTCACTGCGGTGACCGCCGCGAGCACCAGAAAGCCGAACATCGCGACCATCACGACCAGCGAGATGCCGATGCCGACGTTCGCCCACGCGCGCCAGAAGCGTCTGGGCGAGGACAGCCAGTCGAGGAAGGCTCGCCCCCGCTTCGTGTGGAACGTGAGGATCGGCCCCTGCGTGCTGACGTAACTCGGGAGGACGCCCGCGTTCCGGAGGGCGACGACGCCGAGCCAGTACAGCGCCAGGCCGATCACCACCCACGTGAGGAGTTCTGAACCGAAGAGTTCGGGGACTGTAATGAGGGCGGGAACTCCGGGCTCCATCTACCGATACTCACGGGGGGCGCTCTCAAATGGCTTTTGTCTGGGCGCGTCTCCCCCCTCGTCACTTCCTCGAGAGGGGCGACTGGGCGCGCCGCCGCCCTCGAAATCGATCGGTCACCGGTCCTCGTCGACGATCGTCGCCCCCTCGAGTCCAGGGCCGATTTCGACGCGATAGCCGGCGTACTCGAAGCGAACGGTGACGGCGGGGTTCGACTCGAGGACGGCGATCACCGCGTCAGGATCGACGGCCTCGTACAGCGGCGGCAAGGACGACCGATCGCAGCCCTCACGGGCCGCGATACGATCGAGTACCGTGACGAGTGCCGGATGCATGGTCACCGTCGGGGTGTTCGATCAGCGAGAGTTCGAACGCCGTCTCGCAGTCGGGACACCTCGGCGGGTCGGTCGTCGATGCGATGCGTATCGCCGTGCCACAGTCGCAGTGGATGGTGATGCTCGAGACCATGTCTGGTGTCGTACCGTGGTCCCGGCGTAGCAGAACGCAACCCAGCGAGCGAGTCGACGACAGTCGCGACTGGGTCGACGGAACGTCGGCAGGTCTTTATTTCGCCAACGCCAATGGTGGATTGCTCCCGCTACGCGGGGGCAGCGTACGAGCCGGAGTGCATGGTTGGATGCTGGGCACTCCGGCTCCATGCGCACTTTCGTGCGCGTCTGTTCGATACGCAATCTACCGTAAAGAACGTTAGGATGTTGATCAGTTTCGGCTCCGTGTTACGTTGGGCGGCGACCTCGAGCGATGATTTGCTCCGTTTGTAGGGGACACCACGGTGCCCCTAAGGGGGCAGGGCAATTGCGCGGCGCGCAGAGCGCGCGCCGCGCTAGCGCAAAGACGAGCCGGCCGATACTGGACGGATGAGTAGGCCCTGCGGCAGCCCTGGGGGTGGGCGGGACCTCGATAACCCATGTTGACGAGTCCGCTTAGGAGGGAAATCACAGCCTCGAGAAGCGAGTCTCGACGCGACCGCCAGGGGTTGCGCGCCGCGAACAGTGGGTTCCCGACTATGAACACGAACACCGTTTCGCTGTGTTCACCTATCCGGAACCGACATCGGGCAGCAACCGCCAGTGGAACGTTCCATACCTGAATTCACGAACCGGTATCGACTACTGGCCAGTGCGAAACCGAACCACGCCCGTCAGATCAGCCCGTGTTCACGACAGGCGGATACGGAATACTCGAGTGCCGCTGCGAGACGCTGCCCAAGACTCGCGTTCGCACCACGATCGTCGGCGCAGCCCAAATGGGCGGGCAAAACCGAGGCTCGAGGACGTCAGCACTCGCACGGTGGACGACACTCCGGCCGGGCGCTGCGAGGGCCGCAGGACCTCGAGGCGTGCGGCGAGGCCGGGACGCGCGAGTCCGCGCACTCCGTGCGGGCTCGAGCGACCCGGGGAAGGGCAGGCCGCGGTCCTGGTGGACTGAAAGGGCGAGCCGCTGTCGCGTTTATGTAGTCGCTTCAGCGACCCCTATCCGCGCTTGCGCGGATATGTCGCTGAGCGACCGCGACAGCGGCGAGGGCTTTCGAGATGGTCCCACCTGCAATACTTAGTCCAACCAGTCACTCCGTTCTCGATGTGTTCGCCAGTAAAAGCGGGCCGGGCGCGATTTGAACCACGCCGAGACGTTCCGGGTCACTCGCTTCGCTCGTTTCCCGGGCTGCGACTCGTCTACTTCAAATCGCTGTAGCCGCTTTGCTCCTCGCGTCATTGCTCGGAGCAAAAGCGGGCCGGGCGCGATTTGAACACACGGTCGGACGTTCCGGGCGTGCGGCCTCGCTTCGCTCGGCCGGTCCGGGGCTGCGACCTCCCTGCGTTCAAATCGTGCCTGCCGGTTCACTCACCGATTCGCCGTCGCGTGGCGCTCACTCCGTTCACGCCACGCTCCGCTCATCGGTTCGTTGTCTTCGAAAATCGAAGATTTTCGCGATGACGAAAGAGCGAAGCTCTTTCGATCCACACGGGCCGGGCGCGATTTGAACACGCGACCGTCTGGTTAAAAGCCAGACGCTCTGCCAGACTGAGCTACCGGCCCTCGAGTGGACGTATCGGGGAGCGGTGATTAAACGCTTTTGTTCCGCGACGACGCCGGCCCGCGGACGTCGACGACTTACTCGAGGTACTCCTCGAGCGCCTCGGTCACGAGGTCGCCCGGGGCTACGTCGTCGATGGAGGCCTGGCGACGCAGATCGCGGTACGTGGACGGCGAGAGGGTCACCTCGAGTCGCCCCAGCGTCACGTCGTGGTCGGCGAGTGCGTCCGCGATCGGGACGCCGTCGTTGATCGTGCTGGCGACGCTGCGAACCTCGCGGACGGTGAGGTCGCCGTCGAGGACGGCCCACGCGAGCAGGAGCCGTGACTCGCCGCTGACGCGGGCGATGTGTTTGGCGGCGGTCGGCGCGATCCGGCCCAGCGCGACCTGTTTGCGGACCGACCGCGGGAGGTCGTGGACGCGAGCCCACTTGCGGATGAAGGAGACGGTGACCCCCTCGCCGGCGCGTTCCGCCGCGGCCTTGTAGGAACCCTCGCCCCGGACGAGAGCGGCACAGGCGGCAGCCCCGCGCAGCATGTAGAGGTGATCGTCCTCGCCGGCCTCCGTGGCGAACTGCGTAACGATCTCGGCAGCGTCGGCCAGGCTCTCTGGATCGGTCGGGTCGAACTGGACCGCCTCGCGGGCGCGCTGTCCGGTCACCGATTCGTCACCGCGGATGACGGGCGCGCCAACCGGTGATTCGCGGTCCGTCGGGATCGATCGCTCGCGATCCGGCGATCGATCGCCGGGCCGGTCCTCGGTCATGGAACGATGTAGGACGCACCGCGTTAAAAAGATCGTTACCTGGGCGAATATCACACGGGCCTACGATGCGTGACAGTGATCGACGACCCGAGGCTGCTCACTCCTCGCGCTTCTCGGCGAGGTGTTCCCAGATCTCCGTACACCCGGCCCCTTCCTCGACGTCCTCGAGGTGCGCGTCCGCCCGCTCCTCGAGTTCTTCGTCGTCCGGCTCCGGGCTACAGTCGGCCGTGTCGGTCATACCAGCCCATACGAATTCAACCCGCATAAGCCCGCTCCCGCACGCAATGGATACCCGTACTCCCCCGTATCGGTGAGACTTACCGCTATCCCGGAGCCGTCCGGACGGCACCGGGCCGTCGCGGATCGAGGATCGATCGGACCCGACCACCGCCCGGTCCCCGTCGCTCGACAGAGGCCACCCCACGGGCGGAGTCCATCGTCGGTCGTCACTCGCCACGCTCAACCGTGGGCCGGCCGACGACGGGATCGACACGAGTTCCGACACTGTGTCGAACGTTGACGTTCGCCGATAGCGGCAAAACGGTCCTCGAGTGGCGAGAAACGACCCGCGATTACGGCCGCTCGGCGTCAACCCCCGCACGGTCGAGTTCGTCCTCGACGACCGCGAAGAACGCGTCGTCGTCCATCGGCTCGCCGGGCTCGAAGACGAGGTCTCACTCGAGAACGTCTACGGCGACGACGGGCCGGGGATGGGCCGTCGGTCTCCCGGTCGAACCTCGTCTGTCTCGAGGACGCGCCCGAGTTCGTCCAGCGGGAGGTGACCGGCGATGGACACTGAGGCGCTTCGCGAGGCGTTCGACGCCTCCAGGTTCGAGATGGTCCAGACCGCCCCGACGGGCGAGATTCCGACCGCCACGCCGGCCGCGTTCGCGTTCGACGAGCCACTCGAGGGGCCGGCGAGCGAGGTGCAAGCGGCGATCGACGGTCACGACGACGCGTTCATCGACGGCGACACCGAGGTCGACCCCGACAGCGAGAGCTACGTCCGGACGAAGGTGTATGACGACGAGACGAACGAGTTCCTAAAAACGGAGAGCCACACCGATTCGCTCCGGATCGTCCCCGCCGATGAGGGCTTCTCGTTCGAGACGTTCCGCCGTTTCGTCTAACACGTCACCGAGGCCCTGGACGACACGCTCGAACTGATCGAGCCATTGTGAGTGTCTCAATATCTCTGTCCTCGAGTAGATGACACGCTTCTACCCTCCACAATCATCAAACCAAGGTATTGCATTTGGCTAATCCTTTAGCATCTACCTTCCCACCGAACCTTGGTCAGCTAACAATTGAATAGTTGGCCTTGTTCCATCCTCATTTGAGTTGCTAATCACCCAGAGGAGTGTGAGATTGTCACCTTCAAAATCAGTAGTGTGGACGTCTTTTTCTGCATCCCAGCTTTCCGCAGATATATTAGCCGCAATGTGATATCTGCCTTGGCTAGTGGGAACGTCTGATTCAGGAATAGATCCTGCTTGTGGTGTATCTTCTCCGGAAGTTACCCGCCATTTAGTTTCAGTGATGGTATCCCCATCTTCTGATATTTTTGCAGATATCTCAACTTCCTCCCCATACTTATTGATGATACTAATATCGGAGATCCTCAATTCGTTTTCCTGACTATATAGTGACTCCATACAACCAGGTAACAAACCAGCACCCAAGACAGTTAACGAGGCGATTAATTGACGACGGATCACACCGATATGATTAGAAACACATCCACATAAATCAGTTGACGAGACGATACATTGGAATTCGCGTTTCCACCCTGAATTCAGCCGTATCAGATCGTTCCCGTGCCCCGTCGGTCGAGTCGACCGGCTCCGTCGACGTGGTTCGCTCGAGGAGCGCTGTATCTGGACTCACGGAGATCACCGGCCGTCTGCAGGGTGGGCCGGTAGTCACGTTCGGTCCGGCGACCGCGTGAGTCCGTCGCGTGCAGGTACAAGTACGTGAGGAAGGGACGGTCGCCGGCGACTCCCGTCACGGCCACTAAGTACGTCGGGCGCGAGGCCACGACCATGTCCGACCGACTGATGACGGTCAACGCGTACACGACCCTCGACTACGTCGAGGCCGCCGCGAGAGGCGAGACGTTCGAGTGGGAGTCGATCGCCGTCGTGAACGCGACGGCCGACGACGAGGAGCCCGAGGCCGTTCGCCTCCAGTTCGAACTCGACAACGTTCGCGAGGAGTACCTCCCCAAGCACATGGAGGAACTCGAGTTGACGCCCGACCAGGCCCGGGCGCTCGCGTCCGATCTCGAGGAGTACGCCGATCGCGTCGAGACCGACTCGGAAGCCTAGCGGCACCTGCCGTCGCAGGGAGCCGGCTTTTTCTCCCGGCCGGTGAACCGTTGCTCGATCCGTTCATGAGCATGGACACCATCCAGGACCTGTTCGAGCACGGCCTCGAGGACATCTACCACGCGGAACACCAGTTGCTCGACGCCCTCGAGGACCTCGAATCGAACACCGAACGCGAGGAGATCGCGAGCGCGTTCGCCGAGCACCGCGAGGAGACTCAAGACCAGATCGACCGACTCGAGGAGGTCTTCGAGACGTTCGGCGAGCCGCCCGAGAAAGAGGAGTGCGAGGGCATCGAGGGCCTGATCGAGGAGTACGAGGAGTTCACCTCGATGGATCCCTCCCAGGAGGTGATGGACTACCACAACATGGCCGCCGCCGAGAAGACCGAACACTACGAGATCGCGGCCTACGGCAACCTGATCCCCCTCGCCGACCAGCTCGGAATGGGCGACGCCGCAGACCTGCTCGAGGAGAACCTCCGGGAGGAACAGGACGCCCTCGAGGAACTGAAAGAGTTGACCGAGTCCTACGAGATGGACGCCATCCCCGCGGAGTGATTCGATGGGCGACGACTCCGCGGACGACGGCCCCCACGAGGAAGAGCAGGGCCAGTACGGCGGCACCGAAGACGAACAACCGACGACGACCATCGACGAAGACGACGCGGAAGCGGAAGACGACGAGGAGTAAACCGGGAACGCGGATCGAGTAGCACGAGGAGAGAACGACGCCAGACCCACGGCACGCGACGAACTCGAGGGGAGATCCACGGCACGCATCGAACGAGGGGATAGCGACGGCGAGTGGGGACCTCGCCGACGCTCGCGGTCCTCCGGTCGGACACGTAGTTCTTTTACCGTCGGCCCGTTAGGGACCGCTGTGACGATACGGGCTCCCGAGGAGGCCGAGGACGATCCGGTCATCAGACGGGCCGAGCGGGCCGACCTGCTCGCGGTCGTCAGCATCGAGAACGCGTCGTTCGACCACCCCTGGCCGTACGACGCCTTCGACGACCTGCTGGGGGAACCCGGCTTCCTGGTCGCCGAGTGCGAGGGGCAAGTCGCCGGCTACGTGGTCTCGGACGTGACGCCGACGGCCGGCCGTCGCCTCGGCCACGTCAAGGACATCGCCGTCCACCCCGACCATCGCGGCGACGGGATCGGCTCTGCCCTCCTCTCGCGATCGATCGCCGTTCTCGCGGCCCACGGGGCCGACACCGTCAAACTCGAGGTTCGTCGCTCGAACGAGCGAGCCAAACGGCTCTATCGGCAGTTCGACTTCGAACCCTTACGCCTGATGCCCGGCTACTACGCCGACGACGAGGATGCGATCGTGATGATCCGCAAACTCGAGTAGCCGGTCATACGGTTTACTGTAAGTCATTTTCGGCGCACCCGCGACCCGGGTGGCGGGTGCGCCGGTACATCGTTACAGTAATCCGTATCAGTCCGACGCCGTCGCAGCCGTCTCCGCGCCGTCGGCCGACGGCAACAGGTGGACGTAGGCGTCGAGATCCAGCGCGAACTCCCCAGCACTCGAGGGATCGATCCAGAACAACTCGAACGCCGCGCCGTCTTCCTCGCCGCCGTCCGTGACGACGTGCGTCCAGCCGTCGCGAGGTTCGTGGACCGTCGCGTGGAAGAAGTGGCGCACGTACCGCTTCGGCGGCGACCGCCGTCGCGTCCAGACGTCGGTCGTCAGGTGCGAGACGCCGTTCAACGTCCCGAGGCCGGTCTCCTCGAGGACTTCCCGAAAGAGCGCCTCGCGGGGCGATTCCCCCGGCTCGAGGGTCCCCTTCGGGATCTGGAGGGCGTCGTGGCCCGGGCCGTCGAAGACGAGGAGTTCGCCCGTCGAGCGGGTGACGTAGGCACACGCCTTCTGGACGTGCGTTACCTGTTCCACGATACAGTATCACACACCGTTCGGACTGAAAAGCGTATCCTCGTACGGATTTAAGGTGGGTAAGGGAATTCGATCAGGCCGGGGAGTCGGTCGGAGGCGATCGCCGGTTCGGACTCCGAGACGGGGTCGCCGTCGATCCGGGTGAACGGCGTCGCGAGCGTCGGCCCGGAGACCGCGAGCCCGCTGTTCTGGAGGCCGACTTCGAACCCGCAGACGGACCGATCGAGCGGTACTGATTCGGTCCGTGGCGTCGACAGTGTCTCACGATGGGCGACCACCGAACGCTGGTAACGGGTGCGAGCGGAACGCTCGGGCGAGAACTGCTTCCCCGCCTGCTGGAGGCGGGCCACGACGTCCGGGCCGGGAGTCGATCACCGCCCGAGGACCGCGGTGCCGACGCGGCGTGGGTCGAACTGGACCTCGCGGCGGGAACCGGCCTCGAGGCGGCCGTCGAGGGCATCGACGTGATCGTCCACGCTGCGACGGCACCACGGGGCGATACCGAGGCGGTCGACGTCCGCGGGACCGAACGGCTGCTCGAGGCGGCCGCGGATGCCGGAGTCTCGAATTTCGTCTACGTCTCCATCGTCGGCGTCGACGAGATTCCCTACTCGTACTACGAGTACAAACTGGCGGCCGAGCGGGCCGTCGAGGCGAGTTCGGTCCCGTCGACGGTCGTCCGCGCCACCCAGTTTCACGCGTTCGTCTTCGACCTGCTCGAGTCGATCGCGTGGTTCCCGGTGTGGCCGCTGCCGACCGCGGTCCCCCTCCAGCCGATCGACGCCGGCGAGGCGGCCGCGGCCATCGTCGAGCACGCGACACCCGAGGCCGCCGGCCGCGTGGCCCCCGTCGGCGGCCCCGAAGTGCGGCTGGTCGGCGACCTGGCCCGCGCGTATCGATCCGCGACGGGACGCCGCCGGCCGATCGTCAGGCTCCCGATCCCGGGAGCGGTCGCGTCCGGCTTCCGGTCCGGCGAGGCGACGTGTCCGGATCGGACCGTCGGCACGACGACGTGGGCCGAGTGGCTCGAGCGTCGACTCGGGAACGGCTGAGACGGGTGAGCGACCGATCGCTGGGTCGGGACCGGCCTCCTCCGAACGCTTCTTGGACGTGTGGCTCGCACGTTCGGTATGGACGAGAGCCGCCGCTGGTCCCACGAGACGGTGCTACTCGGCGTCGTCGTGACTGCCGTCGTCGCCGCCGTCGTCACCGCGTTCGTCACCGTCGTTCGAGTTCATTCGGACCCACAGGAGCTGACGATCGGCACGGCCGTCGTCGGCACTGCCCTGTTCGTCGGTGCGATCGCGCTCCCGGCGCTTTTGTTCTCGAAGTGGGACGAGGCCGAACCGGACCCGTGAGACGGGACACACGAACGGATCGCTCGTGGCCACTGTCGAGGATCGACTGTTTTCGACGGACGGAGTCCGTGCTTCGAGCACCGTCGCTGTAGCGGTATCACCCGCGTCACCGGCCACACCCCGGCGAGACGGACGAACAACCGAACCCCTATGAGGTAGGCGGGCTATACCACGTGATATGACAAAGCGGCACGTCTCGCTCCCCGAAGACGCGGAGGCGGGGATGCGCGAGTTCATCGACGAGGTCGACCAGCGCCTCTCGAGCGACGAGGACACCTGTGCCGTCGTCGAGGACGTTTTGCTCGACCTCTCGGGCGATCGCGAGGCTTACGAGCGCTGGCAAGCGGGTGCGGACGTCTCGCCGGCAGAACGGGTCCGCCTGCAGAGCTACGACCCGTGTAACACCACCCTCGAGAGCGAGTACTACGCCGAGAAAGACGAAGACGAGTTCCGCCGTTCGAAACACCTCCAGTGGCTCTGGCGGCAGTTCGACAGCCTGCCCATCGCGGACAACGTCGAGTTCGCGCTCCGATTCCGGCGGATGCTCGCGGACCACCTCTTCGCGGAGTGCGGGGAGAACTGCCGCTTCTTCAAGGGGATCACGTTCACCTACGGGCACAACATCTCCGTCGGCGACAACACGGTGATCCACGACGACGTCCACCTCGACGACCGCGGGGAACTCACCATCGGCGACCGCGTCTCCATCTCCGATGGCGTTCACGTCTACAGCCACGATCACGACGTCGTCGACCAGACCGAAGTACGGAACTACCACACCATCGTCGAGGACGACGTCCGCCTCACCTACGACGCGATGGTCCGCGCCGGCTGCAAGGTCGGCGAGAACGCCATCGTCGGCGCTCGCGGCATCGTCCAGACCGACGTCCCCGCCCACCACATCGCAGTCGGCATGCCCGCCAAGAGCGTCAAGATCAAACCCGGCTGGGAAGACGTCGCCACGCCCATCGAGGAGGCCGGCGTCAACCGGCAGGACCAGCGCCGCATCGAGTACGACCTCCCCGACGACCTCGAGGTCTTCGACGAGTTCGAGCGCGAGTTGCACCCGCCGAACTGATACGGAGTACTGTAACGAGTTTCCGGCGCAACCGCCCGGGCCGGGTTGCGCCGGAACTGACTTACAGTAAACCGTATGACCGCCGACCGGCCGCCCGTCGTTCGATTTTCGTGACTGTCTTCCCCGCCAACCCGGGGAACAACCAAGTGCCCTGCGAACGAATGCCACACTGATGGAGCTCTGGGGCTGGCTCATCGGCTACGCGGTGCTGTTTGCCCTCCTGCACCTGGTACTGTACTACGTGTACGTCCGCGGCAACGAGGACGACGGAGTCAGTCGGCCGTCGCTCGCCGATCCCGACCGGGGCCGATCACACGCCACGCCCGGCCCCGACCGCTTTCCCCGGGCGACCGACGACGACGGGGACCTCGAGGCGGCCGACGAGAGCCACGACGTCGACGGCGAGGCGATCCGCTGTCCACACTGCGGTGCCCGAAACGCGGCCGACCAGACGTTCACCTACTGCTGGCGTTGCGTCTCGACGCTGCACCACTGACCTGCGGTCCGACGGACATCGTCGGCCCCCAACCTGGATCCCTGCGGACGATCCACCCCTGGGTCCGTCGACTGTAATCTCCGATTACCTCAAAAACGCCCCTTCTCCCGGGTCGGGACCACGAGCCTCACGAAACGTCCGTCGGAGTGACTGTCGTTCGGTCCTGACTGTTTCGTAGGTAACCAACGATTACGCTTTTGATGGCGAGGGAGAGAGAGGTAGGACGACGACTCGTATGCACGACGCACCATCTCCGACTTCGTCTCGCTCTCGAGCGGTGTACCGCGCGGTTCACGACCCCGACGGCCCGGCGACGCTGAGCACGACCGTCGTCCACGCGCTGGCCGACTGCATGGGAGTCGATCCGACCGCGGGACGGATCTCGCTGTACGATGCGGTCGATCCGGACGCACTCGACGCCCTCTTTCGACCCCAGTACGACGGGACGCCACGGACGGGCGGTCGCCTCTCGTTCGTCGTCGACGACCACCACGTCACGGTGACCGCCGAGGGAGAGATCCTCGTCGAACCGCCGGTCCGCCGGTAACTTTACGTTCGCTTTTCGACCGGAGAGAAGAGAACTACAGCGGCCCGCTCGCGGCTTATTCGGCCAGCCCCGACTCGAGGGCGTCGAGGTGGTCGACGCCGACGACGGCGACGACGTCGCCGCGGTCGCACAGGTCCGCGAGCCGGTCGATCATACACCGTTCGCGCGTCTCGTCGCGGTAGGAAAGCGCGGAGCCGTCGGTGTCGACGCTGCCCAGCAGCGCCTGGACGGTCGCCACGTGGGAGCGTTCGTGCTCGGCCTGGCGGGCCGGCGGATCGTCGTGGCTACAATCGTACTCGATGGGGTCGTCGCGGGTGACCGTCATCGAGGTGGCGTGGGTCAGCGTCGCGGCGACGCGGCAGGCCAGCGCCTCGCGCGTCGCCCCGCCGAGGCTCGAGACGACGCGGCGGGCGGTCGCCGGGGACGCCCGATCGGCCACCAGTCGCGTGACGAGACGGCGGACGAACGACCAGTTCGGGGCGTCGATGCCGGCGACCTCGGCGTCCGAGGCGGCGATGGCGGCGCTCATCTCGCCGCCGAACCGCGGCCGGTCGTTACCGTCGCGGGCGTAGGCCCGGTACAGCGGGACCGCGGCGGGGGGCAACTCGAGCGCCAGGACGTCGGGGTCGGTCGCCTCGAGGACCCGCTGGACGCGCGCGACGCTCGCGGGGTGGTCGTGGACGACGCCGAGAAGGGAGATGTCGGAGGGGCCGGACACCTGACGGCAGAACTGCTCGGTGATCCGGGGGTCGTCGAACGAAGCGGGGAAGTCGGCCATTGATCGACTGGTAATACGCGACTAGCGGCATAACCCTTCCGTTGGACGTTCCCCCAACCGACGGCACCCGGTACGGAGCCGTCGGTTGGTTCGCTTCCGCAGAGACTGGCGTCGGGGCTGTAGCCGTCGCCTACCGACGCCACCGGGGGAAACGGTTCGTATTCGACGACAACGGTTTCGCCGATTTATGTCGCGATCGGCCGATAGCCCCGCCAGCGCGACACGTCGGACACGGCGTCGCGTGCGGACCGCGGACCGAGGTGGTGGTAGCCATGACTCGAGAGTCGCTCACCAAGGCCGACGAGGGGAAACGCGTCCTGAATACCGACGGGTCCGAAGTCGGTCGCCTCGTCGCGGTCGAGGACGGGCGCGGCTACGTCGATCCGGATCCGAGCCTCACGGACACGATCAAGGCGAAACTCGGCTGGGGCGACCCGACCGAGGACGCTCACCCCCTCGACGAAGGGAGCATCGCGGAGATCACCGATGACGCGGTCCACCTCCGCGGCACGCTCTAACTCTCGGTCCCGATCACCGTCACGGACCGCCGTGCCGTCGCTCCCGCCGCCTCCACGACGACCGGAAACGTCGTCGTCCGCGCCGCGGGATACGTCTCGTACCCAAGCGTCACGGAGCGACGCTCGCCCGGCGCGAGCGAGACGGTCCTCGAGTCGACGACCTCCGGATCGTGGCCGACGACGAGCGTCAGTTCCCGGTCGATCGGCTCCGATCCGGCGTTTTCGACGACGGCGGTCACCTCGAGCGGTCGGCCCGCCTGGACCGGCGCGTTCGTCGCCGTGATCGAGACGTCGACGGCCGGCTCCCCGCCACCCCCATCGGTTCCACGCACCAGAACGGTCCGTTCGGCAGCGTCGTCCGCGCCCTCGACGCGAACGGGAAACTCGTCGTCGGTAGCAACCGGATACGTCTCGTATCCGAGCGTGACCCGTTCGGTCTCGTTCCACGCCGGCGCGACGGTCGCCGTATCGACCAGTTCCGGGTCGTGACCGACGATCAGCCGTAGCTCCTGGGTCGGATCGCCGACCATCATCATGCCCCCGACGTTCGTGGCCTCGGCGACGACCTCGAGTCTTGCGCCACCCTCCACGGGGTCGTTCGTGGCGACGATCTCGACGTCGACGGGCGGCCGGATCTCCGGTCCCTCGATCGTCGCTACCTCGCTCACGAGCCCCGCCGCGGTCACTGCAAACGCGCTCGTCGGATAGCCGGCGCTGACCCATCCGGGCGGCGAGCGTGACAGCGTTGCGACGTCGTAAGTCCCCTCGAGGGGCGACACCGCGGGCACCGTCAGGTTCTGGCCCTCGACCCAGACGACCTGCGCGAGCGGCGCGTCGGCGGCGGCCGTGGCCGTGAACACCACCGGATCGTCCACGCCGACGCGTGCGTCCGGCCCGGGATCGACCGCCAGTTCGACGGTCGGCGCGCTCGCGCCGCCGTTCTCGACGCGGACCGTCCACCCGACCGTCTCCCCGTCCGGACCGGTCGCCGTCACCGCGTACGTCCCCGGCGCGTCGAACTGCCGAAACGCCGCGGGCCACCCCGTCGCCGACGTGTAATCGACCGCCAGCGGCGTTCCGGGCGGCGGCTCACCGTCGCCGTCCCACGCGACGTCGGTGTGATCGACCGCCCCGGCCGGATCGACCTCGAACAGCACCGCCGTCCCCGGTTCGATCGTGATCGCCTCCTCCGGCGGCCGTCGTCGCTCGAGGCCCGACCCCGCGGTGCCGAACACCCGGACCGTTCGCTCGACCGCGTCGGTCGCGGTCTCGACCCGCACCGGGAACTCGTCGTCGTGCTCGACGGGATACGTCTCGAAGGCGAACTCGACGTATTCGCGCTCGCCCGCCTCGAGCGAGACGGATCGCCGGTCGACGACCGTCGGCTCCTCCCCGACGACGAACGCGAGGTCAGCCGTCGTCGACGCGTCCGTCTCGACCGCGGCGACGACCTCGAGGACGTCGCCCGCGTCGACCGGGTCGTTCGTCCCGACGATCCGCACGGACACCGCCGGGCCGTTCGCGATCACGCGGACCTGGCGGGCGTCCGACCGGTCGCCGACGGCCACCCGTACGGGAAACGACTGGTCCCGCTGGACGATTGCCGTCTCGAACGAGAGGGTGACGACGGTCGTCTCGCCCGGCCCGAGCGTGACCGAGCGGGCGTCGACCCGGTCCGGATCGTCCCCGACGATCAACGCCGCGTCGTCGGTGACGGCGGCGTCGCTCCGGTTCGTGATCGCCGCCCGCACGACGAGTCGGTCGCCCGCACGCACCGGGTCGGACGTCTCGAGGATTCGGACGGTGACGTCGGCGGCCGAATCCTCCGTGCCGGCGACGGCACCGCCGATCGGAACGGCGGTTCCGGCGACGAGACCGAGGACGGTTCGTCGCAGCGGAGTACCTTCCCCCATACCGGGAGCGAGGCGAGTATCGGGTCGAAAAACCGATCGATCGTTACGGAGTCAATCGGGCGTTCACCGGGTCCTCGGCGCTCGAAGTGCGTCGTCCGACGGTGAGAACGATCGCGTAGCGCTCACGCTTTGCGGTCTCGAGAGCGCGATGAGAGTAGCAGATCGGCGTCGAAAACCCTTAGATTCCGGTATCGTACCGCAGGAGGCCGGCGAAGCCACCGAAGGCGTTGTACAGCTGTTCGCCCTTCTCGAAGTCCGTCGAGATGAACTTCGTCTCGGTGCCGCGCTGTTCGGCGATCTCGATCAGGTGATCGATGGCGTCCTCGCGGTCGTCCTCGTCGGCCTCGAGTTCGGTACCGCAGTCGCTGCAGGTGTGGTCAGGGGTCGCCTTCCGGCGGTCGATGACCTCGCGGTCGGTGTTACCACACTCCGGACAGTCGTAGGTGACGACGTCCTTCCGGAGGTCCTCGCTGATGAGCAGTCGGTCGACCGCGCCCATCACGAGGTTCTCGCGGGTCTGCTCGAAGCCGTAGGTCGCCAACTCGCCCGCGTTGAGTTCCTCGAAGAACTCCTCCATCACCTGCTTGTCCTTCATCACCTCGGCGTCGGCCAGGGCGTCCTCGGCGTTGTCGACGAGGTCTTTCAGCCCGGACTCGTCGGTGTAGGCGACGTCGAACTTGCCCAGCACCTTGTCCTGGATCTCGTGGTGGAGGTAGTCGCCGTCCAGGAACTCGTCTTTGGTGGGCGAGGGACCGCCGACGAGCACGCCGTCGAGTTCGTGGCGCTTGGGGACGAACAGGTCGTTGGCCATCCCCGCGACCTCTTGGTAGAAGTTGTCGATGGCCTCGAGTCGCAGGCGAGCGAATCGCTGGGCGGACTGGCCACCCTTGCGCTGTTTGCCGGGGACCAGCGACGAGGCGGATTTGACGGCCTCGATGCGCTTGCCCTTCAGCCAGCCGACGTTGGCCTCGCGCCGGTCGAGGACGATCAGGCCGTACAGGCCCTTGTCGGCGAGCATCTCCTCTAAGGGCTCCGTCAGAAAGTCGGAGTCACAGTGATAGCGAAACGACTGGATGGGCTGGGGCGGACTCTCGAGCACCTTGGTGACCATCTCGGTCCGGCCGCCGCCCGAATCGACCGCGCCCGAGAACAGGACCATGCCGTTCTCCGGCGGGTACGTGTCGTAGTAGCGCAGTCGGTCTTTGATACTCGTCAGCGCGTCCTGGACCGCCGTTCGGGTCTGCTTGGACTTGATGTTGGACGCTTCGCTGTGTTCCTGGGTGACGTGTTGCTGGACGTCGCTGATCTGTCGGTCTTCGGGAACGTAGATCGAGACGAGCTGCGTGCCGGAGCCCTCGTAGTTTTTGAGATCCTCGATAACTTTCCGGAACTCGTATTTCTTCCGGTCGGACTGCTCCCGCTCGGCCTCCTGGCTCATTGTCCGAACAAAACGGTGCTGCGGGTAAGTATTCTTTGACACGGCACCACCGTAATCGCTTCGTTAAGAGCCTATCGGCCGCTGCGTCCGTTCCCGTCGTCAAGACGGCGTCTCTCGAGGTGACGTTTTATAGTGTTGCCGTTCCACAGTCCGGATATCCGAACATGTCTCACGAGACGGTCTACGCTATCGCGAGCGGGAAAGGCGGCGTCGGCAAGACGACCACGACGGTCAACCTCGGGACGGCGCTGGCCCAGGCCGGCGAGCGCGTGGCCATCGTCGATGCGGACCTCGGGATGGCGAACCTGGCCGGGTTCGTCAGCCTCACCCCCGACGCGACGACGCTCCACGACGTGCTGGCACACGACGCGTCCATCGCCGACGCGACGTACCGACTGGCGGACAACATCGTCGCGGTCCCCAGCGGGACGGGACTGGACGACTACGCCGAAACCTCGCCCGAAGGGCTCCGGGACGCGATCGACGAACTGCGCGCGGAGTACGACTACGTCTTCCTCGACGTGGGCGCGGGGATCAGCCACGAAACCGTGTTGCCCCTCGGCCTGGCCGACGCCGTCATCGTCATCTCGACGCCCGAACCCGCGTCGGTGCAGGACTCCGAGAAGACCATCGAACTGACCGCCCACGCGGGCGGCGAGGTCGCCGGCCTCGTCGTCACCCGCATCCACCCCGACACCGACGTGACCTACGACGAGATCGCCGACCGACTCGACATCCCGCTGCTTGGGGCCGTCCCAGAGGACGGCGCGGCCCGCGAGAGCGTCTACGCCGGGACGCCGCTGGTCGTCTACGAACCCGAGAGTCCCGCGGCCGTCGCCTACCGTCGGATCGCCGCCGAACTGGCCGGCGTCGACGTTCCCGACGAATCGGCGACCGAGACCACCACGACCGAGTCGGACGACGACGCCGACGATGCCGACGACGAAGAGTCCGAGGCCGCTCACGACGACGTCTCGAGCGCGATCACCGAAGCCGAATCCGACTCCTGAGACGGTCGACCGGACGCGGTTCCGGTGAGACCACGGTCCGGGTGGGAGACTCATCGGGAACTCGGGAGAACGGTCCGAGTCCGCGCCCGGCCGTCCGACCGTTCGCGGACCGGTGGTCACCGCCTACCGTTCGGTAGGCACGGGTTGGACCGGGCCGTTCGCCACTCGAGTCCACTGATCCTGTCGAAACCGGTGACTACCACCGATGCGAAACGGTCTCCGTTCGATGACTGTGTTCGGGTCGTTACTGTCGTGGTTCGAGTACTGACTCTTTCCGGCCATATGTCGGCCGTCGCGGCCTCTATCCCCCGATTTTGACCTTCCACTATCGGCCGACAAAACGAATCACGAGACGAGAGAGTACGAGCTAATTACTAATTCACCAGTCCCTCGACCGGTCGAGCATGGAGCGACGTAAGATCCTCCTTGGCAGCGGAGCGGCGCTCGCGACCGTGCTTGCGGGCTGTTCCGGTGACGAAACGGGCGACGAATCACCCACCGACGACGATGACGACGAGAGTGGGTTCGACGACGATGACGACGACTACGGCAGCGATGACGACGATACTGGTGACGTCGAAGACGACGTGAACGACCTTCCCGGCATCGATGGCGTCGAAGACGTCAGCAGCGATCATCTGACGGTTCGACAGGTCGACCACGACCCCAACACCCTCAGCGTCGTCGTCGAGACCGACACGACGGACACCGAACTCCTGCACAAGGAACTCGAGGACCTCGCGGACGGGCTCGCGAACGCGGTAATCGACGTCGACGAGTTCGCCTCGGCTACCGACGAGATCGACGTCGTCGTCGAGTACGACGGGAGTCGCGTGTTCGCGGTCTACATCGACGTCGACTGGATCGTCCAGCTTCTCGAGGACGAACTGACGAAAGAGCAGTTCGGCGAGAAAGTCGTCAACACCAAATCGTAAGCGCCATCGGGCCGTTCGCGGCCGCGACGGCGCGACCCTGTCGATTCTCCCCGGTAAATATCCCCGGTGAGCGACGGCATCGATCGCCCGTCCCCCCTCGAGTGGACGCGACGGACGAACGTTCCGGATCGAACGAGTGCTCCCGCGTTACATCGAGCGGGGTGCCTCGACCCCCAGAACGTCGAGCGCGTTCGCGACCGTGTGCTTCGAGGCGGCCACCAGCGCGAGGCGGGCGTCCCTGACGGCGGGATCGACGTCGTCGGAGAGCACCGGACACTCGCGGTAGAAGGCGTTGAACCGGTCCGCGAACTCGCGAGTGAACGTCGCGATCCGGTGAGGCTCGAGGTCGTCGGCGGCCTCCTCGATCACGGCCGGGAACCGCGCGATGGTCTCGAGCAGGTCCCGCTCGGCTTCGGTCTCGAGGACGCCGGCGTCGACGGACTCGAGGTCGAGGCCCTGGCCGGCGAGGTCGGTCTCGGGATCCAGGCCGGCCGCTCGCGGGCTTTGCCCGCTCGCGTCTTCCGCGGCGCGTTGCGCCGCGCTCTCTTCCAGAATGCCACAGCAGCGGGCGTGGACGTACTGGACGTACGGCGCGGACTGGGCCTCGAAGTCTAACGCCTGGTCCCACTCGAAGGTGATCGCCTTCGTCGGCTGTTTGGCGACGATGTCGTAGCGGACCGCGCCGATCCCGACCTGGTGGGCGATGCGCTCGATGTCCTCGGCGTCCAGGTCGTCGTCGCGGATGCGGTCGTCCAGTCGGTCCTCGACCTCCTGGCGTGCGCGGTCGATCGCCTCGTCGAGCAGGTCGTCGAGGTCGACGCCGGTCCCCTCGCGGGTCGACATCCCGAGTCCGCCGGGGAGGTTGACCCACGAGAAGATGACCTGCTCAAGCTGGTCGGTGTCGTTGCCCAGCAGCTCGAGGGTCGTATTCAGCTGGCGAGCCTGCAGTTTGTGATCCTCGCCCAGCACCGTCACCGCGCGGTCGTAGTTGTCGAACTTCCACTCGTGGTGGGCCAGGTCCCGCGTGGCGTACAGCGAGGTGCCGTCCGAGCGCAGGAAGACGAGGTTCTTGTCGATCCCGTGGTCCTCGAGGTCGAGCTGCCAGGCGTCTTCCTCGTAGACGGCCTCGTCGAGGTCCTTGAGTCGCGCCACGAGGTCGTCCGTGTCGCCGTTGCGCATGAATCGGGTCTCTTTGACGAACTCGTCGAACTCGGCGGGCAGGCGCTCGAGACACGCTTTCATGCCCGAGAGCACCTGATCGACGACCTCGCTGACCCGTTCGTAGGTCTCGTCGTCGCCCTCCTCTAAGCCCTGCATGATCGACTCGATCTCGGCTTCGGCCTCCGCGACCTCCTCGTCGGGACCGTTCTCGAGGAAGGCGTTGCCCGTGCGGTAGTAGCGCACCAGATCGTACTCGATGCGGTCGCGCTCTGGGTCGTCCTCGAGGTCGTCCTCGTCGAAGGTCTCGTAGGCCCACGTGAAGACGGCCATCTGCCGGCCAGCGTCGTTGACGTAGTAGTGGCGCTCGACGTCGTAGCCGGCGTACTCGAGCAGATTCGCCACCGCGTCGCCGATGATCGGGTTGCGCGCGCGGCCGACGTGGACCGGCCCCGTCGGGTTCGCGCTGGTGTGCTCGACGACGACCGACTCCTCGCGGTCCTCGAGTTCGCCGTAGTCCTCGTCCGTCGCGGTCTCGAGCGTCTCGGCCAGATAGGCGTCGCTCGGCAGGAAGTTGAGATACGGTCCCTCCGTCTGGACCGCGGAGACGTAGGTCAGTTCGTCGACGTCGATCTCGTCGGCGATCTGCCCCGCGACCTGCGGCGGCGGCGCGCCGGCCTCGCCCGCCAGTCGGAACGCCACGCTCGAGGCGAGGACGCTCTCGACGTCCTCCGGCGGTTCTTCGATCCCGAGATCGTCGGTCGGGAAGTCGAGGGCGGAGAGCGCCCCCTCGAGGGCGTCCTCGACCTCCGCGCGTAGCACCAGGAACATACCCGCCCGTATTCAGGGCTCGAGTAAAGGGGTATCGTCTCTAGCCCGCATTCGATCCCGTAGCACTTTTTGTGAAGGAATTAGCCAATATAACCACCATTAATAGAACTCGAGGGGTCGCCGCGTAGCACTCGTCGAACAGAACAGCGAGCGTCGTAGTCGAACTAGCTCTACGATCCGCTCGCTTCTCAAACTGCACTACCTGGACGGTCCGGTGATGAGATTCCAGCGGAGAGACCACACCCTCAAAACTCGAGTTCGTCTTCAAAAGCCGAACAGATGTTACTGTCTTCATCAAGCTCTTCACAGGAGCGTACTCGCACGAAAAAGAAGTCCTCCTCTACGATTTGAACGCCCGCGTAAACGCAATCTCCATCCGCCTCCGAAGCCACATCGACTGTTTTCCACTCCTCGTTCAATCGTGCTTCTAAGTAAAACTCTCTCGGTTCGGTATCCCACCCACACTCTACGGTGGTAGCAGTAGGCACTCTAACGTCCTCATCGATCCGTTCTGCAGGACCGATAGTGACCTCATATTCCTGTATTTGTTGCTCCCCGTCTAGAACACGAATGTCGGCCGATCGTTCATCCAGAGTTTCGTTTTGAACCTCGAGAAGCGCTAATTGCACCTCTGAATCGAAATACGAAAGGCATCCACTCAGACCGATACCGGCACCTCCAGCACCTATCGCCAGAAGTTTTCTCCTTCTCACAACAGTACTTTTAGTTGTATTATTTATAAATCTGGTCGGAGTAGCGGTCCACGTCGGTCGGCACATCGTTACTTGTACTGCGCTCACTCACTGCGTTCGGTCACGGGCGCTATCCTTACGCCAGCGGCGTCCGCTCCACGACCTGCCCGTCGTAACTCGGGTACTGCTCGACGATTTCACCCTCCTCGAGGTCGCCCTCCTCGATCATCTCCTCCAGGAGCCACCAGGCGACCTCGACGTGGTTCGATTTGACGGTGTAGAACTCCTCGGGGACGCCCAGTTCCTCGAAGCGCTCGGGGTCGGCGTACGTTTTGCCGTAGACGAGGGTGCCGTCGTCGGTCACCTCGTCGAACTCGCGGCGGACGTTGCGGGCCATCCGCTTCAGGCGGCGGCGGTGCTGGGCGGCGTCCTTGAAGACGGAGGTACAGAAGTAGACCTTCTCGTGGTCGCCCATCACCTTGAGGATCTCCTCGCGCGACCCGTCGACGGCGCTCATGTGGCCCTCCTTGAGTTCGAACCCCTGTTCCTGCATCCGGCGGTAGTTGCCCTGGGACATCTCGAACTCGTTGACGTTGCAGAAGTCGGCCGCGCCTTCGTCCAAGAACTCGAGGAACTCCTCCTCGGCACGGATGCCTGGAATCTCGAAGGCGGGGGTGAGCCCTTCCTCGCGGGCGATGTAGAGGATCTCCTCCCACTCGGTGCCGTGGAGGTCGCCCCACTGTTCGTAGGGTGGGTGGAAGCGAATCTCGTCGAGACCCGCCTCCGAGAGGCGGCGCATGTTCTCCCGGCCGCCGGTGATGCCTGTGTAGAGGTGGGTGTGGTGGTCCTCGCCGAACTCCTCCTTGAGCAGGGAGAGGTAGTGACAGGTCCGGTCGAGGGCTTCCTGGGGCTCGCCGCCGGTAATCGAGGTGCCGAGGGCGTCCATTCGCCGCGCTTCCTCGAGGACGTCCTCGTCGGACTCGACGAGTCGTTCGTTGGCGTAGACGTCGGTGACGTTCTTGCGGTTCTCGCCGAGCGGGCAGTAGAAGCAGTCGCGCTGGTCACAGTAGCCGTAGACGAATAGGACCATCTTGCCGCCTTTCGCGCACTGCTCACAGCCCTTCGAGATCATTCGACCCATCGTAGACGCCCGACTCACAAAAGGCGTGCGAAACCGCGTCTCCGTGCGAGACCACCACAGGAGTTTTTTCGCCACTCTCGAATGGACCACCTACGATGGGTAACGGGCACCTGAATCGCCACGTCGACCGGATCCGGGCGGAGCTCCGCGAAGCGTTCACGGAGGAGCGGACGCCCCGCGAACTCGCCGGCAGTTTCGCCCTCGGAACGTTCATCACGATGTTGCCGACGCTCGGGGTCGGACTCGTGTTGTTCGTCGTCATCCTCCACGTCACGACCTGGGTGAGTAAACTCGCGCTGTTCGCCACGCTCGTCGTGTTCAACCCCGTGGTGAAGTGGGGGGTCTACGCCGGCAGCCTGGGCCTGGGTGTCGTCTTGCTGGGACCCGTCGAGGGCGTCTCGACGGGCGGCTTTTCGCTCGATGCCGGCTCCGAAATACTCCTCAGGTTGCTCGTCGGGAACCTGATCCTGACCGTGATCGTGACGATCCTCAGTTACGTCGTCGTCTATCGGCTCGCGCGACGCTTCGAGTCCTCGCCCGTCGCCGAAACGATCGACGAGGCCCTCGAGGAGATCGCCGACGAGGTCCTCGACCCCGAAGCGGACCCGGCCGACGACTGACGACTCGGGCGGCCGAACCGCCGGGACCTCAAGAACAACAGCTATGACCGTGGGCTCGTACGTCCAAACCGATGGACGACGACGATCGCGTTTACTACGTGATCAGCGACCTTCACATCGGTGGTGACGAGCAACTCGAGGAAGTGGAGTTTCTCGACGAGTTGCTCGCGTTCCTCGAACGACTCGAGGAGACCGACGAGAACGCCGAGTTAGTCATCAACGGCGACGCGTTCGGGCTCTGGGAGTTTACGACCGTCGAGGGGATGGAGAAGTTCGATGCGCTCGAGGAGACGTATCCCGAGCTGTTCGACCAGTTGCGGGCGACCGGCGAGAACGTCCCGATCACGATGTTGCCGGGCAACCACGACCACGAGCTGGCCGCCTACGACGAGTACGTCGACCGGTTCGCCGAGTACAACGTCGAACTCGTGCAGGAACAATCGATCAGCCGGCCGGTGGGTGAGACGGCGATCCACTTCGAACACGGCCATCAGCACGATCCGAACAATCGGATCGAAGACTGGGGCAACCCGCACGCTTCACCGCTTGGCTACTACTACAACACGCTCGTGACGAGTCGGGCGGGACAGCTCTCGGATCGGGGGCGGGGGCGCTACAACTGGCTCAAGGACGTCCAGGCGGTGACGCCGACCGAGTGGATGCCGATCTGGCTCGCCTCCAAGTACTTCTACCGGGAGATGAACCCCGTGATGCGGTACGCGTTGGTGCCGTTTCTGCTGCTGTTCAACATCAGCGCCCTCATCGCGATCTTCGCGGGCCTCGACGTCGCCGGCGTCTGGTCGATGCCGAACGAACAGTTCGAGACCTTCCTGCGCCAGTTCGGCCTGGCCGGCACCGCCGTCTATGCGGTCCTTGCGATCAACGTCGTCGTTACCGGACTGCTGTTGCTCATCGCCGTCCCGGTCTACCTCCTTCGGCGGGACCTCAAGAAGACGATCGACCGGTTCGGCCTCTTCGAAACCGATCTCACGGTCGATCCGGAGACCCCCTACGAAGACGCCGCACGCGAAATCTTCGCGGACGGTCCAGCGACGATCTTCTGTTACGGCCACACCCACCGTCCCGGAATCCGCGAACTCGAGGAGGGCGTCCTCGTCAACAGCGGGACGTGGCTCAAGCGACTCCACCGCCGTGACGGCGTCACCGGGCTCCTACCGCCGGTCTTCTACCCGTCCTACCAACTGTGTGCCGTTCGGATCGCCCCTGCGTCCGAGGGCATCGCCATCGAGCATCAAGCCATCGAGAAGCCAAGTCCCGGACCGGAGGAACTCACCCTCACCGAGCGCTTGCTCACCCTCGGACGGAAACCGAACCCCGAGTTGCCCGACGGAACCGTCGTCGAGACGCCGGTCTCGAAGCGACGGGCCGATTCGACGGAGGAGTCGGTCGGCCAAAACCCCCCATAACCTCCGGTCGCGTTCACCGGTCCGCTGTCCGCACACGGACGCTGCGGGACGGCTTTGTCGACACTCAGTGTGACCACCGCCGCGACGGGTTCCCTGAGTCGACCCCCTCGACGGTGATACCGTCTCCCTCGTCGACGACCGACCGCGTCCTCGCGTTCGTCGACTCCCGCACGGCGATTTCGCGTCCCCAGAAGATGGAAATACTCCGCGCTCGAACGACCGACAGATGCTGTTGGTCCTGTGCGTCGACCTCGACGACGACCTCGGCCGCAAGACCGGCTTCTCGACGCCGGTTATCGGTCGCGAAGCCGTCGAGGAAGCGGCCGTCGCGCTGGCGACCGCGGACCCCGAAGACTCCGACGTCAACGTGGTTTTCCAGGGGTTGCACGTCTACGACGACCTCGACGAACGCGACGAGAGCGTCGAAGTCGCCGTCGTCACCGGCAACGAAGAAGGCGAAGTCAGCGCCAACCGGGAGGTCGGCAACGAGGTCGACACCGTCCTCGCGAGCCTCTCGACGGCCGAGGACGTCACGGCGCTGGTCATCACCGACGGCGCACAGGACGAGTCGGTCATCCCGGTAATCCGCTCGCGGGTCCCCATCGACGGCGTTCGCCGCGTCGTCGTTCGACAGGCCCAGAACCTCGAGTCGATGTACTACACCATCAAGCAGGTGCTCGACGACCCCGAAACCCGCGGGACCGTGCTCATCCCGCTGGGCATCCTGCTGCTCATCTACCCGCTCGCGTTGATCGGCAGCGCGCTCGAGATGCCGGGGTTCGTCCTCGGGACCACCTCCGCACTGCTGGGGCTGTATCTCATCTCGCGAGGCCTGGGACTGGGCGACCGCATCGACCGGACCGTCGAGCGCGTCCGTCGGTCGCTGTACGCCGGGCGGACCACGCTGCTCGCGTACGTCGTCGCCGCCGCGCTGTTCGTTCTGGGCGGCGTCAACGGGCTCGAAACCCTCGAGACCGTGCGCGGAGTGCGGGGGGAGCTCGGCGTCCCGATGATGCTCGCGGCGCTCGTCTACGGGTCGATCCAGTGGCTCGCCGCGGCCGGCGTCACGACCAGCCTCGGCCAGATCACCGACGAGTACATCGCCGGCACCCTCGAGTGGCGCTACCTCAACGCCCCATTCTACGTGCTCTCGATCGCCATCGTGCTCCACGCCGTCAGCGCCTTCTTCCTCGATCGAGCCGACGTGAGCTATCTGGCAGCGGCCCTGACCGCCGGCACGCTGCTTGGCATCGTGAGTACGCTCGCGTTCGCCGTGCTCGAGTCGCGTTACGCCGAGTCGGAACCAGAAGAGGGGGCGTCGCCCGACGGCGCGTAACCGCGAGGGCGATCAGCGTTCGCGTTCGACGACGAACTCCGCCAACTCGAGGAGGTACTGTCGGCTCTCGGGGTCGGTCCCGTCGACCCGTTCCAGCGCGTCGATCGCCCGGTCGGCCTCGGTTCGCGCTCGTTCGTTGGCCTCCTCGGGCGTCAGGTCGGTCACCTGGACCAGCGACGGGCGCTCGAGGGCGGCGTCGTGGCCCGTCGGCTTGCCGAGCTCCGCTTCGTCGGCGACCGCGTCGAGGACGTCGTCCCTGATCTGGAAGGCGATCCCGACGCGCTCGGCGTACTCGCCGAGGGCTTCGACTGTGACGGGGTCGGAGTCGGCGGCGATGGCTCCGAGTTCGGCCGCCGCGCGAAACAGCGCGCCGGTCTTGCGTCGGGCCAGGGTCATGTACTCGTCCTCGGTAGCCGGTTTCGCCTCGAGTTCGGTCGCCTCGCCGACGCCGAGTTCGACCATCGCCTCGGCGACGACGCGGGTAGCCTCCGGTTCGGTCGAGAAGAGCGCGAACGCCTCGCCCAGCAGTCCGTCGCTGGTAACGATCGCCGGCCCGTGGCCGAACTCGGCCCAGGCGCTCGTCGTTCCGCGGCGGAGTTCCGAGCGATCGATGATGTCGTCGACGACGAGCGAGGCCGAGTGTACCAGTTCGATCCCGACGCCGAAGTCGACCGCCTCCTCGGCGGTTCCGCCGACCGTCTCGCAGGAAAGCAGCGTGACCAGCGGTCGAACCCGTTTCCCGCCGGAGAGTACGACGTGGCGAACTTCAGCGTTGAGCGTCTCGGGTTCGATCCCGTCGACGACCTCGACGAGTCGCTCCTCGATCAGCGCCCGGCGACGCTCGAGCCGATCCATTATCCGCGGTTAGGAGAGGACGGAAAAGTAGGTGACGGTTCGCGGTACCTACGCGTCTTCCTGTGGACCGTCGAACTGGAACGTCGACTCCATGGGACCGTCGTCGTCCGCATCGTCGCCGGCGTCGTCGCTTACCGCTTCGTCGTCCCCGTCCGCGGCGTCACTGTCGCCGTCACCGTCGCTCGATCCCGTCTCGGCGTCCGCGTCGCCGGCAACAGCAGCCTCGGTCTCGAGCGTCGCTTCCGCGGTCGCCGACTCGACCGAGACCTCGCTGTCGGTTTCGAACTGATCGAGCGTCTCCGATAGCTGAGCGGCCCGGTTCGCGAGGGAGCTCGCGCTGTTCGAGACCTCCGTCAGCGCCGTCGTCTGTTCCTCCGCTGCAGCCGCGACGTTCTCACTCTCGGCGCTGGTCTCCTCCGCGATAGAAGCGACGTCGTCGGCCATGGCCACGATCTCCTGTGCCGACTCGGCCTGTTCGTCGGTGGCGGTCGAGATCTCCTGGACGCCGGTGTTGGTTTCGGTCGCGTAGTCGGCGATCTCGTCGAGCGCCTCGGCCGCCTCCTCGACGGAGTCGGTGTGTTCCGAGACGCGATCGCTCGTCTCCCGGACCACGTCGACCGTCTGCTCGGTCTGGGACTCGATCCGCTCGAGGCGCTGTTCGATGTCGGTGGCGGCCTCTTTGGTCTCCGCGGCCAGCTGTTTGACCTCGTCCGCGACCGCCGCGAAGCCCTCGCCGTCGTCGGCCGATCGCGAGGCCTCGATGTTCGCGTTCAGCGCCAGCATGTTGGTCTGTTCCGCCACCTCCGTGATGAACGCCAGCAGGTCGTCGATCTGTTCGACTTCGGCCTGGAGCTGTTCGATCTCCTCGACGGCCGCGTCGGACTCGGCTTCGATCTCGCTCATGCCCTCGATCGCCTCCTGGGCCGCTTCGCGGCCCCGCTGGCCGGTCCGGGCGGTCCGTTCGGCGATATCGGCGACCTCGTTCGAGGAGGCTGCGATCTCTTCGGTCGTCGTCGACAGGGCGTTCATCTCGTTCGTGACCGACTGGATGTGCTCGTTCTGTCGATCAGCACCCTCGGAGATCTCCTGAATCGATTCGGTGACCTGGGCGGAGGCCGACCGGACCTCCTCGCTCGAGGCGGTCACCTGCTCGGAGGCCGTCGCGACCTCCGTCGCGAAGGACTTGACGGCCGCCGTCGTCTCCTCGAGTTCGGCGACCATCTCGTTGAACTCCGTGGCGATCTCGGTCATCGCCTCGTTCTCGCTCGCAGGATCCATCCGCGCGGTGAGGTCGCCGTCGCCACAGCGTTGCATCACTTCGCTGTACGACTCGGCCTTCCGCTCGAGGTGGTCGTTGATGCGTTCGGTCTCCTCGCGGGCGCGTTCGGCCTCCTCGCGGGCGGCTTCCGTCTCCTGGATCTGTGTTCGCAGCGAGGTTCGCATGTCGTCGAACGCGTCGTAGAGTTGCCCGATGCTGTCGATGCGATCCGACTCGAGTTCGACGGTGAGATCACCCTCTTCCATGCGAACGGCCTTGCGTCGCAGGCGGTCGATCGACCGGGAGGTGTTCCAGCCGATGCCCGCGCCCACGACGCCGATGAGGAGGACGGCACCGAACGTCGCGAGCATGCCGTACGTACGGACGTCTTCGACGAACCCGTACGCCTGTTCGGTCGGCGTGTGGACGAGCGTGACCCAGTCGGTACCGGGGACTGCCGCGTAGCCGACGACGAACGACTCGCCGGCAAAGACGTCGTCGGTTGCGAGCACGCCTTCGGCCGGGCCGGCTTCCGTAGCGCCCGACTCCAGCGAGTCGAGGTCGGACAGGAGCTGATCGGCTTCGTCGTAGGATTCGAGCAGGGCGCTTCTGCTCTCGCCGAAGGCGACCGTTCCGCTCGAGTCGACGATCATCGTCCGGATGGTGTCGGTACTGCTGATACTGTACTCGCTGACCGGCACCGTGTAAGCCAGCACCGTTCCCTCGGGCAGGTCGCCGTGATCGGTCACGAAGGCGACCCGCTCCGTGGCGTCGTCGTACTCGCCGCTCCGGTAGGCGTCGGTCGCGTACGTCCCGCTTCGCTGGTCGAGTTCGTCGACCCACGCTCCCTCGAGGTCGGTTCCCGGATCGACCAGCGAACTCGCGATGACGTCGCCGGTTTCCTCGAGGAAGTGGACGTTTGCCTCGCCAGGTCCACCTGCATCGAGGTCGGCGACCTCGCTATCGATGTACGCCTGTGCTTCCGACTGCGTAGCGCCGTCGAGACCGCTGTAGCGGGCGATAGATTGGACCGTCTGTCGATTGTCGTCGTAGAACTGGAAGGCCGACTCCGACTGCTGGAGCGCGAGGGTTTCGTACTTCTCGTAGACGTTCGATTTGACGCCGTCCTCGACCTGTGCGGTTCCGACGAGGCCGATCGCACCGACCGAGAGACCGATAACCAACAAGATAATTGCAAATTTTAGCGAATATCTCTTACGTATAAATTCCGGCACGATAGCCCGTATTCCTGGAGACATAAGCAGAAATGATTATCAGCGGATAATAAATCTTCGCGTTTCTGGAGACGTTCATTAAACATACATATTCTTCACACATCAGAGAGGAGAGGGAAACCGTCGGCGATAGAACCGGCCGCAGTATCGTCGCGAACAGCCGGCGGTATTAGCTGAACTGTTCCGTCAGCGCCGGCACGACGTCGAACAGGTCGTCGACGATGGCGTAATCGGCGATGTCCATGATCGGCGCGTTGGGGTCCGTGTTGATCGCGACGATCGTATCGGAGCCCTTCATGCCGGCGACGTGCTGGACGGCACCGGAGATGCCGATCGCGATGTAGACGTCGGGCGTGACGACCTTCCCGGACTGGCCGACCTGGCGGTTCTTGGGGAGCCAACCGTTGTCGACGATCGGACGCGAGGACGACACCGTCGCGTCGAGCGCGTCGGCGAGGTCGTGGATGATATCGAGGTTCTCCTCTTCCTCGATACCACGACCTACCGAAACGAGCACGTCGGCTTCCGTGATGTCGACGTCGCCGCCGCCGACCTCCTCGAAGCCGCTGACCGTCGAGCCGAGCGCGCCCTCGTCGATGTCGGCGTCGAAGGACTCGATCGTGGCGTCGCCGGTGCCTTCGGCGGCGGGCCACTCGGCGCTCCGGATCGTGACGACTGCGCTGCCCTCGACCTCGTTGGTCGTCTCGACCTTGCCGCCGTACATCTCGCGGGTGGCGGTCAGGGTCTCGCCGTCGCTCTCGAGGGCGATCGTGTCGGTGACGATCGGCAGGTCGAGTTCGTTCGCGACCGCGGGCGCGTAGTCGAGCCCGTTGACGCTGTTGGGTGCCAGCACGTACTGGGGTGCCAGCTCGTCGTAGAGCTGGGTCGTCGCCTGGGCGTAGACGCCGTGGTTGAACTCCTCGCCGTAGTCGACGGTGTGGACGACGTCGACGCCCTCGCGGTCGAGTTTCTCGGCGAAGTCCTCGACCGTGCCGCTGATGACCGCCAGATGGAGGTCACCGCCCGTGGCGTCGGCCAGTTCGCGTCCGGCCGTGATGATCTCGTAGCTGACGTCGCGCAGTTCGCCGCGTCGGTGGTCGGTGATCGCCAGAACGTCGGTCATCGGTTTTCACCTCCGGTGAAAGCGATGACGTCGTTGCGCGCGAAGCGTGCAACGGAAGTCATGGTGCCACCCCCTTGTCGCGGAGGAGATCAGCAAGTTCCGCAGCCGTTTCGTCGGCACCGCCCTCCCAGACGGTGACGTCGCTCTCGCTTTCGGGTTCGTACATGTCGGTCAGTTCGACCTCGCCCTCGACGGCACTGGCGTCGACGCCGAGTTCGTCCAGCGTGTGGACGTCGAGAGGCTTTTGCTGTGCCTGGCGGATGCCACGAAGGCTCGCGTACCGGGGCTCGTTGATCCCGGTCTGGATCGTGAGCACGGCGGGGAGGTCGACCTCGGTCAGTTCCTCGACGCCGCCCTCGAGTTCGCGGCGGACGGAGGCGACGCCCTCCTCGAGGTCGTGCTCGAGGTGGTTGACGACGGCGGCCCACTCGTAGTCGAGTTCCTCGGCCAGGGCGACGCCGGTCGCACCCCAGCTATCGTCGCCGGACTGGACGCCGGTCAACACGAGGTCGGGGTCTTCCTCCTCGACGACGGCCTGGAGGATCTCCCGCTTCGCGCCGACGTCGAGCAGGTCGACGTCGTCGAGGGCGTCGTCCCAGACGCGGACCGCGCGGTCGGCACCCTTCGCGAGGGCCTGCCGGATGGTCTGTTCGCAGTCGTCCGGGCCGATGGTGACCGTGACGACCTCGTCCGCGATGCCGTCCTCCTGGAGCTGGACGGCCTCTTCGATCGCGTAGTCGTCCCACTCGTTGAGGTCGGAACCGAGGTACTGGTCGGCGATCGACGTCCCCTCGATCTCGAACTCGTCTTCCACGGTCGCGACTTCTTTGACCGTTACGAGTATCTTCATCGTTCGTCTCTGCTACCTCCCTCCCGTAAACTGTTTCGAAACCGCCCGTCAGATTGGTCGAGTTCATCTACACGCGACGGAAAACTACCCACCGTTTGCCGGGTACGGTTGCGATCGTTCGTCGTCCCGTCGTCCGGTGGTTCCGAGATCGGCCGCCGGAATCGAACCCCTGGGCTCGAGGTCCATCCGGAAGACGGAAACGGTTTAACGCCGCCGCCGGTAATACGGGTATGGCAGACTGTCCGCTGGCCGACGACTGTCCGAGTTTTTCGGAACGGATCGCGGGAATGGGGTGTCAACACTACGGCGACCGCGGCGGCAAGGAGTGGTGTCAACACTACAACCAGCCGATCGAGGACTTGAAAACGCAACCGGTCAAGGTCGGGGAGGAGGTCGTCATCGACGTCGTCGACATGCACGAGAGCGGTGCTGGCGTCGGCCGCACCGACGACGGCTTCATCGTGATGGTCGACGGCCTGCTGCCCGAAGTCCGCGCCCGCGTCGAGATCACGGAGGTCCACAGCAACCACGCCCGCGCCGAGGAGGTCGAGCGACTGCCCATGGAGCCGGAGGACGACGACGCCGACGCGTCGGACGAGGACGACGCCGACGAGGACGACACCGATCCGACGGACCGCGAACGCCTGGGCAGCCGTGAGAACTTCTGGGGTTCGTAATCGCCGCCAGGACAGTCGGACGAAACCCGGTATCGGACAGTCGTCGGAGCGGTCTTCTCGGAGCGGTCTTGTCGGAGCCGGTTTCTCGAATCTCTCGCCGTTCGAGCCACGCTACCCGTCGAGAACGAGGAATGGGTCCCGACGTTCCGGTTCAGGAAGAGTTTTCCTGTACTCCATGGCACAACACTGCATGGACCGCATTCCGCTGTCGAACTCGGCGTTCGAGGGCGACAACAACGCCTACCTCTTCGACGCCGACGAGGTCGTGCTGGTCGATACCGGCGACTGGATGGCGACCACCCGCGAACAACTCGAGGCGGCCCTCGACGACCGGGGGCTGTCGTTCGCGGACGTCGATCGCATCTTGCTGACCCACTGGCACCACGATCACACCGGCCTCGCCGGCGAGATACAGGCCGAAAGCGGGGCCGAGGTCCACGCACACGCCGCTGACGCCCCGCTGATCGAGGGCGACGAGGACGCCTGGTCGGCGATGCGGGATCGACAGGAGCAATACTTCGAAGAGTGGGGCATCCCCGAAGCGGGTCGCGAGGTGCTCCGGCAGAAGGCCGCCAGCGGGGACGTCGACGTGGCGACGCCCGAGGTAACGCCGTTCGAGGACGGCGCGACGTTCCCGGTCGGCGACACGGAGTTGACCGCGATCCACGCGTCCGGCCACGCGGCGGGCCTCACCGTCTTCGCGTTCGAGGCGGACGGCTCCCGGGAGGTGCTCTCGGGGGACGCCCTCCTGCCCGTCTACACGCCCAACGTCGGTGGCGCGGACGTCCGCGTCGAGGGTCCGCTCGAGCGGTACCTGCGCGCACTCCAGGGGATCGTCGACGCCGACTACGACCGGGCCTGGCCGGGCCACCGCGACCCGATCGACGATCCGGCCGACCGTGCGGGTCACATCATCCACCACCACGAGGAACGCGCGTTCCGGGTGCTCGACGCCCTCGACCGGTTGGGTCCCTGCGACGCCTGGACCGTCAGCGCCGACCTCTTCGGCGACCTCGAGGGCATCCACATCCTCCACGGCCCCGGCGAGTCCTACGCCCACCTCGAGCACCTCGAACGCGCGGGGACGGTCGTCCGGGAGGGCGACGAGTATCGGCTGGCCGACAGCGTCGCCGAACGACTCGCGGACCTGGAGGACGAGTGGTGGCCCCTCGAGTACTGATCGGCCCGTACCGCCGGGGCGTCGGTGCCGCGACTGTGGGGGATCGGGGAAGCTTTGGTCCCACCTGCGCCTAGGCGTCGATATGTGCACGCGAGTCCGACGGCCGACGAGGTGGTCGCGGTGATCGACGAGGTCGAGGAGTTGCTCGAGGAGATCGGGTTCGACCCGGAGACGAGCGTGCTGACCTACCGACAGGCACAGGTGCTCGCGTTGCGGGAACGCGGGGAGTCACAGGCCGACATCGCGGACGCGCTGGGCACGTCGCGGGCGAACGTCTCGTCGGTCGAGGCCAGCGCCCGCGAGAACCTGCGGAAGGCCCGCGAAACGGTCGCGTTCGCGGAGGCGCTTCGCGCCCCGGTTCGGGTCCGTGTGCCCGCCGGCACCGACCTCTACGACGTCCCGGAACTCGTCTACGACGCCTGCGACGAGGCCGGCGTCAAGGTCGATTACTCCGCGCCGGACCTGATGAAGGTCGTCAGCGACGCCGCGGGCGCGGCCGTCTCCGGCCGCCAGATTTCGACGCCGCTGATCGTCGGCGTCACCTCCGAAGGGATGGTTCGCGTTCGCCACCAGAACGAGGTATAGCGCGGGGACGAGACCCTCAGGGGGCGACGAACGCCTCGCAGAGGCATCACCGAGAGTTCGTAATTGTTCCGAAACCTCGAGGGAGCGTCCCCGAGGGCTTTGCCCCTTCGCGTGGTCGAAGCGGCCATGGATCTCGGCCTCGACGACAGTGCGGCACTGGTAACGGCCTCCTCGCGGGGCCTCGGTCTGGCGAGTGCGACGGCGCTGGCCGAAGCGGATGCGAACGTGGCGATCTGTGGCCGCGACGCGGAGCGCCTCGCCGACGCTCGCGAGGACCTGGCGGCGACGGGGGGTGGCGACGTCCTCGCCGTCCGGGCCGACGTCACGGACCCGGACGACGTCGCCCGCCTCGTCGACGAGACGGTCGAAACGTTCGGCGGTCTCGATCACGTCGTCACGTCGGCCGGCGGCCCACCACGTGCGACCTTCCTCGAGACGGACGAACGGGAGTGGTACCGGGCCTACGACCTGCTGGTGATGAGCGTCGTCTGGACGCTCGAACGGGCCCATCGCCACCTGCTCGAGTCCGACCAGGGGACGATCACGGCGATCACCTCGCGGACGGTGCGGGAGGTCACGGACGGCCTCGTGCTGTCCAACGCCGTCCGGCGGGCCGTCGAGGGACTCGTGAAGACGATCGCGCGCGAGTTCGCGCCGGAGATCCGGGCGAACACGGTCCTCCCGGGAACGATCGAGACGGGCCGCATCGAGGACCTCGTCGACGCGCGACTCGAGGAGGGGCGCTACGAGAGCCGGGAGGCGGCGCTCGCGGCGCTGACGAGCGAGATTCCGATGAACCGGCTCGGTCACCCCGAGGAGCTGGGGGACGTCGTGGCGGTTCTCGCCAGCGAGCGCGCGAGTTACGTCACCGGCGCGTCGATCCCGGTCGACGGCGGGCAGTTGCGGAGTTGACGGCTGAGAGAGACACCGTGGAATCAGACGCGGGATGTAGAGCGTGGGTTGGAAGATACGTATCGTCCTGCTATCGTGGACTCGAGGAGTGACCACGCTGCTCACGGCTCACTCGCTCACGGCTCACTTCGTTCCCCGATCGCTTACCGAGGGATTCGCTCCGCTCATCCCTCGCGGTCGCCGTTCGCGTTTCCGAGGCACTCACTTCGATCGCGCCTCGCCCTCCCCAACCGATTGCGGTCCTCGCTCCCTCGCGGCGCTCTGCGCCGCAGCGGTCGCTGTGGTCCTCATCCCTCGCGCGGCTTCGTCGGGCAGCCTCGTGGCACTCGGCTACCCGACAGCACGCGCCAGTATTAAAGTGAAGCACGTACGCATCGATACCGGCTCAGTCGCTACTCAGCAGTAGCCCCTAATCGGCCGAGATTTCGCAGGTCCCCTCGTAGGCGACGTCCTCGACGGACTCGATCTCGGGATCGTCGCCGCAGACGGGACAGGCCGGGTTCGGACGCACGTCGACCGTCTCGAAGCTCATCTCCATCGCGTCGTACATCAGGAGTCGCCCCTCGAGCAGGTCGCCGTTCTCGAGCAGGTACTTGACGACCTCGGTGGCCTGGAGACAGCCGACGGTGCCGGGGAGGACGCCGAGCACGCCGGTGGTCGCGCAGTCGGGAACGGTGCCGGGTTCGGGGGCCTCGGGAAAGATACAGCGGTAGCAGGGCGCGTCTCCGTCGTCTGCCACGGTCGCGTCGTCCGAATTTCGGTCGTTCGTGAACGTCGTCACCTGCCCCTCGAAGCGGTAGATCGCGCCGTGGGAGAGCGGCGTCCCCGAGAGCACGCAGTGGTCGTTCAGGAGGTACCGGGTCGCGAAGTTGTCGCTGGCGTCGAGGACGACGTCGTAGCCGTCGACGAGGTCGGCCACGTTCTCCGCGGTGAGCCGGATCTCGTGGGTCTCGACGTCGACGTCCGGGTTGAGCGCGGCCACGTAGTCGGCCGCGCTCTCGACCTTGGGGCGGCCGACGTCGCCGTCCGCGTGGACAATCTGGCGCTGCAGATTCGACCGTTCGACGGCGTCGTCGTCGACGATGCCCAGTCGCCCGACGCCCGCCGCCGCCAGGTACTGGATCGCCGGCGAGCCCAGTCCACCCGCGCCGACGACCAGCACCGACCCCTCGAGCAGCCGCTTTTGCCCCTCGGGACCGATCTCGTCCATGATGACGTGTCTCGAGTAGCGATCGAGCTGGGTCGCGTCGAGGCGCAGGTCGCTCATATCACCTCGTTGGGCCGATACCGAGAAAAGTCCGCGGTTCGGGGCCGTACCCGTTCCGCGACGATACGACAGCCGAACGACAAGATTGTTACCGGCCGCCGACGAACGCGCAGTCGACGAACCGGAATCCGATCGCACCCCTGACGACCGGAACCCAATGGACGGTACGACGATTCGTGACGGCGTCCGGATCGCACGCGTCGAGTGGCGACGCCACCGACGCGAGCGCGGCGGTCGCTGGAGCGACCGCCTGTTCACGATCGCTCTCCTGACTGTCGCCGTCGCGCTCGGGGCCGGCGCGTTCGCGGGCGGCCGCGCCGTCGCCTCGAGGCCGGCGCTGGCGGACGACGTCGGCCTGCTCGCGACCCTCCTCTTCGTCGCGGTGGCGTGGCGCAGCGCGAACGTAACCCACGAGCGATTCGAACGGTTGAACCCGGAGTTCCTGTTGACCACGGTGCCGGCGAGGGCCGCGGCGCTCGGGCTGGCGCTGTTCGTCTTCGCCCGCGTCGCGGTGATGCTGGCGCTCCCGACGCTCGGCGCTGCGATCGGGGCCGGGCTCGGCCTTCGATCGGCCGGCGTGGCGGTGACGGCGCTGCTGGCGATCGCGGGCGTTGCGAGCCTCGCGGTGACCGTCGGCACCCTGGGCCGCCTCGTCGCCCGCCTCGTGGGGATGCGACTCTCTCGCGGACGGGTCCTCCGAGACCTGCTCATCGTGTTCGGGTGGCTCCCGCTGGTCGTCGGCTGGTTTCTCGTCCAGTATGTCGCCCGGGAGACGTCGCTCTCGTTCGCCGGCCTCCTCGCCTTGATCGGCGTCCAGCCCGTGGCCTGGTTCGGCGACCTCGCGCTCGTCGGCGGATCGATCGGTGCTCCCACCAGGGGTGTGGCCGCACTCGCCACGCTGCTCGCGATTCCCGTCCTGGTCGGGGCGACGAGTGCCGTCGTCCGCCGGATCTGGGAGACCGAGCCCGCGAGCTCGAGTCGCCCGTCCGTCTCGCGATCGGTCGTCGGCGACGGCCCGCTGGAGCGCGTCTTCGGCGGTCGGCTCCCCCGCCCCGTCCTCACCGTCGTCCGCGAACGGCTGCTGCTCGAGCGGCGGGTCCCGCGGGGACTGCTGATGACGGGCTACGTGGTGTTGATCCTCGGCGTGGTCCTCATGCCGACGTTCCTGCTGGGCGGCGGTGCGGTCTTCCTGCTCGTCGCGATCGTCCTCGGGATGGCCGCGGGCATCGCGTTCGCTACCGACCCGCTCGCGGTCGAGTACCGGACGCTGCCGATGCTCGTGACGACCGTCGACGGGCGGCAGTTCGTCGGCGGGCTGGTGCTGGCCGCGCTGATCGCCGGCGTTCCGCTGGTCGCGATCGTGATCGTCCCACTGGGGCTGTACGGCTCCGTGGGCATCGCAGCGACGATCGGGGTCGCCCTGGTCGGGATCGCCGTCTGTGCGTGTACCGCCGCCGTGACGGCGGCGATCGACACGAACGTCGATCGCGACGACCTCGTTCCGATGCCGTTTTTCTTCACGAGCATTCCCACCTACGGCGAACCTGGACTGGCGTCGTTCCTGCGGCTGGCCAAGACCTTCGCGATCGTCACGCTCGTCTGTCTCCCCGCGATGGCCGGGAACAGTCCGCTCGTCTACGACCACCCGGCGACGAGCGCCGTCCCGACGGGCGTCGTCCGACTCGGCTCCCTGCTGGCGACGATCCTGCTGGCGACCGCCGTCGCCGCGATCGCGTTCCGGATCGCCGTCGGACGGTTTCGCGCGATAACACTGGACTGACCACCGATGACCGACCGATCACCCACCGAGACGACCGCCGACCGAACCGAGAGCCGATCGACCGGGACCGAATCGACGGACGCCGACTCCCTCGAGAGGGACGCCGACAACCCCCCGGCCGCGAACGATCCCGCGATCGTCGCGCGCGGGCTAACGAAACGGTACGGCTCGACGACGGCCGTCGACGGCCTGGACCTCGAGATCGACGCCGGGACCATCTACGGGTTCCTCGGGCCGAACGGCGCGGGGAAGACGACCACGATCCGGATGCTGGCGTCCCTGACCCCGCCGACCGAGGGAGCGGGTCGCGTCGCCGGCGTCCCGATCACCGACCGCGAGCGCCTCGTCGACCACATCGGCTACCTCCCCGAGTCGCCGCCGATCCACGAGGAACTCACCGCCCGCGAGCAACTCGAGTACCACGGCGGCCTCCGCGGGATGGACCCCGCAGCGATCGACGACCGGATCGACGCCCTGCTCGAGCGGTTCGACCTCGCCGACGACGCCGACGACCGGATCGTCACCTACTCGAAGGGGATGCGTCAGAAGACGGGGCTGATCCAGGCGATCATGCACGACCCCGACGTGGTCTTCCTCGACGAACCGACCGGCGGCCTCGACCCGCGAGCCACGCGGACGGTCCGCGAAGTGCTGACCGAGCTGGCCGACGAGGGCACGACCGTCTTCCTCTCGACGCACGTCCTTCCGGTCGTCGAGCAGGTTGCGACCGAGGTCGGCATCCTCTACGACGGGACGCTCGTCGAATCCGGTCCGCCAGACGAGTTGATCGAGCGACTCGAGCACGGCGCGGACTCGACGCTCGAGGACGTCTTCCTCGAAGTGACGACCGACGAGTGAGCCACGAGAGGGTCAGGCAGGGAACCACAGCATCGCGATCGTCACGAGGAGGACCACGACCATCGTGCCGACGACCGTCACGGCCACCTCCCGCATCGACGGCTCTCGATCGGTCGTCTGCGGGCCGGACCGGAGTCTGAAGCCCCCGGTCGCCGCGAAGGCGAGGCCGGCGACGACGTTCAGCGCGTCCAGCCTTGACACCGAGCCGTCGGCGACGCCGGAGGCCGCCATGTAGACGCCCAAGGCGACGAAGCCCACGGCGTGGAACTGCCACCACTCGAGCGTCCGGCCGGCGACGACGACCCGCTCTCGCAGGCCGGCTAGCAGGAACGCGACCGCGCCGGTCGCGATCGCCGCCGCGCCGACACCTTCCGCCAACGAGAGCGCGGCCGGGTCGACGTCCCCGAGCACGGCCATCGCTACGAGCAACCCGAAAAGCACCACCCCCAGCGCGAGGCTGATCCGCCGTTCGTACTCGGACATACCCCGCACTACGTGTCGGACGGGTAATAAGTGTGGACATACGTAGTCGATCGCGAGGATTCCGCGTAAATCGATCCCTGGCGCGACGAGTCGCGGAATCTCGAGTGGGCGTCGGTATCTGTCGGTGCAGCAGGTGGCGTCGGGCGTCCGCGCAGAGCTACTGTTCCGCGCAGATCTCGACGACGTTCCGCAGACTGCGCAGCCCCGTCTCACGCGCCCACCTTTTTGCCGCTCGGGTCGGCAACGCCGACCGCTCGCGGCAAAAACCCGGACCAAAAAGCACCGCTCACTCCCACTGGTCGTTCGCGGTCCAACTACTGTTCACTACAGATCTCGACGAAGTTCCGCAGAATGCGCAGCCCCGTCTCGCCGCTCTTCTCGGGGTGGAACTGCGTGCCGAAGACGTTGCCGGCGTCGTTGGCGACGATCGACGGGAACTCACGGCCGTAGTCGGTGCTCGCGACCGTCGCGAAGCCGTCGTCGGGAACCGCGTAGTAGGAGTGGACGAAGTAGGCGTACTCCCCGTCGATACCCTCCACGAGCGGGTGGTCGCGCTCGACCTCGAGTTCGTTCCAGCCCATGTGGGGGACCTTCTGGCCCTCGGCGAAGCGGACGTTCGTGCCCGGGATGAGGTCCAGTCCCTCGACGGCCGACTCGCCGTCGGTCGTTCCCTCCTCGCTGTCGGTCAGTAACATCTGCATGCCGAGGCAGATACCGAACAGCGGCTGGTCGCGTTCGGCGACCGCGAGCAGGTCCTCGCGGATGGGGGCGGCGTTCTCGACGCCCTCACGGAACGCGCCGACGCCCGGCAGGACGACGCCGTCGGCCGCGGCGAAGGCGTCCGGATCGTCGGTGATCTCGACGGCCGCGCCGGCCCGCTCGAGCCCGCGGGTGACGCTGCGCAAGTTGCCCAGGCCGTAGTCGACGACGACCACGGACGCCAGCGCCTCCTCGGGCGGTTCAGTGGCGATGCTCATACCGGAACTGGGGAGCCAGCGGGTAAGTGCGTTGCCCTTCGTGCAATCGGCAGCCCGACGGTTCAGTCCCGACGGCGGGCGCTCGAGCGCCGCGCCGACAGCGACGAACGGCGCAGCCGACGGCGCGAAACGGACGTCAGCGCGTCGACTCCGGAAGCCGACCGACGGTGACGAAAAACGGGACCGTCTCGGACCGCCTGTACGCGCGCTCTTCCATCTGATCGACCACGTCACGGCCCATCTCGCGCCACGCGCCCCGGAGGTCGTCGTACTCCGCGGGGTCCATCGACCCGGCGAGCATCGTCTCCCGGTCGTCGGCCAGCCCGGAGCCGACGGCTTTGCGCCGCGCGGCCAGCAGCGCGGCCTCGCTGTAGGGCGGTTCGACCGTCCGCACGTGATCGTACCGTCGCGTCTCGAGCACCTCGAGTCCCGCCGCGTCGAACGCGTCGGCCGCGTCGGCTCCGAGGGCGACGTCCGTGTCGACGCCCTCGAGGTAGGCCTCCCGGGCGCGGCGCTCGAGGCGATCCTCGCTCTCGACGCTCGAGTCGACCTCGACGGCGGCGTTGTTCGGTTCGACCGCGGCCACGAGGTCCCGCGAGACGCGGGCGAACTCAGCGACGGCCTCGCCCGGGTCGGGCAGGTTGATCAACAGCGCCTGACAGACCACCAGATCGAACGCGTCGTCGGCGAACGGCAACGACAGCGCGTCGCCAGCGACGACGGGGACGTGCTCGCGAGCAGCCGCGAGCAGTTCCGGGTCAGCGTCGCAGCCGAGCACCTCGCCCGGCGACTCGGCGTCCAAGACGCGGCTCAACTCGCCGGTCCCACAGCCGACGTCGAGGATTCGCTCGCGATCCCCGAGCGACAGCGGCTCGAGGGCCTCCCGGGAGTCGTCCCACATCCCTTCGCGGGTTCGCTCGAGGTACGATTCGGAGAACGTCCGCACGGCCGACCCTTCGATGGATTCGAGTAAAAACGGGTCGGTTTGGATCGATCCGAACCAGCTACTACCGAATTCCTGCTCAGTGGCAGTGGCGTGCGCTGTCGATCGGCCGAGAGATTGCGAGGCCGATCGACGAAACCGCGCGAGGTCTTCACGAACGGAGTGAGTGAAGTCGTTCGAGACGGCTTCGCCGTCTCGTGATGCGGAAAATCTCCGATTTTTCAGCAGGTTGGAAGACGCTTGCGTCTTCCAGTGGACGAGTGAGGGAGCGGAGCGACCGAACGAGTCGGCTGGGGAGTGCGAGGGATGAGCGGAGCGAATCCCTCGGCTAGCGAACGGTGAACGGAGTGAGACGTGAGCACCGTGGTCACTCCTCGAGTCCACGATAGCAGGACGGTCCCTCAGTTGGTGGGTATCTACTAGTCGCTGGGTTCGAATGGAAGCCGCCCGGCCGACGCTCGACTGTGTTTCGGGGCTACTCGTCGTCGGGTGCCAGCGCGGTCATCGTCTCGCGGATCTGCTCCTCGTTGGCTCCGCGCGGGAAACTGACCCAGACCGCGTCGATGCCGTCGACGGCCTCGTAGCGCTCCATGCTCTCGCGAGCCGTCTCGAGGTCGCCGGCCGCACAGAGCTGATCGAGCAGGTCGTCGCCGATCAACTCGAGGGCGCGTTCCCGGTCGCCCTCCTGCCAGGCCTCGTGGACGTCGACGGCCTCGTCGTAGCCCTGTCGCTCGAGGGCGTCCCGGTAGAAGGTGCCCATGCCGCCGATGTAGAAGGCAGTGTGCTGGCGGGCGAGTTCGCGGGCGCGCTCGGCGTCCTCGAGGACGCAGGCCGTGACGCCGACACGGACCGAGACGTCCTCCGGATCGCGGTCGCCCAGTTCGGCACCGCGTTCGATGTCCTCGAGACGGTCGCGGGCACCGTCGGGAGTGAGCATGATGCCGTGCCAGCCGTCCGCGAACCGGCCGGCGAGTTCGACCGCCTTGGGACCCATGCCGGTGACTTCGATCGGCGGCATCGGTTCCGGCGGCTCACAGCGGAGCCGGAAGCCCGACAGCGAGAAGTTCTCGCCGTCGTACTCGACCTCCTCGCCCGAGAGGACCTGCCGAACGATATCGACGGTCTCGCGGGTTCGCCGGAGAGGATTGCCGTACTCCCGGCCGTGCCAGTTCTCGATCACGATGGGACCGCTCGGGCCGATTCCGAGCCGGAACCGGCCGTCGGAGACCTCCTGGAGGGTGGCGGCGGTCTGACCCAGCAGCGCCGGCGAGCGCGAGTAGGTGTTGACGATGCTCGGCCCGAGGTCGATCGAGTCGGTGTGCTCGGCGATCGAGGTCAGGACGGTCACCGCGTCCCGACCCCAGGTCTCGGGGAGCCAGGCGCAGTCGTAGCCCAGTTCTTCGGCGGTCTGGGCGTAGTCGACCAGCGCGTCGACCGTCGGCTGTGCGGCGACCGGAAGGTGAACCTCTCTGTCAGTCATCACCTCGCAGAAAATACGCCAATCCATTTGGGTGTATGGGAACCGATCGCTCGATCACTCCCGTTTACGCACGCCGCCGTCAGAAAACGGAACGCATCGCCGGATCGTCAGTAGCCGACGCCGAGTCGCGAGTGGATCGCCTCGCCGTCCTCGAGTTCGTCGACGAACGCGATGGCGAAGTCCTCCATCGAGACGTAGCTCTCGCCGTCCTCGTCGACGACGAGTTCGCCCTCGGCGGTCCGGTACTCGCCGGTCCGCTCGCCGGGTTCGATCATGGCGGCCGGCGCGACGTAGCTCCACCGGACGTCCTCCGCCTCGCGGAAGGCCTCGAGCGCGTCGAGGGCCGCGCTGGCGACCGGTTCGAACGCCTCGGGGAAGTCGTCGGTCTCGATGAGCAGCGTGTCCTCGTCGACGTGCAGGCCGCCAGCGCCGCCCGTCCAGACGAGGCGGTCGACGCCGGCCTCCCGCAGGCCCTCGACGACCGCCTCGGCCATCTCCGGGAGGACGTCGGGATCCTCGTCCTTGGAGGGACCCAGCGCCGAGGCGACCGCGTCGTGGCCCGCGGCTAGGTCGGCGACCCCGTCTGCGTCCGTTGCGTCGCCGGCGACCGCCTCGAAGTCGGGGTCGTCGATTCCGTCGACCTCTCCGCTGCGGGAGACGCCGGTCACCGCGTGTCCGCGCTCGAGCAGTTCCGTCGCGATTCGTCGGCCGATTCGTCCGCTCGCACCGAGTAGGAGTACCTTCATGGTGAGATCTATCGTCAGTCGGTCGGCTTCGATACTGGCTTCGACGACCCGTTCGTCAAGGCGGCCGCGCTCTCGCGCACCCGCCCCGAACGACGGTGGTTACATCGTCATACCTGGTGTTGAATCGTGACCGTCATATAGTTCAGCGAACGTCGGCATGACCACGTGACGTCGACGTCATCAGGATCGGATCTGGAGGCGAAGTACGAGGACTGCCCGGTGATCGAGACGCTCGAGGAGGTCGGTTCCCGGTGGCGGCTGACGGTCATCCACGTCCTCCGGGAGGGCGAGTTGCGGTTCAACGAACTCAAGCGCGCGACCGGTGCGAACGCCCAGACCCTCTCGCGCGTCCTCGAGGACCTCGAGGAACACGGCTACGTCGACCGGCGGGTCGAGGAGGAGAGCCCGGTCGCGGTCTACTACTCGCTGACCCGGAAGGGGGAGGAACTGCTCACGGCGTTCGACGAAATCGCCGTATGGGGCGAGAAGTGGATCGACGAGGACTGATCGGAACCGATGCGGCGCGATCGCTTAGACGTCGTGTTCCTCGCTGATCTGGGGGACGCCCTGGACCGTGATGGTCTCGCCGACGAGGTACGAGGCGGCGGGGCTGGCGAGGAACTGGGTGACGTCGGCGATCTCCTCGACGGTCCCGATGCGGCGGGCGACCTCCTCCCGGTCGATGTTGTCCGCGGAGACGCCCATCTGGCTCTCGACGCCCGGCGTGGCGACGAACCCCGGCGCGATGCAGTTGACGCGGACGTCGTCCTCTGCCCACTCGTAGGACAGCGTCGTCGTGAAGTTGATGACCGCGGCCTTGGCCGCGCCGTAGTGGCTCATCAGCGGCGACCCGCGCTGGCCGGCGACGCTGGCGAAGTTGATCACCGAGCCGCCGCCGTCCTTGAGGTGGTCGGCGGCCGCCTGCACGCAGTTGTAGGTACCGTGGAGGTTGATGTCGACGATGGTCTTCCAGCCGTTCTCGGAGATGTCGTCGAACTCGGCCATGAACGACGCGCCGGCGTTGTTGACCAGCACGTCGACGCCACCGAACTGCTCGACGGTCGCCTCGACGAGCGCGTCGACGGCCTCGCGGTCGGTGACGTCACACTCGACCGCCAGCGCCTCGCCGTCGGCGTCGCTGTCGTTGATCTCATCCGCGACGGGGTCGACGTTGTCCTGTTCGCGCGAACAGACCACGACGTCGACGCCGTCCTCGGCGAACCGTTCCGCGATACCGCGTCCGATGCCGCTCGAGGAACCGGTGACGATGGCGACGTCGCCATCGACGCTGAACTGCTCGGTGCTCATACGTCCTCACTCGAGGAGTCGAAGTCGGAAGTTACCATTGTTATGCTACACAGACGTGTTCGAAGCAATTGTTAATAAATATGTGTGGCGACGCGCCGTCGCGAGAAACGCCAGTCAACCGACGAGGAGTGGAAAACTGGCCGACTGCGGGAGGATGGAGGAACACCTATATGCGAAATCGTCCAAGCTAGTCCCATGGATTTCCGTCTCACGGACGAGCAGCGACAGATCACCGAGACCGTCGCGGAGTTCGTCGACGAGGAGGTCGTCCCCGTCGCCGACGAAATCGACGAGACGGACGAGTTCCCACACGACCTGGTCGACGAACTCGCCGAGTTGGGACTGATGGGGATGCCGTTCCCCGAGGAGTACGGTGGGGCCGGCCTCGACTACCACGCGTATCCGGCCGCCTTAGAGGAGATCGCTCGCGGGTCGGGCGGCCTGGGGACGATCGTCGCGGCCCACATCTCACTGGCGGGTAACATGCTCTACGAGTTCGGCGACGAGCGACAGAAGGAACGGTTCCTGACGCCGCTGGCCGAGGGTGAGGACATCGGCGCGTTCGCCCTCTCGGAGGCCGGTGCCGGCAGCGACGTGCCCTCGATGGAGACGACCGCTTCTCGGGACGGCGACGGCTACCGGGTAAACGGCGGCAAACTGTGGATCTCCAACGGGTCGGTCGCGGACACCGTCACCCTGTTCGCGAAGACGGACCCGGACGCCGGGCGGGACGGCATCTCCTCGTTCGTCGTCCGCCCCGAGGAGGACGACGGCTTCATCGTCGAGGGGACGGAGGACAAACTCGGCGACAAGGGCTGTCCGACCGCCGAACTCCGCTTCGACGACCTCTGGCTCCCCGAGGACCGCCTGCTCGGCGAGGAGGGCGACGGCTTCATCCAGGCGCTGAAGACCCTGAACGGCGGTCGCATTACGATCGCCGCCCGATCGATCGGCATCGCGCAGGCCGCCCTCGACGAGGCGCTCCAGTACAGCAAGGACCGCGAGCAGTTCGACCAGCCCATCGCCGAGTTCCAGTCGATCCAGCACAAACTGGCCGACATGGACACGAAGATCCGCGCCGCGCGCCTGCTGATGCACGACGCCGCCGACAGGAAGATGCGCGGCGAGAACTTCGTCAAGGAGGCCGCCCAGGCGAAACTCTACGCCAGCGAGATCTCCCGCGAGGTCGCCAACGAGGGAATCCAGATCCACGGCGGCTACGGCTACACGAAGGACTTCGCCGCCGAGCGCTTCTACCGCGACGCCAAACTCAACGAGATCTACGAGGGCACCAGCGAAGTGCTCCGGAACACCATCGCACAGCAACTGCTGGCCTGATCGCGGACCCGTCTTCTCCGGCGAACAGCCGATCGGCTATCCCTCGTTCTCGAGTTCTCGCCTGACCCAACACCTTTGGTCTCGACGTGGAAGAAGGCCCCATGCCAGGTGATACCGTCTCGCTCGAGTTCGATGGCGACGTCGCGACGCTGACCGTGGATCGACCGGACGCACTGAACGCGTTGAACGTGGAGACGCTCGAGGCGATGGCCGACGCGCTCGGGGAGGCCGAAGCCGAGGACGCCCGCGCGTTGATCCATCACGGGTGCCGGCGACGACGCGTTCATCGCGGGCGCGGACATCGCGTACATGCAGGACCTCTCGGTCGCGGAGGCCCAGGAGTGGGGCACGCTCGGTCACGCGGTCGCCGACGCCCTCGAGTCGTTCCCCGCGCCGACGATCGCGGCGGTCAACGGCTACGCCTTCGGCGGCGGCTGTGAGATGGCGCTGGCCTGCGACCTGCGGATCGCGAGCGAGTCGGCGGTGATCGGCAACACGGAGATCGACCTCGGGATCATTCCGGGCTGGGGCGCGACCCAGCGGCTTCCGCGCCTCGTCGGCGACGAGACGGCCCGGCGGATGATCTACCTCGGCGAGCGACTGGACGCCGAGAGCGCCGCCGAAGCGGGACTCGTCGGCGAGGTGGTCGCCGATGACGACCTCGAGGCCGTCGCATTCGACCTCGCCGAGCGCCTCGCGGCCCAGCCCGCCTTCGCGCTCCGGGCGGCGAAAGCGGCGATCAACCAGGGGCTCGAGGGATCGCAGGCGGCCGCGCTGGAGTACGAGCAACGGGCGTTCGCGGGCTGTTTCGGGACGCCGGACCAGCGCGAGGGAATGACCGCGTTCCTCGAGGATCGCGACCCCGAGTTCGAGTGAGCGTCCGCCGCCGGCCCCGCGGAACGGACCTTTCAAGTAACCTCCACGAGAGATGGGCACCGAGTACGCCGGCCGGACGCCGGACGACGAGACAGCCATGACTGCTCGAGGCACACGGGAGGCGACGGGAGGAATCGCCAGCGATCGACCACAGCGCGTCGCGAAGAGTCGTCGATACGAGCGGGTGAGTCGCCGATGAACGCCGACCGCAGCGACGGAGCCGACGAAGCGGACGCGGACTCGAGCCCGTGGGAGGCCGTCTTCTGGGACATCGGCGGCGTCATCCTCGATCTGGAGTCCGTCCAGTCGGCCCACGCGGCGTTCGTCGCGGACCTCGTCGCCGAGTACGACCTCGAGGTGGACGTCGACGAGGCCGTCGAGACGTGGCGGACCGCGGTCGGGGACTACTTCCGCGAGCGCGACGGCACGGAGTTCCGATCGGCCCGCGAGGGCTACGCGAGGGGCGTCGAAGCCATCGTCGGCGAATCTCTCCCGGAAGAGGCGTGGAAACCGACGTTCGACGAGCACGTCCAGTCGTCGATCCGGCCGATCCCGGGGGCCGTCGAGGCGATCGAGGAACTCGCCGAGCGGGACCTCCACGTCGGCGTGATCAGCGACGTCGACGACGACGCCGGCAGGGAGATGCTCGAGGCCTTCGACGTCCGCGAGGCGTTCGACTCGATCACGACCTCCGAGGAAGTCGGCCGGACGAAACCCGATCCCGCGATCTTCGAGACCGCCCTCGAGAAAGCGGGCGTCGATCCCGGTCGCTCGCTGATGATCGGCGATCGCTACGATCACGACGTGAAGGGGGCCGACGAGATGGGAATGCACGGCGTCGCCTTCGGGGCCGAGGACGGCCCCGCCGTCGGCTACCGGATCGACTCGCCCGAGGAGATCCTTGCCGTCGTCGACGACGAGCGACCGAGTCAGTAAGCGACGACGGCCGCTATCCAAACCCTTTTCCCGCGGTTTTCCGACGGACGAACTAGCATGGGGCTACACGGCGACGGGGAGCCCGCGGACACCGAGGAAGCGATCATGCAGGCGACCTACCGGGCGCTGTGCAACCACGGCTACACGAACCTGACGATGCAGGCGATCGCCGACGAGTTCGACAAGACGAAAGGCGTCCTGCACTACCACTACGACACCAAGGAGGGGCTGCTGGTCGCGTTCCTCGAGTACCTGCTCGACGCGTTCGAGCGGAGCATCGTCGTCGACGAGACGGTCCCGCCGGACGAGCGCCTCGAGGCACTGATCGATCGACTGCTGTTCGGTCCCCCGGAACGGACCGAGGTCGACCAGTGGGAACTCACGACGGCGATGCTCGAGATCCGATCGGAAGCGCCGCACAACGCCGAGTTCCGGCGACAGTGGGAGCGAAACTACGAGACCGTCGAGGCGACGGTGATCGCCATCGTCGAGGACGGCATCGAACAGGGCCTGTTCCGCGACGTCGATCCCGAACACGTCGCGACGCTCGTGTTGACGGCCATCAACGGCGCGCGGATCTACCAGGTAACCCTCCAGCGGGACGACGTGGCCGAGACTGCTCGTGCGAGTCTCGACTCGATCGTCCGCGACTGGCTGGAAGCGCCGGAACGCGACGAGGAGTGAACCGACCGGACGGCACACGCGACGGCATTCGGGGTGAAAGCGGCAGTTCCGACTGCCCAGACCAGTCACCGTCCGACACCGTCGCGACGAGGTCCCGTTTTCCCGGCTCCTGCGGCGCTTTACTCCAACATTGTAAAGATACTGCCAGTTCGAAAATACTTTCGTTAAGCAGCAGCTAGCGATAGCGTACGTGATCATGGCTGCTGTGAACCGGCGTCGAGACGACGATTCGACAGACTCCGTCCGAGCCAACGGGGAACACGCATGAGCGACGACTACTACGACCGTCTCGTCGACGAGGACGCGCTGGCCGCGTACCTCGAGGACGAACTCGGCGAGGCCGACGACTACGACGTGCGCCGTCACGAGGAAGGGCACTCGAACGAGACGCTGTTCGTCACGTGGGGCGACCGCGAACTGGTCGTCCGTCGGCCGCCGCCGGGCGAGACCGCCGACACGGCCCACGACGTCATTCGGGAGTACACCGTGATGAACGCGGTCGCGGACACCGACGTGCCCGTCCCCGACCCCGTTCTCGCGTGTGAGGACCACGACGTCATCGGCAGCGACTTCTACGTGATGGGTCGGCTCGAGGGCGACGTGCTCCGGGAGGCGGAACCCGACCGGTTCGCCGACCCCGCCCACCGCGAACGCATCGGCGAACAACTGGTCGACACGCTCGCGAAGATCCACCGCCTCGACTACGAGGAGATCGGTCTCGGCGAGTTCGGTCGCCCCGAGGGGTACACGCAGCGCCAGGTCGACCGCTGGGGCAAACAGCTGTCGTGGGCCTTCGAGGTCACCGAGGACGAACGGGAGGTGCCGGACCTCCACGAGGTCGGCGACTGGCTCCGGGAGAACGTCCCAGAGGACCACCCGCACACGCTCGTCCACGGCGACTACAAACTCGACAACGTCATGTTCGCGCCCGGGACGCCGCCGGAACTGAACGCCGTCTTCGACTGGGAGATGGCCACGCTCGGCGATCCCCGGGCCGATCTGGGCTGGATGCTCTCCTACTGGCGCGACGCCAAGGACCCCGACCCCGAACTGCCGGAACTCGTGACCCAGTTCATGGAACGCGAGGGGTATCCCACCCGCGTCGAACTCGTCTCCCGCTGGGAGGAGTTGACCGGCCTCGAGTTCGAACGCGAGCGGTTCTACCGCACGCTCGCGGTCTACAAGCTGGCGGGGCTGGGCGAGATGTTCTTCCGCCGGCACCTCGAGGGCAACGCCGACAACCCGCTGTACCCGAAGATGCGGGATCGGGTGCCGGCGTTGGCCGCGCGGGCGAAACGGATCATCGAGGGCGACGAACCGCTGTAGGAGCCGACATCCGGTTCAGGACGACACAGTTCCTTCCGGTTGCGTCACAGTACTCCTTCGCTCTCGAGAAAGTTGTATACGTCGACCAGAAAGTCACGGTAGCGCGAAAGGTCTTGCAGCGCCTCGAAGACGATTTCGTCGTTCCGACTCGGGAACCGAGTACTCGAGGTCGACGAGCAGTATCCGGGCGATATCGAGACACGCCTGCGTCATCGTTTCGAACCGGCGTTCGACGACATCTCGAAGTTCCCGATCGGCGACGTACGCGTCGAAATCGACCGCTTGCTTCGACGACAGAACCGCGAGATACTCCTCGATGTACTCCGCGATATCGACGATCCGGTCGACGCGGATCGACCGATCGGTCATGCTATCCCTCGAGATGGGCGTCGATCCGTTCGAGAACGGCGTCGAACCGATCTCCCGGGGACGCATCGTTTCGTTCGCCGAGTTCGCGCTCGAATCGATCGCGGTGATCCAGCAGGCGATCCGACGAGCCGACGAGGATGATCCCGTTGGTCGTCGCGTCGTACCCGACTCGAGGATCGAGATCGGAAAGAACGGAGAGGTCGATATCGTTTCGCTCGAGCGTCGTCGAGAGGGCGGTGGCCAGGGTGAGTCGAGCCTCGCCGACCTCGTCGACCGATCGGTCGAATTCGACAGCGATGTCGATATCACTGTGTGGATGCGTGTGGCCATCTACGGCGGACCCGAAAAGCACCGCGAGGCGGACGGGCTGGTCCCGAAGAACGCGCTCGACCGCGTCGCGATCGATAGCAGTGGCGTCGGTTCGGCCACTCATAACGACACATTCCCGTTGCGACCGCAAACCTGTTTCGGTGATCCAGGTACCAGCGTACACGGACCGACCATTACCGGCGCTTTCTCACAGCCCGAAACGCCGTACGACCTGAACAACCGAACACAACTCACTTAACATTGCTAATTCGTGTCGGTGGTATTAAGACCATCCTGGTTGTTCACCCGGGTATGTCACTCGACAGCATCGACCGCGTCGCGGTTCTGGGCGCGGGCAACATGGGACACGGGATCACCGAAGTCACCGCCATGGGCGGCTACGAGGTCACGATGCGGGACATCGAGGAGGACCTCGTCGCGGACGGCTACCAGGACATCGAGTGGAGCCTCCGGAAACTCGAGGAGAAAGAGCTAATCGAGGAGTCCGCCGACGACGTCCTCGATCGTATCGAGACGACCACCGACCTCGAGGAGGCCGTCAGGGACGCCGACCTCGTCATCGAGGCCGCGCCCGAGGACCTCGAACTGAAACACGACATCTTCAGCGACCTCGAGGAGTACACGACCGGCGACACGCTGCTGGCGACCAACACCTCGAGTCTGCCGATCACGGACATCGCGGAGGCCGTCGACACGCCCGAGCGCGTGCTCGGCCTGCACTTTTTCAATCCGCCGGTGAAGATGGACCTGGTCGAGGTCATCTACGGCGAGGAAACGGGCGACGAGGCGGCCGAAGCGGGCTACGAGTGGGTCGAATCCGTCGGCAAGACGCCCATCTACGTCCGCAAGGACGTCCGCGGCTTCGTCGTCAACACCATCGTCGGGCCGTTCAACGACGAACCGGCCTGGATGGTCTCGAACGACGAGACGACGATCCGAGAGGCCGACGCGACGATGGTCCACGAGCGGGGGTATCCGATGGGACCGTTCGAACTCTCGGACCTCACCGGCATCGACGTCGGCTACCACGTCCGGAAGGAAGGCGGCCGACCGATCCCGCCGATCACCGAGGAGAAAGTCGAGAACGAGGAGCTCGGCCAGAAGACCGGCAAGGGCTTCTACGACTACGAGGACGGCGACGGTGCCGACTACGGCCCCGACGACGTGGACGACTTCGACTGGCTCCGCGTCGAGGCCCGGATGATCAACCGCGCCGCGTTCCTCGTCGGCGAGGACGTCGCCACGCCCGAGGAGGTCGACACCGGCGTCCAACTGGGGCTGGGCTTCCCCGAGGGGATCTGCCGCCGCGCAGACAAGATCGGCCTCGACGAGGTGCTCGAGAAACTCGAGACCCTCCACGCGGGGACCGGATCCGACCGGTTCGAACCCCACCCGTACCTCGAGCGACTCGTCGAGGAGGGCAAGACCGGCGAGGACGCCGGCGAAGGGTTCTACGAGTACGACGGGGACGACGGCGACCTCGACGCCTACCACAACCTGAACGTCACGCTCGAGGACGAGGTCCTGCAGGTCGAACTCGACCGTCCCTCGCGGATGAACGCCCTCAACGGGGAACTGCTCGAGGAACTCGACGACCTCTTCTCGTCGGTCGACGTCGACGAGGTCCGCTGTGCGACCATCGAAGGGGCCGGCGACCGCGCGTTCTGTGCCGGTGCCGACGTCACCGACTTCTCGAGCGCCGAGCCGACCGACCTGATGGACGTGACGCCGACGTTCGAGACGATCAACGACTTCGATCGACCCGTCGTCGCGAAGATCGACGGCTTCTGTCTCGGCGGCGGTCTCGAACTCGCGCTGGCCTGTGATCTGCGGCTCGCGACCGAGCGCTCGGAGTTCGGCTCCCCGGAGATCAACCTCGGCCTCATCCCCGGTGGCGGCGGGACCCAGCGTCTCGTCCGCGTCCTCGGCGAGACCCGTGCGAAGGAACTGGTCTTCCGCGGCGAGCACATCGACGCCGAGCGCGCCGAGGAGTGGGGCCTGATCAACCGCGCCGTCTCCCGCGAGGAGTTCGACGACCTCGTCGAAGAGTGGGTCGACGACCTCGCCGGCGGCCCGCCGATCGGCCTCAAAGTCGCCAAGAAGGTCATGAACGAGGGCCAGGACGCCAGCATGGAGGCGGCCCTCGCGATGGAGAGCCAGGGCTTCGGCCTGCTCTCGAGCACCGAGGACGTGATGGAGGGCGCGATGGCCTTCGCCGAGGACCGCGAGCCCGAGTTCGAAGGCAAGTGAGATGACCGAAGACGAGGGGTGGCCCGGCTGGCAGTCGTTCGTCCAGCGCCACGGGTATCTCTCGTGGCTCGGAGTAGAGGTCGACCACCTCGAGGACGGACGGGCCGTCCTCGTCGTCGAACGCGATGCGGACTTCGAGAACCCCGTCGGATCGGACGGCTACGATCCGATCCACGGCGGGATCGTCGCGTCGCTGGTGGACACGGCCAGCGCGTTCGCGCTGCGAAGTACGTTCGCACAGCCGGAGGCCGTCGGGCTGACGACGACCGACCTCAACGTCTCGTATCTCCGCCCGGCGACGGGCGACCTCCGGGCCGAAGCCGAGGTGCTGCGGGTCGGCGGTTCGACGGGCGTGACCGACGTCAGCGTCGTCGGTGCGGACGGCGAGGCGGCCGTCGGGCGTACGACCTACCGACTGTTCCGCCCCGAGGGGAGCTAACGCGGCACCATCACTCGTCGGCTTCCTCGCGCAGGTCCTCGTAGATCCGCGGATCGGTGCGGAACTTGAGGACGTTGTGGATCGCGGAGTTGCGCAGGTTCGCGATCACGTCGCCGTGTTCCTTGTAGCAGTCGTGGATCCACCGCGAGACCTGCTGGCGATTGCGAAACATCATAATCGACTTCCACTGGTACTCGCCGTCCGAGAGGAAGAAAAACAGGGTGTGTTTGTCCTGTTCGATGTACTCCATGGCGTCCTGCCAGTTCTCGGCGAAATTCTCCGGGTTGAACTTGAACTCGAACAACGCGAAGATGTAGTAGTCCTCGTTCGGGATGATCGCCTCCCGGAAGACGCCCTCGTCGCGCATCCGGCGGATCGACTCGCTGACCGTCACGTGCGAGACGTCGATTCCGTACTGCGCCTCGAGGACGTCCGTCAGCTCCCGCGAGGAGAGCTGTGGGTCCTTGGACAGTTCACACAGGATCGCGATGTCGCGATCCTTGAAGTCCCAGTTCGGCGGTTCGTCCATACCCGAACATCCAGCCGGTATTACGTGTTCGTTTCGGTCACTCTTCGAGCGCCGAACCGACCCTCCTCGAGACCGAACCCCGTCCCGAGACGGACACCTACCGTCGGTCGAGGACACCCATCGACGTCACGGTCCGCTTGCCCTATCAGCAGCAATGGGGATGACGGACAGATTTAATATGTGTGAAAAATAACCGAGATGTTGAGGCGCGTTAACCAGGAGGATAAATGATGGACAACGATACTAACAGAAGTGGGGATAACTCGATCGAATCGAAGGGTGTCGACCGACGTCGCTTCCTTGCAGTCGCGGGAACGGGAGCGATGGCAACTACCGTCGCGGGCTGTCTCGACCTGAGCGGCGAGGGGGATGACGACGGCGAGATCACCATCGGCGTCCTGGCTCCGCTCGGTCAGGACCAGGGCCTCGGTGCCGAGAACTCCGCCGAGTTGGCCGTCGACGAGGTCAACGAGGACGGCGGCATCGACGGCAGAGACGTGACTCTCGAGGTCGTCGACACGCAGAGCGACCCCGGGACGACACAGAACGAAACCGAGCGCCTGATCGAGGAGAACAACGCGGATCTGCTCGTCGGGACGTTCTCCAGCGAGGCGACCCAGGGTGCGCTCGAGTCGATCGGCGACTACGGCATTCCGTTCATCATTACGGGTTCGGCGTCACCGACACTGACGCGTGACTACGCCGGTGACGATTACGAGCGGTACAAGAGCGTCTTCCGGAACGGCCCGATCAACTCGGACTACCAGGCCGAGGCGATGGGCGACTACGCGGAGTACCTGAACGAACGCCACGGCTGGGAGGAGTTCGCGTTCCTCGCGGACAACGCCTCCTGGACCGAGCCGTTCGCCCAGCAACTACCCGGCATTCTCGAGGACCGCGGCTTCGAGGTCGTCCTCGAGGACCGGCTCCAGCCCGGACTCGACGACTGGAGTTCGGTGATCGGCGAACTACAAAGCACCGATCCCGACGCTCTCTTCCGGTTTTTCGCGCACAACGTCGCGACCGAGCTGCTGGGTGCCTGGCACCAGGAAGAGCTCGATTTCGGCATCGAGGGGATCCACGTCGCCTCGATGACGCCGGACTTCTTCGACGCCATGCAAGGAGCCGCGAGCTTCGAGACGACGTCCCAGTCGGGTGCCGCCGGCGCTGCCCCCATCACCGAGAAGACCCAGGACTTCGTCGAGCGCTACCAGGAGGAGTTCGACAGCCCGGAACTCCCGATGTACATGGGGTTCAACACGTACGACGCGGTCTACGTCTACAAGAACGCCGTCGAGCGCGCCGGCACGACCGACTACGAGAACGATCTCGACGAGATCGTCGACGCGATGCTCGAGACGGACTTCACCGGGACGGCCGGCCAGATCGAGTTCTACGGCGAGGACCACGAGTACCCCCACGACGTCATGGAAGCCCGCGACGAGGACGACCGGATCTCGAACTTCCCGATCACCCAGTGGACCCCCGAGGGCGACATCGAGTGCGTCTATCCCGAGCAGCACCGTACAGCCGATCACCAGGCACCGCCGTGGATGGGATAAGGAATGCTGGATGCACTCCTCACAGTACTGGTCACCGGGGCGATCATCAGCGCCCTGTACGCGCTGATCGCCATCGGATTCACGATGATCTTCGGCGTCGGCGGGGTGTTGAACCTCGCGCACGGTGCCCTGATCATGGCCGGCAGCTACATGTTCTGGTACGTTCAACGCGGGCTCCTCGAGGACGTCCCGCTGAACTCGGTGATCGCCTTCCCGGTGACGATACTCGGTATCGCCGTCGCCTCGTACCTGCTGTACGTGCTGCTCGTCAGGTTCATCGAGGACGACGTCGTGATCACCTTCCTGGCGACGGTCGTCGTGGCGACGGCCTTCACCGAGGCCATGATCTGGGCGGTCGGTCAGAACCCCCAGCGGTTCACGATCATCGCGGAGGATCCGGGATTCGGGCCGCTCACACTGCCCGGAAGCGGCGTTTCGGTGCTCGGAACCTACGTCTCCTACACCGAGATGGCGGCGTTCGCCGCCTCGTGGATCGCGATCGGCCTGCTGTGGTACTACGTGAACAAGACCGACAGCGGCCGATCGATCCTCGCGACGTCGATGAGCGAACGCGGTGCCCGACTCACGGGCGTCGACGTCCGCGCCGTTCAGGCGCGTACGTGGTTCATCGCCGGCGCGCTCGCGGCGGTCGCTGGGGTCTTCCTCATCGGCACCGATACGTACGCGCTGACGCCGTTGATGTGGCTGAATCCGCTGGCGCTGGCGTTCATCATCGTCGTCATCGGCGGCATCGGGTCGATCAAGGGATCGATCCTCGCGGCGTACCTGATCGGCTACCTCGAGACCGTGGTCGTCTACGGGCCCGAGATCGGGCTCCCCGTACTCGACATGCTGGGCTCGAGTTTCCGCGGGATCTTCTCGTTGATCGTGCTCGTGATCGTCCTGCTCGTCCTGCCGGAAGGCATCTACGGGAGGGAGTTCGTCCATGATTGATACGACACGACAGATCGGCGGAACGGCACAACAGGTCATCCGGCGCGCCGGCGGAACCGTACACCGGTCGATCGTCGGCCCGATCGGACGCGGACTCGCTCGCGGACTCACACCGGTCGACCGGGCGTTCGACCCGCTGGCGGGCGCGTTCAATCGACGGTTCGGACCGTACGTGGGCACGTTGACCGGACTTCAGTTGTTCGCGTTGCTCGCGTCGCTGGTCGTCCTGCTCGCCGCGCCCGTGTGGACGCCGTTCCTGATCGGCAACTACATGCGAACGCTCGCGCTGGCGTCCATCTGGGCCATCTTCGCGATGGGCTGGGACATCCAGAGCGGCTACACCGGCTACATCAGCTTCGGTCACTCGGTGCTGTCCGGCGGCGCAGCCTACGCGACCGCACTGTTGATAACCCACGTCGACGCGGGACTGAGCCTGTGGGTGACGATTCCGCTGTCGGTTCTGGCTGCGGTCGTCATCGGCATCGTGATCGGCCTGCCGTCGTTGCGGCTCCACGGACCGTACTTCTCGCTGATCACGTTCGTCGCCGTGTTGCTGTTCTACCGGCTGACCTACGCGTTCCCGAGCCTGCTCGGGGGCGAAACCGGGTTCAGTCGCGGTATCGAGACGTGGTACACGGGTGCCGAGCCGATAGCCCGCTACTACGTGATGCTGTTCCCGATGCTGGGAATCGCGCTCCTGCTAACGATCATCGCGCGGTCGAACGTCGGGATGATCCTCGTGGCGATCCGCGAGAACGAGGCCGCCGTCTCGGCCGCCGGGCTCAACCCAACCAAGTTCAAGCTCTGGGCGTTCGCCATCAGTTCCTTCGTGATGGGGATCGGCGGCGTGATGCTGGCTCACTTCTACGGCAACGTCGACCCGACGACGTTCATCGTGGTCGACAACAGCATCGAGATGATCGCGATGGCAGTGATCGGCGGCATGAGTTCGATCATCGGCGCGCTGGGCGGTGCGTTCCTCTTCATCGTCTTGCGAGACGAGGTCCTCCACGGCCTCGGCCACGCTCGCTGGCTGGTGTTGTGGCTGCTCGTCCTCGCCGTGCTCGTGATCGCTCGAGACGGCCTGTTCCGACTTCTCTGGCACGCGCTGGGACGTATCGGAGGTGACGAGGAATGAGTCTGCTCGAGATCGACGGCCTGACCAAGCGGTTCGGCGGCCTCACCGCCGTCGACGACGTCTCGTTCGGCGTCGATCGCGGCGAGATCGTGGGCCTGATCGGCCCCAACGGCTCGGGCAAGTCCACCGTCTTCAACTGCATCATGAGCGTCTACGACGTCACCGACGGCGCGATCCGGTTCGACGGCGAGGAGATCACCGACGTGTCGACCCACGAGGTCGTCAACCGCGGGGTCGCCCGCGTCTCCCAGGAGTCGAACCCGATCGAGCGCTACTCCGTCGCCGGCAACATCAAGCTGTTCACCCTGCCGAACACCGTGCGGTCGTTCTACGGCGGGGCTGACGAACAGGAGATCTACGGCTACGCCGACCGCGTCGGCCTCGGGGACAAACTCGAGGAACAGCCCGACGAACTCCCACACGCCGACGTTCGACGGCTCGAGATCGCGAAGGCGCTGGCGACCGAACCCGAGGTGCTGTTGCTCGACGAGCCCTTCGCCGGGATGAACCAGGCCGAGATCTCGACCCTCGCCGAGCAGATCGAAGCCATGCGCGAGGAGGGAATGACCATGGTCGTCGTCGATCACAACATGAGCGGACTGATGTCACTGGTCGATCGAACCGTCGTCCTGCACAACGGCTCCAAACTGGCCGCCGGCCTGCCGGAGGAGATCGTCGAAGACGAGTCCGTCCAGGAAGCCTACCTGGCCGGGGAGGGGATCTAGATGAGCGGCGATCCACTCCTCGAGATCGAGGACGTCCACGTCTACTACGGGAAGTCCCACGCGTTGAGGGGCGTCTCCGAGACGATCCACGAGGGCGAGATCGTCGGCATCATCGGCCCCAACGGCGCAGGGAAGACGACGCTGTTGAACGCCATCGCCGGCTTCGTCGACTACGAGGGGACGATCCGGTTCAAGGGTCGGGACCTCAGAACGATGACCGAGCGGGAGGCCGTCGAGAACGGCCTCATCTACACCACCGAGGATCGGGATCTGTTCCCCTTCTTCTCCGTCCACGAGAACCTGCTGATGGGCGCGCAGTTCCGCGACGACCGCGAGGCCGTCGAGCGGGACCTCGAGATGGTCTACGACCTGTTCCCCCGACTGGACGAACGCCGCGACCAGGAAGCCGAGACGATGAGCGGCGGCGAACAGCAGATGCTCGCCATCGGCCGCGCGCTGATGGGCGACCCCGACCTGCTGATGCTCGACGAACCGACCATCGGCCTCGCGCCGGTGATCATCGAGGACATCGAGCGGGCGATCGAACGCCTCCACGACGAAGGGCTGACGATCTTCCTCGCGGAACAGAACTCTACGTTCGCGCTCAACCACGCCCAGCGGCTCTCCCTGCTCGAGACCGGTGAGGTGGAACTCTCCGGCAGCGTCGAGGAGTTCCGCGACGACGACTACATCCGCGAGGCCTACATCGGGGTCCACTGATTCGGAACCCCGTTCCGATTTTCTGGGGTAACGGAAACGGAGTGAGTGGATCGTGCCGAAACCGACGCTACAGGTGTGAGAGAGCATCAGCTAGGCGTCGATACTAGTGGCGAAAATCATCAGTTTCAGCACCAACTAAGCGGTGGTGTTAAGTTAGGAACGAGGCGGTCGAAGCTTCGGATGTCTACGGCCTTCTCGGTGGACTTCGTCAAGAAGGCTTCAGCTACCGCGTCCAATTACACGGCGATAGAAACCACGTTGAACGTATCGTTAGAGAAGTCCAACGACGAACCTCTTCGTTTTCAAACTGCGTTAGCCACGTCGATCCAGCCACCGCAGAAACCTGGCTCCAAGCCCACGCCGTCTGGTGGAATCATGCTTAAGTTAACACGACCAACTAAGCTAACCATCTTCGGTAGGTTTTGATCGATCTCGAGGTTCGTCTATCGTGTGTAATACTCACAATTTCACTAACCAGTTCTCCTGTTCGTCTCCAATACGTCGTAGAGAGACTCGATCGACTCGTGGAGAGGCCGAATCCACGCGATAGAGTGGGCAGAGTGATCGTCGAGTTCGCCACGCACTAATAGAGCGATCATCTCCCGCCGTCTGAACGATAAGCGTGAAACGGGCTAATACCGCGTAATTACCTCGGTACTGGTGGTGATTCGGCGTCGTCGATCGGTGAAGCCGCGAACTCGCAGTCCGACGCAAAAGCAACCAGCTATATTGTTTTAATAGAACAATATAACCGGCCGTTCCTCCTCCCTGGCCCGTCGGTCGGCCTCGAGACGGAAACGGTATTGTCGATCACATATCTATGCCTGGCATGCGATATACCCGGCACACATCCCATCCAACGAAGTAGGTCACGTGCGTCAGCGAACGCCGGTCGCTCGTGGAGCGAACGCAACGTCTGCGAAGGCGGAGGTATCGTCGGTGGCGTCGGTCGCCCGGCGATGGTCGGCCGAGGTGAACCGACGGCACGAACTCGTCTCGAGTGGTCGTCCCGTCGCGAATGGGACGCTGATGGCTCTATCGGAGACGCGACCGCCGTCGTCGGCGGCCCGAACCCCGCAGCGTTACGCCTTGCGTTTGATGAGGAACTTCATGTCGCCCTGGAAGACGACGGTGTCGTCCTGGTTCGTCATCTCGGTGTCGAGGACGACGATGCCCGCGTCGTCGTGGTCGACGTCCTTCGTCTCGGTGACCTCCATCTCGAGCGAGATGGTGTCGCCGATGTAGACGGGGTTGGGCAGGTCCATGTAGTTCATCCCGAGGAAGGCGTAGGCCGTGCGCTCGACGATTCCCGACCGGTAGACGAACCCCGTCGCGTGGACGAACGTCATCGGACCGTGTGCGATGCGACCGTCGAAAGGGCCGTCTTCCGCGTACTCCTCGTTGGTGTGCAGTTCCGTCCAGTCGCCCGACAGCGCCGAGTGCATCACGAAGTCGGCCTCGGTGACGGTCCGGCCGACGCTCTGGAACTCCTGGCCCTCCTCGAAGTCCTCGAAGTGGTGTGGCTCGTAACTGTATGCCATACGTGGACATCCCAATCGCGGCACAAATAAGTTACCTCGCTTCCGCCGTTCGGCGACGGAGCGGAGGATTGATAGGCGCGATACAGACCGGGACGCGTCGCTCCCCGGACCCGATCGCGGTCCGGCGTGGGGGTCGCTCGAGACGGTTAGCGGTGGTCGTAGACGCGCTTGACCTTCCCGACCTCCGTGCGTTCGATGCTCCCTGGTTCGACGAGGTCGAGTTCGTCCGGGGTGAACGAGAGCACGTTCTCCAGACGGGTGAGCACGCGATCGCGGAGTTCGGGACGGTCACCGTCGGCCCCGTCGTCCAGTTCGAGGGTCAACTCCAGCCTGTCGAGGGTGTCCTCGCGGTAGAGGTCGATCCGGTAGTGAGGGGCGATCTGGTCGAACTCGAGGACGACGTCCTCGATCTCGCTCGGGTAGAGGTTGACGCCGCGAACGATGATCAGGTCGTCCGCGCGGCCGGTGACGTTGTCCATCCGGACCATCGTGCGGCCACACTCGCACTCCTCGGAGGTGAGCGTGGTGAGGTCGCCGGTCCGGTACCGCAACACGGGCAACGCCTCCTTCGTGAGCGTCGTCAGGACGAGTTCCCCCTCCTCGCCTTCGGGCAGGGGTTCCCCGGTCTGGGGGTCGACCACCTCCGGATAGAAGTGGTCTTCCCAGATGTGGAGCCCCTCTTGAGCCTCGTGACACTCGTTGGAGACGCCGGGACCGATGATCTCCGAGAGGCCGTAGATGTCGATCCCGGTGACGTCCAGGCGCTCCTCGATCTCCTCGCGCATCGGATCGGTACACGGTTCGGCCCCGAAGATCACCGTCGAGACCGGTAGCTCCGAGACGTCGACGCCCATCTCCTCGGCCGTCTCCGCCAGGTACAGCGAGTACGACGGCGTACAGGAGAGCACGTCGCTCTCCAGGTCCTCGAGCAGTTCGACCTGGCGCTGGGTCTGTCCGCCGCCGATCGGGATGACCGTCGCACCTAGTTCCTCGATCCCGTAGTGGAGGCCGAGCCCGCCCGTGAACAGCCCGTAGCCGTACCCGTTCTGGACCGTATCGCCCGGCTCGACCCCGGAGGCGACGAGACACCGGGCGACGACCTCGCTCCAGACCTCGAGGTCGGATTCGGTATAGGAGACGATCTTCGGTTTCCCGGTGGTCCCCGACGACGCGTGGATGCGGCGGATCTCCTCGTCGTCGACGGCGAAGAGGCCGTCGGGGTACTCGTCGCGGAAGTCCTCCTTGGTCGTAAACGGCAGCTTCTGGATGTCGTCGACCGACTGGACGTCCGCCGGCGCGACGCCGGCCTCGTCGAGCGCCTCCCGGTAGAACGGGACGTTCTCGTAGGCGTGCTGGACCGTTTCGCGGAGCCGTTCGTTCTGCAGCTCCCGGATCTCGTCCCGCGGAGCTGTCTCTATCTGCTTATAACTCATCCTCACTCAACAATCCGTAATACCCCGATAAAAATCATGGGGTACGTGTACAGTGCACTGAGTACCACGGGAACCGAAACGAATCGGGGTGTCGGTCGAACGACCAGCGACGTCGGGACGCCGCTCGGTCAGTCCCCGTCGTTCCGGCCTGGGGCGTCCGTACCAGGTCGACAGAAGCCGGCGGAGACGACCGCGAGATACTCGAGTCGCCGGCGGTCGCTCGAGGCTTTAGGCCGGCCGCTGGGCCGGCGGGAGTCGAACCGTCTCGACGATCGGTTCGTCGAACGGGAGTCGCATTCGAAGGTCGTTACCGGCGCGTTCGATCGTCTCGAAGCCCATCCGGCGGTAGACGTGGATGGCACGCTCGTTGGCCGCGTCGACGTCGAGCACGAGCGCGTCACGGCCGTCGTCGGCGGCGTAGGCGATCACGTGCCGACAGAGTTCGGTCCCGATTCCGCGGTCGTGGTACGCGGGATCGACGAAGACGACGAACTGGGGTTCGAGACTCGAGCGTGGCGTGTAGGCCGCGTGGCCGACGACGGTTCCGTCGTGGCGGGCGACGACGTTGAAGCCGCGGTCGTGCAGGCGCTCGAGCCACGAGACGATGCGATCGCGAGTCGTCGGCGGGACTCCCATCGACCGATGTGGCTCGGGATACTCGTCGTACATCGAGACGAGGTCGTCGAACCGGTCCGATTCGAACGGTTCGATCAGGATCGGCGTGCCGCGTTTGTCGATGAAGCGGGGACACCGCGGGGGACAGTTCGTCGTCCCCTCACACCCCGCCGGATCCCAGGCCGGGCAGGTTGCGGACGTCATCTGTACGTGCAGGTTCGTCCCGCGATACGATGATTCCAGGCCCGCGTATCTACGGGCTTTATACGATCGGCGAGACGGTCCGCGCTGGCGGGGTCACTCCTCTGGACTGACGGTGACGACCGGCAACTCGCTGCTGAGGATGACCGACTGCGTGACGCTGCCGAAGATGACCTTGCCCGTCGGCGTCCGCCGACGACCCGACAGACAGATCATGTCCGCCCCGGTCTCGTCGGCGGCGCGGATCAGTTCGGGGGCCGGGTCCCCGCTCGTTTCGTAGTACTCGTAGTCGACGCCGTGGTCCTCGAGCGACGCCGCGACGCGTCGAACGGTCTCGAGTTGCTGGACCGGTTTCCCCTCCGGGTTCTCCTGGAACACGTGTGCGAGAATCGCCGTAATTTCGTCGCTCGCCGCCGGCAGCGACGTTATCGTCGACGCCTGTGCCCTCGCCCGATCCGTACTGGTGTCCAGACCGACAAGGATCCGATACATGGTCGATCAGTCGCCGTGCGAACGCATAACGCTCGACCGCTACGTATCCGGGTTTTAAGTAGGTGAGACGTGCCGAAGAACGGCGCATAGACCGGCCGAAAACCGGACATCGAGGCGAGACTGGACAAGTTCCCGGTTGGTTCTCGGTACGGAGTGGAACGGCCTCTCCCGCCCCAGGAATCCGATGGGAACGCCCGGCTATCCGAGTAGGTATCGGACGTTCTTGCCGGACACACATATAAAACCGCCATAAGACGGGGTCGATTTTTATAAGACGCTGTACGCTACTGAAGGTATGTCGCGAGATGGCATGCCACAGGGGAGTAGACGGTACGTTCTCAGAGCCGTGACTGCAGGTGGCGTCGCCGGCCTCTCGGGGGTCGCCGGCTGCGTCGGTCAACCGGAAGAGACGGACGGAGAGGACGGGGATCTCGACACGGTTCAGTTCGGCGTTCTGGAGCCGTTCACCGGTGAGTACAGCGATCTCGCCGAGGAACGACACCAGGGAACCGAACTCGCGATCAAACAGATCAACGAGAGCGACGAGTACGAGTTCACGATCGAGTACACCGACTACGACACCCAGCTCGATCCGGCGACGGCGACCCAGCGCGCCGAAGAGGCGGTCCAGTCAGACGGCGCGCAGTTTCTCACCGGATGCATCTCGAGTTCGTCGGCCCTCGCGATCAACGACTTCGCGCTCGAGAACGAGGTCGTCTACACGCCGGGTGCCGCGGACATCTCGATCACCGGCGAGGAGTGCAACGAGTACGTGTTCCGGTTCGAGACGAGTACTGCCCAGATCGCGGAGGTAATGGCCCAGTGGACCGCCGACGAACTCGGCGATCGAATCCTCTATCACATCGCGGACTACGCCTACGGGGAGTCGGTGCTCACCGAGGTCGAAACGCGCATGGAGTCGATCAGCGACGGCTACGAACGGGTCGACGTCACCCGATCGGACCAGGGATCGACCAACTTCGAGGCATTCATCAGTCAGCTCTCCGACGCGAGCGACGACGCCGACGCCCTCGTCGTCGGGATGACCGGGGCCGACCTCGCCATCTTCCTCTCGCAGGCGGCCGCACGCGGATTACAGGACGAGATCCCCATCGTCACCACGACGGGATCGTTCCAGGCCGTTCGGGCCGGCGCGGGCGACGGTGCGTACGACGTCTACAGCGGCGTTCGGTACGTTCCGGACCTCGAGACGGGCGACAACGAGGCGTTCGTCGACGCCTACGAGGCGGAGTACGGAGCGCTCCCGGACAACTTCTCGCGGGTGGGATACGAATCGATTCGGATGGTCGCGAACGGGATCAGGGAGGCCGGGTCCGGCGATCCGACGACGGTTCGAGAGACCCTCTCGGGGATGGAACACGAGACCATCTTCGGCCCGAACCGGTTCAGGGAGTGTGACCAGCAGGCACTGAACCCGGTCTGGATGGGCGAATGCGTCGAACCGGAGTCGGGCGAACTCGCCGACGTGGAACTGCTCACCGAACTCTCCGGCGAAGAGGCCGCCCCGGACTGTGCGGAGACCGGGTGTGAGCTGTAACTCATGTCCGTGAAACGATGATCGTCGGTTCGCTCCTCCAATCGCTGGTCGACGGGCTGACCGTCGGCGTCGTATACGTCCTGCTGGCCGCCGGACTCTCGGTCATCTTCGGGGTCATGAACGTGATCAACTTCGCCCACGGCGAACTGTTCGCGCTGGGGGCGTACTTCGCGCTGGCGCTCGTCGGTCCGCTCGGCGGCAACGGCTTCTTCGTCGCCTTGCTCGTCGCGCCGCTGGCTGTCGGCGTCGTCGGCGTCGCCATCGAGCGCTACACGGTGCAACCGCTGTACGGACGGAATCCGCTCTATCACATCCTGCTGACGTTCGGACTGGTGCTGGTGATTAACGACCTCATCTACCTCCTCTGGGGACCGGGATACGTCAGCCTCGTCGTGCCGACCGTTCTGACCGGAACCGTCGACGCGTTCGGACTCAGTGCGAGCGTCTACAACGTGTTCATCGTCGTCTTCGGCGCTGCAACGGCGCTCGCCGTCTGGGCGATGCTCGAATATACGAAGTACGGCCTGATCGTCCGCGCCGGCTCGCAGGATCGACAGATGGTCCGCACCCTCGGGATCGACATCGATCGGTACTACTCGCTGGTCTTCGGCGTCGGCGCGGCCCTGGCCGCGGTGGCGGGGATCATCCTCGGCGGCTACCAGACCGTCAGTCCGGAGATGGGGATGGGAGTCATCATCCCGGCGTTCGTCATCGTCGTGCTCGGCGGGCTCGGCAGCTTCAAGGGTGCCGTCGTCGGCGGGCTACTCGTCGGGATCATCCAGACGCTCGTGCGGACGTACGTCCCGTTCCTCGAGGGGTTGGTGATCGTCCTGTTGATGATCGCCGTGCTCCTGGTGCGACCCCACGGGCTGTTCGGGACCGAAGCACCGGAGAGCGAGGACGACGGCGACCTCCTCGCCGGCACCGAGGGCGGCATCCTCGATCCGACGACGCGAACGTACCTCGGGATCGGGATGGTCGGGCTGGCGGCGCTCGTGCCGCTCGGTGCCGGCACGCTGTACTCGACGTACGTCGTCACGCTCGTGATCGAGGTCCTCATCTGGGGGCTGTTCGCCCTCAGCCTGGATTTCGTCATGGGATACACCGGGCTGGTCTCGCTGGGTCACGCGCTGTTCTACGCGCTCGGTGCGTACGCCGTCGCGCTCGTGTTGTTACACGTGACCCAGTCCGCGGTCGTCGCGATCGCCCTCGCGATCCTCGTCAGCGCGGCGATCGCGTGGGTCGTCGGCTACCTCTCGATCCGCGTCTCCGGCGTCTACTTCGCGATGATCACGCTCGCGTTCGCCGAGTTGTTCTACACCATGCTCCGCCGGCTCGAGATCACCGGCGGCTCCGAGGGGCTGTTCGGCCTCTCGACGTACTACGGGATCGCCGGCCTGGGGATCTCCCTCGACGACGTCGCGATCTTCGTCGGTCCCGTCGAGCTCACCGGCCAGGCGCTGTTCTACTACGTCGCGCTCGCGGCGCTGGTCGCGGCGTTCCTGCTCACCCGGCGGATGCTCGAGTCGCCGTTCGGCGCGGTGCTGAAGTCGATCCGCGAGAACGAGCAGCGGGCCACGTTCATCGGCTACGAGACGACCCGCTACAAGCGACGGGCGTTCGTCGTCAGCGGCGCGCTGGCGGGCCTCGCCGGCGGCCTGTTCACGCTCAACGCCGGCTACGCGACGCCGTCGTTCGGCTACTGGCTCCACTCCGGCGAGGTGATCGTCATGGTCATTCTCGGCGGCATGGGGACGCTGTACGGGCCGATCATCGGCTCGGGGGTGTTCTTCGGGCTCGAGGAGCTCCTCACCGGGTTCACCGAGCGCTGGCGGCTCGTCCTCGGGACGATCTTCGTCCTGTTCGTCATCTTCCTGCCGCGTGGCCTGGTCTCGCTGCCGGCCCAACTCGCACCGTACGTGGGCGGCTCCGGACCGGGTCCGGAGCCTGCGCCCGACGAATCGCACGTTCGAGGTGACGATTGATGGCTATGGAATCCCCAGCACGAGCACAGCAGGCGACCGGCGAAACGATCCTCCGAACCGAGGGGCTGGTCAAGAAGTTCGGCCAGTTCATCGCGACGGACCACGTCGAGATCGCGGTCGACCGCGGCGAGTTCCGGAGCATCATCGGTCCGAACGGCGCGGGGAAGACTACGCTGTTCAACCTGATCACCGGTGCGTTACCGGTCACGGAAGGAGCGATCTACTTCGACGGCGAGGAGATCACCTCGCTGTCGCCCGCCGAACGGGTCCGTCGTGGGATCGGCCGTTCGTTCCAGATCTCCAATATCTTCGGCGGACTCACCGTTCGCGAAAACGTCCGTCTGGCCGCGCAGTCGATGGATCGGGACCGGTACAGCTTCGCCGAGTCGTTGTTCAAGCCGACCGATCGATACGACCGGATGAACGAGCGGACCGACGACGTGCTCTCGCGGATCGGCCTCCGGGACGTCGCCGACGAACGGGCCGACGCGCTCGCGTACGGCGACAAGCGACGTCTCGAGATCGGCGTCGTACTGGCGACCGATCCCGACCTGGTGCTGTTCGACGAACCCACCGCCGGGATGAGTGCCGAGGAAACGCACGCGACGATCGACCTGATCGAGGGGGTGCTCGTCGATCAGACGCTGTTGCTCATCGAACACGACATCGAACTCGTGATGGAACTCTCGGACCGTATCACGGTGTTGAACCGCGGCGAGGTCCTCGCCGAGGGGACGCCCGAGGAGATCGCCGCGGACCAGGACGTCCAGGACGCCTACCTCGGGGGGATGACCGAATGAGCGCCGAACCGCTGCTGTCGGTCGAGTCGGTCGACGCCGGATACGGCGAGACGCAGGTGCTGCACGACCTCTCGCTGTCGGTCGGCGAGGGCGAAATCGTCTCGCTCGTCGGGCGCAACGGGGCGGGGAAGACGACCACGTTGCGGACCATCATGGGCATCATCCAGCCCCGGAGCGGCCGCGTGACATACCGCGGCGAGGACGTCGGTGGGCTGGACGCGACGAAGACGGCCCAGCGCGGGATCGCGCTCGTTCCGGAAGAGCGGCGGATCTTCCCCGAACTCACGGTCACGGAGAACCTCGAGATCGCAGCGCACGGCGGCGCGCCGGAGGCCGACTCGCTGTCGGTCGGCGAGGCGCTGGCGATGTTCGAGAACCTGCAGGACCGCGCCGGAAACGCCGGGTCGTCGCTGTCGGGGGGCGAACAGCAGATGCTCGCGATCGCCCGTGCGCTGGTCGGCGGGGCCGACCTCGTGCTCCTGGACGAACCGACCGAGGGGTTGGCACCCTATATCGTCCAGGACGTCATGGAGATCGTCGCGGAACTCAACGAGCAGGGAATCACCGTGTTGCTCGTCGAGCAGAACGTCCACGTCTGTCTGGAACTCGCCGACCGTAACTACGTCATCAACCAGGGAGAGATCGTCTACGAAGGGACGTCGGCGGAGCTGGAGGCCGACGAGGAGATCCTCGACGAGTACCTCGGCGTCACGGCCTGAGTCGGGCTGTATCGGTTCCAGCCGATCTGGGTATTCGACCGTTCGGCCGATCGAGATCAGGGCTTGTAGACCCGCCCGCGAAAGGTCGCGACTCGCCGGTCCGTCTCGTCGGTGACCCGTACCTCGTACTCCGCGGTGCGGCCGGCGTCGTGGCTCTCCTCGGCCGTCGCGGTGAGGACGGTCCCGACCTCGACGGCCTCCAGGTACGAGATGTTCGTCTCGAGCGCGACCGCCGTCTCCCCGCGGGAGTTCGACGCGGCGGCGAAGGCCGCGTCGGCCAGCGAGTAGATCGCGCCGCCGTGGGGCGTCCCGTGGAAGTTCGTCAACGCCTCGGTGATCTCGAGGCGGGTCGTCGCGGCTCCCGGATCGAGCGCGACGAGTTCGATTCCGAGCGTCTCGCAGTAGGTGTCGCTCTCGATCCGTTCCCTGACGGCCCTCGTATCTGTCATGTGCTAGCTCACCGATAGCGGGCGTAAAGTATCTAGCGGAACCGGAACCCGCTTAGCCGAAGATCTGCTGAAACAGCGCGTGTTCGCCCCGGCGCAGGCGCTCGAGGAACGCGGACTTGCTGATGTCGAGTTCGGCGGCCACCTCGTCGGTCGACACCGCGCGTGGAATCTCGAAGTAGCCCATCTCGAGGGCCGTCCGGAGACACTCCTCCTGGGCGGGCGTCAGGTCCCACCGCTGACTCGGCACCTCCTGGGCCTCCGACTGGAGGGGATAGATCCGCTCGAGTTGGACGCCGACGGTGTCGCCGGCGGCTTCCATGACCCCCTTGAGGACGTCACGACCGACGACGGCCCCGAAAATTTTCGCGACGCCGTCCCGATAGCGGAGCGTCTCGATGATGAGTCCGTCGTCGATCAGTCGGTGGACGACGCAGGGGTGTTTCGAGAGACAGCGGTACCGGTAGCGCCCGTCACTCTTCGAGACGTGCAGGTACGAGATGCGATCGTCCTCGTCGAGGACCGTCGTGAGCCGCTCACTCCGGGCCGAACTGAACTGTAGGAGGTCGTACCCGTCGCTACGTCGCTGGGGCGGCTGGGCGTCGACCTCTACGTCGACCGCGCCGGTGGCCTCCGCGAGCGGGCAATCGTCGTTCTGCACGCGAAATTCCACCGCGAGACACTCCTCGATCATACGAGGGCGGTACGTCGGTCACGTATAAAAAACCGCGTTATATGGCGGTGAACTGCTAAGGCCGTTACCACCGATTATTCATGTGAAACCATGGATCTGGAGACCGTCGAAGAACGGGCGGGGCCGCGGGAGTTCAGTCCCGCCGACGACCTTCCCGAGGAGTATCGGAAGGCGGCGACGCGAATGATCGAGTTCCACGCCAACAGCGAGATCATGGGCGCGTACCTGGAGCGCCCGTTCATCCGCCAGGCACCGAGCATCGATCGGAAGCTGGCCTTCTCCGCGAAGGTGCAGGACGAGATCGGTCACGGACAGTTGCTGTATCGGGCCGCGGAGTCGCTGGGGATCAAGACCCGCGAGGAGATGCTCGACGACCTCGCGAACGGCGACGGGAAGTTCCTCAACTGCTTCCACTACCCGATGGAGAGCTGGGTCGAGACGCCGATGATCGCGTTCTTCGTCGACGGCGCAGCGATGCGCCGCCAGGCGACGCTCCGCCGAACGAGCTGGGAACCGTACGCCCACGCGATGGACAAGGTGTGCTTCGAGGAGGGATTCCACGTCAAACACGGCGAGGACATCCTCCGCGAGCTGATGACCGGCTCCCGGAAGGAACAGCGGCTGACCCAGGAAGCCTTCGAGACGTGGTGGCCCCGCATCATCCAGTTCTTCGGGCCGACCGACGACCAGAGCACGCACCACGACTTCGCGGCCTCGGTCGGGCTGAAACAGAAGTCCAACGACGAGCTTCGGAACGCCTTCCTCGATCAGTACATCCCGAAAGCGCGGAAGTACGGCCTCGAGATTCCTGACGAGCCCCGCATTCGGGAACGGGACGACGGCACCTACGAGGTCGAAGAGGACGATCTGGACTGGGACGAGTTCTTCGCCATCGCGAAGAACGACTACGAGCCGGGCGTCGGGCAGATCGAGGGCCGGAAGGCCGCACAGGAGGCAGTCGAATGGGTCCGCGAGACGATCGAGAGCGATTCGCCAACCGCCGGCGGCCACGCGCCGACGGCGGCCGACTGACCATGATCTGGGAAGTGTTCCGACAGGCGGAATCGGGCGAGTATCACACCCACTGCGGCAACGTCCACGCGCCGGACCGCGAGATGGCGAAACAGTTCGCGGCGATCCAGCACGGCCGGCGCAAGCCGACGAACAGCCTCTGGGTCGTCCCCAAGGAAGAGATCGGCGAGATCGACGCCGAGGACGTCACGTTCGGCGGGACGACCGACAAGAGCTACCGCTGGGCGACGACCTACCGGACGACCGGCCAGGACGCCCGCGAGGTCGTCGAGTCCGAGGACGAACAGGCGACCGCCGAGAAACAGCGGGGTGATGCCTGATGACGGCAAGCTTCGACGACCCCGAGAATCTGGGCGAGCGCGAGCGGATCGCCCTCGAGACGCTGTGCAAGCGACTCGGTGACGACGAGTTCGTCCTGGCCGAGCGCTACACGGAGTGGCAGGTCCGCGCGCCGACGCTCGAGTCCGACCTGGCGCTGGCCAACAACGCCCAGGACGAACTCGGTCACGCGCGGCTGTGGTACGACGTGCTCGCGGACGTCGGACTCGACGAGCGGGACCTCGTCTACGAGCGCGACCCGGCCGACTTCCGCCACAGCACGCTCGTCGAACGCCCCTTCGACGAGGGCGCGTGGGACGACGCCGTCCTCCGGTCGTACCTGTACGACGTCGCCGAGGACGTCCGTCTCGAGGCGCTGGAGGACTCGGCACACCCGAAGATCGTCGACCGCGTCGGCAAGATCCGCAGCGAAGAGGAGTACCACCTCGAGCACGCCCAGAACTGGCTGGAGCGGCTCGCCGACGACGAGGAGGGCCGCGATCGCCTCCAGGAGACGCTCGACGAGCTGTTCCCGCACGCGTTGACGCTGTTCGAGCCGTGCGCGCCGCCTGGCGGCGCGAACGCGAGCGGCGACGAGCCGCGAGCGGCCGACGTCGAGGACGACATCGTCGAGTTCGGCCTGCGTCACGCGACCCTCGAGGAGCTGGGCGAGGAGTGGCTGTCGATCGTCGTCCCGTTCCTCGAGTCGCTGGACCTGGTCGTTCCCGTCGACGCGGACGACGACCTCGAGGTCGCGGTCACCGAGGACCTGCTCCCCGACGAGCGGGGCCGCGACGGGACCCACACCGACGCGTGGGCCGACCTCTACGACGAGTTCACGCACACGTACCGCGAACTCGAGCGGAGCGAACCGACCACGATCATGGACAAACCCCAATGAGCAGTAACGTCCCGGACCGCGACGCGACGCCCTGTGCGTACACCGACTACAGCGAGGGCGACGCCGTCGACGACCTCCCGGCGACCGGCGAGGACGCCAGCGGCGTCGAAGCCGACGTATGGGACGTCCTCTACGAGATCGAAGACCCCGAGATGCCGATCAGCATCGTCGACCTCGGGCTGATCTACGGGGTCGCCGTCGCGGACGGCGTCGCGACCGTCGACATGACCCTGACCTACTCGGGCTGTCCCGCCAGGGACATGCTCACCGACGAGGTCCGGGAGCGGGTCGCCGCCGTCGATGGCGTCGAGGAGGTCGACCTGCGCCTGGTCTGGAGTCCGGAGTGGACCGTCGAGCTGGTGACCGAACGAGGCAAGGAAGACCTGCGGGAGTTCGGGCTGAGCATATGAGACGGAGTCGCGATCCGAGCGTGACGACCGGCGGGGAAGACGTCGGCGCAGAGTGCCCGTACTGCGAGTCGACGAACACCGTCCGCGAACACCCGAAGGGACCGTCGCTCTGTCGGTCGATACACTACTGCAACGACTGCGAGCAACCCTTCGAGCGCTTCGAGTGAACGCGGGGATAGCCGACGGCTGCACCGCGGACGAAGAGTTTTGGTGCATGCTATCATTGCACAGGAATATGGCAGCGTCCATCCAGCGGACCGCACGCGAGGAGCTGCGAGCACTCCAATCGGAGCGACTTCGGGAGACGGTCCGGCACGCCTACGAGAACGTCCCGTTCTACCGGGAGCGGCTCGAGGAGGCCGGCATCGGCCCCGACGACGTCGACGGGATCGACGATATTCAGAACCTGCCGTTTACGACCAAGGAGGATTTCCGCGACGAGTATCCCGACGGCCTCTTCGCCGTCGACGACGACGAACTTCTCCGGATTCACGCCTCCTCGGGGACGACGGGGAAGCCCAAGATCGTCGCCTACACCGAGAGCGATCTCGAGCTGTGGGACGAGGTGATGGCCAGGTCGCTGGCGGCGGCGGGCATCGAGCCGGGCGAGACGTTCCAGAACGCTTACGGCTACGGCCTGTTCACGGGCGGGCTCGGGTTCCACGGCGGCGCGGAGGAACGCGGCCTCACCGTCGTCCCCACGGGCAGCGGTAACACCCAGCGGCAGGTCGAACTGGCGCGGGACCTCGAGAGCGACGCCATCGGCTGTACGCCCTCCTACGCGCTGTACTTCGCCGAGACCGCCGCGGGGATGGGCGTCGATCCCCGCGAGCTACCGCTCTCGACGGTGCTGTACGGCGCGGAACCGTGCACCGAGCCGATGCGCGAGGAGATCGAAAACCGTCTCGGGGCGACCGGCATCGAGAACTACGGCCTCTCGGAGCTGATCGGGCCGGGCGTCGCCGTCGAGTGTCACGAGGCCCAGGACGGGATGCACGTCTGGGAGGATCACTTCTATCCGGAGGTAGTCGATCCCCGGACCGGCGAACCCCTCCCCGAGGGCGAGGAGGGCGAACTCGTCCTGACGTCGCTGTCGAAGGAGGCCCTGCCCGTGTTGCGGTACCGGACCGGCGACCTCACGACGCTCACCGCCGAGAAGTGCGACTGCGGCCGCACGATGGTCCGCATGGACAGCGTTACGGGCCGCGCGGACGACCTGCTCATCGTCCGTGGGGTCAACCTCTATCCCAGCCAGATCGAGGACGTCGTCCTCGAGTTCGACGAGATCGCCCCGCACTACCGGATCGACCTCTACCGCGAGAACGCCCTCGACCGCATGGAACTCACCGTCGAACTCGTCGAGGGGTTCGACGGCGATCGCGAGGCGCTCCGTGAGGCGATCGGGGAGCGGTTGCACAACGCGCTGTCGTTCACGCCGGACGAACTCGAGTTGGTCGAACACGGGGCGATCGAGCGCACGGAGGTGGGGAAAGTCAAGCGCGTCTACGATCACCGGTGAGGTCGAGCCGCGAACCGATTGCGGGGAACGGGGCCGGAATCACATCGATACCCGGGAGCCGCGACGTGACGATCGTTCGGTCTCAGTGGTACTTTTATTGTGATCCGCGAGAAATCGTGGCGTGCATGGACATCGAAGCCTTCTTCGAGGGGATGCCCTTCGCGTCCCTGCTCGGAATCGAGGTCACCGAGTGCGCCGACGGGCACGCCGAGGGGCGGCTCGAGATGACCGAGGAACTGTCCTGGAACGAGGACGAGCTGATGGCCCACGGCGGCGTCACCTTCACGCTCGCGGACACCGTCGGCGGCGCGGCGCTGGTCTCGCTGGTCGACCAGCCCGTCCCGACGGTCGACATGCGGATCGACTACCTCGACGCGGGGACGGGCGACCTCTACGCGGAGGCGGACGTGGTCCGTTGCGGCGGGGACGTGGGCGTCGTCGACGTCGACGTCTACGCCGACGCAGACGACACGCTCATCGCCGACGCCCGGGGCGTCTACAAGACCGGCTAACCCAACTGCCACCCGACGGCGAAATCCGGGGGTGCCCTCGAGCGCGACCGGCGATCAGTCGTCGTCGGCGGGCGACTCGCCCGAACCCCCCGATCGATCGGAGCTGTCGTGCCCCGACGCGCCGTCGGGTCGGAGCACCGTCCGCTCGACCGTCGCGGCGGCGACCTCGCCGTCCTCGAATCGCAGGTCTTTGTACTCGAAGTCGCGGAACAGCGCGAGCTGATCGTCGTAGTGGCGATCGGGTTCCCCGTCGGGCGCGAGGTAGCCGGAGTTGCCGGGCGGCAACACGTTCTCGGCGCGTGCGACGCCGCCCTCGTCGCCGATCCGGACGAAGTGGTTCTCCGTGCCGCGGTTAACGAACGGCATCTCGCCGGCGTCGCCGACGCCGACGGGCATCCCGAACAGCACGACGTTGCCGAGGTCGTCGGTCTCGACGTCGGCGCGCCAGGCGGCGACGTCCGGGCCGTACTCGTCCTCGAGGGCGGCAACGGCCTCGCGGAACGCGGCGCGGAAGACGGCGTCGCGGTCCCCGTCGAAGTACTCGACGGCGGTGTCCAGCGCCGTCTCCTCGGGGTAGAGCGCGCGCATGAGCGTGGGACGGCCGTACCGGAAGTTCAGGAACGTCAGCGCCGTCTCGAACTCCTCGCCGAACGTCGGCGCGAACGTCCGCTCCAGCAGCCGCGGGAAGAACGCGTCGAAGACCGTGTACCCGACCGGGTATCGGCCCGCGTAGCCCGGGCCGTCCGCCTGGCGGTAATCGTCCCACCGCTCGAGCGCTGCTTTCGCCTCGGCTTCGGTCGCCGAGAGGTCGGCGTCCTCGAGCGCCTCGAGCAGGAACCGCTTGTATCGGATCGCTCGTAGGTCGACGAACGAGGTGTCGTAAACCAGCTCCTTCAGGTTCTCGTAGCTCACCGTCCCGCTCGTCTCGAGTTCGCGCTCGACCCGGTTGATCAGCCGCTGGACGCGGTGGTCGACGCCCCACGAGTAGCTCCGATCGCCGTTGTCCCAGTCGGGCGCGGGCTTGTTGTTCCACTGCGCAGAGTAGCCGGCGGGCGGATCGATGCTGTATGGGACCTCGCCGTCGGCCGCTCGCAGGAAGTCGTCGTCGGTCAGTTCGTGCTCGGTCCCGTCGGCCGGCAGCCGGGTGTCCCAGGGGACCGCCTCGGCGTCGGGATACCGACCGACGTGGAAGTAGCCGATGCCGCCCGCGCCGGCCCACACGAAGTTGAGCGAGTAGTCGCACTGTCGGGCCGCCTCGCCGTACGATTCGACGTCGTCGGCGAACTGCGCGTCGTAGAACGCCCGGAACGAGCGCATGTCTCGCCCGTCGTAGGCCCGCGTCTGGGCGATCGCCTCGCCGTTCTCGGGATCGTAGTCGGTGACGACGCCGTGGCGCGTCCGGCGGACGGTCTGGGTGACGTTCTGACCGTCGGCCACCTCGATGACCTGCTCGTCGGTCTCGATCGGATACCACTGGTCACGGAACTCGTACTCGTCCGGGCCGTCTTCGGTCGTGCGAATCGACTCGACGAACGTCTGGATGCTCTTGTCGACCCCCGCCGTCGAGGTGAATGCGCCGTCCCCGTTGTGCCCGAACATGACCGCCGGGTAGCCCGCGACGGTGATCCCGGCGATATCGAAGTCCGGGCCGTGGAGACCGACCTCGTACATCACCGAGGGCGTGGAGAACTCCATCTGCGGCCCGCCCATCAGCAGGTGGTCGCCGCTCTCCGTGATATCGCCGTGGACGGCCAGGGCCTTCGAGCCGACCGTCGTCGGGATACCCAGATCGCGAGCGCCCGTCACGAGCGTCTCGAGGCGCTCCTGCTGTCGCTCGAACGCGGCCCCGGGATCGCTCGAGAGCCGAGACTCGCCGCCGGTGATGCGGTTGCTGGTGCCCCCGCGTTCGCCGTTCGAGAGTCGGTCCTCGTAGATGCCGGCCTCGGCGGTCGGCGGCCGGAAGCCGGGATTGGGGACGTCGCCCGAGGTCGGCGCGTCCGGATCGTCGCCCCACTGCAGGTCCTCGAACAGGTCCCAGGCGGTCTCCTCGTCGTAGCGCTCCTCGAGCCCGGCCAGGACGGCCGCGTTCAGCGACTCGAGGTTCACGCCCGAGAAGAAGGCCATCGTCGCGACGAAGACGCCGGCGACGTCGACGGCGTCCCAGGGGTCGGGTTCGAAGCCGTGTTCGACGAACCCCCGGTGAAAGCCCGCGCGGTCGCTCTCGCCGGAGCGTACCGCCTCGATGTGGCGGTTGATCCCGTCGGCGTAGGCCCGCAGCACCGTCCGGTGTTCGGCGTCCAGTTGCGTCGCTATCTGATCCTCGAGAGGCACGCCACTGTCGTGGGTGAGTCGCGCCTCGCGGTCGAAGTCGACCCACTCCGCGCCCAGCACCGCGGCGACGGTGCCGTGGTAGTAGCGGCGGTACAGCTCGAGCTGGTAGAGCCGGTCCCGGGCCGTCGCGTACCCGTAGCCGTAGAAGACGGGTGCCGGACCGTCCGCACCGCGGGCGTAGACGTGGGGAACGCCGTACTCGTCGCGTCTGATCCGCACGGCCGTCTCGCGACCGTCGTCGCCGTACGCGAGCGTCGTCGTGCTGACGAAACTCCCCGCGGTAGCCGCCGCGCCGCCCCGCAAGAGGGCGCGCCTACTGATAGGTGCTACCATACCCCGTGCATCACGTTCCCGGTGAAAGGGCTACCGGTGGCGGAAGCCGTTACCGGCGGCCGTCCGGCGGCAGCGGTAGGCTACCGAACCCGGGGCGCTACCTCGTCGCCGAGGCGATGCACACAGTCGACCATCGCTTCGGTGCCGACGCCAGGGTGGTAGGTCCGGAGAATGAAGTGAACGTCGTCGCCCAGCGCCTGGCGGTACGTCTCGAGTTCGTCGACGACCTGGTCGGGCGTGCCGAAGATCGCCTGCTCCTTCAGTTCGCGCTTGCGCTCGTCGTCGAGTTCGGCGACGGACTCGCCGGAGAAGATCTCCTCGTACCGTCGCTGGACGTAGAAGTAGCCGTCGCGCATCGTCTCCCAGGCGTCCGCCCGGGAGTCGCCGACCCAGCCGTGCTGGAGGACGTAGAGCTCGAACTCGCCGTCGATGCCCTCCTCGGCTCGAACGTGGCGGATATCCTCGACGCGTTTGCGGACCCCCTCGACCGAGAGCGCGGAGGGCGCACACCAGGCGTCGGCGGTCCGGGCGGCCCGCCGAACCGCCGGCTTGGCCGCGCCGCCGAGCATGATCGGGACGTCGCCACCCGGCGGCTTGGGCGTGATCGAGACGTCCGCCGGCACGTCGCGGAAGTCCGACTCGTACTCGAGAGGACCCTTGCTCCAGGCGTTCCGGAGGAACGCCACGAGGTCCGCGAGCCGGTCGGCCCGCTCCTCGCGCGGGACGCCGAAGGCGTCGAACTCCCGCGGGTTCGAACCGATCGCCAGCCCGAGCGTGAGCCGGTCGTCCGCGAGCAGGTCGACGGTGGCAGCGTCCTCCGCCAGACGGATCGGGTCGTACAGCGGCCCGAGCGCGACGCAGCTGCCGATCTCGAGGGCGTCGGTCTCGGCGGCCATCGCGCCGAGGGTCGGCATCGTGGCGGAGAGGTAGCCGTCGTCGGCGAAGTGGTGTTCGGAGACCCACGCGCTGTCGAGGCCGGCGGCCTCGATCTCGCGGGTCAGCGTCAGGAGGTCGTCGTACACCTCGCTGGGCTCGCGGTCGTCGTCGGGGCGTTGCTGCGCCGTGAACAGTCCGGTTCCGAGTTTCATGGGTCAGTAGTCGATGACGGTGATCTCCTCGACGGGCCACTGGCTCAGGATCTCGACGCCGTTCTCGCGGACGACGACCATCTCCTCGACGCGGACGCCCTGGCGACCGGCCGGCTCCTGGGTCTCGACGGCCATCGTCATCCCCTCCTCGATCTCGATGGGGTGGTCCGGCGAGAGGCCGCGCCAGATCAGCGGCACCTCGTACAGCTGGAGGCCGAGCCCGTGCGCCCAGTGGTTCGTGGTCAGCTGCCAGTGCTCGTCGGCCCCGTAGTAGTCGGCGTGTTCGCCCGCCATGTCCGGGAACCCCTCGGCGATCTCGTCGGTCGTCGCGCCGGGTTCGATCCGCTCCAGGACGTCGTAGAGGGTGTCCCGCGCGGTCTCGTACGCATCCCGTTGTTCCCGCGTCGGTTCGCCCAGCGAGAAGGTGCGGTAGTAACACGACCGGTAGCCGAGGTAGCCGACGTTGTAGAAGTCGGCGTAGACGAGGTCGCCGGGTCGGAGCGCGCGATCGGTCGTGTTCGCCTGGTGCTTGGGCCAGGTGTTCGGGCCGGACGTGAGGTAGCCGCCGCCGACGAACGCGCCGTGTCGCCACAGTTCCCGCACCGCTTCGCCCCACACCTCGTTCTCGCGGGCTCCCGGCTCGGCGGCGTTCGTGATCCGCTGGAAGCCCGCTTCACAGATCGCCGCGACCATCCGCAGACACTCGATCTCGTCCTCGGTCTTGGTCGTGCGCGCCTCGAGCATCGCCTCCCGGGCGGTCCCGGTCTCGACTGCGAGCCCCTGGGCTTCGAGCGCCTCGACGAGGCCGGCGTTCCCGACGTCGATGCCGAGTTTCTCGTCGGCGACGCCGTACTCTTCGGCGGCCTCGGCGACGGTCTCGGCCATCGTCGAGAGCAAAAACCGCCGCGCCGAAGCGCTCCCCGACGCGCGCGGGACGTTCCCGAGTCCGGGGCAGGCGTACCGGACGTCCTCGAGCCAGGGGCAGTTCGCCCGCTGGTTGCTCGCGTGGTCGGCCGTGTCCCAGTGGACGACGTCGCCGTCCTCGGTCAGCAGCGTGTAGTGGTCCGCGCCGCTGCCGCCGGTCATCGCGAGCCCGGTCACGTAGCGGATGTTCGGATCCGAGAGCAGCAACATCGCGCCCAGATCGGTCTCCCGCAGCCGCTCGAGGGCCTTCTGCTTGCGTTCCTCGCGGAGGCGCTGGGTATCGATCCGTTGCTCCCAGTCGACGGCCTGGGTCCCGAGCGTGCCTTCCATGTACTCCCGTTCGTAGAACGGCATGGGTCGACGTATCACGGGAGCGTACTAAATCGTACTGCTCCCGGTGACCGTCCGTGTCGGACGAGCGACACCGATAAGGCGATCGGAGATGTGTGTTATCGCATGCCAATCCCCGGATACGATCCCGACGACATCGACGACAAGCTCGAAGGGTCGCTCACCGACGACCAGCTCGAGTCGCACCTCTCCGACGCGGAACTCGAGGCCTACCGCGACGGCGACGAGAGCCTGATCGACCTCCTCGAGGAGGACGAGGTCCGGCGGATCGTCGACGACGAGGACCCGCCGCTCGACGCGTCCGACTGAGTCGCGTCCGCGGCCGCTCACCCGGCGAGAGCGGCGTCGAAACCGGCACCTAACGCGTCGAACGGACCGATTAGACCGGCTCGAGACCGGCCTCCTCGCGCAGCACGTTGACGTACTTGCGGAAGCCGCGCTCGAGGTCGTACCGGACCTCGTAACCCAGATCCTCCTGTGCCTTCGTCATGTCCAGGTTCTGGGTCCAGGGGAGTTCTCCGTCGTCGGAGACGTCGACGTCGGCGTCGGGCACGATCGACTCGACGGTCTCGGCCGCCTCCCGGACCGTCGCGAGCACGCCGCGGACGTTGTAGACGCGCTGGGTGAGGTCCGCTTCGGGCGTGAACGCCGCCTTCCGAAACGCCTGGGCGATGTCCTCGACGTGCTGCCAGTCGACGTACTGGTCACCGTAGTCGACGCTGTAGGACTCGCCGAGCGCCGGCTTCTCGACGATGTTCGCGAGGAATGCGGAACCCCCGGTCTCCCGGTAGGGGCCGTAGGCGACCGTCGGGCGAAGCGCCACGTGGTCGAGCCCGTAGTCCTCGTAGTAGACCCGCGCCTGGTGCTCGTTGTACTCCTTGGTCGCGCCGTAGAGGGTGTCGGGATAGACGAGTTCGCCCTCGTCGACCCACTCGGCGTCGTAGTTCTCCGGCGGCGCGTAGACGGCCGCCGAGGACGCCCAGGCGACGCGCTCGACCTGATCGTCGAGCGTGCGGGCCGCCTCGAAGACGTTGTTCGTCCCCATGACGTTCACGTCGGCCGCCGCACGCGGGTTCTCGCGTGCGGTCGTCGTCAACAAGGCAGCCAGGTGGACGACGTGGGTCGCGCCCGTCTCCTTGATCGCCCGGATCACGTCGGTCGGCTCGGAGACGTCGCCGCGTCTGACCGTCACGTCGTCGGCGACGCCGAGGTTCTCGAGGATCTCCGTGTCCGTCGAGAGGTCGTAGGCGACCACGTCGTGGCCGTGTTCGAGCAGGTCCTGTACCACGTAGGAACCGATGAACCCGGTTCCGCCCGTCACCAGTACCGTTGCGTCGGTGTCGTTCATGCGTTATGGTTTCTCGATCGCGTACGTATATCTTGGTGGTCGTTCGCACGATTCGTGTCCGTCGTCACTCGTGGAGCCCTCCGATCGATTCGTAGAACGAGGAGGCAAGGGTGTCGGCCATGTCTTCCTCGCGGTCGATGCGGACGTCGAGGACGTAGGGGATGTCCGCGGCCGTCGCTTCCTCGAGCGCCGGAACGAGGTCAGCGGGATCGATCACGCGCCGGCCGACGGCACCGAACGCCTCGGCGACCGTCACGAAGTCGGTGTCGTGGAACTCGACGCCGGCGATCTCGCCCTCGTCCTGCATCTGGCGGACCATGCCGAGGCTGGTGTCGTTCAGGACGACGAACGTCGGCGCGACGCCGTACTCGACGGCGGTTTCGACGCTGTTCATCGTCATCGCGAAGCCCCCGTCGCCGGCGACCGAGATCACGTCGTCGTCGGTCGTCAGCGCCGCGGCCACCGCGGCCGGCTGTGCCCACCCCATTCCGCCGACGCCGCCGCTGCCGAAGTAGGTCCGGACCGCCGGCGTCTGGAGGTAGTACAGCAGCCAGAACCGGTTGTTCCCCGAGTCGGCGGTGACGATCGTCTCCGCGTCGACGACCGACTCGATCGCGTCGACCGCGCGCTGGGGCTTGATCGGCGTCGAGTCGGCGTCGCACTCGGGCGCGTCGAACCACTCGCGGGCCGCGGCGGCCCGCTCGAGCGCCCAGTCGTTCGCGGCCCCGCCGGCGTCGGAAAGCGCCGCGAGGCTCTCGGCTGCGTCGCCGATCAGGCCGACGTCCGCCGGGTAGACCCACCCGGCGTTGCGCGTATCGACGTCCGCGTGGACGATCGTCTGCTCGTCGGGCCGGATGAACGACGGGGCCTGCCAGTTGGTGTCCATCGGGTTCAGCCGACAGCCGACTACGAGCAGCGTATCGGCCTCGCTGACGACCCGGTTCGCTCCCTCGTGACCGAACGAGCCGATGACGCCGGCGGCACGCTCGTCGGTCTCCGGGAACGTCGACTTCCCGAGGTAGGAGGTAACGACGGCGCAGTCGTAGGCCTCGGCGACCGCCGCGAGTTCGTCGTACGCCCCCGCGGCGTGGACGCCGTTGCCCGCGATGATCACCGGTCGATCGGCCGCCTCGAGCGCGTCAGCGGCCGCGGCGACGTCCTCGTCGGTCGGCGCGGCGTCCCACGTCCGCGTCTGGGCGCGGGCGTCCCAGGCGGGTGGGGTCGGGTCCTCGGGGACGTCGGCCGTGATCGCGTTGCCGTCCAGGATCACCGCGGTGGGTCCGGGCCGGCCGGCAACGGCGTGCTTGAACGCCAACTGCGTCGACCGCACCGTCTCGACGGGCGTGCGCGGGAACCACCACTCCTTCGCGACGCCGTCGAGGATGTCGGGCAGGCTGAGCCCGCCGTAGTCCCCGCGGGACTGCTGGTAGGGGGCCAGCGTCGAGTACTCGCCGCGCTCCGAGGCCTCGGTGAGCACGACCATCGGCGACGAGGACAGTCGCGCCTCCATCTGGCCGATCGAGCCCAGGCTACCGATCCACGGCCCCTGGCCGGTGAGCACGCCCGGCCGACCCGTCAGCCGACCGTACGTCTCGGCCATGACGCTGGCCTCGCGCTCGTCGCGCGGCCTGACGACGTCGACCTCGGAGTCGGGGAGGTGCTCGAACAGTTCGATGACCCGACCGCCCGGGTAGCCGAAGACGTACTCGACGCCCAACTGCTCGAGCGTCTCGACGAGCGCGGACGCGGTCGTCGTCATTCGTCCGCGTCGACGTGAACCGTTTCTTCGACGATCAGGCGCGGCCCCGCGCCCACGTCGACGAACTCCGCGGCGTCGGTCTGGACCTCCTGCCCGACGTCGGAGGCGAACGCTTCCTGCAGCGCCTCGGGACTCTCGAAGGTGAGTTCGAGGACGCCGTCGTACTCGGTCTCCTCGGGGGAGACGGGGACGGAAGTGCTGTACCGCGTTAGTCCAGGGAGTTCGCGGGCGATCTCCGCGTGCTCGCCCTGCCAGCGTTCGACGAACTCGTCGTGACTGTACTCGTCGCTCCGGACGAGGAACTCGACCAGTTTTGTCATGCACGTACACTGTTGCGTGCCGGCGACTTTGTTCTAACGGTGCGGTGTGTCCACGTTCCGCACGGCACGCATCGCGGCCGCCGGGCACGCGTCCCCGAACCGCTCGTCGCCGTCGCGTCGCCGGGCGCGCTCGAAACCCGGACCGTCCGGAACACCTATGTAGGTTGCTATGATCCCACACGGGCATGGAGGAGAACCGCGAGCTGCCAGCGACGCGCGTCGACCACGTCGGGATCGCCGTCGAGTCTATCGAATCCGCCGAAGCGCTGCTGTTCGCGCTCGGCTGCGAGAAGATCCACGAGGAAGCCAGCGAGTACGGATCGTTCACCTGGGCGACGTACGTGCTCGGCGGTGCTTCCCGGCTCGAACTGATCGCCCCCGAAGACGGGTCCGAGTCGTTCCTGACCGAGTACCTCGAGCGCGAGGGGCCGGGCCTCCACCACGTCACGCTGGAAGTGAGCGACCTCGAGCGCGCCGTCGAGGTGCTCGAGGCCGACGACGTCCCCGTCGCGGAGCGTGCCGAGTTCGATCACTGGGGTGAGGCGTTCGTCCCCCCGTCGAACCCGACCGGGGCGCTGTTCCAGCTGATGGAGTACTACGACGGGTACGCGGAGCATCGCGAGGCCGGTCGGCGGCTGTTCGTCGACGGAGAGCGGCTCTGAGGTCGAGCTACGTCGGTTATCGATGGGGAGCGGCGGGAGCAACTCCGTGCGAACTGCTCGCAGACCTCATCATTTATTGTACCGTGCGGAAAACGAACGGGTGATGTACAAGCACGTCGCCCTCCTGGTCCGACAGGACGGCATGTCCCACGCGGAGTTCGTCGACTACTGGCAGACCGAGCACACCCCCATCGCCCGCGATATCGAGGGGGTCGTCCGCTACCAGCAGGTCCTGCCGACCGACCCGGACCACGCGGAGTTCGACGGCCTGGCGGAGCTGTACTTCGAGGATCTCGAGGCCCTCCACGACGCGCTGGGCAGCCCCGGCTCCCGGGACTACGACCCGACGAAGGAGGTCGCGGCCGAGGCCCGCGAGGACGTCGACAACTTCCTGGCGATCGAGGAGCGACCGCGCTTTATCGGCGAGGAGGTAGTCCAGAAGGACGAGGTCGACGGCGACACGAACGGCCTGTACAAGCACTCGGCGTTTCTCGTCCGCCAGGAGGGGATGTCCCACGAGGAGTTCGTCGACTACTGGCAGACCAACCACACCCCGATCGCCAGGGAGATCGAGGGCGTCGTGAAGTACAACACGATCCTGCCGACCGATCCCGAGAACGCGGAGTTCGACGGCGTCGCCGAACTCTACTTCGAGGACGTAGAGAAGCTGTACGACGCGCTGGGCAGCGAGGGATCGCGGGACTACGCCCCCGACAAGGGGAAGGCCAGGGAGGCCCGCGAGGACGTCGACAACTTCCTGGCGATCGACGAGCGGCCCCGATTCATCGGCCGCGAACGGGTCGTCACGAACGAGCGCTGATCGCCATGTCCGACACCGACTCCGACGTCGACTTCGAGCGCCAGGTCCGCGACGCCTTCCCCGAACTCGAACGGATCGAGGACGACGACCTGCGCGAGCGCGTCGTCGAGGCCTGGGTACTGGGCCTGGAGCGAGGAGGATGGCGGGACGTCGAGGACGTCCCCTACGCCTGGAACATCCACGAGGTGACGAACGTCGAGCACGTCCGCGGCGTCACCCGCATCGCCGTCGAGTCAGCCCGCGAACAGCGGGAGTTCCACGGGGCCGATCCGGACGTCGACGCGATCGTCGCGGCCTGTCTCCTCCACGACGTCGGGAAGTGCTACGAGTATCCGGAGTTCGTGGACGACGAACTGCTCGCCGATCCCGACCCGCGGTACGTCAGCGAGGAGATTCCCCACTCCATCTCGGGGTACGCGCTGGCCCACGAGGTCGGCTGTCCGCTTGCCGTCCAGCGTGCGATCCCACACTTCCTGGGCGAAGTGCCGACGCGAACGCTGGAAGCCGAACTCGTCAAGAGCGCCAACTCGGCGTCGTCGAACGCCATCACGCAAGCGACGATGGGGATCACGCTCCAGGAGTGGGTCGAGGAGTACTCCCAGACGTCGTAGGACGAGGAACCATCCTCCGGATCAACGCCGAACTACCGCGGACGGTCGACCACATTCCAGTCCCGCAGGAGCCACGAAAAGGAGCGAACGCAGTCCGTTTCGGGACGGTGAAACGGCGGCGACGACTCGAGTGACGGTTCACGTCGTTCGAGTCATGGAAACGAATCGCGAAACCGTTCGAATAGCGGAAACAAGTTTTTTGTCAATGCACAATGAGCAGTTGCACATGGCAACCGACGCGCGTCACCGGCCCGTCGAAACCGTCGAGACGGCATTCGACATCGTCGACGTCGTCAAACGCTCCGAGGGAGTCGGTATCACTGCGATCGCCGACGAACTCGACCTCGCGAAGAGTACGGTCCACCGGCACGTGAAGACGCTCGAGTCCCGTGGGCTCCTCGTACAGGAGGGGGACGGCTACAGACTCAGCGCGTGGTTTCTCGACTACGGCGGTCACGTCCGCAAGCAGCATCGCCTGTACGACGTCGCCAAGCCGAAAGTCGAGGAACTCGCCGCCGAGACCGACGAGAAAGTCTGGTGCGTGATCGAGGAACACGGCGTCGGCGTTCACGTCTACGGTGCCGAAGGTCGACACTCCGTCAAGACGCACGCTCGAGTCGGGCAGCGCACCCACCTCCACCAGTTCGCCGCCGGGAAAGCGATCCTCGCCCACCTCCCCGACGAGCGGATCGAACGGATCCTCGAGGAGTACGGCCTGTCCGCCCAGACGGACAAGACGATCACCGATCGAACGGCCCTCCGGGAGGAACTCGAGACGATCCGCGAGCGCGGCTACGCGTTCAACCGCGAGGAGTCGGTGATCGGCGTTCACGCCGTCGGGGCCCCGGTCAGGGACGAGTCGGGCACCGCCATCGGCGCGATCAGCGTCGCCGGTCCCGCCAACCGCCTTCACGGCGAGTTGATGACCGACGAACTGCCGGCCCTCCTCCTCGGGGCCACCAACGAAGTGGAGATCAACCTCGCCCACTCGTAGCCCGGACGTCTCGAAGCGTCTCGGACGGTCCGCGACGCGACTGCGGTACCTGCTGTTCGTATTACTCGAACGCCATCTGTGGTTCGGCCACGAGTTGATTACAATAGTACGGCTGTAAATAACACAGCAGTACGCCGCTCGTTACATCCATACGGGTGTAATGTACAGCGGTGACCCCCCGGCCATGCGTCGTAGGCGTCGGCTATCGGACAGAGCGTTTCCATAACTCGAACGCGATCGCAGGTCGCTGATCCGCAAAGGTGCCGTGGAGCCGTTTGTTCGGCTGAGAGGCAGTTGGACGGGACCACAACCGACGAGACGACGCGTTAGAGCTCCAGGAAGGACTCGGCGTTCTCCCAGAGGATCTTCCGCTGGATCTCCTCGTCGAAGTCGAGTTCGGCGAACTGCTCGAGCCACGGTCCCGGCTCGAGCATCGGGTAATCGGTGCCGAACATGACCTTGTCCGAGAGCAGCGTTTTCGCGTAGTGGAGTACCTGCTCGTCGATGTATCGGGGCATCCAGCCGGAGAGGTCCATGTAGACGTTGCCCTTCTGCTGGCAGATCGCGAGCTGTTCTTTCTCCCAGGGGTAAGCGGGGTGGGCGATGAGGATCTGGAGGTCGGGATGGGCGGCGGCGACGTCGTCGATCAGCATCGGATTCCCGTACTTGATCTGTAGCCCGCGACCGCCCGGTGAGCAGGCACCCAGGGTGGAGTTCCCGCCGTGGAAGACGACCGGCACGCCGAGGTCTTCGATCGTGTCCCAGAGCTGCTCGTGCTCGGGATCGGACGGATCGAACCCCTGGGCGATCTGCTGGAACTTGAACCCGGAGAGATCGAGGTCCTCGACGCAGCGGATCGCCTCCTCGACGCAGTCGTCTTTGAGCGGATCGACGGAACCGAATCCGACGAAGAAGTCGGCGTACTCGTCGCGAACCTCGGCCACGTAGTCGTTCGGAACGGGCGGGTTCCCGGTGTTCGTCTCCGCGTCCCAGCCGAGCAGGACGGCGCGACCGACGCCCGCCTCGCGATACTCGGCGATCATGTTCTCGTACGTGTCCGTCTCGAGGTCGGCACCGAACCGGTCGGCGGCGTCTCGCATCATCTGGCCGCCGGCGTCGTGGAGGAACTCGCTGGTCGGCTGGTGGGCGTGCGTATCGATCGCTCGCGGCTCGTCGAGTACCGTAGGCGAACCCATACGACGGTCAACGTGGTACCGCTACATGTATTTTTGTCCGGCTAGTGACTCGTCTCGTTCGTTCCGGGACGACGGTTCCGGCCACCCGACCAACGACCAATACAATTCCATACATATCTTCACAAGAACCAGATTAAATATCATTCCGTTCGCGGAGATAGACTCCGACACAGGATCGGTCGATTACTATTTCGAACAGCCATATTCCAGAATTCGTAATTTCGTCGTCTGCATTTCGATAGAATCCAACCGCCGTGATTTGACCCGATGTGCTTCGTTCGCGCCGCCATAATCGCGTTTTCGTCTCTCCCCCGTCGACATCCACGATTAGTAACTCAGCATAAGTAAGTATCCGCTCATGATCCCCGGTGGATACCACGGTGTTCTCCGATCCGAAATCGAGAAGATAATGATCAAATATACCTCATTGACTGTATACTGATATTACTCGCCATGTCGTCGGCTCGAGAGTCCCCTCGACGACCGCAACCGACGGAGAACGCTACCGCTCGAACAGGGGTTCCACGGGAAGTTCCGACCAGTAGCTAGTCCCTCCGCCTCCGTCAGTCCACGGGTTCAGACGAGAGGCCGCGCAGCGACTCCTCGCCGATCTCCTCTAAGACGTGGTCGTGGAACGATTGCAACGCGGCGCTCTCGTCCTCGGCGAGGACGACGTCGCTGGCCGACAGCGTCGCGAGGCCGAACGCTCGCGGCGTCGGCGAGTCCAGCAGGTGGCGCTCGACGTCGATCTCACCCTCGGAGATGGCCTCGACGGCGGCCTCGATCTCGGCGACGTTGAGTTTGTCCTCTAATATCTCGCGGTAGGTCTCCTCGATCACCGCGAAGTCCTCGAGATCCTCGGCGAAGCCCAGCAGCATCTCGCTCGAGACTTGCTGCTCGCTGGCCGACTTCTCGTAGCCCTTGTAGCGTTTGAGGATCATCAGCGACCGGGTGGCGTTGATCCGGAAGTACCGCTGGAGCAGGTCGGTGCCCGAGAGCGCCGCACGGAGGTCCTCGCGCACCTCGTCCGGGTCGAGGTCGTCGATGATCCCCTCGATGTCGACCTTCCGGTTCAGGGGCATCGTGAGCACGACGCCGTTGTCCGCGACCGCGACGCGGACGTTGGCGGTCGCCTCCCGGGCGCACCGGTACGCCAGGAGCCGGGAGAAGCCGTCGTTGAACTTCCGGCCGTAGGTGGAGTGGACGTAGTAGTGGCGTTCGTACTCCTCGCGGTCGCGGACGACCTCGATCGAGAGGCGGTCGTCGGTGCTGACGCTCTCGGCTCCCGCGTACCGGAGCTGATAGTCGAACAGCCGAGCGATCGCCCGCACGCTGTCGTCGTCGAGGGGGAACTCGCGGAGCCAGGCCCGTACCCGCGGCGGGCCACCCTCGTCGTAATGCTCGAGCAACTCGCCCTGGAACGCGAGGATCTCGCGGCCGAGATCGTAGGAGAGCGGCAGGCGTTCGGAGTACCAGGAGGGGACGGTCGGTCGGGCGCTCGTGCGATCGACGTAGACCTTCGAGCCCCGGCGATAGCGGTACTCGAAGTGGTCGCCCCCGAGGACGAAGACGTCGCCTTTCTCGAGGGTGTCGAGGTAGTCCTCGTCGAGTTGGCCGACCCACTCGTCGCCCGCACGGGTGTAGACGTCGCAGGTGAACGAATCCGGAATCGTGCCGATGTTGGTCATGTAGATAACCCGGGCGAGGCGGCCCCGCTTGCCGATCAGCGACTCGCCCACGGGGTACTCCTCGTAGTGGTGCTGGCCGCTGGGCGGGTCGTTCTCGTCGCGCCAGATCTTCGCGTAGACGTTGCGGTCCTCCAGGCCGGCGTAGTCGGCGGTGAGGTAGCGACAGAGCGACGCCCACTCCTCGTCGCCGTAGTCGCGGTAGGGGTAGGCCCGCCGGAGGGTGGCGAGGACGTCTTCTTCGGGCCGGACCTCCGCGATCGCCATCCCGTAGACGTGCTGGGCGGCGACGTCCTGGGCGTTCTCCGGGATCGAGACGGAGTCGACGAACCCCTCCTCGGCCTTCTTCAGCATGACGGCGCACTCGAGCAGTTCGTCACGGTCGAGCGCGATCACCCGGCCGGTGACGGTCTGGCCGACGCGGTGGCCCGCGCGACCGATCCGCTGGAGCAGGGCGGCGACAGACTTGGGCGAACCGACCTGCACCACGAGGTCGACGTGTGGCATGTCGATGCCCAGCTCGAGGCTGGTCGAGGAGGTGACCACGTCGAGGCTTCCCTCCTTGAGCCGCTCTTCGATGTCGTGGCGGACGTCCTTCGAGAGGCTGCCGTGGTGACAGCCCGAGTTTGTCTCGTCGTAGGCGTCGAACCGCTCGCGGAGGTTGTGCAGGACGCGTTCGGCACCCGACCGGGTGTTGGTGAACACGAGCGTGTTCGTGTGCTCCTGGACGTGCTCGTGGAGCATCCGGTAGAACCGCTCCTGAACGATCTCGCGGGGCGTGTTGATCAGGTCGTCGGTCGGACACTCGAGTTCCATGTCGAACTCGCGGGCGAAGCGGGCGTCCACGATGTCATACTCTCTCGACTCTCCCCCGGGTTCCTCCTGGCCGACCAGAAACTCGGCCACCTGCGACAGCGGCTCGATCGTCGCCGAACAGCCGATCCGCGTAACGTCGTGATCGACCATCGACTCGAGGCGCTCTAAGCTCACCGACAGGTGAGTTCCGCGCTTGCCCGACGCCAGCGAGTGGATCTCGTCGACGATGACGTACTCGACGGTCCGCAGTTTCTCGCGGAACTTCGGCGAATTGAGGAGGATCGCGAGCGTCTCTGGCGTCGTGTTGAGGATGTGGGGCGTCTCCTCGAGCATCTTCTGCCGGTCGCTCGAGGAGGTGTCGCCGTGGCGGATCGCGTGGCGGATCTCGCCCATCTCCTGGTCGTCGCGCTCCTCCACGATGGATTCGATCCCCTCGAGGGGGACCTCGAGGTTCCGGTGGATGTCGTTCGCGAGCGACTTCAGCGGCGAGACGTACAGGCAGTAGACGGAGTTCTCGAGGCCGCCAGCGCGCTCGCGGTCACGTCTGTAGAGTTCGTCGATGATAGACGTGAAAGATGCGAGCGTGTTGTGAAGGTACAATCCGCCGCGACCGCCGACGAAGTTGTGCGTATCCGGAACGCTGAGATCGACAATCTGACCGCTGTAGTGGGACGGCTCGTTCGATTCGACAGTTACCCAAGCGATGTTTCGGCTGCGGATATCGTCGATCTTCGCGGCGAGTTCTCGCGTCGTCTCGTCGGACGGCAGCGACTGGAGTTTCGTAGATAGCTTGTCCAGCGCCCGTTCCGTGAGATATCCGCTTCGTCTGGCCACTTCGTAGATGTTGCCCAGTTCAGCATTGAATTCTCGATCGTTCTCGAAGTACGCCGATAGCGCACGAACGTCCCGATAGTCGAACGCGTGCCGTCCGATGTGGTTTCCGTTACTCTGTCCAGAAGCGTGCGCCTTCAATTCGTCGACGTTTGGATGGACGATCGAGCACTCCGACAGAAGTTTCGATAGGTTCTCGATTCCTCGAATGGTGAGTGAATGATACGCTCGCCGGGTCTGTTCGTCCGTATTCGTCGCGTACTTCTCCCGACGGTTGCGAGCGGGGAGAATCCCGAACGAGAGCAAGAGATACGTCAACTGCTCTATTTTCAACTCGTTGGCCTGAACGAGACGGACTTCGTTGGACCGAATCTCGCCCTCCAACGATAAAAACGTCGAGAGGAACGACCGTTTGATCGGTTTTGTCGCATTCAGCACCCAGTTTGGGAGCGGTACCTCACGGCCCGGACCCGATCCGATATCTAGCAGTTCCGTAAAGAAGACGGAAAACGCTGCGTTGGAAATAACGTAATCGATCTCCGACTTCCGCTCGAATTCGATTCCGAACTGCTCTCGCATCGTCTCCATCGCGCGTTCGAGAAGTTCGCTCCGATTCTTCTGGGAGATCATCACGAATCTGGTCCGTTCGTACTCACCGACAAGCCCCTCCGCGAGGACGAACGCAGCCAGTTCTGCGAGTTCGGAATCTACCGTCGTCGGATAGCGAAAGCGGGTAACGCGACCATTGTCCGTTTTAACGAGTACCTCACCGGGCTCGAGCGGCGTATACGCTTCTCGAAGGATCGAGAGAAATTCTTCGGAGCGGTACTCGCTCGTCCCGTTTACGAGCTTCGAGACGGATGCGAGGCTAATCGACAATCGATCCGCCACGTCCGAGAAGGTGAGATCTGCGAGTGCGAGTGCGAGCCATCGTTCGTACTCGTCGAATGCTGAGATGGGGTCCCCTTCTTCGAGACGAGCGACGACTCGATCGGACTCCGCCTCGGTCGCAACCAGCGGGAATTCCGATCGCAGCCGATCGAGTGCCGAACCCACGTCGAGTTCGATGTCGCGCTCGGGAAGATCGATGCGCGTCGGAATTCCTATCCGGTCGCCGTCTTGGATCTCGCTTGCCGACCGCCACTCGGGTCCGGACGCCGTCTCGACGAGGAGGGGATGATCCGGCGTAACCTCGACTTCCCTCCCGTACGACGTTTGAATTCGATGGATCGGTCCGTCGTAAGATTCCGAGTACACCATCGACTGACGGAGCGAGACCTCACCTTCGTCGAGCGAGTATGCCTCGACCGAACTCGTGTACAGTTCTCCGTCTTCGTCGACGTCCGTGACTTTCCGATTTCGCCGTTCGAGAAGGTCTTTCGCCCGAAGAACCGCTGCCTCCCCGTCGTCTCGAACGATCATCGGCGTATCCGGTTTGACGCACTTTCCGCTTCCAGTCGGCGCACAGATCAGCGTGTTCTGCCCCTCGTGGATCTTCGGAATCGCGCCGCGCTGTGGCGGCGTGAAGAAGCCCTCGTTCTCGGGGACGAACTCGCCGAACTCCTCGAGCCACCACTCCTGGACCGCGGGCTCGAGCGACGCGAAGACGTCCCCGTCCTCGATCGTGGTTCGGTCCGGATCGAACGGCAGGGAGTCGTCGGCGACGGGCAACTCGAGGCCCTCGGGACCGCTCATTGGCGTCGTCTCGGGGACGGGTATGTAAGAGGGTTTGGCCAGCGGAGCGAAAGTGAAACCCGATCCCGTCCTCCGCTCGCCCTCGCCGGATGGGAACGAATGTGACACCTCCGGAAGGTATTTTCTCCGTCGGAGAGATCCACGGAGCATGACACGAACGGCGGAGGAGACGAGTCCGCGAACGGGACTCGCGGAGATGCCCGTCGTAACGGCACTAACGCTCGTCGTCGCGCTCGGCGCGCTGCCGGCACTCTCGTACGCGAGCGAGGCGCTTGAGTTCTCGCAACCGCTGGCGATGGCGCTCCAGTGGCTCGTCCTCGCCGCGGTCCTCGCGGTCGCGCTGGGCGTCGAAGGCCTGTCGCCGCCGTCGATCGGGTTTCGCCGTCCGGCGTGGATCGACCTCGGCTATCTGCTCGGGACGGCGGCCGTCGCGTTGCTGATCTACGTCGCGACGGATCCGCTCGTACGAGCGCTCGGCCTGCCCCTCGAGGCGGGAACGAGCGGTCTCGAGGAACTGCCGAGTCCGCTGGTGGGGCTAGCGGCGGCGATCACGACCGGCGTCGTCGAAGAACTGCTGTACAGGGGGTACGCGATCGAACGGCTCCTCGCGTTCACCGACAGCCCCCTCACTGCCGGCGGGCTGACGTGGATCGCCTTCACCCTCGTCCACGCCGTCGTCTGGCCGCTCGGCAACCTGGTCCAGACCGCAGCGGTCGCCGCGCTATTCGTCGTCGTCTACCTGCGACGCCGTACGCTGGTGCCCGTCGTCGGTGCGCACGTGCTGATCTGGCTTCTTCCGGTTCTCGCACTGTTCGCCGAGTAACAGTCGTCGGATCCCCTTCAGGACCGGACGACCGTTCTACCGACCGTCGAACCGCGTCACGACCTCGAGTCCCGTCGTCCCGTACTCGGTCATCGCGGCGAGGCGATCGGAGACGTTCTCGAGCGCCACCTCCCGCGTCACCAGCACGGACGGCTCGAGGCGGCCGGCGTCGATCAGCCGCAGGAGTTCGTCGTACCGGGAGGGCGGCATCCCGCGGGAGCCGACGACGGTGACGTCCCAGCGGGTGATCTCGTCGATCGGCAGCGACACCTCGCCGCGCTCGGCGTCGGTCGTCAGCCCCACCTGAACGTGCGTGCCGCGCGTCCGGAGGGAATCGAGGCTGTTTCGGCAGGTTTCCGCGCGGCCGAGCGCGTCGACGGAGACGTGGGTGCCGCCGTCGGTGATCGCCTCGATTTCCGCGGGAACGTCGCCCTCGAGCGCGCTCGCGTCGACGGTCGCCTCGGCACCCAGGTCGGTCGCTAGCTCGAGCGGCTCCTCGCGGACGTCGACGGCGACGACCCGGCCGCCGAGTGCAGTCGCGATCTGGACGGCCGCGAGTCCGAGCCCGCCGCAGCCGTAGATGGCGACCCAGTCGCCCCCGGCGACGTCGGCCCGGTGGGCCAGGGCGTGAAAGGCCGTCACGTACCGACAGCCCAGCGCGGCGGCCGCAATCGCGGAGACGCCGTCCGGAAGCCGCGCGAGGTTGAACTCCGCGTGGGGAACGTGGACCCGTTCGGCGAACGCGCCGGGAACGTCGGCCTCGAAGCCGAGCGCGTAACCGTCCTCGCACACGTTCCCGTGGCCGTTCCGACACTGGTGACACGAGCCGTCGCCGAGGTTGAACGGGACCGCCACCCGGTCTCCCGGCTCGAGCGCCGCCACTCGCTCGCCGACGCGAGCGACGCGGCCCGCGGGCTCGTGGCCGAGGATCTGTCCGAGCGGGACCCGGTCGTCCGCCCACTCGCCGTGGCCCTGCCAGGCGTGCCAGTCGCTGCGACAGATGCCACAGGCCTCGACGTCGACCACGACGCCGTGGGGCGCGGGGTCGGGGTCGTCGACGGACTCGATCGACAGGGGCTCGCCGTAGGACTCGAGGACTGCAGCGCGCATACCGTCCGTCTCGGGGAGCGACGAGTTAAACGTGGGCGGTCCACACCCCCTGCCGACGGTCGAGGAGGGAGACGACGACCGCGTGTGGCAGGGTCAACACGGCGAGACAGACGAGGTAGACCCCCAGCAGCGACGGGAGCGTCGCCGGCGTCCGCGGGACGACGAGCGCCAGCCCGGCCAGCACGACGAGTCCGCCCGCCGTAAAGGGCGCGGCGTCGCGGGCGAACCGCCGGACGGCCGCCGAAACGTCGCCCTCCTCGAGCGCGGCGGCCGCGGGGGCGTCGACCAGCAGCGTCCGCAGGACGTGTCGCACGGAGTGCCAGAGCGCGAAGTAGAGCCCGACCGCGAGGATCGGCGGGACGACGGCGAAGAACGCGGCGAGTCCAAGCGTTTCGCCCGCGTCGAGCAACCACCCCCTGGAGGCCCCGCTCCGGACGAGTCCCCAGCAAAGCGAGAGGGTCACGAGCGCGGCGAATCCGACGCCGACCAAGCGCCGTACGACCGGATCGAACGCGGGATCGAGCGCCGCCGCGGCCGCTGGATCGAACAACCCGACGGTCGCGCCGGCGACGGCCGCGTACTGATCGGGTGCGGCGACCAGCGGGACGAGCATCGGCAGTCCGCCGCGAACGACGCCCGCGAGCAGCCGCTGGCCCCGCGTCTCGAGGTGGTCGACCCCCAGCAGGGCGACGAGCGCGTAGACGTCGCCCTGTCCCCAGTGGGCGATCGTTAGCAGGACGAATCCGGCGAAGGCCACGGCCGGCGCGAAGAACCAGACCGCGGCGTAGGCCGCCGCGAGGGCGAGATAGCCCCCACAGGTGACGGCGACGGAGCGGTTCGTGACGGGATCACCCCGCGAACGCGGGAGGACGAGGTGATCGACCGCACCGTGGGGAAGTCCGAGGACCACGACGCTCGCCGCGAGCGGAATCAACTGGACGGAAAGCGGCGGCGACTCGAGGGCGACCGAGAGCGCGACGCCGGTCAGGAGCGCGAGTGTGCCACAGCCGAGGCTGATCCGCCCGGCGGTCGCGACGGCCGTCGAACGCCGTTCCGAGGGATCCCGGGCGCGTGGCGTCGCGGGAGTCGGTTCACCGGACATGACGCGTCACCGCTCGAGTTCGTGTGCGGACTCGCTCGAGCGAGAGGGTGGGAAGTTCGTCTCGTCGCTCGAGCAGCCACAGGTAGAGGACGAGACACTGGACGACGAAGCCGTTCGTCGCGAGGAAGAAAACCGCCTCCTCGAGCGGGAGGCCGAGCAGGGCGTAACCGGTCGTGTGAGTCTCGGAGACGTGCCAGATGCCGAGGCCGAGCGCAATGCGGTCTGCGAGCCAGAGATAGAGCGTCGGGACGGCGACGCCGACCGCGACGGTGCGGCGGGCGTCCCAGAGGGCAGTGCAGCCGAACCCCCACTGGATCGCCAGGATCGGGCCGGCCCAGAGGAGGATCGCGCCGAGGTAGTACGTCGACGACGTTCCCAGCAGCAGCCAGCCGACGCCGGCGACGGCGAGTCCTCCGACGATACCGCCGAGTCGATGCCGGTGTGGGATCGCCAGCGAGCGTTCGGGCACGTGCGGCCACTGAAAGAGCCAGCAGGCGGTCAGGATCGGCTGGAGTAGGAAGAACAGGTACTCCTCGAGCGGGGCGTGCCAGATCGTCGCGACGACGGCTCCCTCGGCGTACCCCCAGACCCCTTCGGCGATCAGCAGGTTGTCCCAGGGAGTCGTGTAGACGACCGCCAGCACGACGACGACGGCGAGACCCGAGAGGGGGCCGGGACCCCACCACGCCCCCTCGCGGCGGGCGGCGAGCCATCCTAGCCCGAGGATCGGTACCAGGAGGAACAGCGCGTGAAACTCGAGGTACGTGAGCGGAACGGTCATCGTGAGCAGCGGCGGCGTCGCCACATCGTCTCCCCTTTCGCCACCCGGCTCATGAACGATGTGGCCAACGCGAAATTCGGCCGCGAGCGTGTTCGTGCGGTGCCACGTTGCACTGTTGGCCACCACCCCTAAAGTGGGCCGTTTCAAACCCCGGGCCATGAACGTCGCGAGATCGCTGCTTCCGGGTCGCGTTCGCCGGAGTTATACGGGGAAGCTCGGTGCCATATTCACGCTCGTCACCGCCGTGACGGTGGCGTTCGGCGGGGCGATGATCCTCGAGATACGGGCCGCGCTCGAGACCGGCGAGGTCGCGGTCGTCGGCGAGAGCGCGACCGCCGCGATCCTCGGGCTGATCGTCCTGACGGTGATCAACGTCGGGCTCGTGGCGGCGACGGTCGGGGGCAACACCGCCGCGTCGCTGTCGACCCTCTCGGCGAAGGCCCGGCGCATGGGAGACGGCGACCTCGAGGTCGACCTCGACACCCGCCGAGAGGACGAGATCGCCGAACTCTACGCGTCCTTCGACGAGATGCGGACCTCCCTCCGGGAATCCCTGTCGGAGACCGAGGCCGCCCGACGGGAGGCCGAGGAAGCTCGCGAACGGGCCGAGGAGGCACGCGAAGAAGCGGAACAGGCCCGCGAGGAAGCCGAACGGGAACGCGAACGGGTGACCGCGGTCAACGAGGAACTTGAGGCCGAGGCCGAACGGTTCGGCGAGGTGATGGCCCGCTGTGCCGACGGCGACCTGACGGCGCGGCTGGACGCCGACACGGACAACGAGGCGATGGCCTCGATCGCGGACTCGTTCGACGAGATGATGGACGGGATCGAGTCGCTCGTGGCCCGCATCCAGGGGTTCGCCGAGGACGTCTCGACGGCCAGCCACGACGTGCGGGCGAACGCCGAGGACGTCCGGGAACGGAGCGAGGCGGTCAGCGAGACGATCGAGGAGATCGCCGACGGCGCAGACGAACAGACCGAGATGATCCGAGAGATCGCGGCGGAGATGGACGACATCTCGGCGACGACCGAACAGATGGCCGCGAGCGCCGCGGAGGTCGCCCAGACCTCCCACGAGGCCGCTCGGGCCAGCGAGAACGGCCTCGAGACAGCCGAGGCGGCCATCGCGGAGATGAACGAGGTCGAGGAACAGACCGACGCCGCCGTCGCGGCGATCGAGGAACTCAACGCGGAGGTCCAGGAGATCGGCGAGGTGACCGAGATCATCGCCGACATCGCCGAGCAGACGAACCTGCTCGCGCTGAACGCGTCGATCGAGGCGGCCCACGCGAGCGACGACGGGGACGGCTTCGCCGTCGTCGCGAGCGAAGTCAAATCGCTCGCCGAGGAGACCAAGGCGGCGACCGACGAGATCGCGTCGTCGATCGAGCGGATCCAGGGACGGACCCAGTCGACGGTCGAGGACATCCGCGAGACCAGCGACCGGATCTCGCGGGGCGTCGACACCGTCGAGGAGACCGTCGACTCGCTCGAGCGGATCGTCGAAGCCGTCGAGGAGGCCAACACGGGCATCCAGGAGATCAACACGTCGACGGACCGCCAGGCCGAGTCCGCCTCGGAGATCGCGAGCACGATCGACGACGTGGCCGACATCGCCGAGACGACCGCGACGGAAGCGGGCGACGTCACCGACGACGCGGCGGCCCAGTCGGCGGCCGCGAGGGACGTCTTCGATCGCGTCGAAACCCTCTCCGACGGCGCGACGACGCTGCTCGAGGTGCTCGAGGAGACGCAGGTGTCCGCCGATCGCCGCGAGGCGCGGGCGTCGCCGAACGCGATGGCCGACGGGGGGAGTCGCCGATGATCGACCCGACGTCCGTGTTCTGGCTGGGCGCTCTGGGCATGGCCGCCGGCACCCTCGCGTTCGTCTGGGGCGGCGTGACGGGCGACGACGCCTACCGCAAGTACTACGGCCTCCTCGCGGCGACCAGTTCGATCGCGACCGTCGCCTACGCGACGATGGCCCTCGGGATCGGCTGGATCCCCGTCGGCGACGAACTCGTCTTCGCGCCGCGATACGTCGACTGGATCCTCACGACGCCGTTGCTGTTGCTGTTTCTCGGACTGCTCGCCGGAAGCGACCGGCGTGAACTCGGACTGGTCGTCGGGATCAACACCGCCGTGATGGGGCTGGGGTTCGCCGCCGCGCTCCTCGAGGGGGCCGTCGGCTACGGGCTGTTCGCCCTCGGCGGGATCGCCTACGTCGGCCTGCTGTACGTGTTGCTGGGACCGATGAGCGTTCGAGCGGGCGACCGGCGTCCCGGCACCACCTCGTTGTTTACCAGCCTGCGGAACCTCACCGTGATCCTCTGGTCGGTGTACCCCGCCATCTGGCTGCTCGGTCCGCCGGGACTCGGACTGCTGACCCCCGTAGTCGACGTCGCGCTGATCACATACCTCGACCTGCTGACCAAGGTCGGCTTCGGGCTGATCGCGCTCAACGCCAGCGCCGTCATCGAGGCCGAGCGCGGCGAATCGCTCGCCGCGGACTCGAGCGCCGCGCCGGCGGACGACTGAGACGAACCGTAACTGGCTGGGCGCGCGTTCGAGCGCTCGCCGGACTCGAGGACCAACACAACCCTTTTGCCCGGCCCGGGCACAGCCTCTCGCATGCGGATCACCTTTCTGGGTACCGGGAGCGCGATGCCGACGGGCGAACGCTTCCAGACGGGGATCGTCGTGGCGGAGGACGACCGACGGCTGTTGATCGACTGTGGCTCCGGGGTGTTACACCGACTCCAGCAGTCCGGCGTCGGCTACGAGAACGTCTCGACGGTGTTGCTGACCCACCACCACCTCGATCACGTCGCCGACCTCCTGCCGCTCATGAAGGCGCGGTGGCTCGCCGGCGAGGACCACCTCGAGATCGTCGGCCCGCAGGGAACGAAATCCCTCGTCGACGACCTGCTGTCGGTCCACGACTACATGGAGGGACGGCTGGACCTGCAACTCCGGGAGGTCGTCGCCGGCGAGTTCTCCGTCGCGGGATTCGACGTCGCCGCCTACGAGACGCGCCACTCCCTGCCGTGTCTGGCATACCGCTTCGGCGACCTGTTTACCTTCAGCGGCGACAGCGAGGCGTTCCCCGGCCTGGCGAACTTCGCCGACGAGTCGGCGATCCTCGCCCACGACTGTTCGTTCCCCGACGACGTCGACGTCTCGAACCACCCCACGCCGGAGACCCTCGGGACGGCCCTCGCCGGGACGGACATCGGCCGGGTCTACCTCACCCACCTCTACCCGCACACGGACGGCCGGCGCGAGGAGATGCTCGCCTCGATCGGGGACCACTACGACGGTGACGTTCGCTTCGCCGAAGATCTGAAGACGGTCACCATCGACTAGCAGCGTCGACCCGGTTCGCGGAACCGGCCACTAGTTTCAGGTATTCGAGTAGATCGATAACGCAACCGATCCGGTAGCCGTACGTATCACGTTCGAAGACGTTCACACTTATGTAAGTATCCTAACAAGTATAAGCGGCCGTTTTGTAGGATCATCACAACAGCATGGTTCCCCGACGAGCAACGGAGGCGATCGAATGAGTCTGGCGGATCGGATCGCCGACGTCGTAACGTCCCACTCGAAAATCGTTCTCGTTGCACTGCTGCTGACGACCGCACTCGTGGGTGCGGGAATGCCGATGGTCGACGACGACTCCTCGCTCGACCAGTTCGAGAGCGAGTCGCCGGAAGCACAAGCCGCCGAGGAGATCGACGACCGGTTCGGCAGCGAGGCACGCGAGAACACGACGTCGATACAGTTGATCCACCGCGGCGACGCGGCAGAGGTCAACGTGCTCGACCGAGAGGGGTTGATCGACTCCCTCGAGTTCCAGCAGACGCTGCGGAACAACGAGTCGATCGACGAGACGCTGGTCGAGGAGGACCCGATCACGGGCGTCGAGAACATCGTCGCGATGACCGCCCACACCCAGCAGCGAGTCGCCGAACTCGAGAACCGCAGCGAGGAACTCGCCGAGGAAGGTGAGGAACTCCAGGCTCTCGGGGAGGAACTGGCCGAACGCGGCGAGGAACTCGAGGAACGCGGCCAGGAACTCGCCGAGCGCGAGGCCGAACTCGAGGCCCGTAGCGACGCGCTCGAGGCCGGGATCGACGAGGCCCGGGACATCCAGCGCGAGTACGAGGAGTTGAACGCGACGACCGACGAGGACGACCCCGAGTACGAACAGCGGGCCGCCGAACTCGAGGCCGCGTTCGACGACCTGATCGAAGAGACGACCGAAACGGCCGACCTCGACGAGGAGCAGGCCGCCGCGTACGAGGAGCGGGTCCAGCAGGCCCGCGCGATCGAGGCGGGGCTGTTCGAGATCGAGCAGGCGACCGACGACCCCGAATCGGTCCCCGAGTACCAGGAACTGAACGAGGACCTCGAGGGCGTCTACACCGCCGCGACGATGGGCGTCCTCCAGGAGGAGTACGAACAACTCGAGTCGGACTTCGAGGCGTTCGAGGAGGACCAGCAGACCCTCGAGGAGGAGCGAGCGGAACTCGAGGAGCGGCAGGAAGAACTCGAGGACGCGCAAGCGGAACTCGAAGACGACTGGGCGGCACTCGAGGCGGACGACGAGGACGACGAAGGACTGTCGCTCGAGGAACAGATCGAGACGCTCGAGGAGATAGACGACGAGGCGTTCGAGGACGCGCTCGAGGCGTCGCTCTCCGAAGGCGACGACGAGGGCGAGGACGGGGCCGCTCTCGCGTTCATGCCCTCGGACTTCGAACCGGGATCGACCGAGGCCGACGCGCGGATGACCGTGATCAGCCAGGAGATCGCGGGCGACGCCGCCACGGAGATGGGGGCGACCGACGACGAAGGCGTCCTCGAGACGCAACTCGACGTCCGCGACCTCGCCGTCGAGCACGACCACGAGTACGTCGTCTTCGGCGTCGGCATCATCTCCGACGAGATCGACCGCTCGATGGGCGATAGCCTCGCGATCGTCGGCCCGCTGGCGCTGGCGTTCGTCGTCGCCGCGTTGCTGATCGCCTACCGCGATCCGCTGGACATCGTCCTGGGCGTGGTCGGCATCCTCGTCGTGTTGATCTGGACGTTCGGCTTCATGGGCTGGACGGGGATCGCGTTCAACCAGATGATGGTGGCCGTCCCCGTGTTGCTGATCGGGCTCTCGATCGACTACGCGATACACGTCTTCATGCGCCATCGCGAACAACGCGAGGTGCTACGCACCTCGGAAAAGCAAACGGGGAGCGAGGTGACCCGTGAGCAGCGCGACCCCGATGAGACGACGGACACCGTCCGCGGCTCGATGACCGTCGCCCTGGCCGGCGTCGGGGTTGCGCTGGTCTGGGTCACCGCGACGACCGCCATCGGCTTCCTGGCGAACCTCGTCAGCCCCATCGCCCCGATCCGGGAGTTCGCGATCGTCAGCTCCGTCGGCATCGTCACGGCTCTGATCGTCTTCGGGGCATTGATCCCCGCCGCCAAGGTCGAACTCGACGCCCTGCTCGAGCGCTGGGGGTTCGACCGGCACAAGCGGGCGTTCGGGACCGGCGGCGGCCGGTTCAGCGACGTGCTCTCGGTCGGCTCCGTCGCGGCCAGGAGAATCCCGCTCGTGTTGCTGGTTGCCGTCCTCCTGCTGACCGCGGGCGGCGTTTACGGTGCCAGCCAGGTCGACACCAGCTTCGAGGAGGAGGACTTCCTCGCCGAGAGCCCGCCCGAGTGGACCGAACACCTCCCCGGCGGGATGAGTCCCGGCGAGTACCAGGCCGCCGACGACCTCGAGTACGTCAACGAACACTTCCAGCGCGACGACCTCCAGGCCGAGATCCTCGTCGAGGGCGACGTCGCCGACGGGGACGTCCTCGATCGACTCGCCGACGCCCAGGGGGAGGCCGCCGACAGCCCGGTCGCCTACACGACGGCGACCGGCGACGCGGACGTCGAGGGGCCACTCGCCGTCATGAACGAGACCGCGGCCCGCAACGACTCGTTCGACGAGCGCCTGCGCGCCGCCGACACGACCGGCGACGGGATCCCCGACGAGAACGTCTCCGCCCTGTACGACGAACTGTTCGAGGTCAACGAGGAGGGCGCGAGCGAGGTGCTCAACCGAACGGACGACGGGACGTACGAGGCTGCACGCCTGCTGATCGGCGTCGACGGTGACGCTACGTTCGGGAACGTGACGGCGGAGATGCGCGACGTCGCGGCGACGATCGACGACGACGATGTCGGCGACGAGAGAGCCGACTGGGCGAACGGCCAGGACGACGGGACGGCGGACGATGACGACGGCGCGGCGGCCGCCGGCGGCGTCAGCGCCATCGCGACCGGCGACCCGATCGTCAACTACATCGTCGAGCAAGATCTGTTCGATACGGTCATTCAAAGCCTCGCCGTCACGCTCGTGGCCGCGTTCGTCTTCCTGACGGTGGCCTACTGGATGACCGGCAACGGGGCCGCGCTCGGGGCCGTCACTCTGCTGCCCGTCGCCTTCGCCGTCAGCTGGATCCTGGGCACGATGTACCTGCTCGGGATGCCCTTCAACGTGCTGACGGGGATGATCACCAGCCTCACCATCGGGCTGGGCGTCGCCTACAGCATCCACGTCAGCGCCAGGTACACGCTCGAGCTCGAGCGCCAGGGCAACGCCTGGGCGGCGATGCACACCACGGTCACCGGAACCGGCGGCGCGCTGCTCGGGAGCGCGGCGACGACGATCGGCGGCTTCGGGACGCTCGCGTTCGCCATCCTCCCGGCACTCCGGCAGTTCGGCATCATCACCGCACTGACGATCGCCTACGCGTTCGTCGCGAGCGTCGTCGTGTTGCCGACCCTGCTCGTGCTCTGGACGCGGTACTTCGGGCCGGACGTGTCGTTCGACGTCGGGACGGACCGACCGGCTACCCCGGCCAGCGACGGCGGGGTACCCGCTGATCCCCCGGCGGAGTCGGAGCGAACGCCGGACGACGCGGACGATGTCCAGGGAGGTGACCGCGAGTGACCGACGACGCGACCGACCCGACGGAGGTCGAAGCCGTCGAGGCCTTCGAACGCCTCGGGCTGACCAGCTACGAGGCGAAGGTCTTCATCGCGCTCCACCGGCTCGGCTCGGGCACCGCACGGGACGTCTCCCGGGTCGTCGACGTTCCCCGCTCGCAGGTCTACAGCGTCGCCGAGAGGCTCGCCGAGCGCGGTTTGCTCGAGATCCAGCAGTCGAGCCCGATCCGCTACCGGCCCGTTCCCATCGAGGAGGCGCGGGCGACCATCGAGGAGCGGTTCGAACGCGAGCGCGAACGCGCCTTCGAGTACGTCGACGCGGTCCGTACGGACCCGACCGGCGAGGAGGAACGCGAGGACATCTGGACGGTCCGCGGGACCGACCGCGTCACGGACCGAGTGGTCGACCTCTGCTCGCAGGCGGAGGAGCGGATCGTCTTCGGAACCCGCCTGCCGGAACTCGTGACCGACGCGATCGAGCGCACCCTCGAGCGCCAGGCCGCGGCCGGTCGCACCGTGGTCGCCGTCTCGCGCGACCAGGCGGTTCGCGAGCGAGTGAGCGCGCTCGAGGGAGTGGTCGTCGAGTCGTCGCCGGCCCACCGCGAGGGCGACGACCGATCGGGCCGGATTCTCCTGGTCGATGACGACGCCGTTCTGCTGAGCGTCGTCGACGACGACGGGAGCGAGACGGCCATCTGGAGCGCCGGCTCGCTGTTCGCCAGCGTCCTGATCCAGCTCATCGAGGCGAACCAGCAGGTTCGCGAGTCCTGATCGCGCTCGATCACCGACTAGCCAGGTGCCGACGCCTCAGGAGTCGCCCCACGCGTCGGGCCACAGTTCGGCCGCACGCATGCCCGACTCGAAGTCCTGTTCCTGCAGTCGCTCACGGAGGCGGTTCGCCTCGAGTCGCTCCACGCTCGTATAGGTCAGTTCGGCGACCAGCGTGGCCGTCAGCACGGCGTGTTCCCGGAGGTTCCGGGGGTCGACCTTGTCGCGGGTATCCGCGGTGGTGTGACCCCAGCCACGCCCGCGCTCGCGACCCTCGGGGGGTTCGCTGTGGAGTTGCAGCGCGGGCACCCCGTTCCGGAGGAACGGCCAGTGGTCGCTGAACGGATGCGGGTCCGGATCGACGGCCAGCGGCTGTCCGAGCACGTCGGTGACGCGTTCGGCGAGGGCCTCGAGATCGTCCGAGGCGTGGGTCAGCGCCCGCAGGTTCCGGTACCGACCCGCGCCGTCGACGTTGACGACCGCGCGGACCGCCTCGAGATCGAGTTCGTCGGCCAGCGCCTCCGCGCCGAGCAGGCCGATCTCTTCGCAGCCGACGCCGACGATCCGGACCCGACAGTCGAGGGCGTCCTCGATGGCGGTCAGGACGTTCACCGCGCCGACGACGGTCGCGATTCCACAGCCGTTGTCCAGTGCACCCTCGGTGATGTCGTGGGCGTCGTAGTGGGCCACGACGACGACCTCCTCTTCGGTGTCGGCATCTCGCGGGCGCTGCCCGCTCGAAGACTCCGAGGCGCGCGACGCCTCGCTACCAACGGTCCCGTGGACGTTCTGGCTCGTCCCCGGCTGGGTCCGCGCGTCGACGCGGATGCGGGCGCGGGCGTCCCGGTCGGCGTACTCCCGGAGCCAGTCGCCGGTCTCGCTGCTGACGCCGATCCCCGGAATCGCGGCTTCGGTGTCGAACTTCAGCGCGCCCGTCGGCGGCAACTGCCCGTCGACGTGGTTGGCGAAGACGAACCCGGTCGCGCCGGCCGCGATGGCGTGGCCGAACTTCTCCATCCGGTGGACGAACCGCTGGCCCGGCGGCGTCGTCGTGCTCGCGATGGCGACGGCACCTTGCAGGTCGGCGTTCTCGATCTCCTCGGGCGTCCCGTAACCGACGTCGACGAGCGGCCCCTCGACGTCGCCCGCCGGCGAGTACGGCAGCGCGATCGCCTCGAAGGACCGATCGACGTCGCGGCCGTCGTCCGCCTTCGCGTCGCCCTCGAGCACGGCGAACTCCGTCGACCCCCGCTCCCAGTACTGCATCTCGAACTCCCGAATCTCGCGGTTCTCGAGGCCGGCGTCGGCGAACGCCTCGCGAACGATCTCGGCGGCCCGTCGCTCGCCGGGCGAGCCGCCCATCCGGTGGGGGAGTTCGGTCAACCGGGTCAGCAGTCGCCAGGGACGGTCGTCGGTCCACGCGCGGCCGATCGCCGACTCGAGGTGTCCGTCGGTCGTCACGGCGATGCTCCGTTCGGTCGACCCGCCTTCGTCCATACGCGTACGTAGCCCTCGCGGCCGGATAGGCTATGGGGTGTCACGCGGCAGGGACCGTCCCCGCCGTCGCGTGAACGCGTCGTCGAAAACGGATATCCTTATGACAGTTCGCTGACCTCGTTCGTGCAGAGATGGGGCGACTCCGAATCGCGATCGGAACGCTCTCGGTGCTGCTCCGCGCGCCGTGGACGCTCCTGTATCCACTCGCCGTGCTGGCGTTCACCGTCGGGCTGCTGTGTGGGGTGGTCGGGGCCGTCGGCTGGACGTTCGTTCGGCTGCTCTCCGGGGAGCTGTCGACCGGCGGGAACGTCCTGCTCTCGACGGCCGTGGTCCTCGGCACCGTCGCCTACTTCGTTCTCGTTCCGATCGTCCTGGTCTTCCTGTTGAGTGCGTTCAGTTACGAGGTGTCGTCGGTCTACGAGCGAGGATTCGCGGTCCCGGGTTCGGGCCTCGTGGTCGCGGCACGACGCGTCCGGCTCGTGATCGCTGCCGCCGTGTTGACCGGCACGAGGATGGGTGAATCCCACCTGCCGGCGCTGGGCCGACTCGCGGAACTGGTCGATCGGCCGGCAGGAGGACCGACGTTCGTCGCCGCCTTCGTCTTCGCGGTCATCGCCGGTGCGACGGATACCTCGTCGCTCGCCGCCGCCTTCGACGAGTTTCGGGCGGGGCTCGAGGCACGACTCGAGCGGACGACGGTCGAACCGATCCGGGTCGACGCCGTCGTGGGGGCGATCGGAACGGTCACGATGATACTGGCCGGGGGCCTGCTCGCGCTCGAGTGGTTCGACCTCGGCTCGGTCAGCGTGGGTCCGCTCGGGACCGTCGGTCTCGCCATCGTCACCGTCGCCGCGGGAATCCTGGCGATGTTCGTCGTCGCGATGATCGGGTACGTCGTGCTCACGACGGCGATCTACCGGGCTGCAATGGGGGACGAGACGCCGCTCGTTTCCGATCCCAGCCGGCTCCTTCGGTCCTGACCGGGGGGTCGATCGAGCACCCTGTGTGGGTTCGTCGTTCGACACGCTTTACCACTCCGAATTCGAACGACCCCCCATGAGTTCCGTTCCCGAACGCTCCGAGATCGACGACGAGTACACGTGGGATCTCGAGAGCATCTACGCGACGGACGACGAGTGGGAGGACGCCTACGAGCGCGTCGCCGACCGGATCGAGGACCTGGCGGCGTACGAGGGTCGGGTTACCGACGACGGCGAGACGCTGCTCGAGGTCTTCGAACTGTACGAGGAGATCATGCGGGAGGTCTCGACCGTCGCGGCCTACGCCCGGATGCGCCGCGACGAGGACACGACCGACCAGCACTACCAGGCGCTGACCGCCCGCGCCCAGTCGCTGGCTGCGGACGCCCAGTCGGCGGCGTCGTTCATCGAACCCGAACTCCAGGAACTCACCCGCGAGGAGTTCGACGCGATGGTCGAGGCGGTGCCGGAACTCGAGACGTACGATCACTACGTCGACGACGTGTTGCGGATGAAACCCCACACGCGCTCGGCGGAGGTCGAGGAACTGCTGGCGGATCTGAGCGAGGTGACGGGGGCGGCCGGCGACGTCTACACCATGCTCTCGAACGCGGACATGGAGTTTCCCGCCGTGGAGGATAGCGAGGCGCAAAGCGCCTCGGACGAGTCGAGCGGCGACGAGCCGCGAGACAGCGGGGGCGAACCGGTCCGGATCACCCAGAGCAACTTCACCAACCTGCTCAAGCGGCCCGACCGCGACTTCCGAAAACGGGTCTACGAGGCCTACTTCGACGAGTGGGAGTCGATGCGCAACACGGTCGCGACGGCCTACAAGAACAGCGTCAAGGCCGACGTGAAACTCGCCCAGGCACGGGACTACGATACCGCCCGCGAAGCCGCGCTCGACGGGCCGAACGTCCCCGTCGAGGTCTACGACACTCTCGTCGACACCGTCCACGACGAACTCGACGAACTCCACCGCCACGCGGAACTCAAACGCGAGGCCCTCGGTGTCGACGAACTGCGGATGTGGGACCTCTACATGCCCCTGACCGGCGACGAGGGGCCGGACGTCGAGTACGACCGGGCGACCGAGTACGTCGTCGACGCGCTCGAACCGCTCGGCGAGGAGTACCAGTCCCGCGTCGCCGAGGGCCTCGAGTCGAACTGGGTCGACGTCTACGAGAACGAGGGCAAACAATCCGGCGCGTACTCCGGCGGCACGTACGACACCCAGCCGTTCATCCTGATGAACTACCAGGACGACATCGCCTCGATGTACACCCTCGCACACGAACTCGGCCACTCGATGCACTCCGAACTGACGAAGGAGGAACAACCCTACGTCTACTCGGACTACGAGATTTTCGTGGCCGAGGTCGCCAGCACGGTCAACGAGGCCCTCCTTACCCAGCACTTGCTCGAGACCGTCGACGACCCCGAGTTCCGCAAGCACGTCCTGAACGAGTTCCTCGAACGGGTCCGCTCGACGCTGTACCGCCAGACGCTGTTCGCCGAGTTCGAACACGAGGCCCACCGCCTCGAGGAAGCGGGCGAACCGCTCACGGCGGACCGACTGGACGAGGTTTACCGCGACCTGAAGGCGACCTACTACGAACCCGCCGCCATCGACGACCGGATCGCCCGCGAGTGGATGCGCATCCCGCACTTCTACCGGGCGTTCTACGTCTACCAGTACGCGACCGGCATGTCCGCCGCGCTGGCGATCAGCGACCGCATCTTCGAGGAAGGCGAAACGGCGGCCGAGGATTACCTCGCGTTCCTCCGGCGCGGCTCGCGGGAGTACCCGCTCGAACTGTTGCGGATCGCCGGCGTCGACATGAGCAGTTCGGAGCCGATCGAACGCGCGCTCGGTACGTACGGCGACCGACTCGACGAGATGGCCGATCTGCTCGGCTGAGTCGACGCGGGCGCTGCGCGTTCGCACTCCTGAGGGGTTCCGCGCCGGTACCGCCGTGAACGGAGCGGACGATACCGACCGGCCAGCGGCACTCACCCGCTCCCGTCAGGCCAACCGCGACCGTTCGGTCTGGGCCACCCATACCGACTCACCCACCTGTAGGTGGTCCTCTCGGGCGTAGCGGTCGGAGGATCGGCGTCGCGGAAGTCTCGTCGTGGTTCGATTACCCGCGACTCGATACGCCGCTCGAACGTCGCGTGCCGGTTATCGGATACCCCGCTTTCGCAATCATCGGTCGGATCCGACGAGAGACCCTCGTTGCAATACCTTTCCGTTAGACATCTGTAACTACCATCCGTTCTTATAGAATAATTTACATTTGGTGGCGGAATCTGGTAGGGCGTATCATGGAACTGGACAAACGGGACTTCCTGAAAGCGATGGGTGGAATCGCGGCGTTGACGACGGCCGGATCGGCCGCGGCTCGATCCGACACGCAGCCTGGCGGCGAGTTCGAACTCGAGGAGTTCGCGAGAGCGTATCTCGAGAACGACGACGTCCTCGATAATCGGGAACTCGAAACGCTCCTCTATCAGTTGGAGAGCGAACACCCGGAACTCGTCACGGTCGACCAGTTCGGACGATCGAACCAGGGCCGACCGCTGTACGCTGTACACGTCGGAAAAAAGAAGCAAAAGAACCCGGGTGTCATGGGTATCGCCCAACAGCACGGCGACGAGTACTTCATGGCCGAGGGACTGCTCGCGGTCGCGCAGTTTCTCACCAGTGGTGATCCACGCGCCGAGCGCATCCTCGAGAACCGATCGGTCCACCTCGTGCCACGGGCGAATCCGGACGGTTTCGTCGTTCCACACCGGTACAACGTCGATCCGGAAGCACCCGAAGACGATCCGGAGAGCGGTATCTTCCAGGGCGGGTCGGGAATTTTCGCGGCCAGCGAGCCGGGTGTCGGCTGGGACGTCAACCGGTACAACCGACACGATTGGACCCAACACGAACTCTACCAGAACTTCCCCGACGAGTATCCCGAAAATCCGGTCCCCGAAGCCGTCGCCGTCCACGAGTTGATGGCCGACGTCGATCCGGAGTGGGTCATCGACTTCCACCGAATGGGGAGTTTCATGGTGGATTACGAGTCCGAGTGGCCGGGTCCCGAGTGGGCGCGCGACGATACAGACGACGATTCGGCGGACGAACCCGTCGGGTTCGTCCCGCCGGATCCGAACGACCCCGGCGACGGCTTCATCGGAACCGGCGCGATGCTGTGGCCGCTCCACGAGGACGTCGATCCGGAGATTCGTGAACTCTCCAAGCAACTGGTGGTAACGATGCGCGACGAACTGATCGACCTCGATACCGAGTTGCGACGCGTGGAATACGCGCGGTATCCCGGCGGTACCTACGGCGGGATCGCCAGGAACGGCCACGCGTTAGCCGGCTACGGCAGCGTTCTCGTCGAAGTCGCGGGTGGAACGCTCGGCGATCGCATCTTCCGGGCGCGACAACCGTTCGACGCGATGTTGGCAGCGGCGGAAGCGAGCGCCGACGGATCGCTGTACACCGTCGATGCTGACCGCGTCGACGAACTTCCCGAAACGGGCAACAGCGTCGGGATAGAAGACGACTGAGCAGAGAGACGGGGGGCTCTCCTCGCGGACCGGGACGCAGCGCCGACTGCCCGGCCGAGAGAAAACCGACCGGGACCCAAAGGCACATTTATCGTCGGGGACTTATCGGAGCACGTCAGGATGTCTCGAAGCCCGTCTCTCCCCGACCGACCTCATCGCGATATCGATCCCGACCTGCCGGACGACGAACGGCTCGAGGCGCTACGTGACCACTTCGCGGACCTCGTCGACGTCAGCCAGCAGCTGGAAGAACAGCTCGAGGAGGCCGAAGACCGTCGCCAGCGTCTTCGAGAGCGAGTCGACAAAGTAGAACGCGAGAACGAGACGCTCAAGAGTTCGTCGCTGTACATCGCGACCGTCGAGGACGTGATGGACGACGGCGAAGTCGTCGTCAAACAGCACGGCAACAACCAGGAAGTACTCACGGAGGTCTCGCCACGGATCGCCGACCGCGTCGACCCCGGCGACCGGGTCGCGGTCAACGACTCCTTCGCGATCCAGCAGGTACTCGACACCGAGACCGACGCCCGGGCCCAGTCGATGGAGATCACCGAACGGCCCGAGGTGTCCTACGCGGACATCGGCGGCATCGACGACCAGGTCCGCGAGGTCCGCGAGGCCGTCGAGCAACCGCTGTCGGAACCGGAGGTGTTCGAGGAGGTCGGTATCGAACCCCCGAGCGGCGTCCTGCTGTACGGCCCACCCGGGACGGGCAAGACGATGCTCGCGAAGGCCGTCGCCAACGAGACCGACGCCACCTTCATCAAGATGGCCGGCTCCGAACTGGTTCGCAAGTTCATCGGCGAAGGGTCCCGCCTCGTCCGGGACCTCTTCGAGATGGCCCGCGAGCGCGAACCCGCCATCATCTTCATCGACGAGATCGACGCCATCGCCACCACTCGCACCGAGTCCAAGACCTCCGGCGACGCCGAGGTCCAGCGCACCATGATGCAGCTCCTGTCGGAGATGGACGGCTTCGAAGCCCGCGGCGAGATCCGCATCATCGCCGCGACCAACCGCTTCGACATGCTCGACCGCGCCATCCTCCGACCCGGTCGGTTCGACCGCCTCATCGAGGTGCCCGAACCCGACGAGGAAGGCCGCGAGCAGATCCTCGAGATCCACACCCGCGACATGAACGTCGCCGACGGCGTCGACTTCGCGGCGCTGGCCGCCGAGACCGAGGGCTACTCCGGGGCCGACATCGAGAGTCTCGCGACGGAGGCGGGCATGTACGCCATTCGCAACGACCGCGACGAGGTCCACCACGAGGACTTCGTCGACGCCTTCGAGAAGATCGAAGCCGACGACTCGAGCGACGTCATCTCCTCGGCGGGCTACTTCTACCAGTAGTTAGCAATAGGACTTCGGTATTCGGATCGCTTCGTGAAGATCGCGTTCAGTAAAGGGTGTGTAGGTGTCGTTTCGTTCATTACCTCCCAGTCTGCGGTGGCGCGTGCTGTCGAGCGGCCGACCGAGAGGGAGGCCGCTCGATGAAACCGCGCGAGGTCTTCGTGAGCAGAGCGAACGAAGGCTTGTCAGAGCTCGCTCTGACAGTGGATGAGCGACCAACGGGAGCGAATCGGTTGGGGAGGGAGTGGCAACTCCCCGTGTCCACGATAGCAGAGCACTCCGTTTCGCCAAAATCCGCTACGAACCCGCCGATCAATACGCACGTATACTGAACGAACTACCCGCTTCAGTGTCCAGTAATCCGCATCGATGGATCGCAACGCCTTACGCCGTCCGGGCCCGAGCGCGAGTATGAGCACGATCCGAGTCGTCTGGGGGACCGCATCGGCCCCCACGGCGATGGCCTCCTACGACGCCGCACTCGCCGAGGCCGGCGTCGAGAACTACAACCTCGTGACCGTCTCCTCGGTGATTCCCGAGGGCGTCCCCGTCGAACCCGTCGGCACCGCGCCCCACCTCGGTCCCGTCGGCGGGCGACTGACCGTCGTCGAAGGCCGGGCGACGACCGCCGACCCCGGCCGCGCGAGCGCCGCACTCGCCTGGGCTCGAGCGCCCGAAGAAGGACCGGGACTGTTCTACGAAGCTGCCGGCGAGATGGACTGCGAAGCCGCGGAGCGTCGCGTTCGCGAGGGACTGGCCGCGGGGCAGGACCTCCGGGACTGGGAGTTCGGCGACGATCACACCGTGGTCGAGAGCAGCCGGGCAGAGTCGGGATCGTACACGACGGCGCTCGTCCTCGCCGTCTACGGGGACAGTGAACCGATCGTTTGATACGGCCTGTTGTACGTCAGTTCCGGTGCAACCGCCGTCCGGGTCGCAGTTGCGTCGGGAATCGTTATTCCGTATGACCCGTCCCTGTGAGAGAGTTGCACGGAAAGCGAACCCTTTTGACTCGCCGGCCCGTGCTATCCAGTACACACTTCTCATGAACGGAAATACGCCGTACGCAGGACTCCCCGGAGAGACGACGGCCGGTCAGCGAGCCGCGGCGGACGTTCCGACCCTCTCGAGTTCCCAGAAACGGCTGCTCAACCGCGACGTCTCCCGACTCGCCGCCCGTACCCGCGAGTTCCTCCCCGACGAGTACGTCGTCGACGCCGACGTCACGACCGGCATCTCCGGCCCGCAGGTTCGCGTCGCCGTGCGCCCGCCGGTCGGACACGCCGTTAGCGCCGGCTTCTCACCCGACGTGGACGCCGCCGACGACGAGGTCATCAGCGACGACGAACGCTCCGAAGTCGCCCGGGGTCTGGCCGCCAGCGCCGCCCTGCAGGTGAAACAGGCCGTCGGCGACGACGTAACGCCCACCGCGAAGTAACGGCCGGCTCGCGTTTTCACGCCGCCTCGACTGCGTGCAGCGCACCCGACTAGCCCGGCGTACGGATTCGGTCTCGGGCACGTTTCACGGACGTCGGTAGAGCACAAAACTCATGAGATTACCTCCGAACTCCGAACTATGTCCCTCCACCGCCCCCGGCTGGCGTGTTGGTTGCTCGTCGTCCTGGGCGTCGTCGGGCTGTGGGCAGCGGCCGGCGTCGCCGGCTCCGAGACGACCGCCCTGTACCAGTACACGGCATACGAGGTGAGCCACGACGGCGACGAACTCGTGCTGACCGACGACGGCGAGCGGCGACGCCACGTCACCGTCGACGTCGACGAGAACGTCGTCTGCCTGCCGTCAACGACCCGTGACTGCAATCTCACTCGACAGGAGTTCGACGGCGAGATTACTTCCACCGGCGTCGGCTCCACGTTCAGCCACGCGTACCTCGACGGCGAGTTCTACCGCCTCGAGGCCAACATGAGCGACGACCTCGAGTTCTGGTACGCCCACACGGAGCCCGAGACGGCGTTCGACCAGCTCGCGATAGCGGACGACCGGCTCGTCGACGCGGAACGGAAAATCCTCGCGGAGGGCGACGCGATCACCAGGGACCCGATCCCCCACGCGAACCGACTCCTCGAGTCCGACGGTGACTACTACACGATTCAGCGGAGCGGATTCAAGGAGTTCCACGACGGCGGCTCGTTCTGTAGCTCGAGCGCCGACGGCTTCTGTGCAGCGGCCGATACCGTCCGACGAATCGACCGGCTCACCCGATACGGCCTCGGCGGGCTCGGCCTCCTCGGCATCGGCGTCGGAGGGGTCGGTCTGGTCCGATCGTTTAGATCGTAGCGAGCCGACGATGGGGGCGCGGTCTCGAGCCCGTAGTCGCCCCTAGTACAGCAGTTGCTCGAGTTGATGCGCCCGCCGCTCGAGGTCGATCGCCGGCTCGACGGTCGGATCGGCGACCAGCCGGTCGATCACGAGCAACGGATCTGCCCCCGCGCGTTCGGTCGCCCGGAGTAACGACTCGATCGCCTCGCGATTGGTCGCCAGCGAAGACGCCAACCCGAGCGCCAGCGCGAGCGGGATCGCCCGGTCGGGCTTGGTGGGAAAGGCGTCGCTGACGCGCGAGAAGTCGGGAGCTGCGCTCCCCCCGGCGTCGTCGACCGCCTCGAGCGCGAGACAGTCGGGACAGAACGCGACGACGGCAGCCTCTCCGGGTGCGTACTCGCGATAGCTCTCGGGAACCGAAAGCAGAAGGGGATCGGAACCACACTCGGGACAGGCCATCGGCGAGACCGACGCGGGAGCGTTACTGGTTCGCGGCCGGGGACTGTGCGGCGGTATCCGGCTGGACGTCCTCGAGGTCGTCCTGTGCGGCCTCCGCCTCGGCGATTTCGGCTTCCTCCTCCGCCTTGCGCCGTTCTTCTTTCTCTTCTGCTTCCTTCTTCTCCTTGATCTTCTTCAGACGGAACGTCTCCTCGCGTTCCTGCTCCTCGAGTTTCTGCTCGATGTACTCCTGGCTCTCGTAGAGTTCCGGCAGGAGCTTGAACTCCAGGGCGTTGACGCGGCGTTTGGTGGTCTCGATCTCGCGGAGCATCTTCTTCATCGCCGTCTCGACCTCGGCGGCGAGGATGATGCTCTCGAGGAGGTCCTCGTAGGCCTCGGCGGCCTCGTCGATGCGGGCGGAAGTGCCCATGATCCCGTAGCCGCGCTCGTCTAAGCTCTTGGAGACCCGCGAGGACTCGATCTGCGGGACGACGACGCCCATGATGTTCTTGGACTCGGTCGTGATCTCGGGGTGTTCCTGCAAGGCGGCCGCGGCCCCGCGGACCGCGACGTCGCCCTCCATGGCGCGGGCCATGTTGATCTTCTTCTGGGCCTGTTCGTAGTCGTCGGCCAGATCACCGCGGACGTCCTGGGCCTTGTCCAGGATGTCCATGAACTCCATGATCAGCCCGTCCCGTTTCTTCTCGAGCGTGCCGTGCCCCCGCTCGGAGAGTTCGATCCGGTCCTCGATCTCCATTAGGTTCTTGCGGGTGGGCTTGACGTCCTTGGCCATCTTGGCCGGGTGTAACGCCCCCAGTCGGATAACTGTTTACAGTTTCTGTAGCGTCCCGGGGCGACCGGCCGCCAGTTCGTCGCTGGTCGATACTAGAGTCCCTATCGGAAAAAGCTATGAGCGTGACATGTGAATAGAGAGGTATGAACCGAGAGGACTACTTCGTCTTCGCCGTGCTCGCCGCGACGCTTTTGCTGTCAGCGATCGGGGTCGTAACGCTGTATCCCGTGACCAGTGTCGCCGACGCGGCGTTCGTCGTCGCGGTGTTCGGATTCTCCGGCCTGGCCGTCGGTCTGCTGTTCGTCAGCGCGGTCTGGCCCGAGCGGTTCTACCGCCTGCGGCGGGTCTTCGGGGGGTGAAGACGCCCCGACGGATCTCCTCGCGACAGTCGGGCGATCACTCGAGGACGTGAATCCGCTCTGCATCGATCGACAGCGACAGCCGCTCGCCCGTTCTGTAGTCGTCGATCCCGTCCACGCGCAGGGTGACCTCCGTCCCGCCGGCCAGCGCCGCGGTGAGCTGGGTTCGATCCCCGAGGTAGGTGACGCCGGTCACCTCGGCGTCGATCGGTCCCTCGCCGACGGTAAACGCCTCGGGGCGGGCCGCGACCGTCACGTCGCCCGACGCCGACGCGTCGAGGTCCAGTTCCGCGAAGCCGAGGTCGACCCGGCCGTTCGCGGCCGTCCCCTCGAGCAGCGTGGAACTGCCGACGAAGTTGGCGACGAACTCGTTTTTCGGCCGGCGGTAGATCTCCGCGGGCGTCCCGACCTGCTCGACGCGGCCGTCCGCGAGGACGGCGATCCGGTCACACATCGCCATCGCCTCCGCCTGGTCGTGGGTGACGTACAGCGTCGTCACCTCGAGGTCGGCCAGCAAGTCCCCGACCTCCTCGCGCAGGCGGGTCTTCAGCTTCGCGTCCAGGCCCGTCATCGGCTCGTCCAGCAGGAGGACGTTCGGCTCGATCGCCAGCGCCCGCGCCAGGCCGACGCGTTGTTGCTGGCCGCCCGAGAGCGTCGTCGGCCGGCGGTCGGCCAACTCCCCGATGTCGAGCAACTCGAGCAGTTCGTCGGCGCGTGCGTGGCGCTCTGCCTCGGGTACGTCGCGCATCTTCAGCCCGAAGGCGACGTTCTCGCGGACGCTCATCGTGTCGAAGAGGGCGTAGGACTGGAAGACCAGGCCGACGTTGCGCTCCTCGGGCGGGACGTGGGTGACGTCGGTCCCGTCGAACGTGACGCGACCGTCCGTCGGCGTCTCGAAACCCGCGATCGTTCGGAGGGTCGTCGTCTTTCCGCACCCGGAGGGACCGACGACGCCCAGTATCTCGCCGTCGCGGATCGTCAGGTCGACGCCGTCGACGGCGAGTTCGTCGCCGTAGCGTTTCGTGATCGACTCGAGGGCGACGTCGCTCACGGGCGATCACCCCGGGTCGACGGCCCGACGGGACGGGCCGGTGGATAGACGGTCTGCGTGCGGTACGCCTCGAGCGTCGTGGTTCGAGCGTCTCGGAACGAGCGCGTGTCGTGGTTCATCGTCATCGTCGTGCGGTGGTGAATCCCCTGTTGCCGATCAGTTGCAGCGCGACGATCGCAGCGACGACGATCAGGAAGTAGACCGAGACCGCCGCCGCCGACTGGAGGTAGGTCGCGTTCGAGATGTTCCGGTAGAGGAAGATCGCGAACGGGTCGGGGTTGCCGCTGGCGACCAGGTAGGTGAAGTTGAACTCCGCGGCCGCGAGCGTCCAGGTGATGATACAGCCGGCCATGATCCCCCGTTTCGCGTGGGGAAGAACGACCGTCAGTACGGCCCGCGGCCAAGAGGCCCCGAGCGACCGGGCGCTCTCCTCGAGGCGGACGAGATCCATCGACTGGAACGAACTCTGGACCGTCAACACCATGTACGGCGACTTCAGCAGGCAGTAGCCCGCGATCAGCCCGAGCGCGGAGCGGCCGTACTCGGGGTAGGTCTGGACGAACGCGATCGCGAGGATCAGTCCCGGCACGAGCGGCAGGATTGCGATCGTGTTGAGCCACTCCTTGGCGTAGAAGTCGTATCGCGCGAGCGCGTACGCGACGGGGACGCCGACGATCACGTTCAGGACCATGCCAGCCGTTGCGACGGCGATGCTGAACGTCAGCCCGGGAATCGCGTTGGCCTGGACGCCGTAGTCGCCGAAGCCGAGCACCCGCTGCCAGTGCTCGAGCGTGACGAACCCCCGCGGGAGGACCCCGGTCGCCGACTCGGCGAACGAGGAGACGAAGGTGACGACCACGGGGACGGTCAGGAACGCGACCACGAGCGCGACGACGGCGACGACGACGGGGCGACCGACGAGCGTCGAGAGCGCAGCCCCGGGGCGGGTCCACGCCCCTCGAGTGTGCTCCCGCGTCGGCGTCGCGGTGGTCGTCGAACCGCCGTCCGGTCGTGGCGCAGCCGACTGGTCGGCCGTCCGCTCCTGCGGGTCGCTGGGTGGGGTGTCGTCGCTCATCTCAGATCTCCACCGCGTCCGAATCGACGAAGCGCAGTCCGACGAACGTGAACGCCACGATGAACGCCACGTAGACGATGCCGATCGCCGCCGCAACGTCGGGCCGGTGGGAGCCGACGCTGATCTCCTGGTGGATCTGCAGCGTGACGACCCGGTGACTCTGGAGGATCAGTACCGTGCCGAAGATCGCCAGACCCGAGCGGAAGGTGAGGATCACCGCCGCGACGATTCCGGGTCTGATCTCCGGCAGCGTCACGTGGTAGAAGGTCTCCCAGCGGCTCGCCCCGAGCGCGCGGGCGGCCTCTTCGGCCCGTTCGTTGACCTCGGCGTAGGTCCCCCGGAGCACCATCGTCGCGCGCGGGACCAGCGAGTAGACGTAGCCGAGAAAGAGGCCGGTGATCGCCGTCGCGCTCGCCAGATCGATCGCGCTCTCCCCGGTCGCGACCGCGACGACGTTCGTCACCAAGCCCTGTCGACCCAGCAGGACGATCATCAGCGAGGCGACGACGATCCCCGGGAGCGCGATGGGGAAGGAGACGGCCGCGACGATCAGTCGCTGGAACGGCAGGTCGTACTTCTCGAGCGCGTGTGCGACGGCGACGGCGAGCGCGACGCTGACGAGCGTCGCCAGGCCGACGAACCACAGCGTGTTCCAGGCGACCCACAGGTAGGTCGAGTCCGCGACGAGCGTCCGCCAGGCGTCGAGCGACCATCCCTCCATCCAGACCGTATCCTCGGCGACGCTGATCCGGACCAGCGTCGACAGCGGGACGAACCCCGCGACGGTCGCCAGCACGAAGAAGGGGAGACAGGCGATGGCGATGCGGCGTCGTTCGCGTTCGCGTTCGGTCGTCGGCCGGACGGTCGTCGCCACCAGCGAGACCAGTCGTCTGACCGACCCACCGGTCGATTCGGGCGCGCCCATGCGTGGTCACTGAGCACCCTGCAGCGGCGTTCGCTCGACGAGTTCCTCCTGGATCGACTCCTGGGTGGCGACCAGTTGCTCCTGGTCGACGGTGAACCCGGCGTCGTCGTACTCCGACTGATCGGGGAACTCGTCGGGCTGGTCGAGTTCGTCCGCCCGGATCGGCCGGACGTAGGCGTCGAAGAACAGTTCCTGACAGTCCAGGCTCAGCACGTAGTCCATGAACAGCTTGGCCGCCTCGGGGTTCGGAGCGTCCCGCAGGAGGGCGTAGCCGTAGGGGACGGTCATCGCCCCCGGCTCGCCGTTCGGTCCCGTGAGAACCGTCACGTCGATCTGATCCTCGTCGAACTCGTCGTTGTTGTACTTCAAGTTCAGCCCCGTGTAGTCGTACTCGACGACGGTCGAGATCTCGCCGCTGGTCATCGG
>NZ_HG315690.1:2704338-3025424 GCF_000455345.1 Halopiger goleimassiliensis
GTAGTCGTACTCGACGACGGTCGAGATCTCGCCGCTGGTCATCGGCCCCTCGACGTTCCGACGGAAGTCCGCGCCGTGTTCGGCGATCTCCTCGTGGTACTCGATGACCGGATCCAGGTTCTCGAGGTCGCCGCCGTAGGCGCGGTTGACCGACAGCGCCGACGCCTGGCCGTTGGCCGTGTGCGGCGGGGTAAAGGCCAGGTCCTGGGCGATGTCGGGGTGTTTGAGGTCCTCCCAGGTTTCGGGCGGCTCGAGGCCGCGCTCCTCGTAGACGTCGGTCCGGTAGGTCACCGCGGTGGTCATCTGGCGCGTCGCGGTGACGTGGCCGTTGTCCGTCTTCAGGTCGTCGGGGACGACGTCCCAGTTTTCCGGTTTGTAGTCGGTCGTCAGGTCGTCGTTCATCGCCTCGAGGCCGAACGAGTAGCCGCCGTTGTACGCCGAGTGAGTCGGGTTCCCGGCGTTGGCGCGCATGTCGTCGAGCGCCTCGCCCGAGGAGCCCTGCGCGTCGTACAGCGAGACGCCGTACTCCTCCTCGAAGGCCTCCATCACGGCCCCCCAGTTCGACCAGCCGGTCTGGACGCAGTAGATCTGCAGTTCCTCGGGAAACGCCGACGAACTGACCTCCGTCTCGTACTCGCCGTGACCGACGGTGTAGGTTTCCCCGTCACCACCGCCGAAATCGCTCAGACAGCCAGCGGCCGCGAGCGTTCCCACGGTAGCCCCACTTGCAAGCACCGATCGCCGCGTTCGTCCGGATCCATCGGACATACGAGAGCCAATCCAGAAAACTACCTAATTCGTTGCTATGTTCAGGATATTGAACTATGTACGGATCCGTACCGGAACGGAACCGTCGGTATCGGGTTCGAAGAGCCGTCGATGGCAACGACGAAAAGCAGGAATCGGCGACTAGCCGGTTGGAGCGGTTCGAGGAGCAACTACGGCCAGTGGGAAAGCAATGTCGTCGGTCGACACCCGGCCTCGAGCGTACGCCCCGACGAAGCCACGGGTGATCGGTCCCCGATCAGCCGAGAAACAGGTCGATCATGTCGTTCGTCTTGCCGCCCTTGTACAGTTCCGAGTAGCCACAGTTCGTACAGGAGATGACGCGGAAGCGACGGTTCTGGATGTCGAACATCTTCGAGAGCCCGGTACCGGAGGTGGCGATGTCGTCGACTTCCGTCTCGGTGTGGCCACACTTCGGGCAGCCGCGTTCCCCGTGGCCGTCGTGCTGGTCGTGCATGCGTGATATTTCTGATAGTATAGTAACAAAAACTTTCTGGTGAGCGCCCTAACGTCGCCGTATGGTCATTGGAATCGCCCTCCTGATGGTCCTGTTCGTGCTCGCCCTCTACGCGCTGATCGACGCGGAAACCTCGAGTCCGACCGTCGTCGACCGTGAAACAGCCGAACGGGAGGCCCAGCGACGCGGCGGCCTTCGGGATCGGAAACGAGGGTCTGCTCGATCGAACGACGACTCCCGCGAGTCCGAGCACAGGAACGAGGACCTCGAGTACGGCCACTGGGACGACGACGAGGACGGCCTCGAGTACGGGTCGATCGCCGACGAGTCCGAGCGGGACGGACGGTGACGAGGCACGGCACCGACGCGTCGCCGACGAAAGACGGTGCCCGACCCCGGTCAGCCCTGCCCGACCATCCGGTCCTCGTCCTCCCACTCCTCCTGGCGGAGTTCGTACTTCTGGACCTTCCCCGTCGCCGTCGTCGGCAGGTCCTCGACGAACTCCACCTCGCGGACGGCCTTGTAACTCGCGAGGTTGTCCCGCGTGTAGTCGACGAGTTCGTCGGGCGTCACGCTCGGATGCTCCGGATCGGCGTTCCCTGGGACGACGAACGCTTTCGGCGTCTCGCCCCACTCGTCGCTCGGGGCCGGGATCACGGCCACGTCCGCGACCTCCGGGTGGTCGAACAGCGCGTCCTCGAGTTCGATCGACGAGATGTTCTCGCCGCCGGAGATGATGATGTCCTTCTTGCGGTCCTGGATCGCGATCGTGCCGTTCTCGTCGACGGTCGCGAGGTCTCCCGTGTGGTAGTAGCCCTCGACGCGGTCGGAAAAGGCCTCCTCCGTCTGTTCGGGCTTGTTCCAGTACTTCTCCATGACCTGGTTGCCCCGGACGACGACCTCGCCGATCGTCTCGTCGTCACGGGGGACGTCCTGGCCGTCCTCGTCGACGACCCGAATCTCGGTCCCCAGGTACGACAGTCCCTGGCGTTTCTTGATCGCGAAGCGGTCGTCGCTCTCGTCGTCGAAGTGCCGACGCGCGTCGGAGGTCGTGATCAGCGGCCCCGTCTCCGTCGCGCCGTAGACGTGTTTGAGGTACCAGCCGAACTCGTCCTCGACCGTCCGGATGGTGGCCTCCGGCGGTGCGCTTCCGGCGGTGGCGATGCGGACGTCGTTCTCGCCCGTCGTCTCCGGCTGGTGTTCGGTATAGTAGTCGATCAGCATGTTCAGCACCGTCGGCGCACCGCACATGTAGGAGACGTCCTCCGTCCGCACCGCCTCGAAGATGTCGCCGGCGTCGACCCCGCGCGTACAGACGTGTTTCGCGCCGATCCCCGTCACGGCGTAGATGTGCCCCCAGCCGTTGACGTGGAACATCGGCAGCGTCCAGAGGTAGACGTCGTCGTCGCGGATCTCCTGGTGGGCCGCGACCAGGTAGGCGTGGATCGTCTCCGCGCGGTGGGTCCGACAGACCCCCTTCGGATCGCCCGTCGTCCCCGAGGTGTAGTTGATCGTGACGATCTCGTCCTCGCTCATTGCGGGGCGGTCGTAGTCGGTGCCCGCCTCCTCGAGGACCTCGTCGAACGCCTCCCAGTCGCCTTCCACGGCATCCGTATCGTTCGTGATGAACGTCTCCACCGGCACCTCCTCGCGGATCGGCTCGATCTTGTCGGCGTAGTCGTAGTCCGCGTAGACGGCGTCGACCTCCGCGTCCTCGAGCATGTAGGAGAAATCGTCGGGCGTCAGCCGGTAGTTCAACGGCACGTGGACCGCGCCGGCCTGCATCGCCCCGTAGGCGGCCTCGAGGTGGTAGTGGGTGTTGGGATCCAGCACGGCGACGCGGTCGCCCTTCTCGATCCCCCGCTGCTGGAGCGCGGCCGAGAACCGGTCGGCCCGCTCGGCGAGTTCTCCGTACGTGTACCGCTCGCCCGTCGTCGCGACCACCGCTTCGTCGTCGGCGTAGTGCTTGCGCGCCCGGTCGAGGAAGTCGGTCACGAGCAGTGGGTTGTGCATACGTGGCATACCCCCACGACCGGCGGTAAGTCGGTTTCGGTGGGATCGACGGTGGATAAATGTGGGTGCGAGCGCCGCTGGCCGTCAGTCGGCGACCACGACCAGTTCCGCGTTCGGTTCGGCGTCCACGTACGGGCTGTCCGCCGGCGGTTGAATCTCGACCTCGAGCGTCCCGGTGGCCTGGTCGGGTGCGAGCGAGACGCGATCCTCGAGATCGAGCACCCCCTGGTGGTCCTCGAGATCGTACGACCCGTCGACCGGTCCGTCGGACGACGCGTCCGCGTCGCCGACCTCCACCGCCACGGACTCGTCCAGCGTCGACGTCCCTTCGGTGACGACCACCGTCGCGTCCGGGATCGGATCGCCGTCCTCGTCGCGGACCGAGACGACCACTTCCGCGTCCGCGCCGGTCGCGTCGACCGCGACGGTGGGCTCCGAGAACTCGACGTCGACTTCCATCTCGGGTTCCTCGAGTTCGGCGAGGACGTACCACTCGCCCTCGAGTTCGATCCAGTCCTCGCGTTCGTGGTCGGTGGTCGTCTCGCCGCCCCGATCGACCGTAATCCCGACCTCGAGCCCGACGATCTCCGAGACGGTCGCGTCGACCTGGTCCTCGACGGCCTCGATGTCGACGGTCGGCTCCGTACGCTCGCAGTCAGTCTCGAGCAGATCGAGGGTCGCGAGTTCGTCCTCGGTTGCCGTCCACTCCTCGAGCGCCTCCTCGCGGGTCAGATCGGTATACTCGAGGGGGTGATAGTCGACCGCCGTCTCGAACTCCCCAGCGAAGAGAGCCTCGTAGTAGTCCGTCGCGGCCGTACACGGCGACGCCTCGGCGTCTGCGCCGTCGCCCTCCTCCTCGTCCGTCGCGGCTGACTCGTTGCTCGAGGCGGCATCCGTATCGTCGGTCGAGCCGGCGGTCTCCCCCTCGGCCGGTTCCCCGTCGAGACAGCCGCCGACGGCGACGCTGGCCGAAAGGCCGAGCGTTCCGAGCAGTCGTCGTCGCGTGATATCGTAGTCCATACCCATTGTTTTAACCCAAACTCCTCGTAAACATTTCGGTGTGTTGACTCGTTTCTCCGAGACTGACGGCAGGCAGAGACGACCGGCGTGACGTGGGTGCCCTGGAATCGCCTCGAGAAGGGAGGTACGAGAGCCGGGCTACCGGTCCGGCCAGTCACCAAGCTGCAAGTACCCGTCGAGGAAAGCAGACCACGGCGACCCCTGACGGGTCGGAGACGTGGAGCGCTACCCGGAGGAACGGACGGTCGATGGGACGAACGAATCGGACGAATCGAACTGGCGACGGGGGCGACCTTGGACGAAGCAGCGACCTCGAAACCGAAAACGGCGAACGGCGAAGTCGATCAGTCGGCCTGAACGGCCTCGGCTTGCTCGTCCTCGCGGTAGTGTTCCTCGATGAGTTCCTCGTCGATGCGGTTGAGTTCCTCCTTCGGGAGCATCGAGAGTAGATCCCAGCCGACCTCGAGCGTCTCGTCGATCGAGCGGTTGGTGTCGTACCCCTGCTGGACGAACTCCTCTTCGAAGCGGTCGGCGAAGTCGAGGAACTTGTTGTCCCGCTCGGAGAGGGCTTCGCGACCGACGATGTTCACGAGGTCGCGCAGGTCCTCACCCTCGGCGTAGGCGGCGTACATCTGGTCGGAGACGTCGCCGTGGTCCGCGCGGGTGAGACCCTCGCCGATCCCGTCGTCCATCAGCCGCGACAGACTGGGTAGGACGTTGATCGGCGGCTCGATGCCCTGGCTGTTGAGGTCCCGGTCCATCACGATCTGCCCCTCGGTAATGTAGCCGGTCAGGTCCGGGATCGGATGGGTGTCGTCGTCGCCGGGCATCGTCAGGATCGGGATCTGGGTGACCGATCCTTCCGTGCCTTCGATGCGGCCCGCGCGCTCGTAGAGTTGGGCCAGGTCGGTGTACATGTAGCCGGGGTAGCCACGGCGACCCGGAACCTCCTCGCGTGCGGCACCGATCTCGCGCAGTGCCTCACAGTAGTTGGTCATGTCCGTCAGGATGACCAGGACGTGATACCCCTTCTCGAAGGCCAGGTACTCGGCCGTGGTGAGCGCGAGTCGCGGCGTGACCTGCCGTTCGACTGCGGGGTCGTCCGCGAGGTTCATGAAGACGACCGAGCGCTCGAGCGCGCCGGTGCGCTCGAAGTCGTCCATGAACTCGTTGGCCTCCTCCTGGGTGATCCCCATCGCGCCGAAGATGACGGCGAACTCGGAAGCCTCGCCCTCGCCCTCCTCTTCTTCGGGAACGGTCGCCTGACGGGCGATCTGCAGGGCGAGTTCGTTGTGGGGCAGGCCGGAGCCGGAGAAGATCGGCAGCTTCTGGCCCCGAACCAGCGTGTTCATGCCGTCGATGGCGGAGACGCCGGTCTGGATGAACTCCTCGGGGTACTCCCGGGAGTAGGGGTTGATCGCTTCGCCGACGATGTCCCGCCGTTCCTCGGGGACGATCTCGGGACCGTCGTCGATCGGGTTCCCGGAGCCGTCGAGCACCCGTCCGAGCAGGTCCTCGGTGACGGGCATCTTCATCGTCTCTCCCAGGAAGCGCACGGAGGCGTTGCGGTCGATGCCGCCCGTCCCCTCGAAGACCTGGATCGAGACGATGCCCTCGCTCGACTCCAGCACCTGTCCGCGCAGCGTCTCGCCCTGGGGCGTCTCGATCTCGACGATCTCGTCGTAGCCGACGGGTTCGTCGACCTCGGCGAACACCAGCGGACCGCTGATTTCCGTGATCGTTTGGTACTCTTTCATCGTTAGTAGAGCGCTCGCAGTTGTTCCGTGATGTCTGCTTCGAGTTCGTCGATGAACTCGTCCCACTCCTCGGTGGTGCCCATACGGTTGAGCCGTGGTGCGGCGTCGATGTCCTGGATCTCCTCGACCGGAACGCCGGCGTCGAGCGCGTCGAACGCCTCGTCGTTGAACGTCTTGATCGCCCCGAGCATGCGATAGGTCTTCTCGGGTTCGCAGTAGGTGTCGACGTCGTGCAAGGCGTTCTGCTGGAGCCAGGCCTCACGCAGGTAGCGCGCGACCTCGAGCGTCAGCTGCTGGTCCTCCGGCAGGGCGTCCTTCCCGACGAGCTGGACGATCTCCTGGAGTTCGTCCTCCTCGTCGAGGGTGTCGACGGCCCACTGGCGGATGTCCGACCAGTCGTCCGCGACGTTGTCCTCCCACCAGGGGTCGAGCTGGTCCTTGTACAGCGAGTAGGACTCGTTCCAGTTGATCGAGGGGAAGTGCCGACGCTCCGCGAGGTCGGCGTCCAGCGCCCAGAACGTCTTGACGATACGCAGCGTGTTCTGGGTGACCGGCTCGGAGAAGTCCCCGCCCGGCGGCGAGACCGCGCCGACGACCGAGATCGAGCCTTCGCCGCCGCCCAGCAGCTGGAACTTGCCGGCGCGCTCGTAGAACTCCGAGAGCGCAGCGGCCAGATACGCGGGGTACCCCTCCTCGCCGGGCATCTCCTCGAGTCGGGAGGAGATCTCGCGCATGGCCTCGGCCCACCGGGAGGTGGAGTCGGCCATCAGCGCGACGTCGTACCCCATGTCGCGGTAGTACTCCGCGATCGTGATGCCCGTGTAAATGCAGGATTCGCGGGCCGCGACGGGCATGTTCGACGTGTTGGCGATGAGGCAGGTCCGGGCCATCAGCGGGTTCCCGGTCTGGGGGTCGGGGAGTTCGGGGAAGTCGTCGATGACCTCGGTCATCTCGTTGCCGCGCTCGCCACAGCCGATGTAGACGACGATGTCGGCGTCGGACCACTTGGCGAGTTGCTGCTGGGTGACGGTCTTTCCGGAGCCGAAGGGGCCGGGAATCGCGGCCGTCCCGCCCTTCGCGAGCGGGAACAGGCCGTCCTGGACGCGCTGCCCCGTCACCAGCGGCTCGGTCGGCGTCTCCTTGTCACCGGCGGGGCGGGCCTCGCGGACCGGCCACTCCTGGTGCATCTGGATCTCCTCGCCGTTGTCGAGTTCGGCGACCGTCTCCTCGACGGTGAACTCGCCGCTCTCGATCGAGGTGACTTCGCCGCCCTCGTAGTCCGGCGGCACCATGACCTTGTGGTCGATAGTGACCGTCTCGGGGACGATCCCGACGACGTCACCGGGTTCGACCTCGTCACCCTCCTCGACTTCGGGGGTGAACTCCCAGGTCTCCTCGAGGTCGATCCCCGGCGCGTCGACCCCGCGGTCGAGAAACGCCGACCCCATCTTCTCCTCGAGTTCGTCCAGCGGGCGCTGGACGCCGTCGTAGATGGTGTCCAGCATACCCGGGCCGAGGTCGACGGAGAGGGGCTCGCCCGTGTTCTCGACGGGTTCGCCCGGGCCGACGCCCGAGGTCTCCTCGTAGACCTGAATGGTGGTCAGGTTCCCTTCGATCTCGATGACCTCGCCCATCAGCCCTTCGTCGCCGACGTAGACGACGTCGTTCATCCGGGCGTCGAGGTCCGTGGCGGTCACGACCGGACCGCTCACGCTTTCGATTACACCGTCCTCGTCGACGGTCTCGGTTTGCTCTGCCTGGCTCATAGTTTACTCTTGTTCGTCTTCGTCCATCAGGTCGATACCGATCGCGCGTTTGATCTGCTCGCGCAGGCCGCCGCCACCAGTGCCGCTCCCGATCGTGACGACGACGGGTTCGACGCTCGTCTCGACGTTCTGTCGAACGTTGCGCGACAGGTAGTCGAGGTCGTCGTCGTGCATGACGACGATACCGACGTCGTCGTCGTCCAGGACGTTGGTGACGGCGTCGTCTAAGTCTTCGTCTTTCGACTCGTCCGGAACGTTCTCGAATCGCCGGACGCCGGCGAGTCGAAAGCCGGTCGTGAACTCGGGACTGCCGACGACTGCGATTTCCTGGCTCATAGGATCACCAGCTCCTCCTCGATTTCGTTCTCCGAGAGGCCGACCTCGCGACCGCGCGCGATGGCGCGGATGTTCTCGACCTCCCGTTCCTTCGCGAGGATGTACGACAGCACGGCCGAGACCGACACCGGATAGATGCTCGAGAGCGTGTCCGCGTACTCGAGCAACGCAGCGTCTAGTGCGTGCTCGAACTGGATAAGACTGTCAGCGTCGCGCAGTCGATCGAGCGCTCCGGCGAGCCGGTCGCCGTAGCGCTTGTTCTCCGCGATGTGGTCGACGAGCTCGTCGTAATCCGTCACGAGCCGGTTCAGGTCGGACTCGTCGAACAGCACGCCGCCCTCGATGTAGTAGGTCGCGGGATCGAGATCGGCACCGCTGCGAGCGAGTCGCAGGGCGTTGCGGGCGTTCCGGAAGTCGATCTCCGCCTGCAGGAACTCGACGTACTTCGCCTCCGGCCCCTCCTGGGGGCGGCCGAGGTCGTCCAGCAGGTGCTCGTAGAACTCCCGGTCGAGGGCGTTCTCGAGCGGCACGAGCGTTCCGGTCTCCTCGAACTCCTCGAGGCCCGCCGAGAGGGGCTCGTAGTAGATCGTTCCGTCGAGGATCTCGACCGCGTCCTCGATCGAATCGACCTCGAGCAGCCGGTCGATCGTCCGATCGTCGAGTTCGCCGGCGCGGATCAGGTCGGTCCGGATCTCCTCCGCGGCCGTGTCGGTGTAGATCCCGCGAACGATCGTCTTCAGGTTCCAGACGTCGAACTTCCGGAGGTAGCGGGCGATGAGGTCGTAGAGGTCACCCTCCGCCCACTCGAGGAGATCCTGGAAGTGTTTCGCGAGATTGCGGTTCAGCGTGTACTCGATCAGATCGACTCCCGAAAAGCGTGCCCCGAGTTCGTTGATTTCGCGTTCGTACTCCGATTCTTCCATGAACCGGGCGATACCGCTTGGCCCCATGCGGACCAGCTTGCGGTAGTCCTCGTCGTCGAACAGCTTGGCTCGTCGTGACCGAACGCGAGCGTTGACGTACTCCGTGTTCGAGGCACCGAGACTCATTGTTCGAAGAGTCGGTTGCTGATCGACTGGAGGTTCTCTTCCCAGACGTCCTCGAGCACCGAGTCGAACGTGTTGTTGACTCGGACGCGAGAGCCCTCGCTCTCGACCACGACGCCGCCGAGACAGTCGTACTCGCCGGCGTAAGCGTAGCCGTCGTAGTCGGCGAGGATCGACTCGATCAGCTCCCGGTCGTCTTCACGACCGTAGACGCTGACGTCGTCGCCCTCGTCGAACTCCGTACTCGCGGCCTCGAGCAACTCGCGAGTCAGCTCCTCGCGGGTGTCACCCTCGAGGGCGGCGAGTTCTTCCTCGACGGCCTCGCGAACCTCGGCGAGGACGTCCCGGCGCGCCTCCAGGCGCTTCTGTTTCGCCTCCAGCTTCGCGCTGGAGAGACGCTGTTCGCGCAACTGCTCGATCTCGCGTTCGACCTCCCGCTCGGCCTCGGCGCGGATCTCCTCGGCGTCCTCCTCGGCCGCCGATTCGATCTCCTCGGCACGAGCCTCGGCCTCGGTACGGATTTCCTCCGCACGCGCGTGGGCCTCTTCTCTGATGTCTTCGACGACTGTGTCCAAACTCATTGGTGAAAGAAGGGGGTGTATTACGCGCCGACGATGAAGACGACGACCAGGGCCAGAATCACGAGCGTCTCGGGGAGGACGGTCATGATCAGGCCGGGTACGAACAGGTCGTCGTCCTCGGCGATCGCGCCGATCGCAGCGGCCCCGATACCGCGCTCGGCGTAGCCCGATGCGAGGGCGGCGAGACCGACCGCGAGGGCGGCCGCACCGGCGTCGGTCAGGAAGGGCGATTCTTCGACGGTTCCGTTCTGCAGTAGCGTGTTGACGAGTTCGAGTTCACTCATTGTTAGTAGGCCTCACTGTGGTTTCGATCGTATCCGAACGGTTCGTATTTCTCCCCACCGCCATCATAAAACTTGTTAAAGAATTCGACGTACTCGAGGCGCACAGCCTGTAAGCCGGCGCTTGTCACGCCAAGCGCTAGCACGACGATGTGTCCGATGACGAGAATGACGAGGCCGCCGAGCAACCCGGCGGTCCCCGTGTGCATGAGTCCGTCGAAGATTACGGTGGCACCTTCGCCGTAGTGTTCGGCGACGTAGCTCGGTTCGTGCGTTCGCAGGAAGTGGAACGCGCCGTCGGGGTCCTGGTACGCGCCGAAGAACAGCAGGTTGACCACGAACGCCATCCCGGCCTTCGCGAGCAACACTGCGCCCATTCGGGTGTACGAGAAGACGTTGACGACGACGTCGAGGAACTCCACGGCCTCGACGGGTTCGCTGACGATGAGCAGCACGAGACCGATCAAGAAGACGAGCAGCGGCACGGTGATCAGGGAGCCGCCAATCATCGGAATGACCTCCGGGATCGTGAACAGCCCCATCTCCGGGAAGCCGGCGAACCCGATCGGGAACGGGCCGTCGCTCGAGAACGTGTTGAACAGGAACTCGGGCTTCGTCCCTCGTCCGTGGACCGAGAAGATCCAGACCCAGATGCCGTTGAGCATCAGGAGCCACGGGCCGGTGTGCATGACGGCGTCTTTGACGCCGTGGCTGAGGTTCTCGTAGAAGTCCAGGATGTACCCGATGTTGAGGTGGACGATGCCGGCGAGCACGCTCACGACCATCCAGCCGAGCGCGAACTCGCCCGCAGCCGGCTCGAGACCCTTGTTCAGGGGTAGCAGCTCCACGTCCAGCAGGTCGTGGAACAGCACCTCGCCGAGGACGTGTAGTCCGAAGATCTCGCCGTAGATGATCCCGAACAGGATCGTGAAGACGCCGGCCCAGATGGCGACGCCGCCGAGGCTGGTGATGCCCTTGCTGTCGAACTGGGTGGCCATGTACGCGCCGATGGCGACGTACAGGATCCCGTAGCCGACGTCCCCGATCATGAAGCCGAAGAACGCGGGGAACGTCAGGAACAGGAAGATCGTCGGATCGAGTTCGCTGTACTTGGGACGGTTGACCGCCTGTACCAGGACTTCGAACGGCTTCGCGGCGCTCGGATTGTCCTGGATCGTCGGCGGTTCGTCGCCCATCGTGACCGCGGAGCCGCCGTCGGTGACGGCCTTCTGGGGCTCCTCGTCGGCCTCGGCGCTCGGCTCGTCTTCTTCCTCGGCCGCGGACGGGGCACCCTTCTGGATCTCCTCCGTATGAGAGTGGGCTCCGTGACGGTCGTAGTCGGCGCGCTCTAACTCCTCGATCTCGACGCTGTCACCGACCGCGTCGCGCAACGCGTTGACCAGCCGATCGTACTCCGCGGTCGGGATCCACCCCTCCGCGACGAACGCGCGGTCGGTCGTCGCGAACTGCAGCGGCGCTTCCGCCCGCTGGACCTCGACGGTCAACTCCTCCTCGAGAGCCAGCAGGAACGCACCGTGTTCGCGTTCGATCGACTCGAGTTCGGCGTCGATCTCGTCGATCTCGGACTCGAGCTCGGCCTTCCGCGACTCGAGTTCGTCGACGTACGCCGCCGGGCTCTTCTCGGTGTCGGGCACCTCGTAGCGGGTGAACTCGACGCCGACGAGCGCGTCGTCGATCGGGTTCTCGACGCCCTCGGCGGGTGCGGCGACGATCGCGATGACGTCGCCGCCCGTGAACGTGTCGAACGCACGAACGTCGTCGGACGCGGCTAACGCACCCTCGATCGCCTCGATCGGCCCGTCGCCGACGAGGACGTCGACCGTCTCGTAGCCCGACAGGAGATCGAGGTCGATCCCTAGCTCCGCGAAGGGAGCGACGCGGTCGATCCGATCGTCGATCTGCCGACGCTCGTCCTGCAGTTCGCTACGACGGTCGTCGAGGTCGTTGACGCGAGTGCGGACTTCTTCGAGCCGATCCTCCCAGTCGTCCTCGAGCCGGTCCGCCTGGGCCGTCCCCTCGGATAGTTCGAGCGTGCTCTCGAGGGCGCGGACGGTCACCAGCTTCTCGGAGGCGTCGTCGGCCCCCTCGATCGGGTTCCCGTTGTCGAACCCCTCCCAGGAGCCGTCGTAGTCCGAGAGGTGGACCAGGTTCAGCTCGTGGATCGTCTCGATGACCGTGGGCATGACGCCCTTGGAGCCGGTCACCGAGACTTTGCTCATGCGCTCAGGTCTGAGCATGGACGTCCTCCTGGAACAGTTCGACGACGTGGTCGGTCACTTCGTCGACCCGGTCCCGGGCGCGCTCGGCGAGTTCCTCGCGTTCGGCCTCGCCCTCCTCGAGGACGCGTTCACACTCCGCGTCGATTTCCTCGCGCGCCGCTTCGAGACGCTGTTCTTTGAGATCGGTGGCCTCCTGTTGCGCGTCCGTGCGGATCTCCTCGGCGCGTTCCCGTGCCTCGGCGATTCGCTCGTCGCGGTCCTGTTTGGCCTCTGCGACGATCTCGTCGGCCGCTTCCTCCGCCGACTGTATTCGTTCTAGAACCTCTGGCCTCGGCATACTCTAAGCACTCGAACGGTTGTGAAAGCGCGTATATGGTAGTTGCGAAAGTGATCCGGACGGGTCGGCGTCATCGCCCCGGTAGTGGCCGATTACGATCCCTCAGCGACGGACCGTATGCGAACGATCGGAACAGTAGACATATCTCTCTCGAGGCAACAGTTCCGCCAATGGGAATTCTCGAGAACAAGGCCCGCGCACGGCTGTTTTATAAGTACCTCTCGACGGTCTACGACCGGGTGAACCCCTTCGTCTGGACCGAGGAGATGCGCGCCGACGCCCTCGAGTTGCTCGACCTCGAGCCCGGGATGACCGTCCTCGACGTCGGCTGTGGCACCGGGTTCGCCACCGAGGGCCTGCTCGAGTACGTCGACGAGGTCTACGCCCTCGACCAGAGCGAACACCAGCTCGAGCAGGCGTACGCGAAGTTCGGCAAACGCGCTCCGCCGGTCCACTTCCACCGCGGCGACGCCGAGCGGCTCCCGTTCGCGACCGACAGCTTCGACGTCGTCTGGTCCTCCGGCTCGATCGAGTACTGGCCGAACCCGATTCTCGCGCTCCGGGAGTTTCGACGCGTCCTCAAACCGGGTGGACAGGTGCTGGTCGTCGGTCCGAACTACCCGGACAACGTGCTCGCGCAGTATCTGGCCGACTCGATAATGCTGTTTTACGACGAGTACGAGGCCGACCGGATGTTCAAACGGGCCGGCTTCGAGGACGTCAAACACGCCTTTATGGGGCCCGACTACGATCCCGACGTCGCGATCACGACGATCGGCCGCGCGCCACGATAACCGCCTAGCTGGCCGTGGTCTCGAGGGTGGCCACCGGCCGACCGTCGGAACTGAGTATCACCGTTACCGTATCGCCCGACTCGGGCACTGGATCGTTCGTTCTCGCGACCGTAAGGTGCACCCGTTCGCCGGGACGCCACTGTGGCGCAGCTTCGCCGTTGAACGCACCGCCTGGCGCGCCGTCGAAGCCGTCCGCGCCGACGAACGGGACCGGCGGTTGCGACGACAGCGCGGTCCCGTCCACCCTGATCGCCACCGACAGATCGCGCACGTCGACGGCATCGCCCGCGACGTGTTCGATCGTGATCTCCCCGGTGTCCCCGTCCGCTTCGAGTTCGAACGCCGCCGTCGGTGGTGTCGACCCGGGCGACATCGACGCTACCCCCATCGCGAGGACGCCCGCCAGACAGACGGTGATCGCGAGCAACGCCACGACGCCGATCACGGGACTGATGGCACGGTCCGGGGCGTGTTCGACGCTGCGTTCCGGGGGTCGCACACGCCACGCTGGCCGGGTGATCCGATATAAAGGTCAGCCCGAAGCCGAAACGGGGTCGTCAGCTACCGGCCGTGACGGTCGTGTTGATGCTCCCCGTGTCGGTTTCGACGGTCAGTTCGAACTCGTCGGACGGCGGGACGATCCAGAGCGTCCCGTCCTCGTCGGTCACCCCTCGTTCCGATCCATCGACGATGATCGTCGCCTCCACGGGGTCGTCCGTCTCCGCGTCGGTAACGTTCAGTTCGACCGGTCCGTTCACCGGCGTCGTACTCGTTTCGAGCACGAGGCCGTCTGCGATCATCTGGTGACGGTCCTGGATCGGCAACGTATCGATCGACAGCTCCTGTAGTTCACGGTAGACCTCTCCGGAGCCTCCGTCGAAGTACAGCCGGAGTTCGAAGTGATCGCCGGTGAACCCGACGTCGTAGATTTTCCCGGCGGCGCGGAAGTCGGTCGACCCCTCCTCGGCTCCCCACGGGTACAGTTCGCTGGCGTAGTCGTTCGCGGTCTGCCCGACCGAGCCGTCGAACTGGTCCGGTGCGTCGGGATCGCGGTTGTCGAACCGCGTCGTCTCCGAGAGATACGTCGAGCCGTCGATCGCCGAGAGGCGATAGCTCTCCTCGCTCGTCTGGATCAGGAACTCGAACGAGTCGGGCGTCTCGAACCGTTGGCTGGTCGCTGCGAGTTGTGACTGCAGCGGAGAGCGGTGAATCTCCAGCGCCCGTTTGTTCTCTCGGACTTGATCGCGACCGAGCGAGTAGCCGGGTACTTCGTCAGCACGCTCCTCGAGTCCGCTCATCACGTCGAGCAGGGCCGTCGCCTCGTGGTAGTTCCGCAACAGCGTCTGGGTCAGTTCGGTATCGGACCGGACACCGGTTGCGTGTTCGCGAACGGCCGTCCGCTCGCGTTCCCTGAGGTCGTCGATGGCCTCGATGAGGTGCTCGTGTGCCGTCTCGAGCATCGCTTCTCGTTCGTCGTCGCTCGCTCGTTCGAACTCGCTATCGACCAGGACGTACTGATCGTGGTCGACCCGGAGTTCGTCGTCGACCGACGCGAGCGTGATCCCGAGGTCGGGACCGTACTCCGAATACTCGCTTCCCGGCTCACCGGACAACGGCAATCGATTGGTCGTGTTCTCGGCGTGGACGGGCGTGTCCTGGGAGGTGGAACCGTCCTGGATGGAGGGGATCGCATCGTTCTCGACTCCGACGTCGGCCGCAACGAGCGCCGTTGCAGGCAACGAGAGGACGAGAAGCAACGCGAGGAGGGACGGCGTCGCGCTCTTCATCGTCGCTCCGTACGGCCTCCTGATATAAAAGCTGGTCGCACCAGTAGTACCGACCGCTCGAATCCCACAGTTCTGGGCCGAACGTGGCCGTCAACGGCGTTTTATTTCCGGATGGAAAGTGTTTTTTCCTCCCGGAATCCACCCGTGGGTAGGCATGCGGTTATCCACCGCCGTTACATTCGCCCTGATAGCCCTCCTCGTTGCGTCCCTCCCGGGGGTGGTGGCCGCCGCACCGTTAGCGACCCCCCTCGAGGCCGGGTCGGCGGCGACCGATCGCGCCCTCCCGACCCACGACGGCCACCAGTTCGCTCTCCAGTCCGACGCCGACGCGCCGGCGTCCCCGCTCGAGCAGACGGCGAACGACACGCTCGAGCCTGCGGATCCGAGACAGACGACCAGGCTCAACGTCACGGATACTGGCGACACCGAGTGGACGATAGAGATGCGGTTTCTCGTCACGAACGACGAGGACGAACGACGGTTTTACGAGTACGCCGAGGCGGTCGTCGCGGGCGATCGCGACATCGACCTCGACAGTCAGACGTTCGCACCGGTCGTCGAACTCGCTTCCGCGGCGACCGGTCGCGAGATGCGGATCGAACGTCCCGGCTGGGACGACCCCCATCTCGAAGCCCCCGACGAAGATGCGGAGCTGGCGGACGGAACGCGAATCGGCGTCGTCTCCTACACCTTTACCTGGACGAACTTCGCGACCGTCCAGGACGACGAAATCCACTTCGGCGACGCGTTTCAGACCCCCGAAGGCGAGGGGACGTGGTTCCAGACGCTCGAGTCCCACCACCGACTCGAGATCGACTCACCGGCGGGCTACGCACTCGCTCCGGAGACCCCCTCGCCGCTGTCGTGGGACGGCCCACACGAGTTCACCGCAGACGAGTTCCGGATCGTCTTCGTTCGCGGCGGGGGATCGACGACCTTCGGCTCCTGGTGGATCGTCGCCGGTATCACCGGGCTGATCCTCGGTGCCGGCGGCTACGTCTCCTACCGGTACATCCGCGAGGTGTACGGGTTCGGCCTCCCCATCGTGATCGGGACGGACGACGCGTCGACCACGGACGAAGCGACTGAACCGAACGATACCGGCGCGACGACGGCCCAGTCGTCTCCGGCTCCCGACCAGGAGGCCGCCGGCGACTCGGGAACCAGCGTCAGCTACGAGGAGGAAACGGAGGACGACATCGATCCGGAACTGTTGAGCGACGAAGAACGCGTGTTGCGCCTGCTCAGACGGAACGGCGGTCGGATGAAACAGGCGAACATCGTCTCCGAGACCGGCTGGTCGAACGCCAAGGTCTCACAACTGCTCTCGCAAATGGACGACGACGACGAGATCGAAAAACTCCGCATCGGCCGCGAGAACCTCATCACGCTCCCGGAAGTCGATCCGACGGAACTCGACTGACCGCCTCCGTTCGCTTCCGATCTCGAGATCGCGTCTCGGTTCCTATCGTTCCACCACCCGTCGGGCTGGGACGTCGGTTGCCACCCCAGTCAGTGCGAAGCAGGGTCGGGCGTTAAGTGGTTATCCGTGGCACCTCGAGGCATGTACGCGGTATCCGTCTCGCGTTCGTTCGTCGCCCAGCACTCGCTGACGGTGCCCGACGCCGGCCCCGACGGCACGGTCCACTCCCACCACTACACGGTCGAGGCGACGGTTCGCGGCCCCGAACTCGACGCGTACGGCTACCTCGTCGACGTCGGCGCGCTGACCGACGCGCTGGACACCGTCGTCGAGACCGTCCGCGACCGGACGCTCAACGAACTGCCCGCACTCGAGGGACAGAACCCGAGCCCCGAACGGTTCGCCCGGCTACTCGGCACGCGACTCTGCGAGGAACTGACACCCGAACCGGCGACCGAACTCGAGATCCGCTTGCAGGAGGACGACGCCGTCACCGTCGCTCACGAGCGAGCACTCTGAGTCCACTGGCGCGACGCGGAACGACAGACGGCGAGTCGCCAGCCACGAAACGACCGATCGACGAGCGGTGCCGAACCGCGCCGTCCCGACGGTTTCAGGACGCGAGTACCACCTACTTCGACAGGGCGCGCTCGACGGCCTCGGCGACGGATCTGGCCTTCGCTGCCAGTTCCTCGCTCACCAGGCCGTCTTCGACGGCGGCCTCGAGTTCGTCGGCGTCAACGACGTCGACGCTGCCGTCCGGCGTGCGGATCACGTCCACGTAGAGGTCGACGTACCGGACGGTATCGGGGAACAACTCGACGGGTGTACAGACGTTGACGTAGGTCCCCTTGCTCGAGCCGTCGGCGGCTCTGTAGGTCGTCGGATACCACCACCGGCCCTCGCGGAACTTCGTGACGGCGACGTCGCCCTCCGCCTTCGGCGTGCCGAGCGCGTCGTAGGTGCCGCCGCCGCCCATCGTGCGCTCGAGGGTGAGCGAGCCGTCGGCGTCCCAGTCGGTGACCTCGCCGTAGCCCAGCGAGAGCCGCCGGCCGTCGGGCTTGCCGTGACCGATCTCGAGGCGGTCGCCCTCGCTCGGGCCGAACTGCCGGCCGACGGCTGCGAACGGGAACTCCCCGCCCTCCGCGGGCGACTCGCAGACGGCCTCGACGAAGTCGACGGCACCGCTGGCGGCCCGGTCGGCGGCCTTGATCCGGTGGTGGCCGGCCATCGTCGTCTCGACGTCGCGACGGATCGCGTCGAGTTCGAACCGCGACTCGCGGCCGAACCAGAGCCAGTCCGTTCGTTGCGGCGCTGCAAGCACGCCGGGATCGGACGGCTCGTCCGGTTCGTCGGCGAGGGCCGCCTCGAGTGCCGCCGCACGCTCCGCTGCGCGCTCGAGGGCGGCCGTCATCGCCTCGAGGTCCGCGTCGGTCGCGGACCGGTGCCAGCGCAGTCCCCACCCCTCCGGACGGTCGGCCGACAGCAGGTCGGTCATCCCGACGAGTTCCTCCGCCGCCTCGCCGCTGGCGTCGGCGGAGACGCCGGTCCGGCCCCGCGAGAGCGTACAGAGGCCGTCGGCGACCTCGAGCGTCGGACGCACCCGCGGGCGATCGTCGTCCCACGGCGGCGTCGGCTCCTGTACCTGCACCCGGTAGCGGTTCCCCGCGTCGACGTAGCCGTCGACGTCGTCGTACTTGAGGTAGCCCCGGCGACCGTCGCCGAGGTCGACGACCGCACCGCCACCGCCGTCGGCCTCGAGCACCTCGGCGTCGAAGACGGCTCCGCGGGCGGCGTCACCGCGCCAGTGGAAGGTATCGATCGCGAGGTCGGCGAGGTCGCTCACGACCGTCTCGACCCCCTCGGGGTCGCCCGAGACCTCGAGCCCCTGCCTGTCGCGGGTCGTCCAGACGGCCACGTCGGCCGGCGTCGCCTCGAAGGCCCCGTCGAACCGCGCCCGGATCGGCTCCGAGGCCTGGACGACCTCGAGGCCGTGCTCGGTCAGCAGTTGCGTGACGGCCGTCGCGTAGATACCGCGAACGCGGACGGTCGTCATCGTCGCCCCTCCGTTCGCCGCTGTAGTTCCGCCTGCACGTTCATCACCGTAGCGTCTCGCGGTCGGGCGCGAACCGCACCCGGTCGTGGATCGTCGGTCCGAGCGTCAGTTCCACGTGATCGTCCTCGAGGATCCGGCCGTCCTCGACGTAGACGCCCCAGCTATCGAAGCGCAGCCAGCCCCGCATCTCGTCGGCGTGGGTCGTCAGGTCCAGGTAGTCGACCGTGTGTTCGGGGTAATCGGCGCTCGAGTGTGCCATGTCCATGTCGGAGTAGACCGTCTCGTGGGCGTCGAAAAACGCCTCGAGAGCCGCGGCGTCGGCCTCGACGGCCTCGACGACCGCCTCGGAGGCGGCCCGGAGGTCCTCGGTCTCGAGGCCGACCTCCCGCAGCGCCCGCTGCGTTCGCTGATCGAAGTGCATGTCCGGCCGTTCGGGTGGCCCACCTTTGAGAATTGTGAGTTTTCCCTGCCGGACTCGAGGGACGACCCGCCCTCGCGCCGGCCCCGAAGACTCGAGTACAGAATCAATATCATACTAGGAGAGCGGCCACGAACGCTTACCGGATCGGACGATGACGGGCCGGTATGCAGCGCAGGCGTGACCCGGTCGAGCGGGCCGACGACGAGTCTCGAGACCTCTACGAGGTGTCGACGTGGGAGCCGCGGACGGCGGTCGATCGGCTCTCGTACCTGATCTACGCCGCCATCAACTACGGGCTCCACGCGATCGTCCTCGCGGTCGCGCTGGGGATCACGCTGGTCATCCTCGTCCAACCGGCGGTCCTGTTGCTCGCGGAGCCGTGGCTCGGCGTCTTCTTCGCGCTGTCGGTCGTGCCGGCGGCGTTGCTCGCCGCGTTCATCTGGTATACGGACGTGACCTCGTCCGAACCGCTCGGGCTGGTCGTCGCGACGTTCGTCCTCGCGATCCTGTTCGCGACGTTCGCGGCGGTCGTCAACACTGCGATGCAGCCGTACCTCGAGGCGATTCCGCTGGTCGGCACCGTCCTCTTTTTCGTCCTGATCGTCGGCCCGATCGAGGAGTCGGTCAAACTACTGGCCGTTCGGATCTTCGCCTACCGGAGCGACACGTTCGACGCGGTGATCGACGGCGCGGTCTACGGCGCTATCGCGGGGCTGGGATTCGCCGCCTTCGAGAACGCGCTCTACATCACGAACCACGTCCTCCAGTCTCAGACCGGCCTCGTGACCGCCGCGACGGGGATCGCGACCGTTCGTGCGCTCGTCGGCCCGGGCCACGTCATCTTCTCGGCTATCGCGGGCTACTACCTCGGCCTCGCGAAGTTCAACGGCGAACACGCCGGTCCGCTCGTCGTCAAGGGGCTGTTGATCGCCGCGCTCGTCCACGCAACCTACAACTCGCTTGCCGGGTTCCTTCCCTCGCTCGTCGCGACGGTCTCGCCGGTCACGTTCGGGGTGGCACAGGTGAGCTACGTGGCCCTGTTCAACGTCGCCATCGGTGCCTTCCTCTACCGGAAACTCGACCGCTACCGTCGGACCTACCGGTCCGTTCGGGACGACGTCGCGGACACGAGCCGATCGGAACTGACCGAGTTCGAACCACCCCAGCGGTAATCGCCACCCACGACGGGGCATCGACGCAACTCGAGGACGGTCCCCGCTGGTGCAGGCATCACAAGCTTGCCACCCAGTGGCGCAGTGACGCCCATGTGTGCGACGTTCACCGAGGACGACCTCGAGAAGCGGGTCGAGACCACGACGGGGGACGAGATCGGCACGGTCGCGTCGATCGAGGGCGAGACCGCGGCGGTCGAACCCAGGGCCGGCGTCGTCGATTCGATCCGCGCGGCGCTTGGCTGGCGGTCCACGCAGGACACCGTCTCGGTCCACGAGGACGCCATCGTGGAGATCACGGCGGACGCGATCCGCCTCGAACCGGACGCGCTAGACGACGCAGCAGTCGACGATGCAGGGGTCGAGACGGAGCCGGACGCGAGCGAGTCGACGGTGCCCGGGGATCGTGAACCGGACGCTCCCGACGCGAGCCCCGACGAACTCGAGGCCGAACGGATGGACGCGCCGCGCTCTGGGTCCCCCACCGGCGTCGACGAGGCGACCAGGGACGACGAGGGCGTCGGTATCGCCGCCGACGAGATGGATCGGGGGATCGCCACGGACGACGACCAACGGGGCCTCGAAACCGACGAACCGTCGACGGGCATCGCGACCGACGAACCCGAGCGGGAGCCGGACGAATCGGCCACCGCCGACGAGTCGCCACCGGGGATGGACGATCGCTCGAACGCCGCGGAACGAGAGCCCTCGAGCGACCTCGAAACCGGCGAGCGTGAATCGGCGGACGACATCGGAGACGAGGCCGACGACCACGAGGCCGCCATGCGGGCCGACGAGCCGGCACACGAAGCGAACGCGGCCGAGCGGGATCCGGCCCTCGAAGAGAACGATACCGAGGGGACGGCGATCGATATTCGGAGTCCGGGCGGCGGTGCCGCGAGCGACGCCGACACCGCCACGACGGGGGAGACGGAGACCTCCGATCCCAAGCGATCGCCCGAGGACGTCGACGTCTCGGAGTCGGTCGACGAGCCGATGGACGTCGAGTCGTCCGACGAAGCCGGGGACGACGAGCTGACGACCGAGGACGACGCAACCGGTGCGTCGGAATCGGACGACGGCTCCCCCGATCCGGGCGAGGCGCTCGAGCCGGGAATCGACGACGAGAGCCTCGCCGAGGCCGCCGAGGCGGACGACGCTCGAGCGAGTGCGTCGACCGAGGACCCGGCGGACGAACTGGATCGAGGGATCGACGTCGAGTCGGCCGTCGAGGACCCGGCTCCGGACGCCTCGGGCGGGGTCGAGGGGACCGAGACGGAAACGATGGATCTGGCCGAGGAACTCCAGCGCGAGAGCGAACTCGAGGACGTCACCGAGTCGGACGCGGAATCGACGTCGGACGCGAGCGAAGACACGCCGGACGTGGCCGAAGAATCGGCGGACGCGACCGAAGCCCTCCCGGACGAGTCGGCGGTCGCACTCGGCACGGACGCGGCCTCGAGCGCCGCGGATCAGCGCCCGGAGACGGCGCTCGAGTCCGACGAGATGGCCGAACCGGAAACCCGGGAGCCGCCGGTGGGACCGGACGCGATGGCCGGGAGACAAACCGACGAGGAAGGGACTACGACCGACGAGCCAGGGACCGAGACCGAGGACAGCCTCGCGCGTCGAACGCCGGCGGAACGGGCGAAGTCGACGGACGCGCGGGGGTCGATGGACGAGATGCGGGGGGCGAGCGACCGCGACCGCCCCACGACGCCCGTGGCGGCCGCGGTCGCCACGCAACGGGCCGCCCTCGAGAACGCCCGGGCGACGATGGAACTCGGGCTGACTGCCCAGGGGGCGGCCGCACGGTCGCTGCTCGAGGGCTCGATGCTCGCCCAGCGGAGCGCGCTCGAGATGATGGACGCCGGCACGCGGGGAACGTTCGAAGCAATGACCCCGACGACCGGCCGCGAGCGGACGGACTCGAGTGAGCGAAACCGGATCGACGACTCGGGATCGACCGCGGGCGGGGGATCGCTCCCCGACGACCTCGAGGACGAACTCGAGAGCCATCGCGAGGAACTCAGGACGCTCCGGACGCAGTACGAGGACGGCGACGGCCCGGATCTCGAACGGCTCACCGCGGTGCTCGAGCGACAGACGACACTGCTCGAGCAGTGTCGGGAGCACCTCGAAAACCGGTAGGACGGGGTGAAAGGGCAGATTCCTGGGGTGCTACCCTCAGTCGAAGCGCGCCTCGAGCAGCCGTTCGACGTACTTCGCGAGGACGTCGACCTCGAGGTGGACCGGATCGCCCGGCGCTTTCTCCGAGAGCGTCGTCAGTTCGTACGTCGTCGGGATGATCGCGACGGTGACGGTCCTCGCGTCGGTATCGAGGTCGGCGACGGTAAGACTGATCCCGTCGAGCGTGATCGATCCCTTCTCGACGACGTAGCGGTCGTAGCCTTCGGGGAGGTCGAACTCGAAGAACCAGTCCTCGTCGACGGACTCGACGTTCCGTACCGTCGCCACGGCGTCGACGTGGCCCTGGACGACGTGGCCGTCGAACCGGCCCTCGGCGGGCATCGCCCGCTCGAGATTGACCGCGTCGCCGGGCTCGAGGTCGCCGAGGTAGGTCCGTTCGACGGTCTCGCTCGCGAGGAAGACTTCGAACCAGTCGCCGTCCTCGAATCGTTCGACCGTGAGACAGGCCCCGCTGACGCTGACGCTCTGGCCGTGCTCGAGTCCGGTCGCGACCTCGTCGGCCCCGATCCGGAGCCGGAGGCCGTCGTCGGTCCGCTCGCGGGCGACGATCTCGCCGGTCTCCTCCACGATCCCCGTGAACATACGCGAGGGTGGGCGGCGGCGAGGGAAAGCCGTTCCGACTCGGGAGCCACCTAGTCGCCGGGCGGAGTCGCCGGAACCCGGTCGACGGACTGCGTCTCCGTAACGGCCGAAAGCCGGTTGACGAGCGCACTACTGACGAGTTGCTGGACGACGTGGAAGACGGTGATGCTCGCGATGATCGCCCCGCCGCCGAACACCGTCCCGACCATCACGGAGACGCTCAGGTTCTTCATCGAACTCGAGAACAGGACGGTGACGCAGTCGTCGCTGCGGGTGCCGCGGGCGTACAGCGCGTACGCGATCCCCGCGCTGAGCCCCAGCGCCGCCACGGCGATGACGCCGACGAACGCGAGTTGCACCCCGTCGACGGCGAGGCTCGAGCCGCCGACGCCGACGTAGATGAGCGCGCCGAGGGCGAGCAGGGAGAACCGATCCTGCTGGCGGTCGGTGACGACGCCGTCCGGGACGAGAGCGGCGAGCAGTCCACCGCCAGCGACGACGACGGCGAGGTCGACGACCAGATCCGCGACGGCGACGTCGACCGCGGACCCCGCCAGCCGGGTGAGCAGCGTAGGCATCGCCAGCGGAGCCAGCAGCATCGAGACGAGGACGATCACCGTCGCCAGGACCGTGTTCCCGCCGCCCAGCCGCGTCCAGACGATCGAACTGCCGGCGGCCAGCGGCGCGGAGAGAACGATGAGCGCCCCGAGAAGAAGTTCGCCGGAGAGCACCGCCGCGGCGACCGGCGAGAGGGCGACTGGGACGAGCAGGTAGAGACAGACGATCGAGACGACGACCAGCATCGAGACGTCCCGCACGGCGAGGGTGGCGACGCTAAACCCGTAAAACGCCGTAAACAGCAGCCCGCCGACGAAGACGGGAACGAGCGGTTCCAGCGGCGCGGCCAGCGACGGCACCGCGACGCCGGCGACCGTGGCGACGACGACGATCAACAACGACGCCTGCGAGCGAAGACGGGTCCTGAAACGATCCATGTGTCGAGCGATATCGCGAAATTCGAAACGCGACACATAGGTCTTCTCAACCCGCCCTGGTCGAGTCCTGCCGATGATACGTTTCGACACGTCTGGCCGTGATCGCACCGGACGCGAGACAGGACACAGAGGTAGAGGCAGCCGTTAGCAGTGGGACGGAGAATCCGTCGGCGACCGCTTACTCCAGCAGCGCAGCGGGCTCGAGCGATCGGGACGGCGCGGAGAGCCACGCGACGCCGTCGTCCGCGACCGCGAGCAGATCGGCGATTCGGACCCAGCCGCCGTCGTCGACCTGTGCGGCCGCCTCGAGGCGGACGACGCTACCGGGACCGATCTCGGCGCTCGCCTCGCGTGGCGGATCGTGGGACTCGAGGCCGACGCCCGTCACGCTGCCCGCAGCGTCGTCGGGGTCCGGGAAGCCGAACGACCGGATCTCGGCCTCGAGGTCGGCCTCGACGGCAGTCACCGACTGCGCGTCGGCGGAGAGCATCGCCTCGCTCGAGCGGAAGGCGTGCGTGACCGCGACGTGGGCGCGTCGCTCCTGACCGCCCTCGGGGTCGACGACGAGCGTCCGTGCGAGGCCGCCGTAGTAGCCCCCGGGTTCGCGCGGCGCGACGCCGACGACGATCGGGTCGCCGGGGCGAAGCGTTCCGTCGTCGGCTCCCGGCTCGATCCGGGTGTTCCCGGCCGGGAGCGCGCCCGCGGCGACGATCGACTCGTCGATCGCGACTCGAAGCCGTTTCGGCGTCAGTTCGGCGTCGTCGACGACGAGCGAGCCGGTTCCGTCGTCCACGGTCGCCTCCGCCAGCACCGAGGCCGCGGTCCGAACGCCCTCGCCGGCCGCCGCCTGGGCGGTCTCGATCCGTTCTCGCTCGTCCGTCGTCTTCGTCGCTCGCGCCCGTTCCAGGGCGTCGCTCGAGGCCAGCGACCAGCCCGCCCCCTCGAGGTAGAGCGCCGCGTCGTGTGGCAGGCTGGCCGGCGTCAGGACCGGACCCGAGCGGTCGCGGTCGGCGAGGTCGGTCGCCAGCCGATCGGCGGGGCTGGGTACCTCCGCCGACGAACGGACGAGCCACCCCTCGTCGGGAACGTACGCGAGGGCGTATCGGGTGTGAGTGCCGGTTCCGACGCGATTCGATCCGGGTTTGGCGTCGATCGATTCCCGTAGAGCGGCCAGACAGTACTGCAGGTCGGGATCGCTGGCGGACCCGACGAGGACGAACGCCGCGGCGTCACGAGCGACGAGGTCGCTCTCGAGCGTCCTCTCGAGGTGGTCGCGAACCTCCGCGAACACGGCTCAGTGGGCCTCGGCCTCGGCTTCGACGTCCTCTCCCTCGAGGGGCTGCTGGGCCTCTTCGATCAGTTCCTCGAGCGGCGTGTCCGTCGGCTCGTCGTTGAGCAAGACGTCGATCGGCAGCGTCGGTGCGCCGTCGACCAGGTTCTCGAGCATGACGAGGCGCTCGCGGGCGCGGGACATGCCGACGTAGAAGACGCGCCGTTCGTTGTCCGTCAGGACGGGCACGGGCGAGGTGGCCTTGGTGAACTCCTCGACGCCGGGGGCGTCCTCCGGGTCGTCGACGGTGGCGACCATCTGTTCGACGACCTTCTCGGTGAGGTCCGTGCCGACGATGACGTGATCGGCCTCGCGACCCTTCGCGGAGTGGATCGTGCCGACGCGGACCCGATCGGTGTCCATTCCGGTGTACTCGCCGATCGCGAAGTACGAGCGGACGCTCTTCTTCTGGAAGTTGGTCACCTTCCGGACCATGTCGGCCGCCGAGGCCGGGCCGGGCATGAACGGCGCGTAGTCCTCGACGACCTCCGCGGGGATCATGAGTTCCTCGAGGTCGTCGATGCCGGTCTGCTCCTGGCGCTCGTCGATCTCGTCGAAGAGGTCGTCGCGTTCGTTCGTGCCGAACGCCGAGTCCTGGAGCATGTCGGCCAGCCGGCGGGCCTGCAGGCCGGTGACGTCCTCGCCCTCGTCGATGGCCTCGACGGCGCGGACGTAGTCGGTCAGGCGGTCGGTCCACATCCGCTGGTCGGTCAGCGAGGTGAAGGGCACGCCCTCGGTGATGAACTCGTCGATGAACTGGAACATCTGGTAGCGCGCCCGGAACAGCACCATGATCGTGCCGTCGTCCTCGACGAGCGCGCGCCGGACCATCCGGACGACGTCGAGCATCGAGGCGTTCCGTCGGGCCTCGACCGTCCCACCTTCCTTGCGTGGGTTGAGATCCTTGTCCTGCCGTTGTTCGATGTGGCGAATCTCCTTGTTGACCACGTTGAGCACGTTCGAGGGGAGGCGATAGGAGTTCGGCAGGATCACGTCCTCGTCGACGTCCTCCTCGAGCAGCAAGGCGGGGTCGGCACCCTGCCAGGAGTAGACGACCTGGTCGTCGTCGCCGGCGATCAGGACCTGCTCCATGTGGGGTTTCCACTCCTCGTAGACGTCGTACTGCAGCGTCGTGATGTCCTGGAACTCGTCGATCACCAGGTAGTCGACGCTGGGAAGCAGGGAGCGCTGTTTGACGCGCTCGAGCATGTCGGCGAAGCCGATCTTGCCCTGTTCGCCCTTGAAGGAGCGCCAGGCGCGGATCGCCTCGGGGACGTCGATCCGATCGTCGTCGCTGGGCCACGTCGGGGTGTACTTGTTGCCCTCCTGGGCGTTCGGGTCGATCTCGGGCGGCAGTCGGACCTCCTCCTCGTCCCACTGGAAGGGAACGTCGTACCAGTCGGCGACGTCGCGGCGGGTCCGCTGGAGCCACTGGCTCGTGGCGATGATCTTGTTGCCGATGGTCGTCGACCGCGCGGTCCGCCGACCGGCACCGGAGTACTCGTCCTCGAACTCGAGGCCGTACTCCTCGCAGAACTCCTCCTTGTCGGATTCGCCGATGACGTCGCTCCGGGAGAGATCCAGCAGGTCGTACGCCTTCGCGTGCATGGTACAGACGTTGCCCTGCAGCGCCCGGGGGCTCTCGCCGAGGCGGTCGGCCAGTCGCTCGCGAACCTCCTGGGCGGCAGCACGCGTGTACGAGACCACGAGAATGTCGCGAAACGTAACGTCGTCCTGCTCTAAGATCTCTTCGACGTGGTCGAGTAGCGCGGTCGTCTTCCCGCTACCCGGACCACCGAACAACCGGGTCACCGTCGTCTCCGTGGGAGCCATTGTACCTGTTCAGGGGCGCAATACCCATAAGTCACGTGGGTTTCTACCGAGGGGCCACGAGGCGGGTCGAATCAGGGGTTTCGCGGGGACCGGGCGGATCGCACGTCGGCACCGTCGCGGATCTTGTCCTCGCACTCGGGACAGACCCGGGGATCGTCGACGTCACGCGGGGTAAACACTCGCGCGTACGCCTCCGTCACGAACGAACCACAGTTCTGGCATTCCGGCATTGTCCTTCTCAGTGAACTGTTCTAAAACGGAACACTATAATTATGTCGTCTGTCGCGCCCGGAAAATAGTCGTCCCACATTGGCGATACCGAGTGCCGATGCTCACTGCCGGCGCTCGGAGATGCGAACGCGACGAAAAAGGGCGAATTCGAAACCGTTACCGGCGCGGACGGCTACGGCGCTGGTTCCCACCCACAGACGGTACAGGAACTCGCGGACGAGTCGTGGAGTCCCCCACACTCCGGACACTGTTTCTTGTTATACTCCTGTTCCCACCCGACTCGTTCTACCGTGTGACCGCGATCCGAGAGGAATTGGTCGAACACGTCGTCACCGGCACCGTTGGGTGAGGATGCCATATGTGTGTGAATGTACACCACAGTACAAAACCGTTTGGGTGAGCGAAAGCACTGCCTCGTTCTTGGGTGTCATTACCACGCGATGGTCGAGTAGGCCTCGAGCGGGGGGCTAACCACTACATTTACGGCCCCGTTGCGCGAATCGGCCCCCATGTACGCCATTTTGACGGACGACCGCGACCTCGCGCGGGCCGACGTCGGCGAGGTTACGCACTTCTTCGCCGAGTCCGTCGACGGGACGCGTCGCGAGCCCCTGGCCGGGACCGTCAACTCGGTCGCCTGCTGGGGGGATACGGCGGCGATACGGGAGACGCCGGACCGGGCCGCCGTCACAGCCGACGGCCGGCGGGCGACGCCCGAGACGGACGGCCACCACTGGGGGACGGTCTGTCCGACCGATCCCGACTACCGGGCGGGGCTGCTCGAGCGCCTCGAGCGGGTCGGTGCGGCCGGCGACGTTCGGTTGACGACGCTCGGGTTCCCCGGGTCGGCCTTCTGTCGTTGCGAGCGGTGCGAACGGACGTTCGCCGAAAGCGAGTACGACGATCGGAGCGCGTGGCGATCGGCCGTCGTCACCGAGTTCGTCGCCGACGCGAGCGACCGCGTCGCCGGTGACCTCCTGGCGACGCTGTACCCCGATCCCTACCCGGGCCACCTCCGCGAGCGCGCGGGGCTCGCTCCCGCCGCGCTCGCGCCACACGTCTCGGAGTTCGTCGTCCCGCTGTGTAGCCCCGGCTACGAGACGACCTACTGGGTCGAGACCCTGGCCCGGGGCTTCGCCGACGAACTCGCCGATCTCGATGCCGAGCTGACGATCCAGCTATCCGCCGGGAACGTCGACGCCGACCGCCTCGCCGGGTTGACGCGCCGGCTCGAGCCGTACGCCGAGACGATCGTCTACGGAACGCATCCCGGCGACGAGGACGTGGTTCGCGACGCGATCCGCCGCGTCCGCGAGGGCGAGGCGGTTGCGACCCCTGCGTGACGAGGGTCGCGACGGCACCTACAGAAACTCCCGAACCTCCGAGTACCACATGTCGTGGTAGTCGACGTGACCGATCCGGCGAGCGATGGCGACGGCGAGCGCGTGCCAGCACTGCTCGGTCGGGTCCTCGGGATCGAGATTGTACTCGCTGTCCTTGCAGGTACAGCCGCCGTCCTCGACGATGTACTCGTCCCGGTAGCCGACCACGATCGTGAAGTCCTTGTAGGTCTTGACCCGACCCTCGCCGACGGCCTCGATGGCCCGTACCCCGCGGTCGCCGTGAACCTGCGTGATCCGCTCGACGATCGCCGGCGTGAGTTCGCCCTCCTCCTCGAGGGCGGCCTGCCAGCGCTCGACGGGGTTCGGGTCCGACACGCCCAACCCTCTATCGCGAACCGTTAAAATCAGTTCGGGTGTCGGATTCGGCAGGTGTACGCGATTCAGCAACCGGGATGTGTAGACGATACCTCATATATGCGTATTGATCGGGATGGTCGTAGTGGATTGGTGTGGAACGAAGCGTCCTGCTATCGTGGACACGGGGAGTGGCCACGCCGCTCACGGCTCACTTCGTTCGCCGTTCGCCTTCTCGAGGAGTTCGCTTCGCTCACTCCTCGCCCTCCCCAGCCGACTCGCTCGCACGATATCGTCGGCCAGCCTCGCAGTCGCTCACGGGTCGCACTGCTCCCCGTTCGCGTTTCGAGGTGGTCCCGGAGGTCGCACTTCGCTTCGCTCGGCAGGTCGACAGCGCGCGCCACCGCAGAGAGATTGCTACGTACGAACCGGTAACTGAACGGCCTGGACTGATCGTTGGAGATGCTCCCCCCTCGAGCGGGAGACCGCACCGTTTTTCGCCGGCTACCCGCGAGTAGGGCGTATGCGCGTCACCGAGGGCACGGTCGAACTCGAGGTCCCCGGCGAGCAGACCGAGGGGGTCGAGGAGTCGGTCTTCTACAACCCGCGACAGGAACTGAACCGGGATCTGACGATCGCGACGCTGCGGGCATTTAGCGAGCGCGAGGAGCGCGCCGAGACCTACCTCGACGCGATGACCGCGAGCGGCGTCCGCGGCATCCGGGCCGCGGCGAACGGCTGGGACGTCACCTGTTGCGACCTCGAGAGCGAGGCCGTCTCTCTCGCCCGCGAGAACCTCGATCGGAACGACCTCGAGGCCCGCGTCGAACACCGAAACGTCAACGCGCTCATGCACGACGAGGCGTTCGACGTGATCGACCTCGATCCCTACGGCTCGCCGATGCCGTTCGCCGACGCCGCGTTCGCCCGGTGTCGCGACCTCGTCTGCGTGACGGCGACCGACACCGCGCCGCTGTGTGGAGCCCACTTCGACAGCGGTATCCGCTCGTACTCGGCGACGCCTCGTAACACCGACTACCACCCCGAGATGGGCGTCCGCATCCTGCTGTCGGCGCTGGCCCGCAGCGCGGCCCGCTTCGACGTCGGGGTCACGCCCCTGTTCACCCACGCGACCAGCCACTACGTCCGCACGTATCTCGAACTCGATCGAAAAGCCAGCGCGGCCGACGCCGCGGTCGACGAACTCGGCCACCTCTATCACTGCGAGGACTGTCTCTACCGGGAGAGCGACCCCGGTCTCGTGGCCGACCCACTGGAGCGGTGTCCGAACTGCGATGGGACCCGCCTGCTCACCGCGGGACCGGTCTGGCTCGGTCCCTACCGCGACCCCGAGTTCGTCGCCGCGGTCCGCGAGGAGATTCCGGACGCGTTCGGCACCGCCGACGAGGCCCGGGACCTCTGTGACGCGTTGTGCGCGGAACTCGACGAGCCCACCCACTACGACCAGCACAAACTCTGCAAGAACTGGGGGCTGCCCGCGAACGCGATGGACGAGTTCCTCGCGGACCTCCGGGAGGCGGGCCACGCGGCCTCGAGCGCCCACTACGGCGGGACGACGTTCAAGACCGACGCCAACGTGGGTGAGATCCGCGCAGCGACTGAAGCCACGCTCGAGTGACGGCGAGAGACGCGGTAGCCGGCCGAATCCGCGGCGACTCGCGGAACCCCGATCACTCGTCGTCGGCGTAGAGCCGAACGAGTCCGCACTCGGGACAGCAGACGCCCCGTAGCTTCGCGCTGTTCGTGATTCCGAGCGTTCCCAGCAGTCCCTCACGACTGCCGGTCGTGATCCGCAGTCCCATCCCCTCACTGTCGTGAACGGGTACCGATTTCATCGTGACGCCACAGTCGGGGCAGCGTCGCTGATCCATACCGACCGGTGGACGTGACAGCGAAAGAACGTACCGATTGCGGCGTCGATCGGTCGAACCCGGCGACCGCACCACCATGCCACAGCATGGCATATGCCACTGGCCCTCGTAGGGCGACGCGTGATCGACTACCGCCGCGGCGTCGCGTTCACGATGCGAGTGCTCGAGCTCGCACGGACCGAACAGCTCACGCTGCTGGCGGCCGGCGTCGCCTTCTACGGGTTCATCTCGCTCGTCCCGCTGTTGTTGCTCGGGCTGGGGATCGCCGCCTCGATCGGGGGCGAATCGCTCGCAGCCTGGCTCGTGGTAGCCGCCAGCGAAGTGCTGACGCCGGCCGCACAGGAACTGCTCGCCGATACCGTCCTCGATCCGGCCGGCCGACAGGGCGCGACCGTCGTCGGGGCTATCGGGCTACTGTGGGGCTCGAGTCGCGTCCTCCAGGCGCTGGATCGCGCGTTCTCGCTGATCTACGGGACCGCGGGCTCGAAGTCCCTGCTCGACGCCGCCTGGGACGCGACGATCGTCTTCCTGGTGATCTCGCTCGGACTCGCCATCGTGGGCAGCCTCGAGGTGGCGATCCGGTTTCTCCCCCTGATCGCGCTCGGACCGTTCGGACCGGCCTTCGTCGTCTTCGGGCTGACGGTCACGTTCCTCCCGCTGTACGTCGTCTTCCCCGACGCCGACGTCGGCGTTCGCGAGGCGCTTCCCGGCACGATCCTGGCTGCCGTCGGCTGGTTCGTGTTGAGTCGCGCGTTCTCCATCTACACCGCCCTCGCCACCGAAAACGCGGTCTACGGCGCACTCGGAGCGGTCTTTCTCGTCCTCGTCTGGCTCTACGTCGGCGCGGTCGTCCTCCTCGTGGGAGCGGTCTGTAACGCCGTCCTCGCCGGCACTGAACTGGATCGGCAGCTACAAAGTCCCGGCGCTCGACAGATCCGACCAGAAGCGATGACTGACGACGTCACGGGTGCCGACGACGGAGACGCGGACGACGGCACGGAGACGGACGCGGGCGGCGAGGCGCGCACGAGTGCGCGGACGCGGGACCGGGCCGACGACCCCGAGGCCCTGCGCGAGGAGATCGAACGCCTCCGTGACCGCGTCGACTCCTTCGAAGACTCCGTCGAGCGACGCACCGTCCGGAAAGAGTCCCTCGAGAGCGAACTCAAACGCTACGTTCGTCGCCGGATCCGTCGCGGTCACGCCCGCGGCTGGGGCCCGTACCTCGTCTTGCTGTACGGCACGGCGATGACCATCGCGGCGTTTTACTTCCTCAGCGGCGGGTGGGCGATTCTCGCGATGTTCACGATCTGGACCTCGACGCTCGGGGTGTACACGCTGATGGTGCTGTTCGGTGCCGGGATGACGTTGCTCGGTCTCCCCGGCCGGATCAGCGACTGGATCGGCGAACGACGCTCCTGAACGCCCAACCCGTCACGTCGTCGCATCGCAGTATCCCCCGCGTCGATCGGTCGTTTTTCGCCGCGGCGCTCGTCCGTCACACTGCTAGATCGCAGGAACGCTGTCGAACGTCCGAGACGAAACCGAACGGAGAGTCGAAGCGATCGGGAGCGGTCGAACAGCCAGCGCTCAGTAGGTCTCGAGGTAGCGGTCGAGTTCCCACTGAGAAACGTCGACGAGGTACTCTTCGAACTCCTGGCGCTTGGCCTCGACGAACTTGGGTGCGACGTGTTCACCCAGCGCATCGTAGACGACCTCGTCCTCCTCGAGGGCGTCGACGGCCTCGCCGAGGTTCGACGGCAGCGTGTCGATGCCGTACTCCTCGCGCTTCTGTTCGTCGAACTCGTAGATGTTCTCCCGGACCGGTTCGGGACAGTCGAGGCCGCTCTCGATGCCGTCGAGACCCGCGTGAATCATGACCGCGAGCGCGAGGTAGGGGTTACACGAGGGGTCCGGCGAGCGCAACTCGATGCGCGAGGCCGCGGGAACGCGGGCCGCGGGCTTGCGGATCAGCGCCGAGCGGTTGCGGTCGGACCAGGCGACGTAGACCGGTGCTTCGTAGCCCGGCACCAGCCGCTTGTAGCTGTTGACGGTGGGGTTGGCGACCGCCGTGATCGCCGGCGCGTGCTCGAGCACCCCTGCGAGGAACTGTTTGGCAGTCTCGCTCAGGTTGAACTCGTCCTCGTCGTCGTGGAAAGCGTTCTCGCCGTCCTCAGTGAACAGGGAGATGTGGGTGTGCATGCCCGACCCGTTGATCCGCGGGATCGGTTTCGGCATGAACGTCGCGTGGAGATCGTGCTGTGCGGCGATGGCACGGACGACCGTCCGGAACGTCGCGACGTTGTCCGCCGTCGAGAGCGCGTCGTCGTAGGTGAAGTTGATCTCGTGCTGACCTTCGGCGACCTCGTGGTGGGAGGCTTCGACGTCGAAGCCCATGTCCTCGAGGCCGTAGATGATGTCCCGGCGCACGTCCGAGGCGAGGTCCTTCGGCGCGACGTCGAAGTAGCCGCCGGCGTCGTTTGTCTTGGTCGTCGCCGACCCCTCCTCGTCCTCCTCGAAGAGGAAGAACTCGGGTTCCGGCGCGGCGTTGATCGTGTAGCCCAGTTCCTCGGCGCGCTCGAGGGCGTTCTTGAGGACCCGACGCGGATCGCCCTCGAACGGCTCGCCCGTCGAGGTGTCGTAGACGTCACAGATCAGTCGACCCGCCGCGTTGCCGTCCTTCTGCCGCCAGGGCAGGATGGCGAACGTCTCCGGATCGGGGACCAGACGCATGTCCGACTCCTGGATCCGGACGAAGCCCTCGATCGAAGAACCGTCGAAGTAGATCCCCTCGGTGAACGCCTTCTCGGCCTGTCGTGCCGGAATCGAGACGTTTTTTACTGTCCCGAGAATATCAGTAAATTGAAGGCGTAGAAAATCAACATTATTTTCGTTTATCTCGGCAATTACCTCCTCTTCAGACGCTGTGAGCTGTTCGGTTGTCATCTTTCTCGTCGTCGTTACCAAGCATCCGCCCTGCTAAAACAGTGCTGTTCCGAGCAAATCTTCTCCTCCGGACCGAAATTGTATATTCGTAAATTTCTAAAGGCTCCACTGAGAGGTTTCAGGTGATGACGTACGAAAATCTCGATGCAAAACTAGTGAATGCGCTTCTGGGTGACGGCCGTGCTAGCCTGCGGAGTCTCGCGGAAGAACTCGACGTCTCCGTTACGACCGTCTCGAACCACCTCTCGGATCTCGAGGACGAGGGCGTGATCGATGGCTACACGCCGCGTATCGACTACGACGCCGTCGGCTACGACGTGACCGCGGTCATCCAGTTACAGGTCGAGGGCAACGCCTTGCCCGACATCACGGAGACGCTGCGCGAGCACCGTCAGATGATCTCGGTCTACGAGGTCACCGGCGACTACGACGTGATCGCCATCGGCAAGTTCAAAGACACGGACGGGATGAACGACCAGATCAAGGCCCTGCTGACCGATCCGGACATCAAGGCCTCGAACACCAGCGTCGTACTGAACGCCGTCTCCGAGAACGAGCAGTTCGAGCTCGAGGTCGGCGACGACGCCTAATCGACCGCCCGTACGCTCCGTGCTGTGACCATCCGACGGGACGCAGCGACGACCCGTCGAATCGGGGATCCGGTTCGATCCGTGGGTGGGGCCTCGATCGATTCTCTTCGTCCTCACTGACCGCCGTCGGCGAGCGCGTCGAGCGCCTCGTCGACGGTGCCGGCCTGTGCGTTCCACAGCGTCGCGTACCGGCCGCCGTCGTCGAGTAACTCCTCGTGAGTCCCCCGTTCGACGACCCGTCCGTCCTCGAGGACGAGGATCTCGTCCGCGTTTTTGATCGTCGAGAGCCGGTGTGCGATCGCGAGCGTCGTCCGTCCCTCCGTCAGGCGATCGATCGACTCCTGGATCAGCGCCTCGGTCTTCGTGTCGACGGCGCTGGTCGCCTCGTCGAGCAGGAGGACGTCCGGATCCGCGAGGACGGCCCGCGCGATGGCGATCCGCTGGCGCTGTCCGCCGGAGAGTTTCACGCCGCGTTCGCCGACGCGGGTCTCGTAACCGTCGGGTAGCTCCGTGACGAACTCGTGGGCCTGGGCCGCTTTGGCGGCTTCGCGGACGGCCTCGTCGGAGGCGTCGAACTGCCCGTAGCGGACGTTGTCCGCGATCGTTCCGTCGAAGAGGAACGTGTCCTGACTGACGTAGCCGACCGACGAACGCAGCTCCGACAGCGAAACGTCACGGACGTCGTGTCCGTCGATCCGTACCGACCCTTCCTGTACGTCGTAGAGGCGCAACAGCAGTTTCACGAGCGTCGACTTCCCCGCGCCCGTCGGGCCGACGAGCGCGACCGTCTCCCCGGGTTCGGCCTCGAAGGAAACGTCCTCGATCACGGTCTCGTCGAACGCCGTCTCCGTCTCGTGGGCGGTCGCTCGCACCTCGCTGTCGGCGTAGCTGAACGTGACGTTCTCGTAGGCGACGTGCCCCTCGACGGGCTCGAGATCCGCGGGATCGTCGGGGTCGTCGACGTGGACCGGGATGTCCATCAGCCCGAAGATGCGCTCGCTCGAGGCCTTCGCGTTCTCGTACTGGTCGACGATGTTCGAGACCTCGGCGAGCGGGTCGACGATCCGCTGGGTCAACATCAGGAAGACGACGAAATCGCCCACCGACAGCGTCCCCGTCAGCGGCCCCGGCGCGGTGTCGGTCGTCAGCCACAACCCGCCTACGAGGAACGTCGCGGCGAACGCGATTCCGGCGAGCAACTCCATTCCGGGTCGGTAGAGGTAGCTCAGTTTCAACACGTCCATCGTCCGCCGAAACAGGTTCAGCGACGACTCCCGGACGCGGTCGAGTTCGTGGTCCTCGCTCGAAGTGGCCTTCGTCAGTCCCATGCCGGCGATGGCGTTCTCGAGGCGCGTGTTGAGCCGCGCCACCGCCGACCGCTGGCGGACGTACCGGGGTTCGGCGACGCGCATGAACCAGAGCGTAAACAGGACCATCGCCGGGACGGCGACCAGCGTCACGACCGCGAGTTGCCAGTTGAGGTAGCAGAGGACGGCCGCGATGCCCCCGACCATCACGACGAGTCGGGCGGAGTTCATGACCGCGTTGTCGAGGAATCGCTCTAAGTTCTGGGTGTCGTTGTTGAGGACGGCCATGACCTCGCCGGTCTGTTTCTCGTCGAAAAAGCTCATGTCGAGCCGTTGCATCTTCCGGAAGCTGTCGACGCGAACGGTGTGCATCACGTCGTGGGCGAAGAGGTTGGCAGCGACGCCGTAGATCCAGGTAAAGACCGCGACCAGCACGAAGGCGACGGCGATCGCGACGATCGTAAACCAGAACTGGTCCAGTTGCTCGGTCGGGAGCCAGGCGTCGGGAACCAGCGGGAGTTCGAACGCCGCCGAGTCGGGTTCGGTAAACAGCGCGTCGATGGCGACCCCGAGCAACAGCGGCGGGACGAGACTCGCCATCCGCGCGACGAAATTTGCGACCATCCCCACCGAAAACCAGCCCAGCCGCCCCGGCGCGTACTCGCGGAACAGCCGCCAGAGCGGCCGGTCGACGTCCTCACGATAGGCGTCAAACGGCGTTTCGTCGTCGGTCGTACTCACTGGCGGCGAGTTTCGGTTCGAAATATAAACGGTCTCCGATGGCGGCAGTTCGTGAGGATTCTCGTGGCGACGCGCGGTTCCGGCACCGGCCTACCGGACGTACAGCACCATGATGCCGACCGCGAGCAGCAACAGCCCCCACCACAGCGAGTCGCCGGGGAGCACCTTCAACACGAGCGTGACGACGCCCGAGGAGATCAGGGACCAGCCGAACGTGGTTCGATATGCCATGGGCGGCCTACCACGGCGGCGCAAAAAGGTTGTTGCCTTGCCACCTCGGCCGTCGTGAACGGCCCCTCTCGACCGGTTCCGACGGGCTCGAGTCGACGGCTGACGGGATCTCGAGTCCGAGGACGTACCGTAGTGGCGGAGCCGATTAGTGCAGAAATACGACGAAAACGCCGCTCGAGCGTCGGCGAGCGAGCGGTTCGAAGAACCCGAACGGTGCGCGGTTCGGAGCCGAAGGGCGAGAACCGCGGGATGGCGAACGGCAAACGAAGTGAGCCGTGAGCAACGCCGTTCACCGAGCGCGGCACGGTGTGGCGCGCTCGGGCCGACGAGCGACCAAGGCGCGGCGCTTCGCGCCGCGGGATAGCGAACGGCGCTAGCCGTGAGCCCGGGAGCGAGGAGTGCTTTTATACTAAATTTTGCCGAGGGCCGCCAAAGGCGGCCCGCAGAGGAAAATTTAGTTTCTCGCTCGCGGGTCGCGTCCGCTCCCCGCTCGCTTTCCGAGGTTCTCACTCGCTTCGCTCGCTCACGGCTTCGCCGTTCGCTGTCCGTGGTTCTCGCCCCTGCGGGGCTCCGAACCACGCGCTCGTTCCGAACCTCGCCTACATCATGCCGCCCATGCCGCCGCCCATGCCGCCCATGCCGCCGGCACCGCCGGGGGCACCGCCTTCTTCGTCGTCGCCCTTGTCGGTCGACAGGTCGCCGGCGGAGATGATGTCGTCGATCTTGAGCACGAGGTTGGCGGCTTCGGCAGCCGAGGAGACGGCCTGCTCCTTGGCGTGGGCGGGTTCGACGACGCCGGCGTCGAAGGTGTCCTCGACGTCGCCGGTGAAGACGTTCAGGCCGGCGCGGACGTCGCCGTCGTCGTGGGCCGCACGCAGGTCGACGAGCGTGTCGATGGAGTCGAGGCCGGCGTTCTCGGCGAGCACGCGCGGCACGAGCTCGAGCGAGTCGGCGAAGGCCTCGACGGCCAGCTGTTCGCGGCCGGAGACGGAGTCGGCGTAGTCGCGCAGGCGCGAGGCGAGTTCGACCTCGATAGCGCCGCCGCCCGCGAGGACGCGGCCGTCGGAGACGGTCTGGGCGACGACGTCGAGCGCGTCGTTGATGCCGCGCTCGAGCTCGTCGACGACGTGGTCCGTCGAGCCACGCAGCAGGAGGGTGACGCCGTGGGCGTCCTCGCCCTCGACGTAGAACAGCTCGTCGTCCTCGTCGCGGGTGACGTCACCGTAGCCGAGATCGTCCTCGGTCGCGCTCTCTAAGTCGGAGACGAGCGAGGCGTCGACGACCTCCTTCAGGAACTCGAGGTCGGACTTCTTGGCGCGGCGGACGGCGAGGATGCCCTCCTTGGCGAGGTAGTGCTGGGCGAGGTCGTCGATGCCCTTCTGACAGAAGACGACGTCGGCCCCGAGGTCGGCGATGTGGTCGACCTTCTCGCGGAGCTGCTGTTCCTCGCGGTCGAGGAACTTCTGGAGCTGGTCGGGGTCGGTGACGGAGACCTCGGTGTCGACGTCGGTCTCCTCGACCTCGATGGGGTCGTTCAGCAGCAGGATGTCCGCGTCGGTGGCCTCCGAGGGCATGTCGTCGTGGAGCGGGTCCTTGTCGAGGATGCCGCCCTCGAGGAGGTCGGACTCGCCAGCGCCACGGCCGGTCTGGGTCTCGATGTTGAGGAACTCGAGGTCGACGACGTTCTCGCCCTCCTCGTCCTCGACGGTGACCGCGCGGATCGCGTCGACGATCAGCTGGGAGAGGTGCTCCTTGTTGACCTCGGCACCCTTGCCGGTCATCGAGGTCTCGGCGACGGAGCGCAGCAGGTCCTCGTCCTCGGTGTCGACGTCCTCGGCGATGTCGTCGATCTCCTCGCGAGCCTGCTCGGCGGCGAGGTGGAAGCCCTTGATGATCGCCGTCGGGTGGATGTCCTGCTCGAGGAGGTCCTCGGCGTTCTTGAGGAGTTCGCCGGTGACCGCGACGGCCGTCGTGGTGCCGTCACCCGCCTCGTCCTCCTGGGTTTCGGCGACCTCGACGATCATCTCGGCCGTCGGGTTGTCGATGTCCATCTCCTGGAGGATGGTGACGCCGTCGTTGGTGACGGTTACCGACCCCATCGAGTCGACGAGCATCTTGTCCATCCCTTTCGGGCCCAGCGTCGAGCGAACGGCTTCAGCGACCGCGCGGGCGGCGCTGATGTTGTGATCCTGCGCGTCCTTGTCCTTGACGCGCTGGGCGTCCTCGCTCATGACGATCATCGGCTGTCCCTGCTGCATTCGCTGGCTCATAGTCGGTTGACTCGTTGTTTGTCCTTCTATATAAATATTTCTATCGTGGCGGGCTTTGGACGCGATACGGCCGACGGTCGAGGAATCGATAATCGACTGAATGAGGGCATTTCTACGTTCCGATCGGGGAAGTCGACGGGTCGAATCGTACGACAGGAATTCACTAGGAAAGCGGTACTATAAGTGTCAGCGTCGGAACCGCGGCCGACGGATCAGCGTCGGATCGCGTCCGCGGATCGCCGCCTCGAGTACGCACCGTACGTACCCCTGTAGCGCCGGTACGGGCCACAACATACCTCGAAATAGCAGAAATATAATTTTTCATATCAAATGCCGTCGATGAATACACCGATGTCTGAAGATTCCACAACCGCGGACGGCGACTCGAGCGCGAATCGACGCGGCTTTCTCGAGCGACTGGCAGCGACCGGCGTCGCTAGCGGGATCGCTGCGGCACTCTCCGGGCGGCCGATCGCGGAGCCTGTCGCAGCACGACCGGCCGCCACTGACGATCCCTTCGAGTTCGATCCATCGGCGGATCCCGACGGGACGTTCCCACAGTCGATCGCCAGCGGCGGGCCAACGGCCACCGGGGTGATCTGCTGGACGCGGATCGATCCCGACGCCTACCGGGACGACTGCCCGCTCGCGATCGAAGTCGCGACCGACGAGGCGTTCGACGACGTCCGCTACAGCGGCGTCGTCGACGCGGACGCCATCACGCCGGAACACGATTACACCGCCCGGGTGGACCTCGACGGGGAACTCGAGTCGGATCGTCGCTACTACTACCGGTTCGTCTACGACGGCGTCGCCTCGCGGACCGGACGCTGTCACACGTTGCCGACGAGTGACGACGAGCGCGAGTCGCTGTCGCTCGCCGTACTCACCTGTCAGGACTATCAGAACGGGTACTACGGGGCCTACGCCCACCTCGCGGAGGAAGACGTCGACTTCGTCGTCCACCTGGGCGATTTCATCTACGAGTCGGCCGACGGCCAGTACACCTCGCCGACGAACGACGTCTACGAGGGCCGCGACATCGACCTCCCCAGCGGGAACGGACTCGCGGAGACGCTCGAGGACTTCCGCCACCTGCACGCCACCTACCGCGGCGATCACCTGCTGCAACGCGGGCTGGAGCAACACACCCTGATCGCCGGGTGGGACGACCACGAGATCGGCAACAACTGGTGGTGGGACGAGGAACAGGAAGCGCCGCGCCTCCCCGAGAAGGACCGCGGCGACGATCCGGAGTTCGCCTTCGAGGTGGCGGCGAACGGGATCCAGTCGTGGATCGAGTACATGCCGGCCCGGATCGAGTACGATCCGGAATCCTCGGCCCTTCACGACCGACTTCGCCTGTGGCGGCGGATCGAGTTCGGTGATCTCGCTACGCTGGTCGTCACGGACGAACGCCTCTATCGGGACGGGCCGCCCTGCGGCGAGCAGCGACTCCTCTGTGGCGACGAGGACGATCCGGACCGAACGATGCTCGGGGACGAACAGCGCGAGTGGTTCCTCGAGACGGTCACGACCGACGACGCCCAGTGGACGGTGTGGGCGAACGAAGTGCTCACCATGCCGATCTCGGTCGGAAGCGGCTACCTCCAGGCCGAGATCATACACGATTCCTGGGACGGGTTCCAGGCCGAGCGGGAGACGCTGATGCAGGCGATCGCCGAGGACGGCCCGCGGAACTTCATCACGGTGACGGGTGATCTCCACTGTGCGATCGCCGGAGTTCAGGGGACCGAATACAACGAGTGGTGGTGGACCGAGTCCGAACCCGTCGGCGTCGAACTCATGACGCCGTCGGTCACGAGCGTCAACGCGGCCGACGTCATCGATTTCCCCGGCGACCTCGACGACGCGGCCGTCGCGGAACTCGTCCGCGCGAACAACCCACACATGGAGTTCGTGAACTGGCACGTACACGGCTACTCGGTCGTCGAGTTCACGGAAGACGACTGCACGTACACCGTCTACGAGGTCGACAAAACGGTCGACAGCGAGGACGCGACGAAACGAGCGGTTGCTTCGTATCGCGTCCCCGACGACGAGGTCGAACTCGAGGAACTCGAGGTGCACGAGGGCGCGAACTACCTCGCAGAGGAGTGATCGGAAACTGGCCTGTCAGGGACGACAACGTTAACACGCGGTCCGAGGACCATCCGGTATGACCGTATCCATCGGACGCGCGCTGGTGACGGGCGGCGCAGGCTTCGTCGGTACCCACCTCGTCCAGCGGTTGCTCGCGGACGGGACGGCCGTGACGGTCGTCGACGACTGCTCGAACGGTGACCGCGACCGGATTCCGGACGACGCGGAGTTCGTCGAAGCGGACCTGACCGAGTCGGACGCGCTGGCGGGCCACCTCGAGGGCGTCGACTTCGTCTTCCACCTCGCGGCGTCGAAACACGTCGACACGGATCGCCCGCACGGCCAGTTCGACGACAACACCCGGATGACTCGCACCCTCCTCGAGGCGATGGCCGACGCCGACGTGACCGATATCGCGTACACTTCCTCCTCGACGGTCTACGGCGAGGCTCCGCGACCGACGCCCGAGGATTACGCCCCGCTCGAGCCGATCAGCGCCTACGGCGCGAGCAAACTGGCCGACGAGGCGCTGCTCTCGGCGCGGGCACACAGCCACGACCTGACCGTCCGAACGTTCCGGTTCGCGAACGTCGTCGGACCGGGCTTGCGCGGGGCAGTGATCCCGGACTTCATCGAGAAACTGCAGGCCGATCCGGAGACGCTCACGATCCTCGGCGACGGCCGCCAGGAGAAGTCCTACCTCCACGTCGAGGACTGCATCGACGCGGTGCTGCACGTCGTCGCCCGAACCGGCGGCGACGGTGGCTCGATGCACACCTTCAACCTCGGTACGCGAACGACGACCTCCGTCGACCGGATCGCTACCATCGTCGCCGACGAGATGGGGCTCGATCCCGCGTTCGAACACACCGGCGGCGAACGGGGCTGGACCGGCGACGTCCCGAAGATGCGCCTCTCGATCGAGAAACTGTCGGCGCTGGGGTGGGAGCCGACGTGCTCGAGCGACGAGGCCGTCCGTCGGGCGACGCGGGAACTCCTCGCGGAACTCGACTGACTTGTTGATTCGCAGGAGAGTCACTCGAGAGACGACGAGCGGTCCGCTCGGTCCCGTTTTAGGTGAGCTTAAATATCTGGGCTAGCGAGTCCGGAGCATGAACGACGGCGGGGACCACACGGCACCGGAACCGACGGGGGATCGGTCGTCCCGCCGATTTGTCGGACGGCTGACTCGACGGCACGTGACGATCGCCGGAACGGTGCTGGTCGTCCTCGGCCTGCTCGTCGCGATCCGAGAGATCGACGGGGGTGCGGTCCTCGCGGACGTCACCGATGCCGACCGCCGATACCTCGTGGCTGCGGCGGTCGCCTACGCCCTCTCGTGGCCGCTTCGGGGCCGCCGGTACGGCGACGTGCTGTCGGCGATGGATCACCGCCTCGGGACGGCCTTCCTTACGGCCGCGGTCTTCGTCAGTCAGACGGCCAACCTCGCGATCCCGGCGCGGGCCGGCGACGCCGCACGCGCGTACGTCCTCAAAGAGCGGGACGTGCCCTACACCGCGGGCTTCGCCTCGCTGACCGTAGAACGGCTCTTCGACCTGGCAACGATCGCGGCGCTGGCCGGCCTCGCGACGGCCTGGCTCGCTGTCCAGGGTGACGCCGGCCCGCTCGCGAGCGCGGCGACCGACGGGGCGCGGACGGCCCTCCTCGCCGCTGGCGTCGTCAGCACGACCGCCGTCGGCGTCGGTGCCGTGGTCGTCACCGCGGCCAGATCGAACCGCGACCTCGCTGCGGAGCTTCGGACGCACGTCGGGGGATCGTCCCGACGCGACCGCGCGCTCGAGGCCGGACTCCGGTTCGCCGGCGACGTCGCGGTCGTCGCTCGCCGACCGCGTGCGTTAGTTACGATCGGGGCCGCCAGCCTGGCGGTGTGGGCGCTGGACGTCCTCACGGCGATACTCGTGCTCGCGGCGTTAGACAGCGGCCTCGCGCTCGGCCCCCTGGTCGCGGTCGGGACGCTGGCGGTCAGCGTCGGCAACCTGGCGAAGGTGTTGCCGCTCTCGCAGGGCGGCGTCGGTCTCTACGAGGCCGCGTTCACGGCGTTGATCGTCGCGCTCACGCCCGTCGGCGCGAGCACGGCCCTGGCCGCGGCGATCGTCGATCACGCGCTGAAAAACGCGATCACCCTCGTCGGCGGGGCGGCGTCGGTGGCGTCGCTTGGCGTCTCGCTGACGGCGGCGACCGACGAGCCAGGAGCCGACCGCGAGACCGGCAGTTTTTTAGGCCAGCCTAAAAGATAGCGGAGCAATGAGTCAGGACATCTGCGTCGTCGTTCCGACGATCCGGGAGTACGAGTGCATGCGCTCGTACTTCGAGAACGCCCGCGAACACGGCTTCGACCTCTCGCGACTCCACGTCGTCCTCGTCACCGAGGACTTCTGCGAGACCGACGCGATGGAACGGATGCTCGAGGAGGAAGGCGTCGCCGGCGAGGTCTTCGACGGCACCCGCCGGGAGGAGTGGTACGCCGAGCACGGCATCGAGGAGTACGGGCACGTCGTCCCCGCCGCGAGCCACGCCGAGACGAGTTTCGGCCTGCTGTACATGTGGGCCAACGACGAGTTCGAGTACGGCTTCTTCATCGACGACGACACCCTCCCTCATCCCGAGGAAGACTTCTTCGGGACGCACATGGAGAACCTCGCCTTCGAGGGCGAGATCGAGGAGATCTCCTCGGACGAGCAGTGGGTCAACGTCCTCTACCAGAACGCCGACGAACACGGTCTCTACCCGCGCGGGTATCCCTACTCGGCGATGGGAGAGACCGTCGAAACCGGGACGACCGAAATCGAGCGCGGCCAGGTCGTCGCCTCGCAGGGCCTGTGGACGAACGTCCCCGACCTCGACGCCGTCCGCATTCTGATGGACGGGGACCTCGAGGGACAGGCCCAGACGCGCACCTCCCGAGAGGACTTCGGCGACGACTTCGTCGCCGCTCGCGGGAACTACCTCACCGTCTGCTCGATGAACCTGGCGTTCCGCCGCGAAGTGATCCCCGCCTTCTACCAGTTGCCGATGGACGACAACGAGTGGGACGTGGGCCGCTTCGACGACATCTGGTCGGGCGTCTTCCTCAAGCGCGCCTGCGACGTGCTCGGCAAGCGCATCTACAACGGCGCGCCGCTCTGTGAGCACAACAAGGCCCCCCGCAGCACCTTCGACGACCTCAACAACGAGGTGCCGGGACTAGAACTCAACGAGCACCTCTGGCGAATAATCGACGACGTCGGTGCCGGCGCGGACTCCTACGGCGAGATCTTCGAGGCGATGGGCCGCGAACTCGCAGAGGGCGACTGGTCCGACTACAACAACGGAGCGTTCTTCAACTACGTCGGCGAACACATGCTCGACTGGCTCGAGGCCCTCGAGGCCCTCGAGCGGCCCGTCGCCGTTGCTGGGAATCGACGCCTATAAGTATATTTAGGCCGGCCTAAAAAATATGACTCGAAACCGCGTTTCGACCGATCGGCGGACGTTTCTCGCCGGTTCGGCCGCTCTCGGCGCGGCCGGTCTCGCCGGCTGTACCGGCCTCATCGGTGGTGAGGACGACGACCAGTTGATCGGTCAGATCGGCTCCGGTCGCGAGGGACGGCCGGAACCCGGCGGCACGCCGATGGCCGAACTGCCGGACCTCGAGGGGGAACTCACCGTCTACTCGGGCCGCGGTGAGTTCCTCGTCGGCGAACTGCTCGATCACATCGAGGGGCTCTACGACGACTTCGAGGCGAACATCGATCCCGGTGGCTCCTCGGATCTCGTCAACCAGATCCTGACCGAAGGGGAGGGTACCCACGCCGACGTCTTCTACACCGTCGACTCCGGCGCGCTCGGCACCCTCGCGGACGAGGGCCGCACCCAGTCGCTCTCGAGTGACACCCTCGACATGATCGACGAGGAGACGTTCTACACCGACGACTGGGTCGGTACGTCGGGTCGCGCCCGGACGATCCCCTACAACACGGACGCGCTCTCCGAGAGCGACATGCCCGACTCGATCGACGCCTACGCCGACTTCGACGGCCAGCTCGGCTGGGCACCCGAGTACGGCTCCTTCCAGGGGTTCGTCACCTCGATGCGCATCCTCGAGGGCGACGAGGCTACCCGCGAGTGGCTCGAGGGCATCATCGACTCCGGGGTCGCGTACTACGGCAACGAGATGGCCGTCGCCGAAGCGGTCAACGACGGCGAACTCGACGCCGGGTTCACGAACCACTACTACATCCAGCGGGTCATCGAGGGCTCCTCGGATCCGTCGATCGCCACCAACTTCACCGCGGGCGACGCCGGTGCGACGTTCGACGTCGCCGGCGCGACCGTGATCGATCAGGCCGACGATCCCGAACTCGCCGAGAACTTCATCAAGCACCTCCTCTCCAGCGAGGCCCAGGAGTTCTTCGCCGTGGAGACGTTCGAGTACCCCACCATCGAGGGCGTCGAGCCCGTCGGCGACCTGCCGACGCTCGAGGAACTCGACGTGCCGGACGTCGACCCGACCCAGCTATCGAACGTCGACGAGACGATCGAACTGATGCGCGAGGCCGGCGTCGACATCTGATCGGCCCCCACTCGTCTCCAGCACCGTCTCCGCGTTCTCGTGACTCGAGCCACCGACTACCGGCGTCGACTCGCCCGCTTTTCCCGCCGCCTGCGTCGGGGTGATCTTACCGGCGGTGACCGCTACCGGATCGCGGCGCTCGTCCTCTCGCTGTCGGCCGGACTCGCGGTCTTCGTCGTCGCCAGCCGGCTGTTTCCGTACCACTCGAGCAACGACGACGAGGCCGTCTACCTCCTCCAGGCCGCGATGTTGCTCGAGGGGCAACTCGAGCTCCACGCGGGCGAGCTGGCCGACGCCTTCAGGCCCTGGTTCTTCGTTGAAGACAGCGGTCGACTCTACCCGAAGTACACGCCGGTTCCGGCGGCGATGTTCGCCGGCGGGATGGCCATCTTCGGCGAGCCGCGGGTGACGCTCGCGGTCGTCGCGGCTGGCAACGCCGCGCTGGTGTACGTCCTCGGCTCGATGGTGTTCGACCGGACGGTCGGTCTCGTCGCCGCCGCCTGCTTCGCCGCCTCGCCGCTGGCCTTGCTCACCTCGTCGGTGTTCCTGCCCTACGCGCCGACGACCCTGTTGAACCTGCTGTTCGCGGTGTTGTACCTGCGGGGCGTCCGGGACGCCCACGCCCCGAGCGCCGCCGGTGCGGGCGTCGCTATCGGACTCGCCTTCTTCGCCCGCCCCTACACGGCGGTGCTGTTCGCGGCTCCGTTCGTCCTCCACGCGCTGTGGAGCGTCGTGCGGGTTTGCCGTCACGATGGGGTCGCCGCACTCCGGTGGCCCCTCCCCGATCCGATCCGTCGGAACGCCCTCACCGCCGGCTTCGGACTGGCGTTCGTCGGCCTCACGCTCGCGTACAACGCCCGCCTGACGGGGTCGCCGCTGGTGTTCCCCTACGAGGCGTTCGCGCCGCTGGACGGCCCGGGCTTCGGTTACCGCGAGATCGAGGGGCATTCGATGGAGTACACCCCGTCGCTGGCGCTCGAGGCGAACGGCTACGTGCTCCGGTACTTCGCCACCCGGTGGTTCACCGCGGGACTGATCGGCACCATCGCAGCGCTGGCCGGCTTGGCGCTCGCGCTCCGGCGCTGGCTCCCGACAGCCGACGGAGAAGGCGGTCACTTCGGCCGGATTGCCGGCCTCGTGCTGGCCGGCCTCCTGGTGACGGTTCCGCTGGGCAACGTCGCGTTCTGGGGGAACCGGAACATCCTCTCGACGATGGGCGACCCGACGAACGGCCTCATCTCGCAGTTCGGGCCGTTCTACCACTTCGACCTCCTCGTCCCGCTCTCGATCTTCGCTGGGTTCGCGGCCGTGGCGGGCTGGCGACGGCTCCGTAGCGGTCGCCTCCAGGACCGACTCGCCGCCCGCACCACCAGCGAGACGGCCCGCCGCATCGCACTCGCAGCCCTCGTCTCGAGCGTCCTGCTCGTCGGCGCGGCGAACGCGGCGATCCTCGCGCCGCCCGTCGAGCGGAACGACGCGTACACCGAGGGGTTCGAGGAGGCCTACGAACCCTTCGAGGAGCGAGACCTCGAAGAGGCGCTCGTCTTCCTCCCGACGCCCTATGGCGACTGGCTGGGCCACCCGTTCCAGCCGCTGCGGAACGATCCCGGCCTCGACGGCGAGGTCGTCTACGCGCTCGAGGGCGATCCCGAGCGCGATTTCGCCGTCATCGACGCCTACCCCGACCGCACCTACTACCGGTATGCCTACCACGGCGAGTGGACGGCCACGCCCGACGACCCCGTGACCGCCACGCTCGAGGAACGAACCGTCCGCGAGGCCGAGACGTTCGACGGGGAGATGGTCGTCGGCGTCCTCTCGACCGTCGACTACGCGACCGTCCGCCTCGAGGCCGACGTCGGCGGCTACGCGACCTACGATCTGAACGAACTTGGCGAGGACGTCACGGTCGACTGGACGCTCGAGGACGGGACTGCGTCGATCGACCGCGTCCACAGCGGTGACGCGAACCGGTCGCTCGAGAACGCCTCGGTCGACCTGGGGGCGACGGACGAACTCGCGCTCTCGGTGACGCTGCTCCAGTCCGACGGCTCGTCGCTCACCTACCGACAGGAGGCGACCGTCCGAACGACCGACGACGGACACGAGGTCGTCTGGCCGCCCGAGCGGACGGTCTGTACGCTCGTCACCCAGTGTGGCTCGGAAGGGACGTACATTCCCGACGAACCCGACCTGTACTTCGACGGCGTGTCGTTCGAGACGCGACTCGAGGCAAGCGACGCGGGACCGTGAGTTCGCGACCGCAGGAAAGCGGCGATCCCGAATTATCGCGACGGGTCGTGCGGCAGTTCGCGCAGCCGTTCCTCGAGACAGACCTTGACGATCGATTTTCCGATCTCGGCACCGCCCTTCAGGGGGTCGAGTTTCGTCTCCCCGGCGCGCTCGCGATACTCGATGGGGTGTTCGCGGACGTCGTAGCCCCGCATGAGCGGACGGATCAGCAGTTCGGCCGAGAGGCCGGTGTTCTCGCTCCACTCGATGTCCTCGATCACCTCGCGGCGATAGGCGCGCATCCCGGTCGTGGTGTCGTGGACGCGCGTTCCCATGAGGAGACTGGCAACGGCGGCGAAGACGTGGTTGCCGAAGCGGTTCAGCGTCGGCATCGCCTCCGCGCCGTGGTAGAGGCGGTCGCCGCTGACCACGTCGTAGCCCGCGTTGATCAGCTCGAGGAACTCCGGCAGCTGCTCCATCGGGTAGGTGTCGTCGCAGTCGGTCGTGACGACGATCGGCCGGTCGGCCGCCAGAAGCGCCTCGTGGACGGCGACGCCGTAGCCCTGTGGCTCCTGTTCGATCACCGTCGCGCCGTGCTCGCGGGCGATCTCGGGCGTCCGATCGGAGGAGCCGTCGACGCAGACGACCTCGGCCTCACCGTCGGTGACCGCCTCGATGTCCGACAGCACCGTGCCGATCGCCTCCTCCTCGTTGTACGTTCCCATGACGACGCTGACGTCCTCGAAGGTGTACGCCCCGGCGTCGTCGGCACCGCCCGTCAGCTCGGTCCCGTCCTCGCTACTCATTGGCGGTACTCTCTGTCCGCCGTATTTATATTTTAGGTTTGCCTAAAACGTCGGAGTAGCCGCCCCGAACGGCGAGACCGATCGACCGCCGGCGACGCGCTCCTCTCGGGGACGGCGGCTACGCGGCTCCGGCGTTCCGTCCGCCGTCGACCTGCTCACGGAGGAGGGTCTCGAGGTGAGCGATGCGCGTTTCAGTGCTGGGATGCGTCCGGAACGGTCCGCGCGACGCCGATGCGTCGCGTGGAAGAATATCCAGTACGCTGGCCGACTTCGCCCAGGTGCGCTTGTCCTCGGACGGACGCGAGCGCCGGTCCGAGAGCGTCTCGAGCGCGCTGACGAGGGTGCCCGGAGAGCCGGTCAGTTCCGCGGCCCCCCTGTCGGCCGCGAGTTCGCGACCGCGCGAGAGGGTCGCGATACCGAACTGACAGCACAGTCGCTGGACGGCCGTGACGGCAGTCAGGAGCGCCCACAGGCCGACGTGAGCCAGGTAGCCGAGCGGTTGGCGGACGAGCAGTTCTCGCGACGGGGGATCGTCCGACCCCACGCGTTCGGCGACGAGCATCGGGACGAGCACGAGGTTCGTGATGCGACTGTCGCCGTTCGCGAGGTGGCTGATCTCGTGGGCGAGGACGGCCTCGAGTTCGTCGCCCGAGAGCGCGCTCACGAGTCCGGTCGTGACGATGATCGTCCCGTTCGACCGCCCGCCGACGGCGTACGACTCCGCTCGCTGACGGTCGGCGACGTACGTATCCGGCTCCGGAATATCCGCCTGCTGGGCGAGCCGACGGGTCCGGTTCGCCAGTTCGGGATGCGTTTCGGTGGCCGGCGCACCCGCTTCGCCGAGTTCGGCCCGGAACGCCCGAATTTCGTCCCGGACCGGTCGGTAGTACAGGATCGGAAGCAGGGGGATCCCGGCTACCACTGCAACGCGAAGGGGAGACGTGAGGACGCTCCAGAACAATCCGTAAGAGCCCCCGGAAAACGGCAGCAACAGCGTCTCGAGCGCGTACACGACGGGGAGCAGCGCGAGCCAGGCGAGTAATCCGCCCGCGAGGATCGCCGTCGCCGCGACGACGAGCGAGACGACCGCGAGCACGGCCAGTGCGGCGAGCATCCGCCAGGCCAGCGACAACCGCATCCGACGACCGAGATTCATGACGGCGACTCCACACGAATCGATCCGATCGAGGGGCTGATCAATCTTCTGTGATACGTTCGCCGTCCCCGGCGGTCCCGACGACGGAACGCCCCGGTGCGGCGGCGACCGACGGGGGCACAGAACGGATCACGAGAGCGTCGCGAGCACGTCCTCGGCGGCCTTCAGCGCGAGCGCCGCGATCGTCAGCGTCGGGTTCATCGCGCCGCCGGTCGGGAAGACGCTGCTCGAGGCGATCCAGCAGTTCTCGAGGTCGTGGGTCCGCAGGTCGGGGCCGACGACGCTCTCGGCGGGGTCGTCGCCCATTCGGGTGGTTCCCATGTGGTGGAACGCCGGCCCCGTGTTCTCGGGACCGACGCGGCCGGTGATCTCCGCGCCGAGTTCCTCGAGAATCCGCTCCTGAACCTCGTTGGCCCGTTCGATCGTCCGCAACGCCCGGTCGCCGACATTCCAGTGGACGTCCGGGACGGGGTTGCCGTGGTCGTCGGTCGTCTCCGGGTCGAGAGCGACGTAGCTGTCCTCGCGGGGGAGTTGCTCGACCAGCGCCCCCATCCCGACGTGGGTGCCGTACTCGGAGCGGATCCGCTCGAGCAAGGAGTCGCCCCACTCGTTGCCGGAGAGGGCCATCCCCACGGGGGAGGGGCCAGCGTAGTTGAAGAACTCGAGTTTGAACGGGCCGACCTCCTCGTCAGCCTCGTCGTAGAACTGGTGGCACTCGCTGGTCATGAACCCGACGTGGTTCTGCCGGGTCGGCTCGTCCAGGACGCCGTCGACCCCGGCGAAGAGGTGGTCCATGAAGAACCGACCCACGAGGCCGCTCGAGTTCGCGAGGCCCTCGGGGTGCTCGGGCGACTCGGAGAGCAACAACAGCCGCGGCGTCTCGACCCCGCCGCAGGCGATCACGAAGGCGTCGGCCTCCTGGCGGTACTCCTCGCCGTCGGGAGTGGCGTAGACGGCCGCCTCGAGCGTTTCCCCGGCGGCGTCGTGTTCCAGCCGCTGGACCGGCGCGCGGTCGATCACCGTCGCGCCCTTCTCCTCGGCGCGCTCGACGTGAACCGTCGCGTCGTACTTCGCGCCGGAGGGGCAGACGGGTTCGCAGGTGCCGTAGCCGACGCAGGCGCTCCGGCCGTCGTAGCCCTCGGAGTTGCGGGCGTTCGGCACCGAGTGCATCGCGATCCCCAGCTCGTCGCAGGCCTCGGCGAACAGCGAGTCGCTGTAGGAGGGCGGAAACGGAGGCATCGGGTGGGGCTCCTCGCGGGGCGGCGCGAAGGGATTGTCGTCGGCCCCTGCAACGCCCAGTTCGCGCTCGGCCTGCGCGTAGTACGGCCGCAGGTCCTCGTACTCGATCGGCCAGTCGACGCCGACGCCGCGCGCAGACTGGGAGTTGAAGTCGTCCTCGTGCAGCCGCATCACCATCCCCTGCCAGTGGAGCGTCGTCCCGCCGACGCCTTTCACGCGGGTCTGGTTGAGCGGGTAGAACCACTCGCCGGACGCCGAGTGGGCGTCCCGTTCGGGGTCGCCGTCCCAGACGTCCGGGCGGTCGTAGGCCGGCCGGATCGCGCGCTCCTGGCGAGCCAGCCGATCCTCGGCGGAGAAGCGAGGGCCGGCCTCGAGGATCACCACCTCGTACCCCTCCCCGGCGAGGCGGTCGGCCACCAGGCCGCCGGCCGGCCCTGCTCCGACGACACAGACGTCGGCGTCCTCGACGGGCGTCCGGTCCGTGGCACCCTCGAGCGGCGCGGCCGCCTCGGCGGGCGGACGGGAACTCACGATTCGGGCCCCCGCTGGTAGGTCTCGAGGCCGCCGGCGTGGCCCTGCGGGTTCTCGATGCCGGCCAGTTCGCCCCCCGTCGGCGAGACGTACAGCCCCAGCAACAACTCGTTGACGACGTAGTAGCGGATCCGCTCCGGCGTCGTGCCGTCGGGCCGTTCCGGCACGCTCGCCACGCCCAGGGTGCGCAACAGCAGGTCGCGGTCGTCGACGGACAGGTCGGCGAACGGGACGCCCTGCCACCCCTCCGCCTCGTCGTCGAGGTCGGCGATGGTCGCCTCCAGTCCCGCCGCGTGGCCCGCCGCGTCGAGACGACCCTCGAGGAAGGTCTCGACGAATTCCTCGACGCCCTCGAGTTCGGAGGGATAGACGACCTCGGCGGCCGCGAGCATCGTCTCGATGGTGTGTTCTCGAGACGCCGATGAGCCGCCGGTTCGACTGCGGTGGAGGGCCGTGACCGCCGCGCCGCCGGCACCCAGCGCCGCGAGCGCGGCGACCGCGTCCCGCCTCGTCAACTCCATGCACAGGGATTAGGCAAACCTAAACCTTATAGCCGTTGAAACGAGACGCTTCGCGTACGTACCGCGTCGGGAGTGGCGACCGCATCGACGAGCGGGGGTTCGTCTCGGACGGTCGCCGTCGCACCCGACCCACGTTGATTCGACTTCGACCTCATGAAATCGCTCTTTCGACGCTACGGCCGGACGACGGACGACCTGCCGATCGGGCTGACCTTGCTCTCCGGGGCCATCGCCGCGACGATCCTCTTCCCGCTCACGTGGCTCGTCGTCGAGGCGGTGACCGTCGAACCGGGACGGGCGTGGGAGATGGTCGTCCGCCCGAAGACGCTCGAGGTCGTCCTCAACAGCCTCCTGATGACGACCGGCGTGACGGTGCTGTCGATCCTGATCGGCGTCCCGCTCGCGTGGCTCACCGTCCAGACGGACCTGCCGTTCCGGCGATTCTGGTCCGTCGTCGTCGCCCTCCCCCTCGTGATTCCCAGCTACATCGGCGCGTTCGCGTTTGTCTCGGCGTTCGGTCCCCGGGGCGAGTTCCAGTCCCTGCTCGAACCGCTGGGCATCGAGCAGATCCCCGAAATCTACGGCCTCCCCGGGACGGTCCTGGTCATCACGCTCTACACCTACCCCTACGTCTACCTGACCACCCGAGCCGCGTTGCTCTCGTTCGACACCACCCTCCTCGACGCCGCGCGGACGCTCAACCACGGCCGCTGGCGGGCGTTTCGCCGCGTCACCTTTCCGCAGATCCGCCCGGCGGTCGCCGCCGGCGCTCTCCTGGCCGCGCTGTACGCCATCTCCGACTTCGGGACGCCCGCGATCATGCGGTTTTCCGTCTTCACCCGGCAGATCTACCTCGAGATGAACACGTTCAACGTCGAGTACGCCGCGATGCTCTCGCTGCAGTTGCTCGGCCTCGTCCTCGTCGTGCTCGCGCTCGAGTCGGCCGTGCGATCGAACGAGTCAGTACAGAGCGACGCCGCCGGCGGGAGCGGGGCCTCCTCGGGGCCGGCCGTCACGCTGGGCGCGTGGCGCTGGCCGGCGACGCTGTTGCCCGCCGCCGTGACGACGCTTGCGCTCGTCGTCCCCATCTGGATCCTGGGGCTCTGGCTCGTCAACGCCGATCCCTCAGCCCGTCCGGAACTCGCGTTCGAACTCCACTACGCGACGAACTCGCTGAAGGTCGCCGGGGCCGCGGCGCTCGTCTCGGTACTGGCCGCACTGCCCGTCGCCTACTTCGCGGCCAGAAACGACTCGCCGCTGTCGGGGCTGTTCGAGCGCGCCACCTACGTCGGCTTCGCGGTTCCGGGCATCGTCCTCGCGCTCGCACTGGTGGCCTTCGCGACGTCGTACGACGGATTCGCCGGCGACTCGCCGCTGCTGCCGGCGATCTACAAGACGACGCCGCTGCTCGTCTTCGCCTACGTCGTCCGGTTCATGCCCCAGGCGGTCGGCTCGATCCGCTCGAGCACCCTGCAGGTTGATCCGATGCTCGTCGAGGCCGCGCGTACCCTCGGGACGCCGCCGCTGCGGGCGTTCCGGCGGATCACGCTCCCGCTCGTGACGCCCGGCATCGTCGCCGGGGCGGCGCTGGTCTTCCTGACCACCATGAAGGAACTGCCGGTGACGCTCATCCTCAAGCCCATCGGGTTCGAGACGCTGGTCACCCTCATCTGGGAGGCCCAGGAGCAGGCGTACTTCCAGTACGCCGTGATCCCCTCGATTCTGTTGCTCGTCATCTCCGGCCTCTCGATGGTGATCCTCCTCTCGGCCGGTAACCAGGAAGGGCTCTGAGGGGGGCGGCGAGAGCCCCACTCCGCGTTAGCCGTCGGCCGCCTCGAGCAGCGACGGGTCGTCGATCGACGGATCGTTGACCGCCGTCGAGACCGGATACGCGCGCATCTCGTCGGCCGGGTACGGCTCGAGCAGGTCCCGCGGGTCCTCGCCCGCGAGCCACCGACGCTCGTCCGCGGGGTCGAGGATCACCGCCATCCGGTGGTGGAGGTCGGCGACGAGGTCGTTCGGCTCCGTCGTCACGATTGTGAACGTCTCGAGCGGCTCGTCACCGTCCTCGTCGACGTCTGCACCGCCGCCGAACGCCTCGAGTCCCGCCTGCGTCGTCTCGGGCTCCCAGCGATCCCACAGCCCCGCCATCGCGAACGGCCGGTCGTCCTCGAAGGCGACCCTGTAGGGCCGTTTGCCGTCGTCCGTCTCGACCCACTCGTAGAAGCCGTCGGCCGGGACGAGACACCTGCGTCGCTCGAACGCCTCCCTGAAACTGGGCTTCTCGTCGACCGTCTTCGCCCGCGCGTTGATCAGACCGTCGCCGTCGTCCTCGGCCCACGAGGGCACCAGCCCCCACTCGAGCCGCCGGATGCGCTCCGGCGCGTCGTTCGTGATGACGGGCAGCTGCTGGCCCGGCGCGGCGTTGTACCGCGGCGCGAACGGGGCGTCGAACGCGGCGTCGAACCGCTCCTCTACGTCGTCGCGCTCGAGGGCGATGGTGTAGCGGCCACACATGTCCGTGGTGTCGGCAGGCCGGGACAAATCGTTGTTCCCTTGGAGCGGGGTCCAATCCGTGTGCGTGCCACCGGAACGGTCGTTGCACCGATAACGACGTACCGAAACGCCAGAACAGGGATATCAACTGTCGACCTGCTCGATTACGAGGTCGACTTGTCCGTAGACTCGTCCGCTGGCTCCCCTCCGTACGGGGAGAATCCAGTGTTCGGAGTCACCGTCCCGGACTTCAGGGCGTATTGACCGACGCCCCTCCGACGAGACGACTGTTGGCCTCGTCGGAGATAGGCCGCAGCGACGTTTTTCGACGCGATATAGTCGGCGTGACCAGTGCACCCACAAGACTGGCAATCGAACTTGTCGCGCGATACTCGATTGGCAGAGTCGGTAGATCCACACTCCGGACACCGCCGACTCGTGTTCGCGGGCGACGTCGTGTCGACGAACAACCCTTCAGCCTTCGCCTTGTACACCACGTACGAGCGAAGGGTATCGAACGCCCACTCGGAGTGCCAGTCCGCGTTCGGTAGCCGTTCGCGGATTCCGTTCAACTCTTCGAACACGATCCCGTCACAATCGTACTCGAGAGCTTCCTCGACGATACCGTTCGCTACCTCGTGGAGGACGTGCTTGACAAATTCTTCCTCCCGGCCGCTTACGTCCTCGAGCGTCCGGTACGCGCTTCGACTTCCCGACGACTGAATGTTGCTACGGATCCGCTCGAACTCACGCCGAACGTGGTTGAGTTCTCCAGCCGAAAAGAACCGTGCGGTACTGGTAACCGCAATCTCGGAGACGCCGAGGTCAACGCCGAGAACCGTTCCGTTCTCGGAGTCAGGATCGACATCGACCGGTTTTCGAACGCCGAGGTGAAGATACCAATCACCGTCCCGGTAGTGAAGCGTCGACTCAGTCGGCTCCCAGTCGTCGTTCCCGAGGTATTCGTACTGGTAGCCGTCATCGTCGTCCGGTAGCACTAGATCCGCACGGACTCGAGGGTGATCACCGCAGGTCGTGAGCGACACTTCCTCGCGCTCCGGGAACACGGTCATCGTTCGCGCGTCGAACGTCATAGAACGAGACGTAAACTCGGGACGAGTCGCGCGGTAGCCGGTTCGACGACGCTCGAGTCCCGACCGAATCGCCCGCGCGACGTGATGCGTTGCTAAAACGGAGTGTTGGCTTCCGAGGGCCGTCTCGTCCCGAATGCGATCGTACGTGAGTTGCTGTACGTCGATTGCGGTATCGGCCACACCCCAAGCCATCTCGGATGCGATGTTACAGCCCTCGAGCCAGTGATCTATCGTCCGCTCGAGTAGATTCGAGTCGGACTCGGCGACAGCTAGGCGTGTGATCACAGTTCGGCGATGGTACTCGTCTGTCGCCACAGTAAAATTACTTTACCGAAGTGTATGAATCTATTTCCCTTCCAGGGAATAGGTTGGGAGAACGGAGTTTATAGCGAACAGGGGGGCCTGTTCGAAATTTTTACTACGATAGTTAAAAACGAGCGCCAGGACTGGGATTTGAACCCAGAATCCCGAAAGGGAACACGCTTTCCAGGCGTGCGCCTTACCGTTCGGCCATCCTGGCTCACGTGTTGCTAACCGGGTCCGTCGTTTAACTCTTACTTTTACCGTCGCCGCGGTGTGCCTCGGTTTCGTTCGCCCCGGGATCGGCGTCGTCCGTCGCCCGGCGGGCGGCCCAGTCGGCGATCCGGTGCTCGAGCGCGTAGGCACACCCGGTCGTCACACAGCCGACGAGCGCGGCGACGGCCGCCGCCTGTCCGATCGAGAGGAGCGGCTCGACGAGCAACGCGTACCCCTGGACGAGCGCCAGGACGGCCACCACGCCGACCGCACCCCACAGCAGGGCGGATTTGGCACGGACGTTCATCGCGGGATGGAACGGTCGAGACGGTCGATCACGTCACTCGAGCGCGGCCACGGCCTCGATTTCGACGCCGACGCCCTTGGGGAGGGCGGCGACCTCGACGGCGCTGCGGGCGGGCGGTTCGTCGTCGAAGTAGTCGGCGTAGGTCTCGTTCATCGCGTCGAAGTCGTCGATGTCGTCGAGGAAGACGGTGACCTTGAGGACGTCTTCGGGGGCCGCGCCCTCTTCCTCGAGGATGGCGACGAGGTTGTCGAGCGCCCGTTCGGTCTGGACCGCGATCGGTTCGTCGTCCAGCAGGTCGCCGTCCGGTGTCAGCGGAATCTGTCCGGCGGTAAACAGCAGGTCGCCGTTCGTCGTCGCCTGGCTGTAGGCACCGACCGCTGCGGGTGCCTCGTCGGTGTCGATGATCCGTTTCATACCTCCGTGATCGACTCGCCGGCGCTTAAAAGGAGGCGAAACGGGATCGGTGTCCCGTCGGGGACCCCACGTGTAACGTCGCCAACTATTTATCGCGGCCGTTCGTACGTCGGGTCGCATGACAGTCCTTTCGACCGAAGACGAGGGGAAGTTCCTGATGGACGTTCGCGGCGAGCAGATCGGTATCGTGACGGAAGTCGATCCGATCGAGCAGGTGGCCTACGTCGATCCGGAACCGAGTCTCACCGAAGCGTGGATCCAGGGCCTCGGCCGCGGCGACGCCAACGAAGACGACCTCGAGATTCCGGCTGAAAACGTCGCGACGGTCACCGACTCGGAGGTGCGCGTCGACGCGGACCTGAGCAGCGACGCCGAAGAGTAGTCACACGAGTACGTCGACCTCGTAACCCGCCTCCCGCAGCGCCTCGAGGAACGCGTCGACGTGGTCGGGGCCGCGCATCTCGAGTTCGATCTCGACCTCGGTGTCGTTCATCTCGACGTCGCGGGACGTACGGTCGTGGTGGATCGCGTAGATGTTCGCCCGGTGTTCGGTGAAGATCTCGAGCAGTTTCTCGAGCGCCCCGGGTTCGTCGGTGAGGACGGTGCGGATCTTCAGATAGCGGCCGGTTTCGACGAGGCCCCGGACGACGACGTTCGTGAGGGTGTTGAGGTCGATGTTCCCGCCGGAGAGCAGCGGGACGATCGTCTCGTCCTCGTCGTAGTCGAACGTCTCGAAGAGCAAGGCGGCAAGCGGGACAGCGCCGGCACCCTCGACGACCGTCTTCGAGCGCTCGAGCAGATAGGTGATCGTCACGGCGATCTCGGGATCGGAGACGGTGACGACCTCGTCGACGTACTCCTCGATGTGATCGAAGGTGTGCTCACCGACGCTGCGGGTCGCGATGCCGTCAGCGATCGTATCGACGCCGTCGAGCGTGATGCGCTGGCCTTTCTCGAGCGATTTGGCCGCGCTCGAGGCACCGTCGGCCTGGACGCCGATCACGCGGACGTCGGGCCGTTGCTCCTTGATCGCGGTCGCGACGCCGCTGATGAGACCGCCGCCCCCGATGGGGACGACGACGGTTTCGACCTCGGGACAGTCCTCGAGGATCTCGAGGCCGAGCGTCCCCTGGCCGGCCATCACCATCTCGTCGTCGAAGGCGTGGACGTACGTCCGGCCCTCCTCGCGTTCGATCTCGTGGGCGCGTTCGGCCGCCTCGTTGTAGTCGGTACCCGAGAGGACGACCTCGGCCCCGTAGCTCCGGGTCGCTTTCACCTTCGCGATGGGGGCGTACTCGGGCATGACGATCTTCGCGTCGACGCCCGCGCGGGTGGCCGCCAGCGCAACGCCCTGTGCGTGGTTGCCCGCGCTGGCGGTGACGACGCCGGCCGCCTTTTGCTCCTCCGAGAGGGTCGCGATCCGGTTGGTCGCACCGCGGATCTTGAACGATCCCGTCCGCTGGAACGTCTCGAGTTTCAGGTGGACGTCGGCACCCGTCATCGAAGAGTACGTGTGCGAGTACTCGAGCGGCGTACGTCTGGAGGTGTCCCGTACTCGCTCGCGTGCGTCGAGAATATCCGAGCGTTCGAGCATAGTTCGGGGTTTCGTCTCGGTGCGTATAGTAGCCACTGCCACGGAAGAGCCGTGTGTACCGTTCCCAGGAACCGGAGCGGTAGTCTACTGGACGCCAGTTCCGGAGGGAGCGCCGTTCGGGTCGCGGTCCTACCGGTACATAGTCCGTCGGTGACAGGGGCGCGCTGTCCCGGCGGTCGCCCGGACAGCACGACAGGGAATACAGGATGCACGGCGTGTGACGTGCAACTGAAGACGGGGACGCGGGGCACATAAAACCCACCCCTCCGCGGTGAAAGTGAAATAGCAGGACAGAGAGGCGATAGACGGTCCGTCAGACGGTCGGCGGACGATCGTCATTCGTGAGGGCGTACCACGACGTCCGTCGACGCGAGGTACTGCCGGACCCCGGCCGGAAACGGTTCACAGGCGGGCCAGTCGATTCGCTCGGCGACGCCGAGTTCGGCCGGATCACCGACGTAGACGTGTGCGTGCGCCTCGTCGCGACGTCCCGGCTCTGGGTCGTCGTGACCCGCTCCCGACGCTGCGATCGGGACCCTCGTCCGGACGTAGCGGCCGTCTTCGACGCCCTCGTACGCGTCGAGCCGTTCGAGCGCGAGGCGCTCGACGGCCAGCACTCTGCCCTCGACGCTCCCGCCGGGTGCGAGCGTCGGATAGCGGCCGTCGACGCGGTGGAGGCCCTCGAGCGTCGCCGCCCCGTCGAACGCGAACCCGTCGGCCGCGAGGAGTTGCTCGACCTGTGCCCGGTCGGTCAGCGTGCCGTAGACGAAGACGAACTCGAGCGCGCGATCCGATCGTGACCGGTCGACCACGTTCGAGCGTGCACCGCGTTCGTACTTCCCAGTTGTGCTCGACGGGCTCTCGAGTCGCCTCCGGTCTCGGCGTACTCCGGAGTCGTTCGGAGCATCGCTATCTACCGCCTGACGGATTTGTTTCACTCCCAACAGTACAAAGCACTTATATGTATGTTCGGGAGAGGAGTCCATGAACCGCGAGTACGCCCTCGCGATTGCCGCCCTGTTGGTCGTCGTCGCCGCCGGCTCGACCCTGGTCCTCGGGGGTGCGATCGATACCCCCGCCGAACCCGAGACGGAGGCGTCCGTCGACGGCTACGCGTCGCTCGTGGAGGTGACCATCGCCGCCGAGGAGGCCTCGGGAGAGACCGTAACGCTCGCGGTCGATAGCTACCTCGAGGGCCGCGACGGCCCCGTCGAGAACGTCACCGTCGTCCATCGGGCGACCGATACCGACTCCAATCTCGTCGAAGAGACGACCGAACATGCGGTCGGGACGGTTGCGGCCGGTACCGAAACGGTCGCGGAGGGAACCGCCGACCACGCCTCGGCCGAACCGGACCTCGAGTCCACCGATACGGACGCCGGAGGAACGACGGGGAGTTCCAGCACCCGAGCCGCCGGCCCGGACCTTCCGGAAGACGTCCGGACCTACGTCGCGTGGGGTGGGCTGGCGATCTGTTCGCTGTTCGCGATCTTCGCCGTGAGTCAGCTCTACGGGAGCGTGACAGAAGCGATCCACATCTGGGTCGAGCCAAGACACCAGCCGCTGATCGAGGCGGCGTTCAACCTCGTCGTCCTGCTGGGGTCGCTGATCGGAATCTCCCTCGGCGTCCGAGAGCTGAGTTGACGCGGCGAGAAAACGAGTTGGTCGCCGACCGTTAGCGATCCTCGAGGGCCACGAACTCCTGATCTTCGGGACCCGTGTACCGACCGCGCGGGCGGATGAGCCGGTTGTCCTCCTGGTACTCGAGGGTGTGAGCGATCCAGCCGCCGGCGCGGCTCATCGCGAAGATGGGCGTGTACATGTCGATCGGGATGCCCAGCTGGTAGTAGACGGAGCCGGAGTAGAAGTCGACGTTCGGGGCGATGCCCTTCTCGACGAGGCCCTTCTCCTCGGTGAGGTACTCCTCGATGGTCGTGGTGATCTCGTACCACTTGTCGTCGCCGTTTTCGGCGAGTTCCTCGCTGCGGCGCTGGAGGATCTTCGCACGGGGGTCCTTGACGTTGTAGACGCGGTGACCGAAACCGGGAATGCGACGGCCCTCCTCGGTGGCCCCTTCGACCCACTCGAGCGGGTCCTTGCCGCTCTCGTCGATCTCGAACAGGACCTCCATCACGTCCTGGTTCGCACCGCCGTGCAGCGGGCCGGAGAGCGCGGCGATGCCGCCGGTGACGGCGCTGTAGATGTCGGCCATCGTCGAGCCGATCACCATCGAGGTGAACGTCGAGGCGTTCAGACCGTGGTCGGCGTGCAGGATCAGCGCCTGATCGAACGTCTCGGCGTGGACGTCGTCGGGCTCCTCGCCGGTCAGCATGTAGAGGAAGTTCGCGGCCAGCCCCAGGTCCGGATCGGGATCGATCGGCTCCTCGTCGAGGCGGTAGCGCTCGAACGCCGCGAGCGCGGTCGGGATCTTGGCGGTGATGCGCCGACCCTTGCGCAGCGACGCCTCGAGGTCGTCGGGCTCGGCGTCGTCCTCGGGTTCGGTCGCGGAGAACATCGAGACGGCCGTCCGGAGCGCGGCCATCGGCGCTTCGTCGGCCGCGGCGAGCCGTTCCATCGTCGCGAGCACGTCCTCGCTGACCTCGCGTTCATCGGTGAGAGCCGCGGAGAACTCCTCGAGTTCCGCGGTCGTCGGCAGATGACCGTGCCAGAGGAGATACAGGACCTCCTCGTAGGTCGCCTCCTCGGCCAGATCCTCGATGGAGTAGCCGCGGTAGACCAGTCGGCCGGCGTCGCCGTCGATCGAGCTGAGCTCGGACTCTGCAACTAAAACACCCTCCAGCCCTTTCTTGAGGTCGTCTGCCATACTGTTGGATTTCCGTCGCCGATGGAAAAGTATTGTCGTTTGGTCGCTGTTAGAACCGCCAGCGTGAGAGATCCGGATCGATTTTCGATTCCGTTTTAGGACAGTTCGTTTGACGGGTCGAACCGGACCGTCCGTTCCACATAATCGATCATACGAAACAGTCTCGGTGTCTCCGATGATCGATCGTTCGAAAGGGTGGTACACAGGAGTGTACCGGCGACCAGTACCCTCGGCGGGGAGCCGTCACGACCGCGGCCGCGACTGACGTCCCGTCAGCGTTCGACGATCGATTCCATGAGCTTCGTCTGTGCGGCCGCGAGGTGTTCGGTGAACGTCGAACGGGCGACGCCGAGTTCCTCGGCGACGTCGGTCGCGTTCGCCCCTTTGGGGTACTCGAAGTATCCCATCTCGTAGGCCGTCTCCAGAATCTCCTGCTGCCGGTCGGTGAGCACGTCCCGGTCGACGATGACCGGGTCACCAGAGGCTTCCTCGTGATCCTGCGTGAGGTCCTCGACGAGGACGCCGTCGAACCGATCGCGCAGTTGATCGACGATCTCGGCGATGTCCTCGAGTTCGAGGGTCCGGAACGACAGCAACAACGCGCCGTCCTGAGCGCGGACGGACGTCACCGGCGTTCCGGTCTCCTCGACGACCTCACACGCACAGTTCGAACTGGTCTCGCGTTCGAACCGGTAGACTGCTTCCCGTTCGTTTGACTGTACCGGGACCATCTCGTGGTCGTCAGAGACCACGCTGTCGTCGACGGTCGCGTCGGCCTCGACGCCGAACTCCTCGACGACCGTGCCGTTTTCCCCCGCCCGGGTACGACTCACCGAGTCGATCGGGTCGTCGGTGGTGGCCGAGATCTCCGCGACCGGACACGTCGCCGGCTCGTCGACCACGACTGTTGCACGAAAGCCTGACATACTCGAGTCTATCCGTGCCGGTACCATAACCGCCACAGGAATTCCCGCCCGGTGAAAATACCCACCGAACGCGGGGCGAACGTGTTCGACCCGCTATTCGTCCCCTCCCCAGTCGCGACTCGTCCGTACCCCGGTCGACCGCTGCAACGCGTCTCGGCCTCGCGTCGCTCGCCGAGGAGTTCCTGAATCTCCGTACAGCCGGCCTATCGAGGGCGTCCGAGCGGTGTTCGTCGTCGCGGTCGTCGCCGTCCTTCCGTCGGTCGCTTCGACCCTCGTCGTCGCTCCTGCCGTGGCACGGTCGAACTGGTGTACCCGCGCGGTTCAGCGGTTGGGGCTCCCGATTCGTGCCGTCGTACTCGCTGCGATCTTGCTCGTGCGTGATGCCGACCGACCCTCTGGGATCACGCTACGCCCGTGCTTCGGATCGAGCGTTCCGTCACCGAACGCAGTACGCCCTGGCTCTGCCAGGGGAGTTTTAATAAACCACATTCAGAAATAAGAATATTTATTAATACTGTGTTCGCCTCTATTAACTGTGGGAGACCTACCAGCACAGGTGGTACCTGATCAGCACGAGACGACGGAATGATCGTAACAACTAACAAGTGAGATTTAATTAACTAAATTGAGATTGATGGACGAGACGAACGGAGACCACACTAGACCAGCCCCCACGAGACGACGACTGCTCGCCGGTCTCGCCGGCGGAAGCGTCGTCGGAATCGCCGGGTGCGCGGACGGTGCGTCCGACCACACTGGCGAGAAAACCATTACGATCGTTCCGCCGTTGAACCCGGCCGACAGCACCGATCGATGGGACCGGTGGGGCGGCATGACCCCCTACTGGACCCGCGTCGTCGAACCCCTCGTCTGGGGAACCGAGGAGATGCAACCGAAGCCGTGGCTCGCCACCGACTGGGAACCGACCGGCGATACGACGTGGGTGTTCGAACTCCGCGAAGGCGTACGGTTCCACAACGGCGAAGAGCTGACCTCCGACGACGTCGTCCACTCCTACGAAAACGACATCCTCGAGCGCTACGGCGACTTCGTCTACGGCTGGCTCCACCTCGAGCCGGGAAGCGTCGAGAAGATCGACGAGTACACCGTCGAGTTTACGACCACCGACCCGTTTCCGGACTTCCCCGGAACGATCGGCCACAACATGCTCGATATTCACCCACCGTCGGCCGATCCGTGGAACGGCGACGTCGTCGGAACCGGCCCGTTCACGCTCGAGCAAGTCGAGAACGGGCAGTACGTCGAACTCGGGACGCACGACGAGTACTGGGGAGGCGACGTCGAACCAGACGGGCTCACGTTCCGTGCAGCCGAGGACGAAACCACGCGGACGAACCTGCTCGAGTCCGGCGACGCCGACGTGGTGTTCGAGCCGGCGAAACCGCGTCTGGGATCCCTGCGAGAACGCGACGAGTATACCGTCGCGACCCAGCAGTCGTCGGGATCGACGTTCGTCTCGTGCAACCTGTACAGGGAGCCGACCGACGACGCGGACCTCCGGCGAGCGCTCAACTACGCGGTGTCCCAGTCCGAGATCGTCGACGAGGTCCTGAACGGACTCGGAAAACCGGCGAGAGGTCCCATCTCCACGGTCATCGACTGGGCGGCGTACGACGACCTGCCGGCGTACGAGCGCGATCACGGGACGGCACGTGACCTCGTTGCCGACTCGTCGTACGACGGCGAGGAGCTGACGTGTCTCGTGCGAAACGACCGAGACGACGACGACCTCATCGCGCAGGTCCTCCAGTCGGAGTTCGCGGCGGTCGGCGTCGATCTCGACATCGACGTACTCGAGCGTGCCGCCTACCAGGACCGGACCGGCCGCGGCGAGTTCCACCTCGCGGTCGACGGGACCCAATCGAACAGCCCCGGGGCCGACTATCTCATGTGGGAGAACTTCCACTCCCGCGGAATCGACAACGTCGATCGGTACGAATCCGATGGGACGGGGCTGTTCAATCTCGGCGGCGAGGTCGACGACCGCATCGAGACCGGGTTCCAGTCGTACGATCCCGAGCAGCGACGCGAGGCCTACCTCGAGGCCCAGCGGCGGATCGTCGAGGAAGCCGTGGTCATTCCGATCGCCTATCGCGAGTACGCCGTCGCGATGGACGCGGACCTCGAGGGGATCGATCTGCACCCCATCGACAGGCTGCTCGAGTGGCGAACGCTCAGCCGATAACCCCAGGTCATGCGAGCGTACCTCACCTACCGGTTCGGAACGTCGGCCATCGTCATGGTCGGCGTTTCGCTCGTGACGTACGGAATGATCTTTCTGACCCCGGGGAACCCGGCCAGGGTCATCCTTTCCGAACGGCTGGGTCGCCCCCCATCACAGGCCGAAATCGAGGCCTTCGAAGCCGAGCACGGCCTCAACGATCCCTTCCTCGTCCAGTACGGCCGCTGGCTCGCGGACGTGCTTCGTGGTGATCTGGGCACCTCCTACTACGCGGATACCCAGGTATCGGCGATGATCGTCGACGCGTTGCCCGTGACGATCGAACTCGCAGTGGCGTCGACGATCGTCGCACTCGCGATCGCCGTCCCCACGGGGGTGATCAGTGCGGTCCACCGGGGAACCAAAGTAGACGTGGTCTGTCAGGTGGGCTCGCTGATCGGCGTCGCGATGCCGAACTTCTGGCTCGCGTATCTGCTCATCCTCGCGTTCCCGCTGACGCTTGGGATCCTCCCCGTCGCGGGTGCCGGACGGCCGAGCCAACTCGTCTTGCCCGCGGTAACGCTGGGAACCGGGATGGCGGCGGTGTTGACCCGGCTGATTCGCGCCTCGATGCTCGAGGTACTCGACGAGGCCTACGTCGACACCGCCCGATCGAAGGGGCTTCGCGGACGAATCGTCCGCTACAAACACGCCCTGCGAAACGCGCTCGTACCCGTGCTTACGATCATCGGACTCCAGTTCGGCTCGCTGCTCAACGGGGCAGTCGTCGTCGAGGTCGTCTTTCAACGCCCCGGTCTCGGTACGCTACTCGTCGACGCGGTTTTCAACCGTGATTATCCCGTCATCCAGGGAATCGCGCTGATTACGGCAGGGGTGTTCGTCGTGACGAACCTGCTCGTCGATCTCGGCTACCGCTATCTCGACCCGCGGGTCTCGCTGGGAGGTGAGACGGCGTGACCGGACCCGACGAATCGATCGGAACCGACCGTACACCTGGTCGGGTCCCGTCTCTCGTTCGGTCGCTCCGTACGTCACGCCGCGTTCGCACGTTGCTCTCGAGTCCGCTCACCCTGGCCGGGATGGCGATCGTCACCGCTCTCCTGGCCGTCGCAGCGATCGGCCCGACCGTCGTCCCGCACGATCCGACGACACAGGACCTGGCCAACAGCTTACAGCCACCGTCGACCGCCCACCCGTTAGGAACCGACGAACTTGGCCGTGACGTCCTCGCGCGACTCGTGTACGGCGCACGTATTTCGCTCGGGATCGCCGTCGCAGTGACCGCGGTCCGTCTGGTGCTGGGGACGACGATCGGACTGCTTGCCGGCTACGTCGGCGGCCGAGTCGACGAGGCGTTGATGCGATTGGTCGACGTCCAACTGGCGTTTCCCGGGCTCGTCCTCGCGCTCGTCATCGCAGGCATCCTCGGACCGAGCCTGCGAAACGTCCTGATCGCACTCGCGGTCGTCGGCTGGGGCTCGTACGCCCGTCTCGTCCGCGGGAGCGTCCTCTCGACGAAAGAACGGGAGTTCGTCCGCGCGGCGCGGTTGCTGGGAGCCTCGCGAACGCAGATCGTGACCAGACACCTGCTGCCAAACGTCGTCAGCCCCGTCGTCGTGCTGGCGACGCTGAATCTGGGAACCGTCGTCCTCGCGACGGCCGGACTCTCGTTCATCGGCCTGGGCGCACAGCCGCCCACGCCGGAGTGGGGAACGATGCTCTCCGACGGGCGACACTACCTCAGAGACGCCTGGTGGATCGCGAACGCCCCCGGGGTCGCGATCATGCTGACCGTCCTCGGGTTCAACCTGCTGGGCGACGGCCTCCGGGACGTGCTCGATCCGAACCACGAAACGACCCTCGAGAAACCGACCTGACCATGAGCGAGATACTAACCGTCGAGAACCTACACACGCAGTTCGACACGGCCGACGGTACCGTTCGTGCAGTCGACGGCGCGTCGTTTTCCGTCGAGAGGGGTGAGGTCGTCGGTATCGTCGGCGAGAGCGGCTCCGGCAAGTCCGTAACCGCCAGATCGATCGTCGGCCTCCACGACCCCGGCGAGATCGTCGCCGGATCGATCGTCGTCGACGGCGTCGACGTGACCGACGCGACCGACGCGCAACTCCGTCGACTCCGGGGGAACACCGTTTCGATGGCGTTTCAGGACCCCACCGAGACGCTCAATCCCGTCTTCGACGTCGGCGAGCAGATCGCCGAAGCGATCCGGGTCCACTGCGATACCAACTCGCAAGCGCTGCTCGATTACCTCCACGTGCCGCTTTTCAGCCGCCGATCGGCCTGGCGGGACGCACGCGAGCAGGCGATCGACCTCATGAAACGGGTGGGAATCGCTTCGCCCGAAGACCGCGTCGACGCCTACCCGCACGAACTCTCCGGCGGGATGCGTCAGCGTGCGATGCTCGCCATCGCGCTCGCCTCGCAACCGGACCTCCTGCTCGCCGACGAACCGACGACTGCCCTCGACGCGACGACCCAGGCCCAACTGCTCGAGTTGCTCCGGGAGTTGACCGACGAGCGCGACCTCGCCACCGTGTTGATCACCCACGATCTGGGCGTCGTCGCCGACGTCTGCGACCGCGTCGTCGTGATGTACGCCGGCGAGGTACTGGAGACTGGACCGACCGATCGCATCCTCGAGGACCCGCGTCATCCCTACACCCGAGCGCTGCTCGCGTGTCTCACCCAGCGTGCCGACCCGAAATCGCGGGTGCCTGCCATCGAGGGGCGACCGCCGGAACTACACGCCAAACCGGACGGCTGCCCGTTCGCTCCGCGGTGTTCACACGCTACCGATCGCTGTCGGACCGGCGACGTCCCCACCGTCGACCTCGAGAGCGGCACCGTCACGTGCGGCGAACCGATCGCCCTGGAGTCGGCCGACGCGCCGCCCCACTCGAGAGTAGCCGACGGCTCGAGAACGGCAACCTCGGGGACGGGATCGACCCCGTCGGAGACGACAGCCCCCGGTTCGCCGCTGGTCGACCTCTCGGGCGTCACCAAGCGATATACGCTCGACGACGGCCTGCTTGACGGGATTTTCGGCGAACGCCGGGAGCTGCCGGCGGTCGTCGACGTCGATCTCACGGTCCACGAGGGCGAAACCGTCGGTCTCGTCGGCGAGAGCGGCTCCGGCAAGTCCACCGTCGCCGACCTCGTCACCGGGCTCGAGGCTCCGACGGACGGTGAGGTCCGCTTCGACGGGACCCCGGTGGGGACGGCACGCGACCGCTCCGCGGACCAACTGGCCGACGTCGGCGTGGTCTTCCAGAATCCCCGGTCGAGTTTCAACCCGCGTCGGACGGTCGAGCGGGCGATCGCGGAGCCGTTGCGCCAGCAGGGGTGGTCGCGCGAGCGTCGCCGGGAGCGGGTCGCGGACCTGCTCGACCGCGTCGGCCTCTCGGAGACCCACGCGTCGCGGTATCCCCACGAACTCTCCGGCGGCCAGATACAGCGAGCCGCGATCGCTCGAGCGATCGCACCGAATCCGCGGCTGCTGGTCCTCGACGAACCGGTGTCGGCGCTCGACGCCTCCGTCACGGCCCGGATTCTCAACCTGCTGCTCGACCTGCAGGCGGACCTCGAGTTGACCTACCTGCTCATCTCTCACGACCTCGACGTCGTCGCCCACGTCGCCGACCGGATCGCCGTGATGTACCTCGGGACGGTGATGGAGGTCGGTCCAGCGGACCGGGTGCTCGACGACCCGACCCATCCCTACACGCAGGCGTTGCTCGAGGCGATTCCGTCCGTCGATCCGGACGACGACCCCGCCGTCCCGCTCGAGGGGGACCTCCCCCAGTCGGTCGAGCCGCCGGCCGGGTGTCCGTTCCACACCCGGTGTCCGATCGCCGAACCACGATGTCGGACCGAGACGCCGACGTTCACGTCGATCGACGCGACGCGATCGCGCTGTCATTTCGCCGACGAGTTCAGCCGCGACAGCGGTAACGAGCACGAGGAACGGGGGACCGACCGCCAAAACGAGCACGAGGACCGGAGGACCGACCGCCGAACCGACGAGGCGGTTCGCCCCGATCGCTCACGATCATCCTGACTCACACCGACCACGAACATGACGAACTCGGACACGACTGACGCCGATACCACGACGCGAGCAACGACTGACAGGACGACGGATTCCGCGCGGACCGACGCGTTCGACGTCGCCGTCGTCGGTGCCGGGCCGGCCGGCTGTGCCGCCGGCGTCTTCTGTGCTCGGGCCGGCCTCGAGACGGTCGTCCTTTCGAACGGTCGCTCGACGCTCACCAAGTGTGCGTACGTCGAAAACTACCTCGGCTTTCCGGCGGGTATCGAGCCGCGAACGCTGCTCGATCTCGCCAGGGAACACGCCCGCGAGGCCGGCTGTGAGCTTCGAGCCGGGACCGTCGACACCGGGCGACGAACGGACGACGGGTTCGACCTGGTCGTCGACGGCGAATCGATCCCCGCCGACTTCGTCCTCGCCACCTCGTGGGCCGACAGCGACTACCTGCAGGATCTGGGCGTCTCGACCGAACCCGAAGAACCGGGGCCGGTCGACGTCGTCCCGACCGACGCGGACGGCCGAACCGACGTCGGCGGCGTCTACGCCGCGGGCCGCATCACGAGCACCCACCACCAGGCTCTCGTCGCCGCGGGCGACGGTGCGCGCGTCGCACTGACGCTGATCAACGACGTCGTTCCGGACTTCTACAACGACTGGGTTGTACCCGAGGGGTACTACGAACAGTACGACCGCGAGGTCCCGGTCGGCGTCGAAGCGATCGGCCACGAGGAGCGACGTCGGCGGGCCGAACGCGGTCGTGAGCGACTGCGAGAGGTCCTCGATCGGGATCGGTCGTAAGAGCCTCGCACGAGGCGATCGAAGCCCGTGGTCGCAGAATCCGTCTGCGCCGGCCTCGAGAGCGCGCCACCGTCAGGACCGCACCGACCTCGAGCGAAACGGGTAACTAGAACGACTGGCCGAGTTTCTCCCGACTGACGCGGACGCCGGTCGGCGTGATGATCATCTGGTCGTCGCCTTTCCGGACGATGTCGCCGTCGACCTCCTGGGCGACCTGTCGGAGTTCGTCGACGATGTGTTCGACGGTGCTGTCCTCGGTTCGGAGACGCGTGATGTCGGCGATGACGATGTCACCGTCGTAGACTGCCTCCTTGATGTCGATCGCGTCGGCCTGACTGTCGACCTCGGCGATGTGTACCTGCATGGCCGCGTCGGCCGTCCCCGTCGATACGTCGTCGAGATCCAGTTCGACGTAATCATCGGCGGACCGGGACTGGTCCCCGCCGATGATTCTGCTCATGAGTCCCATCGCCCGTATCCACTTGCGGAGTCAGTATAGTTCTTACGTCAGACACGACGCAGGTCGCTCGAGACCGTCGGATCCCTCGATCCGTTCTGTCGGCCGGGTGTTATCGCCCGCATGCGACCGAGTACCGACGGAAAACGTGTTCGGGTAAAAAAAGGGGGCCGGGTTCGGAGCCAACCACGGCTCGAAAACCGGATAACGGGGCTTCAAGACGCCCTTGTAACGGTTCAAGGGGCCGAATCGGCCAGCAGATTTAGGAGGGATGGGGAACCATCGATGACCTGGCGGGGATGTGGGGGTTCTCGTCACTAGCCACACGCTGGCCCTGTATCCCACCGCCACACGGCCACACCACCTGACTGTACACCCATACGGTCACACCGGCTTCGCGCCGGTGTTCCGCTGGCGATCGTTCTCGAGCGTCGTCGCTCCACCAACGTTAAGGGACGAACACACCGAGAGGTACGTATACCGACGGTATTCGCGTCCCTGACGCTTCGGAGGATTCGATGACAGGCCCCGAAATCGGCGTCGACGTCGGCGGCACGTTCACGGACGTCTCGCTGTACGTCGACGACACGCTCGTCACGGCGAAAGTACCGACGACCGAACAGGACCAGAGCGTCGGCGTCCTCGAGGGCATCCGGAAGGCCTGCGAGCGCGCCGGCGTCGCGCCCGAACGCGTCGAGACGTTCGTCCACGCGATGACCGTCTCGGTCAACGCCCTCCTCGAGCGCGAGGGCGCGAAGACGGCGCTCGTGACGACTGCAGGCTTCCGGGACGTCCTCGAGATCGCCAGACAGGATCGGCCCGCGCTCTACGATCTCGAGGCCGAGAAACCGGCTCCGCTCGTGCCGCGACGGCGGCGGTTCGAACTCGCGGAACGGGCGACGAGCGAAGGAGTCGAGGACCCGGTCGACCCCGACGACGTGCGCGACCTCGCCGCCGAGATCCGCGACTGCGACGCCGAGAGCGTGGCCGTCTGTCTCCTTCACGCCTACGCACACCCGGAGAACGAACGCCGCGTCGCCGAAATTCTCCGCGAGGAACTCGACGTTCCCGTCTCGGCCTCCCACGAGGTGCTCCCCGAGTTCAGGGAGTACGAGCGGACGGCGACGACGGTCGTCGACGCCTACGTGACGCCGGTGATCGAGGGCTATCTCGGTCGGCTGACCGACCGAGCGACGAAGGAGGGCCTCCCCGAACCGCGAGTGATGCAGGCCAACGGCGGCCTCGCGACGGCCGACACCGTCCGCGATCGGGCGGTCGAGACCACCATGTCCGGCCCCGCGGCGGGCGTCGTCGGGGCCGCGGCGACCGTCGACGGCGACGTCGTCACCTTCGACATGGGCGGCACCTCGAGCGACGTCAGCGTGGTCCGCGACGGGGCCGTCGAACGAACCGCCGAGGCCGAGGTCGGCGACGTGCCGATCGGGACGCCGATGGTGGACGTGAACACGGTCGGCGCGGGCGGCGGGTCGATCGCCTGGACCGACGCCGGCGGGGCGCTTCGGGTCGGCCCCGAGTCGGCAGGTGCCGATCCCGGTCCCGCCTGTTACGGCAACGGCGGCCGGCGGCCGACGGTCACCGACGCGAACGTCGTCCTCGGCTACATCGGCCCCGAGACGGCGCTCGGCGGCGAGTTGACCATCGACGTCGACGCCGCTCGAGCGGCCCTGGATCGCCTCGCCGAGGAGGCGGGTCTCGAGGGACCCGAAGCCGCCGCGCGCGGCGTGTTCCGGGTCGCGAACGCGACGATGACCCGCGCCATCCGCTCGGTCACCGTCGAACGGGGGTACGACCCCCGCGAGTTCGGCCTGGTCGCCTTTGGCGGCGCAGGACCGATGCACGCCGCTGCACTGGCAGACGGACTGGATATCTCGCGGGTCGTCGTCCCCGCGCCGGCCGGCGTGCTCTCGGCCTACGGACTGCTCGCGGCCGACGAGACCCACGACGCCCTGCGGACGGTCAAGACGCCCCTCGCCGAGGCCGATCCCGACGCGCTGCGGTCGGTCTACGCCGACCTTGCCGACGAGGTCCGCGAGGACGCCTCCGATCCCGGCGCGCTCCGCCTCGAGCGGGCGGCCGACTGCCGCTATGCCGGGCAGAGCTTCGAGTTGACGGTCCCCGTCGACGACGTCGACCGCGAGGTGATCGAACGCCGGTTCCACGAGCGCCACGAGGAACGGTACGGCTACCGCCTCGAGGAGCCGGTCGAACTGGTCACGCTCCGCCTGACGGGGACCATCGACCGCTCGGCACCGACGCTGCACCACGAAGGTGGCGGGGCGGCGACGGTCGGGACGAGAGCGGCCCACTTCCCCGAACACGGCACGGTCACGGCGACAGTCTACGACCGGGCGGCGCTCGCACCCGGGGCGACCGTCGACGGGCCGGCCGTTCTCGAGCAGGCCGAGAGCACGACGGTCGTCCCGCCAGACTGGACGGGAACCGTTCGACGCGACGGTGCGCTCGTGCTCGAGCGCGACGCCGACGCGGAGGTGGACGAGGATGAGTGAGGAGGACGAGATCGACCCCGTGACCCTCGAGGTACTTCGGAACCAGCTCGAGAGCGCGGCCGAGGAGATGGGACAGGTGCTCATCCGGGGCGCGTACTCTCCCAATATCAAGGAGCGCCAGGACTGCTCGACCGCGCTGTTCGACCGCGAGGGACGGCTGGTCGCCCAGGCCGAACATATCCCCGTCCACCTCGGGGCGATGCCGGAGGCGGTCGCGGCCGTCCTCGAGCGCGATCCGCGGCCGGGCGACGTGTTCGTGCTGAACGATCCGTTCACCGGCGGCACCCACCTGCCGGACGTGACGCTCGTCTCGCCGCTCGCACCCGACGGGGAGATCGTCGGCTACGCCGTCTCGCGGGCCCACCACGCCGACGTCGGCGGGATGACACCCGGCAGCCTCCCCGCCGGTGCCCGCGAGATCTACCAGGAGGGGCTCCGGCTCCCGCCGACGCGGCTCGTCGAGGGCGGCGACCGCAACGAGGATCTCGAGTCAGTCCTGCTAGCCAACGTCCGCAACCCGGAGGAACGGCGGGCGGACCTCCGCGCCCAGCTGGCCGCCAACGAGCGGGCCGAAACCCGTCTCGCGTCGCTGTTCGACGAGCACGGTCGCGAGCAGGTCCTCGCGGGGTTCGACGCGGTGATCGACTACTCGCAAGAGCGGATGGAAGCCGCCATCGCGGAGTTGCCCGATGGCAGTTACGAGGCCGAAGACGTCCTCGAGGGCGACGGCGTGACCGACGACGACGTCGAGATCCGCGCGACGGTGACGATCGACGGGAGCGAGATCACCGTCGACTTCGCGGGGACGAGCCCCCAAGTCGCGGGCAACGTCAACGCGCCGCGGGCGGTCGCGACGAGCGCGGTCTACTTCGTCGTCCGGTGTCTGACCGACCCCGAGATCCCGCCGAACGAGGGCTGTTACGAGCCGGTGAACGTCGAGATCCCCGACGGTAGCCTCCTGAACCCCGACCCCCCCGCGGCCGTCGTCGGCGGCAACGTCGAGACCAGCCAGCGGGTGACCGATGTCGTCTTCCTCGCGCTGGGCCAGGCCGCGCCCGAGCGCGTCGCCGCCCAGGGTCAGGGAACGATGAACAACCTCACCGTCGGCGCGCGCGACGACTCGTTCACCTACTACGAGACGATCGGCGGCGGCTTCGGCGGCCGGCCCACCGCCGACGGCATGGACGGCGTCCAGGTCGGCATGACGAACACGCTCAACACGCCCGTCGAGTCCATCGAGACCGAGTACCCGCTGCGCGTCGAACGGTACGCCCTCCGTCCCGACACCGGCGGCGACGGCGAACACCGCGGCGGTCTCGGCCTCGAGCGACGGCTCCGCCTCGAGGTACCGGCGACTGTCTCGGTGCTGACCGACCGTCGCCGTCATCGACCGCAGGGGATCGACGGCGGCGAACCGGGTGCGACCGGCGAGAACCTGATCGACGGCGAGCCGATCGGCTCGAAGACGACCGTCGACGTCCCCGCCGGCACGACCGTCACCGTCCGCACGCCGGGCGGCGGCGGCCACGGCGATCCGGCCGAGCGCGACCCCGCCGCGCGGGAGCGGGATCGACGAGACGGCAAGGTCAACGAGGACTGACCGCGGATCACCCCGCCACGTCGCCGGTAACAGGACCCTTATTCCGCTGTACGGTCATCCCTCGAGCGATGACGTTCAGCATCTGCGTCCACGAGAGCTACGAGAACAACGCGGGCGAAGAGCACGATCGGTTCGGCGTCGCGGTGACGACACGACTGCCCGGCGTCGGGACGCTCTGTCCGTTCGTCAGCGAGAACGGCGCGGTCGCGACCCAGAGCCTGGTGAACGTTGACCTCGGGCGGAAGGGCATCGCGTACATCGACGACGGCCTCGCGGTCGACGACGCGCTCGAAGCGCTGCTCAACGCCGACGACGGCGCACCCCAGCGCCAGCTCCACGGCGTCGACGGCGAGTCGACGTTCGCCTTCTCCGGCGCGGAGTGTGGCGACTGGTTCGGCCACGAGGAACGCGACCACGTCACCGTCGCCGGCAACCTGCTCACCGGCGAGGACGTCCTCGAGGCCACGCTCGCGAACTACGAGGCCAACGCCGTCCACGAGACGACCGATTCCTGGACCGGCTCGGACAGCGTCGTGGACGACGCCGAGACCGATCCGCTCGCCAAACGGCTGATCGACGCCCTCGCGGCCGGTCACCTCGAGGGCGGGGACAAACGCGAGGAGCTGACCGTCCAGAGCGCGGCGGTTCGGGTCGAGACGACCGAGTCGTTCGCCTTCGAGCCCTCCTACAACGACCTCCGGGTCGACGCGACCGAGACGCCGATCGCCGACCTGCGGGAGACCTACGACCTCGCGATGGCCGGCTACGAGGATACGCTGGCCCTGTACGAGGAAGCCTACGAGGAGGATTCGATGGAGGAAATCGACGAATGAGATCCCCTGCTGTGACGAGTTACCAACACGAGCGCCGTCTCTAGTCGCAGTTCTACCAGCACTGACACACACCAAACCGGACAGTGACGTCAGATATCTCGTAGTCCGAGACTGTACTCGAGGGCCCGGTCGACGTCGTCCATCCGGTCGTCCGGAACCGATCCGACGACGTCGGGGATTCGGTGATCGATCGAGGCGGTTCGGATCTGGCTACAGAGCGCAACGGGGTCCTCACGTAGGGAACACTCGGCCGCAGGAAGCCGTACCTCGAACGGATACAGATCCTCGCCGAACGAGGGCGTCAGCGGAACGACGATAGTCGTCGGTGCGTTCTCGTTACCGACGTCGTTTTGGACGACGAGACACGGCCGCGTCCCGCGTCGTTCCGATCCACGCGTCGGATCCAGCTCCACGATCACGATGTCGCCACGGCGAACGTGCATCGGTACTCACTCCGCCCAGTCGGGAACGTCACCGAGTTGCGTATCGGCTTCGCGAGAGACGGCCCCCATCTCGTCGTCGAGTTCTCGGTGAAGATCAGCCCGTTTTCGGTATCCCTCGGCGAGTTCGTCGCGGGACGTCGGTTTCTCGATAACGATCTTGTCCCCTTCCTCACGGATCGTCACGCTGTCTCCGCCGCGAATGTCGAACGCCTCGCGGAGTCGTTTCGGTAACGTCAAACGAGTTTCGGGCGGCCGTCGGACCCTATCCGGAAAACTGGTAGAGGTCGTCGCCGACGTGGTGCAGCGAGTCGACGACCTTCCCCTCGTCGCCGACCATCTCGTCGGCGTCGACGCGGGCGCGACCGATCGCCAGCACTTTGCCGTGGGACTCCTCGGCGATCACGACCAGGTCGCCCGCCGAGATGTCGTCGGTGGCCTCCGTGATCCCGGGACGCATCACATCCGCACCGTCGCTGACGAACGAGATGGCACCCGCGTCGACGGTCACGACGCGCTTGTCCGGGTCGTAGGCGTTGGCACCCCGCACCGTCAGGAACGGTTCCTCGTCGAAGTAGGCGACCTGTGGCTCGCCGTCGATGAGGACGACCTCCCAGTCCATCTCCTCGAACTCGACGCGCTCGTAAGCGTCGCCCTCGGGCGTGACCCCGAGTCCGTCCGCGAGCGCGTCCTCGAGTTCCGAGACGGCGTCGCTTCGCAGATGATGGCGAGACTTGACCTGCATATCCGGAGTCACGGCGGGTCCGGGGATAAATGGCCCGTTCCACGGTTCGCGTCAGCCCGGGGATCCGTCGTCGCCCAGGCTACGACTTGCCGACGCATGCGCCCACCCCTAAGTAATTGCACGGCCTCGTTTGGTCCATGTGGCCCTCCCGGAACCGAACTGAGACGGTCACGTGTCTCGCCTGTGGTGACCAGGTCACGCGGTCGAAGGCCCGCGAATACGACAAACACGGCGACCGCTGGGACCGCGAGGACAAGGCGTTCGAACACCTCTGCAAGGAGTGTCACCGCGACCTCTGTCACCACCCGCGGAACGAACTCGAGGACCTGCTCGTCGATCTCGAGGCGGGGTCGGTCCCGACCGACCGCTTTCTGGCCGACTACCTCGCCGCCGTCGAGGACCGCTACGGCACGCTCGAGGAGCAGTAACCGAATCGGGCGCGGCGCGTGATGACCTACGACCGGGACGACGTCTCGCAGACACCCCACCCAGCCGACGGTAACGACAGTCGAGAAAACGAGGTCGCCCGGCGGGGCGTCACGGCTCCCGGTCGACCACCGTCACGCAGTCGGGGTCGATTTCGACGCGGTAACCGGCGTAATCGAAGCGAACGGTGACGGCGGGGTTCGACGCGAGAACGGCGGCCAGCGCCTCGGGGTCGACGGCCCTGTATAGCGGTGGTAGGTCCGTCCGGTCGCAGCCCTCACGGGCCGCGATGCGATCGAGTACCGTGACGAGTGCCGGGTGCACGATCACCGTCGGGGTGTTCGATCAGCGAGAGTTCGAACGCCGTCTCGCAATCGGGGCAGCGTGCTGGATCGTCCGGCGTCGTGATACGGACGGCTGTGCCACAGTCGCAGTGGATGGTGATACTCGAGACCATGTCTGAATCGGATCGCTGGCCCCGACGTAGCAGGAGTCGATCCAGCAGGTAAATCGGCGACAGTGGCGACTGGTCGGCGGACGTCGGCAGGTCTTTATTTCGCCAACGACAATGGTGGATTGCTCCCGCTACGCGGGGGCGACCGTTGAGCCGGAGTGTGAGCTTGGTCGTGAGGACTCCGGCTCAGCGCACTTTCGTGCGCGTCTGTGCGGTACGCAATCTATCCTAAAGAACGGTAGGATGCTGACTGGTTGGCCGTCTCGCCTGTGCGGTGACCCATCGCGAGCGTCACCGTCGACCGTGGACCGTCCGACCAGACGAAACTGAGCGGAACGAACCGGCCTGGACGCGTCCAGCCTATCACGGTGCCGGCATCCGTCTAGGTATCGGCGACGCTTCGACCACGGCCACCGATGCGGTCGAAACCGCCCGTCAACACGGCGATCCCGGAAGGTACTCGCCGCTCGAGATCGCCTCGAGTTGCATCCGATCACCGGTCGTCATCGCCGAGTAAATGACGAACCGAAACAGGCTGGTCGGCCGGCCGCCGTCACAGGTGACTTCCTGCGTCGCCTCGTACGTCTCGTCCTCGACCCGGACCGTCGCGAGGACGCGTTCGCCATCCGGTACTCGAGCGATGTCCGCGAGCGAGATCGTCTTCCGGTCGTCGACGGCGTTCGGTGCCGGAATATCGATCTCACCCTCGAACCGAGTGGCGTCGGAGTCGTCCATAACTCGTACCTCCGCACTGAACTGCTCCGGTCGGGCGTTGAGGATCGTCACGTTCACTGGAATTAGGTCAGCCCCACCCGACAGACATCCGGATACCGAAAGTACCCCGGTAGAGACCCCACTGGCGAGGAATCGGCGGCGACTAAAGACGGATTCACGACTCATGAAGACTCGTTTTCATTATATCGTAGTGTTTCTTTCGAAGAGACTATTCTAGGAACAAGGTGAGCCGACTTCGCTGCGCCGTTGGCCCGAGAAATCCGAACACCTCGCCGGATTCGACCCTCCTAAAGAATACTGACTGGTCGGAGCAGTTGGTAAAGCCCCAGATGAGGGAACCGCCGTCTGTAACCAGCGGCCACGACGTCCCCAGAGACACCGGTCAGTCTCGGTCGGAAGCGGTACTCTCCAATCGACGGGCCAGAGCATAGCTCCCGCCAGCTAGTGCCGTCAGTGCCCCGGCGAATCCGAATCCGGGAATCCCATCGTCCTCGTCCGATTGCGTCGAGCCGTCAGGAACCGTGCGAAGTTCCGGGTATCCTGGTGGATCGGTAACGACGCGCCACCGCTCCTCGAAGTCCAGCGTCGACATCGTCTGAGCGGCGGATTCGCCCTGCATCTGGTCGGTCTCTACTCCAGCAACGTCACCGCGGACCTCGATCGTTCCATCGGACTCGGAGGCGAAGCCAACCGGGTCCGTCTGCCCGGTGGCCTGCGTGTCCCAGTAGCTATCCCGCAGGATTGCATCCTCGTCAGCGTCGAGGAAGTAGACGCCGAGTTGCCCGACGAGACCACCGACGTCGTCCTCGCCGGAGACGTCGCCGCTAGCCCACGAGTTACTCACCTCACCTTCTACGTTCAGGCCGACGAGGCCCCCGACTTGTTCCTCACCGGTGACATCGACGCTGGCCGACGATCCCACCACCTCAGGGCCGTGGCCGTTGACTCCGACAAGACCGCCGACCTCCTCATCGCCAGTGACGTCACCACTGGCCGATGCCCCTCTCACCACGTCGTGGTTCGTCCCGATGAGACCCCCGACTTTTTCCTCACCGGTGACATCGACGCTGGCTATCGTCCGTTCTACCGTCCCGTGGTTTTGCCCGACGAGACCGCCGACCCACTCGCCGCCAGTGACAGTACTATCGACGAGCCTGACCGCGGAGATGGTTGCATCGTCGGTCAGAGCGAACAGTCCGACCTCGCGATCAGTCGGTCGATCGATAACGAGATCACGGATCCGGTTACCCCGTCCGTCGAACGTTCCACTGAACTCGCCAATCGGATCGAACCCACGACCGTCGTTGGCGTCTTCCCCGGCGATTTCCTCGTAGCCGTCCGTGTCCACGTCGAGATCGTTCACCAGCACGTAGTCGCCCTGGAGGTCGTCACGAACGGCGTCGAGATCGTGCCAGTCCTCGATCTCGATAGCACTCTCCTCCGAGTCGTCCTCGTCGGCGACTGCGAGGCTGACCGGCTCGCCGGTGAGAGAGACACAGAATGCAGTTCCAACTCCGATCGCTCCGGCCCGGGAAAGAACGCTTCGACGGTCGACGTGTGATGGAGCCGGATCAGTGGCGTCGTCGCTCATTAATTCCATTGTGTCCGATGAGAACAATCAAGGTTGCGATACTGTGAGTTAGAACGGAACGTCGCGAAGACTACCTACTCGAAAACGAACACGAGCGCGAACTGACAGTCTGCCTCTCGTTTCGGCCTTCCGTTCCGGTATTCTGACCCTACACTCGAGCCGATCGAGGCGGTCTCGAGGTTCCTGCGCGACCAGTACGTGACCGCGACAGCCGTAGCCAACTGCTACGTGTTCACGATGGCAGGTCACTTCGGAGTACCAGCCTATCGCGACGGCGGGCACGCCACTCTCGAGGGTCCATTCGCGACCCTCTCGCACCCACCGCCATCCCGACACGTCTTTCACCCGCTCGTCCGTAGGCGGAGGTATGAGCGACGACGCTGACGCACAGGCCGACGCCGGCACGGCCGAGGGGCAAGGCCCCGTCCAGATCTCCGAGGACCTCGCGCGCCACCTCGAGAACAAGCGCGAGGAACTCTTCGAGAAGTTCGAGATTCGCGACGAGTTTCCCGCCGAGGTGCTCGAGGAGGCCGAGGAGTTGACGGGCGACGTGCAGGCGGCGATCGACGCGGAGATCGACGAGCGCGAGGATCTCCGCGATCTGACCACGTGGACGACCGACCCGATCGACGCCCAGGACTTCGACGACGCCCTCTCGATCGAGGAACGCGAGGACGAGTACGTCCTCTGGGTACACATCGCCGACGTCACCCACTACGTCAACCCCGACACCGCGATGTGGGACGAGGCCGTCGAGCGCTGTAACACCGTCTACCTGCCGGGCTACACGATTCACATGCTGCCGCCGATCCTGGCGGAGTCGGTCTGCTCGCTCGTGCCCAACGAGGAGCGGTTCGCCCACACCGTCGAGATGCACCTCGACAAGGAGACGCTCTCCTACGAGACCATCGACATCTACAAGTCGGTCATCGAGTCCGACGAACGACTCACCTACACCCAGGCCGAGAACCGACTCGACGATCCCGAGGCACCGCTGCACGAGGAGAACGTCCTGGTCCACGACCTCGCCAACCGGATGCACGAACAGCGAAAGGAGGACGGCTCCCTCGTCCTCAACCCGGCCCGGGATCGCGCCCACACCATCATCGAGGAGTGCATGCTGAAGGCCAACAAGGCCGTCACGCACACGCTGATGTGGGACCGCGGCGTCGAGGCGATGTACCGCGTCCACCCCCAGCCCAGCCCCGACGAGTGGTCCGAGGCCCTCCGCGAGATTCAGGATCTGGACGGCGTCTCGATCCCCGGCGACACCTGGGACGATCCGCGAAAGGCCGTCAACGCGACGCTCGAGGAGGCCCCCGGCCGCCAGCTGGACAAGATCCAGTGGGCCGTGATGAAGGTGATGCCCCGCGCGAAGTACATGAACGATCCCTTCGGCGGCCACCACGCTCTCAATTTCGAGATCTACGGCCACTTCACCAGCCCCATCCGACGGCTCTCGGACCTGATCAACCACTGGATCGTCTACCAGAACGACGTCCCGGAGAACCTCGTCGAACTCTGTGACCGCGCCAGCGACAAGCAGAAAGACGCCGAACAGTGCGAGCGCGAGTACAAGCAGTTCCTCCAGGAGGTCGGCCTCGACCCGATGGCGGTCAACAACCGGGGGATCGAAATCGTGGACGACGACGTGGCCGAGAAGACGTTGTAAGCGCGGCTTCGACAACAGCGACGCCCCGCTAACACCTCGTCACTCCTTCCGAACCCCGACTTCGAGCGGAACCGATCGAACCGAGCAGCTCGCTGAAAGCGCGTCCGCGGGGAGGAAACCGACACACCGGCCGGCTGTGCCCCCGCTCGAGCCGGTGTGTCGGGTGGATCACGATCACAGGGCCCCGTGCCCGGAGTGTCGTCTCGTGACGGGGCCAGTGCCATCCTCCGCGAAAGAGGCCTATAACTGCGTACCGTGACATCGCCGGCCTAGCACCGTCGTGGTCCGGCCGGTGCTCGTCGCTGCCGGTGCCGTCGTCGAACCGATCACTGGCACTCGGCGAGGGATCGTCGAACCTGTTCGTTGTAGTGGGCGAACTGCAACCGAGACGAGAGCCCCTGTGGGCCCGTGTCACCGGTCCGAACCGGTGGCTCGAGGTGGAGTCGACGCGACCTGACTCGTCGTGAGTATGTCGATAAATGAGACGTTTTTCCGGGGGATCGTCGGTCGTATCGGCGGGGCGAGCAGTCGCCGCCGATGGAGCGCCGGCCCGGCATTTCGATGAGCCTACTGGGCGTCCGAACGGGGAGATACGACCGGCCGTCGGACGCGGACGAAGCGAGAGGATCGGGGCGACGACGTAGCGTCCCGCGCAGACCCGGTTCCCGCCGTCGGCCCGGCAGTTCCGTCACAATCACCTGTTTCCGATCCGATCGGATCGGCAGTCGTTTTCGGAGGGAACCACGTCTCAGACGGCCGTCGTGGCGTTAGCTCCGAATTGCCGGCCGGAAAGCACCGTAACGATCGAACTCACTTATGGAAAAACTCGGCCAAGAACTGTCACCCCCGAAAGGGGTGCGTGAGAGACATGACAGATGAACCCGACTCAAGCGGCGACAGCAGACGCTCGTTCATGAAGAAAGGTGCCCTCGCGACGACCGCAGTCGCACTCGGTGCCGGCGCGACGGCGGGGACTGCCGCGGCACAGGACGACGGTGATGGAAACGAAGTCGTGGTGTTCGGCGACGACTACATGCCGGGCGTCGACTTCACCGTTGCCTCGGGACTAGACGACGGCACGCGAGACGAACTGTTCCAGGAAGCCGAGTTGGAAGACGAGTTCGACTCGCCGGAGGACTGGGACGCGTACATCATCAGCTACGACCTCGGCGGCTCCGCCCCGAAGCTGGGTCACGTGCTGACCGAGCAAGCCGACCTCAGCGCCGGCGATAGCGAGACGATGGGCGAGGACGGCTCGTTCCGCGCCGCCGACCTGAACCTGATCGAGACCAGCCTCGGTGGTGGCGGTGGCGGCGACGACGACGAACCCGAGGACGAAGACGAGCCCGAAGACGACGGTCCAGATGCCGAAGACGAACCCGAAGATGACGGTCCGGGTGCCGAAGACGAACCGGACACCGACGACGGTCCAGGTGCCGAGGACGATGGCCCGGGTGCCGAAGACGAGGGTCCGGATAGCTAACCGGAGCGACTGACCGATCTTTTTCTCCCTTCTGTCCCTGCTGCGGCCCGTTCCTGCCGAGACGATCCCGGCCGAAGAACCGTCGGTGATCGATCCTCCGCGATGTGACTCCGAGCCACTCGAGCCGGTCGGTAGAAAGTCGACGTTTCGGCCGCGGTCGCCGATTTAACGTCCGATTCGGCACCGAAACCGACGGTGAAAACGAGGTTTCCGTGCCGGTAGCTGTCCGTTGGTGGTCCCCCAGCGTCACGTGGCAGCCGGTCGTCTGCAGGCGGACGCCGTCGTTTACACAGCCGCCTCATACGGGTTCCTGTCCGTCAGTTCCGGTGGATCCACGACCCGGGCCGGCGAGTGTGCCGGTACGTCGGTACAGCAAGCCCTCTCAGTCCGAGAGGCGTTTCTCGTAGACGAACTCCTCGAGTCCGTCCGCCAGATCCGTCTCGCGGGTGGTGACCCGATCGAACCCGCTGGATTCGTAGAACGACACGCCGATCTCGTTGTCGGCGAGGACGTCCAGCCGGAGGCGGTCGAATCGCTCGGGCAGATCGCTCTCGAGACGCTCGAGTAACGCGGTGCCGATTCCCTCGCCCCACCGGTCGGGGCGAACGTAGATCCGAACCAGATAGGCGACGGTCTCGTCCTCGGGCCAGGGAACGACGTGGGCGAAGCCGGCCGTTCCGGTGTCGTCGTCTCCTGGCACGACGAGAAACGCCGCATCCGTACGCTGGCTCGCGTCCTCGATCGACGACTCGAGGTCGCCCAGCGCGTACCAGTCGTCGACGACGTCGTCGACCCGCTCCGGGCCGAGGACGTCGTCGTAAGCGGCGTGCCAGCTTTGCCGGGCCGTTTCGTGGATCGCCCAGACGTCGTCGGTCGTCGCCTGCCGTACGTCCCCAGTCACGAACGGCCGTAGGCGAGCCACCGGCAAAAAGCGGTCGGAGGCCGAACGAAGTGCAGGAGCGGCGAAACGCGTCAGCGTCGGAGGCCCAAAGCCGTCGCGAGAGACAGCGCGACGAGCGGGACGAGCGGACCGAACCCGGGGATGCTGTCGTCGCCGGCGTCGGACCCGTCGTCGGTCTCGTCGCCGTCCCCGTCGGCGTCGGCTCCATCGCTGGATCCGTCCGTATCGGTCTCGTCGCCGGATTCGTCCGCGTCGGTTCCTTCTTCGGACTCGTCGGTTTCCTCGTCGGACTCTTCGGATGTCGAATCGTCGGTTTCGTCCGCCGTCGTGTCACTGTCGTCGCTCTCGATCGTCGCCGTTCGCTCCGAGAAGTGATTGAACGCGACGTACACCGTGGCTTCGCCCTGTGCCTCGGCGTGCTGGGCGACCTTGTAGGCCGAGCGGTCGCCGCCGAGCGCGCCCTCGAGTTCGCTCTCGGAGGACGCCTCGACGGCCGCCTCGCCGTCGACGGTCACCTCGAGGTCCTCGAGGCTCCCGACGGCTTCCTCGGAGACGGTCGTGATGACGACCGTCCCCTCGCCGTGAGTGCGTTCGACGGTCATCTCGACGCGGTTTTCGGCATCCGCGGAGACCTCGGCGGTCGTCTCCTCGCCGTAGGTGACCGCGCTCGAGGCGATGCCCTCGGTTCGGTCCTCGACGTGAACCTCCGCGGCCGCCTGGCCACCGGCGATCAGCGACTCCTCGTACTCGGCCGCGTCGTCGCGTTCGCCGTCCTCGTAGGAACGGAACGCGAGCGTCGCGTCGCCCTCGAGGTCGGCCACGACGTTACCCTCCTCGTTGACGGTCACCTCGCCCTCGCCGACGACGAGGAAGGTGCCGGTCTGGCCGTCCGTCTCGACGCGGACCGCGCCGTCGCCCTCGCGTTCGGCATCGGTGCCCGCGGCGAGTTCCGCTTCGACGTACTGGCCCTCGCCGCCGGCCTCGACGACGAGCGTCCCACGCTGGGTGTCGTGGGCCTCGAGCGTCGCGCCACTGTCGGCCCGGACCTGGGCGCTGGCTTCGGATTCGGCCGCCATCGACAGTCCAGCACCCTCGAGGCCGGCCACGGCGTCGAGTTCGAGGTCGACGCCGAGTCCCGCGCCGAGGTCGGCGTCGCTCCGGGACTGGACCGCCACCGACGAGAACGTTCGGTCGCCGTCGACGCGATAGTCGGTGATGGCGTCACCGTCGACCTCGAAGTCGACGTGTGCACCGGCGTACGCGTCGGCGCTCGATTGGGACCCCGATGCCGTCGTTGCCCCAGCGATAGCTGTCGCTCCGACGACACTTACGATCAACAGCAATGCCACGGACAGTGCAGTTCCACGTCTCATCGTATCCGGGAAACTGAAATGGCGTTCAAAATAGTTTGTGGAACGTCCCGTCAAATGACGGATAGCTGATCGGAACGGTCACCAGTCGCTAGGTAGCGGCTCGATCCGGCGAATCGATCTCCAGGATTAGCGGGAGAGCGTTTCGCTGCTGTTCCGGACGACGGCCTCGACTTCCTGTTCGGTGACGAGCGCGACGTCACCCGGGATCGTTCGTTTGAGCGCCGCGGTCGCGGCGGCGTACTCGAGGGCGATCGGAACGTCCTCGCCGTCGAGTCGGCTGGCGATGAACGCGCCGGTGAAGGCGTCGCCGGTGCCGATCTCGGAGACGGTGTCGGTCTCGTAGGCGTCCTGGACGTGGACGACGTTGTCGTGCCAGCCGATCGCGCCCTCCGATCCCCGGGTGACGACGACCGTTTCGAAGGAGTACTGCGACCCCAGACGGTGGGCGAGCTGGCGCGGATCGCCCTCGATACCCAGCACTTCGCGGGCGTCGCGGGCGGCGATCACGAGCACGTCGATACCCGGAAAGAGCGACGTCAGCGTCTCCTCGGCCTCGTCGGGCGACCAGAGCTTCCGGCGGTAGTTGACGTCGAAGGCGGTCGTCGTCCCGCCCTGTTTGGCCGCCTTGAGGAGGTTCATCGTCGTCTCCCGGACCGTCGCGGACAGCGCCGGGGTGATCCCCGAGGTGAAGAAGACGTCGGCGTCCTGTACCAGGTCGAGGTCGATCTGGCGCGTCTCCGTCGTCGTAAACGCGCTGTTCGCGCGGTCGTAGACGACGTTCGTTCCCCGGGGAGCGCCTGCCCGCTCGAGGTAGTAGGTGCCCTGTCGACCGCTGGGGCTCCAGACGACCTCGGTCTCGATGCCGTACTCGCGGAGTTCGTTGACGACGCGCCGGCCGGGTGGCGTCTCGGGGACCTTCGAGAGCCACGTCGCGTCCACGCCCAGTCGGCTGGCGGCGACGGCGACGTTGCTCTCCGCGCCGCCGGCGTGAACCTCGAGTTCCGAGGCGCGCTCGAGTCGTTCGTTGCCGGGCGGCGAGAGGCGCAGCATCGACTCGCCGAAGGTGACGAGTTCGCTCACGGTTCGGCCCCCCAGCGTCCCGTCCGCGTATCTGGCTCCGTCATGGATCTATCCACGTCCGGGAGTCTCAAAATTGTATCGTTACTGTCTCTTTCCTCAATCCCCTCTGACCGTGGATCATCGCTGCCGTCTCAGGGTCGATCGCCGCCTCACGGTCGGCCGGGATCGATCGCATCATCCGGCTCGACTGCGACGACCCGCTCCCTCTCGGTCGGCGGATCGACGGCGACGCCGAACGACTCGAGCAGGTCGCAACTGGCCGCGACGTGATCGGTAACGGCGGGAACGCGAACCTGCCCGCCGGCGAGCGCGAGGAAAACCAGCAGTTGATCGGCCATGTGTCGGTCGACGGGCGCGTCCCCCTCTAGGAAGCGATTCGCCGCGTCGGCCGCGTCCTCGCCGACGCGTTCGGCCGGCGTCCCCCGTTCGCCGAGGGCGTCGACGCCCGCGAGGCCGGTTCCGTGGTCCATCCGAAGGACGATCGCCACCCGGGGGACGGACTCTCGGCGGTCGTCCCCCGACGCTCGAGGACGCCGTCGAACTGGCCCGTCTCGAGGCGCTCGAGCGCACCTGTGGCCTGCCGGAAGGCGACGTCGCGGTCCGCGAGCGCCGCGGCCTCGGTCGAGTAGATGCGGACGCCCTCGAGCGGGCCGCGTTCGGCGAGCTCGATCCGCTCGAGCCGCGAGGGTGCGAGGGAAAGCGTCGCCCGCCCGCCGCCGTCGGGGTAGAAGCCTCGCCGGTCCACCTCGCAGGCCGCGGTGAGCCCGTACCGTCGCAGGAGTGGCAGTTTGACCTCCCGGAAGTAATCGAGCGGCGGCGACCACGCGACGTCCGTCCCGCCGGTGACGGTCAGCCGTAGCGGCTCCTCGAGGCGGCTTGCCAGCGGGAGGACGGCGTCGAACAGCAGGGTGATCGAGCCCGCCGTCCCGATAGTTGCCTCGTAGGTCCCGCCCGGAATCGACGCCGTCCCGGGATCGAACGTTACCGTCTCCGCGCCCAGTTCCGCGCCCGTAACGTCGGCGTCGGCGAGTTCGGCGAGCGTCTCGAGGACGGCCAGGTGCTGGTGTCGGAGGCCGGGCGTCGATCGGTTCCCGCGGACGTGCTCGACTCGGACCGGTTCGTTCCGAACCACAGCCAGGGACAGCGCCGTCCGCAGGAACTGCCCGCCCGCCTCGGAGCCGTCCAACGTCCGCATTGCGGTCATGCGGCGGAATACGACCTCGAACGGGATATGTTCTCAGGAGAGCGATCCGTCGGTATCGGCCGACGACACCGAGAGCGACTGGACGATCGTCCCGTCGTCTTCGCTGAACCCGCTGGACTCGTAGAACGACCGCGCCGGCCCGTCGCTGCTCGTGAGGAGGTAGACGCGACGGACCGACGCCTCGCGTAACCGCTCGAGCAGGTGCTCGAGTAGCCGGCGTCCGATCCCCTGTCCCTGAACGTCGGGATCGACGAACAGTTCACGGAGCGAGAACCGCCGACCCGCGTCCCACTGCTCGAGGTTCCCCACTGCGGCACCGACGAGATCCTCCTCGCTGAGCGCAGCGAAGCCCCGGAATCCCGGCGTCTCGAGGATCTCGGTGAGCCGCGTCCGGGCCGATTCGACGGTCACGTGGAACCCGTGTGAGGAAAGCGACAAAAGCGTTGTCGTCGGCTCCCCCCTCCCGGAGTCACCGGATCGGCTGCCACTGCCCGTAGGTGAGCACCCGCCAGAGCCACTCGAGCGGGCCGTAGCGGAAGTACCGCAGCCACAGTACCGACAGCGGCACCTGGATAGCCCAGATGGCGACGACGACGCCGAGCAACTCGACGCGCTCGAGGTGGCCGAACAGGCCGAGGCCGTGCCCGTAGAAGATCGACGTCGCCAGCAGGGTCTGCAGGATGTAGTTGCTGAAGGCAGTCCGCCCAACGGCCGCGAGCGCGTCGGTTACCAGTCCGGTCGGTCGCCACCGGCAGTACAGCATCACCAGGCCGACGTACGCCCCGGCCAGGACGATCGCTCCCCAGTAGTTGAACTGTCGCCAGAACAGCGCCACCTCGATCGCCCAGTCGTGGGCCTCGATGTAGGCGACACCGGCGAGGATCGTGCCGAGACCGACCACCGAACAGCCGGCGATCAGCCGACGGTAGAACGCGGGCGACCGCTCGTTCGAGAGGACGCCCCGCTTGTACAGCGCCATGCCGAGCAGCATGATGCCGGCGACGCGCCAGCCGGAGTAGCTGATCAGGCCGGCCGTCTGCCGCTGGAGGGCCGACGGCACGCGGTGTTCCAGCTGGGTGATCCAGTCGCCCCGGTAGCTGGCGACCTCCTGCTGGATGACCGACTCGGCCGGCCGCCACGTCCCCCGGATCGTCTCCGGGTCCGCAGTCACGCCGGACAGCGCCTCGAGCAGGGAGGGGACCGCGACGATGACGACGCCCAGGGTCGCGAGCGTCCGCGGCCGACGTCGGCGGAGGCCGACGACGAGCAAGCCACAGACGCCGTAGGCGACGAGGATGTCGCCGTACCACAGCAGGTAGGCGTGCAGGAGACCGAAGCCGACGAGCAACAGCGACCGGCGGACGAACACCGGCACCGCGGCCTCCCCCTTCGACTCGAGGTTGTGGGTGAAGAGGACGATGCCAGCGCCGTACAGCACCGTAAACAGCGTGATGAACGTGCCCTCGGCAAAGAGGTGACCGGCGAGCCAGGCCCAGTAGTTGCCGCCGGAGAAGTCGCCGTACGCCGTCGGATTGGCCAGCGTCACCTCCGGCATCGCGAAAACGCGGACGTTGATGACCAGGATGCCGAGCAACGCGACGCCGCGCAGGACGTCGAGGCTGACGATCCGTTCTGACGGGGGCGTGGGTCGGGCCGCCGCGTCGGGTTCCGCGTTCGCCGTCGACGAGTCCGCGTCTGCGTCCGACATCGGTCAACCACCGTGGCCGGGGTAGTCCCGTTCGAAGCGCGCCTCGAGTTCGTCCTGATCGAGGTGGACGATCACCGGCCGGCCGTGCGGGCAGGCGTAGGGGTTCTCGCAGTCGTCGAGGGCCTCGAGCAACTCCAGCACCGAGCCCTCGGTCAGCGAGGTGTTGCCCGTGATCGACGGATAGCACGCGAGGTCGCCGAGGAACTCGTCGGCCAGCGCGTCGACGGTCTCCGCGCCGGCCTCGCGGTCGCCCTCCACGACCGCGGTGAGGACGTCGCGCAACCGTTCGGGCTCGAGCGTCTCGTCGAGGACGGCAGGGACAGTGGTGACGGCGACGGTCCGGTCGTCCACCCTGTCGGCGTAGAAGCCGAGTCGCGCCAGCGCCTCCCGGTAGCCCTCGAACGTCTCGGCCTCGGCCGCGGTCAACTCGAGTTCGACGGGGTCGGCCAGCGCCTGCGCGGGCGGGTCATCCGCGAAGGCCGCCTGCAGGCGTTCGTAGTTGACCCGTTCGTCGGCGGCGTGCTGGTCGATCAACGCCAGCCCGTCGGGCGTCTCGCAGACGACGTAGGTGTCCGACAGCTGTCCCAGCACCCGCAGCGGCGGCAGCGAGTCGTACTCGGTTTCGGCCCCCGTCGCGGCCTCGCCCTCGAGGGTCCGCTGTTCGGTCGCGCCGGTAAACTTCCGATCCGAATCGACGCGTGGGACGGTCGAGGCCGCGTCAGCGGCCTCCTGCGACGGTTCCGTCTCGCCTCCGAATCCAGCCGACGCATTCGACGGGTCGTCGGTCGGTCCCGAGCCAGCCTCCGCGCTCGTCCGCGGGTCGCTCGAGTCCGTGGTTCCGTCGGGGTCGCCGAACGTAGCGGGCGAGTCTGCGGTCGATCCGGCCGAATCCTCGGTCGCCCGCGATCGACTGGACGAGGCGGACGTTCCTGCACCGGCAGCCGCTTCCGACCCGTCCGATTCGGTCGGAGCGTCGGATCGGGAGCCGTCAGCGTCCGTAACTGGGCGGTTCTCGACGGCCTCGTTGCTCGAGGCGTCGGGGGCGCTCGCCGATCCCTCGGCTTCGGCGTCGTCCATCTCGCTCGCGTCGTTCGTCGACTGATCGCTTCCCGCGGCTGCCGACTCGCTCTGGCGTTCGTACCGTTCGGCCGCTGCGGATCGGTCGGTTACGATACGGGCTTCGTCGGGAGCGGACCGGCCACGTGGCGCTCGCGAGCGGAGCAAGCCGTGCTCGAGCAGCGCCGACTCGACGGCGGCGTCGACCTGTCGGCGGACCGCATCGTCGTCGTCGAACCGGACCTCCCGTTTGCGCGGGTGGACGTTGACATCGACGGCGTCGCCGGGCACCTCGAGGAAGAGCACCACGAAGGGGTAGCGGTCGCTCCCCAGTTGCGTGCCGTAGGCCCCCATGACCCCCTCGCGGATCGCGTCGGCGGTCACGGCGCGGTCGTTGACGTAGGTCGCGAGGTACTCCCGGCTCGAGCGGTTGGTTTCGGGGTGGGAGACCAGCCCGGAGACGGACTCGAGCGGCCCCGGCGGTAACTCGTCGGCGTCGACCTCGACGGGGATCATCGAAGAGGCCACCTCGCGGCCGTAGACGGCCAGCACTGCGGCCTGGAGGTCGCCCTGACCTGTCGTAGCGAAAACTTCGCGGCCGTCGTGGGTCAGCGAGACGGCGACGTCCGGATTCGCGAGCGCGTACCGGGTGACGACGCGGTTGACGTGGGCGAACTCGGTGGCCGTCGTCTTCAGGAACTTCCGGCGTGCGGGCGTGTTGTAGAAGAGGTCCTCGACCTCGACGACGGTGCCCGCGGGACAGCCGGTCGGCTCGACGGAGACCACCTCACCGCCCTCGTAGACGAGTTCCGTTCCGACCGCGGCGTCGACGTCGCGGTGTTCCTCGTTCGGTCGGGACCGGATCGTCAGCCGGGAGACCGACCCGATGGTGTGCAGCGCCTCCCCGCGGAAGCCCAACGTTCCGACGCCGGACTCGAGGTCCTCGAGCCCCTCGATCTTGCTCGTCGTGTGCTCGCGGACGGCGGCGCGCAGGTCGGCCTCGGTCATCCCGTGGCCGTCGTCGGCCACGCGAATCAGTTCGGTGCCGCCCTCCTCGACGGTGACGTCGACGCGTGAGGCGTCGGCGTCGAGGCTGTTCTCGACGAGTTCCTTGACCGCGCTGGCGGGTCGTTCGACCACCTCGCCGGCGGCGATGCGGGCGACGGTGTCCTCGTCGAGACGGCGGATGGTCGTCCCCGCGTCCGACTCGCCGTCCTCGAGCGGTTGACCGTCGTCGCTCATGCCTGGAGTACCCTCTCGACGGCTGTTTCGATCGCGTCGCGGCCGTCGTCGGTCACCTCGCGGCCGCGCCGCCGTTCGTCGCGCGGCCGGCTGGGGAACTCGCCGGCCGTCCCGCACGGGATCGACGCCGGCGTCCCGCCCGGGAGGGGCGTCTCGAGGAGGGCCGCGAGGACGCCCTCGTCGACGTCGTTCACGTCGTCGAACGGCGTCGCGACCGGACGCGTCCTGCTCGCGAGAGGCTCCTGAATATCCATATCGGGTTGTGTCGCGGCGGTCGCAAAAACGTATTCACTCCGCGTCCCGTTCGGGGCCGGGACCGAAAGACGAGCGCCAGCCTGCACCCCAGTTCACTCGGCCGGCCTCAAAAGAGCATGGTGGGGCTTCCAAACGCCATGATGAGGGCAAGTACGCCGACGATCACGCCCATCACGCGCATCACGAGGAGGCGCGTCTCTCCCGGTTCGATCCGGGCGTCTCCGCCGGGGCCGCGCATCTGCCAGCGACTCATCTGCCGGGGGAAGGCGGCCTGTGCGAACGCAAAAACCGCAATCAGGATCGCAAACACCTGGAAGATCGCGGGGGCCATAGGTAGGGATCAGGGACGAGTTACGAAAGTCTTGTGATTTATCTAACTAATTTCGCTCGCGTCGATCACTCGTGTACCGTCCGAAGCAGGTGACGGCCGTGCTCCCGCGAAGCCGGCAACTCTCAGGCGTCGCCGGGCGCGGCCGTCGTCGGTTCGTCGGCCTCGCCGGTCGCCCGTTCGCGGTTCCCGTAGCTGAGCGCCAGCAACATCGCGAGGCCGACGACCCGCAGCGGGAAGGTGACCTGGAAGACGGTCAGCGCCGAGGGGACCCCGAACAGGCCAAGCAGGGCCTCGGTCATCAGCAACGGGATCTCCGGCACCATCAGGAAGATGGAGGACAGCGAGTAGAACACGCGCCGTATTCGGCCGACGCGGGTGTACTGGTAGCCGATGATCGTCACGCCCAGCGCGTAGACCCCGAGGAACATGCCGACGACCGGGATCACGACGTCGGGGACGAAAAACCCCAGTTCGCCGACGTCACCCCAGTCGATCAGCCCCCACTCGCCGTCGGTCTCCCGGAACAGCAGGATACCCGGCGAGAAGACGAACGCGAACGGCACGAGGACCTTGTTCAGCGAGAGCATGAAGGCCGTAACCGCCGTCTGCATCTCGTCGGCCTTCGCTACGCCCGCCCCCGCGAAGGCGGCGACGGCGACCGGCGGCGTGACGTCGGCCATCAGCCCCCAGTAGAGGACGTAGAGGTGCGCCGCGAGGACGAAGATACCAGCGGCCTGGAGCGGTGCCTCGAGCATCGCGATGAGGATGATATACATCGCCGTCGTCGGCATCCCCATCCCGAAGATGATCGAGGCGATACCGGTCAGCGTCAGCAACACGAGCATCGACTCGCCGCTGACCTGGCTGATGAGTGCGGCCAGGTTCGGCCCGAGGCCGGTGACGCTGATGACGCCCGGAACGACGCCCGCGGCGGCGACGGCGACGACGACAGTCGTCGCGGTCCGCGCGCCCGAGTCCATCGACCGCAGGACGAACGCGCCGAAGCGGTAGGCCCGGTTGCCCGCGAGCGACGGGCGACCGACGGCCTCGGCCGACCGCTGGGCGGCCTCCTCGACCGCCGGATCGAACTCGAGCAACGGCGCTTCGGCGCGGGGTCGCAGGAGGACGAAGACGACGCTGACGACGATCACGAGTTGCGCGAAATCGCCCACGACGGCCCACGCCGCCTCACCAGCTGATAGCCCTGCCCCCGCCGTCTCGAGGCCGGCGACGACCAACAGGACGTCGGCGAGGCCGCCGCCGACCGTCGCGTACGCCAGGCCCTGCAGCACCGAGAGACCGGCGATGGTCGCGAACAGCGGCACGCGGGTGCGCTCGTCGTAGGCGGCCACCACCGCGAGCAGCGCGACGACCGCGACGATGGTGAGCCAGCCAGCCCGGTTGATCGACAGGCGGGCGACGATCAGGTAGTACAGCAGGAGGACGATCGGGATCAGGTAGAACCAGCCCCGTTTCAGGGCCGCCGGCACGTTCGGCAGTTCCGACCGCGGCAGGCCGCCGATCCCCCCGCGGACGGCCTCGAAGTGGACCATCACCCACATGCCGAAGAAGAAGGCGATCGCCGGGAGCGTCGCGGCGATGATCACGTCGGCGTAGGGCGTCCCGGTGAACTCGACGATGAGAAACGCCGCCGCCCCCATCACTGGCGGGAGCATCTGTCCCCCCGAGGACGCCGAGGACTCCACCGCGCCCGCGAACTCCGGCGAGTAGCCCGACCGTTTCATCAGCGGAATCGTGAACGCGCCCGTCGTGACCGTGTTCGCGATCGACGACCCGCTCAACATCCCCATGAAGCCGCTCGAGACGACGCTGGCCTTCGCCGGGCCGCCGTCGCGGGTGCCGGTCGCCGAGTACGCGAGGTCGATGAACCACTTGCCCGCGCCGCTCATCTCGAGGAAGGCCCCGAAGAGGATGAAGATGTAGATGAAGCGGACGCTGACCGACACCGGCTGGCTGTGGACCCCCGCTTCGACCGTGTACCAGAGGTTGTAGACGATGTTGTCCCAGGTGTCGGGCTGGACCCAGAGCGCGCCGACGACCGAATCCCGCGGGATGTGGTACCCCCACCGAGCGTAGACGATAAAGAGGCCGACCAGCGTGGCAAGCATCAAGCCGAGCGCGCGACGGGTCGCCTCGAGCACCAGCAGCATGCCGAGCACGCCCAACCAGAAGGCGGCCGACACCTCGTCGAGCGGGACGCCGACCGATCCGAGGCCCGAAACGATGGCACCCGCGATATCGTACTCGACTCCGGTGAGCCACTCGAGGGGGTACTCGATCGGCGCGAAGATCGGCGGGATCACCTCGTCGATCGTCCGCGTGCCGTCGAACCGATGGACCGCGATCCTCGTAATCTCGTCGTAGTTGGTGGCGATGTAGTACGCGGGCAGCGTCGCCAGGATCGCAAGCAGCGCGTCGACCGGTGCGATCCGGTCCATGTCGGGATCGAGGAAGAACCACCGGAACGCGCCCGAGACGCTGGCGGTCGCCCGCGTGAGCGGGTGGTCGTCGCCGAACCGTCGTCTGGCCGCGGGTTCGATCCGACCCAGGTTGCGGGCGACGAACCCCGTTCCCCTGCTCGTCGGGAACAAGAGGAACGCGAGGACGAGCGCGAACGCGACGTGGATCGCGTTGACCTGGAGTTGCTGGAAGCCGATCAGGTCGATCTCGCCGACGACCGGGAGCGTCGTCCCGAACGTGTAGCCGCGGGCGGCGATCCACATCTGGAACGCCGAAAACGCGACCGCGATCAGCGCGACGAGAACCACCGCCGCGCCACGGTGGGTGCGGCGTCGCTGGACCTCCTCCATCAGCTCCTGCTGTTCCTCCTCGGAGAGTTCCTCGGCGTCGTCGGGATCGATGCTCATCGGTCAGTGTGAATCGGATCGGCGGTCCGAGTCGTCCCGTCGCTCGATTCGGAACGCGACGGCGGTAACACCGCGCCGGCGAGTCCCTCGAGAGCGGATCGGTCGGCCACGTACAGCACGACGGAGCCGTCTGCGACGTCGACGAGGTCGTAGCGCTCGTCACCGACGACGAGTTCGTGCCCCGCGACCTCACCGGGGGCGACGCGGAGTCGCGCGTAGGATCCCGATCCCTCGACGACGTAACCCTCGTCCGTCCGTTCGACGTCGGTGGGCAGTCCAGCGCCGAAGGAGTGAAACACCGATCGATCCGCCCGCAGTTCGTCGCCGTCGACCACGTAGACGTCCTCGACGGGCGTGCGTTCGACGCTGTGGGTGTACGCGAGCGTCACCTCCTGGCCCTGTTCGACGTCGATCTCGAGCAGGCGCTCCTCGGTCTCGGCGTCGGCGACGACCAGCGTGGTGCCGCGCAGGACCGACGGGGCAGTGATAGCGGTCGCTCCGCACAGCGCGAGGGCAGACGCACAGAGTCGCCGTCGGGTCAGTACGGCCACGGTACGTGAGCAGTGGTCGACGGTGGGAAGTCCGGTCGGCGGTGCGATCGCTCCGAACGAGTCTGACGGCTATCCGTCCTCGGATTCGTTACCGTCCTCGGATTCGTTACCGTCCGCCGGTTCGTCGCCGCCCCCGCCCTCGAGGTCGACGTCCGTCCCCTCGAAGTAGGCCTGCGCGCCGGGGTGGAGTTCGATGGGCATCGCCTCCTGGGAGGTCTCGAGGTCGATGAACTCCGACTGGGTGGTGAACTGATCGACGTTGTCGAACATCGCCGCGGTGACCTCCTCGACGACCGTCTCGTCCACCCCGTCGTGGGTCGCGAGCATCGCCTGGACGGAGATGGTCTCGACGTCGTCCTCGACGCCGTCGTAGGTGCCGCCGGGGATGGTGTCCTCGGCCAGCCACTCCGCGTCCTCGAGCAACTGATCCCTGACGTCGCCGTCGATCTGGACGAAGTTGATGTCCTGGGTGGTCGCCAGATCCTCGATCGCGCCCAGCGGATAGCCGCCGACGGTGATGGCGGCGTCGACGTCCCCGTCGGCGATCTGGTCGGCCGCCGTCCCGAAGTCGGTGTTCTGTTCGTCGAAGTCCTCGATGCCGGCCGACTCGAGGATCTGCAGGGCGTTGACCTGGGTCCCACTGCCCAGGTCGCCGGTGTTGATCGTCGCACCCTCGAGGTCCTCGACGGACTCGATCCCCGAGTCGGCCTGCGTGACGAGGTGGATCGTCTCCGGATAGAGCGAGGCGATGCCCCGGATGTTGTCCAGCGGTTCGCCCTCGAACTGGTCGAGTTCGACCCCGTTGTAGGCGAAGTAGGTGATGTCGTTCTGGACGAGCGCGAGTTCGGCGTCCTCGCGGCCGAGGCTCGCGGCGTTCTCGACGCTCGCGCCGGTCGACTGGACCTGAATGCCGTGTGAGGTGTGGTCCTCGACGATGGTCTTCATGTCCCCGGCCAGCGGGTAGTAGGTCCCCTCGGTCCCGCCGGCGTGTAAGGACAGCACCTCGCCCCCTTCCTCGGCCTGGGCCTCCTCGGGGTCCTCCCCGTCCCCGTCACCGTTTCCGTTACCGTTCCCCTCTCCATCTTCGGCGTCTTCACCGATACACCCCGCGAGTGCGGACGTTCCAGCAATCCCAGCCGCCGCGATCAGACGACGGCGCGTGACAGGTCGCACCATGTCAGAGTACGCCCCGCCGACGCAGAAATATCTAACTTATGATATTATATAAGACTCGAGAAGATATTCCCGATACCCGGACTCTCAGGAGACAGTGATCAGCTGACGACTACGGTCTCGAGGGCGGACGACACGTCGCCCGCCGCAGGGGTAGACGGTGTACCGAACGGCACCGACCGACCCGACGCGTGACGCTCGCTTCCCCTAGCAGAGACAGAAGGTAGAACCCTCGAGTCCCTCGTAGAGTCCATCAGAGAGGTACTTGAGACCGGTGTCGCAGGCGACGGTGACGACCGTCTCGTCGGGGTCGTGCTCGGCCGCGATCCGCCGTGCGGCAGCGACGTTCATGCCCGTGCTCGTGCCGACGAGCAGTCCTTCCTCGCTGGCCATCTGCTGAACGCAGTCGATCCCCTCCTCGGTCGGGATGGTGTAGACGCGGTCGTACGCCTCCGGATCGACCAGCGGCGGCGAGCCCACGATTGCCGTTCCCTGGACGGGGTGCTCGCCGGTCGTCCCGTCGGTGAGGACGGGCGACTCCGCGGGTTCGACGACCGAGAGGCGGACGTCCGCGTCGCGTTCGGACAGCGCCCGTGCGGTGCCCATCGCACAGCCGCCGGTGCCGACGATCATGGCGAACTCGTCGACGTCCGGCCGCTGTGAGAGAATCTCCCGGCCGAGTGCCTCGTAGCCCTCGAGCTGGTCGGAGTTCTCGAACTGGTTCGTGAAGTACGCGCCCGTCTCGTCGCGGACGCGTTCGGCTTCCGCTCGCAGGTCGTCGAACAGCCCGTCGTAGGGGCTCCCGTTCGGCGTCTCGAGCGTCTCGACCCGCGCACCGAGCGCGCGCATGGACGCGATCTTCTCCTCGGCGACGCAGTCGGCCGTCACGACGTGGAACGGGTGATCGAGTACCGCACAGACGAACGCGAGGCTCGAGCCGGTGCTCCCGCCCGTGAACTCCACGACGGGGTCGCCGGGCTCGAGGTCGCCTCGTTCTCGAGCGGTTTCGATCATCGCGAGGGCCATCCGGTCTTTCAGGCTCCCGGTCGGGTTCGCACCCTCCCACTTCACGTGGATCGACGCGCCGCCGTCGGGCCGAAGCGCCGGCAGTTCGACCATCGGCGTGTCGCCGATCGCCTCGAGCCCGTTCGCGTAGTCCGCTGGCATCCGTTTGGGCTGTGACCTTCTGTCGAATATACCTGCCGAACCGCAATCGATCTGTCGCCACCGTTACCACTCGAGCAGCGCGTCGACCCCCGTTTCGATCGCCTCTCGACCGTCCTCGGGGACTGCGACCAGCGGCGGGCGGACCGCGTCGGACTCGAGGACGTCGCGGTACGCGAGGGCCGCCTTGGTCGCCGGTGCGAAGCCGTACTCGTCGCAAGCGTCGAAGTAGGGTGCGATCGCGTCCTGAATCGCCGCGCCGCGGTCCTCGTCGGCGGTCTCGTACAGTTCGCGGTAGACCGCGGGCGCGACGTTCGACCCCGCGTTCAGTCCGCCATCGGCACCCATCCGGAGCGCCGGGACGAGCAAAGCGTCGTAGCCCTGCAGGACGACGAACGCCTCGGGCGTCTCCCGCAGGATCGACAGGAGAGAGGCGAGGTCGCCGCTCGAGTCCTTGATCCCGATCACGTTCTCGTGGCGCGCCAGCGCGGCGACCGTCTCGACGGCGATCGACCCGCCCGTACACGGCGGGATGTTGTAGAGGAGGACGGGCAGCGGTGACCGATCGGCGACCCGTTCGAAGAACTGCCGATTCCCGTCGGGATCGTTCGGCCCGTGGAAGTACGGCTCCGTGACGACCGCCACATCCGCCCCGATCGCGGCCCCGTGTTCGGCGTAGTCGACCGCCTCCCCGACGGTCGTCGCCGCACCGATCAGCACCGGCACCTCGCCGTCGACCCGGTCGACGACGACCTCGTGGACCCGCCGACGTTCCGCAGGTTCGAGGCTCGTGAACTCGCCCGTCGTCCCGCAGGGAAAGAGGCCGTCGATCCCGCCGTCGAGACAGTGGCCGACGACTGCCTCGAGTCCCGCCTCGTCGATCTCGTTCGTCCCTGGCTCGAAGGGGGTGACCAGCGGCGTCGTGATGCCCTCGAGGGCGTGCTGAAGCGACATACCGCGAGGTTGTCGCCGCGCGCGGAAAGTGTCACTGGTAGCGGAGAACGGCGACTGATTACGGAACCATCCGACGGTACGGGTTAGCTATTTGTCGATTCGCGACGTACGCAACGATATGCACTGGTCCCCCGATCGCCGCCTCCAGGTGCGGATGGTCCTCGCCCTCGCACTCACCCTGGTGGGCTACGGCGCGTTGCTCTGGATCGTCTTCGCGCTGTTGCCGACGCCGCTCGCGCTGGTGACCTGTGGGGTTCTGGCGCTCGTGATCCTGGTGGGCGTTACCCGGGCCGACGTCATCGCCTACTGGACGACCAACGCCGTCGCCATCGAACGGGAGCAGTATCCGCTGCTGTACGACACCGTCGAGCGACTGGCCCGCCAGGCCGACCTCCCGCGACCGCCGGTCGCCGTCGTCCCCTCGGACGAACCCAACGCCCTCTCGGCGGGCACCGGTAACCGGACCGTCGTCTGCGTGACGACCGGCCTCCTGAAGGCCCTCGACGAGGACGAACTCGAGGCCGTCCTCGCCCACGAACTCGCCCACCTCAAGAACGACGATTCGACGGTGATGACCGTGGCGGGATTCCCGACGGCCATCTCGGTGATCGCGCTGACGACGGCCAGTCGGACGTTCACGTTCACGGGGTTCCTGCTGGGGTTCCCGCTGTGGATCGGCATCTACCTGCTGTTCGTCGGCCTGCCGGTCTACCTCGCCAGCCTCCCCGGCACGCTCGTGCTCTCGCGCTATCGCGAGTACGCCGCCGATCGGGGCGCGGTCGCGATCACGGGCAAGCCCTACGCGCTGGCCAGCGCGCTCGCGACGCTCCACGGGGCGTCGTCCCCGCCCGAGACGGACCTCCGGCGCGTCGCCGGCTTCAACGCCTTCTGCATCGTCCCGACCGATTCGATGGTGCCGTTCGCGACCCACCCGCCGACGCACAAGCGGATCCGGCGGCTCCGCGAGGAGTTCGCCGACGACGGATAATCTCACTCGACTTCTCGAGAGTCATCGCGTACAGGGCGATAGCGTCCGCCGTACGGGAACGATCGATCTCGGGAGAACTCGGTCGACGTCAAGCTATTATGCAGATCACATATCGGTTACCGACCACACGATCGCCACGTCGATGCGGAATCGAAACACCGACCGCATTTTTGCCTCCGACGGCGATTTCGAGACGCTCGGGCTATCCGTCGTTCCACGATAATCGAATCGAAGATAGCAACAGAAGGTCTCGGTTCCCGTCGCCAATCCCACGCCCGACTGGTACTCACCGCTTGAGTTCGAGCACCCGCGTTCGCTCGACGGTCAGTTCGTCCACGCCCGGAACCCGCTCGCGGGGGTCGGGCAGCGAACACTCCGCGACGTCGAAGGTGACCGTGCCCTCGCCCTCCCGACAGCGGAGGTAGACCGGAACGATCGGCACCTCGGACGGAACGTTCTCGGCGAGCGCCAGCACCGGATAGACGAGTTTGTGCGCCGCAAGGGAGTCCCGCGGGCCGGTCTTCGCCTCGAGCACGAACAGCGTCCGCTCGCCGTCCCGTCGTTCGGCGAACACCGTGTCGATCTCGACCTGGCCGTTGCGATGGGTGAGTGCGTCCGGAGACGCCCGGTGGGGCCGGAACGCGAAGGTGAACGTCGAGCGCCCGGTCGCCGGCGGCGCGAGCGCGCCCGACGTATCGAGCGAGAGCGCCTCCGCGAGCACGCCGGAGGCCAGCGCGAGGTTGACCAGCGACGTCTCCGACCGCGACGGGAGGAGGTCGTAGCTCACCAGTCGCTCGTCCGCGACCGGACTCGCGAACCGCTCCGGTCGCCGTCCGCCGAAGATCGCCTCGTCACGCAGGAAGAACTCTTCGAGGCCGTCGGGGCCGTCGACGAGCAAAAAGCCGGTCCCCCGCCCGTCCGGGGCCGATCCGGCCCGCAACACCGTGACGCCGGCTTCGCGCAACTCCGGCTCGAGGTCGCCGATCGCGTCGACGGAGATGTACCGCGGCGTCCGCGGGCCGGCCTCGAGGTCGTGGCGCTCGACGTACTCACGGAAGGAGGTCGGCCCGTAGACCGACCGCTCGGACGCGGCCAACTCCTCGAGCGCGGGTTCGAAGACCATCGGTCGTCCGTGGAACGGTTTCGGTATTTCGTGGGCGTTACTCGAGGCCGAGGTCCTGCGACATCGAGTTGCCGGGACGGGGGACGCCCTTGACGGTCAGGGTCTCGCCGTTGACGAACGACGCCGCGGGGCTGGCGAGGAAGTGGACGACGTCGGCGATCTCCTCGACGTGGCCGATGCGGCGGTCGGTCTTCTCGCGGGGCGGCATGTCCTCGCTGTCGATTCCCAGGGTTTCGGCGACGCCGGGGGTCTGGATCAGTCCCGGCGCGACGCAGTTGACGCGGATACCGTCGGCGGCCCACTCGGTGGCCAGCGTCTCGGTGAGGCGGATGATCGCCGCCTTCGAGGCGCTGTAGTGGCTCTCGCCGGGCGCGGCGTGCTGGCCGTTGACCGACGAGAGGTTGACGATACAGCCGCCGTCGCCCTCGCGCATCACCTCGCCCGCGAGTTGGGTGCAGTGGACCGCGCTGTTGAGGTTGAGGTCGATGATGGTCTTCCAGCCGTTCTCGGAGATCTCCTCGAACGGGGCGACGAACTCGCCGCCGGCGTTGTTCACCAGCACGTCGATGTCGCCGAACTCCTCGACGGTGGCGTCGACGAGGTCCTGGACTTGATCGCGTTCGCGGACGTTGCACTCCACTGCGAGTGCCTCCCCGGTGCTCGCGGCGTCGCCGCTCGCGTTCCTCGAGGCGCGTTGCGCCTCGCCGTCCGCGTCGTTGATCTCGTCGGCGACGGGGCCGACCCGGTCGATCGAGCGGGAGCAGATCGCGACGTTCGCGCCGCTGGCCGCGAGCGTCTCCGCGATTCCCTTCCCGATGCCCTGGCTCGCACCCGTGACGACCGCGGTCTTGCCCGCGACGTCGTACGCTGGTTCGTGCATCGTCCTAGGGGCGGCCCTTTGATACGAAAATTCTACCGGAACCGACCCGATCAAAACGCCCGCCGAGTCAGCGGGCGTCGGCGCGCTCGAGCAGCGTCCGCACCGTTTCCCGATCCGCCGGTTGCCCGTACTCGACGGAGGCGACCGCACAGCAGTTTCCGAGCGCGAGCGTCGGGTCCCACTCCCAGCCGCGAGCGCGGGCGAAGGCGAGACCTGCGCTGAAACAGTCGCCCGCGCCGGTGCGTCGGCGCGGGTCCTCGACCGGGAGGTTCCGGACGGCCCGTTCGTCGTCGAGCGTCGCGACGGCCGCGCGTTCGGTGTCGTGGAGGACCGCGGCGTCGACGTCGGCTGCCGCTCGAACCGCCGACAGCGCCTCGAGATCCCCCCGTTCTCCCGAATCCTGCAGCGACGCGCCGTCGCCGCCGACCGCCTCGAGGGTGGCAGCGAGTTCCGTCCGGTTGACGCTGTAGACGACCTCGGTTCGCGTCGCGAGGTCGCCCAGAACCGACAGCAGGTCCTCGAGGTCGGCTGCCGATCGCCGCCGGACCGGCCCCGGATCGAGCACGAAGACGCCGCCCTCGAGCGGCCCGTCGGCGAGCGTCGCGAGCGCGTCGGTCAGCCCGTCGATCGACGCCCAGTTACCACAGCAGACGGCGTGGGCGGCCAGCGCCTCGCGACCGTCGGTCGCGGCCGCCCGCTCGAGGTCGGCCAGCGTCCAGGATCGGACGTCCGCGGACTGCTCGACGAGGAGGAGGTCGTCGTCCGCGAACGGGAACACCCGCACGCTGGCTGGCTCGCCCATCGAGTGCGTCTCGAACGGGAGGTCCGCGAAGACGGGATCCTCGAGGTGACCGTACAACGTCACGTCCGCGCCGAGGTGGTGGACCTGCCGGGCCATGTTGGGTGCCTGCCCGCCGGGTTCGCGGGAATCGCACTCGATCGGGACGGACGCGGATGCGCCGTGGGCGATGCGCTCGCCGAACGTCTCCCGAGTCTCGATGCGATCGCCGGACGACTCGAGCGCGCCGTAGTAGCTGTCGACGCTCCCGTCGGGCAGGCAGACGACGCGGGTCGGGGTGTCGTGGCTCGAGAGCCGGTCGGCGAGGTCGTCGTACGCCATACCGGTATCCCGTCGGGCGCACGGAAAAGCGGCGTCCCGGATGCGTCGGGTTGACGTCGATGGATGGGAATCGGATTTCGGGGTTCACTACAGCCAGTTCGGTAACTGGACGTGCGTATTGATCGCGGTGTTCGTTGCGAAGTTTGGTGAAACGAAGCGTTCTGCTATCGTGGACTCGAGGAGTAGCCACACCCTCCCCAGCCGATTCGCTCCGTTTCACTCCGCTCATCCCTCGCACGGTTTCGTCGTGTGGCCTCCCCATCGGTCGGCCACACGACAGCGCGCGCCACCGCACGCCAGTTGATCAAGTAGGGAATGATATCTAACAGCCAGTACTGAACACGGTGTTCAGGGCTCGACTGCTAACGACGACGCCGTCACTCGGCGTCCTCGAGTCGCTCCTTGAGTTCCTGCACTTTCGCCATGAGTTCGACCGGCGGCGTCTCGTTGACGTCGAGGGTCTCGAGGTCCTCCAGTACGGCCTTGGCCTCGGGCGGGACGGTCTCGCCGCCGCCGTCGGCGTTGGCCGGGCCGCGGAATTGGCCGCTCGAGAGGTCGAAGACGGTCTGGACGGGTTCGCTCGAGCCGCCGCCCTTGGCCTCGATGGCCTTCTCCTCGCGGAGGCGCTCGAGGACGTCCCGCGCGCGGTCGACGACGGGGTCGGGGACGCCCGCGAGGTCTGCGACGTGGATGCCGTAGGAGCGATCCGTCGGTCCCTCGCGGACGGTTCGGAGGAAGGTGACCTCGCCGTCGCGCTCGTCGGCGGCGACGTGGACGTTGGCGACGCGGGGGAGTTTCTCCGCCAGGCCGGTCAGTTCGTGGTAGTGGGTCGCGAAGAGGGTCTTGGCTTGGACCTCGTTGTGGAGGTACTCCGTCGCGGCCCAGGCGATCGAGATGCCGTCGTACGTGGCGGTTCCCCGGCCCACCTCGTCGAGGATGACCAGCGAATCCTCGGTGGCGGTGTGGAGGATGTTCGAGAGCTCGCTCATCTCGACCATGAACGTCGACCGACCCTGCGCGAGTTCGTCCAGCGCGCCGACGCGGGTGAAGATGCCGTCCACGAGACCGATCTCGGCGTCCTTGGCGGGGACGAAGCTGCCGATCTGGGCCAGCAGGACGATGCAGGCGACCTGGCGCATGTACGTCGACTTGCCCGACATGTTGGGTCCCGTGACGACCAGGAAGCCCCGGTCCTCGTCCATCGCGACGTCGTTCGGGACGAACTCCGTGGTCTGCTCGACGACCGGGTGCCGTCCCTGCTCGATCGCGAGGCGGTCGCCCCGGTGGAGGTCGGGTCGAACCCACCGGTTCTCGGCGGCGTGGGTCGCCAGACTCGCCAGCGCGTCGACGGTCGCCAGGGTTCGCCCGACGTCCTGTAACAGTTCGGCGCGGGCGGCGACCCGCTCGCGCAACTGTTCGAACAGGTCGTACTCAAGGTCGCCGCGGCGCTCCTCGAGTCGGAGAATCTCGCGTTCTTTCTCCTCGAGTTCCTCGGTCGTGAACCGCTTCGAGTTCTTGAGGGTCTTGATCTCCTCGTAGTGGTCCGGCACGTCGTCGGCCGCGGACTTCCCGACCTGGATGTAGTAGCCGTCGGTCTTGTTCCGGTCGACGGTGACGTGGCTCAACCCGTGCTGGCGTTTCTCCCGCTCGGCGAGCGTGTCGAGCCACTCCCGGACCTCCTCGTGGCGCTCGATCACCTCGTCGAGGTCGTCGTCGTAGCCCCGGCGGAACAGTTCGCCCTGGGTCACCGTCGACGGCGGCTCGTCGACGACGGCCGCCTCGAGGGTCTCGCGCAGGTCGGCCGCGGCCTCGCGATCCGGTCGGTCGACGATCGACGAGAGCGGCGACTCCGCGAGGTCGGGGTTCGACGACACGATACTCGCGATCGTCGGCAGGACCGCCAGCGTCTCCCGGACCGCGACGAGGTCCCGGGCGTCGGCGCTGCCGTGGCTCGCCTTCGACGCCAGTCGGGCGAGGTCGTAGGCCTCGCCGAGGGCGTCCTGGAGTTCGTCCCGGGCGAGCGCCGCCGACGAGAGCGCGGCGACCGACGCCTGTCGGCGCTCGAGCGTCTCGAGCGACCGTCGCGGCCGACAGAGCCACTCCTTCAGCAGCCGTCGGCCGGCGCTGGTCTCGGTGTGATCGATCGTCTGGAACAGCGACCCCTCGCTGTCGCCCTGCATCGTCTCGGTCAACTCGAGGTTGCGCTGGGTGGTCGCGTCGAGCGTGACGTGGTCGTCGCCGTGATGGGTCTGGACGCGCGTCATCGACGCGAGGACGCCGGTCCCGGTCTCCTCGACGTACGAGAGGATCGCGCCGGCGGCGGCGAGCGCCGAGTCGCCGACCGCCAGCCGATCGACCGTCTCGCCGCCGAACTGCTCGCGAACGGCGTGTGCGGCTCGTTTCGGGGCGAACGCCTCCGTCTCGTGGAGAGTGAGCGTCGCGTCGAAGCGCTCGCGAACGGCGGTCACCAGTTCGTCGTCGGTTCGGGCCTCGGGACCCGGCAGTACTTCGACGGGGTCGAACCGGTAGAGTTCCGTCAGCGCCTCGTCCTCGTCGTGGGCCTCGGCGACGAGAAAGCGGCCGGTCGTCACGTCGGCGAACGCGAGGCCGTAGGCGGCGTCGTCGCTCCCGCTCGCGCCCTCCCCCACGATGGCCGCGAGGTACTGGGCGTCGGCGTCGGTCGTCTCGAGCAACGTTCCGGGGGTGACGACGCGGACGATCTCGCGGGCGTGGCCGCCGTCGGTCTCGTACTGGTCGGCGACGGCGACCCGGTAGCCGCGCTCGACGAGCGCCTTGAGGTAGGGCGTCAGGTCGTCGAGCGGGACCCCCGCCATCGGGTACGACTGTCCCTGCGAGGACTTCGAGGTCACCTTCAGGTCGAGTTCCTCGCCGACGCGTTCGGCGTCGTCCCCGAAGAACTCGTAGAAGTCCCCGCACTGCATCGCCAGCAGATCGGCGTCGGTCTCCTCCTTCAGCGAGAGGAACTCCCCGACGATCCCCGTCGGTTCGGTCATGTTCGCTCGAGTGTGTTCCGAGGGGTAAAGTGCTACGCTCCGGTTCGCCCCCGGGACGTCACGGGGTGACCCGCAGCACGGAACCACTCGAGGGCAGGTTCGTCGTCCGTCTCAGACGACGTCCTCCACGTCGTCCATTCGATCGATCGTCTCGAGGAGGTCCATCGAAGTCGCTTCCGCCGCCTCGTTTACCTCCAGGAGGTCGTCGAGTTCGCTCGTCAGCGTCTCGGCGTTGTCCATCACCTCGTCGGCCATGCTGGCGAGTTCCTCCGTGCTCGCGGCCTGTTCGTCGGTCGCGGTCGCCACCTCGTCGACGCCCGAGGCCGCCTCGCTGACCGCGGTCTCGATCTCGCCGAGGTTGTCAACCGTCTCCTCGACCAGGTCGACGCCGTCGTCGATCTCGGCGTTGGCCTCCTCGAGGCTCTCGACCGTCTCCTGGGTGTCGTTCTGGATCTGGGTGACCATCCGCTCGATGGTGGCCGCCTCCTCCTGGGACTCCTCGGCGAGTGATTTGACCTCGTTCGCGACGACGGCGAAGCCGTCACCGGCCTCGCCGGCGGTCGCCGCCTCGATCGAGGCGTTCAACGCCAGCAGGTTCGTCTGGTCGGCGATGTCGTTGATCACGTCGACGATCTCGTCGATGCGCTGGACGCCCTCCCGGAGTTGTTCGACGTCCTCCGTGACCTCGCCGGCCGCCTCCTGGACGCCCTCCATCTTGTCGATGGCTTCCTCGGCGGTATCGGTCGTCTCGCCCGCGATCTCCTCCGCCCGCTCGGTGGTCGCGCTGACCTCCTCCGTGTTCGAGGCGATCTCCTCGACGGTAGCGCTGAGGGTCGACATCTCGCTCGCGATTTCGGCCGTCGAGGACGACTGTTCGGCCGCGACGTCGGCGATCTCGGCCGTCCCCTGCCCGATCCGTTTCCCCTGCTCCTGGAGGTCGGACGCGACCTCCTCGAGGTCCGTCCGGATCGACTGGCGCTGCTGGTGCATCGCGCCGAGTTCGGCCATGAACTCGTCGACTTTCGCCCCCATGACGAACTGCTGATCGAGCACCGCCAGCCGGAGGAACGAGAGGGTGCGCTCGACCGTTTCGTCTACCGCCTCCGCGACGGCGTCACCGTCCGCGTCGTCGCCGTACTCGGATTTGACGTCCGAGCCGATCTCGTCGACGATCCGATCGTAGTACTGCATGTACGACGCGACGAACTCGTTGAGCCCGGGTTCGACGAACGGGTCGGCGGGGGCGAACTCGATGCGCTCCTCGAAGAACGACCGGTCGTACTCGCCGCGACCCATCGCCTCGAGGTAGGCGCTGTGCTCCCGCTCGAACGTCTCCGGATCGAGTTCCGACTCGGCGATCGCGTCGGCCAGTTTCGGATCGCTCCGGACGTTCTCGGTGTACGCCGCCGCGAGGTCGTCGCTGACCCGCTCGAAGAGGTCCGCCTGTGACTCGAGTCGCCGTTCGTCCGCGGGTCCGAACCCGACGAGGTCCTTGGCCCGCTCGACGGTCGTTCGATCGAGGCTCGCTCCCTGGGTGGTTCCGTCGGGGCTTCCCGCTCCTCCGGGCGACCCGTCCTGACGAGACATATCCTTGCCACGGTAACTCACGTCCATAAGTATTCTTGCCAGATGTACGTCACCCACCCAACAGATAGCAGTTTGCAGCGATTTAGAAGCCACTTCACCACACTGATGAGCAGACAACTCGTTTACCGTTGAACGGGCGATCAGAAAGTCACGCGTCTCCCTCGGCGGGGTTCTTTTATGCCACACGTGGTAGGGGACGCCCAGCCAATGGCCGTCTCTCCCGACCACCGCGTCCTCGTCCCGGTCGACGTCCTCGGCGGCGAGAGCGTCCCGCAGCGCCTCGTCGACGTCCTCGCGTCCGTCCCAGTGGTGGTACTCGCGTACCGCGAGATCCCCGATCAGGTGGGGACCGATCAGGCCCGCGACCAGTACGCCGACCGCGCCCGGTCGAAACTCGCGGACCTCCGGACGGCGTTCGAGGACGCGGGCTGTCCCGACGTCTCGACGCGACTCGTCTTCACCCACGATCGGCTTCGGACCTTCGAGCGCATCGCGCTCGAGGAGGGCTGTACCGCGGTGGTGTTGCTCAACCCGGCCCCCGTCCTCGAGTCGGTGCTCGTCGCCGTCAGAGGGGACGTCCACCTCGAGCACATCGCCGCGTTGCTGAGCGCCGTGCTGGCCGGCACCGACCTCGCGGTGACGTTCTTCCACGTCGTCGACGAGGAAGGGGATCGCCAGCAGGGAGAGGCTATCCTCGAGGACGCCACCGAGGCGCTGGTCGCCGCCGGCGTCGACCGTGGCCGCATCGAGACGCGGGTGGCCGTCGACGGCTCGCCGTCCCAGGAGATCATCGCGGCCGCGGACGACCACGACCTGCTCGTCGTCGGCGAGAGTCGGCCCTCCGTCCGCCGGGTGATCTTCCGCGACCGGGCGAAGACGCTCGCCCGCGGAACCGTCGATCCCGTACTGGTGATCCGCGGCGAGTACCTCGAGCAGGACGAAGACGACGACTCGAACGACGGCGGTCCCGCCGAATCGTCGGACGACGAACCGACCTGACTCGAGAATCCGCGAGCGCCCCGCCGACGCGAACCGGAGCCCTCACTCGAGCGGACGAACAGGCGTCGCGCCCGTCAGGGGTGGTCTTCCTCGAGCCGTGGATCGGCCTCGTCGGTGCGGTTCTCCCGACCGTCTTGGCCCTCGCGGTGGCGAACGACGATTACCGGGCCAACCGTCTCGGTGGCCACGCGCTCGGCCGCCTCGCCGAAGAGGAGCGAGCGCAACGACGGGGCGCGTTCGCCCATCACGACGGCGTCGTGGTCGGCCGCGGCGTCGACGAGCCCCTTGAGCGGCGCGCCGTCGACGACGAGTTCCGACCGGGCGTCGATCCCGTCGTGCTCGAGGTCCGCCGCGGCGATCTCGAGGAGTTCGCGGCCGGCGGGGGCGTCCTCGGTCGCGAGAAAGAGCGTGACGCCGACGTCGCGCTCGTCGATCAGGGCCGCGACGAAGGCCCGGATGCGGTCGACGGCGACGTCGCCGGTCAGCGCCACGAGGAGTCGATCGACCGGTCCCGTCGCACCCGTGATGGCGTAGGCGTCCGCGGCCGTCTCGGCGGCGACGCGATCGATCGTCCGCTCGCGGTCGTGGGTGAACACGAGTCGGTGGTCGGCGTCCTCGAAGTCGGCGGCGAGGTCCTCGAGCGCGGCGGTCGCCCGCTCCTCGTACTGCAACCGGGCCTGATCGGGCGGCGTCTGTTCGGGGAGGACGTGGTAGCCCAGCAGGGTCACGGCCGTCGGCTCGAGCAACGTCGCGAGCCCGGCGGGTACCGTCTCGCCCTCGAGGATCGAAAGCGGGACGAGTACGCGGCGACGGTCGCGGGTAGGATCGTCGGTCGTCATCGGATTGCCCCCTTCAGCGTTACGTCCCGGGCGTAATAGGCGTACCAGCCCGCCGTCAGCACGACGATGGCCGCCCCGACGAGTTGCGACGCCGGTTGCATGAACCACACGAGGACGAAGCTCGCCACCGCGCCGAGTACCGGGACCACGGGATACCCAGGGACCCGAAAGTCGGGATCGTACCAGTCGGGGTCCTCGCGCCGTACGGCCAGCAGCGCAACGCAGATCAGCCCGTACATCACGAGGTGGAGCACGGAGGCGACCTCGGCGAGCAACTCGACGCGGCCGGTCGCCGTCAGCACGAGGATCGGTCCGCCGGCCAGCCCCAGCGCGACGTGTGGCGTGCCGTACCGGAGGTTGATCCGACTCGCCCGCCGCGGCAGCAGGGCGTCCCTCGAGACGGCGTAGATGGCCCGGGACGTGCTCAGCACCGAGGCGTTGGCGCTGGACATCGTCGCCAGCAGGCCGCCGAAGACGATCGCGAGCGCGCCAGCCGTTCCGAGGTAGTGGCGACCGACCTCGACCATCGCCGTCTCGCCGAGTCCGGCCAACTCGTCGCTGCCGAACGCGCTCGTGGCCACGAAGATGGTCGCGACGTAGAGCACGCCGACGACGAGCACCGAGCCGATCATCGACAGCGGCAGGTTCCGCCCCGGATTCCGCATCTCGCCGGCGACGGTCGCCACCTGCGCGAAGCCGAGGTACGAGGTGAACACGAGCGCCGCGGTCGTCAGGATCGGCACCGCCCCGTGGGGGGCGAAGCGCTCCGGCGCGCTCGGTTCGCCGATCAGCCCCACCGCGTCCAGTCCGCCGAAGCCGAGAAAACAGACGAGGATCGACAGCAGCAACGCGACGATCCCGTTCTGGAGTTTGGCGGCGTTCTCGGTTCCCGTCACGTTCAGGACCGTAAAGCCCGCACCGGCGAGCAGCGCTACCGGGACGACCAGCGTCTCGCCAACCGCGACGCCGATTTCCGCGAGCGCGTCGACGACGTAGTAGCCGAACCCGACCAGGTAGAATGCCGTCGCGAACACCAGCCCGAACCACAGCGAGAGACCGACGACGGCCCCCGCGAGCGCCCCCAGGCCGCGGGAGATGAAGTAGTAGCCGCCGCCGCTTCTGGGCATCGCGGTCGCGAGTTCCGACGTCGGCAACGCGACCAGCAGCGCGACGACGGCACCGATGGCGAACGAGACCGCGGCGGCGGGACCGGCCTCCCCCGCGGCGAGTCCGGGGAAGACGAAGATGCCGGCCCCGATCATCGTTCCGATCCCGATCGCCAGCCCGCCGGCGAGCCCGAGCGTTCGCTCGAGTTCGGCGTCGTCGGTGATCGTCGCCGCGTCCGTCTCGACCGCCGGCTCGATCCGGGGCGACTCGCCCTCGAGGTTCGCCCCCACGGTCGACGCCGAATCGTCGGCCATACCGACCGTACGGTTGCCGAACGTATACCCCTACTGTCGAGTGTCGGGACGGTCAGAAACTGACGACGGTGAACCTGCGAATAAATTAAAACAACAGCCCGCCAAGCGGCACGTCCTCGTCCGGCTCGACCAACACCGGATACCCCTCCTCGTCGGGGACGCCGACGGTCAGCGCCTCGGATTTGAACCCCGCGATCCGCACGGAACCGAGGTTCGTCGCACACAGTACCTGCCGTCCCTCCAGTTCCGCGGGGTCGTAGTGGTGGTCCAGCTGCGCCGCGGACTGGACCTCGCCGTGCTCCTCGCCGAGGTCGATCCACAGCTTCGTCATCTTCGGCTTGTTCGCTTCCTCGAACCGCTGCGCCTCGAGTACTTCGCCCACGCGAATATCGGCGTCGAAAGGCGTCTCGACCATGTGGTGTGAGAACACGAGGGACCGTAAATAGCCGACGAACGCGGCGACGTTCGATCCGTTCTCCCACTCGAGACCGGTCCCGGGTGACCGACTCCGTCGCTACCGGTCGACCGAGTGGTTGACCGCACCCGGTCCTCGCCCCACGTCGTAGTAGGAGGCGATGGCTCGAGCGAGGAAGTCCGTCGCACCCTCGACCGCCGACTCGAGGTCCTCACCCCGGGCCAGTCGGGCGGCGATGGCCGCCCCGAGCGAACAGCCCGAGCCGTGGGTGGCGTCGGTGTCGACGCGCTCGTGTTCGAACGTCGTCGTCCCCTCGGGCGTGACGAGGTGGTCCCGAACCGTGTCGCCGGGGACGTGGCCGCCCTTGACGAGCGCCGCGTCGGCACCCATCTCGAGCAGCGCGTCGCCCGCCTCCCGCGCGGTCCCGTCGTCCTCGACCGTGATGCCGGTCAGCACCTCGGCCTCGTCGGCGTTGGGCGTGACGACCCGCGCGTGGGCGATCAGGTCCTCGTAGGCCGCTTCGGCGGACTCGTCGAGCAACCGGTCGCCGGAGGTCGCGACCATCACGGGGTCGACGACCAGCGGGAAGTCAAAGTCGGCGGCACGCTCGGCCACGAGGTCGACGACCTCAGTCGTCGCGAGCATCCCCGTCTTCGCCGCGCCGACGTCGAAGTCGCCGACGACGGCGTCGATCTGGGCCGCAATTTCGTCGGTCGGGAGGACGGACGACGACTCCACACCGCGGGTGTGCTGGGCCGTCACGGCGGTGATCGCCGACGTACCGTAGACCTCGTGCGTCGCGAACGTCGCCAGATCGGCCTGGATGCCGGCCCCGCCGCCGGAGTCGCTGCCCGCGATCGTCAGCGCGACCGGTCGCCGTTCGGGCGTCGGTTGCTTCATAGGCGAGTCTATTCGCCGGTTATACAAATCGATGATGGTCCTCTCCGCACTTTTCTTTCGGGAACGGTAGAGAGCCAGTATCGGTAGAGACCTACGATTCGACTGCCATCCACCGGTGGTGCGCGCTGTCGGCCAGCCGAACGACTGTGAGGCTGGCCGACGAAGTCGCGCGAGGGATGAGCGAACGCAGTGAGCGAATCGGCTGGGGAGGGTGTGGCTACTCACCGTGTCCACGATAGCAGGACGCTTCGTTTTGACATCCCCCCTTCGAACGCACCATTCAGTCTTCGAGTCTACGATAGCAGGACGCTTCGTTCATAACAAGAACGGTCTCGGCGTACTTTCAAGGTGTCCTGGGAAGACGATACGGCCGTGACCGAACGCGATCCCGACCTCGAGCGCGTGCCCGGAACGGAGGACGGCTACCGCATCGACGGGCGGCTGTTCGGCCAGCCCGGTCGGGTCGCCGTCTACGTGCTCGATACGCCGAAGCCGGCCGTGATCGACACCGGGACGGCGGATACGACGCCCGACGTCGTCCGGGCCGCGCTCGAGGAACTCGATATCGCTCGCGACGAGGTGGCCCACCTGATTCCCACGCACGTCCACCTCGACCACGCCGGCGGAGCCGGTGAACTGGCGCGAGCGTGTCCGAACGCGACCGTCCACTGCCACGAACGGGGGATCGACTTCCTCACCGATCCCGAGTTGCTCGAGAAGCTGAAACGGAGCGTCGAGAGAGCCCTCGGCATGGAGGCACCCTACGGCGATCCCGACCTCGTCCCGGCCGAGCGCGCCCGGGCGATCCGCGACGGCGACACGATCGACCTCGGCGACCGGACGCTCGAGGCCATCGACGCGCCGGGGCACGCACCCCACCAGGCCTGCTTCTTCGACGGGACGACCGACACGATGTTCGTCGCCGACGCCGCCGGGATGCTGCTCGAGGGCGACCTCTCCCCGGCCACGCAGCCCCCGAACTTCGACCTCGAGGACGCCGTCTCGACGGTCCGCCGTCTCCAGACGTTCGACCCCGAGACCCTCTGTTATCCCCACTTCGGCGTCGCGACCGACGCGACGGCCCGCCTCGAGACCTACGAGGCGATGCTCCCCGAGTGGGTCGAGACGGTCGCCGCGGCGGCCGAGACGACCGACGACCCGCTCGAGATCGCGAACGACCTCCGCGAGGAGTGGGGGTCGATGGGCCTCGAGGGCGACGTCGCGGGAGTGTTGCAGTACCTCGAGGAAACCGGCGATACGCGACGGTCCGATACCGAGTGACCTGCCACACACCGCCTGTGGACCCACCATCCGGCTCGATCACGAGCCCTCTCTGGTTCCACCCGACTTATCACCACGGGAGAACAGCAGGGCGTATGCTCTTTCCCGAGCACCTCGAGACGGAGCGGCTCCGCCTCGAGCGGCTGTCCCCCGAGACGGTCGACGTCTTCGCGTACTACGAGCACTGCTCGCACCACGAGCCGGCGATCGACGAGATCACGGCGTATCTCCCGTGGCACCCCCACGAGACGGTGAAAGAGACGACGGAGTACCTCGAGGAGCTGGCCGCGAAGTGGGAGGCGGGAACCCGCGCGGAGTACGTGCTCCGACCGAAGGACGGCGAGGACGGCGCGGACGAGATCGCGGGGTCGGGCGGCCTGCTCGTCGACTGGGAGCGACGGACGGGAAAGCCGGCGATCTGGCTCCGCAAACGGTTCTGGGGCCGGGGCTACTCCGGCGAGCGGGCGGCCGCCGTGCTCGAGCTGGCTTTCGACCGGCTCGAGCTGGACCTCGTTGCCGTCCCCGTTCAGGACGGCAACGAGAACTCGCGGGCGGCCGTCGAGCGCTACGTCGAGGCCCACGGCGGCCAGTACGACGGCATCGTCCGGAACGCGACGGTCCGCCCCGACGGCGCGATCGTGGACCACCACCGGTACACGATCACCCGCGAGCAGTACCGCGGTGCGGTCGACGACTAGCCGCGACGTACGTTTCGGCCGGGGCGTAACCACCTTCGGCCTCACGAGCCGGTTTCGAAACGGGAACGGGTTACTCCAAAGCGTAACAAGGGACTCCGGCATAGCAGGGGTAGATGGCCCACTCGCTGCCGACGTCCCGTCGGTCGGACCTCGAGTTCTCCACGCGGGAGCTGACGGGTGCGCTAGGGGATTCGGTTACCGTCCTCCCCCTGCTGGTCGCGCTCGGGGCGACGACGAGCGTCTCCCTCCCCCACGTGCTGGTCGGCTTCGGCGTCTTCCAGATCGTCTGGGGACTCTACTACGGCCTGCCGCTGTCGGTCGAGCCGATGAAGGCGCTGGTCGGGCTGGCCATCGTCGGCTCGCTCTCGTACCCGGAACTGGCCGCCGCGGGGCTGCTCGCGGGCGGGGTCTTGCTCGTCGTCGGCCACCTCGGCTGGATCGGCGAGATTCAGCGCCTCGTCGGTGAACCCGTGATCCGGGGCATCCAGTTCGCCGTCGCCCTCCTGTTGCTCGAGGCCGCGGTCGACCTCTCGCTCGCGTCGCCGACGGTCGCCGCCGCGGGCGTCGCGGTCGTCGGCCTGGTCGCGCTCGCGGGGTACAGCCGCTCGAGCGTGCTGGTCGTCCTCGCTATCGGCGGCGCAGCGGCGGTCGCGACGGCTGGCGTCCCGACGCCTCACGTGCCGGACCCCGCGCTGTTTCCCGCCGGAACGCCGACGGTCTCGGCGGCGGCGCTCGAGGGAACCGTCGCACAACTGGGGATGACGATCGGGAACGCGGCCATCGCGACCGCGTTGCTCTGTGGCGACCTCTACGATCGGGACGTCTCGGCCGACGCGCTCTCGAGGAGCATGGGCGTCACCTGCCTCGCGGCGGTGCCGATCGGCGGCGTCCCGATGTGTCACGGCAGCGGCGGGCTCGCGGGCAAGTACGCCTTCGGCGCGCGAACGGCGGGCGCGAACGTCCTGCTGGGGCTCGGCTACGTCGCGCTGGCGCTGGTCGCGACCGGGACCCTGCTGGCGGCCTTCCCGATGGCCGTGCTCGGCGTCTTGCTCGTCGTCGTTGCGGTCGAACTCGGCCGGGCCGCGTTCGCTCCGGTCGAGGGAGTACCGGCGCTGGCGTTCGTCGTCGTCGTCGGTGCCGTCGGCCTCGCGATCAACGTCGGGGTCGCATTCGTGCTCGGGGCCGTCGGCTACTGGTGGTGGGAGAATCGGCCGGCCTAGCGGGCGATACTACTGCCACTTGACGCCGACGTCGTGCAGCTCGTCGTTGTACTTCGCGATGTTGATGACCAGCGGCGTGACGCTCTCGACCTCCGCGGCGTTCGCGAGCGGGCCGGCGTCTAACGCGCGCAGCCCCTCGATCTCGTTCGAGAGGTCGAGTACCGTCCGCTTCGCGTCGGCATCGTCGGCGACGACGAGCGTATCGAGGTCGAACGCGACCTCGAGGTCGGCGAGTTTGCCCGCCGCGAGGTTGTGGAAGGCACCGACGACGGGCACCTCGTCGGGCGCACGCTGGGCGACGAGTTCGGTGACGCTGCCGGCACCCGGCGGGTGGTAGTGCATCCCGTCCTCGTCGCCTTTCATGCCGACGGCGGGCGTCACGAGGATCGTGTCCGAGTCGAGGCGGTCCGCGACCGCCTCGACCGTGTCGCCGGCGTAGTAGGGAGGTACCGAGAGGACGACCACGTCGGCCCGGTCGGCGGCCATCTCGTTGGCGAACCCCTTGACGTCGGCGTCGACGCCGCGGTCCTCGAGGGCGGCCTCGTAGTCGGCGACCGCGTCGCGGGCCTTCTCCGGGTCGCGCGACCCGATCAGGACCTCGTGGTCCGTGTCGTGCGCGAACCGGAGCGCCAGTCCTTCGCCGATGTCGCCGGTGCCGCCGAGGAGTGCGATTCGCATACTCGCTTCTCCGGGCGGTACCCGAATAAAAGAACCGGAGAGCGGCCGATCTCGCCGCCAGTTCGGGTATTGGGGTTCGAGAGCGATACACAGCGTATCGGAAGTCGTTCATAGGAGTCGGTAGCGCTGTGAACTGAACGGTGAGTTCGATCGGCGACTATCGAAATGAAGCGTCCTGCTATCGTGGACACGGGGAGTTGCCACGCCCTCCCCAGCCGATTCGCTCCGTTTCACTCCGCTCATCCCTCGCACGGTTTCATCGTGCGGCCTCCCAATCGGTCGGCCGCACGACAGCGCGCGCCACCGCAGATCAATCGATCAGACACGAAACAATACCTACACAGCCTGAACTAATCGAGTTCGAAATCCACGCGACCCGATCTACGACGCTCCCGCACACGATCTACTGTACGTCACGGCCGGCCCACCCGAGACCGGACGACGGTCGCGGCGGTACGTCGGTACGGCAGTCCGCGTCAGGTATAGACCGAGACCTGCGTCTCGGCCTCGTCGTCCGGGCCGATCACGCGGGCCGGAAACGTCTGGTCGGTCGCGGCGGGGTAGGTCTCGAACTCGAGCGTCGCCGCACCGGACTCGCCGGGGCCGAGGGTGATCTCCTGGGTGTCGACCAGTTCCGGGTCGTGCCCGACGACGAGTTCGAGGTGCTGGGTGACCGCCGACGACCCCTCGTTCGCGACGTCGACGATCACCTCGAGCGTGTCCCCGGCCGGCAGCGGCGCGTTCGTCGAGCGGATCGAGACCGAGACGCCGTCGTCCGGGTCCTCGCCCTCGAGGAGTTGCCAGCCGTCGGCGACGGCGATCCGGCCGTCGGAACAGATCACCCACGGCAACACGGTACAGGTGTGACAGAACGCGTCCGTCGAGAGCGTCGCGGTGTCGCTCTCGCCCGCCAGGTCCTGGACCTCGAGCAGCACGTCGGCCTGGGTGAGCCACCAGACGACCCGATCCAGGCCGCCGCCGGGATCGGACGCCGAGAGGGAGACCTCGTACCGGTCGCCGCGGCCGACCGCGAGGGTATCGTCGGCCGGCGTCCTGTCCTCGACGGTGGGCGGTCCGTTCGCGTCGGGACCGACGTCGACGGTCCACGTGGCGGCGTACGACCCCCCGTCTTCGGGGAGGACCGCCGCAGCGACGTCGTGCGTGCCCGGCGACTCGAACTCGTGGCGGAAGTAGTCGGCGTCGGCTTCCCCGAAGTAGGCGTGCTGCCAGGGGCCGCCGACCCCGCCGGCCACTCGATCGCCGTCCACCCACCACACCGTCCGCTGGGAGCGGCCCGGGTCGACGGCACCGGCCTCGAAGAACACCTCGGTTCCCGTCCCGACCGCGAGTTCGCCGTCGGGGCTGGCCGCGGGCAGCGGTGACGCCCCCTCGACCGAGACCGTCGTCTCGGCCGTTCCGTAGTCCGTCTCGACGCGAACGGGGAACGCGTCGTCCCGCGGGACGGGGTAGGTGTAGAACCCCTGCCGAACGGTCTCCGTCTCGCCGGCGCGAACGGTCAACACGCGGCGTTCGATCCGCTCGGGATCCTCGCCGACGATCAGTTCGACCGCAGTCCGGACGTCCGACGTCCTGCGGTTCTCGAGCGCGGTCGTGACGCGGAGGTACTCGCCCGCGGGCACCGGCCCGTCGGTCTCCACGATCGACACCTCGAGGGGGCCGTCCTGTCCTCCCGCGGCGGCCCCGGCGTCGCGGGCACCGACGGCCTCGCCCAGCGTCCCGAGAACGAGCCCACCTGCTGAGATCCCTTCCAGGAGACGGCGTCGCAGTTCGTCCATGTCGGTCGCTACCCAAAAGGCCGACAAAAAGCGCCGCCACGGTTGCGACGGCAACGGCTCGTTACCGCTCGCGCCCGAATCCGGCTGTGGGCGGATGCGCCCGAGGACTCGCCGTAGGGGTCGCTTACCGGGCGCGTTGCAAAGCCGACTACGGTGCGTCTTCCTCGTCCGGGTTCATCGCCGCGCCGAGTTCGCTGTCGTAGGCGTCCCTGTTCTCGATCTCCCGAATGCGTTGATCGAGGCGATCCTCGAGTTCCTGACGGCGCTGCTCGTCCACGTCGGGATCGTTCCCCAGCGCCTCGAGGTCCGATCGGGCCGTCCGCAGCGTCGACAGCGCCTCCTCGGTCTCGAGATCGGTCGCGCGATCCAGGCTGCGTTCGACGTCCGCGAGGGTCGTGTCGGTCACGGGTTCTTTTCCACCCGAGCGGTGTTCAATTGCGGGCCGGGAATCGCCACGGACCGGCCGACGCCTCCCGTTCAGGTCGTCTCGGCCGGGAACTGACAGCGCAAGCCCGACACTTTCCGGCGGCTCCCCGTAACGACGGGTATGAGCAACGAAACGGCGACCCCGACCGGGTACGGCTTCGGCGGCAGCTTGAACTGGCTGCTCGGCGGTGCTGTCGGCGGCCTCGTCGGGTCGGCCATCTTCGGCGCGCTGCTGTGGCTCGTCGATCCGACCATCGTCACCGACGACATCCCGGCGATCTACGGGCTCGAGCCGGGGACGATCGGCTGGGGCTTTCACCTCCTGCACGGGCTCGTTCTCGGCTCGATCTTCGGCTTTCTCGTCACTCGAGGCCCGGTCTTCGGCACGCTCACGGCGGACGTCGAGACCGGTTTTCTCGCCCGGATGGGACTGGGGACGCGACTCGCGCTCGCCGGCTTCGTCTACGGGCTGGCGGTGTGGGCCGTCCTCCCGATGATCGCCCAGTCGCTGCTGCTGGTCCTCGGCGGCGCGGGTGAGCCAGCCTTCCCCGTCGCGGCCTTCGAGAGTCTCCTCGGGCACCTGCTGTACGGGCTCCTCCTCGGCGCGCTGTTCTCGCTGTTCGTCGACGTGTCCCGCGCCGAGGCCGAAGGGGGCGACGCGCCGTTCGAAGAGGAACACGAGTCGACGGGCGGTCGGTAGCGGAATCGAGCGACCGAGACGTAGCAGCCGGACCTCCGGACCGCGGGCGGGCGTCGGCGGCGGTCACCAGCTACTATAGTCGCGCGGTCGTCGCTCCGCTATGGAGCCTACCGCCGTCGCCCACCGCGGCTACGCCGGCGTCGCCCCCGAGAACACCGTCGGTGCGGCCGTCGCGGCCGCCGAACGGGACGAGACCGCGATGATCGAAATCGACGTCCAGCCGGCCGCCTGCGGGACCCCCGTCGTAATCCACGACGAGCGACTCGAGGGACAGCGAGCGGGACGGCCGCTCACCGACGCCGAGGGACCCGTCCGGGAGACGCCGCTCGAGACGCTCCAGTCGGCCAGGGTGCTGGGGACCGACGAGACGGTGCCGACGCTCGCCCGACTGCTCGAGGCGCTCCCGGAGACGGTCGGCCTCAACGTCGAACTGAAGAACCCGGGCGTCCCGGCGGCCGACCTCCGGACCGGCGAAGCGCTGTCCGACGCGGAACGGGAGCGTCGCCGCGAGGGCTGGCAGCCCTTCGTCGAACGCGTCGTTGCCGAGTGCGACGCCTTCGACGGGGAGGTACTGTTCTCGTCGTTCTGCGAGGGCGCGCTCGCCGCCCTTCGGGACGTCACGCCCGACTACCCCGCGGCTGCGCTCGTCTGGGACGACCTCGAGGCCGGCCTCGAGGTGGCCCGACGGTACGACTGCGAGGCGATCCACCCGCCGAAAACCGCCATCGCCGGGACCGACCTGGCGGGGACCGCGTACGCCGGGTTCCCGGGAGAGGAGCCGACGGTGGACGTACTCGAGGTCGCTCACGACGAGGGGATGGTGGTCAACGTCTGGACGGTCGAGACCTGGCTCGAGGCCGACCAACTGGCCGCGGCGGGCGTCGACGGCGTCATCGTCGACTACCCCGGTCTCGTCTCGAGCGGGTGATCAGGGGACCGTTTTCGTGAACCCGAACCAGCAGGCAGCCACCTGGACGAGGCCGGCCAGCGTTGCGGTGACGCGGTCCGTGGTCAGCCAGTCGAGATCGAACAGGACGAAGGCGGCGATCGGGAGCGCGCCCAGCGCGATGGCGTAGAGAGTCACCCGGATGAAGTCGTCCGGCTCGAGCCCGAGCCGTTCGAGCCCCCCGTAGAACGCCAGCCAGCCGGCGGCGACGGTCGCCGCGAGGGCGAACGCGGCGTTGAGGAGCATCGTCTCGGTCGTGAACGCCTCGAGAGCGACCCGCAGCGGGAGGAAGGCCAGCGGCAGGAAGACGATCGCGAGCCAGACGAAGGTCCAGACGCCGGAGGGATCGACGCCGAGACGATCGAATCCGTCTCCGACGAGCCACGTAGCCCCGATGGCGGCTACGACGAAGACGACGACCCAGAGCAACTCCCCCGGTATCGGACCGGCGGCCGGCGATCGGTCGGCCAGACCGGTACCCACCATCACGACGACAGTCGCGATCCAGACCAGCGCGATGAACGTACCGATCGATCGCGAGAGGTCCGTGACGGTCGTCTCGAGGGTCGCTCTGACAGACCCCGTCATCGACCGTCGATACGCCATCATGTCTGATAGTTGTTCCGTTCGTTCCTGTTCGCAGCGAAAGAACCGTCCCTGGGCGTCAACGCGGTCGTTCGACGGATTCCGATGCGCCCATCCGCGTCGTTACGTCGACTCGCCCGGCCGGTCGGGGTGGCGGGCGTCCAGGTCCTCGTTCGCCGGTCCCTCGAGCACCTCCCCGTCGGGCGAGAAACGGGAGCCGTGACAGGGGCAATCCCAACTGGCCTCGGCGTCGTTCCACTCGACGAGACAGCCCATGTGCGAACAGACGGCTGAGACCGCGTGGACCTCGCCGTCCTCGTCGCGAGCGACGGCGACGGGGTGGGAACCCTCCCGGACGACGAGCCCCTCGCCGCGATCGACGTGCTCGAGGTCGGGGGACAGCAGCGTGCGCGCCCAGTCGGTGACGAACTGGCTCGCCGCGTCGGCGTTCTCGGTGACCGTCTTCCCGAGGGACGCTTTCGGCGTGAACCGCAGCGGATCGAACAGGTCGGCTTCGGGCGGCCGATCGCCCGTGAGCAGGTCGGCCAGCAGTCGGCCGGCGGCGACGCCGTTGGTCATCCCCCAGCCGCGAAAGCCGGTCGCGACGTAGACGCTCTCGGTTCGGGGTTCGGCGCGGCCGACCAGCGGCACCTTGTCGGCCGAGACGTAGTCCTGGGTCGACCAGCGGTAGGCCACGTCCTCGACGGGGAATCGCTCGCGCGCCCAGTGCAGGAGTCGGCGGTAGCGCTCGATCGTCGATCCGCCCTGGCCGGTCTTGTGGTCCTCGCCGCCGACGAGCAGGAGGACGCCGTCCTCGTCGCGGTGGGTCCGGACCGACCTGTAGGAGTCGCCCGTCCGGTAGTACATCCCCTCCGGCGGCCGCCCGTCGATCCGCAACCCGAGCACGTAGGAGCGTTTCGGATGCACGCGCGCGAAGTACCCTGCCCGATCCCGGATCGGAAAGCCGGTCGCCACGACGATATCGGCGGCCCGGACGATCCCCTCCTCCGTGCGGACGCGGGCCGGCTCGCCGGGGTCGACGTCGGTGACCCGCGTCCCCTCGTAGATCGTCGCCTCGTCGTCGGCGTGTAGTTCGTCCGCAACTGCGAGCAGGTACTTCCGGGGGTGAAACCACGCCTGATCCTCGAACCGCATCGCCGCCTGGGCTCGCTCGAACGGCGGCACCGAGGTGACGTAACTGGCCTCGAGTCCCGCCACGCGGGCGGCGTCGGTCTCGCGTTCGATCGCGTCGGGTTCGTCGCCGTAGAGGTAGGAGGGGACGCGCTCGAACGCGGCGTCGATTCCCAGGTCGTCGATGCGGTCCTCGACCCTGTCGATCGCCTCCTCCTGGACCGCAGCGTACCGGCTCGCTGCCTGGCGACCGAACTCCCGCCGCAGGTGATCGTAGATCGCGCCGTGCTGGCTCGTCAGTTTCGCCGTCGATTTGCCCGTCACGCCCGTCGCTACCCGATCGCGCTCGAGGACGACGACCGATCGGCCCCGCTCGCGGAGTTCGATCGCCGTCGACAGGCCGACGATGCCGCCCCCGACGACGGCGACGTCGGCCGAATCGGTCCCCTCGAGTCGCGTTACATCCGCCTCCCGGGTCTCCTCGGACGTGCTCGCGAGCCAGGGGGAGGTCGGTTCGCCCGGCAGCGCGTGGGTGCGTGAAAAGTCGGCCATCGGAACGACCCTCACTACGGGAACCGGCGGCAAAAAACGCGGTCCCGTCGATAGCCACCATCGTCACTCGCGCCTCGGGAAACCACCGAAACCAGTACGGGAGTTCGTTGCAACTACGTTCGATCGAATTGCCCCTCAGTACAGGCCGTATCGCTATCGTGCGTTATGCGATGGCGTGCGCTGTCGATCGGCCGAGCGACTGAGAGGCCGATCGACGAAGTCGCGCGAGGGATGAGCGACCGGAGGGAGCGAATCGGCTGGGGAGGGCGTGGCCACTCCTCGAGTCCACGATAGCAGAACACTCCAGTTCGTCACACCAAACGCAGTACGCTCCGATTCGTCACCACCTAACGCGGCACGCTCCGATTCGTCATCGAGAGTAGGTCTCGAGCGCGACGATCCGACCGGCGTCGAGTTCGAAGAAGTCCGCGAACGCGAAGAGTACCCGGTCGCCGTCCAGCACGCGACCGCGTGCGGCCACCCGCCCGTCCTCGCCGATCACGGCCTCGAGTTCGTGGGTCGTGTCGGGATTGGGGCGCTCCTCGCGCATGAACCGGACGAACGCCTCGCGCCCCTCGAACGTCCGATCCGGCCGGCGCTGGCGGAACTCTGGGGCGAGGATCGACTCGAGCGCCGCGTAGTCGTGCTCGTCGAGCGCGTCGTAGTACCGACGGACGAGGGCGACCCGGTCCATACGCGGGTGGTTTCGGCTCGAGGGGCAAAAGCGTGGTACTCGTCCGACGGCCCAACCGGCGACTCAACTATCGGGAGGGTTACAGGAACTGAGTTCAGCGAACCCTTACACGATATCCCGTCGTGTGTGATCCCATGGCAACAGCCGACGACTTCCACGAAGTCGTTCCGCTCGCGGACCTCGAGGAGAGCGGCCGCGAACTGACGAGCGTCGACGGGGTGCCGATCGCCCTCTTCCACCACGAGGGAGAGGTCAGGGCGGTGAACAACCGCTGTCCCCACATGGGGTTCCCGCTGGTCGAGGGCACCGTCGACGACGGGATCCTCACCTGTCACTGGCACCACGCCCGGTTCGAACTCTCCTGTGGCGACACGTTCGACCCGTGGGCCGACGACGTCCAGACCTACCCCGTCGAGGTACGCGACGGGACCGTCTACGTGAACCCGACCCCGGCCCGGGAGCTGCCGCCGGCGGAGCACTGGGCCGACCGGCTCGGGACGGGGCTCGAGGAGAACCTGCGGCTGGTCGTCGCGAAGGCGACCATCGGACTGCTCGACGCCGGCGTCGACTACCGCGACCCGGTCGCCCGAACCCTGGCGTTCGGGACGCAGTACCGCGACGCCGGCTGGGGGCGCGGGCTCACCGTCCTCGGCTGTATGGCGAACATGATCGACGACCTCGAGGGGCGGGACCGGAAGCGGGCGCTGTACACCGGCGTCAGGTACGTCGCGAACGACTGCGCCGGCGAAACGCCGAACTTCGAGCAGCCGGCGCTGTCGACCGACGCCGTCGGATTCGACCGCCTCAAGACCTGGTTCCGCGACTGCGTCGAGTTGCGCGACGCCGACGGCGCAGAGCGCTGCTTGCGGACCGCCGTGGCGACGGGCCGCTCGGAGGCCGAACTCGCAGAACTGGTCTTCGCGGCCGCGACGGATCACCCCTATCTCTCGGCCGGCCACGTCCTCGACTTCGCGAACACGGCGTTCGAGACGCTCGATCACGTCGACGACGACCACACCGCTGACGCGCTCGCGAGCCTCGTCGAGCCGCTCGTCACCGCCGATCGCAGCGACGAGCAGTCGGCCTGGCGACAGCCCGTCGACCTGGTCGCGCTCCTCGAGGACGTCTACGGCGGCGACGTGACCGAGACGAGCGGCCTCGAGGCGCTGGCGAGCGAGGGCGACGGCGCGACGTGGTCGCCGCCGGCCGACTTCCAGGAGACGCTGCTGGGGGACGACCCCGACGCGATCGTCGACGCCCTGGCCGGCGCGGTCCGGGCGGGTGCGACGACCGAGGATCTGGCCGCGGCGGTCGCCCACGCCGCCGCGACCCGGGTCGCGCAGTTCGGCACGGCCAACGAGTTCGGCGACTGGGACACCGTCCACCACACGTTCACCTACGCCAACGCGGTGGAGGGAGCGACCCGCCGAACCGACGCGGTCGAACTCTACCGGGCCGTCTTCGACGCCGCTCTGAGCGTCTACCTCGATCGGTTCCTCAACACGCCGCCCGCGCGGGTCCCCGAACCTGGCGAGGACACCGGCCGCGATCCGGACGCGATCCGGGAGGAACTGCTCGAGACGTTCGACGCGGACGGCGAGGTCAACCGCGCGGGGCGGCTCGTCGGAGAGTTCTTCGACTGCGGCGGCGACCCGGCGGCGCTGAAGCGGACGCTCGGACACGGCCTCCTGCGCGAGGACGCCGACTTCCACACCCTCCAGAACGTCGAGGCGGCGTTCCGCCGGTTCGACCGCGTCGGGGAGCGTCGGTTCGAGGCCGAGGAAAGCGCCGACCTCGAGCAACGCCGCCGGGTTCCGCTGATCGCGACGGCCCGCTACATGGCCGCCCACTTCCCGACGCGCCGCGAGGCCGAGCAGACGTTTTCGATCGCGACGCGGCTCGGACGCGGGGAACGGCTTCACGAGTGACCCGACGGGGCGAGCGATCGAGTCTCGCGCTCGCCCATCGACTGGCTTTTTTCCGCTCCCGCCGTAGCTCCCGACGTGGAGTGTCACGTCTACTACGAGGGCGACGACGACCCCGAGAAGTGCACCGCGCGCCGCCTCGAGCGGTTCGACGAGGCGACCCTCTACCGCTCGATGGGGCAGGTGCCCTACGGGATCGTCCTCAACCCTCACGCCGAGCAGGCGCTCTCGCCGGCCGACGCCGACGAGGGGCTAGGGACCCTCGTGGCACTCGACTGCTCGTGGGAGTCGGCCGAGGCCGCCTCGTTCCGGATGAACGGCGTCCACCGGGCGCTCCCCTTCCTCGTCGCCGCGAACCCGGTCAACTTCGGGAAGCCGTTCCGCCTCACGACCGTCGAGGCGCTGGCTGGCGCGTGCTGTATCCTCGGTGCCCGGGAACGGGCCGAGGAGCTGCTCGAGCCGTTTCGCTGGGGCGAGACGTTCCTCGAGATGAACGCCGAGCCGCTGCGCCGGTACAGCGAGTGTACCGACTCGAGCGAGGTCGTCGCCGTCCAGGACGACTATCTCGCCGACGAGTGATAGCGAGCGAGAGGATACGCGTCGAGGGACCACAGCGGTTATATGCGCCACGGGCCAACGGAGCGATATGGCACGCTTCGACGCCGCAGAAGACCGGACGCTCGAGAAAATGATCTGCATGCGCTGTAACGCGCGCAACCCCGAACGCGCCGACACCTGCCGCAAGTGCGGCTACGGAAACCTCCGTCCCAAGGCCAAGGAACCGCGCGCAGCCTGATCGCGGCTCGAGCGGTCGGTTCTCCGACAGTTCGTTCGCTACGTCGCCGTCGGCTCGAGGCCGGAGTCGGGCGTCGGCTCCATCGGCGTCGCGCATCTCCCAGCTCGCCGACGCGAACTGGGGTCGTATTTTCATCAAATCAAAGATACTAATTACCCCGGTTCCAATAGCCGGGTATGAAGCAGTTAGTAACACTGACTGAACGGCACATCGAACTGTTCGCGTCGCTGGGAGGTGAGCGGTAATGGAGCCGACTGTGGGGCCGTCGTTTAGCGACCGGATCGCCGCTGTAATCGAGAACAGTCTCCTCACCGCCATCGACCTGATTCCGACGGTCATCGGCATGGTCCTGATCGCCTACGCGGGGCTGTTCCTGGGTCGAAAACTCCAGCCGACGATCACGAACGCCGGTCGTCAGATCGGACTCGACGAGAAGGTCCGCGAAACGCCGTTCGCGGCCGTCTTCCCGGACGGTGAGGACGGGGTCTCGCGGACCTTCGCGGGCCTGTTCAAGGCCTACCTCGTCGTCGTCGCCTTCCTCGTGGCCGTCGAGTGGTTCATGTACAGCGCCGCCGGCACCTCGCTGGTCTACGTGACGAACATCGGTCAGGACCTCCTGAGCTACGTTCCGGGCCTCGTCCTCGGCCTGTTCGTCCTCTTCATCGGCTTCTTCGTGGCGAACTGGGCCGCCGAACAGGTCCGCGAATCCGACGTCGCCAACCAGTTCACCCCCGCGCTGAGCGGTGCGACGAAGGCGATCCTCTACTTCGTCGTCATCGTCATCGGCCTCGACACGATCGACGGGATCAACGCCGGCGTCCTCCACACGTTCGCCGAAGCCTTCGCCTACGCCGCCGGCCTTGCCGCCGCCATCGCTATCGGCGTCGCCTTCGGCTGGGGTGGCAAGGACTACGTCGCCGAAAACATCGACGACTGGTTCGAGGACACCTCCGACGTCGCCAAAGACGCGGCCGCCCCCGGCGACGACTGAACGCGCTCGCATCCGGCGCTTTTCGACGCGTTTTTTCGCTCCGGATACCAGCGGTTGCTCCGATAGCCGTTAACGAAGGGGTCGTGTCGCTCGCGGACTACTCGTCCGGATACTTCGGCTCCCGTTTTGCCGCCCGCTCGAGCGCCGTCTCAGACCCACCTTTTTCCGCTCGGGTTCGCTCCCAGCGGTCGCTCACCCCTCGCGCAAAAATCTGGACCAAAAAGCCGCTCACTCCCGACGGTCGTTCGCGGTCACTCGTCCGGATACTTCGGTTCCCGCTTCGCTGCCCGCTCGAGGGCCGTCTCCACGACGTCCCGCACGTCGCCGTGGAAGACGCCGCCGTGACCCGAGTACATGTGCTCGACGCCCTCGGGCATGCGCTCGAGGAGGTCCCGGATGCTCTGGATGAGGCGGTCGCGGGACTGGCCGACCATGTCGGTCCGTCCGAAACTGCCGTAGTCGAACGCGCCGTCGTCGTGGACGACCACGTCGCCCGAAAACAGCGAGTTCTCGGAGACGAACGAGACGTGATCGTCGGCGTGGCCCGGCGTGTAGACCACGTCGAACGCCTCGTCGCCGATCGTGACGGTGTCACCGTCCTCGAGCGCCCGCGTTCTGGCCGGGTGGTCGTCGTAGGCGTACACCTCGGGATCGAAGGCGTCGACGACGGCCTCGAGTTGGGCGACGTGATCGCCGTGCTGGTGGGTCAGCACCACGGCGTCGACGTCGTCCGCGTGCGATCGAATCTCCTCGACGACGCCGTCCCAGGCCCCGGCGTCGACGAGCGTCGTCCGTTCCCCCTCGGCGAGGAAGGCGTTACAGGTGAACGTCTCCGCAGGTTCGGTGACGTGGGTAACCTCCATAACCGGCTACTCGGCCGCCGCCCCCAAAAACGGTGCCGTCGGCTGTCGAGGTCCCGCCATAGGCGAGCGTATTTCCCGGATATGATGGTTATAATGACATTCGTGTTGTGAAAACTGAAATAAACTCACGACCAAGGAATTTTTGAACCACTGGGGCATAGTACCACTTGCATGGGCTTCGGGAGCTACGACGAATCCGAGCAACAGGAAGTAGACGCTGATTTTGACGACGACGACGCTGTGAAATCCGGACAGAACAGCCACGAAGGAACCATCGAGTTCGAAAACGGAGCTTCCAGCGACGAGTTGCTCGATCGATTGCAGGAGATCAAAGACGACGACTCCTGATGAAGACGGGGGCGCGGGCGCTGGGCATCGCCGAGTCGTATCGGGGGCGCTCCGACCGGAGCACGCTCGCCGGGGCCGTCGTCCGTGGCGACGGCATCCTCGACGGGCTTGGGTACGACTCGTGTACCGTCGGCGGCACCGACGCGACCGACGCGGTCGTCTCGCTGGTCGACGATCTCGCCCGCCCCGACGTTCATGCGCTCTTGCTCGGCGCTGTCGCGCCCGCCTGGTACAACGTTCTCGACCTCGCGCGAATCCACGCCGTAGCCGAGCGACCGACCCTCGCCGTGACGTTCGAGGACAGTCCCGGCCTCGAGGACGCCCTTCGCGAGCAGTTTTCGGGCGACGCCCTCGAGCGACGACTCGAGACGTATCGCTCGCTGCCCGAGCGTCACGCCGTGTCGGTCGGCGACGAGACCGTCTACGTCCGTTACCTGGGCTGTGACCGCGAGGAAGCGGTCGAGGTCGTCCGCTCGGTTACCCTCGAGGGCGGCCGGCCGGAGCCGATTCGCGTCGCGAGCGTGGCGGCGGGTGCGGGGGACGGGTACCGCGAGTCGCTCGAGTGAGTCGACCGCTCGCGCGTAGCCGACCCGAAAGACGTAGTACCGGTCCCCCGCACGGAATCGGTATGAGCGAGATGGAGGACCTCCACGTCTCCGACTGCGAGCGGTGCCCGGCGCTCGTCGAGTCCCGCAGTCGGATCGTCAACGGGACCGGCCCCGCGGATGCCGACCTGTTGTTCGTCGGCGAGGGGCCGGGCGCGAACGAGGACGAGCAGGGCGAACCGTTCGTCGGCCGCAGCGGCACAGTGCTCGACGACGGGCTTCGGGACGTCGGCCTCGCTCGCGAGGACGTCCGGATCACCAACTGCGTCCGCTGTCGGCCGCCCGAGAACCGCGATCCGACCGACGAGGAACTCGCACACTGTCGGGGCTACCTCGAGACCGAGATCACCCGCCTCGATCCCGAGGTGATCGTCACGCTCGGCAAGGTTCCCAGCGAACACCTCCTCGAGCGTTCCGTTGCGGTGACGAAGGAAGCCGGCAGTCTCGAGGACGTCCGCATCGGCAGCGAGCCACGGCGGGTGCTGATCTGCGTCCACCCCGCGGCGACGCTGTACGACCGCAGCCAGGCGGAGACGTTCGAGGCGGCCCTCGAGCGGGCGGCTGAACTCGCCGGTGTGGACGGCTCGAGCGGGCAGACGCGACTCGACGGGTTCTGAGCGGTCCGACGGACCTCGGCCCGAACCGTGGCCTTATTCCCTCGGCGTTCGAACCCGCCGGTAATGGACGGCGAAATCTCACCCGACGAGGTCAAAGACCTCCTCGAGTCGGACGCGGACGTCCGGATCGTCGACATCCGCGACGAGGCGGCCTACGAGCACAGTCACATCCCCGGCAGCGAGAACGTTCCGTTCCACGAACTCACCCAGCGCGTCGAAGAATTCGAGGGCGAGGACCACATCGTGACGGTCTGTCCCCACGGGAAGGCGAGCGTCCAGGCGGCCCAGCTGATCGGCTCCTACGAGGGGACCGCCGACGCCACCGTCGAGAGCATGGCAGGCGGCCTCGAGAAGTACGGCCTGAAGTTCGGTCTCGTCCGCGAGGACGACGGCGACAGCGACGACGAAGCCGACGTCGAATCGCCGTTCTAATTCGCGGAGACGCGGGGACTACGGGCTCGTTCGCCGGCCTCGGAACTGAATGAGGATCAGTTGATCCATTTCGCGCAACTGCTTACGATCGGGTAGCTGAAAAGGAGTTGGTAACAGACCAGAGCGTTCTGCTATCGTGGACACGAGGAGTGGCCACGCCGCTCACGGGTCACTGGCTCACGGGTCACTGGCTCACGGGTCACTGGCTCACGGGTCACTGGCTCACGGGTCACTGGCTCACGGGTCACTGGCTCACGGGTCACTGCGTTCCCCGTTCGCTTTCCGAGGGATTCGCTCTGCTCATCCCTCGCGTTCGTTCCCCGTTCGCTTTCCGAGGGATCCGCTACGCTCATCCCTCGCTTCCCTCGACCGGACGGCAGCGCGCGCCACTGCAGTAAGGTCACCTATGGGACGATAGGTTCGCGACCGATCCGGACACGGAACCCGTCGTTTCAGCTACTGCTATTCGACGGTCGTGCTGGGCCTCGAAAACGACGGAAACCGCGATACAACCGCCCCGACCCGACTCGAGCGCGACTACCGGCTCACCACCGCTCGTGGAGCGTCTCGACGTCGTCCAGGACCGTGTTGGGGGCCGGTGGATCCTTCGTGTAGGCCCGTTCGACGTAGCCATCGGCGTTCGCCAGCAGGACGACGTTGTTGTGCATCCAGGCCATGTTCTCCATCTCGCGTTCCTCCTCGGGGTTGTACTGGGAGACGACGCCGAACTCCTCGGTGACGTCCTCGGCCCGCTCCCGGCTCTCGGGGCGGAGGAACCACCAGTTCCCCGCGTCGAAGTCGACGCCGCGCTCCTCGCCGTAGTCGGCGAGGCGTTCGGGCGTGTCGTACTCGGGATCGAACGTCGTCGCCAGGAAGGCGAACTCGTCGGCGAACCCCTCCTGAATCGATTTCGTTTGCGCGTGCACGAGGGGTTCGATCAGCATCGGACAGACCTCCGAACAACGCGTGAAGACGAACGTCAGCATGACGTGGCGATCGCCGACGAACTCCCGGACCGACACCTCGCGGTCCTGGAGCGGGGCCGGCACCGTCGCCTCGGGCAGTTCCTCGCCGTGAATCGGATGCGGGAGGTCCCGTTCGGCGTTTCGGTCGTAGTCCGCGGGCGTCTCGAGGACGACGTGTTCGTTCGCGCCGGTCGATCCGAACGGCAGGGAGTCGATACAGCCGGCCAGCGTTCCGCTGAGCATCGCCGCGCCGGCGCTTCGCAGCACGGTCCGGCGGTCGGGAGTCGAGTCGGAGGCCATCTCGAGCGAACCTACTCACAGCCGACCCTAAACCGAATCGGTACGATTCTCGAAGCCGGCGACCGTCCGGGGCTGGCCGCTAGGTCGACTACCGGAACGGGCGTGACGAGGCACCCGCTGTCACCACCGAGCGGACGCTACAGTCCCGGCTCCGGAGCGAAAAGCGGTAGTGAATAGGCGATTCGCGAGACGGCCGTGGCGTTCGGAAGTCGTCTCAGATCATCGGCGGGCTGAGATCACGCGACGTTGAAGCCGCGGTCCCGAAGGAAATCTTCGACGCGGCCGGTGTGGTTGCCCTGGAGTTCGATCTGGCCGTCCTCGACGGTGCCGCCACAGGCGAACTTGGACTTGAGATCCGACGACAGACTGTCCAGGTCGACGTCCTTCGGATCGAATCCTTCGATGATCGTTACCTCCTTACCGTATCTGCGCTCGTCAATGCGGATGTTGAGTTGCTGTTGGCCCTTGGCCACGTCCTCGCAGACGCAGAGTTCCTCGGGCAGCCCGCACGTCGAGCAGACTTCCGACATTACGTTCCTTGCTACGAAATGGCCATATTAAACACTATCGGGACCCACACGCCGTCGTGCGGTTCTTTTTGACCCATCGATCGGTCAGGATCGGTCTTCGCCGACGAACGGGAGCCGTTCGCGGGCCAGTTCGTCGACCGCAGCGATGGCCGCGTCGGCCTCGCCACGGTCGACGCCCCCGCCGTAGACCGCGCGCTCGTAACACGCCTGCACGGTTTGTACCCGATCGTCGGTCGCGAGCCCGTCGCTCGACGGCTCCGCGTCGGCCTCGCGCTCGAGCGCCCGCAGGTAGGCACGGGGGGATTCGCCGGGACGGCGCGGCCGGTACTCGCGGGCGAGCAGGCCCTCGAGGCGGCGGAACGCGCGTTCGGCGTCAGCGTTGGGGTCGTGGCGACGACCGTGCCAGTAGAGAGCGAGCATCTCCCGGGCGCGGGCCGTCACGCCGGTCCGTCGCACGCCGGCGGCAAAGCCGGCGATGACGACGGCCGCGAGCGCGAGCGTCTCCCGGGAAACCGACACGGGGAGACTCAGTCCGTCGCCCTCGTCCGGTTGAGAGACCACGGCCGACTCGTTCGACTCGCCCTCGACCGGGTCGTCGGTCTGGACCGGCGGATCGTCGACCTCGGGCGGATCGGTCTCGGACCCGTTCTCCTCGAACGGGCGGTCCTCGTCCCCTGTCGACGCCTCGCGGTCCGGGTCGGGGTCCTCCGACGGCGTCTCCGCGGGCATCTCGAGGTCGTCGACGGACGGATCGTCGAGCGGTTCCTGGTGGACGGCGTCGCGGTCCGACGGCGGGGTCGGCTCGAAGGGGACCCAGCCGTACTCCGGGAAGTAGACCTCGACCCAGGCGTGGGCGTCGAGGCCGCGGACGAGGTAGGTATCGTCGCCGATCGGTTCGCCGCTGGTGTAGCCGGTCACGTAGCGGGCCGGCACGCCCTCCGCGCGGAGCATCTGGGTCATCGTCGTCGCGTAGTAGACGCAGTAGCCTTCCTGCATCTCGAGCAGGAACGCCTCGGCGACGTTCCCGTCGGGCCGCTCGACGTCGAGGGAGTAGGACTTCGCCGAGCGGAGGTAGCTCTCGATGGCGACGGCCTTCTCGTAGGGCGTCTCGGCGTCGCCCGTGATCGTCGCGGTCCGTTCGTCGAACGCGCTCGAAGTGGCTTCGGGTCGCTGGAGGTAGTGGCTCTCGATCTCGTCGGGGTAGTCGGTGCCGGCACGCTGGAGTCGCTCGGGATCGCGCTCGAGCACCGCGCTCTCGACGGTGTAGGTCTCACCCTCGCGGAGCACCGAGTCGGTGTGGATCTGGCCGTGCGTCGAGACCGTCGCATCCCGGGCCGCCGGGCCGTCGACCGAGACGGGGTGGGGGGCGACGGGCATGACGCCCAGGTCCGTCTCCGCCCGGATGGCCTGTTCGACCCGCTCGTGCTCGCCCGCCGGCACCGGAAGCCGGCCGAGATCGGTCTCCTGGCCGGATCGGAGCCACTCGTCGCCGGTGAAGCGGTCGTAGACGCCCGTCCGCCAGTAGGACGGCCTGTCGGTCCGGACGGTGAACCGGGGTTCCGGCGAGAGGTCGACCGATCCCGCGATGCCGGATCGATCAGGCGAGTGGTCCATCGCCCCCTCGAGCGTGTCCGGTCCCGTGCCGGCCGTCGCCGGCCCGCTCGACCCGCCGGGAACGACCGTCACCCCGACCCCCAGCGAGAGGACGATGACGACCGCGAACAGCAGGGCGATCAGATCCACCTGGGCGATCGACCCGTCCCGCCGTGCGAGGTCGCCGAAGCCGACGGTCGCGAGCGCCGCGAGCGTTCCGACCAGGGTGACCGTCGTCCCCGCATCGCCGGTCAACACGAGGAAACACAGTGCCATCCCACCCGGGATCACGCTCGAGACGTACCGCCCGCGCAGGGCGAGGTACCACGACAGGAACACGGGTGTGGGGACGAACGCCATCGTCCAGGTTCCCGCCTCGATCATCTGGAGCAGCGGGAGGCCGGTCGCGAGCGTCAGCGTGTCCGCGACGACCTCGTCGAGCGCGGAGACGACCACGTCCGCGCCGACGCCGGCGATCTCGAGGTAGTAGGCGAAGCCGCCGACGCCGGCGACGATCGCCAGCGGTGCGGCCGTCCGCGGACGGATCGTCCGGGCCAGTATCGTGGCCGCGAGCAGCGACGCGCCCACGATGGCGAACAGCGTCCCCGTGCCGCCGACGACGCGGGTCACCTCGCGCAACACGCTGACGTACGAGGCCGTCAGCACCAGCACGCTTCCGATCGCCAGCAGTCGGTAGGTGCCCCCGCCGCGGTCGAACTCGAGCGATCCGAACCACTCGCGCGGACGGGTTCCGGTTCCGGTACTCATACGCTCACCTCCGGTGTAGCGGCCGTCTCCGACGACGGACGCGGCTCCAGGCCCGCGAGCCGACTCGCCCGCGTGGCGTCGGCGGCTCCCCGAAGCGTCTCGAACGCCACGTCGGTGTTCCCGATCGTGATCGTCGTGCCGCTCTCGTCGGTTCGAACGAAGACGTCGCCGGCGGTTCGCTCCCGGGCCTCGAGGTCGCTGCCGTCGGTCGTCGCGAGCGACTCGAGGATCGCCCGGTAGTGGTCCTGGCCGGTCGCCGGCGGCCGGCGTTCACCCTCGAGGACGAGCCCGACGGCCACGTTCTGCTCGAGCAGACAGGTCACGAGCGTCGCGACGGCGGTGGCGAACTCGTCGGCGCTGGCGGCCGCCCCCTCGGCAGCGACGGTCACCGAGCCGGCCTCCTCGTCGGCGACGTGTTCGGCGACGACGAGGTCCTCGTCCGCCCGTTTCGCGCTGGCTTTCCAGTGGACGTCGCGCATGGGATCGCCGCGACGGTACGCCCGCAGGTGGTCGAACTCGTCGCGCTGGTCCCGGAACGCCGTCTCGACCCGAGATCGAAGTTGGCGGGCGGCCGCGCCGTCGGCCTCGTAGACGCGGGGGTAGACGACGACCGGCGACGTCTCCTCGTAGACGAACCGTCGCGAGACGAGCCCGAAGACGTCGGTGACGGTGATCGACAGCGGGCCGATCGCCCGTCGCCCGCGCCCCTCGAGGCGGACGTCGTACTCGAGGCGCGTCTGCCCCTCGAGGGTCGTCTCGAATCGGGCCGGGCCGTCGACCGGCGTGAGGACGGGACCGACGCCGTCGCGGACGGTGGCGGCGATCGCTCGATCGGTTTCGACGGTGACCGCGACGGTCCGGCGGTCGCCGGGAAAGCCGTCGTCGACGGGGTAGCGCCGCACGGTGGGCCTGTCCGCGATCGCGACGATCGCGACGGCGGCGACGCTTACGACGAGCAGCGGCGCGACGAGGGCGTTGAGCGATCGAGGGCCGTGTTGCCACCCCGTCGCCAGCGCGGCGACGACGACGGCGACGACGGCCCAGCCTCTGGCAGTGGGTCGCATCGGTATTCAGGCGTCGGGATCGACGGGAACCTGCTCGAGGGCATCGGCGACGACCGTCTCACCGTCGCGCCCGCGGTCGGCCGTGTGGATCCGGTGTGCGAGAACGGCCGGGGCCTCGGCCTGCACGTCGTCGGGCACGACGTAATCGCGACCGTCGGCGGCGGCCCGCGCCTGTGCCACCCGCAGGAGGGAGATCGATCCGCGGGGGCTGACCCCGACCTCCGCGCGTTCGCGGGTGTAGCCCGCGAGTCGGGTCACGTAGTCCCGGACCGGAGTTTCGACGCGGACGCTCGCGACCGTCCGGCGGGCGCGGACGAGCGTCTCGCGGTCGGTCACCGGCTCGAGTGACTCGATCGGGTGATCCCCGACGGTCCGCCCGAGCAGGTCCGACTCCTCCTCGGGATCGGGATAGCCGAGGTGGAGTTTCTTCGTGAACCGGTCGAGTTCCGCGAACGGGAGTTCGTAGGTTCGGTTGGGTTCGACCGCGTTCTGGGTCGCGATGACGACGAACGGCTGGGGGAGGGAACGCGTCTCGCCGTCGACGGTGACCTGTCCCTCTTCCATCGCCTCGAGCAGCGCCGACTGGGTCTTCGGCGGGGCGCGGTTGATCTCGTCGCCCAGAACGACGTTGCCGAAGACGGGACCGGGCTGGAACTCGAACTCCCGGCGCTGCTCGTTGAAGACGTTGACGCCGGTGACGTCCGTCGGCAGCAGGTCGGGCGTGAACTGGATGCGACTGAACTCACAGTCGATCGACCTGGCGATCGATCGGGCCAGCATCGTCTTGCCGACGCCGGGGACATCCTCGAGCAGGACGTGGCCGCGGCCGAGGAGGGCGGTGAGCACGTGTTCGACGACCTCGCCGTGGCCGACGATCACGCGCGAGACGTTCGTCTGGATCTCCGAAGTGAGGTCGGCGACCGCCGAGACCGACAGCGGGTCCTCCTCACCCATCGACAGTTCCGTCGGCGGGGTTTGATCGACGTCGCTCATCGCTGATGCGGGGTTGCGGGGGGAGTGGCGACCGGATGGCTGTACGTACCCGTCAGAAGGCGGCTCATAATAACGAATCGTCGGTACCGAAATATATGCGTTGTGCCGACCATGCTCGAGCGTCGGCCATCGGAGCCGTCGCTCCCCGTCGTTCGACGACGCTCCAAGAAGCATAGACCACCGACGGAATCGGAGAGCCGTCGCTGGTCACGTAACGATCTGAAAACGATACCCCTTCTGAATCGGCTTACAGGCGCTCGAGGTTCGACGCGCGCGGGCCTTTCTCGGCCTGCTCGATGTCGAATTCGACTTCCTGCCCCTCCTCGAGGTCAGGACCGCCGACGTCCTCCATGTGGAAGAACACGTCCTCGTCCGCGTCCTCAGTCTCGATGAAACCGTAGCCGCCAGTGTCGTTGAAGAATGCGACCGTACCTTTCGCCATTGCACCTCAACAGAATCACGTCTCGGATATAAATGTTCGGGAGGCGTCTCCCTGCATCGGGGCGATATCGGTCGGTACGCAGTCGGTTGCCGGCCACCATCGGCGGCTACCACTCCTTGCACGTTGGACAGACGACCGCGCCGTCGTCCGTCCAGGCGCGCTCGGTCGATTCCCCGCAGCGCTCGCAGTCGTACTCCCCCCAGGCGTAGGTCCGAGTCGGCTCTCCAGCATCGGCATCGTCCTCGAATCCGGCGTCGACGTCGTCTTCGAACGTCCCGTCTGCCCCCGATTTCGCGTCCGTCTCCGTTTTCGTCCCGTCCGTCTCGAGGGCGTCGTCCGCGTTTGCGGTCTCCCCCTCGAGGTTCGCGGTCGCTGCGGCGGATTCGGCCCCGTCGGTGTCGCCGTCGACGCCCGCCTCGGTACCGTCCTCGTCGGTTCCATCGCCCTCGTCCGCCGCGTCCGCGCTCTCGGCTGACGCCGACTCGAGGAACTCGGTGAGCGTCGCGTCTTCGGTCACACGCGAGCGTACGAACGGGGTTCGCATAGTGATACCGACTCCGGACGCCGACCGGGATCGGCCACCGCACACGTCGACGCGGGCCACACCGCGGACGCCGTGTGCCGAACGAATCGGCCGGCAGCACCTGCGGGAGACCGGCACGGCCAAGTAGTACCGGTCGAAAGGGTCGCATATGGAATCCGCCGCAGTGCTGAACGTACTCGTGGACAACATCGTGGAAGCGACCAGCCTCTTCGGCGACATCGCGGCCGGCGAGGGACTCGCACCGTTGCTCGTGCTGGCGGGGACGCTCCTGATCGTCTTCTCGATGGCCGTCTTCGGCGTCCTCACGCTGGGTGCCATCGGCAGCCTCTTTACCTCGAGTTAACGCGGCCACCCGTTCGAATCGTCCGGCGGAGTTACGATACCTGCGCGAGCGCCTCGCTCGCGCGCTCGATCGCGTCCTCGAGGTCCGGCCCCAGGGGCGAGCCGACCACGATCCCGTCGACGTGCTCGAGCGCCGCGGCGAACCGCTCGGCGACGGTCTCGGTCGTTCCGGCGATACAGAAGGCGTCGATCATGGCCGGCGTCACGTGGCCGAACGCCTCGTTCAACTCCCCACGCTCCAGGGCGTCGCTGACGTTCGCCGCCGCCTCGCGGTCGACGTCGTGGCGCTCGAGGACCGGGTCGGCCGCGCCGCCGACGATGAACGCCACCGGCGGCCGGGCTGCCTCGCGAGCCGCCTCGGCCGTCGCTGCCACGCTGACGCTCGCGAACGCTAGCGACTCGAACGACCCGTACTCGTCGGGTCGGTCCTCGAGCCCCTGCTCGAGTTGTGCGGCCGACCACTCGAGGTCGCGGGGATGGGCGGCGTTGATCAACACGCCGTCGGCGTGTTTCGCGCTCATCCGGAGCATGTGTGGCCCCTGCGCGCCGACGTAAACCGGAATCCCGTCGTCGGGCTCGAGGTTCAACGACGCGTCCGTCGCGGTGAAGGTCCCCTCGTGGGAAACCGTCTCGCCCGCCCAGAGGTCGCGGGCGACGTCGAACGTCTCGAGGACGCGCCGGAGCGGTCGGTCGCGCTGGATCCCGAGGGTCGAAAGCGAGGAGCGATCCCCCGCACCGACGCCGAAGACGGCGCGTCCGTCGCTGACTTCGTCGATCGTCGCCGTCTGGGCGGCGAGTTTCACAGGGTGGGTCTCGTAGGGGTTGACGACCCCCGGTCCCAGGCGGACGTCGGCGGTCGCCTCGGCCATCCGCGAGAGGGTCACGAACGGGTCGCGGTTGAAGTAGTGGCTGCTCGCGAACGCGAGGTCGAAGCCGGCCGCCTCGGCGTCCGCGGCCAGGGAGGCGATCCGATCCGGCGGGTGTTCCGGCGTGAGTTCGATCCCCCACGTCGGATCCCTGGCCGCGCTCGAGCGGTCGGCAGTCATCCGTCGTCCCTCCACGCCTTCGTTCGGTCGGTGCTCGCGGCGACCGTCTCGCCGCGCTCGTCCGCGGCACGCTCGAGTGGTCCTCCTACTGGCTCGAGGGGTCGAGGGGCGCGGCCGGTGCGGATCGCGACGCGATCCGGTAGCTCGTGGCGATGCATACGACCAGCCTCGGCCAGCGCGGTAAAAAGCGCTCCGTCACCGGAGATGGGTGCCGTCGACGGCGGTCGACCGGCGCTCCCTGTTGGCCCGTCGACGGCCGATTTCAGCGGTCGAGCAACCGCTCGAGCAAACTGTCTTCCTCGTGCTTCTTCGAGGCCCACCACGTACCCAGGACGGGGATCGAAAACACGACTACCGCCGCGACGACGATCAGCAGTAGCACGAGCGTTTCGACCATGGATTCCCGTATCGGCCGTACGATATCAGTGTACGGACGCGAAGCGCACGGCATCCGAGTTGCCGTCGACGACCGCCGACCCGGTTGGCTGCTACGCCGCGCGCGCCTCGACGAACAGCGCGGCTCCGCGGCGGTCGAACGACGCGTCGGCGAACCCGGCCGCTCGAAGCCGGTCGTGGAGGTCCGCAACCGTGAACGGCTCGGCGTCGAGCACCTCGCGGGCGACCGCCCGGACCGGCGCGAGGTCGAGGACGTACGCCTCGGCGAGCGTCGCGGCGACGAACCGCCCGCCGGGGCGGAGCACGCGGTGGCTCTCCTCGAGCGCCGCCGCGACGTCGGGAAAGAGGTGCAACGCCCAGCTACAGACGACCCGATCGACCGCGTCGGTCTCGAGCCACAGATCGTCCGCGCTCATGCGGGCAAACGCCACGTTCTCGATCCCCGCCCGCGACGCAGTTCGCTGCGCGCGCTCGAGCATCCGCCCCGAAACGTCGACGCCGAGGACCGACGCGACCGCGGGCGCGAGCCGTCGCGTGAGCCGTCCAGTTCCGCAGGCGACGTCGAGGACTGCCTCCCCGCCCTCGAGGTCGAGCAGCGACGCGATCCGTTCGCGGTCGTCCAGCGGGGCGGCCGGGCCGCCGACGAAGCGGTAGAGCGGCCAGAACCAGAGCGGACTCTCGTAGAGAGGTGCCAGCCGGTCGAAAATCGAGGCCGGCGACGCGGCACCGGACGGGACGGGAAAGCGGGGAACCCCCTCGACGACGGGGATCCGCAGGCCGCAGTCGGGGCAGCGAACGGCCGCCCCGTCCGTCACGTCGGTCCGGAGTTCCCGACCGCACTGCCGGCAGACGTATCCGGGATCGAACGTCGTCGCCATCGCTCGCCTCTACGACGGCCGCCGACGTAAGGTCAGCCCTCGAACCTCCACCCGCGAAGCGCCTGGCGAATCAGGTCGTCCTCGACGCTGCGGAACAGTTCGTCGCTTCCCTCGAGGTCGCCGAACTCCCAGTCGCGCACTGCGACGGCGGGGACGCCGTCGGCCCCCTCGCCGGTGACCAGGTTCGCGGCGGCGGCGAGTTCGTCGACGACCGCCTCGACCGTGACGCCGAGTTCACGGCCGTCGCGGTCGGGTTCGCCACGCCAGTCGCGGCTCGCGGGGATCCCCGCCCAGCCGATCGCGACGCCGCGCTGGCCGTGTCGGAACGGGCGGCCGCAGGTGTCCGTGACGATCACCGCGACGTCCTCGATGCCCCGTTCTGCCAGCCCGGATCGGATGCGCTCGGCGCTCTCGGTGGGCCGCTCGGGCAACAGCAGCAAGTCGTGATCGGGCACGTTCGACCGGTCGATCCCCGCGTTGACGCAGATGTGACCGAATCGCGTCTCGGTCAGCATGAACGGACACTCGATCAGCAACTCGGTGCTCTCCTCCAGGACCGCCTGGGCGAACCGCGGGTCCTTCTCCTCGCCCGCGACCGCACCGATCCGGTCGGCCAGTTCCTGCGCCCGCCCGCTGACGGGGTAGTCCGCCAGGTCCGCCGTCCGCCCCTCGGCCTTCGAGACGACCGTGCTCGCGACCGTGAGCACGTCGCCCGGCTCGAGGGTGGCCCGATCGGCGATCATCGCGGCGAGGTCGTCGCCGGGACGGATCTCGGGCAGATCCGTCACTGGCTCGAGTTCCATACCGGAGCGTGGGCGAGCGGCGTCAAAAACACACCGACCCCGTAGCTCGAGCGCGCCCGGGGATCGATCAGCGCGTCCGTTGCTCGACGGTCACCTCCCCCTCCTCGACGGTGGCGACGAGCATCGTCTCGTGAGTGGCCGGGCTCGCGGCCGTCGCGCTGCCGGGGTTGAGCACGCGAACGCCGTCGACGACCGTGTCCACGACCTCGTGGGTGTGGCCGGCGACCGCCACGGCGTCCGAACCCGCCTCGCTCCGGGCCGCGTCGGCCACGCGCTCGTGCCAGGTCCGCGGCGATCCGGTCCCGTGAGTGACGACGAACGTAACCTCCTCGAGGGTGGCCGTCGCCACTGCCGGGAGATCGAGGCCCGCAGGATCCATGTTGCCGCGCGCGCAGGTCAACTCGCCGTCCGCCAGCCGTTCGACGCGTTCGTAGGTCTCCACGGAGTCGAAATCGCCGGCGTGGATCGTGTGGTCGGCGGCCGCGATCTCCTCGGCGACCCAGTCCGGAATCGCGGTCGCTCGAGAGGGGACGTGCGTGTCGCTGACGATCGCTGCCCTCGTGGTCATACCCTTCCGTAGGGCGTCCAGTCCCGAAAGCGATTCCCTCCGGGCGGCCCTCGAGTCGGGTATGAACGAGTCACGGGAGACGGACGGGGGCGAAGACGCGGGTCCGACCCACGTCGTCACCGCCTGCCTCCGGAATCGCGGCGAGGTGTTGCTGTTGCGCCGGAGCGACGCCGTCGGCACCTACCGGGGCCAGTGGGGCGGCGTCTCCGGCTTCGCCGAGGGCGACCCCGACGAACAGGTCCGGGTCGAGATCCGCGAGGAAACCGGCCTCGCCGACGAGAGAGTCTCGCTCGTCCGGTCGGGCCGGCCGATCACCTTTGCCGACGACGACCTCGAGCGCGAGTGGACGGTCCACCCGTACCTCTTCGACGTCGCGAACCGCGAGGTCGACCCGAGCGAGGAACACGACGCCCTCGAGTGGGTCCAGCCGACCGCGATCCTCGCGGCCGAGCGCGAGGCGTGGGACGATCACGCCGACTGCCACGAGGACTGGCTCGAGCGCGAGACGGTTCCCGAACTGTGGCCGGCCTACGAACGCGTCGCCCCGACAGTTCGTTCGATCGCGGCCGACGACGAGCACGGTGCGGCCACGCTCTCGGTCCGCGCGCTCGAGGTCCTGCGGGACCGCGCCGGGTTGCTCGTCGCGGAGCGCGAGGAGTTCGGCGTCGATCCCGAGGGCGAGCGTGCCGAACTCGCCGAACTCGCCGAGCGACTGCTCGAGGCCCGCCCCTCGATGGCGGTCCTCCGGAATCGGGTGAACCGGGCGATGAGTGGCGCGTTCGACGACGCCGCAGCGGAACGCGATGCTGGCGGCGCGCCCGCCGTCCTCGAGTCGGCCGTCGCGGGGATCGAACGCGCCGTCGACGCCGACGCCGAGGCCGCCGCGAACGCGGGCGAGCGCATCGAGGGGCGGGTGCTGACCCTCTCGCGGTCGGGGACCGTCCGCGAGGCGCTCGCCCGGGGCGACCCGTCGCGGGTGTTCGTGGCCGAATCCAGACCCGCCTGCGAGGGGACGACCGTCGCCGAGGAACTGGCCGACGACGTCGTCGACTGTCCCGTCACCCTCCACACGGACGCGGCCGTCGCCCACGTCCTCGAGCGCGAGGACGTCGATCGGGTCGTCGTCGGCGCGGACACCGTGTTACCCGACGGGGCGGTGGTGAACAAGACCGGCACGCGCGCGGCGGCTATCGCCGCCGCCCGCGAGGGAATTCCGGTCACGGTCGTCGCCGCCAGCGACAAGGTCTCGACGCGCGAGGAGGTGAACCTCGAGTCCGGCGCTCGCGACGCGGTCTACGACGGCGACGCTGTCGACGTGCTGAACCCGACCTTCGACGTGACGCCGGCCGACTGCGTGACGGCGATCGTCACCGAGCGCGGCCCGCTCGAGCCCGACGGGGTCGCCGACGTGGCCGCGGAACTGCGGGACCTCGAGGGGTGGCGTGACGAGGAGTAACCGACCGCTCGAGCTGGGGAAGCGACAGACGGAAAGCGCTCGAGCGCCTCGCAACGGACGGCGGCAGTGACGACGCGTTACCCCCTCCGAGCCCCGTGTGACGAGGACTTTTCCCCGAGCCGCCGTTCGGAGGTGCCACAGAGTCGTTCGTATACCGCCAAAACGATCCGACGAGTGGTACGTCTCAGCTGAGACGACCCCGTATACCCGGTATCCATCTCGTTTGCGGTGGCGCGCGCTGTCGTCCGATCGAGTGACAACGAGATCGGACGACTGAGCCGCGCGAGGTCTTCGCGAACGAAGTGAGCGGAGGCTTGTCAGAGCGTGCTCTGACAGTGGATGAGCGACCGAAGGGAGCGAATCGGCTGGGGAGGGTGTGGCCACTCCTCGAGTCCACGATAGCAGATCGCTCAGATTCGCTCTCCTCACTTCCGTAGCAGAACGATCCGATTCGCTCTCGTCTCATTCGTAGGCCGTTTACTACGAGTAGCCCCGAGCGATCGACGCCGGGCAAACCTTCAACGCCGGTACGCTCGTAGACGAACCCATGCGACGCGAACTCGAGCGTGTGGGCATCCACGAGTCCGTCTCGCAGGTGTTTCCGCCCGACGAACTCGAGGCGTTTCTCGCCGACCTCCCCGTCGACGTGGCGGTGATCGACGACGACGGAATCGGCGACTGCGACGCGGTGGTGACCCTCGAGCACCGCGAGGCGTTTCTCGACCTGGCGTGGGTCCACTCGATCCAGGCGGGGGTCGACCGCTTCCCGTTCGACGCCTTCGAGGCCAACGACGTGGCGCTGACCAACAGTACGGGAATCCACGACCGGACCGTCGGCGAGACGGTCGCGGGCTACCTGCTTTCCTTCGCGCGACGGTTACACGATCACGTCGCCGACCAGGGGGACAGCCGCTGGGAGCGGCCGGCGTGGGACGAGGCCTTCACCCTCCCCGGGACGACGGCCTGCGTCGTCGGCACCGGCACGCTCGGCCGCGGCGTCGCGGAGGTCGCCGGCGCGCTCGGCGTCAGGATGGTCGGGGTTCGCCGCTCCGGGGAGCCACACCCCGCCTTCGACGAGATGTACGCGAGCGACGCGTTGCTCGAGGCCGTCGCCGACGTCGAGTTCGTGGTCGTGACGGTGCCGCTGACCGACGAGACGCACCACCTCGTCGACGCGACGGTCTTCGACGCCATGCGCGACGACGCCTACGTCGTCAACGTCGCCCGCGGCGCGGTCGTCGACGAGGCCGCGCTGATCGACGCCCTCGAGGACGACGCCATCGCCGGGGCGGCGCTCGACGTCTTCGAGGAAGAGCCCCTGCCCGAGGAGTCGCCGCTGTGGGGGATGGACGAGGTGATCGTCACGCCCCACTGCGCGGCGTACACGGAGGACTATTACCGCGACGTCGGCGAGATCGTCCGCGAGAACGTCGACCGCATCGAATCGGGCGACGACCTGTACAACCGCGTCGTCTGATGGCCGAGCCACGCATTCGAATTCGCGAGGCGCGAGCGAGCGACGACGCGTCGATCGCCGACGTGCACGCGGCGGCGATCCGCGAACGAGGGCCCGACGCCTACGACGACGAGCAGGTGCGGGCCTGGCTCGCCAACGTCCATCCCGAGCGCTATCCCACCGACTCCGGGGCCGGCCTCCGCGTGATCGTCGCCGAACGCGAGTCGGACCCCGGCGACGTCGTCGGCTTCGGCTGGCTCGACTGCGCGCCCAGCGACCGCGACGACGGCACCGGCGAACTCGTCGCCGTCTACGTCCACCCCGACTGCACCCGCCAGGGGATCGGCCGAGCGCTGCTCGAGCGCCTCGAGGGCGTCGCCCGAGAGTGGGGTCTCGAGGAGGTGGTGCTGGTGGCCTCCCGCAACGCCGTCGGCTTCTACCGCCGCCAGGGGTACGAGCCGAACGCGACGGTCGAACTCGAACTGGGTGCCGACGTGGCGCTCGAGGCACGACGGATGCGAAAGCGACTGTAACCGGCGACGGACGACCAGTTCCACCCCGGATGGCGACGATTCAAGGACCCCGCCGCCCTCCCGCCGGTATGGAAACGACGCGTCACTTCACGGCGACCGTCTACGTCGTCAACGACGGCGCAACTGCCCTCCACGAACACGACCGTCTCGGGATCAGGATTCCGCCCGGCGGCCACGTCGACCGCGACGAACTCCCCCACGAGGCCGGGCGTCGCGAGGTCCGCGAGGAGACCGGCCTCGAGCCGACCCTGCTCGACGAACCCGAGTCGGTCGACGCGCCGGATGGCAGACCACTGCCGGAGCCCCGACACCACATGCTCTACGACATCAACGTCCACGACGGCCAGGTCGGCCACCAGCACATCGACCTGATCTACTACGCGACGGTCCCCCATCGCGATATCTCGCCTGCCGAGGGCGAAGTCGGCGTCGACGCCTGGGAGTGGTACACCCCGGTCGACCTGCGCGACGCCGACCTCCAGGCGAACGTCGTCAGGTTCGGGACCGAGGCGATTCGGGCCGCCGCGGACGCCGAGTGAACCACCCCTCGAGGACCACGCGACGGGGAGTCGACCCGGGGTCGATCAGGAGAACGACGTCGGACGATTCCGGTCGATGCGACGGCCGGCGGGCGTTCGGCGTGCGGTCGTCCGAGTCCCTACCACTGATCAACCCGGTACCACCCGCTCGAGTACGGCGAACAGTACGTATCCACCGATGGCACCTCCATACGCAATCGGTACGACCTCCACCACGACCGATACTGGTCGCCATGGGACGTACAGGAGGGTCACGAAGACGCCGTAGATGAGCCACGGAACGGCCACGAAACGGAGCCGCTGTCGACGGGATCGCGACGATTGCTCGCTCCGCCCGCGGAGTCGCTCCTGAACGGCAATCTGGACGCCGAGCAAGAGCAGCGGCGCAACCACGATTCCGATCCCCAGGACCACCAGACCACCGAACGAGTCGGACGCCATCGGGGGTATCGCAGCGAGCACCGCATACAGCGCGATCGCGAAGTGTCGGTAGGTGGCCATCGATCCGATCGTCTTAGCGGTAAAAAGTAAGCAGTCCGATCCACGCTCGAGACGGCGGTCTCAGGGTTCCGATTCGGATCGTGCGGCGCGGTCGCGTAACCACCGGATACGGGTTTCGGTCGCGGGATGGGTGCTGAACTGACCGGTGATCGACGCGGCCTCGTCGGGTGGAAGGATGTCCATCGCAGCCGTACGCCGCTCCCACGATCTGAGATCCGTCTCGGGCGTCCCACGGGCGTCGTCGAGCGTCTCGAGCGCAGCGGCGAGCGCTGCGGGTTCACCACAGAGCGCTACGGCCCCGTGGTCGGCAGCCCGTTCCCGGCCGACGGCGAAGACGGCGACCGCGAACTGGGCACAGAACCGGAACGGCGACAGCGCCACCGCGCAGAACCAGTCCGTCAGCGGCGTGTCCGAATCGTCCTCGGACCGGGTGAGATCGGTGACGAACACCAGCGGGAGCAACAGCGTCTCCATGATGCGCAGGTCGTCGTTGGTGAGATGGGCGAGTTCGTGTGCCAGCACGGCCGTCACTTCACGCTCCTCGAGTCGCTCGAGGAGGCCGGTCGAGACGACGAGGATCGGGTCGGTGGACGGTCCGAGCGTGTACGATTCCGGCCGCTCCCGGTCGATTACGGCGACGGTCGGCGGCTGGACGTCCGCCTGCATCGCGAGCCGTCTGACGGTCGACTCGAGTTCGGGACGCGCGTCGGGGTCGACGCGTTCGGCGAGGACGGCGTCCCGGAGATTCCCGATGGCCTTCCGGAGGACCCACCGCCAGAACCGGATGACGGCGTAGGCACCGACCGGGAGACCAACCAGCACGAGATACAGGAGTAGCGGATTGCCGGTCGACAGGACGGCCACTGTCTCGAGGACGACGACCGCCCCGGCAACGGCGGCCCCACCGAAGTACAGCAGCCGCACCCCTATCCGGTCACCGTCACGGCCGACGAGCAACCCGACGAAACAGGCGACCGCGAGGACGGCCACCGAGAACACGATCGCCGGGGACACCCCCGCGAGCGCGGACGGAGTCGGGAGGTCGATGGCCGGACTGGCCTCGTAGAGGAACATCACGGCCGACAGCACGTGGAACTGCTCGAGGAGGAGCAGCGGCAGCATCGCGAACAGGACCGTAAACAGGGCCCAGAGCAACACCGCCACCGGTAACAGGACGCCGATCGAAGCGATCGTTCTGACGAGCAACGCGAGACGAGTCCGGAAACGCATTCGAGTGAGGAGGCGTTTCTCCTCGGAGGTTATATACTTCCCTTCTTATAGGTCAGAAGCCGATACCGACGAGCGAGACGTCCGGAGACGCCGCTGTAACCGTAGCCGTTGCTGGTCGTGACAAATCGAACGCAGGGACACGCGGGACGACCGACAGGCTCGGCCGGAACGGCGGCGGTCAGGCCTCGAGTTCCCCCTCGGTCTCGGCCAGCCGTTCGACGTCCGCGGTCAGCGTCTCGAGCAACTCCTCGGCTTGCTGGTCGTCGTAGTCGGTGTGGTACTCCTTCGGGACCCCCTCCGCCGCGAGCATGTAGTGGCGGTCCGGTTCGACGTCGTGGTCGGCGAGACAGGCCTTGGCGCACTCGAGCGGACAGCCGTCGATGACGACGATCGGTCGGTCCTCTTTCGCCGTCTCGACGAGCGGGCCGACGTCGCCGCCGACGCCGGCGATACAGGACATCTCGGCGGTCTTGTTGCGGTCCAGCGAGACGGCCAGATCGTTCGCCATCTGAGCCGCGCTCGAGCAGCCCGAACAGGAGTAAACCAGCGGTAAATCCTCGTAGTCGTCGGTCATGTAGGTGGGCACTGTCAGCCGACCTCGATATTCCTGCCCCCGAACATGTGACCGACGAGTGACGGCGTCGAACGGCCGGACCATACGTCGAACGGCCGGGCGCACGGCTCGAGTACGACGAGAGTCGTGCGCCCCGGGGAAGGGCAGGCCATCGCACCGGTACCGACCGCGAGCGAACGAAAGCGCGGCGCGAAGCGCCGCGGAGAGACGAACGGCGAAGCCGTGAGTCAGTGAGCGAGCGGGCCGACGACCGATGTGACGGCCCGAAGGGCCGGAACGGAGGGAGGAGGCTTTTCATCAAAGTTTTGCCGAGTTTGGTCGCAAAGCGACCGCACGCAGCGCAAAAGTTTGTTAGAAGAACTTGAAGAGGTCGTCGCGCTCCTGCTCGTGGAGGTGGTGGCGGACGGCCTCGTTCAGGGGTTCGATGCGGCCCTGTTTCGCGGTGATGGGGGCGATGGTCTCGGTCCACTGCTTCCACGGGGGATAGAGGCCGAGGCGGTCGCAGAGGTCGTTCAGGCGCTCGTCCCTGTCGTCGACCTTGTCCATCTTGTTGACGGCGACGACGGTCGGAATTCCGACGTCCTGGAGGAAGTGAAACATCTCCACGTCGTAGGGAATCTCGTCGGGGCCGGAGTGACGGTCGATGATCTCGACGGCGCTGTTCCCGTCGACGACGAGGATTCCGACGAGGATGTTATCGGCGTACTCCTCGATGTAGCGGACGATGTTCGTCTTGATCTGCTCGCGGCGATCCTCGTCGACGCCGCTCATGAAGCCGAAGCCGGGGAGGTCGGTGACGACGAAGTCCTCGGAAGCCCAGTCGTAGTGGTTGGGCTGGCGGGTGACGCCCGGTTTGCCGCCGGTGTCGAACGAGTGGCCGGTCACCTCGCGCATCAGCGTCGACTTCCCCACGTTGGAGCGACCGACCAGCACGACCTCGGCGTCGCGGTCGGGACGCGTCTCGAACATACCACCGGGTTGGGCGCTGGCGAGGATATACCTGCTGTTCCGGCGCGCTCGCGACCCGTCGTTCCGGGGCCGTCGTACATGGTCGGTATTATGTCCCCGGACTGTGTCAGCCCCGGACGTGCGACTGGTACAGCTGACGGTCCCGACGGGCAAGCGGGAGACGGTCCTCGAGACGCTCGACGAGCGGGGGATCGACTACGTCGTGACCGACGAGGACAGCAACCGGGAGTACACGGCGGTCGTCTACTTCCCGTTGCCCTCGCCGGCGGTCGAACCCGTCCTCGACGAACTCGGGGACGTGGGGGTCGACGAGGACGCCTACACCGTCGTCGTCGACGCCGAGACGGTGGTCTCGAGGCGGTTCGAGGCGCTCAGGGAGGAGTACGAGAAAGGCGACGTCGAGTCGGATCGGATCTCGCGCCAGGAACTCGAGACCGAGGCCGAGGAGTTGACGCCGACGTTCGCGGTCTACGCGATCATGACGATCGTCAGCGCCGTCGTCGCGACTGCCGGACTCTTCCTCGACTCGCCGGCGGTCGTCGTCGGGTCGATGGTGATCGCCCCGCTGATCGGGCCGGCGCTGGGCGCGAGCGTCGGGACCGTCCTCGACAACGAGGAGCTGTTCGGGCAGAGCCTCCGGTATCAGGTGGTGGGGGTCGTCCTCGCCATCGTCGCCGCGGCGGTGTTCGCGTTCGTGGTCCGGACGACCAACATCGTCCCGCCGAGTCTGAACATCAGCGGCGTGGCCGAAATCGCCGAACGGCTCGCGCCCGACCTGCTGTCGCTGGCCATCGCGCTCGGGGCCGGCGTCGCGGGGATCATCAGCATCGCGACGGGCACCGGCGTCGCGCTGGTCGGCGTGATGATCGCCGCGGCGCTGATTCCGCCCGCCGCGGCCGCTGGAATCGCCATCGCCTGGGGACAACCCCAGGCCGCGGTCGGGGCGACCGCGCTCGTACTGGTCAACGTCCTCTCGGTGAACCTCGCCGGGCTGGTGACGCTGTGGTACGCCGGCTACCGGCCGGACAATCTGTTCTCGGTCGGCGAAGCCGAACAGCGGCTCCGACAGCGCGTCGTCGGCCTGATCGTGATCGTCGGCGTCTTCGCGCTCTTCCTGGGAATGATCACCTACTCCTCGTACGCCGCCACGTCGTTCGAAGAGAGCGCCCGCGAGGAGGTCGAGATGCTCCTCGAGGACGAGGAGTTCGCCCAGTACCAGCTGCTCGAGTTCGAGGTGATCATGGACGACGATTATCCGTTCACCTCGCCCGAGCGCGTGATCGTCACGATCGGGGGGCCGCCGGGCGAACCGCAGCCCCGCTTCGCGGAACGGTTACACGAGCGGATCAACGATCACAGCGACGGCCAGGTCAGCGTCGAGTTGCGCTACGTCAGCATCGTCGAACGCTGATCGGTCGCGATCGGCGACGTCCCGATCCCGTACCTCGTCGAGTCCAGTCGCTCGAGGAACGACGTGCGGCGACGTCCCACTCGGGTGGGAGTACTACCGACGCAAGCGCTCGAGCAGCGACCACTTGCCGTCCCCCGACTCGTCGTCCCTCTCCGTCTCGTCGGCATCCCCCCGGCCGAGCCGGCGGCGGATCCAGGCTCGCGGTCCGCCGATCCGATTCACGAGGTAGGTCGGGAAGTACAGCGCGAACGCACCGAGCCCGAGAAAGACAGCGCCGCGGACCGGCCGTCCGGTTCGCAGGAGTTCGAACCCCACCACGAACATCGGTCCGGCCATCGAGATGCCGGCGGCGAGTTGTAGCATGTCGAGGAGTCCGAGCCGTCTGATCATCGGTAGGAACTCGTCGTACAGCCTAGGGTTACTCCTCGAATGGGAGTTCCGGCTCGTAGTCGACCGCCTCGACGGCGGCCTCGAGTACCGTCTCGACGTTCTCGCCGGTTTCGACGCTCATGGTGTAGTCGGCGTCCATCTCCGCGGCGAGGTCGTCCCAGACCTCCCGTCGGTCGCTCTTGTTCGCGACCGTCAACACGGGCACCTCGGCGAAGCGATCGGCGACGTCGTCACGGAGCTCGAGCTGGGACGCGAGCGGGTAGCCGCACTCGCCGCTCGGGTCGAGGACGACGAGCATGCAGTCGCCGAGGTGTTCGATCGCCGAGATCGCCTGCGTCTCGATCTCGTTGCGCTCCGCCGGCGGCCGATCGAGCAGTCCCGGCGTGTCGACGATCTGGTAGCGGATGTGGTTCCGCATCGCGGACCGTTCGGTCCGCTCTGATTCGGCGGACAAGTCCGCCCCTTCGAAGTGACCCACGCCGATCCCCTTCGTCGTGAAGGGGTAAGAGGCGGTCTCGCCGCGGGCGCTGGTGACCTCGTTGACGAACGACGACTTGCCGACGTTCGGGTAGCCGGCGACGACGATGGTCGGCTCCTCGGGGTCGATGTCGGGGAGATCGCGCAGGGCGTTGCGCGCCTCGTTGACGAACAGCAGGTCGGCCTCGATCTGTTCGACGACGTCGGCGAGCCGTGCGAACGCCTGTTTGCGGTGTTTGCGTGCGGTGTCGACGTCGGTCTTCCGGAGCCGAGGCTGGTACTCCTCGTGGATCTCGCGGGCCTTCCGGCTGGCCCACATCACCTCGGAGAGGCTCTGTCGGAGCGCGTCGACGCCCGTCGTCTCCCGGTTCGCGCCAGCCGTCGACTCGAGGATCGCGTCCGCGAGTTCGTAGTAGAACGGGTGGACCTCGTCCTCGTACGCGAAGTCGGGCCACGCCGTCACGACGTTCTCGAGGTTGTCCGAGATGATGTTCGCGGCCGTCTGGAGCATCGACTGCTGGGCCTCGAGGCCGCCCTTGGCCTTGCCGGCCCGCGCCGCCCGCGAGAACGCCTTGTCGATCAACTCTTCCGACGTGGGCGTCGTCGGAAGGTCTTCGAAAATCATGCCCGTACGTAGTCGGCGCTCTCATAAAAGGTCGTTCGTTACGGCCCGCATCGGGACCGCTCGAACGGGTGCGACGCCACCGCACGGTAGCGGAGTCGATTCGACCCCCTGCGATGCCGGATTCGGAACGTTTGAGAGGACCTATCGGAAACGGTGACCGTGAGCCGGAGTCGACTCTTCGCATCTCTCTGTGGGCTCGTCTTCCTCGTCAACCTCGCCAGACTGGTCTTCGCGCCGCTCGTGGACGTCCTCATCGGCGAGTTCGGGATCGGCGAGGCGACCGTCGGGCTGGTCGTCACGCTCGCGTGGGTCGGCAGCGCCGCCCCGCGATTGCCCACCGGCATCGTGCTTACCCGGGTGCCGCGACAGTACGTCGTCATCGCCGCCGGGTCGATCCTCGCGGTGGCGTCCGGCTTCGCCGCGACGGCGACCTCCATCGCACACCTCATGGTCGGCGCGTTCCTCATGGGCATCGCCTCGGGCGTCTACTTCGTCTCGGCGAACCCCTTTCTCAGCGAGCTGTTCCCCGGACGCGTCGGCCGGGTGATGGGAATCCACGGTGCCTCGAGTCAGATCGCCGCGGTGATCGCGGCCCCGCTGGTAGCGGTGACGGTCGTCGTCGACTGGCGGCTCTCGCTGTGGCTCATCGCCGCCGGCGCGGCGCTGGTGACGGCGTACACGTGGGTCGTCGCCCGTCGGACCGACCTGCCCGAAGCCGGAGCCGAGGACCGGCAGTTCGTCGCCGGCGCGCTCTCGGAGTGGAAACTCATCGTCACGGCGCTCGCGATCGTCGGCGCGACGTCGTTCGTCTGGCAGGGCGTGTTCAACTTCTACGAACTCTACATGCAGTGGAAAGGCGTCTCCCCGCGGCGCTCGGGGCTGTTGCTCACGATCGTCTTCGCGGCCGGCATCCCCGCGTTCTACGTCGGCGGCGACCTCGCCGACCGGCTCCCGCGGGTCCCGTACCTGCTGTCCGTCGTCGGCGCGTTCGCCGCGACGCTGTTCGGACTCACGGTCACGGAGGGATTCGCCGGACTGCTCGTCCTCTCGGCGGTCATCGGCCTCGTCATCCACGCGCTGTTCCCGGCGATCGACACCTACCTGCTCGATACGCTCCCCGACTCGACGCGGGGCAGCGCCTACGCCGTGTTCAGTTCGACGTGGATGCTCGTGCAGGCGCTCGGTTCGTACGTCCTCGGGCTCTTCATCGAGGGCGGCCACAGTTACGACGAGGTGTTCCAGGTCGCCGCCGTCTTCCTCGCCGCGACCGTCGTCGTCCTCTTCGCCATCGATCGCGCGGGTCGCCTGCCCGGGTAAGCGGACAGACGCTGCATGCAGCGGGCGTATCACCCCTCGAGCCCTACCCCGACCATGACCGATTGGCGGGCGGTAGTCGTCGGCTTCCTCGTCGGGACGGTGCTCGGCGTGTTCGGACTCGCGATTCCGGGTGTGGGCCAGCTCGTTCCCGGCCTCGTCGGCGGCTTCGTCGCCGGCTACATGGCGGGCGGCGGGTTCGGTCGCGGCTTCTGGCACGGCCTGCTCGCGGGAGCGATCGGCGGCGTCCTCGTCGGGGTCGTGATCGGCCTCCTCGTCGCGCTCGCGGGCTGGGTCGCCGGTCCGGCCGGCGGCATCGCCACCGGCGTGATCGGCCTCGGCATCGCCGGGGCCAGCATCTTCGTCGCGTTGCTGTTCGCGCTCGAGAGCGCGGTGGCCGGTGCCCTCGGCGGCGCGATGAAGGGATGACCGCTCGATGCGCCCCGTGCGGATCATCGAGCGTGCACGAATTTCGAAACCGGCCGGTTCAGGTTGTGTAGATATCGTTCCGTATTCCTGCTGTCAGTCTGTGGTGGCGCGTGCTGTCGATCGACCGAGTGATTACGAGGTCGATCGACGAAATCGCGCGAGGTCTTCGTGAGCTGCGCGGGACCGCCAGGTCCCGCGAACTGATCGCGCGGCGCAGCCGCGCGACACGAAGCGAACGAAGGCTTGTCAGAGCGTGCTCTGACAGTGGATGAGCGACCGGAGGGAGCGTTAGCGCGGAACCGGAGGTTCCGCGAACCATGCGAATAGTGCGGGACCGCTGGTCCCGCATACCGTGCGAGCGGGCCAGTGGCCCGCGAGCAGACGGCGGCAACGCCGCCGTGAGCAGAAATCGGCTGGGGAGAGCGAGGTGCGAACGAACGTGAGCACCTCGGAACAGCGAACGGCGAACGGAGTGAGCCGTGAGCGGCGTGGCCACTCCCCGTGTCCACGATAGCAGGACGCTCCGGTTCACCGAGCCTTCCAACGAACCCACCGAACAAAACACGCCTCTACTCATCGCTCATCGCCGAGAACGAGCAGCCGACGCGCTGTACACCGCAGCGATTACGCGAGCCCGAACCGCTCCTCGAGGTCGTCGTAGTCCGGGAAGTCGGGCCACTCGCTGGCGACCCAGGCGTCGGCGACGGTCATGTCCGACTCGAGGGCGAAGAAAGCGGGCCGGGGTTCCGCGACGCCCTCCATCCCGTCGAGGTCGTGGACGACGTCGTAGGCCGCGGCGACGTCGTTGCTCGGATCGCTGAAGATCGGGAACGGACACTCCTCCTCCTCGAGGAACCGCTTGATCGCGTACGGCGTCGAAATCGTGACGCCGACGACCTGCGCGTCGGCCTCGTCCCAGCCGCGGTCGGCGAGTTCGCCCCAGACGTAGGTGCCGACGAACGAGCCGATCATGGGGGTGAACACGAGGATCGTTCGACCGTCGGCCTCGCTCACCAGCGAAGAGAGCGTCCGGTCCTCCCAGAACTCGTCGTTGACCAGCGGCCGGGTGAAGTCGGGCGCTTCGTCGCCGGCCGCGGGGTGGTCGGTCGCGGGTAGTTCGACGACGTCGAAATCGGGCATCAGTCCGCACCTCCGTCGTGAGCGCCCGCGGACGCGCTCGAGGGGCGACCGCCGTCAGTCGCGACCTCGTCGCCGTAGGTCGCCTCGAGGTAGTCGACGATGTTGGCGCTCTCGGCCATCGTGACGCCGGTGTTGGCGTCGACGATCACGGGCACTGAGCGGACGCCCGCGACGCGTTTCACGACGTCCCGTTTGGAGTGCAGCGGTTCGACGAACCGCGACTGGTACTCGAGCTCCAGTTCCTGCAGCGTCCGGGCGACGCGTTCGCAGTACGGACACGCCTGTAGCCGGTAGAACGTGATCGGCGGATCGTCGTCGCTCATACCCGACCGTTGGGGAAGCGGCCGGATAATCGTGTCGTCGCCGGTGGAACCGACCGGAACCGCGGGCCGGGTCGAACGCGACGCCCGAGGTCGGTGACGAGTGCGCTCCCCGGTCGCGAAATCGGCTTCCCGTCGGGTTCGAGCGCCGGAAAATGGTAAACGGTTAACCGATCCGGCCGTAATGGTCGCCATTGATGGCGTTCTCGCTTCCGTTCGAGATCGTGCTCGCCACCCACGAGGTGCCGGTCGTCGGCCTCGAGATCCAGGAGTCGACGGTGACTATCGTCGGCGTCCTCGCCGTAGCTCTGCTCATCGCACTCTCCGGCTTCTTCTCCTCCTCCGAGATCGCGATGTTCAACCTCCCGAAACACCGCATCGAAGGGATGGTGGAGGACGAGGTCGACGGCGCGTCACTGGTCAAAGAACTCAAGGACGATCCCCACCGGCTGCTCGTGACGATTCTGGTCGGGAACAACATCGTCAACATCGCGATGTCCTCGATCGCGACGGCGATCCTCTCGATCCACTTCGGGGGCCTCGTCGGCGTCCTGCTGGCGACGTTCGGCATCACGGCGCTCGTCCTCCTGTTCGGGGAGAGCGTCCCCAAATCCTACGCGGTCGAGAACACCGAGTCGTGGGCGATCCGGATATCGAGGCCGCTGAAGGCCACCGAGTACCTGCTCTTCCCGCTGATCGTCCTCTTCGACTACCTCACCCGGCAGGTCAACCGGCTCATCGGCTCGACGGGCGCGATCGAGTCGCCGTACGTTACCCGCGACGAGATCCAGGAGATGATCGAGTCCGGCGAGCGCGAGGGCGTCCTCGAGGAAGAAGAACACGAGATGCTCCAGCGCATCTTCCGCTTCAACAACACCATCGTCAAGGAGGTGATGACCCCCCGCCTGGACATGACCGCCGTCCCCAAGGACGCCGACATCGACGAGGCGATCCAGACCTGTATCCAGAGCGGCCACGCCCGCGTGCCCGTCTACGAGGGCAGCCTCGACAACGTGCTCGGCGTCGTCCACATCCGCGACCTCGTGCGCGACCTCAACTACGGGGAGACCGACGGCGACGACCTCGAGTTGGACGACCTGATCCAGCCGACGCTGCACGTCCCCGAGTCGAAGAACGTCGACGAACTGCTGACGGAGATGCGCGAAAACCGGATGCACATGGCGATCGTCATCGACGAGTTCGGCACCACCGAGGGGCTGGTCACCGTCGAGGACATGATCGAGGAGATCGTCGGCGAGATCCTGGAAGGTGGCGAGGACCTCCCGATCGAGGAACTCGACGACCGGACGGTGATGGTCCGGGGCGAAGTCAACATCGAGGACGTCAACGAGGCCCTGGCGATCGAACTCCCCGAGGGCGAGGAGTTCGAGACCATCGCCGGCTTCATCTTCAACCGCGCCGGCCGCCTCGTCGAAGAAGGCGAGGAGATCACCTACGACGGCGTCCGCATCACCGTCGAGACCGTCGAGAACACCCGGATCATGAAAGCCCGGCTGCACAAACTCGAGGAGCCACCCGAGGACGAGGACGGCGAGGGCGACGCCGAGCTGACGGACGTCGACGAACCGCTCGAGTGAGGGGCTGTTCTGCCGCCCGATTCGTTCCGCTCGAGCCGTTTCAGACGGTGCCGCGGACGGTCTGCGCGAGTTCGTCGGCGACCGCGGGCGGCACGACGATCCGTCGCGGCCCGGGGACGTACTGGCCGTCCGGCTGGGCGTACGTGAGTGTGACGACGGCGGCGTCGCCCAGCTCGCGGATCGAGACGTCGACGATCACGTCGAGGTCGATCGCGTGGTCGGGATCTCTGAGATAGAGGACACCCTCGTCACGGTCGAGGACGCCGCTCGAGCGGAGGAACGACGAGAGCACGAACGCGACGAGCGCGACCGGCAACAGGAGGGCGGCCAGGCCGGTGAACGGCCCCGGACCGATCCGCGAGAGGGGCTCGACCTCGAGCGCGAGCCGTCCCAGTCCCATCAGCCCGCCGATGACGACCCCCATCGCGAGCGTCGCGACCGCGGCGTCGATCGCGCGCTCGAGGCCCCGTTCGGAGGGGGCGGACAGCGAGAGTCGCGTCGCGAGCGACTGGAGTCGGCGTTCGGCGCGCGGATCGACGGCGAGGGAGAGGATCGTGACGGCGATCGCGGCCACGGTGGCGACGACGACCGGTTCGAAGCCGCCCTGCAGGGCGAGTTCGTACAGCCGCCAGGCGACCACGATGGCGATCATCGCGAAGAACGTCCCGACGCCGAACGACCACAGAAGACGGACGCTCCGCGACGTCGTCGCGTCGCGGTGCCACTGGATCGTCTCGGGATCGTCGGGATCGACGGGCGCGTCCTCGTCCATGGTCGAACTCGCGACCGATCGGGTAAAGGCCGTTCGATGTCGCTCGCGGCTACAGGAACAGGAACTCGAAGGCCGTGTAACCGGTGAAGGCCACGAACAACGATCCGGCGAGCGAGAGGACCCACGCGAGCACCGTATAGCCCATCTTCCGGGCGCTGACGCCGCCGCCAGCGCCGGAGGCCGCGTAGCCGCTCCCGATGATCGAACTGACGACGATCTCGTTGAACGAGACGGGGATACCGAAGAGGACGGCCGCCTGTGCGATCGCGAAGGAAGGGATGAGCGCGGCGATCGACCGCCGGGGACCCAGCGAGGAGTAGTCCTGCGAGATCGCCTTGATCATCCGCGGCGCACCGGTCCAGGAGCCGATGAGGAGTCCGACGCCGCCGCCGACCAGCAACGCCAAAAGCGGCAGGCCGAGGTCGCCGGACAGCGGCAGCAACGGGCCGATGGCGAGACCAACCTGGCTCCCGCCAGCCGAGAAGGCGACGAGGCCGCCCATAACGAGCAAGAACCGGCGTTGGGCCCTGGCGGGATCGTTCCGAACGCCCATCGCGGTCGGCACCACCCAGAGCAGGATCATCCCCAGCGTTCCGACGGCGACGCCGACCGATCGGGACGCCGGCACCATCCCGCCGACCGACTGTGCGATCGAGGCTCCGCCGTCGGGCGGTCCGAGGACGGCGAACTCGATGTTCGCGACGAGGAGGCCGACGACGCCGGCGAGACCGATCAACACGTATCGCTCCGGCACCGGCTCCTCGCGCAGGGAACGGGCGATCACGTAACCGAAGAAGCTCCCGACGAACGGCGTCAGTATCCACATGGTCGCGATCTCGCCGTAGGTCGCCCACGCCGGATCGCCGCCCATCGCCAGGCCGACGCCGATGACGGCCCCGGTCGAGGTAAACGCCGTGGCGATCGGATAGCCGGCGAAGACGCCGGTCGCGACCAGCGTGGCCGCGATGACGAGCGCGAGCGTCGCCGCCGCCGGCGACAGCACGACGCCGCCGATCAGGTCCCCGCCCATCGTCTCCGAGACGTTCGCACCCTGCAACACCGCGCCGGCGAATCCCAGAATGCCGACGAAGAAGCCGGCCCGCATCACCGAGATCGCGTTCGCACCGACCGCCGGGGCGAACGGGGTCGACCCGCTCGAGCCCGCGCCGATCGACCAGGCCATGAAGAAGCTGGCGACCGCGGCGACAAGAAACGTCGCGAGCGTCGCGATATCGACCATCTATCCCGGCCTTACCAGCGGCCCCTACAAGTGTGTGCCGACCTGTGCTCGTCGCCGACGACGCGATCCGGTTGAACTATTGGTTATCTAACCGGAATGTCGGGTTCGATCTTAACATATAAGCCGGTTCCAGGACAGTATCAGGTAAACAATGGGAGATCAGCGTAAACAGTTCGACAGAAGAGCGTACCTACAGCTCGCCGGGAGCGTAGGCGTCGCCACGGCCGGCCTCGCCGGCTGTCTCGAGGACGCCAACGGGAACGGTGAGGGTAACGGCGACGACGGCAACGGCGACGACGGCAACGGTGAGGGTAACGGCGACGCCGAAGACGAGGGCAACGGCGACGGCGGTTCCGACATGGAGATCGTCGCCGGGACGGCCCCCGGGTTCGAGCCGTTCGAAATGGTCGAGGACGGCGAACTCGTCGGGTTCGACATCGACCTGCTCGAGGCGGTGGTCGAGGAAACCGAGTACGAACTCACCGGCTGGCAGGAGATCGAGTTCGACGGCCTGATCCCGTCGCTCGAGGACGGCAACATCGACGTCATCGCCGCGGCGATGACCATCACCGAGGACCGTCAGGAGACGATCGCGTTCACCGACCCCTACTACAGCGCCGACCAGTCGGTGCTCGTCCAGACCGGCGGCGACGTGCAGCCGGCGGAACTCGAGGACCTCGAGGGGCTCAACGTGGGTGCCCAGTCGGGAACGACCGGCGAGGGCATCGTCGAGGAGGACCTGATCGCCGAGGGGCTGATCGACGAGAGCGACTACGACTCCTACGGTAACTACGTCCTCGCAGTCCAGGAACTCGAGCGGGGGACGCTCGACGCGATCATCATCGACGAACCGGTCGCCCAGTCGTTCGCGGCCGACCGCGACGTCGAAATCGCGTTTACCTTCGAACGAGACGAGGAGTACGGTTTCGGCGTTCGCCAGGACGACGACGACCTCCAGCAGGCGCTCAGCGAGGGCATCGAGGCCGTCCAGGAGTCCAACCAGTACCAGGAGATCACCCAGGAGTGGTTCGACGAGTAACCTGACCGGGCATGGTAGGTGAGTTCGTCGTACCGTCCGTCGCCGCCCTGCCGGCGGCCGCGATCGATCCGTCGCTGCTCTCGCCCGTAGCCGCGGTGCTCGAGGCCGGACCGATCGAGGAAGCGGTCGCGGATGTACTCGGCGAGGACTGGGGGTTCGTCGTCCGCAACGCCGACTACCTGCTGTGGGGCGCGGCGATTACGGTCGCGCTGACGTTCACGAGCATCTTCCTGGGCTTCCTCGCGGGCTTCCCGGCGGGGGCGATCGAGGTCTACGGCTCGGGGTACTCGCGTGCGTTCGTCAGGAAGACCGGCGTCTTGCTGCGGGGGACGCCGATCATCGTCATCATGATCTACATGTTCTACGTCCTGCCGATCGAACCCCTCCTCGGGGCGGTCGGCTGGACGCTCACCTGGATCGACACCGTCCTCGGGCCGACGCCGTTTACCGTTCCGACGAACGTGCCCGAACCCTTCGTCGCGGCGACGCTCGCGCTCGGCCTGCGAAGCGCCGCCTACCAGTCCCAGATCTTCCGCGGTGCGCTCCAGAGTATCGACGAGGGTCAGATGGAAGCTGCGCGCTCGATCGGAATGAGCCGACTCCAGGCGATCCGGCACGTGATCGTCCCGCAGGCGCTGCGCCGGAGCGTCCCCGGCTTCCAGAACGAGTTCACCATCGTTCTCAAGGACACGTCGATCGCGTTCGCGATCGGTCTCGCGGAACTGCTCAAACGCAGCCGGGACCTGTTCATCAACGAGACGACCGCCGTACTGGAGGTAATTCTCTTCATGAGTCTGATCTACTTCGTGCTGACGTTCGGTACGAACCGACTGCTCGACTACCTGAGCAACACCTTCGCGATTCCGGGTGAGACATCGTGACCGACACCGAACCGACGACGCCAGCAGACCCCGAGACGGAGCATCGAACCGAGCCGCTGTTGCGGATCGAACACGTCGTCAAGTCCTACGGCGACGAACGGGTCCTCGAGGGCGTCTCCCTCGAGATCGATCGCGGCGACGTCGAGGTGCTCGTCGGACCCAGCGGGAGCGGGAAGTCGACGCTGCTGCGGTGTCTCAACCGCCTGACGGAGGTCGACAGCGGCCGTATCTTCCTGGGCGACCTCGAGGTGACCGGCGACACCGACCCGAACGAGATCCGCCAGCAGATCGGGATGGTGTTCCAGGACATCAACCTCTTCGCTCACCTCACCGCCCGGGAGAACGTGACGCTCGGGCTGAAGCAGGTCCGCGGGATGAGCGAGGCCGAGGCGCGTGAACGCGCCGACGCCGAACTCGCGCGGGTGGGCCTGGCGGACCAAGCCGACTCCTACCCGGCCCAGCTCTCGGGGGGACAGAAACAGCGCGTCGGCATCGCCCGCGCGCTCGCGATGGATCCCGAAGTGATGTTGTTCGACGAACCGACGAGCGCGCTCGACCCCGAACTCAGCAACGAGGTGCTCGCGGTGATGCGCGAACTCGTCGAGGAGGGGATGACGATGGTCGTCGTCACCCACGAGATGCGCTTTGCCCGCGGTGCCGCCTCACGGATCTCGTTCCTCGAGGACGGCGAGATCGTCGAGCGCGGGCCGCCGGACCGGATGTTCGACGACCCGACGCACGAACGGACGAAACAGTTCTTCGAGAGCATCCGCCATGACTGACGCCCGCCTCTCGACGGTCGAGACGGAGGTGGCCCTCGACCGATGAGCGTCTCGAAGGGCCTCGGCCTCGACCGACTGCGGGGCGCGAACGCCGACCTCGAGCGGCGACTGCTGTTCGGGGCGCTCGCGCTCTTCTGGGCGTGGCTGGCCGGTCGCTGGGGTTACGACTACGTGCTCGCCCGCACGGGCGTCGGCCCCGGTGCGGGCGAGAGCTTCCTCTCGCCGGCCCCGTTCGAGAACCTCGCCGAGACGCTCGAGGGATCGGTCCTCGCCTTCGGACCCGTCAGACTGCCGGTCGACTGGCTCGCCTCGCTCGTCGACGGGATCGCCCTCGCGATCGAGATCGGCCCCGCGCTGGCGACCGGCGCGTGGTACACGGTCGTCCTGACGAGCGTGAGCATCGTCCTCGGCTTCGTCATCGCCGTCCCGTTGGCGGTGCTTCGCGTCTACGGCGGGCCGTTCCGCTGGCTCTCGCTCGTCTACACGGAACTGATCCGCGGGACGCCGCTGCTCGCCCAGCTGTTCGTCCTCTACTACACGCCGTATCTGGCGGTACCCCTGAACGACGTGGGGATCGTCGGGCAGGGGTTCGTCCCCGACTACGCCTTCTGGATCGCCATCGTCGGCTTCACGATCAACGGCTCGGCCTACCAGGCCGAGTACATCCGCGGCGCTTTGGAGAGCGTCGACGAGGGGCAACTGACGGCCGCCCGCGCGATCGGCCTCTCGAAACTCGAGGGGATCCGCCACGTCGTGCTCCCGCAGACGCTGCGGTACGCGATTCCGGCGTGGACGAACGAACTCGTCTACCTGATCAAATACTCCTCGCTGGCGGGCTTCATCACGGTGCCCGAACTCTACTACCGCGCCGACCGGATCGCCTCGTCGACGTTCGAATACACGCCGATCTTCACGCTGCTCGCGCTGGTGTACCTCGGGATCGTGCTCTCGGCGACGAACCTGATGGACCGGGTCGAACGGCGGGTCGCCGTCCCCGGAATCGGCGGTGCGAGCGGACGACAGCAGGGGACGACGGAGTAATCAGTTCGTCGTCGACTTCGAATTCTCGTCGGGTTCCGGCGGCGGTTCGGCACCCTCGATGGCTTCCGCCGCGTCGGTGTCCTTCTCGACGTCGACGTGCCAGCGGTCGACCTCGTCCTCGTACTCGGCGAGCAGCTCCGAGACGTCGTCTTTCAGCACGTCGTCGTTGACGTTGACCTCGAAGACGAACTGCTCGCCGTCCTCCACGCCGCGGGTCGACTGCTGGATGTTCGCACTGACCAGTTCGTTGTCGAAGTAGTAGGGCGCGAGCTGGGTCATCACGTTCTGGTAGACGGTGTCCTCGACCCGTCGCAGCGCCTTGCGTCCGGCGGAGTCGGCCGCCCGCGCGACGTAGTCGATCGACTCCTTCCAGTTGTCCATCGCGGCCTCGGCGTCGTCCTCCTCGAGTTGCTCGTAGGACTCCGAGAGTTTCTCGCCGGCGGTCTTGATGTCCTCGTCGGGTCCCTTGCCGGCCTGTTCGCCCTTGCCCTCCTGGACGCTCGCCTGATCGGCGGTCTTCTCGCTGACGTCCGACTCGAGGGTCTCGTGGGCCTTGGGTCGCCACTCCTCCCACTCCTCGAACGCGCGGGCGAAGCGGGCCCCGTAGGCCTGGTCGGGGTCGTGGACGCCGGCGTCACGCAGCGCGCGCGTGATGCGTTCGCCGTGTTCGACGACGTCGCCCCAGTCGCCGCGAACTTTGAATCCCGAGATGCTCTCTTCCATTCGGCTGGCGCGGTCCTAAGCGTCGGAGCGGTATAAACTTCGTTGCCGGCGCGAAACCGGCCACGACTCGAACGGGGTCGCGAGTCGGCCCGGTCCCGGGACTGGTCCGTTCAGCGCCCGGACATACCGCCGTAGCCGCCGGTCGGCTGGCCGCTCATTCCCTGGCCGTACTGGCCCTGTTCGGGCATTCCCTGCATGCCCCGGCCGCCCGACTGACCCTGCATCCTCATCTCCTGCTGGCCGCCCTGGGACCCCATCCGGCCCCGTGACTGCATCTGTCCCTGTCCACTCGTCCCCATCGCGGAGCCGCCGACCTGCTCGAGCAGCGTCTCGCAGGCGTTCATCGTGCGCTCGATCGTCGCGATCGTCTCCGTGATGTGGCCGTGTCGACCCTCGAACCGCCGGAGTTCCGGGAGCGCCTCGTTGGCGATCCGGACGAACGTATCCGCCACCTCGGGACCGAACATCGAGTCGCGGGCGATCAGCATCTCGTTGAGCGCGGCGATTTCGGCGACGTCCTGGCAGATCCGGGCGCAGATCCCGAGTTCGGGCGCACCCGTCGCACACTCCGTCGCACACCAGGCCGCGACGTGGGAGAGTTCGCTGAAGTCCTCGAGCGCGATCCACAGTTCGTCGGTCATGTGGTCCTCGAAGGTTTGCATGCCCATGCCTGCCGACTGCCCCCCCATGGGCTGCTGGCCCTGCGACGGCATCCCGGACTGGTGGGTCTGCGCTTGCATTTCCTGGCCGTACTGTGACGGCTGCATTCCCTGACTGGATTGGATCGACTGCATTCCCTGGCCGGACTGTGGCGATTGCATCCCTTGACCGGACTGCGGTGTCTGCATCCCCTGGCTGGACTGGGACGACTGCATCCCCCGGCTGGACTGGGTACCCTGACCGGATGGGGACGTTCCGTACTGCTGCTGGCCCCGGGATCCCGTTCCGGATCGCATGGACTGGGATTCGTGCATGGGCTGTGAGCCCATCGCCGACCCCTGCTCGGGCCGTCCCATCCCGGACTGCTGGCTCTGCGACTGCATCGCCATCTCGGCCTGCCGGCGGCCGGAGCCCTGGGACGTCGTCTCACTCCCCGATCCCTGTCGCGCCCCCGACTCGCGCTGTCGGCCTCGAGGATCCATCTCGCCCGTCGGTCGGTTCGGTTCCGTCGGCTGGTTCGGTCGGTTAGCGCCGGTTCCCCGCTCGCTCGAGTGCTGCCCGCGGTGCTGGTCGTTCGTCATGGGACACCGCCCAGTAGCCCGATCGCGCGAGTAAATCGGCTCCACCGTTTCGGACGTTTCCACGCTCAACGCCGGCTTGTGCGGGATCGAATCGTCGCGGTACAGGGAGCCTGCGTCGTGCTGGCATCGTACGAACGAGTAATGGTGGCTTGAGCCGTGCGAGAGACGCTCCCGCGGGGTTCCGACGGCAGACCGATACCATGAACTATCCGGCGAGCACACTGCCGGTATGCCGATCGAAGACCGGGACAACGCCTATCTCATCACCCACGCACTGGCCAAGGACACGCTCTCGCGGATCCGTGACGTCGAAACCGAACAGGTCAGCTTCCGCAAGGGGCTGGTCAAACTCGGCCGCATCTGTGGCTACGAGATCATCGACGGCCGCATGGAAACGGAGTACGTCGAGATCGAGACGCCCCTCGAGGGGACGATGGGCGAGCGCGTCCGCGGGCTCGACGACGTCGTCATCATCAACGTTCTGCGGGCGGCGACGCCGTTCGTCGAGGGGCTGCTGAAGGCGTTCCCCCGCGCCCGCCAGGGCGTCATCAGTGCGAGTCGAGACGAGGAGGCGGGCCGGGACGAGGACGGCTCGTTCCCCATCTCCGTCGACTACGTGAAACTCCCCGAGATCACCGAGGAGGACACGGTGATCATCGCCGATCCGATGCTCGCGACCGGCTCGACGATGTGTACCGTCCTCGAGCACGTCACCGAGAACTCGCCGACCCCGGAGAACCTGATCGTCCTCTCGGCGGTCTCCGCGCCCGAGGGGCTGTTGCGCGTCGGCGAGCAGTTCCCCGAGGCCGACCTGCTGACGGTCTCGATCGACGACCACCTGGACGACGACGGCTTCATCGTGCCCGGCCTCGGTGACGCCGGCGACCGGGCCTTCCGAACGACCTGAATCGACCGCACGCGCATAGAGAAGTCCGACGACCTCGCCGCGTTCGCCGGTCGCGAAGTCGTCTTCCGATCCGGCGAACCGGTGTGGGCGATGACCTACTACGGCGACCCGACGACGCCGGCGGCCGACCGGGCGGAGACCTACGCGTTCCTCCGGGCGGCCCTCGAGCGAGCCACGGCCGAGCGACCGTATCGTGGGCCGACGCGGTTCGAACGCGGCGACCGTGCGTACCTGAGTTCGATCGACGGGACGCTCGATCGGTTCTCCGGCGAGGAACGGATCACGGACGGCGACGAGACGGTCTATCGGGGTGAGTTCGTCGGCGGCCGCCTCGAGTGACCCCCCGGCCCGGGACACCGACGTTTTGCCCGGCGGACGTACGCGCCGTTTTCCTCCCGCGCCGCTGTAGTCGATCCCTCTGCCTTCACAGCAACCCCGGAAGGAAGGAGAACGCAACGCCGGCGACGACGGCCGCGCCACCGCCGATCAACAGTGTTCGGCCGCGGAACCGCAACGTCTCCGTCGCCTCATCTAGCGGTTCGGCTACTACGAAGCACCTGTCTCCGCCGTCGCCGATTTCAGTCTCCAGGTAGCCTTCAGGCCCTGCCGTCCCCGAGGCGTGGCCGACCACCGTCACTTCGTCCCCGGGTTTGAGTGTCGCCTCGCGGACGACGGTGGTCTCGCCGATCGTTCCGTTCTTCGGATCCGTAACGGTGGGTCGTTCGTCCAACTCGTCAGCTAATCGCTGGTCGATGTCGTCACCCCGCGAGAACGTTTCGACGTTCTTGAACCTGAAAGAGTGGTGCGACTCCGACCCCGTCACGTCGCCGGTCGTCCGCCGCTCCAACAGTACCCACGCGCCCTCCGGATTCACCAACACCTCACCGGTGGGCCCGGAGACGTAGAACCGACGTCGCTCCACCCATCGATCACGGAATAGCCACCGGCGCTTCAGTCCGCTCTTCTCGGAAACCTCGGCCACGTAGCACACCGCTTCGTGTCCGGACAGCGGTGCTTCGACCGTTCCATCGGCGACCGTAACTGTCCCGGAAACCACGATTCCGTCGTCCGTCGTACTCCTCGAGCCGACGCCCTCGCCGTCGTCGATCATCGTCCATCGGTCCCGGTTCGACAGCCCGACCGCAATACCGACGCCTCCCGCACCGATTGCGGCGAGACTGATCGTACCCACCACGAGATGTCGTGAGTCCGGTGCGTACGACGAGCCAACCACCCACAGGGCGACGACCACGACGGCTATTCCGGCAACTCCGTACGGGTACTGCACCCCGAGGAACCGGTTGACGCTCTCCAGATGCGGTCCGAGGTGCGTCTTCGTATGGCCGAAATACAGGATAGCGGCGAGAAGGGCCAACAGTCCGAGGTCGAGGACAGCATCACCGTACACAGGAGCGGGGAATCTCCCCATCGTCTAATTGATTTTGGTTTGACATTCCCCGTCACTGGAAGGACGGGTAGCCGCTGGATCGTTCCGACGGAGACTCCGACGGAAGTCGGCGGCTCGAGCGATGCCTGCGACTGCGACGCTGTTCAGTACCCTCCGTCAGTCCCTGGGGCTGGCCAGAAGGGTCGGTGTCGCCGTCCTCGAAAGCCGGGTCCGCAGTCTCGAGGGGACCGACACCGTTCGAGATGAGGTTCCCGAGCAGCTGTTGGACGTGATCGGCAGCGGCGGGATGCCGCTCGACATGTCCGTCCAACGGGCGCTCGAGGAGCGGATGGACGCCGATTTCTCGAACGTCCGGATTCACACGGGGGCGAAAGCCGCCGAGGCCGCTGATGCGATCGACGCGAAGTCGTTCACCTGCGGCAACACGACATCGTCTTCGACACCGGCGAGTTCGATCGTACGAGTCGGATCGAGGCCGGTGTTGGCGAGAGTCGGGCGGTATCGGTGAGAAGCGAACGATCCGATTACCTGCCGCCGCAGGTGTCGATGCCGAACAGCGCGTTCATCGGACACCACTGGATCACCGCGGTCGCGAAGACGTCGCTGCCGGCGACGAATGCGAGCGTTCCGATCGTTCGGTCGCGGTTTCGATAGCCGAACAGTAGCAGTGTCGCGCCCACCAGCATGCGCAGGGTGCGGTCGAACCCGCCGACGTTCTTGTCCATACGCGATCGTCGACCGCCGGCTACGTAGTGGTGCCCCCTGCACTGGAACCGGTCCGGACGTCGCTTCGCCAGGCCTCCCGACGCCGCAACCGACTGCCCCACTACGTTCCCGTCGAGTCGTCCGCGTCGGGTGTCTCGCTTCCGGCCACTCCCTCGTCCGATCCGTACGGATGGCTCGAGAGACCGGCACCGCGCTCGCGCTCGAGCGCAGGGGCGGCGTCGTGGTGCTCGGAGTAGCCGTCGAACCAGCGGGCGATCCGCTCGAGGCGGTCGACGACGTGGGCGGGTTCGCCCGACCGGGAGAGTTCGTGACCCTCCCTGGGGTACCTGACCATCCGCGTCTCGACGCCGTGTTTCTTCAGGCCGAGGTAGAACAGCTCGGCCGTGTTGGCGGGCGTCCGGAAGTCCCGATCGGAGTGGAGCACGAGCGTCGGCGTGTCGACGTCGGGGACGTGGGCGACGGGCGATCGTTCCCAGAGGAATTCGGGTTCCTCCCAGGGCGTCGTGTCGAAGTCGCCCTCGAGGAGCTGAAACGCGTCCGTCGAGCCGTAGAAGCCGGTGAGGTCGTAGACGCCCCGCTGGGAGACGGCCGCCGTGAAGCGGTCGCTGTTGCCGACCGCCCAGGCGGTCATGAAGCCGCCGAAACTGCCGCCGGTGACGAACACCTCCTCGTCGTCGACGTACTCGCGCTCACAGACCGTCTCGACGCCCGCGAGCACGTCGGTGAGGGTGACCTCGCCCCAGTCGCGTTCGATGGCCATGGCGTGGTCCTCGCCGTAGCCCGTCGAGCCGCGGGGGTTACACCAGAAGACGACGTAGCCGCGGGCCGCCAGCGTCTGGAACTCGTGCCACATCGTCCCCGCCGTGGTCCACATCGAGTGGGGGCCGCCGTGGATCTCGACGACGAGCGGGTACGACTCCGAACCAGCGGCGTCGGCGTCGTACGATGGCGGCGTGAGGAGCCAGCCCTGGATCTCGGTCGGCTCCTCGCCGTCGTCCGCCGCGTCCTCGAGTTCGAACCACACCTCCTCGGGCTGGCGAACCGCCCACTCGGCGAGGGAGTCGTCGTTGACGCGGGTCAGCCGGTGGAGTTCGTTCCCCTCGCGGGTCGTCAGGAAGACGTCCCCGGGGTGGTCCCACTCGCTCTGGACGTACGCGACCGCGTCCGCACCGACCGAGAACGCCTCGACGGTGACGCCGTCGCCGTAGATCCGCCGCGGGTCCTCGCTCGCGTCGCCCGGCACCGCCCAGCAGACGCGCGATCCCTCGTCGGGCGTCGTGAAGTACAGTTGTTCTTCCGCGGGGTCCCACTCGTACTGCGACCGCGGTCCGACCGTCCGATCGAGGGGGGCAGTCGGCGTCACCGTCTCGTCGCGCTCGCGGTCGTACACCTCGAGGTCGGTCTGGCGCAGCGAGGCCTGCTCCTCGGGCGTGAAGGGGTAGGCGATCCGGCCGTCGGTCGTGCCGGCCAGCGAGTCGGGACCGAGCCAGCCGACCGTCTCGGTCACCGTCTCGACCGTCTCGGACGCGAGGTCGTGGGCCAGGATCTCGTAGCGCAGCGAGTCGTCGGGGTCCTCGCCGACCTTGGTCGCGTAGTAGACCGTTCCGTCGTCGCCCCACGTCGGCGACACGTAGTCGGCGTCGCCGTCGGTCAGCCGGGTGAGCGGGTGGGCGTCGCGGTCGAGGTCGGCGTCCTCGTCGTCGGCTTCCGGGTCCGGACCCCCGGGTCCGTCCTCGAGCGCCGCCGCGACGTCGAGGACGTAGACGTGGCTCCGGCGGCCGTCGAAGTACTCCGTCGCGGCCCGGTAGATGGTGCGGTCGACGACCCGCGGATCGGGCTGGTCGGGTTCGTACTCCGGATCGACGAGGTAGTCGCGGCCGGCCTCGCGGTCGTCGGCGCTGGCCCGCTGGGAGAACAGCAGCCGCGAGCCGTCGGGGCTCCACTCGAGGCTCTGAACGCCGCCGACGATTTGGGTGACGCGACGAGCCTCGCCGCCGTCGGTGGGGAGGAGCCACAGTTGCTGGCGGTCGCCCTCGCCGCGCGTGCTGGTGAACGCGAGGTACTGGCCGTCGGGGTGCCACCGGGGCTGGCCGTCGACGCCGTCTTCGGCCGTGAACTGCCTGGCCTCGCCGCCCCCGACGGGGACGACGTGAACCGTCGCGGCGTAGGACTCGTCGTCGTCCGGTTCGCGCCGGACGAACGCGACGCGCTCGCCGTCCGGCGACAGCCGGGGTTCCTCGGCGTGGACGAGGTCGTGATAATCCGCAGCCTGGATCTCGTTCATACGTTCCCGAAGCAGCGACGACGTGAAGAAAGTTCACTTCGGCGAACCTCCCCTCCCTCGGCGACTTTCGCACGCAACGTACGTGACAATGACAAAGCACTCGTGGGTGCCGCGAGAGGTCGACCCATGAGCGAGACGTTGCCCGAAGAACGGTCCCCCGAACCGATCACGGTGGAGTCGATCGCGAGCGACCTCCGGGACCTCGGCCTCGAGGCCGGCGACACGGTGCTCGTTCACGGCTCGCTCTCGTCGCTGGGCTGGGTCTGTGGCGGCGCGCCGGCGGTCGTCGACGCCCTCCAGCGCGTCGTGACGGCGGACGGAACGATCGTGATGCCGACCCACTCGCCCGGGAACATGGACCCCGCGGACATGGGGAATCCGCCGGTCCCCGAGTCCTGGTACGACACCATCCGCGAGCAGATGCCGGCCTACCGGCCCGACGTGACGCCGACCCAGGGGATGGGTGCCATCGCCGAGTGTTTCCGATCCTCTCCCGGCGTTCGGCGGAGCGATCACCCCCAGCACTCGTTCGCCGCGTGGGGTGCCGACGCCGCGTTCGTCACCACCGACCACTCGCTCGAACACTCCCTGGGGGAGGGGTCCCCGCTGGCCCGCGTCTACGACCTCGCGGGCGACGTCCTCTTCCTCGGAACCACCCACGCGACGAACACCTCGTTACACCTCGCGGAGTACCGCGCCGACCTCGAGATCGGAACCGAGACCCAGGCCGGCGCGGCCCTCGTCGACGGCGAGCGCGAGTGGCTCGAGTGGGAGGACGTCGCGTTCACCGACGAGGACTTCCAGGCCTGTGGCGACGCGTTCGAACGCGACCACCCCGATCGATTCGAAGCGGGAACCGTCGGCGTCGCCGACGCGAAACGCATCCCGCAGCGCCCCCTCGTGGACTTCGCCGTGGAGTGGCTCGAGGCCAATCGGGACGAGGGCGTATGACGGCCCCTATCGGCGGACGAGGACGCCCGGCGGCCGAATATCGAAGGAGATCCAGCCGTCGTCCTCGGCGTCGTCCGGGTAGTAGTGGACGTGATCCTGATCGGTCAGCGTCGAGTTGTCCTCGTACAGCCTGTACCTGAGAACGTACGGTCGGGACTCGGCGATCGCGTCCCGCTCGAGTTCCCCGTCCGGATCCACGTCGAGTTCGCTGGAGAACACTCGCGCCTCGCTTCGGGTCGCTTCCGCGTTGGCCCGAAAGAGCCACAGTGCGATCGTGTACGGCTCGTCGGTCTGATTGTACACCGCGAGGTCGAGCATCGGGGACTCGTTTGACAGCGCCGAACAGCACGCGAGCGAAGGGACGAGCGCGGCCGACCCGAGGAGCAGTCGTCGTTCCATATATTACGTCCGCTTTCCCGATAAACTCACCGCAGTGTTGAATAGATTATCCTTCGACCGGCGGCCACTCCCAGGCGTCCGCCTCGGCGATGCCCCGGAGTTGTCGCCGGCGATCGGCCAGCTCCGACAGCGAATCGTCGAACTCCGTCTCGTCCACGGTCGGGATGCCCTCCTCGCGCAGGCGCTCTAAGTCCGGCGGGGGCGGGGTCTCGTCGGCCGGTTCGATGAACGCGGTGTCGAGCGTCTGGAGGTAGCTGTCGACGCTCGAGCGGGCGTCCTCGACCAGCGTCGGGTTCGGTTCGACCGACTCGTCGACGCCGTGGCGATACAGCGTCAGCGCGTCGTCGAGGATCGGTACGGCCACGGCGGAGGCGCGGTCGCTCGTCTCGCTGTGGTAGTAGTGGAGGATGGGGTAGGACTTGTGCTGGTCGGCCAGCAGGGAGAGGTCGTCGGCGATCGAGTGCAGCGGGAGTTCGACGCCGCGGAACTCGTCGTCGGTCCACGACGCGCGAACGAACGCCTCGGGGCGCTCGCCGAGGCCGGTGACGTCGCTGGCGAACGACCGCTTCTCCGACACCGCGCCCAGCACCGCCAGCACGTACGACACCGCGAGGGTGACGAAGGCCATCCCCGTCGCGGTCGTGAACGAACTCGCGATCTCCCAGCCGTCGCTGGTCGGCGTGTAGTCGCCGTTGCCGTTCGTGAACATCGTATACGCGACGTAGTAGAACCGACCGGGCCAGTCGGCGGGCGTGCCCGTGTGGGTGCTGACGAGCGCCCACGTGTCGCTGGCGAACAGCAGCGTCCAGCCCAGCCAGAGCAGGCCGATCCACAGCGCCAGCGTCGCCGCGAGGATCAGCGGTCCCGCCAGGCTCAACGCCCGGGACCGATTCCCGGTCGTTCGCCGCAGCCCGCGCCACAGCCCCGTCGTCAGCCGACTCGAGAGCGGCCCGGAGCCGCCGTCGACCCACAGCGTCGTCCAGAGGATGTCCAGGGTCACGGCCAGCAGGAGGACCAGACCGGCCGCGAAAAGGAGCGGTTGCATGTCCCGGCGGCTTCACCGCCCAGCCCCGTCAACGACCGGCCGGCGAATCGGTCGACGCCTCGCCGACGGTGACAGTCCCGGAGGGAAACAGACTGAAAGCGGGGTCGAGTCGTCAGGGTACGCAGGGAGTCAAACGCCCCAGAAATACGCGATGCCGAGGACCGTGACGACTGACAGGAGCAACTGCAGGGGCGCGCCGACGCGGAAGTAGTCGGCGAACCGGTAGCCGCCGGGACCGTAGACGAAGAGGTTCGTCTGGTAGCCGATCGGACCGAGGAAGGCCGTACTCGCGGCGAAGGTCACCGCGAGGACGAACGGATAGGGGTTCGCGCCGATCCCTGCCGCCGCGGCCGCGGCGACGGGGACGAGCAGGACGACGCTGGCGTTGTTGCTGATCACCTCGGTGATCAGCCCGGTGACGATGTAGAACAGCCACAGAACGACGATGGTCGGCAACACGCCCCCGGTCGAGACGACCAGCGAGGCGAGGTAGGCCGCCGCACCCGACCCCTCGAGTGCGATCCCGAGCGGGATCACCCCGGCCAGCAGGAAGATGACGTCCCACTCGACGGCGTCGTACAGTTCGTTCGGGCGGAGGACGCCGGTGACGACCATCGCGACGACGCCGGCCAGCGCGGAGACGAGGATGGGATAGAGTTCGAGGGTGGCGACGGCGACGACGCCGATCATGATCGCGACGGCGATCGGCGCTTTCTCCGTGCGATACTCACGGCGCGGCCGCTCTCGAGCGACGATCACGTCGTCACCCCGGGAGAGGCGCTCGAGGGTGTCCGGCGGGGCCTGCACCAGGAGGGTGTCGCCGACGTCCAGCCGCCGCCCGACGATCCGGTCGCCGACGGTTGCACCCCGTTGGCGGAGTCCGAGGACGGCCGCGCCGAACTCCTCGCGGAACCCCTCGAGGTCGAGTCGGGTGCCGACCAGTTGCGAGTCCAGCGAGACGACCAGTTCCGTGACGACGCCCGACTCCGCCTCCGCGGCGCGGTGGGCAGCCGTCTCGGATCGGCCGACGAGTTCGACGCCGGGAGCGTCCTCGAGCGTGTGGAGCGCCTCGCGATCCGTCCGGACGACGAGGACGTCCCCCTCCGAGAGCGACGTCTCCCGCCGCGGGGCGATCGACCGGGCACCGTCGCGGACGATCTGCACCACGTCGACCGCCGCGCCGAGGGAGTCGGTCGCCTCGCCGACGGTGCCGCCGGCGAACGGCGAGCCGGGAACCACCGAGACGTCCGCGACGTACTCCTCGACGTCGTACTCCTCGAGGTAGTCGGCCCGCGGCGGGACTCGCTCGGGTAGCAGGTAGTGGCTGACGAACACGAGGTAGAGCCCCCCGACGACGACCACGACGACGCCGAGTTTCGTGAACTCGAACATCGAGAAGGGACCGAGTTCGGGGTAGCGCGCGCCCAGCCTGGCGCTGACGTCGCTCGCGAGGAGGTTCGTCGACGTGCCGATGAGGGTGAGCATCCCCCCGACCTGCGAGGCGTACGACAGCGGGATCAACAGCTTCGAGGGCGAGGTGTTGCCGCGATTGGCGACGTCGGTGACGACCGGCACCAGCAACGCGACGACGGGCGTGTTGTTGAGGAAGCCGGAGACGGGACTCGTCGCCGCGACGGTCGCGAACAACTGCTTCCGGACGCTCGTCCCCGCGAAGTCGGCGATTCGCCGTCCGAGTTCCTGGACGATCCCCGTGCGGCTGATGCCGCCGCTGAGGATCAACATGGCGAGTACGGTGATCGTCGCCTCGTTCGCGAACCCCGAGATGCCCGTCGCGGGGTCGATCCCGGTCCAGGGCTCGAGGACGACGAGCACGACGATAAGCAGGATCGCGGTGACGTCGATGGGCAATCGCTCGGTGACGAACAGGGCCAGCGCGAGCACGACGACGCCGAGGACGACGAGGGCGTCGGTCGTGAGCGTCGGTTGGGTCGCGACGTCCTGCGTCGCCGCCACGGCCGCCATGTCCGGCTAGCCACCGGGGAGCCGGGTAAGCGTACTCTACGGGAGAGAGACTGTCAGAAGGCGATGATCGTCAGTGCCCGATCGACGCCCGCGGCGTCCGGCGGGCGTCGGAACCGGGGTCCCGTCGTCGATCCGACGGTCGGTTCGGACGCGGCGTCGTCTCCGGCGTCGCGAGCGGGGACGGAGAGAGCGCGTTACTCGAGCAGCCCCAGATCCTCGAGGCGAGAGACGATCTTGTCGACGGCGTGTTCGGCGTCTTCGGGCTTCTTGCCGCCCGTGATGACCAGCTTCCCGGAGCCGAACAGCAGGGCGACGACCTCGGGTTCGTCGAGGCGGTAGACGAGGCCGGGGAACTGTTCGGGCTCGTACTCGATGTTCTCGAGGCCCAGCCCGATCGCGATCGCGTTCAGGTTGAGGTTGCGACCGAGGTCGGCCGAGGTGACGATGTTCTGGACGACGATCTCGGGGTCCTCGTTGACCTGGATCTGGAGCTCGCGCAGTTTGTCGAAGACGATGCGCAGGCTCTCGTGGACGTCGTCGGTGCTCTTGGCCCCGGTGCAGACGATCTTCCCCGAGCGGAAGATCAACGCCGCGGACTTGGGATTCTGGGTGCGGTAGACGAGACCGGGGAACTGTTCGGGGTCGTAGTCGGCCCCCTCGAGGTCCATCGCGACGCTCTGGAGGTCGAGTTCCTGTCCGATACCGGTCGACGCCACCACGTTTTCGATGTTGATGGTGTCCTTCGGATCCGTCATAAGCCGCTTAAAAAGACGTATTTAAGGTTTATAAAGGTTGGTACCGCCACCCGAGATGTCCGCTTTATCTGACGGACACGACGCCTGAACGGTTCCGTTCTCGGGACAGTCAGAGCGTGTCGGACCGAAGGCGGGCGTCGAAGAACGGACGCCCGCCGTCGGATGAGGGAGTCAGCGGAACCGGTCGACCACGGTCCGGAACCGCTCCTCGTGAACCGGGCGAAACGTCTCGTCCGTGGCGTCGAACGCGGACGGCGTCCAGAACCGGGCTGCCTGCGCGTCGCTGCCTGCTCGTGGCTCGCCGTCGGTCTCGTCGCGGTCGACCGCGTAGAGAATCGACAGCACGTGTTTGCCGTCCCGCGGCGGGAGCGTCGTGGCGTCGACGATCGAGAGCACGCCGGGATCGACCGCGACGCCGGTCTCCTCCTCGAGTTCGCGCGCCGCGGCGACCGCGGGCTCTTCGCCGGCTTCGACGTGGCCGCCGGGAATCGTCCACTCGCCGACGCCCGGGGGTAGCCCGCGTTCGACGCAGAGGACGGCCGGATCGTCGCCCGCGTCGACGACCGCGACCCCGGCACACGGGACCGGATTGTGCCAGACGACCTCCTCACAGGTCGGACACCGCGTTCGTTCACGCCCCTCGAGCGTGATCGACTCGAGTGCCGTGCCACAGTACGGACAGAACTCCGCCGGTCGGCTCACCATCTACGGGCGACTCCGACCTCGAGGGCCATACGGATTGTCGTAGCGGTAGCTCGTCGAGCGCATCGGGACCAACCCGATCAGAGCGTCTTCAGCCCGCTGCCGGTCAGCGGGACGACGACGTCGTCGCTCGCGGAGAGCGTGCCTTGTTCGCGGTACTGCTCGAGCGCCGCGGGCGCGACCGCGCTCGTCGGTTCGACGTAGAAGCCGCTGCGGTGGAGCCGATCCAGCGTGGCCTCGATCGGGTCGCCGCCGAGGGCGATGGCGTCGCCGTCGGTCGCCTCGATCGCCTCGTAAAGCTCGTCCTCGCGGGCGGGTGCTGCGATCTCGATGCCGTCGGCGACGTCGGTCGACTCGTCGGCCCCGCCGAGAGGGTCGCCGCCGACCGACTCGACGATCGGTGCGGTGCCGGCGGCCTGCGCGCCGAGCAGTCGGGGCACGTCGTCGACGATGCCGGCCTCCTCGAGCAGGGAAAAGCCCCGATAAGCGCCGAGAAAGAGCGTTCCGTGGCCGATCGGGAGTACGACGGCGTCGGGGACGGTCCAGTCCCGCTGAGCCGCAACCTCGAACGCGAAGGTCATCGTCCCCGCGTAGAAGGCCGGGTTCCAGGCGTGGCTGGCGTACCAGCCCTCGCCGGTCTGGAAGGGCGCGTCGTCGCCGTCGGCGGTCTCGCCCTCGACAGTCCCGATACAGGCGTCGGTCACGTCCTGACGGCTGCCCTCGATTCGAACCGGCCGCGCGCCCGCCCGCTGGATCGCCATCAGCTTCGACTGTTTGACGTCCGCGGGGACGTAGACGTCGGCCTCGAGCCCCGCACGGGCTGCGTAGGTAGCGATGGCAGCGCCGGCGTTGCCCGAGGAGTCCTCGACGACCTTCTCGACGCCGAGTTCGACCGCCCGCGAGAGCGTCGTCGTCGCGCCGCGGTCCTTGAACGATCCCGTCGGGAAGACGTACTCGAGTTTGAACGCCGCGTCCCACGCCGGCGCGTCGACCAGCGGCGTAAAGCCCTCGTGGAACGTGACGTGGGGTTCGATCGGCAGGAACTCGAAGAACGTCCAGAGCCCGTCGCTCGTATCCAGCCGCGAGAGCGGCAACGGTTCGCCCTCGGGGTAGGGGCGGTCGGCGAACTCGAGGGCGCGGCCACAGGCACACCGCCACGGTTCCGCCGGGCCGGCATCGTAGGTCCGCTCGCAGTCGGGGCAGTAGAGATCAGCGGGCATGTTAGTAGGTATCGACGTCGGTACCGACCGAGCAGACGTACTCGCCGGTCGCGACCTGCGGAAGTCGCCGCGTCCGCCAGAGAATACCGCTGCTGTCGGCAGTGACGGTCGCCTTCGGTTCGCCGAACGGGGAGGTCACTTCGAAGAGCGTCTGCCCGCGACTGACCTCTTCACCGAGGTCCGCCTGGAAGTCGACGAGACCGCCGACCGGCGAGCCGTACTGTTCGAAGCCGCCGGCCCGGGTCTGGCGCTCGGGCGTTCGCTCGCCCTCGAGGAAGTCGTAGTACCGGAGCACGTTGAACACGCCCCGGACGCCCTTCTCGATGCTCCGTTCGTCCCAGCCGACGGCACCGCCGAGTTCGGGATCGACGGTCGGAATCCCCTCGTCCGGGGCGACCCGGGCGAGTTGACCGTCCGGCCCCTTCTGGTCGAGGACGTAGCCACAGCCGAAGGCCTTCGCGAGTTCGAGACACTCCTCGTACATGCGATGGCGGCGGCCACAGCGGACCCGTACTTCGTCGATCATCCGGCTGGTCGAGCCCTGATGGAGGTCGAGAATGAGATCGGCCCGCGTCGCCGCCTCGAACGTCGCCGCCGAGATGCGCTCGCTCGAGGTGCCGTTCTCGTCACCCGGGTAGGTCCGGTTCATCTTCGTGTCGTCGATCGGATTCCGGTGCTGGGCCACCTGGAACCCGTGGTAGTTGACGATCCCGGTCAGCAGGATCGTCCCGGAGAGCTCAGACGGATCGAGCTGTGGAACGACGCGCTGGATGACGCCGATCCCGTTCAACTCGTCGCCGTCGCTGGCCGCCTGCACGTACAGCGTCTTCCCGGACTCCGCGCCGTTGACCACGGCCACAGGTAGCCCGAAGGGGCTTCCGTCCCGGGTTTCGCCCACCTCGAGCCGGCCCGTATCGATCTCGCCGGGTCCGGCGCTCGCCGTTCCGAGCGTCGTCGTCATGTCCGTGACGATGGACCGATCAACCATTATACTGTCCTTTGCCCGTGACGTCCGCCGGATTCGAACCGATCGGTTCGCCGACAGTACGGGAACCGCAGAAGGAATCCGACGTGTTAGCGCTCCCGCCGCAGCCGATCGACGACGAACTCGCGATCGACTTTCGCGAGGAACGGGCCGAGTTTCGGTCCCTGGTCCTCGTCGAAGAAGAGCCGGTAGCCAGCGCCGAAGAAGTCGCCGATGTCGACGTCGTGTCGCTTCGCCGTCTCGTAGATCTCGCCCTGTAATTCGTCGGGGTCGACGTCGTCGCCCGACGCGACGAAATCGGCGAGGTCCTCGAGCGCGGCTTCGGTGGCCGCGTCGAACTCGTGGTCGGGGATCTCGGAGCGTTTGAGTTCGTAATCGAACTCGTTGCCGGTCCGGCGCGCCCAGTTGCGGGCCTTCTCGACCCGCGCGAGGGCGTCCTCGACGGCCCACTCGGGCGCGTCGTCGGGGATGTGCCCCTCCTTGCGGGCGACTTCCTCGCGCAGGTCGGGGTCGTCGAACATTCCGAGGACGGCGGCGAAGGTGTAGGGAAGCCGGATCCGCTCCTCGCGCGGTTCGTCCACGACGAACGGATAGACGCGTTCGGCGAACGCCTGCTCGTCCTCGTCGGCGTCGACCTCGCCGAAGTAGATCCGCTCGAGGCGGTCGAACTCGTCGACCAGCTGGTCGAGCCGTTCGATGCTGAAGTCCCTGGCCTTGGCCGGATCTTTCGCGAAGAAGTAGCGCAGGACCTCCGGCTCGAGCAACTCGAGGACGTCCGAGACCAGAATGACGTTGCCCTCCGAGGAGGAGAACGGCTCGCCCTCGAGGGTGAACCACTCGTAGACCATCGGGACGGGCGGTTCGATCTCGAGGACGTTGCGCGCGACGTCCTGCCCGCTGGGCCAGGAGCCCTCGGCGTGGTCCTTGCCGAAGGGTTCGAAGTCGACGCCGAGGGTCTGCCACTGGCCGGGCCACTCGAAGCGCCAGGGCATCTTGCCCTCGCGGATCGAGACGGTGCCCTCGTGGCCACAGCCCTCGATGGTCTGATCACCGGCCTCGATGTCGGTACACTCGTAATCGACGGTGCCGACCTCGCCAGCGTCTACGTCGACGCTCGTGACGGTCTCCGTGATCTTGCCACACTCCTCGCAGATGGGGTTGAACGGAACGTAGTCGCCGTCGGCGTCGACCTTGTCCTGGTACTGCGAGAGGACCTCGCGAGCGCGGTCCCGGTGCTCGAGGACGTGCCGAACGACGTCGTCGAACGAACCGTCCTCGTAGAGGTCCGTCGTCGAGACGAAGTCGATCGGCACGTCGACGGCGTCGGCGCTGTCCTGGATGATCGCCGCAAAGTGGTCGCCGTAGGAGTCACAGCAGCCGAAGGGGTCGGGGATGTCCGTGTACGGCGAGCCGAGGTTGCGCCCGAGCGCGCCCGCGTCGACCTCCCCGAGGTCGACGAGGTTCCCCTCGAGGTCACAGAGGGTTCGGGGCAGTTTCCGGAGCGGGTCCCGATCGTCGGCGGTGAAGACCTGCCGGACCTCGTAGCCGCGTTCGCGCAGGACTTCGGCGACGAAGTAGCCCCGCATGATCTCGTTGACGTTGCCCAGGTGGGGGACGCCCGACGGCGAGATGCCGCCCTTGACGACGATCGGTTCCTCGGGATCGCGCTCGAGAACGCGATCTGCGACCGTATCGGCCCAGAACGCGTGTCGGGCGTCCTCGTCGTCCCGCTGGAGTGTGTAGGGGCTGTACTCGTCCGGAACGGTGGGTTCGGAATCGTCGCTCATTCCTCGCTCGCCCAGTAGGTCGGTTCCGCGCCGACGCCCTCCGGGACGACGTCGGTGCCGTCGTGTTCGCCGAACCGGACCGCCCGCGCGATCCGGTCGGGATCGGTGCCGTCCAGGACGATCGTCCGCATGCCCGACCGCTGGATGATCTTCGCCGCCAGCAGGTCGACCGGGGCCGAGGCACCGGCGTTCATCTCGAGGCCGGCGATGGCGTCGACGAGTTCGGTCGCGGTGAGTTCGTCGTACTTCGTCGCGTCGTCGTCCTCGTTCGGGTCGGCGCTGTAGACGCCGGGGACGCTCGTCGCGTAGACGAGCAGGTCGGCGTCGACGTACTCCGCGAGCGCGGCCCCGACGGCGTCGGTCGTCTGTGCGGGCGCGACCCCACCCATGACCGAGATACCGCCGCGTCGCAGGGCTTCGCCGGCTTCCTCGTAGTTCTCCGCCGGCGCGGTGACCGCGTCCTCGCCGAGTGCGGCGATCAGCAACCGCGCGTTGAGCCGGGTAACGTCGATCCCCAGCTGGTCGAGTTCGATCTCGTTCGCTCCCAGGTCACGTGCAGCAGCGATGTACTCGCGGGCGACGCCGCCGCCCCCCACGACCGCACCGACGCGACAGCCGTCCGCCACGAGGTCTTCGACGACGGCCGCGTGCTCCGCAACCCGATCCCCGCCCGGTTCGGGCACGAGCACGCTCCCGCCGATAGAGACGACCACTTTCATACTACCGCGGTCTTACCGGGTCGGAATCTTAAGGGTTGCCAACCGGGCCGCTCGCGGCCCCAGATCCTGAGAATCCGCAACACGACGAGGATCCCCACGCACTCGTGGTCCGCGGACCGAGGCTACCACTCCGTCGCGGGCTACTGCGGCCCCGGTCCATCCGCGACCATCCGTTGCTCGAGGTCCTCGCGGATCGACTCGGCGCGGTCGCGTTCCGCGGCCGCGGCCGCGTCCTCGCCGAGTTCCTCGAGCGCGCGGGCGCGCTCCTCGTGGACGGTGACCGTCCGGTAGCCGAGTCGGACGGCGTTGTCGAGACACTCGCGGGCGAGTTCGGGTCGGCCCCGCTCGAGTTCCATGAAGCCGATGTTGTACCACGCCTGTCCGAGTCGCGGGTTCGCGCGGACGGCGTCCTCGGCGTGCTGGAACGCCCGCTCGTCCTCGCCGCGTTCCCAGAGCGCGTACGCGAGATTCGTGTGAGCCTCCGCCGCGAAGGGGCCGTCCTCGAGGACGGACAGCGCCTCACGGTGGGCCCCAGCCGCGGCGTCCCACTCCTCGAGTTCCGCGTGGGCGATCCCCTTGTTCACCCAGGCCTCCTGCTCGCGTTCGGGATCGTCGGCGAAGCGGGCCGCCCGCTCGAAGGCGTCGGCGGCCTGTTCGTGGCGGTTGATCCCGACGTACTCGAGGCCGACGTCGATCAGGGCGTCGGCGTCGACCTGCTCGGTCGGCACGTGCGCCTCGTCGAGCAGGTCCGGCAGTACGCGGGTGTCGACCGGATCGATCTCGTCGGGCGAGAGCGAGAGCATCGGCCGTCGCGCCTCGGGATCGCCCGTCCCGTCCTCGGGCAGTTCGAACTCGAGGTCGAACCCCTCGTACGGATCCTCGAACCCCTGACCGCTGGAGTACTGATGGCTCTCCCGTTCTGCCATACGTCGGTCGTTCGTTCCGACTCGTCGGTCAGAGAAGTTTCGATTTCGACGCGTCCGGACGCTCCACTTCGGTGCGGCGGGTTCAGTCGAGCGGGAGGACGAGCGCCTCACCGTCGCGGCCGAACGTCGTGCCGTACGGTTCGGAGCGGTCGCGCATTCGTCGACGGGACCACTCGGCGGCCTCGGAACCCGCCTCGTGGACCGCACAGTCGCCGATCTCGATCGGCTCGAGGCGAAGCGTCTCGAGAGCGCCGTCGGCGTCCGTCTCGAGGACGAAGAGGAAGCCCCGGTCGTTTCGCAACTCGGGATCGACGCGGTAATCGTCGACGAAGTCGCCGGCATCGTACATAATCGGACTCCCCTCGTGGACCTCGATGCCCTGGAAGACGTGGGCGCTGTGGCCGTGGATGACGTCGACCCCCTCCTCGACGAGCCAGCGGCCGAACGCGCGGAACGCGTCGGGCGGCTCCGTGACCATGTTCGGCCCCCAGTGCAGCGAGGCGACGAGCAGGTCGGGATCCGTCGCTCGGGCGCGATCGAGGGCCGTTCGAACCCGCTGGCGCGTCCGGGCGTCCTGGTCGTTCCACCGCTGCCCGCCAGGGGTACGACGCGTCTCGTCGATCGGAATCCACGCCGTCCCCGGCGAGTCCTCGTCGGCCGCGTACTCCGGCGTGTTGTCCGTGAACGAGACGACCGCCAGATCGAGGTCGGCGATCGATCGGGTCGCCGGCTCGAGCGCCGCGTCGATCGTCTCCCCCGCCCCCGCGTGGGCGATCCCCGCCTCGTCGAGGTGCGCGAGCGTATCCCGCAGGGCGACTTCCTCGTAGTCGAGGACGTGGTTGTTCGCGAGCGCACAGACGTCCACTCCCGCGCGCTCGAGCGCGGGCACCGCCCGGTCGGGATCCGCGCGGAAGTGAAACGGCCGGTGCGTCCGCTGCCACTCGCTCCCGCGGTTCGAGAGGACGCACTCGAGGTTGATGACGAGGCCGTCGAGGTCCCGGAGGCGGTCGCCGACGTCGCCCCAGACGGCGTCGACCGAGCGGCGTCGCTGGCGGTCGTCGACCACCCGACCGAGCATGACATCGCCCGTGAACCCGATCTCGAGGGTCATACGCGATCGGTCGACGTGCACGTGCAAAATCCCCTTCCAGCCGCGCCACCCGCCGCGGGTCCGAACGCCACCTGCGATAGCTACAAACCGCGAGGGCGGCATACCTGAACTATGTACGTACTCGGAGTTCTCGACCGCGGGGCGAGCCGGGAGACCCTCGAGACGGTGGTCGATCGGGTGGTCGACCGACTCTCCCGCGAGGGCCGCGTCGGCGTCGTCCGGTACGACGCCACGATCGCCGACGGCACCGCCGCGAGCGAGTCGCTCACGTTCGGCGGCGACGTCACCTACGACCTGGGAGCCGACGGCGACTGGGAAGCCTGCGGGACCGGGATGACGGTCGCGGACGCACTCGATCGGTTGACCCCGACCTGCGACTACGCCGTCGTGGTCGGCGTCCCGGACCTCCGGTACCCGACGATTCAGGTCGGGCCGGAGGCGCAAGCGAACGAGGAAGACGACGTTCTCGCGTCGGTCGAGACCGCGGGCGACCTCGAGGAGACGACCCTGCTCGAGGCGCTCGAGGCGACCGAGCCCCACCAGACGCTCGAGTCGCTGGTCGCGCGCGTCAAACGATCGCCGGACGCCGATCTGGCGGGGGCCATCGCCACGTTCACCGGCCGCGTGCGGACGAAAGACGACGCCGCGGACGCACCGACGGAGTACCTCGAGTTCGAGAAGTACGAGGGCGTCGCCGACGAGCGGATGACCGCGCTCGAGGCCGACCTCGAAGAGCGCGACGGGGTCCACGCGGTCGAACTCTACCACCGAACCGGCGTCGTCGAGAGCGGCGAGGACATCGTCTTCGTCGTCGTGCTCGCGGGTCACCGCGAGGAAGCGTTTCGCACGGTCGAAGACGGAATCGACCGCCTCAAAGACGAGGTCCCCCTCTTCAAGAAGGAGGTCACCGTCGAGGACGAGTTCTGGGTCCACGAGCGCACCGAGTAATTCTATCCAACCCACGACGCGTAGAAACGAAGTGGATTCAGTCTCGAGTGAGTGTCCATTCTCCATGAGAACCCAGACAGAGATAATGGATTAGAATCGGTTCTAAAACGTCTCGGGCGTTCTGAGACCGTCGTAAAAAGTCAAGATCGCGTGAATAAAAGATTCATTATCCGCGATACGCCTGAACGCAGTCGAAATCTCCCGAAGTAACCAGCCTTTATAACAGGTATCCGGAACAAGCGGGAGATGTCGATGAGCACGACAGCCCAACCCTCCACGGAAAGCAAGGAACGCCGCCTCAAACGCTACCTTCGCGAACGCGCCGAAGACGGAGAGCTGTACTTCAAAGGCAAGTTCATCGCCGACGACGTCGGCATGTCGCCGAAAGAGATCGGCGCGCTGATGGTCAAACTCTCCGACTCGGTCGAGGACCTGGAGATCGAGAAGTGGTCGTACACGAGCGCGACCACGTGGCGCGTCGCCCCCGCGTAACTGTCGTGCACGGACGTACGACACCCCTCCCGCTGCCTCGGTCACTCCACCGCTGACGGATTCCCCCTGATCCGTCGTCCCCGCTTGCTGTTTCGCCGGCGTGCGACGGTGCACCCGGCACGCTCCGTTCTCGCCCGCCAGTGACGACGTCGGTGAGCCGTCCGGCGACGACAGGCGATTTATACGATCGGCCCGATACCTCGGGTAATGGACGACCGTGACGCGTTCGGGACCGGCCCGTCCCGGGTTCGGCCGCCCGCGGACGGACCGCCGCTCGAGCGGATCGAATCCGTCTTCTCCGTCTACGAGACCGACGAAGAAGGCGAGCGACTCGTCTACTACGGCGAGCCGCTGGTCGCCCCCGACCGGGTGATCGAAGAGCTGTGGCCGGTCTTTCGCGACCGGGGGTACGAAGTTCGGCTCGGGACGCGCCACAGCGAGTACGTACTCGTCGCCGAACCGAAATCCGACGGCGTCGACGGCATCCCCTGGACGAACCTGGTACTGTTCGGACTGACGGTCCTCTCGACGCTGTTCGCCGGGTCGATGTGGTACCACATCGATCCGGTCGCGAATCCGACCGAGATGTGGCAGGCCTGGCCGTTCACGGTAGCAATCCTGGGCGTGCTGGGCGTCCACGAGATGGGCCACTACGTCCTGAGCCGGTACCACGACGTCGACGCCACGCTGCCCTACTTCATCCCGGTCCCGACACTGATCGGGACGATGGGCGCGGTCATCAAGATGAACGGGCGGATGCCCGACCGGAAGGCGCTGTTCGACATCGGCGTCGCCGGGCCACTCGCCGGGCTGGTCGCGACGGTCGTCGTCAGCGTGATCGGACTCCACCTGCCGCCCGTCACCGCCCCCGAGTCGGTCGTGCAAAGCGCCGACGCGATACGGATCCAGCTGGGGTATCCGCCGCTGCTCGAGGGGCTGGCGTGGCTCTTCGACCAGCCGCTGTACCGTGGCGACCCGACGGCGGCGGTGAACCCGGTCGTCATCGGGGGCTGGGTCGGGCTGTTCGTTACGTTCCTGAACCTGCTCCCCGTCGGTCAACTCGACGGCGGCCACATCCTGCGAGCGATGGCTGGCGAGTACCAGCAGACCATCGCGGCCATCGTGCCGGGCGTGCTGTTCGCGCTGGCCGGCTACCTCTACTACGTGACCGACGTCAGCGGGAACGCGGTCGCCATCTGGGCCGTCTGGGGCGTGTTCACCGCCGTCCTCGCCTCGGTCGGCCCGGCTCGGCCGGTGCGGGACGACTCGCTGGGTCGCAAGCGGTTCGTCCTCGGCGTCGTCACCTTCGTCCTCGGGATCCTCTGTTTCACCCCGGTTCCGATCCAGATCATCGGCTGAAGCGCTATCCGTGCGTGTAGCCCCGGTCGGCGAGCGCCTCGCCGTCGAGGGTGATCCCCGCAGCCCGGTCGACGACGGTGCCGATCCGCGTCACCGGGACGTCGCAATCGGACCGGACGGCCGCGAGGTCGTCCTCGGGAACCGTCGCGACGAGTTCGAAGTCCTCGCCGAACGTGATCGCTCGCTCGAGCACCGGCTCCGCGCAGACCTCGCGAAGCCGGTCGTCGATCGGCACGCGGTCGCTCTCGACGGCGAAGCCGCAGTCACTGGCCTCGCCGAGTTGATGGAGCGAGCGCGCGAGACCGTCGCTCGAGTCCATCATCGACGTGGCGTACGGAGCCAGCGCGCGACCGGGGCCCACCCGCGGTTCGAACCGGAAGAGATCGTTCGCGCGCTCGTAGAGGGGGTCCGCGTCGGCTCCGGAAGCGTCGGCCGCCCGCTGGAATAGCTCGAGAGCGGCCGCCGTCCGGCCAAGTGTGCCGGTGACGACGACCGCGTCCCCGGGATTCGCGCCGCCCCGCCCCACCGGATCGTCCGTGCGACCGACGGCGGTCGTCGTCACGGTGAACTCCTGGTGATCGTCGAGGTCGCCGCCGACGTAGTCGGCCCCGACGCGCTCGCAGACGTCCCGCGCGCCGCGGACGTACGCGAGGAGTTCCTCCTCGTCGAATGTGGGGGCCGCGTAGGCGGCGACGGCCGCGGTCGCCTCGGCACCCATCGCGGCGACGTCGGAGAGCGACGCGCCGACGGATCGCCAGCCGGCGGTGTACCGGGTCGTCCCCTCGGGAAAGTCCGTCCGGTCGTGGAGCATGTCCGTCGTGATCACGAGGTCGTCGACGACCGCGGCGTCGTCGCCGACGGCCTCGAGTTCCCCCTCCAGCAGCGCCAGCGCGGCGCGTTCGTCCATACCCGCCGTTTCACCTCGAGGGCGAAAAACGGTCCGGGATAGCGCCGCGGTAGCGTCGAACCGCGGCGTTGGTGGCCCACGAACGGATACGATGGTCTTAAATGCCGCGGACGGAAACTGGACGGCAATGGCTACGATGTACGACGTTCCGGCGGACGACCTCATCGAGGCGCTCGCCGAGGACCTCGACGACCGACTCGAGGAACCGGAGTGGAGTCAGTTCGCGACGGCAGGCGTCGACCGCGAACTGCCCCCCGAACAGGAGGACTTCTGGGCGACGCGGGCCGCGAGCCTGCTGCGCAAGGTCGCCGACCGCGGTCCCATCGGCGTCGAGCGACTCTCGACGGAGTACGGCGGTGCCAAGCCCGGCACCACCCGCTACCGCGTCGCGCCCAACCGGCGCGCCGACGGCTCCAAGAACGTGATCCGGACGATCCTCCAGCAGCTCGAGGAGGAAGGGCTCGTCGAGACCGCCGAAGGCGAGGGCCGACGCGTCACCGCCGAGGGACAGAGCCTGCTCGACGACACCGCCGGCAACGTCCTCGAGGAACTCGACCGACCGGAACTCGAGCGCTACGCCTGATCCCGTCACGAGCGAGTAGTTTTCCGGCCGAACACCCCCTCGAAAGCCGTCAGTACCGTCGGTAGTCCGTAATCATTTTCCCCGGCGCGAAACAACACGGAGATAGCTATGAGCGGCGCACCCGACGACGAGAAACTCGAGGAGTTACGGCAACAGAAGATGGAGCAACTCCAGGAGCGAGCCGAAGCCCAGCAGGAAGGCGGCGAGCAGGAGGCCGCAAAGCAGCAGGCCGAGGCCCAGAAACAGGCCCTGCTGCGCCAGCACCTGACCGACGAGGCGCGCAAGCGGCTCAACACGGTCAAGATGAGCAAACCCCAGTTCGGCGAACAGGTCGAACGTCAGGTCGTCGCGCTGGCCCGCAGCGGGCGCATCCAGGGCAAGATCGACGACGACAAGATGAAACAGCTGCTCAAGGAGCTCAAACCCGACTCGAAGAGCTTCGACATCAAACGACGGTAGCCGAACGACGCGATGGACCTGGGATTGCTCTACAGCGGGGGGAAAGACTCGACGCTCGCCGCCTTGCTCCTCGAGGAGTTCTACGACGTCACGCTCGTGACCGGGCACTTCGGGATCACCGACGACTGGAAACACGCCCGCGAGACGGCCGGCGACCTCGGGTTCGCGTTCGAGCGACTGGAACTCGACCCCGACGTCGCCCACGAGGCCGCCGACCGGATCCGCGAGGACGGCTTTCCGCGAAACGGGATCCAGCAGGTCCACCAGCACGCCCTCGAGCGGTTGGCCGCGGCGGAGTTCGACGCCATCGCGGACGGCACCCGGCGCGACGACCGCGTGCCGACCGTCTCGCGCGCCCAGGCCCAGAGCCTCGAGGATCGCCACGGCGTCGACTACGTCGCGCCGCTGTCGGGGTTCGGCCGGGCGGCGGTCGACCGACTCGTCGACGCGACCCTCGAGGTGACCGTCGGTCCCAGCGAGGAGATCCGGCGGGCCGACTACGAAGCGGAACTGCGCGCGATCATCGCCGACGAGGCCGGCCCGGAGGCGATCGGCGACTGTTTCCCGGACCACGACCAGACGTACGTGACCGGCGTCCGGGACGAGTAGCCACCGTTCGGTGTTCGATCCTCGAGCGTCCGATAGTTCTACGTCGCAACCGGTCGATGTCCGTGACGTGACGACATCCGTGTACTTCGATCTCGACGGAACGCTCCTCGAGTACACGCGGCCGTTCGACGAGATCTTCGCCGACGTGATGCCCGCCGGCGTCGACGTCACCGAGTCGATGGCGGCAGCCTACTCCGAACGAGTACTCGCCGGACTCGACGATCTCGAGGACGATCCCTACGAGCAAGCGTTTGCGGCGATCTGCCGCGAGTACGACGTCTCCGCGGACCCCGCAGCCCTCGCGGCTGAACGCGTTCGAACGGAGGTCGCCGCGACGCGCGTCCCCGAGTCGGTCCGTCGCCTCGTCGAACTCGTCGCGCGAGATCACGACGTGGGGATTCTGACGAACGGCGACGGGCGGATGCAACGGCGGAAACTCGAGGTTCACGGCCTCGACGACCTCGTGGATACGATCGTCGTCTCCAACGAGTTCGGTGCTCGAAAGCCCGCTCCGGAACTCTTCGAGCACGCGAAGTCGGAACTGCCGGCCGAGACGTTCGTCTACGTCGGCGACTCGCTCGAGGAGGACGTCTTGCCGGCGCGAGAGCACGGGTTCGAGACGGTGTACGTCGGCAACGAGCACCCACCGGAGACGACGCTGACAGTCTCTACTGTCGAGGATCTGGCGACAGTGCTGGGGCCGCTTCTGGACTGAAACCGTCGCGGCGCTGGCTCGAAGACTGTGCGGAAACGAAAGGATAGAAGTCCGCGGTCGGCCAATCCATTCCCATGTACGACCGGATCAAGGGCTTTCGCGACTTCTATCCCGGCGAGATGGCCGCCCGGCGGGAGACGATCGACACCGTCGAGGACACCGCCCGCCGCTACGGCTTCCGCGAGATCGGCACGCCCGCGGTCGAGCGCGCCGAGATGTGGACCGACAAGAGCGGCGACGAGATCGTCGAGGAACTGTACGCCTTCGAGGACCAGGGCGGCCGTCACGTCACCCTGACGCCCGAACTGACGCCGACGGTCGCGCGGATGGTCGTCGCCAAGCAACAGGAACTCTCGAAGCCGATCAAGTGGTTCTCGACGCGGCCGTTCTGGCGCTACGAACAGGTCCAGCAGGGCCGCCAGCGTGAGTTCTACCAGACCAACGTCGACATCTTCGGCTCGTCGGAACCGGAGGCCGACGCCGAGATCCTCGCGTGGGCGGCCGACGCGCTCACCAACCTCGGACTGACGGGCGAGCACTTCGAGTTCCGGGTCTCCCACCGGGACATCCTCGGCGGCGTCCTCGAGACCTACGACGCCGACGTCGATATCGACGAGGCGATCCGGGCGGTCGACAAATCGGAGAAGATCTCCACCGCGGAGTACCACGACCTGCTGGTCGAGGCCGGCCTGGACTACGACCAGGCCGCCGAGTTCGACGACCTCATCGCGGCGGGCGACCTCGAGGCGGTCGAGGAGTTCGCGAACACCGAACGCGTCACCGACGCCGTCGAGAACCTCCAGCACGTCCTCGACGCGGCCGAGGACTTCGGCGCGCGCGAGTACTGTACGATCTCGCTCGAGACGGCCCGCGGACTCGACTACTACACCGGCGTCGTCTTCGAGTGTTTCGACTCCGCGGGCGAGGTCTCGCGGTCGATCTTCGGCGGCGGCCGCTACGACGACCTCATCGAGAGCTTCGGCGGCCAGCCCACGCCCGCGGTCGGCGTCGCGCCCGGCCACGCGACGCTGTCGCTGCTGTGTCAGCGGGCCGGCGTCTGGCCCGAAGAAGCGGTGACGACCGACTACTACGTCCTCCAGATCGGCGACACCCGCTCGGAGGCGGCCCGGATCTGCCGGGAGCTCCGCGAGCGCGGCCACGTCGTCGAGACCGACGTCGCCGGACGCTCGTTCGGCTCGCAACTCGACTACGCCGACTCGATCAACGCCGAGACGGTCGTCATCGTCGGCGAACAGGACCTCGCGAACGACGAGGTGACGATCAAGGACATGGAGTCGGGCGACCAGACCCAGGTCGCCGTCGACGAGTTCCCCGGCGATCTCGAACGACCGACGTACGACGACGTCGCCTGAGGCGGCGGTTGCTACTCGACGTGTGACAGCGGTTCCGTCGATACCTTTGTCGCCCGAATACTCGTTTTCGCGATCTCGACGCTGTTCGATCGGACGCTGGACGGTCTCGAAGTAGTGATTCGTGCTGTGAGGTCGAAACGCAGACTCGTGTGCCGCTATCGCCGGCGTTCACGCGCGACCAGCGTCGCGGCGAGCAGGGAACCGAGCGCGGCCGAAATGCCGAACCCGGGGATGCCGTCGTCCGAGTCGTCGGATTCCGCGTCGCGTTCGGTCGCGGTCGACTCGTCTTCGGCATCGGTCGACGATTCGTCGGCATCGGCCGTTTCGTCGGCGGATTCGTCGTCCGCGTTCGCCTCGGCCGCGGCGGCTTCGTCGACGACCGCTTCGACGGAGAGTTCGTCCGGACGCTCCTCGTGGAGGAGCCAGGTCGCCGCGTTGTCGCCGTCCACGCTGGCCGTCGCGGCGACGACCTCGCGGGGGAGGTCGTCCTCGTGGAGGTGCCACTCCTCCGGACCGGTCTCGTCAGCGTTGGTCTCGGAGACCTCCGCCGGCATGACGACGTTGTAGACGAACTCGTCGAGGTCCGCCGGGTCGGCCGGGTTCACGACGACCGAACCATCGTAGCTGACGATCCCGTTTTCGACCTCGACGCTGACGTCGTCGACCTCGTCCGCGATGCCGTCGACGGCGGTGGTCGTGATGAACACGAGGTAGCCGTCCTCGGTCTCGAGGTCTTCGCCCGCGGCGTACTGGATGCCGTTGTCAGCCAGTTCCATGTCGCCCGCGAAGTTCTCGCCGAGCGTGGGACGCGGAGCGTCGCCGACTTCCCGCTCCGTGTACAACTGATCGTACGTCTCCTCGTCCAGCTGCCAGGCGATGTCGATGGAGACGATCTCTCCGTCTTCGGTCACCGTCGTCTCGATCTCCATCGCCTGTTCGTCCTCGGCCGCGACGGACGCCGTCATGGCAGTGAGCACGATCGACAGGAGGACGATCGTGAGCGGTGCTCCCCCGAATCGCCCGCTTGCTATCTCTGTCACGACCCGTGCCTTTCGAACCCGCCCCTATGAAACTATTCATTCGTCTGAAGTGTTCGGATCTTCCCGTGCCGGTGCCAGCATTAACTATCCGGTCGATGTACGACGGCCGATGGCCGAGACCCGCCCGAACGTCCTGTTCGTCCTCACCGACCAGGAGCGGTACGACTACAGCGCGCCTGACGGCCCGTCGGTCGAGACCCCGGCGATGGATCGGCTCTCGAGCGAGGGACTGCGCTTCGCCCGGGCGTTCACGCCGATCAGCATCTGCTCGAGCGCGCGGGCGTCGCTGCTGACCGGACGATTTCCGCACGGCCACGGCATGCTCAACAACTGCCACGAGGACGACGCCCTCCAGCCGAACCTCCCGCCGGACATCGAGACGTTCTCGGAGGCCCTCGACGCGGCGGGCTACGACTGCACCTACACCGGCAAGTGGCACGTCGGTCGCGACCAGACGCCCGAGGACTTCGGCTTCGCCTACCTCGGCGGCAGCGACAAACACCACGACGACATCGACGAGGCGTTTCGCGAGTACCGCGAGCGGCGGGGCACCCCCCTCGGCGAGGTCGACCTCGAGGCGGAACTCTACACCGGCGAGGACCCCCGAGACCCGAGCGAAGGGACGTTCGTCGCCGCGACGACGCCCGTCGACGTCGAGGACACGCGGGCGTACTTCCTCGCCGAACGGACGATCGACGCGCTCGAGGCCCACGCCGACGGGTTCGATACCGGCGACGGACCGTTCTTCCACCGGGCCGACTTCTACGGTCCGCACCACCCCTACGTCGTGCCGGAACCCTACGCCTCGATGTACGATCCCGACGAGATCGAGCGGCCCGACAGCTACGCCGAGACCTACGACGGCAAACCGCGGGTTCACGAGAACTACCTGCACTACCGCGGCGTCGCCGACTTCGACTGGGACCTGTGGACCGAGGCCGTCGCGAAGTACCGGGGGTTCGTCTCCCTGATCGACGATCAACTCGAGCGCGTGCTCGCGGCCCTCGAGGAGTACGGCCTCGCCGAGGAGACGGTCGTCGTCCACGCCTCGGATCACGGCGACTTCGTCGGCGGCCACCGCCAGTTCAACAAGGGACCGCTGATGTACGACGACACCTACCGCATCCCGTTGCAGGTACGCTGGCCCGGCGTCGTCGACCCCGGATCGACCTGCGACGCCCCCGTCCACCTCCACGACCTGGCTGCGACCTTCCTCGAGATCGCCGACCTCGAGGTCCCCGACGCGTTCGACGCGCGCAGCCTCCTGCCGGTACTCGAGGCCGGCGGCGATCCGGACGCCGCGGCAGGGGAGTGGCCCGACTCGGTCTTCGCCCAGTACCACGGCGACGAGTTCGGTCTCTACAGCCAGCGGATGGTCCGGACGGCGCGGTACAAGTACGTCTACAATGGGCCGGACGTCGACGAACTGTACGACCTCGAGGCGGACCCCGCGGAACTGCACAACCTGATCGACCACCCCGGCTACGGCGACGCCCGACGCGAGATGCGCGATCGGCTAATTGCGTGGATGGACCGAACCGACGATCCGAACCGGGGCTGGGTGCCGGCCGTCCTCGAGCGGGCGTCGTAGTCCCGCTCGCTCGAGCCGTGGGGAATCCGGGTTTCACTCGTTCGATCCAGCGGACTCGGCGCGTTCGACGCCTGCAGCGACCGCGTGCTCGAGGCCGCGAAACGCGCCGAGGGCGGTAACGAACAGCCCCAGGAGGAGCGCGAACGCGGAGAAAAGAAACGGCACGACCTCCCCGTTCCACGACAGTTTTGCGACAACGTACCCGGCGTACGCGAGGACGATTCCGAAGACGACGAGGGCCGCCGACCGCGCGTATTCCATGTCGCGAACGCATCAACGAGCTACGATAAGCGGTTCGGTTACCGGGGCTCGAGAGAAGCGTACGTTTACGGCCACCAAGCGGTAAGGGCCGGCTATGTGCCAGCCGACCGTCGAACGGAGGGATCGCTGATGGCGTGGGACGACGCCGGCGAGGACCCCGAATCGCTTCGCGAAGACGCCGAACGGTACGAGGAGATCGTCGCCGGTCTCGAGGACCTGGTCGCGGAACTCCGAGAGGAGTCGGTCAAGGGGTCGCGACTCGAGGAACTGTACGACCAGGTGACGACGGCCAACCCGAACCTCTGGAACATCGCGACGGCGTTCATCGACGTCGAAGACGGCGAGGCGACCGTCTCGGACGTTTCGAAACTGGCCCAGGGGAAGTGGGCCCCGGAGATAGTCGAGGACTGCGACGCGATGGTCACTCTCGAGATCCAGCGGGGGCTCATGCCCGACGACTTCACATACCTCGTGAGCCGGGAACTCGAGGACGAGATCGACGCCTTCCGCGAGGAGGCGGCGAGCGCCAGACAGCGGGCCGCGGAACTGGAAGCCGACGAGGAGTGATCGATCGCGGCGCTCGATGGAACGAGCGCGCGGTATACGAACTGCTGTACGTCAGTTCCGGCATGACCGCGTCACGTCGCGGTTGAACCGGTACAGCACTCCGTGTGCGTGCCATAGAACACGTTCGAAAGCGATCAGTTCAGGCTGTGTTGTATCACTCCGCAGGCGTTCGTCAGGCATGCGGTGGCGCGCGCTGTCGAGCGGCCGAGGGAAGCGAGGGATGAGCGTAGCGAATCCCTCGAAAAGCGAACGGGGAACGAAGTGACCCGTAAGCACCTGCGAGGCCGCTCGACGATATCGTGCGAGGGATGAGTGAGGGAGCGTAGCGACCGAACGAATCGGCTGGGGAGGGCGTGGCAACTCCCCGTGTCCACGATAGCAGGACGCTTCATTTCAACAGCCGTCGATCGAACTCACCGACCAATTCACGCTCTACCGATCGGCAAAACCGATCCTACGACACGCTGCTCCGTATCACTCGACGACGAGTCGTTCGCGCTCGAAGCCGCCGCTCTTCCCCGACTCCTCGGAATCGACGGCGGACGATCCGCACGATCCGTCTGTAGAACGTTCGCTCGAGCGCCACCGCCACGAGCCGATCGTCTCGGGCTCGAGCGAAACGATCAGGTACGAGCGATCCGGCCACGTCGCCGCCGCGACGTCGGTCTCGCTCGGTCGTGGCGGTCCCCGGGGATGGGAGTGGTAGAAGCCGACGACCTCCTCGCCGCGGTCCTCGAAGCGCTCGAAGACGGCGAGCTGTTCCTCCGGATCGATCAGATAGCGCGTGTGGGGGTTCTCGGCGACGTTTTCGGCGGGGTACTGCGAACGAACGTGACTCCGATCGGGTCCGAACGCGCCGCCGAAGACGCCACAGATCTCCCGCGGGCGACCGTCGCGAGCGCGCTCGAGGACGGCGTCGCGGATCTCGGACGGCACGTGCAGCGTCGGGCGATCGTCGGTGTCGGCATCGGGTCCCGTCACGGCCTCAGAGCGTCGCGTCGGAGCGTGCTCGCGTCTCGAGCAGCCGATCGAGTTCGTCGAACGGGACCGCGATCTCGTCGAACGACGGCGTCGGCGTCTCGAACCCGTCGAAGACGTCGTCCTCGGGAAGCGGTTCCTCGCGGAGTTCGGGCCGGAGGATGCGCGCCAGCGCCTCGAGGGACTCGACCAGTCGCGGCCCCGGGCGGTTGAGATAGTGGTGGCCGTCCATCGCCCAGACGCGGCCCTCGCGAACGGCAGTCAGGTCGTCCCAGCCCTCGCGCTCGGTGAGATCGCTGCGGTTGGCGGCGGTCTGCTCGAGTCCGAAGCCACAGGGGGCGACGATCACGACCTGGGGGTCGTAGGCCAGGATCTCGTCCCACTCGCGGGGCCGCGAGGGATCGCCGACGTCCGCCAGGCCGTAGTCGCCGCCGGCCCACGAGACGAGGTCGGCCGTCCAGTGGCCGGCGGTCATGACGGGGTCGGTCCAGTCGAAGATCGCCACGCGCGGGCGCTCCCCCGACGCGAGGGCGGCGGTTCGCTCCCGGACGCGGTCGATCCGTGCCTCGAGGCGCTCCCGGACCTCGCTCGCTCGGGCCTCCCGGCCGACGGCCCGGCCGATTCGCTCGACGTCCTCGAGTACGTCGGCGACGCTGTGCGGATCGGTCGTCAACAGGTCGGGATCGGCGTCGATCTCGTCGATCGCCCGCTCGACGACGACGTCGTCGACCGCACAGACGTCGCACATCCCCTGGGTGACGATCAGTTCGGGGTCGAGCGCGTCCAGCGTTTCGACCGCGACGTCGTAGACGCCCCCTTCCTCCTCGGCGGCGAGCACCTGCTCGTCGATCTCGCCGCTCGAGGCGTCCGTCTCGATCCGCGAGCGGGTAACCGACGGCACCTCCTCGACCGCGGGCGGGAAGTCACACTCGTGGGAGACGCCGACCGGCTCCAGGCCCAGCGCGGCGAGGGTCTCGGTGGCGGCGGGGAGCGTCGTGACGGTTCGCATGGCCGGTCCTACGGACCGGACCGACAAAAGGCCGATCCCGGGCGGAACGAAACTACTTGGATTCCCGTCACGTAGGCGGCAGTATGTTCCCGGAGACGATCGAGCGGGAGGCGATCACCCTCCGGCGGTTCGACGACGAGCGGGTCGACCCCTTCGAACTCTACGCCCTCTTCGCTGCGAACCGCGAGGAGGCCGCGGAGGTGTTCGCGTACGTTCCCCAGGAGCCGTACGAGACGGTGAAAGACGCCGTCGATCGGCTCGAGTCCGCGGCGTCGGCGTGGGACGACGGCGAGGAGGCACAGTACGCCGTGTACACGCACGACGATGCTCTGGCGGGGTACACCGGCCTGATTCCCGAGTGGGACCGCCGAATGGGTCGGATCGGGTTCATCCTCGGCAAGCCGTACTGGGGGAACGGATACGCCGAAGACTGCGCCCGGGCGCTGCTCGAGGTCGCCTTCGAACGACTCGATCTCGAGGTCGTCGCGTTCGACCACGCGGAGGGGAACGAGCGCTCGAAGCGCGTGCTCGAGCGGATCGTCGACGCCGCCGGCGGCCAGTACGACGGCGTCTTGCGGAACTGGCTCCCGGTCGGCGAGGAAGTGCCCGACCACCACCGCTACACCGTCACGCAGGAGCAGTACCGCAGTTCGAGAGACGGGGCGTAGCCGTCGGCGTCGACGGACGGAGCGTAATCGTCGCCGCTCGGCGTCGGGCCGCAGGGCAGGTCACTCGAGGTCGACGCGGCCGCTGGTCGCGCTACGGAGCCGATCCCGGAGTGCCTCGGCCTCGGCAAGGGGAACGCGGACGTCGAACGAGACGTCGGCCTCGTAGCTGGCGTCGAACTCGTAGCCCTCGCTCTCGAGGATCGAGCGGACGGTGCCGGAATCGTCGTAGTCGACGGTGACGGCGATCCGTTCGTGTGGGCGCTCCTCGACGACCCCGGCCGTCTCGACGGCCTCCTTGACGGCCCGGGAGTAGGCCCGGACGAGGCCGCCGACGCCGAGGTTCGTCCCGCCGTAGTAGCGGGTGACGACCGTCGCGCAGTTCTCGAGGTCCTGCTGGGCGAGCACGTTCAGCGCCGGTTTCCCCGCCGACCCCGAGGGTTCGCCGTCGTCGCTCGAGTACTCCCGGAGGAAGTCGCCGTCGGCGTCGGCGCGGACTCGGTAGGCCGGGACGTTGTGCGTCGCGTCGGCGTACTCCTCGCGAACGGCGTCGACGAAGGATTCGGCAGCCGCGACGGACTCGACGGGACGGACGTGGCCGACGAACTCCGACCCCTGGACGACGAACTCCGCGGTGGCGGGATCGGCGAGCGTGCGATACGTTCGACTCACGGTCGACCACCGACGCCGCCCGGCCGCGTCCCGTCGAACATACGCAGTCCTACGCAGACGCCCGAAAAGAGCCCATCGGTCGGCGCTGGTCGAGACGGCCCGTTGCCACGTCCCGTAGGCTAATACCGGTCGGTGTGGTATGGCCGCGCATGGACGGCGACGCAATCGAACAGGAGCTCGTGGACGAACTGCTGTCGGCCTGTCGAACGACCGTCGGGGACGAACTCCGGAGTATCACCTACTTCACCGAGGACGACGTCGAACAGCTGTACTTGCGGTCGGATCTGGATCGGACCGCGGACCTCGTCGGGTTCGCGGAGCACGAACGCCTGGGCTTTCGATCGCAGTCGGCCTACCGGAACACCCAACTGGGCGAGTACGGAGCGACGATCCGGATGTTCGAGAACGGCTACCTCTCGCGGGTGATCCGCGGGGACCACGGCGTCTGGGTGACGACCGACGACATGTCGATGGAGCGGTTCGAGGAACTGACGAGCACGCTCGAGTCGATCCTCGAGGATCACGAGCCCCTGGACATGAGCGAGGCGTGACCGCGGCGGCACGGGTTAGCGGCTACGCTCGCCGGGGTCGCGGCGGGTAACCTGCGGTCGAAGTCGCTACTGCAGTTCGATCTTCCGGACGAACTCGAGGTCGCGCAGTTCGGTGATCACCTCGCCCGGGAGGTCGTGATCGGTGATCAGGTAGAGTTTCGGCTCGTCGGTGAACTCGGGGTCCTCGCTGATCGTCTGGCGGATCGAGATGTCGTGGTCGGCGAGCGTCCCCGTGACCTGGGAGACGATCCCCTTCTGTTCGGCGTTGTGAACGGAGATCGTCAGCACTGTCAGATCGAGGACGGGGGCCAGATCCATCAGGCTCGGCACCTGCGAGATGTTCTGGAAGATGCGCCGGAGTTCGGGATCCTCGAGGATGACGTCGGTCGTCGAGTCGACGACCCGGCGATCGACGTCGATCTCGCGGGCGATGCCCGTGTTCGGGATCTCGATCCCGCCCGAGACTACCCGGCCGTCGTCGTTGACCGAGAAGCCTCGCTCGAGCAGCAGTCGGATCACCGCCTGCTGACTCGGCGATCCCTCGAACTTCTCCATGATCTCGTCGAACATTCGATGCGGAATATACGCGGTCGAACGTATAAGAACCGGTGATTGCCGTCCAGATTCGACGAAACCGGCGGCGAGAGCGTCGGAGACGGACGACCGTCCGTCTGACGGACCGTTTTTACGCCGGGGCGCGTTACGGCTACGTATGCGTCCACTCCGGACCTGCGACTTCTGTGACGAGACGGCCGCCGGGACGTTCGCGGTCGTCCCGCCGGAACTCGAACCCACCGAAGCCGAACAGCGCCGGGTCGTCCTCTGTGACGACTGTCGAGACAGACTCGAGACGCTGCTCGAGCCCCTGCTGGAGCGGGCCGGCGCGAGTACCGACGACACGGGCGGCGATCGGGAACTCCAGACCGGATCGGCCGAATCAGTCGCCCGGAGCGACGACGGCGGAGGAGACGACGGCGACGGATCGGTCGTCGCGACGGCCGATCGATCGACCGCGACGGAGTCACGCACCCGCAGTCCGAACGCGGCCGTCTCCGACGCCGAGACGAGCGACGGCGACGCTATCGACGAGGCCGGAATCACGTTCGAAACGGATGCCGGTGGCTCGAGCGACGAAACCGGCGACGCCGAGAGCCCTGCCAGCGACAGTACCGGGGCGGTCGACGCCGGACTCGAGACCGAGCGGGCGGCGGCCGACGACTCCGCTTCCGAGGCGTCCGGGGACGAGACGACCGAAACCGACGCCGAGGCGAGTGCGAACCGGTCCAGTCCGCCGCGCGCCTACGGCAAGGTCGTCAGACTGCTGCGCAACCGGGAGTTGCCGATGAAGCGAGCCGACGTCGAGGAGTTGGCCGCCGGTGCGTACGACCTCGAGGCCCACGAGGCCGAAGCGATCGTCGACTACGCGGTCGAATCCGGTGAGTTCGAGGAGCGACGCGGGAAACTCTACCGGAGCTAAGGATTAGCCGTCGAGCGTCCCCTTCGTACTGGGAGCGCCCTCGCGGCGCTCGTCGATCCGCGTCGCGTCGTCGAGCGACCGTGCGAGCGCCTTGAAGACGGCCTCGACCTCGTGGTGGGCGTTCTCGCCCGCGACCGCGAGGTGCAGCGTGAGTCCGGCGTTCATCGCGAGCGACTCGGCGAAGTGTCTGGCCATGTCGCTCGTGAACTCGCCGACCGCGGCCTGCGAGAACGCGCCGTCGAAATAGAAGCGCGGCCGGCCGCTGACGTCGACGACGACGCTCGCGACGGCCTCGTCGAGCGGTACCCGTCGGTCGGCGTACCGGACGATCCCCGAGCGGTCGCCGAGCGCCTCGTCGATGGCCGTCCCGAGAACGATCGCGACGTCCTCGACCGTGTGGTGGTCGTCGACCGCGAGATCCCCCTCACAGGACAGCTCGAGGTCGAACAGCCCGTGGCTGGCGAACGACGTCAGCATGTGGTCGAAGAAGCCGATCCCGGTGTCGACGTCGGCGGTCCCGCTGCCGTCGACGTCGACCGTACACTCGATGGCCGTCTCGGCGGTCTCGCGCGTGATGGTCGCCGTTCGCTCGCTCATGTCGCCCCGGTCGCACTACGCGTACAAGGGGATTGCGCTCCCGGCGGATCCAGTGGGACCGCTCGAGCGCTAGATGGATCACGACCTACACGAGGCGACAAGATCGGGATAGTGAATTAGCTCCTGTTTTAAAATATCTAACGAGATCTAAGGACGTTTCGAAAAGTCAGTAGTACTGACCTATCGGAGTGAAACGGCCCGAAACAGCGCCAATATTCAGTCCATTATATGATCCACTGGGTGAATGTCTCTGGTACGAAGAGGTGACACGAGTCCGATGTCGAACCACTCCCCGCTCCCGAACGAATCGCTCGGTCCGTCCGGCCCTGAGACGGATCACCAACCTGACAGGCGATCGATCGTCCGATCGCTGAAAGGCCCCGCCCAGTTTCTCGCGTTCTGGATCGCGATCGCTCTCCCGTTCGTGCACTTCCCCCTCCTGGTGCAGGGACTGGGCGATCCGAGCGTGACTCTCACGTTCCTCGCGCTGCTGGCGCTGAACGTCCTCGCGCTCTATCTCGGCCACGGCTACAACCAGGACTAGCCCGCTCCGCGCCCGACGGCGGCGTACGGGTCGGTTCGCGTTCGGCCCTCCCACTCGAGCGCCGTCGACGCCCCGATCGGACGCGTGATCGTTCCGACTCCGAATCGGTTATAGGCTCCCCGGACGCACGTTCTGTCACTCGATGGGGATCCGCGTCGACTGGCGCTCGAGTTGTAGCCTCACCGGAACGGTCCTCAAGTGGCTGGCCGTCCCGCTGGCGCTTCCGCTGGGACTCGCGATTCTCGACGGCGACGATCCGGTCCCGTTCGTGGCCGCGATCGTCGTGACGGTCGTTCTCGGCGTCGCGCTCGAGCGCGTCACGGACGACCGGGAACTCGGCCAGCGCGAGTCGTTCCTGATGGTCGCGTTGACCTGGTTCAGCGTCGCGGCGATCGGCGCGATCCCGTTTTTCGTCGTCGGCCTCGGGAACGGCGGGGAGTCGACCTTCGCCGGCGGGATCGACGGCCCGATCAACGCCATGTTCGAGAGCACCAGCGGGCTGACGACGACCGGCGCGACGGTCTTCAGCGGCTGGGACTTCGCCAACCAGCCTCGATCGATCCTGCTCTGGCGACAGCTCCTCCAGTGGCTCGGGGGGCTGGGGATCCTGATCGTCGCGATCGGGCTCCTCTCGAACCTGATGGTCGGCGGCGCGCAGCTGATGGAAACCGAGACCCAGACGCAGAACGTCCAGAAGTTGCGCCCGCGCATCTCCGAGACGGCGCGGCTGATCTGGGGGCTGTACGTCGGCCTCACGCTGCTCGCGGTCGGCGTCCTCTACGGGCTGGGGCTGGCCCAACTCGCACCCGAGATGGACCTGTTCAACGCCGTCTCACACGCGCTGACGACGGTCTCGACCGCCGGCTTCTCGCCCGAAGCCGACAGCGTCGGCGCGTTCGCACCGATCGTCCAGTGGGCGATCATCCCCTTCATGATCGTCGGGTCGACCAACTTCGTCCTCCTGTACTACGTCACGCAGGGCGACTTCGAACGACCCTTCGCCTCGGAGGAGTTCCGGTTTTACATCGGCACGCTGGCCTTCTTCGGCGCGGTCGTCGTCGCCATCCTCACGTTCGATCCCGGCATCGACCTCGGCCTCGAGGAGACGGTCCGTCACGGCCTGTTCAACGTGACCTCGCTCATCACGACGACGGGGTACGCGTCGATCGACTTCGACCTCTGGACCGCCGGCGCGAAACACGCGCTGTTCCTGTGTATGTTCCTCGGCGGGATGGCCGGTTCGACGACCTGTTCGATCAAGTCGCTGCGCTGGCTGCTCGTCCTCAAGGCGTTCCGACGGAACCTCTTCCGGTCGGTCCACCCCCAGGCCGTCCGCCCGATCCGCCTGGGCGACGGCGTCGTCGACGAGGACACCGTCAACGACGTCTTCTCGTACGTCATGCTCGCCATCGTCATCTTCTTCCTGCTGACCGTCGTCCTCGTCGTCGACAGCGCTCGAGCGGGCGCGTTCGCCTCCGAGTTCGAGGCGCTCAGCGCGGCCGCGTCGATCTTCCTGAACATCGGCCCCGCGTTCGAACGCGCCGGGCCGATGAACAGCTACGCCTGGTTCCCCGCCAGTTCCCGCCTCGTCATGATCGTCATGATGTGGATCGGCCGCATCGAGATCATCCCCGTTCTCGTCCTGCTGACGCCCGCGTTCTGGAAGTCGTGAGGGAGTGGCGTCCCCGACAGCGATCGATTTCGGGTGTGGATTTATCATACTCCCACCGAGACACGAATGCGACTTTTCGAATTCAGCGCGCTCGGTTTCTACGCAGCAAACACCTCGAAAGCCCTCGCCGCTGTCGCGGTCGCTCAGCGACATATCCGCGCAAGCGCGGATAGGGGTCGCTGAGGCGACTCCATAAACGCGACAGCGGCTCGCCCTTTCAGTCCGCCAGGAAAACAGCCTGCCCTTCCCCGGGTCGCCCGGCTCCGCGCCTGTCGCGCGGAGCCGCGCTCCCGGCCATGTGGCGCGCTTGCGAACCGTCCGAGCAAAGCGAGGTGCGACCAACGGGAGCACCTCGGAACGCGAACGGCGAACGGAGTGAGCCGTGAGCAGATGCGAAGGACGGTTCGTCGACACGCGAGGGGCGAGCGAACGGAGTGAGCGTTAGCGCGGAACCGAAGGTTCCGCGAACCATGCGAACGGGTGCTGCGCACCCGTGAGCAGAAGCCGGCTGGGGAGGGCGAGGCTCTGGGCGGGACTGAAAGGGGCCGGGGGCTTTCAGCGCGTTCTCGATCCAGTCGTCGACAACCGTTCCGCCGCCATCATGCTTTTATCGATGATCAATCCACACCCGGGATCGTACACGAGCGATTCTGCGCACCCGATCCGAGTCACTCGACCGCGGCCTGTGCCTCCGCGAGCGTGAACGCGCCCTCGTAGAGCGCGCTGCCGACGACGACGGCCGCCGCGCCGGCCGCTTTCAGGGCGCGCACGTCCTCGAGCGAAGCAACACCGCCGCTGGCGATCACTGGGACGTCGGTGGCCTCGACCAGTTCGCGAACCGGTTCCGTCGCCACGCCCTCGAGTTTCCCCTCGACGTCGACGTTGGTGAAGAGGATCGCGGTGGCCCCCAGTTTTTCGTAGCGTTCGGCGGCCTCGACCGGGGAGATGCCGGCCCCTTCGGTCCAGCCCTCGACGACGACCTCGCCGTCTTTCGCGTCGAGGCTGACGACCACGCTGTCGGGGTGGGTCTCGCTGATCTCGGCGACGATCTCGGGGTTCTCCACGGCGGCCGTACCGAGGATGACGCGGTCGACGCCCCGCTCGAGGAGCGTCTCGGCGTCCGCGGCGGTCCGGATGCCTCCGCCCAGTTGGACCGGAACGTCGACGGTCTCGAGGACGGCGTCGATGGCCGCGGCGTTCTTGCGCTCGCCCTCGAACGCGCCGTCAAGGTCGACCAGGTGCAGCGACGCCGCGCCCGCGTCGATCCAGCGCTCGGCGGCCTCGACGGGGTCGCCGTACGTTTTCTCGGTGCCCCGTTCGCCCTGGACCAGCTGGACGACCTCCCCGTCCTGTAGGTCGACGGCGGGGATCACCTCGAACGTGGGAAAGTGGCTCATACCCGAGGGGACGGGTGACGGACGCCTAAAGCCAGCGTTTCGGCTCGCGATCCGATCGTTCGCTCGAGCGCGCGGACTGGATCAGCCGCCGTCGCTCGAGTCCGTGCCACGCTCGTCCAATGATCCGGCCAATTTTGCCGGCGCGGAGCGACAACGGAAGGGTTTACCTACTCGACCCGATTGTCTCGCGCATGAAGGTACTCGTCACGGACCCGGTCGCGGACGCGGGTCTGGACGTCCTGCGAGAGGCCGGCTACGAGGTCGAAACGGGGTACGAACTCGAGGGCGACGACCTCCTCGAGGCGGTCGCCGACGCACAGGGACTGATCGTTCGCTCGGGCACCGAGGTCACCGAGGAGGTACTCGAGGCCGCCGACGAACTGGTGATCGTCGGCCGCGCCGGCATCGGCGTCGACAACATCGACATCGACGCGGCAACCGACCACGGCGTCATCGTCGCCAACGCGCCCGAGGGCAACGTCCGGGCGGCGGCCGAACACACGGTTGCGATGGCGTTCGCGATCGCCCGCTCGATCCCGCAGGCGCACATCCGCCTCAAGGACGGCGAGTGGGCCAAAAGCGACTACCTCGGCACCGAACTCAACGGCAAGACCCTCGGCGTCGTCGGCCTCGGCCGGGTCGGCCAGGAGGTCGCCAAGAAACTCGACGCGCTGGGGATGGACGTCGTCGCGTTCGACCCCTACATCTCCGAGGAACGCGCCGAGCGCATCGGTGCCGAACTCGTCGACCTCGAGCCGTGTCTCGAGCGCGCGGACTTCCTCTCGATCCACACGCCCCTGACCCCCGAAACGGAGGGGATGATCGGCCCCGAGGAACTGGACCTGCTCGAGGGCGGCTACCTGATCAACGTCGGGCGCGGCGGCATCGTCCAGGAGGACGCCCTCGCGGCGAAAGTCGAGGACGGGACCCTCGAGGGGGCCGCCCTCGACGTCTTCGCCGAGGAACCGCTGCCCGCCGACTCGCCGCTGCTGGACCACGACGACGTCATCGTGACGCCCCACCTCGGCGCGTCGACCGAGGCCGCCCAGGAGAACGTCGCGACCTCGACGGCCGAGCAGATCGTCGCCGCGCTCGAGGGCGAACCCGTCGCGAACGCGCTTAACGCGCCCTCGATCGACGAGAGCGCCTTCCCTCGCGTCGAACCGTACGTCGACATCGCCGAGACCGCCGGCAAGGTCGCCGCCCAGTTGCTCGACGGCCGCATCGAGGAAGTCGAGGTCACCTACGAAGGCGACATCGCCGACGAGGACGTCGAGTTCGTCACCGCCTCGGCGCTGAAGGGGGTCTTCGAACCGCTCGAGTGGCAGGTCAACGCCGTCAACGCGCCCCAGATCGCCGAGGACCGGGGCGTCGACGTCACCGAGTCCAAGACCCGACAGGCCGAGGACTTCCAGAGCCTCGTCTCGGTGACGGTGACCAACGGCGACGACTCCGTGACCGTCGAGGGGACGCTGTTCGCCGGCGACGACCCCCGCATCGTCCGCGTCGACGGCTACCGCGTCGACGCCATCCCCCACGGGAAGATGGTCGTCACCCGCAACACCGACGAACCCGGCGTCATCGGCCTCATCGGCTCCGTGATGGGCAAACACGGCGTCAACATCGCCGGTATGTTCAACGCCCGCGAGACCATCGGCGGCGAGGCGCTGACGGTGTACAACGTCGACAGCGAGGTCCCCGACGCGGCCAAGGCGGAACTGAACGAAGACGAGCGGATCATCGACGTCGACTACATCACGCTCAACGGCCAGTCCTGACCAGTCTCCGTCCTCCGACCCCGTTTCTCGCTGCCGTCGTCCGGATCAGTCCTCACCAGCCGCGCCCGTGAGTTCGTCCGGCATCTCGGGCGGTGCGCCGACGACCGTCGCCGTCCGCCCGTTCATCGACGACTCGAGGACGTCGCTCGAGATGGCCTCGAGTTCCGACAGCGTCTCCTCGGTCAGATCCGCCTCGCGCTCCAGGACGAACACCCACGTCAGCTCGTCGGACGAGGGTGTCTCGCTCGAGACGCCCCAGAGGTAGATCGACTCGAGGTTCACGGTCCCGTCGGCCGGCGGCCCGTACTCACCGGTGACGGTCGTGTCGTGAGGGAGATGCCGGAAGAGGTGCGTAAACTCCGGATCGACCTCCTCGAGGCGCTCGCCGGTTCCGCGATGGGCGTCGATCCGGGCCTCGTAGTCCGGCCCCACGACGATGGCGTCGTCGCCGACCGCGAGCGTTCGATCCTCGCCGGTCGGAAGGGTCTCGGCGACGACGGTGTACCCCCCGTACTCGTCGACGACCTCGGCATCGGCGGCGTCCTCGGCCGTCGCGGCGAGCGCGTCCGCGTCGAACGACCCGAAGAACACCTGCGTGTACGTCTGGATGAGGTGGCCGTCGACGTCCTCGATCGTCAACTCGTCGAACGTCGGCAGGACGGTCTCGAGGTCGACGTCGTCCGGGAAGGTTTCGGTGTAGTCGAACCGGCGGTTGCCCCCCGGAGCCACGTCGCTGTCGATCAGCCAGGTGCGAAAGTCGGCGGCCGCGTCCCAGTTCGGCTCGACGTCCCGCTCGGGGACGTCACGGCCGTTGCCGTCCCCGTCGTCGGGTTCCTCGGCGTTGCCGGAAGCGTCCGTCTCGGTCGGCGTCGACGCGCCGTTGCCGTCTCCGCTTCCCGTACAGCCGGCCAGCGCGACGGCACCGAGCGCGAGCGCGCCGCGGCGCGTGAGACTCGAGCGTGTCATCTACGACGGACGACCACGAACGCAGCCATAACTGCTCGTGACTGTCCGCTCGGTGAGAACGTCCGAAACCCTCACGGGCGTCTCGAGCCCACCGGTCCGGGCTCGAGTCCGGCAGTTCGGCCTCGAGGAGATCGAGTCACGGAAAACGAGACGCGAACACCACACGCCGCCGGGGCAGTTCTCGCGCTACTGGATGTGTCCTTCCTCGCGGAGCTGATCGGCCTCGCTCTTCTCGTAGCGCCAGGTGATGTCGGCCTTCTCGTCCTGCCAGTCCCACGGCTCGACGAGGACGACGTCGTCCTCCCGGATCCAGATGCGTTTCTGCATCTTGCCGGGAATGCGCGCCGTGCGCTCTTTCCCGTCCGCACAGCGTACTTTGACGCGATTCGCCCCGAGCATGTCCGTGACGGTCGCGAACACCTCGTCGTCGTCGGGCATCCGGAGGTTCTTGCGACCGCCGTCGCCGTCGTCGCTCATGCCCGAGGGTTGGCCATCGAGGGGTTTACCCTTTATCGTTTCTCGCGGGCGTCGCCGCCGGTCGCGTCGCTCGTCGGGGTCGCTACCGGCCGTCTCGAGACGACACGACGAATCGGGTCGTTTATTTCACTCGGCTGGACAAGCCTGCGTATGCTGCAGAACCTGGGTCCACTCGGTATCGTCGGGATCGTCCTGGTGCTGGCCGGCATCGGCGTCATCGCGTACGCGAGCCCCGTGATCGCCGGCGGGTTCGCGCTCGTCCTCGTCGGCCTCGCGCTTACGGTTCGCTCCGTGGTCAGCGGGGTGCTCAAACAGTTCGGCATGTTCTGATCGCCCCGTCAGGGACGACGAAGACCCGCGAACGCCGACTGTAGCGGCCAGGCGGGTTCGCACCCAAGCGTTTTGACGGCACACAGCCTACTGAGCGTATGGGATATACGCTTCACTACTACGATATCGTCCTGCTCTGTATCGCCGCGAGCCTCGGGCTCGGTGCGCTGATCGGGTACGCGACGGCGGTGCCGATCGAGGCCTCGATCGTCGGCCTCGGCCTCGTCGCGATCGCCTTCATCGGACACGCCCTGTTCGTCAACGGACCGGTGGACCAGCCCGAGGACCTGACCGAAGAAGTGCCCGCCGAAGACGTGCCACAGGTGCTCTCGCCGGTCGACTCGCCGGAGTAACTCCGGCCCCGTTCTACACTTCGTTGTCGCCGGCCCGGTGTTCACTGATGAGTTGATCGACCATCGCGGCTTTCCTGTCTAACTGACGCTCGCGGGCCCGTTCGTGCCAGTCGTCGACGACGGCCTCGACGTCGTCCTCGCGAGCGACCGCGAGTTCGTCGACCTCCTGCATCGCGACGTCGTCGGCCGGCCCGACGGGAATCTCCTCGTCGAAGAGGATCTCGTCGGCGATATCGGAGAGCCCGCCCTCCTTCAGGATCACGCGCGGCTCGAAGCCGGCGAGCAGTTCGGCCGTCGAGCGGCCCGCGCCGCTGGCGTCCCGGAGGTAGACGACGTCGCCGGGGGCGATGCCGTACTGGTCGTCGGCCTCCCGAATCGCCCCTTTGGTGAACTTCTCGACGACCTTGACCGGAACGAGCCCCTCCTTCTCGGCCGAGACGTCGCTGAAGTTCGAGTGATCCAGCTTCCAGAGGGCCTTCATGCGCTCGACTTTCGTCTCGAGTTCCTCGACCTGCTCGCGGGCCTCGTCGCGCTCGTACTCGAGGCGTTCGGCCTTGCGCCGGTACCGGGTCACCTCGCGGTCCCGGCGAACCTCCTTGCGTTCCTCCCGACGGGCGGCCTCGAGTTCGGACTCGAGTTCGTCGATCCGGTCGTCTTTCTCCTCGAGGCGGCCCTCCAGGGTCTCGACGTGTGACTGGAGGCGCTCGACCTGGCGCTCGAGGGAGTTGATGCGCTTTTCCTCCTCGGTGAGTTCCCGCGGCTGGTGTTCGGTCGACTCGGCCTCGTCCTCGTCGTCGTCCTCGAGGTCGGCGAGGACGGCCTCGACGCTCTCCCCGCCGGCGACGACCCGGGCCGTCACCTCGCCGCGGTCGATCCCCGGCGGGAGTTTCCGGGCGATGCGCTCGAACTGGTCCTCGTGGGCGTCGACGGCGTACAGCGCCGCGGCGAGCGCGTCGCGCTGGTGGTCGTTCTCGTAGCCGTGCTCACGGGTGCGGTGTTGTTTCTCGTCGATGGGGAGGTCGCTCTCGGGGGTCCAGCCGGCGGCGTCGAAGCTCCGGCGGAACTTCTCGACCGTCTCGGGCATCGGCGTCACGTCGGCGGCGACGACGATCGGTCGGCCGCGCTCGACGATCCACTCGATCACGTCGGCGGTGTCGCTGGTGCGGGAACTCCAGACGTCGTACACCTCGCCCTCGAGGCCGACGATGGCGACCGCGGTCGTCGTCCCGGGATCGATGCCGACGACGACGTGGTCCCGTCGCTTGGCGAGCGGGCGAAACTCGATGCCGTCCCGGCGTTCGCGTTCGATCTCGACGCGGACGTCGCCCGAGCGGTTGCGCGACACCGGGATGTCCTGGGGTCTGGCCTCGACGGTGAAGACGGCGTTGGCGTAGCCGCCGTAGGCCTCGCGAACTTCGCGCTCGTACTCGAGGTTGGCGTCCTCGAGTTCGGACTCGACCTCGCGGGCGCGTTTCTTGACCGAACCGTGGATGCGGCGGGTGAAGCGGTCCTCGCTCCAGCCCCCGCTGCCCGTCGAGCGGCCCCGCGAGACCTTGACGGTCGTCGTATCGGTAAACGCCGAAACCTCGTGGCCGACGTTGTGAGCGGCCAGTCGGGCGGCGGCCTCGGCTTCCTGCATCGGCTCCTTGCCGTAGGGGATCCCGTGGCGTTTCGCGACCCGGGAGAGCGGTTCCGGCTGTTCCGCGCCGGTCACCTGGACCAGCATCGTTCCCGAGGGCAACGAGCCCAGAAAGTGGACGAGTTGGTCCTTGTCGGCGGCCAACTCGTACATGTTGTCGGTCGCGACGATCGCCGGCTCCTCGTCGTCGATCAGTCGCCGGAGTTTGCGGTGGGAGACGACGTCCCGGCTGACGTCCTCGCCGTCGTACCGAACCAGGGCGTAGGAGGGTGCGTCGCCCCGCACGTCGCCGCTTTGCACGTCGACTCCGAAGACGACTGCATCGAGCGCACTCGTTCGCGTACTCACAGGGGGCCATAGGAAGGAGTCGCGTATAAATCCGACGCGGGTTCGCGCTCAGCGATCGTGGCTCGGTACCCACTCGAGCCGGCCGGCGAATGTCATACGGTCCGCTGTAAGTCATGTCCGGCACACCTGCCGCCCGGGTCGCGGGTGGACCGGAACGTCGGTACAGCAACCCGTCTCAGTCAGCGGAATCGGCGGAGGGGCCGGCCGAACCGTTTATACGGCCGCCATCTGATCGTTCCTATCAGACCGGGAGAACCTCGAGGGTTCGACCGAGTTCGGAGTCACCCACGTATGGCATCTGGACACGTGGTCGCAGGAGGGATCACGCTCGCTACCTGCCTCCCGCTCGCGGCCATGCTCTGGCTGTCCTCACGGCACAGCCACACGCCCGGAGCGCGTGGACTGCGACTCACGCTCGCCGGCTTCCTGTGCTGGAACGCCGTCTCGGGCGTCATGATCCTGCGGCCGGCCGAGAGCGTCTTCTGGAGCGTCTGGGGCATCCACCTGTTCGCGGCGAACCTCACGGCGATCGGCTGGGCCGTCATGGTTCTCGAGTACACCCGTCGCCAGCGACTCGAGATCGGCTACCGGGGGTGGACGGTGCTGTTCGCGGTGCCGATCCTCACCCAGGTGTTGTACGCCACCAACGCCTGGCACTCCCTCGTGGTTCAGCCGACGACGCCGTTGACGGAAAGCGGGGCGCTGGCCGTCGACCACGGACGGTGGTTCTACGTCCACGCGACGTACAACTACGGCATCCTCACGCTCGGCGGGACGGCACTGGTGGTGCGAGACCTCGTTCGCTCGTCGGGCATCCACCGCCGACAGACGCTGATCCTGCTCGCCGGCGTCGTCGTGGCGGCGCTCGCGTCGGTCGGATTCCTCGTCGAACTGCCGGTTCCCGACTACGTCGACCCCGGCCCGTTCGGCTTCCTGCTTACCGCGTCGCTGTGGACCGCCGCCGTCTTTCGCCACCGGCTATTTACGCTCGTCCCCGTCGCCAGGCGGAGAGCCGTCGAGACGATTCCGGACGCGATGGTCGTCGTGGACACGAACGGGATCGTCGTCGACGCCAACGAGGCTGCGACCGACCTGTTCGACGCCTCCGACGGCGTCCTCGGGACGCCGGTCGAGGAACTGTTCGACGAGTATCAAATGCTGCTCGAGTGCTTCGAGGGCCGTCGCGAGTACGAAACCGAGATCACCGTCGTCACCGACGGGGAGGTGAGACACTTCGCGTTGACGATGACGCCGGTCTCGCGGGGTCCGACCGACATCGGGACGATCGTCATGCTCCGGGACGTCACCTCGTTGAAAACGAGACAGGAGGAGTTCGCCGTCCTTCAGCGACTGCTCTCGCGCGTGCTCCGGCATAACCTGCGTAACAGCCTCCAGTACATCCGGGGCTGTGCGGAGGAGATCGCCGAGGACGACGACGCGAGCGACCGGACGAGGGAGTTCGCCCGAAACATCGTCGAACAGGCCGACGACCTCGAGCAGACCAGCCAGAAGGCCCGCCGGATCGAGGACGTGATCGGGACCGATCACGATCGAACGATCCACGACCTGGGCGGGATCCTCACCGCAACGACCGCCGGCCTGACCGCCTCCTATCCGAACGTCGAGATGCGGCGATCCGTTCCGGACGAGATCTGGGTCGAAGCCCACCCCGAGTTACGAAGCGCCGTCAGGAACCTCCTCGAGAACGCGATCGTTCACGCCGAGACGGAGGATCCGCAGGTCGACGTGATCGTCACCGACGCAGGCGAGCGGGTCGAACTCACGGTCGCCGACAACGGCCCCGGCATTCCCCCGGACGAACTCGAGGCGCTGCGCAACCGCTCGGAGACGGCCCTCGAGCACGGCAGCGGCGCGGGACTGTGGCTGACCGACTGGGTAGTCGAGAAATCCGGCGGCGAACTGACGTTCGAGGTTACCGAGACCGGAACCGTCGCTTCGGTCGTCCTCCCGAAAGCCGACGCGATGCCCGACTGAGACGGATTGCTGTACCGATCTACCGGCACACCCGCGACCCGGGCGGCAGGTGCGCCGGACACGGCATACAGGAAACCGTATGAGAGCGTCTCCAGCAACTCCGGAGACGAGCGTCCCCGAAAATTGAGTCGATTATTCAGTTCTGTATGAATATTACTTTATCTATGAGTTCATAACATTGTACTATCTAGATAAAAAATTTCATTACAACACTGCTAAAATAAGGTCTCAAGGGAGCCGATCCCTTCGTACTCCGTGATCGGGTACCCCCCGTCCGCGGCGTACGCTCGAGAGACCATGAGCGAACACACGACCCCATCCGACCGAGAGGCAGCGAACGGCGGCGACGAGACGACGGTCTCGACGTCGCGACGAACGATCATGAAAGCGGCCGGGACGGCCGTCGTGGCCGGCGGCCTCGGGAGCGTTACCGGCAGCGTCACGGCACAGGAGGCCGACCTGCCGCCGCTGGCCCGCGACGGGAACAAGATCGTCGACCCCAGCGGTAACGAGGTCATCCTTCGTGGCGTCAACATCGCCGATCCGGGCGAACAAAGCCGCACGTGGCGCGGGCAAACCGCCCCGGAGACGTTCAAGCTCGCGACCGACGAAAGCGAGGGCTGGTACACGAACGTCGTCCGCGTGCCGGTTATGCCGGCGTTTCTCGCGTCCCAGACGACCGATCCGTATCCGGACGATATGCCCCACGGCGACGACTGGGGACCGGCACTGCCGGGACAGTTCGACGCGAGCGACGTCGAGTGGTACTGTAACACGTACCTCGACGAACTCGTCGAGTTGGGTGCCCAGCGTGGCGCGTACGTGATGATCGACTACCACCGACACTACCCGGTCTTCCATCAGGAGGATCACAAGAACCACGGCGTCCCCGGCAACGTCTGGCAGTGTTCGTCCGACGGCGGCGAGGACTGGCGCTATCCGGAGGTCTGTGGCGAACGCGGGGTCCTCTGGCACGGCGAGGACCAGATCGACGAGATCTGGGATCTGATCTACGAACAGAACATCCTCGAGGCGTTCGACCTCGACGAGGACGACATCTACCTCGAGCCACCGGAGGTCTGTAACGCGCTCGACGAGGAACTGCACACGTTCTGGGAAGTCGTCGCCGACCGGTACGCGGGCGACGATCACGTCATCTTCGACGTGTACAACGAACCGACCGGACCGTACGGCGGCGACTGGGGCGGTCCACAGCGACAGGCCGGCGACCTCTCCGACCCGGCGGTCGCACCCGGCGACGCCGACGGCGACTACGACGTCGCCGTCGACGAGATGAAAGCCTGGTACGACCTGTGGGTCGAACGGGCCCAGCCGTGGGTCGACACGGTCGAGGAGAACGCCCCCGGTCACCTGATTACGATCGGGTCGCCCCGCTGGAGCCAGTACACCTACTGGGCACCGTACAACGAGTTCGACGCCGAGAACATGTGCTACACCGCCCACGTCTACACGCAGGACGACCTGCGGCCGCTCGATACGTACTTCGGCGAACCGTCGGAGTACGTCCCGGTCTTCTTCAGCGAGTTCGGCTGGATCGAAGGCGGCGGTATGCACGTCGACACACCGTGGATGGACTGTTCCGGCGAACACGACGGGGACTGTGGTCCGTACATCGAGGGCTACGAGCAGTTCATCGACGAGTACGACGTCCATCCCCTCGCCTGGTCGTTCGACCATACCTACGAGCCGAACATGTTCGAACACGGCACCCCTGGGGCGAACGACGGCGCGAAGGGTGCCGACGACTGGATGGAGTATCTCAACGACGAGACGCCCGGCGTCTGGTGGCACGAACTCAACCAGCAACTGGTGGACGAGCGGTACGAACCCGCGCCGGGTGACGAACCGTACCCGGACGCCGACAACGGCAAGAACCCGATTCACGTCGGCCCCGGTCCGATCGACGACGGGACGATCGAGGTCGGCGAGTACGAACCGCAGGATCCCGACGGTGACGGCCTCTACGACGACATCACCGGCGACGGGCAGACCAACCACGAGGACGTCGAGGCCTTCTACGAGCACATCGACGCCGACGGCGTCCAGTCGAATCCCGACGCCTTCGACTTCGATCAGGACGGGAACGTCAGCTTCGCCGACATTCTGGACCTGCTCGGGCGGCTCTGATCGACTCCCCGAGACGAGCAACCGGCCGGTCGTTGACGGGCCGGCCGGAAGCCAGCGGGACGACCCGTCGTGCCGGCACCAACAGCTGTACGTGCCGTATTTTTCTCTACTTTAGTAGATAAAAAATCTTAATACAGATTGGAATTAAAACAACCGCGTGTCCCTTACGCCGATGACTGGCACGCAAAAAACGGTCCGAGCGTGCCCAGGGGGGACAACAGACAGCACCGTGGAGGACGGTACTCATGACGAACGATAACACCCACTCCGATCCGGAAGGACAGTCTACCGAGAACCGATCGACACCCACGTCACGTCGGTCGTTCATGAAAGCGACGGGCGTGAGCGCTGGCGTGCTCGCGTTCGGAACGTCGATGGCGGCAGCGCAGTCGGACCTGCCGACCGTATCGACCGAACTCGCCGACGACGTGATCGACGTCGGCGAGACGACGACCGCCACCATCGTGCTCGAGAACACGCCGGAAGACGAGATCGGCTCCGTCGTCGAGATCGACGTCGATACCGACGTCGCCAAACTCACCGACATCGAGGTCGGCGAGTACGTCCCGAACCAGCTCGAGGACAATTACCTCGAGGAGATCGAGGAAACCGGCGGGGCATCCGTCCGCGTCCAGTCGTGGGAACCGGGTGAACCGATCGCCGACGCCGACTACGAGATGATGACGGTCACCCTCGAAGGAGAGGCAGAGGGGGCCACCGAGATCGAACTCGTCGACTTCCTGCTGACGGACTCGGAGGGAGAGATCAACGAGGCCAACTACGAGGCACCGACGCTGACCGTCGGCGACGACGACACCGGCGGCGAGCCACCCGCGATGCCGACGGGCCTCGAGGTCGTCTCCGAGAACGAGACCTCGATCGAACTGGCGTGGAGCCCGGTCTCCGACGCCGTCGAGTACGCCGTCTCCGTCGACGGCGAGCAGGAGAAGACGACGACGGCGACCGCCACGACGGTCCACGGCCTCGAGTCGGAGACCACCTACGAGATCGGCGTGAGTGCCGTCGACGAGGACGGCAACGCCTCGGACCCGGCGACCGTCGAGGCCATGACCGTCCCCGGCTCCGAACCGGAAACGCCGACGGTCACCGTCGAACTCGCCGACGCGGCGATCGATCCGAACGAGACGACGACCGTCGAACTCGGGCTGACCGAAGCGCCCAACGGGCTGGCCGGCTTCAACTTCAACACCTCCGTCGACACGGACGTCGCCACGATCGTGGACGCCGAACTCGGCGAGACGTTCTCCGACGCCCTGTTCACCACTGTCGAGGTCTCCGACGAGACCGCGGTCATCGAAGCGGTGAAAGAGATCGAACCCGACTCCCCCGAGGCCACCGACCTCGACCTCGGGACCGTCGAAATCGAGGGCGTCGACGACGGCGAGACCGTCATCGACGTCACCGAACCCGAGGCCGAAACGCGCAGGACGGTCGACATCGACGGCACCCCCGTCGCACCCGACATCGAGTCGGCCACGCTAACCGTCGGCGATGGGGAACCCGAACCCCAACCGCCGAGCGTTCCCGAGGACCTCACGGTCGTCGAGGTCGACGAGACGTCCGTCGAAGTCGCCTGGAGTACGGACCCCAACGCCGTGGAGTACGTCGTCTACCGCGACGGCCAGCACGAGACCACGACGACGGCGACCAGCGCGACGATCACCGGCCTCGAGCCGGACACCGCCTACGTGATCGGCGTCAGCGCCGTCGGCGAGACCGACGAGGAGACGGACACGGTGACGGTCGACGTGACGACCGACGAGGACGACGAAACCGATCCCGAACCCGATCCGGATCCGGAATACCCCGAGTGGGATCCCGACGAACTCTACCAGGAAGGCGACCGCGTCTCCTGGGACGGCGAGAACTGGGAAGCCAACTGGACGAACCAGGGCGAAGAACCCGAGTACGACGAGTGGGGTGCCTGGGAGCCGGTCGACGGCGAGATTCCGCTCGAGCCGGGCGAAATCCACGCCGAGATCGATCCCTCGACGACGAGCGCCGAAGTCGGCGAACGGATCGAGTTCACCGCCGTCGACACCACGAGTCAGGGCAACTGGATCGAGAGCCTCGAGTGGGACTTTGACGACGGGACGACCGCCAGCGGCTGGTGGAACGCTCACAGTTACGACTCCAGCGGCGAGTACACCGTAACGCTCACCGCGGCAGACCAGCGCGGGCGGGAGACCACCCACGAGGTCACCATCTCGGTCTCGTAACGACGCGCTCGCGACGGACCGCCGACCGGTCCTCGCATCACGATCCAGCGATCGTCACCACACCACGCTCCGTCCCGGGTCGTCGGTCACGCTCCGACCGACCCTCGAGACCTGTCCACCGACTCACCTCACCGGGACGGCTCGCCCGTAGTCGTCACGGAGACGCAACCACCTCCCGAACCGGGGGTGTTCGAGAACGATTGTCCTGACGTTTCGGACGCCGATCACCACCCGCCCATACGACCATGACAGACGATACCACGACACCCGATACGAACGACGCCGAATCGGCAGCACCGACGGACGAGGCGACCGACGACGGTCACGTACCCACGGTCGACCGCCGAACGTATCTGCAGGCCATCGCTGCCGCCGGCGCGCTGGGGACGCTCGGCGTCGAATCCGTCGCCACGGCCGGCGCGCAGACCGACGACTGGGAACGGGCGGCCGACGATCGCATCGCGACCCACCGGACCGGTGACCTCGAGGTCGTCGTTCGGGACCCGGCAGGACGAGCGATCCCGGATGCGACCGTCGAACTCGAGATGCAGGACCACGCGTACGGGTTCGGGACGGCCGTGAACGCGGAACTGCTCGTCGAGGGTGCTACCGACGACGAGTCGGTCGACGACGCCGATGTCGAGACGTATCGAGAACAGGTGGCGGACCTGTTCAACACGGCCGTGCTCGAGAACTACCACAAGTGGCGGTTCTGGGAGGAAAACCGGGACGTCGCCGACGCCGCGACCGAGTGGCTCCTCGAGCAGGGACTCGACGTTCGCGGCCACACCTGCGTCTGGGGATCGTCGGACGCGTACGCGATTCCGCCGGACGTCCAGACGGCCATCGAGCAACGGGACGCAGAGACGATCCGCGAGCGAAGCCTCGAACACGTCGAGACGATCATCCGCCACTACGGCGACGACGTCGAGGAGTGGGACGTCGTCAACGAGGCGCTCCACGCCCACGATCTCCAGATCGGCGTCTACGACGATGCGATCGACGAGGACCAACCCTGGACCGGCGAGGTCGTCCCCTGGCGGTCGGCGTTGCTGGCCGACTGGTGCGAACGCGCACGGGAGGTCGCGGACGAGGAAGGCGTCGACGTCGCGGTCAACGACTTCAACACCCTCGTCGGCCCCGAGGAGTACGCTCGAGACTGGTACACCGAGCAGATCGAGTTCCTCCGCGAGGAAGGGATCGACCTCGACGGGATCGGCTTCCAGTCACACGTCAGCGCCGACCAGCGGCTCTCGCCCGCGGAACTCGTCGCGGGACTGGACCAGTACGCTGACTACGGGGCCGACCTCACCGTCACCGAGTTCGACATGTTCCAGGGCGACTGGGAGAGTCGCGAGCAGCAAGCGGCGTTCTTCCACGAGTTCCTGAAGACGTTCTTCAGCCATCCCGCGACGAGCGGCTTCCTCATGTGGGGGTTCTGGGACGGCGACCACTGGGCACCAGACTACGACGGCTCCGAGCCCGACGCGCCGCTGTACGAGGAAGACTGGACGCCCAAACCCGCCTACGACGTCTACGTCGATCTCGTGTTCGACGAGTGGTGGACCGAGACGTCGGGTGCGACCGACGCCGACGGGCGTTTCGAGACGGCGGCGTTCCTCGGCACACACGACGTCACCGTCCACGTCGACGGCGCGTCGACGCGGAATCGAGTCGTCGTGGCCGACGCCGACGAGACCACCGAGGTCGTCGTCACCGTCGACGGCCCCGGTACGATCGACATCGGCGAGTACCAGGCCCGGGACCCCGACGGCGACGGCCGCTACGACGATCTCACCGGCGACGGGCGGACCAACCACACGGACGTCGAGGCCTTCTACGAGCACCTCGACGCCGACGGGATCCAGGACAACCCCGAGGCCTTCGACTTCGACGGCGACGGCCACGTCAGCTACGCCGACGTTCTCGAGTTGCTCGAGGAGTTGTAACGACGGCCCACGCGGGTCCCTCGATTGGATCGACCACGCCGCCCGTGATTTATTTCTTGTATACTAAAAATAAAATCAAATATTTAATAAATAGATTTAATACTCGAAACTTAGTAAGAATAACTACTGCTCCGGCACCATCGCGGACCGCCGGAGCGAGACGGAGACCAACACTAATTGACGGGGCGACAATGCACGACAACGACACACCACGGCAATCGACCGAATCGACAGCGACGAACGAGAACACGCGCCGCCGCGTACTGAACGAGGTCGACGACTCGGCCTCACCCATCGAACTCAGTCGTCGCGGGATGATGCGAACGGCCGCCGGGGCCGGCCTCGCCAGCCTCGCGCTCGGGGCCGGACTCAGCGGTACGGCCGCGGCCGACGGCATCGAGAACTTCCAGAACCTGACGGTCAGCAGCGACAACCGGATCGTCAACGAGGACGGTGAGACGTTCAAGATGCGGGGGATCAACATCCCCGATCCGAAGCGGGTCCACCGGACGCGGTACCTGCGCGGCAAGACGCCCACCCAGATCGTCGACATGCTGACCGACGAGGACGCCGGCTGGTATCCGCGCGTCATCCGCGTCCCGGCACAGCCACAGGACATCGGCGAGCATCCGATGGGCCACACCGGGCCGACCTACGAGTTCGGCGAACTCGAGTCCCCACAGGCCGTCGACGACGACCGGCGGAAGATGCGCCCGCCACAGCCCGTCGCGTTCACCGAGGAACAACTCGAGGACTACCTCGAGACCTACTACGATCCGGTCGTCGAGCGCTGTAAGGAACAGGGCGTCTACTGCATCGTCGATTACCACCGCCACTGGCACGAACAGCCGCCGGGTATCGAGGAGCCGTCCTACGCCGAGAACCACCTGCCCTACGACAGCGAGTACACGAACTACTGGGCGTACAACAGCCACGAGATGTTCGGCCCGGAGGAGCCGGGGTCGTGGGGATACGTCGACCAGGTGTTCATCAACAACACGCCCGGGGACGGTTACGTCGAGGGGCTCAACAGCGAGAGCGACCTCCCCGGAACGCCGTACGCCTACGAGAACTGGACGGTCAACCAGGAACTGCTGGATGAGGTGCTCCTGTTCTGGGACGTCGTGGCGGAGCGGTACGCCGACGAGCCTCACGTGCTCTTCGAGCCGTACAACGAGCCGACCGCGCCGGGCATCTGGGGTCCCGTCGAGGGCTGTTCGGCGTTCAAGCAAAAGCCCCTCTGGGACACGTTCGTCGACGAGTTCATGGGGCCGATCATCGAGAAGATCCGCGAGTACCAGTCCGATCGCGTGCTGCTGGTCGGCGTCCCCGGCTGGTGTCAGTCGGTCCAGGCACTCCACTGGCGGGACTTCAACGACGCGGGCTACGACGACATCGCCGTCACGTGGCACAACTACGCGGGCCACGACGTCAGCCAGATGAACAACTGGTTCAACGATACGAGCTACCAGTCACCGGAAGCCGTCGAAGCCGAAACCGGGGAAGCCCTCGAGGAGCCGTACCTGCCGGTCGACGATCACCCCGACCACATGACGGACTGCTACGGCTGGGAGGCCTACGAGGCGGCGGGACTCCAGAACGCGATGGACCACCACCCGATCGCCGTCACGGAGTTCGGCTGGATCAACGATCCCGACGTCTCCCACTGGCTGCGCGGAACGACCACCGGGCAGGGGACCCTGCCCGAGTACGGGGTGCCGTTCCTCGACCAGATCGAGCAGGACGACCGGATCAGCTGGGTCGCCTGGTGTGCCGACGTCCGCTGGCTACCGAAGATGTTCGAGTATCCGGCCGCGCCGGAGGAAGGCGACCTCGACCTCGTCAACGACAACTTCTACGACACGCCGATGGAGGACATCCCCGCACCTTGCGAAGACCTGCCCTGCGAGTGGGACCTCATCGGCGGCGAGAACAGCGGCGTCTACCTCAAACAGCAACTCGAGGCCCACAAGGACGACGACGTGCCGTTCGAGACCGGCCCGATCGACGACACGATCGAGGTCGGCGAGTACGAACCCGAGGACCCGACCGGGGACGGCCTCTACGACGACGTCACCGGCGACGGGCAGACCAACCACGAGGACGTCCAGGCCTTCTACGAGCACATCGACGACGAGGGCGTCCAGGAGAACCCCGACGCCTTCGACTTCGATCAGGACGGGAGCGTCAGCTTCGCCGACGTCCTCGAGTTGCTCAATCGACTCTGATACTCTCGGCTGACCACCGGCACGGACGCACACCCCGGACCAGTCCCAATTCCCCACTCCTATTCTAGAAAATTTACTATATTCTAGGTAAAATTTATTGCTTCTGGAGGACATTCCCCGGTGAGATCGCAGGCTGCGGTCTCCGGAGCCACCATGCCAGGATCAACGAACGGTTCGAACGGAGAATCGACGACAGCGGATCGAAACCGAGGGCGGAACGCCGGTCGCGAGCGGTCGAGGCGGCGCTTCCTGCAGTCGACGGCGGTCGCGGGTGCGGCCGTCGCCGGGTTCGGAACGCTCTCCGGGACGGCGGCGGCGGAGTTCGTCGTCGACGACCGACCGGTTCGCGTCGATCAGGTCGGATATCTCCCCGATGCGGCCAAGATGGCCGTCGTCCTCGAGGACACCGAGACGTTCGAGGTGAAAGACGCCACTACGGGCGAGGTCGTCTACGAGGGCTCGGTATCGGCACCGATGGACGACCCGGCGTCGGGCCAGACGGTTCGCCACGCGACGTTTTCCGACGTGACGACGCCCGGCGAGTACGTCGTCGCCGTCGACGGCGGCACGTCGTATCCGTTCCGGATCGCCGAGGACGTCTACGACGAAGCGCTGGCGACGATGGGGCGGTTGTTCACCCTCAAACGGGCGGGAACCCGGATCGAAGATCCGATCACCGGCGTCGAGATCGGCCCGGGGCACACGCAGGACGCGAACGCGGCGATGGCTGCACCCGACGACGCGTTCTACGACGAGGGCGAACCCCTCGACGTCTCCGGCGGCTGGTACGACGCCGGCGATTACGGCAAGTACGTGACCCCAACCGCGATTTCGGTCGGCTGTCTGTTGTTCGCCTACGAGCGCAACCCCGAGGCGTTCTCGGTGGGACAGTTCGACGTGCCGGACAGCGTCGATGACCCCCACGTCGGCACCATGCCGGACGTCCTCGTGGAGTGTCGAACCGCACTCGAGTGGCTCGAGGCGATGCAACGACCCGACGGCGGACTCTACTACACCGTCGCCGGACTCGAGTTCCCCGAGATGGAGACGAGACCCGCGGAGGACGGGATGGACCGGTACGTCTTCGGCCTCTCCTCGGCCGGCACCGCGATGGCCGCGGCGGCGTTCGCCCGGGCGGCACGGCTCTATGCGGACCACCAGCCGGCGTTCGCCGACCGGATGCTCGCGAACGCCGAAGACGCGTTCGACTTCCTCGAGGCCAACCCCGACGTCGTCTGGCGCGAAGATCCGGGACAAAACGAGGGGTCGGGAGCGTATACCAGATCCGAGGACGAAGAGGACCGGTTCTGGGCCGCGGCGGAGTTGCTCAAGACGACCGGCGAGGACCAGTACGCCGAGTACATCGAGTCGGAACTGTCGCACCTGTTTTCCGAAGGGCCGGTAACGTACGACTGGACCTCCGGGTTCACGATCGGACTGTGGGCCTACCGCACCGCCGACGCGAGTGATCCGAGCCGGACCGCCCAGATCGAAGACGAAATCGTCGGCTGGGCCTACTACATCCTCGAGGAGTCGATCCAGGGCGACGGCTACAACAACGCGTTGGACAGCTACTACTGGGGCTGTCTCAAAAACGGCGTCGGGCGAGGCCACGTGCTGTTGCTCGCCAACGAGATCCAGCCCAACGACGCGTTCGTCGAGGCCGCGATGGACCAGTTGCACCACCTCTTCGGCCGGAGCGCGACGGGCTTCAGCTACGTCACCGGGATCGGAACCCTGACGCCGGAGAACCCCCACGATCGGATCGTCGAGAGCACCGGAACCGTGCTTCCCGGCATGGTCGTCGGCGGGCCCAACGAGAGCGCCCCCCAGGAAGGTGACGACTCCGGCGACTACATCGACCCGGACACCCCGCCGGCGCTGTCGTACGTCGACGTCACGGGCTCGTACGCGACGAACGAGTGGGCGATCAACTACTCCGCACCGGTGGTGTTGCTGGTCTCGGAGTTCGTCGACCTCGAGGACGGCGACGATGGGCCGATTCAGGTCGGCGACTACGAGGCACAGGACCCCGACGGCGACGGCCTGTACGACGACGTCACCGGCGACGGACGGACCAACCACGAGGACGTCCAGGCCTTCTACGAGCACATCGACGCCGAGGGCGTCCAGAACAACCCCACCGCTTTCGACTTCGACGAAGACGGCCGCGTCGGCTTCGCCGACGTCCTCGAACTGCTCGAGGAACTGTAAGCCCCACAGACACCGTTATTACAATTAAAAATATTTGAAAATATGGTAGAACGACGTGATTCGACGCCGTCACGGCGACCCGGACGGCCCGAAACGGTACAGTCGACGCGACGGACGTTCGTGAAAGCGACCGGCGTCGGCGTCGCCGGCCTCGGATTCGGTCCCCTCACGGGGACGGCCGCCGCGGTCGACAATCCGACGCCGCGACTGCACACCGACGGCAAGTGGATCGTCACCGAGGACGGGCAACGAGTCAAACTCCGCGGGTTCGCGACGGCGTCGCTGGATTACATGCAGGAGTGGTACTTCCCCAAAACCCAGACGGAGGTCCTCGAGCAGGCGACCGACGGCGAGACGTGGCACCCGAACACGATCCGGCTACCGGTCGGGGAAGACGCGGTCCACGAGCAGGGTATGGAGTACGTCGTCGACGAACTGCTGCGGCCCGCGGTCGACCTGCTGGGCGACCGCGGCGTGTACGCGCTGATCGACTTCCACCTCATCCGGCCCTACATCGACACGCTGAATCAGGCCGAAGAGATGGTCGAAGACGGGTGGGCGAACAGTCTCGACGGGCTCGGGTTCAACCCGTGGGTCGACACCGACGACCTGCTCGAGGAGTTCTGGTCGACGGTCGCACCTGCCTTCGCCGACGACGATCACGTCCTCTTCGAGTTGTTCAACGAACCGACCCTGCCGGTCACGTGGTCGGAGTACGGCGAGTACGGGGACGACGTCGAGACCGAGGAAGACGAGTGGCTGTACTGGCGCGACGCCGCCCAGCCGTGGGTCGACCTGATTCGCGAGGAGGCCCCGGAGACGCCGGTCGTCATCGGCTCGCCGGACTGGACCTCCCGGACCAGGTTCGCCGCCGAGTATCCGTTCGAGGGCGAGAACCTCGTCTACGCCTCCCACATCTACCCGCCGGACGGGCTGCCCCACGACACGCGGGAGGTCGCCGACGGTACCGGCGGTACCTACGAGGCCGGCCCCTTCGATCCGGAGTACGGCGCACCCGCCGAGGAGGTGCCGGTCATCTGTACCGAGTTCGGGTGGGATCCCGACCTCGAGGAGGACGACGAGGGTTACGGTCACACCTCGTCGTGGGGCGAGCCGGTCCGCGAGTGGCTGGAGTCGTACGAGAACATGGGCTGGATCGCGTGGTGTTTCGACGACACCTGGGCACCGACGTTCTTCGAGTCACCGACCGACGGAGCCGACGAACCGTGGGAACTGAAAGACGATTCCGAGCAGATGGGCTGGTTCGTCCGGGACTGGCTCGAGGAGACGCGCGACGACACGTTCCGTGACCCGAACGAGCCGATCCCGGTCGGCGACTACGAGGCCCACGATCCCGACGGCGACGGCCTGTACGACGACGTCACCGGCGACGGACGGACCAACCACGAGGACGTCGAAGCATTCTACGAGCACCTCGACGCCGACGGGGTCCAGAAAAATCCCGACGCCTTCGACTTCGACGAGGACGATAACGTCAGCTACGCCGACGTCCTCGAGTTGCTCGAGCGACTCTGACGGGACCGGGGTCACTACCTCCCCGACAGTTATTTTTATACTACTTCGAGTTAATTATACTGGTGAAGATATGAATACGTCCGACACACGTGGACGCTCCACCACGAACGCCACCCTCCCGTCGATTCAGCAATCGACCGACGGCCCGGTCGTCATCGAGGACTTCTCGTCGTGGCCCGGGGAGAACCGACTCGGCGAGTACTCGAACGCGGGCGCGTTCGCGAACGGCGACGGCGAACTGGTCGAGGACGCCTTGCGACTCGAGTTCGACGACGGCGGCTGGTTCCTCAGCAACGTTCGAGCGGACCTCTCGGGGTACACCCACCTCGAGCTGGACGTCCGTGGCGACGACGGCGGCGAGGAGTCTGCCGTCTTCCTCGAGATCGACAGCGTTGCAGGTCCGCTCGGCTCGCTGACCGACGAGTCGATCGAGACCGAGTTCACGACCGTCGGCGTCGACCTCGAGGCCGTCGGCGTCGATCCGTCGTCGGTACAGGACGTGTGGCTGACCTGCTGGAACGCCGGCAGCGGTGCGATCGAGATCGACGAACTCCGGTTCGTCGACCGGGACGGCGATACGATCACGGTCGGCGACCACGACGCCCGCGATCCCGACGGGGATGGCCGCTACGACGACGTCACCGGCGACGGCCTGACCAACCACGAGGACGTCGAGGCCTTCTACGAACACCTCGACGCCGACGGCGTCCAGGAGAACCCCGACGCCTTCGACTTCGACGAGGACGGTCACGTCAGCTACGCCGACGTCCTCGAACTCCTGGACGACCTCTAGCTCGCCGCAGTCGCGTATTTTCCATAATCTAGTACTAGAAAATATTTATTATTCGGAAGTCGAATTAATATGTATGGCCAAACGGAGAGCCGTCCTGAAGAACGGTATCGCCGTCGGAACAGCCGCGCTGGTCGGCCTGAGCGCCGGCGGAACGGGGACGACGGCTGCGACGCAGCAGGACAGCGAGACCGGGACGTCCGGGCTCGTCGTCAACGACTTCGAAGCGGGCGCGTACCCGGGGACGAACGAACTCGAGGAGTGGGCCGACCACGTCGCGTTCGATGGCGAGGACCTCGACGACGGCGTGTTGCGACTCGAGTACGACGACGGCGGGTTCTTCGCGACCAATCTCTTCGCCGATCTCTCGGCCTACGATCGGCTCGAACTGGTCGTCCGCGGTGACGACGGCGGCGAGGAAACCGACGTCGACCTCAGGATCGGAAACGTTCGCGATCGGCTGGCGAACCTGACCGACGACGCGATCGGAACCGAGTTCACGACCGTCGACGTCGACCTCGAGGACGCCGGCGTCGACCGATCGGCCGTCAGACAGCTTCGGCTCGCGTTCTGGCACGGTGCCAGCGGGGCCATCGAACTCGAGGAGATCGCGTTCGTCGACGAGGGCTCGAGCGGCGGTGGGGAGCTGACTCCCGACACGACGCTGGCCGAGTTCTACCCCGAGTACGACGAGGAGACCTACATCGAACAGGTCTGGACACAGTATCTCCCCGGCGACACCGACGCCGACGGCCACGGCGACTACGGCGACGTCGACTGGCCCGACGAGCAGAAGGCGGCCGAGTTCGACGTCGACCTGGACGCGATTCAGGAGACGGTCGGCGACGGGACGCTCACGTTCGGGGAGATGGGCACGCAGGCGCTCGAACACGTCAAGCAGTACGAGGCCGAAGGGGTCCCGCGGCGGGCCAGCGTGAAGCTCCTGCCGCGACTGAGCCTGCTTCCCGACGAGACCGAGGAGCCGTCCTACCACAACGAGCCGATGGACTTCTGGGACGAGACCGCGGGACCGATCCCCGCGACGAACGATCCGGACCAACTCGTGCAGGAGCCGTGGCCGACCGACGCGGCGACCTACGACCCCGAGGAGGTCGCCGAGCGTGACCGGGCTCACGACCAGCCGGAACACGAGGACGGCGAGGGCTGGACCCGCGCCGACCGCCTCCCCGACGAGCGCTACTACGACGACGAGAACCCGATCCACGACATCGCCGACGGAATCCACCCCGCGACGGGCGACCCGCTCGGCGGCGACGGCTTCACCGCGAACGCGCCGATGGAGGTCGAGGCGAAGATCCACGAGCAAAACGGCGGTTTCTGGTATCAGGTTCTGCAGTTCAAGAACACGAGCGCGGTCCCGTACCACCTGAACGCCGCGGTGATCATGTGGATCGGCCCGTCGGGCGCGAACGGGCAGTTGCGAGCCGGCCACTACAACAACGAACAGCGCCCGGACCCGGGCTACGGCCACCCCCAGCGCGACGTCATCGAGGTCGTCCACGACGAGGAGCGTGCGCTGTCGGCCTACGCCGTCCGCCTCGCGTTCCACGACGAGCCGTACAACATGCGGACGGCCTACCCGAACCAGTACTGGAGCCTCGAGCAGGGCATGACCCCGCCCGAGGGCCACTTCGAGACGCCCGAGGAACGCCAGGAACTGGTCGACATCATGGCCGAAACCTGTCACGTCGAGATCGAGACCGACATGGACCGCAACGACGCGCTGCTCGATGCGGTCGACCTGCGCAACCGGATGACGAACTAATCTCGAGCGGAACCGGCCCCCGGCCCGTCGACTGCGGCGCTGCCGGCCGGAGAACGGACCACGAGACCCGACCAAATCATGACACGACACCAGTCGACTGAAACCGACGAGACGATCGATCGAACGGTACGGACGACCCGACGCGGATTCGTGAAAGCCGTCGGTACGGGCGCGGCGCTCACCGTCGGACTCGGCAGCGCGTCGCCGGCGACCGCGGCGGTCGACGCGCCGATGGACGCGTTCGTCCGGACCGACGGCACCGAGTTCGTCGTCGACGGCGAACCGGTCTACTTCACCGGTGCGAACAACTTCTGGATCACCCACGAGTACGAGGGCACGAAAGAACGGATCGACGACGTCCTCGACCTCTACGCGGACCTGGGGATCGACCTCGTCCGGTTCTGGGCGCACGGGGAGGGGAAAGACGGCCCCCTCGCGCTCCAGCCCGAACCGGGCGAGTACAACGAGGACGCCCTCGAGAACCTCGATTACCTGATCGAAGCGGCCAGGGAGCGTGGCATCAGGCTCGTCGCGGCGCTGGTCGACAACTGGGACCACGAGGGCGGCATGCTCCAGTACGCCGAGTGGGCCGGCGGCGAGTCGCGCTACGAGTTCTACACGATGGACGAGACCCGCGAGATGTATCGCGACCACGTCGAGACCATCCTGACGCGCGAGAACACCTACAGCGGACTCGAGTGGCGTGAGGACCCGACGATCGCGATGTGGGAGCTGGCCAACGAGCCCCGCCTCGAGCAGGACGACGTCCCCGAGGGGATGGACGACCTCGAACCGCCCGAGCACAAGGAGATCCTCGGCGACTGGATCCAGGAGATGTCGGCGTACCTCACGGACCTCGACGACGACCACCTCGTCTCGACGGGGTCGGAAGGCCACTACTACGGCGACTGGGACGACGACTACCCCGACGACGACTGGGACGGCCAATCGTACCTCGACCACCACGCGTTCGAGACGATCGACGCCTGCTCGTTCCACCTGTACCCCGACCACTGGGACATCCCGCTGGAGGACGGCGCGGAGTACGTCCAGAGCCGGATCGTCGACGCCCACGAGGAACTCGGCAAGCCGGCCTACCTCGGCGAGTTCAACGTCAACGCGTACGAACACGACCTCGAGACGAAAAACGAGTATCTCGAGGCGTGGTACGACGTCGCCGACGAGTACGACTGCAACGCCGTCATCCCCTGGCAGGTCGTCCTCGAGGAGACGCAGGATCACGACGGGTTCCAGATCTACGCGAGCGAATCGGGTCACCTCATCGAATCCTACGCCGACGCCGCGGCCGCGAAGAGCGGAACCTGGGACGACTCGATCCAGGTCGGCGACTACGAGGCACGGGACCCCGACGGCGACGGCCTGTACGACGACGTCACCGGCGACGGACGGACCAACCACGAGGACGTCGAGGCCTTCTACGAACACCTCGACGCCGACGGCGTCCAGGAAAATCCCGACGCCTTCGACTTCGACGAGGACGGCCACGTCGGCTTCGCCGACGTCCTCGAACTGCTCGAGGGGCTGTGAGACCGAGGGCGCGGCCAGTGGCGACGACCACCGGCTGGCCCCGCGTCGCCTCGAGCAACCAGCATCGCGTCCGATCTGCTGGCGGGCAGTGACGACGCAACTGCGTTCTGATCGGCGGTTGCCCGGAGAGATCGGTACGGGTCCGGATCAGTCGTCGTCCGGATACGGAATCTCGAGTTCGTCGCCGTCCGCCGGCAACAGGACCTCCCCGTCGAACGCCTCGCGGGCCTGCTCGAGGTGATCCGCGGTGTGGCCGGCGTACCGCGAGGAGATGTGCATCAGGGCGAGCCGTTTCGCGCCGGCGCGGGCGGCGATTTCGGCCGCGCCACGGGCGGTCGAGTGGGCCGTCTTCGTCGCGCGCTCGGCGCGGTCGTCCGCGAACGTCGCGTCGTGGATCAACAGATCGGGGTCGTCGGCGACCTCGATCGTCGCGACGGTCGGGCGGGTGTCGCCGGTGTAGACGATCGTTCGCCCGGGTCGGGGATCGCCGACGACCTGGTCCGGTTCGACGACGGTGCCGTCCTCGAGTTCGACGGGTTCGCCCTCGTGGAGTTTGGAGAACTTCGGCCCGACCGGTACCCCGAGTTCTTCGGCGCGCTCACGGTCGAACCGTCCCTTGCGCTCGTCCTCGACGAGGGCGTAGCCGACCGACCGGGCGTCGTGGTCGGTCTCGAACGTCCGGACCTCGTACTCGTCGGCGCGGTAGGCGACGTCGCCGTCGCCGACCTCGCTGATCCGGACCGGAAAGGAGGGCCGGTTGTCCAGCGCGTTCACGAGGCTCTTGAGCTGTCTGCGGGTCCCCCGTGGCGCGTGAATCGCCAGCGGTTCCTCGCGGTCGTTGAAGTCCATCGTCTGCAACAGGCCGGGAATCCCCAGCACGTGGTCACCGTGCAGGTGGGTGACGAACAGGTGGGAGACCGAAAACCCCGTGCCAAAGCGCATCATCTGGCGCTGCGTTCCCTCGCCGGCGTCGAACAACAGCTGTTCGCCCGCTCGAGAGACGAAGATTCCGCTCGGGTTCCGTTCGGTCGTCGGAACCGCTCCGGCCGTCCCCAGGAACGTCACGCGCAGTGGCATCGGGTAGGTGTTCGGCCGTCCGGGGCTAAACCGGCTTCGATCGCCGGAGCCGGGCAATCGGGCGGCCCGATGACTGCGAAAGGACGACGCGTTTTAGAACCCTCGAGGACGTACCCTTCGGTATCGAAACACGAGACCAATGAGTTCCGGATCGATTCTGGGAACTGCAAAGCGGATCGTCGCCATCCTGCTGGCGATCGTGATCGTCCTCGCCGCAGGCGTCGTCATCGGGCAAGCGCCGGCCATCTTCGGCGTCGAGGACGACCCCGAGGCGTCGATCACGTTTCCGGATCAGGACGGCGAGGGGACGAACGTCACCGTCGAGGAGGTTACCCTCTCGGACGGCGGCTTCGTCGTCCTGAGCGACGGCGACGAGGTACTCACCGTCTCCGAGTACCTCGAGGCGGGACCACACGAGAACGTCACGATCGAGAAAGCGGAGAACGGCCCCGACCTGCGGGGTACCATCACCGCGACGGTCCACCAGGACACCGACGACGACGAGACCTACGCCTACGAGCAGACCGACGGCGAGGAGGACAGACCCTACCTCGAGGACGGCTACCCCGTCAGCGACACCGCGACGGTCACGATTCCCGGCGAGGACGATCCGCTGACCGACTCGTTCGCCGTCGAGGAACTCGACGCGCCCGACTTCGCGACGACCAACGGGACGGTCACGGTGACCGCCGAGATTTCGAACCCGACCGACCTCGAACTCCAACAGCCCGTCGAGATCCGGATCGACGGCGAGTTGCTCGAGCAGCAGACGGTCGATCTGGGACCGGGCGACGCCCAGGAGATCACCAGCGAGATCGACACCCGAACGCGCGCACCCGGCGAACGGACGATCGGCGTCTACACGAACGCCGACGGTGCGCACGCGACGATCGACCTCGAGTTCCACACCGATCCCGCGGTCGCTGTCGTGAACGGGACCGACGACGGTCTGACGATCGACGCCGCCATCCCGACCGAAGGCTTCGTCGCCGTCACGGACAACGAGACCGACGAGCGCCTCGGGACGAGCGAGCAAGTCGCCGCCGGCGAACACGAGAACGTCTCCGTCTCGTTCGACGAGAACGTCACCGTCGCGGACGACGACGAACTCCGCGTGGCCCTCTTCGAGGGCGACCCCGACGATCCGGACGCGGCCAGCCCGATCGAACACGACGACGAACCGGTCGAGACGGTCGTCACGCTCGAGGGTGCCCGCGCGGCCGGTGAGCGGGGCGACGATGCCGACTCCGAACCCGACGCAGGCAACGAAACGACCGACGCCGGCGAAGGAACCGACGACGGGGACGAGTAAGCGGGTGGCTCGAGGGCCGCGCTCGAGGCGAGCGAGCGATCGACCGATTCTTACCCGACCCGTCCGTAGGGGACGGCGATGGACGCGCCGCTGTGGACGGACACCCACGCCCCGGAGTTGGCCGAGTTGCCCCAGGACGACGCCCGCGAGTACCTCCAGCGGGCCGTCGACGAGCCGATCAACCTCCTCCTGCAGGGGCCGCCGGGCAGCGGCAAGACGGCCGCGGCACGCGCGCTGGCCCGTGAGGCGCACGCCGACCCGGACAACGACCTGATCGAGATCAACGTCGCGGACTTCTTCGGCCGGACGAAGACCGAGATCAAGAACGATCCCCGGTTCGCGCAGTTCCTCGTCGGCCGATCGGGCCTCTCGAAGCGAGACATGATCAACCACGTCTTGAAGGAGTCGGCCAGCTACGCCTCCGTCTCCGGAGAGTACAAGACGATCCTGCTGGACAACGCCGAAGACGTCCGCGAGGACTTCCAGCAGGCGCTGCGCCGGATCATGGAACAGCACCACCGGACGACCCAGTTTATCATCGCGACGCGCCAGCCGACCAAACTGATCCCGCCGATCCGCTCGCGGTGTTTCCCCGTTCCCTTCCGCGCACCGTCGACGAGCGAAATCGCGACCGTCCTCGAGCGCATCGTCGAGCGCGAGGACGTCGAGTACGACGACGACGGCCTCGAGTTCGTCGCGGGCTACGCCGACGGTAACCTGCGCGAGGCGATCCTCGCCGCCCAGACGACCGTCGAGGACGCCGGCGAACTCACGATGACCGGGGCCTACGAGACCATCGGCGAAGTCGGTCTCGACGAGGACGTCGAGTCCATGCTCGACGACGCCGAAGCCGGCGAGTTCACGGACGCCCGCAAGACCCTGGACGACCTGCTGGTCGACGAGGGACTCGACGGCGGGGAAGTCCTCGACGAGATCCTCGCGGTCGCGCGCAAACGCTACCAGGGCGAGAAACTCGCCCGGATCCACCGCCTCGCGGCCGACGTCGAGTTCGAGATGCACGAGGGCTCGAGCGACCGGATTCACGTCTCGCACCTGCTGGCCGAGCTGGGACGGGACGCCTGAGACGAACCACTGTACGGGAAAACGATGGGAACGCCGACGGCCGGAGCCGACGACCACGATCGCGACGACCACCCGTTCCTCGCGAGCCGCGGCCCCGTGCTCGATCGGCTGTCGACCATCGCGGCCGTGACCGGCTACCTGCTGCTCGCGACGAACGACGCGCCGCCGCTGTCCGCGTTCGGCTTCCTCGAGGTCGTCGTGGGCTGTCTCGCCGTCGGGACGCTCGTCGGCCTCGTCCTCTATCGCCTCCTCGGGCCGGGCGTCCGCGGCCCGCTGTGGCTGGGCGTCATCACTGCCGTCGCCCTCTCGATACCCCTGTTGCTCGTGCTGTTGCTCACCGGGAACTACACGTCGCAGCTGGGGTGGGTCCTCTCCCTGGGAGCCGCGACGTTCGGCCTCGGCGCGACCGCTCGAGCGGTGCGCGCACGACGCGTGGACGCTCGCTCGGAGCGCTAGCGTCGGCTCGCTCGCGAGCGCCGGCCCCCGACGTTTTCTCGCGCGCGACCGAACGGAGAAGACGTGCCCACCGTCTGCGATACCCACATCGAGAACCGGTTTCGCGTCCAGCCACACCACGCGAACAACAACGGGACGCTCCACGGCGGCAACCTCATGAAGTGGCTCGACGAGGTCGGAGCCATGTCCGCGATGCGCTTCGCGGGCGAGACCTGCGTCACCGCGCGGGTGAACGAACTCGATTTCGAGCGGCCGATCGAGATCGGTGACACCGCGCTCGTCGAGGCCTACGTCTACGACGCCGGCCGAACGAGCGTCCACGTCGCGCTCCGGGCCTGGCGCGAGGAACCCCGTACCGGCGAGACGGAGAAGACGACCGAATCCTCCTTTACCTTCGTCGCGATCGACGCCGACGGCCGCCCCCAGCCGGTCCCCGACCTCAGCGTCGAGAGCGAGGAGGGCGAACGGTTGCGCGAGCGGGCGCTCGAGGCCGACTACTGATTGGGAGCGATCTTCTCATCCGGAGTACTGAACCGGCGCACCCACCATCCGGGCCGTGGGTGCGCCGGAACTGACGTACAGTAACCCGTATCAGGAGTCGCCGATTTCGTGGAATCGATCGAGAACCTCGTCAGGGACCGGGTTGACGTAGCGAAACGATTCGCCGTCACAAAGCCGGTCGAAATCGCGATCGGTCGTCACGAGAACGTCGATAGCTGCCTGCCTCGCGAGAGCGATGTAGAAACAATCGTAGACGTCGTGATTCTTCTCGGCGCTGATTTCGTAGGCCTCGAGAACCGTGTCGTCGTCCACGTCGACGAACTCGAGTGGGTACTGAAGCAACGACGAAACGGCGTTTCTCGCCTCGTACGATTCGAATCCCAGGTCCTCGAGCACCCACTGAATCCGCAGCGGCAAATAGCCGAAGACGACGAGCGTGTCACCGCCGGTGAGCGAAGGCACGAGTTCGTCCGCGATGTAAGGATGGCCAGGATGATCGTCGACTAACTGTATCGCCAGCGCATTGAGATCCGGGAGGATACGGGTTTCGCCCATGTTATCGGCCGCCAAACGTGGAGTCACCCGCGTCCCGGAACGCTTCCGAGCCCCACTCCTCGTCGCGAGTTACCGTCTCGAGGTCAGGGAGTTCCCGTACGAGCCGAATATCGCCACCTTCGCGAACGACCCTGAACTCGGTACCGTCCTCTAGATTGAGGTCGTCGCGAAGTGCTTTCGGAATCGTCAACCGCCCGCGATGATTGAGCTGTGCCGTCCCGTACTCCTCCTGATTTTCGGACCCACTCATGTGATCACCCGTACGCGTGGTGATGGACTCGATCACCATAAACCGTGGTGAGAGGTTTAGTTCGATATCGGCCGTCGGGTATCACTCGAGGACCAGCACGTACCGCGTCAGCGACCGGTGCACCCGGCGTTCGAACGCGGCCTCGAGCGTCCAGCCCGCGTCCCCCGCTTCGGCGGCCCACGAGCGATCGGCGATCACGACGGCCCGGGAGGCGACCCGGCGCGCTTGTGCGAGCGCGCCCGAGACGAGGTCCTCGAGCCGGTGGGTGTCGATCTTCGACTGGCGGCCGTAGGGTGCGTCGAAGACGACGGCGTCGGCGGCGTCGTCGGCCAGCGGGAGTCGCGTCGCGTCGCCCCGACCCACGTGCCAGGATCCCCGCGGGACGCCCGTGGGCGAGGGGTCGTCGCGCTCGAGGAAGTGTCGCAGGTTCTCCCGCGCCCCCCGGACCATCTTCCCCTGGGCGTCCGTCCCGACGACGTCGGCCCCGACGAGGCCGGCCTCGACGAGGACGCCGCCGGTGCCACACATCGGATCGAGGACGGTCCGTCCCGGCTGCGCACCCGCGACGTTCGCGACCGCCCGGGCGAGCAGCGGGTCCATGCTGCCGGGCTGGAAGAACGGTTTGTCCGTCGGCGCGCGGTCGCCGAAGTCGCGGACGCTCTCGGCCTCGAGCCAGCCCAGCGCACAGACGGAGACCCGCTCGCCGCGCGAGCGGTCGCCGACCGCTGTCACGTCGGCGGGGCCGTCCCCGTCACCGCTCGAGTCGGGGTCGTCGGACTCCTCGAGCGGCGTCACGAGGTCGCCGGTCGCCTCGTCGGCCGCGAGCGCGCCGCCGGACTCGAGTCGGCCCTCGGCGAACACCGCCCGGAGGACGTGATCCGGATCGTCGAGATCCACCGTGAATCCCCGGTCGACCAGTACGGAGCCGAGCGTCCGCTCCGCATCGGTCGTGCTGACGCCCGCGGAGCCGTGGACGTCCGTCGCCCGGACCGCAACCGACCCCTCGCGCTCGAGTGCCGCGGCCTCGAGCAACGCGCGGGCGCTGGCGACGTCGGCGTCCGTACGGCCGAGCAGCCGACTCGCCCGGTGCGTGTAGGCCAGTCCTCGAACGCGCTCGGGAACGACGGCGTCCGCGACGGCGAGACCCGGCGCGATCCGCCGGACGCCGGTCGCGGCGCTTGCCGCCTCGCAGGCCGCGAACACGTCGTCCTCGCCGCCGAGTTCGAGCAGATACACGTTCGATCCTCGCTCCGGCGCGGCTATCAGCCTACCGCTTTGCCGACCGCCGACCGACGGTCACGACGACGCCCCCGTCCCCGTGGCTGCCGGCAGCAACCATTTCCGTCCGCTCGTCGACCTTGCTGGCGAGGCGTGCGTCCCGTTTCCAGCCATCGCGGCCGGCCCGCTCGAGCGCGATGAGCGGGGACGAGAACGGTCCGACGACTCGAGGGCAGCACCAGCACGAGGCCGACGCGCCGGCTTCGCAACCCGATCCGCTGGTCGGCGGCGACTCGATCGCGGATCGGGCGTTACACTGGCTCTACCTCGACGGCGATCGGCGCGTGCTGTCCGGACTGCTCCTGGCCGGCGTCTTCGCCGCCTGCCTGCTGTTGATCGCCGCCGACCTGATCACGCCGGCGGCGGCGGGCGACGTCACCGCCATCGCCGCGGCGCTGATCGGCGGCATGCTGCCGTTCATCACGGTCGTCCTCGCGATCAACCAGCTGATCCTCTCGGAGGAGTTCGGCACGACGGGTGCCTTCTTCGAACGGCTCGAGGCGACTCGCGAGTACCGGCGGTCGATCGAGTCCCACACCGGCTACCGGCCGAGTCCGGTCGAGCCGTCCGAGTTCCTGCGAGTGCTGATCGAGTCGAAGCGGCGGACGGCACTCGGGCTGCGGAACGTCTGCCGGGACGCCACACCGGAGCTGCGCGACGCCGTCGACGACTACGTCTCGCTGACGGCTCCGCGCGACGAGGACGCTATCGAGACCCTCGAAGGAGCGACGTTCGGCACCTTCGACGTGATCGCCGTCATCGTCCACTACAACGATCCCTGGCAACTACAGGAGGTGCGCAAGCTCCGCGAGCACCACTCCCACGACCTCTCCGAGGCCGCCGAGAACCAGCTCGATCGCCTCGAGGAACTGCTCGGGGACATCCACGTCGCCCGCCAGTACTTCAAGACTGTACATATGCAGCAGGAGCTGGCGGACCTCTCGAAGATCCTGCTGTACGTCGGCTTCCCGACCCTGCTGGGCGGCTCGTTCGTCATCGTCGGCTACGGCAACCTGCTGGCGCTCGAGTTCCACCCCTGGGTCTACGTGGCGGTCGTCTCGGTCACCATCACGGCGCTGTTCAGCCCGTTCGCCGTACTGCTGGCCTACGTGCTCCGGATCGCGACCATCGCCCGGCGGACGGCCGCCGACTTCGGCCCGTTCGTCCTGCAGCAACAGCTCCCCCGGGAGGACCTCGAGACGAGCGACATCGACCAGTAGCGCTCGTGAACCGCCTCGGGGTCCAGCCCCGAGGCACTCGGCCTGCTCCTCCTGTAGACGCCGTCGTCGTAGCGGGCTCAGACGCCCTCATCGTAGCGCGCGCTCAGCCGTTCGGTCGCGAGCAGGAGTTCGTGGCCGAGGACCAGGACGACCACGGCGACGAGGATCAGCGCGCCCTCGAACGGCGACGGGAGCAATCCGAGCGAGACGATCAGCGTCGTCGCACACGCCGGCGGGTGGCGGGTTTCCGTGACGAGCATGCCCCCGGCCGTCAGCGTCGTCGCGAGGACGCCGCTGGCCGCGAGGCGCAGTCCGTCGAGCGAGGCAGGCGCGGTCGCCGCCGTCATGGAGACGTCGCCGGCGAGCAGGTGATAGGCGAGCAAGCCGGCGACGACGCCGATCGCGTGGCCGCCGATCACCCGGCGGGGCGACGCCGCGTCGCTATCTTGGAAGAGCGCGAGCACGAACGCCGACGGGCCGAGACTGGGAAACAGCATCGGCAATCCCGAGAGCCAGGCGAGCCCCGCCGTCGTCGAGAGCAAGAGCCCGGTGTGAAGCGTCGTCCCCAACCGATCGTCCATGGCTGGAGGTTCCGGTTCGCAGGGAAAACGTCCGCGGTTTCGCGCGCCGATTGCCGCCGCCCGATCGCCGGGGGCTCGCCGGCGACGGTCACTCCGGAGCCGGAACGATCGTCACCGGCACCGACGACCGGCGCGTGACCGCTTCGGCGACGCTACCGAGCAACATCCGGGAGACGCCGGAGCGACCCTCGCTTCCCATCACGATCCCGTCGACGCCCTCGGCGTGGGCGTACTCGAGGATCGCGTCGGCCGCCGTTCCCCCGAGCAGTTCCGTCTCGACGGTCCGGTCGACCTCGGCGGCGATCGCGCTGGCGTCTTCGAAGATGTCGATCTCGGCCGCGTCGTCGGCCGTCGGCGTTCCGCCGTAGCCCGCCTCGAGGTCGTCGACGACGTGGACCACCGTCACGTCGGCGTCGGGAAACGCCGACAGCGCGTGCTCGAGGGCCGCTCGAGCGGTCGCGGAGTCGTCCATCGGGACGAGCAATTCGCGGGACATGGGTTCGACTACGGGGCGAACGTACATCTCCGTTGGGCTCAGGACCCGAGGAGCATCGGCCCGAACACCGTCGTCACCACTGCGAGTGCGACGACGCCGCTGAGCAACGCCGTCCCGGCCGTTGCGACCCGTCCCGGAGACGGTACTGACAGTCTCGCGGCGATCGCTTCGGCGGCCGTCCGAACGAGGCGGCCGCCGTCGAGCGGATAGACCGGCAGACAGTTGAAGACGCCGACGAGGAGACTGATCCACCCGGTCCAGAAGAGGACGGTCGCGGCCGGGAGAACGAGACCCCCGACGACCGAGAGCGGTCCCGTCACCGTGTAGAAGTTCGGAACTGCGCCGACGAATCCGCCGAAGTTCTCCGCGAAGAGTCCGATCGATCCCGCGACGGGCAGGACGGTAACCCCGAGGAACCGATCGAGTACCGTCCCCGTCAGCGGAACGCCCCCGCCGCTGACGACGGCGAGGTGTTCCGCGGCCGGATAGGGGTCGACGCCCAGATCCGAGAGCGCGAGGCCGCCGATGCCGGCCTGCGGGACGACGCCGAGATACGCCCCGTTACCGTTCGGGGACGCGCCGAGCGATACCCGGAACTCCTCGAGGTGCCCGGACGTGTAGAACTCGACGCCGACGGTCTCCCCGGCCGTGGCGTTCTCGAGGGTCGCAAACAGTCCCTCGTGGCCGTACACGCGGTCGCCGTCGATCGCGGTGACGACGCCCGGGTCGCCCGCCGGTGCCCCCGCCCGTGCGAGCGGCCCGTCCGCGACGACTTCGGCGACGGCTGCGCCGCCGACCAGGGTCTCGGATCGCTCCCGGCCGTCAGCGTCCCGAAGCGTCACCGGAACGGCCGGTGCCGAGGCGTTCTCGAGCGCGGCCCGGAACGCCGGGGTCGTCCGTACGGGCGTCCCGTCGACCGCGTCGATCCTGGACCCCACCGCGAACGCGTTCGGACCGCCGTCGGGTGCGCCGGTGACCACGACCGACGGCTCGAGCGAGACCGACTCCCCGTCGGCCAGCTCGACGGTGACGGGACCGTCGCCGTCGGCGACGGCCGCCCGGACGTCGTCCGCGTCCTCGATCGGCGTCCCGTCGACGGCGGTGAGTACGTCGCCCCGCTCGAGGGACGCCTCGTCGGCCGGCGTGCCGGGAAGGACGCCGCCGACGGCCAGCCCGGGGACGACGGCGATCGACGTCGCGGCGAGGGCGACGAGCAACAGCGTACAGGCCACCGCGAGGACGAGATTGCTCGAGACGCCCGCGGCGTAGATCCGGTGCTGGCTCGCCGTCGACGTCTCCCGTTCGTTGCCGTCCATGTCGACGTACGCGCCGAACGGGAGAAGGGTGAGGAAGATCATCCCCATCGACGCCACGTCGACGCCCTCCACGCGACCGAGCAGCGCGTGACCGACCTCGTGGACGGCGACGCCGACGAACAGCCCGAAGACGATCTCGGGAGCGGCCGCGAGCGGCAGGAAATCGTTGACGCCTGGCACTGCGACGACGTTGTGCGGCTGGTTGACCGCGCTGGCCGTATCCCGCGTCACTGCCAGGACGGCAGCCGTCAGCACCAGCACCAGCGACAGCACGAGCAGGCCGTACGCGACGACGACCCCCACGTCGACCAGCCGTCGCCAGAGCCGTCGGCGAGCGGCGAGGCGCTCGAGGGCGGCCGGAACCGTCCGCCGCTCCAGGGTCACGACCGGGCCGCTGACGGAAACCCACGACGGAAGGGCACCTCGCGCGGCCAACGCCATCACGCCGAGCGTGTAGACGAGGAGGCCGACCCCGATCGCAAGCAGGGTCTCGGTCATCCACGAGTCCCCCGGCTACGGCCGACCGACCGGCCCGCAACGCTCCACGTCACCGGTCGTCGTTCTCCGTTCATCCGTCGTCTTCGTCGAACTCGTCCCGGACGGTACATAAATTAACAGAATACGAACGGTTCGCCGGGCGACCGTCCCCGACCGACACGCCGGTCCTCAGATCGGATCGTCGACCTCGAGAGCGGCCTCGAGGCGGTCGCGTTCCTCCCGCAGGCGCTCGAGTTCGTCCGCGACGCGGCCGTCCGCCAGGCGTTCTCGCTCGTCCGGGGACAGCTGAGCGACCGCTTGGGCCGCCGTCTGGAGGCGATCGAAGTCGTCGTCGTAGGTCCGCCGACGGACCGCACGCAGGGCCTCGACGACGTCGTCGTCCGCGACGCGTTCGACGAACGGGCGCAGTTCGCGGGTGCGCCGGCGGAGGACGCCGGCGGGGCCGGGCGGCCAGTCGACGGTCAACGCGTCGGCGTCGATACCGTCGAGGTAGGTCTGCTGGGTCGCCACGCGGCGCTTGAGCACGTCGGCGTCCGCGACGTAGTGCGAGAGCTTCGACCGGGAGTAGTCGGCGAACTCGAGCAGTTCCGGGATCGTGTGCTCGCCGTCGGGGCTGTCCCGGACGTACTCGCGCAGGTCCGCCGGCGGTCGCGCGAAGTCGACGAACGGGTACCACCGACTGCGTTCGAGCAGGTCGAACACCTCCCGGGCCGAGGCTTCGAGACGGTAGTCAGAAAAGGCCTCGCGGATCGCCTCGTTGTAGCGCTCGATCGGCTCGCGAAGGTCCGCGACCGGGGCGTCTAGATCCGCCGTTGCGAGTTCGAGCAGCCGTTCGCGCTCGTCGATCTCGTCGCCGACCTCTCGCAGGCGGACGGACGCAGCCTTCCGGGCCTCCGCGAGCGCCTCGCGGGCGTCCTCGCGGTCCTCGAGCAGGTCGGCGTACCGCGATGCGGGCTCGAGGGCGTCGTGGGCCGCCTCGAAGTCCGACTCGCTGAGGCGGCGCTTGTCGATGGCGTCCAGGGCGTCCTCGAAGGCCTCTCGATCCCGGAGGTCGTCGGGCAGGTTCTCGACCAGGGTCGCGAACTGGCCCTCGAGTTCCACGTAGGCCTTGAAGTTCTCCCGGCCGGTACCGGTCGCCCGGTCGACGTAGTCCTCGAGCAGCGTCGTCGCCGATCGGTAGGCCTCGGCCGTCCGTTCGACGGTCTCCCGGCCGTGGTCGTCGATTCGCTCCTCGATGCGTTCGAATCGGCCGCGGGCGGCCTCGAGGCGCTCGAGCGGCGTCGCGTCCGGGCCGTCCGTCTCGTCGGCCGCGGGGGAGTGGACGCGTTCGCTCATTCGTAGACGGCGTCGGGATCGAACACTTGCTCGCCCACGTCTTCCCCGTCGATCGTCCGGTAGAAACACGACCGGCGGCCGGTGTGACACGCGCCACCCTCCTGATCGACCAGGTAGAGGAGGGTATCGGCGTCGCAGTCCACCCGCACTTCGTCGACGTGCTGGACGTGACCGCTCGTCTTGCCTTTCTGCCACAACTCGTCCCGGCTCCGGGAGTAGTAGTGAGCCAGTCCGGTCTCGCGGGTTCGCTCGAGGGCCTCTGGGGAGACGTAGGCGAGCATCAGGACCTCGCCCGTCTCGGCGTCCTGTGCGACGGCGGGGACCAGGCCGTCCTCGCCGAAGTCGACCGCAACGGCGTCGTCCATAGTCGACCGATCGTTCGTCGGAGCGATAGGTCTTTTGCCGCTGGCACGGTGGCCGGGACCGACCGCGGTCGCAGTGGCGAGTTCGAGACGCCCGTGGTCGACTTCTGAACCCGTCATCGAACGGTTCACACAGGAACCACGACGCGGAATTCGTCTCGAGTTCGGCACGCGCGTCAGCGGGGATCATGGAACGAACGTGCTACGGTCACCACAGGTGTTTTGTGAGCCACTCCGGTAGCTAGCGATAGCCACAGTGAAGGCAGAATCAGCGGGGGACCGAGACCGGGCGCGGCTGCGGCTCTTTCGGCGACCGTATTCGGAACTGGTAGTCGCGATTCTCGTAACGGGGGCGTTCTACGTCGACCGATGGGGAGGATCACCCCCCGCAGTACCGGACCCGGCGACGACCGCGGTGGTCGTCGTTCTCGGCCTCGCCGTCGGCTTCGTTTCGGCCGTCACCAGCGATACCGGAGACGGTCGACGGGTGACCCGCCGGCACGTCATCGGCTTCCTCGTTGTCGCCGCGATCGCCGTTTCCCTCCCGCCGGTCGACACCCCCGCAGTCGTCGATATCGGCCTGCTCGCCGCGGTCTGGGGTGCGGCCGGCGGAAGCGTCGCGACGTCGGTGCGCGACGGTACCGATCAGTAACCGGTGATCCTGCGTCAACAGATGATAATACCGTCACAAGCCTCGCACGGACAACAGAAGTATCCGAAATCGTCTTCCTCGATGATCTCCGCCACACAGACCGCACACGAGGGGGTCGCCCACCCACTCGAGCCGACGCAGGTGCCACAGGCGACGATTTCGACGGAGTACACGTTCGCGAGGTCGGCGATACAGTCCGTATCGGGAATTCCACACGGGGCACAGAGTGTCAACGGGTTCGCCAACAGGGAGTTGCAGTCACAGCCCTGCGTCGATACCTCTCTGTTTTTCTCCACTGGTAACGTCAGCGAGTCCGTCTCTTGCCTAACGTCGGCGTCGTCCGGCCAGAGCTTGGTGTGCTCGATCACGACCGGAACGGTGTCGATCGAGTCGAGATCGACGTCACGTTCGCGCAGTTCCCGTTCGACCTCGGTGGGGTCACCGTCGTAGTCGACCGTTCGGGTAGTGACGTATCCGTGCGGGTCGATTTCCGCTGCAGTGTTCCAGACGATCGCGCCTGTTTCGGCGACGTCACCGTCGTCCTCGAGATCGAGGGAGTCGCTGTGTCTAGCGTCGAACGGGATTCTGACGAACTGCCACTCCCGATCCTGGTAGTTCGTCTCGTACCCCGTCACCGAACTCAGATCCGGCTCGAGACCGCGGGAAACGAGCTCCTGCCACATCGCGTTGACCCGCTCGTCGGACCGCGCGTCCGAGACGAGGCGGTTCTTCTCGCGTGCTGTCAGTTCGACCGTCTCCTTGTCCGGATCGAGTGAGACGGTCTCCGCGGCCGAAACGTTCGTGATCGACGCTCCAGCGAAGAGGCTTGCAACCACGCCCGCGAGGAACGATCGCCGGTTCCCGTTCCGGGACTCTCGAGCGGCGTTCCACGCTTCGACACAGCCGCCACCGCTCTCGACCGCGTCGTTCAAACGCTCTCGGTGCGCTTCGGTGTCAGTCTGTTCGGACGTCGTGGCGTCAGTTTCTCGATCGATTTCGTCAGTCATTTTCTAACACCCGGATGGAAATTGATTACATTCTACGTAAAGCCCATTTTGCCTATACAATTATGCTATTAATATGTTATAATAAGAGGGCGGAATAGACGGCCCTCCCCGGCAAACGTTGGACCAGAAGCGCTCCCCTCCCGTTCCGGTCCTGCATCGCGCGGCTCGGCTCACGGTGGTTCGAGAGAGCTACGCTCTCTCGTCATCTCGCAGAACTTCGCTCCGCGACGACTCATCGAGGTGGCTTCGCCACCTCGAGATCACGAAAGGCGCTTCGCGCCTTTCGATCGACTTCGCCGTTCGCCTAATCGCGGCGCGTCGCGCCGCGCACTCCACATCGGTCGTCGGCCCGCTCACTCGCGCTGCTCGCTCGCGGTACCGTGTTCGGTGACTGGATTCAGAGGCCCGCAACGTCCTCGATGGCGTCGGTCAGCGCTGCGATCGACTCGCGGTCGTGTTCGCCCATGTGCCCGATACGGAACGTCTTCTCGCCCAGATCCGAGCCGTAGCCGTTAGCGAAGACCATGTCGTACTCCTCGCTGACGGCCTCGATGGTTTCCGCGACGTCGATCCCCTGCGTGTTCTCGATGCAGGAGACGGTCTGGGATTCGTAGCCCTCCTCGGGGAACATGTCGAAGTGTTCGCGTGCCCACTCGCGGGTGTACTCGGCCATCTCGCGGTGGCGCTCGTCCCGGGCGTCGTGGCCCTCCTCGAGCATATGCTTCATCTGCTTTCGGTACGCGAGCATGACGGGGATCGCGGGCGTGGAGTGGGTCTGGCCCTTCCGGTCGTAGTAGTCCAGCGAGCGCTGGAAGCCGCCGTACCACGAGGCCGAGTCGGACTCGAGTTCGCGCTCGTAGGCCTCGTCGCTGACGACGCAGACGGCCAGGCCGGGCGGCATGGCGAAGGCCTTCTGGACGGAGGTGAAGATGACGTCGACGTTGTGCTCGTCGATGTCGACGTAATCGCCGCCCAGCGCGGAGACGGCGTCGACGACGAAGTAGGTGTCCGGGTACTCGGCGATTACGTCGCCGATCTCCTCGATGGGGTTGCGGACGCCCGTCGAGGACTCGTTCATCACGCACGTGACGACGTCGTACTCGGTGTCGCTTCGCTCGAGCACCTCGCGAACGTCCCCGGGTTTGACCGCCTGGCCCCACTCGTACTCGAGGGTATCGACGTTCTTGCCGAGGCGTTCGGCCACGTTGGCCTGTCGCTCGCTGAAACTGCCGCAGGTCGTCACGAGGAGGTTCTCGTCGACGAGGTTCAGGATGGCGCTCTCCATGAACGCCGTCCCCGACGCCGTGAGGACGATCACCTCGTGGTCGGTGCCGAGGAACTCCTTGGTGTCCTCGACGATGGTCGTGTAGAGGTCGGTCATCCGGTCCATCCGGTGGCCGAACAGCGGCTGGTTCATCGCCTCGAGGACGTCCTCGCGAACCTCCGTCGGGCCCGGGATGTACAGCGTCTTCTCGGGATAATCGTCGGTATACTCGCGTTTGTCGGGCACGAAACTCACCTGATACGGAGACGTGGGCGGCGAGACGGTATGGGAGTTTTGATGGAGGCGGATAGCGCCGCCCCACGTGAGGTTCTCGTGGATGGGTGGCCTACCCGCCCCCAGCCTCGTCGCCGCTGTCCTCGTCGTCTCCGCCGCTACCGTCTTCGTCGTCACCGTCCTCGGATTCTTGCACCTCGATCTCACCGACCATCTCGCTCGTGTGGATGTCACACATGTACTCGACGAGGTCCGTCGTCGCCTCGAACGACAGCGTGGCCGTCTCGCCTTCCTCGTTGAGAATCTCGGTCTCCGCGAGCGGGTCGTGCATCGCGGAATCGTCCTCCTCCGCGTCGGCGTCGTAGACGCCGAGGTTGTGATCTTCACCGTCGCCGTTCTCCCAGGAGAGTTCGTACTCGGTACCCGCCTCGAGAACCAGCGTCGGATTTCGCTCGTCGAGGATGAGTTCAGGTTCGACGCCGGTCCAGCCGTCGGTCGTCGCCTCGAGCGCGATCGCGTCGACGTCGGCCCAGGCGTCGGCAGCCGGTTCGTCGCCGTCGTCGCTTTCGGTTCCGGGACCGCCACAGCCGGCGAGGGCGGTCGTCAGGCCGGCGATCCCGACCAGTCGAAGCGCCTCGCGTCGGGGAAGCGAATCGGTCATACGAACTCGACGCGCGTCGCGGGGAAAAGTCGACGGCCGACATGTTCGCGGCGCTGCGGGACAGGCGATCGGTCAAAAAGTGCAGTGAGAATCGATCGCTCGACACCGACGGACCTCGAACCGGGTCGCGGCCGCGACGGCCTCGAGCGAAGTGCTCTCCCAGAATCGCTCGCGGTCGTTACTCGACGACGAGGTCGCCGACCTGCTGGAGTTCGTGGTAGGAGCAGATGTAGGTGGTCATCTCGCTGGAGGCTTCGAACTCGAGGGTCGCACTCTCGCCTTGGTCGCCGACGTCGTCGGTCTCCTCGAGGGTCTCGTCGTCGTCGTTACGGAGCTGGAGGTCGTGGGTAGCGCCGTCGCCGTTGGTCCACTCGATGGTGTACTCCTCGCCCTCCTCGAGGACGAGCGTCGGGTTCTCGACGCCGTCGATGTCGCCAGCAGCGCCTTCCCAGCCGGTGGTGTAGCCCTCGAGTTCGATCGTCTCGTCGGGCGAGATCTCGAACTCGTCGCCGTCGCCACCGTTGCCACCGTTGCCGCCGTTGCCGCCGTTACCTTCTTCGCCGTTACCATTACCGCCGTCGTCGCTACAGCCAGCGATGAGCCCCGTGGCAGCCGCAGCACCGGTGAGCTTCAGCGCAGTCCGTCGTGAAACACTCTTCTCGTGCATACTCAGCTATCGGTAAGTTTCGGGAACATAAAAAGGGATTCCCTCTGGTCGTGCATAGTTATGCGATCACATACCACCAAAACCCCCGTAGTTGTTCACGTGTGCGGATATTTACGCCATCACGAGTTCAAATTGAGAGAAGGTCGTATTTGAAAGAGGAAGACTGACGAATCGTGCGAATGGGCATCACGCGTTCGGATCACCGGTCTCGAGTTGCTCGCGGGCACCGAGCGAGAGACGAAGGAACAGCGGGACCGTGACGACGGCGATCAGGATCTCGAGGCCGCCGACGACGAGAAAAGCGGAGCCGTAGCCGTAGGAACCGGCGACCAGACCGCCCACCAGGAACCCGCCGAGGAAGCCGAGACTTCCGGCGAGGTTGAAGCCGGCCATCGCGAGGCCGCGTTCGCTCTCGGCGGCGACGTCCGTGACCAGCGCCATCGTCGCGGGGGAGACGAGCGCACCAAGGACGCCGACGCCGATCATCGCCACGGCGGCGGTCACGACCGTAGGTACGGCACCGACGGCCAGGATACCCACGCCGTAGCACATCGAACCGATCACGATCGGGATCCGGCGGCCGATCCGATCCGACAGGGCACCCATCGGGTACTGCAACAGCGCGAACGGGGCGAAAAAGCAGGCCAGCAGGAGGCCGGTCGTTCCGGGACCGATCTCGAAGGCGTCCTGGAAGTACCGGGTGCCGACGAGCGCGAAGAAGCCCGCAGTCATGCGGTCGACGAACCCGAACGCGAAGGGAATGGACAGCGTCGGCCGTCGGCGAACGCCCCTGAGCAGCGCCCGAGCGGTCCGTCGGTGGCTGGGTGCCCGATCCTCGAGCGTCCAGACGAGCGTCCCGACGACGACGAGCAACCCGGCGGCGGCGAGCAGCGGCGCGAGCGGGTCGAGTTCCGATAGCTGGCCGCCGATCGGCGCGCCGAGCGCGGCCCCGAGACCGATGGCGATGCCGGCCGCACCCATGTTCCGGCCGTGCCCGCCCTCGAGGTCCATCAGCATGGTCATCGTGAGCGAGAACGCGCCGATGGTCATCGCACCCTGGAAGAATCGCAGGAGGAGCACGCCCTCGAACGGGATCGAACCGACGACCGGGACGGCCGCAAGCGTCGCGTAACCGACCGCGCCGGCGAGCGCGCCGGCGACGATGAACGGCGTTCGGCGGCCGGTGACGTCGCTGAGCGTCCCCCAGACTCCGACGAAGACGACGTAACCGACGAACTCCGCGACGAGGAACCACATGCTGGCGTCGAGTTCGCTCGCGGCCAGTTCGGACGGCGACGTGTCCGCCCCCAGCGCGTCCACGAGCGTACCGATGCCCGGATAGAGCAGTAGCTGCGAGAAGAGGACGGCGAAGACGACGGCCGCGAGGACGATACGATCTCGGTCTCTCGAGTGCACGCTCGGCGGTACGGGCTGTAGGACTAAGAACTCGGTTATCTCGGTTGACGGGTTCCGGAAGCTACGACGACGCGCGCCCGGTCGATTCGCGCGCGACTCCCCGGCGATACCGGTGACAGACGCAGCCGGCGAGCATCACCAGACAGCCCACCAGGACGGGTGAGGCAACCGAGAGGACGGCGAAGCCGACGGTCTCGAGCGGCCCCGCGAACGGCGAGGGAACCAATTCGACGATCGATGCGAACGTCCGACCCATGACGACGACGTTCGCGAGCAGAGCGCCCCCGACGAGCAGCCCTCGAGCGAGGGGATCGGCGACGAGATACACCGCTGGAACGAGCGTCGCGAAGACGATCGGGTAATAGAGCGGATACGAGGGGAAGTAGACGAACACCGCAAGCAACGTCGCGTGGGCCGCGAGGAGCCGGTCGGTAGACGTCTCGAGGTCGGTGTAGACGTACGCGAGCAGCGGCGCGAGGACGACCGCCGCGAGGGGCCACAGGAGCGTCGGCTCGAGGTCCGGCAACAGGTACGACAGCGGCCGCCTGACGGTCACGTAGGTTTCCATCGGATCGAGGCCGCCGGCGAAGACCGCGTCGTCGGTCCGGCCCAGCAGGGCGTCCCGGAAGAACGTCCGGGTGCGGTCGAGGCCGAAGATGGCGACACCGAGCGCGAGTCCGCCGACGCCGGTCACGAGCGCGCCGGCGACGGCCCGCCACGCCCGGAGCCTGAGCAGCCAGACGCCGACTGCGGCCGGGAACACCTTCAGCAGCGCCGCGCCTCCCAGCGCGACGCCGCCCAGCGTCTCGAGGCGGTCCGACGACAATCGTCCAGTGGCCGCGTCCGCCGAAACCGATCGCTCGAGCAGCCACAGCCCCAGCCCGACCAGCAGTCCCATCCGGAGGTTGACCTGGCCGTAGACCAGCGACGGCATCGTGTGAACGGAAGCGACGACGAAGCCGGCGATCATGGCGTAATCGAGTCGCTCGAGGTCGCGGTGGCGCTCGATCCAGCGGACGATCACCCAGGCCAGCAGGAGGCCGACGCCCACCTCGAGCAGCGTGTGGACGGCGAAGCCGGTCCGGAGCCCGACGACGGTAAACGGGAGGAAGGGGACGATCGTGATCGGCGGGTAGAGGTAGTAGAACTCGGGGAACCGCTCCGGCGCGACGTCGTAGAAGTCCGCCCCCGCGAGCGCCGCCTCGGCGGCGACCCGGTAGACCTCGAAGTTCGCGGCGACCATGTGGGCGCGCTCGAGCGCCATGCTGGCGAGCATGACGACTCCCAGCAGGATGCCGGACGCGAGAACCGCACGAGCACCCCTCGCGGGTGGCGGACTGGTCACGGGAGTCGGTTTCGACCGCCGGTAAGTCAGTGTAGCGATTCCCGGAAACGGGAGTGTCAGGATCCGCTGTACTCGCGCTTATCTCCGCTCGAGGCGTAGCTTCCGCATGGATTCGTCCTCATCCCAGTCGCGATCGCCCACCCGGACGCAACGCGAGGCCCAGCGGTCGCTTCACCACCGTATCGCGACGCTCGAGGAGAACCAGCGGACACTCGAACGAACGCTGCACGGCCTCGCTATCGAAACCGGCGTGATCGTCGCCGGGCGGTGTGCCCGCTGTGGGAAAGCGGACATGCTCGGGACGGACGGGATGGTTCACTGCCCCCACTGCGGGAACCGACACTCGCTCTGAGGGCCAGTCGGTGGACGGTAGCGTGTGACAGAGGGCGATCGCCTGCGGTTTTTGCCGTTACTGAGGCGCATATGAAGATCGAGGAGTATGCGTACTAAACATGAGCGACGACGAGAGCGACGGGACCGCCGACGAGTCAGACCGTCCCGGCGGCGGATTCGGGACGCGAAGCGTCCACGCCGGCCAGCGGCCCGATCCGGAGACGGGCGCGCAGGCCCCGCCGATCCACCAGACCACCTCATACGTCTTCGACGACGCCGACACGGCGGCCGCCCGCTACGCCCTCGAGGAGGAGGGATACATCTACTCCCGCATCGCGAACCCCACGGTGCGAACGCTCGAGGAACGCCTCGCCTCCCTCGAGGGCGGGGGCGACGCGGTCGCGACGGCCAGCGGACTGGCAGCGCTCGATTCTGCGACGCTCGTACTCGCCAAGGCGGGCGACAACGTGGTCTGTTCGACGGACACCTACGGCGGGACGACCGCCTACCTCTCGAAGACCGCCGCGGCCCGCCGGGACGTCGAAGCGCGGTTCGTCCCGACGCTCGAGTACAACGCCTACGCGGACGCGATCGACGAAGACACCGCGTTCGTCCACGTCGAGACGATCGGCAACCCGTCGCTCGTGACCCCCGATTTCGAACGCATCGCCGACATCGCCCACGACCGCGGCGTCCCACTCGTGGTGGACAACACGTTCGCGACGCCCGCCCTGTGTCGTCCCCTCGAGCACGGTGCCGACGTCGTCTGGGAGTCGACGACCAAGTGGCTCCACGGCTCCGGGACGACCGTCGGCGGCGTCCTCGTCGACGGCGGCGACTTCCCGTGGGCGGAAGAGGGGTACGAGGAGATCGCCGGTCCGAACCACGCCTACCCCGACGTCGACTTCTCGCGGGACTTCCCCGAGGCACCGTTCGCCGCCGCCGTTCGGTATCGGTCGCTGCGCAGCCTCGGCAACCAGCAGTCACCGTTCGACGCCTGGCAAACGCTGCAGGGACTCGAGTCGCTGCCCCTGCGCGTGGAGAAACACTGCGAGAACGCCGCCATCGTCGCGGAGTACCTCGAGGACCACGAGGACGTCGCCTGGGTCACCCACCCCGGACTCGAGTCGCACCCGACCCACGAGAACGCCGAGCGGTACCTCGCCGATTACGGCGGGATGGTCTCGTTCGGACTCGAGGGCGGATTCGAGGCCGGGAAAACGTTCTGCGAGGAGGTCGAACTCGCCTCCTTCCTGGCGAACATCGGCGACGCGAAGACGCTGGTGATCCACCCCGCGAGCACGACCCACGGGCAGTTGACGCCCGCGGAACGCGAGGAGGCCGGCGTCACCGAGGACCTGATCCGGATGTCCGTCGGCATCGAGGACCCCAGGGACATCCTGGCCGACCTCGAGCGGGCGATCGAGGCGGCGACGCGCGCCTGTCGGGGGGACGACCCATGACGACGAAAGACACCGTCGACCTCGGCGAGTTCGAGTTCCTCTCGGGCGAGTCGATCCCCTCGCTCGAGGTCGCCTACGAGACCTACGGCGAGTTCACGGGCGACAGCGCGGAGCAACGCTCCGCGAGCGATCGGGCGCGGCCCGAAAGCAACGCCGTGTTGATCTGTCACGCCCTGACGGGCAGTTCCCACGTCGCGCGCCGCCCCGACGCCGGCGGAGAGACCGCGGGTCAGGCGCGGGCCTGGTGGGGCGACGTGGTCGGTCCCGGGAAGGCCATCGACACCACCGAGTACTACGTGGTCTGTGCGAACGTCCCGGGCTCCTGTTACGGCACGACGGGACCAGCGAGCGAGAACCCCGAAACTGGCGAGCCCTACGGCACTGACTTCCCGCCGGTGACGGTCGGCGACTGGACCCGCGCCCAGCGAAAACTGCTCGACGAACTCGGCGTCGGTCGCCTCCACGCCGTCGTCGGCGGCAGCGTCGGCGGGATGAACGTCCTCGACTGGCTGCGCCGGTATCCCGACGACGTCGAGCGCGCGGGGGCGGTCGCGACCGCCGCGCGACTCGATCCGCAGTGTCTCGCGCTCGACACCGTCGCTCGGCGCGCGATCACCAGCGATCCGAACTGGAACGGCGGTCACTACTACGGCGGCCCCGAACCCGACGACGGCCTCGCCCGCGCGCGCCAGATCGGTCACGTCATGTACCTCTCGAAGTCCTCGATGGCCCGCAAGTTCGGGCGTCGCTCCGCGGGGCGGGAGACGGTCCGCGAGGAGCCGCCGGACCCCGCCGCGGCCTTCTTCCCGTACCGGGAGGTCGAGTCCTACCTGGACTACCAGGCCGAGAAGTTCGTCGACCGGTTCGACGCCAACAGCTACCTCTACCTGACCCGCGCGATGGACGACTTCGACCTCTCGGCAGGCTACGAGTCGGACGCCGACGCACTGGCCGCGTTCGAGGGCGAACTGCTGATCCTGTCGTTCACCGGCGACTGGCACTTCACCGTCGAGCAGGCCGAGTCGCTGGCCGAGGCCGCCCGCGAGGCCGACGTCGACGTCGCCCACCACGTCGTCGAGTCCGACCACGGCCACGACGCCTTCCTCGTCGAACCCGAAAAAGTGGGACCGCCGCTCTCGGCATTCCTCGAGACCGGCCTCGAGGGACGGACCATCACCGATACGACGACCGAGGGACGCGAGTCGTCCTCCTCGGAGACGTTCGCGCCGGTCCACACGAGCCTCTTTTCGGAGTGACGGGGCCGCGGCTCGAGGCGGTGACTGCCGTCTCCCGGGAGGTCCCGAAAAGAGGAGGAGCGAAAGCGAACACGCCGGAAACGAACGGAGAGAGCCGAAGCGCCTAGCGGTTGCCGTGGTTGTCGACGGAGACGTACTGGTCGGCGAGCGCGTGTCCGGAGCGTCGGCGGGCGGCCCAGCGCTGGACGTCGCTGGCGAACAGGGCGAGGCCGGTCGATTCCGCGAAGCGTCGGGCGGTCGGCGAGCGGAACATCGCGATGAGCGCCCACATCGAACCCGCCGAGAGCGCGCCGGCCGCGGAGAACGTCATCCCGAGGGTGAAGAACGTGAAGCCGTAGACGAACCCGATGGCCATCGAGGGGAGGCTCGTACCCAGCGGGACGCGAGCGCTCGCATCGCGCAGGGTCGGCGCGAGGAACACGATCGAGAGGCCGCTTCCAACCATGAAGACGAAATCTTGCCACATCATCGTACAACACCTTACTCGGCCTCGAGTTAATAACTCGTTCGGTGCTGAAATCGGTTCTTGGCGGTTATATTCACTGTTTCCGGGCAATTAGGATGTTGACTGTTCGCACGCCCGGTGCGAGCGGCGGACGGACGATCAACGAGGGGTTACCGGTCGCCGGTCCCGACAACGGATCGGTCCACGCGCGGTAGCGGAAGATTTCGAACGCGGTGCCGAAACTACCGCTCGAGGACGCCGCCGCGCTCGAGCACCCGACGGCCGGAGCGGACGAGTTGCTCCCGACGGGTTCGACCGGTCTCGTTGCGAAGGTCGCCGTGGCGTTTGCGAATCTCGCCGTCGACCAGCACGGTGTCGACGGCGGCGACGCTCGCCTGGAAGACGAGCGTTTCGACCGGGTCGTGAACCGGCGTCGTGTTGACGTCGCCCGTACGGACGAGGACGACGTCCGCGCGCTTGCCGGGCGTCAGCGAGCCGATTTCGTCCTCGAGGCCGAGCGCTCGTGCGCCGTCGATGGTGGCGAACTCGAGGGCCTGGCGGGCGGTCAGCGACACGTCTTCGAGCTGTTCACCCGCCTCGACGGTCGGCTGGTTGTCCAGCGCCCGCTGGGTCTGCAGAGCGAACCGCGTCTGCGTGAACATGTCGCCGCTGACGTTCGAGACGATGTCGACGCCGATCGAGGGGATCGCGCCGGCCTCGAGGGTCTCCCGCAGCGGCGGCATCCCCATTCCCATCTGCATCTCGACCTCGGGCGTGGTCGTCACCGAGCCGCCCGACTCGCCGATCAGCGCGAACTCCTCGGCGGTGAGGCGATTGCCGTGGACGTAGTTGAGGTCCGGACCGAGTAGGTCGAGTTCCTCGAGGGTCTCGACGCCGCCTGGGCCGAGCGAGCCGATGTGCATCGACGCCGGAACGCCGAGTTCGCGGGCGAGTTCGATATCGTGGGCGGTTACCTCCGCGGTCGAGTAGTCGGGGCCGCGGATCCCCAGCGCCAGGGTGAGCAGGCCGTCGTCGGTCGGGAACCGCTCGTCGGCGAGTCGGCGGACGTCGTCGGGGTGGGGCTCCGTGCTCTCCTCCCACCACAGATCGCTGTCGTCGCCCGGCGGTCCGTGCGCGAAGACGGCGCGAATGCCGGCGTCCTCGAGCGCGTCGATCGCCCGGTTCGTGTGGCCCGGCGAATTGGCGACGTGGAACCAGTCCAGAATCGTCGTCACGCCGGCGTTCAGCTGCTCGAGCGCCCCGAAGAGGTTGCCCAGGTAGACGTCGGCGGGTTCGTAGTGGGCGCTGACCTCGCCGAGCATCAGGTCGAGGTACTCCATGAACGACCAGTCGCTGGCGACGCCGCGGACGCCGGCCTGCCAGGCGTGCAGGTGGGCGTCGACGAATCCCGGGGCGACGATCGCGTCGCTGGCGTCGATCCGCTCGACGCCCTCGGCGTCGATCCCCCTGTCGACGGCCTCGATTCGCCCGTCCTCGATCAGCACGTCGGCGTCCTCGAGGGTACCGAGGTCCGGATCGACAGTCACGACCGTCCCGTTCTCGATCAGGATCCGGTCGGACGAGTCGGCGGGTCGCCCCCGTTCGTCCCCTCGATCGTCGGCCGCGCCGCCGACCGGGGCGAACGACAGCGCCGCCAGTGCGCCGCCCACACCCAGGTAGCTTCGCCGCGAGACGTCCGCGTCGGTTCGATAGGATTCCTCCGGCATCGGTCCGCCCGAGCGAACCACACGAGCGAAGTTGGACGTTGGTGTAGCATACTCCGGGACGGTACCGTTCCAGCCCATCGGACAGCGACGACGCGGACTACCCGTCGGGATCGATGGCGCTCTCGATCGGGGTGTCGCCGCCGAAGAGCCTGATCGTCTCGCCGACCGCCTCGTCGGTCTCGAGGCAGGCGACGACCGTCGCGGCGACGTCCGCGCGCGGAATCGCGTGCTCGCCCGCCTCGCGGTGCTCGAAGGTCGCCGCGATCCGACCCGTCCCCTCGTCGTCGGTCAGCGCCGTCGGGCGGAGGATCGTCGCCTCGAGCGGCGACTGCTCGAGGAAGTCGTCGGCACAGCGTTTGGCGACCCAGTACGGGCGCATCTCTTCGGGGTCGCCCAGGGGCTCGCTCGCGCCGAACGCGCTGATCATCACGTAGCGGTCGACGCCGCGCTCGACGCAGGCGTCGACGGTGCGTCGCGCTCCCCAGAGGTCGATCAACAGCGTCTTGCCCCAGTCCGTGTCACCGCCGGAGCCCGCCGTGAACACGACCGCGTCGACCCCCTCGAGCGCCGACTCGAACGCGCCCTCGAGGTCGCCCAGCCGCGGCTCCCCGCCGCGCTCGCGCACGGCGTCGAACTGGGACTCGTCGCGGACGACCCCGATCGGCTCGTGGTCGGCCTCGGCGAGTCTGGGGAGTAGTTCGCGACCGATGCCGCCGTTCGCACCGAAGACTGCGACGCGCATGGCAGGGGCGACGACGGCCGACGCAAAAGTGGTGGGGACGGCACCCGCCGTGTGGCGCGCGTCGTGATCGGCTCAGTCGTCCTCGAGGACGCCCCGGTCGACCAGGACGTCGCGCGCCTCGGCCATCGAGGTGACGACGACCTCGCAGTGGGGTTCGACGGCCGGTTTCGGGTCGAAGCCGATCGAGAGGCCGGCGACCCGCAGCATCGGGAGGTCGTTGGCCCCGTCGCCGACGGCGACCGTCTCGGAGAGGTCGACGCCGACGTCGTCCGCGAGGTCCTCGAGCGCGTCGTCCTTCGTGCCCTCGATGAGCGGTCCCTCGACCTCGCCCGTCAGTTCCGAGCCGTCCTCGGTCCGGGGCAGGCGGTTGGAGACGATGTGGTCGACCGAGACCCCCTCGCGCTCGAGGGCGGCCGCGACGCCGCGTTCGAAGCCGCCGGTGAGGATGGCGGTGGTGACCCCCGCCGCGTCGAGGTCGGCGATGAGATCGGCCGCGCCCTCGCGGAGTACGACTTCGTCGAAGGCGGCGTCGGCTTCCGCGGCCGAGAGCCCCTCGAGCAGGGCCGCCCGCTGGCGCAGGCTCTCGGCGTAGTCGATCTCGTCGTTCATCGAGCGTTCCGTGATCGCGGCCATCTCGTCGGCGACCCCGCAGCGGTCGCCGAGCAACACGGTCATCTCCGAGTCCGAGAGCGTCCCGTCGAAGTCGAAGGCGACGACTGTCATGCGCCTCGATTGCGGCCCGCCGGATAACCCAGTTCTGGTTTTCGCTCGAGCAGATCCCCGTTGCCGCCACCCCAACGTTCACCCGGTCGCTGCCCGCAACTACGGTGAGACGATGACGTGGGATCGACGCGCCCGTGACCGGCCGCGATGACGAGCGCCACGCTCGAGGTCGTCGCCTTGGCGCTCGTCCCGGCGGTCCTGTGGGGGCTGACGCCCATCTTCGACAAACGCGGGATGGCGGCCGGCGGCGGCTCCGTCCAGGCCTCGCTGGTCGTCGTGGTCGTCGACTCGGCGATCTACTGGCTCGTCATCGCCGCGCTCTACGGCTCGAGTGCGTTCGCGGGGCTCACGCTCGAGGTGCTCGCGGTCTTCGTCTTCGCGGGCGTCGTCGGGACGGCCCTGGGACGGATCACCATCTTCGTCGGCGTCGACAGGGTCGGCGCGAGTCTCAACAGCACGATCCTGAGCACGCGGCCGCTGTTCGCGACCGCCGTCGCGCTGGCCGTGCTCGGCGAGCCGCTGGGACCGGTGACCGGTCTCGGCGTCGTCGTCCTCGTGGTGGGCCTCTCGATCCTGACGGTCTCGCAGGGCGGCGACCGCGAGGGCTGGGAGCCGCGGGACCTGCTGTGGCCGCTCGCGGCCGCCGCCACCTTCGCCGTCGCCAACGTCGCCCGCCGGTACGGCATGCTCGAGACGCCGATCTCCGCGCTCGAGGCCGTTGCGATCAACGAGACGGCCGGTCTCGTCGCGCTCGCGGCCTACGTCGCGGCCGTCGGCGGTCGGGACGCCCTCGCGAAACCCAGGTCGTCGTACCGGTACTTCGCCGTCAGCGGCGTCCTGACGACCGCCGCGATGCTCGGCCTGATGGCCGCGCTGGGTCTCGAGGGCGGTCGCATCGCCATCGTCGACCCCCTCGTGGCGACCGCGCCGTTTTTCACGCTGGTGTTCGCCGCCGTCCTCCTGCGGGATCTCGAGCGGGTAACCCGCGGCGTCGTCGCGGGTGCCGTCCTCGTAGTCGTCGGGGCCGTCCTGATCACGCTCTGATTTCTCCGGCCGTCTACAGGTCGCCGGTCGAACCCTGCGGCGAGAACCGGCCGAAATGGGCGCGTTTTTTGAGACCGGTTCCCTAATTGGGTGATGTGACGGAAGTACTCCTTATCGTAGGGATCGCCGTCGCGATCTTCGTCGGCTACAACATCGGCGGCGCGACGGCCGGGGTCTCGTTCGGCCCAGCAGTTGGGGCACACGTCCTCTCGAAACTCGGCGCAGCGGTACTGATGTCGATCTTCTTCTTCGTTGGCGGCTGGCTCATCGGACCGGCGGTCGTGGAAACTCTCGGCGAGGACATCATCGAGGCCGAGGGGATGCTCACCCTCGAGACCGGCATCGCGATCCTGTTTTTCATCGGCGCGGCCCTTTTCTTCGGGAACTTCTTCGGCGTGCCGGCGTCGACGTCGATGACCGCCGTCGGCGCGATCGCCGGCCTCGGCCTCGCGACGGGAACGCTCAACTGGGCGCAGATGGGCGAGATCGTCTCCTGGTGGGTCGTCGCGCCGATCGTCGCCTTCTGGGTCAGCGGCGTCATCGGCCGCTACTTCTACCCGCGGATCAACCAGTGGGTCGCCATCTCGCGGCGCGAGACGCACCTCTGGGTGGTCGATCGCTCCTCGACCATTCCCCGTGTGAGCGCCGTCGAAGGGACCGAGCGACGCGAGGTCGTCGGCTCGCTGATCGTCGTCGCCATCGGCTGTTACATGGCGTTCAGTTCGGGCGCATCGAACGTCGCGAACGCGGTCGCCCCGCTGGTCGGCAGCAACGCCCTCGCGTTCGAGGAGGGCGTCCTGACGACCTTCTCGAACATGGAGTGGGGCGTCATCATCGCGGGCGTGGCCGTCACGATCGGCGCGTTCACGATCGCCCGCCGGACGCTCGAGACGATGGGCAACGACATCACGAACCTGCCGCTGACGGCCGCAGTCATCGTGATGACCGTCTCGGCGACCATCGTCAGTCTGCTGTCGGCGATCGGCATCCCCGTCCAGCTGGTGATCGTCGCGACCATGAGCATCATCGGCCTCGGCTGGGGCCGAGCGACCCGAACGACGACCGTCTCGGACGCCGTCCGCGGCAAGGAGAAAACCGCCGTCTCCGTCGGGGCGCTGACCGCCGAGGAGGAGGGTGAACAGGCCCCCGCGATCGGCGAGGAGGCCGTCGAGGACATCCCGAAGGCCTCGGAACTGTTCGATCCCTCGACGACCGCCCGCGTGATCCTCATCCAGAACTTCGTCCCCGTGTTGGCGACGATCGGCGCGTATCTCACGTTCCGGTTCGTCCCCATCTTCGGATTCTAAGGCAGACCCAGCTTCGCACACGCGAGACGGCGAGTTCGGCCCCCACCGGCAACACCTGCGGCTGTCAGGGCGGAATCGGGAGATCCCACCAGTCCAACCCCGAATATGGCGGGAAATTCTCACACACGTGGACAGTATTTCCTCCAAACTGCTCGATTCTGGCTCAAAAACAATTTAGGACCGAACAGCAAGCTATACCAGTACGGGACGTGAACCCTCGAGTGATGCCCACGGTAGAATACCTCAACTACGAAGTAGTGGACGACCAGGGATGGGACATTTACGATCCCGACGTCTTCGAGAAGGCTGCCGACGAAGGCCTCGACGACGAGGACTACGGCACGCTCGACGTCGCCGAGGGCGAGTACATCCTCGAGGCGGCCGAGGCACAGGGCTACGACTGGCCCTTCTCGTGCCGTGCGGGTGCCTGTGCGAACTGCGCCGCCATCGTCGTCGAGGGCGAGATCGACATGGACATGCAGCAGATCCTCTCGGACGAGGAGGTCGAGGAGAAGAACGTCCGCCTGACCTGCATCGGCTCCCCGGAGACCGACGAGGTCAAGATCGTCTACAACGCGAAGCACCTCGACTACCTGCAGAACCGCGTCATCTAAACTGGCTCCGACTCCAACGCGATTTTTTGGACGGTTCGTACGAGGTCGACGGTCGTTCCTCGAGTCGCGCTGCCGTGGCCCAGCGGAGCCGCCGCCACGCCGGGAGCCGAAAGCGTAAGGAGACCCCGCTTCCCACCAAGAGGTGTGACACTCGCGTTCGCGTCGGTTCCCGACCTCCTGCGGCTCGTCGCCCTGCCCGTCTTCGCCTGGATCGCCGTCCGCGATATCAAGACCCGACGGGTTTCGGGCGAGGTCTGGATCCCGCTCGCCCTGCTCGGGGCCGCCCTCCTGGTCTGGGAGGGCTGGCTCGCCAGCAACGCCGGCGGGACCGTCTGGACGCACGAGTTCCTGCTACCGGCGGCGATCAGCGTCGGGTTCGTCGTCCCCATCGCCTACCTGTTCTGGTGGGTCGGCGGCTTCGGCGGTGCCGACGCGAAGGCCCTGATGGTGCTCGCGGTGCTGTTCCCGACGTTTCCCCAGTACGCCGTCGGCGACTGGACGCTGCCCCTCTCGACGCCGCCGATCGGCGCGTTCTCCTTTACGATCCTGACGAACGCCGTCATCGGCGGCATGCTCATTCCCGTCGCCCTCGCGCTCCGAAACGCCGCGGCGGGCCGGTTCGGCACCGTGATGGTCATCGGCTGGCCCATCTCGTGGGAGCAGGTTCCCGAAACCCACGGCACGCTGCTCGAGTCGCCCGACGGCGTCTCCCGGAGCGGCCTCGACCTCGACGCGCTCCGGATGTACCTCCGCTGGCGCGGCCTCTCGCTGGCCGACGTCCGCGAGGCTCCCGACCGCTTTCGGGATCCGGCCACGCTCCCCGAGGAGCCGAACCCGCCGACCGACGGCGCGGTGACGGCCGACGTCCGCGTCGACGGCGGCGCGACGGCCGAAACCGAGCGCACGGACGGAGACGCAGCGTACGACGATCCCTGGGGTGCCGAGGCGTTCCTCGACGACATCGATCACGGCGCGTACGGAACGACGCCCGAAGAACTCCGGGAGGGCCTCGAGACGCTCGTACAGAAAGAGACCGTCTGGATCTCCCCCGGCATGCCGTTTCTCGTCCCCGTCTTCCTGGGGATGGTGATCGCGTTCACCTACGGCGATCTGCTGCTGGGGCTGGTGCTGTAGCAAAACACCCGTCGAACCGAATTTCAGGACTGTCGCTACGTACTCGTTAGATTTTGGGTGGTGAGTCCGTATCGCAGCCATCGGTAGAACTAACCGAGTTCGGATACTCTCAATAACCATGGATACCCTCAGTAACCACTTCGGAACGACAATCGCGATGCCGGTACCCGTCACCCATCCGGAGATCTTCCGTCACGAAGCGACGGCGGCCGTCCTCTCGGTGCTCGCGGATCGTCCCGACTCGGAGTACGGCATTCGGGAACTCGCTAGAATCATCGACACGACGCACAAGACGGTCTCGTCGGCGGTCGACGATCTGGAAGCCGTCGACCTCGTCACCTCCACCTACGAGGGTCCGAAACGACTCGTCCGGATCAATACCGATCGGTTGGACAAACCCGACGATCCAGTGCTCTCGATCCCGCAATCGGAGTTTCACGAACCCGTTCGGGACCTCGTGACCGAACTCACCGAGACGATCGATGAGGTTCTCGGAGTCGTCGTCTTCGGGAGCGTCGCTCGAGGGGAGGCAGACCGGCAGAGCGATATCGATTGCTTCGTACTCGTCGAATCGACCCAGGCAACTGCGCAAAAAGCGGCCCACGAAGTCGTCGATGAACTCAACGAACGTACGTACGACGGTGATCGGTACGGTTTCCACGTTCTCGTCGAGTCAGTCGACACTGCCGGCCAGTATGGCAGCCGGCTGCGAGAGATCTTCACCGAAGGGATTACGGTTCGAAGATCGCCGGAGCTCCAGCAACTCCAGGACGAGGTGCTCACCGATGGACGATAGCTACGTCGACGACTCGTTGACGGCCGCCGAGCAGGCGTTCCGGGAGACGCGAGGACAGACGGTCGAAACGGGACTAGACGTCGAGGACGAGGCGACGATTCAGTTGCGAAAGGCCTGCCGATTACTGACGGCGGCGCGGACGCTACGGGAACGAAACGGGTACTACACCGTCGTCATCGAAGCGTCCTTCGTCGCCGTTGAGCGGAGTATTCAAGCGTTCCTGCTGGAACGGGGCTACGCGGAAGCACGGGACCCCAGATACGGGCATACGAAAGCGTACGAACGTGCCGCGGAAGTCAACCTCTTCAGCCGCGAGTTCGCCGATCGGTTAGCCGAGCATTGGGCCCAAAACCGCGCCGCTGTCTACTATCGGGATGCCCCGGCGAGTTCGAAACAAGCGACGACGATGCTCTCGTTCGCCGAAGACGTCCACCAGTACATTCTGGATTTCGCTTCGCTCTCGTCGGACTGTTGTTGTGAGTAACAGGAAACTCAACAACCTCGGGCGCCTCCGAGTTTCAGTCACCTGCTGAACTCGCGGGATCCGTCGGTCGTTTCGGCGAGACCGATCACGTCCGCGCACCCGAGTCGCTCGAGAACGACCGCCGATCGGTTCGTCTACCGACAGGGCGTGTGGGAGTCGAAGGACAGTCGATGCCGTCCCGATTGTTCGTACTTACCCGGTTACAGCAGTCGGTCGTACAACGGCACCAGCGCCGTCCAGAAGACGACGAAAAACGCCCCGATGCCGACGAGGACGAGCCACGGCTCGCCGGACCCTCTCGGCGGCCCGGTCGCGAGCAACCCGACCGTCGCGACGAAGAGGAAGACACAGACGCAGACGCTCCCGAGTTCGAGCGCCGTGGCGACGGGGTGGGCGCGAAACCGGGCGACGATACTGGCGATCATACCCGAGCGTCACGTGGAGCCGACAAAACGCTCACGGTGGCGCTCGAGTAGTCGCGACCTCGCGCGTCCGCCTCGACTCGAGTCGGCCAGCGACTCCCTCGAACGGTCGCCTCCGTTCGAGCGACGAGCACCCCACGAGCCGGCGGGATCAGGCTCGAGACTCGATCTCCGAGGCGATCTCGTCGAGTTCGTCGTCCGGGAGGTCCTCGGGCGCGCCGAACAGCCCGTGGATGGGGCCAGCGCCGTCGTCGTCGAAGCGGGGGACGATGTGACAGTGGACGTGGGGCACCTCCTGGCCGGCCTCCTCGCCGTTGTTGAACGCGACGGTCGTCGCGTCGGCGTCGACGGCGTCCTCGACGGCGGGCACCAGCCGGTGGATCGTCGCGTAGAGGTCCGCGGCGACGTCCTCGGGGAGGTCGTTCAGCCGTTCGTACTCCTCCTTGGGGATCACGAGGGTGTGCCCCGGTGCCAGCGGGTTGGCGTCGAGGAAGGCGATCGTCGTCTCGTCTTCGTACACGATCCGGGCGGGGATCTCCCCCTCGACGATCTGGCTGAAGATCGTACTCATACGCGAGTGTGTGTCGGCTCGCCGTAAGAAGGTTACTCGCGACGGCTCCGTCCCACCTGCCCTCACCCGTGTGCCGCGTCGTCACGCCGACTCGAGGCAACTCGCGAGCGTCTCCGCGACGGCCTCGCGATACGAGTCGGCGTCGTAGCCCAGCCGACCGATCCAGACGTCCTGGTAGGAGGGATGCAGGATCGGCAGGAGTGCGACGTCGAGGCGATCGCAGTCGATCGGCTCGAGGACGGTCTCGAGGAACCCCTCGAGGTCCCGTCCCTCGGCCGCGAGGACCGTGGTCGTGGCGTGTTTTCCGGTCGCGAGGACGACCGCGGGCTCGACGGTCTCGAGTTCGGTCAGCAGGTGCGTGCGGCAGTTCGTCCGCTCTGCGGGAGTCGGCTCGCGGTTGCTCGTCGGCTCGTCCGGATCGGCCGGATAACACTTCACCGCGTTCGTGTAGTAGGCCTCGTCGCCGTAGCCGACCGTCTCGAGCAGCCGGCGAATCCGCCGGCCGGAGTGACGGGAGGTGTAGGCCTTGCCCGTCCAGTTGCCGCCCTGCCAGCGATCGGCGTCGGGGTTGCCGTAGCCCGGGGCTTCGCCGACGACGACGATCGACGCGTCCGAGGGACCGGTCCCCCAGGAGATGCAGTTGCGGGACTCGACGAGCCCCGGACAGCGATCGCACCCGGGCTCGAGGACGTGCCGTTCGGCCGGAAACGACGGCTCCGCCGACCCGTCGGCGTTCGATGGAGGTGGGGACACGCCCGACGGAAGGGCCGCGAGCGATTTAGGTCGGCCGGTTCGGCCCGACGACACGCGGGATCGGGTCGTTGCGGTATCGCGGCTCCGACTCGTTTCAGCCGGGAGACAGGTCCCGGGCGGAGGGACAAATTTACCTTCGCTGGCGAGCATCTATCGCTAATGACGCTCAACCCGGAACTGCTCGTGGAATCGATTACCCTACTGCTGTATACCGCAGTCGCAGCCGCGCTTACCGGCGGCGGTCTCATCGCCGAGTACTCCGGCATCCAACAACTCGGCGGCGGCGAGATGACCGTCGGTCTCTGGCTCGCCGGTATCGGCTGCGTGATGCTGTATGCCGGCGTCTACGGCATCGGCTACCAGAAGCTGCTGACGCGCGTTCTGACCCAGTAGTCGGCCGCTGATCGAGCCGAGAAACGGTCGGAACGATCCGCGTTCGGGAGCGTCTCCTTCTTCGCAGAACGGACAGTTACCTCCAGACCGGGGCGACGGACTTTGCAACCGGCGGACGCGTTACCCGTCGAGGACGAGCCCCCGCCGGATCGCGACCCCGAGGAGGACCAATCCGACGCCGATCGCGACGAGAACGACCGATTGGATCGTGATCGCGTCGAGGAAGCCGCCGACTACCTCGAGGAAGAACGCGGCCATCCGATCGCCCTCCGCGTCGGCCATCGACTGGAGTTCAGCGCTGGCGAGGTGGGCACCGACGAGACCGATCGAGCCGGAGAGTAGCGAACTCGCACCGACCGTTAGCGCCGCTGTCGACGCCGACGCCAGCCAGGTGACGATGCCGGCGACGGCGAGTGCCACCGCCGGAACGACGAACACGAGCGTCCCGACGATCGAGACGGCGTCCCGAGCGTCCTCGAGTGGTTCCTCGTCGAAGCCCTCCTCCTCGGTCAGGTCGATCGTCGCGGGAAGCTCCGCCTCGAGTTCCGCCTCGAACGTCGACACGATGGCGTCGCCGAGGTCAGCTTTCGCGTCCTCGACCTGACTGACGTACTCGTCGTACCCGATCAGTTCCGTCCGGGCGTCGACGTACGCCCGGCCGAGGTCGCGAATCGGCTCCTCGAGTGCGGCCCGGTCGTCGCCGAGTTCGGACGCGATGCGCTCGTCCATCTCCGCGTAGAGTTCCTCGCGGATAGTGGGTAGTTGCTCGTCGACGTACTGGTCGAACTCCTCGTCGTCGAACTCCTCCTGGAACGCCCGCTCGAGTTCGTCCTCGGTTAACTCCCGGTCGGTCTCGGCCTGGATCTCCGCTTTCGCGGTCGCTTTCGCCTCGGCTTCGATCTCCTCGCGGGCCTCGGACTGGTGGTGCTCGAACTGCTGTTCGCTCGCGGCCATTGCCTCGATAGCCCCGGCATCGGGCACGTCGAAGGTCTCGAGGTCGATCTCCTCGGTCTCCGCCTCGAGTTCGGAGACGAGCGCCTCCCGGACCGGCTCCATCCGCAACTCGAGTCGGAGCTCCTCGGCGTCACCGTGGAGGTAGTCGTAGGCCCGCCGGATGTTTGCCTCCATCTGCTCCTGAACGTACGCCTCGTCGAAGGCCTCGGCGGCGAGGTCGGCCTGTGACCGCTCGAGGGGCCACTCGTCGCTCCCCGCCGCCATATCCTGCTCGAGGTCCGCGTGGAGTTGCGCCGTCAGTTCCTCGTAGATGCCCTCCTCCTCGGCGGTATCGGCCACGTGATCGGCGTCGAGGACCGTCCGATCCATCGCGACCGCCGCGCTCGCGGAGACCAGCGACGCCGCGAGGACGATCCCCAGAATGGTAACTGCCACCGTCCGTGCAACACTCATACCCGTTCAGAGGCAACCAGGCTGTCAAATTTCTTCCCCTGAGATCCGTTCGAACGAGACGATCGTTTAATTCCTTGGACAGTAATACCAAGTTTATAGTTCGCCGAACCGACAAGTGTTCGTACGGGAGATCCGGAAGCTGGCTGCTGGCGTCGGCTTCGGACTGCCGTTCGCGACGCCCGACGACTGTGACGATCGGTTCGAATCGTCGCGATCCGTCCCCTGGCCGATCGACCTCGAGAAACGGCCCCACAGGACCGATTCCCCTTTAATGACGGAGCGAATCACACCAGGTATGAGCAGGTTCGCCGAGGTCGACGACCAGTACGCACCCCACGAACTCGAGCAGCGGGTGTTCGAGTACTGGGACGAGGTCGACGCCTACGAAAAGACCGTCGAGCACCGATCGGACGGGGACCCCTTGTTCTTCGTCGACGGGCCGCCGTACACCTCCGGATCGGCCCACATGGGGACCACCTGGAACAAGACGCTGAAGGACGTCTACCTCCGATTCTTCCGGATGCAGGGGTACGACGTCACCGACCGGCCGGGCTACGACATGCACGGGCTCCCCATCGAGACCCGCGTCGAGGAGGAACTCGGCTTCGAGAACAAGAAGGACATCGAGGAGTTCGGCGAGGAGAACTTCATCGAGGCCTGCAAGGAGTACGCCGAGGAGCAACTCGAGGGCCTGCAGGCGGACTTCCAGGACTTCGGCGTCTGGATGGACTGGTCGGATCCCTACAAGACGGTCCGGCCGGAGTACATGGAGGCCGCCTGGTGGGGCTTCTCCAAGGCCGCCGAGCGCGGCTTGGTCGAGAAGGGACATCGCTCGATCTCGCAGTGTCCCCGCTGTGAAACCGCGATCGCGAACAACGAGGTCGAGTACGAGGACGTCGAGGACCCCTCGATCTACGTGAAGTTCGACCTCGAGGATCGCGAGGGTTCGATCGTCATCTGGACGACCACGCCGTGGACGATCCCCGCGAACACCTTCGTCGCCGTCGACGAGGAGGGCGACTACGTCGGCGTCCGCGCTGAGAAAGAGGACGAGGAAGAACTCCTCTATATCGCTGAGGCCAAACACGAAGAAGTCCTCCGCGAGGGCCGCTACGAGGACTACGAGATCGTCGAGGAGCTGACCGGCGAGGAACTGATCGGCTGGTCCTACGAGCACCCCCTCGCCGAGGAGGTCCCCGACCACGTCGACGCGGCGGGCACGCTCGAGGTCTACGCCGGCGACTACGTCGACACCCACGGCGACGGCACCGGCCTCGTCCACTCCGCGCCGGGCCACGGTGAGGAGGACTTCGAGCGCGGGCAGGAACTGGGCTTCCCGATCTTCTGTCCCGTCGGCGGCGACGGCGTCTACACCGAGGAGGCCGGCAAGTACGAGGGCCAGTTCGTCAAAGACGCCGACGACGAGATCATCTCGGACTTAGACGAGAACGGCGCGCTGCTCGCGTCGGGCACCGTCCACCACAGCTACGGCCACTGCTGGCGCTGTGACACGGGCATCGTCCAGATCGTCACCGACCAGTGGTTCATCACGATCACGGACATCAAGGACGAGCTGCTCGAGAACATCGAGGACAGCGAGTGGAGTCCCGACTGGGCCCGCGATAATCGCTTCCGGGACTTCGTCGAGGAAGCGCCCGACTGGAACGTCTCGCGCCAGCGCTACTGGGGTATCCCGCTGCCCGTCTGGACGCCCGAGGATCGGGACGACGACGGGGCGGCTACCGCCGGCAGTCCAGAGCGCGCCGGCGGGCGCGCGGACGAGGACATGATCGTTATCGGCGACCGCGAGGAACTCGCCGAGCGAGTCGACCAGGACGTCGATCCCGAGGAGGTCGACCTCCACAAGGACACGGTCGACGAACTCACGATCACCGAGGACGGCACCACCTACACCCGCGTTCCCGACGTCTTCGACGTCTGGCTCGACTCCTCGGTCGCCTCCTGGGGCACCCTGAACTACCCCGAGGACGACAGCCGGTTCGACGAGCTCTGGCCCGCGGACTTCATCCTCGAGGCCCACGACCAGACGCGGGGCTGGTTCTGGTCGCAGCTGGGCATGGGCAGCGCCGCGCTCGGCGAGATCCCCTACGAGGAGGTCCTGATGCACGGCCACGCGCTCATGCCCGACGGGCGCGCGATGAGCAAGTCCAAGGACATCCTCATCGACCCCCACGAGGCCATCGACCGCCACGGCCGCGACGTCATGCGAATGTTCCTCCTCTCGAACAACCCGCAGGGCGAGGACATGCGCTTCGACTGGGACGGGATGCAGACGATGGAGAACCACCTCCGCACCCTGTGGAACGTCTTCCGGTTCCCGCTTCCCTACATGCGGTTGGACGACTTCGACCCGCAGGAGACGACGCTCGAGGACGTGGATTCGGACCTCGAACTCGTCGACGAGTGGGTGCTGGCCCGCCTGCAGTCCACGAAGGCCGAGATGACCGAGCACTTCGAGGACCGCCGCCAGGACAAGGCCGTCGACGCCCTCATCGACTTCGTCGTCGAGGACGTCTCCCGGTTCTACGTCCAGGCCGTCCGCGAGCGCATGTGGGAGGAAGAGGACAGCGCCTCCAAGGAGGCCGCCTACGCGACGATCTACCGCGTGCTCCGCGAGACCGTTGCGCTACTCGCGCCCTACGCGCCCTTCATCAGCGAGGAGATCTACGGCACCCTCACGGGCGACGCCGAACACGACACCGTCCACATGTGCGACTGGCCTGCGATCGAGGAGTACTGGCAGGACGAGCAACTCGAGGAAGACGTCGCCTTCCTGCGGGCCATCGAGGAAGCGGGCGCGAACGCCCGTCAACAGGCCGGTCGCAAACTGCGCTGGCCGGTTCCGCGCGTCGTCGTCGCCGCCGACGACGAGCGCGTCGCCGCGGCCGTCGAGCGCCACACCGCCCTGCTCGAGGATCGGCTCAACGCCCGCGAGATCGAACTCGTCTCCGCCGACGACCGCTGGGAAGAACTGCAGTACAGCGCCGAGGCCGACATGAGCGAACTCGGCCCCGCGTTCGGCGACCGGGCCGGGCAAGTCATGAACGCGCTCAACGAGGCCCGGATCGACGAGCCCTCGCTCGAGGCCCTCGAGGAGGCCGTCTCGGACGTGCTCGAGGAGGGCGCGGAGCAACGCTCCGCGGAAGACGCGAGCGGCGACGAGCCGCGAGCGGCGCTCGAGGAGTCGATGGTTTCCTTCGTCACCGAGACGCCGGACGACGTCGCCGGCACCGCGTTCGGCCTCGACGGCGACGACCGCGGCGTCGCCTACGTCGACGCCTCGCTGACCGAAGACATCGAGAGCGAGGGCTACGCCCGCGAGGTCATCCGCCGCGTTCAGGAGATGCGCAAGGACCTCGATCTCGACGTCGAGGAGCGCATCGCCCTGGACCTCGAGATCGAGGACGACCGCGTGGCCGACCTCGTTTCCGACCGCGAGGACCTGATCCGCGAGGAAGTCCGCGCGGACGAACTCCGCGCCGTCGACGACGGCCACCGCAAGGAGTGGGAGGTCGAAGGCGTTGCGATGGAGATCGCGATCGAGCCGCTGGCGGCCGCTGAAGCGTCGGACTGACGGGATAGGCTCGAGAAAGGGTATTTTCGCGTTTCAGTAGCGGTCCAGTCACCCGTCGGCCATCCACCGTAGAGACACGTCTCGACTCCGTGCGGAGAACTCGTCGCCAGCGTTAGTGTTGGCCTTCGAGAACGATCCGGTTCGCTGACGGTCAATCGACCACAAAAGTCATGCCGAGTGATTGGCGAAGAACGGGTAGTGATTCGACGGGTCGGACTCCTCGCGGTCGTGGCGCTTCTGTTCGCGAGCCTCCCGCTGGGAATCGGCACCGCGGCGATAGCGGCGAGTAGCGGGCCAGTGTCCGGGGTCGGTGACGGAGGAAGCGGAGTCGTCGACTCGAGCGCGTTCCTCGAGCCGTCGACGGCAAGCGTGGCCGGACGTGCGGCAAGCAACAGGGAGGATATCCTCCACCGGACGACGACCCTGCGGCGGCTCCCCGACGAACCGGGAACGTTCGAGACCGAGATGACGTTCGACGTCCCGGGATCGATGCTGGAGTTCGACGTTCGGCTGGCCGACGGGGCGACGGTCGAGTCGATGGACGGCTTCGAGCCGAACGGGGACGGAACCTACGAGTGGACCAGGGATACCGACGCCCCGTCGATCCGGTTCTCGATGCCGGCCAATCGGACGGGCCAGGTCGGTCACGCGTCGGGAGCCGACACTGAGGGCGTGGCGGCCACGACGACGGGCTCGACGGCGGGTTCCGAGCGCGACTACACGTTCGTCGACACCGGCGAGTGGGGGATCGTCCAGGTTCCGGGGGTCGGCATCTCGGTGCGTGGCACGACGTCGATCGGCGTCGACGAGACGGTGACCGTCGACGGCCCCGGAGCGGCGGGCAACGACATCGCCTTCCTCGGCGAGGTCACCGTCTTCGAGCGAACGGTCGGCACCGAGACGATCGAACTCGCCGTCCCCGAGGCCGCCGACCTCGAACCCGACCCGGAAGCGATCCTCGAGACCCTGGCCTGGAGCAGTCATCGCCTCGACGTCGGCGCGAGCAGCGAGGAGACGTTCTTCGTCGCCGCGCCCACCACCGTCGACTGGGAGCCGCGTGGCCTCCAGTTGGGTAAGGGTGACGCCTGGGTCCGTGCGGACGCGCCGCTCGAGGCGGCGGACAACGCCTGGATCCACGAGTACGTCCACGTCCACCAGCCCTACGTCGAGGGCGTCGGGACGACGACCGAAGCCGAGTGGCTCGTCGAGGCACAGGCGGACTACTACGCCGCGACGCTCACCCTCGAGAAGGGGCTGATCGCGTTCGACGACTATCGCGAGTTCTTCGAGCGCGGCGAACGCTCCTTCTACGCCGACGGCGTCCTCACCGATCCCGCGACGTGGGACAGCCCCAATACGAACTACGTCAAGGGGCGGCTCGTCTACGGCGAACTCGACCGACAGCTCCGTCTCGCGACCGACGGCGATCGCACGCTCGAGGACGTGTTCCGGCAGTTCAACGCCGCGGACGAACGGATCACCGAGGAGACGTTCCTCGGTGCCCTCGAGCAAGCAGGCGGCGAGGACCTCCGGGACCTCGCAGAGGAGTACACGAGGACGGACGCGACGCCCGAGATGTGGGACCGGAAGGCCCACGAGGAAGCGTTCGACCTGCAACGCGCGACGTTCGAGTACGGACTGGCCGCCGACAGCCTCGAGGCCGGCGACGAGTCGTGGCCGTTCCTCGAGCGCGACGGGGAGTCGGTGACGGCGGTTCCAGCCGACGAGACCGTGACAGTTGCGGCGAGCGTCGTCAACACCGGTGATCGAAACGGCACCGCCGACGCGACGCTCACGGTCGACGGCCAGGCCGTCGACACGGCCTCGATCGACCTCGCGGTCGACGACGAGACGGTGGTCGACCTCGAGTGGACGCCGCCCGAACCGGGCGAGTACACCCTCCGGATCGGCTCCGAGACGGTGACGGCGTTCGTCACGACCGACTCGTGGGTGACCGTCACGTCGGTGTCGTTCGACCCCGAGCAGGCCCGTCCCGGCGAGCCGATCACCGCCACGGCCACCGTGGAGAACCCCGGCGAGGACCCCGCGGCGGCCGTCCTCCACGTACGGACCTACGAGGGGAGCGTCGGCGAACACCCGGTGTTGCTGGCGGGCGGCGAGACGACGACGATCGAGCAGGAACTGCGGTTCGACTCGACGGCCGAGTACGAGGTCGGGATCGCCGACGCGACGGCTTCCGTCACCGTCGAGTCGCCGCCCCCGCCGGCCGAACTCGAGGAGGTTCCCGGGTTCAGCCTCGCTACGGCGCTTGCAGGACTCCTGTTCGCAGCACTGCTGCTCGGATCGCGACGACAGTAACGAGGGAGGGAGCAGCCGCGGGAAGCGGTCACTCCCCGTCGTCTCTGGAAACGCGGAACGTACAAGCGTCGGCCCCGTCGTCCACGCACTCGAGTTTCGAGACCGTCGCGGTCGCGTCCGCGGCGTCGGTAAGTCCCAGCAACACCCCGTGAGCGATCGCACAGTAGGGCCGTTCCGAGCGGTAGGTAACCACCACCTCGTCGCCGTCGCGGTGCCCGGAGACCGCCGGAAGGGACGTCTCCGCAGTGGCCGCATCGACGTCCGCGACGACCTCGTCGATCTCGGCGAGCAACTCCAGTAGCGTCCAGTCGTCCGCGACGTGCGCGCCGAACGTCGAGAGCAGTTCCGGCGCGAGGCGGCGTCCGAAGCCGCGTTCGATCTGGCGACGATCCTGGACCGCCATCTCGGACAGCGACGCCAGGATCGCCTCGAGTTCCGCGTCGTCGTAGAACGAGACCGGCAGGTACAGCGTGGCCTCGACGTCGGCCTGCTCGAGGATCGCCTCCCAGGTGTCCTCGTCGCTCCGGTCGACGACGTATTCCTCGAGGGTCTTGTGGACGATTCCGTGCATGGGCGATGGTGGGACGCTATCGACTCGGGTGGTCGGAGTAGCGGTCGATACGGACGTAACGCTTGTGGCAACTTATAGGGTTCGTTACAGAAACGACGGCCGGGATGCCTTCGCCGACGGCGCTACAGTTACAGTTCTCGAGCGAGCGCAGGCGCGACGGAGACCGCGCTCGTCGGCCGTTCGATGGTGTCGGTACCGTAGATCGCCTCGACGCCGGCCCGCGCGAGTTTCGTCGCCGCGTTGCGGACCAGCAGGGGATGGACGCAGGTGACGACGACGCGACCGACGCCCCGATCGGAGAGGACGCCGACGGCCTCGCTCATCGTCGATCCGGTCGCGATGATGTCGTCGACGACGACCACGTCCCGGTCCGCGACGTCGACGTCGCTGGGCGAGATCTCGACCTCCGTCCCCGAGTGACGCGTCTTCTCGAAGTAGTCCGTCGTCCCGGCCCCGTACGCGTCTCGGACCGTCTCGGCCAGCTCGATCGCCCCCGCGTCGGGCGCGAGAAAGACCGGGTCCGCAAGGTCCGCCGGCAGCGGCTCCGCGAGGCGGCCCGCCGCGTCCACGGCCGTCGCCGTCGGCTCGAAGAACTCACAGACGGACTCTTCGTGCGGGGTAACCGTCAGGACGCGATCGGTACCGGTCGAGATCGCCCGCGCGACCGCGCGAGCCGAGATCGGCTGGCCGGCTTCGAACGCCTCGTCCTGGCGTCCGTAGCCCAGGTACGGGATCACGGTGACGACCTCGTCGACGCCGGCCTCGCGGGCCGCATCCTGCAGTTGCAACAGTTCGAGGTGGGCGTCGCTCGAGACCGTCGAGGCGACGACGATGGCCCGATCGACGTCCCGGTCGGCCAGTTCGGGGACGGTCACGAGCAGTTCGCCGTCGGGGAAGCGGTCGTAGTCGGCGACGGCGAGCGGTTCCTCGAGTTCGGCCGCGAGGGCCGCGGCGAGAGACTGCGACGCGGATCCGCTGACGATCATATGCGAGCCCACAGCGTGTGGGGTAAACCCCTTTTCGTTCTCCGGATCGCCAGTCCTTCGGCGACTCCGTCGCGGAGTCGACTCGGTCCTCGGTGCGTCGGCCCGGTTGCGGTTCCGTCTCAGTCCTCGGTGGTACCGCAGTGCGTCCCGTCGTTGTCGACGAGGAACCGCAACTCGCCGTCGCGGCCGATGAACGCGACCAGGTCGAGGCAATCGTGATCGTTCCAGCGGTCCGGTTCGACCTGCGTGAGTTCGTCGCCGCGACGGGCCAACAGTCGGAACGAGCCCGGTTCGGTCGGCCAGTCGCGCTCGAGGGTCACCCCCGAACTCGGCTCGAGGTCGTGGGTCGTCCAGTGTTCGACGTGGCCGTCGAACTCCACGATGACGTCGACCGTGTGGGCCCGGTCGTGGACGTTCTCGAGGCTTACCTCGCCGAGGACGGTGCCGTCCGCTGCGTCCGAGGAGTCCCCGTCCGTCGACGCATCGTCGTCGGCCACGTCCGACTCGTGGCCCGTCGCCGGGGACGCCTCGTCGTCGGCGTCCCGCTCGTCGTCCGTAGCGTTTTCGTCCGTCCCATCCTCCCCGTTTCCGCCGTCGTCTCCGCCCGAGCAGCCGGCGAGCACCCCCGCGAGGGCGGTGCCGGTCCCGGCGAGCAAGCGTCGACGCGCAATCCCGGTCATCTCGTTCGGTGACAGGCGTCGGTCCCAGTTAATCCTCCGTCAGACGCGCGTCTGACGGCACTTCGATCGCGCTTATCGGACCCCGGCCCGAACGCGGTCAATCGGATCGTCGACGCGTCGGGATCGCGAGCCCGGAGACGTCGGTGACGCCGAGGGCTCGAGTCCGCGGGTTCGCGTCCGTGGCGAACGGGTCGCCGTCGTCCGAGGAGCGGAAGGAGCCGTCCGCGGTGACGGCGTAGACGCCGCCGCCGTAGCCGATGCCGACGATCTCGGCGTTCGATTCGAATCCGGGCGTCCACTCGTCGTCGTTGGCCGCGTAGACCGTGCCGTCCTCGGAAACGGCGTGGGCGCGGGTCAGCCGTCCCGGCTCCGACCGTGGGTCGGCGGCGACGACCGAGAACGGCCCCTCGCGGATCGTCATCCAGCCGTTGCCGAGTTTGTACAGTCCCTCCGCGGTCGCCGCGAGCGGAACGCTCCCCGCCGCGACGTCGCGGACGTCGGTCAGGCCGGCGTGGTCTAGCCCGCCGTCGTGGACGCGGTAGACCCCGCTGTCGGTCCCCACCAGGTCGCCGTCGATCGCGGTGACCGTCGCGACGCCGTCGCTGGCGAGGTCCGACCACTCCGCAGCGTCGGCGGCCCGACAGGCGATCCGCCCCCCGTCGTCGGCCGCCAGCAGATCGTTCCCGTCGTAGCCGACCGCGACCGCCGGACCGAACCCCGTCTCGGTGAACGTCGGCTCCCCGCTCGAGCCCTCCCCGTCGGCGTCCCCGGAGCCGTCGGGGAGTTCGAGTACGCGGACGTCCTCGTCGGTCGCGACGGCGACGCGATCGGCCGTCGCGGCGACGTCCCGTGCCCGGCAGCGTGCACAGAGACCGAACTCGCCGACGGTGGTGCCGGCGACGCGCACCCGGACGACCCCCATGGAACTCGCGACGAAGGCGTCGATCGCGCCCTGTCGGTCGCCGTAGACGCGCTTTTCCTCGATCGTGAGCATACCTCGACCGACGGGGGCTGTCGCCGAAAGCGTTCCGTCTGCGGTACACCTGGTCGTGGCCCAGTCACAGGTCTCGTGGACGGACCTGCAGGACGAACGCGTCTCGGGACCCCGTCTGACACCCGAGCGGTGAACGAATCACGACCAGGTGGAGGCCTGCAGGAATCGAACGGCTTCGGAATCCCTTTGAGGTGGCCCCGTAGACTAGCGTGTGATGGAAGTGTTCGGATCCAGCGGGACGCGCGGCGTCGCGAACGAGGAGCTGACGCCCGCGTTCGTCCTGCGCGTCGTGAAAGCGGCGGGGACGGCCTGGGGGGCCGACCGGGTCGCCATCGCGCGCGACACGCGATACACCGGTCGGATGCTGGCCGACGCGGCCGCCAGCGGACTCGCGAGCACGGGTACCGACGTGGACCGCCTCGGGATCGTTCCCACGCCGGGAGCACAGTTCTACGCCGAACGCGAGGGCGTCCCGGTGATCGTCGTCACGGCCTCGCACAACCCGCCACAGTACAACGGCATCAAACTCGTCGGCAACGACGGCGTCGAACTCGCCGTCTCGGACCTAGAGGAGATCGAGGAGACGTTACTGGCCGAAGCCTTCGCCAAAGCCGCCTGGGACGAGACCGGACGCGTGCGAACCGTCGACGGCGTCGGCCGCGACTACGTCGACGCGCTGCTCGAGGCCGCGAACCGGGAACCGATCGCCGACGCCGACCTCACCGTCGCGCTCGATCCCGGCCACGGCGCGGGCGCGCTCACCAGCCCCGAGTTCTTCCGCGAACTCGGCTGTCGCGTCGTCACCGTCAACGGCCAGCCCGACGGTCACTTCCCCGGACGCGACCCCGAACCCGTTCCCGACAACCTCGCGGATCTGGGTCGGCTGGTCCGGGCGACCGACGCCGACGTCGGTATCGCCCACGACGGCGACGCCGACCGCGCGATCTTCTTCGACGAACACGGCGAGTACGTCGAGGGCGACGCCACCCTCGCCGCGCTGGCCGCCGCCGAACTCGAGGCCGGCGACACCGCCGTCTCCGCGGTCAACGTCTCCCAGCGGCTGGTCGACGTCGCCGACGAGGTCGGTGCGGACCTCGAACTGACGCCGATCGGCTCGACGAACATCATCACCCGGATCCGCGAACTCGAGGCCGACGGCCGCGCGGTGCCGATCGCCGGCGAGGGCAACGGTGGGATCTTCTTCCCCGACTACCGCCTCTCGCGCGATGGGGCCTTCACCGCCGCGCGATTCCTCGAGTTGGTCGCCGAACGCCCCGTCAGCGAGATCGTCGCCCCCTACGACGGCTACGCCAACGTTCGCCGCAACCTCGAGTACGAGTCGACCGCCGAACGTGACGCCATGCTCGACGCCGCCGCGAACCACGCCCACGCCGCCGACGCCGACCTCAACACGCGCGACGGTTACCGCCTCGATTACGGCGACGCCTGGGTGCTCGCCCGTCCCTCCGGTACGGAACCGCTCGTACGAGTTTACGCAGAGGCCCGCGACGCCGACCGCGCTGACGCCCTCGCCGAGGAGATGTACGAGACGCTCGTCGATGCGCGGTCGAACGCCTGAGGAGGACCGAATGGTTGGGTTAGAGCGCGGCACCGTCGAACTCGAGCCCCACCAGGAATCGTGGCGAGAGAAGTACGACGAGGAAATCGCGCGGCTGCAGGGTATCGTCGGTGACGCAGTTCTCGCGTTCGAGCACGTCGGGAGCACCGCCGTCGAGGGACTCCCTGCGAAACCGGTGATCGATATCCTCGCAGTCGTCGAGGAACTGGACGAGGTGGACGACCTCCGCCCGGTCCTCGAGTCTCACGGGTACGAATACCGCCAGGAAGACGTCGACGGACGGGTGTTTTTCGCCAGGGGACCGCGGACGAACCGCACGCACTACCTTTCGATCACGGAACGGGAGACTCAGTTTTACGAGGAGACGATCGCCTTTCGGGATTACCTCCGGAACAACCCCGAAGCCGCCGAGCGGTACGCGGCGGTGAAACGACGGCTGGCCGAGAAATACCCGGACGACAGGGCGGCCTACACCGCCGAGAAAGGCGACGTGATTCAGGACATCCTCGAGCGAGCGCTGGCCGACTGATCCGTGCTCGAGGCGTCCGGCGATCGAGACTCTCGAGAGCGGGGAGCGTGGCCGTTTTACGCCCGCCGCCCGTCCGCTCGAGTATGGGATACGCCTGCCCGGTCTGTGGTGCCGAACAGGCCGACGCCGAACACCTGGCGAACCACCTCGCCGTCACCGCCTCACTGGGCCGGGAGGAGCACGAGTCCTGGCTCGAGGAACACGCCCCCGACTGGGCCGATCGCTCGCCGGCGGAACTCGGTGCGATCGTCAGCGAGCACGCCGAGGAGATCGACACCCCCGAGTTCGAAGGTGGACACGCACACGGCCACGAACCCGGCCGTCCGGGCGGTCTCGAGGACGGGATCGCCCAGCAGAGCCGCGGGCCCGGTCGCGGTTCGCTGACCGCCGAGGCCGAGGACGTCCTCCAGGAAGCGCGGGAACTGACGCGACGGATGCAGTCCGACGCATCGGACGACGCGGCGAGCGATGCGCACGACGCCGCCGCGGAAGACGCCGACGGAAACGAAAACGCGTAACTACGCGTCGCTCGAGCCTTCGGGTATGAAGACGACGGGGCAGTTTTCCTTCGCGTCGGTCGAGGAGGCCCGCGAGACGTACGAATCGGTCGGCCCGGCCGCCCAGACGGTCGTCCGGGAGGTCGCCCGCGCCATGGAGTTCGACCGTGAGGAGTACGACGAGCGCGTCACCGGCGACGTCGTCGAGACGGCCCGCGACGCCTTGTTCGCGAGCCTGCTCGAGGTGCGGGTCGGCTCCCGGGAGGCGTTCGAGGAGTGGCGCGAGGCGTTCGACGGCGAAGTGACGGTCACGGGCCACGAGAACGTCGATCGAGTCGTCTGGCACGTCGGGCCGACGGACGAGGCCGTCGCCGCGACCTTCCAGAACGAGGAGGAGGCCGCGGTCGCCACCCTGCGCCGGCAGGCGTTCGGGCGGCTGTATCGAGATCTCGTGTAGGCCCACCGGCTTTGTTCGTTCCCACCGTAGTGGGAACCATGAACGCCGACGGCGACGACCGACGAATCGACGACAAGGGACGGATCACGATCCCACAGCGGATGCGAGAACGATTGAACCTCGAGGAGTGCGAACGAGTCTCCGTCGAACTCGAGGACGGCGCTATCGTCGTCCGGCCACGGGTCTCTCGGTCCGCGTTTGTCGATGCGATGGAGGGGTGTCTCACGGCGGAGACGAAATCGACGGACGCACCGACGGTCGCGCCGGCGGACCTGAAAGCCGACTGGACGTCCGATCTACCGGACGGATCGTAGGATGTACTGTCTCGACGGAACGTCTGGATTTACTACCTCGACCGGACGCTCGAGGAACACGACGCCGTCGCCCGTTCCGTGCGGTCGATTCTCGAGGAAAAACCGCTGTTCACGGCGACGGTGTTCCAGATTGAAGTCGTTCACTACCTCCACACGCAACTGTCGAATCCTGAAGAGCCAATCGATCGGTTTCTCGCCTTCGAGGGTGTCTCGGTCGCCGACCTCACGCCGGTGGACGTCGACCGCGCGGTAACGCTCCTCGAAGACCATCCGACCGCCGGAATCGGTGGTCGAGACGCGACCGTTATCGCAGCGATGCGACGGTACGACGTGTCGCGCTCGTGGACCTACGATGGCGGATTGAAACGGCTCGGCGACGAACTCTCGTGGCTCGAGGTCACCGATCCGGTCGAGGCGTCGCCGGAGTCGACGTGAGATCGCGAAAACGCCACCTATTCCACGCTCCGAATCGAGATTCCGTGCATGACCGATCCCGACGAGTGGACGCTCCGCGAGGCGGTCACCGAGTACGAGACCCCCTGGTACGTGGGCGGCTACGACCGCCTCGAGCAGCCCGACGGCACCGAGAAACGCTACTACTGGGCCGAGTTACCGCCCGCGGTCGTGGTCGTCGCCCGCCTCGACGGGACGGCGGTCGCCTCGCTCGAGGACGCCGAGACGAGCGGAAGCGACGAGGACCACCTCCTGTTCGTCGAGCAGTACCGGCCGACGGTCCGCGAGACGCACCTCGAGTTACCCGCTGGCATCGTCGAAGACGGCGAGTCCTACACCGAGGCCGCCGCACGGGAACTCGAGGAGGAGACCGGCTTCCGGCCCTCGAGTACCGCCCTGCTCCAGGAGTACGCGGTCGCAACCGGCGTCATGCGCCACGACCGGGGCGTCGTCTACGCCGAGGGGCTGGAACCCGGCGAACGCGAACTCGACAACAACGAGTTCCTCGAGGTGACGACGGTCCCCGTCGACGACGCGCTCGAGCGCGCCCGCGAACAGCCGGCCAACGACTCGACCATCTCGGCGCTGTTGCTGGCGACGGAAGACGGCTTCCTGTAGGCCCGCTTCGGGGGAGTACGCTCGAGTCGTCTCCTCACTGATCCACACCAAACTCCACGAACGCTTTTGGAGAAAAATTTCTATCCGCCGATCAGTTTCGTTATCGAAATACGCGCGGTCGAATACCCGTAGTTCTGTAAGGACAAACCGCTTGAAGTAGCACTCCCTACTAGCCACCACGGTGAGACAATCGTGAAATCCACGCTCTCTATTTCGGGCATGTCCTGCGCCACGTGTTCGGCGACGGTCGAGGAGGCCGTCGGCGACCTCGAGGGGGTCGCGGACGTCGACGTCAACTTCGCGACCGACGAGGGGGTCGTGGAATACGACCCCGAGACCGTCTCGCTCGCCGAAATCTACGCGGCGATCGAGGACGCCGGCTACGAACCCGACCGGACGAAGACGACCGTCGAGGTCGCGGGGATGTCCTGTGCGACCTGTTCGGCGACCGTCACCGAGGCGCTCGAGGACGTCCCGGGCGTCCTCGAGGCGGACGTCAACGTCGCGACCGACGAGGCGACGGTCGCGTTCAACCCCCAGGACACGTCGCTGTCGGAACTGTACGACGCGATCGAAGCTTCGGGGTACGAACCCGAGCGAGGGGGCGACGACGAGGGGCTGACCGAGGAACGGGAGACGGCCGTCGAGCGCGAACTGCGGACGAAGCGTCGCTGGACGATCGTCGGCGGCCTGCTGGCCGCGCCCTTCCTGCTGGTGATGGCCGAGATGTTCACGGTGGAGTTTCTCCCGGCGTGGTTCGACTGGGTAGAGTTCGCCTTCGCGACGGCCCTAATGGCTACGCTCGGCAGGCACTTCATCGAGGGCGCGTACACGTCCCTGGTCAACAACCACCAGGCGAACATGGACACCCTCGTGGCGCTCGGTTCCTCGACGGGCTACGTCTACAGCACGGCGGCACTGTTCGGCCTCATCACCAGCGAGGGGCTGTACTTCGAGGCCGTCGCCTTCATCCTCTGGTTCATCTACGTCGGCGTCTGGCTCGAGGCCCGCTCGAAGGCCCGCGCGAGTTCCGCGCTCCGGGAACTGCTCGAGATGCAGGCCGAGGAGGCCACCCTCGTTCGCGACGGCGAGGAAGTCGTCGTCCCGCTCGAGGAGGTCGAACCCGGCGACGTGATGAAGGTCCGACCGGGCGAGAAGATCCCCACGGACGGCGTGGTCGTCGACGGCCAGAGCGCGGTCGACGAGTCGATGGTCACCGGCGAGTCGGTGCCCGTCGAGAAAGGAGAGGGCGACGAGGTCGTCGGCTCGACGATCAACGAGAACGGCGTCCTCCGCGTCGAGGCGACCAACGTCGGCGAGAAGACGGCGATCCAGCAGATCGTCGAACGGGTCAAGGAGGCCCAGGCGCGCCAGCCCGACGTCCAGCGGCTGGTCGACAGGGTCAGCGCGTACTTCGTCCCCGCGGTGATCGTCAACGCCGTCGTCTGGGCGATCCTGTGGTTCCTCTTCCACGACGCGCTGTACCCCATCGCCTCGTCGCTGGGCGGCTGGCTGCCCCTGCTCGAGCCGGTTGGCGGCGGCCCGGTCGGCCCCGAACTCGGCGGCGTGCCCGTCGTCGAGTTCTCGATCATCGTGCTCGCCTCCGCCCTGTTGATCGCCTGTCCCTGCGCGCTGGGGCTGGCGACGCCGATGGCGACGATGGTCGGCTCGACGATCAGCGCGAAAAACGGCGTCCTCTACAAGGGCGCGGACGTCCTCGAGAAGGCCCGCGGCATCGACGCCGTCGTCTTCGACAAGACGGGGACGCTCACCCACGGCGACATGCAGCTGACCGACGTCGTCCCGATCGAGGAGGCGCTCGAGACGGACGGAGGAACGCCGGCCGCCGACGGGGGCGTCCTCGAGGAAGTCGACGAACCGACCGCCGACGAGGAGCGCTTGCTGTCCGTCGCGGCGAGCGCCGAATCCGGCTCCGAACACCCGCTCGCCCAGGCGATCGTCGAAGGGGCCGAGGACCGTGGCCTCGACCTCGCGGAGCCGTCCGCGTTCGAGAACGTCCCCGGCCACGGGATTCGCGCGACGGTTCCCGAGGGCGAGGTGCTCGTCGGGAACCGCAAGCTCATGCGGGACAACGGGATCGACCCGTCGCCCGTCGCGGCGACGATGGAGCGCCTCGAGCGCGAGGGCAAGACCGCGATGCTGGTCGCGCTCGAGGGCCACCTGCTGGGCGTCGTCGCCACCGCCGACACGGTCCGTGACAGCGCCAGGGAGACGGTCGCCGAACTCCAGCGCCGAGGCTACGACGTCATGATGCTCACCGGCGACAACGAGCGCACGGGCCGGGCGATCGGCGAGCAACTCGGAATCGACCCCGAGAACGTCCACGCCGAGGTCCTGCCGGAGGACAAGGCCGACGAGATCGAGGCGATCCAGGCGGACGGCTCGCGGGCGATCATGGTCGGCGACGGCGTCAACGACGCGCCGGCGCTGACCAGCGCCCACGTCGGCATCGCCATCGGGTCGGGCACCGACGTCGCCATCGAGAGCGCCGACGTCACCCTGATGCGGGACGACCCCGCGGACGTGCTCAAGGCGATGCGGGTCGCCGACGCCACCATCTCGAAGGTGCGCCAGAACCTCTTCTGGGCGCTCGTCTACAACGCGACGCTGATTCCGATCGCCTCGATCGGGCTGCTCAATCCCGCACTGGCGGGGCTGGCGATGGCGTTCTCGAGCGTCTCGGTCGTCTCGAACAGCCTCTCGTTCATGCAGTGGGACCCCCACGAGGACTACGTCTTCCTGCCGTTCCGGCCGTTCGTCTGGCTCTCCGAACGAGTGGGAGCCGGTAGCTGAACGGAGAACGGCGGGCTAGACGCCGGGGACGCCCACCGCGTCGAACGCGGTCACGCCGAGGGCCGCGAGGACGTACAGCACGGCCAGCACGGTGACCCAGGCGACGAGGCCGATCATCGCCGCCGCGGTCCAGTCGCCGGGGTAGCGGAAATTGATGACGGCGACGTACGCGAGCAGTGCGAGCAACGGTCCCAACAGCGGGATCCAGCCCACGAAGAAGCCGACGACCGCCCAGATGACCGCGCCGATGAGGGCGGTGACGATGGCGTGATCGTAATCGCCCGCGCCGACGATGGCTCGAGCGCCGACGTAGATGCCGGCCGCGCCGATCAACAGGCTGACGATGAAGACGATCGCTGATGCGACGACCATGACGTTCGAAAACACGTCAGTAGCGCGGAACAGTTCATAGCTTGCACGTTCCGTCGTCATTTCACGGGCACCGGGTCACTCGGTTTCTCGGGCTTTCATCGGGCCGGCGTCGGGCGGTTCGTCGCCGGTTCGCCGGATGGCGACGGTCGGCAGCGCGCGGCGGCGAGATTTCTGGTACCACGAGGTTGATACGGGAGCGGCGGCTGTAGTGGCTATATGGCGACAGATCAGGCCCGGAGCGAGGCCGACAGCGCAGACAGCTACGAGGAGTTCGAATCGCGCGTCGAACGCATCTCGAACGTCGGCAACGCGGCCGGCATCCTCCGGTGGGACCAGGAGGTCGTGATGCCCGACGACGGGACGCCCGCCCGCGCACAGCAACTGTCGACGCTCTCGTCGATCAGCCACGAACTGCTGACCGCCGACGAGACCGGCGCGTTGCTCGAGGAACTCGAGGACGCCGACCTCGACGAAGCGCAGGCGGCCGTCGTCCGCGAGATTCGGCGACAGTACGACCGGGAGACGAGCGTCCCGCAGGAACTCGTCGAGGAGCTCTCCGAGACGACCGCCAACGCCCACCCCAAGTGGAAGCAGGCCAAGGAGAACGACGACTTCGAGACGTTCGCCCCGACCCTCGAGAAACTGGTCGAACTCAAACGGGAGTACGCCGAACACATCGACCCCGACGCCGACCCCTACGAGGTGCTGTTCGCCGAGTACGAGCCCTACCTCGACCTCGAGACGGCCGAACGGGTCCTCGAGCGCCTGCGGGACGAACTCGTCCCGCTGATCGACGCGATCGACGAGAGTGACGCCGATCTCACGACCGACGCGTTCTCCGGATCGTTCGACGACGACGATCAGGAGGCGTTGGCCCGCGACGTCCTCGACTCGCTGGGGTACGACTGGTCTCGCGGCCGCCTCGACACCGCGCCCCACCCCTTCTCCTCGGGGACGCAGTTCGACGCCCGCGTGACGACCCGCTTCGACGAGGAGGACCTGCTGGGGTCGATCACGTCGGTCATCCACGAGTTCGGCCACGCCAACTACACGCTCGGCCTGCCCGACGAGGCGTACGGCACGCCGCTGGGCGAGGCCCGGGACCTCTCGGTCCACGAGTCCCAATCGCGCCTGTGGGAGAACCACGTCGGTCGCTCCCGCGCGTTCTGGGAGCACTTCCTGCCGATCGCCCGCGAACGGTTCCCCGAACTCGAGGGCGTCACGCCCGAAGAAGCGTACGAGGCCGCCAACCAGGTCTACGACGACAACCTCATCCGCGTCGAGGCGGACGAACTCACCTACCACCTCCACATCGTCATCCGGTTCGAGGTCGAGCGCGACCTGATCCGGGGCGACCTCGCGGTCGAAGACGTCCCCGAAGTCTGGAACGACAAGTACGAGGAGTATCTGGGCGTCCGCCCCGAGACCGACGCGGAGGGCTGTCTACAGGACATCCACTGGAGCCACGGCTCGTTCGGCTACTTCCCCACCTACTCGCTGGGGTCGGTGCTGGCGGCGCAGTTGTACGCCGCCGCCGAGGACGACCTCGGCGACCTCTCGGCTGACGTCAGCGAGGGCGACTTCGAGGCGCTGAACGGCTGGCTCCGCGAGAACGTCCACCAGCACGGCAAGCGCTACACCACGCCCGACCTGATCGAGCGCGCGACCGGCGAGGCGTTCACCGCGGACTACTTCCTCGAGTACGTCGACGAGAAGTACGGCGAACTGTACGACCTCTAGACTGACGCCGCCGGTTTTCGCAGTTACATCGCGGTTCGCTCGAACGGCCCGGGAGCGCCGAGTTCGCGACGCAGTTGCATGACGTCCCCGAGGTCCCGTCGGGAGACGGTGCCGACGAGGTCGTCGTCGTCCTCGAGGACCACGACCAGCGGTGCCTGGCCCATCACCCGAAGGACCTCGAAGGCCGGCGTCTCGAGGTCGACGCGCGCGACCTCGTCGGTCATGACCTCGCGGACGGTCGTCGCCTCGAAATCCGAGCGGTCGACCCGGCCCAGATCCGACAGGGTCACCAGCCCGACGACCGCCTCGCCGTCGGTGACGACGAACTCGCTCCGACGGTTCTCGAACAGGGTGGACGCGACGTCCGAAAGGGTCGCGTCGGCCGACACCGTCCGCGCGGGCCCGTCCATCACGTCGGCGGCGATCACGCCGCGCAGCAGTTCCTCGAGCACGATCGTTCTCGACTCGGTCGTCGCCGCGGCGTAGACGAACAGGGCGACGAGCACGAGGATGGGGTTCCCGCCCATGACGCCGACGACGGCGAACAGCAGCGCGAAGATCGTCCCGATCCGGGCGGCGATCCGCGTCGCCGACACGTACGAGCGACGGCGGCCCAGCAACGCCCGGAGGACGCGCCCGCCGTCCATCGGGAACGCCGGGAGCATGTTGAAGACGGCCAGCACGACGTTGATCAGCGCGAGCCAGCCGACGACGAAGAGCACGATCGGCAACTCCCCCGGCACCACCTGGAGGATCCCGGCGAAGAGGCCGGCCAGCAGAACGCTCGTGATCGGCCCGGCGAGGGCGATCCAGAACTCCCGGTTCCACTCCCGGGGCATCGACTCGAGGGCGGCCAGCCCGCCGAAGATCCAGAGGGTGATCGACTCGGTGCCGATGTCGTACCGGCGGGCGGCGTAGGCGTGGCCGAGTTCGTGAGCGGCGACGCTGACGAACAGCCCGATCGCCCCCGCGAGGCCGATCAGCCACGGCGTCGATCCCTCCCGGAGCGCGGCGAGATCGAGCGCTGCCGGCGCGAGCGCGTCGATCGGCCCGGCGTAGAGGTCGATCTGCCCGCCCGCTGCGATCGCCCAGACGAGGACCGGCAACAACACCAGCAACGAGACGTGGATCCGGATCGGAATGCCCCAGATCGTCGTGAGGTGAAAATTGCGCATTCAGGCGGACAGACGAACGGATGCCACTTGAGTGTCAGCGTCGAGGAACGGCTCAAGAGGAGTGAACAGGCGTCAGCAGGACCGCCGTCGGCCGGGGATCGACACCACGCCGGCACAACACCGACGGTTCTGGACACCCCACGCTCGAGATATGGCCACGGACCGTCCACTCGAGGAGCAGGTAGCGATCGTCACCGGCGCGAGTTCGGGCATCGGCGCGGCGACCTGCCGCGCGTTCGCCGCCGACGGCGCGAGCGTCGTGCTCGCCGCGCGCAGCGAGGGGAGCCTGCGGGAGCTCGCCGACGAACTCGAGGCCGAGCACGGCGTCGAGACGCTGGTCGTCCCGACGAACGTCCGCGAGGAGGAGCAGGTCGACGCGCTGATCGACGAGACGGTCGAGACCGTCGGCGGCATCGACGTGCTGGTGAACAACGCGGGCCTCTCGCGGGGGAGCGACGTCGAGTCGATGTCGACCGACGACTACGAGACGATGCAGGAGACCAACGTCGACGGGATCTTCTACGCGACGCGGGCGGCGATCCCCCACGTCCGCGAGCGCGACGGCCACCTGATCTTCGTCGCGAGCTTCGCCGGCAAGTACCCCCGGTCGTTCAACCCGGTCTACGCCGCGACCAAGTGGTGGACCCGCGGCTTCGCCAAGAGCGTCGCCGCACAGGTCGGCGACGACGACGTCGGCGTCACGATCGTCAACCCCGCCGAGGTCCGCTCGGCCTTCGAGACCTCCGACGGCCGCACCTTCGAGGAGGCCTTCGCGGAAGGCGAGGCCAGCGAACCCGAGGAGATCGCCGACGCGATCCACTTTGCGGCGACGCGCGAGGGCTCGAGCGTCAGCGAGATCGACGTCAACCGCCGCGACAAGTACGCGGACGGCTTCTGAGCGGGTTGCGCTACGCAGTCGCGACTCGGGACGGATTCTCGTCGCAGGTCGCCCCCTCGTGCAGGCCGGGATCGATCACGACCCCGTACCCTCCCGTCGTACCACTTACTCCGAGCAGCTACACCGAGACTGCGCATCCGCGAACTCGACGACGTACTGATGGACCGCTTCGGCTAAATCGTGCATTCCGAGCGCGAGATCACGCCCTGGCCGTTCGATGTCGTAATAGATTCGAGCCCGGTGGTCAGTTCGGAAACTATCGATCCGTTCAGCAACGTTCTCGGTGGAGAATACGCCACGACTCTCGATATCTTCGAATACGGCCCCGTGCTCGTGATAGTCCGACGACTCCGCGGCAGTCATCTCGACCAAGTAAAACTGGAACGACCGCTCGATCGCGTTGAACGACAGTTCGACGATACTGACGTTATTGTTCGTTCCTCGACGGAGCTGGCGACAGGTACCGAGCATCGCACACGCTTTTCCCAACTGGATATCGGCGTCCCGTTCCTGCCAGGAGAGGGAGTCCTGAACCGGACCAGTCTCCCCATCCGCTAACAACGACTCGACGTGATCGACGGCGTCGACGACGGCTTCAAGGTCCATTCTCGAACACCGCCGTTTTGACCGCCTCGAGCGCGTCCGTTTCGTGGAGCGTAATCCCTTCGGCCAAGATCGTAGCGATGCGATCGTGATCCGGTGCAGACGACCTCGTTTCGACGAGGATATGTGATTCGTATCGGTCGCCATCGAATCGCTCCGAGGCGACGTCCGACTCGATCGTGTGTGCTCGCCGTTGTGCTTCCATCCGACCGTCTTCCACGACGACGAATAGATCGATATCACTCGCACGGTCGGCGTTACCGCGGGCAACACTCCCGAACAGGACGATACCCGCATCAGCACTGATTTGGTCCGTGATACGGGAAACGAGTTCCCGGACCGGGGGATGAAACGTCTCCTGTGGAACCGTCGTGACCGGGTCAGCCGGGTTGTGGAGACGTTTCGAATCGATCCGAACGTCGTTGGCCCGACCGTGACGCCCAACTCGGACGACACCTAACCCTTCCAGGGCTCGAACGGCCGAATTTACGTTTCCCATTCCCTTCCCGGTTAATCGCTGGAGTTCACGATTACTGAACGATCGCCCCGGATGCTCCGAGAGCAGATGGAGGATTTCGGCGGTCGCGTCGTTACTGAACGCTTCGGGGTCGCCGACCGGTACGGGCAGACGCACGTATTTCCCCTCAGTACCGTGCTCTGACTGAACTGCTTCGCTGTTCATGAACAGGTATCCTGTTCGTCCTTGCCTAAGCATTACGCATTTACTCATGGCTAAAGCAGCGAAATAATTCGTCGCTTCGGCCTCCGCGCATAGAACTGGATCGTGGTGTGCCACCGTCCAAACGCCACTGTCTTCGCAGTCACAGACGGAGGCGCTACGGACGGAACCCATTCAAAGGAGGTTCTCCTCGAGTCCCAGCCAACGTGGGCCGTGACCCGCTACCGATCACGCTCGAGCAACGTCATCTCGAGCGGGTCGAGCGTCGGGGACCGCCACCTCGAGCGGCCCCGATCCCCTCCTCGGAGCCGCGTCCGCGAAGCGGCCGGTGCCGTCCGGGGTCGACTCGAGCGGCGTCGGCAGCGCGCCGGGATCGACGGCCTCGGACGGCCCCAGGGCGGTCCGCTCCCGGCCCTCACGGACCGCGATACGATCGAGTGCCGTGACGAGCGCCGGGTGCGTGGTCACCGTCGGGGTGTTCGACGAGCGCGAGTTCGAAGGCCGTCTCGCAGTCGGGACACCTCGCCGGGTCGGTCGTCGTCGCGATACGGATCGCCGTGCCACAGTCGCAGTGGATGGTGATGCTCGAGACCATGTCTGGTGTCGTCTCGTGGCCCCGGCGTCGCAGGAACACTCCCTCGAGCGACTCAGCGGCAGCCTCGACTGGATCGGCGGGACGTCGGCAGGTCTTTATTTCGCCAACGTCAATGGTGGATTGCTCCCGCTACGCGGGGGCGAATCGTTGAGCCGGAGCGCGTGGTTGGCGCCTTGGGCTCCGGCTCAGCGCACTTTCGTGCGCGTCTGCACGGTACGCAATCTACCGTAAAGAACGTTAGGATGCTGACTGGTTAGTACCGTGTCCCGCTCTGGGAAAGAGGAAACAAGGTCTAAATCAACCGCTCCGATTCCGCAGTGTCCCCAAGGGGACAAAAGCGAAAAAATACAGCACCCGCCCCTCCTTCTGCGGGGTTCCACTCGAACCTCCTGTTCCACGAGAAACAGTCGAAACGGTGGTCCAATAGGATTCCATTTCAGGGGAAATCGGTATAGAGTAGCTGTGCCATCATTTCACATATGAGGGGCTGCTATTTCTGCGGAAATAGGTTTAAGCCTAGTACTGGAAATAAACCACAGTATAGAGTCGAAGAAATGGAGTCGACCAAAGAGATGGGTCGCGCTTGCCCATCTTGTGGACCTCGTCTTTTTCAGAAAGGTCTTTCTGGCCCTGGATGTATAGAACCAGGCTGTAATTCTTCAGAAGATATTAAAATTACCGAATATAAACCGGAAAAGAACCTCAGTGGAGAAATAACATGGAGAGCCGGAAAATGGTCTCCAATCTATTGTCAGAACCACGCTCCGTCCGCAAGCCCCTAGGGAACAGGGCAATTGCGCTGCGCGTAGAGTACGCGCCGCGCTCGAGTTGGCAGACGAGATAGCCGAACAACACGTATTGACGGCAGCTAAAGCAATTCGACAATGCAACAGTCGAACTCCAAATAAAGAACTTGAAACAGGGGTTATAGCGGAAATATCGGATTATCCGTTCCAGGGGAAGGTTCAAATAGATCCCAAATAATAGATGCATCCATGTCAGTTGATAAGGACAAGATCAGGAACATTTTGGAAAGCGATTCTATCAAAGCTTCTCATCTAAAAGAGTTAGTTGATAAAAGAGGGTTGGATGTTCACCCGCGAACGATTGATAATATGATCACTGCTCTTCTTTCAGAAAAATGGACTGAGGATGAATTTGACGAGTTGAAGAAAATGCTCGTCATGATCCAGAAGGAGTCATCTCCACATGGATACTATGTCGGAACGATTGAAGGTTTACCCGACGCTACTCCTCAGGAGGATCACGAAGAACTCCAAGAAGCCCTCCGGATTAATGAGGCTAGTTTTGATGGAGATGAATTAATTGAGCCTGGTTTTAAAGTGAATAAATCATCGCCGAAACTGGTCACTGGTATCTATTGGACTCAGACCACTACCTATGAATCAGACCCATTCGATAATTTAAGAACAAGAACTAAATTATATGACTTTGGATTCGAATTCCATCTTGATGAGGGCATTGTGCACATAATCGGCGACAATTTTGGGAAATTAGGAGAAGTGATGTCGGCACTTGAAGAAGTTGGTGTCGATATCGAGGGTGTAGGCCATGACGGCGTTCATCCAGACGATGCAAAAACATATGTGAAAGGATTCATAGATGATCTATCATCTGGGTTAGCAGATAAGCGCGCTCAGCAAAGCCTTACGAACTACGGTTCAGGAAGTCATAATCCTCTAATTAGCGTCCATACCGTACATATTCGTCTATCTGGTGGCGCTCTTCAAAAAGCAGATCTTGAAGGAAACCAGGATATCTTCGATAATGACACAGTGAAGACTCTAACAGAAGATAAGAATGGGAAAATTGCTCAAATGAAGGGTGATCTCATCTATAAAGACACAAACTTCGGATTTAATATCGGATATAATGAAAGGCTCGGCAGGATTAGGATTAAAAAGAAAACGGGAAAGGATGGTGACGTGGATATTGTTGAGGAAGCTTTTGAATTCGTGTATTCTTATTACAAAGAGTATTATATTGATAAGCTATAATGGGGAGAAAGTTCCAATTTGAGGTCCAATATACCCTTTCGCTTATTGTTGGTGTTTTGGGGTTAATCGGAACAGAGACCCTTAACGGCTATATCCGCTTAGAAGTAGGATTAGCGTTCTTGGTTATTGGCGGAGTTCATTTAATTCTTTTATCTATTGTATATAGTTTTGAGAAAACTGTGTCTATACCAATACCCTTGGTTGTTAGAATAGAGGAAATTAGTGTGTGGACATTGCGATTAGCAACACTATTCTTCGTGTACTTGCTATCTCATGGCTTGAGTAAGAGTCTCTTACCTACTGTAGATCCTGAAACAAACCGAGGTCTTATTGTGTTTGGGTTACCACTTCTACCTGTTGTGATCATCGTGATGGTGTACATCCTCAGCATCTTACCTTTCAAGAGATTTTCTGATGATGTCTCCATCACGATCGTTCCAGATGGTCTTACGATATTCGAGAATTACGAGGAAGGAAGACCAGGGCATATCGAAGTAGTAAATGATAGTGAACGGGCTCACGAGTTTGAAATAGTCATTGACCTTCCAGAGAATGTATATGCCCGCTACAAAGGAGAGGAATATGCTGACGAGATTATAGAGACTCTTTCATTTTCAGGAAAAGGTCTCCAAACTATGGATCTACAATTTCGTCATGACTCTTCAACACAAAAAATGGCGTTGACCAAAGTGCAGGTCGACTATAAGGAGTCCACCAGAGAGATCGAATGGGAAACTCTGTTAGCGCTTTGAGGGACGCTATTGATCTGCTCCCCAGGGGTTGCACATCTCGAATACTAATTTCCCGAATATGAACACGAAGGCGCTTTAGCCGTGTTCACCTCCGCGGAATCGACATCGAATTGCATCAACCCGGCGTGTATTCCCTCCCTGAACCCACGATCCAGGAGCCAGTACTGACCAGTGGGTGAACGGAAGACAGCGAAAATAACGGCTCGTGTTCACAACAGTCGGGTGGAGATCTCGAGTTCACCCTCGTCGTTCCGGAACCAGATAGCAAGCCTTCGGCTCGCTCAACGATCCGCAATCCACTGGCGTGCCACGGCCGGGAGATCGAGGCCGCGGACCACGCGCGGCCTCGAGCGACCCGGGGAAGGGCAGGCCCCTCCCTGGTGGACTGAAAGGGCGAGCCGCTGTCGCGTTTACTGTAGTCGTCTCAGCGACCCCTATCCGCGCTTGCGCGGATATGTCGCTGAGCGACCGCGACAGCGGCGAGGGCTTTCGAGGTGTTCGCGGTCACGTACACCCACGACTGAATATCCGCAGAATCTCCCCTCGAGCAGAAAACACCCACTCGAACGTAAAAGGACCGTGGCAGTGCCAGGTGTGTACTCACCAGTGGTCGGTGACTCCTACCGGATATGCGAGTCTCGATCCCCGCGCTGCCGGGCGTCTACTACGATACCGACACCGGATCGACGGCTATCGGCGTCGCCGCGACGGCCATCGGCCGCAAGGCACCGAAACCGAAGGGGTACGCCATCCAGCTACTCCCCTATCTCTGGTCGTTCGAGGTCGACCTCCGCGAGGTGCCGACCGATCACCCGATCCAGTACCTCCACCCCGAGGGGGCACAGAGCATCGGCGAACTCGCGACCCAGCGACCCCTCCGCGAGGCCGGCACCGAACTCGAGTCGGTCCTCCGGTTCGTCCTCTCGGTCAACCAGACCGTCGAGTCGACGGCCAACCGCGCGCTCGGCCGGTCGCCGGACGCCGAGGGCGTCACCATCGAGATCCAGGACGGCGCGATCAGCGTCGACGGCGAGGACCTCGCGACCGACGAGTTCGACCTCGAGTCGGGCGCTGACCCGGGGATCGACCGGGATTCAGATCCGCTCGAGGACGACGATTTCGGCGGGGCCGACCGCGACTCGGAGACGTTCGGGGACAACCGCGACGGAATCGACGGCGACGACGAGTCCTGACAGTCTCACTCGACGAACGCTAACAAACTCACTCGACGAGTCGTTCGATCTCCGTAACCAGCACGTCGCTCGCGCCGGCCTTCTTGACCTCGGTGATCGTCTCGAAGACGTCGCGCTCGTCGACGACGGCGTGGACGGCCACCTTCCCCTCGCCGGCCTCCTCCCCGGCGATGTCCATCACCGTCGGCCCGCCCATCCCGGGGATGACGTCGCGGACGTCCTCGAGGCGGGACTCGGGGACGTTCATCATCAGGTAGCGCTTCCCCTCGGCCTGTTTGACCGACGACAGCGCGGTCCGGACCTCCTCGACCTTGGGATCGTCGAGGACGTCATCGCGGCCGAATAGCCGGACGGAACTCGCGAGGACCTCCTCGACCACCGCGAGTCGGTTCATCTTCAGCGTGGTGCCGGTCGAGGTGATGTCGACGATGGCGTCGGCCATCTCGACGTGCGGCGTCAGCTCCGTCGCGCCCGAAACCTCGACGATGTCGGGCTCGACGCCCGTCTCCGCGAAGAACTCGCGCGTAATGTTCGGGAACTCGGTGGCGACGGTGCCGCCCTCGAGGTCCGCGACCGACTCGATGTCGCCGTCCTCGGGGGCCGCGAGGACGAGGCGACAGCGACCGAACTCCAGGTCCAGCAGTTCCGAGACGTTGTCGACGCGCGCTTCGCGGACCTGGTCGTAGCCCGTGATCCCCAGGTCGGCCGCGCCGTCGGCGACGTACTCCGGGATGTCCGCCGCGCGGGCGAACAGCACCGAGACGTCGGGGTCGACGGTGTCGGCGTAGAGTTTGCGGTCGGCACCGTTCTCGAGGTGCAGGCCCGCCCGCTCTAAGAGGTCGATCGTCGGCTCGTGCAGGCGGCCCTTGTTGGGAACGGCGATTCGCATTGACAGGGGGTTGGGCGTCGGCGCGGAACTGTCTTTTCATCGGGGCTATTCCTTCACCCCAGGGACGTACACCAACAGCCGTATCGTCGAGACCCTTAAACGAGACCGTATGTCGCGTAACCGCGAGGACGATGGCCGGTTCACCGATTCGGCCACGCTGGCCGACGTCCTCCGATCGTTCCCGAAGACACGGGCGAGCCGTAACCACCGCTTCGAGCCTCGGACGCCGCGGTACGCTCCGCCCCCTCGGCGGAGGAGTCGGTCACCGGTACTCACCCCGCTCGAGGGCGCTCGCGTGGCCATCGGACGGTAGTCCTCTCCGATCGGACTACGTTCCCGGGCCGGCTTCCGCCGTGACGGAACGCCTCGAGAAAACGGGTTACATCGGCGACTGTGCGAGAGCTCGAGGTTTTTGAACCGCGGGCGCCAACGGCGGATATGGCCATCGATTACGGCGACCTGACGCTCGAGTGGCTCGGCTACGCGACCGCCCGCATCGAAGCCGCAGACGGCACCGTCGTCTACACCGATCCCGGCCGGTACGGGACGCTCGACGGTACCTGGGGCGAACGGTACGGCGAGGCCGCCCATCCGGACAACGAGCCCTACGACGCGCGGGACGGCGACCTCGTGGTCGTCACCCACGACCACCACTACGACGACGACGGGATCGACCGGGTCGCGAGCGAGGACGCGACGCTGGTCGTCTACGAGGACGTCTCCGCCGACCGGATCTCGGCCGGGGGCCGGGACGTCGTCGCGCCGGAGGAACTCCCGTACGACGTGCGACGCGTCGGCTACGGCGACGAACTGACCGTCGCCGGCGTCGACGTCGAGGTCGTGCCGGCCTACAACCACCCCGACGGGCCGAACGCGACCGACGGCGAGCCACTCCATCCGGAGGGGTTCGGCTGCGGCTTCGTGCTGACCGTCGACGGCGTGCCCTGCTTCTGGACCGGCGACTCGGACGTCATCGACGCACACGACGACCTCGAGGTGTCGGTGTTGCTCCCCTCCATCGCGCAGCACTTCACGATGGACCGCCACGACGCGGCCGTCCTCGCCGAGCGCCTCGCACCCGACCTCGTGGTGCCGATCCACTACAACACCTTCCCCGACCTCGAGGCCGACTCGCGGGCCTTCGCGGGCGACGTCGCGAGCCGCGGCGTGCCCGTCGCGCTCGACGAAAATTAACAGTCGAACGAGAGTGGTATCGCACGATTCTCAGGAGTGGGTTCAGTCCCGTTCCAGTAACCCAACAGGGGACTCGGTATACTGATTGGCCAGACCGATTGGACAGGGTGCTCGAGGGAGTGGATGACGGAAGAAAGCGTCCTGCTATCGTGGACTCGAGGAGTGGCCACGCCCTCCCCATCCGATTCGCTCCCTCCGGTCGCTCATCCCTCGCGCGACTACGTCGATCGGCCTCGCGGTCGCTCGCCCGATCGACAGCGCACGCCACCGCACGACGAATGATGGCGAACGGAACGACAACTACACGGCCGATACTCACCGTTCGCCGACATTCCCCTCAGAGGGGTAAGAGCCGCTTCCAGACTATCCAGGGACCGGATTGTTTCACCCGAATCCGGTCAAGAGTTATCCGGGTCGACGACCTTTACCCGATAATGGGATTCTTCGAGAACCTCGGCCGAAAGGTCGGCGAGTTCACGCACGAGGCGAAGCAGGCGGCCGACGAGGAGGCGACCCACGCTTGCGAGAACTGCGGCGCGCGCTTCTACACGGCCCGGGAGGAGTGTCCCGACTGCGGCAGTCCGTCGATCTTCGCCCTCGAGGACGCGTCGGAAGACGGAACGGACGCGGGCGAGGGGAGCGACCTCGAGGCGGCCCGGGACGAGTCCGAAGGGACCGACGCCGCCGCTGACGGGACTGGCGACGCGGCCGTCGAATCGCCCGCCGGCGAGAGGGGCGAATCGGCCGACGGGGACGATACGGACGCGTTGATCGACGATCCCGAGTCGGACGCGAGCGCCGATCGGAACCGCGACTGAGCGCTATCGCGGCCAGTTCGACGCGATCGCGCGGTAGGTCTCGTAGCAGCACTCGAGGATCTCGATCGAGACGCTCTCGTCGGCCGTGTGGGCCTCGCCGGGTTCGGCGGGACCACAGACCACGCACTCGGTGCCGGCTTCCGAGAGCCAGCCGGCGTCCGTCGCGTGGGGTTTCGTCACGAGGTCGGGCGATTCCGGCTGGGCGGCGTCGGCCGCCTCGAGCACCCGCTCGGCGAACGCCGCGTCCTCACACTGCATCGGTGGCAGATCCTGGTCGACGGTCCACTCGACGCCCGAAATCTCCTCGACGCGCTCGAGCGACGCCCGCTCGCCTGGGACCGTCCGTTCGTCGACGGTGAGCTCGCAGCGATCCGGGACGACGTTCCACGCGGTGCCGCCCTCGATTTCGGTGACGACGACGCTCCCCTCGAGTCGCTCGCCCGCGACCTCCACTGTGGGCGGCTCGAGGTCGCGAACGACGTCGACGGCGTCGGTCGCCCGGTAGATCGCGTTCTCGCCGGCCTCGGCCTCGCTCGCGTGGGCCGCGCTGCCGACGGCGGTGATCGTGCTCCCGCGTCTACCCTTGTGGGCGACGGCAACGTCCGTGACGCCGGGGCTCGAGTAGCCGGTCGATCCCTCCCCGACGACGGCGTAGTCAGGGGCAAAGCCCTCGTCGATGGCGTGGCGCGCGCCGACGCCGCCGACCTCCTCGCCGACGAAACTCGCGAACACCAGTTCGCCCGCCGGATCGGCGTCGGCGAACGCCCGCATGGCGGCCGCGACCGCTCCCTTCATGTCGGCCGTGCCGCGTCCGTAGAGGCGGCCGTCCCGTTCCTCGAGGCAGTACTCGGTGCCGTCCTCGGCGACCTGACTCTCGTCGGGCGCGACGACGTCGTGGTGACCGACGAGGGCCAGCGACGACTCGCCGCTGCCACGGCGGGCGATCACGTTGCCGACGGCGTCCCGTCGAACGTCGGCGTCCGTTTCGCGCTCGAGCCACGACTCGACGTAGTCCCCCGCGGCCGTCTCGTCCTCGTGGCTGGGGATCGAGACGAGGTCGCGGGTTACCTCGCGGATGCTCATGGGGACCGCTACGGGATCGATGCTGTTGTGTCCATCGCGCGAGTCGACGCTGATCCCCTCGCCGAGAACCGACGCGGACGAGTCGATTCGCGTCGGGCCTACGAAACGCGTTCGTAGACCGGTGTGTGATCGGCGTCCTCGTCGTCCGCAGTGAGCCGCCGGACCGTCTCGCTGACGGTTCGGAGGCTCGCGGTCTGTTCCTCGCTCGCGGCCGCCAGCGACTCGGCGGCCGCCGCGACCCGGTCGGCCGTCTCGGCGACGTCCTCGACGGTCTCGGCGGTCGCGTCGACGCTCCGGGCCTGCTGGTCGGTCGCGGCGGAGACGTCGCCCATCCCCGCGGCGGTCGTCCGGGCGGCGTCGTGGATCCCCTCGAGCGAGTCGACCGTCTCCCGGACGCTATCCGTGCCGTCTTCGACGCGGTCGACCACCTCAGTCGTCGCCTCGACGGTTTCGGCGGCGTCCTCGCGAACGGCCTCGACCGCGGTTTCGATCGCCGAGACGTCGGCTTTCGTCCGCTCGGCGAACGATCGCACCTCGTCGGCGATGACCTCGAGCGTCGCGTCGTCGACCCCCGTTCGGGAGGACTCGATCTTCGCGTTCGTCGCCAGGAGAGACGTTCGCTCGGCGAGGTCGTCGAGTCGTTCGAGGGTCTCGTCGACCTCGTCGATCCGCGACTCGAGGTCGGCGACGGCCGCGGCGGCCCGGTCGGTCGCTTCCTCGATCGCCGCGAGGTCGTCGAGCGCGTCGTCGGCCGACTCGACGCCCGCGGCCGCGAGCCGTTCGGTCCGATCGCTCTCGGCCTCGACCTCGTCGGCGACGCTCGAGACCTCCTCGACGGCCGCGCTGATCTCCTGGAGTTCGCCGGCCGCGCGTTCGATCGCCGCGGCCTGGGTCGCGGTGTGGTCGCTGATCGCCTCGGCACGGTTGGCGACCACCTCGCTCGTCTCGTGGAGTTCCTCGATCGGTTCCTGGACGTCGGCCTCGACCTCGTGGGCCAGCCGTCGACGCCGCTCGATCGACCGCTCGAGCCGCTGTGCGTACGAGTCGACGTACGTGTCCACCGCGACCTGTACGTCGAGGGTAACGACCCGCAGTAGCGAGAGCACGTCGGCCATCGCGTCGTCGATCGCCCCCCTGAGCGTCGCCTCGAACGACGCCTCGAGCGACGGGGCCTCGGGGTCGCTCCCGCCGAACCCGAGCGCGTCGGCGATCCCCTCGAGACCGCCGCCGTCGGCCTCGCGGTCGGCGGCCCACTCCGTGACGGCGTCGACGACCTGTCGCTGGGCGCGCTCGTTCAGTCGCTCGAGGAGCAACTGGTAGTAGACGCCGTACTGCCCGATGTAGTGTTTCAGCGGCATATCGAGCAGTTCGTGGAGTTTGCCGATCCGGGCGCGGGTCGCGAAGTAATCCCGGTCGTAGTCGCCGGTAGCCAGCGAGACGAGGTAGGCCCGCTGGGTCTCCTTCAGCGCCTCGACGCTTTTGGGCGAGCGCTCGATGACCGCCCGCGTCTCCTCGTGCTCGAGGAGGTTCTCGTAGAAGTCGTCGGCGATCCGATCCTGCTCGTCGCGAAGCAACGGCTCGAGGGCCGACAGCCGCCGTTCGTCCTCGGCGTCGAAGCCCAGAAACGCCTTCCGCCAGGCGATCTCCTCGTCGTCGAGACCGATGCGGTCGGTCAGTTCGTCGGGGTCGACGAACGCGTTCAGTCCGCCGTGTCCGAACGTCTCCGCCGGATCCATACGGGAACGTGTTCGCACCGTCGTATAAGGTATCGTGAGTGTTCCCGGCCGATAGGAACGTCCGACAACGGCCGGAAACGAGCGCCGGTGGCGACCGATCCAACGTCGCCGGTAGCGGTCGATCCCTGCTACGGCTGTGAGAACCGGCCGCGATCGTCTCCCGCAGCCTTATACACGCGGATGGCCAACGTTTCGGCATGAACGTCGTGCCGGATACGAGCGTGGTCATCGACGGCCGCGTCTCGGCGACGATCGACGACGGGCAGTTCGAGGGAGCGACGATTTCGGTGCCGGAAGCCGTCGTCGCGGAACTCGAGGCACAGGCCAACGACGGCATCGAGAGCGGCTGGGACGGACTCGAGGAACTCCAGCGCCTCGCCGAGTTGGCCGACGAGGGCGTCATCGACCTCGAGTACGTCGGCGAGCGGCCCAACGCCATCGAGCGGGGCCACGCCTCCGAGGGAGAAATCGACGCTCTCATCCGCGACCTCGCGGAGGACCTCGAGGCCACGTTCCTCACCAGCGACGTCGTCCAGGCCGAAGTCGCCCGGGCGAAGGGGCTGGACGTCGAACACGTCTCCCCCGAGGTCCGCGAGGTGGGGGCGCTCACCGTCGAGAACTACTTCGACGAGCAGACGATGAGCGTCCACCTCAAGACGGGGGCCGTGCCGAAGGCCAAACGCGGCGAACTCGGCGACATGCACTACCAGGCCATCGCCGACGACCCACTCGACGAGGAGACGATGGACGAGTACGCCCGGGAGATCGTCGACGCCGCGAAGGAGTCCTCCGACGGGTTCCTCGAGCTCTCCCAGCCAGGGATGAAGATCGTCCAGTTCCGGGACTTCCGGATCGCGGTCGGTCGCCCGCCGTTCTCCGACGGCATCGAGATCACCGCCGTCCGCCCGATCGCCCAGACCGACATCGAGGACTACGAGAACGCCGAGGAGCTGAAAGACCGCCTTCTGGAGCGCCAGCGCGGCGTCCTCATCTCGGGGGCTCCCGGAGCGGGGAAGTCGACGTTCGCGCAGGCGGTCGCGCGGTTCATCTCCGATCACGACTACGCGGTCAAGACGATGGAGAAACCGCGGGACCTGCAGGTCGGCCCGGAGATCACCCAGTACACCGAACTCGGCGGCGAGATGGCCAACACGGCCGACGCTCTGCTGATGGTCCGGCCGGACTACACGATCTACGACGAGGTCCGCAAGACCGACGACTTCGAGGTCTTCGCGGACATGCGACTCGCGGGCGTCGGCATGATCGGCGTCGTCCACGCGACGCGCGCGATCGACGCCCTCCAGCGCCTCGTGGGACGGGTCGAACTCGGGATGATCCCCCAGGTCGTCGACACCGTCGTCTACATCGAGGCCGGCGAAGTCGACACCGTCTACGACGTGAAAACGGAGGTCAAGGTCCCTGCGGGCCTCACGGAGGAGGACCTCGCGCGGCCGGTCATCCAGGTCACCAACTTCGAGACCGGTGAACCCGAGTACGAGATCTACACCTTCAACCGGCAGGTCGTCACCGTCCCCCTCAAAGAGGAGGAGGGCGGCCCCGGCAGCGAGTCCGGCGTCGACCGCATCGCCAAACAGGAGATCGAACGCGAGATCCGCTCGATCGCCCGGGGCTACGTCGACGTCGAACTCCGGAGCCAGGATAAGGCCGTCGTCTACGTCGAGGAGGACGACATCTCGAGCGTCATCGGCAAGGGCGGCGGCCGCATCACGGACGTCGAGAACCGCCTCGGGATCGACATCGACGTCCGGACCCACGACGAGAACCCCAACTACGGCGCGGGCGGCGGAAGCGCCGGCGCGAGCAGCGACGGCGGCCAGGCCGCCGGGCAGATGGTCACGCCGGAAGTGACCTCGCGACACATCGTGATCCCGGTCGACGGCAACCACGGCGAAACCGTCGAAGTCCAGGCCGGCGGCGACTACCTCTTCACCGCGACGGTCAGCCGCGGCGGGGAAATCCAGGTGTCTCGAGGCAGTGCGATCGCCGACGAACTCGAGCAGGCGATCGATCGAAAGGATCCGATTACTGTCGTCCCGTCGTCGTAGAGGGGCGAGCGCGGCGACTCGCTCGTTTCGGCGTCGTCGCGATGAAGGAGTGTCTGGTGGAAACCGTCAGAGAACGGGTCCCGCACCTTCTTTCCAACCGCTCGCAAACGGCACGTATAGACCGTATAGGTATCGTTCCGTCCATACCGTTCCAGTTTGCGGTGGCGCGTGCTGTCGAGCGGCCGACCGAAAGGGAGGCCGCTCGATGAAACCGCGCGAGGGATGAGCGAACGGAGTGAGCGAATCGGCTGGGGAGGGTGTGGCCACTCCCCGTGTCCACGAGAGCAGGAACGCTTCATTTCGACAGCTTCCGTGCGAACTCACTGTTCAGTTGGCAACTCTACTGATCAGCCGGTTCGTCCGATAGCTACTCGAGACCAATACCGCGAGAACGGACCGCATCCACCGTGGCCGGCGTCGAAACGCCACAGTCGCACTCGAGCGAACCGAGACCACACTACGGCTCGAGGAACGACGGCCCCGGAACCGACTCGGCTTCGGCCGTCTCCCAGGTGTGGTCGGGCTCCCACCCCAGCTCCCGGCGGGCCTTCGCCGTCGAGAAGGCGGCCTCCGTGCCCGAGAGGTCGCAGGGCGAGGGCAGATTCCCGAAGGCGGCGTCGATCGTCTCCGCTGTCGGCCGACCCAGGTAGTTGTCCTCGGCGACCGCGAGGTAGGGCTCGTGGCCCTCGACGTCGGCCTCGAGGGCGCGTTCGACCAGCGAGACCACGTCGCGGACGTCGATGTACGACCAGAAGTGACCCACCGGTTCGGGGTCGTCGGGGTCGAACGCCTCCCGGACCGCGGCCACCTCGTACGCACCCGGGTAGTTCACCCACGACGGCCGGAGCGAGACGACGGAGATGCCCGCCCGGCGGACGATCATCTCGGCGAGTTCCTCGCCGACCAGTTTCGAGGTTCCGTAGGGATCCTCCGGCTCGAGGGGGTGTTCCTCGTCGATCGGCAGGTACGCGGGGAGCCTGGGTTCCGCGGCGAAGGGCATGCCGTAGATGCTCTCGCTCGAGGTCCAGACGACGTCCGCGCCGACGGACCCGGCGGCGTCGAACACGTTGTACGTACAGGCGACGTTCGTGTGGAACGTCTCGCTGCCGGGTCGAATTCCCATCCGCGGGATCGAGGCGCAGTGGACGACCGCGTCGGGTCGTTCGGCCCGCACGACGTCGATCGCCTGGCCGTAGTCGGTGAGATCCGCGGCGTAGAAACTGGCGTTCTCGAGGCGACCGGCCGGTCGCTCGAGGTCGACGCCGACGACCTCGTGACCTGTCGTCGCGAGCCGTTCGACGACCCAGCTACCGATGCCGCCCGTCGCACCCGTGACGAGAACGTTCATGGTGGTGCTGGCCCGCTGGCCCGTATCAAACTGCCGATATCGTGAGCGTCTCGAGACGGTTCGGCCGACGCACTCGATCCCTCGAGCGGACCGGTGGACGAGAGGCAGGGCGTCGAACGACGAGTATCCCGAATCGAGCGGGCGGCCTACGGCTCCTCGCGACGATCCTGGAACCGCCGCGCGATCACCACGAAGACGCCGGTCAGGACGAGGTAGAGTTCCCAGCCGTTCTCTGCGATCGGCAGCAGGATCGGATCGTCGGAGTCGGGATCCTCGGAGAGTTCGACCGGGTTCGCGACGTGGGTGTCCTCGGTGGTCCCGACCGCACCGGCGTCGATAACCTGCTCGCCGGTCTCGGGATCCGTGCCGAACTCGACGAACGTCTGGACGAGGCCGTCGGCCGTCGAGAGGAGCAGTTCGCCCTCGAGGCGGACGAATCGATCGATCGCCGGATAGAGGGCGTTGATCCCCTCGAGGTGGGCGTAATCGAGCAGGAGGTGGGCGAAGACGTGGACGAACAGGACGACCCAGGCGACGCGGACGCCCCGGCCGCCCCAGCGACCGCGGAGCCACGAGTCGTCGGGGTCGCGCAGGCGGGTGTCCCAGTAGAGCCACACCCCGACGAGGAGCGGAATCGTCAGGGTGTGCAAGACGGTCCGGTGAGCGCCGTCGACGACGGGACCGAGCAGGGCGTCTGCCTCCGGAAGTGCGACCACGACGAGGAGGAGGGCGAGCACGCGCCGATCGTAGGCCCCTCGCAACAGCCCGGCCGCGAGCAGGAGGGCGACGCCCGCGTGGACGACCGTCGACGGCATCAGCGATCACCTCTCTCGCGAAGCCGGACTGCGGCGGCGACCGCCGCCGTCGCGACGACGACCAGTTGCCAGCCCGACGTGACCAGGTGCAGTTCGCGCTCGAGTCCCGTCTCGAGGCCCGTCCCCGGCGTCGGGTTCACCCACGTCGCGACGTGGTGCTCCGCCGTCGTCCCCGGCGACTCGAGCGGGAGGAGTTCGCCGCTGTCGACGAACGTGAGGATCACGCCCTCGTCGCTCGAGAGGAGGAACCTGCCGGCGACCGTGTAGAACCGATCGTGCAGGGGATAGAGGAGGGCGACGCCCGCGGACCCGAAGAGGTCCAGTCCGATACCGGCGACGACGAACGCGGCCAGGGTGACCCACGCGACCCGCACGCCGTACCAGCCGTAACGGGCCGCGAGCCAGGAGCGGTCGCGGTACCGGGTATCCCAGTAGAGGACGACGAACGCGAAACCGGGCAACAACAGGGTGTGGAGGAGGGCGTTGGTCGTGCCGTGGACGACGAGGCTCGCGACCGCGTCGAGGTCCGGGAGCGCGGCCGCGAGGGCGACGACCAGTACGGATCGTCGGTCGGCCGCTGCACCGAGCAGCGCCAGCCCCAGCAGGACGCCCACCGCGACGTTCACGAGCGTCGGTGCCATACCGATTTCTCAGAGGTACCGAAAATAAACGTATCGTCGCCGACGCCGGTCGCCGTCGTCTTCGGACGACCGGTCACGGAGCGACCGACGCCGGCCGACGACCGCCTCTTCGACTCGGAGTGTCCGTTCGATCGCCAACCGTCGTTTCTCGAGACAGCTAGTTGTGTAAGGATTAGGCATAAATAGCAGACAGTTGCTTCGATAAGTAGAGATATGGTTGGTGATAGAACCATATGAGTATCGAGGACAGCACGTTCGTCTACTCGGAGGTCGAACGCGAGACCGGATCGGCTCTCACGGATCCAACCACCCTCGAGCGAGTCCGGACGCGCATCGTCGACGCGATCCGGACGGCCGTCGACGACGCGAGCGCGGAGGGCCTCGTCGTGGCGATGAGCGGCGGCCTCGATTCGACCGTGACCGCGATGCTCGCCGTCGAGGCGGTAGGCAGCGATCGCGTGCTGGGTCTCGGACTTCCCTGTGACGAGCCCGACGAACGCACCGTTAGCGAGGCCCGCACGATGGCCGACGGACTCGGGATCGAGTTCCACGAGCTCCAGCTCCGGCCCGTTCTCGAGGCGTTCGAGGCAGCCGTTACGCCCGACCTCGAGCCGTCAGATACCGACGCCGGAGTGTCGGACGATCGCACCAGAACGCGAGGCAACGCGATCGCTCGACTGCGGATGGCCTGTGCGTACTACGCGGCGAACCGCCGCTCGCGGCTCGTCCTCGGGACCGCGAACCGGTCGGAACTACTGGTCGGCTACGTCACGAAGTACGGGGACGCCGCGGCCGACGTCTACCCCCTGGGCGACCTCTACAAGACGGAAGTGCAGGCGCTGGCCGAGTGGATCGGCATCCCCCGTCGGATCGTCAGCAAGGAGCCGAGCGCGGGCTTCAGGGAGGGGCAGCGGGACGCCGACGACCTCGGCGCACCGTACGAGGAAATCGACCCGCTGTTACGGCGGATCGTCGACGAGGGTGCGTCGATCACCGACGCGGCGGACGAACTGGGCATCGACCGGACCACGGCGCGAACGATCGCCTGGCTCGTCGCGGAAACGGCCCACAAGCGGACAGTCCCCCCGACGCCCGGCGTCGGCGATCGACCGCCGTTCGACCGTGCGGTCGACCTGTCAGGGTGAGGTCCCCGCTCCGTCGCGAGCGATCGGTGCTCACCGCCCGGAGTCCTCCCGGTAGAGTTCCGGGTTGCGCCACCAGAACAGCCCCCAGCCGAACGCGAAGCCGCCAGCCATCGCGACGATTTCTTCCAGGATCCACGGTAACGTGCCGAGCAACGCGAGCAGTACCAGCGCGGACCCGGCCAGCGCGCCCAGCAGGACGAACACGAGATCCCCGAGAATACGAATGGTCGAGTGCTCCCAGTAGTGCTGGCGGTCGTCGTCGTACCAGACGCCGACGTAGATCAACACCGGTGCCATCGCCGTGATGACCGTGATCGCGTGATATTCCTCGGAGAAGCCGTACTGCGAGAGGATCGCGTTGACGACGCTCGCCAGAATCGTGGCGGCCAACAACCCGACGAGCAACCACCCCGTCCGCGGGACCGTCTCCTTGTCCATACCAGGGGTGGCCGAGGCCGTCAAAATAATCCTACCGCTCTGTTCGCGACCCGCTCCGGCGGGCGGTTATTCGGCACAGCAGGCGTCTTTCTTCGCCGCCTCGTCGACGCCGTTGCCGTCCGCCGCGACCGGCTCCTTCAGCCGGTAGAGGCTCTGTCGAGCGTCCGCAAAGTAGATGTCCTCGTCGACGATACCGATCTCTTCGAGGCGCTCGAGGGCGTACCGGACCGTCCGGGCCGACAGCATCGATTCCTCGACGATCTGTTTCTGGGTCAGCGGCCCGTCGTACTCGAGAACCTTGAAAACCAGTTTCGCGCTCGGTGGAAGGTCTTCGATCTCCTCCCCGTCAGTCTCTTCCATGTTACGAATCGAAATTCCCCAGCAGTATAAAAGTTGAGCCTTACCCGTCGCAGATGTAATGAAAGATTACGTGGATGCTCGACGAGTAATGTGGCGTCTGCGGCCTCGAGTGGCCGAATGTTAACCTGATTAACCGGTTAGTCAGACGGTCGTACTGTCGGTTCGGTCCCTACATTTCGATCCAGTTGTGAGTCGAGCGTTCGGCGTACGATCCGGTACTGACTCGCTCACAGACCGACGGGATCCGGCCGACCCGGGTGGCCCCATCGTATCACCAGCGCCCCCGGTCCGAACCGGACGGTCCGTCATCGGGTGAAATCGTGCCTCGAGTTCGCAAAGATCGCTAGATCCCTTGTTTGACCTCACAGACATCGTGAAAGTTTTTATATGTAGAGTTCGTTGAATGAGAAAATGGCAGGGGAGAATCGTCCTGGGTTGCCGGACTCGTCGGATCGGGGACTGAGTCCGGTCGTCGCGGTGGCGTTGTTGTTTACGATGGTGCTCATCGGGGCGGGACTCGTCTTCGTCACGGGGTCCGAGATGATCGCCGCCTTCGAATCCAACATCAACAACGAGAAGGTCGACCTCTGTGTCGACGAATCCGACCACCGCCTCGGAACCGTCGTTGGTACAGGTTCCGAACGGTCGCTCGAGTTCGACGATCCTAACTGTCAGCCACAGGTGGCCGGCGACGGATCGATCTCGGTCACGGCATACAACAGTTCGATCGAAGACCCACAGTGGAGCGATCCGGATCGAACCGTCACCGAAGAACTCGGCGCGCTCGAGTTCGACGCCAACGACCGACGGATCGCCCACCAGGGCGGCGGAATCTTCGAACTCACTGACTCCGGTGCACGCACCGTGGAGTCACCTGAGATCGGCTTCGGCAGGAACGACACGCTCAACCTGGAGTTCATGCAGGTCAGTTCGGGCAACGGCCCGGGAGCGCGATCGATCGCCCAACAGGACCCCGATGGCGCATCGCAGGCGGCAGCGAACCTCAGTTCGGTCGTCGAGAACGCTACTAACGACGTCGCCATCAAGATCGAAAGCCAGTACGCCGACGGCTGGGAACGCCACCTCGAGAGCGAAATCGAGCAGGTCGACACGTTCGCCGTCGACGTAGACCGACCGTCGAACGACGAGGTCGTGATGACGATCGAGGAGATCGGCGAAGCCCCGATCGACCCACACTTCCTGATCGACGAGGATCACGGACTATCGCCACATAGCAACGGACACACAATCGCCGGCAACATCCTCGAACATGGCACTGACTTCTACATTAACACGACGCTGACCAACTACGGAGACGAGGCGGACCACGTCACTGCCACCATCACGATCTGGAACGAATCAGGGGCGGTCGTCGAGACACGTCAACTCACGTCGAACGACGAAATCGCTCCCGGCGAATCCATTCGAACAGACGGTGACTACGACTGGGCCTGGGGCGGATCAAACGCGAATCACCGCTTCGTGACAAAGAGCGGAAATACCGGAAACGGAAACGGCGCTGGGAACGGGAACCAACCGATCGGGGTCGAACCGGGAGAGACCTACGAGTACCAGGTCGAAACCGATCCCGGCGACGACTCGTTGACCGATCGAGGATCCTTCCTCGTCGATGAGAACCCGCCCGAGTTCAGTATCGAGTGGACGAACGTCGTCGGCGAGCCGATTACCCCGCGAGAGACGGTTACCGTCGAAGCCGAAATCGAAAACCAGGGCGAAGAAGACACCCAGTACGTCTGGCTCGGCGGATTCGACGGCAACGTGGTCGACATCGGCGAACTACACCTCGACAGGCACGACAGCAAGACGGTGACGTTCGAATGGGGGACTGCACCCATCCCCTCCGACTCCGACCCCGAGTTGACCGTCGGGACGCAAGCCAACACGGAGACGGTCGACGTCGACGTCGAGCCATTGCTCGAGATCACCGACGTCGAGGTGCTCGAGGACTCCGTCGAGGAAGGCGATACGGTGTCGGTCGAGGCCAACCTCGAAGCACTCGGCGGTCAGACGAGACAGAGCGTCGTGCTCGAGGGGTTCGACGGCGGGGTCGTCGATCGAGAAACCGTCACCGTGTCGGGTGACAGAACCATCACACTCGACTACCCCGGCGTCGGGGAACGAACCGATCGCGTCACGGTGAGAACCGACGACGACGAGGCGGAAGCAGTCGTCGTCGTCGAACGGGAGGGCCCGGTCTGCCGAGAAGTCAGTTACGACGGAAGCGGAACGTCATCGGATCCGTACCAGGTGGGCAACGTCGATCAACTCCAGTGTATCAACGACCAGGGTCTCGACGCCCACTACGAACTCGTCGACGACATCGACGCCCACGGGACGAAGTTCTGGAACAGCGGAACGACGGCGATACACGAAGAGGCAGAGACCGACGACGGGACGGATTTCACCTATGGCGACCGGATCAATCTCAGTAAGACGTCCGTCGTCGATGGATCGGTTCACGTCGACGGTGGCGGTTACTATGGTACTGGTCCCGACTTCGAACTCGTCGATCCGGAGAACGGAATTATCGAGATTCGGGACTCGCCCGGATACTTCGACGATTGGTCGGAGCTAGAGATCACCTACGAGCGAAGCAGTCCGCAGGGATTCGAGCCGATCGGTCAAGACGGAAATAACTATCCGAACAAGAACGATATTTCCAACTGGGACGGTGACGCGTTCAGCGGAGAGTTCGACGGGAACGGGAACGAGATCAGGGGGCTGTATATCGATCGGCCGAACGAACGGTTCGTCGGGCTGTTCGGAGCAACCAACTACCCGTCAAATGACGCACCCGTCGGCTGGGGGTCCACGATACAGAACGTCCGACTCACTGATGTCTACGTACACGGCCAGCAACACGTCGGTGCCCTCGCCGGACAAGCTGGCGGGACCGTAGAAAACGCGAGAAGTGAAGGGTACGTCGAGGGAGAGGAGCAACTCGTAGGGGGACTGATCGGCGACGGAGCACACGCCAACATCGACAACCGCCTCGTCGCGGAAGGCACCGTCGTCGGCGGAGAGATTGCAGTTACCGGTCGCAACAAACTGAACCACGAAGGAATCGGCGGACTGGTCGGCCGGGCGACCTGGGAAACCCAGGTGTCGACGGCCTACACGCAAACCGACGTCAGCGGCTCCAAATACGTCGGTTCCATCGTCGGCACCTCCTCCTACGTCGACTCGGAGTTCGAGCAGATGTACACCACCGGCACCGCCAGCGGCAGCGACTCCGACGCCGGTGCCATCGTCGGCCACGTCCTCTCCGGCGGCGACCGCTTCGCCGACAGCGTCTACTGGGACGAAACGATCGAGTCCGATCCCTACGGAGAGGTCGGCAACTGGTACAGGGATCGTCTCGACCCCAGCGACATCCAGGGTGACTGGATCGGCCGCACGACAGCCGAAATGCAGGGCCTCGACGTCACCGATCCCGGTCGAATGGACAACCTCGAGTACGAAGACGAGGGCGGCCCCTGGGTCGCCATCCCCGAGGACTACCCGCGGTTCGCCTGGGAACTCGAGGCCGAGGGCGTCTTCGAGGTCGATATCGACGACGTCGAGAACGTGACGGCCGGCGAAGCCGCCACGGTCGAGGTCACGGTGACGAGCCGATACCAGGACCGCAACGAGGAAGACGTCACGCAGACGATCACGCTCACGGACCCCGACGGCCAGATCGTCGATACGAAGCAGGTGACCCTTGAAAGTAGCCTGGACGACGACGAGTCGACGACGATCGACCTCGTCTGGCAGACCGGCTTCGACGACGACGGCGTCGGCGAGGTGACCGTCCGGAGCGAGGACCGGGAGGATTCGGCGACGATCGAGGTCGATTCCGTCGACGACAGGACCGGCAACGCCGGCAGTTCGCCGGAAGACATCATCGCCGACTCGGCGGTCGACATCGACGTCGACGCGGTCCAGGTCGGCTGAACGGAGCCACGACGAACCCGAACACCTTTTCACGCCCGACGACAGAGGTTCTCCCATGTCGACCGAATCGATCAGTGACCGACGCGAGCACATCCGCTCGATCAGCGTGACGGCGCTGGCAGCGCTGCTCGGCGTCGGTGCAGCACTCGCGTCCATGTCGATGACGGGCGAGATCACGTCGCTCGAGACGGCGAACGAGGTCGCGAGTGATACCACGGCGCTCATGCTCGTCGCCGGGGCGATTCTCGTGCAGTTCATCCTCTACGACTTCACGGACATCTACAGCGACGACGAATTCAGCGTGAAAAACTACCTGTACATCGTGTTCATGACGTTCGCGTTCTGGTTCGTGACGTGGGGAATCCTCCTGACCTCCGAAGCCGCTGACTACCTCCCAGCCTAACCATGGCAGACGACAGTATCGCCGTCGTAGACCTCGATCGGTGCCAGCCCGACCGGTGTAGCTACGAGTGCAAGAACTACTGCCCGCCCAATCGCACCGGCAAGGAGTGTATCACCCTCCGGGGCGAGGAAACCGAGGAGGGCCAGCCCGAGCAGATTCAGATCTCCGAGGAGATCTGTCTGGGCGAAAGCTGTGGGATCTGCGTCGAGAAGTGTCCCTTCGACGCCATCGAGATCATCAACCTGCCGAAGGAACTGCAGGACGATCCCGCCCACCGCTACGGGGAGAACGCCTTCTCGCTGTACGGCCTCCCCGCGCCACAGGAGGGGCAGGTGACGGGCATCCTCGGCCCCAACGGGATCGGGAAGACGACGGCCGTCCGCATCCTCGCGGGCGAACTCGAGCCGAACCTCGGCCGCCACGAGGAAGAAATCGACTGGGACGACGTCCTCGAGGCCTACCGTGGAACCGAATTGCAGGACTACATCGCGGACGTCCGGGACGGCGAGGTGACCGTCGCCCGCAAACCCCAGTACGTCGACCAGATCCCCGATACGTTCGACGGCAACACCCGCGAGTTGCTCGAGCGGACGGACGAGCGGGGCGCGCTCGAGTCACTGGTCGAACGGCTCTCGATCGAACCCGTCATGGAGCAGTCGATCGACGACCTCTCCGGCGGCGAACTCCAGCGGGTCGCGCTGGCGGCTACCCTCGCGCGGGATACGGACTTTTACTTCCTCGACGAGATCACGCCCTACCTCGACATCGGCCAGCGCGTGACGGCGGCGCGGTTGATCCGCGAACTCGCCGAGGAGGAGGACAAGTCGATGCTCGTCGTCGAGCACGACCTGGCGATCCTCGACCTGCTGGCGGATACGCTACACGTCGCCTACGGTGAGCCGGGTGCCTACGGCGTTGTCACCTCGCCCAAGTCGGTTCGCAACGGGATCAACGAGTACCTCGCGGGCTACCTCGACAACGAGAACATGCGGATCCGGCCGGACCCGATCGAGTTCGAAGAACACGCGCCACGGACCGACGTCCACGGCGACGTACTCGTGGAGTATCCCGACCTCACCAAGAGCTACGGCGACGGCGAGTTCTCGCTCGAGGTCGAGAGCGGCCAGATCCACGAGAACGAAGTCCTGGGGATCGTCGGCCCCAACGGGATCGGGAAGTCCACCTTCGCGAAACTGCTGACCGGGAATCTGGACCCCGACGAGGGCGACGCGGACCTGGATCTGGACATCTCGTACAAACCCCAGTACGTCACCATCGACCAGCACATGCGGGTCGACGCGTTCCTCTCCTCGATCACGGACCAGTTTGGCTCCTCCTACTGGAACACCGAGATCGCGAAACCGCTCCAGCTCGAGCAAATCATGGAGCAGAACCTCTCGGACCTCTCGGGTGGGGAACGACAGCGCGTCGCCATCGCTGCCTGTCTCTCCGATTCGGCGGATCTCTACCTGCTCGACGAGCCCTCCGCACACCTCGACGTCGAACAGCGGGTGCAGGCCACGAGCGCCATCCGGCGCTACGCCGAACAGCAGGACGCGACGGTCATGGTCATCGACCACGACATCTACATGATCGACCTGCTCGCGGATCGGCTGATGGTCTTCGACGGCGAACCCGCCGTCCACGGGCACGCCGGCCAGCCCCAGTCGATGCGCGAGGGCATGAACGAGTTCCTCGCGAACCTCGAGGTCACGTTCCGCCGCGACGAGCGCACCTCGCGCCCACGGATCAACAAGCCCGACTCGCAACTCGACAAACAGCAGAAAGCGGACGGCGAGTACTACTACGCGCCCTGAAGTCGCCGTTTTCCCGGGGTCAATCGCCGTTTCTCATACGGTTTACTGTAAGTCATTTCCGGCGCACCCGCCGCTCCGGTCGCGGGTGCGCCGGTAAATCGTTACAGTAATCCGTATCAATGCTCGCGCCGACTCCGGAAGACCACGCCGAGCCCCAGCGTTACGATCAGCAGTCCGAGCAGGACCGCTCCGACGACGCCGCTCGAGAGGACGAGGCCGCCGGTCGCCCCGATCACGGCACCGACGGCCGCGATCACCACCCCGAAAACGACGATGCCAGCCCCGAGGAGGGCTTCGCGCGGGGTGGCGGCGGCGTCGCCGTCCGTCCGGTGGGGGCGCTCGAGCGGGTCCACGAGTCGCCACTCCGGGCCCGTCTCGCGCTCGAGTCGGTAGCGGCCGCCCGACAGCGACGACAGCAGGGCGTCGCCCGCCGCCTGCAGTGATGGCGACCACCAGTCGTCCGCGTCGTCCTCCTCGAGATCCGTCCGCTGGAGGTAGACGGGTTCGCCGACGGCGTGATCGATCGAGGCGGCGTCGTAGCCCGCGTCCTCGACGATCCGCGCGAGCAGGAACTCCCGGGACCACGGAATCGGCTTCTCGAGGGTAAAGGAGACGGTCTCGCCGTGGGGAAGCGACGCCGTCAGCCGGACGGTCGTCTCGTCGACCGTCGTGAGGTCGGTGATGCGGCCCTCGACGTACCCCTCCGGCGTGGTCATCACGTCGATCCGGCCGAGTTCGTCGGCGAGGTCGGTCTCGGGAGGATAGCGGGGGCGACGCGGCGAGACGTCGTCGTCGACAGAGCCGCCGCTGTCTCGTGAGCCTTCGCGGTCGGTGTCCCGATCGGGAGCGACGCCGCGGGTGATCTCGATCTCGACCTCGTCGCTCGAGCCGTCCTCGCGGTCGTCGATCGGATCGTCGTTCCGAGCGGGCGCGTCGGAGTCGTCGGTCACGGCTCTGGTTCGCCGTCGGTACGGGATCGAGCGGCGTAAGTCGTTCCCCTGACCGACCCGTCGCGGGGGACGGTCGCCCCGCTCAGTTCCCGTCGGGGATCGCCTGGATCACCGCGAACAGGCCGTCGCCGTGGCCCTCGCGGACGTCCGCCGATCGCATCGCCTTCGCCTCGAGTTCGGCCGGATCGTCGAAGATCGTCTGGAGGCGCTGTTCGATCGCGAAGCCGGCGGCCTCGAGCGCCTCGCAGGCCTCGGCGGCGGTCAGAAACTCCGCGTGAGCGTAGAACGGATCCTCGTCTTTGGACTCCTGGTAGATCCGCCCCACGGGGCTCGAGCGATCGAGGACGGCGACGACGAGCGCCCCGTCGTCGGCGAGGACCCGACGGGCCTCCGCGAGCGTCGCCTCGACGTCGTCGACGAACGAGAGGACGGTCACGAGCGCGACGAGGGAGACGGCGTCGTCGGCGACCGGAAGCGACTCGGCGACGCCGCGAACGGGGTCGACTCCCCGGTCGGCGGCCCGCTCGAGTGCTCCGGCCGCGGGATCGACCCCGACGGAGAGATCCAGCGGGCCGGCGAACCGTCCCGTTCCGACGCCGATCGCCAGCCCGTCGGACCGGTCGAGGTCGTCCGGCACGGCGTGCTCGAGGGCGGTCTGCTCGGCACGGTAGGCTCCCCGGTGGGCGTCGAACCACGCCTCGTACTCCTCGACCTTCGTTTCGAAGGGAGAGCCAGCCATTGTCCCAACACGCGTCGGCGACGAACAAAAAGACTCGTGTGCCGGCCGGATCGGTACGTGGGCCGACGATCAGCCGATACGGCGCTGACAGCTGCCACAGAGGTTCTCTTCCTTGATGTCGACTTCGCGGACGGTCGGCGAGAAGTTCATCACGCAGCGGTTGTTGTCGCAGTGCTCGAGGCCGTAGGTGTGGCCGATCTCGTGGACGATCTCCTTGCGGACGCGGTTCTCGAAGATCTCGTTGGCGCTTTTGTTCGAGAAGCCGCCGTCGCTCGAGGTCTGCAGGCGGTAGGTCGAGACGACGCTGCCGCTGCCGTCGAGGTACGCGAGGCCGAAGACGTAGTTCCGTCGCCGGTAGAAGAGGTCGTGGGGGGTGATCGCGATGTTCTTGTCGCCGCGGCCGACGCGTTCGGCCAACTGGATGAAGGGCTCGGCGGAGTACTGGTTGCGACCGGAGTCGTACGCGCCGTTGGGGACCGACTGCGCGTCGTTGACCGACACGTCGCAGTCGTAGACCGACCGCAACGCCCCCGAGGCCGCCCGCTTGACCTCCGCGGGGACGCTGCCGACCGGCACGATATCGACGAGCATGGCAAACCATATGGACGCGGGGAGCATAAACGTCCCGCCGTGTCCGACTCTCGCCGGCCGTCTCCCGACCTGTTCGACCACCTCGTCGACTACGACCGCGTCGTCGAGGTGGGGATCGGCCGGCGACCAGACCTGGGCGCGCGACTCGCCCGGGCCGGCGTCGCCGTGACGGCCACCGACGTCCACCGTCGGCCGACGCCCGAGGGCGTGCGCTTCGTCCGCGACGACGTGCTCGAGCCGGATCCGTCGGTCTACGCAGACGCCGACGCCGTCTACGCCCGGAACCTCCCGCCGGAGCTACATCGGCCGGCCCGCGACGTCGCCCGGGAGGCCGCGGCCGACTTCCTGTTTACGACGCTCGGCGGGGACCAGCCCGCGGTGCCGGTCGAGCGACGGACGATCCGCGAGGGGACGCTGTACGTCGCAGCGGCCGCAGGTCCCCCGTGAGTTCCCTCACCCCCTCGAACGATCCCGACAGCCACTCGAGTCGTTCACTCAGCGAACGCGACGGGTCCGATACCGTGAAGGTCCCCCAGTGTGTGGATGTCGAGCGACGTGCTCCCAGAATCGCTCTCGGATCCAGTCGTGCTCGCGGTCGTCGGGCTGGTCCTCGTGGCCGTGACCGTCGGCCTGCTCCTCCGGATCGGTGCCCAACTCGTCGCGCTCCCCGGCGTCGTCGTCCACGAGTTCGCCCACGCGGTCGTCTGCCGGCTGCTCGGCGTGACGATCCACGAAGTCGCCTACTTCCGGCTGGGTGATCCCCCGGGTTACGTGCGCCACGAGGAACCGGCCCGGTACCGACAGGCGTTCGCCATCGGCGTCGCGCCGTTCCTCGTCAACACGATCGTCGCCTTCGCGGCGTTTCTGGGCCTGGCGTGGCTCTTCCCGACCGTCGACGACGTGCGGGCGGCGTCCCCGGAGGCGGCCGCGGTCGGCCTCCTGCTGGCCTGGATCGGGCTCTCGGTCGGCTCCTACGCGTTTCCGAGTACGGGCGACGCGAAGAGCCTCTGGAAGCAGGCCCGCACGCGGTGGCGTCGGTCGCCGCTGGTGTTGCTCGGTGTGCCGGTGGTCCTGCTCATCGTCGCCGTGAACCTGCTCTCCCGGCTGTGGGCGGATCTCCTGTATGCGATCGCGCTCGGCCTCGCCGCGTTCGTCCTCGTCACGGGCGAGCTACCGATCGGGGTCGAGGAACTGCCGCTCCTCGCCGGAGCCCTTCCCGTCGGCTGACGCAGGGAGCGGCGCACGTTCGAGGGAAAGCCGACCGAATCCGCGAACCTTTATCCTGGGCGTCCGTGCGGACGGATATGAACGCAGACGCCGTCGTGCTCGACGTCGACGGGGTGCTCGTCGACGTCGCCGACTCCTACCGACGGGCGATCGTCGAGTCCGTCGACCACGTCTACGACCGGACGATCCGCAAGGACGACGTACAGCAGTTCAAGGACGCCGGCGGGTTCAACAACGACTGGGAACTCACCTACGCCGCGGCGCTGTACGTTCTGGCGACGGCGGAAGGGTATCGCGCCTCGATCGACGAGTACACCGACGCCATCGCCGACGCAGGCGGCGGCCTCGAGGCCGCCGAAACCGTCGTCCGCGAGGCCATCGGCGCGCGGGCCACCCAGCGGGTACGCGACCGGTGGGACCGCGAGCGACTGCGCGACGTCTTCCAGCAACTGTACCTCGGCCCCGAACTCTACCGGGGCCTCGAGGGCGGCGACCCCGACCTCGCGACGCGCGGATACATCCACGACGAACCCGTCCTGCTCTCGGCCGACGCCCGCGAGGCGCTGCTCGAGACCTACGACGTCGGGATCCTGACGGGGCGGCCGGCCGCCGAGGCCGAAATCGCGCTCGAGCGCGTCGGACTCGACGACGCGGTGGCGGCCGACCGCCGGTTCACGATGGACGACTGGGAGGAGGGGAAACCCCACCCACGGGCGCTCGTGACGCTGGCCGAGCGATTCGACGCCGAGACGGTCGTCTTCGTCGGCGACACGCTCGACGACGTGCGGACCGCGGTCAACGCGGCGGAGGCGGACCCGGACCGGGAGTATCACGGCGTCGGCGTCCTGACCGGTGGCCTCACCGGCGAGGAGGGGAGACGGAAGTACGAGGCCGAAGGCGCGACGGCGGTTCTCGAGTCGGTCGACGACCTGCCGGCGTGGCTGGCGGACTGAGCCGGGCTTCGACGACGGCCCGCCATCGTTCTTCCACAGGTACAACTATGGGGCGGCCGCGAGTTACGGCCGGTCGATGACGATCTACGAACGCGGGCGGAGTCGCGACCTCGCGGTGATCGACGAATGGGAGGGCGGCTTCGGCTGGCTCGCCCACCCGCACGAGCACGGACGACGGGCGAGCCACGCCGTCGACGGCCCCGGGGGAATCTGGCTGCTCGATCCGCTGTGGACCCCCGACGCCGTCGAGACGATCGACGACCGCGGGGACGTGGCCGGCGTTGCCGTCTGTTTCAACTGGCACGCCCGGGACGCCGACCGGTTCGCCAGCCGGTACGACGTCCCCGTTACCATACCGGCCTGGTCCGGGATGGACCGCGCCGTCGACCGCCTCGAGGCACCCGTCGAACGCGTCACCGGCGGCCTCGGGGAGTCGGGGTTCGAGCTCCGGCGGTGTGAACCGATGCCAGGGTGGAGCGAAGCGTTCTGTTACCGCGAGCGCGACGACACGCTGTACGTTCCCGAGTCGCTCGCGACCGCTCCCGGCTACACCGTCGGCGACGAACGCCTCGGGACCGGCGTCCTCCGCCGGCTCCAGCCACCGCGCGCGCACCTCCGCGACCTCGAGCCCGACCGCGTACTCGTCGGCCACGGGGCGGGCGTGCTCGAGGACGCGACCCGCGCGCTCGAGCACGCGCTCGCGGTCTCCCGGCGGCGGTTTCCCCGGGCCCTCCGGGAACACGGCGTCGAGCAGGCGCGGGCGCTGCTGGCGGCGATGCGGTCGGAAGGAGGATGCGCAACCACTACGTAGCCGGACTGACAACGCTGGACCGATGTCATCGATTCGCCGCCTGCTGAGCGGTCTCCTCGCGAGCGTCGTCGGCATCCTCGTCATCGGCCTCCTGGCGACGGTCGTGTTCGCGGTCGCCATCTTCGTCGTTTCGACCGGGGCCGGCCTCGCCGGCTACGAGCCAAGCGCCGACTACGTCGTCCTCGCGGCCGCGCTCATCGTCGTCGCCGTCATCCTCACCGGCGGCTTCACCCCGCGGCTCTCCAGCAACGACGGGGACGACTCGAGCGATACCTTCGACGACCGGACCTACAACTGACCGGGCCGGGTTGCCGCGGCGGAGTCGTTTAACTGACAGGACTTCGAAGAACCGCTATGAGTCTCTCCGACGTCGTCAGTGCCGCCGCGGCGGTCTTCCGTCGTCGCCCGAGCGATCTGCTCCCCTTCTACCTGCTCGGCGCGGCCATCCCCGCGATCGTTCGGATCGTCCCGTTTTTCGCCGGTGCCCTGGTCTACGCGTATCTCGCGGCGACCGGTCGGCTCGAGACCGCCCTCGCGGAACTGGACGGCCTCGAGCAGCCGATGCCGGATCCCCAGGACGCCGAGGCGCTCGAGGCCTGGCTGTCCGACCTCTGGCCCGTCCTCGACGCCGTCCTGACGCCGACGACGATCCTGCTCGTCCTCCTGACGATCCTCCTGGTGGTGCTCGGCTTCCTCGTGCTGGCCGCGCTCGTCTCGGCAGGACAACTCGCGGCCTGTTACGGCCGCCTCCGGGACGATCGCGGGCTGGTCACGGGAATCGCGGGTCTGCGACGGCACTGGCTCCGGTTTCTGGGCCTCTTTCTACTCGAGGTGGTGTGCTGGATCGGTGCCGTCCTCGTCGTGGCCATCCCCACCGTGCTCGTGGCGCTGCTGGCGTCGGCCCTGGAACCGCTGCTCGGCGTCCTCGTCGGCCTCCTGGGCGCGCTGCTCGCGGTCGTCGCGGTACTGGCCGTGCGTGCGGTGTTCGCGTTCGCCCCCGTCGCGGTCGTCGTCGACGACGTGAGCGTCGTCGACTCCCTCTCGAACGCGATCCGGTTCGTCCGCCGTCGGCCGGTCGAAGCCGGCTTCTACTACGTCGTCTCGGTCGGCTCCCTGCTGGCCGTCTCGGCCGTCTCGGGACTGTTGCTGTTCGTCGACGTCGTGATGGCCGCCTCGCTGCTGACGACGCTCGTCCTGCTTCCTGCGCTGGACCTGCTGAAGACCGCCCTCTACGGCCGGCACCGCGGCCTCCCGCGACCGCCCGGGCCGCCGGAGCGATCCGTTCGCTCACAGTTGCGTGCCGGCCTCGGTCGCGGCTGGCGGGCAGTCACCGCGTTCGTCCGCGACACTCCCGGAATCCACGCCTTCGTGGTCGTCGTCGGCGTCGCCTCCTTCGTCGGCGGCTGGCTGCTCGTCGGCCCCTACGCCGACGTCCTCCCGCAGGCGTCGATCGAGACCCGTCTCGAGGGGCTCGTCCCGCCCGCCGCCGCGCTCGAGTTCTTCGGCAACAACTGGCTGGTCGCGATTACGACGGCGTTCGCCGGTCTCGCGTTCGTCGTCCCTGCCCTCTTCGCGGTGGTGTTCAACGGCGTCGCCATCGGCGTCACCGCCCGCCTCGAGGCCGAACCCCTCGAGCTGCTGGCGTTCGTGCTCCCCCACGGCGTCCTCGAGATCCCGGCGATCCTCGTCTCGGGCGCGCTCGGGGTCTGGCTCGGCGTCGTCGGCTGGCGGGCGGTTCGTGGCCGGGCAGACAGGAACGCGGTCGCCGACGCGCTCGAGCGGGCGTTCTGGGTCGTCGTCGGCGTCGGCCTGCTGCTCGCGGTCGCCGGCCTCATCGAGGGGTTCGTCAGTCCGTACTACTGGCGACCGTTCATCTGACTCGACGCCGGAACCTGCCAGCCTTACGCTGACGGCCGCCGGCGCTCGAGGTCAGGTATGACCGGCATCGACTCGAGCACCGACTTCGAGGAACTCGCCTCGCGGGTCCGCACCCAGTCAAGCGACGCCGCGGGATCGGACACCGACCGCGTGACGATGCGATCGTTCGACGACCTCGACCTCGAGACGCTGACGACGCTGCTCGAGACCGCCGAGAGCGAGGGGACGCCGCCCGGCGACCTCGTCTTCGTGCTCTCGCGGGCGAACCTCGAGTTGTTGCTCGAGCGCGAGGACGACGTCGACGAGCGCGAGGACGTGGCGGATCGACTCGGGCATCCGGTAACCGCCCACGAATCGATGCCCGACGACACGATCCTGTTGCTTGCGCCCGACGCGATCGACGGCGCATCGATCGAGGAACCGGAGCGGATCGCCTGCGGACTCGTGGGCTCAACCGCCTGAGATCCGGTATCGCCGTGACGCCGCCGAGAGTCGCGACGACACCGGCCGTTACCCAACCCTTATGGTGTTGTTTCAGTAACAAGTTCGTATGGGATCGACCTACTCCCGGGACCGATACGTCGACCGATCGGTCTGGACCGCCCTGAGTTGGAAGACGCTCGCACTGTTGACGACCGTCCTCGCCGTCTCGCTCACCGCGTCGACCCTGGCCGCCTCGATGGGCACGCCCGACGGGATCCTCCCCATCGCGATCGGGACCGTCGCCGTCGTCGCCGTCGGCCTCGCGCTCGTTCGGTGCTTTTCGTCTCTCGAGGCCAACGGCCTCCCCGTCCTCGAGTAGTACGCGTCGCTCGACCGGGTGCCCGTCAGTCGGTGCCCGCAGACGGGCGATACCGACGACTGACGGCCTTCCAGCGGCCGCGCCGGAACAGCCAGTAGTTGATCCCGCCGGGGACGAACATCTCGAGCAGGAGCGCGAGGTACAGCGCGGCGACGCCCAGCGGCGTGACCAACCCGAGCGCGGCGACGGGAAGCGCGAAGACGTAGCGGCCGACCAGCGAGGCGAGAAACGGCAGGCGGGTGTCGCCCGCGCCGAGCAAGGCTCCGGAGGCCGTCCCGTCGATTCCCATGCCCACAGCGCTGACGGCGGCGACGGCGACGAACGGCGCGGCCCGAGCGCCCGCCGCGGGATCGTCGACGAACAGGCTCGCGATCGGCTCGGCGAAGACGACGACCAGCGCGGCCAGCGCGACGTAGCTCACCGCCGCGAGGCGGATGATCGCCGCCCCGTACGCGCCCGCCTCGTCCTCGTCGCCCGCACCCAGCCGCTGGCCGACCAGCGAACTCGAGGCCAGCGAGAGGCCCCAGTTGACGCTGTTGATGAGGCTCCGGACGCGCCGACCCACCTCGAGGGCGGTGACGACGACCGGCCCGAACGTCCCGGCGATCCACACCAGCGGGAAGACGACGACGCCTTGAGCGAGTCTGCGGCCGATCTCGGGCGCGGAGATCTCGATCACCTGCCCCAGCAGCGTCGGATCGGGGCGCAGTCCCGCGGCCGTCACGGGAACGGGACTGGGTTCCATGCCCAGTCGTCCGTACGATCGCCCGACCATCCCCCAGGCGAGGACGACGGTGACAGCGCCGGTCGAGAGCGTCGTCCCGAGAGCCGCGCCGGCGACGCCCATCTCGAACCCGAAGATGAAGACCGCGCTGAGGACGACGTTCAGCGCCGCGCCGCCGGCGCGAGCGACCATCTCGGTGTAGGTGTCGCCGACGCCCGTGTAGGTGCGGCTGGCGATCAGATTGCACAACTCGAAGAGGACGGCGGGCGCGACGTAGACGAGGTAGGTGGTCCCGTGGGCGATCGGTGCCGGTTCGTTCCCGAGCAGGGCGATAAGCGGTTCGGCGAACAGCAGGAAGACGGCCAGCAACGGGATCGCGAGGGCGAACGCGAGCAGGATGCTCTGGGTGACCGCAAGCGACGCACGCTCGTCGGCCTCGCCGCCGAAGTTCTGCGAGACGAGCGAGACGGTCCCACCGGCCAGCCCCAGCCCCAGCATCGTGACCACCTCCCAGTAGGCCAGCGCGTACGCCAGTCCTGCCGTCCCGGCGGTTCCGACGGCGATGCCGACCATCGCGAGGTCCGCGGTCTGCTTGGACATGATCGCGAATCCCGTGACGATCCGCGGCCACGCGAGTTCGGCCGTCGGCCGGAACCGCTCCGCGTCGATGATCCCGACGCGCTCGAGGAGACTCCCGAAAACGCCGATCGCATCCGCCTGCCGACCTGCCATCCTCCGATGGTATCCCCAGCGAGGCCTTCGGTCTGTCGGCTACGCGACGATGTGTGGACCGGTACCGCACCAGCGGAACGGTAACGGGTCAGAGAACGATTCGCGCGTCTTGCCGATCTGTCCAGGCTGTGAAGGTATCGTTCCGTATCTGGCAAACCACGTGCGGTGGCGCGCGCTGGCGAGCGGCCGACCGAAAGGGAGGACGCTCGACCGAAACCGTGCGAGGGATGAGCGACCAACGGGAGCGAATCGGCTGGGGAGGGCGTGGCAACTCCCCGTGTCCACGATAGCAGGACGCTTCATTTCGACAGCCGCCGATCGAACGCACTGAACAGTTCACAGCGCTACCGACCGCTCGGAACGATTCGACGATGCGGTCCTATCGCACGTGAAGCCGCGAGAGCATCGCGCGCAGGTGCGACGGCGAGACGAGCGACGTCGGTCGGTCCATGTGGACGCCGATCTCGCCCGACAGCGCCCCGAGACCGAGCCGCTGAATCGGCTCGGGCAGCGAGTAGGCCCGGCGAATCCAGCGGCCAAGTTGCTGGTCGCGCTCGAGGTCGTCGCGCCAGGCCCGCTCGTAGGCAGCCAGCGTCGTCGGCCGATCCGGATCGACTTCGCGGGCGGCGTGGTCGGCCGCGGTCATGCCGTAGAGGATGCCGCCGCCGGTGAACGGCTTGGTCTGGGCGGCCGCGTCGCCCAGCAAGAATCCGCGTCGGGTGGTCACCCGGTCCGGCGGCCCGATCGGGATCGCGCCCGAACAGCGGTGCGAGACGTCGATCTCGTAGCCGTCGATCAACTCCTCGAAGTGTTTGGTGACCTGCACCCCCGGCGGGGCGGCGAGGCCGTACTCCACGCCCGCGTCGCCGCGGGGGATGCGCCAGGCGAAGAACGTCGGCGCGGTGAGGTGGACGTCGACGAAGTCCTGGTGGTCTTCCTCGTCGGAGAAGGCGAGCACGCCGTGGAGCAGTTCGTCGGGTTCGGGCAACTCGAGCGCCTCCCGGACCCGCGAGCGCGGCCCGTCGCAACCGGCGACCATCTTCGCCTCGAGCGTGCCGGGGCCGTCGGGTCCGTTGTACTCGACCGTGACGCGGTCGTGGCCCTCCTCGACCGCGGTGACGGTGTGCTCCTCGCGGACGTCGGCCCCCGCCTCGCGCGCGAGGTCCGCGAGGTGGCGGTCCAGGCCGACGCGGTCGATGACGTTCGAGGCGACCTCCCGTTTGTAGAACGGATACGCGTCGCTGCGAGGGCCGCCGACGTGAAAGCGCGCGCCGTAGATCTCGTTCTGGAACAGGGCCTCGCGGGCACCCTCACCGGTGAACGTCCAGACGTCGGTGCTAACGTGGCCCGAACACGCGAGGGGTTCGCCAACCTGGCCCTTCTCGAGTGCCACCACGTCGTACCCGTCTTCGGCGGCGCGGCGGGCGAACCGCGCCCCCGCCGGGCCGACGCCGACCACGACGAAATCGTACATGTCCGTCACCATTTCGTCGCGCTGTAAATAGTTTCTCGAGCGCTACGCGCCCTGATCTCACCGCCCACGATCGATGCGTAACGGATTCGACCCTGGAACCGACGCTGACCGTCGTTCGAGAACGACCGATCCGACCACTGTGAGGTCGGGTAGCTACCGAACCATCGTCAACAGCATCTTGAACCGCGACGGAGCCTCGACCGCGTGGGGCGTGTTCGCCGGAAAGACGATCGCCTCGCCCGCCTCGAGGTCGTACGTCTCGTCTTCGATCCGTACCCGACCCGTTCCGTCGAGAACCTGAAGCGTCGCCTCGTGCGGGGCGCTGTGCTCGCTGATCGTCTGTCCCTCGTCGAGCGCGAAGACGGTCATCGTCGCCGCTTCCTCGTTGACCAAGGTCCTGCTGACGATCGATCCGGTCTGGTAGTCGATCAGGTCGGCGAACTCGAACACCTCACCCGCGAGGTCCGCGAGTTGTCCGCTGTCGGAGTCCATACCGTCGCTTCGAACCTGACGGAGTTAGTCGATCCGACGGACATATTCGGGACGCCGGCCGTGGCGCGGCAGGCGGAGTCGACCGACCCGAGGGTCAGTTTCAAACTAGGCGACGAGGCGGATTCCCCGCCCCCGTGGGCGGGGAAGAAGCCGACCCACTGGGCCACACGTATTTTTTAGTGGTTGGCATTCCCAGATCGTAGTGGTGGTCGGCGGCCAACAGCTGTCGTCGGCCATGGGCCGCCGTCAACCGGCCCTCGAAGTCAGGGATGTCGACCCGTGAACGCCGGGAATCCCTCGGCACGACGCGGCGAGTCCACTGACAAGCCACGGGCCACCGCGCCCGTGGCAGTTGATATAGGCTCCCCGAATCGTGACAGCTATGGACAACCCGTTGACAGCCGACAGGACCGACCTCGTCGACCTCAGTATCGGCCTCGAGGACGGCACGCCGAGCGAACCCGACCCCCCGACGATCGACCGGTTCGATCACGAAGCCGGGGCCGAGCGCCTCGCGGAACAGCTCCAGTCGATGGGCCACGACGTCGACGCCGACGACTTCCTCGACGGGATGGGGCTGGCCTGGGAAGCCCTCGAGGTGATCCCCCACGCCGGCACGCACATGGACGCCCCCTGGCACTACGGCCCCGCGGTCGACGGCGAGCCGGCGAAGACGATCGACGAGGTGCCCCTCGAGTGGTGTCGTGGAAACGCGGTCGTCCTCGACTTCCGGTCGAAGGACCCCGGCGAGGAGATTTCGGCCGCGGACGTCGAGGCGGCGCTCGAGGAGCTGAACCACGACCTCTCGCCCGGCGAGATCGTTCTGATCCAGACCGGGGCCGACGCACTGTGGGGCCAACCGGAGTACCTCACCGAGTTCCCCGGGATGGGTGCCGACGCGACGAAGTACCTCGTCGAGCGAAGCGTCAGGATCATCGGTATCGACGCGTACGGCTTCGACAAGCCCTTCACCGCGATGGGGGATCGGTACACCGAGACGAGGAACGCGTCCGAGCTGTGGCCAGCCCACCTCGCCGGCCGGGAGGTCGAGTACTGCCAGATCGAGAAGATGGCGAACCTCGACGCACTGCCCCGGCGGACCGGCATTCCGATCGTCGCCGTCCCCATCAAGATCGACGGGGCAAGCGGCGGCTGGGTCCGCCCGGTGGCGTTCGTCGACGCCGCGGCCGACGGGACGGGAGGTGAGGCCGCGTGAAACTCGCCACTTTCGCGGTCGAGACCCCCGTGGGAACCGTCGAACGGATCGGTGCCGTCGACGAATCGAGCGAAAACGACGCGACCCCGGCCGGCGAAGCCACCCTCGTCGACCTCACCGCCGCCTACGGTGCCACACTCGAGGCCGAGGGCGAACCGGCCCCCGCCGACCTGGCTCGCGCGCACGTCCCGCCCGACATGATCGCGTTCCTCGAGCGCGGCGACCGCGCGATCGCGGACGCGCGCGAGGCCCTGGCGTACGCGACCGAGACCGACGCCGAACGCGGCCCGAGCGGCGCAACACTCCGGTACGAACCCGGAGAGTACGACCTGCTCGCACCCCTGCCGCGGCCGAACTCGCTTCGGGACTTCATGGCCATCGAGGAACACGTCCAAAACAGCATGGACGGCGACGTTCCGGACGTCTGGTACGACCTCCCGGTCTTCTACACGGGGAACCCGGACAGCGTCGTCGCCCCCGGCGAGACGATCCGGTGGCCCGACTACTCCGAAATCATGGACTACGAACTCGAGATCGCCGCCGTGATCGGCAAGCGCGGCCGCGACGTGTCCGCCGACGAGGCCCAGGAGTACGTCGCCGGCTACACCGTCTTCAACGACTTCAGCGCCCGCGACATCCAGGGCGAGGAGATGGACGGCCGGCTCGGCCCCGCGAAGGGCAAGGACTTCGCCAACGGCCTCGGCCCCTACCTCGTTCCCGCCGACGACGTCGACGTCCTCGAGGCACCCATGACCGCCCACGTCAACGGCGAGCAGTGGTCAGAAGGCACCGTCGACGAGATGTACCACTCCTTCGCCGACATCGTCGAACACGTCTCCCAGTCGACGACACTCCACCCGGGCGACGTCATCGGCAGCGGCACCGTCGGCGAAGGCTGTGGCCTCGAACTCGGCCGGTTCCTCGAGGACGGCGACACCGTCTCGCTCACCGTCGACGGCATCGGCACCCTCGAGCATACGGTCGTTCGATAACGACTCCCGCCGCTGCTCGAACGGGTGTCGAATTCCCCTATATGAGGGTTGTGGCCCTGCTACCGGTCGAGAACGGTGGTTTCGCCACCAACGGCCAAAATATTTATATTTGGCCCTCATAGGAACAGGTGGCGAGGTAGGAACGTTCTGTCGTTGCCACGTCGAAGGTTCCTATCCCGAACGACCGCCTCGCCGTAGCGACAAGCCGGCCCACCGTACCGCGCACATTCACCGTAGGGGGTGAACACCTTGGTCTTATCGGCCGGCTTCCGCTCCGACGCTCGAGAGTCGCCGCTGTCCCGTCCGCTCAGATTCGACTGGATAGCCGCTGCAACGTGACGAAATCGACCGTGCCGTACTGATCCTCGGATTAGTGCTCCCATCCCGGACCAACACCGCGATACTGCTCCGTTCTTTCAGCGAGCCGTCCATCGCTGCCACGTCGCTCTCCGATCGAGGAACACGACTGGAGTTTCAGGATCGAACGAAATCGATTCCGCACCGGCCTCGAGCTCGCCGCTCGATCGACCGGACCGATTCGCCGAGACGATCGGGTACCGGTCGGCCGACGTGCAGATGGGTATCGACCGTCTCGACGGCACCGGAGTAGTGAGGGTCGCTCGCGGTGGCTTTCGGCTGGACGACCATAGCGACACGATACCACTCGTTCGCACCTTTCGGTTGGCCAATAGGTTTACAGGAGCACCGAACCCATCTTCCTACGAGGTGAGGGTGAGGAGGGTACCAATTCAGGGGGTTCATACTCACACCCTTACCTCGATCACCGCAGTCGGATCGAAGACACTGTCACTCGGGCGGCGAGGACGATCACCTGTCGTTGCCACCGGCACCGCCCCGAACAGGGGCTTCTCGCCGCCTCGTTTCTCATTCACGCGGAGCGTCGCTCAGTATTCGCAAGCGGAATACTGCTCGAGACACGGGTTCTCTTCGTGACTGCACCTAGCTGGAACGTGAGAAAACTGGAGGAAGCCACGGGCCGGATTTGAACCGCGAGAACTCACTCCGCTCGTTCTCTGGGCTCAAATCCTCGTTTGGCTGTCGCTCTTCACGTTCGTTCGTCGCGATAAGCCAAGGGCCGGATTTGAACCGGCGGTAGGCGGCTCTGCAGGCCGCTGCGTTCGGCCGGACTCTGCCACCTTGGCGCAGGTGTTGTTACTCACTGCGTTCGTTTAAGCATAGCGGTACGGCGCGATGACGCCTGTGAGCGCCGTTACCGCGGTCACGCTATAAATACGAGCGGCCCCACACAGCGGGTGCTGTGCGAGGCCTGAAGATGGAGTATGAGTGGTCGGCGGCGAATCGCCGTTCCCAGAGGGTCGCCCACTCCAGTACTAGCCGATACGCAGGCGGGCTTATCTTCCGTGTTCGGGATGGGTACGGGAGGTCCCCCGCCGCTGTGGCCGCCGTAACGCCGATCGACGGAATCGAACCGTCGTCAAACCGTAATCGGTGGCTCTCTCGACCGTGTCGTACGTGTAGTCCAGTTTGCGTCTGGACCCGTTCCGCGGGTCCGATCCAGATGCGTTATGACTGTGTGGCTTGGCCGGTTAGTGCTCGCGGGCTCAACGCCTCGTTGCCTCGGCGCGTACACCCCGAGTCTATCGAA
>NZ_HG315691.1:0-141060 GCF_000455345.1 Halopiger goleimassiliensis
GTCGATAGACTCGGGGTGTACGCGCCGAGGCAACGAGGCGTTGAGCCCGCGAGCACTAACCGGCCGAGCCACTCAATCATACTCTATGCATCTGGATCGGACCCGAGAACGGGTCCAGACGCAAACTGGACTACACGTACGACACGGTCGAGAGAGCCACCGATTACGGTTTGACGGCGGTTCGATTCCGCTGATCGGCGTTACGGCGGCCACAGCGGCGGGGAACCTCCCGTACCCGTCCCGAACACGGAAGATAAGCCCGCCTGCGTATCGGCTAGTACTGGAGTGGGCGACCCTCTGGGAACGGCGATTCGCCGCCGACCACTCATACTCCATCTTCAGGCCTCGCACAGCACCTGCTGTGTGGGGCCGCTCGTATTTATAACGGATCCGCACTAGCGTACGCTGCGGACAACGTCTCCAATTGAGACCGTCTGGAGGAGATGCCAGTAACTGTATGTTACTCCGTGGAGAGACAACCGTCCGAGGTCGGGAGCGCTCGAGGGAAATCGATAATCGTCGGATGAGCAGTCGTGATTCCATCCAACTCGACGACGGTCGAAGCCGATGATCCGGCAAACCTAGCAGAGGAGGTTCCCTGGACGACTCGAACGCTACTGACGCGCCCCGAACGCGATACAATCAGACGTTACGCGTGCGCGTATCGGACGGCTGGTCGAACGGTGATTACTGTCCGTACCAAATTTATTTGGAGCGATTCTTAATCGGGTCTACCACATCGATTCGAGCATGACCCAGGGCGAAGGAGCGTGGCTCGACACGGTGTTCGATTTGCTGTCCCAGCCACGCCGCCGGTACGTACTGTACTATCTCCTCGAGAACGAGCGAGCGGCGATCGACGAACTGGCTCGGGCGGTGGCTCGCGCGGAGCGCGGTACGTCGCTCGAAAAGGGAGACGGAAGCGGGACGAGCGAGATCGAGATTTCGTTGGTCCACCGGCACGTGCCGAAGCTCGAAACGACCGACATCGTCGAGTACGATCCACAGGACGATACGGTCGCGATGGGCGACGAGTTCGAGGCGGTTCGTGACGTGCTCGAGCGCAGTCGCGGCTTCGAGCGCGAGGGAGCATCGGTCACCGAGGCTGGCGCGTTCACGGACGACTAGGCGTCGTGACTCGAGAAACGAAGTGTCACCCGGAACACTAACGTCCAGCCTCATCCCGTGGCGGCGTGCCGCGTCGGCTGGCTAACCCTCGTGCCGGGCGGGGGAACTCGTGGCGTTCCCCGGTACCTGTCGCGTGCCCGGGTTCGCCGGCCCGTCATCGCACCCGGATGGGTATACTCGGGCGGGGACGAAAGGCACGCATCGGTTCTAGACGAGCGAGTGGTAAAACAGTTTCAGTCGGCCGTGTCGGGTGATCGTTCCGTTACTCTTCCGGATCGTTGTACGTCGACGGATCGGGGTCCGGTGCGACGACTTCGCCGTCACCGGGCTGTTCGGCGAGGTAGGAAAACTGGCCCTTGCTGTCGGGCGTATCCCCCTGTGTCCAGGGATAGCCGGGATCGGGCTGGGGATCCCGTCGGGTGGACATGAACGCGTAGTTGACGTCCTGGTTTTCCTGTTCCTGCGGGAAGCTGGCGGGGACGGGAACCGGATCATCGAGCGACTCGAGGGCCTCGAGCCACTGGTTCTGGTGCATCGTGTCGCGGGCGATGAGGTACGAGAGCATGTCCTTCATTCCGGGGTCGTCGGTGTACTCCCAGAGACGGGTCGCGAGCGTGCGACCGGTCGCTTCGGCCATCACGTTCGCGTAGAGGTCACCGGCAAGATTGCCCGATGCGACGACGTAGCCGCCGGTGAACGGAACGCCGTTGCTGTCGACGGGCATCGCCGAAAGGCCCGACGAGAGGTACTGCCGGGGGTTCTGCCCGGTCATCGCTGCGGCCGCCGCCGCGGTCTCCTCGACGTCGTCGCGCATCTGCTTGGGCGACCCGCGGAGGTTCTTCGTGACGGCGGAGGCGAGCATCTCGATGTGGCCGAGTTCTTCGGTGGCGGTTTCCATCAGGAGGTCGCGATACGCTTCGTACTCGTCGGGCAGCGCCCAGGCCTGGAACATGTACTGCATGGCGACGCGCATCTCGCCTTCCTGGCCGCCGATGGCCTGCTGGAGGAGTTTCGCGAAGTGCGGATCGGGATCTTCGACGGTAACCTCGTACTGCAACTCCGGTTCGTGGAAGAACATCACCCGTCCCTGCCCACCTCCAGAGCCATAAACGACAGTTGCGAACACGGATGAAACTCAGTTCTACCTGGACGAGCCGACTCGAACGAGTCCGTCCTGAAACCGATCTCGAGGCCTCGAGCGGCCGCATCGACGATGCCGGTATCATCACGGCAAACGGTTATACCGACGTTGGTGGTCGGAGTACTGATACGACAGATGACCTCCGACGATTCACGACCGACGAGACGAGCGGTGCTCAAGAGTGGCGTCGTAGCGACGGGTGCAGTGATCGGTGCGTCGACGGCGAGTGCTACGTCGTCGAACGCGACCGCCGACCGGTCCGATCCGAACGGAACTCCGTCGCTCGAGGGTGCGATGTATCCCTACCAACTCGTCCCGGGACGGCGGGCGTCCGTCGTCGAAACCGAGCTGGGGTGGCGGCCCGCGGGTGCGGACGGATCAGCCTACTCGCACGTCATCGCGTACGAGCACGCGCCCTCGCTTCGAGCGTTGTTCGTCGCCGACGAGGCGCTCTCGCCGGACCAGTCGGTGGCGCTCGGATCGATAACCAGCAACGGAGCCGCGGGCGGAGGGCTGGTTTCCGTAGAGTACCGGACCGTGTGAGGTTCGAATCGACGGGCAGCGACGGGCAGCGTGATTCAGTAGAGGTAGTCGTCCTCGGGGAACTGGACGTAGCCGCCGTCGCGGTAGCCGAACTTTCGTTTCCTGTACGAGGCGAGCAGTTTCACGGCGTCGAGACCGGCCGAGAAGCGATTCGAGATCAGCTCGTCGTCACCGCCGCCTTGCATGTCGTTGGCGACGCCGAAGGCCCAGTCCCAGTCGTCGGGACCGTACTCCCGGACGATATCGGCGAAGACGACGTTCCGCAGGACCTCGTCGCCGATCGCTTGCTTCCAGAGGTCGTTGTAGTGTTCGAGCGAGTCCGTCGCGGCGAGGCGGCCGGCGATCTTGCCGGTGCGGACGGCGACGTGGTAGCCGCCCTCGTGGAACGCCGAGGTCGTCCCCATCGCACCGCCGGCGACGGCGACGTTCGCGCCGACGGGCGAGTCGATCGGCCGGGTCGAGGAGATCGGATACGTTTCGGTCCCCTTGGACTTGCCGCGGTCCTCGACGCGGGGGATGTCGGACTCGACGTCGTACTCGTCGCCATACTCCTGTTCGAGGAGTCGACTGATGTACTCCGATCCGGAGGGCAACTGGCTGTCGGAGGGTTCGAGCAGTTTGTACGAGGCAGGGTCGTCGACGTCCTCGAGTTGCATGCCGATCGGCATCGTGAGGCCGACGCGGGCGACCCGGCTGTCGTTGGGGAAGATCCAGGGATAGGCCGTTTCGCCGGGCATGTAGCCCCACCAGAATTTGAGACGATCCTCGAACTCGGCGAACAGTTCCTCGGGGAACTCCCGGTACTCCTGGTAGGCGATGTGGTTGGCCTCCGGCGGTGAGAGGGAGTCTGCGATGCTGCGGCCCGGTGGAGTGAACTGGTCGAGCGCGTCCAGCGTGATCCGGCGCTGCGGACCGTCGGCCAGGACGACGTACTGGGCCTCGAGCTGGTCGCCGTTCGACAGGGTCAGCGTGTGGGTCGGCCCCTTCGGACTCGAGGCACGAAGGTCGGTCTCGAGGTCGGTGACGCCGGTGCCGACGCGGAGGTCCGCACCGGCGTCGGCGGCGCGTTCGTGGAGCCAGTCGTCCATGCGGGCACGGTGGAAGGTGTACCCGAACTTCGGGTAGCTGGCGTCCATCCCGGTGGTCGTCAACTCGACGCTCGTCGAGGGGCCGACGAACTCGGTGCCCTCGAGTTCCCGGAGGATGATCTCGTCGGGAATCTCCCGGTAGTCGAAGTCCATGATGTCGACCCAGTAATCGAGCATTCCGGCGGCGTCGGTCGAATCGGGCCCGAGTTCGTCCCGGTCCTCGCGTGGGACGCCCTGCTCGAACAGGACCGTCTCGGCACCGTGGGCTGCGGCCCGCTCGGCTGCACAGGCACCCGCGGGGCCGCCGCCGACGATCGCGACGTCTACGCGTTCCATACTCCGTTGGCACTCAGTGGCCCATATTAAACTGCCTGCATTTCGTCCCCGAATCGGGGGGCTCGAGCCGGGAGACTTTTGCTCGCGTCGGTCGACCGGACGCACATGTCCGCAACCGACGGGACGACGAGCGACGAGACCCCGGACGTCCTCGTACTGCGTCGGGGGACCCACGGAACGCCGGTCGAGGAGTACGCCAAGGCCATCCGGGCGCGGCTTCCGGATCGGGCCGTCGAACTGGCGCGCACGCCGGCCGACGAACGGGACGCGATCCGGAACGTTCCGTTCGTCACGGGGATGACCCTCGAGGAGTCGGTGCTCGAGCGCGCCGAGAACCTCGAGGTGTTCGCCTGTGCCTACGCCGGGACGGATCACCTCCCGATGGACGAACTCGACGAACGCGGCGTCGCGGTGACGAACGCGTCGGGCGTCCACGCGCCGAACATGGGCGAACACGTCCTGGGATCGATCCTCTATTTCACCCGCCGGTTCCACGTCGCCGGGCGTCGCCAGCGCCGCCGCGAGTGGCGACACTACAAGGCCCACGAACTGCAGGGCTCGACCGTGACCATCGTCGGCCTGGGTGCGATCGGCCGGGCGGTGGCCGACCGCCTCGAGCCGTTCGGCGTCGAGACGGTCGGCGTCCGTTACACGCCGTCGAAGGGCGGACCCACGGACGAGGTCGTCGGCTTCGAGCGCGACGCGTTCCACGACGCACTCGCGCGGACGGACTACCTGGTGCTCGCCTGTCCGCTGACGGAGACGACGCGGGGGCTGGTCGACGCCGACGCCCTGACGACGCTCGATCCGAACGCGGTCGTAGTCAACGTCGCCCGCGGGCCCGTCGTCGACACCGAGGCGCTCGTCGACGCCCTGCGCCGGGAGGCGATCCGCGGCGCGTCGCTGGACGTGACCGATCCGGAGCCGCTCCCGGAGGACCACCCCCTGTGGAACTTCGGAAACGTCCAGATCACGCCCCACAACGCGGGCCACACGCCGAAGTACTACGATCGGCTGGCCGACATCGTCGCGGAGAACGCCCGCCGCTTCTACGGGGACGGCGGGCCGCTCCGTAACGAGGTCGAACTGTAACCCACGATCGAGGGGCCGGACCCGCGTGTACCTTTTTCAGGGCGCGGTTCGAAGTGACGGCTATGAATCGACGGACTGCGGGCTTCGACGGGGCGGTACCGAACCGTCGGATCGGGGCGGACGTGGGTGATCGGCGATGACGCTCTCGCTCTCGGGGACGGTGCTCCTCCCGGTGGCCGACCCCGACGACGCGGAGGAGACTGCCGAATCGCTCGTTCCGTACCTCGAGGAGACGAGTTCGGTCGTCGTGGTCAACGTGATCGAGAAGGCCGGCGGCGCGCCCGACAAGGCGTCGGTCGAACAGCGCGAGGCGTACGCCGAGGAGATGTTCGAGCGTGCCGAGAGCGTGCTCACCTCGTCGCCCGCGACCGTCGAGACGGCCGTCCTCTTCGGAACCGACGTCGTGGATCGGATCTTCGACGAGGCCGAGGACCGAGGCGTCGACGTCGTCGCCTTCTCGCCGCGGGAGGGGAACCGGCTCACGGAGTTGTTGACCGGGGACGTGGCCCGACGGATGGTCAAGGAGGCGTCCGTCCCGGTCGTCGCCCTCCCGCATCGCTGATCGCGATCGGTCGCGTCCAAAACGAGCGGCGGATTTCTACGTACTCGAGGCCTCGAGCGGCGCGTCGGCCTCGGCAACGGCGTCGAGTCCCGTCGCCCGCTCGAGCAGGGCTTCGCCGCGCTCGCGGATCGCCAGGGTGTTCTCCTCGATATCGAACGCGACGGCATCGACGTCGGCGAGCGCCGGCGCGTGCACGTGTCGAAGCGAAATCTGCAGCCGTCGGCGCGTCCCCAACAGTGCGTCGCCCCACCCAGCGATCCGGCCGGCGGACCGATCGTCGTCCTCGAGTTCGACCGTCAGGTGATCGGCCAGGTCCGTGATGGGGACCGCCGACTCCTGGGTCGCCACATAGCGGAGAACGGCGAGCCGCAGCGGGTCCTCGAGGACGGCTGCCGTATCCGAGTCCTCGAAAGCGGGGGCCGAACCGGGAGTCGACAGGGATTCGGGATCGGAGATGACGGGCAACATAGTTTCCTTTTGCACCGTCGGTACTAGTGCCCGCCGCCAAATCATGCAGGGTGTTCGGTCGCTCGAGTCCGATCGTTCGGCACGTTGGGCCGGGAGCACGCTCTAGGCGGGCGAATCGTCGTATCGGGGACCTCGTGAGAACGAACGGACGCGAGTAGGTGGTTGGGCCGGGTTAGAGGTAGCCGTTCTCGAGCAGCAGTTCGCCGTTGAGAACGCTCGCCCCAGCCGCGCCGCGTAGCGTGTTGTGGGCGAGACAGTTGTACTGGAGGCCGAACGTCGACTCGCGGTGGCCGCCCGCGGCGATGGCCATCCCGTCGCCGACGTTGCGGTCCATGCGGGGCTGGGGGCGGTCGGGCTCCTCGAAGACGTGGATGAGCGGGTCCGGTGAGGAACGCAGGTCGAGCGAGGGGTACTCGCGCATCGCGTCTTTCGCTGCCTCGGGAGAGAGGTCCTCGGCGGTTTCGACCCAGACGTTCTCGAGGTGACCGTCGACCGTCGGGATGCGGTTACACGAGGCGGCGACCTCCATACTGTTGTGGGTCAGGGAAGCGCCGTCGAACTCGCCGAGCAGCTTCCGGGACTCGGTCTCGAGTTTGTCCTCTTCGCTGCCGATGTAGGGGATGGCGTTGTCGATGATCTCCATCGAGGTGACGCCGTCGTAGCCCGCGCCGGAGACGGCCTGCAGCGTCGAGACGTGGACCTTCTCGAGGCCGTAGTCGGTCAGTGCGGCCAGCGTGGGGACGAAGGTGATCGTCGAGCAGTTCGGGTTCTTGACCATCGCGCCGTCCCAGCCGCGCCGATCGCGCTGGACCTCGAGCAGGTCGAGGTGTTCGGCGTTGACCTCCGGGATGACCAGCGGCACGTCGTCGTCCATCCGGCCGTTCGAGGAGTTCGAGGAGACGACGTAGCCCGCCTCACAGAAGCCGGGTTCGACCTCGGCTCCGACGTTCGAGGGGAGCGACGAGAAGATCAACGCGACGTCGTCCGGCACCGCGTCGGGATCGGTTTCCGTAACGGTCATCTCGGCGACGTCCTCGGGGATCGGCCCCTCGACGCGCCACTTCGCGGCCTGTCGATACGTCTTGCCGGCGCTCGATTCGCTGGCTGTCAGTGCTGCGATCTCGAACTCCGGGTGGGGATCGAGCAGCTGGATCAGTCGTTGTCCGACGGCCCCGGTTGCGCCGAGTACGCCAACTCGTACTGCCATTTCCCGGCACTCGGGTACGTGACCGCAAAACCGTTTGGGTTCGGGCCGATTTGCCCGTTCTCCAGCGAACGCATCCCCGGGCGGACGGTCACAGCGGACTGAGCGCTCGAGGCGGGCAACGCGGTCCACCTTGCATAGAAGGGATTAAGAAAACGGAGTGTTACGTACTCACCAATGCACGACAACCGAGACGTGGTCGAACCGGTGTATTGCGTCGAAGGCGGGTGGTCGGCGTGACGACCTCGACCACCAGTTCCGACGGGTTGCGGCTGACCGAGTCGACGTTCAATATCGTCGCGACCGTCGGGGCCGTCGTCCTCGCGCTGATCGCACTCGTCGTCCTCTGGACGGGATACCAGGACTCGACGCTGCCGGTCCTCGGCACGGAACTGTCCCTGGTGAAAGGGGTCGTCGGGTTCATGCTCACGATGTTTTTCGCCATCGGCGCGTTCATCGTGGCGGCGTTCATGGAACTGGGCTGGGACTACTGATTCTCGAAGCGAGACCGGCCGACCGACGGCCGCCCCCCATACTCACGCGGTAGCGTCGACGCCGACGCTGCCAACGACACATGACGGACTACCCGATCGTGACGCGTAGCTACGGGGCTCGATGAACGCAGCAGAACGGCGGCTTATGCGGCAGCCTGCGAACTCTTCTTCCGGGTGACGTAGCCGGCGATGCGGTTCCGGACGCCCTTCGATTCGACGTTCGTGAGCTTCTCGACGCTCTCTTTGTTCTGTTCGAAGTCGGTCGTGAACGCGTCCGGGTACCGTTCCAGGAGGAGGTTCCCGGTCTTCTTGACGTAGGCCGGTTTGATTGCCATATCGGATCGTTCGTCCAGAGGCTCTTAATCCCTTTCTCTTTCGGTCTCCACGGGAACCCCAGCAGGACGAACCCGTTCACCACGAGGTGTGGCCCCGAACCCGCTCGAGCGCCGCGCGTTCGCGTTCGTCGCCGGCGCGCTCGACCACCGAGGCGCAGTAGGAGAGGCGAGCCCGGAGTTCGTCCTCGTCGTACCCGTCCACGTCGAGTCGCGAGGCGGCGACGGTCGCCTCGATCACCGCCCCGAACCCACGATCGATCGTGGGCACCGTCCGCCGTTCGACCGCCGACTCGAGGGGCTCGAGTGTCCACTCCTCCCACTCGGTGTCGCCCTCGGTCCCGCGGTCGACGGGGTCGACGGCGACGCGGCACCAGGCGGCCGCCGACTCGAGGACGGGGTCGTCGCGCTCGACGATCGACAGCGCGGCGTCGGCGAAGACGACCGGATCGTCGACGAACTGGACGTAGCCCTCTCCCTGACGGTGGAAGTTGCCCCGCGTCCGCGTTCGGCCCCACGTTCTCGCGGTGACGGGGTCACCGGCGAACAGCCCGAGCGCGGCGGCGTTCCAGCGGCCGTTCGGACCGAGCGTCGTGACGACGGTTTCCGTCACGCCGGACAGGTCGACGGGCCACTCGCCGTCGATAGCGCCCGACCTCTCCTCCCCATCCTCGGCGTCGCCGGAGCCAGTCATAGCTCGAGCCCTCCCCGCTCGAGGGCGACGAACAACCCGGCCGCGGTGACGTCGGCGGTCGTCCCGGGGTTGACCCCGCGTTCGACGAGGTCGTCAGCGAACGCCTCGATGGCCTCGCGGTCGGTCTCGAGGGCGTTTCGCTCGTGCAGATCGCGCGCACGGTCGGTCACTTCTGCGGCGACGGCCTCACCGCTTCGGGTGGCGACGAGCGTGTCGGGCCGGTCGGCGAGCAACGAGAGGAAGACGGCGGCGGTCCGATCCAGCACAGTCCCGTTCGCGTCCGCGAGACGCTCGGCCGCGGTGAACGAGCGCTCGAAGCCACGCACCCACTCGCGGGCGACGTCGTCGCCGGGGACGCTACGCTCCAGCACGTCGAACAGGGTCAGTCCCCGGTCCTCGAGCGCCGGGACGGCGTCGCTCCCGCGACGGACGTCGAGCGCGTCCATCTCCGCGGGGGGGTCGTCGACGAAGACGTCGACGTGATCGAACGCCCGGTAGAACGCCGCGGCGTCGGCGACGGTCGTCTCCTCGACTACCGACTCGACGACCGGCTGTGTGAGGTCCTCGCGCGCCGCCCTGACCAGCGGAACGAGCAGGAGCAACGCGCCGAACTGGGTGTTGCCGGCCGACTGAGTGGCCATCCCCTCGACCGCCCGCTCGAAGGCCGGTCCCACGCCCGCACCGTCGGCTGCCATCTCGAGGCCCCGCTGGGCACCCACCGACCCCGCGAGGAAGTGTTCGAACCGCAGGTCCGCGAGGTCACGGTGGCGGTCCACGTTGCCCGGCTTGGGCGTCCCCGCGACCTCGAGCAGGAGCGCCAGTTGTGCGTTCTGGGCTGGCGTGTACATACGCGACTCGAGGCGGGCCGGTGAGTTAAGCGGTGGTGTCCTGGTACCACGCGAGCGGTGACGTGCAGTCGACCCCGCCGTCACTCGGGGGCTCGCCACAGGACCACCACCCCTAAACCGTCGCTCTCCTAACTGCCGTCGATGACCGACACGGAGGCGACGGACGACTGGTGCCTCCCCGACGACCGCGAGGCCGTCCGCAACGCCCTGATCGAGTGGTACGAAGCCGACCATCGCGAGTTCCCCTGGCGACGGACCGACGACCCCTACGAGATCCTCGTCAGCGAGGTGATGAGCCAGCAGACCCAACTCGATCGGGTGGTCGACGCCTGGGAGGGGTTCCTCGAGCGGTGGCCGACGACGGCCGACCTCGCGGCCGCGGATCGGGCGGCCGTCGTCGGTTTCTGGACCGACCACAGCCTGGGGTACAACAACCGTGCGAAGTACCTCCACGAGGCAGCGCGTCAGGTGGAAGACGAGTACGACGGTGAATTTCCGGACTCCCCCGACGAACTGCAGGAGTTGATGGGCGTCGGCCCCTACACCGCCAACGCGGTCGCGAGCTTCGCGTTCAACAACGGCGACGCCGTCGTCGACACGAACGTCAAACGGGTCTGCTACCGGGCGTTCGACGTCCCGGACGACGACGCGGCCTTCGAGGACGCAGCGAGCGACCTCATGCCCCACGGGAAATCGCGGGTGTGGAACAACGCGATCATGGAACTGGGCGGCGTCGCCTGTACGCAGACGCCCCGCTGTGACGAAACCGGCTGTCCCTGGCGCGAGTGGTGTTCGGCCTACGCCAGCGGCGACTTCACCGCGCCGGACGTACCGACCCAGCCGAGTTTCGAGGGGAGTCGCCGGCAGTTCCGGGGCCGCGTGATCGCCACGCTCCGGGAGTACGACGAACTGGAACTCGACGCGCTCGGCCACCGCATCCGCGTCGATTACGCGCCCGACGGTGAGTACGGTCGCGAGTGGCTCGAGGGACTGCTCGGAGACCTCGTGGACGACGAACTCGTCGAGATCGAACGAGGCGACGACGGGGTTCGTGCGCGCCTCCGACGATAATCTCCTGCTCCCGACGTCAACGGTCACGGTTATCTCCTGCTCCCGGCGTCACCACTCGAACGTGGGGACCGACAACGAGTTGTCCGTCGTCGTGGCACACGATTACGGAACGGGTTACATTTCCAATAGATTGAAGGGAAAAGATTCTGAAGAGTCAGGTATGCGAAGACGCGAACTGATCGTCGGAAGCGGGACCGTCGCAGCGATCGCCCTCTCCGGATACGCCGGCGCAGCGACGGCCGACGCTGACGACGAGGGTCGGACGTCCCTCCCGTCCGACCTCGAGTCCGTTCTCGAACTGGTTCCCGGCGAATCGGCCCTCGACACGAGCTATCGGCACCTCATATACGTGGACCTCCGCGATTCGGAGGCGTGGCCCGGCTACGTCGGAATCAACGGCGTGTCCGCGGAGATCGACGATATCGACGCCGATTCGGTCGCGGAAACGGCCATCGCATTCGGCGAGGAGACGACGATCGCCGTTATCAGCGGCTCGTTCGACCGACCTGACGGCGACGAGGAGATCGACGGCTGGACCGTCGGTACGGTCGACGGTGGAACGTTCGCGGCCACGGACGGCCGCCTGGTCGCCGCGGAAGGCGACGGGACTGCCGTCGTCGAAACCGCCATCGCGGCAGCAAACGGCGACGAACCGACCGTCATCACCGATCCCGAAACGACTGAATCGACGTTCGAGTTCCTGGACTCGAAGTCGTACGTTACGTTCGTCCCCGACTTCTCCGAAATACCGCACCACGAGTTCGACGGCGACGTCGTCGAAGCGATCGGTACCGGCCGGGAGGTGCCGCCCTCGGAGCGAACCGACGACGACACCCTCGAGACCGAGTACGTCCTCCACCTCGCCGACGACGCCGACGTCGAGGTCGACGGCGAGTGGGTTCGCGAACGAATCGAACGGCTCGAGCAGGGTGACGTCCTCGAGACGACGTTCGAGCAACCGAACGGCGATCGCTTCGTCCACGTCGAGGCCGTCGTCGAACAGCCCCCCGAGCGCGACCGTGACGCCGCACCGGACGCGCGAATCCGCGCCCGCTCGAACGCCGACGAGGGTACCGTCACGTTCGAACACGACCACGGCGAACCGATCGACACCGCAATGCTCGAGGTGTGGAACAACGGCGAACTCGCGGACGAGCAACTCGCGGACGAGCACGCGACGTTCGCCGAAGGCGACACCTTCGAACTCGAGACCGGCCCGCTGGCTGACGTCGGCCTGCGCTGGTTCGACGAAGCCGAGAACGTGTACTACTACTACGATACGACGCTCGTCGGCTCTGAGTCGTTCGAGACGACTCACGACCTCGAGAACGACGCCGTCGAGATCACGTACGTCGGGGAACTCGCGGCCGATCCGGACCTCCTCGAACTGGTGCGACAGGAGGAGGGGTCGGCCGAGGCCGAGCAGTCGGCGATCGACGTCTCCGGCTCGCTCACCGCCGGCGATACGATCGTCGCGGAGGACGTCACCCTCGGTGACGGAGTCTCGCTCCGCCTGTCGGTGCCGGCCAACCCGAACCGGGGACGCCGGTCGCTGGTCTACTTCCGCGTCCGTCCGCCGCGCATGCGTCTCTCCAGTCGCCACGACTCCGTCGTCGCCCGCTACTGGAGTGACGTCGAACGCGACGCCGACGAGTTCCGCGTGCTGGTCGAGGGCGAACCCGCCGACGTGCAGTTTACCGACGTCACCGACACGCTCTCGGAGAACGACGAGGTCGACCTCGGGGACATCGAACACGGGACGCACGTCGCCGTCGAGTGGCTCGAGCCCGACGACCCCGAGGTCATCGCCGAACAGATCGTCCGGCCCACTGCTCGTGCCGACCTCTCGTACGACGACAGCGATGGAACCGTCACGGTGGAGTATACGGATCGGGACGAGGGGCCGGACGGTGACGCGATCGACGCCGACGAACTCGAGCTTCGTGTCGCCGGCGAACCGGCGGGCACGCAGCCGTCCGACGAGTTCGATACCTTCGAACCCGGCGACGCGTTCACGGTCGACGTCGAACCCGTCGCACACGTCGAACTCGTCTGGGTGGGGCCCCAGGATACCGAGCAGCCGATCGGGCAGACTACGGCCGGTCGGGAGTCGTTCGACGCCGAATACGATCCCGACGCCGAGGAGATCGAACTGGTCTACACCGGCGAACAGCCGGGCGATCCGTCGAACCTGACGGTCGCCCTCCGCGGCGACGAGACGAGGACCGACGAGGAGCTGTTTGCCCAGGAGCACGACACGCTGACCGACGGCGACAGCGTCGTCCTCGAGGACGTCGACGTCGAGGACCGGGTCTCCGTACGACTCGTTCAGGAGGGCGACAACTACGTCTCGTCGAGGTCGATCTTCCGGTTCCGCGCGGAGCCACGGTGGGCGTTTAGCGTCGACGAGCGCGAAAACGGGCTGGTCGCAGTCTACCGGGAGCACGTGAGCCGCGACGCCGATAACTTCCGGGTGCTCGTCGACGGCGAGCCCGCAGCCGTCCAGCCGGCCGACCACTACGACACGTTGACCGACGGCGACGAATTCGAACTCGGCGAGTTCGAGGTCGGCACCGTACTCACCCTCGAGTGGACCGTTCCGGACGACCCACGGGAGGTTCTCGAACACGTCGTCGCCCCCGACGCCGAGTTCGACGTCGATTACGACGAGGAGGCCGGCGAACTCACCGTCGAACACACAGGCGGAGACGCGATCGACGCCACCGATCTCGGCGTCGTCGCCGAGCCCACCATGCGCGAACCCACCGACTGGGACGGTCACGAGACGGTTTCCGAGGGCGACGCGACGACCGTCGACCTGACGGACGAGGACAGCGCGAACCCCCAACGCGATCCGATCGTCGTCGGCGTCGTCTACCGGGACTCCGAGACGATCACCTACGTGAATCTCGAGGACTGATCGACGACCGGCTCCGTCTCTCGAGCCTTCTGTTCCGTGACGTTCCGCTGTCGTCGTCCGCTGTTACGGAACGATACTGATTCCCGGTCCGACGACAGCCAGGACGTAGTTTCTCGAAAATGGCGGACGTCGGTCCTCGCTACTAGCGGTTGCTTTCGGCGTCGCCGCCCAGTTGTACGTACGCACTCGAGAGCGAGCGGAGCGCCGGCGCTGTCAGGGGTCGAGCGTTCGCTGAAAGCGCCACTGGTGAGCGAGTACGGCACAGAGGGCAAACCCGACGGCACCGAGCTGGATCGCGTCGATCTGTACGACCACCGTCGTGACCTCGAGCGAGAGCGGCGGGGAGACAACGGTCCAGTCGGCGACCTGGGCGGACGCGAGCAACACCGCTCCCCCGGCTGCAAGCAACAGGGCCGGGACCACGAGCGCCACCAGCGGATGCAACACGGACCGCGGCGCTCGGAGCGAGAACGCCCGGCGCTCGAGCGACAGTTGGCCGGTGAGGACGACGACCAGGACGACGGTCCCGGCCACGACGCCGGCTCGCCCGCCGACGGCGTCGGCGACGAACAGCCAGAGCACCCACCCTCCGGTCAGCGCCAGCGCCGCTCCCACCCTGGGTGGCTGGAGGAGATCACCCAGTTCGCCGACGGTCCGGCCGAAGATCCCGGTCCGGAGCAGCGATCCGCAGAAGAGAATCCCCAGCCCTCCCAGCGCCGTCGACGCCGATGGAGAGCCCGACACGAGGCCGAACCAGCTGACGACGGCGAGGGTTTCCAGGGCTGCCGTCGTCAGCGCGGCCGTGACGCCGACGAGGCGACGCCTGGTCGTCCGCCCCAGCATCCCCGGCTGACGAATGACGCTCATTACCCCCAGTTCGGTCACGACGGCTTTCGTTATGCAACCCATTACTCAGCACGAATGCGACGCGCTCGTGACTTTATAGCGGGGTAACACGACGTTTCGGGTGGTCAGAGAGGGGTGGTCGTCGGTCCGACCGGACGAGTGCTCGACCGGCTACTCTGGTGTCAGGCTGACGGTCCGATCGCTCCGTTCGCTCGATCGATCGATGCCGCTACTCGATACCCCACGTACCCGTTCGGACCACTCCTCACGAACGAAACCCGGTAGGTAATTTACGATTACCGACGGCGACGAGAAGCGTACGCCCCGTTTAACGCTACGCGATGGCAGTAAACCCGTCGCAACGGTGAACAGAACTATATGCGCCGCTGACATCGAAGCGGATTATGCCCGAAACGGAACAACAGGACCAGTCGCTCTCCGAACTCGTCGTCAAAGAAGCCGTCGAGATGGGCCTCGATAGCCCGCTTCGGGATTCGATCCTCGAGGCCGTCGACGAGTCCGGCGCGCGGCCGAGCGGCCGCCGTCTCCCGTTGATCGGTGCGGCGTTCGGCCTCGGCGCGGCCCTCGGGTTCGCCGTCGGCCAGAGCTCAGGTGAGATCGAGACGCCTTCGCTCGAGGACGTTCAGGAGCCCGAAATCATCGAGGACGTCGCGGAGGAGGCGATGGAAGCCAAGACGGAGGCGGAACCGGAGCCGACGGCAGACGAGGACTCCGGCCGCAGTTTGCCCCGGCTCATCCTCGCGCTGGGTGCCATCGGCGTCGCCGCCGTGCTGGTGCGACGACAGCTCTCGGGCGGCGAGGAAGAGGAGTGGGAACCGATCGAGGAGTTCGAACCGGCCACGAGCGGCGAGGAGGAGGAAGAAGCCTCCGACGAGTCCGACGAAGACGAGGAGGAACTCGAAGCGGAAGACGACGAAATGACCGAAGAGTAACGGTTCGCCCCGCTTCCCACCAGCCATCAGGAGCGGTATCCAGGATCGCATCGAAGCCGATTGCGACGGGACTCGCGTCTCTCTCGAGTCGAACGGGTCGTGTTCGGCCCCGGAATCGCCAGCCGTCGGTGACGAAGGAGCTAAGGGGCCGACGGGGACAGTGCCAGGTAATGGAGACGACCCATCGCGTGTTCGTCGGCGATTCTCGTCGCCTCTCCGACGTCGACGACGAGTCCGTCGAACTCGTCGTCACGTCGCCGCCGTATCCGATGATCGAGATGTGGGACGAGCTGTTCGCGGAGCTCGATCCGGCGGTCGCCGACGCGCTCGAGGACGGGGACGGGACCGCGGCGTTCGAGGCGATGCACGCCCAGTTGGATCGCGTCTGGGACGAACTCGAGCGGGTACTCGTCGACGGCGGCATCGCCTGCATCAACGTCGGCGACGCGACCCGATCGCTCGACGGGAGCTTTCGGGTCTATTCGAACCACGCCCGGGTGCTCGAGGCGTTCGAGGCCCGGGGCTTCGAACCGCTCCCGGACGTCCTCTGGCGGAAGCCGGCCAACAGCGCCGCCAAATTCATGGGGAGCGGAACGTTGCCGCCGAACGCCTACGTCACCTTAGAACACGAGTACGTCCTGCTCTTCCGGAAGGGTGACGACCGCCGCTCGTTCGAGCCCGGAGCGGACAGTCGGTACGAGGCCGCCTTCTTCTGGGAGGAACGAAACCGGTGGTTCTCGGACGTCTGGACGGACGTCAACGGCGAACTCCAGGCCCTCGAGTTCGACGCCGGCGACGACCTCCGCGAGCGATCGGCCGCCTACCCGCTCGAGATTCCCTACCGGCTAATCTGCATGTACTCGGCCTACGGCGACACCGTGCTCGATCCGTTCTGGGGGACCGGGACGACGACCCTGGCCGCGATGTGTGCCGGCCGACACTCAGTGGGGTACGAACTCGAGGAGGCCTTCCTCGAGGCGTTCGAGGACCGCATCGACGACGTCCCGGCGCTCTCCCGGTCGGTCGGCCGAACCCGGCTGGCCCGCCACCGGGAGTTCGTCGATCAGCGACGGACCGCCGGCGACTCCTTCGAGTACGAGGCCACGTACTACGACACCCCGGTCGTGACGAAGATGGAACGGGACATCCGCCTGCGCGAGGTCGCCGACGTCGAGGAGATCGAGGACGGCTACCGACTCGAGCACGCGCCGCTCTCGCTCGAGTGAGCTCTACCGTCCCCGGAGTGCACGAACAGTTGGCCGCCTCGCCAACGTTTTAGTCCGGGCTCGAACGTAGCCCGTGCATGGACGAACAAGTCGATCTGGATCGATTCGAGTCGCGGCGATCGACGGCGTACGCGAACCGCGGGATGGTCGCCACGAGCCAGCCGCTGGCCGCGGAGGCGGGGCTGGAGATCCTGCGCGACGGCGGCAACGCCTTCGACGCGGCGGTCGCGACCGCCGCGACGCTCAACGTCGTCGAACCGACGTCGACCGGCCTCGGGGGCGACGTCTTCGCGCTCTACCGCACGGCCGACGGCGAGGTCGGGGCGATGCGCTCGTGTGGACCCGCCCCGGAGGGCGCGACCATCGACCGCGTCCGCGAGGCCCTCGAGAGCCACGACGATCCGAGCGCGTACTATCCCGAGTCCCGCGGCTACGCGGTCGACGGGGACGCGGACGCCGACGAGTTGGAAATGCCGTTTCTCGGTCCCCACGCGGTGACCGTCCCCGGGACGGCGCGTGGGTGGGAACTGACCGTCGCGGAACTCGGCCGGAAATCGCTGGGCGAGGTGCTCGAGCCCGCGATCGAGTACGCGACCGAGGGGTATCCCGTCTCGCCGGTCATCGCCCATCACTGGAGCGGTGCGGAGCGGCTGTTCACCGACGACCACGCCCGCGAGGCGTATCTCTTCGACGGCGAGAGCCCCGATCCGGGACAGACCGTTCGGCTCCCGGAACTCGGCGAGTCGCTCCGCAAGATCGCCGAACGGGGTGCTGACGTCGTCTACGAGGGCGAGATCGCCGACGCCATCGTCGAGGAGATCCAGTCCGCAGGCGGGTTCATGACCCACGACGATCTCGCCGGTTTCGAACCCGAGTTCGTCGACCCCGTGAGCACGACCTACAACGGCGTCGAGGTTTACGAACTGCCGCCGAACAACCAGGGGCTGATCGCCCTCGAGGCGCTCAACGTCGCCGAGGAGATCGGTGCGGGCGATCACCCCTACGACTCGCCGGAGCGGATCCACGCGTTCGCCGAGGCCACGAAACTCGCGTTCGTGGACGGCCACCACTACGTGACGGATCCCGCGTTCGAGGAGATCCCGCCGCTCGAATCGAAGTCCTACGCGCGCGAGCGAGCGCGAGCGATCGGCGAAACGCCGATCTCGAACCCCGAAATCGGCGTGCCGAACGCGAACGCCGAGGACGCCGACACCGTCTTGCTGACGGTCGGCGACGAGGAAGGAAACCTCGTCTCCTACATCAACTCGCGGTTCGCCGGGTTCGGCAGCGGACTCGTCGCGGGCGACACCGGCATCGCACTCCAGAACCGCGGCGCGTCGTTCTCCCTCGACCCGGACCACCCGAACAGCCTCGAACCGGGCAAACGCCCCTTCCACACGCTCGTCCCCGCGGTGGCGAAACTCGACGAGGACGACTGGATGGCGTTCGGCGTCATGGGCGGGTACATGCAACCCCAGGGACACGTCCAGGTCCTGTCGAATCTCGTCGATTACGGGATGACGCCGCAGGAAGCGCTCGACGCGCCGCGATGGCGCTACCGCGAGGACGGCACCCTCGGCGTCGAGGAGCGACTTCCGTCGAAGGCGAAACTCGCACGGAAGGGCCACGACGTCGGCGTCCTGCCGCCGGTCATGTTCGGCGGTGCCCAACTGGTCCGGCGGACCGACGGGACGCTCAGCGGAGCGACGGAACCGCGGAAAGACGGCGTCGCGATCGGGTACTGATCCCGACGACTCCGGTGGCGCTATCGCCAGTTCCGTCGTCGCCTTCGCAACAGTGTATGGGGAAGTCCCACAATTCCTAACGATACGTTCGAATCTAGCTCGTTCCAGTTACAAAAATAATAACCATACTCATTACGGAGAACATCGAAAACCGACTGTCTTCCGAACGCGGGGGCGATGGAATACAGATGACACCAACACGTTTGCGAACGGACGAGGGAGAATCCGCCGTTACCGTACAGTACGATCGCTCCACGGACGACCCGCTGACGGTCGTGGTCGCCGACGCCGTCGCCACCGCCCGTGGCGTCGACGTCACCGAACTCGAGACACTGCACGACGCGATCGATACGGACGCGCTCGAGCGGTTGTTCGAGCCACACGCCGACGGCGCTCGAACCCGAGGCTCGGTGACCTTCGAGTATCAGGGCTGTCTGGTCACGGTCGGGGCAGACGGCGAGATTCGCGTGGAAACGTAACCGAACGAAATCGGCGCGATCGCGGATCGTATTGTCGGATCCTGTCAACCCACTCGGAGGCGGCTACTGGCAACCGCTACGACCGGCTGTTCGACCTCGCTCGAGCGAGGTGGGCTGACCTTCCGGGGGACGATCAGTCGGTCCGTGCCTCCTCCGTGACGGTCGCCTCGCCGACGTCGACAGTCCCAGTACTGTCCACGCGAACGGGTCGACCCCGGTAGACGAACTCGACCGTCACGTCTGCCTCTGCCCGAGTCGACGCTACGAGGGCATCGAGCGCGTCCGTATCGACCACCTCGCCTAGCGGTGGCTCGAGGTCGAACGGATCGATCCCTTCCGCAGCGGCGACTTGATTGACGATGCTGAGGCTCGGTTTCTCCCCAATCCCCATAATACAACCACAACTACGGACGTAAATAAAACCACTGGCGATTTACTGGCAACTACCTGTCACTCGTTGCCCCGTCCGAGCAACTTGCTACGTACCTGATGCATCTGGTGGTATCGTCGGGTAGTCGAACGGGAACGGCTTCCACCACATCTCGTTATTCGTGGTACAGAACCTGCTATATATCGCCCGATTGTAACATCGCGGAGAACGTGAGTGGTCAGGGAGGGCTATCGAATCACGGATGAACCCTCTGCGTTCATTACTCCATCGTGAAAATGCCCGGGGAGGGCTCCGAACCATGGAAAGACTCACTGCGTTCGCCTTTCCTGCCTTGCGCTCACTCCGTTCGCGCAAGACCTACGGGTTCGGAGCGAGCCGAGCACTTTTCCGAGAGTTGTCACTCGTCTTCGACTCGTGACGAATCGGAAAAGTGCCCGGGGAGGGCTCCGAACCACGGAAAGACTCACTGCGTTCGCCTTTCCTGCCTTGCGCTCACTCCGTTCGCGCAAGACCTACGGGTTCGGAGCGAGCCGAGCACTTTTCCGAGAGTTGTCACTCGTCTTCGACTCGTGACGAATCGGAAAAGTGCCCGGGGAGGGCTCCGAACCCTCGATCTCCGCATGTCCCAGGTTCGAGGCTCGGCGGTCCTCGTTCGGGACACGGAGGCTTCCAAGGCGAACCGCACCGAATCTCTGAACCCTATGAGTGCGGCGCTATGTCCAGCTAAGCCACCCGGGCTCAGTTTCCCGTAGTCGACTGCATTTCTTTAACCTTCTCATTCGGCGTCGCCGTGCAACGGCGACCCACGGAGGTCGTTCGGGAACGTCCGCGTGGCCGACAGGTCCGACCCACGGATTTATCACAGGGTCGTACGAACTACCGCGACATGAGCGTTCCCGGTATCGTTCAGTCTACTCTCGACGGCGAGGAAATCGCGACGCGGGTCTCTCTCGGCGGTGAGGACGAACTTTTCGTCACGCCGACGCGAACGCTCGTCTATCGGGCCGAAGGACTGTTGAGCGACGAATCGGTCGAGGAGTTCTCCCACGAGGCCGATCGGCTCACCCTCTCGGAAGGGCGCCGAAAGACCACGTTCACGCTCGAGTACCCCCTCGAAGGCACCTCGGAGTTTACGATCCCCTCGAGCAAGACGGACGCGGCGTTACATCCGGTTCTCGCGGGCGTCTTGAACGGCAACGACATCACCGAGGCCGGCGAGACGGTCGTCCAGACCTACCGCTTTAGCGAACTCACGCTGATCGTGACGAGCGACCGCCTCGTCAAACACATCGGCAGCGCCGTCTGGGACGAGGACTACGAGGAGTATCACTACGGCGACGTCACGAACCTCGACTTCGAGGCCGGCAGCGTCGCGACCCAGATCGTTCTCGAGGTCGACGGCCGCCCACAGCGAATCAAGGCCCCGAACGACGAGGCCGACGACCTCAGCGAACGACTCAAACGAGCGCTCTTCGAGTACCACGACGTCGACTCGCTCGAGGAGTTGAACGCGCTGGTCGACGACGACGGGACGGAAGAGTCCGAGTCGTCGATGGACTTCGGCGACGGCGTCGATCCGCTGAACGCGGACCCGCCCGAACCGGAGGAGTACGAGGGCGAGGCCGCCGCCGAGACGACCACGCAGTCGGCAGGCAGCGAGGCCACGACGGCCGAGTCGACTGCCGGAGGTCCTGTCGAGTCGGACGACGGCGGCGACACCGCCGCCGAAAGCGACTGGGAGTTCGAAACTGAGTCGGGATCGGACACCTCCTCGACTACCGTCGAGGCCGGCGACGTGTTCGAGGACGCCGACGCTACCGACGAGGCGGTCGTCGAGAGTGACCCGACGAGCGGAGACGCCGACGCCGAGATTCTCGAGCGCCTCGAGGCACTCGAGACGGCGGTCGAAGCCCAGTCCGAACGCATCGAAGCACAGCAGGAGACGATCGAACAGTTGATCGCGGAACTCCGCCAGGGACGGTAAGCAGGCGACGCTGCACTCGCGAGTTACTCCCGTCCCGTCACTTTTCGGATACACGAGGAACCGAACGGTCCCAGTTCTCCCGCCTCGAGGTCGATGAAGTACCCCGTCGAGAGGCTCGAACCACACCGCTGGCACGTGAACTCCCCCTCTTTCGTGATCACGTCGCTATCGAAACTGACGTACTGGCGACTCTTCGGGCGGACGATGCCGTCCTCGCGGGCGACGATCCCCCGGAGTTCGGCCTCGTCGAGGATCGTCCGGGTGACCGTCGGATCGGTCGTCACCGTCTCGATCCGATCGACGACGTCAGCGAGCGGCAACGACTCGTGCTCTAGGCGCTCGAGCAACGCGAGTCCTAGTTCGACCCGGTCGTCGTCGATGCCGTCGTAGCCCCCACCCGTTGACTCGTCCCGATCCATCGGTGTGTGCTGTCGGGGCTGGTCGAATATACGGATTACTGTAACGGTTTACCGGCGCACCCGCCGCCCGGGTTGCAGTTGCACGGGAACTGACCCACAGTAACTCGTATAACCGTTGCATCGGACCGGAACCGCCGCGAGACACAAAAGTTTCAACACTCGACTGAAAACTCCGATCGATGTCGACGCCGTCGACCCGCGCGCTCGTCGGACTCGCGCTGGTCAGTTCGATCCTCGTGGCCGGCCTGCTCGTCTCGCCGTCGGCCGTGATCGGGACGCTCGAGACGCTTTCGGCCGATCCCGTGGTTTTCGGAGCCGTCGTGGCCGCTCTCTACCTCGTTCGGCCGCTGCTGGCCTGGCCGACGACGCCGCTCGCGATCGTCGCCGGCTACGGCTTCGGGGTCGCGATGGGCGTTCCGATCGCGTTACTCGGCGTCCTCGTGACGGTCACCCCGGTCTTTCTCGTGGCACGCCGGGTGATGGATCCCGGGCGAGGCTCGACCGGCCCACTGTCCTCGAGCGGCTCCCTCGGCGGCGTGATCGACCGCGCCGCGCGGGTGACGAAACGGTACTACCGAACGGCCGGTCCCCTTCGAGGGGTGATCGCCTCCCGTCTCGCACCGATTCCATCCGACGTCGCGACCTGTGCGGCCGCAGCCAGCGGCGTCCAACTGCGGTACTTCCTCGCCGGCACGGCCATCGGCGAACTCCCCTGGACGATCGCAGCGGTCGTCGTCGGCAGTTCCGCGGCGACGATTACGACCGGTGGACTCGGCGACCTCGGTCTCGAACTCTCGGTCGTCTGCGGACTGGCCGCCGCGGCGTTACTCGCCGGTCCCGTCTACAGAGCCCTCCAGACGCGGGTCAACGCTCGAGACGGAAAGCGGTCGCTCGATAGCTGATTCGCTACCGTGGTCGGCTACAGAAACGGATCGCTACAGTCGATGATCGGCCCGTGCTGCGGACAGACGTACTTACAGTGGCGCTCGTACAGCAGCGCCTCACAGTGTGGACAGGTCGGCGCGCCGTTCGCCCCGGTCTCGAGCGGTCCGTCGCTCGATCCCCGGTCCGTCCCCTCGTCGCCGGAACTCATACGTCCGTCTCGGGGAGCCAGTCGCTAAGTAGTATCGGTGGTCTCGAGCCGAAACGCGAATCGAAAGAACGAACCCGTCAGTCGGACGCTACGCCCGGCTCAGCACTCGCTCCAGCCACAGGACTCGCAGGTCTTGCAGCCTTCCGAGTAGTACAGCGACAGCGAGCCACACTCGGGACACTCGGGCGACTCGCCCGCGTCGATGAGGTCCTGCGTGGCGTCCCCGGATTCGCTACTCGCGGCGGCCGCACCGCCGTCGGTCTGACGGTCGACAGCGCCGGCGTCGGCCGACTCCTCTAGGGTCTGCTGGGTCGGGTACGGCTTGTCGATCTCGTCCTCGAGGTAGCGACGCATCGCGGTGCCGATGGCGTCCGGGATGGACTGGATCTGTTCGCCCTTGTCCCAGGCGACCTTCGGCGAGCGCGTACCGCAGAGTTCGTCGACGATCTCCTCGGGGTCGACGCCCGAGCGCAGCGAGGTCGAGATGACTTTCGCCAGGGCCTCGGTGAAGGAGTTGGTGAAGCCGCCGGAGTGGCCGATGTTCGCGAACAGTTCGAACGGCTGGCCGGTCTCGGGGTCCTCGTTGATCGTCACGTAGACCTTGCCGTAGCCGGTGTCGATGCGCTGGCTGACGCCCTGCAGGGCGTCGGGTCGTTCGCGTTTCTCGGTGAAGTCGACGTGAACCGGCTTCTCGCCGTCGTCGCCGACCAGTGAGTCGACGTCCGCCTCGAGGACGTCGGCGACCTCCTCGCTCTCGAGGAACTCCTCGAGGCCGCCGAAGATCTCGTCGATCTGCTCGACCAGGGCCTGGGCGGCCTCGGTCTCGTCGGCGAAGTCGGTGTTCTCGGCGCGAGTCGTCAGCACCTGCTTGCTGCGGGTGCCGTCGCGGTAGTAGGTGACGCCCTTGCCGCCGTGCTCGTAGATGTACTCGAAGACCTCCTTGGCGTCCTCGAGCGTGGAGTCGTTGGGTGCGTTGACGGTCTTCGAGATGGCGGAGTCGACGCCCTCCTGGCAGGCGACCTGGACGCCGGCGTGCTCTTTCGCCGAGAGGTCGCCGGTCGTGACGAACAGTTCGCCGATGGCGTCGGGTACCGTCGAGAGGCCCTCGACGCCCTCGAACTGGTTGGTCGCCATCTGCTCCTGGGCCTCCTCCTTGACTGCTTCGACGTCGATGTCGTTGTCCTCGAGGACGCGCAGGAAGTAGTCGTCGAACTCGACGAGCATCTCGTCGCCCTGGACGTCGTCGGAGACGTTCTTGTAGTAGGCGACGTTGTAGATCGGCTCACAGCCACCGGTGGTGTTGCCGACCATGCTCGTGGTGCCGGTCGGCGCGATGGTCGTCGTGTTGTGGTTCCGGATCGGGAACCCCTCGGCCCAGTCGTCGGCGTCGAGGCCGGTCTGCTTCTCGAACCACTCGCGGTACTCGGTTGGGTTGGCGTACTTGGACTTGTCCCACTCGTCGAAGCTGCCCCGCTCCTCGGCGAGTTCGTGGGAGGTCCACTTCGAGGTGTGGTTGATGTGACGCATCAACTGGCGCGCGACCTCGTTGGAGGCCTCGCTGCCGTACTCCATGCCCAGCTGAATGTACAGCTGGGCCAGCCCCATGATTCCCAGCCCGATCTTGCGCATCTCCCGGACCTTCTGCTCGATCTTCTCGACCGGGAAGTCGCTCATCGTGACGACGTTCTCGAGGAACCGCGTCCCCATCTCGATGCGCCGATCGAACTCCTCGAAGTCGACGGCCTCCGCGAGGAAGGCGTCGACGGCGTCCTCGAGCGAGTCGTACTCGTCGCCGTGCTCGTCGTACCAGACACGCCAGTCGGGTGCGTCCAGGTCGGCCAGCGTCGAGAGGTTGATGTGCCCGAGGTTACAGGCCTCGTACTCCTCGAGTGGCTGTTCCCCGCAGTTGTGGACGACGAGACCGTTGGCAACGAACGAGTGCGTATCCGGCTCGGTCAGATCGTAGACTGCTTCGTGTCCGTCGTGTTCGACGGCTTCGACGGTCGCCTCGAATCGTTCGCTGTACGGACCGCGGTCGTACTCCGAGAGACGCTGCTCGAGTGCGTCGGTCTTGTAATCGAGCAGGAACCCGATCTCGTCGGCGAACCGCTCGAGGTTATCCTTGACGATGACGAGTTCGTGCTGATCCTTCGTCTCGTACTCTTTCGTTCCCCCGTTGCCGTCTGAGAGTTCTCGAGTCCCTGCTTCCTTGCGGTTTTCGTAGATCTTGCTGGCGATTCCGAAGTTGAGGAGGAGCTGCTGGACGTCGCCGAGCAGATTAGCATCCGAACTCCACAGGCGAACCGAGACGCCTTTTTCGACGTTGCCCTGAACGCATCCGTCCGCAGTGAACAGCGACTGGAGGAATCCGCGCGCCATCTCCTCACTGCCGCGCATCACTGCATCGGGGACCTGGAGTTTGTCCTCTGTGAGGCCGACTTCCTCGGCGTACTCGTAGAGGCGAGCAGATCGAATGCGCTGTTCGATCGCCTGCGCACCGCGGTATCCGTCGTCACGAGTTATCTCGTTGACTCCGATGTCGTAGTTTGCGTTACCGAGCGGCTCGCGAACGACCTCGTTGACGTCCTCAGCGAGAGCTTCGGAAATCTCGGCGTCCTCGTCGTAGAAGTTCAGCACGGCACGTTCTTCACCGTGCTTGAGGTGGCCGTCTCCGACGAGCCAGCCGAGCGTTCGGCCTTCTTCGGCGGTTCCGTGTTGGCCGAATTCACCCTTACGATTCTGAATGTGGACTGTATCGCCGGTATCGAGATCTTGTGCTTCGACCCAACCGTCGTCAGTCATGACGCGGTGGTCTGCAGTGAGTCGAAGCTCGTACCCTTCCTCGGTAGTCAGCTTGTAGACGTCCTTCTCGCCGGTCTTGTAGACGCTACTAGCTTCCTTCACGCGGTCCTCACTGAGACGTCCGTCGACTACGACATCACGCGCGATCCCTCGCTCGTACAGCTCTTCGGCTTCGACTAGACCGTTTTCCGTGCTGATGAGCGTATCTCCGGTGACACACGGATTCGTCGCGAGAATCCGGTGATCGGGATGTTTCTCGACGTCGAAGGAGTGTTGTTTGTTGACGCGCTCGAGGTAGATCACGCCGGGTTCGCCGTTCTCGTGGGCACCCTCGACGATGTCGTCCCAGAGTTCCTCGGCGGGGACGGACAGTTCCTCGCCGACCTCGACGTGCTCGCCGAGGCCGAACATCTCGTAGAGCTCTTTGGTTTCCTCCGTGGCGATGTGGGGCTCGCCCGTGCGCGGGTTCGTGAAGGTGAACTCCTCGCCGTTCTGCAGGGCCTCCATGAAGTCGTCGGTGATGCCGACGGAGATGTTGAAGTTCGAGAGGTGCCCCTCGACGGCGTTGCGGAGGTGCTTCGGAACGCGACCCTCCTCGTCGATGAGGTCGCGAGCCTCCTCGAGAGCTTCCTGGAAGGAGGTGTGCGTGTAGTCGTCGGGGTCGTTCAGGCGCAGCGTCTCGGCCAGCGAAACGTCCTTGTTCTTGGCGTGAATGAACTGGATGACGTCGGGGTGAGAGACGCGCATGACGCCCATCTGTGCGCCACGTCGCGCGCCGCCCTGGGCGATCGTCTCGCACATCTGGTCGTACGTGCGCATGAACGTGATCGGGCCGCTGGCGATGCCGCCGGTCGAGCCGACCGCGTCGCCGTACGGGCGCAGCCGCCAGAAGGCATAGCCCATGCCGCCGCCGCTCTGGAAGACCTGGGCGGCCTCCTTGGCGGTCTGGTGGATGTCGTCGATGTCGTCCTCGGGGGAGTCGACGAAACACGCCGAGAGCTGCTGCAGTTCGTCGCCAGCGTTCATCAGCGTGGGCGAGTTCGGCATGAAGTCCAGGTTCTCCATCATCTCCTGGAACTCGTCGGCGGTCTCTTCGACGTGCTCGCGAATGCCGTCAGGGAGTTCGGGGACGATCGTGTCGTACGCGAACTTGTTGACGTTGTAGATAGATAGCGTGGTTTCTGCGTCGTCGCCCGCGGTAGTCCCCGCACCGAAGACCTCCTCGGCGAGTTCGTCGCGTCGCGGGTGGTCGGGCTTGAGCTGATCGGGCGTGACCGTGATCTCGGCGTCGCGCTTGCGGGCCTCGAAGACGGCCTCGGCCAGCGCGATGTTCTTCCCGACGCGCTCGAAGAGGTCCTCCTGCTCCTCGATGAGGTCCCCGTCCGCGTTCTTGCGGAGATAGCGGGCGGGGAGGATGTTGTGGTACGCGTTTCCGGTCAGGCGCTCCTCGAGCGTCTCCCCCTCCGTCCGCTTGATCGGAAGCGTGAGCTCCTCCGCAGTGATGTCGTGCTGGCTCATGCGCGGGTCACCTCGATACTATCCCGGCCTGGCGCGGCGATTCCGGTGCGAATCCGAGTCCTGACTCTCATCATTCGTGACGAAGGTTCGGTATTCATGCATCCCTCATAAGCGTGGTGTTGTCGTCCAACTTTTCTTGGAATAAGACAACTCTACTTGGAGAGATGTCTCTATCCAGTTCGATTCAGTTCGGTAGCCGGTGAAACGGCCACGTTCGTGTTCGAAGAACCCTACGTGACCGACCGTCTTAATGATTTTCAGAGCGGACTGAAAGTGGAAGCGAACCGGACTATTCCGGCCGCTGGCTGGCGGTTTTCTGTTTCGGTTCTGCCAGAAACCGCCCGGGAAGAGAGAGTGATCGGTTCTCGATTTTGTCACGATATCCAGAAAGATTACGTCCCTTCGCTACGGGGGTAGACGTATGCTCGAGACACTGACCGGCGAGCCGGTGTTGCTCGGATTGGCAGCCCTCGCCGCATTCGCGGTGGCAGTCATCGCGCTCAAAATCGCCGTCAAGATCGCCGTCCGGGTCGGAATCGTCGCTGCAATCGTCCTCGCTGGCCTCTACACGGCCGGCATCACGGATCTCTCTTTCCTGCCGTTTTTCTGATCGGTCTCCGAGTACCGTCGAGGAAAGCGCAGCTACGGACGCTTCGTTCTCCAAACGCAACGAGCGTGATCACCGTCGGTTACGACGAATCGTCCGGATCGGTTCTGGCGGCCTCGAGGACCTCACGCACCTCGAGCAGTCCTTTGTTGCCGAGGGGAACGAGGGGTATCGAGGCGAGAACGATACCGAGTCGAACGGGGGTTCCAAGCGATGGGAACACGTCGGCGACTGCGAGCGTCACTGCACCGACCACGAGAAGGACGACCACGGCCGCGAGGACGTAGTATCCCCGTTTCAGATAGTCGACGATGGAGGTCCCGTAGCCGACTGCGATGACGGTAACCCCGATAGCTGTGACGATTCCCTGTGTAGTCGATCCGTCGGTTTCGACGCCGCCAACACCGAAAAGTGAAAGATGTCCGGACAGCGCGACAGAGATTCCCAGTAACGCCAGTGGTGAGATCGAGACGACGATGCCGAATATTGCGATGACGGTCGCCCAGTCCCGCCACGAGAACGATGAAGTTGCCATTGTCTCACCTCGTTCGAAACGCGTGAGGCCAGTCCGTGTGCCACCCTTGCAGTCGTCCCGGCCCCTGGATCGAGAACCGCGACGACGGATTCGTCGATACACCGGCCCCGGTTTCCGTCGTCCCGATCACCCTCAGCAGGTCGTCAGGTTCCATCGTCTGGGAAGACTGTCGTCAGCACTGCATTATGTCTCTGCCGATACTATCGGAGATACTGAACGTCGGGCGGTGGCACTCACCTGTTTCATTCGACTCCTCGCGCATCTATACACGCGATCCGGTCCCGTTACGACGCACTCATCGAATCGTCGTCGGTGATCGATATCGAAAATCCGCGGCTCGTATCCCGAACAGGCTACTATCCGCGAGGTTCAGGGCCACCGCAACCTGTCTGCGGTCGCGCGGACATCGGTACAGAAGAGCGAATCAGCAGCCGTCGAGGAAGTTCTCGATTACGTCGTGACCGACCGCTGTGAGGACGCTCTCGGGGTGAAACTGGACGGCCTCGAGGGGGTACTCTCGGTGGCGAACCCCCATTACCAGCGTCTCGTCGACGTGGTCCGCGGTCGCAGTAACGGCGAAGCAGTCGGGCACCTCGGTGGCGACCAGCGAGTGGTAGCGACCGGCCCGGAACCCCTGTTCGAGACCGCTGAAGACCCCCTCGCCGTCGTGGTCGACGGCCGACGCTTTGCCGTGGATGGGATCGGGGGCGCGACCGATCGAGCCGCCGTACTCGTAGACGGCCGCCTCGAGGCCGAGACAGACGCCGAGCGTCGGAATCTCGGGACTGACCTCCCGGAGGACGTCCATCGTGACACCGACGTCGCGATCGTTCTCCGGGTGACCGGGACCGGGGCTGATGACGATGGCATCCGGATCGACCGCACGAACGTCCTCGAGCGAAGCCGTGTTCTTCAGCACCTCAGTATCGGTACCCGCCTGCTGACTGACGTACTCGACGAGGTTGTACGTGAACGAGTCGTAGTTGTCGACGAACAGGACCGTACGGGGAGCGTCGGCCGTCTCGTCGTGCTCCGACGACGTCGCGTCGGTTTCCGCGGTGGCGGTCATCGGCTCACCTCCGGCGTCTCGAGGGCGTCGGCACGGTCCGCCGCCGGGTCGGCGGTCGTTTCGATCGCCTCGAGTGCGGCCAGTACGCCGCCCATCTTCTGTTCCGTCTCCTCGTACTCCGCGGTCGGATCGCTGTCGGCGACCAGTCCCGCGCCGGCCCGCACCGTGATCCGATCCCGCTCATCCTCGTTCTCCACGGTCGCCGTCCGAATCACGATGGCGAAGTCGGCGTCGCCGGTCCAGGAGTAGTAGCCGACGCCGCCGCCGTAGAGCCCGCGGGGCTGGGCCTCGAGGTCGTCGATGATCTCCATCGCGCGGATCTTGGGCGCGCCCGAGAGCGTTCCGGCGGGGAACGACGCGCGCGTCGCGTCGAACGCGTCCGCGTCTGCTGCGAGTCGGCCCGTCACCGTCGACTCGATGTGCTGGACGTGGCTGTACTTGAGGACGTTCATGAACTCGTCGACCCGGACCGAACCCGCCTCGGAGACGCGACGCACGTCGTTACGCGCCAGATCGACCAGCATGGTGTGTTCGGCGCGTTCCTTCTCGTCGGCCAGCATCTCGCCCGCGAGCCGGCGATCCTCGACCGGACTCGAGCCGCGGTCGCAGGTGCCGGCGATCGGGTTCGACATGACCTCGCGCCCGCGCACGGAGATCAGCGTCTCCGGGCTCGCGCCGACGACGGTCAGGTCGTCGTGCTCGAGCAGATACATGTACGGCGAGGGGTTGACGTCGCGCATCGCCTCGTAGAACCCGAGGGGATCGACGTCGCCGTAGAGTTCGCGCTTGCGCGAGACGACGCCCTGGTAGATATCGCCGTCGAGGACGTGCTCCTTTGCCTTGCGAACGCTCTCCTCGTACTCCTCCTTCGGACCCGCAGTTTCGTTCGCCTTGACGAAGCCGCCCGTGTCGGGCTGCTCTGCGTCGTGCAGCGTTTCGGCCACGGCGGCGGCTTTCTCCTGGAGCGCGTCGTACACCGCATCGGGGTCGTCGCCGTCCTCGAGGATCGGCGTGAAGACCAGCGAGACGGTTCCCTCCCGCTCGTCGAACGCGAGCGTCTTCGTCGTCAGGACGAACTGCGCGTCGGGGAACCGCGACTCGGGCCGCTCGAGACCGACCTCCTCGAGCCAGAGGTCGTAGACGGCGTCGTAGGCCAGGAATCCCACCAGCCCGCCCTCTAAGTGCTGGCGGTCGTGATCGGGGAAGTTCGCCAGTCGCACGTCGGGCATGGCGGCCCGGAGCGCGTCGACGGTGTCCCCGTCGGGATCGGTCTCGACGCCGGTCAGCGAGGCGTCGTCGGTCAGCGTCTTGACGCTGGCCTCGCCGGACTCGACCGTCACCACGGCCTCGGGATCGTAGCCGACGTAAGAGAATCGCGCGTGGCGGTCGGCCCCCGCGGAACTCGGGCGGAACGCGCCGTCGGGGTCGCTCGAGGCGGTCTTCTCGGCGCTCTCGAGGAGGAACGCGTAGGGCGATCGCTCCCGGTCGTTCGAGGCGGCCCGTCCGGTGAGCGCGGCGTAGGCCGCCAGCGGCGTCGTCTCGACGTCGAGTGTCGCGACGGTTCGGACGACTACCGGTCCGTCGGCCGGAGCGCCGGCGAACTCGCGAAACGCCTCGCGATCGGTGTCGATCGAGACGAGATCGGACGTATCGGCGTCAGTCTCCGTCATGGTTGGGCCTCGAGTTCGTGGTCTTTTCCTGCTCGAGTCGCGCGTTCGACGAACGACGCGACCGCGTCAGCATCCTTGATGCCGCCGTCGGTTTCGACGCCGCTGGCGACGTCGACGGCGAACGGTTCGACGGTTCGAACGGCCTCGGCGACGTTCTCGGGCGTCAACCCACCCGCGAGCACGACCGGCGAGTCGAGTTCTCGAGCGGCCGTTCGCGTTCGACTCCAATCGTGGGTCTCGCCTGTACCGCCGGCACCGTCCTCGTCGGCCGTGTCGACCACGAAGCCGTCGACCACCTCGTCGTAGCTCTCGGCCGTCGTCGGGTCGTCGGCATCGACCGCGAGCAGGACCGACGCGTCGACGGACTCGCGGAACGACGAGAGCCTCTCTGCGTCGATCGATCCGTGAAGCTGGACCGCGTCGGGGCCGAGGTCTGCGACGAGGTCGGCCGTCCGCTCGAGGTCGCTCGCCATCGTAACGAGGACCGACGTGACGAACGGCGGCGTCGCCGCGATCAACGATTCCGCCCGCTCGGGCGACACCTCCCGCGGCGTGTCCACGGAGACGTCACAGATGTATCCCACCGCGTCGGCACCCGCGTCGACCGCCGACTCGAGGTCCTCGGCGTTCGTGAGGCCACAGATCTTGACGCGGGTCATCGTCCCTCCGGCTCCGGGACCGCGGCCTGGAGCTGGTCGAGTTTCGCCGCGGCGTCACCGGATTCGATCGCCTCGCGGGCGATCGCCGCACCTTCCTCGAGCGAGTCGGCCTCCCCGGCGACGTAGATCGCGCCGCCGGCGTTCGCGAGGATCACGTCACGTTTCGCTCCCGTGACCTCACCGTCGACGATCCCGCGCATGTCGCGAGCGTTCTCTTCGGGCGAGCCGCCCGCGATGTCGCCGATGGCATGTTCCTCGAGGCCCAGGTCGGCGGGCTCGAGGGTGTACTCTTCGACGCTGTCGCCGTCGACTTCTGCCGCGACGGTCTCGCCGTGGATGGCGATCTCGTCGGTGCCCGCGCCGTGGACGACCAGCGCGCGCTCGACGTCCATGCGTGCGAGAGCGTCCGCGAGAACGGGGACGAGGTCGGGGTCGTAGACGCCGACGATCTGGGCGTCCGCACCCGCGGGGTTCGTCAGCGGCCCGAGTACGTTGAAGATGGTCCGCATGCCGAGTTCCTTCCGCGGCCCGATGACGGCCTTCATCGCCGGGTGGAACACCGGCGCGAGCATGAAGCCGATCCCGTCCTCCTCGATGGCGGCCTCGACCGCCGGCGGTTCGGCCTCGACGTTGACGCCGACCTCCTCGAGCACGTCCGCGCTCCCCGACGACGAGGAGACCGAGTAGTTGCCGTGTTTCGCGACGGGCACGCCCGCTCCCGCGGCGACGATCGCGCTCGTCGTCGAGACGTTGATCGTGTCGTAGTCGTCGCCGCCGGTGCCGCAGGTGTCGACCAGCGGGTCGCGATCGGGCGAGATCGTCCGCGCGGCCTCGCGCATTCCCTCCGCGAAGCCCGCGATCTCGGCTTCGGTCTCGCCTTTCGAACGCAACGCGGCGAGCAGTGCACCGATCTGTGCCTCCGTCGCGTCCTCGAAGACGGCCGTCGAGGCCGCTCGAGCGTCCGTCTGTGTGAGATCCTCTCCGTCGGTCACCCGTTCGACGTACTCCTGCATAGTGGACACCAATGTACGTAGTAGTCTTACAATGCACAAATCAGTACATGAACTTAAGCGTATCGGAGCGCCGTGCGTGGTGGGGAGTCGCGTACGGCGACCGATTCGAAACCTTCAATTACGGTGGCCGGCAACGAACGAGTGCAGACAGCGTGGCGACGGACGCCACGGAGAGCGAAACCAGGCGGGTTGGTGGTCTAGTCTGGTTATGACACCTCCTTGACATGGAGGAGGCCGGCAGTTCAAATCTGCCCCAACCCATTTCTCAGCGACATCATGCGGCGAGCGGAGCGAGACGCTCGTCGCTGAGAAATTGTTACGGAAGATTCGAACTAGACCGAGGTTCTGCGCCGAAGGCGCAGGTTCTCGGGCGCAGTTCAAATCCCCCGACCTCGTCTCCCGACGTTTTCGTCCGACCGATTCGAGCCACCGGTTTTCCCTCGAGCCATCGTCCGAACCGCGTTTCCCGACCGGTGTGTGACGGCCGCGCGCCGAACGTTTAAGCCCGCCACCGTTGGGCGTTAGAGTATGGCATACCAGCTTCGGTGTGATAGCTGTGACCTCGAGCGGGAGTGTACCGACTGGGCCGACGCCAACCGGCACGCGAGCGAGCACGAGGCGGAGTACGTCGAGCACTGGGTGAGCATCTACGAACGCCAGGAGGTCTGACCGCCGACTGGTCAGCGACAGGGATAGTTCACCGAACGACGCCAGCCTTCTTTTTCGCTCCGCGGTGGCGACGGCCTATGGGAGATATCGACGTAGCCATCGGCGTCGACGCGGACTGCGTCGCCGGCTGGCTCGGCTCCTACGGCGGCGAAGACTCGCCCGCGGACCTCTCGAGGGGGCTCGCGGCCGGCAACGAGGGCATCCCGCGCATGCTCGCGCTCTTCGAGGACACGGGGATCGACACCTCGTGGTACGTCCCGGGCCACACCATCGAGACGTTCCGCAACGAGATCGAGGCCGTCGCGTCCGCCGGTCACGAACTCGGGGTGCACGGCTACTCCCACGAGAACCCGACCGATCTCTCGCGGGAGCAGGAGGACGCCATCCTCGAGGCCTCCATCGACCTCATCGAGGACGTGACGGGCTCCGAGCCGACGGGTCACCGCGCGAGCTGGTGGGAGTTCAGCGAGAACACGCCCGGGTTGGTCCAGAAACACGGGTTCGACTACGACAGCAGCCTCATGGAGCGGATGTTCGAACCGGGCTGGATGCGCGAGGGCGATAGCTGGGAGCAGATCGACTACGACAAATCGCCCGAGACGTGGATGGAACCCTACCAGTACGGCGAGGAGACGGACGTCGTCGAGATTCCGATCAGCTGGTACCGCGACGACATCCCGCCGATGTTGTTCATCAAACAGCCGATCTACCACGCCGGCTACAAGGACCCCGAGATGATGTACGAACAGTACTACAAACGCCAGTTCGACTATCTACACGACCGACGCGGCGCTGGCGTCTACACCTTCACCATCCACCCGGACATCCACGGCTTGCCACACATGATCCCGCTGCTCGAGGAGTTCATCCGGTACGTGCAGGGCCACGACAACGCCGAGTTCGTCACCCTCGAGACCGTCGCCGAGAAGTACCGGGACGATCCGTCGGTGTACGAGTCGGAGGGGCCGTACGTCTAACGCGAACTCGAGCGGCCCGTCCCCGGTAGACTACCCGCCACGCGGTTCTTCGGGCTGGGCCTCGAGGTGAGCGAACGCGTCCCGGACCGCCGCCGTCCCGTCGCCCGCCGCGAGCGCGAGCATCAGTCTGAGCCGCGCCTTGCCCGTCGAGAGGTCGCCCGCGAACACCGCGCCGTGGTCGCGAAGCGTGCTACCGCCGCCGGGGCCGCCGTAGACGGGAACCACCCGGCCACCCGGACACCGCGAGGTCACGACCACCGGTACGCCGCCCTCGAGCGTGTCCCGAACCGCCTCGCCCAGTCCGACAGTCGCGTTTCCGAGACCCGTCCCCTCGAGCACGATGCCGTCCGCGCCGCGCTCGAGGGCGGCCTCGAGCATATCGCCCGGCACGCAACTGCCGCTGCGAACCGCGTAGACGGTCGCCTCGAGCGACGTCGCCGGTACTGGTTCGGTCTCGCTTCGGGGTTGCCGCCGGAAGACGACGGCGTCCCGGTCGACCGTCGCGACGGGGCCGGCGTCGGGTGACTCGAACGCGCCGAGCCGCGAGGTGTGAAGCTTTCGGACCCAGCGGGCGGCGTGGATCGTCTCGTCGAACGCGACGAAGACGCCGCTGGCGTCGCGGTCGTGAACTGCCTTCGCCGCACGGACGGCAGTAAGCAGGTTCGCGGGTCCGTCGGGGCTCACCTCGTCCGGGCGTCGCTGGGCCCCGGTGACGAACACGGGCAGATCGGGCCGTCTCGCGACGTCGAGGTAGTAGGCCGTCTCGGCCATCGTGTCTGTCCCGTGGGTGACGACGACGGCTTCGACGTCGTCCTCGAGCGTCGCCACCTGCTCGCCGATGGACTCGAGGGTTTCGGCGTCCATCTGGTAACTCGGCACCTGAGCGGCGCTCTCGACGGTCACGTCGGCTTCCTCGGCGAGTTCGGGTACTGCCTCGACCAGTTCCTCGCCGCGTTTGGTCGGCGTCGCGCCGCCCTCGCCGGCCGTACTGGCGATGGTGCCGCCGGTCGTCAGCACCGTGACGTTCATGGCGGCACCTTTCAGCCCCACGTCCGAAAAGTTGCAGTCGGAAACGCCGCCGGATCCGTTCGGGGAATGTGGTCCATGAATCCCTACTGCTGCGCGCTCGAGTCTACGTCGTCCCTCGTCGGCTGTTCGCCTGTGATCTCGGATTCGTCGGGCGTCGCCTGCTCGAGTGCCGCCTCGACGATTCCGGTGTGGATCGTCTGCAGGTCGGCGTCTCGGACCGTCGCGGCGGCCTGAAACCGCTCGCGCAGGTCCGAGACGCGTCTGGGCGCGGCAGCGAGTCGCACGAGGTCGAACTCGTCGTGGGAGACGGCCGCTGCGGACTCGAACGCGGCCGCGTCGTAGAGGTCCGGGAACGATTCGAGCACGCCCGCGACGAACTCGTCCATCGCCTCCGCCCCCGGGTCGCCGGCGGGCACCGAGTCGGCCGTCTCCTCGAGATAGCTCTCGAGGTCGACGATTCCCGCCCGCTCGTAGAGGTGTGACTCGAGGGAATCCGCAACCGACTCGGAGAGATAGACGCCGAACACCTTGTACCGGTCGTCAGCGACCATATCCGACCCTCGAGCCGAACGAACAAAAATGGCGACGGCGGGACGAGGGGTAGTCCACGCCGGGACGACGATCAGACGACGGCGGTCACCCACTCCGCGGTGACGAACTTGTACCGACAGCCCTCGCAGAGCTCGAGTTCGACGACCTCGTCCGTCTCGAGGTAGACGTGGTGTCGGCTGACGGTGTCGACCCGCACCCCGCAGTTCGCACAGGCCGGGGCCATCCCGATTCGAACATTGGTGCCGAGTAGCATAATTGGAGGTGCGACGAGTAGGGTTTCGGACTGGACGGTGAGCGCTCCCGGTCGCAGGGTCGGCAACCGAAGCGACTCGTCGGGCCACGAGAGGGCCTCGAGGCGGGTTTCGCGAGGGAACGTTCGTTTCAAGTGGCGCAAGCGAGTATCGGGGCACAACGAATGAGCGAGGATTTCTACGACGTGCTCGGTGTGAGTCGGGACGCCTCCACCGAGGAGATCAAGCAGGCCTACCGGAAGAAGGCCACGGAGTACCATCCGGACGTCAGCGACGACCCGGACGCCGAGGAGAAGTTCAAGAAGATCCAGAAGGCGAAACAGGTGCTGACGGACGAGGAGAAGCGGGAAGCCTACGATCGGATGGGCCACGAGCGGTACGAACAGGCCGAGAAACACGGTTTCGACGCCAGCGAAGGCGGTGCCGGCGGCATGGGCGGCGACCCGTTCGGCGGCATGGGCGGCGGCGGAATGGGTGGCGGCGGCCTCGGCGACCTCTTCGAGCAGGTCTTCGGCGGCGGTGGCGGCCGCGGTCGCCGTCGTCCCCGGAAGGGTCGCGACCTCCGGACCGAACTCGAGATCGACCTCGAGGAGGCCTACGACGGTGCGGAAAAGCAGTTCACCCTCGAGCGTCCCGAGGAGTGTGAGGTCTGTAACGGGGAGGGTCATCCCCCGGACGCGGACGCCCGAACGTGTCCCGAGTGTCAGGGCCAGGGCCAGGTGACCCAGGTCCAGCAGACGCCGCTCGGGCGGGTCCAGCAGACGACCACCTGTCGGCGCTGCGAGGGCGAGGGGACCCTCTACTCGGAGACCTGCGGTGAGTGTCGCGGCGAGGGCTACGTCCGCAACGAGGCGACGCTGACGGTCGACGTGCCGGCCGGCATCCAGGACGGCCAGACCCTCCGCATGGAACGCGAGGGGGCACCCAGCCCCGAGGGCGGTCCGAGCGGCGACCTGTTGATCGACGTCTCGATCCGCGAGCACGACGAGTTCGAACGCGACGGCGACGACCTGCGCTACAGACTGCCCATCTCCTTCCCGCAGGCCGTCTTCGGCGATACGGTCGAGGTGCCCACGTTCGACGGGGCCGCCGAGTTCGACGTCCCGGAGGGCACCCAGAGCGGCGAGACGTTCCGCCTCGAGGGCAAGGGCATGCCCCGCCTGCGCGGGCGCGGCCACGGCGACCTCTACGTCCAGGTGCAGGTCGTCACCCCCGAGAGCTTGAACGAGGAGCAACGCGAGGCGCTCGAGGCGTTCGCCGAGGCCGGCGGCGACGAAATCGAGGTCAACGAGGGCTTCTTCGAGAAGATCAAGCGCGCGTTCTAACGCTCGGACCGGACCTCCGGTCGCCGACGTCCCGCGGTGGACTCTTCGGCGCGGTGAAATGCGTTCTCGTCTCCCGGCCGGCGCGTCACGACGGTACCTCTCTTGCGGTCAGGACGACTCGTGTTAACTCTTCGACCCCAGGTATCGGATACTTGTGTGACAGGTTCATTTCGGCCGGGAGCGTAGTCGAGGTGGGTCTCCGGCCGTACCCGTGGGTGGCCGATTCTGCGCGGGTCGGCCGGAGATCCACAGGAGGAAGCCAATGGTATCAAACGAAACGCGAGCGGAGATCGAGGAGTACCTCGGACGGGTTCCGAGCTGGCTCGAGGAGGTGCCGGAACCCGCCGCGGATCACAGCTGGGGGATCGTCCGGGATCTCCAGCTAGGGGAGACCGAACTCGAGGGGCGCGAGAAGGCGCTGGTCGGGGTCGGCGCGGCGGCGGCGCTGCAGTGTCCGTACTGCGTTCGCTTCCACCGCGAGGAGGCGAAACTCGAGGACGTGACCGACGACGAACTGAGCGAAGCGATCGGGGTCGCGAGCGGCGTGCGGTACTTCTCGACGGTACTGCACGGAGCGGAGATCGACCGCGAGGCGTTCGTCTCCGAGACCGAGGAGATCGTCGAGCACGTCAGGGAGCAGCAGGCTGCGGCATCGGGGGACGACTGACCCGTCGGACCCCGGTCGCGCCGTTTTTTCGCACCCGCGATACACCAGGGGAAGTCGTGGTAGCATACACCACAGCTATCACCGCTGCCGTCCAACGACCACCCGGGGATACCCATGTCACAGCAGATCCTGCTCCTCGCCGGCGACTTCGTCGAGGATTACGAGGTAATGGTCCCGTTTCAGGCGCTCCGGATGGTCGGCCACGAGGTCCACGCCGTCTGTCCCGAGAAGGAGGCGGGCGACACCTGTCCGACGGCCATCCACGATTTCGAGGGCGACCAGACCTACACCGAGAAGCCGGGCCACCAGTTCGAGCTGAACCACGACTTCGACGCCGTCGATCCCGACGCGTACGACGCGCTCGTCGTCCCCGGCGGTCGCGCGCCGGAGTACCTCCGGACCTACGACGAGGTGCTCGAGATCGTCCGGCACTTCTTCGCGGAAGAGAAACCCGTCGCGGCCCTCTGCCACGGCGTTCAGATACTCGCGGCGGCGGACGTGCTCGAGGGACGGACCTGTACCGGTTATCCGGCGCTCGAGGCCGACGTTCGCGGGGCGGGCGCGGAGTGGGCCGGCGACGTCACGCGCGACGGAAACCTCGTGACCGGACAGGCCTGGCCGGACCACCCCGAGTGGCTCGCGGCGTTCCTCGAGTGTCTCGGCACCGACGTCGACCACGCCGAACCCGCGGCGGCCGACGACTGATCCGAACTCGGATCCGTGTGAAACCCGTCGTATGACGGCGAACGCCCCGGGACGGCGACGCGAGTCGGGGCGCTTTTTTCCCCGCGCTGTCGACCATCCGGTATGACCACGACGACCGTCGACGACCTCCTGACCGGCGAACTCGACGAGGATCGAACCGCGCTCGTCGACGCAACCGGTCGGGAGTTCGAGCACCACTGGGTCTGTAGCTCCGCCTGGCAGGCGGGCAACTTCCTCCGTCACGCCGGGGTCCGCGAGGGCGTCACCGTCGGCGTCGTCGGGGAGAGCCCCCTCGCCCTGCTGGGGTTTTTCGGGACGACGCTGCTCGAGGGGACGACCCAGTTCGCCCCGCCGACCGACCTGACCGATCGCGACGACCTCCGGGCGCTCGTCGCACCGGTCCCGGACCTCGAGTCGGGGGCGTACGACCTCCCGCGGGGCGCTCAGCGAGTCGGCTACGGCAGCAAGCCCGCGGAGCCGGACGTCCATCACTTCGACGCCGGCATCTGGACCGAGAACCCCGCGTTCCCGCCGCTCGAGGTCGATCCGGAGACGGCGATCCTGACGGACGGCGACCGGACGTTCACACACGCGGACGTCCTCGAGGCGGCACGTTCGGTCGTCGACGAGTACGGCCTCGAGGAAGGGGACCGCGTGGTCGTCCGTGGGCCGCTCTCCGATCCACGGACGGTCGTAGCAGGGATCCTCGCACCGCTGCTCGCGGACGGCGTGATCGTGCTGACCGGCGACGGGCTGGGGGCGGAGACCGTCGTCGAGCGCGGAGCGTACGCCGTCGCTACCGAGTCGGTCCCCGAGGAGACGCGGATCGATCCGGCCGACGCCGCGCTCACGTAGCCGACCCTCGAACCCGCCGCCGGCGTGGAACGACCACCGAGCGCAACGAGAGGGCGACGGACGACCGCTCAGCCGAACTCGAGCGTCCGACGAATCCCGTCCGCGATCCGCTCCGCGTCGGGGAGGTAGTCGTCCTCGCGGGCGAACAGCGGCACGGGCACGTCGTAGCCGGTGACGCGCTCGACCGGCGCTTCGAGGTAGAGGAACGCCTCCTCGTTGACGCGCGCGGTGATCTCGCCGGCCAGCCCACCGGTTCGGGGTGCCTCGTGGACGACGACGCAGCGGCCGGTCTTCACGACGGACTCGACGATCGTCTCCGTATCGAGCGGGTAGAGGGTGCGGGGATCGATCACCTCGACGCTCGCATCGACGTCGTCAATGGCGTCCAGCGTCTCGCGGAGCATCGAGCCCCACGCGACGACGGTCACGTCCTCTCCCGGTTCGACGACTCGAGCCTCGCCGAGCGGAATCTCGTGGTCGGCGGGCACGTCCTCACGGAAGGAGCGATACAGCCGCGTCGGCTCCATGAACACGACGGGATCCGGGCTGCGGATCGCCGCAGTGAGCAGCCCTTTCGTCTCGGGAGGTGAAGACGGGAAGACGACCTTCAACCCCGGAACGTGGGCGAACCCGGTCTCGAAGCTCTCGGAGTGCAACTCCAGAGCGTGGATACCGCCGCCGTAGGGGGTTCGGATCGTCATCGGGCAGGTGATCGTACCGCGCGTCCGACTCCGGATGCGCGCCACGTGCTGGGCCAGTTGGTGAAAGCCCTGGTAGATGAAGCTCTGGAACTGGATCTCGGGGACGGGTCGCATGCCGGTCGCGGCGAGCCCGACCCCCGCGCCGATGATTCCGGCCTCGGCGACCGGCGCGTCGAACACCCGGTCCGGGTAGTCGTCGATCAGCCCCTGCGTGGCCCGGAAGACGCCCCCGGCCCGGCCGACGTCCTCGCCGTAGACGACGACCGCGTCGTCGCGCTCGAGTTCCTGGCGCAGCGTCTCGTTGACGGCCTCGATCGTGCGGAGCCGCTCGGTCCCGGTTTCAGCCATCCGTCTCACCTCCCGCGCCGCCCTCGAAGGCCTCGAGTTGCGCCTCGAGTTCGGGCGGCAGGTCGTCGTAGACGAACCGGAACATGTCCGCGGGATCGACTCGGTCGCGGGCCTCCCGCGCCCGGTCGATCGCCTCCGCCAGTTCCGACTCGATCCGCTCGTCGATCTCGGCTTTCGTCCCCTCGTCGAGCAGGTCGCGATCCTCGAGGAACACCTGGAATCGAACGATCGGATCGCGAGCCTCCCACTCGGCTTCCTCCTCGCGCTCGCGGTAGACGGTGGGGTCGTCCGAGGTCGTGTGCATCGAGCGGCGGTAGGTGAGCGCTTCGATCAGGACCGGCTCGCCGTCGCGGGCCAGGTCGAGGGCCTCCTGTGCGACGCGGTAGACGCCGAGCACGTCGTTACCGTCGACCTGGATCCCCTCGATGCCCGCCGCGATCGCCTTCTGCGCCAGGGTTTCGGCGGCGGTCTGCTTCTCGATCCCGGTGGAGATGGCGTAGCGGTTGTTCTGACAGACGAAGACGGTCTGGGCGTCGTAGACGCCGGCGAAGTTAAGCGCCTCGTAGACGTCTCCCTCGCTGGTCGCGCCGTCGCCGAAGTAGGTGACCGCGACGTTCTCGCGACCCTGCAACCGTTCCCCCCAGCCGATGCCGGCGGCGTGCAACGGTTGCGTCCCGACGGGGATTGCCGGTGGCAAACCTCCCTCGCCACCGGGAATTTCCCCTCCTTCTTCCATGCCCAGTGCGTACTGGAGGATCCGGTCGGGCGGCGTTCCGTGGACCAACAACGCGGGTTGCTCGCGGAACGACGGCACGATCCAGTCGTCGTCGGCCATGGCGTAGGCTGTCCCGACCTGGGCCGCCTCCTGGCCGATGGCGGGCGCGTACGTCCCCAGTTCGCCGCGGCGCTGGAGGGCGATGGCACGTTCGTCGAGCCGACGCGATCGCTTCATCGCCTCGTACAGGTCGAGCAGCGCCTCGTCGCTCAGTTCGGGCAGCAAACCGTCGTCGACCGTTTCGTCCGCGTCCAGTACCCGTACCGACTCGATGGTGAACTCGGCGACCTCCTCGCGAGCCATTGCGATCCGTACGTGCTCGAGCGTGTTAATGCGCGACCCGGTGTACGACGGCATCAGCCGAACTCTAGTACGCGAGCGCCCATGGCAGGCGGCAGGCTTTACTCGTGGATCAGAGTGCATGTATTTATGTGCGATAGCCGACCGTTGGATCCTCGCTCGTCGACCGGACTGATCCGCGGTGGCGATTCGAATCGGAGTTCGGCCTCGAGTAGTCACGACGAGTCAACGTGTTCGACGACGGTGGTGTCGCCGTGAGCCGACGGTCACTCGGGACGATCGGGCTGGCCGCCGCGCTGACGCTCCCGTGGGTGGTCGTTTGGGCGGCGACCGACGTCGTCCCCCGGTTCGGCGTCGCCGCTCCCTCGACCCTCGCGACACTGTCGACGCTCGCGACCGTCGCCGTCAGCGGCGTATCGATCCTCGGTGCCGCGTTCCTGCTCGCCTGGGCAGCCGAAACCGCCGAGAAGGACGTGCCTCGAGCGTTCGCGATCGCCGTACTGGCCGTGCTCGCGGTCGCCCCCGAGTACGCGGTCGACGCCCTCTACGCCTGGAACGCGGGCCAGTTCGCTGGGACCGAGCGCGGGATCGAAGCGGGCAACCTGGCCGTCGCCAACATGACCGGAGCCAATCGGATCCTCATCGGTCTCGGCTGGTCGGGCATCGCCCTCTTCACGATCTTCCGTCGGAAAGCGGATATCGACCCTGCCGTCGTCAACCGCGAGGGGATCATGACGGACGCGATCACGGTCGATCGAGACATCGGCCTCGAGATCGTCTTCCTGCTGATCGCGACGCTGTGGGCGTTCCTGGTGCCGCTTTCCGGCGGCATCGACGCGCTGGACATGCTCTTCCTGGTCGGACTGTACGTCGCCTACATCGCCATCGTGCTCCGCGGCGAACTCGAGCCCAGCGAGATGCACACCGGGGTTCCGGCGTACCTCCAGTCGTTCTCCAAACCGAAGCGGATCGGCAGCGTCCTCCTGCTGTTTGCCTACTCCGGGCTGGTGATCTTCGTCGCCGTCGAACCGTTCGCCCACGGCCTCGAGGAGGTCGGGACGAACGTCGGCATCCCGCCCTTCTTCATGATCCAGTGGATCGCACCGCTGGCCTCGGAATCGCCCGAACTCATCGTCGTCGCCTACCTGGTCAACAAAGCGCGGTCGACGGCGGGATTCAACGCCCTGATCTCGTCGAAGCTCAACCAGTGGACCCTGCTCATCGGCACCCTCGTACTCGTCTACTCGCTCGGTCTGGGACAGTACGGCACGCTGGCGTTCGACCAGAAGCAGGCGGGCGAGATCTGGATCACGGCGGCCCAGTCGCTGTTCGCCGTCGCCCTCCTGATCGACTTCGAGATCACGGCCCGCGAGGCCGTCGCCCTGCTGGTGCTGTTCCTCTCCCAGGTGTTGCTCGAGTTCGCCATGATCCGCGACCTCGTCGCGCTCCCGATCGACGAGTACCAGGTGTTGCTCGTCTACACCGCGGTCTACGTCGTGCTCGCACTGGCCCTGTTCGTCCACCGCCGCGAGCAGTTTCGGCACCTCCTCGGTCGGACCGCCGGAACCGTCAGCAGCGCCGTGTCGGGGAGCGACGAGCCCCACGGCGCGGACGATTGAGCGACGATCGGGTGCGCTCGAGACGGTCGGCCGTCCCTGCACAACGGTTTTCAGCGCGGTCGTTGAGGGGCCGACTATGCCGGACGTAGCTGTCGTCGGCGGCGGCCCCGCCGGCCTGAGCGCCGCACTGTTCACCGCGAAAAACGGCCTCGAGACGGTCGTCTTCGATACGGACGAGACGTGGATGCACAAGGCCCACCTGTTCAACTATCCGGGGATCCGGAGCATCTCCGGCAGCGAGTTCATGACCGTCACCCGCGGGCAGGTTCGCGACCGGGGTGCCGACGTTCGCGAGGACGAGGAGGTGACCGATGTCGAGCCGATCGGTGACGGCGGCTTCACGGTCGAAACCACGGATGACGCCTACGACGCAGACTACGTCGTGCTCGCGACCGGCGCGGACCGGTCGATCGCCGAGGACCTCGCGGTGGAGTTCGCCGACGACGGAACCGTCGACGTCGACCTCGATACGGAGACGAGCATCGACGACCTGTACGCGACGGGCGCGATGGTCCGCGACGAGGAGTGGCAGGCCGTCATCGCCGCGGGCGACGGGGCGTCCGCGGCCCTAGACATCTTGAGCAAGGAGAAAGGTGAGCACTTCCACGACTTCGACGTCCCCGACGACGTGGCCTGATCCGGGCCTCGAGTCCGAGTGATCGCCGACGGCCAGGGAGCCGCGGTCGGCGGCGACTCGATCCCTGCGTGTTCGGGGCCGACGACTATGCGACTCGCCGACGCCGTGTTCCGTATGGCCACGACCAGCCCCGACCGGATCGCCGACCTCGAGGAACTGTTCCACCACAAACTCGCCCAGCAGTATCACATCGAGCAGGAACTCGTCGGAACGCTCGACGAGATGGCGATCGACGCGACGAACGATCGGATGAGCACCGGTTTCGCCGATCACCGTGACGAAACGCGAACGCAGGTCGAGCGTCTCGAGGACGTGTTCGCGGCGCTGGACCGCCCCGCAGAACGGCGCGAGGCCCCGATCCTCGACGCGCTCGAGACCGAACGGCAGACGATGGAGGAGGCCATCGAGGACGACGACCTCCGCAACATGCTGTACCTGAACGCCGGGATGATGACAGAGCGGATAGAGATGACCGCTTACGAAGGGCTGTCGACGATGGCGAACCAACTCGACTACGGCGACGAGGTGCGCAACCCGCTGGAATCGAACTACGACGAGGAGAAATCCGCCTACCGCGAACTCGAGACGATGGCGACGGCGAAGGACATGAAGTCGCTGTGGGATCGGCTGACGCCGTAATCGTGCTCGAGACCGAGTCGGGAACCCTTCCCGGCGGCTATCCGTACGCCAGCGTCGGCGACGGTTCACGTGCGCTCGTCGTGTTGCCGGGGTTCGAGGACTCCATGTTTGCCGGCGTCTATCCGCCGGGATCCGGCTGGGCGCTCGTCCCCTACGTCGGTCGCTTCCTCGAGAGCCACAGCGTCTCCATCGTCAGCCGCCCCCGGGGGTTGCCGGCCGACTACGACGAGGAGACGGCCGCCGACGGCCACGCCCGATCGCTCGAAGCGCTCGCGAAATCGGCGGCAGGCGTCGACCTCGTGGGATTCTCGATGGGCGGTCTAGTCGGCCAGGCGCTCGCCCGCCGTCACCCGGACCTCGTGGATCGCCTCGTTCTCGCGAACAGCGCCTGTCGGATCGACGACGACGCGCTCGACGACGTCCGGACGTTCGAACGCTACGCGCGGCGACGCGACTGGAGCGCGATCCGATCGAAACTCGTCGCCGACATGTTCGCGGACGGCCGCGCCGTCGCGTACCCGCCGTGGCTGCTGACGATCGGTCAGTTCCTGCAACCTCGGCCGGCTGACCCGGACGACGTCCTGCGGTCGCTCGAGTTCATCCGCTCGTTCGACGGCTGCGACGCGCTCGGCGACGTCCACCAGCCGACGCTCGTCTTCGGCGGCGAGCGCGACCCCTACTTCACGCCCGATCGGACCCGGGAAACCGCCGCGGGGATTCCGAACGCCGAACTCGAACTCGTCCCGGGTGCGAAACACGGCGCTTACCACGAACGCAAACGGACCTTCGACGAGCGCGTCTCGGCGTTCCTCGAGCGGACGGATCGCCTCGTGCTCGAGCACTGACCCGTCGGTTACTCGTGAGGCTCGGCCGATCCCCCAACGGCCGTGAGGAACTGCCCGCAGTGGCCACACTTCCCCGCGAACGGCGATGTATGGGGGCTCGAGTGCCGTTTCACGACCGGCGACGGACCATCAAGAGTTATCGGGATCGCCACCGCTCTGCTAGCCATGACGGAGTTCGCAGCACGGGTCGAGCAGGTGTCGATCAGCGGGATTCGCGAAGTGTTCGAGGCCGCCGGCGAGGACGCCATCAACCTCGGACTCGGCCAGCCGGACTTCCCGACGCCCGCACACGCCCGTCGCGGCGCGATCGAAGCGATCGAGGAGGGACTGACCGACGCCTACACCTCGAACAAGGGGACCGCCTCCCTCCGCGAGGCGATCGCCGCGAAGTACGACCGGGACTACGGCCTCGAGGTCGATCCCGGCGATATCATCGCCACCTCCGGCGGCAGCGAGGCGCTGCACCTCGCACTCGAGGCCCACGTCGATCCCGGCGAGGAGGTGATCTTCCCGGATCCCGGATTCGTCTCCTACGATGCGCTGACGAAACTCGCCGACGGGACGCCGAAGCCGGTAGGGCTGCGCGAGGACCTCACCCTCGACCCGGCGACCGTCGAGGACGCGATCACCGACGAAACGGCGGCGTTCGTCGTCAACAGCCCCGCGAACCCGACCGGTGCCGTCCAGAGCGAGGAGGACATGCGCGAGTTCGCCCGCATCGCCGACGAACACGACGTGCTCTGTCTCTCCGACGAGGTCTACGAGAAGATCGTCTTCGACGGCGAGCACCGGTCGCCGATGGAGTTCGCCGAGACCGACAACGTGGTCGTCGTCAGCGCCTGTTCGAAGACCTACTCGATGACCGGCTGGCGACTCGGCTGGGTCGTCGGCTCGACCCGTCGCATCGAGCGGATGCTGCGGGTCCACCAGTACGCTCAGGCCTGTGCGTCCGCGCCGGCCCAGTACGCCGCCGAGGCCGCGCTGACCGGTCCGCAGGATCCCGTCGACGAGATGGTCGAAGCCTTCGAACAGCGCCGGGACGTCGTCCTCGACGGCCTCGAGGACGCCGGCCTCGAGGTACCGACGCCCGACGGGGCGTTCTACGCCATGCCGAAGGTGCCCGATGGCTGGTGCGACGCAGTGCTGGATCGTGACGTTGTCGTCGTCCCCGGCGACGCATTCGGGGAGAACGGCGGGGGCTACGCACGACTCTCCTATGCGACCAGCATGGCGGAGTTGAAGGAAGCCCTCGAGATCATCGACGACGCGACGAAAGCAGTCCGATAACGCACCTGCCGCTCGCTTCTCCGTCGCTTCTGCGTCGGTTTCGGTCCGTCGATCGCTATCGACGCCGGCCGACTCCGTCGGCCAGCGGCGTCGGAACCCCCTCGAGCCCGGTCCGATTCCACTCCTCGAGGGTCGCGTCGATCGCCTCGGCTTCCGCGACGAGTCGGTCTGTGGTGAGTTGTTTCTCCCGACGGATGGCGTCGCGGGAGACCCGACCCGCGAGGTGACGAACGTCGCGGATGCTGAACCCCTCGGTGGCGTCGACGACCGCGTCGACGTCGACCGAGTCAGCCAGGAACCCTTCGGGGACCGCGTCGGCCAGGATCGCGAACCGCGTCTCGCCGTCCGGCGGCGGCACCTCGATGCGCTCGTCGAACGTCCCCGCGTGGAGCACGTCGACGTTGATCCCGTCGATCGATCTGGCGGTCCCGACGACGAGTACGTCGTCCGGGAGGGTCGGTAACAGCGACTCGAGTTGGGAGGCGATCCGTTTCGTCGCCCGTGAACCCCCGGTTGCCGGCGCGAGTTCGTCCACGTCGTCGAGGACGAGCACGCTCGGGGCGATCTCGCGGGCGTCCTCGACGATTTCGGCGGTTCGATCGGCGGGATCGTCGACGCCCTCGCGGTGGAACCGGTCCGGACCGACCTCGACGACCGGGCGGTCGAGTTCGGCGGCGATCGAGCGCGCGAGCGCGGTCTTGCCCGCGTCAGGCGGCCCGTAGAGCAGGGTTCCGTCGACGCGCTCCACGCCGAACTTCTCGTACGCGTCGGGGTTTCGCACCGGTCCGAGAACGCGGCGCTCGAGCAGTGCTGTGAGGTCGTCCATCCCCGGCAACTCGTGGAAGGGACGGGGCTCGTCCGCCGAGGAGCGACCGAGGTCCTCCTCGAACTGGTCCTCGTACCGATCCAGCCACGTCGGAATGCTGGTGTCGATCTCCTCGACGGCTTGCCGGAGGTGTGACTGCTGGACCGGCGACTCGTCGCCGATCGCGTGGCGGATGGCGACGTCCCCCACGAGGGTCACGTCGCTCGAGGCGTAGCCGGCCGTCGCGGCCGCGATGGACTCGAGGCTGACGTCGTCGGCGACCGGTGCGTCGGCGAGTTCGAGTCGGAGCATCTCGAGGCGAGCCTGTCGATCCGGCGGCGGGACCTCGATGCGCTCGTCGAACCGACCCGACCGGAGGATGGCGTCGTCGACGTCCTCGAGATAGTTCGTCGCCGCGAAGACGACGATGTCGGCGTCGTTCTGTGACTCGAGTTCGGTCAGCAACTGGTTGACCATCTGCTGTTCGCTCGTGGCCATCCGGCCCGAGCGGTCGCCTGCGATCGCGTCGATCTCGTCGATGAAGACGAGACACGGTTCGTTCTCGCGGGCGACCTCGAAGACGGTCGCGACGTTGTCCGCGGCCTCGCCGATGTACTTGCTAGTGATGTCGCTTGGCGTCACTTCGATGTAGTCGTACTCGGTCTCCGCTGCGAGCGCGCTGGCGACGAAGGTCTTCCCGCACCCGGGTGGGCCGTGAAAGAGGACGCCGTTGACGGTGCCGATGCCGTAGTAGTCGTAGACGTCCTCGCGCGTGAGGGGGTCGATTACCCGGTCGTGGAGCGTTTCCTTGAGGTCGTCCATCCCGGCGACGTCGGAGAAGTCGTGACCCGGTGGATCCGTATCGAGTTCCTCTGCAGTGAGGCCCGTTTCGTCCCCGTCGTCCCCGGAGCCACTGCCTCCCCCGTCCTCACTCGACGAAGGGTGACGGCGTCGTGGACCGTGGTCGACGTACCGGCCGACGAACACCCAGGCCAGCGTCGCCGTCGGCGGTGCGAAGACGAGGGCGGGATCTTCGGTGAAGACGAACCCGACGACGCCAGTGACGTACGCGACGCCTAACAGTAGCCGGTCGAACTGGGTGGTCGCCAGCCAGGAGACCGTCCGGACGGCGACGGCGAGGACTCCGAACGTGAGCACGACCGCCAGGAACGTGGTCTCGCTCGGCACCAACGAACTCGATGGCTCCAGTTGCGCAACCGATGACGAGACAATCATGGCGATACGATTATGTTAATATTACAAAATTATTCTGGTGTCAGAATCCCCGCCGTCGAATCGACGCGATCGCCGGGAACCCACCGCCCTGAGTGTCACATAGTTGGTCATTATCGTTAAGTCCTCCTGGTGTATTCACCTGCCCATGGACGTGTTGATAACGGACGATTCCGGATTCATGCGGGATCTCCTGCGGGAAATTCTCGAGGAAGACCACAATATCGTCGGCGAGGCTGAAAACGGCGTCGAAGCGGTCGAACTCTACGAACAGGAAGATCCGGACATCGTCTTCATGGACATCGTGATGCCGATCAAGGACGGCATCGAGGCCACGGACGAGATCACGGACAAAGATCCCAACGCCAAGATCGTGATGTGTACGAGCGTCGAGCAGGCCGAACAGATGAAAGACTCGATCAAGGCGGGCGCGGAGGGATACATCACGAAACCGTTCCAGAAGGAGAGCGTTCTGGAAGAACTCAACAGCATCGCCGCCGAGTAACCCATCCTATGGAAATCGACATACGCGAACTCGAAACCTATCAGGAACTGGCCCACGACGGCGCTCAGTCGGCCGCCCAATCGCTCTCGCAGTTGACCGGTATCGAGACCGGCGTTCAGGTGACCGACGTCTCGTTGATGTCTCCCCAGAGCCTGAGCTACGAGTTCATCGGCGACGAGTTCGCCGGCGTCAACATCGATCTGACCGGCGAAATATCGGGCGAGATCGTCCTCGCGTTCGACGAGCAAGGCCGCCAGGCGATCACCGAGACGCTCGTGCCGGCCGACGACCCCGCGAAGAAAAAGAGCAGCATCAAAGAAGTCGGGAACATCATGACCAGCGGCTTCGTCGACGGCTGGGCGAACTACCTCGAGGCGAAGATCAAGAGTTCGCCCCCGACCTACATCGAGGGGACTGGCCCCGACATCCTCCCGACCTCCGCGAACGAGGACGACACCCATCTGTTCGTCTTCCGCAGTCGCGTCGAAGCATCGAAGGACGCCGTCAACGAGCCGATCGACTTCCGCATCCTCCTCGTTCCGGACGCCGACTCGCTCGAGCGCTCGCTGGAACCCCAGACCGACCAGATCGTCTCGCTCGAGAAACTCGAGGTCTTCAACGAGATGACCAAGGAGGGCGCTGAGAAGTCGGCGGCCAACATCACGTCGATGACGGGCATCGACACGACGGTCAACGTCAGCCGGCTGAGCCTCATCCCGATCGAGGACATCCCGATGGAGGTGGGGAACAAACGCTACGTCGGCACCGTCATGGAGTTCGAAGGGAAACTCGGCGGCTACCTCGTCATCCTGTTCGACCAGCCCTCCGGCCGGGCCGTGGTCGACTCGCTGGTGCCGATGGAGACCGACGAGCAGTGGGGGTCGACTGAACAGGGCGCGTTGCGCGAACTCGGCAACATCATGACCAGCGGCTTCGTCGACGGCTGGGCGAACGTCCTCAACGCCGAGATCAAACACTCGCCCCCGGAGTTCGTCGCCGACACCGGCGCTTCGATCCTGCGACCCATCACGGCCGAAATCGCCGAAACCGACGACCACGCGTTCATGCTCGACTCGAGCATCCAGACCGACAGCGACCAGGTGTTCACCTGTCAGATGCTCGCCCTGCCCCGTCGTGACGAACTCGAGCAGGCGCTCGACGACCTCCTGCTCGAGAACGCCGAGAACACGAGCATCGATCCGGACGACCTGTTCTGAGGGCGTTTCCGGTTCGATCCGTCGATTCCTCAGTGTCTGAACAGCACCATATCGTTCGCGCGTCGGAGGAGACAGAACGGACGGCCGTCGTTTTCCGGAAATCGGACACCCCGTGACTCGATGATCATCAGTCGGTCGAACGACTTCGAGCAGGTCGGACACGTCAACTCGTCCCGATTTTCGAACGCGGCGGTGTCGCCGCTGTCTTTCAGCTGTTTCAGCTGATGGCGGTGATCGTGGATGTCGAATTCGGCGTCCATACGTCGTCGTTCGACCGATCGACGCTGAAGGTTTCGGCCACCGAGCGCGACGCGATCACCGACGCGGTGGGCTTCGTCGCATCGATCACCGGCGACGCCGACGGTACCAAGGCCGACCTCGCGGCGATCCACGAATCGATCGACGCGACCGAAGCCGAACTCGAGGCCCGACTCTCGAGTTCGGCCGCCCACGTCGGGATCGGCGTCGACGTGGCGGCGGATCGTCTCACGGCGTCGGCGATCTACGAGACGGGCGTGACGGGGTGATTCTGGGAGCGACGGGGGTTACTGCGGAATCCCCCAGACGTCGTCGTTCCAGTCCCGTGCCGGGAAGTCGTAGACGGGCTGATTTCGGTCGCGCTGGTCGAGGCGTCGGCGATCCGCCTCCGAGAGTTCCCAGTCGAACAGGTCGGCGTTCGCCCGGATGTGATCGGGCGTGGTCGAGCGCGGCAGGACGACCACGTCGCGGTCGATCGCCCACCGGAGGACGATCTGTGCGGGCGACTTGTCGTACTCGTCGGCGAGTTCCTGTACGACCTCGTCCTCGAACACGTCCGTCCGGGCGAGCGGCGCGGCGGCCTCTACGACCGTGTCGGTCTCCCGGCAGTACTCGACCAGGTCCGGCCGCTGGAGCCACGGGTGGAACTCGATCTGATTGACCGCGATCGGGACGTCCGCGACGTGCTGGGCCGCGCTTAGCTGGTAGGCGCTGAAGTTCGAGACCCCGACGTTCCGGACGAGTCCTTCCTCGTGGAGGGTCGCCATCGCGTCCAGCGTCTCGCGCAGCGAAATGGCCGGGTTCGGCCAGTGGATCAGGTACAGATCGAGGTAGTCGGTGCCCAACCGCTCGAGACTCTCCTCGCACGAGGCGATCACGTCGCCGTAGTGGAGGTTCTTCGGGAGCACCTTCGACGTGAGAAAGAGGTCGTCGCGGTCGTAGTCGGCGATGACCTCGCCGATCTCCGCTTCGTTCATGTACCCCTCGGCGGTGTCGATGTGGGTGTACCCCGCCTCGAGGGCGGTCTCGACCGATTCGCGGGCGGTCTCGCCCTCGAGTTCCCACGTCCCGAAGCCGATCGTCGGCAGTTCGTCGCCACCGGGGAGCGGTTTCGTTGGGACCGTCATCGGTCTCGAGTTTCGACACGAATCCAATAATTCTGCTGATCGCGGTGGTCCCGGTGCCTGGAAGACGGCTTCGGCTCGAAACCCGCTGCTCCCGCCTGGGCTACCGGAGCGTCTCCGCGAGGAACGCTCCGATCGCGTCCGGGCCGGCCGGCGACCGTGCCTCGAGCAGCGGCCCCCCACCGTCGCCGTCGGCGGTGGCCGTCGCGGTCACGCTCTGGGCGTGGCGCTCCGACTCGAGGACGTCTATCGCCGTCCGTTCGGAGTCGGCACCCCAGACGTGTCCGAGGTCGTGCAGGTCGTACAGCGTCGCGTCCACGCCGGCGTCGGCCAACGCGTCGAACAGGCGACGACTCTGTTCGATGGGGACGACCCCGTCCTCGCGGCCGTGCATCAGGAGGAAGGGCGGATCGTCTGCCGTCACGTACGTAACCGGACTCGCGCGGCAAGCACGGCCCGGATGCTCCGTGGGCGATCCGCCGAGCAGGAGGGACCCCACGTCGCCCTCCTCGCCGGTCAACGCGAGCAGATCGTGAATCCCGTACCAGTCGACGACCGCCTGAACGGCACCGGATTCGTCGGGCGCAACCCGCTTCGCGACGGCCTCGTTCGAGTAAACGTCGCCGGCAATGGCCTCGACGTCGTCGACGAGACCGGCCAGCGCGGCCAGATGGCCGCCCGCGGACGACCCCCACGTCGCCACGCGTTCCCCGTCGAAGCCGTACTCGTCGGCGTTCGCGCGGAGCCACCTGATCGCCGCCTTCACGTCGACGATCTGGTCGGGAAAGACGCCCCGCGGCGTCGGGTTCTCCGGATCGACCTCGAACGGCAACTCGACGTCGTCCGGAACTACCGCCAGCCGATAGCTGACACTGGCCATCGCGCAATCCCACTCGGCCGCGAACCGCTCGAGGTCCGGTGCGTTCTTCCGGGTCTCGAAGACCCACCCGCCGCCGTGGACGTAGACGACGAGCGGCGTCGACCCGTCGGTCTCGGGGACGTAGAGATCCAGTTTCATCGCGCCGGCCTCGCGCTCGGCGTAGGTGACGTCCTCGTAGACGGTGACCGAGGCGTCTCCGGACCCGTCGATCGCGTTCGAACTCGAACCGGGTGCCATGACGACCGTTCGACACCGGTCGCGCCTAAGCGTTACCGTGGCGGTACTCCGTTCCGGTTGTGCGACACGAAAACGAGAGTTACCGCGACGCCCGGACGAACGGGATGAGGAGACGCTTCCACCCGGATAGGCCGGATGCGGGCCGACCGGGAGCGCCCGGCAGGATCGAGGGTCGGCGCGTCAGAACGGGAATAGCGAGTCGGCCTCGAGGTCGCGCTCGAGCAGTTCGATCTCGTGGCCGTCCTGATCCTTGGTGAACGCGTACATGTCGTCGTTGCTCTCGGGATCCCGATACTCGGGAGCCTCGCGCTCCATCAGGGTCTCCCAGTCCTCCTGGAGGTCGTCGACGCGGACGCAGAGGTGGCCCCAGGCGTCGCCCATGTCGTAGGTGCGGCCGTCGTAGTTGTACGTGAGTTCGACGGACATCGCCTCGTCGGCGGCGTCTTCGGGTTCGACGAAGTAGTTCGCGAAGGTGTCGGCCTCCCAGCGGCCGACCTCGTCGTACTCGAACTTGCGGGTCCAGAAGCCAAGCGCCTCGTCGGCGTCCTCGACGCGGATCATGGTGTGGTCGAGCGACCACGTCGTCAGGTCGGGGTCGCGCTGGACGATCTCGATCTCGTGGCCGTCGGGGTCCTTCACGAAGGCGTATCGGCCGCCGCAGGACTCGGGGTCTCGATAATCCTCGACGCCTTCGTCCATCAGCTGCTGGTAGTACTCCTCGAGTTCTCCCTCGGGAACGCGGACGGCGATGTGGCCCCAGGCGTCACCCAGTTCCGGCGTTTCGCCCTCGTTGTGGGTGAGCTCGAGCATGGCACCCTCCTCGTGCAGCTCCTCGGGACCGAGGTAGACGATGGTGAACCCGTCGCCCTCGTAGCGGTCCTTCTCCTCGTACTCGAGGTGAGTCTGGTACCAGTCGAGCGATTCCTCGAGGTCCGCGACGCGGATCATCGTGTGGTCGATCGTACCGTCCATACCCGGAGGATGGCCCGGAGCGGCCAAAAACGTGGCGAAGGCGGCGTTCTGGACGACGTTTGGAAGCGTGGCTTCGGAGACCGAGGGGACGAAAGCCCTCCTCGCTCTCGACCCCCGCGGCTCGCTGCGCGCTTCGGGCGCTACGCGCCCTGCAGTGCTTGCGTCGCCGGGGGTCGCCGAGAGCGACTCGCCCGTTCAGTCCGCCAGGATGGAGTCTCCTCGACGCGCAGTACTGGGGGTGTCTCCGATGCTACCCGAATCGCCGACAGTCTGACAACGCCGCCGGCCGTCTCCCCGCGTATGAGTCTGGACGTCGACCTCGAGCGATCGGAGCGCGTCGGCGAGGCGTTACGCGAGACGGACGCGACGCTCGCCGTCGCCGAGTCCTGTACGGGCGGGTTGATCGGCGCGGCGATCACGGCCGTCCCGGGAGCGAGCGACTACTTCGACTCGGCGGTGGCGACCTACTCCTACGGCGCGAAACGCCGCGAACTGGGCGTCAGTCGCGAGGCGCTCGACGAACACGGGGCTGTCTCGGAACCCGTCGCGCTCGAGATGGCCCGCGGCGTCCGCGACGTCGCCGACGTCACCTGGGGCGTCGCGACCACTGGCATCGCCGGCCCATCCGGAGGAACCGAGGACGACCCCGTGGGAACGGTCTACGTCGGCATCGCGTACGCCGGCGACTGGGGCACCGAATCGTCGTTCGCAACCGCCTCGCGGTACGAGTTCGACGGCGACCGGGCGACGGTCCGCGAGAAGACCGTCGATCGGGCACTCGCGGACCTCCTCGGGGCAATCGACGACCGACGCTCCTGATCGGCCACCCCGACTCGAATTGCCCGACCGCTCGAGCCGATCGTTCGGTCCGGACGACAGTTCGGAAAGAAAGCTATTCGGCGGTCGGTTCGAGAGTCACACGTGAATGAACAAGAAGGGACACGTCCTCAACGCCGTCCTGTTGAGCGTCGGCCTCGGAATCATGCTCGAGCCGGCGACCGAACCTGCCGAGGCGGTGGCGACGCTCGAGACCATCGTCAAAATCGGCGTCCCGGTGACGCTCGGCGCGCTGTTTCCGGACGTCGACACCGCCTTCGGTCGACACCGGAAAACGCTGCACAACCTCGCGGTACTCGGTGCCTTCCTCGCCTTCCCCTACCACTTCGGGAACCTCGAGTTCGTCTGGATCGGCGTGCTCACCCACTACGTCCTCGACGTCGCGGGGAGCAAACGCGGCATCGCGCTGTTCTATCCCCTCTCGTCGAAGGAGTACGGGCTCCCGCTCGGCGTCGCCGTCAGCAGTAGCCGATCGACCATCGTGACCGTGCTGGTGACGGTGTTCGAACTCGGCGGCGCTGCAGCGATCGTTTACGACGCCCCGCAGTGGGGCTTCGAACTCGGCCGACAGTCGCTGGGACTCTAGCGCCCGTCACGCCGCGACTCGTCGATACTCTGCCTCGAGAACGAATCGCGAAGCCTCGAAAAACCGTCTTCGAACGTTACCGTCGGTTCGGCGACCAGGCGTCGCAGGCGTCCATGTCGTCCATCGTCTCTTCGTGGCGGGCACAGTAGGGGACCATGCCCGAGGAGGAGCGGACGTACTCGAAGTGCTCGCAGTTCCCGCAGTAGCGGTCGCCGAGTTCGGTGTCGTCAGCCGCGCTCGAGCCGTCGACGACGACGGCGTCGCGACCCTGCTGGGCCGCGGTCGGCCCGTCGTCGAGCGGCGAGGAGATGTCCGCAGTCGTCGACCCGCCGTCGCTGGTGGCCGCGCCGGTTCCGGGACCGGTCGGTTCCGCAGTTCGTCGGGAGCGGGACGAGGTGGCCGTCTCCTCGTCGTAGGACATCACGGTCGCGTCGTCGCTGGATGCGTTTGCCCCGTCGGACGCCTGCGTGGGGGCGTTCGTCTGGGTCTCGACCTCGCCGTCTGGCGTACCGCCGAAGAAGCCGATGCCGCCGAGACCGGCGGACTCGTCCTCGGATTCCGAGACCTCCACGACGGTCTGGTTGCGCCGCGTGACGTTCATCTCGAGCATCCCGCCGGGATCGTTCCGCGTCTTGAAGTTGACGACGGCGGTGAACAGACACCAGACGGCGATGAACAGTCCGAGCAGATAGACCGCCGAGACCTGCAGGGTGAGTTCCTCGCCGTGGCCGCGCCAGTGGATCGGGTAGGCGTACCAGAACAGCGTCACGCCGAGGAGACAGAGGCTGGCACTGATCGCGCCGGCAGCCCGGACCCAGCGACCGGCGGGTAACACCATGAAGATGCCGACCAGGACCGCCGGGACGCCCAGACCGGCCAGAGCGCCCGCGATCCGGACGGACGCGTACAACTCCGTCTCTCCCGACGGATACTGTTCGGTCGACGCCCAGGAGCCGGCGATCGTCTCCACGACGCCGGCGAAGAGATCGGTCGTCGCCAACAGTACGGCCACTACGGAGAGGACCGCCCCGAGCAGGACGAGCGCCGTCCCCGCGTACAGCCGCCGGAGGCTCGTGGCGTCCCGAGCGCTCCCATCGTAGACCTCCGTCAGGCTTGCCATGCGGTCGCGTACGAACTCCCGCCACAAAACGCTATGTCAGACATCTCTCGGTTCGCAGAGGGGTTGTCGGCCGGCGAACCGCCGATCGGCCGCCGAAGCGAAACCTTGAATCGACGGGCTCGCGAACCGACCGCACATGAGCGACGACACCGAGGACGAGGAGCCGGCGGTCGAACTGGGGGAGCGGACGCCGGTCGAGGGTGCGCCTCTCGCTCGCGTGAGTTCGCGACTGACCTGGCCCAAGGAGAAAAGCGAAGTCGACCGGCTCGAGGGTGACAGCGTCATCCGGACCCCGGACGGGCCGCGCGAACTCTCGGCGGTACTCGAGGATGTCGACGAGACGTACTTCGAGCGCCACCAGGAGTTCGAGTCCCACGTCCGTGCGGTCATCGGGACCGGACCGATCCCGACGGCCGAGGAGTAGCGACGGAAACAGTGGCGACCGAGGACCGCACGTTCGGCTGGGCCCGCGACCAGTTCGACCGGCTCTCGTGGGTCCAGAAGTCGCTGCTAACGGGGGCCGTGCTGACGGTCCTCTGGATGCACGCCGTCCCGAACGAGCTCCAGCGGCGGGTCGTCGTCGATAGCGTCTTGCTCATCGGCGGCCCGCTGGCACTGGGGCTGACGCACGGTCGTCACGTCGGCTGGACGATCAACCGGACCGCCGTCCGGAACGCCGTCCTGCTCTCGCTGTTCGTCCTGCCGTTCTACCTGGTCGGCTCGACGCTGCCGACGATCCGGGCGTACTACCCGATGTGGGAGACCACCGCAGCACTGGGGTCGTTCGTCCCCCACGCCGTACAGCTGTTTCTGCTCGCGCTGGCGGCGGAGACCTACTACCGGGGCCTGCTGTGCGTCGGCGTCAAGGAGATCGGGTTCACGGCCGTGTTCATCTCGCCGGTCGTCTACATGATCCACCACTCCTCGAAGCCGCCGGTCGAGTTCCTCCTCTCGGGACCGACGGACGTTCTCTTCGGGGCCGTCGACTACCAGTCGGACTCCATCCTGCCGTCGGTGCTGGCCCACGGGGCCGGTCTCGTCCTGCTCGACTGGCTCGTCCTGCACGAACCGCTGTTCGATCCGACGAAGGCCCTGGGATACCTGGAGTGGCTACCGGTTCCCCTCTGACGAGCGGCGTCGGCGATTCGCTCTCGACCGTGGCGGCCTACAACGAAGATTTCGACCACGGGTAATCGACCCGAGAAGACGACGGACAGCGGGCAACGGTACTCACGAATTTTGGCCGTCGGTTTCACGGTCGCGTCCGCAGAGCCGCCGGCAGTGTCGCCGACCGAGGACCGCGAAGTAACCGGTACTATTCGTCGGACCGCGCGTCGTGGTTCCCTGCCTCCGTCTCCGTTCGTCGAGCGAGGTGGTAGCCGACGCCGCCGACGCTCGCGAGCGTCCCGACGATGCCGGGACCCGGAATCCCGTCGTCCGCCGCCTCCGTTTCGTCCTCGGTCGTATCGTTCGTCGCACTATCGTCACCGCTGTCACCGTCGTCAGCACCGGCAGACGCCGATTCTTCGGTCTCGTCCGACGTATCATCGTAACCGTCTCCATCACCGTCCGCCGTCGAGTCAGTTCCGTCGCTACCGCCGTCCTCGGTGCTTTCACCCGCCGTCTCCTCGTCCGATTCCGGCGCTTCGAACTCGATCGCAGGGCTCTCCTCGGCCCAGTGGTCGGTGTGTCCGAGCGTTCCGAGACGGACGCGCGATCCGACACTGTCCCCGGACTCGGGATCCGCGACGACCGTCGGAGCGTAGACGCCAGCGAACTCTTTTAGCTCCTGGCTCCACTCGAGCGTCCCGGACTCGGCGTCGACCGCGTAGACCGACCCGTCGATCGAGCCGACGTATACCGTTCCGTCGTGGACCGTCGGCGCGTCGGTGGTCGAGCCCGAGGGAGCGTCGAACGTCCAGCGCCGATCGCCCGTCTCGGCGTCGAGCGCGTATACCGGCCCCTCGTCCGATCCGACGTAGACGACGCCGTCAGCCACCGTCGGAATCACCGCATCGTCGTCCGTGACCTCGAGCGACCACTCCTCCTCGCCGGTGGCAGCGGTGACGGCGTAGAGCGTACCGTCGTCGGCACCGGCGTACACCGTGCCGTCGAAGACGGTTGGTGCGCGCACCGGTTCGTCGGGCGTACCGAACTGCCAGACCCGGTTGCCCGTCTCCGCATCGACAGCGTGTAGTCGGAGATCGTTCCCCCCGGCGAACGCGATGCCGCCGGCGACCGTCGGCGTGTTGATCACGTAGTAGTTCGAATCGCCGTAGAGCCACTCTTGCTCTCCAGTCGCCGCGTCGATCGCGTACAGGTTCGCGTTCACCGAGCCGGCGTAGACCGTTCCATCCACGACGTTCGGTGACGTCGGAAACCGCGACTGGAAGTCGCTGAACGACCACTCCTCCTCGCCGGTCGTCGCGTCGATCGCGTACAGCGTCTGGTCTCTGGACCCGGACCCAGCGTACACCGTCCCATCCACGACCGTCGGCGATCCCGGGATCTTCTTGGACGGTTTCTCGAACGCCCACTCTTCCGTCCCCGTCGCCGCGTCGATCGCGTACACCGTCTCGTCCTCCGAGCCGACGTACGCCGTTCCGTCCGCGACCGTCGGCGCAGTCATGCGCGTGAACGAGTCCTCTCGGCTATCGAACTCCCACGTTACGTCCCCACTCGCGGCGTCGAGCGCGTACAACGTGTTGTCCGCGGACGAAACGTAGACGGTCGGGCCGCTCGCCGTCCCAGCCGTCGCTCCTGCGGCCGTCGATGCGACCATCGCCCCGCCGGCGACGCTGATGCCGGTCGCCTTCAGTAGCGTTCGCCGCGTCGGCCCGCCGTCACTCATCGTCTCCCCCCACCATATGCTGAATTCGACATCGTGCCGACACACTCGAGCAGACTAATATAAATATATTAATAAATCCGGGGACGATCCCTTTTGTCACTCGCAGTCGAACTACCGGTCATGTCACTACCGATCGACCCAGCAACGATCGATCCCGAAGCGTTCGGCGAGAAGCAGGCCGTCCTCGAGATGGACCACGAGGACGCGATCGAACACGTCCGCGAGGTCTGTCTCGAGGTGGGCTTCGGCATTCCCGTCGAGTTCTCCCCCTCGGAACTGTTGAACGAGAAGGTCGACGCAGACCGTGATCCCTACTACGTGCTGGGTGCCTGCAACCCCGAGATCGCGGATCGGGCGCTGGACGAGACGTTGCGGATCGGCGGCCTCTTCCCGTGCAATATGATCGTCTGGCAGGAAGAACCGGGTCGCCAGCGCGTCTATCACGTTTCGATCATGAAAATCGCCCGTCTGCTCGGGATAGCGCCGGACAACGACGCGTGGGCCGACATCGTCGATACGACGGGTGATCTCACCGAGGAGGCCTTCGAACGGTTCGATTCGGTCGAGACCGAGGTGACCGACTGAGCGGAATCGACCGCACTCGCCGCCGTGTGAGACGGGTTGCTCGAGGCTGATCCACGTCGCGTCCTCCCCATCCTCCCGATTCGCCGCTATCAGTTTCCGGATCACGTCCTGGTGGTTCGACGGAATCGTCTGACGATTCCTTCTCACGAACATTCATAGAACGAAACAACTTAATCGGTTGCCGAATCAACACGAGGTATGGATCCCCGGACTGGATTCTTCGCCCTCCTGCTTCTCGTCCTCGCCGGGATCGCGACCCTCATCGTCGCACCCCTCCTCCAGTACATCCTGGCGGCAGGGCTCCTCGCGTTCATCCTGTATCCGGCTCACAGACGACTCGAGCCGACGTTCGGCGCTCGGCCGACGGCCTTCGGGCTGACCGTCGTCGCCGTCCTCGGCGTCGTCGTCCCGTTGCTGTTGGTCTCGGTGATCGTCCTCCAGACCGCCTTCACGATGGTCGGCAGCATCGACGCCGGACAGCTACTCGAGACCGTCCGCGGAATCGCCCGGGAGGACATCGGACTCGAGGAGAGTCAGGTCGCCTCGCTCGAGGCCACGGTCGTCTCCGAGGCGGAATCGTCGCTTTCGGGAGCGTTGGACATCGCTATCGAGGAAGCCGTCGGACTGGTCGGGACGAGCATCGAGACGGGACTCGGACTGCTAGTGTTCGTCTTCCTGCTGTACTACATGCTGGCCGACGGCGACCACCTCGTCGACTGGCTCCGCGACGTCGTCCCGCTCGAGAACCACGTGCGCGACGAACTGTTCGAGGAAGTATCCGTCGTCACCTGGGCGGTCATCAAGAGCCACGTGTTCGTCGCGATCATCGAAGGCGTGATGGGTGGTCTGGGCTTCTACGTCCTCGGCGTACCGAACGTCGTCTTCTGGACCATCGTCATGATCGGCGTCGCGTTCCTCCCGGTCATCGGGGTCTGGCTCGTCTGGGGCCCCGCAGTCGTGTGGCTCGTGATGATCGACAACGTCCTGGGGGGCGTCGCTCTCGCCGTCTACGGGCTGACCGTCCTCTCGGCGATCGACAACTACCTCAGAGCCTACTTCGTGGACCGCGGATCGGGACTGCATCCGGCGGTCGTCATCGTCGGCGTCATCGGCGGCATCTACGTCCTCGGCATCATGGGGCTGTTCCTCGGCCCGGTCGTCCTCGCGGTCTTCAAGGCCGGCGTGAACGTCTTCAGCGAGCACAACCTGACGTTCGAGGCCCGCGAGTCAGTGTCACTTCGATCGGAGTCGATCGACGACGGTGAGTTACGGGCCGAGCCAACCGAGTGAGACACCGCTCGAGGCCCTTAGTCGGCCGGCTGGCTCCGTTCCGTGCGTCGGGTCGTCGGCACGCCCCACCCCGAGAGCGCCATCGCGAACAGGACCAGCGGTGAGAGGATGCCGAACAGGTAGTACGGTGCGTACGAGAGCGTCGGGACTTCAGTCACGGTCGTCATGAAGACGCCGCCGGCGTGCCACGGAATGAGGGCACCGGTCGGGGTGCCTGCCGCCTCGACCGCCCTCGAGAGTTCGTCGCTGTCGAGCGAGAACTCTTCGTAGAGGTTTCGCAGGGTCATCCCGGGCAGGACGATGCTCATGTACTGCTGGGCGGTCAAGACGTTGATCGCCATCGCGGAGAGCCCCGTACCGGCGATCAGACTTCCGGAGCTACGGACGCCCTGCGACAGGCGGTGGGCGAGCACCGCAAGGACCCCGGTCTTCTCGAGCAACCCGCCGAGGGCCAGCGCGGTGACGACGACCGTGATCGTCCAGGCGGAACCGGTGAGACCACCCGTCTCGAGGAGTTTGTCCACCAGGTCGGAGCCGGTCACGGGTTCGGTCCCCTCGAGGAAGACCTCCCAGGCGGGGACGAAGCCCGCACCCTGCAGGAGGATCGACGTGAGGACGCCAGCGAAGGTGCCGGCGACGAGCGTCGACAACGCGGGTACTCCCCAGAGCGCCAGACCGAACGTGATCACGAGCGGCAAGAAGACGAGCGGCGAGACGTTGTACGTCCCGGCGAGGGCGGTCTGGATCTCCGTGACCTGCCCGCTCGGCACCGTCCCGCTCGCCTGGAGGCCGAGCACGGCGAAGATCGCGACCGAGAGGCCGAACGCGATCGCGGTACCGGTTCGCATCCGACGGATGTGATCGTACAGCGGCGTGTTGGTCACGCCCGCCGCGAGGTTCGTCGTGTCCGAGAGCGGCGACTGCTTGTCCCCCGCGTACGCGCCGGAGATCACTGCTCCGACCGTCATCGGGGCCGAGACGTCCAGGCCTGTACCGATTCCGACGAACGCAACCCCGAGCGTCCCGACCGTCGTCCACGAGGACCCGATGGCGAAGGCCACCACCGCCGCGAGGATGGCCGCGACGGGCAGAAACACCGTTGGCGTCAGCAACTCGAGGCCGTAGTACATCATCGCCGGAATCGTGCCGGCGTCGACCCAGGTCGCGATCAGCGCGTAGATAGTGAAGATGATCAGGATCGCCTGCAGCCCCATCAGCAACGCGTTGGCGATTCCGTCGTAGAGGTCCGACCACGAGTAGCCCAGGTAGGTACCGAACGCGCCGGTGAAGACGATACTCCAGAGCAGCGGGACGTGGGGATCGAGTCCCAGCACCGCCGAGCCGATCCCGAGAAATCCGACGACCGCGAGCACTGGAACGAGCGCCTGTCCGACGGTCGGACGACGCGCTGGATCCAACTCGTCGATCGTCGTCGGGGTGAAATCGAACGACATCAGCCACGTTATGCGCCAAGGGAATAAAAGAGGCACGATGTATTATCAGGGCGTATGCAGGCTGGTATCAGCAGTCATTGCTCAACGAACTGAATTGCAATCGGTAGGCTCGAGGCAACCGTTCCTCCCAACGGCGGCTGCCCTTCGAGACGGACGTGACGCTGCGTCTCAGCAAACAATCGGGGGTCTCTGTACGCGAACTACTCCGTTTCGGCGTCGGTTTCGCCCGACGCGTCGGCATCGTCGACCGCTTCGGCCTCGAGTTCCTCGAGGTAGCGTTCGCCGTCGTAGCGAACGTAGCCGGTGTAGAGCATGATGCCGCCGAACAGGATCGCTGGAACCCCGATCAGCAGGAAGAGCGCAGCGAGGAGGGTAAACGCGTCCGGCGGAAGTGAGGCCACGGGCATCGGTCGACCCGAGGGTCCGAGCGGTGAAAGGGTTTCTGCCTCCGGTCGTCGCCGGTAGCGGGACGCGAATCTGTCCGTAGCGGTGGACACAGGGCAATTCCGGGCGGATGGGGACGGATCGGATACTTCTATGCGCGTTGCCTGTGTCGTCGGTAGCAAATGGAGCGATCGAAGGCGAAAGCACGCGCCGAGGAGTACCTCGAACGGGAAACAGCCGCATTCGTCCGAGACCTCGAGTTCGCCGAATCGTTCGACGTTCACGGCGAGCGATCGTACGTCTTCACTGCGCGGACGTCTGCGGGCGACCGGACGGAGTGGTGGGTCGTCGCTGGCGGCCTCCCGACCGGCCACTACCCGAGAGCCGAGTTCGACGATCCGACCGGCGTCTTCGCCTACCATATGGGGGCGACGGCCGGGGATCGGTAGCGGCAGATCGCCGATCACAGCCGGTCTCGAGACGGCCTCACGATCGAGAGAACGCGTCGAGGTTCGACTGGACGGCAGCGGCGAGTTCGGACTTGCGCTGGAGGCGCTCGTAGGAGACCGGCAGTTGCGCCGCGATTTCGGCGACTGCGCCGTGGAAGGTCTCGGCCTCGCCGTACTCACCGGCAATCGAATCTCGATTGCCGAGCTCCCGGTCGCTTGCGCTCCCGGGAACCCCCTCGAAGGCGTTGCGAACGCTCTCGCGGACCTGCCAGACGCCTACCGGTGCCCAGTAGTCGTCGCTCACCTCGCGCAGGACCAGACACTTCGCCTGTCGACCGATCTCCGCGAGGTGCTCGAGGACGGCCAGGCGGGCGGCGTAGTAGGCACCGGCGGTCTCCTCGACGTAACTCGTGCGACCCTCGTATCCCTCGCTGGCGCTGGCCAGCCAGACGTCCCCCTCGGGGTCGGGGTTCCAGATGCTACCAGGTGCTTTCATCTCGACGAGTTCGAACTCCCAGCTACCGGGCGCGAGGACGATCCAGTAGCGATTCCCCATGTACTCGTTGGCCCAGACCTGCACCTCGTCGATGCTCCGCTCGTTTCTGATCCGTCCGCGCAGGTACTGGCCGATCGTGTCGTCGACCGCGGTGATCGACCACCGGGTCGGAACGAGACGCCGCTGGTCGGCTTCCCCGAGCGCGCCCGCCGAGAGGATCGAGTTGATCTCGTAAACGTCGAACCCGCGCCGATAGAGGTAGGTCATCGCCCCCTGTGCCTGCCAGTCGTCGTCCTCGAGCGTCTTCTTGACGGGGCGGGGCACGTAGGGGTTCTCCCGGAGTTCGGCGTTGCGGGCGTTCGCCCGCGGGCCGCGGGGCGTGGCGACGTCGGTGCCCGCGTCGAGGCCGAGATCGGGCGTGTCGTCCAGCCCGATCTCGAGGTCGACCGGCCGGTCGGCGATGGCTACCTCGCGCTGGACGCCGACGAAGCCGTCCCAGGCGTCGTGAACGTTCGGCGTGAGCCGACTCGCGATGGACGGCGAGTCGACGTTGGCCCGTTTGCTCGAGTTCAGGAGTCCGGTCCGACGCTGCAGGACGTCGTCGATGCCGTAGCCCTGTCGATACCAGGTCCCGTCAGTAACGTACTCCTCCGCGTCGTCCTCGTCGCCGACCGGGGAGAGGACGCCGACGGGGATGTCCGGGTAGTTCGAGCGCCCGACGAAGATCGACGGCGACGTCGAGCCGACGAGCGTATCGCCCGACAGCGCGTCGTCGAACCGTTGTTCGAACTCCTCGAGATAGTCCGTAACCGCGTAGGATTTTTCCTTCGCGAGTTGCCGACGCTGGGCCTCCTCGTCGGGCTCGAGTTCCTCGATGTACTCGTCGAGGCGCATCTACCGGCGATAGGGTGCGCCCGGGTTTGAATGTTGAGTTCGCGGCTGACGCGTGGAATGGTGTACAGAAGTGTCAGAGGCACGGCCGTCCGGCGGTCGGGCACACACGCCGGCTGGCAGGCCGCAAGTGTTCGTTTCCCCCCATGGGTAAAAGACCTAGACGCGGATTTTCTGACTCAGAAAACGCCCGGTCGAATCGATCCGCTGTCTGTCGAACGGGGTGGGTTCCTGAGGTGTATCGCGCTGATTGCAGGCCTCGGGCGAGGGACGGTCTCGAATCCACGCCGCGGGTACGTGCGATCACACACCCTCACCACACGACCGGACGAGGAATTCTGGTATCGATCCTTTTAAAAACGACGGGCGGGAAGGGAGGGGTATGAGTACGACGGACGACCGCCAGTCGCGATCCTGCGTCTCCTGCGGGATCAACATCGCTGGCACGAACGCCGCCGCGTTCAAGTGTCCCGAGTGTGGGACCCAGATCTATCGCTGTGCGAAGTGCCGCAAGCAGAGCAACCTCTACGAGTGCCCCGACTGCGGGTTCACCGGTCCCTGATTCCCATGGGAAAAGTAGCTGCCAAGATCAAGGTCATGCCGAACAGTCCGGAAATCGACCTCGACGCGCTCCAGGAGCGCCTCGAGAGCTCCCTCCCCGAGGGCGCGAAGATCAACGGCGTCGAGCGCGAGGAGGTCGCGTTCGGTCTCACCGCGCTGTACCCGACGGTCATCGTCCCGGACGGCGCGGGCGGTACCGAAACCGTCGAGGAGAACTTCACTGACGTCGAAGGCGTCGAGAGCGTCGACGTCGACAACGTCGGTCGGATCTAACGGTCCGGTCACCGAAACCCGGCGGAGCGTAACTCGCCGACACCGACACCTTTTCTCGAGCGATCGACCCGCGAGGGGCGTCTCGCCCGTTCGTTCCGCGCTCCCAATCCTTAGGGGGCTGCTCACGTAACGTAGCGAGCGTGACAGTGCTGTCGGATCCGACCAACCGGCGGTGGCTCGCGTGGGGGGCGCTCGCGACTGTCTTCCTGCTCGTCAACCTCCATCGACTCTCGACGGGCATCCTCTCCGAGCGGTTGACGACGGCCTTCGGGACGACGGCCGCACAGTTGGGAACGTTACACGCCTCCTTCTTCCTCGTCTATGCCGTCGTCCAGATACCGACGGGAATCCTCGCCGATCGGGTCGGGCCGCGCTACGTCGGTTCGATCGGTGCCGTCGTCCTCAGTCTCGGGGCTGTCGGCTTCGCAGTGAGCGACGGCTACGCGAGCGCTTTTGCTGCCCGCGCGCTGATCGGTCTCGGCAGCGGGGTCATCTTCGTCTCGATCCTCCGGTTCTGTGCCAACTGGTACCGGGCCGACGAGTTCGCGACGATGGCGGGGCTGACGGGCAGCGTCGCCGGACTGGGTGCGATCCTCGCGACGACGCCGCTCGCCGTCGCCGTCGAGGCTGTCGGCTGGCGGGACACGATCCTCGGGCTCGCCGGCGTGGGCTTTCTCGCGGCCGGCGCGGTCTTCGTTCTGGCCCGCCAGTCACCCGCTGCGGCGGGCCTCGAGCCGATCGCAGGGGTCCCCGAACAGCCGTCGGTGACGCTCTCGGACGCGCTCGAGCAGTTGCGGACGCTCGCTGGCGACCTCGACCAGTGGCTGCTGTCGGTCGTCTTCTTCGCGGGCAACGGTGCGATGTTGACGCTGATCGGTCTCTGGGGCGTTCCGTACCTGGTCGTCGTCTACGACCTCGAGGTGACGACCGCGTCGTACTTCACGCTGCTCGGGTCGGTCGGATCGCTGTTCGGCCCGCCGGCGATCGGCTGGCTCTCCGACCGTATCAGCCGTCGGCTCCTCCCGATGGCCGCCGGTATCGGCCTGTTCGCGCTCGCACTCGCCGTCGTTCCCGCCTTCGGACGGCCGCCGCTGGGTCTGATCGCGCTGGCGTACTTCGCCTGTGGCTTCCTGTTCGGCGCTGCCATGCTGTCGCTCTCGGCGATCAAAGAACGGTATCCCGCGGGAGCCAGCGGCGTCGCGACGGCAACGGTGAACACGGCAGGGTTCGTCGGTGCGACGATCCTCCCGACGGCCATGGGGATCGTGCTCGACGCCTACCGGACCGGAGAGACCGTCGGCGGCACCGTCGCCTACACCGAGACCGGCTACCGGATCGCCTTCGGCATCCTCGCCGGTGCCGTCGCGATCGCGTTCTGCTGTGCGCTGTGGCTGGCCATCCGGGACCGCGACGCGTCGTCGTACGACGTTCGCTCGAGCGCCCGCTGATGGCTGTCCGCCGAACGCTGTCAGCGCCACGTCCGGGTCAGTCGATCGTTCGCTTGGACTCCGGATCGACGGCGGTGAGATACTGTTCCAGAAGGTCCGGGAACTCCCGGCCGCGGATGAATCGCAGACCGAAGTCCTCTGTCCAGTCGATGATCCCGTTGTCCTCGGTGACGACGCCGGCGTCGAGTTCCCGCGCGAGGATCAACAGGTCGAAGTCCTCGCGGGAGTCGAGCACGCCGGTCCGCATGGCCCGGCGGTACTTCTCGCGAAGGTCGGAGACGACCGCGTCGACTTCGGTCATGTGTTCGTGATCCTCGAGCGGTTCGTCGACCGACTCCTCGGCCCGTCGAACGGCCTTCTCTGAGACCCGCAGGCCGCGGTCGACGCGGTCGCTCATCTCGTCGACGAAGCTGTAGACGACGTTCGCCGGGATCGAGACGCCGTACCGGTCCGGGTGTTTCCGGATGACCCACGTGTTCAGCTTCGAGAACACGTCGTCGCCGACCTCCCGCGCCTCGAGCATCGTCGTGAGTTCGTCGTGGATCGTCGGCGGGACGTAACAGGAGACCCCGAGATTGAGCCGCGCGTTGGCGATCAACTCGAGCAGTCGACGGACGGCCGCCTCGACGTCCTCGTCGTCGCGGCGGATCTCGTCGGTGATGAACACCGACGTGTCGAGGACGAACCGCTGTTTGAACGCCTCGCGTGACATACCGGGAGTACCACGCGAGGGCGGAAAATACCAACAGCCCGACCGGGAGACGATCGGTTAGTCGTCCTTGTTGACCTTCGCACCCAGCCCCGCCTGGGAGACGATCTTCGCGCCGATCTCCGAGAGGTCGACCGTGACGTCCTCGTGGACGGCCTTGCTTATTTCGTCGACGTTGCCGGCCAGCACCGTCAGGATGTCGTCCGGGTTCGCGTACAGCAACATGTTCCCGTCCTGTCCCTCGGCGACCAGTTGGGTGTCGTTCAGCACGACCTGGTCGTTCTGGATCGTCGCCGCGACGACCGGCAGCGCCTCGGGTTTGCCGGGTTCGTCGTCGCGCACGCGGCGGATGTGGACGGCGTCGAGGTCGATCGCCTCCTTGTGCTCTTTGATCACTTCCGCACACGCGACCATGTCCTGCAGCAGGTTCGTCTTCTGCTCGTCGGCACCGTGGTCCCCCTCGAGACAGTGTTGGCAGACGCGAAGTTCGATTCGCATTGCTACGGACTAGCGGCTCGAGCCCGATGAGAATTCCGCTTCCACCCGGCCGTTGCGGAGACGACGGGGCGGCGCAGGGCCGGGGCTCTTTCCGTCTCCACGTGGGACGAGCAATGATGAGTGCTACCGAGTACCACAAACTGCTCGGAATCGGACCGACGGCGTTCGACGGCCTCGCCGACCACCTCGAGGAGCGCGACTACGAGGGCCGGACGTATCGGCACGTCCCGGACGCCCGCCGTGGCGTCGAACGTGGAACCGTCCTCATCGAGGGAACCGTCGTCCGGGGATTCCCGAAGGTTCCGCGAACGCTGGTGCTCGAGACGGGAATCCCCGAAGGGTTCGACGCGCGGACGGTCGCCGTCGAGGAGAAACTCAACGGCTACAACGTCCGCATCGCCCGCGTCGACGGGGAGCTGCTGGCGTTCTCCCGTAGCGGCATCGTCTGTCCGTTCACGACCCGGATCGTCGAGCGGGACCTCGCGCTCGAGGGTCTGTTCGAGGCCCACCCCGAGGCGATGGTTTGCGGAGAGATGATCGGCCCCGAGAACCCCTACACCGCCCACGAGTACGACGGGATAGACTCGATCGCGTTTCGCGCGTTCGACTGGCGCGACCGCGTCACGGGCCACCCGCTGCCAGTGGAGGAGCGTAGACGCCGGTACGACCGGTTCGCCGTCCCACAAGCGCCCTCGCTGGGGACCTTCGACCGTGACGAAGCCGCCGGGGAGGTTCGTCGGATCGTCGACGAACTGGACGCCCAGGATCGCGAGGGCGTCGTGATGAAATCCCCCGACGCGACGACGCAGTTGAAGTACACCACGTCGGCCGCCAACCGGGGCGACCTGGCCTACGCGTTCTCGCTGCCCTTCGAGTACGGCCGCTCGTTCGTCTTCCGGCGGCTGATTCGCGAGGCCTTCCAGTCGGTCGAGTGGGACGAATCGACCGACGAGGCCGCCGCCCGCGCCCACGACCTCGGCGAAGCGATCCTGCTGTCCATGTGCGAGACCATCGAGACGATCGACGCGGGCGGTGTCGCCGGCAAGGAACACACCGTCCGCGCGAGCGGGGAGACGATCGACGCCCTGCTCGAGCACCTCCGGGGCCAGGGGCTGGCGGTCGACGTCCTCGAGGACCGGACCGAGGACGGCGACCGCGTCGTCACGTTCCGCAAACCCAGCCGCTCGACCACCGATCGGACGGAAAACTACCTCGAGGGGCAGGTCGTGCGGGAGTAGCGGAGATGCGGAAGCTGCTCGGGAGGACCGACGTGTACGGATCGGGTTGCCGATTTCCCGGCGCACCCGCCGTCCGAGTCACGGTTGTGCCGGCACTGACGTACAGTAGACCGTATCAGCAATCGATCGGCTCGGCTGCGGACGGCTCGTCGATGGTGTCGTCGCCCCGGCGGATCTCCGATTCGGAGACGAAGTACGTCCCAAAGTGGCTGTAGTGCACGTACTCACTGACGATTTCACGGCGAGCCTCGAGGATCGCCCCGTCGTGTTCGAAGCGGACCGGGTCGGTTTCCCAGTCGTCGTCGAGTTCGAACGCGTCGCCGGCGACGTCGAGGAACGCGTCGACGGTCTCTTCGTACTCCTCGTGCTCGTAACTCAGTAGCCTCGCTGTGTTCGTCTCGCCGTTCGCGACCGCCGTAGTGCGTTCGTTGAACGTCTCGAGGTCGGCAAGGGGTTTCTCGTCGGTCGCGGGGTGGTCGGCCGACTCGTCGGGATCGTCGACCGATCGAATCGTGAGTTGCTCACCGTGCTCCACTTCGTAGCCCCAGAACGTCCCGACCCTGGCCATAACCCACTCGTCGTCGTACTCCTCGACGGAGTGAACGCGGGGCGCTATCGAAATGAGGTCACTGACGGTCTCGTCCGCCTCGAGTTCGTCTTCGCCCGGCAGTTCGTCGTGCCGTTCGATGTGGGCGATTTCGCAGGCCTGAATCCGGGATTCCGAGACGTCCGCCGGAGTGAACGAGTTGCTGTCGGTCGATTCGTCCTCGGGACCGCCCTCGTCGTTGGTTTCGGCCGCGTCGTCAGCACCAGTCGACACCTGGTCCCGGACGGCGGTACAGCCTGCCACCGCAGGGGTGGAAACGGCGAGCGACGCGAGCAGGGACCGTCTGTTCATATTTCGGCCACCGAGAGGTTGGATAAATGCCTTGTGTCGGAGATGGGTCGCCGAGTCCCCTGTCGGGTTCCTGTCGATCACCGCGCGGCTATCGACTCGATTCGATCGCTGCCTGCCTCGACGTAGCCGCCGTGGTAGCAGACGACGTGATCGATCTCGAGGTCGGCGAGGCGGGCGACCGACTCGTAGGCGCGATCCAGGTCAGGCGTGAACTCGGGTTTCGGTCCCGCGAGCGGTCCGTCGCCGTCGGCCACGAGCGCGTCGCCGGCGATCAGGAGGTTCCCATCAGGGAAGTACAGCGAGACGTGACCGGGCGCGTGGCCGGGCGTCGCGACGACCTCCATCGGACCGGCGACCGTCGGGAACCGAACGCCGTCGGCGAGTTCCAGGTCGACCGTCACCGGGGTATAGCCGTCGCCGCCCTTGATCGGGTCGCGATCTCCCCGAACGTACGGTGCCTCGTCGCAGTGTGTGGCGACGACCGCGTCCGTGTACTCGAGCAGTTCCGCGAGGCCGGCCACGTGGTCGCCGTCGTGGTGAGTACACAGCACCAGCCACACGTCCTCGAGCGCGTACCCGATGCTCTCGAGGTGGACGCGGAGGTCACCGACGGCTCCTTCGGGGCCAACGTCGAGCAAGACGAGTCCGCGGTCGGTTTCGACGACCGACGGCGTGAGGGTGATCTCGCGGCCACCGTACTCGGTCGTGATCGGAAGCGCGTGGACTCCTGCGTCGTCACGGTCGCTCATACCCCGCTGGTCGACCGCCTGGACGAAAGGTCGTACGGTCGACGGCCGGTCGGACGGGATGGCGGCCGAGTCGCGAATCACGGGGGCACGACCGACACCGGGACGCAGGTTTATATACGAACACCGGGGTAGGCCCGGCGATCCGCGTATGCAACGTGGCCGTCCCCTCTCGCCGCCGGAGAACGTGACCGATCCGATCGACCGAAGCCAGCCGCTCCCTGACGACCTGCTCCCGATCGCCGACGAGTACGATGCGGTCGTCGGCATCCGAGACCGATCGCTCTGGCAGTGGCTCTACCACGTCTTCCCGGCGTTCAGGCTCTCCTGCGTCGACGAGGATCGGCGTCGAACGACTCGTGAGATGAAACTGCTGCTGTCGGTGTACGTCACCCTCACGGACGACGTCGCCGAACGTCACGGTGACCGGGCGACGTTCGACGAACTCGCGACGATCCCCTTCGAGCGTTCGCGGGTCGATCCCGAACGGCCCGCCGTAGACGGCGACGTGATCCGATTCGCCCGTCGACTGTGGAACCGGTTCCGAACGCTGTACGACCGGTGTCCGCGCAGCGACGAGCTCGACCGCCTGTTGCGCTTCGACCTGCGACAGGTGTTGCGCGCGATCGAGTACTCGTCGCTCCTCGAGCGCCAGCCAGCCCTCCTCTCCACGCGGGAACTGTGGGAACACGACGTCCACAACATGGTCGTCTTCTGTTACGCGGACGTCGACCTCGCGGCCGGACGGCCGTTCGAGACGAGCGACCTGGCGACGCTTCGTGACCTCTGTGCGCACACCCAGCGGATGGCCCGGATCGGCAACTGGATCGCCTCCTGGGAACGGGAACTCCACGACGGCGACTGTAGCTCCGGCGTCGTCGCCCGCGCACTCGAGACGGGGGTGATCACGCGAGGTGATATCCGGGCGATTCAGCGGGAGCCGACCGCCGAGACCGTCGGACCGATCGTCGACGCGATCGACGACTCCAGCGTCGAAACGGCGCTACTCGAGCGGTGGTACGCCGAATACGACGCGGCGTCGCGGATCGTTCCCTCGCTCGAGTCCGTCGACGGTGCGTCGTATCTCGACGGGTTCGAGACGATCCTTCGCTCGCACCTCGCAGTACGGGGAGAGGTGTAACATCGGTTCGACGCCGACTCCGAAGCCAGTCGCCGCTCAGCCCAGAACGGCGTCGATCGCCCCCTCGAGGTCGGCAATCAGGTCGTCGACGTGTTCGACGCCGACGGAGACGCGGATCAAGCCGTCGGTGAGGCCGGCCTCGAGCCGTTCCTCGCGGGGGATCGCGGCGTGGGTCATCGGCGCGGGCTGTTCGATCAGGCTCTCGACGCCGCCCAGACTCTCCGCGAGGGTGAAGACCTCGGTGTTCGAGACGACCTCGCTCGTCTCCTCGAGGCTGGCGTCGAGTTCGAAGCTCAGCATGCCGCCGAAGTCGTCCATCTGCTGGCGGGCGATCTCGTGACCGGGGTGACTCTCGAGACCGGGGTAGTACACCCGCTCGACCTCCGGGTGGTCCTGGAGCCACTCGGCTATCGCGCGGGCGTTCTCGCAGTGGCGGTCCATGCGGACGGGGAGCGTCTTGGTACCCCGGAGGACGAGGAACGACTCGAAGGGGCCGGGCGTCGCTCCGACGGCGTTCTGGTAGAAGCCGAACCGCTCGTCGAGGTTCTCGTCGTTGGTCAGGAGCGCGCCGCCGACGACGTCCGAGTGGCCGCCGAGGTATTTGGTGAGCGAGTGCGAGACGACGTCCGCGCCGAGATCGAGGGGGCGCTGGAGGTACGGCGTCGCGAACGTGTTGTCGATCGCGCAGAGGGCGTCGTGCTCGTGGGCGATTTCGGCCGCACCCTCGATATCGACGATCGACATGAGCGGGTTCGTCGGCGTCTCGAGCCAGAGCAGTTCCGTCTCCTCGCGGAAGGCGTCAGCGATGGCGTCGAGATCGGTCATGTCGACGAAGGAGAACTCGAGGTCGTAGTCCTCGTACACCTGGGTGAAGATACGGTGGGTCCCGCCGTAGACGTCGTTGCCCGTCACGACGTGGTCGCCCGCCTCGAGCAGATTGAGCACGGTGTTGATCGAGGCCATCCCGCTGGCGAACGCGCGGCCGTGGGCGGCGTTCTCGAGGCTCGCGAGGTTCTCCTCGAGGTCCGTCCGGGTCGGATTTCCGGTCCGGGAGTACTCGTAGCCGCGGTGGTCGCCCGGGGCGTCCTGCTTATACGTGGAGTTGGCGTGGATCGGCGTCATCAACGCGCCCGTCTCGGGATCAGGCTCCTGGCCGGCGTGGATCGACCGCGTCTCGAACCGAAAGCCGTCCGGGAACCGAGCGTCCTGCTCCTGCGCCTGACCGTTCGAATCGTCCATACTCTAGCCGAGTATCTCGAGGGGGTTATGAATTACCGCATCGCGCCGACCGCCGCGACGGGTGACGACGCCCGGCGGTCAGGACGCGCTCGAGGCGGCGTCCTCGCCGTCGACGTCGGTGTTTCGCTCCTCGCCTGTGGTATCGACACCCTCGATGGTGACGTCGAAGGGGGCCTCGGGGACGTCGCCCTCGAGAACGACCGTTTCGCCGGCGGTCGCCGAATCGCCGGGTTCGACGGCGAGGTCTTCGGGATCGACGGACGGCGGGAAGACGAGGTCGACGCGGCTCCCGAAGGCGATGTGGCCGAGGCGGTCGCCGCGCTCTACGTCGTCGCCCGGTTCGACGTACGGGAAGATGCGACGGGCGAACGCGCCGGCGACGAGCGTCACCGTCGCGTCCTGGGTAGCGTCGGCCTCGCGTCCGCTAGCGTCGGGGAGATTCGGCGAATCGGTCTCGAGCGCGAGGTGGACTCGCTCGTTCCGATCGGAGTCCTTCGAGAAGGCCGGGCGGTGCGCACCGGAGACGTGTTCGACGTCGACGACGCTGGCGGCGACGGGTGCGCGGACGACGTGGACGTGCCAGACGTTCATGAAGACGCCGAGTCGGACGCGGTCGCCTTCCTCCCGGAGTACCGAGACGGTTCCGTCTGCCGGCGAGACGACTCCCGTCGGCGGCGGATTCCGGTCGGGGTCGCGGAAGAACGCGAGCGTGCCCACCGCAAGCGCGAGGGTGGCGAGGCCAGCGCCGGCGCTGATCAGCAGCGCGAACGGTGCTGCCAACAGGGGGAAAATGGCGTACTTCCAGGCACCCGGCGCGAAGTTCATAGGCTAGCTGTGGACGCCAACGCGTTTGGCCGTTTCGGATGGGACCTATCGAGCGATCCGCGATCGTCACGTCGCACGATTCGACGAGTCGTCGGCAGTCTCTCCTGTAGCCCCAATATAGCCCGTTCACGCCCGGCCCAGTCCCCTCGTCGACCAGTTTCCCATCGTTTCGGCGATGGCGCGTCTGAGAAAATCGGGGAATTTATTTACCGAAACCGTGCCTCGTTCCCGACGATGCGAATTTCATCCGGCGTGCCGGGTTTCGACGCACTCGTCGACGGCGGTCTCCTGAAGGATCGTCTCTACATCGTCAGTGGCCCACCCGGAAGCGGCAAGACGACGTTCTGCTCGCAGTTCGTCACGAACGGGGCGGTCGACGGCGAGACGACCCTCTTTCTGACCCTTCACGAGACCGAAGCCGAACTCGTCTCCGACATGGGGAGCTACGAGTTCGGCTTCGACCAGGCTGTCAAATCCGGTCACGTGAAGGTCCTGAACGTCTTCGACAGTGAAGCACAGCGACTCCTCTCGTCGTCCTCGCGCAGCAGCGGCGAGTTCCCCACGAACGTCGACAACCTCGCCAACCAACTGGTCGCGTTCGTGGAGTCCCGGGGCGTCGATCGACTGGTCATCGACTCGACGATGTTGCTCGAGTACTACTTCTCGGACGACCTCGGGGCGCTCGTGAAGTTCCTCTCGACGCTCAAACGCGCCGACGCGACGGTGATGTTGATCTCGGAGATGACCGATCCGACCTCCTACACCGACGGCCACTATCTGGCACACGGCGTGATCTTCATGCACAACTACCTCGACTCGGGGAGCATGACGCGGGGCATCCAGATCATCAAGATGCGGGGGACCGAGATCGACTGTGACATTCGCAAGGTGGAGTTCACCGACCGTGGGTTGCGCGTGCTCCCCGACGAGAAGGTCCAGGCCTGAGATGTACGAGGAATCGTTCGGTACCGACTGGAAGACGATCGACGATCGGGACGAAATCGTCCTCCGGGCCTACGCACTCGGCGTCGCGACGCGGCTGGGCGAGCACCATCCTGAGGAACTCGAGCGACTCACCGACGCGGTGTCCCGAACCTACGACCGGAGCTTCGTCGAACTCGCCTACCAGAAGGGACGCGACGACGCGGCGGCGTCGCCGATCGACGACGCCGAGGCGCTGTGGGAAGAACTCGTCGAGGAGAAGATCGAGATCACTCCACCGGACCACGAGGAAGACGACCTCGACTGGGGCGACCCAGAGGGGTCGCTGCCCGATGCACTGGGGTTGATCGACATCGATACCCTGCCGGACGACAGCACCGATCGCGTCCGCCGGCCCTCGTTCCTCGATCGGGAGAGCGACGATCGACTCTACGGGGACGAGGAGCGAACGGTGTTCGGGCGACCCGTCAGCGACGTGAGGGGTACCGACGCCGACCGTCCGGATCGCTCCAGCGACGGGGACGCCTCGGAACCCGACGAATCGCCGGAGCCGAACGACTCGGAATCGGCGGACGGGGAGCCGTCCCTGAGCGATCGGATCGACGAACTTCGCGGTCGCTCGTCGGAAGCCGACGGGGACGCGAACGCGGATTCGGACGAATCGAAGAACTGAGTGCTGAATCGGCCGGCTACAGCGTGTCGACGTCGAGGATCATCACGACTTCCCCTTCGCCGAGCACCGACGCCCCGCTGATCCCCGGGGCACCGCTCAGAACGCCTTCGAAGGGCTTGATGACGACTTCTTCCTGTCCGACGACGTCGGAACAGCGCAGACAGACCTGTCGGACGGAGTCTTTGATGCGGACGACCATGTCGTCGTCACCGACCTCGGTGTCGGGGACGTCGAGGCGATCAGAGAGCGACAGGAGCGGATAGACCTGGTCGTCGTGAGTGATCGTCGCCCGTCCCTCGACGGATTCGACGGTGACGTCCTCGAGTTCCGAGATTTCGTCGATGTTCTTGATCGGGATGCCGTACTTCTCGTCGCCGACGGTCACGAAGAGGACGCGGACGATGGCGACGCTGACGGGTAGCATCAGCGTGACGCTCGTACCGGCTCCGGGTTCGCTCTCGACGTTGATCGAGCCGTCGACGCTGCGGACGACCTGGTTGACGACGTCCATTCCGACGCCGCGGCCACTGACTTCGGTGACCTCCTCGGTCGTCGAGAAGCCGGGGTGGAAGATCAGGTCGTACACCTCCGAGTCGTCGAGCATGCGACCCTCTTCCTCGGTGATGACGCCCTGTTCGATCGCCTTCTCCTTGATGCGCTCGACGTCGAGTCCGCTGCCGTCGTCCTGGACGGTCACGGAGACGCGGTCGCGTTCGCGCTCCCCGATGAGCTTGATCGTCCCCTCGCGGGGTTTGCCCTTCTTCTCGCGTTCTTCGGGCGGTTCGATCCCGTGATCGACCGCGTTCCGGATGAGGTGCATCAGGGGATCGCCCAGTTCGTTGAGGATCGAACGATCCATCTCGATGTCGACCCCCTCCATCTGGAAGTCGATCTCCTTGCCCTGCTTGCGGGAGATGTCGCGAACGACCCGCGGGAAGTTGCCGACGATCTTCTTCAGCGGCACCAGGCGGATCTCGAGGACGGTATCCTGCAGGCTCGAGGTGATCTTGCCGTGCTCCTCGAGTTCGTCCTCGGCCTCGACGAGGTCGTTCTCCTCGATGATCTTCCGGAGTTTGATCCGGCTTGTGACCATCTCCTCGACCTGGTTGTACAGCTGGTCGATCTGCTCGACGTCGACCCGGATCGACTCGACTTCCTGACTATCGTGGGTCAAACTCGAACCCGAATCCGACGTCTCGTCGTCCTCCTCCTCGTCGGCGAACGCCGCCTCGACCTCGGCGGTCACTCGCGCGACCGACGCGTCCTCGACGTACCGATTGTCCTGGAAGAACCCCTCGACGTCCGCGGCGGAGACGTCCTCCTCGGCACTCACGTAGAGGTCGAACGAGCCGTCGAACTCGCCGTCTTCGATCCCTTCCTCGTCGGGAACGGTCCGGAGGCGTTCGTACTCGTCGTCGGCCGCGTCGAGGACGAACATCGCGTCGACGTGTTCGGACCCGGTCTGTTCGAACTCGAGGACCGCCTGGAAGACCTCGCCTGCGAACTCCTCGCCGACGTCCTCCGCGAGGTCCTCGACGGGGACCTCGCTCGCCGGCTCGATGCCGTCGTCGCCGGCGTCGTCGTCGGCCGTCGCGTCTTCGTCGGCCATCCCGCTCTCACCGTCCTCGATCGAGGCGCGGATCTCCTCGATCGTCGCCCCGGGATCGGTCTTCGTCTCGCCGTCGTCCGAGATCTCCCGGACCATCTGCTCGAGCTGGTCGACCCCGCTGAAGATGAGGTCCATCCGCTCGCCGGTGACCGCGAGTTCGCCGTCGCGGATGCAGTCGAGCAGGTCCTCGACGGCGTGGGCCATGTTGCTCGCGTCGGTGTAGCCCATCACGCCGAAGTTGCCCTTGAGGTTGTGCGCGACCCGGAACACCGTCTCGATGGCGTCGGAGTTCTCCGGATCGTCGGCCTCCTCGAGCTCGAGCAGGGCGTTGTTGAGCGTCTGGATGTCCTCCTGGCTCTCCTGGACGAAGGTGCTGGTGGGGTCGCTCACGCCGACCACCCCATGAAGGCGTTCGTGATGCCCTCGGCGATCCGCCCTTTCGGCAGTACCATGTCGACGTCGACCTGTTCGGCGGCGACTTTCGGCATGCCGTAGACGCGGGAGGTCTCCTCGTCCTGGACGATGGCCTTCCCGCCGGCGTCCTTGATCGCCCCGAGGCCGGCCGCCCCGTCGGCACCCATGCCGGTCAGGACGACGCCCGCCAGGTTACCGGTGACCGTCTCGGCTGCCGTCTCCATCGTCACGTCGATCGCCGGTTTGACGTTGTGTCGTTCGGGGCCGTCGTCAGTGTCGACGACGACCTGGCCGTTCGTGAATCCGGTCACCGCGAGGTGGGTGCCGCCTTTCGCGAGCACGCCCTCGCCCGGGCCGACTCGTTCGCGGCCGGAGGATTCCCGGATGTCGTACTCGGTTCGCTCGTCGAGACGCGATGCGAAGCGTTTCGTGTAGTGATCTGCCATGTGTTGTACCACCAGAATTCGTAACCCCGCTCGCTCGGGGAGATCGGAGAGCACTTGTTCGACGACTCGGGGGCCGCCGGTCGATGCTCCGATGACCAGCGTCGGATCGTTCGGGAACTCGTCGTCCGGATCGACGGTCGGCGTCGGGGATGGGCGGGACTCGGTCCGCTCGGGCCGTTCGGTACCGACGTCGGCTTCGGCGACTGCCTGGACGCGTTCGACGATGACGTCCTGTCGACTCCAGATGTCGACCGAGTTGTCGCCCGAGGGTTTGGCCATGAAGTCCACGGCACCGGCCTCGAGTGCCTCGAACGTCGCGTCCGCGTTCTTCGTCGTGTGCGAACTGATGACCAGCATCGGCGTCGGGTTCTCCGCCATCACCCGCTCGATGACCTCGTGGCCGGTCAGCCTCGGCATCTGTATATCGATCGTCGCGACGTCCGGTTCGAGGTCCGCGATCATCTCCACGGCCTCGACGCCGTCTTTCGCGCGGCCGACGACGTCGATGCCGCCGTCCTCGAGGATCTTGCCGAGGGTCTCCCGCATTACGGCGGAGTCGTCGGCGATTACTGCTCGGACCATCAGGATTCGACCCGGAACCGTCGGTCGCCGCTCGGACCGCCTCCGGTCCTCGAGGCACCGCCCGGTGTCGCGGTTGCCGTCCACTGTTCGTCGATCTCGCCGGTGTGCGACGAGTCGGTCCCACGGGATGCCGTGGGCCGACCGCCGACGCCGCAGTCCTCGTGGATCGCCGCCCGACGGGCGACCCGCGTCGCGTCGGCGGTGTCGACGATCGATACGCTCACTGCCATGGGCATCGATTGTGATGATCCCCGCTTAAAGAATGCGGCCAACCAACTGACGGCGCGGAAACACCTTCTCGCGCAGAATTTCGATTTCGTGAGCCGCCGGACTCGAGGGGCGATCGAACCCGTATCGGTGCCGGTCGCGGAGCCGTGGTCCCGGCTGCCGGTGTCGACGACGTGACAGAGCGTTCAAGACCGTCGACTCGTACGTCTCCTGTATGCGACTCGAGGAGTACTGGGGTGTCGGTCCGAAGACGCGGGAGCTACTGGTCGAGGAGTTGGGCCGCGAGCGGGCGATTCAGGCCATCGAGAGCGGCGACGTACGGGCGCTGGCCGACGCCGGACTCGCTCGCGGACGCGCGACGCGGATCCTGCGTCGGGCCACCGGGGGCGACGGGATGGAGATACTGGCGACCAGCGACGCACGGGCGGCGTACAAGGACCTGCTGGATCTCGCGGTCGAGCACGCCGTCACGCAGCGGGCGGCCGACCGGATCCGCGTGCTCACGCCGCTGACGAGCCGGGAGGCGATGGAGTCCCGACTCGCGGCCGTCCTGGCGGCGCGGGACGCCTGGGCCGACCTCGACGAGGACGACCGCGAAGCCGTCCTCGCCGCCTACGACCGCTACGACGAGCGCGACGAGAGCGAACACGCGGCGGTCGAGGCCGCCCTCGCCCTCCTGGAAGCGGGGATCGACGCCGGCCCGTTCGGCGCTATCGCCGACCTCGAGCGGGACCGACTCGAGGCCGCGGCGGACGCACTCGGCGCGCTCGAGGACGGCCGGGTTCGCGAGGGCGCGGACGAGGAACTCGACCGCCTGCGAACCGCGCTCGGCGCGATCGAGGACATGGACGCCAACGCGTTGAACCTGATCGAGGACCTGCGCTCGGACGGCGTTCGCGACGTGGAGGGGTTCAGGGATGCCTTCGAGGACCACGTCGTCAGCGAGACGAGCGTGACGATCGATCGGGTCCGCGAGGCGATGCCCACCGACGCCACTGACGCGACCGATTTCGTCGGCGAGACGCTGCGGACGCTGCGACGTGACCTCACCGCGGCGATCGACGACCGCGAGGAGCGAGTCGCGGCGGAGTACGAATCGGCGCTCGAGGAGACCGAAGACGCGGTCGAGCAAGCCGTCGCGGCAGTCGACGACATCGCGTTGCACCTCTCGCTGGCCCGGTTCGCGCTCGCGTACGACTGCACCCGACCGACGTTCGTCGAGGGCGAGACGGGCGCGGTGTCGGTCGTCGAGGCCCGAAACCTGCGCCTGGCCGCGGCCGACGAGGAGTCCGTCCAGCCGATCACCTACGCGCTGGGCGATCACGGAGTGACCGACGTTCCGCGCAGTATCGAGGCACCGCCGGGCGAGGAACGGGTGGCCGTCCTCACCGGGGCCAACAGCGGCGGGAAGACGACGCTGCTCGAGACGCTGTGTCACGTCGTTTTGCTGGCGATGATGGGGTTGCCCGTCCCCGCCGAGCGGGCCGAGGTGACCCCCGTCGACTCGCTGGTCTTCCACCGTCGCCACGCCAGTTTCAACGCCGGCGTCCTCGAGTCGACGCTGCGCTCGATCGTCCCGCCGCTGTCGACCGGCGGGCGCACGCTCATGCTGGTCGACGAGTTCGAGGCGATCACCGAACCCGGCAGTGCGGCCGACCTGTTGCACGGACTGGTGACGCTGACCGTCGACCGGGACGCGCTGGGCGTGTTCGTCACCCACCTCGCGGACGACCTCGAGCCGTTGCCCCCCGAGGCCCGGGTCGACGGGATCTTCGCCGAGGGACTGGACTCGGAGCTCGAACTGCTGGTGGACTATCAGCCGCGGTTCGACACCGTCGGCCGGTCGACGCCCGAATTCATCGTCTCGCGGCTGGTCGCGAACGCCGGCGACCGCGGCGAGCGGGCCGGCTTCGAGACGCTCGCGGAGGCGGTCGGTAACGACGTCGTCCAGCGCACGCTCGCCGACGCTCGCTGGAACGAGTGACCTTCCTTCATCGGCTTTCTTCACGTTCCTCGCGCGACGACGTCGCCGCTCGAGCGGCGGACGCCCCACTCGGTCGGCCGAGATACGTGTAGGCGACGCCGCGTTCGTCCGTACAGAGCCGCGACTCGAGGTAGTTCCGGGCTGCGTTCTCGGAGAGACGTCCCATGTCGACGACGTCGGCCAGCGTCGTTTTCGTCGCCCGAGTCCACGCCTCGAGCGCACGGTCTCGTTCGGGCGTCGTCTCGACGACGACGCCCCGGTCCGTTCCGGGTCGGTCGGCCCACTCGAGCCAGCAGACGCGGTAGACGTCCGCGGCGTAGGCCGCGTCGGGCGCGACGACGTACAGCAGTTCGTAGGTGCAGGGATCGAGGTACCGAGTGAGCACGCCGTCGAACGAAATCGACTCCGCGAGTGGGCTGGCGTCGACTGCGCCGTCGGCCAGCGGAGTGTGGGCGTCGATCCGCCCCGCGAGCGATGGGTCCTCGCCGCCCCAGTGACTGTACCGTAGATCGTAACGGTCGTCCGGCCGACGGTAGGCGACGAGGGCTCTATGTCCCATCGGTACCACCGACCCCGCGTCGCGTGTCGAACATCGCTGCCTCTGGCCGGCCCTCCGTATTTGAACCTCCGGACGGCAGCGGCAGTCGTCGACGGGGATCGGCGTCGTGAAGCAGTACGCGTCGATCGCCGGTCGCAACGCCGATAGTGGTCGCGTTCGTACGCCGACGTAACCGCAATGGGAGCGACGTACGACGCAGTGCTGTTCGACAACGACGGCGTGTTGACCACGCCGACCGACGGTAACGTGTTACGGGAGGCGATGCGCCGGGCGTTCGAGCGCGTCGGCGTGAGCGATCCCCCGGACGATCACCTCGAGACGCTCCGCAGTCCGACCGTCTCCTCGCTTCGAGGGGTCGCATCCGAGCACGACGTCGATCCCGAACGGCTGTGGCGCGCCCGGGAACGCGCCGCGATCGACGCCCAGCGGGCGGAACTCGAGGCCGGGCGGAAACGCCCCTACGAGGACGTCGCGACCCTCGACTCCCTCGAGACGGCGACGGGAATCGTCAGCAACAACCAGCACGAGACGATCGCCAACGTACTCGAACACCTCGAACTGCACGGGTTCGACTGCTGGTACGGCCGCGAGCCGACGCTTGCGGGGATCGAACGCAAGAAACCGCGGCCGTACTACCTCGAGCGGGCGATCGACGACCTGGAGGCGTCGAACCCGCTGTTCGTCGGCGACAGCCGGGTCGACGTCCAGGCGGCGGACGCGCTCGGGATCGACGCGGCGTTCCTCCGCCGTGACCACCGCAGCGACTACCGGCTCTCGACGGAACCGACCTACGAGATCGACTCCCTCGAGGCGCTGCCGGACCTCCTCTGATCCGTGCAGGCGTCTCGAGTTGCCGGTCGGTTCGGGGGACGCCGGGAGGGTTTCGCAGTGGCGGCCAGTTCAAGCGCTGTCGTTGAATCGGCGGTTCGTCGAGTAGGGCGCGTCGCCGGGTTCGCCCCGGACGAAGTGACCCGCGGGGTTGATCTCGCCGTCGCGCTCCATCGAGAGCAGTTCGACGAACCACGCCTCGTGCTCGATCTCCTCCTGAAGGATGCGCTGGGCCATGTCGTAGGTTCGCGGATCGACGCCGTGGGTCATGTCACAGATCTCTGACCAGGTTCGAATGGCGCAGCGTTCGGCCTCGAGCAGTACCTCGAGTACGTCCTCGGCGGTGAGGTCCTGGATGTTCAGCGCTTCGCCCTGGTCGTCGTACGGTACCGGCAGTTCCGCGTCCGGACAGGACGCCCGATCCGCGAAGTCGCGGATGTCGTTGGGCAGGTGCCCACCCAGTTCGTACACTCGCGGCGCGACCAGTTCGAAGTGCGCTCGGTCCTCGAGGCGAGCGTCCTCGGTAATCTCCTTGTAGTCCTCGTGCCCTGCCAGGTGCATCCGCAAGTTCGTATAGTAGTAGTACGTGGTGAACTCGGCACCGATGGCGTCGATGAGTTTTTCCCGGAGTTCTTCTGGCTCGAGGCCGCGCTCCCGGAGGACGGCCATCCCGACGCGCTCGCTCGTGTCTCCCGCGTCGACGTTGCCGGCGGCGTGTGGCTTGTCGTCGGACATGCGTCGGTTCCTGCCATAACGCGCTATTTAGTGCTTTTTCCACACTCGCTCGAGACCGACTATACGTAGAGCTGACGGGTAGAGACTGAAGTGAACGTACGGAACTACGGTCGGATCAAAACACGAAGCGTTCGACGAGTCGGCCGATGAGTCCGGGCCGTTTCGACTCGTGCGTGTGGACGCCGACAGCGGGGACGTTCACGGCGTCGATGATCCGATCGGTCGTGCTCTCTCGGAGTTCGTGACCGAGCCGGTAATTCCGGCTCGTCACCAGGAACTCCGCGGATTCGGCCACGCCGATGAGGTCCTCGTCCGACTCTGTCTCGACGATCTCCGTCGTGACCGGTGCCGAGCAGAGGGCGACGAGTTCCTCGTGATAGTCGTCGAGGGTCTCCTTGAAGTCGCTCGTCGCGGACTCCTCGACGGCGTAGACCAGTCTGATCGTCGCACCGAGTTCGCTGGCGAGCGCGTCGGCGATCCGGACCTTCGAGGGATCGTACGGCCCCCGATCGGTGAGAACCGTGATTTCCGAGACGTCGTCGAACGAGCGGTCCTCCGCGAGCAGCACGTCACACGGCGCGTGGCGCAGGATCCACTCGATCGAACCGCCGAGGAACTGCTGCTCGAGGTAGTCGGGACGCCGTTCCAGCAGGATGGCGTCGACGTCCTCGTGCTCGGCGAAGTTCACGATAGCGCGTTTCGTGTCGTGGCTGACGATTTCGCCGTACTGGATCGGCACGTCGAACTCCTCGGAGAGGGCGTCGGTCTGGGCCTCGAACTCGAGGTCGGCCGGCGACTGCGTCTCCGAGGCGTACTCGAGGGGCACCTGGTCGGGAACCTCGTCGAACTGGACGATCGAGACGCCCCCGTCGTGTTTCCGTGCGACGTCGGCGGCGATGCGGACGAGTCGGCGTTCGCGTTCCTCGGTCGTCCCTTCGGCGAGCGCGACCAACACGTCGTCGGCTCGCGGTTCGAGCGACGCCTCGGTTCGATCGACGACCTCCCGTCCCGTCTTCCGGCGGATCGTGTCGACGGCGACCCCTTCGCGATCGGTCCGTGGACGGGCGTAGAACCAGTACCAGGCGACGCTCCCAGCCGTGATGATCACCGCCCCGCCGAGCGCGACGGCTCCCATCTGTGTGAGCAGGACGATACCGCTGAGGATCCCGAACACCTGTACCCCGGGATACAACGGCGATTCGAAACTCGGATCGTACTCCTCGAGGTCGGCGTTCCGGAAGGCGATGACGGCGACGTTGATCAGGACGAACACGAGGATCTGGAACGCGCTGGCGAGTTTCGCGATTTCGAGGACGGGGACGAACGCGATCAGGACGAGCATCACGCCGCCGGTGAGGGTGATCGCGGTCGTCGGCGTCCCGAACCGGGCGCTGACCTCGCCGAATCGGTCGGGCGCGAGATTGTCCCGACTCATCGCGAACGGATACCGTGACGACGAGAGGATGCCCGCGTTCGCGGTGCTGACGAGTGCGAGAACGGCTGCGAGGACGACGGCGACGACGCCCGCCTGTGCGAGCGTCGCTCGGGCGGCGATCTCCATCGGGGTGTTCGTATCCGCCAGTTCCTCGAGCGGGGAGACGCCGACCATGACGGCCACGATGAGGACGTACAGAATCGTCGTGAACGCGAGCGAGCCGAGGATGCCGAGCGGGATGTTCCGATCCGGGCGCTCGACCTCTTCCGCGACGCTCGCGACCTTGGTGACGCCGGCGTAGGAGACGAAGACGAGGCCGGTCGCCGCGAGCAGGCCGCCAGCGCCTTCGGCGAAGAACCCCTCGTAGTTGGCCGCCTCGGACGCGGGGAGTCCGCCGTAGATGAACCACAGCAAGGCGACGAGCATGACGACGACGATGCCGACCTGAAGCCGGCCGGTCTGTTTCACACCCAGGAGGTTGACGCCGATGAGGACGGCGGCGAGCACCAGTGCGACGGGTTTGACCGGCAGGTCGAAGAGCAACACGAGGTAGGGAACGCCCCCGACGAGTGCCAGCGCACCCTTGAACGCGAGCGAGAACCAGGTCCCGACGCCGGCGACGGTACCCAACAGCGGCCCCATCCCGCGCTCGATGTAGATGTACGTGCCGCCGGCTTCGGGCATCGCCGTCGCCATCTCGGACTTGCTCAGCGCGGCCGGGACGACGAGCAGGCCGGCGATCAGGTACGCGAGCACCACCCCCGGCCCCGCGATGTCGACGGCCAGCGCCGGCAGGATGAAGATGCCGCTCCCGATCATCGCACCGATGCTGATGGCCAACACGGCCGGAAGTCCGAGGTCTCGCTCGAGGTCTTTCGTCATGGTAGCGGGAGTACGGGTAGGGTCGCGTCCGGACACGGGGCCGAGACCGCCGTGACGTTCCACTGACCAGTTCTCGTTTGGATTCCCCAACGCCTGTAGGATAAACCCCCGGGTTCACGCAACCCGCGTCGCCGTCGTTGCCGCTCCGGCATCGACGTTCCAGGTCCGAAACTGAACAGCTCGGATGCTACCGGTTCGCCGGTACGTGCGTCGCCGACGCGCTCGCGGCGAGGTCGTCGACACGTTGGCTCGCCGCGGCCGAGAGTGGATACACGTCGTGGTAGGGATCGATGCCCCGGTCGACTCCGGCGACGAATCGGATCGCGTCCGCTATCCGCTCGTAGTTCTCGTCGACGACGTCCTGCACGAGGACGGGCATCCCCGCACGGCGACACACCTCGCTCGCCGCAGCCCGACCCGCCCAGATTCGGTCGGTCTCACAGTCGACGAAAAAGAGCGCGAACGGCGTTCCGTCGAACTGCGCCTCGAGGAACCGTCGCGTGGCCGGATCGTCCCACGCGACGATGCCCACCTCCTCGAGTTGACGAACGGCCGTCGCAGCCGCCGAGCAGAACGGACAGTCGCCGTCGTAGACCAGGATACCGGTGAACTCGGGGTGGACCGGTGGCTGTGATTCCGTCATCTAGTTGTGCCCACCGAGAGCCACGTCGCGGATCCGGAATAGCGTTCGGCCGGCAGGTCGCTACGTCCGGGGCCGTATCCGACCGTGTCCGCTGGGGTCCCGATTGGAGTCGATCGATTACGAGTCGACCGCGAGCGCCTCCACTGCAAGCACGAATCGACGAACGTAGTAGAGCAGCGCCATACCGAATCCGACCCCGATAATCGCTACGTGCAATCCGAGGTCACCGAATTCCTGACCGTACAGCAAGAACACAGTGAGGGCGAGAAAAGCGACGCCGACTGTGGCTTTCGTTTTCGCATCCGGGGAGGAGCCGTCGAGCATACTCCGGCTATCGGACGGCGTTTGAAATACCTGCTGATAAGTCAGGAGAATTGTCACAGTGGGGGAAGCGCGAATCGAGAGGTACTGTGCGTCTCTCACCGGTATCGTCTCACCCGAGTTTCGACCGGCCGGGCGGCCTGCCGTGATCGGCGCGGTGGTGGAGCATCTCGCCGTACCGTTCGACTTCGATCACGCAGTCCGAACGCGGTTTCGCGACGCAGGTGAGGACGAATCCGGCTTCCTCGTCCTCCGGATAGTAGCGTTTGGCGCTCGACTGGTCGAGTTCGCCCTCCACCAGTTTCCCACCGCAGGTGATACACCACCCCTGCTGGCAGTCCGCGGAGAGCCAGATTCCGTTTCGACGGGCGGCCGCCAGAATCGACTCGTCCTCGCTGACCGTGATGGTTCTGGACTCGCCGGCGGCTTCGAGGTCTGCGTCGGACGGAATCCGGAGTTCGACGTCCCACGTCTGCTGATTCGTCACTGGTGACCGGTCGTATGAAGGGTGGACCGGAAAACCTTCGGGACGCAGGCGTCGGGTCGCGTTCCGGTCCGGAACCGGTCGCGTTCCGAATCCGAACCGTTGGGCCTAACGTGACGGATGCCCCTACGAACGCGTAAGTATGCCGACGGTGCTGGTTCGTGGTCTCTCCGAGGAAGGACCCGGCGACATCGTCGGAGCGTTCGCCGGCGAAGCGGACGTCGACCCCGATGACATCGGAAACATCGACGTCAATGACGACGAGGCGGAGGTCGACCTCGCGCTCCCCGAGGACGACCTCGAGCGCGTCGTCGAGCGGATGGACGGCAATCGCGTCGGTCGGTCGGAGGTGTCTGTGACGACGCTCGACGAGCGCACGCGCGAGGTACAGTCCTACATTGACGAGTACGCCCGACTCGTGGAACTCGAGCGCGAGGCCGAGATGGAACGCCACGAGCGGGAGATTCGACAGTTGTCGGGCCGCGAACGCGAGTCGAAGGGGCGCGCGCTGCTCGAGATGCGCGGTCGCGACGAGGGCGAAGGGCTGTCGGGCCACCTCGTCAAGTTCACGAAACGGTACGGCGACGCGCTCCCCGACGTCGAAATCGGCGTCGGCGACCTCGTAATGGTCTCCAAGCGGGACCCACTGCGGGACGACAACCCCACGGGGACGGTCACGCAGGTGACCAACCACTCCGTGACCGTCTCCTTCGAGACGACGCCGCCGGGGTGGCTGTTCGACGACGGCATCCGTCTGGACCTCTACGTCAACGACGTCACCTACCAGCGGATGCTCGAGGCCCTCGAATCGATGCTCGAGGCCGACGCGGATCCCGAGGGTGACGTCCCTCGCGAACACCTCCGGGACGTGATCGTCGGCGTCGACGACCCCGAGGCGGTCTCGAGCGGCCCCGTTCGGGCCGTCGTCGACGACTGGTACGACGAGGCCCTAAACGAGAGCCAGCGCGAGGCCGTCCGGCGGGCGCTTGCAACCGACGACGTCCACCTGATTCACGGCCCGCCCGGCACCGGCAAGACGACGACGGCCGTCGAAGCGATCAGACAGGCCGTCGACCGCGGGGACTCGGTTCTCGCGACGGCCGCCTCGAACACCGCGGTCGACAACGTCGTCGAGTTCCTCGCCGAGGGGGACCACCGGCCGCTGCGGGTGGGCCACCCGGCTCGCGTGACGCCGACGCTGCGCGAACACACCCTCGACGCACGACTCGAGGGCAACGAAACCTACCGCGAATCCCGCGCAGTCCGCGACGAAGCGTTCGACCTGCTCGACCAGCAGGACGACCTTACCGCGCCGTCGGGCCGGTGGCGTCGCGGCCTCTCGGACGAGCGGATCAAGCAACTGGCCGATGAGGGGCGCGGTTCGCGGGGAATCCCGCCCGGGAAGATCGAGGAGATGGCCGAGTGGCTCGAGTTACAGGAGCGCGCGGACGACCTGTTCGACCGCGCGGAACGGCTCGAGCAGGAGGCTATCGCCGAAGAGATCGAGCGGGCCGACGTCGTCTGTACGACCAACTCGACGGCGGGCAGCGACCTGCTGGCGGGCCAGCGGTTCGACACGCTGGTGATCGACGAGGCCACGCAGGCGACCGAACCCTCCTGTCTGATCCCGATCGGGAAGGCCGACCGGGTGATCATGGCCGGCGACCACCGGCAACTGCCGCCGACTATCCGGAGCCGCGAGGCCGAACGCGAGGGACTGGACGAGACGCTGTTCGAACGACTCGCCGAGCGATACGAAAGCGAGGGTAATGAGGATGCGACCGGCGGAACCACGGAATCGCCGGGTGCCGTCGATCCGATCCGCTCGTTGCTTTCCACCCAGTACCGGATGCACGAACGCATCCAGGACTTCTCGAGCGAGCGGTTCTACGACGGCGCGCTCGAGCCCCACGACGACGTGCGCACCCACACCCTCGCTGGCCTACTCGACGACGACCTCACGGGCGATCCCGCGCTCGATCCGTCGGAGCCGCTCGTCTTCGTCGACACGAGCGACGCCGACGCGTCCGAACGCAGCCGCGAAGGGTCGCCGTCGAAGGAGAATCCCTACGAAGCCGAGCGGGTCGCCGCCTACGCGACGCGACTGCTCGAGTCAGGCCTCGATCCCGCCGACCTCGCGGTGATCTCGCCGTACGACGACCAGGTGAAACGGATCGAGGACGAACTCGCCGACCGCGGTCACGACACCGACGCGGTCGAGGTCGACACCGTCGATGGCTTCCAGGGCCGGGAGAAGGAGGTCGTCCTCGTCTCGCTGGTCCGCAGCAACGATCGCGGCGAGGTCGGCTTCCTCGACGAACCTCGACGGTTCAACGTGGCGCTCACGCGTTCGCGTCGGAAGGCCGTCGTCGTTGGCGATTGCGAGACCGTCACCGAGGCGTCGATCTTCGAGGACGTTCTCGAGTACGCACGGACTCGCGGGCGAGTCGCCGACGCGACTGCAGGGCGCGGGAAGACGCCGTCGACGAACTGACCGCAACGGACCGTTTTCTCTCCACACCTCGGCCCTGCATCGGCGTCGCTACCGTACTAAATCGGATCGCGATAGCCACCGGTTTGATCGTGAGGTGTGCGTACAACGTTGCTCGGTCGGTGGCGACGGCTCCACAACGAACGTTGCCTGCGCTGGCGCTCGCGGTGTTCGTGGGCACGTCGGCCGTCGCTGCCAGGTGGTAGAAAGGAACGTGACCAAGAGACGATCTCGAGCGGAGGAAGAAGATCCATCGAGCACATCTCGGCGCAGTTACCGGTATTCCTTATAAGTCAAGTACGCTACGGCTGGCAACAGTAGCCACGCCAGTAAGAATACGAGTAAGAACACGACCGAATCGGTCACACCGAGTAATACGAACGAAACGAACGTGGTCGCAATCGTGCCGCCCAGTACGTTCCACAACGTATCGTTCGTTTCGTCGCTTCCCGTGCCGGATGGAGACGTTTCGAGGTCTTCGACGAATCCACCATCCCCATCGAAGCCGAAGATGGATTCGGAACAGGCGTTACAGATCACGGTCACCTCTTCGACCGACGCCATCTCCTCGTCGTTTCTTTTCACCGTGCCGAGGCCAACAGCCACCATTTCGTTCCCTTCGTACCGTTGCTCGCAGTTCGGACAGACGTACAACTCGACGGATTCCGTAGTTACTCTCGTCTCTTTGACTGTTTCTACCATAGGAAACCAATAGAAATTCTGAGTGATAAGTGTTGGTAGACCCGTCCTCGAGCGGTAGCGGACCCCTGTCGGGCGTTCAGCGTCACTCCGGAAGACTCGGACCAGCCTATTTCCACACGGTCGACGTCGACGCCCCCATGACGAACATCGCCATCACCGGCGCGTCCGGACGCGTCGGCAGGGAAGCCATCGAAGCGTTCTCCGGCGACGACGTCCAACTCGAGCTTTCTCTCACAGCGTGATCGAGGCTCTCGCGACGACGCCCCTCGAGATAGCCGAGTACGAGGGGTCGTCGACGCGGAACCGGGCTCGCGATCACTCGAGTCGGGACTCTAGCTCGTCGATCGCGACGTCGTTCCCGGCGAGCAACAGACTGTCGCCTGCCCGGAACGTAAACGACGGCTCGACGTTGGTGACGGTCTCACCGTTGCGCTCGACGGCGATGAGCGTACAGTTTCGCTCCCGAAATCGGACGTCACGAACTGTGCGGCCGACGAGCGCGTCCGCCTCGAGACGGACGATCTTTAGCTGCCGGTCGAGCGTGAGGATCTCCTCGCGGAGGACGTTCAGCGCCAGCAGTCGACCGCTGATGTCGGGTAAGTTGAGGACGTAGTCGGCCCCGGCCCGCCTGGCTTTGGCCTCGTTGTCCGAGTCGTTCATCCGGACGACGACGTCGAGGTCCGAGGCCAGTTCGCGGGCGACGAGCACCGAGAGGATCGCCTCGGCGTCGTCCGCGATGGCGACGACGAACGTCGTCGCCGATTCGATACCGGCCCGTCGGAGCGTCTCCTCGTCGGTGGCGCTCCCGACGACGTCGACGCCATCCCCGTCCTCGACGTCGACGACCGTACAGTCGACGCCGGCATCGCGCATGACGGCGCTCACCGTGCCGCCGACCTCGCCGTGGCCCGCGACGACGACCGATCCGTCGGCGTCGCTGCCGGTCCCTGCGTAAACCTCGCTCTCGAGCGCCTTGAGTTCGGATTCGTCGCCAGCGATGAGGAGGGTCAACTGTTCGTCGATGGTCGTCTCGGGCGAGGGAGACGTGTCGAACTCGCCGTCGACCCAGAGGCCGACGACCGTCACGGTCGGCTCCTCGATAATGCCCGTTTCCGCGAGCGTCATCCCGTAGAACGGGCTGCGTTCCGACACCGTCACCTCCACGAGCGAGAGGTCCTCGCCGAGCCTGATGACGTCGCTCAGTTGCGGGTTGAGTTCGGTCTGGACGCGTTCGGCGATTCGCTCCGCCAGCAGGTGTCGGGGCGTCACGACCTGGTCGGCACCCGCGTACCGGAGGGGCCGCTCGAGCGTGAGGTCCGCGCACATCACCACGACGTGGATGTGCTCGTCGTGTTCCCTGACGGCGAGGACGCAGCTCGCCGCGTCCTCGTCGTCCGTATCGACGACCACCGAAACCGCATCGTCGACGCAGGCCCGCTCGAGGGCGTCCGCGTCCGTTGGATCACCGTGGATCACCGAGACGTCTCGCTCCGTCAGTGCGAGCACGTCGTCCTGATCCGGAACGACCACGACGTAGTCGACGTCGCGCGCCTCGAACTCGTCGACCAGCCGTTCTCCCCGGGCGGTGTAGCCACAGACCACGACGTGGTCGGTGGCGTCGATGGTTCTCGGGATCGTCGGAGACATCGCTTCCTCGAGGACGGGCTGGAAGACGTACGGAACGACGGTAAAGAGGATCAGAAACGTACTCAAGTCCATCCCGATGACGAAGAGGTTCGCGATCGGCGACTCCCACGGGGCGTCCGAGCCGTATCCCGTCCCGGTGAAAGTCTCGACGACGACCTGCGTCGAGTGGAAGTAACTCGGCGACCGACCCTCGACGACGACTACTACGTAGTGATAGACGAGCGACGCGAGCACGGCGAGAACTACGACCCCGGCGATCGTCCGGACCGCCCGCCGTTGCCATCGTTCCATGCATCGCCCTTTCGATGGCGGCGTAAAGAACGTTCTCAACCGGAGACCGGAAGGCGCTGGGTCCAGCTATTTCCGCGACAGCGGTGTCGGGACCGTATGACGAACATCGCGATCACCGGCGCGTCCGGCACCGTCGGCAGGGAGGCCATCGGAGCGTTCGACGATCGGGACGTCGACCTGACGCTGTTCTCCCACAGCGAGACCGAGGATCTGGAGACGACGACGCTCGAGATCGCCGACTACGAGGAGTTCGTCGACGCGCTCGAGGACCAGAACGTGTTGATCCACCTCGCGGCGAACCCGGACCCGCGGGCCGAGTGGGACGCCGTCCGCGGCCCGAACGTCGACGGCCTCTACAACGCCTACGCGGCCGCCGTCGAGAACGACTTGGAGCGCGTCGTCTTCGCGAGTTCGAACCACGCGGTCAACATGGACAACGCGGTCTCGGGCATCCGCCCGGAGTCGACCGTAGGAACGCCGTCGATCGTCCGCCCCGGCGATCCGCCGGACCCCGACACCTACTACGGGGTGACGAAAGTCTTCGGCGAGGCGATGGGGTCGTACTACGCGAAGCGACACGGACTCGACGTCGTCACCCTTCGGATCGGCTGGCTGCTCACTCGCGACGAACTCCGCCAGGAGGTCGCCGACCGGGACGCCTCCGGCGAACGGTTCGCCCGGGCGATGTGGCTCAGCCCAGGGGACTGCCGGCGGGTGATCGAAGCCGCGGCGACGACCGCCCTCGAGACCAACCCGATGGTCGCCCACGGCATCTCGGACAACACCGAGCGGTTCCTCTCGCTGACGGAGACGATGCAGGGACTCGGCTATCGGCCGCAAGACGACGCACAGGCGGTTCTCGACGGCGGGGACGAGGGTCGGGACGGACTCGAGACGGGCTGACGACCGACTCGCGTGGAGGGTATCGAAAGACCGAATATCGGACCGGACGAACTCTCAGCTATGTCCACTACAGTAGGCGAGTCGACGGGCTACGTTCCGAACCTGCAGATGTCCGCGTTCGGATACGTCATCGCCGCGGTCATGGTGATCGTCCTCCTGCCTGCGCTCCCGATCATCGCGCTGGCGTGGGTACTCTGGCGGGTGTTCGTGATGGACGAGCCCACGGAGTCCCGGTACGAAACCTGGCGAAACGATCCGAATCGGAAACGTCCCGAACTACCGTTCGAACCGGAAGAAGAAGAGGAGGAAACAGAACAGGCGGAGGCCGAAGCCTGAGCGGTTCGAACCGATCGGAACGGCGGTCAGTCGTCCGCGCTTGCAGGAGCCAGATCGGCGGGCGGGCTACCCGGTAATTCGTCGCGGTCGTGGGGCGCGTCGAACGCGAGGTCCGGACCCCGGGCAACGATCCGATGGGGGTTCACGTCGGGGTGGGTCGTGTAGTAGTGTTCCTTGATGTGGTCCATGTGTACCGTTCGTGCTACACCAGGCGTCTGATAGAGATCACGGAGATAGGGCCAGAGGTTGTCGTACTCGCGGACGTACTGGACGTTACACATGAAGTGTGTGTGGTAGACGTTGTCGAACCGGACGAGCGTCGTGAATATCGCGACGTCGGCCTCGGTGAGCCGGTCCCCCGCGAGGTACCGTTGCTCGCCCAGCACCTCGTCCCAGTGATCTAGCGCGGCGAAGAGGTCGTCGACGGCCTCCTCGTAGGGCTCCTGCTCGGTCGCGAACCCCGCGCGGTAGACGCCGTTGTTGATCGGTTCGTAGATTTCGTCGAGGATCCGGTCGACCTCCTCGCGGTATCCCTCCGGGTAGAGGTCGACGTCCCGTTCCGCGTACTCGTCGAACTCGGTGTCCAGCATCCGCATGATCTCCTTCGACTCGTTGTTGACGATGGTGTCCTCTTGCTCGTCCCAGAGGACCGGCACCGTCACGCGACAGGTCGCGTCCGGGTCGGCCTTCACGTACAACTCCCGGAGGTAATCCGCGTCGTGGACGTGATCGCGCGTACAGCCTTCCTTCTCGGGCGTGAACTGCCAGCCGTCCTCGTCGCGGTACGGGTCGACCACGGAGACGGAGATGGCGTCCTCGAGCCCCTTCAGCGCGCGCACCACGAGCGTCCGGTGGGCCCACGGACAGGCGTAGGACACGTAGAGGTGATACCGGCCGGCTTCGGGCTGGAACCGCGCGTCCGGTTCGTCGTGGATCCGGTCGCGGAACGTGGTCTCCTGGCGCTGGAACGAACCGTCGTCGTCGGTCGTCTCGTACGCGTCGGTTCGCCACTCACCGTCGACGAGCATGTTCATACCCGAGCGTTGGCACGCAAGCGGGAAAGGCCCTCGCTAACACCACCGTTACCGGTCGCTCGGTTCGGTCGGAGAGTTCCGATCAGAGGAGGGCGCTCGCGACCCAGTAGCCGAGTCCAAGGGCGAGGAGGCCGACGCCCTCGAGGCGGCTCAGCCACCGCCCAGTGGCGAGGACGACCGTGGCGTACGCCGTCAGCACGCCGAGCCAGGCGAGACCGAAGAAGACGGCGGCATCGACGACCATCGGCCGGGCGACCGCGGCGATTCCCAGCACGCCGAAGGCGTTGAAGACGTTCGAGCCGACAACGTTGCCGGCAGCGATGCCGACGTCGCCCTGTCGGGCCGCCACCGCGGAGGCTGCGAGTTCGGGCATCGAGGTACCAGCAGCGACGATGGTCGCGCCGATCAGCCACTCCGAGACGCCACCGGCAACCGCGAGCGTGACTGCGGCGTCGACGAGCACACGGCCACCGCCGACCACCAGCACGAGGCCGGCGACGACGCGCCCGATCTCGAGGCCGTACTGCACGTCGTTCGGTGGACCCGTTTCGGTCCCCGGTTCGGCCGTGGGCGCGTCGGTCGACTCCCCATCCCGACGGATCGCCAGCCAGAGCGCGCCGAGATAGCAACCCAGCAGGACGACGAGTGCCACGCCTTCGGCCCGCATCAGGAGGCCGTCGAAGAGGACCAGACCGGCGACGGCCGTCGCCGCCGCCATCGCCACGGCGTCGCGTCGGACCAGCGACTCGGCGACGCGAAACGGGGTGATGACGGCGACCAGCCCCAGAATCACGCCGATGTTGAACAGGTTCGAGCCGACGGCGTTGCCGACCGCGACGTCGCCGCGTCCCTCGAGTGCGGCCCCGGTCGAGACGACGACCTCCGGGGCGGACGTGCCGAAGGCGACCACCGTGAGGCCGATCACCAGCGAGGAGATTCCGGCCGCGCCGGCGAGTCTGGAGGCCCCGGTGACGAGCAGCCGTGCGCCGATCCACAGCGCGGTGATCGAGACGACGAGCGCGACGACGTTGCCGGCGACTCCGGCCGACGGCGGCACTGGCATCCAGTTTGCCTACGAATGGGGAGGTAAAAAGCGTCGGGCACTCGGACGGCGGGACGAACGCCACGAAAGCGTTTATGCGGTCCCGGTGAGCACTCGAGTCGTAATGGCTGACGACGGCGACGGCCACCGGCAGAGTCGCCTCTTCACGGACGACGACGGCGGGTTCGACGCCGAACGGGCCCGCGAGGAGTCCCTCCCCGTCGAGGACGGGGAGGTGATCGACACGGACGACCTGGCCGACCACCAGCGGTACGTCGAGGGGCGCGGGATCTACGACGAGCGCAACCGGCTCAACGACCTCACCGGCAAGGAGTGGAAGTACGCCACGAAGTCCGTCATCGCGGAGGGGTATCCGCCCGCCGTCCAGCACGACCTGCGCAGCGAACACGGCGGGCAGAAGCCCCCGCGGCTCTGTGCCGACCTGATCGGGCGGTTCAGCAAGGCCGGCGACACCGTCCTCGACCCCTTCGCCGGCGTCGGCGGCACGCTCCTGGGCGCGAGTTTCTGCGAACACGAGGGGACCGGCCTCCGGGAGGCGATCGGCTTCGAGCGCAACGAACGGTGGGTCGAACTCTACGAGGAGGTCCTCGAGCGCGAGAACGCCGAGCGCCGGGCACGGGGCGAACCGCCGCTTGCCCCCCAGGAGCTGCGCCACGGCGACTGCATCGACCTGATCGAGGACGTGCCCGACGACTCGGTCGACCTGCTGCTGACGGACGTCCCCTACTGGCACATGGACGAACTCGAGCAGACGCGCAACGAGCGGGCCACCCGCGAGAGCAAACTGGACGCGTTCGACGGCGACGGGGACGCCGACCCGGAGTGGGAGACGAAAGACGCATGGCTCGAGGATATGGCGGCGAAGTTCGACCGCTTCACGGAAGCCGTCGCACCGGGCGGACACGTCGTCGTCTTCATCGGCGACATGTACCGCGACCAGTCCTACGAGTTCCTCTCGGCGGACCTCGCACGAGCGATCGAGTCGGCGACGGGACTGACGCTGGCGGCGAACCTGATCTGGTACGACCCGACGAAGGACCTCCACGTCTACGGCTACCCGTTCTCGTTCGTTCCGTCGATGGTCCACCAGAACGTGCTCGTCTTCCGTGTTTCGGACGATCGATAACTGCGTCAGACGATCGGATGACAACAGTCTGACGCGGTTTTATGGGTGTTCGACGAGACGATACGGATGGCGCGCACGAACGGCAACAACCCCCATCCACCCCGTCCGCGCGCCACTTTCCGCCGCTCCCGTTTCCCGATGCGGTGATCGAGGTGACGTGCGAACGATCGGACCGTTCGGGCTACCGGTACGCTCCCGCCACGTAGGATTCCGGTGGCCTGTTTCCCCCGATTCTCGAGCCCAAACCGATGCCTAGTCGGTACTACGCCGACGCCGGCGTCAACGTCGACCGGACCTCCTCTGCCCGATCCGTTTCCACGATGAGCGCGACCTCGTCGCCGACCTCGAGTTCGGTGCCCGGGAGCGGAATCGTCAGGGACTCCTTGGCCCGCCCGTGGGCGTAGATCCGCGCCGACTCGGGGAGGTCGAGTTCGCTGATCCGCTTGCCGACGGCCGGTGACCCCTCCTCGATCTCGAGGACGGTCAACTGCAGGTTCGTCGCGAGGTCGGAGACGACGTTGAAGTCGCCGCCGAGCATGGCCGTCTTCGCGCCCGCAGCACCCAGTCGTTCGGGGTAGACGATCTCGTCGACGTCGGCCGCGTACTTCTCGTAGATGTCCTGTCGGTAGTCCTCGTCGATCCGGAGAACGGTGCGACAGCCGTAGTGAGTGCCGACCATACAGGCCGCGAAGTTGGCGTTGAGGTCCGGCGTGAACGCCCCGATCGCGTCGGCCTCGGCGATCCCGGCGTCGACGAGGACGCTCTCGTCGGCACCGTCGCCGTGAAACGCTTCGAACCCCTCTGTCTCGGCCCGTTCGACCCGATCCGGGTCGTCGTCGACGATCGTTACGTCGTGTCCCTCCTCCGCCGTGATCTCGGCGGTTCTCGAGCCGACTCGACCGTATCCCACGATAACGAATCTCATGCGAGTACGTACGCCACGGGGACCCATATAGTTGGTTCCGACGCCGGCGTGCGCTCGAGCGAGGCTGCTCTTCCCTCCACTGGTATATGCACGAATATGCAATACAAATCGATAACCGAGACAGGAACTTTTAACTAACTGGTGTAGCTATGCTCGAACGTCCAACATGGGGGCATCCGACACCATCGCCGACTTCTTCGAGTTCGACGAACACGACACGGATTACCGGACGGAGACGATCGCGGGTCTGACGACGTTTCTGGCAATGGCCTACATCATCGTCGTCAACCCGTCGATCCTGGCACCGGCCATCTTCGGTCTCCCACCCGAGGAACTCAGCCCGGAATCGACGACCGAGATCGGCGGATCGATGTACACCTTCGCCGAGGTCCAACAGATGCTCGCGGTCGTCACGATTCTCGCCTCGATCGTCGCGATCGTCGTCATGGCGGTGTACGCGAATCGACCGTTCGGTCTCGCCCCCGGGATGGGGTTGAACGCCTTCTTTACGTATACCGTCGTTCTCCTGCTCGGCGTCCCGTGGCAGGTCGCACTCGCCGCCGTCTTCGTCGAGGGTATCGTCTTCATCCTCCTGACGGCCGTCGGCGCACGAAAATACGTCATCGAACTGTTCCCCGAACCAGTGAAGTTCGCCGTGGGGGCCGGTATCGGCGTTTTCCTGCTGTTTCTCGGGCTCCAGGAGATGCAACTCGTCGTCACGGATCCGGCGACCCTCGTCCAGATCGGTAACGTCCTCGAGCGCCCGATCGCGGCGTTCTCGCTGCTGGGGCTCGTCGCTACGCTGTTGCTGTACGCACGCGGCGTCCGTGGATCGATCGTGATGGGCATTCTCGGGACCGCTATCGTAGCGTGGCTCCTCACGCTCGCAGGACTCGTCGAGCCGGGGACGATTACGGACGGCGGAATCAGCGGTGCACAGTACGACTTCACCCCGTTGTTCTGGGGCTTCGTCGACGGCCTCGGGATGATCGGCGACGATCCGCTCCTCTTCGTCCTCGTCGTGTTCACGTTCTTCTTCGTCGACTTCTTCGACACGGCGGGGACCCTGATCGGCGTCTCCCAGATCGCTGGCTTCCTCGACGAGAACGGCGACCTCCCCGAGGTCGAAAAACCGCTGATGGCAGACGCCATCGGAACGACCGTCGGTGCGATGATCGGCACCTCGACGGTAACGACCTACGTCGAGTCGTCAACTGGCGTCGAAGAGGGTGGTCGAACGGGATTCACGGCACTCGTCGTGGGACTCTGTTTCCTCGCCGCACTCGCTCTCGTCCCCCTCATCACCGCGATTCCGACCTACGCGAGCTACATCGCTCTCGTCGTCGTCGGTATCATCATGCTCCAGGGGGTCGCCGACATCGACTGGGAAGACCCCGCCTGGGCCATCGCCGCCGGCCTGACGATCACCGTGATGCCGCTGACCGCCTCCATCGCAAACGGCCTCGCCGCGGGGATCATGAGCTATCCACTCGTGAAAACCGCGATGGGTGAATCGCGTGACGTCTCGCTCGGGCAGTGGGTGCTCGCGATCGTCTTCGTCGCCTACTTCGCCATCTATTTCGCCGTCGAGGCCGGCCAACTCACCTTCTGACCGGCGGCTCCGAGGTGGCGGCAAGCTACCATCCGACCGGTGGTCTCTTACGCGTCAGTCGACTACCAGATGCTATGGCAGACATCACGCTGTACGAGCTTCCCGGCTGTCCGTACTGTGCGAAGGTTCGCTCCAAACTCGACGAACTCGAGCTCGAGTACGACGTGATCGAGGTGCCGCGCAATCACGACGACCGGACGCAGGTGAAGGAGGTCAGCGGACAGACGGGCGTCCCCGTCATCACCGACGAGGCGAACGGCGTCGAAGGAATGAACGAGAGCGACGACATCGTCGACTACCTGGAAGAGACGTACGCCTGAGGGTCGTCGGGTCGTCGGAACATCGGCCGATCAGGCCGCTTCTTCCCTGTCGGCCCGCTCCCGGATGACGTCCTTGAGGTCGTCGGCCTCGCGGAGCGTCTCGAGTTCGTCGCGTTCGATCAGGGCCGTGCCGTCGACGGAATCGCGCTTGGCGCGGTCGACGACGTAGACCGAGTGGGTGCGGGTCACGCGGCTGATCGAACTCATGATGCGGGCGCGTTTCTCGGCGGCCTTGGTGAACTCGGAGTGACCGGTGAGGACGACCTCCTCGTCGCTTTCCTCCTCCTCCTGGCTGACGGCCTTGAACGGCGAGCGAACCGTCGGGTGGACCCGATAGCCGGCCTGTGTGAGGACGGCGACGACCTGTTCGTCGTCGGGGTCGGCCTCGGGGTCCTCCGGGGTCGACTCGGTCTCGTGGACGTCCTCCGCGCCGTCCAGCACGTCGACCGGGCTGGTCAGCGGCGCGTCGAACAGTTCCTCGAGTTCCATCGCGACTTCGACGGAGGCGTTCATCCCATCCTCGTACTTCGAGACGGTGCGTCGGGAGACGCCGAGTTCCTTCGCCAGTCGGCCGAGGCTCCAATCCCTGTCCTCTCGTTCGTCGGCGAGCAGGTCGCCGTCGATGTTGACGTACAGCCCGCCGGGTGCCGCGTAGATCAGCGGCGGGACGTCCTCGATGAAGAGATTGTAGGCCGTATCCGGGCTGAAGACCGGGACGCCGTGTCGGAAGTAGACGACGTCGGGTTTCAAGTCCTCGTCGCGGCTCCGGAGGCCGATCACGAGCGGCGTCGCGTCGAGATAGGTACCGAGCCGTCGCATCTCGTGACCCGTCGCCTCGTTGAACGCGTCGATGTTTCCGAGAATCTTCACGAGCAAGAGATCGTCGCCACGGCGAGCGGCGACGTCGAAGCTCTTCGGCCGGATCGCACACCGGTCGCTAACCACGAATCCCGCATCCTCTAACATCGCGGTCACGTTGCCGACCAGTGCGGAGCGGGACATAGGGGGATGTAAGCTATTCCTCGTATAAGACGTTTTCCCCGGTATGTCCGGTTCCCGTGTGGTGGTTCGCTCCCGAACCGGCGGTAGAATTACATAGGATCGTTCGCCCTCGGGCGGTTCTGGTCTGCCGAGCAGCGGCGGGATCGCTTTCTCGAGAGCGGACCCGACGAGGGACCGACGGCCTCGTTTGTGGCCGATCCCGAAAGTCGTTACCGCCTCCCCCTCCAAGGACCGTCGATGACGATCGTCGGCCTCGACGACACCGACTCGCGCGAGCGGGGAATGTGTACGACCTACGTCGCCGCGCGGATCGCAACGCGACTGCGCCGGACACTCGACTCCGACGCCGACCCCGTCTCCCGTATACTGCTCGTTCGGCTCAATCCCGCCGTCGAGTACAAGACCCGCGGGAACGCGGCGCTGGCGATCCACGTCGACTGCGACCCCGACCTGGCCTTTTCCGTCGCCCGCGAGACGCTCGCGTCGCTCGCCGAGACGGCCGACGAACGCACGCATCCCGGGCTGGTCGTGGCGGATCACGACGCCGGTCCGGCGTCGATCCCGGAAGCCGTCGCACGGTTCGCCGAGCAGGCCGTCCGCGACCACCTCGAGATCGACGACGCCCGCGAGCAGTGCGACCGACACGGCTACCGCACGTGGCACGCTGGAGACGGCCGGGGACGGATCGGCGCGCTCGCGGCGGTCGGCGCTTGGCGGGCGTGCTCCGAGTGGACCTACGAGTACATCTCCTACCGCGACCCCGAGCGCTGGGGGACCCCCCGCGAGGTCGACCCCGAGAGCGTCTTCGCGGCCGCCGACTGGGGGTATCCGGCGGCGTGGGACACCGTCGATCGCGGCGAGAGCGAGACCGTCTGTGTCCCCCATACGCCCGGGCCGATCCTCCACGGCATCCGCGGCGACGACCCGGAGGTCGTGCGTCAGGTCGCCGAGCGAATCGAGAGCGAACCCGTCGACTCGAGCCAGTTGTTCGTCACGAACCAGGGGACCGACGCCCACCTTCGGGAGGGCACGATCGGCGACGTACGAGACGGCCGTGCCTATCGCGTCGACGGACGCGTCGCGACGCCGCCCGAGACGCGTCGCGGCGGCCACGTCTTCTTCGACCTCATGTCGCCGGAGACGGGGGCTGACCCCGACGAGACGGAACGCGAGGGGACGGAGCGCCTCGAGTGTGCGGCCTTCGAACCGACCAAACGGTTCCGCGACCGCGTCCGCTCGTTTCGCGTCGGCGACCGACTCACCGTCTGTGGCGAAGTCTCTCGCGGGACGCTCAAACTCGAGAAGGTCGCGATTCGCGACCTCGTGAGGACCGAGCGGGTAACGCCGACCTGTCCAGACTGTGACCGGCGGATGGAAAGCGCCGGCCGCAACCAGGGGTATCGCTGCCGCGAGTGCGGGACGAGTGCACCGACCAGGGAAGAACGCCCCCTCGAGCGTGACCTCGAAGAAGGGTGGTACGAGGTCCCGCCGTGTGCACGCCGTCACATCGCGAAGCCGCTGGTTCGTGGCGGATTCGACGCACCGACCCACCCGGAGCGATAGCGACGCGCGGGTACCTGTCCCGCGTCGCCGTCGTTGGACGTCCACTGGGGTCGGTTACTCGAGCCATCGCTTCACGCGTTTCGTGCCCTTCGTGTACAGTTTGCCGAGTTTCTGCCAGAGCTTCGTCAACTTCAGCGTTTTCGCGATTTTACCGGTCTTCAGCAGTTTGAACGTCTTCAGCCCCGTCAGCGAGTGGACGAGGTGGTTCACACCCTTGAAAAACGTGAAGAACGGGAGCGTCAGAAGGACGTCCAGCCATCGATCGCTGACGAACGCTTTCCGGTCCTCGTACAGCGCGAAACTCGCCGCCAGTTCCACCACGAAGTACGCGAGAAGCCCCGCGTTAAGATACGGCTTGTATGGATACAGCGGATGGTCCGAGGCCGTCAGGAACTCCAGATAGAGCAGTACCGGGATGAGCAAGAGTGCGACCGGCAGCAGTTTGTCGAGGTGCGTTTTAACTGCGTAGACGCGTGACTCGCGTAACTCCGCGTCGAGTTGCTCGAATTCCGTCGGCCCGCTCACGGCCGATTCGTTTCAGCACTGGAACGTAAACGTTTAGAAAGCGTTCGAACGTGAGTCGCCGGTTACCGTCGACGCGTCGGGTTAGGGCTGCCGTCGGGCCAACAGCAGCGCCACGACGGCACCGATAGCGGCCAGCCCAGCGGACGGTCCGAAGCCGGGAATGCCGTCACCGTCGTCGGAATCGACGTCGAGATAGCTCACCGCCGCTTCGGTGTCCATCTCGGGGAACTCGCGGTCTCCCTCGCCGGACTCGTAGACCTCGGTGTCGTCGTCAACGAGGCCCTGTTCGGCGAGCGTCTCCCGATCGAGTGCCTCCCCGTCGGAGTCCTCGACGTAGACGTACGTCGTGGCCTCACCGTCCTCGAGTCCGCCGGTGACCTGCTTCAGTACGACGTTGTCGCCGATGATACCGTCCTCGAGGAGCGATTCCGCGCTGTCGAACTTCGCGCCCGCTTCGAATTTGACGGTGTCGCTGTCGAAGTCGAGGTCGACTTTCGCGATCTCGAGTTCGGACTCCTCGAGCGCGGATGCGAACGTCCCCATCTGGTCGGCGTCTTGCTCCTGCCGGATCGCGTCGGCGAACGAGGTGAGCGCGGTCTTGGCCAGGTCGTCCGTGCCGATCTCCACGTTACCGTCGACGTCGATTTCGCCGTCTTCGGTGACGGCGTTGAACTCGAAGACGACGCGTTCGTCGCTTACGTCGATCCCGCGGTCGGCGAGTTCGTCCGTGTAGGTGCCGTAGTTCTCCGTGTCGCCGGTCGCCGTCGCGTCGATTTCGATCCGGTTGTCGTCAGTGATGGTCGCGCTCGCGTCCCACTCGACGGTCGACTGGAGGTTCGCCGCCTGCTGTGCCTCGAGTCGGGCCTCGAAGTCCTCGAACTGGTCGCCGAAGAGGTTCTCGTCCTCGAATTCGCCCTCCATCGAAGCAGCGCTAAGTTCGATGACGGACTCGAGAAGCGGCGCATACTCGCCGATCTCGATCGTCCACGTGGCATCGATCCCCTCACTGCTCGTCGTGAGATCGAACTGGACCGTCTCGATATCGACGTTCGTCACCTGCTCGGCGATCTCCTCGGCCTCCTCGCGCTCGAGGTCGGCCGTCGAATCGTCGGCGAGTTCGTCGGCGAGGTTGTCCGCGAGTTCGTCGACCCCCTCGTAGGTGATCGTGTAGTCGAGTTCCTTCCAGTAGGTGTCGACGCCCTGCTCTTCGAACTCGTGGTGGTCGATCTCGACCGTCACGTCGCCGCCGAGCTCGTCCGCGAGGTCTTCGTACTGCTCTTCGAGGGTTTCCTTCGCGTCAGCCTCGGTCCCCCACTGTTCGGCCGGATCCGTGAAGAACGCCTGCACGATCTCGTGCTCGGTGACCTCGAGCACGTAGCCGTTTCCGGTTCCCGAGAGTTCGAACGCGACCGTCTCCTCGGGCGAGTCTCCCGTCGCCATCGGACCGGCGTCGAAGTCGACGCTCACGTCGCCGGTCGTCCGGAACGTGTCGGCGCTCGTCTCGATCTCACCGGACGTCTGTACGGACTCGAACATCCCTCCCTGCTGGGTCGTCGACGACAGCTGCTGAATGCCGCCCGTCTCGCCGCTGCCGATCAGCGCGTAGACGTTCGCGTCGAACTCGTTGGTCTCGGCGCTTTGTTCGCCGGTGATCTCGACGTCGAGGTCCTCGATCTCCGGCGGTTGTTCCATCGTGAGCGCGCCGCTGGCCGAGAACATGTCGTCCTCGAGAACGGCGCTCAGGCTCCCGTCGACGTTCTCAAGATCGTCGTCTTCGACGTCTTCGGCGATCAGGACGTGTGCCAGTCCCTCGGTGACGTCGGCACCGATCTGGAACTCGTCGGCTTCGGTGTCGTCGTCCGCGTAGACGAGGACGCCGGTTCCGTCGTCGTTCAGGTGCAGTTCGTCGGCACTCCCGAGGGCGTCCGGATCGGCATCCCCACCGGCCTGGGTCACCGCACCGGCCAGCCCGCTCGTCACAAGCACCGAAAGCACCACGAGTACCGCGAGACCGAGCGCTCGCCACGAGCGCCGTCTCGGAACTGTTCTCGTGTCTTTCGTATTCGTAACCATGTACGTTCTGTTTGCAGCACTCACTTATAAATGTTCAAACTCTACTTTCCCGATAAAATGACTGGATAGGATGCTAGAGCGGGTTACCGGCGCAACCGCTGTCTGGGTCGCGTGACGGTAGAATTCGGTTCCGACTGAAAGGAGTAGCTGTCGCCTCGTGACGGGTCGACCGTATTCCGCCTCCGTTCGTGGGTAGCAGGCCGATAAACGGCAGGAAGCGCCCCGCCTGCATCTGCGGAACCGCTAGGGCTCGACTCGGAGCAGTTCCCGAAGGGAAACGGGGACCCGTCAGGAAACGCTGACGCCCTGTCGGACGAGAAAGTCGCTCGCCGCCTTGATCTCGACGGGACTGCCGATGATACGACAGTACTCCTCCCCCTCCTCGAAAACCGTGACGGTGAACTCTTCCTCGAGTTGGGTCTCGAGGTTCTCGAGCGTCTCCTGGGGGAGGACGATCTGCGTACTGTCACGCAGTCGCGCCGGATCGGGCATCCTACGGATCGACGTTGTCCGGCTCGGCGTTTATGCGTATCGAAGTACGTTTGTATCGGTAATGAGTCGGTTCGAGCGGCGTTCGTGCCCGCTCCGAGCAACGAGTCGTCGGACAGGCGAACGCCCGCCATCTTCGCCAACGGCGGCGACGGGCGCTGCCGTTCGACGCCTTTGACCGGCCGGCATGGAAAGTGTTTTTCGGCACGGGCGGTTGGATACTGACAAATGGGGCTCGAGGAGGAGATCGAGGAGATCGAGGAAGAAATCGCCAACACGCCCTACAACAAGTCGACGGAGGCCCACATCGGTCGGCTGAAGTCCAAGCTCGCGGAGAAGAAAGAGGAACTCGAGAAACGCCAGTCCGGCTCCGGCGGCGGTGGCGGTTACGCCGTCGAGAAACACGGCGACGCGACGGTCGCGCTGGTCGGCTTCCCCAGCGTCGGCAAGTCGTCGCTGCTGAACTCGCTGACCAACGCCGAGAGCGAGACCGGTTCCTACGAGTTCACGACGCTGGACGTCAATCCCGGGATGCTCGAGCACCGTGGCGCGAACATCCAGTTGCTCGACGTCCCCGGGCTGATCGAGGGTGCCGCGGCGGGCCGTGGCGACGGCCAGCAGGTGCTGTCGGTCGTCCGCAACGCCGATCTCATCCTCTTCGTCCTCTCGGTCTTCGAGATCGAACAGTACGATCGCCTCCATGAGGAACTGTACGACATCAACATCCGCGTCGACGAGGAGCCCCCGCGAGTCACCGTCCGCCGCAAGCACAAGGACGGCATCAAGATCACCTCGAGCACCGACCAGGACTTAGACGAGGGGACGATCAAGGACGTCCTCCGCGATCAGGGGTACGTCAACGCCGACCTCAACCTGCAGGAGAACGTCACCATCGACCGACTGATCGACGGGCTGATGGACAACCGCGAGTACATTCCCTCGATCACCTGCGTCAACAAAGTCGACCTCATCGAACCCGACTACAAGGAGACCGTCGACGAGCAACTCCGCGAACGTGGCCTCGATCCCGAGGAGGTCACCTTCATCAGCGCCGAGGAGAAGAAGGGCCTCGACGTACTCAAGGACCGCATCTGGGAGAACCTCGGCCTCATCCGCGTCTACATGGACAAACCCGGTCGCGGCGTCGACTGGGAGGAACCGCTAGTCGTCGAAGAGGGGACCACCGTCGGCGAAGCCATCGAGAAACTCGGCGGCGAGATGGAAGAGCGATTCAGGTTCGCCCGCGTGACGGGTCCCAGCGCGACCCACGACGAACAGCAGGTCGGCCAGGACCACGTACTCGAGGACGAGGACGTGCTCAAGCTGATTTTACGGCGGTAACGTCTATCTCTCCGGCTCGCTCGGCGGCGACGTCGGTTGGGATCCGTGACAGTCGCCGACCTGTGTGAACGAATAGCATTATCCGCCCGTTCGATGTCGAATCGGGTATGTCGGAGTTCGGGGCGCTCTCGCTCGTGCCGCCGCTACTCGCGATCGGACTGGCGATCGTCACCCGGCAGCCGATCCTGTCGCTCTTTCTGGGGATCTGGTCGGGCGGAATCCTGTACGCAGGCGGTCCCGATCCGCTCGCGGATCCAGGTGGCTGGCTCGCGGGCGTCGTTACGGCCGGTTTCGGAGTAGTACCGACGTTCGACTGGATCGTCGGCGGGATCATCGCCGACGAAGGGTTCCACGTCGAGATCCTGCTTTTCACGCTGCTGCTGGGCTCCGGCGTCGCGCTCATCTGGCGACTCGGGGGTGCCACGGCAGTCCACGAGTGGGCGACGGACCGCCTCGAGACCCAACGGTCCGTCGGTCTCGCGACGTGGGCGCTGGGGGTGCTCATGTTCTTCGACGACTACGCGAACACCGCCATCGTCGGCTCCACGATGCGCGAGGTCTCGGATCGGCTGCGGATCTCCCGCGAGAAACTCTCCTACATCGTCGACTCAACGGCCGCCCCTGTCGCGACGATCGGGCTCTCGAGTTGGGTCGCGTTCCAGCTATCGATGATCGGCGAAGGGTACGACGTCGTCGCCGAGGACCACGGCATCGAGACGCCGGGACTGTTCGAGACGTTCGTCCAGTCGATCCCCTACAACACGTACGCGCTGTTCGCGATCGTGATGGTGGGTATCGTCGTCCTCTCCGGACGGGACTACGGCGAGATGCTCGACGCCGAACACCGTTCGCGGGAGACGGGACGTGTCACCCGTGAGGACGCCCAGCCCCTCCAGCAGGTCGAGCGGGACCTCGGGTCGCCGATCGAGGACCGGCCCATGTTGGGGACGTTCTTCGTCCCCGTCGTCGTGTTGATCGCCGTCACTCTCTCCGGCGCGCTCTGGACGGGCTACGGGGGGTGGGTCGAGCTACAGGCCGAAGCTGATGCACCGACCTCGCTCGAGGCAGCGATGGCCGCGGAGGGGACGTTACAGGTGCTGGTCGACGTCATTGGTGAAGGCAACTTCGCGGGGGCGCTCGTCTGGGGCTCGTTCGCGATGGTCCTGACCGTAATCTGCATCGGGCTGGCCTACGACCTGTTCTCGCTCGGTGAGAGCGTCGATACGGTCCTGGACGGCTTTCGGCTGATGACTACCGCGGTGACGATCCTCGTGTTGGCCTGGGGCATCAGCGCGGTCGCCGAAGACCTCGGGACTGGAGACTACGTGGCGGGGGTCGCAGGGAACGTCGTCTCACCCGAACTGCTCCCGATCGTGGTCCTGCTCGTCTCGGCCGTCGTCGCGTTCACGATGGGCTCTTCGTGGGCGACGATGGGCGTCGTCACGCCCATCGCGATTCCCGTTGCCTACGAACTCACCGGCGGTTTCGACCTGATGCCGGTGATGGTCGGTGCGGTGTTCTCGGGGGCGATCTTCGGGGATCACACGTCGCCGATCTCGGATACGTCGGTCCTCTCCTCGACGTTTACCGGTGCCGACCTCATCGATCACGTCCGGACGCAACTGCCCTACGCGCTGACCGTGATACTCGTCGTCCTGGCGTGTTATGCCGTCTATGGCTACCTCGACGTCGGTCCGGTGATCTTCCTTCCTGGCGGCGTTCTCGCGCTCGTCGTGTTGGTCTACGGCCTCTCCGAACTCGACGCCGGTCGGAAAGGTGTCGAGCCAGCACCACCGGCGAGCGGCGTCGAGCCAGCGAGTGACGTCTCGAGCGCGACCGATGACCGACACGATTCGCAGGACTGATACGTTCGGCCTCCGCAGACCCACCTACCGTATCGATTCGGACGGCGTGGACGCATCGATTACTATAGCGTATTTTCTGGATTGATTTGTTTCCGCAAGTTATAGAACCTCGAGTCATCTATAGCCGCCAATGAGCGAGCGGAACATTCGGGTCGAGCCGATCGACCGTCAGGCTGTAGAGGATCAGGAGGTCGAAATCGTCGAGCGAAAGGGGATCGGGCACCCCGACTCCATCTGCGACGGCGTCGCCGAGAGCGTCTCGAGCGCGCTGGCCCGCGAGTACATCGACCGCGTCGGCGAGGTCTTGCACTTCAACACGGACGAGACCCAGCTCGTCGCGGGCGAGGCCGCGCCCGCGTTCGGCGGCGGCGAGGTCGTCGATCCCATCTACCTGCTGATCGTCGGTCGCGCGACCAAACACTACGGGGACCAGACGATCCCCGCCGAAACGATCGCGCTGCGGGCCGCCCGCGAGTACCTCGAGGAGACGGTACCCTATCTCGAGGTCGGCGAGGACATCGTCGTCGACGTCAAACTCGGGGAAGGAAGCGGCGACCTGCAGGAGGTCTTCGGCGAGGACGAGGTGTCCGTCCCCATGGCCAACGACACGAGTTTCGGCGTCGGCCACGCGCCCCTGACGGAGACCGAGCAGATCGTGCTCGAGGCCGAGCGCCGCCTGAACGGCGAGTTCGCCGCGGAGAACCCCTACCTCGGCCCCGACGTGAAGCTGATGGGCAAACGCGAAGGCGACCGGATCGACGTCACCGTCGCGGCGGCGATGATCGACGAACACGTCCCGGACATGGACGCCTACGTCGACGCCGTCGAATCGGTCCGCGAGTTCGTCGAGGACGTCGCACACGAACACACCGACCGCGAGGTGACCGTCCACGTCAACACGGCCGACGACTACGAAGAAGGATCGATCTACCTCACCGTCACGGGTACCTCCGCCGAGCAGGGCGACGACGGCTCCGTCGGCCGCGGCAACCGCGCCAACGGGCTCATCACGCCCAACCGTTCGATGTCGATGGAGGCCACGAGCGGCAAGAACCCCGTCAACCACATCGGGAAGATCTACAACCTGCTCTCGACCGAAATCGCCGAACAGGTCGTCGCCGACGTCGACGGCATCCGCGATCTGCGCGTTCGACTCCTCTCGCAGATCGGCCGTCCGATCGACCAGCCCCACGTCGCCGACGTCCACGTCGTCACCGAAGACGACGTCGCCCTCTCCGACGTCGAAGGAGACGTCGAGGCCATCGTCGACGACGAACTCGCGAACGTCACCGACATCACCCGTCGAGTCATCGACGGCGAACTCTCGACGTTCTAACGTCGGCCGTTAGCACCTTCTGCCTGTGGTGACGGCCGATCAGAAGTTCGTTACCTTCGCCTGAATCCGGCCGTCGTCGATTTCCGTCTCGTCGTCCGCGAGGTGTTCGGCCAACTCACTGCGCGAGAGGTCGTCACTGCGTTGCAGATAGGCCAGTTCGGTCAGCGACAGCGACTCGCCGCCCTCGAGGCGGTCGAGCAGCGTCTCCGTCGACAGCGAGTGATAGGTCCGCTCGAAGGTGACCGACGCCGACCGATCGCGTTTCGCTTCGGCGACGTTGATCCCCTCGCCCAGGAGTTCCTCGACCGCGAAGTCGGTGTCTTCGACCCCCAGATAGAGGAAGGCGATCGCCGAAACGAGCGCGTCGTAGGCCGCCGGCCCGTCGAGTTCGTCGAACTGCTTCTCGAAGACGAGACGCCGATCCCGTTCCGGGAGGTGTTCGATCAACACCTCGAAGTCACGGATCGACTCGCGAACGCGGTTCCGGATCCGACTGCGCGCGTTTCGTTCGGATTGGTCGCTCGCCAGTTGCGTCTCTCCGCGCAGGTACGCGCGGTCCGCCGGCGTCAGGATTCCTCGATCTCGTTCGCCGCCCTTCATAACCTGTTTCGGAGTATGTATGCGGTATCATAAATATATACGTAATCCATATCGGGTTATACCTGGTGATAGTGTCGGATATATTTCACAGGAGTTATGTCTCTCGGCGAGGGATCGGTTCTCGAGAACGAGACGCCGGTCGCACGGGTCGACGCGTGCGATCGGGAGCGACGCAGTCTCTGGCAGGGCTGTCCTCCCGATCGCCGACGGACGGAACGACTTCCGCCCCACGTTTCGGTGGGGCGAGCGGCCACATAGCGTTTGCTGTCTTCGGACCGGCGTCCACGCCGTTCTCGCCCACCATGACGGTACTCGAAACCCCACCACAGACCGATCGTATCGACTCCGAACCGTCGCTGGAACTCGTCGGTCGCGTCGACGACCTCAGGGCGGCGCTGGACGTTCTCGGAACCGTCGTCGACGAGTGTCTGCTACGCTGGCGACCGGACGGCATTCACGTGACCGCGGTCGATCCCGCACTCGTCGCCATGGTCGACCTCGAGCTGCCTGCCGACGCCTTCGAGTACTACTCGGCCGGGGACCGGGCGATCGGCGTCGACCTCAAGCGACTCGACGAGGTCCTGTCACTCGCCGATCGGGAGCGAGCCGTTCGATTCACGGGCTATCCCGACCAGGGATCGCTCCGAATCGAGAGCGGCGACCTCGAGTACGCGATCGGATTGCTCGATCCAGACGCGATCCGAACGCCGCCGTCGCCCGAGGAGTTCGACCTCGACGGCGTCGAGCGGGCAACCGTCGGCACGACGGGCCGGCGGATCGGAGCGGCGGTCCGTGCGGCGGAGACGGTCGCGGACTTCCTCGAGATCGGCGTCGTACCGGGCACTGATCCCACGTTTTACGTAGCGGCCGCCGGCGATACGGACGAGATGGTCCTCTCCGTGGCCGAGGACGAACTGCGATCGATCTCGACTGCCGAGTGTGACCAGTCGACGGACGCGATTCGATCGTTGTTCTCGGTACAGTACTTGCGCGAATTCGAGCGGGCGCTCCCGGCGGACGCGGACGTCCGAGTTCGGGTCGCAACGGAGGCACCGCTCGAGATTCGGTTCGACGTCGCGGCGGGTGAGGGAGCGGTCACGTATCTCCTCTCCCCACGGATTCGCCAGCAGTGAACCACCTCGGGGGCAAGCTCCGAGCCACTCGGCTTGCTCCGCCTGTAGCCGGTCGCCACAAGGCCTCGAGTTCTGCCGGCGAGGCTCCGCCGGAGAGCCTGATACGCGGCCGGTGTCGGGCAGACCGACGGTGACGCCCTGCTCGAGGGACGTCAGTCGGCGGAGTCGGCCCGCGAGTCCGCCGCGTTCGAGAGCCGTCCGACAGTCGATCGAACGGCGGCAACGCTCTCGCGTTGGTCCTGGGTCGCGTCCGCGATCGTCTCGAGTTCGTCCCGGAGGAGGCTCATCTCGTCGACGGCCGTATCGACCGTCGCGGCGATCTCCTCGCTGCCGGCCGACTGGTCGTCGATCGCCGTCGCTACCTCGTCGACGCCCGTCGCCACGTCGTCGACCGCGGCCGCGATGTCGTCGAGTCGCTCGAGCGCCCCCTCGACGCGGTCGACTCCCTCGTCGATGCGTTCGGTCGTCGTCTCTAGCCCGTCGGCGGTGTCCTCGATTTCCGCTTGAATCTCCTCGATCGTCGACTCGATGCGGCCGGCTTGCTCCTGGGTGTCCTCGGCCAGCGATTTGACCTCGCTGGCGACGACGGCGAACCCGGCTCCCTCCTCGCCCGCCTGGGCGGCCTCGATCTGGGCGTTCAGCGCGAGGATGTTCGTCTGGTTGGCGATGTCGTCGATTACGTCGACGATGCCTCCGATCTCGTCGATGCTCTCGCGGAGCGAACCCATGTCCTCGGAGACCGTTTCGGCGGCCTCGGAGACCTGGGTCATCGTCTCGATGGCGTCCGTCGCCGACTCCGACCCTTCGTCGGCCAACTCGGCGGCCTCGTCGCTGGTTCGCTGGACGTTCTCGGTCGTCGATGCGATCTCCTCGATCGTCGCGCTCTGGTTCGAGACCTCCGTCGCGATCGTCTCCATGCGTTCGACCTCCTCGACGCCGAGGTCGTGGATCCGGTCGATCGTCTCCGCGATCGATTCCGTATGGGCCTCGAGGTCGATGACCTCGGACTCGACCTCGTTGGAGACGGTTTCCTGGAGTCGTTCGTGCTCCTGGCGCTGGTGAACGAACTCCGTCACGTCGGGGGTCGCCTCGAACGCACCCACCGGCTGACCGTTCGGATCCCGAAGCGGGACAGCGTACACCTGGTGGTACCGGTCGGAGTGAGGAACGGTCCGCGTTTCGTCCTCCTGGACCGTCTCGTTGCGCCGGATGACCGTCTCCGCGAGGGTCTCGTCTTCGCCTTCCGTTTCGAAGATCTCGTAAGCGTTCTCGCCGAGGACGTCTTCGGGCGCGGTCCCGTTGAGGTCCTCCATCGCCCCGTTCCAGTTCGTGATCTCCCCGTCCGCGGCCACCGCGAACGCCCCTTCCGGGAAACTCGCGATTAGTTGGGCGTACAGTGACCGCCAGAAGTCACGCTCCGCGCGAAGCCGCTCTCGTTCGTCGACTGATTCCGTCTCGAGCGAGTCGAGAAACGGTTCGATTAGCGCCGACTCGCCCTGGCTGTAGTCGGCGGTCTCGACTCCCCCATCACTACTGGTACTCGCCATTACACAGGACACAATATGCTGGATATTTAACCACTCCGGCCGATTCGCGTCCGGGACCCCCCGAACGACGGGGCCGGAGAGGGGAGCCGATTCGTCGGCGGCGACCACCGGTCCTCGTAATTCCCTTATAGCTACCCTCGTCTACTGGTGTCTATGCACCCTCCGGGAGCCGATACGGTCCTCGTCCGCCACGGGGATCTCAATACCAAAAGCACCACCGTCAAGCGGTACATGGAGGGCATCCTCGTGGAGAACCTCGAGGCGATGCTCGACGACCGCTCGATCCCCGGCGACGTCGAGCGTCGCTGGAACCGGCCGTTGATCCACACCTCCGCGGACGCCGTCGAAGACGCCACCGCGGCCGCCGCGGACACGTTCGGCGTCGTCTCCGCGAGCGCCTGCCGGACGGTCAGCACCGAGAAGGAACGGATTCTCGAGGCGCTGGCCGAAACCGCCCGCGCTCACTACGACGGTGGCGCGTTCGCGATCGACGCCCGTCGAGCGACCACGGATCTCCCGTACGACAGCGACGAACTGGAACGCGACGGCGGCAACGCCGTCTGGGAGGCCGTCGAGGACGAGTTCGACCCCGAGGTCGACCTCGAGGACCCCGATCTCACGTTCGGCGTCGAGGTTCGGGAGGACGCGGCGTTCGTCTATCTCGAGGCGGTTCCCGGCCCGGGTGGGCTTCCGCTCGGCTCCCAGGAACCGGTCATCGCGATGGTCAGCGGCGGCATCGACTCGCCCGTCGCGGCCTACGAGGTGATGAAACGCGGTAGCCCGATCGTTCCCGTCTACGTCGACCTGGGTGCCTACGGCGGGGTCGATCACGAGGCGCGTGCGATGGAGACCGTCCGAACCCTCTCGCGGTACGCGCCGAACTTCGACATGCGCGTCTACGAGATTCCGGGCGGCGAGACGGTCGACCACCTCGTCGAGGAGATGGAGAAAGGGCGGATGCTCTCCCTGCGGCGCTTTTTCTACCGGGCCGCGGAGGTGTTGGCCGAACGGGTGGACGCCCACGCCATCGTCACCGGCGAGGCTATCGGCCAGAAGTCCAGCCAGACGATGCAGAACCTCGCCGTGACGAGTCGCGCGACGGACCTGCCCATCCACCGCCCGCTGCTCACCCGTGACAAACAGGACATCGTCGCCCAGGCCCGCGAGATCGGCACCTTCTCGCAGGCGACGATCGACGCCGGCTGTAACCGCGTCGCGCCCGATCGCGCCGAGACCAACGCTCGCCTCGAGCGCCTGCTCGAGAACGAACCCGACGACCTCTTCGAGAGGGCCGAGACGGCGGCGAAACACGCGGAACTCGTCGATCCCTGACGCGCCCCGTCCCGATGTGCCCCGGGGTGGCCCGCGCGGCCGTCGTCTCACGGTGGCAGTACTTTACGCGGTTCTCTGGAACGGACCCTATGGCGGACGACTCCCACGACGACGGCCCCCTCGAGCGTGACGATCAGGAGATCGGTGCGGCGGTCGCCGACGACGCCGACGCCCTGCTCGACGCGCTCCCGCACTACTACCGCGGCGAAGTCTCGCAGGCCAACAGCGCCCAGGATCGGATCGACCAGACGACCAACTGGGCGATCACCGTGCTGGTCGCGTTGCTCTCGGTCGTCTTCTCGAGTCCCGACATGCCGGCGTACCTGCTGTTGATCGGACTGATCGCGCTCTCGATCTTCCTCTCGTACGAGGTACGCCGCTACCGCTTTTTCGACATGTACCGTGCTCGCGTTCGGTTCTTCCAGGAGAACGTGTACGCGAACGCCCTCGAACCCGTCGGGACCGAACACCCGCGCTGGCGCGAGGAGTTGAGCGACGACCTCCGGTACCCGACGTTCAAGGTGAGCGCTCGAGAGGCGCTCTCCCGGCGGATTCGGCGTATTTACGGCCTCCTGTTCGCCGTGATCGGGGTCGCCTGGGTCGCGAAGGTGACGCTCTTTACCCCGGAGACGCAGTGGACGGAGGCCGCCGAACTCCCTGGCGTGCCCGGCGTCGTCGTCGCCGGGTCGTTGCTCGCCTTCTACGTCGCCATCGTCGTCCTCGCGAAGTGGCCCGGCCGACGACAGGCGAAAGGCGAGGTGTACGGCGAGGAGCCCGGCGAGTGGAAGGCAAACGACGACTGATCCCCGTCACCCGTAGTCGGAGACGAAATTGACATTACGGAACCGCTCACAGTAGCAGCTAGTGACCCGCGTCTGTCTCATCGGGGATGCCGACTGTAACCTCCAGTACGAACTCCTCTCGCGGGAGACGTCGCGGGAGGCGCTCGCGACGTACGACCTGACGCGGCCGTTCGAAAATTCGCTCGCGGTCCGGACCGTCAGCGTCGGTGCGGCCGTGTCGCTGTTGAACGACCTCGACTGGTATCTCACCCGGTTCGTCGACGAGGCACTCGTCCTCGAGCCGAGCGTCAGCGAGGACGAGTGGCTCTCGCGGGAGCTCGCACGCGACCTGCGAAACGGCGACGTCGATCCCGAAGCCACCGCCGAGTTCTGCAAAATATACGGTCTCGAAGCGCTCGACGACGGTCCGTCCGACGCCGGGGAGTCGGCCGGTGACTCGAGCGAGACCGATCGCGCGGACGCCGACGAGCGGAACGGGGACGAGCACGCGGACTCGAGCGGAGACGACGGCGAGGAAACCGCGACCGACGACGCGGATCGGGCACGCAGAAGCGGCCCGTCGTGGCGGCTGGTCGAACCGCTGTACGTTCGCCGGACGGGCAGCGATCTGCCGGAGTACGACCTGCGGGACGTCGACGAGACGCTCGTCGTCCGCGTGACCGAAGCCGAACACACGCCGTAGCAATCGGCGTTCGCTCCGGCCGGTCGTCTACCGTGGTCGTTCTACTCGACGTCGTCCGCCTGCTTACTCGTCTCCACCGTCGGACTCGATACCGGTGTCGCTCTCGGAATCGCGGGCGCTCGCGATGCTGATTCCGCGGGTCCGTCCGTCGCGGTCGGTGATGGTCGCCGAGACCGTCAGTTCCGTCGTCGGGACGCGAACCAACTGGCCGACGGTCGTCTCGGCCTGTGCGCAGGCCTCGTCCGGCGTCGATTCGTCGTGAACGGCGGCACGGACCTCGAGTTCGTCGTCCTCGAACGAGAGGCCCTCGAGGGACATCGTGTGACAGAGGTTCGGCGCGTCGGCCTCCAGGGCGACGAGCACCTGCTCCTCGAAGTCGGTCTCGTCGACGAACTCCGCGGTCTCGTCCAGGTTCCGCTGTTCGACCCACTCGGACGCCTGGTCGGCGTCGTCGATCAGTTCGACGTCGGGCTCAGTCGGCACGTTCGGGTGTGAGAACCCCGTCGACTCGAGGGACGCCTGGTCGGCGTCCGTCTCACCCTCTGCCGATCCGTCGCTCTCGTCGTCTCCGTCCTCGGCGTCGCTCTCGTCGGACTCGCCCCCGTCGTCCGACCCGTCGGTCTCGTTGCCTGCGTCGCCGTCGGTGTCGTCGCCGCTCGTTTCGGTGCCGTCGCCGGTGTTACCGCCGGTCGCTGGATCACTACCTTCGTCGAGACAGCCGGCACTGACCGCGGCGAGGCCGGCGGCTCCACACAGCAGGGTTCGTCGGGATAGGTCCGTCATTATCGGAGTCAACGATCCCGGTTCAAAAAACGGTTCGCCAAACTGAAAGAGTGATTTTGCCTACGGTGACAACCGAAACTGCTTACACGCGATCGGACGACCGCTGTCCGATCGGGTCGGTGACCGCGCTAGTCGAACAGTCCAGTCGAGAGGTATCGCTCGCCGTTGTCCGGGAACACCGTCACTACGAGCGGACAGTCCTCGACGTCCTGGCCGCCGTCGGTCTCGGGGACTGCCGGTTCGTCGAACGCGCCGGTGACGGTCGGACAGTCACGGTCCGGATCCGCGATTTCGCTCGCGACCTGCTGGGCGACCAGGCTGGTCGCGCCGCTGGACTGGCCGACGAGAATTCCCTCCTCGCGAGCGAGTCGGCGACACTCCCGTTCGGCGTCCTCGATCGCGACGGTCTCGACGCGATCGATCAGGTCGCGATCGAGGTTCTCGCTGACGAACCCCGGCCCCATCCCTTGGAAGTCGTCGTCGCCGGCCTCGCCGGTCGAGAGGACGGCGTTGCGCTCGGGTTCGACGGCGACGACCTCCATCTCGGGGAACGCCTCCTGGAGCCGTCTCCCGGTGCCCGAGATGGTGCCGCCGGTGCCGACGCCCGCGACGAAGGCGTCGATCTCGCGGTCGCCGACCTGTTCGACGATCTCCTCGCCGGTCGTACGATAGTGCGCCTCGGGGTTCGCGGGATTCTCGAACTGGCCGAGCTGGGTCGCACCTTCGGCCTCGAGTTCGTCGGCGCGCTCGCGCGCGTCGGTCATGTCGCCCTCGACGAGTTCGAGGTCCGCCCCGTAGGCGGCCATGATCCGGCGGCGCTCCTCGGATTTGTCCGCGGGCATGACGATCGTCAGGTCGTACCCCCGCGCGGCGGCGACGAGCGCGAGGCCGATCCCGGTGTTGCCGCTGGTCGGTTCCACGAGTCGGTCGCCCGGTTCGATCCGGCCCTCACGTTCGGCGGCCCGGATCATCTCCAGTGCGGGCCGGTCCTTCGCCGACCCGCCGGGGTTGAACGACTCGACCTTCGCGGCGACGATTGCCCCTTCGGGCGAGTCGACCTGGACGAGCGGCGACCCGATGGTGTCCAGAATGCTCCCGTTCATTGCCGATTCGTAACGAGTCGAGCCGTAAACTGTTTGCTGTCCCGGCGACAGTGGCGACCGGCTCAGGCGTCCACGCGCACCGAGTCGACTCGAGATCGGACCACGGGACGAGCCGATCGGCGTCGACGCGCCCGACTGCGACGATCCGACGGTCGCGGATCACTCGAAGAGATCACCGTGGCGCTGGGCGAGGTTCGTGTAGTCGCCCGACGAGAAGTCCTCGAAGATCGCCTCGGGGTCGATCGTCGTCTCCTCGAGCGGCGTGATCTCGGCGGGGACGCCCCGGACGAACGACTCCGGTGGGATGTCGTACTCGTCGGGAATGACGGTGCCAGCGGCGACGACCGAGCCTCGGCCGACCGTCGCGTCGGTGTTGACGGTCGCGTTGAACCCGACCAGCGCGTTGTCTTCGACCGTCGCCTCGTTCAGAACCGCCCCGTGTCCGACCATCACGCGGTCAGCGAGCCGCGAGGCGTGGATCGTCGCGTTGTCCCCGACGTGGGTGTGCGACCCGATCCGAACCGGTCCGATGTCGCCCCGGAGGACGACGCCCGGCCAGACGCTGGCCCCGGACGCGACCTCGACGTCGCCCACGAGCACCGCGTCACGGCTCACTGCGGCCTCGTCGTCGATCGACGGCTCCGCCCCCTCGAACGCGTAACGTCGGCTGTCCATAGCCGAGGCGTCCACGAGCAACGACATAACGGTAGTTCAGCTTGCCGTGACTGTTCCACAGTACCACACCTGTCTCGAACCGCGGCTCACTCCCCAACGATCGCGTCGAGTTCCGTCTCGAGGTCCGCCAGGTCGATCGTCCGCGTCCGTTGGCCGACGTCGGTCTGGAGCCGTTCCGTGTAGCCCGATCCGGTGAGGATCGTCACGACTTCGTCGTCTGCCGCCAACTCGCCGTCCCGGCTCAGTTTTCGCACTCCGGCGAGCGCGACGGCGCTCGATGGTTCGACCGAGATGCCGGCCGTCGTCGCCAGTTCGGCCATCGCCGCGCGTGTCTCGTCGTCGGTGACGGAGACGGCCCCGCCGCCGGTTTCGCGGACGGCCCTGAGGGCTCGCGTACCGCTCGGCGGATCGCTGTTCGCGATCGAGACCGCGATGGTCTCGTCGGCGTCGACCGCCGTGACCGTCCCCCGACCCTCGCGATACGCGGTCGCGATGGGATCGCAAGGGGCCGCCTGGGCCACGTAGATCCGGGGCACCTCGTCGATCAGTCCCGCCCGCTCGAGTTCGCGGAGGCCCTTCCAGACGCCGCTTGCGTGGCCGCCGCTGCTCGTCGGCAGGACGATAGCGTCGGGCACCGACGGCGCGAACGCCTCGAGGATCTCGTAGGCGGTCGTCTTCTGGCCGGCGACCCGCAACGGGGTGTCGGAGTTGACGAACGCGACGTCGGCCTCCAGCGAGAGCGTATCGGCGTACAACTGGCCGTAATCTCCCTCGACGCGGAAGACGTGCGGATCGTGACGGGCGATCAGTTCGAGCCGTTCGGGCGGCGTCTCCGACGGGACGAAGACGGCACACTCGAGGCCGGCGGCGGCCGCGTAGGCGCTCGTGCTCAGGGCCATGTTGCCGTGGGAGACGGTGCCGACCCAGTCGTAGCCCGCCCGCGCGGCGTATCCGACGCCGACGGCGCTGCCGCGGTCCTTGAAACTCCCCGTCGGATTACAGCCCTCGACCTTCAGCGAGACCTGGCACCCGGCGAACGCGTCGACCCGTTCCGCACGGACCAGCGGCGTACCACCTGGCTCGACCCCGACTCGCTCGACCGTCGGGAGGACGTCCGCGTAGCGCCAGCTATCGTCGATTCCGCCGCCGGGCCACTCGAAGTCGCCGACGTCGGTCTCGAGCCAAAGGGTTTCACCACACGTACAGTGCGCCTGCTCGCCGAGTTCGTAGTCGTTTCCGCAGTCGTAACAGCGCACACGATCGGTCATCTATCGCGTCGATCACGCCGCACGAATAAAATCATTCGTGTTTAAATACTATTGGGGTACTATATCATAACCGATAGTTTTGGAGAGGGTCAGATCCCGACACCGTCGATCGGAGAATCGATCGGCCGTCTACGCCAGATATGCGTCCGGTAAAGTACTTTTTCGGTTCGTATTCTGACGTTCGTCTCGAGTGGTTCGTGACTCGCCGGTCGTGGCAGCCTTCGGAGTGTACCCGGGACAGAACCGTCCGGTTCTGGCCGGTCACAGTCTCCATATCGGTTATTATCGGGATCGACTCCGGCGACGACCGGTACGACAACCGACTGATGACTTATCGGAACCTATCTGTTTCACATTCAGATGCTTGATCTGATAATTGTTCTTCGATAGTGCGGATCAGACGGACGAGTCGCCTGCCGAATCGACCCCGCAGAGGGCCTTACTCTTCGCGATCCGTCCAGAAGTCGAACGACCGACCGGGCGCGAAGACGTCGAGGCCGACGGCCAGTTCGTCGCCGGTGTTCTCGACCTTGTGGGGTTCGTCGGACTCGAGCCAGACGGAGTCGTACTGCTGGAGGGTGACCGACTCGCCGTCCTCGTTGGTGACGGTGAGTTCGCCCTCGAGGCAGAGACACACCTGCTCGTTCTCGTGGTGGTGCATCGGCGAACTGTGGCCCGGCGGCTTCTCGAACCACTCGAAGCTGAACGCGTCGCTGCCCGCGAGCGAGCGCCGCTGCCACCCCTCGTCGGGTTCGTAGGTCTCGGCGTCGTCGAAGTCGACGGGCTTCATAGGTTCGCCCCCGTGGAACCGCCGTCGATCACGATGCTATCGCCGTTGATGAAGCCCGAGACCGGCGAGGAGAGGTACGCGACCGTGTTGCCGAGTTCCATCGGGTCGCCGACGCGCTCGAGCGGGTTGCCGGCCCAGTCGTCCAGGCCCTCCTCGTAGGAGTCGTACTCGTCGCGCTCGACGGCCTGCTCCACGAGGTCCTGGATGCGCGAGGTCTCGTGGGGGCCGGGCAACACCGCGTTGGCCCGCACGTCGGGAGCGAACTCCTGGGAGAGGGTCTTCTCGAGGCCGATGACGCTCATCCGGACGGAGTTCGAGAGGACGAGGCTGTCGAGGGCCTCCTTGACGCTGCGGGAGGTGATGTTGACGATGGTACCCGTCTCCTCGCCCTCGCTCAGGTACGGTTCGGCCTCGCGGGCGAGTCGAACGACGCTCATTACGAGCAGGTCGTAGGCGTGATACCAGTCCTCGTCGTCGGTCTCGAGGAACGGGCCCGAAGGCGGGCCGCCGGCGCTGGTGACGAGGTGGTCGATCGTGCCGAACTCGTCGACGGTCGTCTCGACCAGTCGCGTGAGGTCGTCTTCGTCGGTCAGGTCGCCCTGCTGGGTGACGACCTCGCCGGTCGCGACCGCCTCGATCTCCGCCTTGGCGTCCTCGAGGCGGTCCTCGTCGCGCCCGTTGATGACGACGTTCGCTCCCTCGCGGGCCAGCGCCGTCGCCGAGGCCTTCCCGAGCCCGCTCGAGGAGGCCGTTACCAGTGCCGCGTTGCCGTCGATCTGTAGGTCCATCTCGTGCGTAGTGCCCCACGAGAAGGGAAAAAAGATTGTCGTTGCGGTAACCTCTGTGTCGCCGGCCGTGACCGGAGCAACGGCGAACTTTCGTCCGTCATTACGAGAGCGTCGGTGCGTCCTCGCCCGGGTTTACCTCCAGGGCGTTGAGGACGACGGCGAGCATGCTGTAGTAACCGAACGTCGCGGCCAGTTCCGTCACGCCGGTATCGCCGAGGCGCTCGGCTACCGGCTGGAAGGTCGCGTCCGACACCTCGTTCTCCCGGAGGAGTTCGCGGCCGAAGCGGACGATCCGGGCCTCGCGATCCTCGAGGTCGTCGAGGTCCGCCCGCGTTTCGACCGCCTCGATGGCGGCGTCGCTGACCCCCTCCTCGCGGGCGATCGGTTCGTGGGTCGCCCACTCGAAGGCGCAGTCGTGTTCGCGGGCCGTCGTGACGATCGCGAGTTCCCGTACGTCGCCGGGGAGTTTGCTCTCGAAGCGGACGTAGGTTCCCAGATGGCCCGTTCGGCCGGCGATCTCCGGACTGTTCAGCAGGACGCCGAACGGGCCGATGACCTGCCCGCGACTCTCGACGATCCGCTCGTAGTTGTGGTGCTGGTCGGCGGGGAGGTCGGCTTTCGAGTCGAGAAACGGAACTCTCGGTGCGTCGTCGGGCATGCACGGATCTGCGACGGCCGGCCACATGTATCGTTCGGCGGTCGACGGGAAACGCCCGATCGCGGCCACTCAGGCGGTCCGCCGGGAGAGCGAGTAGAAGCCGACGGCGATGATCCCGCCGACGACGGCGATCAGCGGGAACGCGACCGCGATGCCGTACTCGGTCGCCACGTAGCCGAACATCGCGGGTCCGGCGGCGCTTCCGGCCGAGGACGCCGTCTGCGTGACCCCGAAGATGCTCCCGCTGGCCTCGGTCGTCGCGTACTCCGAGATCAGCGCGTTCTTGATCGGCGTACAGCCGTAGACAGCCAGTCCGAGGAGGGCGAACAGGACCACGAGGAGTCCGGCTACCATCCAGTCGACCAGCGCGCCCTCGATCACGACGACCAGGATCGTCGACAGCAACAGCAGTGAGGTGGTGATCGCGGCGAGTGCACCCAGTCGGCCGCGGTCGAACCGGTCGGCCAGGCTGCCGACCCAGATGGACGACACCGCGCTGGCCGACAGCATCACGAAGAAGACGCCGTTGGCCATCGAGGTCCCCTGTCCGACGCCGTCGGCGACGAAACCCGTGGCGAACGTCTGGATCGAGCGGATCTGTAGCGAGACGAGCAGGGTGACCAGTGAGACGAGCACGATTCCAGGGGTGAGTTCGAACCGGAGGACGCGCCGGAACCAACCCTGCAGTCGCGACGAGCCGCCACCGTCGCCGGTCGATCGACCCGACCCGTGCGCGTCCGTGGCGGCTGTTGGCTCGTCGTCGGTGCTCGAGGGATCGGTCTCGCAGTCCGGCGACTCGTCGACTGCCCCACCGTCGGGCGTGGTCGCCGGCGGCGTCCGGTAGAGAAACTGGAACGCGACCGTGAAGCCGATCCCGACGCCTGCCGCGACGAGCAAGGCCGTACGCCAGTGGAACAGTGCCGCGATACCGCCGATGATCACCGGCGCGCTCGCGACGCCGATCTGGCCGCCGAGGCCGAAGACGCCCATCGCCTTCCCCTCGGTATCGTTCGTCTCGCTGTCGCTGATCATCGCCATCCCGGCCGGGTGGTAGGTGCTGCCGGCGATTCCCATCAGTACTTTCGCCACCAGAAGGACCTCGTAGCTCCGGGCCGTACTGGCGACGAGGAGTCCGATCGCCATCCCGACCAGGCCCCAGACGAGGAGGCGTTTCTTCCCGATTCGGTCGGCGATCATCCCCGCGGGTAGCTGGAAGATCGAGTACATCGCGTAGAAGACGGTCAGCAGCAGCCCCGCCGCCGCGTACGTGATCTCGAGATCCGTCACTAGCAGCGGGATGATCGGCGGGATAACGAGCCCGTAGAACTCGTTGATTCCGTGGGAGAGGCTGACGAGCGCGACGTTGCGCGGCCGTTCGATTCCTCGGTAGTCGTCGATCAGTTCGCGCATCGTCCCCTCCTCGTCGCTCGAGCAGCACTCGGTCGAATCGCCATCGTTAGTGGGGTTCGGTCCCACGGCCCAATGAGTGTACGGATTCGCGGCAACGGGTTCCACACTCCGGTCGTCCGGCGACGCCGACCGAAGTCCGACACCAGGATTTCCGTTTCGTTGGTCGAACTCGAGGCCATGGTACGCGACGATTCGTCCCTCCAGCACGGCGTAGAGGGGCGGCTCATCCGTGGCGGGACGAGCTAGGGGTTCTTCGCGACGCCGGACGTGTTTCCGACCGATCCCGACGACCGAGACGAGGTGATCATGGAACTGTTCGGGACGCCCGATCCGGTACAGGTCGACGGCCCCGACCGACTCGAGTGCGGAGTTCGGGGCGACCGTCGGGATTGGCGGACCGTCTTGCCGGAGCTGATACCTTTTCGACAGCCGACGCGAGTGCTCGAAGCCAATGCAGGCGCTCGTCGATCGGTACGTCCGAGAGCTGCGGGAGACGACCCGATACCTCCGGAGCGACGGCCGCGGCTGGATCCTGGTCGCGGTCGCCTTTGGCTGGTTCCTCTCGATGGGCGTTCGGCTCAGCTATCCCGTCGCGCTGCCGCATATCATGGGCGACCTCGAGTTGGACCTGTCGATGGCCGGCCTGTTGCTGACGGTCCTCTGGACCGCGTACGCACTCGGACAGTTCCCGGGCGGCGTACTCGCCGACCGCTGGGGTGCCGGGCTCGTCCTGCTCACGAGCACCAGCCTCTCGGGCGTCTCCATCCTCCTCGTGTCGCTGTCGCCGCACGCAGCAGTGCTGTTCGGCACGACCGCGCTGCTCGGGTTCAGCACGGCGATGTACGGTCCCTCGCGGTTCCCCGTGCTCTCGGGCGTGTTCTCCGAACGCCCCGGAACCGCGATCGGACTGACGCAGGCGACCGGCAACCTCGGGAACACGCTCCTTCCGCTGATCGTCGGAACGCTCGCGGGCGTCGCCGCCTGGCAACTCGGGACGTTGCTGTTCGTCCCGCTGTTCGCGGTCGTCGCCGTTGGAATCCGGTGGGCCGTCCCCCGACGCGCCGGCTCGAGCGACGATGCCGACGGCTCGTCGCTGTCGCTCTCCCTGGAGTCGGCCCGCTTCGTGCTCTCGCGACTCGCGGTCAGGTCGGTGCTGGTCGTCGCGACGATCCAGATGTTGGGGTCGTTCACCTATCAGGGGTTCACCGGCTTCTACCCCACCTACCTCATCGACGTGAAGGGGCTCTCCGCGGGCCAGGCCTCGCTGCTGTTCAGCGTCTTCTTCGCCGGCGGCATCCTCATCCAGCCGGTCGTCGGAATGATCGGCGACAGGCTCGGCGAACGGACGACCCTGTTTTCGGTACTGCTTTTCGTCACCGGCGTCCTCGCCGTGCTCCCGTTCGTCGAGGGCTTCTGGCCGCTCCTCGGGATCACGGTCGCGTTGAGCAGTCTCCTCGCTCGAGCGGTGCTCGCGCTCACCTACCTCACGGAATCGCTGGCCGAGGAGATCCGTGGCACGGGACTGGGGGTTCTGCGGACGTGTTACATCCTGCTCGGGGCGACCAGCCCGGTCGTCGTCGGCGTGCTCGGCGAGGCCGGGTTCTTCGATCACGCCTTCTGGCTGCTCTCAGGCGTGAGCGCCGTCATGTTCCTGCTGTGTCTCGCGTTGCCGCCGCTCTCGGACGCGCAGTACGCGAAGGCAGGGACCGACAGCCGGTGAGCGGCTACTCCAGCACCAGCTGGGCCGGCCCGAGCGCGTCGTACTCGCCCTTCTCGAGCGTGACGTCGACGGCCTTCTCGAACGACTCGAGGCCCTCGAGTTCGTGGGTCACGTACTCCTCGATGGGGACGTCGCCGTCGGCGACCAGTTCGGCGGCGAGGTCGCCCGTCGACGTGCCCGGCCCCACCGACTTGTAGCCTTTCTCCGGGTTGATCCAGCGAACCATCTTCGACCGGAGGGTCCGTGGTGTGAGTTCGATATCGCCGGTGACGTGACCGACCTGGACGACGGTCCCGCCGCGCCGGACGCTCTCGAAGGCCTGGGCCAGCGGGTCGTCGCCCGACGTCGCGTGGTCCTGTTCGCCGCCGACGGCTTCGAAGGCGACGTCCGCACCGAGGCCGTCCGTCGCCTCCTCGACGACCGCGATCGGATTCGCCTCGCTCGCGTCGATCGGTGTGAGGCCGTTGCGTTCGGCGATCTCGAGCGGTCGGTCGCGGACGTCGACCGTGAACACCTCCCCGGCACCGAGTTGGGCGGCCGAGAGCCCACACTGAAAGCCCATGACGCCGGTCCCGAAGACGACGACGGTGTCGCCCGGATCGATGTCCGCATCGAGGACGCAAAGCAGGGAACTGGCCATCGGCTGCAGCGCCGCCCCCGCGGCGTCCGAAACGTCCTCGGGGAGCGTCACCAGCGGATCGGTCGGCAGGCTGACGTACTCGGCCAGTGCCCCCGGCCGATCGTAGCCGATACCGACCGTGTCCGGACAGAGGTTGTCGTAGCCGGACCGACAGTAGGTACACTCGCCGCAATGGATCTTGCCGGGCGCGTACACCCGTTCGCCGGGGTCGAACGCCGTGACTTCGTCGCCGACCTCGACGATCCGGCCGCAGAACTCGTGGCCGAACAGCCGCGCCGGTCCGCCTTCGAGCCGTTCTTTGACGGACTCGTGGTGGATGATCTCCGCCCCGCGGTAGAGCAGACACTCCGTGACGCTCAACTGGACGCGCGAGACCTCGACGAGCACCTCGCCGGGCTCCGGCGTCGGTCGCGGGACCTCGGCGACTCGTGACGACTCGAAGTCGTCGACCAGGACTGTTTCCATACTGGGAACGATTCCCTAGCACGGGTAAAGTAGCTGTGGTGCCCCCGGTTCTTGCCCCGTCCCGATCACTGCCGCCGTCCGACCACCTAGATCCGGAACTCCGTCTGGTACTCCGTCCCCGACAGCCGATCCTCCCGGAGCGGCCAGACCGCGAGGAGCACGGCCGGTTCGTCCGAGACGGCCCGGGAGGTGTGTTCTACTTCCGGCGGGATGACGATCGTATCGTAGCGCTCGAGCGAGACCTGCTCGTCCCCGACGATAAAGTCGAGTTCTCCCTCGAGCAGGACGTTCAGCTGTTCGTAGGGATGGTCGTGTGGCTCGGCATCCGGCTTGTCCGGGTCGATGACCGAGAACCCGAGCATGCGATCGATGCCCCTGAAGACCGTCTGGGTGATCCCCTCGCCCTCGCGGTACGCGGGAGCGTCCTGCAGGTTGTGCACGGTCGGAATCGCCGACTCGTCGTAGTCGCGAACCATACCGATGGAAGCGACCGTGCGGATATAACGATATCTCTGCCGTGTCCGTCCGCTGAATCCGTTGCCGACGGCATCGAACGTGGGAACCAATCGTCACGAAGGGGCAAAATTCTCTCCGATACGATGAATAATCGTCCTGATTGGAATACGACACAGTATGTCGAACTGTTCCGCGGACCGATTCGAACGATGTCGAAGCTGTGGCTTCGTCCACAAGATCACAGCGGAGACCGAACTCGACCAGTGTCGGATCTGTGGCTCGAAGTTGTGAGAACGGGAACTATTCCTCGCCGTCAGGCGCGTGCGACTCCGTTTCGTCGTACTCGACCAGTTCGCCGGCCGCCTCGTCCTCGACCGGGACGACCTCGTCCGTGGACGCCGCGGCGGATCGGTCCCCGTCCGCTTCCACGTCGGTCGCTGCGTCGCGTGCACCGGACGCTCCGTCCCCCTCGAGCACGCCCTCGGTGACGTCGAAGACGGCCACGGACTCCTCGAGGGACTGCGCCGACTCGGCCAGCGCCGCGGTTCCCGAGGCGACCTCGGAGACGGTGGCGGTCTGTTCTTCCGCCGCGGCGGCCACGCTGTCGGCTTCCGCGTTGGTCTCCTCGCTGATCTCGGTCGCTTCGTCGACCATCGAGACGACGCGCTGACTGGCCGCGGCCTGTTCGTCCGTCGCCTCGTTGATCTCGTGGATGCCGTTGTTCACGTCGTCGACCTGGGTCGCGATGTCGTCGATGGCCGTCATGCCGTCCTCGACGGCGTCGATGCTGTCTGCGACCTGCTCGCGCATCTCCTCGATGTCCTCGACAGTTTCGGTCGTCGACTGCTGAACGTCGCTGATCAGGTCGTCGACGCGCTGGGTCGCGTCGTTGGTCTCCTCGGCGAGGCTCTTGACCTCGTTCGCGACGACGGCGAACCCGTCGCCGCTCTCGCCGGCGCTGGCAGCCTCGATCGAGGCGTTCAGCGCCAGCAGGTTCGTTTGCTCGGCGATGTCGTCGATCAGGTCGACGATCGCACTGATGCGGTCCATCTCCTCGTCCAGCGCCGTGATCTGCGCCGTGATTTCCTCCGTGCGGTGCTCGAGGCGGTCCATCTCCGAGAGTACCTCGCCCGTCACGTCGCTCGCGTCGTCGGCGCGGTCGGCCGCACGATCGGAGACGGTTGCGACGTCGTCTGCCGTCGAGGCGATCTCTTCGACCGTCGCCGAGAGGCTGTTCATCTCCGAGAGCACCTCCTGGAACTGGTCCGTCTGGGTGGTCGTTCCGACGGAAATCTCCTCGGCGGACTCGCTGACGTCGCGGCTGGCCTGTTCGATCTCGTCGACGCTGGTCGCGACGTCGACGCTGACCTCGTTCACCTCCCCGGCCAACTCCTGAATCGTCAGGATCGTCTCCTCGAGGTCGGCCAGCATCGCGTTGAACGACTCCGCGATCGCGGCCATCGCCTCGTTGTCGAGATCCTCGTCGAGTTCCGTAGTGAGGTCCCCGTCGGCCGCGGCGGCCATCGCCTCGCCGACGCGCTCGGCCTGGGTCTCGAGTCGCCGCGCGAGTTCCTCCGCCTCCTGCCGCGCCTGTGCGGCGTTCTCCCGGGATTGTTCGGCCTCGGCCTTCGAGGCCTCGAGTTCCTCGATGAACGCCTCGAGATCGGCTCGCATCGTCTCGAGTGCCTCGCCGACGTCGCCCGGGACCTCCTCCTCGAGAGCGGGGTCGTCGAACTCCTGGCGTGCGATGGCGTCGGCCTGCCCGGCCACGGTCTGGAGGTAGGTCTGGATGCTCGCGAACGCGTTCTGGACGCGTCCGAGTTCGTCCCGCCGGTCGGTCGTGGCGACGTCGACGTCGAGGTCCCCCTCGGAGAGTGCGTTCGCGTTCGCCGCGAGGTCGTCGAGCGTCTTGGCGGTCGGTCGGCCGATGAGCACGCCGACCATGACCAGCCCGAGCAGCGCGACCCCGATGACCCAGACCAGCGATTGCCTCACGTCGTCGGTGAGGGCGTAGGCGTTCGCCTGGGGCGCGTGCGAGACGAGGAGCCAGTCGGTGCCCTCGATCGGAGCGTACGAGACCGCTTCGCCGGTACTCGCGTACTCGGTGAAGTCGGGCTGATCGGGTTCGAGGTCGAGGACCGACTCCTCTCGATCCTCCCGGTAGGTCTCGAGGACGGCTTCGTCGTTCGCCGCGAACTCGATTACCTCGTCGTTCTGATCGAGTACCTGCGTGTAGCTGCCGTCGATGGGGGTGTGGAACATCGACGCCCGTTCTTCGACGTCGACCGTGACCATCACCATCCCAGTGGCTTCGCCGTCGACGTGGATGGGGCTCAGGAAGCCGACCAACGCGTTGCCGTCGTGTTCGAACGTGTCCGTGTAGGTCGTCTCGAACTCCTCGTCGAGATTGCTCATGTCCTCCTCCCGAACGCCGTCCTCCGTGGGGAGGTGGACCTCCGCCGTCCCGACCAGCATGCGGACGTCCTCGCCGACGGATTCGGGATCGCTACTCGCAGCGATTCTGGCGTCAGCGGACCCCAGTCCGTACTCGAAGTAGTGGATCGCCTGCGTCGTCTCGGGGAACTCCGCGAGCTCCTCCTCGAGCGCTCGTTCGATTCTGCTCTCGTCCTGGCTAACGATCGCCTCGTGGGTGGTGAGCAGTCTCGTCTTCTGTTTGTGGTTCTCGAGCCAGTTGCTGACCTCGTCGGCCTCGGTATCGGTCGAGAGCACCATCTCGTCCTGTCGGTCGCTCGTAATCGTCCCCGAGATATCGAAGAAAAAGTACATCCCGACGATCGTAGTGAGCAAGAGGATGACTCCGAGCACGATCCCGAATTTGGCGAGATAGCTCCGGCTAATCCGATCCGGGAGCACCGTCGTTGATAATCCTACCATTGTTTCTCGAGTATACCAAACCGATTCGGCGACGTGTCAAAGTATATTCCGGCCAATCCATTTGTGTGTTCTTTCGGTCTGTAGTAACGTCACAGCCCACCCCCGGCCGCCGGTGTACGCACGCCGGGCGAGGAGACCTGCAGCGGTTCCCGACGAGGGCGCACCGTAACTCGAGCGTGATCTGACCGTCTCGAGCGGACGCCTCCTCCGGGGACGTGATCAGAGGATCGTGACTCGAACGCTGACAGGCGAAGAGAATACGGCTGCACGTCCGCAGGCAGGTCGTCGCGGTAGTGGGAACTTCCCGGGCCGAACGCGGGTCCGGTCTCGCTCCCTTCCCGTTCTTACTGCACGACGTCCTCGACCAGCTGGCCGTCCTCGACGACGACCTGGTCGTCGAGTCGGACCGTCGGCGTGCGAACGACGCCGTCGAGGTGGATCTCGCTCTTGCGGGTGCCGCCGAGGGACTCGTTGTCGCCGATGGCGAAGTGGACGGTGCCGGCCCGCTTCTTGTCCTCGGCGAGGTTGCCGATCAACTTCGCCTCCGGATTCGTTCCGATCGCGAACTCGGCGAGGTTGCCGGCGTTCTCGTCGCTCTCTTCGATCAGCTGGCGGAGTTCGTCGGCCTGTTCACCGCCCGAGACCTCGCTGACGTAGCCGTCTTCGAGTTCGAGCGTGATCGGTTCCTCGAGCTGGCCGAGGTTGTCCATCGAGACGTCGACGACGATGGTCCCGTTGGCCGTATCCTCCGCGGGATGGGTCGGCGACTCGCCCGGCGGGAGGGTCGCGAAGCCGTAGTTCTCGTGGAAGTAGCCGTCGAGCGAGAAGGCCGAACAGCCGTCGACGCTGAACGTGACGTCGGTCCCTTTGTCGCTGGTCACGTGGACGTCCGAGGCGGCGTCGAGGACGTCACGGACGGCCTCCGTGCGGCGGCGGAGTTCCTCGAAGTCGACGCTCATCGCGCCCTCGACCATCATCTCCTCGGTGACGCTCCGGAGAATCCCGAATCGGGTGCCGGCCTCGGCGGCCTCGAGGCGCGAGCGCGTGTGCGTGATCGCGTGGGTGGTACACGTAAAGGCGACGTCGGCGGCTTTCATCGCTTCCGCGACCGTCTCCGGTGGCTCGTTGCCGTGGCTCTCGAGCAACGGCATCGTCGTCGTGATCGCGTCGGCACCTGCGCCCGTCGCGGCTCGGGCGACGGCGCGTCCGACCTCCTCCTTTTTCGCGTCGGCGATGACCAGCACCTCCTCGCCGGGCTGGACGTCCAGACAATTCTCTACGATACCCCGTGCTGCCGCTGCCATCTCTACGTCGAGCATGTGTGGTTCGTGTGAAACAGGGTCGCACGCGAGATAAAAATACCGAAGCCGGCTATCGATCGCCTAGGGCGTTGCTGCGTTCGGCGTCAGCGAGCCATACGGGCTGCTGGAAGCCTTTTCCGGTGCAATCGCAGTCCGGTCGCGGCTGCATCGATACTCGTTTCGGTGGTCCGTATCAGTCGACGTTGTAGTAGCCGGTCCCGTCCATGAGCCGACGCTGGGTCCGGTAGATCGTGACGCCGTCGACGGCGGGTTCGTCGCGGTCGACGTCCGCGCGAACGGTCATCGTCCCTTTCGGGTGGCCGATGACGACCTCGTCGCCGTCGTCGACGGCGACCTCGTTGGGGATCGTTCCGGGGATGAGTGCGGCGGCCGCCGTCACGGACGCGCCCGTCACCGCGTAGACCGGGTGGAGCTTCTGCATACTCATGATCCGCGAGGTGATCGTCTGCTCCTCCGCGTGGATCGTCTCGCCGGTCGTCGCCTCGTAGGTCGTCGGCTCCGTGACGAACGCGAGTTTCGGATAGCCCGGCGATTCGATCTCGGCTCGCTCGGGGTCGTCGACGAGGCCGAGTGCGGCACAGACCTCGGCGCGGATGCGCTCGAGGCGCTCGAGCAGATCGGGATCGCTGTCGATCTCTTCGGGCAGTTCCGTCGCGGTGAGGCCGACGTCCTCGGCGCGGACGAACGCCGAGGGCGTCGTCACGTCGACGACGCTGACCTCGAGCGTCTCGCCGTCGACCTCGATTTCTGTCGTCGGCTCGCCCAGCGGAAGGAGGTCGTCGGTCACCGCGCCCGCGGGATCGACGAACGTCGTATCGACGCGAGCGCCGGTTCCCGGGACGCCGTGGACCTTGAAATCGCCCTCCGTCGCCGCGCGGCCGTCGGCCAGCGGGACGGTCTGGTCGATGATCGAGTCCGTGTTCGTGTTGTACAGCCGCAGGGTGACCTCGTCGGCGTCCTCGTCGATCGGGACGACGCGCTCGTCGACGGCGAACGCACCGATCGCACACGTGAGGTTGCCACAGTTGCCACCCCAGTCGATGACCGGTTCCTCGATGGCGACCTGGCCGAAGGTGTAGTCGACGTCGACGCCGTCGCGGTCGCTGTCCGTGACGAGCATCACCTTCGAAGTCGTCGACGTCGCGCCGCCGAGTCCGTCGATCTGTCGGTCGTCCGGGCTCCCGAACAGCGAGAGGATCGCCTCGTCCCGGTTCTCTTCGGGGAGTTCCTCCTCCCGGATGTAGACGCCCTTGCTGGTTCCGCCGCGTACGATCGCACACTCTAGTTGCTCTTGATCCATCAGTCTACGTGCCGGTTGGGGGCGCGGCTAATTGATAGTGTCGCTTCTCGCAAATTCCCGGTTGCCACGGTCGTCTGTTCCCGGTGGCGCTAAGACGGGGAGAGAGTGGAACGGAGCACGGTCGCAGGTGTTCGATCGCCTGAACGTCGGGTGATGACCGCTTCAGGAACGTATTAGTAGCGCGCTACTCGAACGGTGACCATGGACTCCGTTCAGGAGATGAAAGGCGCGAGTATCGTCGTCGAAACCTGTGCAGCGATCGAACCCGGCGAGGACGTGCTGGTCGTCAGCGACTGGAAGGTCGCGGACGTCGCCGAGCGCGTCGCCGCCGCCGCGAACGAACGCGACGCCAACGTGACGATGACGCTGATGGACCCCCGCGAGTACGACGGGAACGAGCCCGAGGAGACCGTCGCCGCCGCCATGCTCGAGGCCGACGTCATCATCACGCCGGTCCACCGTTCGATCACCCACTCCGAGGCCGCCGCGGAGGCCAAGGAGAACGGCGCTCGCCTGATCAGCATGGTCAAGTTCACCGACGAACAGCTCGTCCGCGGGGGCCTCTACGCCGACTACGAGGGGATGCGTCCCCACTGCGAGGAGATGGCCCGGAAGTTCTCCGAAGCCAGCGAGGCCCGCGTCACGTCCCCGCAGGGGACCGACGTCACCGTCGGCCTCGAGGGCCGCGACGGCAACGCCCACCCCGGCATCGCCGACGAGCCCGGCGAGTTCACCGCCCTGGTCCACATCGAATCCAACATCGCTCCCGTCGAGGGGACGACCGAAGGGACCGTCGTCTTCGACGGCGCTATCCCGAACCTCGACATCGGCGTCCTCGAGGAGCCGGTCGAGATGGAGATCGAAGACGGCGCTGTCACGTCGGTCGAGGGCGGCAAGGAAGCCGAGACGATTCAGCGCGTCTGGGAGGAACACGACGATCCCGCCGTCTACAACATCGCCCAGCTCGCGGTCGGGATGAACCCCGAGTGTCCCGAGTTCAACGGCTGGTTCTCGAACGACCACGGCCGCTACGGCAACGTCCACTTCGGGATCGGCACGAGCAGCAACCTCGGCGGTACCACCCGAGCGCCGGTCCACTTCGACGCGATGATGGCCGAACCGACGCTCGAACTCGACGGCGAGGTCGTCCTCGAGGACGGCGAGTTTACGTTCTTCTAACCGCGAGCAGTCCTCGTTTTTCGAGCCTGCCGTCTCGAGCCACGGGACGATCGTGATTCGTCGGCCGTGGCTCGGTTTCGGCGTCCTGCTGGAAGTCTGCCGTCAGGGAGAAGCGGCCGACCGACTCCGTGGATCGGAGACGAACGGTACCGCGAACGCAGAAAACCGAACACCGAGAGACTGCAGGAGAACGAGCGGCCGATGCCTTCCTACGAACCGCCTGCGCCGGCCCGTTTCTTCGCGAGCCACGGCTTGATGAACGGTCCGAAGATGACCACGAAGATCATGATCGTGATCAGGAACGAGATGGGCTGCTCGTACGGATTGATGAATATCAGGTAGGACCCATCGGACAGCTGTAACGATCGCATGAGGTTCTCCTCGGCGATGGGACCGAGGACCACCCCCAGGACGAACGCGATGATCGAGTAGTCGTGCTGGACCATGATGTAGCCGACGATGCCGAGAATCAGGACGGTCGCGACGTCCGCCCAGTTGGTGTTGAGCGAGTAGCCGCCGACGACCGAGAGCACGATGATGACGGGGATGATGAGGTGTGTGTCGAGTTGCGTGATGCGGCCCGCTCGCGTGACCAGGAAGACGCCGGCGAGCAGGATGAAGACGTTCCCGACCATCAACGCGAGGAGGAACGTGTACGTCGTCGCGAGTTCTTCGTTGAAATCGAACAGCTGGGGCCCCGGACGAAGCCCGTGCATCAGGAGTCCGCCCAGCAACACTGCCGTCGATCCGCTGCCAGGGATCCCGAACGCGAGCGTGGGAATCAGCGAGCCACCGATGGTCCCGTTGTTCGACGCCTCGGCCGAGATCACGCCGAGTGGGTTCCCCTTCCCGAAGCTCTCGGAATCGTCCGAGGACCGCATCGCCTCGCCGTACGCGAAGAAGTTCGAGACGGTCGCGCCGGCACCCGGGATAGCGCCGATCAACATCCCCATGTAGCCGGACTTGACGACGGTGATCGGATGGCTGATGGTCGTCCGAATCCCCTGGATTGCGCTGCCGCCCATGCTGATCGACTTGTCGGCGATACCGCCTTCCTTCGACGAGAGCTTGATCATCTCGGCGATCGCGAACATCCCGATCAGTGCGGCGATGAAATCGAGGCCGTCGTACAGCGCGAGCGAGCCGAACGTATACCGGAGTTCGGGCGAGTTCGGGGCGATACCGATCGAGGTCAGCATCAGGCCGAACGCGCCGGCGACGAGTCCCTTGACAATCGACCCCTGGACGACGACGGTGATCATCGCCAGCCCGAACGCAGCCATCAGGAAGAACTCGGGCGAGCCGAACATGAGGACGACCTCGATCAGCACCGGCGAGAACAGCAACAGCGTCAGCACGGACAGGAAGCCGGCGATGGCCGACGAGGTCGCCGACATCGACAGCGCCTGAACAGCCTGCCCTTTCTGTGACATCGGATAGCCGTCCAGCGTGGTCGCGGCCGCACCACCGGTACCCGGGACGTTGACCAGAATCGCCGCGATCGAACCGCCGTACATCGCTCCGCTGTACATACTGACGAGCAAGATGATCGCGTTGACCGGCTCGAGCGGGAGCGTCAGCGGTAGCACGATCGCCATCCCCATCGAACTGCCGACGCCGGGCAGCGCGCCCGCGATCGTTCCCAGGGTAATTCCGACGACCACCCAGAGGAACGTCTGTCCCGTAAAGAGAACTTGCAACGCTTCCGTGAGTGCTGCTATCGTACTCATTGGAGGACACCTTCCGTGAAGATGAAGTTACCCCTGTCGACGCGGAGGTTGAGCGCCTCGTAGAAGCCGAAGCAGATCAGCAACGACAGCGGAATCAGGACGAGCAGCGACTTCCACGAGAGTTTGAACCAGAGTCCGTACACCAGCACGAAAATCGGGCTCGCCCACATGATTCCGATCGCGTACGACAGGATTCCATACCCCAAGGCCGACGCGCCGGTGAAGACCGAATCGTGGATCGGCCGTCCGACCGTCGAGATGTCGGTGGCCTCGTCGCTCGCCTCCCTCGCGTCCTCGTCCTCGACGTCGGAGAGCTCTTCGTCCTCGACGTCGAGGAGGTCGGCCGATTCGGCCACGAACGAGTACAGCGGTTCCGGGAGGTACGACCGGAAAAGCAGCAACAGCGAACCGATCAACACGAAGCCACCGGTCAGCCGTGGGAACGTCGCAGCGGCGCTGATCGAGAAGTTGTACGACTCCCAGATCATGTACGTGGACGAGCCCACCATCAGCAGAAGAAGCACGTACTCGAGATTGATCCGGGAGACTACCTCACGGTACGCTGATTGGAAACCCATAACCGATGTATTTTAATGGATGGTATATAAGTATTGTTGACCGCCGACCCGGCGGCAGTTGGTTCTCGATCCGTTAGTTGGCTTCTTCTCGGATTGCCTCGAGATCGACGTTCTCGGGGATGATCTCGTAGGCGTCCTGGACGGCCTGCTCGGCGGATTCGCCGTCGCCGAACCGGATCACGTTACCGGTCTCCTCGGACCACTCCTGCATGTGGTCGGTCTGGAGGACTTCCTCGACGACGTCGGCGATGACTTCCGTGCGTTCACGGGGCGTCTCGGGGGGCGCGTAGATCCCGCGGCTGAGCTGGGAGATGAAGTCGATGTTCTCGTAGCCGAGATCGGTGATCGTCTCGACGTCCGGGAAGACCTCGGTTCCGTCGCTGACGAGACCGGTGACGAGGTCGACGTCGCCGCCTTCGACGGCCGCCTCGGCACCCGTGTCGGTCGCGATACAGGCCGGCACCTCGCCGGAGATAGTCGCCTGGACGGCCGGACCGGTCCCGTCGTAGCCGACGTACTGGTCCCACTCGAGGCCGTGGAGGTTCTGCATGAGAATCGCCATCACGTGGTCGACGCCGCCACGTTCCTTCCCGCTGAAGATCTCGAGGTCGCCGTCAGCGTAGCGGTCCATCAGGTCGTCGTAGCCCTCGATCTCGTGTTCGGGGTTCGCGACGATGACGAACGGCGTGCTCGCGTACGTACAGACGCCGGTGACCTCCTCGAGGTCGAAGTCCTGCGGGTTGACCATCTCGGAGACCGGGGTCGACGGCGGGTTGAACGCGGCCAGCGTGTAGCCGTCCGGGTCGGAGTACATCATCTCACCCGTGCCACGCAGCGACGCGGCCCCGGAGATGTTTTCGATCGCGATGTTGACGTCGAGTCGCTCGTCGATCAGCGGGACCATCTCTCGAGCGTAGGTGTCGGTCCCCCCACCTTCGCCGAAGGGAATGATGTATCGAAGGTCCTGCGAGGGATAGTCGTCGCCCCCACCGTTGCCGTTGCCGTTGCCGTTGCCTTCACCGTCGTCACCCAGGCAACCCGCAATACCGGTCAGCCCGGCGACAGAAAGTGCCCCAGCGCCTTGCAGCACTTTCCGGCGGTTGCAGTCGTCCGTAGTGAACTTGCGTGCCATTGCAACCCGCACGTTGCTTCTCCTCATATTTATAATTTTGGTGGTCGACTGTGAACGAGGTTCGAATACGGCTGTGTTCCGTCATATCGCGACGATTTCGTCCTACACAAGTGACACTGTGCAGGTTCGAGGATGCCCCACGAGCGCCGGGTTAGAGCATGACGTCGACGAGGGGCCAGTAGAACAGCCAGGTGAGCGGGATAACGACGAGCGCGAACAGCATGGTGAGACAGCCGAAGGCGAACACCTCTCGCAAGTCCAGCGGCCCCTGATCGAACGAGACCAGGACGGCAGTCGTGTTGAACGGGAGGAACGTGGTCGACCCGATGACCAGCAGGATCGACAGCGCGAGATAGAACTGGTCGATACCCAGCACGCCGCCGAACTCGAGGACGATCGGGAGAACGACGGTGATCGCGGCGGAGGCCGTCGAGAAGAACGTGCGCATGACGATGGCGATGGCCAACAGGATGGCGACGATCTGCCACGTCGTCATCGTCCCGAACGGGATCAGGTCGGTCATCGTATCGACGATGAACGTGAGCGTGCCGGTCGTCTCCATCACTTCCAGAATCGAGAACATCGCACCGATCACGAAGAGAATACCCCAGCTCATCGAGCGAACGTCCTCGGCCGTGATGATCTCGATGCCGGGGAGCGCGAGCACGACCACGGCGGCGACGGCCGGCAGGATCGTCGGCACGCCGAGGAAAGAGCCGACGACCCAGGCGGCTACCGTTCCACCCATGACCAGAGCGACGATCCGTTCGTCGCGACTCAGGGGATCGGGGTCGTCACCATCAACGGCGGCCTCGTCGTTGGCGGTCGATCCACCGTCGCCGATCGTCGTCGTATCGTCGATCGGGTACAGCCGCGCTGCCGCGATCGCTCCGCACGCGTAGAGAACGGCGACGGGCGGGATCATGTACACCGCCCACTCGACCCAGGTGACGTCCCGAACCGTGGACCGAATCACTTCCGAGGTGATGATCGCCATCCCGCCGCCGGTCATCAGCGACATCGAGGCGATCGGATTCACGTGTCCGAGGATGAAAAACGAGGATTTCTCGAAGTTACTCCCCCGGCCGAGCCCGTACCGGTCGGTGATTCCCTTGACGAGGGGAACGAAGGTAACCGTCCGTGCGACCGCCGAGGGCATGAAAAACGACAACGCAAACAGGTTCGCCGCCAGCGCTCGAATCGTCCGCCGTGGCGTACTTTCCCTCGAGAGGACCTGCTGGGCCGCTCGTTCGTCGAGCCCCGTCTTCGCGATCGTGTTCCCGAGCAGGATGAGCAGAAACAGGAAGAAGACGAGTTCGGAGGCGAACCCGCTGACGGCCGCGTCGAACGAGTCGGTGATGCCGAGAGCGAACAGCAAAGCCATCGCCAGCACGCTCGAGATCGTAAACGGCACCGGCTTCGTGACCCACAGGACGATCGTCAACAGGAAGACGGCCAGGACCAACTGCATCTCCCGCTCGAGACCGCCAAGCGGCGGCAACGCGAGGCCGGCGACCAGGATCGAGACCGAAACGAGCGTACCGCCCAGCTCGATGAGACGGGTACGGCGTGATACCGGTTCCGTCTCTTCGTCGTCCGAATCCATTGGAGGGGCATTCCGAGACGGCGCTGAAAAAGGCTACTGTTCCGGGGATTCTGCACCCGTTCTGTGGGCCGAGACAGCGCTGCAGTTCGGTCGACCCGACTCCCTCTGACGCACGTCTCCGTAGTGCCGTCACTCGTTTCCTTCGCCCATGTGATCGACTAACACAAGCACCAGTCTATATATCCCGTTAGTGAGTATGACGGGACGTATGACCGTTGTAGCAGCAGTCGATCGAGGCGAATCGACCGACGACGTGGTTACGGAGGCGGAGACGCTCGCGAAAGCGATGGACGAAGACCTCCACGTCGTCCACGTGCTGAGCCAGGAGGAGTTCCGCGGGATCGAACGCGCGAGCGTCGAGGAGACGGGGACGACCGTCCCCCTGGACGAGATCCGTGAGTACGCCGAAGGGATCGCCGACGACGCGGCTGACGGGATCGCCCAGGAGTACGAGCCGGTCGGCCTCGTCGGCGAAGCCGCGGAGGAACTGCTCGAGTACGTCGAGGACGTCGACGCGAGGTACATCGTCCTCGGTGGACGGAGACGGTCCCCCGTCGGGAAGGTGCTCTTCGGGAGTACAGCTCAGCCGGTGCTTCTGAGCGCGTCGTGTCCGGTCGTTACGATTACGCGGGGCGAAGAATAACATGGTACGGGCGCTGGTCGATCAGGACATCAAACCCAGGGAGATACTCTTCGACGTCGCCGACGACCGCCTCGAGTTCGAGGTCGGCGTCGAGAGCGACGAATCCGCGCTCATCGAGGCGCTGGCCGACACGCCGGTACTGGTCACCTCTTCCAGATTGCCGGTCACCGAACGGGTGCTGGAATCGGCCCCGGACCTCGAACTCGTCGCCAAGATCGGGACTGGGCTGGACTCGGTCGACCTCGTGGCAGCGGCGGACAACGGCGTCACCGTCGTCCACACGCCCGGACTCAACGCGCTCTCCGTGGCCGAACACGCGCTCTCCTTGCTTCTTGCGGTCAACCGGAACGTGTTCCTCGGCCAACAGGCGCTCGAGGCTGGCAAGTGGCGCGACGCGATGCCGACGAGCCGACCCGTCGCCGGCCAGACGATCGGGATCGTCGGGTTCGGAAACGTCGGCAGCAGGGTCGCCGGCCTGCTCGACGGCTTCAACGCGGACGTGCTCGCGTACGACCCCTACGTCCACGAGATCGATACCCAGATCACGGGGGCGGAACTCGTCTCGCTCGACCGCCTGCTCACCGAATCCGACGCGGTCGTGGTGACGGCCGAACTGACCGAAGAGACGCGTGGCATGATCGACGAAGCGGCGTTCGAGAAGTTGTCCGAGGACGCGACGCTCGTGAACACCGCACGCGGCCCCATCGTCGATCAGTCGGCGCTCGTCGACGCCATCCGCACCGGGTCCATCGCCGGTGCCGGACTCGACGTCTTCGAGACCGAACCGCTCCCGGCCGACTCCCCGCTGCACGAGTACGACGAGATCGTCGTGACGCCCCACATCGCCGCCTCGACGGATCGCTCCCGCCGTGCCACCATCGAGGCGCTGATCGAACTGGTCAACGCCTACGTCCGGGAGGAGTCGCTTCCCGACCGATTCGTCGCCGCCGATCCCGCGTAACTCCCTCGAGCGGCCTCTAGCCATAGCGATCGAACGGCGAACACGACGATGCCGTTCGAATAGCACAGTTTATGGTCGTGGAGAGAGCCCCTCCGAACGATTATGACGTACGACAAGATCGAGGTCCCCGAAGACGGGGAGCAGATCACGGCGACCGACGACGGCGAACTCGAGGTGCCGGAGAATCCGATCATCCCGATCATCTACGGCGACGGCGTCGGTAGCGACGTCGGTCCCGCCGCCCAGAAGGTGCTGCAGGCCGCGGCGGAGGCGACCGGCCGCGAAATCCACTGGATGCGCGTCTACGCCGGCGAGAGCGCCCGCGAGAAGTACGGCGAGAACCTGCCCGACGAGACCGTCGAGGCGATCAAGGAACACCGCGTCGCCATCAAGGGGCCGCTGACGACCCCCGTCGGCGCGGGCTTTCGCTCGCTGAACGTCGGCCTGCGCAAACTGCTCGATCTCTACGCCAACGTCCGGCCTACGTATCATCTGGATGGCGTCCCCTCGCCCATGTCCGAGCCCGAACAGATGGACATGGTCACCTTCCGCGAAAATACGGAGGACGTCTACGCCGGCATCGAGTGGGAA
>NZ_HG315691.1:141086-192718 GCF_000455345.1 Halopiger goleimassiliensis
GGAGCTTCTCGCACTCTCGCGGAGTAACCGCGTGAATATCGAGCGACTCGCGTAGCGTCGCTCGGACTCTCGCGGCACGGCCGCGAGAATATCGAGAAACTCGCGTAACGAGTTTCTCCAACGCTCTCAGCACAGCACCGAAAGCGAGTTCGATCGGTTTTCTCTCGAGCGCGTTTCCATAGCTTTTCCTCGCGGAGCTACCTCGAGTCACGCATGGATCAGACGCTCGAGCTCGACACGCTCCGCGAACGCGACGACGTGACGGTCGAGACCGAGACGCGAACGGTGACGCGACCGGAGTTCGATACGGCCCGCGACCTCGAGGATCACGTCACCCTCGGGCTGGTGAACGACCGCGACGCGGTGTTGCTGATCGCCGACGGGCCGCGGGGCTGGACGCTGCCCGCAACGCCCGTCGATCCGGACGACGACTGGACGGCGGCCGCCGAGCGACTGGCCGAATCACTGACGGACGTGCGGATCACGATCGAGGAACCGGTTCGGCTTCGGGAGGTGACCTTCCGGCTCGAGGACGGGGAGCGGTCGGTCACCAGTGCCGACGTCCTCGTGACGGGGACGGTCACCGGGCAACCGGTGGCCGACGAGCCGACCGTCGCAGGGGAGACGGTCCAGGAGGTCGCCTGGCTCGACCGGCTCCCCGATGGAGCGGCCGACGCCCTCGAGCGGGACGTCCGGTCGCTTCGCGAGTGAACGCCGAGCCGACTGGCGGTAGTTGCGCTCGAGGACAGTCCTAGGTCCCGGAACGGGCGTTCTCGAAACCATCAGTTATCGTTTTCGTCCGGTCTGTTGGTGGTACAATGCGTATGTCACGCGACGGCGAGCGCTCGACGGAACGGACGCCCAGACGGGCGTTTCTCGCGGGAACGGCGGGAATCGGGGCGACGGCACTGAACACGACGGGCACCGTCCTGGCTGGGGACGACTACGAGGGCGGTTCCGATCACGAGTCGGGTCGCACGCTTCCAACGGACGCACCGTGGAAGCCGACGGCACACGACCTGCGGATGGACGACGGGCACCGGTTGCGGGTCTGGGAGCGCACCGCGGTCGAGGACCCCGACGAGGCAGTCATCTTCGTCCACGGGATGACCTACGGGGCCGTCTCGATGTTCGATCCGCCCGTCGACGAGGAGTTCGGCTGGCTCCAGTACGCGGCCGCACAGGGGCAGGCGGCCTTCGCGCCGGACATGCGGGGCTACGGCGAGACGGAACTACCACCGGAGTACGGCGAACCGCCCGAAGCGAATACGCCGCCGCTGTCGTTCGAACGCGAGGCCAGGGACATCCTCCAGCTGACGCAGTGGCTCCGCGAAGAACGCGGGTTCGACCGCATCCACTACGTCGGGCTGTCGGGCGGCACCTGGCGTGGGCGGGCGGTCTACGCGCTCGGCGACCCCGACTACGCGACGGTCACGCTCGCAGGCGGGTCGTTCGACACGCTCGAGGTCGGGGCCGATCCCGAGGGGCCGGCGTACCTGCCGCACACGCGCGAGGAGTTCGAGGCGGCCTGGCTCGCCGAAGTACCCGACGGCGCGACCGTCGACTGGTGGGTCGGCGGCCCCGAGTACACCGCCGAGGAGGTGGTCGGCGCGACCTGGCGAGCGATCTTCGATTCGAACCAGGCGATCGGAACCGATCCCCAGACGATCATCAACCCGCTCGTGTTGCAACGGCAGCAGTACCACCCCCGGCACATCGACGATCCGACGCTCGTCATTCGGGCCTCGAGCGACGAGACCATCTCCCGGGAGGGCGCGTTGAACCTCTACGACGCCGTCGGATCGGTCGATCACCACAAGCGCTACGTCGAGATCGCCGGCGGGACGCACTTCATCTTCCTCGAGCGCAAGCGCGAGGAGTTCTTCGACGCCGTGCGGCACTTCCAGACGCGGTATTGAGGGGTCCCACGGCGACGCAGTCCGTCGTCCGACAGCGCCGTTCGGCCGACGTTCGGGCGGTTCGCTCGACGACGTTTTCCGACACGGTTTTGGACGGCCGCAAAGAACCCACGGCCGATGATCGACCGGAGCTACCTGCGCGAGAACCCCGAGGAGGTACGCGACGCCGTCGAGAATCGGGGGGCCGACGTCGACGTCGACGAACTCCTCGAACTCGACGAACGCTGGCGGGAGCTGAAAGCGAAAGGCGACGAACTCCGCCACGAGCGCAACCAGGTGTCGAAGCGGATCGGGAAGTTGACCGGCAAGGAAAACGAGGAGGAACGCGAGGCGGCCATCGAGGAGTCGAAAGCGCTCAAGGCCGAACTCGAGGAGGTCGAGGCCGAGGCGGCCGACCTCAAGGACGAACTCGACGAGCGGATGCTCGAGGTTCCCAACGTCCCCCACGAGACCGTCCCGCTGGGGCTCGAGGAACGCCACAACGTCGAGGATCGCCGCTGGGGCTTCGACGACCTGCGGGTCGACGCCGACGAGGTGGTTCCCCACTACGAACTCGGCGAGGAACTGGACATCATCGACGAGGGCCGCGGAGCCAAGACGACTGGCTCGGGCTTTTACTTCCTCAAGGGCGACGGCGCACGCTTGGAACACGCGTTGATTCAGTTCATGCTCGATATCCACCGCGAGCAGGGCTACGTCGACGTCTTCCCGCCGGTGCCCGTCACGAGCGAGGCCATGCGTGGGACCGGCCAGTTCCCCAAGTTCGTCGACGACGCCTACCGCCTAGGCGGGAGCAACGACGAGGAATACGCGGACGACGACCTCTGGCTCTGTCCCACCGCGGAGGTCCCGGTCACCAACATGTACGCCGACGACATCCTCCTCAAGGAGGACCTCCCGCTCAAGCATCAGGCCTACTCGCCGAACTTCCGCCGGGAGGCCGGCGAACACGGGACCGAGACCCGCGGCATCGTCCGGGTCCACCAGTTCAACAAGGTCGAACTCGTCAACTTCGTCGAACCCGAGGAGAGCTACGACCGCCTCGAGGGCCTGCTCGAGGAAGCCGAGGAAGTGCTCCGACGCCTCGAGCTTCCCTACCGCATCCTCGAACTCTGTACCGGCGATCTGACGTTCGCGAGCGCCAAGACCTACGACATCGAGGTCTGGGCCCCCGCCGACGACATGGACGACGGCCCCGAAGAGGGCGGCCGCTGGCTCGAGGTCTCGAGCGCGTCGAACTTCGAGGACTTCCAGGCCCGCCGCGCCGGCCTCCGATATCGGCCCGAGCGCCACGAGTCGGCCGAGTACCTCCACACGCTGAACGCCTCGGGGCTGGCGCTTCCCCGCGTGATGGTGGCCATCCTCGAGTACTACCAGAACGAGGACGGCACCGTCACCGTGCCGGAGGCGCTGCGGCCCTATATGGACGGCCAGGAGGTCATCGAGGGCCACGAGAAGGTCGGCGAAGCCGCGTTAGGGGCCGGCGAACGGGAGTAGCGCGTCCAGCGACGGCGGGTCGTACGGTCGGTTTTCCGACGTATTTTTGTAACTGATTCGTGAAGTTTCGTTTAATGTACGTTTCACTGTTTCAAAAGGTCGTCGCGTCCGTCATCGGCGTGCTATTCGTACTTCTGCTGCTAGTGATCGGATCCTGGTGGTTCGCGATACTCGGCCTCGTCGCGATAGCTCCGTTTTTCACGAAAATTCTCACTGCGTGAGCGACGCGTCTCCTCGGGATAGTCATCCTATGCGTGACGACGACAGCGTACGTTCTGGATCGGAAAACGCGGTAGGGACTCTTTTCAGATTCTTCGCACGCTTTACAAGCGACCCACGAAAGTGCTGGCTTCTATGCGCTGCAATAATTCCTGAAATCCCTCTGCGACCGAAGCCAGATTAGAACTGCAGTTAATCTTTCCAGCCAAATTTCCACAACCGTTGTAGGAGTCTACTCCAAACTGCATTAAAACATCTGCTGTTCGACGTTTGGAATACGCTGTACCGAATTGTTCGTGAAGTACTGAAGTCAAGTAGTCAAGGACCATCAGTTTATATGTACCAGTAAATTTATTGAACTTACCACACATAGTTAAAATAAAATGGAAGGTAAAGAGAGTCAGCGGAACTCCATAACAGACCTCCCGGAAGACGAAGCGTCGCGTTTAAAAGATCAAGTATTCGAATCAACGCAGTTTAACAAGATAGATGAGTATTTCCGTGACTATGGGCTCGAACCACACGAGACAGTGGCACAAAGTACCACTAGAGACGGACTAATTATATATCAATTGAATATCTCCTACAGTGATACAGAAAATCCAGCACATACAGCCTTCGGCCATTGGGTCGGTGCCCATCCTGAGACGATTAAAAATGGTGTTGTTGATGCAACCGCATATGGAGAGCAGTTGGCGAAAAAGTATTTTCAGGGTACGGATGAGTTAGATACGATGGTCGTTGTCGAACCAGGGACCCATGCATCAATTATGTATGGTTTAGGCCCTGAGAAGACTATCGTCGTCTCAAAAGACGGGATCGAAACCAGCGATGTCGATTACGGCCCACTCACAAAAGCCATAGAAAATTCGGATGGGGACATTTCGGAACTGTTCGGAAACTCATAATTTTGATTGTGTATCTCGTGAGACAGAAGCAGAGAAGTTGCTTTACGACAGTAGATTGGGGTCGGTACGAGTTCCTCCGCGGCTGTTCCTCTCCATGGAACTTTCTGCGACAGGAGAGACGCGAAGCGGAGGACGGTACGGGGACGGCGATCGACAGCCCCGACAGCGACGTGACGGTCGCCGGTTCCGTTAGGTCAGATCGCCCTCGAGAACGCGACGGTGCCGCTGTCCGGCCTCGTCGTCGGCGGTGAGCGCCTCGCGGATCGTGGGCGAAATCCACTCGCGTTCGGTCGCGTGATCGGGGTCGGTCCCCGCGGCGGGAACGCCGTCGAAGTCGTCGGGTCGCAGGTCGGCGGGCAGGAACCGCTCGTAGACTGGCAGCCGCTCCCCCAGCGGCAGGTCGGCGTGGGCGGCGATCTCCTCGAGTTCGCGCAGCGCGGGCCACGCGTAGTCGGGGTTGATGTGATCGTCGGTGACCGGTGAGACGCCGCCCAGATCGTCGACCCCGCAGTCGATCAGCTCCCGGGCGGGCGCGAGGTTCGGCGGCACCTGCACTGAGATCTCCTCGGGGAGCGCGGCGCGGGCCATCGCCGTCACGCGGCGCATCGTCTCGAGGTCCGGGGAGCCGTCGGACCAGCGCTCGTTGTTGACGACCGGCTGGACGATCACCTCCTGGACGTGGTCGTAGCGCTCGTGCATCTCGCGGATGGCCAGCAGGCTCTCCGCGCGGTCGCGCCACTCCTCGCCGATGCCGACGAGGATGCCCGTCGTGAACGCGACGTCGAGTTCGCCCGCGTTCTCGATCGTGCGCAGGCGCTGGCCCGGTTCCTTCTGCCGCGGGCCGGCGTGAGCGCCGACGTCGGCGGTCGTCTCGAGCATCACGCCCATGCTGGCGTTGACGTCCGCGACCGTGGCCATCTGTTCGCGAGTCTGGTCGCCCGGATTCGCGTGGGGGAGCAACCCCTCCTCCAAAGCGACCTCGCAGGCCGCGCGCAGGTACGTGTGGATCGAGTCGTGACCCCACTCCTCGAGTTGCGCGTGGATCTCGGTGTAGCGGTCGTCGGGATCGTCGCCGAACGTAAAGAGCGCCTCCGTACAGCCGGCGTCCGCGCCGCGACGGCAGATCTCGCGGACCTCCTCGAGCGAGAGCAGCGAGGCCTGGCCGGGCGGATCGAAGTAGGTGCAGTAGGTGCAGGTGTACCGGCAGGCCGTCGTCAGCGGCACGAAGACGTTGCGGGCGAACGTCAGTTCGGAGGGAGCCGCGACGTCGTCCGGACCGACGCCCAGCAGGTCGTCGATCGCGGCCTCGTCGATCTCGATCTCGACGCCGTACTCGTCCGCCCCGGGGATCATTACCTCGGTGTGTCGTCGCGCCGAACATAAGGGCTTCACTTCGTCGGAGACGGAGTCATCGCACAGTTCGCGTCTCCGCTCACCCGTTCTCCCACGAACGATACGTACAGGGGGTGTAGTTACCGTTCCGTATCTGGCCAACCACGTGCGGTGGCGCGCGCTGTCGAGCGGCCGACCGAAAGGGAGGGCGCTCGACCGACACCGTGCGAGGGATGAGCGACCAGCGGGAGCGAATCGGTTGGGGAGGGTGTGGCTACCCCTCGTGTCCACGATAGCAGGACGCTTCGATTCGTCATCCTCCGTTCGAACTCACCGGTCAATACGCAGATTTTCCGATCGCGCGATCCTCACTCGCGCACGTCGAACCCGCGGTCCCGAAGCAGGTCGGGCACCCGATCCCGGTGGTCACCCTGGAGTTCGATCCGGTCGTCGGCGACGGTGCCCCCGGTGCCCATCGCGCTCTTCAGGTCGGAGGCGATCGACTCGATCTCGCTCGTCTCGAGGTCGAACCCCTCGACGATCGTCACCGGCTTGTCGTAGCGACGGCTCTCCGTCCGGATCGAGAGCCGTTGCTGGGACGTCTCGAGGTCGGTTTGCTCGTCGAGTTCCGCGAGCAGGTCGTCGATGTCGTCCTCGTCGGCCATAGCCTGGCGTCGGTCCGCAGCGGAAGGAAACCCTGGCCTTGCCCTCGCAGACACCGCAAGTGTCCGCCGGCGGGAACTGACGCAGGCGGTCCCCGCGCCGAAACCCGGCAACGGGCGGGCGTCTGTATTATCACGGGTGCGATTCATCCCTGCGAGCGTCCTCTACGCGAGGAGGACGATGGGGCTCACCATCCAGCTCGACGAACACGAACACGCCCGCCTCTCCGACGCCGTCGTCGAGACGCGTCCCCCGGACCGGATCGACTTCGTCGCCGAGGGCGTGCTCACGGTCTCCGAGGCGTTACTCGGCGAGTTCGAGGGCACGACCCTGCAGCCGACCGAAGTCGCGTTTACCGTCGACGGCTCGACGCCGGTGACCGTCGACCTCACGGGCGAGCCGACGCTTCGACTCGAGAGCGTGGACGTCGGCGTGACGACGACCGATGCGGACGAGCTGTCGCCGGACGTGACCGCGCTCGATCCGACGAGCGACGGGAGCGGCGATCCGTTCGGGACGACCCCCGGTGCGATCGCGTTCACCGTCGAGGGGACGATTCGCGACGTGCCGGCCGACGCGTTCGCGTCGCTCTCGGCGGGCGAGGCGACGCCGACGGCGATCACGTTCGCCCTGCAGGAGACGACCAAAAGCGACGGTGGCGCGGACGCTACCCTGCTGGAGATCACGCTACTGGGCTACGGCGTCGTGGTGTATCGCAGCGGGATCATCGAGATCGGCACCGGAGGCGTCCCGGGCGTCGCACTCGGCTGAACGAGCGACTCCGGGACCAGTCGCTGGCCGGTCGAGGAAACGCGAGAGGGATGGAGTACCGACGCGGTGACGAGAACGCGAGAAGAGGGAGAGGACAGCGACGACCGCGTTACTCGAGACTGATATCGGAGGACTGTTCGGCGGGATCGAAGACGACCTCGAGGACGCCGTTGTTGTACGTCGCGGAGGCGGTGTGTTCGTTGACGCGGGTCGGCAGGGAGACGCGTTCGTCGTACTGGCGGTGCTCCGTTCCGGCCGAGATGGTCAACACCTTGCCGTCGCACTCGAGTTCGATGTTGTCCTTCTCGACGCCGGGGAGGTCGGCGACGACGCGGACCTCGTCGTCGGTTTCGTGGATGTCGACGTGGGTGTCCATGCCGAAGCCGTTGTCGGTGGGACCCTGGGAGTCGAAACTGACGTTCCCGTCGGCACCGTTCATCATCTCGTTCATCATCCGCTCGATTTCCCGAAACAGGTCGTCGAAGGGCTCGTCGCGGTCGTCTCGTCGCATGGGAGTGTGTTAGGGAGGGGCTGGGAAAAACTTTCTGTCGGACTCACCTGTCGAACCGGTTTGGCGGACTGTCGCCGCTTCTCGTCGGCCTCGACGGCCAGTCCGTATGGTCGTCCGGCAGCGTCCGAATGACCCGTGCAGGTTCGGTCTACAGCCCGATGCCGAGCGTCTCGTCGGTCGTCTCGATGCTCTCCTCGGCGTCGGCCGCGCCCAGCACGGCGCGGATCGCGTCGACGTTCTCGGGGACGACGTCGGACTCCTGGTGGATGCCCTGGAACAGATAGAGGTCCCTGCCGACCGTCGAGATCGACTCCTCCCAGATACAGTTCTCCCAGATGTCCCCTCGCGGACGGCCGACGTCCATGGCGTACTCCTTGAGTTTCCCGCTGCCGTCGATCGACAGCTCTTCGGGGATCAGGAACAGGCGCGATTCGTCGGCGAACAGGTCGCGGACCTCGGCGGCCTCGACCGCCTCCTCGAGGGTGACGTTGAGGCTGTGCATGTGCATCAGCGTCGCGGGCACCTTCATGCCCAGCGTATCGATGTCCAGGTCGTCGAAGATGGTCTCGACGTCGGGGCCGTGGTGCGAGGGGATGGTGACCGGGTTCGGCAGGATGTCGTTGATCGGGCCGCGACCGGTCTGGGCGGGGTCGCCGCCGCGGCGGACGAGCGTCGCGCGGACCTTCTCGATGCCGTATGCCTCGCGCAGCGGGGCGATCACGCGCGAGAGGCCGGTCGTGTTACAGGAGACGACCCGGACGTGGTCGGCTCCCGTGGCGTCCTCGAAGTTCGACCGGGCGTTGAAGCTGGTGTCGACGAGGTCTGCGTCCTCGCCGCCCTGATAGAGCGCCGGCGTGTCGTAGGTCTCGTACATCGACTTGTTCTCCGCGCCGATTCCCGAGGGCGTGGCGTCGACGACGACGTCGGCCGCGTCCACGAGGTCCTCGACGGGACCGGCGATCTCGAGGCCCGCCTCGGCGAACCGGTCGGCGCGCTCTTCGACGGCGGCGTAGAGGTCGAACCCCTTGTCGACGGCCGTCTCGGCCTCGAAGTTCGGGCGCGTTTTGGCGACGCCCAGTACCTCCATGTCGGGCTGGGCACGGACGGCGTCCGCGACGCGTTTGCCGATCGTGCCGTAGCCGTTGATCGCGACCTGAATCATGTGTCCGGCAGTCCACTACCGAGCGGGATAACCGTTTCGAGCCTTCTCGCCGGACTAGTACTCGGTTTCGAGTTCTCGTCTCGCGCTCGAGCCCCCGCGGTTTACGGGGCTTTCGCTCTGCGCCCCAAACGTCGTAAGCGGTCGCGGGATGAGTGACCGCATGGATATCCAGCCGGGACGCGACGTCGACACGGGGTACGACACCCTGATTCGGTGGGTCGTTCTCGAGGGGAACCGGCTCCTCATCACGGCGGGGATCACGGTCGCCTTCTTCGCGCTCGCGTGGGCGCTCGTCGCGGCCGGCGAGCTCTCGGTCGGCCCCAGGAGTCCGATCCAGTCGATACTGGGAAGCGGCGTCGTCGCCGGGCTCTTCTCGCTGATCTCGGTGACGCTGGCGATCAACCAGCTGATCTCCTCGCGGGTCTTCGGGACGCTCGATCGGCTCCAGGAGAAACACGAGGGCGGGACGGAGCTGCGCGAGAGCGTCGGCGACATCGCCGACCACCCCTCGCCGCCGATCCGGATCGCGTCGTTCATCTCCTTCATCGGCGGGATCGTCGCGGAGCAGGCCGACCGGTTGCCGGACGAGTACGCCCGCCGGGACGAGGCGGTCGCCGACGAGATCGAGACCTACGCCGACAACGTCGACGAGTACGCCGGAATCGTCCAGGAGGTCTCGAGCGAGATGCCGCCCGAGAAGGTCATCTCGACGCTGGCGGGTCCGGACTTCGCCCACCACTTCGACCGCACCGACGAACTCCTGACCGAGCGGTACGAGCACCTCACCGCCGACGAGCGGGACGCGCTCGAGACGATCGCCGAACTGCTCGGCGCGGTCACCGTCTTCCGCCAGTACTTCAAGACCGTCGCCCTCCACCAGGAGCTCGCCCAGCTGTCGCGGCAGTTCATCGTCGTCGGCTTTCCGGCCCTCGTCGCCGCGTTGCTCGTCCCGCTGGCCTACGAGACGAACCCGCCGACGGTACTCACCTCGGCCCCGCTCGAGCCGGTCGTCTGCGCCACGCTCGCGCTCGTCGCCGCGCCGCTGGTGCTGGTGATGGTCTACGTGCTCCGCATCGCGACCATCTTCCGGTACACGGTCACGGTCGCGCCGTTCGTGCCGCCCGTCGAGTGGCCGTGGTCGGAGGAGCCCGACTGAGCCGAGCGCGCGACGCGCGTCGCGAGCCGGACCCGCGGATGGCAAAACATTTCGGCCCGCTCGCGCGACAGTACGCGTATGTCAGAACTCCGCGCGGCCGCCGAGACGGCCGTCGAACAGTGTCTGGAACTCCGGGGCGACGAGTCCTGCGTCGTCGTCACCGACGACGAGCGCGAATCGGTCGGCGAGGCCCTCTACGCCGTGGCCAGCGAGATCACCGACGACGCGGCCATCGTTCGCTACTCGCCGGGCGAGCAACACGGCGAGGAGCCGCCCGAACCCGTCGCGGCCGCCCTGGCCGGAGCCGACGCCTTCCTCGCGCCGACGACCAAGAGCCTGAGTCACACCCGCGCCCGGTCCGAGGCCACCGCGGCGGGCGGCCGCGGATCGACGCTGCCTGGCATCACCGAGGACGTCTTCGTCGCCGGCCTCGACGCCGACTACGACCGCATCCGGGAGGCCTGCGAGGAGACCCTCGAGCAGGTCGTCGACGCCGACGAGGTGCGCGTGACCACCGAGCGGGGTACCGACATTGCGTTCGCGATCGGCGACCGCGAGTGGCACGAGGACACCGGCGACGTGAGCGACCCCGGCTCGTTCTCCAATCTCCCCGCCGGCGAGGTGTTCGTCAGCCCCGAATCGGCCGACGGCACCTACGTCGTCGACGGGACGATGCGCCCCCACGGCCTGCTCGAGGACGGCCAGGAACTCGAGTTCGTCGTCGAGGACGGCCTCGTCACCGACATCTCGGACGACGAGATCCGCCGACAGGTCGAGGACGCCGCAGACGAGGTCGGCGACGCGGCGTACAACCTCGCCGAACTCGGTATCGGGACGAACGTCGGCGTCGAGGAACTCGTCGGCTCCGTGCTGTTAGACGAGAAGGCCGCCGGAACCGTCCACATCGCCATCGGCGACAACGCCAGCATCGGCGGCGAGACGGAGGCTCCGCTGCACCTCGACGGTATCCTCCGCGACCCGACGGTCTACGCCGACGGCGAACCGATCGACCTCCCGACGACGGAGAACTGACGCCGATCGATTTGGTAGCGACGCTCACCGACGTTCGGGGTCATAGCCGACTCGAGACCGGACGGCTCGCCGTCCGGAGAGACGCTCCGTTACGCCGGGTTTCGGTCCGGTCGGTGGACGGAGCCCGTCGACGCCGACGAGTATCCACGAACGTGGAATACGACGGCGAGGCGAAAGCGTTTTTGAGCACGGATGCGGGGTTTCGGGTGATGACCGCCTACACCGCGACGGTGACGGTTCGACTCAAACGCGGCGTCCTCGATCCGGAGGCTGAGACGACGAAGCAGGCCCTGGAACGGCTGGGCTTCGAACTCGAGGCCCTTCGCTCGGCCGACCGCTTCGAGGTCGACCTCGAGGCCGCCTCGGCGGACGAGGCCCGCGAGCGCGCCGACGAGATGGCCGAACGGCTGCTGGCGAACCCGACCATCCACGACTACGACGTGGAGGTCGCCGAACGCTAAATGACGGTTTCGATCACGACGACCGACACTGTCGGTCGACACACCGAGGGGTGTCGACTGTGACAGTGTCGATCGTCCGCTTCGGCGGCTCGAACTGCGACCGCGACGCCGCGCGCGCCCTCGAACACCTCGGCATCGACGCCGAGATCGTCTGGCACGAGGACGGTCTCCCCGCCGACACCTCAGGAATCGTCCTGCCGGGCGGGTTCTCCTACGGGGACTACCTCCGGGCCGGTGCGATGGCCGCCCGGTCGCCGATCATGGAAGCGGTCCGTGAGGCCGCGGCCGACGGCGTGCCCGTGCTCGGCGTCTGTAACGGGGCCCAGATCGGCTGCGAGTCCGGGCTGACCGAGGGAGCCTTTACCACGAACGAGAGCGCCCGGTTCCAGTGCGAGCACGTCTACCTGCGGGTCGAACGTGCGGACACGCCCTGGACCGCCGCCTACGAGGAAGGCGAGGTCATCGAGGTTCCCATCGCCCACGGCGAGGGCCGGTACGAGATCGACGACGACCGCCTCGCCGAGCTCGAGGCCGAGGACCGAATCCTCTTCCGCTACTGCGACGAGGACGGCGAGACCGGCCCCGACGTGAACCCGAACGGCTCGAAGCACGACGTCGCGGGCGTGCTCGGCGACCGCGAGACCGTCGCCGTGTTGATGCCCCACCCCGAACGCGCCACGCTGCCCGAGATCGGACCGACCGACGGCCAGGGGATCCTCCGGGGCTTCGAGACGGCCAGCGACGCCTGATCGAGGCTCGAGTCGAGCACCCACCTTCTACCGGATCCGTCACTCAGGAAAGAAAAGTATGCCTTCGGTACGAAGAGGATCGATATGAGCTACGGCAGACCGATCGCTGCAGCCGTTTCCGGTGGGATCCTCGCGTCCGTCGGCTACGCGCTGTTTCCCGACTGGACGGAACTCGAGTGGCAAGGGTTGGTCCTCGCTACCATCACGGTCGGTCTGGTGATCGTCATCGGTCTCTCCCTGTGTCTGTACGGACTGTTCACCGGAATCGAAACCGCAGTCGCCGCTGGAACCGAACGAACGCCCGACGACGGGTCGGCTGACTGACCGGACACGCATACCGATCGAACGGGAATTCGCCGCTATCGACGACGACCGGCGATCAGGTAACGTACAGCGAGTAGGCGATCACCAGGAAGCCGGCGAGCATCAACAGGCTCTCGAGGAGGATGCCGGTCTGGAGGGCGACGTCCAGCAGTTCGTAGAGGGTCCCCGCGAGGACGAGTCCGAGCGTCACGAGCCCGAACCCGAGCGCCAGCAGTCCCAGCGCCCGCTGTCGCGTGCGGCGGTAGGCGCGGTAGGCCAGCAACGTGATCAGCCCGCCGACGACCAGACTGAGCGTCTTCACGACGGCGAGCGCGATGGAGCTCGGCACTCCGGCGACGTCCGGACTCATAGCTGCTACGTGTCGAATTTCGAGACGACGACCAAGTAATTTGTCGTTTTCGGGAGCCGACGGCCCGTCAGATCGACCGGGCGGAGTTGAGCACGACGAGGAGGCTGCTCGAGCCCATCGCGAGGGCGGCCAGCAGCGGGTTCAACAGGCCGGTGATCGCGAGCGGGATGGCGACGGCGTTGTAGACGAACGCCCAGCCGAGGTTCTGGCGGATCCGACGGTTCGTGCGGCGGGCGATCGCGAGCGTCTCGCTGACGGCCGAAAGGTCGTCGCCGACGATCACCGCGTCCGCGGCGTCGGTCGCGAGTTTCGTCCCGCTGCCCATCGCGATGCCGACGTCTGCCGCCGCGAGCGCCGGCGCGTCGTTGCTCCCGTCGCCGACCATCGCGACCGTCCCGCGGGAGCGAAGTCGCCGGACAGTCTCGGCTTTCCCCTCCGGCGGCACGCCGGCGAACACCTCGTCGACGCCCGCGACGGCGCGGAACCGGTCGGCGGCCGCCCCCTCGTCGCCGGTGAGAACGATCACCTCCCGTCCCTCGCCGAGGGTCGCGACCGCCTCGCGCCAGGACTCCCGCGGGGTATCGCCGACGACGATCACGCCGCGTGCGCGGCCGTCCCAGCCGACCACGACGGGGACGTCCCCGGCCGCTCGAGCCGTCTCGACGCGGGACTCGAGTTCAGCGGGAAGCTTCAGCCCTCGTTCGCGGAGGTAGTCCGGGTGGCCCACGACCACACGGTCGCCGTCGACGACGCCGCTGACGCCGCGACGGTCCCGTTCGAACGCCTCGACCGAGACGTTCGTCGGGGCGTCGTCGCTCGAGTCGCCGTCCCTCGAGCCGTCGTCGGGAAGCGCCTCGACGATGGCGTCGCCGATCGGGTGCGCCGAGAGCGCCTCGACGGCCGCCGCGCGGCGGTGGAGTCGGGCGGCGTCGCTCCTGGGGGCGTGGACGTCGGTGACGGTCATCGCGCCCGTCGTTAGCGTGCCGGTCTTGTCGAGGACGACGACGTCGACGTCCGGCGCATCCTCGAACAGCGTCTCCGCGGCGACGACGATGCCGCGTTTCGCCGCGGCCTGGATCCCGGCGGCAACCGCCAGCGGCGTCGCCAGCCCCAGCGCGCAGGGACAGGAGACGATGACGGCGGTCAACCCGACCAGAAGCGCCGCAGAGAGGGTCGAGCCCGTCGCCAGCAACCCGAGGGTCGCGAGCGCCGCCAGCGAGAGGACGAGCGGCACGAAGACCGTCGCGAGTTTGTCGGCCAGCCGCTGGACGCCCGGCCGCGCGCTCTGGATCGACCAGAGGACGGAGACGAGCCGATCGAGCGTGCTCTCGGCCTCCTCGCCCACCGCGACGACGAGCGGGGCGTCCGTCACCACGGTCCCGCCCCGGACGGGGTCGCCGGGTTCCGTCTCGACCGGTACCGACTCGCCGGTCACGAGCGACTCGTCGACCGCCGCCTGGCCCTCGCACACCTCGCCGTCCAGCGGGACGCGCTCGCCGGGTTTGACGAGCAGGCGGTCACCGGGCGAGACCTCCTCGAGCGGGACGGTCTCGCCGTTCTCGAGGCGCGCTTCGTCGACCTGCTGTTCGGTCAGTTCCGAAAGCAGGCCCGTGGCGCGGCGTTTGATCCGGTCCTCGTAGTAGGCACCGCCGGTGACGACGAGGACGACCGCGACGGTGACGTCGAAGTAGAAGTCGGTCCGTCCGAGGACCATCGCGAGCGTGCTGTAGGCGTAGGCCCCCACTGCGGCGGTCGCGACGAGCAAGTCCATGTTGGGTACGCCCGCCCGCAGGCTAACGACGGCACCCCGAAGAATCGGCCACCCCGTGTAGAAGAGGACGAACGAGGTCATGAGCCAGATGTGGACCGCGACGTAGTAGCCGTCGTACGAACCGAAGTCGGCGACGGGGTCGTACCCGAAGTAGGTCGGATAGAGGAAGACGGCGTACCAGACCATCACCATCATCCCGAAGAGGCCGCCGCCGACCAGGAACTTCACGAGGTCCCGCTCGCCGTCGGCGTCCGCCGTCCCCTCCGTCCCGCGTTCGCTGGCTCGATAGCCATACCCCGAGATGCGTTCGGACACCGCCTCGGCCGACAGCCGGTCCGGATCGTAGACGACGCGCATCGTCTCCGTCGCGTAACTGGCCGCGGCCCCGCGGACGTCGTCGATCGACTCCGCGCGCGCCTCGAGGAACGCCTCGCAGGTCGAACAGTGCATACCGTCGACGTGAACGAACGTCTCCTCGCCGTCGAGTGCATCGAGGTCCTTCGCCTCCTCGTCCGCGCGCGATCGGACGGTCTCACGCTCGACATCGTCGACCGACTCGAGCGTCCGGGCGACCTCGAGACAGCCACGACAGCAGAACCGGCCCTCGAGGTCGCTCCCGACGAAGGGATCGTCCGGGAGCGGGAGGTCACAGAGGGCACAGCCGTCCGCGCTCGAGGAGGGGGTCGCGTCGCGGTCCGGTTCCGGTACTGGTACCGTCATCGCGGATCGGTTACAGCGGCTGGTAGAACGGCAACGGCAGGTGTGGCAGGAAGTCGATGCCGTACAGCATCAGACCGTGCTGGAGCGGTACGTAGCCGAGCACGAGGAAGCCGACGCCGAGCGCCCGGTGGAGGCGAACGCGGGTCTCCGGTTCGATCGAGGAGAGTACGGTGCCGTAGAGGAACAACGTCGGGATCGTCCCGAGACCGAGCGCGGCCAGCGACAGCGCCCCCCGGATCGGGTCGCCCAGCGCGAAGGCGTAGAGGTAGGCCGGATAGATGATCGGACACGGCAACAGCCCGTGGACCGCCCCGAGGGCGACGATTCCCGGTGACCTCGCCAGCCGGTCGACGCGGCTGGCCAGCAGGCCGGAGAGCCACCGGAACAGCGGGCCGACGAGGGGGAGGCCGTGGGGAAGCCCGGCCTGCCCGCGCAGGTAGTAGAGGCCGCTGGCGATGATCGCGACGCCGACCAGGATGCCGACGGCACCGCGGACCGAATTGCCCGTCGCGACGACGGCGTCGGTCGACGTGAACGCGAGACCCCCGAGCAGGCCGAACAGGCCGCCGATCACCGCGTAGCTGGCCGTCCGACCGAGGTTGAACAGCCCGTGCTGGCGGACCTCGAACACGGAGAGGTGGCTCCCCCGACCTCGAGCGCCGTCGCGGTCGGTGGCGGTCATCCGATCGGCGTACGTCGTCACCAGCGGGCCACACATCCCGAGACAGTGGACGCCGGCGAGCAGGCCGACGAGCAGCAGTAGCAGCAGGTCGACGTTCTCGGCGGCGACCGCTGCGGTACTGTGATCGTGCCCGTGCTCGAGTACCGTCAGGGTGACCGCCGCGTCCAGTTCGAGCATAGAGGGTTACGACGCCGCGCCGTTCGTGCCGTGTTCCTCGTGGCCTTCGACGGGAGAAAACGCCACGTACAGGCAGGTCAGGATCAACAGGACGTTGACCGCGGAGACGACGCCAGCGGTCAGCGATCCCTCGAGACCGTACCACGCGAGCGGGAGAATCGCCAGGAGCCCGACCACGAGGAGCCGTCGCGGCGGGAGTTCGTGAAGGTCCATATTGGAACCAGAGTATAGCTGCTACTTAAACGATACAGGATTTCCCACCGTGTTGGAACAGCACCCGACGATAAGATACCGATTATCCCTATGATCGGCTATGAGTTCGACTACAGAACGACAGGTCGACGAACCAGTGGAGGACGAGCTGGTTCGTGAGATCGGCCACGACGAGTACGATCCGATCGGGACGCTCGTGCTCATCGGGTTGTACTTCCTGATTCTGGTCGCAATGTGGTTGTTCATGTACTTCGTCGAATTCCTCGGGAACGGCCCGACGGTCGTCGGCTGGCTCGGAACGGGGGTCGGAGTGGTATGAACGTTCACAGCTACGAGAAACTCTGGCTGGTCGCCGCGATGTTGTTGATCGTCGGCTTCATCGCGACGATCACCTACGGCTCGGTCGGCATCGGCATCGCGATGATCGACGACAGCCAGGAGACGATCGATCCGAACGAGATCTCCGATCACGAGGACTTCGGCGATCCGGGCGTCGAACAGGTCGCCGAGAACGAGTACGAGGCACACGTCGTCGCTCGCTCGTTCGCCTTCCGGCCCGATCCCATCGAAGTGCCCGCGAACAGCGACGTGACGTTCTACGTCACCAGCGGCGACGTCATCCACAGTTTCAGCGTCGTCGGTACCAACGTCAACACGATGGTCATCCCCGGCGAGATCTCCTCGATGACCGTCGAGTTCGACGACCCCGGCGAGTACGGCGTCATCTGCAACGAGTACTGTGGCTCCGGTCACCACGGGATGGAGAGCCAGATCCAGGTCGTCCCGGAGAACGAGTTCGACCTGACCGAACTCGCCGTCGAGGCCGACGAATCGGTCGCGGCCGACGGCGAGGTAACCCTCACCGCCACCGTGACCAACGGCCTCGTCGAGACCCACGAAACTACTCTCGAGGCCGAAATCGGTGACGAGACGCTCGAAGAAGAGGTTACCATCGACGGATCCGACAGCGAAGCGGTGACGCTCACCGTCGACGCCGCGACCCTCGGCGAGGGCGAGCACGACTGGTCCGTGGCCGTCGACGGCGAGACGGAACGCGGCGACGTGACCGTCGGCTCCGACGCCGACACCGACACGGAGGGAAACGATGACTAACGGAACGACCACTCCCTACGTCGACGCGTTCCCGGGCGAAGCGAAACTGATCAAGGCGGCGTTCTGGAGTTCGTTCGCCGCCCTCGCGGTCGGTGCCCTGTTCGGGCTGGTACAGGTGTTACACCGGACGAACGTCTTCCGGTTCATCGACTCGACCGACTACTACACCGTGTTGACCATCCACGGCGTGTTGCTGGCGCTGACGTTCACGATCTTCTTCCTCGTAGGCGTGTTCACGTGGGCGATCACGACTAGCCTCGACCGGCCGCTACCCAGTCGCCGGTTCGCCTGGGGCTGGTACGCCATGATGGTGGTCGGCGTCGTGCTGGCTGCGATCCCCATGTTCGCCGGCTTCGTCGACTCGGTCGAGATGAGCGCCGACGTCCTGTTTACCTTCTACGCGCCGCTCGAGGCCCACCCGCTGTTCTACGTCGGCCTCGCGGTCTTCGTCGTCGGCACGTGGGTCGCCGGCTTCGACTGGATCCGTACCTGGTGGCGCTGGAAGCAGGACAACCCCGACGAGCGGATCCCGCTGCCGGCGTTCATGGTGCTCACGACGACGATCATGTGGTACCTCGCGAGTCTCGGGGTCGCCGTCGCGATCATCTTCTTCATCCTGCCGTGGACGCTCGGCATCGTCGACGGGGTCAACCCGACGCTCACCAGGACGCTGTTCTGGTTCTTCGGCCACCCCGTCGTCTACTTCTGGCTGCTGCCGGCGTACATGATGTGGTACATCATGCTGCCGAAACTCGCGGGCGGCAAACTGTTCAGCGACCCGCTCGCGCGCGTCGTGTTCGTCCTGTTCCTGATCCTCTCGGTGCCGACTGGGATCCACCACCAGTACCTCGATCCCGGCATCGCGGAGGGCTTCAAGTTCATCGCGATGACGAACACGATGTTCCTGCTGCTGCCGAGCCTGCTGACCGCCTTCACCGTCGTCGCGAGCATCGAACACGGCGCTCGCCAGCGCGGCGGCACGGGCTATCTCGGCTGGCTGAAGGCCCTCCCCTGGCGCGACCCGGTCTTCACAGGGATGGCGCTCGCGGGCCTGATGTTCGCCGCCGCCGGCTTCTCCGGCATGATCAACGCCGGGATGAACATCAACTACCTCGTGCACAACACGTTCTGGATCGTCGGCCACTTCCACCTCACCGTCGGCACTGCGGTGGCGCTGACGTTCATGGCCGCCTCCTACTGGTTCATCCCGCAACTGACCGGCAAGGACATCTGGAACCGGACGCTCGGACTGATCCAGGTGCTGCTGTGGTTCGTCGGCATGACGCTGATGTCGAACGCCATGCACCGTGGCGGCCTCTTCAGCATCCCGCGCCGCACCGCCGAACCCCAGTACCAGGACGTCTCCTTCGAGGCCGGCGTCGGCTCCGTCGCCGAACTCGACGCCCAGATCGCCATCGGCGGTACCCTGCTGGCCGTCTCGGTGCTGCTGTTCCTCCTGAATATGGTCCTGACCGTCGTCGGGAGCCGGAGCAGTGCCGTGCCCGGCAACGCCTACGCTGAAGCGCTGTCGGGTCCGGAAGACGCGCCGCTGGTCCTCGACAACCTCAAACTCTGGACGGCCATCGCCGTCGCCCTCGTCGTCTTCGCCTACGCGTTCCCGCTGCTCTCGATCGTCGAGCGCGGCGGCCTGTTCGGCTACGAGTTCAGCGGCTTCCCCCTCAGCGTCGACCTCCTCGTCGACGCGGTGGCGACCGCCGGGAGCGACGTCGCTACGGCGGGCCTCGAGTCGATCCGGAGCGCACTCGCGACGGTACCCTCCCTCATCGCCGAGGTGATGGGCTAGTGCGGCTCTCGCCGGCGGTGTTGCTGGTCGCCATCGCCTTCATCGTCCCCGTCGTAGTCGAGCTCCGGACGGTGCTGGCGTGGTTCGGCGTCGAGGTGACCGTCCTCGAGTCGCTCGCGCTCGGGGCCGCGTTGAGCCTCGGGCTGGTGCTGTACGCCGTCTGGCCCGAATCCGAACCGCACGGTTCGGGGTAGTGGGAGTCGACGCGCTCGGGTTCTGACCCGTTCCGATGTTCCTACTTCCGGGGCAGGATGCCCGTGCTGATCGCGTATATCGGTCGAATAAATATCGGTCCGACACCACCCGTCTTGCTGTGGCGCGCGCTGTCGGCCAGCCGAGCGAAGCGAGGTGCGACCTCCGGGAGCACCTCGAAACGCGAACGGGGAGCAGTGCGACCCGTGAGCGTCTGTGAGGATGGCCGACGAAGCCGTGCGAGGGATGAACGAGCGACTAGTGCGGGACCGAGGTCCCGCATACCATGCGAACGGGCAGAGCGCGGCGCTACGCGCCGCGATGTCGGGGCGGCGCAGCCGCCCCGCCGTGCCCGTGAGCAGACGACGGGAGCGAGTGAATCGGCTGGGGAGGGTGTGGTCACTCCCCGTGTCCACGATAGCAGAACGCTCCGGTCCGTCGCCAGATCTTTCAGCTAACGATTTAGTCAACCAACCGACTCATTAAGGGGGAGTCGAACGCAACGCCGATCTACATCCGAAAACGGTCGTCCCACGCACCGCGAGCGCTACCAGGTTTCGATGCGGCCGTCGTAGGTGTCCTCGAGACAGCCCTCGCAGTCGGGGTGGTCGGCCTCGAAGCAGGCCGGCCGATACTTATCGTCGAGTCTGACGGCCCGGCGTTCGGCGTAGCGGCGGCAGACGATCTTCGCCCGGTCGTTCTCGTCGGTGGGCAGGCTGCGGGCGTGTTTCGCCGCGCGGTAAGCCTCGCGGGCCTCCTCGAGTTGGCCGTCGGCCGACCCGCGTAGCTGTTCGTAGCTCTCGCCCGCCCCCCGAAGCGTCGAACGGACGAACCGCTCGAGTCGACGCTGATCCGACATCGGGGCGAATTTCGGCCGCCGGACACATAGTCTCGTCGCCGGAGGGGCCGGAGAGTAACTGTTAACTACAGTCCCCGTTTTTGACCCGACACGAGGGCCCTTAGCTCAGTCTGGTGAGAGCGCTCGGCTCATATCGGAATCCGGTCATCGGGTTTCGTGGGATACCGAGTGGTCGATGGTTCGAATCCGTCAGGGCCCATGGAGTGCTGCGAACAACTCGCGGGCAGCACGTAATGCTGCACTGACGATTCGAACCCGGGGAGTCGCAGCACGCGAGCGAAGCAAGCGTGACCGTCTCCACAAGGTTCGAATCCTGCAGGGTATAGATCGTCGCGATACGTACGGCGGGTACGTCAGTGACTCAGTCCCCAGCGACGCCGACCGTCAGGACGGGCACCGGTGCCGTTCGAAGCACTCGTTCCGTGGTCGAGCCGAGAAATCGGTCGTCGAGCCCGGTTCGCCCGTGCGTTCCCATCGCTATGAGGTCGGCATCGACGTCGGTCGCGACCGACCGGACCGTCTCCGGCACCGCGCCCGTTTCGACCGTCGTCTCGACCTCGTCGACGCCCGCTTGCCGCACGATCGACGCGTCGTCGGCGACGCGTTCCCGAGCGTCGGCTTTCAGTTGCTCTCGTACCGAGGAGGAGCCGACTGCGACTCCGAGTGCGGGTTCGTCGACGATCGACAGGAGATGCAGCGTCGCGCCGTAGTAGGTCGCGATCTCCGCGGCGACTTCCAGCGCCTGTCGTGCGGTCTCGCTTCCGTCGGTCGGAACGAGAACGTCGTCGTACGGGTGCGGTTGGCTCGCGTCTTCGCCCGTACGAGCCGCCAGGACGGGGATTTCGCACGCGTTCACGACGTGTTCCGTGACGCTCCCGAGGACGTACTTCTCGAGGCTATCGCGGCCGTGGGTCCCCAGTACGACGAGATCGACGAGGTCAGGTGCTGCCGCGTCGACGATCGCCTCTCGCGGATCCCCCTGAACGATATCGTCGGTGACGGGGACGGCCTGCGACGTCGCTCGTTCGCGCGCGTCCGCGAGGACGTCCTCGCCGTCCCGTTCGAGGACGTCGACGACGGAGCCCCCGTACTGCGTGAGACTTGGTTTGTTCGTGTCCGCCACGTACAGCAACTGTATCGTCGCCCCGTGAGTGGCCGCGATCTCGAGGGCGTAGTCGAGCGCGGTAGCCGCCGGCTCGCTGCCGTCGACGGGAACGAGAACGAAATCAAGCATGTGGCACGTTCGGTCAGGAGCCACATAGTAGTATCACCCGTCAGTGAAGACGGAGGAGTGGTCGGTTCCGTCCGACGAGTCCGGTTGCACGCGGTCGATCACGTTCCCGTACAGTTTCGTAGCCGGCGTGGCCATGAGCCCGTGGACGACCACCGAACTCGCGATGACGAGGCTGGCCGTCGTCCAGATGAGTTCGTCCCCGAGTATCCGGTGTGCGACCGTCGCGTAGAACAACGCGGCGATCCCGATCGGACCGAACCACCCTGCAAACAGCGCGTCGCGGTCGCCCTCGACCGACGGGACCACCTGTCGAAACACGAGCATCATCGGCAGTCGTCGCAGGAGTAACACTCCAGCAGCGAGGGCGACGCCCGCCCACCCCAGCGAAACCCACTGGTCGACGGGCAACGCGAGGCCGAAGAACACGAAGATCGGGAACGTAAACAGGCGAAGCACCGTCTCCTGGACCTTCTGCTCGTCGGCTTCGTCGCCCGCGTCCGCGAACTGATTGAACAGCAACCCGGCGACGAAGGCCGCGAGAATGCCGTCGCTTCCCAGCAACTTGACCCCGCCCAGTACGGTGAACGTGAGGGCGACGGTCACGCTCAACAGCGACGTCTCCTCGAGAAAGTCGTGGGTCCGGGACTCGCGTTCGATCCACCCGGCACCGGTGCCGACAACGGCACCGACGAAGATCGCGGCACCGACCTCCCAGAGGAGCGTCGAGAGCAGCCAATCGGTGATCGCCCGTTGGGGCGCGTGTTGGAGGACGAGAAGCGGGAGGAAGACGAGTGGATACGCCAATCCATCGTTGGCCCCCGACTCACCGGTGAGGAGATTTCGGATTGGTGCCGGGATGTACTGCTCCGCCGTGGTACCCGTAACGATCGTCCCGGCGAGAACCGGATCCGTGGGTGTGACGATCGCCCCGATGAGCAGTGCAATCCAGAGCGAAACGTCCAGGAGGAGGTAGACGAGACCGCCGCTTACGATCCACATCCCGACCATTCCGGGGCCGAGAATGGCGGCCATCGATCTCGCGTGCGTCCGAACGTAACACTGGGGGAGCCGGAGCGCAGCGCCCACGACGGCGAGTCCGACGGTCAAGCGGGCGAACTGTTCCAGAATCGTAAACGGATCGCCCCAGTCGGAGAGCCGGATCAGTCCGAGCCCAAGGGGGCCGATAACGATACCCAGTAGCACCGCTGCGAGTGGTTCCGAGAGGAAGTAGACCTTGCCTCGAATCACCCCCGCAACGAGACTCACCACGAGCGTCAATCCGCCGATCGAGAGGAGTGCGATGTTCAGTTCTTGCATGATCTCGGCTCCGGACGGCGGTCGACCAGCTTTCCCGTCCGAAACCACGGCCAGTGGGTTGGTTCCCCGGGTGCTGAGATAGGAGTTCGGCCTGCGAGCGTCGTTCGTTACCGCAGTTTCGACACCGGAGCCCGGATCCCGGCAGCGGTAAGCGGGGCAGGGAGCAAGACGGTATCCGTGCGGGTTCGGCCGGACCTGGCGGCAGCATCTCAGCAGGGTCGGTACGGCGGGTGTGCTCAGCCGAGATAGGCCCGGTCGATCACCGGAGTACGCGGACGCCGAACAGCGATACCGACGTCCCCCCGATGACGATCGGCATCCAGTATACCGCCCCGCGGAAGATGAGGACGGCCGCGGTGACGGCGGAAGCCTCGATTCCTGTGGTCGGAACGAGTAGCGAAACGAACGCGGCTTCGATTCCGCCCAGTCCTCCCGGGAGCGGTGCCGCCCCCGCGACGTTGGCCAGCGGAATCACGAACAACAGGACGGACAGCGGAACGCTGTGACCGAGTGACGCGAACGCCGCGGCGAGTGCGACCGCCTGGAAGAGCCATCCCGCCAACGAGAGGGCGACCGCCGCGAGAAGTCGCCCCCGGTCCGTCCCGATCCGTTCGAGGTTCTCGACGAACCGACGAATGCGATCCGTCACCTCCCCCTCGAGGTCGCCGGTGGCGAACCGGTCGATGCCGAGTCGACTGACGCCGGGAGCGAGGAGGGCCGGAACCCGATCGACGAGGAGCCATCGGTACCGCCAGAGAATCGTGACGACGAGAACGACGGCGCTGACGAGCGCGAACGTGACCCCGACGGTGGCCTCGAGGCGATCACCGACGGTGGCGGTCGTCGCGTAGGAGCCGAGACCGACGAGGAGGAGCGAGAGCGACGGAATCACGTTGAGCACGTCGACGCTCGCGATGCCGGCGAGACCGGTTTCGTAGCGTGAACCGACGAGCTTCGAGACGAGCGCCGCGGCGACCGGTTCGCCCCCCGCCTGACCGAAGGGAGTCACGTTGTTGGCGAAGACAGCCCCGCTATAGACGAGAAACGCCGTACGAAAGGTGAGGGAAACGCCGAGGCCGGCGAGAATCGTCCGGAACATCGAACTCCAGGCGGTCAGCCAACACAGCGCGAACGCGAACGTCACGACGACCGGAACCGGTCGCGCCGAGGCCAGCGACGCGACGACGCGGTCGGCCCCGACGAGCGTCAGCAGGACCACGAAGACGGCGATCGCTCCGAACACGCCGAGATAGAATGCGTTCCGTTCTCTGCCGCCCATACAGGCGAAGACGTATCGACCGACTTGAAACGTCTGATCGTGCCTGCTCCGTCCAGTACGGGCACGGAATCCGATCGCTGGCCCGATGCCGGCGCTCCGGGGAGCGATCCGACCGAGCCGGTCACCACAGCGAGCGTTCCGAAGCGAACCCCGTACCGACTGCCCGACGCCGCCGGAAACGAGCGGCGCTACGCCCGCGGCGTCGGCTATCGGTACGGTTCGCAGACGCGCTCGATACCCTCCTCGAGCGAGATCCGGGGGTTCCACCCCGTCGCAGCACGGAACTTCGAAGCGTCCGCGCACGTGTCGTGGACGTACACCGATTCGGGAATCGGATTGTCGACGTAGCTCGGATCGACGTCGGTCCCCAGTTCGCGATTCAGTAGTTCGACCACGCGATTGAACGAGTGGCGGTCACCGGTACCGACGTTGTAGACGCCGGTCAACTCGTGGTCGGCCGTCAGAATCATCGCCCGGACGACGTCGTCGACGTGGGTGAAATCCCGCGTTTGCGTACCGTCACCGTACAGTTTCGGTGACCGACCGTTCGCCACGTCGTCGGCGAACTGAGCGATGACGTTCGCGTACTCCCCTTTGTGTGACTCGGCCCCGTCGTAGCCCTGGTAGACCGAAAAGAAGCGGAGCCCGGCCAGCGAGAGGCCGTAGTGATTCGCGAAGTACTCGGCGTATCGCTCGCGGGCGAGTTTCGACGCCTCGTAGCCGGTGCTTGCCGTCACGTCGACGTCTTCGGCCGTTGGCTCCGTACAGGTGCCGTAGACCGACGACGTCGACGCGAAGACGATCGTCTCGCAGCCGGCCTCCCGGGCCTGCTCGACGACGTTCACGAACCCCTCGACGTTCACCCTCGCACCTCTCGCGGCATCCGCTTCGTGCATCGCGTACGACGAGAGCGCGGCGAGGTGAAACACGACGTCGACGTCGGTCGGTAAGTCGTCCTCGAGGACGCTCGCGTCGACGAACTCGACGGCATCGGAGAGGTTCTCCGGTGTGCCGAGATAACAGTCGTCGACGACGGTCACGTCGTTCTCGTTCGCGAGCCGGTTCGCTAGGTTCGAACCGATAAATCCCGCACCGCCGGTGATCAGGACGCGAGCGTCGTTCATCGTCGACAGAGGCCGTGATTCGCTAACGGGGGCTGTCTCTGCGGACGATACTCCATCGGATCAGTTACCGTACGGTAGTGTTCTGAGATCATACGATAGTTGGCACTGCTCGCGAACGAACGCGAGTACGATTCCGCACGCGGCCGTCGCCCCGTCCTCGCTGTGCGTCGCAGTGGGAAGCGATCGACGACGGATCGACGGCGGCCGGGTCGGGACAGCATCGTCAATCCGACGACTCCAGGGAGTCCGTGCCGAACCCCCACTCGTCGTCCACTGCCGTCGGCACCGAGTCGACCGAGGACCTGACCGTCCGATAGAGGAGAGTCAGGTGCTCGAGCGTTCGCTCGACGGAGTACGGTTCGACGGCCGCCCGCGTGTCGCGAGTCGTCTCGAGGCAGGTTTCGATGCAGTCGACCATCGCCTCGAGGTCGCCGTACGCGAAGCGTTCGCCGTTGCCGGCACCGATCGTCTGGTCGAACGGCGGGACGTCGGCCGCGGCGACGGGCGTGCCACACGCATTGGCCTCGAGCGTCGAGAGACCGAGGGTGTCGGCGGTCGAGGCGGTGACGAAGACGTCGATGGAGGAGTAGAAGATCGGTAACTCCTCGCGCGGGAGGAACCCCCTGATCTCGACGTTCTCGGGGGCGTCCCGCTCGAGGCGGTCGCGATAGGGGCCGTCGCCGACGATGACGAAGTCGTACGCGGGCAGTTCCTCGGCCGCACGAAGGATCTCGTCGACGTTTTTCTCCATGCTGAGACGCCCGCTGTAGCCGATCACTGGCCGGTCCGGGTACCAGTCCTCCCCGGTCGGCCGGAAGAACTCCATGTCGATGCCGACCGGCAGCGGGACGTGTTCGACGTTCCGGTCGATACGGTTCGTCGATGCCGTGACGACGTCGAAACTCCGGAGGAAGGCGTTCTCCATCGGGACGTACAGTTTGCCGAGGGCGTTGGCGACCGACTCGAACGTCACGCTCTGGTGGAAGTACTCCTCGATCGGCGTGTGGTGCGTGTACACCGCTGGCAGGTCGTGTTTCCGCGCGTAGTACCGTCCCAGGACGCCGACCGGTGCCGGTCCGTGACAGTGGACGACGTCCAGGTCCGGAAGCGTCGACGGCCGCCTGAACAACGGGATGCGATAGCCGGCGTAGAACGGGTTCGGAACCGATTTGACGGGGAGTTCCCGCTCACCCGGTTCGTAGTCGCCGTCCGGGTAGACGACGTACACCTCGTGTCCGTGGCGTTCTAACTCCTCGCGCCAGAGGTCGATCGTATACGTTACACCGTCGATTTCGGGGAAGTAACTGTCAGTGAAGAAGCCGATTTGCATTCAGACCACCTCCTCGTACAGCGTCCGGTACTGGTTCGCGACCGCCTCGAGCGAGAACGCCTCGCTCCGTTCGGCCGCGTTCGATCCGAGTCGTCGCCGGAGGTCGGGGTCGGTCAGTCGTTCCAGGGCGTCGACGAACGCCTCGACGTCCGATCCGTCCGTCTCCGACGGGTCGACCTTCAGACAGTCCTCGCCGTCCTCGAGCCACGAGAACGTCTCGATGTCGCGGACGAGGATCGGTTTGCCGGCGGCCATCGCTTCCAGGAGCGCGATCCCTTCGTTCTCCTCGTGGGTGGGAAAGCAGAAGACGTCACCCGCCGCGTACGCACCGCGAACGTCGTCGACGTATCCGGTGAACGTACAGTTCTCGGGGGACTCCTCGATCAAGCGCGTCGTCTCCCGCCCCTTCAACGAGAGGTCCAGCGGACCGAACCACGCGAAATCGAGGTCGGGCAATCGACGGGCCAGTTCGACGAACGTCTCCAGTCCCTTCCGCTTGATGACGTGCCCGACGAGAAAGACCGTCGGCGGCTCGAGGTCGTAGCGCTCGCGGTACTCGGCCTCGAGCGACTCCAGGCCCGCGAGTTTCTCGCAGTCGACGCCGTTCGAGATGACGGTCGTCGGCACGTCGGTGTAGGACTCGATCAGCCCGCGGTTGTACTCGGACGGACAGACCAGCGCGTCGGCCAGTCCGTAGGCCCGCTCGAGGTAGGGTCTCAGCGGTTTCGCCAGGGCGTTGGTGAACCGGAAGCTGTCCCCGAAGTCCTCCGCGGTGACGTGGGTGTGGGCGACGACGGGAACGCCGCGCGAACGGGCACGCTTCGCGTACCAGACCGAGCGCGGCCCCATCAGGTTGCAGTGGAGAACGTCGGCCTCGAGCGACGGCTCGGTCGTGTACTCGATCCCCAGTCGGTTCAGCATCTTCCGCTGGTGAGCGACGGACTCGCGGATGCCGCCGGTGACGTGCGCCTCGAACTCGAAGTAGTGGCTGATCTTCATCCCGAACCCCTTACCGCTGTATCCGATTCCGGCACATCGACTGGACTGGACGCCGTTTCACGGCGTTCTCGAGGGTTACTCGACTTCGAGCCACGGCACCTCCATGAGCGGCGGAATGTACGTCTCGATGTGGTGTTCCCAGACCCCTTCCTCGCCGAAGGCTTCGCCGTGGTCTGCGGTCACGACGACCGTCCCGTCCAGTTCCGGAAGCAGGTCTGTGACTTCCTCGAGCACGATCCGGAGGTTCTCCTCGTAAAGTTCGAGTGCAGCCTCGCGAGTGCCGTTCGTGACGAGCTCCTTGGGATCGAGTTCGAGCCAGAGTCCCGCCTTCTGGGCGAGTTCGCTCCCCTCGAGCGTGCTCTCGACTTTCGGTCTGATCGAGTCGCCGAGCGACGAGAGCCGTCCGCCATCCCCGTCGGTCGCCGTAGCGGACTCCTCCTGGCGTCGAATCCCCTTCTGAATCTGCTTGAGCTTCTGGCCTTTCCCGCGCGCGAGATACGGTGCGTGGGGCTGCATGTAATGAAGGACCGTCCGATCGGCCCGTTCGGCCGCCTCGCGGTGTTCGCGAAACGCCTCCGCCAGGCTCTCTGGGGGAACCGTTCCGAGCTCGTCGTCCCACCCGGTCTTCCAGACGTCGAAGACCTCACTGATGTGATCCGACGCCGCCCACTCGTAATCGCAACTGGCCCCCCACTTGAGTTCGTTCAACGGAATCCCGAGGTCGTTGATGAAGGGATTCCCCGAGAAGTACGCGATGTCGTGCTCCCCGGTGAACGTCCGGTAGGCCCACTCCGGCGTCGATGATCCGTTGGTTCGACGCTTCTCCAACGTTCCGTCGAGGTAGTCGTCGTACACGGACTCGAAGACGTCGTACCGGCACGCATCCAGTACCAGACAGTAGTCCCAGTCCGATTCGAGAAACCGGTGGTCCTCCATCGATCGGCTGATGGTAGTGATTGGATTGTTGTAGTTTTATTGGTGACTGACAGTCACGATCGCTGTCGTATCGACGATGCGACCGGCCACGGTCCGTAGCCGGTACCAGCAGTCTCGAGACGCTCGAGTTCGAACGCGGACTCCGCGTACTGCCCGGACGACGGTCAGTCGTCGAGATCCGTACTCGAGGAGATACCGTCTTCGGTCCCGTCGACCGCGGCATCTCTTCCCGCTGGCCGCTCGATCCAATCGACGAGTCGATGTGCAACGATGACGCTCCAGACCGCGAGGACGACGCCGGCGACGACGTCGACGGCCCAGTGGATCCCCAGGTACATCGTCGAGAAGACGACGCTGACCGCAACGAACGCCGAGATCGGAAGCCACCGGGGCAGGTGTCGTCTGGACTGCCACGCCAGCAGCACTACGACGACCGCCAGCGACGTGTGCAAGGACGGAAAGACGTCCGTGTTGGACGAGACTGCCGCCGTAAGCGATTGCGTCTGTGGATACGCGTCGTACATCAGCCCGTCGACCGACGCCAGGTGGATCCGCGGTCCGTAGGCGATAAATAACGTGTAGCAGATCGAGCCGACCACGTAGTTGAGGAGATACGCGACGAGCAGTTTCTTGAGGGAGTGGCGTGCGCCCACGAAAAAGTAGAGGACCGGAGCCGTCACGAGCAGGTACGGGAACCCGAACATGTACATCACGGTGAAGAACTCGAGCGTCACCTCCGGCACGACGCGCTGCACGGCCGCGACGAGCGCTCCCTCGACGGCGAAGATTTCACTCGTGATGTCCCAGTCGAGCGCGTGTGAGATCCGAAGACTGTACCCATGCGTCGCGCGTTTTGCAACGAAAAACAGCAATGCGGCGGCGACGTACGGAGCAGCGTCGAGGAAGTGAGCTTTGAAGTCAGCCACCGTTCGCTGGATATCGATTCGCTCGAGACAGATCCAACAGGTGCTAACGAGACCGATACAAACTGCAACCGACGTGATCAGGAGGACAGGTCCAAGCGCCATCGGTTCACGAGGGTGATCGCAGATTTGCCGCGAGATCCATAGACGGATCGTCGCGGCGACGGTTCCGTACGGCAACTGCACACCCGCATACTATTATGGCTGTTGATTGTCACGTAAGTCGGTACGATCGAGCAAATCGGCCCGTAAACGGATGGTATAGCGGGTCCACCGAACGGACGACCGCTCAGAGCGAGCGCCGAGCGACCCCGAGCAAGGCCGGAGTACGAATCGGATTGGCCGTCCCGTCCGGAACCGGGCCGACGTTCGAACTGGACTCCGATCGATCCCGGCGATCGACCGCTCCACCTTCTGGATCGTTCGAACGGTCGAGCCGGTGAACCGAATGCCGGGACGCCCACCGGTTCCGCACCCGTTCCTCCCTTGCAGTTGCCGCGTCGGTCACTATAGCACGAGCCCTGTGTGATAAAAACGTCATTTATGGCTGTCAGGAGACTGCTAGCGACGGTCGAGGAGTTCGAGGCCGGCGGCCGACGGGCGGTCGCGTCCGTCGCCGATCGGCTCGAAAGCGTCGAGGACTGCGTCGACCGCGTCCGCGAGGCCGACGGCGACGCCCGCTCGCAACGCCTTCGAGACGCGTCAGTCGAGGCCCTCTCGAGCCGGGCACGGGCGGCCGTGACCGACCGGGCGAGCGAGACGCTCGAATCGGTGCTCGCCGACCGACTCGCGGACACCGACCTCAAGGCATCCGTCGACGAGGTGACCGACCGGGGACTCGAGGCGTTCCTGCGACGGTACCGGCTCGACGAGACGCGACTGGACGAGCACACTCTCGAGACGATTCGCGAGGCCGTCGCCGCCGAACTCGGCACGGAGGCGGCGGACCGACTCGAGGAACTGCTCGAGGAGGGGGCGCTCGACGACGAGAACGGCTCGTACGCCGACGCGGCCGACGAACTGGCCGGGACGTCCGACGAGGGATCGGCCGCTCCGACGGAGGCCGAAAGCGACGACCCCGCCACCAATCCCCTCGTGGACGCGGTCGCCGGGTTCCGAGCGGCCCTCGACCTCGAGTCGGAGTCGCCCACGGAACTGCTCGGGGCGATCCGCGAGCGGGACGCGGTCGCGGTCGGCCACGCGGTCGAACGTGCGCTCGAGGAGGCGAAGACGGGACTCGAGGCCGCGTCGGCGGACGACCGCGATGCGGCGCTCGAGACCGCGGATTCGCTCGAGAGGAGCGCGAGCGACGGATCGGACGCCCCTGGCGCGTCCCTGTATCGACGGGCTGGTGGACCGATCACGCCGGACGCGTCGGGCGAGACGACGCGGGCGATCGTCGCGGCCGCGGCTGTCGCCCTGCTCGCGCGCTCCGAGACGGGACCGGCCGACGGCTCGCTCGTCCGTGCGCTGCCGGCGCTGGCGTCGACGGTCGCGGGCGGCGACGCGGGGGCGACCGCGCGGACGGCCCTCGACCTCGTCGGCGAACTGCTGCTGTCGACGGAGAGTCTCGACCTCTCGACGTTCGGTTCGAGGTCGAAAGGGTCGAAAGCGCTCGTGGCGCTGTTCGTCGCCAATCTCGTCGCGATGGGGGTCGGAGCCTGGCTCTCCCACCGGAAGGCTCCGCCGATCCCCGACGAGATCCGCGGCCCCGACGGCGACCCCATCGTCACCGCGGAGCAGGTCCGCCTGGGCAAGAAGGCCTTCCAGGCCAACGGACTGATGAACCACGGCTCGGTCCTCGGTAACGGCTCGTACTTCGGGGCCGACCTCACCGCCGACGCCCTCGAGCGAAAAGCCGCGTTCATGCGGGACTACTACGCCCGCGAGCGCGGGGCGGGCGCGTTCGACGACCTCGAGGCGGGCGCGCAGGCGGCCGTCGAGGAACGGGTCGAACGGGAACTCGACGCCGACGCGCCCGAGGGAGCGGTCGCGACCTACTCGGCGGCGGAGGCCGACGCACACCGGCGGATCCGCGAGGAGTACGTCGACCGCTACTACGGCGGCGCGCCGGAGCGAGGGGTCCCGCAGGGGTTCGTCGACTCGGCCGAGCAAGCCGCCCGGATCGCCGACTTCGCGCTGTGGACCGCGTGGATGTCCCACACCAACCGGCCCGAATCCGATCACTCCTACACGAACGACTGGCCGTACGTCCCCGCGGCGGGCAACCGGCCGACCGGCCAGGTGCTCGTCTGGAGCACGATCAGCGTCGTCCTGCTGATCGCCGGCGGCGGCGCGGGCGTCTGGGCCTACCACGCGTACGATTTCGCCGAGCCGACGACCGAACTCGTCGACGTCCCCTCGCCCGATTCGGTCTCGATCACGCCGACCCAGTACGCCGCGGCGTGGTACGTGCCCGTCGCTGGCGGACTCTTTCTCGCACAGGCACTCGTGGGCGCGTTGCTGGCCCACTACTACGTCGAGCGCACCGGCTTCTACGGCATCGGCGACGCACTTGGGATCGACGTCGTCTCCCTGCTTCCCTTCTCCATCGGCCGCACCTGGCACGTCAACCTCGCCGTCCTCTGGATCACGACGCTGTGGCTCGCCGGCGGGCTCTTCCTGCCGGGGCTGTTCACCGACAGCGATCCGCCCTGGCAGGCCGCGGCCGCGACGCTCCTCCTGGGGGCGCTCGTGGTCTCGACGGTCGGCGCGTTCGCCGGCGTCTGGCTCGGCATGCAGGGGAAACTCGGCTCGCCCGACGAGAGCGACCGCTGGTGGTGGTTCGGCGCGGAGGGACTCGAGTACTTGGAGACCGGCCGGGTCTGGAAGGTCGGCCTGCTGGGCGCGCTCGTCGGCTGGACCGGGCTCGTGCTCCGGAGCGTCCGGCGACTCGACGAACCGCCGACCGGCCTCGGCCACTTCATGACCTACGCCGGCGGGTCGATCGCGCTGATGTTCGGTGCGAGCATGCTCTACACGCCGGAGACGAATATGGCGGTGACGGAGTTCTGGCGCTGGTGGGTCGTCCACATGTGGGTCGAGGGCGTCTTCGAGTTCTTCGTCACCGCCGTGGTCTCGGTCGCGCTGGTCTCGATGGACCTCCTCGAGCAGGCCGACGCCGAGCGAGCGATCCTCTTCGAAGTCTTTGCGATCATGGCCGCCGGCATCGTCGGCGTCTCCCACCACTACTGGTGGGTCGGCCTCCCGGACGTCTGGGTCCCCATCGGGACGACCTTCTCGACGCTCGAGTTCGTCCCGCTGATCTTCGTCCTCTACCGGAGTTTCGGCGAGTACCGCACGCTACAGGCCCAGGGCGAGTCGTTCCCCTACACGCTGCCGCTGCTGTTTATCGTCGGCTCGAGCGTCTGGAACTTCGTCGGCGGCGGGGTGCTGGGCTTCTTCGTCAACCTGCCGGTGATCAACTACTTCGAACACGGCACCTACCTCACCGTCGCTCACGCGCACACGGCGACGTTCGGCGCGTTCGGCCTGCTCGCCCTCGGGCTGGGGACGTACGTGCTCCGAGTCGTCACCCCCGAGGAGGCGTGGAACCCGACCTGGTTCCGCGGGGCGTTCTGGCTGACCAACGTCGGCCTCACGGTGATGACCGTCGCCTCCTTGCTCCCGATCGGCTTCCGACAGTTGCAGGCGGCCTACCAGGAGGGGTACGCGACCGCGCGGAGCCTCGCGTTCTACGAACGCGACGACATCCAGACGCTGCTGTGGGCGCGAACCCTCGGCGATACGCCGATGATCCTCGGCGCGCTCGCGTTTACCGTCGGTGCCGTGCGTCACCTCTGGACCGCCCGCGGCCGCCCGCTCGAGGGCGAGCCGAGAAGCGACGGCTGGCTCGCGCTCGGCCCGTCCTGACGCGGGCTTCCTCGCTTCCGGACCGCGAGAAAGAGGGCTGTATCTGGGCCGAATGAATCGATCAGTACAGGCTGTGTAGTTACCGGTTCGTATCTGGCCAACTGCGTGCGGTGGCGCGCGCTGTCGGCCAGCCGAACGACCGTGAGGCTGGCCGTCAAGGCCGCGCGAGGGATGAACGAGCGACCGGAGGGAGCGAGTGAATCGGCTGGGGAGTGCGAGGCGCGAACGGAGTGAGCGCCTCGAAATGCGAACGGGGAACGGAGTGACCCGTGAGCGGCGTGGCCACTCCCCGTGTCCACGATAGCAGGACGCTTCGTTTCGTTGTCCTTCGTTCGAACTCACCGTTCAGTTCGCACATCTAGTCAACGGATCAAACAGTCCGAACGGGACGAACGGGACGTCGTGCAAACTCACTCCGATACTCGTCACACCGAGAAGATCGATCGCGAGTGCGGCTCGCAGCACTCGCGATCCTACCGGCTCCCATCGCGGTGCAGGACGAGCGGTCGGCTCCGGACAGACGGGGCGCTCTGCGCCCGCCAGCGGGCACGATCGAGGGTCGATCGCCTCGAGCCGGACTCGAGCTAGACGTCGACGTACTGGCGCTCCCACTCGCGGCGCTGTTCGATCGCCTCGAGGCCGTCGTCGGTGATGGCGTAGTAGTTCGTCCGACGGTCGAGCTGGCCCTTCTCGACGAGTTCCTTGTTGACGAGCGTATCGAGGTTTGGGTACAGCCGGCCGTGGTTGATCTCGGAGCTGTAGTAGCCTTCGATCTCCTCCTTGACGTCCTGGCCCGAGGGTTGGTCGGCTCCAGCGATCACGTACAACAGATCCCGCTGAAACCCGGTCAGATCGTCCATGTTTCACCCATGTGATCACACCAAGCGACCGACTATTTGTTATCTATCGCGTATCACTCCCGCTGAGAGCGTTTCAGGCGTCCAATACGCTGTTGAGCCATCGGTTACTTTACGCGGAGTTCGAGCCATCCGGACTACATGACATATCACTGACCACGGATCGACTGGCGGTTTTTCGGACGACCGTTCGTTTTTCCGACCCGCTCAGAGCGTTCCACTTCTAACCTAACCCGGTCGTCAGCCAGCAATCAGGCACCGATATTCGGAACCATCCCCCATTCGGTCAATAGTGTAGATGCCCCACGGTAGCTCGTTCCACGAAAGGACACCCAACGAGCGTCGGACCACGCGCCGTATCGCCCGCATTGGCGCGCCAACGCCGTCAGCTCGGGGATCCGTACTGTGCTCGGTCGTCGGGCAAGCCCTCGAGTGGCGAGGACGGCCGGTCGGGTCACGCGGTTCGGTCCGGTGAAATAATCGTCGCCTACCCCGTTGCAAGGTCGCGCAAATCGACGGCCCCGGGTGCGAACGCGTTCCTTTCCGTGGGGAGGGGTCGAAGTTCCCGGCGGCGTCGATCCGTCTCGAACGGTTTACGTCGCTCGACCGGAAACGCGCGAGGTATGACGACCGGATCGAACTCCCCCGGGACGCCGACGGTCGCGCAGGTCGGCCTGATCGCGCTGTTCGTGACGGCGCTGGTGACGGCCCAGTTGACCGCCGCGAAGATCCTGGCGTTCCAGTTGCCGTTCGAGATACCCCTGACCGGGTCGGAACTGTTCCTGCCGGGCGCGGCGCTGGCGTACGCACTGACGTTCCTCGCCAGCGACTGTTACACCGAACTCTACGGCCGGCGGGCCGGCCAGATCGTCGTCAACGTCGCGTTCGCGATGAACTTCGTCGTCCTCGCGCTGGTCTGGTCGACCATCGCGGCCCCTGCGGCCCCCACCGGCGTCGATCCGGACACGTTCGCGGCGGCGCTGGGTCCGTCGACGAACATCGTCCTCGGGAGTTTGCTCGCGTACGTCGTCAGCCAGAACTGGGACGTGATCGTCTTCCACCGCATCCGGGAGTACACCGGCCGGCAGCGCCTCTGGCTCCGAAACATCGGCTCGACGGCCACCAGCCAGGCCATCGACACCGTCATCTTCGTCGGCGTCGCGTTCGCGCTCGCGCCGGCGGTCCTCGGCGTCGGGAACCTCCTCCCCCCACAGGCGCTGCTCGGGTTGATGCTCGGCCAGTACCTGCTGAAACTCGCCATCGCCGTCCTCGACACGCCGGTCGTCTACGCGGTCGTCCACCTGGTTCGCTCGCGCGACGGCACGACGGCGACCGAAGTCGCGTCCTGATCCCGCAACCTCGACGTCCTAATCTCGAGGCGGTCTCGAGTCGGCTGCCGAAGCCCGGACCGTTTTATCCGTCCTCTCGTACGTACCGGGCATGGACGAACGCGTCCGCGAACACGCCGAGGTACTGGTCGACTGGAGCGCCCGCGTCGAGGAAGACGACGACGTCGTGCTCTCGGTCGGGCCGGACGCCCACGAACTCGCCGTCGCCGTCGCCGAGAAACTCGGCGAACGCGGGGCGAACTTGCTCGCAACGTACAGCGACGACGAGGTCACCCGCGCCTACCTCCGGGCCCACGACGGCGAGTTCGCGGAAGCCACGCACGAGAAAGCGCTGCTCGAGGCGACCGACGTCGTCCTCTCGCTGGGCGGCGAGCGAAACACGAGCGCGAAGGCCGACGTCCCCGGGGAGACCCGCCGGGCCTACCGGACCGCTCGAGCGGGCATCCGCGAGGCCCGCTACGACACGCGCTGGGTGTCGACGGTCCACCCGACCCGCTCGCTCGCCCAGCAGGCGAACATGGCCTACGAGGAGTACCAGGACTTCGCCTACGACGCCATCCTGCGGGACTGGGAGGCGCTGGCCGAGAAGATGGCCCGCGTGAAAGAGCGCCTCGACGAGGGCTCCGAGGTACGATTGGTTTCCGAGGGGACGGACCTGACGATGACCATCGAGGGCCGAACCGCGGTCAACAGCGCCGCCTCGGTCGCCTACGACTCCCACAACCTGCCCAGCGGCGAGGTCTTCACCGCGCCCTACGCCACCGCAGGCGAGGTCACCTTCGACGTCCCGATGACGATCCGGGGCGAGGCCGTCCGGAACGTCCGCCTCGAGTTCGACGACGGCGAGGTGGTCGACTACGACGCCGAGCAGGGCGCGGACGTGATCGGCGACATTCTGGACACGGACGCGGGTGCGAAGCGCCTCGGCGAACTCGGCATCGGGATGAACCGCGGCATCGACCGCTACACGGACAACATCCTCTTCGACGAGAAGATGGGCGACACCGTCCACCTGGCGCTGGGCCGGGCCTACGACGCCTGCCTCCCCGAGGGCGAGTCGGGCAACGAGTCGGCGGTCCACGTCGACATGATCACCGACGTGGGCGAGAACTCCCGACTCGAGATCGACGGCGAGGTCGTCCAAGAGGACGGCACGTTCTGGTTCGAGTGAGCCCGGCGCTCCCCGTGAGCGGGTGCCGAACCGGCCGTAAGGGGCACCTATCGAGGGCGTAAGCGGTTCCTTGTCCGCGAATTCGGCGCATACTAATGGCCGTCTCCGTCCTCGATTCGGCTACCGCCCGTGACCGGTGGCGGCGAGTAACCGGTCGAGGCGTTCGCCCGACGCCTCCCCGTCTCCACAGTTGTCTGCCCGCCCCGTCGGAGGCGGTAGTATCCGACCTTCCCGCTTTTTCGAGCGGTCGTGGCTCCCTATCGTTTTCCGCTCGGTCGTTCCCTATGCGAGCAACGACGGCCGCAGAGATGACGGCCGCGGTGCTCGGGACCTGTCGGACGGTCGGGACCCTGGTACGCCCTCGAGCGATGCCAGCCGCCCCAGGTATATCACCCAAACAATCAGAATAGCGGCGAATACCACGGAGTTTTATCGTCGCTCTCGCAAGCACCGGCGATGGCAACGCAGACCGAGACGGGACCGATCGGACGCGTCGGCACGTTCATTCGACGACTCGGACCGACCTGGCTCGCCGGGGCGATCGCGGCGGGCCCGGCGACGATGGCCAGCCTGCTGACTGCCGGGGCTGGGTACGGCTACGCGCTGCTGTGGGTGGTCGTCCTCTCGGCGGTGCTGGGCGCGGTCGGGCAGTACCTCGCGATGCGGCTGGGGCTGCTCACCGAGGCCGGCATCGTCGCCGTCGTCGAGGAGCATTTGGGATCGTTCTGGGCCTGGGTGCTCGTGATCGACGCCGTGCTCGCGGCCGGCCTGGCCCAGTTGGCGATCATGCTGACGCTCGCGGAGGTGAGCGCGACGATCGCCGCCACCGCGGGCGTCGGGAGCGCCCTGCTCACCGATCCCCGATTCTGGGGCATCGCGTGGGCGGTCATCCTGGCGCTCGGACTGGCCGGCGGCGGCTACCGACTCGCCGAGATCGGCGCGAAACTGCTCGTCTCGCTGGTCGTCCTCGCGTTCGTCGCCTCGGTGTTCGTCGTCCCGATCGACCCCGGCGAGGCGGTGACCGGGCTCGTGCCCGAGATTCCGGGCGTCGACGGCGCGCTGGTCGCCGCCGGGGTGCTCGGTGGTGCCGTCCACATCACCCTGCTGACGATGCAGAGCTACACGATGCGGGCCCGCGGCTGGACCGAGCGCGACCGCGATATCGCGACCTTCGACGTCGCGAGTTCGATGCTCGTCGCCTTCGGGATCTTCAGCCTCGCGGTCTTCCTCGTCGCCGGGAGCGTCCTTCCCGGGGTGGTGGCCGATCCCGGTTCGATCGACGAGATCCAGGCCGCCGAGGCGCTGGGACCGATCGCCGGCGAACACGCCATGTGGCTGTTCCTGCTGGGGCTCTGGGGCGCGGCCGTCTCGACGCTGGGCGGGAACACCATCGTCCCGCCGTACCTGCTCGCGGACAAACTCGGCTGGGAGCAGTCCGTCGACGACCCCCGCTACCGCGGCGCTGTCGTCGTCGTCGCGCTCGCCTCCGCGGCCGGCGCGTTCCTCGGGGCCGCCTTCTTCCAGGTACTCGTCCTCGTGCTCGCGTTCGGCCTCGTCGGGACGCCGTTCGCGCTGGCGGTGATCCTCTACCTGCTGAACGATCCCGAGGTCGTCCCCGAGACGAACTCGCTCGCGGCCAACGTCGGCGGTCTCGCGCTGTTCGGCGTCGCCGTCGTCCTCGCCGGCGAGTTCGTCCAGGACGAACTGCAGACGGTCACCGAACCGGCCTCCGCGTTCGTCGTCGCCTTCGCGGTCGCGATGGCGCTGGCGATCCTCGGCCTCGCCGGGCGGTACGCCCGGGAACGGCTCGGCGGTCGCTGATCGATCGCGGAATCGTCCCCACTCGAGCCGAACCAGCCCCCTCGAGGCCAGCGTTGAAGGCCGCGGCTCGCGTTGGCGATCGTATGTCGACACTCGAGGACGACGTCATCGTCCTCACGGGCGCGAGCCGCGGGCTCGGTCGCGCGATGGTCGAACGCTTTGCCGAGGAGGGCGCGCGGGTGACCCTGACCGCCCGCGACGAGGCGCGGATGGACGAGATCGCCGACGACCTGCCGGGCGAGTCGCTGGTCGTCCCCGCGGACGTTCGCGACAGCGACGCCGTCGAGGCGGTCGTCGATCGCACGCTCGAACAGTTCGACCGGATCGACACCCTCGTCAACAACGCCGGGGTGAGCCTGCTGGGGATGACCGACGAGCGCTCCGAACTGACCGCCGTCAGCGACGAGGAGTGGGCCACCGTCCTCGGGGTCAACCTTACCGGTGCCTTCTACTTCACCCGGGCCGTCCTGCCGCACCTGTACGAGCAGGGTCGAGGCAACGTGCTCAACGTCTCCTCCGGGCTCGGCCGCAGCGCCGTCGCGGGCGCTGGCCCCTACGTCAGTTCGAAGTGGGGGCTCGAGGGCCTGACGCGAACAGCAGCGCTCGAGGCCGAGCCCCACGGCGTCAACGTCAACGCCCTCGATCCGGGCGGCCGGGTCGACACCGACATCTGGGCGCACCTCCCCGACGAGGAACGCGCGGAGATCCTCGAGCCCGACGTGATGAACGACGCCGCCGTCCTGCTCGCTGCGCAGGGCCCCGACGGCGTCACCGGCGAGTCCATGCCCGTCCAGGAGTGGGAGACGTACTTCGGCTGATCAGCCCATCACAGTCGCGACTCAGCACCCTCCTCAGCGTTCAATTTCGGGTGTGAATTGATCACCTCTCGATCAAGTCGGTGATGTGATTTTCGTGAGTGCAGTGGGAACTCGAACGTCGAACACTTCGAAAGCCCTCGCCGCTGTGGCGGTCGCTCAGCGACATATCCGCGCAAGCGCGGATAGGGGTCGCTGAAGCGACTATATGAAACGCCACAGCGGCTCGCCCTTTCAGTCCGCCAGGAGGGGCCTGCCCTTCCCCGGGTCGCGCGGCTCCACACCTATTGTGCGGAGCCGCGCTCCCGGCCACATGGCGCGCTGGCGAACCGTCCGAGCAAAGCGAGGTGCGAAGCATCTCGGAAAGCGAACGGTGAACGGAGTGAACCGTGAACTGATGAGAAGGACGGTTCGCTAATCCGCGAGGGGCGAGCGAACGGAGTGAGCGTTAGCGCGGAACCGAAGGTTCCGCGAACCATGCGAACGGGTGCGCAGCACCCGTGAGCAGAAGTCGGCTGGGGAGGGTGAGGCTTTGGGCGGGACTGAAAGGGGCCGACCGTCTCGAGGAAGGCGGGCGATGCAAGCACCGCAGGTCGAAGACCGAGGCGCGCAGCGAGCCCCCCGACTCGAGACGGTCGGGGGCTTTCGCTGTGTTCTCGATCCTGTTGTCAACAGTCGGTCCTCGATCGGCCCGTTTCCATCCGCGATATATCCACACCCGGAATCGTGCACGACGGCTCCAAGCGATGCGGGCTAACTGTACTCCTCGAGCGCGTCCCACTCGCGGCGCATGAGTTCGCGGACGCCGTGCTCGAGAATACCCTCACCGAGGGACGTCGCTCGATAATACGAGTAGAGGCCGTCGGAATCGGGTTCCTTGCGTTTGCGATTCTCGACGAGTCCGACGTCGACGAGTTCGTCGAGGTGGTAGTGGAGCGCGTTCGATCGGATCTCGAGTCGCTCCCGCAGCTGGCCCGCGCTCAGGGGGCCGTCCTCGACCAGCGCGTTCAGAGCGCGAAACCGCGTCTCGTTGCCGATCGAACGCTGCATCGCGAGATACTCCTCGAGCGAGAGAACGCTGTGCCCGGGCAGTAATTCGTCACCCGATCGTCCCGCCGAGCGCTCGGACTCCACCATGTGTATCGATTGAACGACCACCAGTATAAACGTTCTCTGAGTCAAAAACCGCTGAAAACACCGTTATTTATATAATAACGATGAGTAGCCGAAATATGCGCGACCGGATCGTCGACGAGCTAGGCGACGTCCCCCGATCACGGTTTCTCGTGTACCTGATGGGGCCGTACGAAGCGTTCGACGTCGAACGGGTGCTCGAAACCACCGATCCCGACGCGGTTCCCGAATCGATCGACTTCGGAACGCTCGTCGACGCGGACCGAGAACTCGAGCGCGACGAGGCGGCACTCGATCTCCTGCTCGAGGTTCGCGACCACCTCCGGACCGTCGCCGGCGTCAATGCGTTTCTCGCGATCGACGTCGACGTGCCGCTCGCCGAAATGGACGCAGCATCGCAAAGTATCGCCTTCGCTCGAGCGAGCAACGTGGTGGCGTACGTGGTGCCCGCGGTCGGCGACAACCTCGGTGTCGGCATCGAGGTCGGTTCGGTCCTCGAAGCGTTGTTCGACGAAGCGAACGCGGCTCACCGGCGCGAACGGGTGTTCTTCGTCCACGAATCGGGCGTCTCGAGCGCGATGATAGCCGCCGTTCGTGATCGGTGGGAGGCGCGTATCTACGCCTACGACGGCCGAGAGGATCTGTGCCGACAACTCCGGCTGTTCGTCCGCGACGTGATCCGGAAGGAACGAACGGGCAAACTCTCTCGACTCGACTAGGGGTTCCGGTCCCCGACAGATACCGACTTGCGCATCTCTACGTGCGGGATGCCGGCCTCCTCGAAGACGTCGCTCGAGCGCTCGTACCCTAACCGGTCGTAGAAGTCGGCGGCGTGGGTCTGAGAGTGGAGTGTTACGGTCTCGAGGCCCATCGCGGCGGCCTCGCGCTCGACGGCGGCCATGAGCCGCCGGCCGATGCCCTCCCCGCGGCGGGACTCGAGGACGGCGACGCGTTCGACCGTTCCGACGGCGTCGCTCTCCTCGAGCGTGCGCAGGCGTGCGGCACCTACCGCCTGGTCGCCGTCGACGGCGACGAAGTGGGTCGCGTCGGGGTCGTGCTCGTCGATCTCGAGGTCGGGATCGACGCCCTGTTCCTCGACGAACACCGCGTGTCGAACGTCGAGCGCGGCCTCGCGGTCGGTCTCGTCGTCGGCGACTCGTACGTCCACCATCGGCGGGCCGTACGCAGGCGAGGAGTGAGAGCGTTTCGGGACGCGAGCACGGGACCCGACGGCGCACCGAGACGCGACCCTCGAAAACCGTCCGGGATGTCCGCGGGATGAAAAGATAGACAGCAGTCAGACGGCGAGGTCGAGACTAGGTGAATACGAGTGGCTGGCTCAGAGCCGGAGCGAATTGCCGTCATGGACCAGATACCGACGCGGGACGTTCTCGATTCGCTGATCGAGAACGGACTCCACGAGATCCGCCGCGAGACGTCTGGACTGTTGCTCTCGGGGTTCTCCGCGGGGTTGGACATCGGATTCGGGCCGCTGCTGATGGCGGTCGTACTCACGCTGTCGCAGGGTGGGTTCGGTGATCTGACGACCGAACTGGTGCTGGCGAGCGTCTACGCCGTCGGCTTTCTCTTCGTCATCCTGGGGCGCTCGGAACTGTTCACCGAGCACACCACGCTGGCCGTGATCCCGGTGCTGGATCGGCAGGCCTCGGTCGGCGAGTTGGGCCGCCTCTGGGGACTGGTGTACCTGGGTAACATCGTCGGAGGGCTGCTGTTCACGTTGCTGGCGGTTATCCTGATGCCGGACCTCGGCGTCGTCTCGCCGGCGGCGTTCGAGACTATCGCGCACAAACTCGTCAGCCACGACCTGCACTGGCTGTTCGTGGCCGGCATCTTCGCCGGCTGGTTGATGGGACTGCTGGCCTGGCTGATCACGGCCGCACAGGGGACGCTGAGTCGAATCGCCCTCATCTGGATCGTCACCGGAACGATATCGCTCCTGCACCTGCCCCACTCCATCGCGGGGAACGTGGAGGTGCTGTTCGGCCTGTTCGTCTCTTCGGCCGTCACGCCGCTCGATTACCTCGCCTTCCTCGTCCTGGCGACGCTCGGCAACGCGTGTGGCGGGGCCGTCTTCGTCGCCGTGCTAAAATACGGCCACGTCGTTCGCGGGGCGCGGTGACCGCTTCGAGCGAGCCAGTCCCCGTCTCACGTCCGGACGATCGACCCCGACCCGACGAACGGCGGTCGTTCCGAGCGGGAAACGCTTTTTCCCCGGGGCACACTGGGTAACAGTATGGATCCGCTCGAGGGGGAAGCGTCGTCGGTATCGGTCGAGTACGAGCCAATAAGCGTCAAGGACGTACTCGTCGAGATGAAAGACACCGCGGAGCTGTTGATCGACCTCTCGTACTCGGCCGTCCTCCACCGGAACGCGGAACTCGCCCAGGAGGTGCTGCGCCTCGAGGAACGGATGGACGTCCTCGAGTTGCGCGCGCGGATGAGCCTGATGATGGCGGTTCGTAACCCCGACGACGCCGAGCAACTCGCCCCCGTGCTCGGGATCGTCGGCGCGGCCGACGACATCAGCGACGCCGCCGGCGACATCGCCAAGGTCGTCTTAGAGGAGATGGGGTTGCCCGAGGCGATGCGAGCCGCACTGCCCGAGGCCGCGGAGACGCTCGTCCGGGGGGTCGTCGACGCCGATTCGCCGTACGCCGACCGAACCCTGCAGGACATCGACCTCGAGTCGGAAACGGGCGTCCGGGTGATCGCCCTGCGCCGCGGGGACGAGTGGCTGCTCAACCCCGGCCCGACGACGACCGTCGAGACCGACGACGTGGCCCTCCTCCGGGGTCCCGAACCCGCGATCGACGAGGTCTACGAGACGCTGACCGGCAGGGCCTACGAGTCGCCGGTCGTCGACGACGGGGCCGAGGTCGACGACCTCGAGCGGGCCGTCGACACCATCATCCACATGAAGAACCTCTCGGAACTGGCGGTCGACCTCGCCTACAGCAGCGTCCTCTTCGACAGCGAGGGGCTGGCCGAGGAGGTCCGCAACCTCGAGGTCGAGGTCGACGCGATGGAGTCCCGGTTCGGAGCCTGGACGCTGCGGGCGGCCGCCGACGCCGAGGACCCCGTCGTCCTCCGGGGCCTGATCCAGCTCGGGAGCAGCACGGAGGTCATCAGCGACGCCGCCGTCGACATCAGCGAGGGGGTCCTCCGGGACCTGGACGTCCACCCGGTCGTCCGACTGGCCGTCGAGGAGAGCGACGAGATCATCACCCGCGTCCAGGTCGACGCGGGCAGCGACCTCGACGGAACCGCCGTCTCCGCGGGCGTTCCCGACGCCGAGTCGACGATGTCGGTGATCGCGATCCGCCGGCCCGAAGAGGGATGGATCCTCGTCGGCGACAGCGACGTCGAACTGCAGGCCGGCGACGTGCTCATCTCGAAAGGGACCCGGACCGCCGCGGCCGACTTCGAGGCGCTGTCGACGGCCTGACGCCGGTTTGCTCTGGTGTCGACGCTCTCGCGAGTCAGCCGCCGAGCCGCCAGATCGGATCGATCGGTCCCCCGTCGGTCCCCGCGGTCGCCTCGAGCAGGGCGAGCACGAGTTCGAAGTAGACGATCACGCCCACGACGAGCACCGCGGTCGCGACGGCGAAGGGAACGATCGCTCGGGTCATCGCGTGCGTTCGGCGCGGGCACCGGAACGACCGACAGACCAGTCCCCGGATCGAGTCACCGGACCGCCGACGTCGGCTCGAGCGTCACCGTCGGCTCCAGCATCGACGTCGCCGTCGCCCGAAGCCGGCGAGACGTCCACAGCACCCGTGTCATCGACCGTTACGAGGTAGCCGCAGTACTCGAACGAGAGCTGTCCCGCGAACGTGGGCGCGTCCTCGGTGTCCTCGCCGTCCGCACCGTCGTCGGCGTCCTCGGCATCGTCAGCGTTGGTGGCGTCCTGAAGGTCGCCGGAGCGGCGCGTCACCAGCGCCTCGAGCGCCTCGAGGTCGATCACCTCGTACAGCGGGGGCTCGAGCGCGATCGGATCGACGGCTTCGCGGGCGGCGACCTGACGGGCGATACGGACGTCGAGGGAGTCCTCGGACATGGAGACGACGGCCACATCGGGACACTTGAAACTCCGTCAGACGCCCGGCAGACCGGCCGACGGGCGTCTGACGCGCGGCGTTCAGAAGCCGAGTACCTGACTCGAGACGCCGATGAAGATGAGCATCCCGAAGACGTCGACGACGTTGGTGACGATCGGGATCGTGGTGTCGTCGGGGTCGATCCCCAGCCGGTAGGAGCCGTAGGTCGCGAGGAAGCTGAAGACGACGGCGAGGACGGCGACGGACATGCCGCTGACCAGCGAGATCGTCAACAGCGGGACGAGGCCGACCTCCGCGCCGAAAAAGAGGTAATCGATCGCCGCGGCACCGATCGCGAGGGCCGTGAAGATCGTCGCCGCGAGCGCGAGCACCGCCGCGATGGGACCCCACAGTTCCCGATCGCGTGGGTCGAGTTCCGTCGTTCCCAGGTGAAAGCGCGTCGAGAGCCGCGAACTCAGGATCGCGCCGAGGTTGCCGCCCATGTCGACCATCGTCGGCACCATCACCGCGAGCACGGCGAACCTGGCGAGTTCCTCCTCGGCCGACTCGAGCGTGATCCCGGCCCAGAGGACGATGACTGACAGCACCACGAGCAGCGGGAACATGTTGCCGACGATCGATCGCCAGTCCCAGGTGCCGAGCGAGCCCCCCGGGACGACCATCAGCGACGCACCTCCGTGGATCGCGAGGTCACACCATCACCTCCATCAGCCCGACGGCCAGCAGCATGAACAACATGCCGAAGATGTCGCCGAGCGTGGTGACGATCGGCCCCACGAGGTTGTCCGGGTCGAAGCCGTAGCGGTAGCCGACGAAGATCAACGCGAGCAGGCCGGCGATGAGGACGACCGAGGTCAACACGCCGGAGATCAGCATGATCCCGACGAGTTCGTACAGCGCGGCCACCTCCTCCCAGCGCAGGACCCACTCGAGGACGGCCCAGGTGAGTGCGCCGATCACGATCGAGATGCCGATACCGTTGATGAACGACGCGAGCACGGCGTTGACGAGCCGTTCGTCCCACTCGAAGCGGGGTTCGATCAACCCCTGGTGGAGGCCGCTGGCGATCCGACCACCCAGCGCCCCGTAGACGTTCCCCCGAGTCGCCAGGAAGACGGGGATCATCACGAACAGTCCGGGAAAGCGCTCGAGGCTCTCGATCAGTTGCTCGAGGACTACTCCGGCGAACAACCCGCCGCCGAGTGCGACGATCAGGATGGGGAGCGCTTCGCGGTAGATCGACCAGAAGTCGCCCCGGACACTCATATCAGGGAATCACCCAGTTGGCTGTTAAGTGTACCGGGAGCGAGTCGGCGAAACCGATCACGGGGAGGACACGTCCGAGCGCTGGACGGTCGCTCGAGCGGGAAACAACTCGAACGCGATACCTCCGCGAACGTGACACGTTCGCGACGGCGCTCAGATCGGTCCGGCCGCGACGAGCGCCCATGCGAGGCCGACCGCCGCCAGCGAGAGCACGAGGTTGCCGACGGCGTTCGCGACGGCCAGGGCGCGGTCGCCGCGTTCGTACAGTTGGACGGTCTCGACCGAGAACGAGGAGAACGTGGTGAACGCGCCACAGATCCCGACGCCGAGTAACTGCATCGTCGACTCCCCCAGGCCGGCGAAGACCGCCGCGCCGAGGAGGAAGCTACCAACCACGTTCACCGCGAGCGTCGCGGTCGGGAAGCGGTCGCCCGAGAACCGCAGATAGACCAGGTGGCGGAGGCTCGCGCCGATCGCACCGCCAGTACCGACGAGGTGTGCCGGCTCCGGATCGAACGTGACGGCGTCGGTCAGCAACGGGACGAGCGGTACAGCGTCGACGAGCCAGCCCACGAGGGTCACGCCGTCTCACCTCCGGCCGTCGCCCGGATCCCGGTCGTGATCCAGCGTGCGAGCGCCCGACCGGCGAGCACGCCCCCGAAACCGAAGCCGTAGTTGCCGACGACGATGGCCCCGAGCAGCCACGGCTCTGCGGCCAGCGAAGCCTGGACGGCGAACGTGCTGTAGGTCGTCAGCGACGAGAGAAAGCCGGTAGTGAAGACGAGTCGCGACCGCCGGTCGAGGAGGTCGGCGTACTCGGCCTCGTAGGCCAGAAAGCCGAGTACGAAACTTCCCAGGGCGTTGACCAGCAACACGCCCGGAACCTCCGGGACGATCCCGGTCGCGAACAGCCGGAGGTTCGCGCCGGCGAAGCCGCCGATGCCGATCAGGGCGAACGTCTCGAGGCGGACGAGTGGGTGACGGGCCGTCATAGCTGTCTGTCAGGACAGGGACCGTCAGCCGAACGGCGATCGACTCCACGCCGTCGGCGGTTGGGTTAGGCGGGCCCCATCGCCCGGATACGCCGTCGTTGTCGCAGATCCGCCATGAGCGTTGCGGAGTCGCCGTCGCTCTCGGGGCCGGTTCCCTACAGTGCGCCCGCCGGAACCGACGCGTCGTAGCCTCGAGACGGCCGGGAACCCTCGAGTCGAGCGGGAAGGAAAAGACCCAAGGTTAGACTGGCTCTAAATCGGGCAATGGCTCGAGGGGGCGACGGGCGGCGGCAGTTCACGAAGGCGGCGGGGGTAAACGTCGCCGGGAACGCCGGAAAGATCCTCGTGGAGGGGGCCGCGGGACTCGCCTTCGGCAGCGTCGCGCTGATCGCGGACGCGGCCCACTCGGTGGCGGACCTGGCCGCGAGCCTCGTCGTCTTCGTCTGGGGCCGACGGTCGTTCGACGAACCGGACGACACCCATCCACACGGTCACGACCGGATCGAGCCCCTGACGGCGCTGTTCGTCGGGGCCGTCATCGCGTTGCTCGGTCTCCTGTTGCTCCGGGAGTCCGTCCAGGGGCTGCTCGTGCCGGACCCGCCGGAGCCCAGCCTCCTGTTGCTCGCCGCGCTGGGGTTCGCGATGGTCGACATGTACCTCGTCTACCGGTACACCGAGTTCGTCAACGCCGACCTCGACTCGACGGCGCTGACCGCGCTCGCGACGGACTGCCTGAACGACATCTACACCTCGATCGCCGCCGTCGTCGGCATCGTCGGCGTCCTCCTCGAGCAGCCGCTGCTCGACCCGCTGGCAGGCGGCCTCGTCAGTTTGCTGGTCGTCTATCAGGGGGTCGAAATCGGCCGCGAGAACGTCGACTACCTCACCGGCGCGGCCGCCTCGCCGGACCAGCGGGAGGCGATCACCCGGACGCTCCAGGACCACCCCGAGGTCGAGGGCGTCCACGACCTGGCCGTCTTCTACGACGGCACCGTCCTCGAGGTGGAGGTCCACGTCGAGGTCGACGGCGACATGCCGTTCCGTCGCGCCCACGACGTCGAATCGGAACTCGTGGACCGCCTGCGCGCGCTCGAGGAGGTCGGCGACGCGCACGTCCACCTCGATCCCTCGGGCATCGGCGAGTGGAAGGCCCGATCCGAGGAGTGAGTCCTGGTCGGGCCTACTCCGAGGAACGGACGGCGTCGAGATCCGCTCGAGAGGGATCGGCGGCGCTCGCGCGATCACCGTCGGCGTCTGCTGTCCCGTCCGAAGCCAGCGGCAACCGGACGGTAAACGTACTCCCTTCGGGTCCGGTCTCGGCGAGTTCGACGGTGCCGTCGTACCGGTTCGCGATGATGCGAGCCAGGTAGAGGCCGAGGCCGTGGTTGCGCGATTTGCGTTCGAACAGGTCCGCCCGTATCCGGGGCGGGATGCCCGGACCGTCGTCCGAGACGGTGACGACCGCCTCGTCTCCGGTCGTCTCGAGGAGGACGTCGACGCGTGGCTCCTCGTCGTTGTGTTCGACCGCGTTCTCGAGGAGGTTCGAGAACACCCACCTGAGGCCGTCGTTTCCCGTGACGGCCACCGACTCCGGGGCAGTTAGCTCGACCGTCGCGTGGGGATACGTCGATCGCACTCCCGCCACGGTGTCGGCGAGCAGGCGCGACAGATCGACCTGCGAGTCGACGCCGGTCCGGTTGGCCTCGAGCATCGCCCGGACGTCCTCGATGACGTCGCCGAGCGACTCGCTCTCGCGCTGGATCGTCTCGAGACGCTGGCGGGAGCGTTCGTCGAGGTCGTCGTCGAGCAACAGCGAGGTGTGGCCCGCGATAATCTGGGCGCTGTTGAACACCTCGTGGCGCAACAGATCGTTCAGGTAGCCGAGTACCTCGCGTTCCTCCTCGAGTTGCTCGGCCCGTGCCCGTTCGGCCGCCGCCTCGGCCGCCCGCTGGATGGCACGTGCCTCGACGTAGCCGACGGCGAATCCGCCCAGCACACCGAACACGACCGACCAGAGCCCCCAGATGAGGACGACGGACGGTTCCCAGGGGTAGGGGACTATCATCGCGAGGTTGATCAGCAGAAAGACCAGACAGACGCCGACGGTCCAGCCAGCGATCCGTCGATACCGTTCGACTCGGACCTCGCTGCGCTCGAGGAACGCGCCCGCCCAGACGATTCCGAGCGCCGGAACGCCGGTGAGCGCGACACCGAGGACGACGTCTACGGGACGAAGCGTCTCGGCGAACGCGACGATCCACGCGACGACGCCCAGGAACAGTCCGATCCCCGAGACGACGAGCAGCCGCGGGACGACGGCCCAGCGGGAACCGGTCCTGGAGTCGTCGGTACTCATACGCCGCTCACCGATGGCCCTGTCGTCGCAGTGGGGCCACTCGAGTCCATACGTGGCCCGAGGGAACGAACACCAAAGGGCGTAACGGCTCCCCGCGGCGAAACGCCCAGTACTGGCGACTGCGACGAGCACCGGCGGTTGCCCCGCGAACAACTGTGCAACGAGTTTCAGTGGCTACTATAGGACTGGGCGACGCAATTCCCGGAGTATGACCCCCGGAACGGTCGAGAAGGTCACGATCGACGGCTGTGACGACTGTTACTACGTCGACACCGGCATGTACGACACTCCCGAGTACGGTGCCGCCTACGTGCTCGACGCCGAGCGCCCCGCGATCGTCGAAACCGGGATCGGCACCAACCACGAGTACGTCCTCGAGGCCGTAGACGAGGTCGGTATCGACCGCGAGGAGGTGGCAGTCATCGCGGTGACCCACATCCACCTCGATCACGCCGGCGGGGCCGGCTTCCTCGCGGAGGCGTGTCCGAACGCCGACGTCTGCGTCCCCGCTCCCGGCGCGGGGCTTCTGGCCGACCCCTCCCGACTGGTTGCCGGCACGAAAGCCGCCGTCGGCGACCAGTGGCAGTACTACGTCGAACCGAAACCGATCCCCGAAGCGCGCATCCGCGAACTCGAGGACGGCGAGACGATCGACCTCGGCGATCACGAACTCCGGGTCCACGCAGCGCCGGGCCACGCGTTCCACCAGGTCGTCTACCACGACCCCGCGAACGACGCGGTCTTCACCGGCGACGCCGCCGGCATCTGGGTCCCCGAGAACGAGGAGATCAAGGAAACCTCGCCGCCGTCGGACTTCGACCTCGAGGAGTGTCTCGCGGACCTCGAGACCATCAAAGCGATCGATCCGGACGTCCTCCTCTACACACACTTCGGACCCCGTGAGGTCGGTGACGACCTCGAGCGCGCGCTCGACGAGTACGGCCGCGTCCTCGAGCGGTGGGTCGAGGCCGTCGCTCAGAAGCGCGACGAACTCGGCGACGACGACGCAGTCGTCGACTACTTCGGCGACACCGCCGCCCTCGACGGGGCCTGGACCGAAGAGAAAGTCAGCGCCGAAGCGCGGATGAACGTCCGTGGCGTACTCGGTTACCTCGACGAGCGCGACTGAGAGACAGAGGGGTGCCCGAGGGCACCCCCTTCATTCGACGGGTCCAGACGGCGACCGATGGTGGACGAACGGAGATAAACGATTCGACCGCTGCAAGCGATTTCGACACGTTTTATCGCAGGGAATGCGTTCCCACACAACTATGGACTGGGAGGAGGCCGAACGAGCATACGACGACGAGGTCATCGGGGAGAGCAACCTCGCACGGATGTACGAGGACGCAGCCGACCGGTACACGAATCAGGCCGCCCAGATGTACAAGGGTGGGATCTACGACCGGTCGCTGACTGACTCCGTTCTCCCCGAAGCCCCGGACGGGGAGTTCGAGGCGATTTCCTACGCCGAGATGCGGGACGTCGTTCGAAAGCTCTCGGCAGGCTTCCGGGACCTGGGCGTCGCGAAGGGCGACCGCGTCGGCATCTTCGCCAACACCCGCATGGAGTGGGCACAGACCGACTTCGCGCTGTTGAGCCTCGGCGCGGTCATCACGACCGTCTACACGAGTTCCTCGCCCGACCAGGTCCAGTACCTGCTCGACGACCCGGACGCCTCCGCCGTCGTCGTCGAGAACGAGGCCCTCCTGGAGCGAGTCCTCGAGGTCGAAGACGAACTCGACCTCGAGTTCATCGTCTCGATGGACGACCTCGAGGGTTACGACGACCGCGACGACGTCTACACCCTCGCGGACGTCTACCACCGCGGCGAGGAGACGTTCGATCTCGAGGCCTACGAGGAGCGGATCGACGACATCGACGGCGACGACCTGGCGAGCCTGATCTACACGAGCGGGACGACGGGCAAGCCCAAAGGGGTGAAACTCACCCACTGGAACTTCCGCTCGAACGTCAACGGCAATCGCAAACGGTTCGGCCCGCGCCCGGACAAACCCGACGATGCGCCGACCGTCGACGAGAACTCCGTCGCGGTCGCGTACTTGCCGCTGGCGCACGTCTTCGAACGGACCGCCGGTCACTTCCTCCGGTTTGCCAGCGGCGTGACGGTCGCCTACGCCGAAGAACCCGACACGCTCCAGGAGGATTTCGGACTGGTCGGGCCGACGGAAG
>NZ_HG315691.1:192744-194669 GCF_000455345.1 Halopiger goleimassiliensis
ACCGTCCGTGACGCCCTGGGCGGCAACATCGAACTGCTGATCAGCGGCGGCGGCAGCCTCTCGCCGGAACTCTGCCGGCTCTACCACGCGATGGGCCTGCCGATCTTCGAGGGCTACGGGCTGACCGAAACGTCGCCGGTCGTCTCGACGAATCCGCCCGAGGCCGCCAAGGTCGGTACGATCGGGCCTGCACTTTCCAACGTCGAGGTGAAAGTCGACGAGAGCGTCGTCGACCAGCGACCCTTCCAGAACGACGAGGGTGAGGTCGGCGAACTGCTCGTCAAGGGGCCGAACGTCACCGAGGGCTACTGGAACAAACCGAGCGCCACCGACCGCTCGTTTACCGACGACGGCTTCTTCCGCACTGGCGACGTCATCCACATCCGCCCCGACGGCTACCTCGAGTTCAGGGACCGGCTCAAACAGCTGATCGTCCTCTCGACGGGGAAGAACGTCGCACCCGGACCGATCGAGGACAAGTTCGCGGCCAGCGAGGTCGTCGAGCAGGCGATGGTCGTCGGCGACGGCGAGAAGTTCATCGGCGCTCTGCTGGTACCCAACACCGAGCACATCCGCGAGTGGGCCGAGAAAGAAGGGATCGACCTCCCCGACGATCCCGAAGCGATGTGCGACGACGAACGGGTCCGCGAGCACGTCCAGGAAGAGGTCGATCGGGTCAACCAGCACTTCGAGAAACACGAGACGATCAAGCAGTTCGAACTCGTCCCTCAGGAGTTCACCGAGGAGAACGACATGCTCACGCCCACGATGAAGAAGAAGCGACGGGTCATCCTCGAGGAGTTCGAGGATCGCGTCGAACGCATCTACGGCGACGAGTAGAGCGGTCGTCTCACCCTCGAGACGCCGCGTCGGTCCCCCGTACTCGGTCGTTCTCGTTCAGTTTCCGACGAGCGACGACGACCGGCGCTCGTCGCTATCCCACATATTGTTCGTAAACAATACCAACGTTTAATGTGGCCCACTCCCCATGGGAAGCCAAGCCATGGACTGGGAGACCGCAGAACGGGAGTACGACGACGAGGTCATCGGTGAGACGACGCTCGGACGTATGTTCGAGGAGTCGGCCGAACGGAACGCCGACCGACCGGCACAGCAGTACAAAGGGGGGATCTACGAGCGGTCGCTGACCGACTCGGTCCTCCCGGCGGCACCCCCGGGCGAGTTCCGGACCATCTCCTACGCCGAGATGCGTGATATCGTCCGGAAACTCGCCGCCGGCTTCCGGGACCTGGGCGTCGCGAAGGGCGACCGCGTCGGCATCTTCGCCGACACCCGCATGGAGTGGGCACAGACCGACTTCGCGTTGCTCGGCGCTGGCGCAGTCATCACGACCGTCTACAAGAGTTCCTCGCCCGACCAGGTCCAGTACCTGCTCGACGACCCCGGTGCCTCCGCCGTCGTCGTCGAGAACGAGGCCCTCCTGGAGCGAGTCCTCGAGGTCGAAGACGAACTCGACCTCGAGTTCATCGTCTCGATGGACGACCTCGAGGGTTACGACGACCGCGACGACGTCTACACCCTCGCGGACGTCTACCACCGCGGCGAGGAGACGTTCGATCTCGAGACCTACCAGGAGTGGGTCGACGAGCCGGATCTGGACGACCTAGCGAGCCTGATCTACACGAGCGGGACGACGGGCAAGCCCAAAGGGGTGAAACTCACCCACTGGAACTTCCGCTCGAACGTCAACGGCAATCGCAAACGATTCGGCCCGCGACCGGACAAGGACGACGACGTGCCGACGCTGGACGAGGAGTCGCTGGCGGTCTCGTACCTGCCGCTGGCACACGTCTTCGAGCGCACGGCCGGCCACTTCGTCATGTTCGCCAGCGGCGGTTGCGTCGCCTACGCGGAGGATCCCGACACGCTCCAGGAGGACTTCGAACTGGTCGGACCGAAGACGG
>NZ_HG315691.1:194695-444190 GCF_000455345.1 Halopiger goleimassiliensis
ACGGTTCGCGAGGCGCTCGGCGGCAACGTCGAACTGCTGATCAGCGGCGGCGGCAGCCTCTCGCCGGAACTCTGCCGGCTCTACCACGCGATGGGCCTGCCCATCTACGAGGGCTACGGGCTGACCGAAACCGCCCCCGTCGTCTCGACGAATCCGCCGGAGGCCGTCAAGATCGGCACGATCGGCGCGCCGCTTTCCAACGTCGAGGTGAAAGTCGACGAGAGCGTCGTCGATCAGTCGACCTTCGAGGACGACGACGGCGAGGTCGGCGAACTGCTCGTCAAGGGACCGAACGTCACTGAGGGCTACTGGAACAAGCCCGGAGAGACCGACGCCGCGTTCACCGAGGACGACGACGGCGAGCGCTGGTTCCGGACCGGCGACATCGTCCACGTCCGCCCCGACGGCTACCTCGAGTTCCGCGAGCGCGTCAAGCAACTGCTCGTCCTCTCGACGGGGAAGAACGTCGCACCCGGACCGATCGAGGACGCCTTCGCCGCCAGCGAGGTGATCGAACAGGCGATGGTCGTCGGCGACGGCGAGAAGTTCGTCGGTGCCCTGCTGGTTCCGAACACCGAACACGTCCGCGAGTGGGCCGACGAATCGGGGATTGACCTCCCCGAGGACCTCCAGGAGATGGTCGACGACGAACGGGTCCGCGAGTACGTCCAGCAGGAGGTCGATCGGATCAACCGGAACTTCGAGAAACACGAGACGATCAAGCAGTTCGAACTCGTCCCCCAGGAGTTCACCGAGGAAAACGACATGCTGACGCCCTCGATGAAGAAGAAGCGCCGCGTCATCCTCGACCGCTTCGAGGACCGCGTCGAACGCATCTACGCGGACGCCTAACGTCACGGCGGGATACGTGACCGGACTGCGTGTTCCGGGACCGGAACCGGCTATCGGATCGCCCACCGCCGATACGAGGCCCGCGAATCGATCGGTACATGGTGTGGAGTTCCCGTTCCGTATATGGTCTACCACGTGCGGTGGCGCGCGCTGTCGAGCGGCCGACCAAAAGGGAGGACGCTCGACCGAGACCGTGCGAGGGATGAGTGAGGGAGCGCAGCGACCGAACGAATCGGCTGGGGAGAGCGAGGTGCGAACGAACGTGAGCACCTCGGAACAGCGAACGGCGAACGGAGTGAGCCGTGAGCGGCGTGGCCACTCCCCGTGTCCACGATAGCAGAGCGCTTCGTTTCACCAAAATCCGCTACGAACCCACCGATCAATACGCAACGCTACTGATCGTCCACTCGGAGCGAATAGAGGTCGGAAACAGCCCCTAGAGACGGCTGCGACGTCGCCCGTGACGAACGTCCTTGAGTGCCGATTCAGGACTCGAGCGCCGCGAGCGTCTCGCGGGCGAGCGCGTCGAAGGTCGCCTCCGCGGGCACGACGTCGACCGCGAGGCCGTGATCGGCGGCCGTCTCGGCCGTCGGGTCGCCGATGACGCCGACGACGGCCGCCTCCAGTCCGGCGGTGGCCTCCTCGCGGATCCCGCGCTCGTCGGCGGCCTCGAGGAAGTGCTCGACGGTCAGCGACGAGGTGAAACAGGCGGCGTCGAGGTCGCCGGCGGCCGCCAGCGCCGCGGACTCGCCGCTTCCCTCGGGCCGGACTAGCCGGTAGAGGATCGTCTCGTGGACGTAGGCCCCGGCGTCGCACAGTCCCTCGAGCAACACCGGGCTGCCGTGGTCACTGCGGGCGACCTCGACGCGCCGGCCCTCGACGACGACGTCGTCGCTCCCGGTGAGCGCCTCGACGAGGCCGCTCGAGGTGTAGGTCTCGGGGACGAAATCGACCGCGTACCCCGCCTCGCGGAGCGCCTCGGCGGTCGCGGGGCCGATCGCACAGACGCGTTCGTCGTCGGGGTCCCAGCCCGCCGCGGCGACGAGTTCCGCGCCGGTCTTGCTCGTGAAGACGACGACGTCGGCGTCGGTCCGGGGGGTGGCGTCTGTCGGCTCGACCGCGAGCATCGGATCCGCGACGGGGTCGGCACCGAGTCGCTCGAGCAGGGCGCGGGCGTCCGCGAGGCGGTCGTCGTCGGGGCGGAAGACGGCTACGGTGGGTTGGTCGCTCATCCTGGTTCCTGGGCGGTGGTTTCGGCCGGGTTCCCGTAGTCGTTTTGAAGGAACTCCACGACGGACTCGCGGGTGCCCGCGACGTCACCGATCACCGTCACCGCGGGGGGTTCGATCCCGACCTCGTCGCGGACGTCGGCGATGGTCTCGATGGTGCCGGTCGCGACCTGCTGGTTCGGCCAGGTGGCGCGTTCGACCAGCGCGACCGGCGTATCGGCGGCCATCCCCGCCTCGTGGAGGGCGCTCGTGTACTGCGGGAGCCGGGTCACGCCCATGAGGACGACGATCGTGCCGCCGGTTTCGGCCAGCGCCTCCCAGTTGACCGCCGACTCCGCCTTGGTCGGGTCCTCGTGGCCGGTGACGATCGACACCGTCGAGGCGTGATCGCGGTGGGTGACGGGAATCCCCGCGACGCCGGGTGCGGCGATCGCGGAGGTGACCGCGGGGACGACCTCGAAGGGAATGCCGTGCGATGCGAGATGGTGGGCCTCCTCTCCGCCGCGGCCGAAGACGAACGAGTCGCCGCCCTTCAGTCGGACCACGTCCTTGCCCTCGCGGGCGAGTTCGACCAGTCGCTCGTTGATCTCGGACTGGGGGGTTCGATCGCCGTGGGCGCGCTTCCCGACGTCTTCGCTGCGATCCTCGGGGAGCAGGTCGATGATCCGCGGGCCGGGAAGCTTGTCGTGGAGGACGTGATCGGCCTCCTCGAGCAGTCGTCGGGCTTTGACGGTCAGCAGTTCGGGATCGCCGGGGCCGCTGCCGACGAGATAGACGGTCCCGAGCGCCGCGTCCGGTTCGGCTCCTTCCATCTCCGTACCATGCATCTACTTGCCCGCCGGTTTATCTTCCTCGGCGACGGCAGAATCCGCGCTCCCGGCCTCGTCTTCTGCACGTTCGATCAGTTCTGCCGCCCCGCGGTCGGCCAGATCCTGTGCGAATTCACGGGCGGCGCTCGCGTGGCGTTCGATCGGCAAGTCGCGGGTGCCGGTCACCGACTCCTGGCCGTCCCGGTCGAAAACCTGGACCGTCGTGTGGACGTACTCGCCCTGAACGATCGCGTAGATGCCCACGGGGGCGATACAGCCGCCGCCGAGTTCCGCGAGGATCGTCCGTTCGACCGTCGTCTCCACCCGGCTCCGCGGGTGGTCGATCGCCGACTGCATCTTCCGGGCGGTCTCGCCGTCGGTCGCCGTCACCGCGAGCGCCCCCTGGCCCGGTGCCGGGGTGAACGTCTCCGTCGGAAGTCGCTGGTACCGGACGTAGTGGGCGAGCCCGCTGCGCTCGAGGCCCGCTTCGGCGAGGACGATCGCGTCGTACTCCGTCTCGACCTCCCGGCCGAGCGCCTGCTTCTCGAGTTCCGAGCGGTCGTCGAACCACTCGTCGACGGTGCGGTCGTACGCGGGGTCGTCGTCCCCGTCGCCCTCGCTCTCCTCGGTCTCGTCGTCCTCGCTCTCCTCGGTCTCGTCGTCCTCGCTCTCCTCGGTCTCGTCGTCCTCGCTCTCCTCGGCCTCGAGGCGACGCTCGTGTTCGGCCTGTAGCGACGGCGCGAGCAGCTTCTCGAGGCGCGTGTCGACGTTGCCCCGCAGCGGCTCGACCTCGAGGTCGGGACGCTCGGCGAGCAGTTGGGCGCGGCGTCGGAGGCTCGAGGTGCCGACGGTCGCGCCCTGGGGGAGGTCCTCGAGGGACGCGCCGTCGGGGGTCACGAGGACGTCGCCCGGTGCTCCCCGCTCGGGGACGGCGGCCGTCACGAGTTCGCGGGGCTGTTCGGTCGGCATGTCCTTCATCGAGTGGATCGCCCCGTCGAGGTCGCCCTCGAGGACGCGCTCGTCGAGTTCGCGGACGAAGGCACCGGTCTTGCCCAGCCGGTGGATGAGTTCGTCCCTGACCTGGTCGCCCGTCGTCTCGACGGTGACGAGTTCGACCTCGTACCGTCGGTCCTCGAGGGCCTCCTCGACCAGCCCCGCCTGCCGCCGGGCGAGGGCCGAGCCCCGCGTCGCCAGTCGTAACGTCCCGCGCGTTCTCATAGGCGGTAGTGGTGGCCTCGGGTATGAAAAGCGCTCGCTTGTTCGGCGGGTCGGCAACTGGTCACGTCGAACCGAACGGGAACGAGCAAGCGGACGGATATCGGGACCGTTCCGGACTGGCGTTCGGTCCCGTCTCCCCGGAACGCGACGGGGAGCAATACGAATAGCCAGGCATTGAACTAACCGTTAGTTTCGAAATATAATTCGGAATAAAATAGTAGCGTTCCCGAACCGGTTCGGACCGGTTGCCAGTTCGTAGGAAACCGGGGGTCGCTTAACGGGCTATTATCCGGTAGCGTTCCGCGTGAACGTAACAAGAAAGCAGTTAGCCACGTTTCTCGCGGCGATCTTCGTCGTGAACCTGGTCGTCATGACCGGCGGAGCGTGGCTCTCCTACGAGAACGAACCGGAGATTCCGGAGACGGTCGTCGGACCCGACGGCGAACCCGTCGCAACCGCCGACGACGTCCGGGACGGGAAGACAGTCTTCCAGGAGAACGGCCTGATGAACCAGGGGTCGATGCTCGGCCGGGGAAGCTACTACGACGTCGACTACACGGCCGATACGCTCGAGTCCAAGACCGAGTACATGCGCGACTATTACGCGCAGGAAGAGCACGAGACGGCCTACGAGGGGCTCGATGCGTCGGAACAGGCTGCGATCGACGCGCAGGTCCGGCAGGAACTGCAGTCGAGCGAGTACACCGACGGCGACCGAGTCGAGTACTCCGGGGCGGAAGCGTACGCCCACGAACAGGTCCGGCAGGAGTACGTCGAGCGCTACCACGAGGGCGATCGCGAACGCGGCATCCAGGAGGGGCTGATCCCCACCGCGGCGGAGGCCGAGCGGTTCGCCGACTTCGCGCTGTGGACCGCCTGGATCTCCCATACCGAGCGTCCGGATTCGGAGGCTTCCTTCACCAACGACTTCCCGTACTCGCCCGCGGCGGGCAACGACGCCGGCGGCCCGGTGATGACCTGGAGCGTCGTTTCGATGGTGCTGCTCGTCGCCGGCGCGGGGGTCGCGATCTGGCTCTACCGGGCGATCGAGATCCCCGAACCCGACGCCGAAGGCGTCTCGATCCCCCACCCGAACGAGATCGATCTCACGCCGAGCCAGTTACTGAGCACCAGATTCGTCCTCATCGGTGCGTTGCTGTTCGTTCTACAGACGTTTCTGGGCGGCCTGCTCGCCCACTACTACGTCGAGCGCGACGGCTTCTTCGGACTGCAGGAACTGGTCGGGATCGACGTCCTCGAGTACCTGCCGTGGACGATCGCCAGAACCTGGCACGTCGATCTGGGAATCCTCTGGATCTCGACGATGTGGCTCGGCGTCGGACTGTTTCTCGCGCCGCTGTTGACCGGCCGCGAGCCGCGCCGGCAAGCGCTGTATATCAAGGGTCTGATCGGCGCGTTGCTGGTCGTCGCCGTCGGCGGTCTCGTCGGGATCTGGCTCGGCGTCAACAACGTCTTCGACGGCCAGCTCTGGTGGCTGCTCGGCAACGAGGGCCTCGAGTACCTCGAGATCGGCCGGCTCTGGCAGGCCGGCCTGCTGGTCGGGTTCCTGGGATGGATCGCCCTCGTCGCCCGCGGGTTCAAACCGTTGCTGGACCGCGAACCGCGCTACGGACTCGCCCACATGATCGTCTACGCGGGCGGCTCGATCGGTCTGCTGTTCATGGCCGGCTTCCTCTATACGCCCGAGACGAACTTCGTCACGACGGAGTTCTGGCGCTGGTGGGTCGTCCACATGTGGGTCGAGGGCGTCTTCGAGTTTTTCATCCTCGTCGTCATCGCCCTTACGTTGGTCTCGATGAACCTCCTCTCGAAGAGATCCGCGGAGAAGGCCGTCATCGTTCAGGCCGCGCTCGTGATGGGCAGCGGCGTCATCGGCGTCTCCCACCACTACTGGTGGGCCGGCCTGCCCGAGGTGTGGCTCCCGATCGGCAGCGTCTTCTCGACGCTCGAGTTCATCCCGCTGCTGTTTATCCTCTACGAGGCGCTCGGCCAGTACCGTGCGATGGACGGTGCCGGGACGACGTTTCCATACCGGATGGCGTTTTACTTCATCGTCGCCTCCTCGGTGTGGAACTTCGTCGGCGGCGGCGTCACCGGCTTTTTCATCAACCTGCCGGTGATCAGCTACTTCCAGAGCGGCACCTACCTCACCGTCGCCCACGCTCACGGCGCGATGTTCGGCGCGTTCGGCTTGCTCGCGATGGGAATGGCCGTCTACGTCCTCCGGGTGACGACCCGGACCGAGACGTGGTCCGAGAAACGCCTCCGGTGGTCGTTCTGGCTCTGTAACAGTGGGCTGGCGCTCATGCTGGTCCTGTCGCTGTTGCCAGTTGGCTTCCTGCAACTCGAGACCGCGTTCACCGAGGGCTACGCCGCCGCGCGAAGCCTCGAGTTCTACGAGAGCGGACTCGTCCAGACGCTGTTCTGGCTGCGGATGCCGGGTGACACGCTGTTGATCGCCGGTGCAGTCCTCTTCGCGTGGGACGTTGCCGCAAAACTCCTCTTCCAGCGGAAGCCGACCGGATCGGAGAGCGCCGATCACGTCGTCGCCGACCGCATCTTCGGAAACGACGAAACGAGCAGCGCCGACGACTGAGCGCGCTCTCGGCGGGGATGACGTCCGGTTGGTCGGTGGCGGACGCGGTACCGGCCGTCGCTACAGCGCGTGCTTGTACGCCTCGAGGGTCCGGTCGACGTCCTCCTCTGTGTGACCGTAGCTGACGAACTGGCACTCGAACTGGTTCTGCGAGAGGAACACGCCCTGTGCTTTCATCTGCCCCCAGAAGACGCGCCGCCAGCGGTCGGTTTCGGCGTTTTTCACGTCGGCGGCGTTCGTCGGTGCCTCGCCGTCCCGGGTGAAGATCACCTTGAACATCGAGTCCGTGCCGGCGACGGTGTACTCGGGGGCCTGATCCGCGACGATCTCCTCGAGGCCCTCGCGCAGGCGGTCGCCCAGCCCGTTGACGTGCTCGTAGACGTCGTTCTCCGCGGCGAATTTGAGCGTCTCGAGGCCGGCGGCCATCGTGACGGGGTGGCCGGAGAAGGTGCCGGCCTGGAAGACGTCGCCGGAGGGAGTGAAGTTCTCGATGATCTCGGCGCGGCCGCCGATCGCCCCGACGGGGAAGCCGCCGCCGACGATCTTGCCGAAGGTCGTGATATCGGGCGTGATGCCGAACTCGCTCTGGGCGCAGCCGAGGCCGCCGACGCGGAAGCCCGTGATCACTTCGTCGAAGATCAGCAAGGAGTCGTGTTCCTCCGTGATGTCACGCAGGAACTCGTGGTAGCCCTCTTCGGGGTGGACGATCCCGTAGTTACCGAGGATGGGTTCCGTGAGGACGGCGGCGATGTCGTCGCCGTGCTCCGCGAAGACCTCGCGGACCGCTTCCTCGTCGTTGAACGGCACCGGGAGCGTGTGCTCGCTGAACGACTGGGGAATCCCCGCCGAGGAGGGTCGAGGGTTCTCCGCGTCGCCCTCGACCAGCGTCGACTCCTGGGCACCGTGGTAGCCGCCCTGGTTGACGACGATCTTGTTCCGGCCCGTGTAGCCGCGAGCGAGGCGGACGGCCGAGGTCGTCGCCTCCGTACCGCTGTTGACGAAGCGAATCTTCTCGACGCTGGGGACGTGGCGGACGACGAACTCCGCGAGGTCGACCTCGATCTCCGTGGGCGTGCCGTACATCGGCCCCTCGCTGGCTTTCTGCTGGATCCGGGCCTGAACGGGTTCGGGCAGGTCGTGACCCAGCAACAGCGGTCCAAGCCCCATCACCCAGTCGACGTAACGGGTACCGTCGGCGTCGATTACGTGGCCGGCGTCGCCCTTCCGGACGAAGAACGGATACGGTTCGATCGCCGCCCGGACGGCCGAGTTGACGCCACCCGGCATGACCGACAGCGCTCGGTCGTACAGCTCCCGTGAGTTGTCGTCGTTCATACGCGGGCGTTAGGAATCCTCGGGCAAAGTAGTACCGAGGTCGTCCCGAGCGACGTCGCACCGAGGTCGATCCGACCCCTGCCGCTTCGGGCCTCGAGCGGCGACCCACCCGCAGGACCCGATCACGGCGGCGAACTCGAGGAACGACGACGAACGACGATCGCGAGTCGGCTCACTCCGGCAGGAACGTAATCGTGGCCGTCCGTTCCGCCCGCTCGCGTTTCTCGTGGATCGCTTCGACCGTCGATTCGACCGCACCCGGGTCGCACCCGAGCAACTCCGCCGCCAGGTCGGCGTCCACGTCGAACCAGCCGTAGAGAACGAGGACGCGCATCTCCGGCTCGGTGAACGTCGTCTCCTCGCGGAGCACCTCGAGCAGCGTCGCCAGTTCGACCTCCTCGAACCCGTTGGAGAACCGGCGGTAGAGGCGGTCTTTGACGGCCGATAGCTCGATCTTCCCCTCGTCCTCGTAGAGGCCGACGTCGACGACCGAGATGAACTCCGTCGGGAACGTGCCAAAGCGGGGCTCCTCCCGCCCCAGGAAGCCGAACGTCCGGTTGGGTTGATCGATGGGCGTCGCCGCCGCGCCGTACTGCAGCCAGACCTCGCCCCGACTCACGGCCGATCACCGCCGCTCGAGCCGACCGGGTTCGCCCCCATACGAACCGAATCCGCACCCGCCCCCGGGTTGCGTGGTGACATGCCACGTTCTACGGTGCGTGACGTAATAGTGGATTCCTAATTATTTCACGACTGAAAATAGACGCCGGCGATCACGACGTCGCGAGGTCCGTCCGCGCGACGGGGTCCCGTCGACGACCGGCACCGAGTCGTGATCCGACGCCACCGACCAGTGATCCACCCCCGTCCGACGCCAGCAGTCGGTCGCGGCCCTCGAGACCGATCACTGCGTCCGCCTGGCGTCATCTCGAGGCTCCGAAAACCGCACGCCGCTCCCGGATGGAGTACGAGCGGCCTCGAATCGGCACCGACGGAATCGATACCGCGTCCGAACTGTCAGGCCGCTCAGACGGCGTCCTGACCGGTCTTGCCGGTGCGAACCTGGTAGGCGTCCTCGATGGGGAGGACGAAGATCTTGCCGTCGCCGGGTTCGCCAGTGTTGGCCGCGTCGGCGATGGCTTCGACGACCTCCTGGGCGGGCACGTCGGCGACGACGCACTCGATTTTGACCTTCTGGTGGAGGTCGACCGTGTACTCCTCGCCGCGCCACTGGCCCTTCTTCGCGGGCTGGGAGCCGCGGCCGGAGACGTTGGTGACCGTCAGCGACGGCGCGCCGACCTCCGCTAGCGCCTTCTTGACCTCGCCGAGTTTGTCGGGGCGGATGATCGCGGTGACCATCTTGATCTCGCCGTCGTTCGGCTCGCCCCCGTCCGCGCGGATGATCTTCTCCTCGGTCCCGCCGTCCGTGGCGACGTCGGGCTGGCCGAATTCGGGGTAGGTGTCGACGCCGTGTTCGGAGACGTCGAGGCCGTCGCGTTCGTGGTCGGGCGAGACGCGGGCCTGGCCGATCGCCTTGAAGACGCCGAAGACGGCGGCGGTAGCGACGACCGTCCAGACGGCGATCACGGCGACTCCCGCAACCTGGGCCGTGAGCAACTCGACGGAGAAGCCGTCGACGTGGGCGAACGGGATCAGCAGGCAGCCGATGACGCCCGCGCTCCCGTGGACGGGGAACACCGCACAGACGTCGTCGATGCCGACGCGTTCGGTGAGTTCGAAGACGATCGGTAGCTGTGCGCCGGCGATGAAGGCGATGCCGAGCGCACCCACCCAGGTGACGACGTCGGCGATGCCGGTGACCGCGACGAGACCGGCGAGCAGTCCGTTCGCGACGTAGAGCGTGTCGACCTTGCCCGTCTTGGCGAGGGCGACGCCGCCGGCACCGATCGCACCGGCGGCCATCCCGAGCGTCGTCGCGAGGGCGACGCGACCGACGAACGCGAAGTCGCCGAGGACGATCTCGCCGGCCTCGTTGATCTCGAGGACCGTCGCGGCGGTGCCGACGTTGAAGCCGTACCAGCCGAACGCGAGCACGAGCGTCCCGAGCACGGCGAAGGTCAGCGAGTGACCCGGAATGACGTTCGCGGAGCCGTCCTCGTTGAACCGGTCGAGGCGCGGCCCGATCACGTACGCCGCGGTGAGGCCGGCGATGCCGCCCATCCCGTGGACGATCATGCCGCCCGCGAAGTCGTGGAAGCCGACGCCGATGGCGTCAGCGATGAACCCGTTCGCGGCGTTCTCGTTGATCGCCAGCAGGCCACCGGCCCAGGTGAACCCCTCGACGACCGGGTAGATGACCGCCGCGAGCAACAGGGTGTACGTCACGTACGCGCGAAGCTTCGCACGGCCGGCGACGGCCCCGGAGACGATCGTCGCGGCGGTCATCGCGAACACCGCGCCGTAGAGCCACTCGACCCACTCGTTCGGATCGGCCGCCTCGAGCGTGGCGAAGATCCCGCCGTAGTCGCCGCCGCCCGTCACGGAGCCCGTGAGGGCGGCCACGCCGGCACCGACGAAGAAGAAGGCGACGACGCCCACGCTCCAGGTCAGCAGGTTCTTCGTCAACTGGTTCGCCACGTTCTTCGAGCGCACCTGCCCCGCCTCGAGCATGGCGAAGCCAGCGTGCATGAAGAAGATCAGGAACGTGGCGACGAGCACCCACGCGAGGTTGACGCCGTCGACGATGGCCGACAGGTCGGTCGCCGCCTGCAGGAGAACCGGATCCATCAGGCGATCACCTCGCGTTCGTTCGTCTCACCGATACCGAATAGACGTTTGTCCATGTAATCCCCATTCGTACTCATGGTTGTCTTCTGAATCACGTCTGTTCCCGATGTACCACCACCATATAAGGATTAGTGTTGAAGATCGTCGAATAACTTTGCCGTAATAGGCACAAGCGAACAAATCTAGAGGTGATCTAATGTGTATAAGGGAATTCGATCTTGCGGATGTTTCGCGTCGTGGTTATATATTCGCAGTTCGTAAACCCAGAATAACCGGGCCGAATCGCGATCACTGTCCTGAGCGGACACAGTCGGGGCTCGAGCAGGCCGATACTGCTCGCGCGCGGCAGAACTTGCCGGACTGACGCAAGAATTCGATCGCAATGGACGAACGTCCGAATGGCAGTAGGTCCGCGACCCGGGAACGGGTCGCCTCGAGACGACACCGATTGCCGCCAGCGGCACCCCGTAAGCGGTCGTCCGATCAGCGTGTGCCGGATTTCCGTTCGGATTGGCGCTGTCTAATCGCAGCAGCCACGTTCTCGTAGTCGGGGATACCCGCCAGCTGGAGCCCTCTCGTGCGGACGAATCCGGTGGGGATCACGCCGTGGGAGATCGTGATCGTCCCGTACCCCTGTCGGCGTTCGAACCGCGACGCACTCGTCTGCATCCCGCGAACGTCCTCCATCCACGTCTCGGTCGTCGTCTTCCCGAAGTACCCCGTGATCACGACGATTCGACGATCGGTCACCAGATAGCGAACCCGGTTGCGTCGGTACCAGACGTAGCCGCCGACGAGCGACGCGAAGACCAGCGCCGGTATCGCAACGATAGCGTCGACGAACGCGGACAGGAGCCCGCCCACGCCGACGAGACCGGCAATTGTGAGATGGGCCGCCCACACCCACCACGTCGGTTTCGCGTCGACCAGCACGGTCTCGTCGGGCAGCAGCGGCAGTCCGTCCGCAACCGACGCCGTTCGGTGTGGATCCTCGTCCGTCGGTTCGCGTTCGTCGTACCGGGTCTCGACCCCGTCTCGAGCGTCGCTCATGTCCCCGACGTTCTGCCTCAGCCCCAAAAATTCACCGGGAAACGAACGTCTCCTCGGGGAATACGATCGTCCCCGGCGGAGATCACCGACCGCGTTCCAGCGATCGGGCCACGTCCTCCGCGAAGTAGGTCAGGATCAGGTCCGCACCCGCGCGCTTGATCGACAGCAGCGACTCGTGGGCGACCGCCTCGAGGTCGAGCCACCCCTTCTCGGCGGCGGCGTGCAGCATGGCGTACTCGCCGGAGACGTTGTAGGCGGCGACGGGGTGGTCGAACTCCCGACGGACGAGGGAGACGATATCGAGGTACGGGAGCGCGGGTTTGACCATCAACACGTCCGCACCCTGTTCGGCGTCGAGAGCGACTTCGCGGCGGGCCTCGCGGGCGTTGGCGGGATCCATCTGGTAGTGGCGACGGTCACCGAAAGCGGGCGCGCCGTCGGCGGCGTCGCGGAACGGCCCGTAGAAGGCGCTCTCGTACTTGGCCGCGTAGCTCATGATCGGGACGTGCTCGAATCCCTCGCGGTCGAGTGCCTCGCGGATGGCCGCCACCATGCCGTCCATCATCCCGCTTGGGGCGACCATGTCCGCGCCCGCCTCGGCGTGCGAGACGGCGATGCGCTCGAGCGACTCGAGCGCCGCGTCGTTGTCGACCGTCAGCGTCGGGTCGCAGGCCGACCCGTGCTCGTGGTCGATCTCACCGCGGAGTTCCTCCTCGAGCGGGCCGCAGTGGCCGTGATCGGTGTACTCGCAGAGACAGACGTCCGTGATGACGTAGGCGTCCGTCTCGTCGGTGATCCGCCGGGTCGCTTCCTGGACGACGCCGTCTTCGGCCCAGGCACGGGTGCCCTCGGGGTCCTTCGATTCGGGCACGCCGAACAGCATGATCGCCTCGACGCCGGTCTCGAGGACTTCCTCGACGCGGGCGACCGACTCGTCTACGGGCACGCGTTCGTGACCGGGCATCGATTCGATCGGTACCCGCTCGTCGGTCGTCGCGTCGACGAACACCGGCGCGATCAGGTCCGACGGCTCGAGGCTCGTCTCGCTGACCAGACCGCGGACGCCGTCCCGTCGGAGTCGCCGCGGGCGATGTGTGAGGTCCATACCGGTGGTACCCACGGAACGGGCAAAAGCGGTGCGTTCGCGGTCGCGCTCGAGGCGTCGCCTGCCGGGAGCGACACCCTCATTTGGCAGAGGGAGCGACGGATAGACCGGAACGATCGATGGCGCTGGGACGGAGGAACCGACGACGATGACGACGGGAGGCGATGCGATGACGGCGACGATGGCGGAAGGCGACGAGACGACGGAGGGAGATCGATGAGGTGGCGCTACCGAGAGACGGTGCTCGCGTTGTGTACGCTCGCGTTCTTCGCGACGATGGTCGGTCGGCTGGCGATCAGTCCCGTGGTGACCGAGATCACGGACTCGTTCGGCGTCTCGAACACGGTGATCGGCGTCGCGCTGACCGGGATGTGGATGGCCTACTTCGGTGCGCAGTTCCCCAGCGGCGTGCTGGCCGATCACTACGGCGAGCGGCCAATCATCCTGCTCGCGGTCGGCGGGACGGCCGTCGCGAGCCTCTTTCTCGCCGTCTCCCCGGTCTTCGTCCTCTTCCTGCTCGGGACGATCGGACTGGGTGCCGTCGCGGGCCTGCACTACAGCGTCGCGACGACGCTGCTGACCCGGACCTACGACGACATCGGGACCGCGATCGGCGTCCACAACAGCGGCGGTCCCCTCGCCGGCCTCGTCGCGCCGCCGATCGCCGCCTGGATCGGCGTCCGCTACGGCTGGCGGCCCGCCGTCGCGATCGGTGCCGCGATGGCCGTTCCCGTCTTCGTCCTGTTCGCCTGGCGGGTCCGCCCGACCGAGCCACGCCACCCCGACCAGCCGCTGGGAGAACAACTCGAACTCGAGGGCGTGCTCGGAGTCCTCTCGCGGCCGGAGATCGCGTTCCCGATCTGTCTCGCCATCGCGGCCGCGTTCGTCTGGCAGGCGGTGTCGTCGTTCCTGCCGACGTTCCTGATCGACCACCGCGAACAGTCGCCCGAACTCGCTGGGGTCGTCTTCGCGGGCTACTTCGTCGTGCAGGCGATCACGCAGGTCGGCGTCGGAATCGTCTCCGATCGGATCGGTCGGGATTTCGCGACGGCGGGCTGTATGGTGCTGGCGGCCGTCGGCTTCGTCCTGCTGATCGCCGTCCCCGGGCCGGTCGCGGTCGTGACCGCCGTCGTCCTCGTCGGCACGGGGCTCGGCTGGGGTGCGGCGCTCCTGCCGCGGTTCATGGACGCCCTCTCCGAGTCCGAACGCGGCACCGGGTTCGGCCTCGTGCGCAGCGTCTACGGCTTCGTCGGCGCGCTCGGCTCCGTTCTCACGGGGCTGCTGGCGGATCTGTTCGGCTGGGGCGTCGCCTTCGGCGTCCTCGCGGCGCTGCTCGCGGCCGTCTTCGTCGCGCTCGCGATCAACTGGGCGTTCTCCCTTGGGTACTGATCCCGACACCTGTCGTTACAGCCGTAACACCGTCCCGGCTACCACCGGCGAACTCACGCGTCGCTTATGGGGGCTACCGACCGACGTACGGGCATGACGACGGGGAGAACCCGCGGTGCGGCACGCTGTATCGACTGCGGTCGGGCGCTCGCGGTCTGGCTCTCGGGGACGACGGTCGAGCATCCGATCGGCAGTACGGACGGCTGTCCCTGCGGCAGCACCGAGTTCCGGCCGCTCGGCACCGGCCCGCAGACGGCGGACTCGTCAGGCGACGGCCCGGCGCTTTAACCGCGCCAGCGCGTACGCCGACCGTGTCGAACAGCGACGAGGCGATTCGGACGCTATCGAACCTCGGGCTCACGGAGTACGAGGCGCGGTGTTTCGTCGCCCTGGCCCGCATCGACTGCGGAACCGCCAAGGAGATCAGTGACGTCGCCGACGTCCCCCGCTCGCGCGTCTACGACACCGTCGAACGCCTCGAGCGGAAGGGGCTGGTGAGCGTCCAGCAATCCGACCCGCGCGAGTTCCAGGCCGTCTCGATCGAGACGGCCATCGACCGCATCCGCGACGATTACGACTCCCGGATCAACGCGGCCCAGAACGCCCTCGAACAGCTCGAGCGACCCGACTCGCGGGAGAACGAGGGCATGTGGGCGATCTCCCGGACCGAACAGGTGGCCGACCGAATCGACACGTTCCTCGAAGACGCGTCGGAGTCGATCCACCTCATCGTCGCCGCCGAAGAGACGGTCGACGAGCGCGTCCACGAGGGGCTTCGCGACGCCGTCGATCGCGGCGTCGACGTCGTCGTCGAGGTACCTACCGACGACGTCCGCGAGACGTTCGCGGACGCGGACTCGGGGGCGACGGTCGTCGTCGCGGACGACCTCGAGACCACGAACGCCGTCTACGGCGAGTGGCCAGGACGACTGTTGCTGGTCGACGAGGAGGCCATCGTCGCCACGGGAATCAAAGAGAGCGACCTGCCGGACGTCCTCCAGGAGACGGCCGTCTGGACATACGGCCGCGATCACGGCTTCGCCGTCTGGACGCGCCAACTGCTCGACGACCGACTCGTCGACCTCGAGGCGGGCGTCTAGCCGCCGCGAACCGATGCTACGCGACCGCGACGGCGGTCAGTCGTCGTCCCGGACCGGCGGCTCCCGGCTGACGATCCGACCGAACAGTCCCCGGCGGTCGGCGACCTCCCGGTACAGCGGTTCGCGAACCGCCTCCGCGCCGGGGAGTCGCCGGAACGCGGCCGCGAGAACCCGCGAGGGCGTCTCGACGCGGGCCAGGGTCTCCTCGATCGCCTCGCCGCAGGAGTAGACCGCGTCGGCCGTCAACAGGTGGGCACACGACTCGTAGTCGTCGGGCAGCCGCCTGCGCTGGGCCGGCGAGAGCTCCGAAAATCCCACGAGGTCGAACGTCCCACGTTCGGCCGCGAAGGCCGCACACCAGGTGCAGAAGCCACAGTCGTCGTCGTATACTAACTGCGGCGGCCCCTCGACGCGCTTCCCCCTCCCTCGAGCGCCGGTCGATCGTGCGGATTCCATGGGCGAACGGACGGGCTACACGCGGAAAAACCGCGGGTTTCGGGCGAAGGTGGGAGTCCGTACTTTTAAGTCTCCGTCCGTCGTTTGGAACTGCTAGCAATGGCCATAGACCCGCAGTTCAACGAAAACCGAGAGGTAGTCGACGAGCACAACGGTCACGACGTCTGGGGGCCGGTCGACGAACCCGAGGAACTCGGCATCCACGGCACCCACGTCGCGGTCGACTTCGACCTCTGCATCGCGGACGGTGCCTGTCTCGAGGACTGTCCCGTCGACGTCTTCGAGTGGGTCGAGACGCCGGGGCATCCGGAGAGCGAGGAGAAAGCCGATCCGGCAAACGAAGCCCAGTGTATCGACTGTATGCTCTGCGTCGACGTCTGCCCGGTCGACGCCATCGACGTCGACGCCGGCCGCACCGCCTGAGACGGATCGCTGTACCGACGTCCCCACCACCCCGGGTCACGGGTATGCCGGAACTGACGGACAGGAATCGCATGAGACGGGCCGGGGTACGTCGCCTCCGGGGAATCCGTGTTCGGAGCGACGGTTACGCCGGCAACACGCTGCACCGTTCAGCACGCTCGAGCCGTCGTTACTCGGCCCGATCGACGTCGACTTTCTCCTTGAGGGTCTCGAGGCCGTCGGCTTCGGCGAGTTCCTGGAGGCGTTCTCGGAAATGTTCCTCACAGAGACCGACCTTGAGGCCCTCCGATTCGGCTGCGAACGCGGCCTCGCGATCGCAGTAGTGGCAGTTCATACGGGGGCATTGGGACCACGATGCATTGAACCCTCCGCTCTCGGAACCGGAGTTGTCAATCCGACAGGACGCCGAGGCGTTCGAAGGCCGCTCGCGAGAGGCCGGCCAGTCCCAGTCGGTCGTCGTGGGCGTCGCTGCCGCCGGTCGGGAGGAGGTCGTGGCGATCGATGGCACGCTCGACCGGCGTCGTGTCGACGTCCCGACCGTACGGGTAGCGGAGTTCGACCGCGTCGAGGGCTGCCGCCCGCTCGAGCGCCGCTTCGGGGTCGTCGTACCGCAGCGGATGGGCGAGCGCGACGAGTCTGCCGGCCGCCGCGAGAACGCGCCGCCCCTCGTCGAACGAGGGGACGTCACGCGCCACGAAACAGGGGCCGTCGTTGCCGATCAACGCGTCGAACGCGCCCTCGTAGTCGTAGTCGGTGTCCGGGTGGGCCTCGATCGCCCGCGCGACGTGTGGCCGCCCGAAGCCGTCGGTGACGGTCACGTCGAGGTCGATCCCGAGTCGATCCTCCACGTTCTCGACGATCGCGCGGCCGCGTTCGACCCGATCCGTCTGGACGTACTCGACCAGCGACTCGAGGTCGGACGTCGGCTCGAGGCCGTACCCCAGCAGGTCCAGTCGCTGGCCGGAGTCGGTCTCGACGCGGAGTTCGATCCCGTTGACGAGGGTCACGCCGTCGCGGTCGACGGCGGGCACGTCGAACGGCTGCAGCCGGTCGTGATCCGTCACCGCGACGACGTCCACGCCGGCGCGGTCCGCGGCCGCCGGCACTTCCTCGAGGTCGAGGCTGCCGTCGGACCGCGTCGTGTGGACGTGCAGATCGGCGTAGGGCATACCCCACTCGAGCGGCCGGCCGACCAAAGGCGTTTCTCAGTCCGACCGCCACCGACCGCAAGACGGCGACGTGCCAACACGCGACATATAAGGAGTGGGGGAGGCCTAGAAATCGATTATGGACAATGTTTATAATCATTGTTCACAAAGAAGCGGGCGTAATGCTGCTCAACGGCACCGGCGACGTCATCGACGACCACGAGTACCCAGCGACCACCGAGGAACTGATCGAGGCGTACGGCGACCGTACCCTCGAGCTGCCCAACGGCTCCGAAACGGTCGGCGATGTACTCGCCCGCCTCGAGTCCGAAACCTTCGAGACGCCCGACGACGCGCGTCTCGCCGTCTACTCCGCCGTCAGCGAGAAGGCCGTCGGCCGCGTCGGCTACAGCGACCGCGATCCGACGCCGGTCGGGAGCCCGTACGCGCCCGACGCCGTCTCGTTCTAGACCGGTTTTCGAATCGATTTTCCGCTCCGTCGATCAGAGCGGAATCCGCTTGTTCGCGTCCTCGATCTCGTCCCAGGAGACTCGCCCACGCTCGAGGATCCGCTCCGGCTCGAGCGCAGGATCGGCGAGAACCGTGAACGCCGCACCCTCCGGCGGCCTGAGTTCCGGATCGTCGGTCGGCGGCTCGCCGTCGTCGTCCGGTCCCGCCGCTGGTCGTCCGCGCTGGCGGTCCTCGTGGTCGGGTTCCCGATCCGGGTCGGTTCCTGGTTCGTCACCACCGGGTCGATCGTTCACCGCCTCGTGCGGGGACTCGTCGCCCTCGGCAGCCGCTGCCGCGCCCAGTTCCGGCTCGGGGAGCGGTTCCGCCCCCGGACCCGCGGCCTCGCCGACAACGAGGCGGAACACGTGTCCGAAGAGTTCGTGCGGCCCGCAGTGAAGGTCGTAGACGCCGGAGCGCTCGAACGTGTAGAGCCAGTAGGCGTTCACCGGCAGGACCGGCGATGAGAAGGGCGGTACGCCGTCCGGGACGCGCTGGACGGTGCCGAACGCGGGGTGAAACGCCGTCACCGAGTGGTGGGGCGACGCGAGGGTGAACTGGATCGTCGCGCCCGGTTCGACGGCGAGTCCGGTCGGTTCGAAGAAGAACTCCGGAATCTCGCGGTCCGTCCGCGGACGGATCTCGGCCTCGATGACGTGATCCGGCTCGACCGGCGGTGGAACCTCGCCCGACGGTGCCGGGAAGCCGAACACCGGGTGGATCGCTTCGTCCGCCGGCTCCGAGTGGCCGTTCTCGCGGTCGTCGGCCCCGGCCGCCGCGCTCGAGCCGAGCGCCGCGACCGCGGTCCCGGCACCGAGTGCTCGCAGCACGTTTCGTCTATCGACTCCGGCCGGATACGCCGTGGACGAATCGTCTCGCTGATCGTTGTTGTCCGTCATCGCGGGGCGTGCTCCCACGACCGGCGGAATAAAAGTGTCGTCGCAGCGAAACGACTGTCAGCCGGGACGAACCGCTCGGCTTTCGGCATCGTTTCGGCCGTCGAACGGACTCAGTCGACGAACGCGACGGCGTCCTCGAGCTCGAGCGGAACCGACCCCTTCCGGTAGCCCTCGACGCGGCCGTTCGGGCGGGCGCGATAAACGACGGCGGGGCGGTGGTGGACCTCGGGTCGCTCGCCGCGGACGGCGTTCCAGGCGTCGTCGCGGAACGAGGAACAGTCCACGAACAGCACTGCGCCGCCGCCGTGCTGGGCAAGCTGGCCGTCGGTTTTGGTCTCGGCGGTGTCGCGAACGGCAGCCACGGGGCCGGCCGCCGCACGGTTCGTCGGCGGCTGCGGACGGGTGACTTCCACGAGGACGTTAGTGTCGCCGTCGGTCGCCCGGAAATCGAGCGAGTGACCCGTCGTGACCTCGATCTCGGGCTCGACGTCGTAGCCGGCGTCGGTGAGGATTTTCGCGGCGATGAACTCGGCCATCGCGGCGCTCATCCGCACGCGGTCGACGTGTTCGCTCGTGCCGAGTTTGCCCGACATGACGTGTCGGTACTCGTCGAGCACGCCCGTCGAGAGCAGGTCCTCGAAGAACTGGGTAGTCTCGCGACGGCCGGCATCGGGGAAGCCGCCGGCGTGTTCCCGGAAGAACGCTCGCGTGGCCTCGCGGCCGTCCTTGGACATGAACACCGGCAAGAAGTACCACGAGATGTGCGGGTAGTCAGCCAGCCACGGCTCCGCCTCGTGAAGCGTCGCCAGCAGTTCCCGCTGGGTCCAGCGGGCGACGTGGTAGGGGATCTCCCGCCAGCCGAACTTGTCGGTCCGCCACAGCGCCGACGGGGTCTCGGTGTTACCCATCCAGTAGGCCTCCCCGTCGTTGCGGGCGAACAGCGCGACGTCCCCGTTTTGCATCTCGAAGCGGTGGGTCTCCCAGTCGGCACCGATCTCGAACCGCGGCGTCACCGCGCGAGCGCCGATGTTCGATCGAAGCGGCTGGAGGAGCTCCTGCCTGACCCGTTGCTCGCTCCAGTGTTCCGGCGAGTATCGAAAGCGAAGCGGCCGTGCCACACCGGTACCTACGGCGCGGAATCGGATATACTGTTCGTTACCGACCACAGTGCTCGCCGATCGGGAGTGCGCCCCGCCGGCCTCGGATGAACGACCGTTACATTCATGTGCGATAATCACCTACATGTGTATACTTACCATGTCAATGGGTGCCTATGACGAAGATGAGCACGAGCGCCGCGAACAGCAGGCCTCGAGAGTGGACGCGGATTTCGACGACGAGCGGACGATCTACCACGGTGAAGTCGAGTACGACGCCGGCGACTCTACCGACGAACTGCTGAGCAAGTTCGAGGAGATCAAGTCGAACTAGTGGTCGATCCACGACGGCTCTCGTTCTCCCGCTCTCGAGGCGAGTAGCCCCGGCTCCGGCCCGAATTGGCAGAACGGGTTCAGCCGCTCGGGGCGTTAGTCCTCGAGACACTCCCAGCCCGGCGTCTCCGGAGCCCCGCGCGCCTCCTCGACGTCGACGGCGACGGCCGCGGACGGGACCTCGTCGTCCGCTCGCGCGTAGCGCCGCTGCCACTCACGGATCGCCGGGCCGACCCACGCGTCGTCCGCCGATTCTTCGCCAGTCGCTTCCTCGTCCGTCTCGTCCTGCGCTCCGAGCAGCCGCTCTCGAGCCCACTCACGGTGGTGTTCGGAGACGGCCAGCGTCCCCGGGCTCGAGGCGGCGGCGACCGCGACGCAGGTCGCCCGATCCTCCCGGGTCGGTTCGCCGGCGGCCAGTCGCTCGATCGTTCCCTCGAGTCGATCGGGGTCGGGATGACAGAACAGTTTCCCGCCGAGAGCCTGCGAGCCCAACAGGAGCGTCTCGGGGTCGCCGTCGACGGACGCCTCGAGGAGACGCTCCCCGCCGAACGCCGCTTCGACGCGTTCGCACTCCGTCTCCTGCTCGAGGGCGAGGTTGTGGGCCGGATACGCGCCGCACTCGTCGGGGAAGCGGTCGTCGCCGTGGATCCGACACTGGAGCGTCGTCGGATCGAGGAAGACGCAGGTCGGGAGCCAGGTCTCGGCCTCGCGACCGAAGGGGGCGACGGGTTTGGGCGGTTTCCGGAGGCCGACGAAGAAGACCGGCCGGTCCGCGACCGCGGCGATCTCGTGGCCGTCGATCGTGACGGCCTCGGATTCGTCCGCGGCGTGCCAGAACCGCGGCGTCAGGGCCTCGCCAATGCCGCGCTCGAGGAACGTCCGGATCTCGTCGCGCGTCAGCGGCACGAAGTTGGCGTCGGCGTCCACGGGGTCGCGCCGGGCCTCGTCGTCCGCCATCGAACCGCGAGCACCGGTCCCCCTGGACTCCTCGAGCAGCGCTCGCCAGTCGATACAACAGCCGGCACAGCCCTCGCAGTTCACCTCCATGCGGTCCGCTACGGACTCGACTCTCATAACGGTGAACCGCAGCCGGCAGTCGGCCAACGAAACCGGCGCAGGGTGCCGATTTCGCCCCGTGCAGTCGCGTCGGTTTCGTCACGACCTATCCGGGGACAACGACTTTCAGCGTTCGGAACCCACGGGCACACATGGTACAGAACTCCTGTGACGGCTGTGGCCGAACGGTCTCCGTGGCGGGCGGTATGGAGAACCTCTGGACGTTCGGCGAGCGCGACGGGAGCGAGGGAACCGCGATGACCCTCGAACTCGCGGACGGATCCGAGCACCTGCTCTGTTACCCGTGTCTCGAGGCGCTGCCGGACGAGCCGACTGCCGAAGACGTGGCCAGGCTCGAACAGGACGGGGAGACGTCCACTCTGGGCGTCCTCTGAGACGGACCGTTGTATCGAGGAACCGCAAAAAATGGACGGGTAGGGGTACTGGAGGCGGACACTGGCACTGGCGGTGGTCGAGCGCGAGTCGGATCGCAACCGAGATGCAGGGAACCGAAGATGACGCCGGCACGGTCGTCATCGCGGCCCCCGAAGCGGAAGGGGTGGGATTCGAACGCCACGAGGCTGTTACGCCGCCGCGGGCCAAAGGGCACCGCGGTGCTCTGCCGCTGAGCGACCCTTCCGCACGTGAGACGAAGGGCGGAGTTCGTATTTGTAATCGGTCGGATACCGGGGCGTAGCAGTCCCGTACCCGTGCCGGTACGGTTCTACCGGCCCGGCCACGGAGGCGGTAGCCGTCGGCTTCGCCGACTCGAGCGACGGGTAGGAGCCGGCTTCGCCATCCAGTCGGTTCGGTAGCCTCCGGTTTCGACGGGCCGTAGCGTGGTCCTCGTCCGACGTCCGGCGGCGGTCTTCCACGGCACGGTTCGCGAGAGGAGACGGTCCGTAGCCTTTAGGACCGACCCCCACCGTGACTCGAACGGTGAACCCCGACCGGATCTTCGAGGAGTTTCCCGCGCCGAGCTACCGCGGTGCCCAGGAGGCGGCGCTGCGGGACATCCGCGACGCCTTCGCGGACGGCAACGACGTCGTCCTCGTGCGAGCGCCGACGGGCAGCGGCAAGTCCCTGCTGGCCCGTGCGGTCGCCGGCTGCGCCCGGCGCATCGAGGACGCGGACCCGAGCGACGCGACGGGTGCCTACTACACGACGCCGCAGGTCTCGCAACTCGACGACGTGGCGGCCGACGACCTGCTGGCCGACCTGAACGTGATCCGCGGGAAGTCCAACTACACCTGTATCCTGCCGAACGAGCGCAACACGCCGGTGAATCAGGCCCCCTGCGTCCGCGAGCGGGGCTACGACTGCTCCGTGAAACACCGGTGTCCGTACTTCTCGGACCGGGCGATCGCCTCCAATCGCTCGATCGCGGCGATGACGCTCGCGTACTTCATGCAGACCGCCGGCAGCGAGGTCTTTCGGAAACGGGACGTCGTCGTCATCGACGAGGCTCACGGCCTGGCCGAGTGGGCCGAGATGTACGCGACGATCCAGCTCGGGCCGCGGACGGTCCCCATCTGGGACGACCTGCGCGTGCCCGACATCGACTCCATCGAGCGGGCGGTCCGCTACGCCGAGAACCTCGCCGGGGTCTGCGAGCGCCGCAAGGACGAACTGCTCGGCCAGGACTCGCTGACCCCGTCCGAAGTCCGCGAACGCGACCGCCTGCAGGAACTGATCGGCGAACTCGACTGGTTCGTCTCGGACTACCGCGACCCCGAGAGTCCGACCACGTGGCTGGTCGATCAGTCCGAGCCCCGGAGTTCGGACGCAAACGACGGCGACGATCCCCGGGGCGGTCCGCTGACGATCAAACCGATGAACCCCGAGAAGTACCTCACCCACACCGTCTGGGACCGGGGCAACAAGTTCGCGCTCCTGTCGGCGACGATCCTCAACAAGGAGGCCTTCTGCCGGCAGGTCGGCCTGCGACCCGAGAACGTCGCGCTGGTCGACGTCGAACACACCTTCCCCGTCGAGAACCGGCCGCTGTACGACGTCACCCAGGGGAAGATGACCTACGAACACCGCGACGACACGACGCCGAAGATCGCCCGAACGATCGTGCGACTCATGCAACGCCATCCGGACGAGAAGGGGTTGATCCACGCCCACTCCTACGACATCCAGGGCCGGCTCGCGGACCTCCTCTCCGACTTCGGCGTCGGCGAGCGGATCCGCGTCCACGACCGCGAGGACCGCGACGCCGCCCTCGAGGCCTGGAAGGCGAGCGACGACCCCGACGTCTTCCTCTCCGTGAAGATGGAGGAGGCGCTGGACCTCAAGGGCGACCTCTGTCGGTGGCAGGTCATCTGTAAAGCCCCGTTCCTCAACACGAGCGACTCGAGAGTCGCCCACCGCCTCGAGGAGGGCCAGTGGGCCTGGTACTTCCGGAGCGCACTCCGGACCGTCATCCAGGCCTGCGGGCGCGTCGTCCGCGCCCCCGACGACCACGGGGCGACCTACCTCGCGGACGCGAGCCTGCTGGACTGTTTCGAACGCGCGCGCAGCGACATGCCCGACTGGTTCGCCGCGCAGGTCGATCGCATGACCGAACCCGACCTCCCCGCGTTCGATCCAGCGGCCGCGGTCGGGGACTCCACAGCGACCACCGGCCGCTCGAGTCGCTCCTCGAGTACGGCTCGAGGCGGCGGATCGGGCACCAGTCGGCGCTCCGGGCGGTCGTCCCGCTCGAGTCCACTGACCGACGTCTGGGACACGGACGGATAGCGCGGGACTGATTCGTTTTGCAGTTTCGACCGTGATTCGGCTCGAGGAGTACTCACTGTCGGACGTAGCCGATCGCGGGACTCGAAACGCTACGACTGCGCCAGTGACTCGGCTCGTGTGACGAGTATTCTATATCGCGATATAGGATTTATCGTCTGATTACAGTCGAAATCCCTGTTCCGTCCGAACGACGCCCGTAAAGCACCTAATCTACCGAATCGCGGCTTCGATACCGCGTCCCGTAGCACCTCGAACTCCTCGACGGCCGACTGCAACGACCGCCAGGAACTCGAGCGCGATCGCGTTCGCAGTTCGGCAGCGGGAGCCAGTCGCCGGGTTCGAGCGGCGGTCCGACGAGCGTCTCATCGCCAAGCGCCGGATCGACGGGGGAGTAGAACGGGAAAGACCACCCAAAAGAACGGCACGATCGTTGGGAGGATATCGCGCTCGATACCCTACCGCCCTCGGCGTATCGTAGAATCGGTTTCGACGATCAGTAAAGGCGTGTGATTACCGGTTCGTACCTGCTCAACCGCCTGCGGTGGCGCGCGCTGTCGAGTGACCGACCGAAAGGGAGGGCGCTCGACCGACACCGTGCGAGGGATGAGCGAACGGAGTGAGCGAGTCGGCTGGGGAGGGTGTGGCCACTCCCCGTGTCCACGATAGCAGAACGCTTCGTTTCACCGGAAGTCCCAACGAACACCCCGTTCAGTACACAACTTGAACCGATCAGTTTCGCCATTCACATACACTGTTCTCTGACATGCTCGCCACCCCGAGCGTTCGCCGGATCACGTAACTCGAGCGACCAGCCACGGTCGCCGATGAGCCGACCAGTACGACCGGGAATCCGTCCTTCGAAACCAGGGCCGAATCAGGGTACGCGCACGCGTGTACGGTTAGAACCGCCGACGACTGGTAGAACCGCCGACGACTGGTTCCGCAGTGGGGTACTGGCTTGATGACCGGTTACCGCCGGGCACGAACGGCCGGCGACCGTTCGGGACGGCCGACCTACCGTCTCGAGGCAGGGGTTCGAGGGACGACGAACGGGTTTGATCCCGTGACGATCACTTCGCGTCGAATCGATATTCGCGAGACCTGGAGATCGAGGCGTTCCGACGAGTCCGCTTCGGAACGGATGGACATCGGTCGGCCTCGTTCGAAGCGAGGAGGGAACCCAATCGCCCCCGAAGGTCTGCTTTCGGGCTCTCGGCAACGCATCTTCGACGGGAGAGGCCGCCATCCCGGGCTGGCGCGACCGTGAGACGGGCGAATCGCGGCACCGGATTGAGATGATAAACCATATTTCGATATATAAAATAGACTGTCGCAGCGAAAGGGGGAGCTGTCCGAACCAGGTTCCCGAAGCAGGCTGGATAGGCGAACTGGAGCCTCGAGTCGGCGTTCAAGCAAACCCACGCTGGCCCGGCGTATCCGTGCACCAGACTCATACCGTCGGTCGACGCCGTCTCGAGTGATGCAACAGCACGCGCAGGCGTCGTTCGACGACCCGCTGGAGCGACGGATCTACGAGTACGTCGAACGGCAGGGAAGCGTCACCGAATCCGAATTGGTGCGCTCGATCCGCCTCGAGTCAAACGCCTCCCAGTCGAAGCCGGCCCGGTCGGGGAGCTACACGCACGAGGTGGTCCCCTCGCCCGAGGAGATCCGGTCGTGCGTCGACGAGCTGACGTCGGAAGGCTATCTCACCGACGCCGACGGCGAGTTCCGGATCGCCCTCTCGGCGACTCCACAGGAGCGCGAGTGCGACGCGGGTCTCACGACCCTCCGACCGGCCCGGGAAGCCGACAGACAGGCACTGCTCGAGACGATGCGGACGGTCGCCCAGGACGGCAGCTACGTCGTCGCCGAGAACCTCGCCGAACGCCTCGAGAGCGACTCCGCGGTCGTCCGAGTCGACGGCGATCGATCCCGGATCTGTTTCGTCGCGAGCGTCGCCCCCAGGGAATCCGACGACGGGGAACGCGCCGGCGGGGACGACCGGACGGACACCGCCGAGATCGCCGGCTGGTTCCACCTCGACGGTCCCGATCACCACTCGCGGTCCCACACCGCGGAGATCACCGTCGGCGTCGATCCCGACTACCGGGGCCAGGGGCTCGGCTCGGCGCTGCTCGAGTACGGCTGCGAGTGGGCCGTCGAGCAGGACTACCACAAACTCACGCAGGGCGTCCCGGCGACCAACGAGGACGCGATCGACTTTCTCGAAGCGAACGGCTGGGAACGTGAGGGGGAACGCGAGGACCAGTACCGGATCGACGGCGCGTACGTCGACGAGGTGTTGCTCGCGACCTGGCTCTCCTAAGCCTCGCGGCCGGCGGCCGTCCGGATCGCCGACGCGAGTCGATCGTAGAAGTCCGGTTCGTACTTCGTCGCCTCGTCGATCGTCGGCCGGGCGTTCGTCTCGTTGATCACGACTCGGTCGTCCGTCTCGAGCAGGTCGACGCCGAGGAAGGGAATCTCGAGTTCCGTCGCGACGGTTTCGGCGAGGGTTTGCCACTCCCGGGGGATCTCCACGCCAGTCGCCTCGGCCCCGCGGTGGACGTTGTGCTTCCACTGTCCCTCCGCGACGGCGTCCTCGGGGAGTCGGCGTTCGACCGCGCCGACGTACTCGCCCTCGAGGACCATCACCCGGTAGTCGGTCGCCTCGGGGAGGTACTCCTGAACGAGGAACGAGCGATCGCCCGTCGCGCGGTAGTCGTGAACCAGCGCGAGGTAGTCGCAGATTCCCAGAAAGGAATCGAGGTCGTGGGCCTTCGCGACGCCGACGCCGCGGGTCGTCGAGTTCGGTTTGACCACTACGGGCGGCTCGAACCGGTCGAAGACGTCGGTCAGTTCGGCCTCGCTCACGTCGTTGGAAACGTAGACCGACGCCGGAACCGGCAGGTCGGCCCGCTCGAGGCGGGCGAGCACCTCGGCCTTGTTCCGCGACGTGAGGACGGCCTCGTGATCGTTGAGCCACGGAATCTCGAGCAGGGCGTCGGCGACGCCGCCCTCCATCAGCCGCCCGGGGTAGACGAAGCCGACGTCGTACGCGTCGGGGTCCCACGGCGCGTCCGCACCCAGCGGCACCACGCGCTCGCTCGCGGGCACGTGACGAACCCGGATCCCCCGCTCGGCCAGCGGCTCTCGCATCCGCTGGAACGTCTCCTGGTCGTTCGCCACCGCGAGATCGATCATACCCGTAGTCGGGGCGGAACGGGCAAAAAGGTGCTCGAGACGGCGGCTCGATCGGCCGTTCGGCCGGGAGTGCGACTCGAGCAGACGCGAGAGTCCCACGACCCTACGGAAGAGCAAGCTCTTCCGAGCTGCGAGGGACCTCCGGCCCCTCGAGCAGTCGGCGCTTCGCGCCGACAGCCTCGCGAAACCTACGGTTTCGCTCAACGGGGAAGGGCAGGCTGTCACCCCGTCACCGACCGCGAGCGAACGAAAGCGCGGCGCGAAGCGCCGCGGTGAGACGAACGGCGAAGCCGTGAGTCAGTGAGCGAGCGGGTCGACGACCGATGTGGAGAACGCTACGCGTTCGGAACGGAGGGAGGAGTGTCCTCGTGAACGGAGTGAACGAGGGCTCGGAAGACGCTTCGCGTCTTCCGGTGCTTTTGGTCCAGCTTTTGCCGAGGGACGCTGCGCTGTGTGACGGAGTCACCAGCGCAGCAGACCGCAGGGCAAAAGGTGGTTTCTAGGCGATCAGCTTCTCTTCGCCCTTCTCGACGACGATGCGACACGGCGGCGAGATCTTGTTGTAGGAGCGACGGAGCGCTTCCTTGGCGAAGTCGGCGTCGTCGACGTCACACCAGATGGTGAAGATACGGTCGCCGGCGTCGATGCGCGCGGCGGTACCGACGATCTTCCCGAACGCCTGGCGCATCCCGTCGGAAACACGGTCCGCACCCGCGCCGGTCGCCTGCTTGTTCTCCCGGATGACGTGGTGGGGGAACTTGCGCAGGATCATCTTGTAGTTGTTCTCGCCGGCGTTTTTCAGCATGTGGCGGTTCGCCGACAGGCGCGAGGCCTCGAGGCTCCCGTGGCGGATCTGGACCTCTTCCTCGGTGACGAGGCTGATCTGGATGGGATAATCCTCGGGGTCGGCACCGATGTCGCCCATCTTGTGCTGTGCGATCTTCGAGCCCGGGATCCCAGTGATGTATTCGCGGCGCGTGTAAGCCGGCTTACTGATCTCCCGGTACATGGAGGCGGGTTTCTCGGACATGGTTGTGGTTACTTACGAAAACGAAACGCTACTGTGGGGATAAAGCCTTCGAAGCGCGCTCCGGCGGTGACGGGTAGCTTCGCGGGTCCGATGACTGATCCGAGGTTAGGCGGCCGCGACGTACTCGGTACCAGTTCGTTCGACGACTTCCTCGCTCGAGAGCGACTCGAGGACGCTCAGCACGGAGAGTTTGCTCATCGCGAGCGTGTGGTGCAGGTCGGCGACGGTCGCGCCGTCGGTCGCCTCGAGGTAGACGTAGACGAGTTTCCCCTGGGGTGACGTGATCTCGGCGGGGACGCGGGACAACTGAGTGGATGTGAACTGGTGAGCCATGTTCGGACGGTCGACGAACCCACATATAACTCTGTGGTGCATCGCATGGATAGACGATAAAATATCGGTACGTGATTATATGTATTGTTCCGCGTTGGCATCGATCGGGTCGGAATCCGCGCGGACCGAACGCGGGGGAGCGGCCGTCCTGACCCCAGACGAACCGCGTCTCGAGAGCGCAGGTCGTGGCACCTCCAGAGAGCGGGAGGTCGGCGGCGTATTTAAGGGGCCACCACTGCTAGCTCTGTGCATGATGTGGAGTTTCCGGATCGGATCCGTATTCGGGATTCCGATCAAACTCGACGTGACATTTCTGTTGATTCTACCGATCTTCGCGTACCTCATCGGGATCCAGGTCGGGGAGTTAGTAGGGACGCTCAACCGGGAGCTGGGAACGGAGATCATCGACGCCGCGGCCGTGACCAGTCCCTGGTGGATGCCGTGGGCGCTGGGGTTGGCCGCCGCGCTCGGGTTGTTCGTCGGCGTCTTCTTGCACGAACTCGGTCACTCGCTGGTCGCCCAGCGGTACGGGTTTCCGATCGACTCGATCACGCTCTGGTTGCTCGGCGGCATCGCCGCCCTCTCGGAGATGCCCGAGGACTGGCGACAGGAGTTCAGCATCGCCATCGCGGGGCCGGTCGTCTCGGTACTCGTGGGGATCGGCTCGTTCGGCCTCTTCTTCGCGACGCCGGAGTCACTGGACGGTGCCCGGTTCGTCCTCCTGTACCTGGGCATGCTGAACGTCGTCCTCGCGGTCTTCAACATGCTCCCCGCGTTCCCGATGGACGGTGGCCGCATCCTCCGTGCGTTGCTCGCCCGGAGCCAGCCCTACGCCCGGGCGACCCAGCAGGCCGCGACGATCGGCAAGGGGTTCGCGGTGGTGCTCGGATTGCTCGGTCTGTTCCTGTTCAACGTCGTCTTCATCGCGCTCGCCTTCTTCATCTACATCGCCGCCTCGAGCGAGGCCCAGCAGGTGACGATGAAGGCGGCGTTCCAGGACGTGACGGTCGCGGACATCATGACGCCCTCCAGGGATCTACACACGGTCGAGCCGGATACGACCGTCGCCGAACTCGTCCAGCGGATGTTCACCGAGCGCCACACCGGTTATCCGGTCGTCGAAATCGACGGATTCGGAAACGAACGCCTGATCGGGCTGGTGACGCTGTCGGACGCCCGCGAGGTGGATCCGATCGAGCGTGAAGCGTTCACGGTCGAAGACGTGATGACGACCGACCTCGAGACGATCACGCCCGGCTCCGACGCGATGACCGCCATCGAGCGCATGCGCGAACACGACATCGGTCGGCTGCTCGTGGTCGATGACGGCGACCTCGTCGGCATCATCTCCCGGTCCGATCTGATGACCGCCTTCGACATCGTCCAGCAAAGCGGCGGTTCGATCGACCTCACGAGCCGTCCACGACAGGCGAGTCAGTTGCAACAGTAACCGGAAAATCGAACGCGTCTCGCGCTCGCGTGCCGGATCCAACATTTTTAACCGCGGCCGGGGCCGACGGTCCGGCGATGCCACCGGCCATCGAGACCGTCGATCTGGTGAAGGAGTACGGCGACTTGCGCGCGCTGCAGGAACTGTCGCTGACGGTCGAGGAAGGCGAGTTCTTCGGCCTGCTCGGACCGAACGGCGCGGGGAAGACGACGTTCATCAACACGCTGGTCGGTCTGGTTCGCAAGACCGGCGGCGAGGCCCGCGTCTTCGGCTACGACGTCGAAGACGACTACCGGCAGGCCCGGGACGCCATCGGGCTGGCACCCCAGGAGTTCAACGTCGATCGCTTCTTCCCGATCAAGGAGGTGCTGATGCACAAGGCCGGCTACCACGGTGTGCCGACGGAGGAGGCCGCCGAACGCGCCGACGAGGTGCTCAAACGCGTCGGCATCTACGACAAGCGCCACGAGCGGTTCGACTGGCTCTCCGGCGGGATGAAACGCCGACTCCTGCTCGCGCGGGCACTCGTGACCGATCCCGACCTGTTGATCCTGGACGAACCGACCGCGGGCGTCGACGTCCAGTTGCGCCACGACCTCTGGGACCTCGTGACGGAACTCAACGAGGAGGGGACCACCGTCCTGTTGACGACCCACTACATCGAGGAAGCCGAACGCCTCTGTGACCGGGTCGCGATCCTCAACGAGGGCCGCAAGATCACGGTCGCGACGCCGGACGAACTCAAGAAACGGGGGACGGACACGATCGCCGTCCGCCTCGAGTCCACGGGGACGATCAACTCCGCGTCGCTCGAGGCCGACCTCGGATCGTACGTCCACGACGTCTCGGCGACGGGCGACCGGCTCGAGGTCCGCGTCGACGACGGCGGCTCGACCGCACCGCGACTGCTCAACGACCTCGAGGCCCGGGGGTACGAGATCGCCGACCTCGAAATCTCGCGGACGTCCCTCGAGGAAATCTTCGTCGACATGACCCGCAGCGAGGACCGGACGGTGACGCGGTCGTCGGCCTCGAGCGCCGGTGACGACGACAGCGATACCGCGACCGGCGAACGAGAATCCGAGCGCGAACAGGAGGGGGTCGCCTGATGCTCTCGACCGGCTTTCGCTCGCTGTTCCGGCGCGAAGTGTTGCGGTTCGTCCGACGACCAAAGAACACGTTCATGCCGCCGGCGATCACGAACGTGCTCTACTTCGCGGTCTTCGGGGTGATCCTCGGCGGCCGGATCGAGGAACCCGTCGAGGGCATCGGCTATATCCTCTTTCTGATTCCCGGCCTCGTGGTGCTGGGAACGATCTCGAACGCCTTCGAGAACGCCTCCTTCTCGATCTTCCACGGCCGGTGGAACGAGTACATCCACGAGACGCTGACCTCGCCGTTGTCCTACGCGGAGATGGTCGTCGCCTACGTCGGCGCGAGCGCGGTTCGCGGGTTGATCGTCGGCGTCATCATCGCCGTCATCGGGGCGCTGTTCGTCCCGGTCACCGTCTCGAACCCCGCGTTCCTCGTCGCGACGATGATCATCATCGCGGCGCTGTTCGCGGGCTTCGGCATCATCGGCGGCCTCGTGGCGCGGGACTTCGACGACCTCACCGTGATGAACCAGTTCATCCTGCGGCCGCTCGTGTTCTTCGGTGCGGTCTTCTACTCGCTGACCATGCTCGAGCCGATCTGGCAGTACGTCTCCCTGCTGAACCCGATGGTCTACATGGTCGACAGCGTCCGGTACGGCCTGCTGGGCTACTCGGACATGCACCACGTCGCGCCGGCCGCCTACGCCGAGTTCGCGCCGTTCGGTTCGCTCGGGATCCTCACGCTGCTGACGGCGGTCGTGATCGCGATCGATATCTACCTGTTCAAGATCGGCTACGGGCTGACGGACTGACGGCGTCCGCCTCGGTTCGTCGCCGAGTCGATTCGAGCATGAGACCTTTGTGTGATCCGCCACAGAGATGTGCGCAACGAAATATCTCCGCGCCACCGCGACCGTCGATCCCGACACCGCGCCGACGTTCCTGAACGTGCTGGCGAACGGGGAGCGAATCGACGAAGCGCGGAAGGTGAACTGGAACGCCAGCCGCGACGACGGCGAGACGGCGCTGTTCGCCATCGACGGCGACGCCGAGTACTTCGGGGACCGCGTCGCGGGGACGCCCGGAATCGAATCGATCGCGCTGTCGGCCGACGAGCGGGGACAGCGGTACGCGCTCGTCGAGATGCGTCCCCTCGAGACGCCGATGGCGGACCTGACCGACCGGGCGTGTTCCCAGCCCGGACTCGTCATTCAGCGCCCGCTCGTCTACCGCGACGGCGCGGTCTACGGCCACGTCGTCGGCGATCCCGACCGCCTGCAGGCCGCGCTCGACGGGGTCGGCGACGCGATCGACGTCCGCATCGACGAGATCGGGACCGGCCGCGGCGATCCGGACCGACCGACGACGGCGCTGAGCGAGCGCCAGCGCGAGGCGGTCACCGCCGCTCTCGCGTTGGGGCACTACGACGAACCGCGGGCGGCTACCCACGCCAACGTCGCCGATGCGCTCGGCTGTGCGGCCGCGACGGCCAGTGAACACCTGCGAAAGGCGGAGGCGAAACTCATCCGCGCGGGGACGGAAGGAGTCGAGTTCGAACCGCAACCGTGAGCGGTCAGTCCTCGTACTCGGCGACCTTCACCAACTGCTTCCCGATGTTCTCGCCCTCGAACAGCCCGAGGAAGGCGTCGGGCGCGTTCTCGAACCCTTCGACGACGTTCTCGCGGTACTTCACGTCGCCGTTCTGAACGAACGTCGAGAGGCGCTCGAGCGCCTGGCCCCATCGCTGCTGGTAGTCGCTGACGAGGAAGCCCTCGACCGTCGCGCGGGACTCGATGAGTTTGGCCAGCTTTCGCGGGCCGGTCGGGACCTCGGTCGCGTTGTACAGCGCGATCTGTCCGCAGACCGCGACGCGGGCGTCGACGTTCAGCCGCGGCCAGACGGCGTCGGTGATCGGGCCGCCGACGTTGTCGAAGTAGCAGTCGACGCCGTCGGGGCAGGCCTCGTCGATCGCACTCGAGAGGTCGTCGGTCGCTTTGTAGTTGATCGCGGCGTCGAACCCGAGGTCGTCGGTGAGCCAGTCGACCTTCGCCTCGCTGCCGGCGGTGCCGACGACGCGCGCACCCGAGAGTTTCGCGAGTTGGCCGACCACGGAGCCGACCGCGCCGGCCGCGGCGGAGACGACCACCGTATCGCCGGGTTTCGGGTCACAGACGTCGTTCAACCCCCAGTAGGCGGTCACGCCGGGCATGCCGAGCACGCCCAGCGCGGTCGAGACGGGGCCGTGGTCCGGGTTCACTGCCTGCAGTTCGCCCGCGTCGGCGACCGCGTGTTCGGCCCACAGGAGTTCGCCGGTGACGACGTCGCCCGCCTCGAACTGCGCGCTGTTGGACTCGACGACCTCGCCGACGACGTTTGCCTTCATCGGATCGCCGACGTCCCACGGCTCGGCGTAGGATTCGGCGTCGCGCATCCGGCCGCGCATGTAGGGGTCGACCGACTGGTAGAGCGTCTTCACGAGCACCTCGTTCGGCCCGGGTTCGGGTCGTTCGACGGTGACGAGTTCGAAGTTGTCCTGGCTCGGTTCGCCCACGGGGCGACTGGCGAGTCGCCACTGGCGTGTCTCGGCCATACCCGACTCGTGAACGCGCCGACAGGTGAAGATTTGCCTCCCGGAAGGCGAGATCGACGGACCACCAGTCGGCGAGCGACCGGCGGAACGTACCGCCAGCGGTGGGAATCGCCTCGAACTTTTTTGCCCTCGTTCGTCGGAGTGGGGCCATGGGAACCACTCGGAAGTTCCTCGAGGAACTGCTCGCCGGCAACCAGCGCCACGTCGAGTCCCTCCCCGAGGCGTACTTCGCCGAGGTCCAGACGAGCCAGCACCCGGAGACCGTCGCGATCTGCTGTTCGGACTCGCGGGTGCCACAGGAGCACATGTGGGGGTTCGACCACCCCGGCGTGATCTTCACCCCGAGCAACATCGGCAACCAGGTCTGGGATACGGACGACGGCGAGCGGATCGTCGACGGCGGCGTCCTCTACCCGATCTACCACACCGACACCGACGTCGTCGCCGTCGTCGGGCACACCGGCTGCGGCGCGATTACGGCCGCTTACCGGGTCGCGACCGGGGGCGACCTCCCCGGCCCGCAGGGCGTCGACAAGTGGGTCGAACTGCTGGTTCCCGTGGTCGAGGAGGCCCTCGAGTGCGGGCTGATAGACCGCGAGGCGGCCGAGTCGGCCGTGGTGAACCAGCTCGTCGAGTACAACGTCGACCACCAGGCGCAGTTCCTGCGGGAGTCCGAGGACGTACCCGAGGACGTCGACGTCTACGGCTTCGTCTACGACTTCCAGGGCGTCTACGGCAACGAGTACGGCCGGGCCTACCTGGTCAACGTCAACGGCGAGACCGACTCCGAGCGGATCGCGGCGCTGGTCCCCGACGAGTTCGCGACGGCGACCGAGAGCCTGCTGTTCTGACGCGACCGACGAACGGGAAGTGGGAACGGCCGTCGGTACCGTTTTGTCGGTCGTGGCGAAACGGACGCCTATGCGAGACCGGTTCGACTCCGACGTCGGCTTCTACTACGCGATCGGGGCGTTCACGATCGCGATCTTCGTCGTCGCCCTGGCGGCGCTCGCGTTCGTCGGCCCCGCCGGAATCGGTGCCCGGGAGCTCGGGGGGCTCGTGGTGGGCTTTCTGCTGTTCATGCTGGTGTACTTCGTCTCCGTGACGGTCCACCGACTCGAGGAGCGCGAACAGACGTGAACGAAGCGACTGGGGAACGAAGCGTCTGTGCTCGGCCACAACGGGCCGCTTAGTCCGAGGTCACGCTCGCCTCTGCGGCCCGCGGTTCCGCCGACCGTTCGGCCGGCGACTCCCACTCGAGGTCGCCCTGATAGTGGAAGACGGCGTTAGCCTGCGCGGGATCGACGACGGTCAGGTCGCCGATCCAGCCGTTGTCGGCCAGCGTGCGCACGTCCTCGTGCTCGCGGAGGATCTCGGTCACGCGCTCGAGCGGCGCGTGGATCACCGCCGTCAGGCGCAGCGGCAGGTGGTACGGTTCGTCGTCGGCGACCTTCAGCGACTGCAGCGGGAGACCGGTCAGCAGGTCGCCGCCGTTGCCCTGCACGACGCCCACGTTGCCGACGGGGTTCTGCGTGACCTTCGAGCCGCTGCCGTAGACGGCGTTGTCGACGGTCGCGAAGTAGTACTGGTTGTTGATCCACTGGGTGACCACGAGTGGGCCGGTCACGATGGCTTCGAGCGCGTCACCGTCGGAGTCGGTCGACCAGTCGTAGGAGTGGAGAAAGGCCCGCCCGTCGAGCGATTCGTCGTCGGTCAGTTCCCGCGGCCCGATGACGAAGGAGGCGTTGCCGGCCAGCCCCCACTCGGGCCGGGTCTCGGCCCAGTCGACGGCGCGGCGTTCCGTCTCGCGGACGCCGTCGGCGGAGTCGCCCGCCATCGAGTCGGTCCGTTCGGCCGCGGCGTCGGCGCGAGCCTGCTCGAGGTCGACACGAAGGCGCTCGACGTCGTCCGCGTGGCTCTCGGGCACGCCGTCGTCGAACAGCGTGATCTCGTCGGTCGTGGTGTTGTGTTCGGCGGCGAGGAAGACCGTATCCTCGGGGATATCGAAGCCACGCTGGCGGAGTTCCGCTTTGACGCTCTCGTCGTTGCAGATTTCGGCGAGGACGCGGGCGTTCGGACCGCCGGGGTTGCCGGCGCAAGCGCCACAGTCGAGGCTCGAGTCGAACGGGTTGTTCGTCGTGTGGCTGGCGTGACCCGTGAAGACGACCAGGCGGGCGAACTCCGTCCAGCCCATGAGTTCGAAGGCCGTCCGGGCGTACTCGACGCGCTCCTCGAAGCTCATCCCCCCCTCGAGATCGTGGTCGCCGTGGTCGTGATCGTACGCCTGTGGGTCGAGTGCCGGCGCGGTGAACTCGTGTGGGCTCGGCACGCGTTCGTCGACGGCGTCGCGGAGCCTCGCGATCCACGAGGGGACCAGCGTCCGCGCGGCCAGCGCCGATCCGTAGGCACTGCCGGCACCCTCGACGAAGGTGAACGCGGCGACGACGTTGGTCTTGAGCCGCTTGCAGTGCTTGCGGGCCGCCGTCGCCAGGCCCGTCCAGCGGTCGTGCTCGGTCGCTTCGGGGGCGTCGGGATCGGGTGCGGCGACGATCCGGTGTTCGGCGTCGACGATCGGCGGGCAGGCCTCGCTCTCGGCGTGTGAATCGTGGCCCCGGTACCGCATCGGAACGCCGAAGAAGCCCGCGTAGCCGTGTGTCTCGTAGTTCCCCTGGTTCTCGACGTGGCGGCGGATGATCTCCGAGCGCGTGTCGATACAGAACACCAGCTGCGCGTCCGGCCGCTCGCCGTCGCCGTGGGCGGACTCGGTGACCGAGTCGTCGACGTCCTCGAGCAGGCGGTCGCGATAGCTGCGCTCCCAGGCCGAGAGCCAGATTTCCTCGAGCGGCTCGTCCCCGTCGTCGGTCGCGCCGGCGTCGGCCCCGGACGGGTCGTCGGGCTCGATCGGCGCGTCCAGCAGGTCACACAGCGTCAGCCGGACGGCCAGGTACTCCGCCAGCGTGATGGGGTACGCGGACTGCCACGGATCCGCGTCGTCGTCGGCGCGCTGCTTGATCAGCCCGGTCCAGCCGGGCAGTGCGGCGAGGTGGTGCTCGAGGATCACGTCCCACTTCGGCTCCGGATACCCCCCCAGGACCGCCTCGAGCGCGTCCATCGCGGTTTCGGGCAGGTCGTCGGGGTCGTCACAGCCGGGCACGTCGCCGTCGTAGGGAGCCAGCTCGCGCCAGGCCGCGTAGAACCCCGCCTCGCGGTTGGGCATCGACCAGTTGGCGTGTCCCTGGTCGAGGAACGCGGCGAGCCACTTCGCGAGGACGCGGTCGACGGTCTCGATCGCGTCGTCCGTCTCGTCGCCGCGGGCCGGCACCCGCTCGGCCAGTCGCTCGAGGACGGACTCGGGGTCGTCGTCGATCCCGTGGACGGCGAGTTCCTCGCGCAGGACGTCCGGATCGATCCGACCGTCCTCCCAGGCGCGACGGAAGACCTCGGGTCGGGGGTAGCCGCGGCCGCCGAACAGTCGTTCGCCCTCGGCGACGGCCTCGCGGAACGGTCGGTCCTCGAACCCCGAGAGGGGGTTCGCGGTGACGAACGAGTGGAGCGGCCAGACCGATCCGATGCGGTCGGCGACGCTGTCGATACGCTCTGCGACGTGGTCCTGAATCTCGGTCGTGGGCTGATTACGCGTCATGGTAGTCCTCCGTATCGGTGAGCACGGTCGGGGGAGACGGTTGGGAGACGTTCAGCAGGGCGACGTAGAGGCGCTCGCTCGAGCGGTGCCAGCCGAGTTCCGTGACTATATAGGCACCGACGAAGGCGGCGACGACGAGGTAGTGGACGACCGTCAGTTCGGTCGGGGCGTAGGTCATCGGCACGTCCGCGAGCATCGTCGAGACGGCGTTGAACGTCGCGGCGTAAGCGCCGATCGCGACGAGCACGACGACCGGAACGCTGACGAGTCTGAGCGACGCCGGAAGGGTCGACCGCTGGAGGATGTCCCGGGCCGCGGTGAGCGTCGTCAACACGACGACCAGCGCCAGCACGACGCCGCTGTCGAGGGTGACAGTCAGGCCCGACAGTTTCCCAGTGAGGACCATGAACAGCGCGCCGCCGGCGACGGCCGTGAGGAGGCTGACGGCGACACCCGAGAAGCCCAGATGGGTGCGATCAGCCGCTTTCGGCACGGTGTGTTCGACGGCGGCCCCGGCCGAGAGGAAGAGGTAGGCCTTGTAGCAGCCGTGGAGGATGAGGTGGGCGATCGCGGCCGCGAAGAAGCCCAGCCCGCACTGCAGGATCATGAATCCCATCTGGGCGATCGTCGAACTGCCGAGTTCCCGCTTCACGTTCGACTGGACGAGCAGCGTCGCCTGGCCCAGCAGGGCACTGAACGCGCCCACGAGGACGGCGAGGGACATGAGGGCCAGGTGCTCGGTGAGCGCCGGGGCGAACCGGGTCAGCAGCACCCCGCCGGCGTTGACGAATCCCGCGTGCATCAGCGCGGAGGCCGGCGTCGGCGCGGTCATCGACGAGAGGAGCCAGCCGTGGAACGGGAACAGCGCCGACTGGACGATCGCCGCGAGGAAAATTGCGCCGACGGCGGCGATCACGGCGGTCGTCGGAGCCGTCTCGAGATTCGTCAGGATCTCCGAGAGCGACGTCGTCCCGGTCGTCCAGGCGAGAACGGCCAGGCCACCCGCCAGCAACGCGGTGCTCGTGAGGAAGTACTTGGCGGCGAGCGCCCCGGCCGCGCGGGCCTGCGCCCACTCGCGGTCGTGGCCGATGAGCGACGCCATCACCAGCCCCATCACCAGCCACGCCGCCGCGAACAGGACGACGTGATCCGCCGCGGTCAGCGTCATGACCGCGAGCGTGAAGGCGAATATCGACGCGAAAAACCGGTCGATACCGCTGTCACCGGCCATGTAGCGCCGCGAGTAGCTGTGGACGATGCCGCTGAAGAACGTGACCACGACCCACATCACCGCCGTCAACCCGTCGAGGACGACGACGCCGGGGACGCCCCACTCGTACCCCCGCAGTGCGGTCAGCGCGAGCACTCCGACGCTGCACAGGAACAGCGTCCAGACCGTCCAGGTCGCAGCCCGCGGAAGCGTCGGCGTCAGTTGGTTCGGCGGTTCTGCGAACGATTCACCCTCGTGTGACGGCATTTCGTCGGACATTCTTCGGTATCCCCTCCGACCAGGTCGGACGGCCCGAACGGCACGTCGCGAGTACAGGCAAGTATTACCGAACTGGTCGTCTTCGAACGCTATTTGGACAAGGTGGTTATTATATCCTCTGGTTCGAACAAATCGTTCGTGATAACGACTTCCACGGATCGATTCGATCGCGTGGCGGTCGATACCCGGACCCTACGCGAGAGTGAGTACGCCCGTTCTCGAGAATACGGACGGTATCAGCGGACGGGTTCGGACGAGAGTCGGGAGTCGATCGATACCGCAGAACGCCCGACGGGCCGGGCCGGGTTGGGAACGATCCGCGTACTCCGACGAACGAAACGATCGATTCCGTCGGGTCGCCTCGGCGGATCCGTTCGCCGACCTCGGTCTCACGCCGGTGAGAAGGGCAGGCGTTCGCCGGCTATTCGTCGGCGAACTCGTCGAACGAGGTCGATTCGTGGCTGCGGACGAGTACCTCGTCGGTGATCGTCAACCCGAGGTCCGACAGTTCCTGTGCGACTGGCGTGATGTCCCGGTCAGTCTCGCCGACGGCGGTCACGAGCAGGTTCTCCTCGCCGGTGACCAGTTCCTGGACCGAGATGACCCCCGGAACCTCCAGCACCGACTCGAGGTACTCACCCCGCTCCGGGATCGGTGCCGTACAGAACAGCAGCATGCGGATCGGATACCCCGACTTCGTGTAGTCGATGTCGGCGGTGTAGCGTTTGATGATCCCTTCCGACTCGAGTCGCTGGATGCGTTTGCGGACCGTACTCGAGGAGGCCTCGGTTCGCTCGGCGATCTCGCTCGAGGAGAGGTTCCGCGCCTCCTCCTGCAGCGCGTACAGGATCTCCCGGTCGACCGCGTCGAGATCGTACTCGCTCATACGTCGTGTTTGGCGTGGAGAATATAAGGGACTTCGCCTGTCAGCACCCGCGATTCGTCGATCCCGGCGACGGAATCCGCGGTCGCCGACCCCGGCGACTGCGGCGTCGTCTGGCGATCGTGTGACCGCAGATCACGGGCCGGGACGAGCCGGAGCGTTTATACGTATCCGGCCAGTCTCTTTAGAGGCAATGGCGCAAGGAACCGTTGATTTCTTCAACGACACTGGCGGTTACGGCTTTATCGAGACTGAGGACGCGGACGACGACGTGTTCTTCCACATGGAAGACATCGGCGGCCCGGACCTCGAGGAAGGGCAGGAACTCGAGTTCGACATCGAGCAGGCCCCCAAGGGCCCGCGCGCGACGAACGTCGAGCGCCTGTAAGGGAGTAGCAACTGAACGCCAGTGTACGCCGCTCGCACGATTCCGTGCAAGCGGGTATAACTCGTTTCAGTTGGTACTCGGTTCGTAACGGTATCGGCACTTGATTGCAGTATTTTACACCGCGTAGCGACGGCGTCGGCAGTGGACGATGCATACAAGGGACGACCGGTCCTCGAACGCCGTATGGACCTCACGTCGGCCACCTGGACGGACGTCGCCGATCGCGAGTTCGACCTCGCAGTGGTGCCGGTCGGCAGCACGGAACAGCACGGCCCCCACGCGCCGCTGGGCACCGACGTACTCACGGCCGAGGCCGTCGCGGACGCCGTAGCCGATCGCAGCGACCGCGAGATCGTTCGGACGCCGGCGATCCCGATCGGCGTCGCCGAGGAACACCGCCAGTTCCCGGGGACGATGTGGGTCTCGCCGGAGACGTTTCGGGACTACGTCCGCGAGTCGGTCGCCAGCCTCGCCCACCACGGCATCGACCGCGTCGTCCTCGTCAACGGCCACGGCGGCAACGTCGACGCCCTCCGGGAGGTCGGCGCACGCCTCACCCGGGACGGAACGGCCTACACCGTCCCGTTCACCTGGTTCGACGCCGTCGGCGACCACTCGAGGGACATGGGCCACGGCGGCCCGCTCGAGACGGCACTCCTGCGACGAATCGCCCCGGACCTCGTGCAGGAAGATCGGATCGAGGAAGCCCGTACAGGTGCCGCCGACGGCTGGGGCGAGTGGGTCAGCCACGTGAACCTGGCCTACGACGCGGCGGCGTTCACCGAAAACGGCGTGGTCGGGGACCCGGCGGACGGATCCGCCGAGCGCGGCGAGGAACTGCTCGAGTTGGCGGCCGCGGCGCTCGAACGACTGTGCGAGGCCGTCGCCGAACGCGACGTCTCATCGCCGGAGCGGCGGGACGGCGGAACCTGACGACGCGACGTTACTCGTCTTCGCCCTCGTCGTCCGCCGCGGTCTCCTGTAGCGTCCCGCGGAGTTCCGGAACCGTCGCGGTGAGCTCGCCGACTTGCTCGCTCGCTTCCGAGAGGGTCTCGACGGTCGCTTCCAGTTCTTCGATCTCCTCCTCTAAGTCCTCGGCGTCGTCGAAGGCGTCGGCCCGCTGGCCCATCGTGAACCACTTCTTGGCGTCCCGGAGGTGCTCCTCGGCGTCGCCGGCGTCCAGCGCCGAGTTGAGGCCGTTGAGCACGCCGAGCACGTTGTCGGCGTCGGTCTCCCAGACGTCGTCCGCGTCGGGCAGGCTCTCCCAGGCGGCCTCGAGCGACCCTTCGACGTCCTCGCGCATCTCCGAGGCCGCTTCGCCGAACAGTTCCTCGTCGTCGCCGAGCGTCGCTTGACTCATGTCACCCACTTCACGGCCGCTCGGGTTAAAAGATCGCCCGAAAGTGAAAGTGAAACCAGGCTCGTGAGACCCCGTACACGACGAACGATGGTACGATTCCGAAAGGCTTCTCGAGGGACCGTGACGGGCGGTACCCCCGACCACCGAACCCGACCGCCGGCCAGTGGTCACCGACGCCGACCGACCGCGAGTGCCGCAATCGCGAGCGCGACCACGGCGACGGCGGGACCGAATCCGGGAATACCGTCGCCGCCGCCGTCGCCACCGCCCTCGGTACCGGACTCGACGGTCAACTGGTCGGGGAGTTCCTCGTGAAGGTGCCAGGTCGCGGTCGACCCGTCCGTCTCGAGGGCGTTGGTCTCGGTGACCTCGCCGGGCATCTCGACGACGACCGTACTGCCGCCGGCGGCATCGAGGTACGATTCGTCCAGCGGGCTCTCCTGGTACATCTGGGCCTCACCGCCCGTCATCTCGAAGGCGACGGTACCGTCCTCGACGGTCGTATCGACGTCGGACATCTCGTCGACGTCGATGTCGACCAGCGTGAACTCGACGACGTAGGCGTCGTCGGTGTCGCGTTCCTCGAGACCTTCGTAGTCGTCGATGCCGTTATCGTCCTCGACGTACGCGTTGGCCACTTGTTCACCGAGGCTGTCGACGTCGCCGAACGCGCTCAGGAAGTCCATCCCCTCTCCGATTCCGGGTGGCAGTTCCTGGACGACGTGCTGGGACTCGATTTCGCCGTCCGCCGTCACCGTGATCGCCACTTTCGAATCGCCCTCCTCCTGTGCGACGTGCGGCGTCGCGAACAGACCGATCGCGACTGCCGCGACGAGGACGACGCTCACCGCGAGGTAAACGCGTCCCGATCGTTCTCGATCCATATTAGTGTTATAAATTCAACCAGTCTTAGGACTTTTGTTCTCCGGACGAGCGGAGAACGGATCCGGCAGCGCGGAGGTCGAGCGCTACCGGTTCGGACCGTAGGGGAACGCGCTCTACGATGGCGGCGTGGGAACGCACAGTGCTACCGGCCGTCGTCGACGGTCCCGTCGTCCACCGAGACGACGCGCATCAGCGGGTAGCCGTCGTCCATCTCCATGCGCGCGAGCACCTCGCGGTCGCCGTCGGCGACCACGATTTCGACCTCGAGAAAGCGGCCGGTCAGTTCGACGTAGTCGGCCGCACCGGCCGCGAGAGCGGCCTCGAGTTCGGCCTCGCGGACGTCGACGGTGACCGACTCGCAGTAGGGCTGGTTCTCGATGGCCGATTCCATCGCGGTCGCGAGTTCCCGCGCGCTCTCGAGGGCGACCGGCGTTCCCGCGAACTGGTGGTACAGCGTTCCGAACTTGATGCCGGCCTCGAAACAGAGTTCCTCGGCCTCGGAAGGGGGCCTCCCGTCGCTCATAGGTCGACCTCGCCGGCCGGGCGCAAGGACGTTGCGATCCCCCTGCCGTGGGGCGGCGGTTCACTCGAGGGGCGAACCGCATGGTTCTTATCGACGCTGTCCCTGCCTCCACACGAATGGCACAGTCTGTCCTGCTTACCGGGGCTGCGGGCCGGGTCGGGCAGGCGATCCTCGGCGGTCTCGCGGACGACCCGGAGTACGAGTGGCGCCTGTTGGATCGCGACCCGCCGACGGAGGACCACCCGGGCGAGTTCGTCGTCGCGGACATCACCGACGACGAGGCTGTCCGTGAGGCGATGGACGGGATCGACGCCGTGATCCACCTCGCGGGCGATCCGCGGAAGACCGCCCCGTGGGACAGCGTCCTGACGAACAACATCGACGGCACCCAGACGGTCTACGAGGCCGCCGTCGACGCGGGCGTCGAGAAGGTCGCGTTCGCCTCCTCCAATCACGCCGTCGGCCACTACGAGACCGACGAGCGTACCCCCGAGATGTACCGCACGCACGACGATTACCTGCTGGACGGGACCGAACAGCCCCGCCCCGGCAACCTCTACGGCGTCTCGAAGGTCGCCGGCGAGTCGCTCGGACGCTACTACCACGACGAGTACGGCCTCTCGGTCGTCTGCGTCCGCATCGGTAACCTCACGAAGAACCACCCGCCGATCGACTACGAGCGCGGCCAGGCCATGTGGCTCTCCTACCGCGACTGCGCGCACCTGTTCGACCGCTGCGTCACGGCCGACTACGGCTACGAGATCGTCTACGGAATTAGCGACAACGACCGGAAGTACTACTCGCTCGAGCGCGCCCGCGAGGTCCTGGGGTACGAGCCGCAGGACAACTCCGCCGAACACGACTGACTCCCTCGTCTCGAGCAGCTACGAACCCACTCGAGGGGCGACACGATGCTCGAAAAAATCGCCCGGGAACTGCCGCCCGACGATCACTCGCAGGTCGGGCTACAGGCCTCTTTCTGCGCCGCGTTGGCGTCCGGGTACGCTTTGAACTCCGTTCCACACTCGTCGCAGGTGACGGTAACGAAGTCGGACATGGTTCGAGCGACGATTGGCACGCGAGCAGGAAAAGTCACGGGGTTCGGAACGCCTCGAGCCGGCGACCGTCGTCGCCCGCCGACGGTTCGGGACCGTCAGAACAGCCCGTCGACGTCCGCTTCGCGTGACTGCCGTCGGCCGACGTGTTGCGTCAGCCGCCGGTAGACGATTCCCCGGTGGTCGTCCTCGCGGACGAAGTCGAACAGCAGCGAGATGAACCGACTGTCGTCCTCGCCGGCAGCCAGATCAGACCGGGCGTACTCGCGGGCAGCCTCGAGCGGCTCGGGATCGTACCCCAGTTCCTCGCCGAGGACCACCGCCGCGATAGCCGTCGGCTCGAACCCGAGGTCCGCGAGCGTTGGGGCGTCGCCGTCGTGCTCCAGGACGGGCGGCCGCCGGCGTTCGATCAGTTCCGGATCGGCCGCTAGCGTTTCGAGGAACGCCCGGATCGGCGGCAGCCGAACGTCGCGGTGGTCGGCGGACAGCCCCGCGAGGTAGTCGCCGGCGCTGTCGGCCAGCCCGGTCGCTCCCACCCAGTTGCCCTCGCGGGCGTGGTGGACCGCCGCGGAGAACTGAATCAACCCGTGGAGCAGCCGCTCGTCGTCGGTCCCCGACTCGAGGTCGAGCCAGCGATCCTCCCAGGCGTCGTGGGCCGCGTGGTAGTAGCCGTCGTTGAAGACGGCCGTGCCCGCCCGAAGCCGCTCGTCCATACCTCACCTCCGGGCTCGAGCCTCGAAGGCGTATCGCTGTATGCTGTCGCCGACGAGTCCAATGCGAGGACGACAGGAGTGACGAAGGGAGGCCGCAGGCGACACGGGGTTTCATGCCGGTTGGCGTCGAACGGCGGTGGCATGGACCCCATCTCGCTTGGCGTTCCGGAGCCGATCCTCGAGCGACTGCCCGACGACGACGCGGACGCCGCGGCCGACATGCAGGAGGCCGTGGCGGGCTGGGAACGGCGGCTCAATCGGGCGATCGAGGAGGCCGACGACGAACGCGAGGCCGCCGGGCGGGTGCTCGAGGCGATCGATCGGTTCGAGGAACGGTACGAGACCTACGACGAGCTGGTGCCCGAACTGCGGGCCTGGGGCCAGTCGCCCATCTACGCCATCGCGTGGCGGACCCTGTACGCCGACGTGATCGCCCAGTTGTACGACCACGACGACCTCGGCGACCATCTCGAGCGCGAGCGCAACGCCCGGCTGGTCGCCGACGGCATACGGCTCCGGGATCTGTGAGGGTTCAATTGCCGGCAGCAATCACAACCCCCGGGCCGGCATACTGGAGCTATGGCGTCGCATCCCGCCGCTATCACCGACCCCTTCGACGAGCAGACGATCACAGCCGTCACGAGGGCAACCGAACCCCACGTGACGCCGATCCGGATCGACTCCGATGCGGCCGACGCGCGGTTGCCGATGGACACCGAATCCACCCCCGCCGAGGTACACGGCGACGAGGGAGCCGACGCGACCGACGAAAGCTAGGGGTGCAACATGGGTCCGCTCAACCTGATGCTCCCCACGCATCTCGCGGTCGGCTATCTGGGAGGCGTCTACAGCCGGTTTCCCGTCACCGCGCTAGTGATCGGCTCGGCGTTGCCCGACGTCGTCGGCCGGCCACTGTACTGGGCCGGACTGACGCCGGCCCCGCACACCGTGGCTCACTCGCTCGCGGTCGCGATCCCGGTTAGTCTGGCGCTGATCGCGCTCGCCGGACGACGAGGCGTCGCACTCGCGATCGGTTGGTTGGTGCACATCGTGACGGACGCGGTGAACGTCCTGACGACGCAGGGTCTCGCGCTGGTCCCCGACTACGTCCTCTGGCTGCGCCCGGATCCCGAGCCGACGATGCCTGACGTCGCCGTGACGCTCGAGTTACCGCTGAGCGACGTCGGGCATACCCTCCACCCGGTGATGCTGGTCGTCGAGTTCGTCGTGCTCTGCTGGGCGCTGACGATCGTCGGCCGCCGGCAGGTCCTCGACCTGCGCCGATCGGCCGACTCGCGGTGAGTGACACCGCCCCCGAACGGCAACGTATTATTCGATCGCGGGAGTACGTGCCGACATGGCCGATTCCGAATCGACGCCGGCACCGGAGCCACTGGTTCGAGACGGCGACGCGATCGAGTACGAGACCGTCGACGCGGCCGACGGCCTCGAGAAGGGCGTACTCATCGACGAGTCCGATGGCGCACCGACGTTCGCGATCCGCCGGTTCGTCCTCGAGGCCGGCGGCGAGGTGCCGCCCCACACGAACGCCGTCGAACACGAACAGTACGTCCTCGAGGGCGAGTACACGGTCGGCATCGGTGCGCCTGCCGATCCCGACGGCGAGACCTACGAGGTGTCGGCGGGCGACTCGTTGCTGATCCCCGCCGGGACGGTCCACTGGTATCGCAACGACGGCGACGAACCGGGGGCGTTCCTCTGTGCGGTCCCCAACGGCGACGACGAGATCGTTCTGCAGGAGGAGTGAGGCCGGACGCGGCTCGTCGCAGCCCCCGGTTTAGTAACTGCACGGATCGAGGCGAGCGGCTATCGGCCTCGAGTCCGATCCGTCGATCGATGCAGTCGCTTCCGGCCCTCGTCGAACCGGCGATCTACGTCTACCTTCTCGGCGTCGCGGCGCTCGGCTGTGCCCTCTACGGCCGGCTCTGGCTGACGCATCGTCGAACGGGCGAGAACGGGGGAGCCCCGGGCTCACGCTCGAACGGATAGCCGGAGCCGTCGGTAAGGGAGTCAGTCGACGAGCGCCGGCCAGTCGCGGACCGACCCCCCGTGTTCGACCGCGAACGCCTCCGCGTCGTCGACCGACGAGAACGGAACGATCGCTTCGCCCATCGCACCTTCCACGCCGCTATCGACGACGTAAGACAGGTCCGTCGCGTCGGCGAAGGCGTCAGCCTCCACGTGCGTCGAGACGTACGTCGTCCCGTCGCGTTCCTCGAGTTCGTAGTCGGCCGTCGAGTAGTCGGTGACGAACGCCGCGCGGAGCTCCCGGTCCCGGGCGAGTTGCTCCTCGTGGTAGGTGAGCAGTTCGGCGACGCTGTCGAACCACGCCGGTCCGTCGCGATCCGCGGGCTCGCCGTCGGCGTAGAACAGCTGTCCGGCGGGCCCGTAGTGGTCCGCGATCACCATCCCGCAGACGTCACAGGCCTGGCCGTCGGCCAGCGCGATCGGTTCGGCCGGCGGTTCGTCGCCGTCGCCGTCGTCGCCCGTACAGCCGGCCAGCCCGGCGGCGAGCAACGCTCCGGTTCCCGCGAGGAGGCGACGGCGCGACCGATCGGGACTCCCACAGCCGCGGTCGCGGCCGGATCGACTCGAGCGGGTCACAGGCGTCGCCTCCGGATCGCGAGGGCCGCGAGCGCGATCGGCAGGACGATCCAGGCGACCAGCGCGACCGCGAGCACGGCCGTCGAGAGGCCGGCCTCGGCCAGCACCGACGCGAAGCCGGCGTCGCCCGCCGCGCCCAGCGAGCCGAGAACCAGCGCCCGGAAGACGCCGGTCGGGTTCGCCACGAGCAGCGCGGAGACGGCCGTCTCCGAGAGGTCGAACGCCGCGATCACGCCGAGGCCGAGCAGGTCGTGGACGAGGACGAACCACGCCCAGATCAGCAGCGAGGCCCCGAGCGCGTGGGTCTTCTCGCGGGCCAGCGTCGACACCAGCACGGCGATCGCGAGGAACGCCAGACCCAGGCCGACGGCGGCCAGCAGGAAGCGCACGTAGGCGTCGAATCCGCCGAGACCGAACTCCTGCAACAGGAAGCCGCCCGCGACCCCGAAGCCGACGATCGTCGCGCTCGCGAGCACGACCGCCCGGCCCAGTGCCGTCCCGACGACGAGCCAGGAACGATCGACCGGCAGGGCAAACAGCGTCTGGAGCCAGCCGCTCTCCTCCCGGCCCACCACGGCGTCGTATCCGAAGGCGAGCGCCGCCAGCGGGACGAGATAAACCGCGAGCACGGCCAGGCTGGCGACCGTTCGCTCGAACCCCTCGGGGCTGACGCTCGAGCCGCTGAACGTCGTCAACCCGAGGGCGAAAGCGGCGAAGATCGCGGTCAGGGCGATCGCCCACCGGCCGCGAACCGCGAGCCGGTACTCCGTCTCGGCGACGACCAGCAGCTGTCGGTACCAGTCGCCGGACGCGCTCTCCCGGTCGACCGCCGCGGCGGTCGTCGTCTCGTACCCCCCGTCGGGCCTCGGCGTCCGCCCGTCACGCTCGCGGTCGTCCGCCGTATGCGGGCCGTTCATGACGTACTCACCTCCGCGGAGTCGGTCCCGGTCCGTGCCTCGGGTACCGCGGCGTCGTCCGCCCCGAGCGCCTCGTGGAACGCCGCCTCCAGTCCGGGTTCGCGGACCTCGAAGCGGTCGACCAGGGCCGGCTCGAGCGTCGAGAGGCGCTCGAGCGCGTCGTCGCGATCGCAGACGACCTCGATCGCGTCGCCGTCGTCGGTCACCGCGCCCCAGTCCTGGACGGCTTCCAGTAGCCGGTCGCGCTCGCGGCTGCCGGGATCGCCGACCGGGTCCAGCGAGACGGTCACGCCGTCGCCGGCGTCAGCACGCAGTTCGTCGATGGGGCCGACCGCGCGCAACTCGCCGTCCTGGAAGATCGCGATCTCGTCGCAGAGCCGCTCTACCTCCCCCAGAACGTGCGAGGAGAGGACGACCGTGGCGTCGGTCTCGCGGCCGATCCGCTCGATGATCTCGTGGAACGTCGCGACGCCGCGGGGGTCGAGCCCGGCGGTCGGCTCGTCGAGCACCAGCACCGGCGGCTCGGCGAGCAGCGTCGCCGCCAGGCCGAGCCGTCTGCCCATCCCGTTCGAGTAGCCCTCGACGGGACGGTCGGCGGCGTCGGCCAGGTCGACCGTCTCGAGCGCGTCGTCGATGCGCTCCCGGCGGGCGTCGAGCCCGCGGATGCGTGCGTGGACGTCGAGCACCTCGCGGCCGGTCATCGCCGACGGGAAGCCGGCGTGTTCGGGCAGGAAGGCCACCCGTTCGCGGACGCGGTGCCCCGCCTGCTGTACGTCGAGGCCGCCGACCTCGATCCGGCCCGCGTCGGGCCGGTCGTGGCCGACCAGCAGCTCGAAGAGCGTCGTCTTGCCCGCGCCGTTCGTCCCGAGGACGCCGAACGTCGACCCGGACGGGATCTCGAAGGACGGTCCGTCCAGGGCGACGACATCGCCGTATCGCTTGCGTACGTCAGTGATCGTGATCTGCATAGTAGTCCCTCCAGTTGTCGTGTGGCGGCTCGGCCAGCGGTCGCTGATCGACGATGCCGGGCGACTCGACGACCGGGAACGAGCTCTCGGCCAGCCGCACCGCATCGAACGCCGGACTCTCCGCGAACACCGCCGCCTGCGGGTGCTCGTGGGTCAGCCGCTCGACGGCCCCGGCAGGGCGGTAGCGCGTGTCGCCGATCCCGTCCTCGTCGAGGTCGACCGTCCGAGCGTCCGCCCAGTAGTTGCCCCGCTCGGTACCGTTCCAGCTGGTCTGCGAGGTGGTCTCGGCGAACGCGGCCTCGTCGTTGCCGAGGAAGCTGTTTCCGGTTACCAGCTCGCCGCTGCTGCCGGCCGTGATGTGAACGCCGACCGCGTTCTCGAGCAGGAGGTTGTCCGTGAGTCGGTTGTCCTGGGCGTTGTACACGTACAGGCCGTTATCGTTGCCGACGAGTTCGTTGCCGACGATCTCGCTGTCCTCGACGTCCTTCAGCAGGATGCCGTGGCCGCTCGTGCCGTCGTTGTTGACCGCGACGTTGCCCCGCATCGTCAGGTCGTACGACACCATCAGCGCGTAGCCGACGTCGTTGTCGAACGCGACGTTGCCCTCGAGGACGTTGTCGTTCGAGTACATGTAGTGGACGCCGTAGCGCATGTCCCACATCGCGTTCTCGGCGGCGTGGATACCCTCGGCCCACTGGTAGTAGATGCCGTCGCGAACCGTCGTGATCGAATTGTTCCGGAGTTCGGCGTCGGTCGTCTCCCAGAGGTGGATGCCGTTGCCCCGCTGGACCGTCTGGACGTCCTCGCGACCCGCGATGCGGCTGTCCTCGACGGTCACGTCGTCGACGCTCCCGATCCAGATCCCGAACGCGATCTCGGTCAGCCGCAGCTCCGAGAGCGTCGCGCTCGAGCCGTTCACGAGGACGCCGCTGTCGTCGACGTTCTTGTCGTAGCCGGAGTTACGGATCCAGACGCCTTCGACGGTCACGTCGTCGGCGACGACCTCGACGACCGTCCCCTCCTCGCCACCGTCGATCACCGCGGCGTCGCGCTCGACGGCCTCGAGCGTCACGCCCGGCGTATCGACGGTGACGCGTTCGTCGAACCGTCCCTCGAGGACGATCGTCTCCCCTGGCTCGGCGGCGTCGACGGCCGCCTGCACGGAGTCGAACTCGCGGTCGCCGACCGTCGCGACGCCGTCGCCGGCGGGCTCCTCGACGTCGTGAACGTCCGGCACGTCCGGGCTCCAGCCCTCGACGCGTCGCTCGCCGCTCGAGTCCTCGGTCGCGGCGACGGCGGCACCGGCAAGTGACGCGACGAGGACGACCGCGGCGAGAGCGGCGAAGTAGCGTTCGGTCACGATTACTCACCCTCCGGACCGGTCGGTCGGTCGTCGGTTGCGTTCGATCCCTCCGCGATCGGTTCGGACGCGTTCTGCGCGGCCGGTCGATCGTCCGCCGGTCGATCGTCGTCGGTCGGGGGCTCGTCGCTCGCGTCGCCGTCGGCCCCCCGTCGTCGAACGCGGTCCCGGAGCCGACTCCAGCCGCTCCGGACGAGCGCAGGCGCGTCCGTAATCGTCGCCGGCGAGTCCCGCAGGACGACGGCGACGGCCAACAGGCCGACGCCGGCCACGAGCAGGTAGCCGCCGGGGCCGAGCCAGGCGGTCCCGTCGATGTTGGCGACCCCGTAGTCACCCAACAGCGGCGGCGTGAAGCCGTCGACGCCGTTCAGCGGTGCGTCCGGATCGAGCGTATGGCCGGCCTGGTAGAGCCGGAACTGGATGATCGCAGCCATCGCCCCGAAGACCGCGATCGTCCCGCCGAACAGGGCGACCAGGCCGCGCTCGAGTTTCCCGGTCGGGAGCAGCGAGACGATGGTGGCCGCCGCGGCCATCCCGACGAACGCGACCGGACCGAGGACCCACTCGGGGACGTCGATGGCCTTCTCGTGGACGGCGTAGTTGGGATCGACGTACACCGGATCCGGGTAGTAGAACCCGACGTACTTGTTGAGCGACGCGACTTCCTGGAAGTCACCGGCGATCCTCGGGTAGGGGTACAGTTCGACGACCAGCGTCTGCACGTACTGGGGAGCCTCGAACGTGATCCGCCACACCGGCATCGTCAGCGCGAGCACGAACAGTCCCGCCGCTGTCAACGGGAGGGCGCGTCGGAGTTCGGCCAGTTTGCCGAGGCGGGACGTGGACATGTGTGATCACTCCGCGGGTTCGACGATCAGTCGCGAACGCATCTCGAGGTGCAGTGCGCTGCAGAAGAACGCACAGTACATCCAGTAGACGCCGGGCTCGTCGGCCGTAAACGTCACCTCGCGGGTCTCCTGCGGTGCGAGCTTGATGTTGACGTCGTGCTCGGGGATCGCCAGCGAGTGGAGGATGTCCTGGGTCGTCTCGATGTTGGTGACGGTGAACGTCACCTCGTCGCCCTCCTGGACGGTGACGTCGTGGAAGCCGAACTCGTTTCGCTGCGAGCCCATCTTCACGTGGACGCGACCGTCCTCACGGACGATTTCGGACTCGTCGAACTCGACGTACTCCTCGTCGTAGTCCGCGGGGTCGTAGACGTCGGCTGGATCGATCTTGTCGGCGCTGACGATCGAGGCGTCGTGGGGTTCGGCGTACGAGGGCGTATCCTTCACGAGTTGCATTCCCTCCTCGTCGTCGCCGATGTAGATCAGCTGGTCGTTCTCGGGCTTCATCGGCCCCACGTTGAGGAACCGATCCTTCGAGAGCTTGTTCAGCGAGATCAGCCAGTCGCCCTGCGGATCGGCCGTGTACGACTCCGATGCGATCAGGTGCCCGGGGTTGTAGTGGACGTCGATCTTCTCGACGACCGCCGGCGACTCGTTGTCGCCGTTGGGCTCCGGCTCCTCGTCCGGGTACGCCTCGACCGCTCGCTCGATGTCCCACTTGACGACGTCGGAGTCGATGAACAGCGTCGTGTACGCGTGACCGCGGCCGTCGTAGGCGGTGTGTAGCGGTCCCATCCCGAGGTTCGGACGGCCGACGATCGCGTCGTTCGGATCGTCGACCTCGCCGAGTTGCTCGATGTCGATGATCGAACACGTCGGATCGAGCTTCCCGCTGGCGATGGCGTACTTGTTGTCCGGGGTGACGCTGACGCCGTGCGGACTCTTCGAGACGTCGAGGTACCGAACGATGGGGCGGTCACCGTCGTTCAGCGGGCTGTCTCGGGTGCCGTCGACGACGGGAACGCCGCCGATCTCGTCGTACTCGCCGTTCTCGACGGCCTCCTCGATCGCGGGGACGTCGAAGGCTTTCACCCAGTCGGTGTCGGACGCCGACATCTCGCTCACGGTGGTGGCGTTCTCGCTGTTGTAGCCCGTCGCGAAGAACCAGCGGCCGTCTTTGCCACCGTCGCCGTTGTCCATGTTGCCGTCGACCAGCACTTCCCACTCGACGTTCATCGTCTCGGGATCGATCGCCGCGATGGTCGACGTGTAGCTGTCGGGGTCGTCCAGGTCCCGCCCGTCGTTGGGCATCGGGACGCGGAACTCGCCGACGCCGAAGACGTACTTCGTGTCCGGCAGCAGACAGCAGGCCCCGTGGGTCCCCTGCTGGTTCGGGATGTCGACGATCGCGTCCGTCTCGAAGTACTTCAGGTTGATCCGTGCCATCCGGCCGTTGGCCTTGTCGTTGACGAACGCCCAGCGGCCGTCGTAGTCGTTGTCCGTCTGACTGATTCGAGGGTGGTGGGTGTCGCCCCACGTGTAGCCGCCGCTCTCCTCGAGCATCTCGCTGGTTCGGTCGTCGAAACCGTAGCCGCGAGCGCTCTCCCGGCCGAAGACGGGAATGCGCATCAACTGGCGCATCGACGGCACGCCGTAGACGCGAATCTCGCCGGAGTGGCCCCCGGAGAGGAAGGCGTAGTAGTCGTCGTGTTCTCCCGGCGGGACGTAGGCGTCGACGTCGCCGGCGGACGCCAGGCCGTCGTCGCCGTCGTCGAGTACGCCGGTACAGCCGGCGAGTGAGCCCATCGCACCGACGGCTGCGCCGGCTTTCATGAAGTTACGTCGCGGAATGCGGTCGAACAGCGGTTCTCGGTCGGCCGACTCGTCGCCCGATTCCCCCTCGATTGCAGTATGTTCGTCGGTCATGGTAGGCGGACGTCGGAGACCTCGAACGGGCTCCGACCATCACAGGTCGAACGTCGGTACTACAGGTATTAGAGCGACGCAGCAATTCCAACTCACCGAGAGTAATTCCTACCGGGTAGGAAGACACGCAAACGTGTTCGGGAAAACGCTGGTAGGTGACGAGCGATCGATCGGCCGTCGCGAGCGGGGTCGCGACGCCACCCAGTCGCATTCGAAACCCAGTACCGAGTTCCCGGCGCAACCGCTACGGATCAGCGTTGCACCGGATCGTCGGACAGGAGGAGTCTCACCGATCCTCGGGCCGGAAGATGCGGTACGCGCCCTGCCCGGTGGCGACCTCGCGGGTCTGGCCGTCGGGGGTCGTGCTCTCGACGGTGATCTCGCTGACGCCGACGCTCCGACCGACGCGGATCACGTCAGCGGTCGCCGAGAGATCGCCCGTCGCGGGCCGCAGGTAGTTGACGTTCAGGTTGATCGTCGCAATCCGAGCCCCGAATGGATCGTCGAGTTTCGTTCGCAACACGAGTCCGCCCACGGTGTCGATCAGGGTGGCGGCCACCCCGCCGTGGATGTCCGCCCGTTCGTCGCCGCTGCCGGGCCGGGTGTTGGTCAGTTTGTCGTCGTACGGTGCCGCGAGTGTCATCGTTCCCGTCTCGACGTTCTCGACGGTCGTGCCGAGCCACGAGAGGAACTCCTGGTGTTCGTCGATGAAGTACTGCAGCAACGACTCGAGGTCGTCGAACTCCTCGATCACGTCCTGGAAGTCGGTCATGGAACGGGCTCCGTTCGGGAGTGTCTTTACCGCAACGTTTCCCGCTCGATTCGCCGTCGCTCGGACGGGCAGGGTCAAACCGCTCTTTCATCCTGGCGAAAGCCCTTATCAGTCTCGGCCGTCGGCTCACGTATGACCGCCGACAGACGAACCGTCCTCGCACTCTCCGGTGCCATCCTGGCAGGGGTGGCCGGCTGTACGAGCGACGGAGACACTACGGACGACGGCACCGGTGATCCGGGCAATGGCGGAAACGGCCCGGGCAACGGCGACGCCGGAAACGGCGATGCCGGCGAGGAGTGGGACGACGCGCCCGCGTTCCCGGAGATCGACCCGGTCACCGAGCCCGCGATCGAGACCGGCCGGCTGGCGAGGCAGGTCCGGGGCAACGTCGCGTTCTCGCTCGCGCTGCTCGCTCGCCTTCGAGAGGAAGAGCCCGACGCGAACCTCTTCTTCTCGCCGTACAGCGTCTCGGTCGCGCTCGCGATGACCTATGCGGGCGCTGACAGCGAGACCGCCGACGAGATGCGCGAGGCGCTGCGGTACGAACTCGGGGGCGAGGACCTCCACACCGCCTTCGGTGCGCTCGAGGACGAGTTCGAGCGTCGGAACGAGGACGGTGAGGCGACACGCGCCTCGGATGGCGAGCGGACGGAGTCCGCGAGCGACGGCGAGGAAGTCGAGCCGCCGGAGTGGGCCGAAGAAGACGGAGAGGAGGACGATCTGGGGTTCCAGTTCTCGAGCGCGAACGCCCTCTGGGCAGAGGAGCGCTACCCGTTCGACGACGACTACTTCGCGCTGCTCGAGCGCTACTACGGGGCCGGCGAACACACCGTAGACTTCCGCGGCGATCCCGAGGGGGCGCGCCGGGAGATCAACGACTGGGTCGAGGAGCGGACGAACGACCGCATCGAGGACCTGCTGTCGGAGGACACGATCGACGAGAGAACGCGGCTCGTCCTGACGAACGCGGTGTACTTCCTCGCGGCCTGGGAACACGACTTCGATCCCGCGGCGACGGCACCGGAGCCGTTCACGAGTCTCGACGGTACCGAAACCGAGGTCGAGATGATGCACCAGATCGAGGAGTTCCCCTACGCCGAGGTCGACGGCCACCAGCTGGTCGAACTGCCGTACGCCAACGGTGACACCAGCATGGTCGTGCTCCTTCCCGCCGAGGGCGAGTTCGAGCGCTTCGAGGAGTCGTTCTCGGTCGATCGACTGGCGACCATGCTCGAGGCGGCCTCGCCGCGCGAGGTCGACCTCGGCCTCCCGACGTTCGGTATCGAGTCTGAGTTCAGCCTCGTCGAGACCATGCAGTCGCTCGGGATGGAGCGGGCGTTCACGGAGGCCGCCGACCTCGGCGACATGGTCGAGGGCGACCACGAGGAGCTCTACGTCGACGACGTCGTCCACCAGAGCTTCCTCGAGGTCGACGAGGAAGGGACGGAGGCGGCGGCCGCGACGGCGGTCGTGGTGAGCACGACCGCCGCGATGACGGGGGAAACGGTCGAGATGACCGTCGACAGACCGTTCCTCTTCTACGTGCGCGACCGACCGACGGAGACGCCGCTGTTCCTCGGCCGCGTCGTCGATGGAGGGACGCTACAGGACGGCTGACGGAACCGCGGTCGACGGTGTCCTTCTCGGGAGTCGACGGGGACGCACTGAAGGGGCAGTCGTGCGACCGAGTGGGCCGCCCCGAACTAGCGCCGATCGGAGACACCGATTCCCCCGTCAGTGTCGAGATACCGACCGATCGCTGTCCGTCGGCGATAGAAATATTGTTCTTTGTCTATATGTTATGGGCGTAATGAGTTCCAGAACCTCGACGACCGCGAGCACCGGAACGATCACCGCACTCCAACCGTGGCAAGCCGGGGTGGTCGGCGGCCTCGCAGGCGGACTGCTCTTCGGGCTGGTGATGACCGTGCTGACGCCGGAGGCCCTCGAAATCACGATCCCGTCGATGTACGGGCAGGAGGGGGCGATCGTCGGCTGGGCAGTCCACCTCGTCCACGCGGCGATCCTCGGGGTCGTCTTCGGGGCGGTACTCCAGGCGTCGCCGCTCGGCGAGTACGCGCAGACGCCGACCCAGGTCGTCAGCGCGGGCGTCGTCTACGGCCTCGTGCTCTGGGCCGTGCTCGCGGTCGTCGTCATGCCGATCTGGGTCCTCGGCGTCGACCTCGGGCTGGAAGCGATCCCGAACCTCGAGACGGAGAGCCTCGTCGGACACGCCGCCTACGGGACCGTCCTCGGTACCGTCACCGTCGCACTGACCGAGTGAGCGCGCTCCGAATCAGCGCTCGACACTCGAGCGAATCCGCACCCGAACGGCGTCGCCGACCCGAAACGTGCGGTCGGGACAGATCAGTTTCGCGCCGAAGTCGCCGTCGCGGGCGCAGAAGGTCGATAGACCGGTGATCGGATCGCCGTTCGCCGTGACGACGACGTCGTCCCACGCGACGGTCCGGCCATCCTCGCCGACGACGCCGCAACGGTCGCCGTTCAGGGAGACGACGCTCCCCGCCGATCGGTCGTCCGCGTACAGCCCCCCGCCGTCGTAGTGCGGCAGGCCACCGTCGAGGACGCCGCCGTCGTCGGTCCGGATGCCGACGAACGACTCGCCCGGCGCTGGATGGGGCGGCGCGTCGAGGACGGCGTACGTGTCGCCGGCCGCGACGACGGTTCCCGTGCCGTCCCAGGGGAGCGGCCGGACGTCGACGGCCGGCTCGAGCGCCAGCGATCCGGACGCGCGGTAGGGGTTCTGTTCCGGCGTCCGGAAGCCGACGTGGAGGTGGTTGTCGACCCAGGGGGCGAAGAAGCCGGCGCGGACGAGGCTCCCGAGGGAGTCGCCGCGCTCGACGCGGTCGCCGGCCTCGAGCGCCGGCTCGACGTGGAGGATGCGAGCGATCAGTCCCGCGAGCGAGTCGGGACCGTCGCACTCGAGGAGGAGCAGGTGGTCGTGCTCGGCGGCGTAGGGTTTCGGCGGCGCGCGGACGGTTCGAACCTCGCGGACCGTTCCCGAGACCGGACTGGGTGCGGCGGTCGTCCGGCCGTCCCGGAGAGTGTCCGGGTAGAGGTCGACGGCACAGCCCCCGTCGTGGGCGGGATACGGCGAGTTGTACAGCGAGAACCGCGCGTATTCCTCGAGCAGCGACCCCGGCAGCGTCACCATCGTCACTATTCGGTACCGATAGCGTGTAAAGGTCGCCCCTTTCGACCGCGACCGATGCGCCGTCGATCCGGAGGACCGTTTATCCGGCTCGATCGCCTACCGACGGCCATGTACGTCGTCCGCGGTCGCGCCGACTCGATCGCCGCCGACCGGCGCGTGACCGATCGACTCCACTCGTGGGCGGCCGAGGGCGAGCCCGCGGTCCGGGTCTGGACGCCCCACCGACAGGTCGCCTTCGGGCGGCGCGACCGGCGTCTCGAGGGGTATGATCGCGCTCGCGACCGCGCACGCGAGCGTGGCTTCCCGCCCGTCGAGCGGTCGGTGGGCGGCCGGGCCGTCGCCTACGACGGCGAGACGACCCTGGCGTTCGCCCGCGCGGACCCCGTCGAGGACTTCCGTCGCGGGACCGACGAGCGCTACGAACGGGCGACTACAGCGGTCGAACGCGGACTCGAGGGGCTGGGACTCGACCTCGAGCGTGGCGAACCCGACGACTCGTTCTGTCCGGGGACCCACTCGCTGTCGGTCGTCGACGACGAATCGACGGGGCGGAAAGTGGTCGGTATCGCCCAGCGCGTCCGCCAGGACGCCGCGCTCACCGCCGGGATCGTCCTCGTCGACGCTCGAGCGGCGCTGGCTGACGTGCTCGAGGCGGTCTACGACGCGCTCGGCGTCGGGTTCGATCCGGCGACCGTCGGCACCGTCGCGAGTGCGGGCGGTACCGGTAACCCCCACGCAGTTCGGGTGGCGCTCGAGGCGGCGCTGGTCGACGACGCGGAGCCACGCGTTCGGTCGGTGACGGCAGTCCTCGACGACAACTGATCGAGCGACGCAGTCGGCTCGAGGCGAAACCGTGGAGGCTTTGCCGCCGCCCGCCGTCGTCGGGATATGCGCCAGTTCGTCTGTATCGGTCACGAGGTGCCGACCGAACCCGACTTCTCGCTCGACGACCTCGCGGGCGGGGCCGGCCGCCTCGACGCCCTCTGCCGGTCGATCACGTCCGCGTTCGTCACCTCCCACGGCATCCGGGAGGACGTCCGCGTCCACCTCGTCGCACGGGACGAACTCACGATCACCTTCGACGGATCGGATCTGCGTCGGCTCAACCCCGACGAGCGCTCGACCGCCGCGCTGGTCCGAAACGCGCTCGAGCACCGCGACGAGGCCATCGGGGCGCTCCCCGCCGAACCCAGCCCCGGCGTCGAGGTCTACCGCCGTGGACTCGAGGGGACGCTCGACGCCCTCGAGGGGACGGTCGTCCAGCTTCACGAGGACGGCGACCCGGTCGTCGACGGCGGCACCATTTCGGACCCCATCTTCGTCCTCTCGGATCACCGGGATTTCACCGCCGAGGAGGCGTCGCTGCTCGCCGAGCGCGTCGACGAGCGGCTCCGACTGGGACCGGAACTGCTCCACGCCGACCAGGCGATCACGGTCGTCCACCACTTTCTGGACACCGACGGCTACGAGCGATTCTAGTCGCGTGATGCGGTCTCGAGTCCCCCGCCCGATGGGCTTTCGGAAGCGTTAAACGCTCGGACGCGCACACTTCACCTGCGGGCCGGTGGGGTAGCTTGGTATCCTTCGGCCTTCGGGTGGCCGTAACCGCAGTTCGAATCTGCGCCGGCCCACTGGATACATATACCTTTTCCCGCATTCTCTGACAGTTAGCGGCCGCTCTGCGGGGTGGTGCGCGTGAGCACCACGCCGTGGACTCCTGTCGAGCGGTCGACCTGTCTTCACTGCGGTGCTCACGTCACCGAGCAGTTCCGCCGCGTCTTCGGTGACGATCTCGACCGCGCCCATCGTTGCGGCGAGTGCGACAGTTACGCGCGCCTGAGCCGCGGGTCCGCCGCCGGGCTCGAGGTCGACGTGCCGGACCCTGAGACGGCGAACGGTCGTCAGGGAGGTGAGCCCGATGTCTGAGCGCCTCGAGTGGCCGGCCGGTTTCGAGCGAACGCCGGCCGACGAGCGCGAGTCCTACCCGCACGGGTTCCGCGTCTCGCGCACTGCCGCGTTCGACAACATCCTCAAGGAGCTGCGGAAGATGGATGCGCGGAACGTCCAAGTGAAGACGGCCGCGCCGCACACTCAGGCCGAACCGCACCGTCCATACGCCGACCGCGATCCCGATGATCCGGGCGTCGTGGTCTACTTCGAGCGCGACGGCCAGCAGTTCGCGGTGCCGTGCGATCGGTGGGACAACCTCCGGGACAATGCCCAGGCGATCGCGAAGTACCTGAACGCGAAGCGGGCGCTCGATCGATACGGTGTGCAGACCGTCGAGTCGGAGTTTTCGACGCAAGCACTGCCGAGTGCCGACGAGAAGGCGGTCGGTGGTGAAGAACCTCCGTACGTCGTTCTCGACGTCGAACCGGACGCGAGTGAAGCAGAGGTTCGCCACGCCTTCCGCGAGAAGGTCAAAGACGCCCATCCCGACAATGGCGGAAGCGCTACCGAGTTCCAGCGGGTTCGCGATGCCTACGACGAACTGACCGCGGACAACGCGGGTGGTTCCCGATGACCGGGTTCGTCCCCGCGAGTCAGTTGTACGATGTCGAGAGTCGGACGCCCATAGCCCATCCGGCCCACCAGGTGACCGACGCCGACGTTCGCGGAGCGGTCGAGAAGCGAGAAGTTCGTACCGACGGCGGTGGGACGAACCGACTCGTCGACTCCGACGAGTGTGAGCGGTGCGACGCCACCGTTCCCGCGACGCGGCGGCTCTGTTCCGACTGTGCTCGCGAGGTCCGGAAAGCCCGAGGTGGTCCGCTGTGAGTCGCGCTTCCACCCTCGAGAGTCCGAAGGCCAGCGGGGACGCCCTCGAGGCCGACGTCATCCAGGCGATCGACGCCCTCGAGTACGTCGGTGACCGGACGGCCACCTGGCACGACGCCCGGACCACCGCGCTACTCGAGCCGCGCGAGACGCTGCCGTTCTACGGGATTGTCGTTGTCGAACCCGAGACACCGGTCGAGATCAAGGGCTGCCAGATCCGGACGAGCAACGGCTCGCGATCGACTCGCGGACGGTTCTACGTCAAGCGCGACGCTCACGAGCAACTGCTCGAGGCCGCGGGGATGTACCTGTTCGTCGTCTACCTCCCGCGGCCGGGTCTTCCCCAGGTCGCGCGGGCGGTGGTTCCCGCGACGATCGTCGACGAATTGCTTGCCGGTCGGTGGTACGACGTCGATGGGAACCGGTCGGAGAGCGAGGTCGCGAAACTCGCGTGGTCGCACGTCCTCGAGCCGGTTGCGGTCGATTCGGAGCGAACGGTAGGTGGTCGTCCGTGACGGTCTACACGAGCTATTTCGGCGGGCTCACCACGGAGTTCGAACCCAGCGAGGAGGCCGACATCTTCGGGGTCGTTCGCTATCCGCAGGATTTCGTCGACCGGGTGACCGACCGGAACATTCCAGCGGTAGCACCGCCGGAGAACCTCCTCGATGCCTACAAGCGGGTCGAAGGGACCGCCGAAGACGACGGGGCCGACTACCCCAGCGCGGTCGCCTGGCGGACCGTCGATTTCGAGCCGCGGTATCTGAACTACCTGCGAAGCTACCCCGGCCCGCAGCGGGTCCTCGACGAACTGCGCGAGCGTGCCCTCGAGCGTGACGTCTGGCTCGTCTGTTGGGAAAAGGACTGTCGCTGGTGTCACCGTCGCCCGCTCGCGAGCGAGATCGTCGCCGACCTCGAGGAGATCGACGTCGTTCACCGGCCCGACCCGCGGACGATCGACCTCGAGAGCGGGAGCGACGAGACCGACGAGAATGGGCCGGAAAACGCGGCTCTGACCGACTTTACCCCGGAGGCCTGACGATGACGGATCTGACGGAATTCGGGGTTTCGGATCCGCAGGAACCGGCAGGCGACGACGATGACGAGCCCGACGAGCCTGCGAGTCAGTGGCCGGCGTGCATCGACTGTGGGTACGTGGGCCGGGAAGTGAAATCCCGGCTGGGCCAGTCGGTGCCGCTCTGTACGGCCTGTTTCGCCGAACGGGAGGGATTACTGTGAGCGCGCGGAAGTTCCTCCGGTTCCAGTGCCACGAGTTCGACGCCCACTTTCACGTGGTGCGTCCGGGGCTGAAACCCTACTACGCGCTTACAGACGTCCGCAAAAACCACGACTGGGGTGCAGACGGGAAGCCGACCGGCACCTTCGACTTCGACGGCGAGACTTGGCGCGTCTGTCTCGACTACGACGATCAGCCGATCCTTCCGTGGTCAGACCCGTCGTACAAGCTCGAGACGGCATACCTCTACCGGATCTATTTCGTCTGCGAGGATTCGCTCGACGACGGAGAGCGCGCCGACCGCTCGAACCGAGTGAAAGGCGGAACGATCACGTTCCGGCCGCGCTGGCCCGACATGAAGAAACAAGACGAGGAGACCGGCGTGATCGAAGATGTCGAGGGGTACATGGACCTCGGCGTGCCGTACCTGGACGCCCAGGTACAGGGATCGAACATCGACTTCGACTGCTACACTGACCTGCTCGCCGAGGCGGCTGCGGCGTTCGGCATCCCCCGGCGGTACTTCCACGAGTTCCACCACACGAGCAACGTAGTCGACGCGGCGGTGTACGTTCGAATCAAGCGGTCGGAGTCCGGCCCAATCTACGCACCGGACGGGCCGCTCGCCCGCATTCACTCACTGCTCGAGTCGGATCGATCCGGCTACCGAAAGCACGTCGAAGACAACCGGGATCGCCCCGGTGACTACGTGACGAGCGTAATCAGCGACGTCCGCGCCGGGAAACTGATTCGCGGGCACGAACTCGGGAAAGAGTGCAAGCACTACTACATGCGCGATCCCGAGACGTACAACCCCGACGAGTTCGGCTACCATCCGAAACTCGAGGTGAGCTACCAGACGAGCGTCACGGACAAAACCGTCTACTGGGACCGTGACGACGGCGAACTCGACCGCCACGATATGCGTCGCGAACTCGAGGAGGTGCTGGTGAACATCCTCGAGTGGGCCGGACTCGACGTAACGGGCGGCGAGCAGTACCAGAAGGACGCGTATTTCAAACCTGACGAACGTGAACGCCGGTCGCTAAAACTCGTCGACTGCCCGCTGCCGGAGATCGAGAGCGAGCAGGAGGCCGCGATCATGCGGCTCTGGGGTGATATGAACCCGGCCGACGAGGCCGTCGTCGACACCTTGCTCGCGGACGGTGGCGAGATCGCGCCGAAGGACGTCGCCGACGAAACCGGCTACTGCTACGATACGATTCTCCGCGCGGTCGACCGCCTCGAGGGATTCGTGCAACACACCTACGGCGAGCTGGCGATCGAGAGCGACTACGCGGCCCAGGCGATGCTGAAACGGGTCCGGTCGGCAGAGGAGCAGTTCAGGCGGTCCATCGGGTCGACGGTCATGGAGGTAGCGAACGACGTCCAGGGCGTCGAGAGCGACGCGTTCGATCGGTTTGTCCGCAACTACGACGTCGGGGTTGACGAGACGCGAAACGACTGTCGGCTCTTGCTGAAGCCCCGGTACGTCGCTGCCGACCGCGAAGACGCGAAGTACCTTGCTCGCGAGGCGAAACTGGCCGTCTGTGAGCGCTACGGGAACGCTCGCGGCGTCCACATGCGGGTCAAACTCGCGGACGGCTCGGTTCGAACGTTCCACGACCTCGATCAAGGATGGGCCGGGGCCGACTGGGACCACGAGGAGGCCCGCCGGAAGCGCGAGCGCCAGCTCGAGGAGCAGGCCGACTGTGACGGTCGGGAGATCGATCCCGACGCGATCGACTTGGAAGCTGCGTGGGAGCAGTTCGCCGACCGTGACGAGTGGGTCAACTACTCGACGCTCCGGTTGATCCTCTCGACGATCGCCCAGGACGTCGACCGCCTTGAGGAGCGCCTCGTCAATCGCGGGGAGATCGTCACCAAGCAGGGACGCGGCTTCGCGATCGCGCCCCGGTAGCGCGGCCCTGGGTAGTGGCAACACTATCGTCCGGACTTATTTTCACGTTTTCACGACTGTATTACCTCGATGAACGAGGGTCCTGGCGTGTGCGACCAGGGCCGATCCTCGCATTCGCTCCGTTCGGCCCTGGCCGCACCCATTCCGGAATCCGACCCAGCGGGTCGAATTCCGGGTTAGGGCGTGTGGCTAAAGCCAAAGGTCCAAATCAACCGCCCCGCTTCCGCACTGTCGCCATGGCGATAGCGCCAAAAAATTACAGCGCCCCATCCCACCCTCTGCGCAAAATTCTCCAGTTGAAGCTCACGAAACGGGGTCCTGCCGTGTTCAGGACTTCAGTTAATAGAACATAATTGCCGATTTCGTGATAGGGTATTCCCAGGGGGGCTTATTGACTGTATATTGTTGAAATAATATCATCACAAATGTCTGGGTTATTATCCATATACCGGTATATCTTCCTAATTTTCTCAGATCTGTCATCTGAGTATTGTATCGTAGTGACATCTTCTAGACTTTCATAGAAGGCCATGACCGGAAGTGATCGATTATCAGAACCCTCAATTTTCAACACTGCGTCAGATATCACCATATCCTGGTTTGAGATGTTATCCCCAGGTACTACTTCCACCTTGTTTTGATACTCCTCGGTTAGAGATCTATTCAAATCATCAAAAAATCCTGATAAAGAGTCGCCATCGAGATCAATTAGTATATAAAGCGAGAAAGAGGTAAACATAAGCGAGTGACTCCTGAACTTTTTTATCAAGTTCCCATATCCTTCTTCAGATTTATATAGGACTTCGAATTGATCATCTGCTAGGTGCTGCCTCAATCTTTTTGTTTGATCGTCTTTCGCTTCTTCTGTGAGGTATTTATCGTAATTATCACCAATGTCCTTCTTTTTATGTGCTAATTCTAGAAGATATACATCATGCTTACCCTCACTGAAAACGACCTTTTTCATCGTTAGATCCCCCGCAGATCAATATTCAGTTCTTCCACTTCTTCTTCTGCTCTCTCATAACTTAACGAACGAGGAACTGGTTCTGTCAATTGAAGCAGTTTAAAATTGTCTGAAAGGAAGTCCTCTTCCTTTGCCTTAAGATGTTGGGAGAAGAACCCTTCAATCATATCCGAGTTATGTGTTGTTATGAATATTTGAAGATCTTTCTCTCGGACAATCTTGACCAGTTGTGTTAAGAGACTCTCTATATATCCTGGATGCATATGCACATCTGGCTCCTCAAGTAAAAGCACATTTCCTCTTCGATTATTAGATAAAACTTCCCAAAGGATTCCAACAATTGTCCTAAACCCATCACCCATGAATGAGTATGGGATTTCGTACTTCCCATCATCTTCCTTAAAGACTAATTTATCAAAGGAAAAATCCTCAAGGTTTTCTAAGATATTATGCGTGACTAGGTAGTCCTCTATATCGCTTACTCTTACTGCTGCATTCTCTTGAGACATATCCACATCTTCTGCCTCAAGAATAGGTGAATCAACCATTCGAACACCATCGACAGGCTCTGGTTCATCACCTACAAAACGATCTGCACCGAATCTCGGAACTAATTGGTTATTTAACCCTCTCCGGATATCATGACGAAGTCTGTCAAGTTCTTTTTCCTCTAATTCATTTATTGACGGATCTTCCTCAATTATTTTATCTAGTATTTTAGGTGATGCCTCAGATACAATATGATTGCGAATTTCTTCGTAGTACTCTCCAAGATGGATATACGCGTATTCATCCCCATCCACATCCATGATTATGGTATTATTCTCAGCAGCCGGCAAAGGTATATTTTCAGACATTTCAGTCACGGTTTCAGTAAGGACATCCTGCATAACCTCGGTAAGTTTTTCATCTTCGCTAAGATCTGGACGAATATTTCCCCGTAATCTAATAGGATACCTTTCATTTACCTCAATGATTTCTTGAAGGGATTCGATGAATATATCAATAGCTTCCTGTTTGCGTGGTTCCTGAATCCCCATCTCACGATGGTTGGATTCTGGTTTTGGTTCGCTGAAATCATCTAAAAGAGTCTGTTGTTCTTGGGTGTATTTTACACTAATAGTACAATATTCTTCATTGGCATTTATTACCTTATTTATATTATCAGAAAACCTATTTATTGAGGTGGGGTTGAATGCCAAGTCTATTGACTCTAATACCGAAGTTTTGCCAGTATTGTTCCTACCCGTTATAATATTTATTCTATTGGGATCATATTTTAAATCCCCTAACCCCTTAAATCCACTAATTCGAAGGTCAGTAATATTGGTCATTAGTTAGCCGTAACTTCTTGCCGACTCGTGTTGAGTCCTTCGATAGATCACATCTACTTGATCTATATTCACTGAGAACCATTTCCCATATTAATCACAACTACCTTTCCAGTGTCCTCGTCTCCCCCCACCGGTTGCACGTCGCGAAGATTGATTTCCCGGATATGAACACGAGGGCGAATCGGCCGTGTTCATATTTCGCCGCTCGCCGTCGCGATGGACTCACCGATCGGCCCGATCACGCCGGGTCCCGGCACCCGTTTATAACTAAACCCCGAGTGAGTGACCGCAAAAATCTAGGAATAGCGGCTTGTGTTCACGAACATGGCCCGCAACGACACACCCGGCTCGGTTCGGATTCGGACTGACGACGGTAACGAGTGGCGGTACGACGCGATCGAAAAGGCCGCCAGGTTCTACGACTGCAACCGATCGAACGCCGTCGCCTTCGCCTGCGAAGACGTCGACCACCTGGTTCGTGCAGCTCGCCAGGTCCTCGAGCGCGACGATCTGACTCGACAGCAGCGCCAGGAAATCGCCGAGACGCTCTCGACTCGAGCGGTTACCTTCGACGTCGAAACGTCGATCACTATCACGCGAAAAGGCGACTAGTGCATTTCTGAAGGGGAACGGGGGTAAGAGCAAAACACCCGTGGTAGAATCATGCAGTATGACCAGTTACGGCGACAAATACGTCGTCAATGAGACTTACCGGAGTTCGAGTGATCCAGAAAAGGACGAGTTCCAGACATGGTTGAACGGCCCAATCGACACAGGAATCCGAAATTCAGGCGGTATCCGCTCCATTAACAATCCGAGTACCGGCAAACGGGAATTCCTTGTCTTCTACTCTGATTCCAGCTCTTCTCAGACTCAAAACCCCTGGGAAGACGTTATCAATATGTCTGATGGGGTAGCTCACTACTGGGGCGATGCTAAAGCAAAGCACCGTCCTAATCCAGATTCCGCCACCGGGAACAACTGGGTCAAAACAGACTATATTGAAACCTATGCACAGGGCAACCGTACGGACGCACCACCAGTATTGTTATTTGAACAGCCAGAATCAGGTAAAGTCATCTTCCGTGGAGTTTGCGTGATTACCGATCTCCGAATTGAACGTCACAAAGATGAGGGTGAAATGGCTGTCAACTACTTGATCGAGCTTGCGATTCTTGATACCGATACTGCTAGTCTGGAATGGATTCATCGAAAGGCTCGGACCGGTGTCGATCAGGGTGGACCTGATGCATGGAACCAATGGGTGACTGAGGGTCGAATTCAGCGGTACTCGATATACAAAGACAATATTCGTACAAAGGATAGCCAATACCCAGATGGACAGGAGAAAGAATTGCTTGATGATATTCGGGGACGTCTCGATGGTCCAAATAAGGGAGTTCAACTTGAGTATCTCATTAAATACCTTCTCGAACAACTCCCGACATTCACTAACATAGAGTTGACCCCTTCAAGCGGTGACAGGGGAGTAGATCTCACAGGGAGTATTGATCTTCTTGCAGATTCGCATCTGAGTGATACTAAAACAACTGTAGATTTCAAAGCTCAAGTGAAAAATACGGGCAGCAGTATATCAGGGAAGGAACTCAGCAGACTGGCTTCTAGAATTGATGATGGTGAAATTGGATTGTTTTTTACCACTTCTCACTTCACACACAGCGCACAAAAAGAGAATTCGACTACATATCCGGTGCGGTTGTTTGCAGCCGCTGATTTGGTTGAGTTGCTTCTCCAAACCGAACTTGTCGAAAATCACCGTCTCGGTGACGATATTGTTAGTGATATTAAGGAGTCGACTTGATGACGAGATCACAAAACCGTGTATATATCGGGGATCAACTTCCGAAATAGATTAATGTAACAGAAGGCTCAAAATACGTCACCAATCGGGATTTTTGCCTGTTCGGTCCCGCGATGATCCCCACCGCCGTGCCACCGGAGCAGTGGGAGGTCGACCGCTCGAACCATCTTGTCCTTGACGATCGTACAGCCTGAGCGACCATGCGGCCGATAGACGACGAAACAGTACCAGCCGTCGTGACGCCGGAGTTTCTCGTGGTACTCGCGATAGACCTTGAAATTCCCCGGCTGACCGTCTGAGTGCTCGAGCATCGTGCTCTTGATCTCGACCGGCGTACCGTTCTGAAAGCGGGCGTCGTGCCAGCTCGAGCGCTGGAGTTCGAACCGTCGCTTCCGGGCCATCCGTTTTTCACAGATCGTCCCGAAGTGGTTGGCGCGCTTCGAGCGATTCACGCGGACCACGCGCATCGCGCGCCGCTATATATACTCCTCCGCTGCCATCGTCGCGATCGCGGTCGCGGTGATGGGCCGCGGGGACGCGGCCCTGGCGGGCCGCGCCGCCCACCGCTAAAGAGGGGGCGATTACGCTTTACACCGAGCCACCCCGGCGTGGTCATGCAATCACCTGCTCGACGGTGTTAACCCAGTCAGCTTTTTCGCCGCCTTCGTCGATCTCTTTCCACCAGTTCGAGACGGTTGCGTGGCTGTAGGGAACGAACTCGGCGGTTTCGCGAGCCGACATACCCTGTTGCCGACATTCCTCCATCGTCCAGGCCGCAACCCGCTTGACGTCCTCCTCGGCGATTGGCTCGTCGTCCTTGTCGCCGCTGCTGGGCGCTTCCCAACTCCAGGGCGCTTCGTCCTTCGTGTTGAAGTTCCAGTCCGTCGGCGGGATGCCCTCGAGCGGGCGGGGATCGACGTCGACGAGCTTGCCACCGGAAACCCGATCCGCGACGACGGCTCGCTTCTTGGATTTCTTCTTGATGATCGTCCCGACGCGCCAGAGCATCGGGTGGATCGACGACTCACCGTGCGCGATATAGATGAGTGCACCGCCGTACTTCCGAATCTTGTAGACGAGCGGCCCCATCTTCTGGCGGACCTTGTGGCCGTCCTTGCCCGTCCCGCTAGCATTGCTCGAGAACTCGTCACCGATGAACAGCTTCGGTTGCTGGGGGTTCTCGACCGGATCGCCGTCCTGTTGGACCCACTCCTCGAGCAGCGGATAGTGTGGAATCCAACCGTCTTCGACGGTCCCGTCGTCGCGAACCCAGTCGTCGATCCGCTCGAGCGTACGGATGTTGCTCGCAACGAGAAGATCGCCGTCGACCCACCGCTCGCGAAGCTGCCCACACAGCCCAGCGAAGTCGGTCTTGCCGTCGCCCATCTCGCCCAGGATAACGATGACCGGAGCGGGCCCGGCGACGATCTCCTGCAACCGGGTGATCGCTTTGATCCCGGCGAGGTCGGCTTCCTGTGACGGGTCGCCGATGTAGTGCTTCAGTGTGAGCGTGTCGCCGTTCTCGAGGGCGTTGCGGGCCGTCTCGCTCCCTTCGGCGCGAAGGATGTCCCGGTTTTTCCCGACGGCCATGTAGTCCTTGGCGGGCTTGCCGTCCCACCTATCGACGTCGTGGTGAATGGCGCGCATCGCGAGCTGGCGGTCGACCTTCTCGTCGCGAACGAATCCCGAGTGTTGGAGCACTTCATCCGGGTCCCGCTCGAGGTTGCCGTCCTGATACTCGCGGAAGCCGCCGACCGTGTAGTTATCCTGCTCGCGTCCGCCGTCCGTCATCAACCGCTTGCCGTTCTTCCGGTACTCGGTGCGTTTGTCGTTCATGGTTCGGTCCCTCCACCGGTCGCTGTTTCCTGGGTTTGCTCGAGCGTAGCAGGTGGGCCGTGGGCGGTTTCGATCCCGTGCTCGTCGGCGTAGTCCTCGACGTAGTTGGGGATGCTCTCGATGCCGTCTGTCGCGTTCTGCTCGGCGTCGTCACGCGCCGATTCGAAGCGTTTCTTGACGGCCGTCTTCGGATTCATCAGCCCGCGTTCGTCGGCCTCTGCTTCCTCGTTGATCACGTCCTTCTGAATCTGGAGCCCCATCTTCGAGATGCGCCCGCGGAGCTTGTTCGCCGCCAGATACTCCTCGACGAGCGCGCCGTGAATGTCCTCGAGCATCGCTTTGACCGTCACGAGCTTGCTATCCGCGAGTTGCGAGAAGTAGCACCCCGTGACGATGAGGTCGCCCGTATCCTCGTGATACTCGAACTCGCGAACCTCCCAGACTTCGCTCTCGTCGCACCAGTACGGCGCGGGTCCCTCGACGGTCTTCTCTTCCCAGACCGCCGGTTCGACGTAGTACTTCTCACGGACGTCTTTGACGCCGTTGATGTGGTGGACCGGGACCATGTTCCGGTTCCGGAGCTTCCGGACCCCGGTGACGAACAGCGCGAGCAACGGCGGCCCCAGAAGCGTGAGCGCCGCCAGCCAGCCCCAGACGATCGGCGGAACGCCGGGTAAAGACGGGCGCAACCAGACGATCGCCGCGCCGACCGAGACGAGCAACCCGAGCACGACGAGCTGGGCGTTCGCGACGACGTAGGTCACGCGGTCCGCCCAGCCGCTGAAGGTCGCGCTCGTCTCGCTCACGCCTTGACCACCCCGCTTTCCTCCTGACGGATGACGATGTACGCCCCGAGTCCGGCGAGTCCGACCGTCATCCCGACGCCGGAGAACAGTCCGCTCGTGCCGCCGAAGTGCCTGAACGGGTCTTCAGCGCTCGAACCGGTCGAGATGTACGGACCGCGTTCCTGCTGCATACTCAACTGGGTCGCAAACGATAGCGCCACGCCGTCACTCTCGTCGGCGTACGTCTCCACCACGATCGTACTGTTGCCCGCTGGGACCGTCTCTGACCGAGTTGCATACTGCCCCTCGCCTTCGTCCCAATCGGCGCTCTCGGCCATCGTGATCGTCGTGCGCTCTTTCGCGTGGACGTCGACCCTGAACGTCTGGTCGCTGTACTCCCAGTCGGTGATGTACGTCTCCGAGTCGATCATCGTCCACCCGTGGCGGTCCTCAAGGCCGTCGCCGTCGCTCTCGTTACCCGCGTCGTCTTGTGCGGCGACCGCGCCCATGCCCATGCCCATCGCGAGGGCGATCGCAACGGCCAGGGCTCCGACCGTGAGCAATCGCGAAAAGCTTGGCATGGTCAGTCGCCTCCGAGGAACGGGAGCAGGTCGGTCACGAACCCGACAGCGCCCAGGACAACGAGTCCGATCAACCCGAGTCCAAGGTACTGTACGCCGTCTCCGATACCTTCGAGTGGGTTCCCCGGGAGCGACCAGTTACTCTCTTGGGAGTCCTCGTACTCTTCGATCATCTCCTCGTAGCGGTCCTGCATTTCCTCCCATTCCTCCTCGGTGATGTAATTCTGGTCGTCGTGTGGGTCCTGCTCCGGCTCAAAATCCGCCGACTCGTGTTCGTTCCCCTCCGAATCGGTGAACGTGACGATCTCGAAGGGTTCGGTCAGGTGGATCGTCTCGTACTGCGTCTCCGAGCTGGCTGCGTAGTAGTTGACCCGCTCGATGTCCGTGATCTTGTCATCGAGTTGATCGCCGATGTCGACCTCCCACTCTGACGGGGTGTCCGCGTCGTCCGGCTCGAAGTCAGATGCACTGACCGTCGCCACCTCTCCGGCAGTCGTGTGAATATCGTATTCGACTTGCTCGAAGGGCTCCTCTGTGAAGGAAACGTAGCCGCCGTCTACTCCCCGCTCGTCGTCGTAGGCCGTCCATTGGCCTTCCCCCTGCGAGATGTCGTAAGTGAGGTAGAATCCGGCGTCTTCCTCATCAGGATCGATTGTCTGGCCAGCCTCCAGCGTCATGTTCTCAGAGACCGCAAGCGACCCGTACAACGTAGCGTCGGATCCTGGCAGATAGATTTCCGCCTCGCGCTCGAGATTGACCGAGACGTTGAGAGCCATCAGATCCGCAATAGCCTGATTGACCTGCTCTTCGTCCGCGGTCATCTCGGCCAGTTCTCGGGGTGTCAGTAGGTCTCCGGTGTCCAGTTCGCCAGCCTGGACGTCTTCATACACCCCATCAACCCAGGTAATCAGGCCGTCACTCACGTCGTTATAGACCTGCAGGAGTTCTTCGTATACCTCCTGGTAAAGTGCCATCTCCAGGTGCCGGAAATTGTGACCGTCGTCATCCGGCGCTTTCACCAGAACGTACGGCTCGATATTCTCGTTGTAGTCGAAACAGGAGGCACTGGTTTGATAGTCTGCGTGCCAGGCTTCCTCAGGAACAGGGGAGAGACCTACGCCCTTACTATCGCCAGCCTCCCAATTTGGCCGGTACACGCCGAATTCTTCGCCGTTTGGAAGCTCAACCATGTCTTCCTCGAGCGTGAAGTCTTCAGGATCATCGGTCGTTCCGCCCTTATCCCCTGAACAACCACTGCCGTCAGCGTAGTCGTTATAGGGGGTACCGAAGACCTCGACGATCTCGAGGTCGGGGTGCTCGTGGATTCGTTCTTGGATTGTGTCGAACTCTTTGGCAGACTCATTCCAACTGCGGAGGAAGTTCCTGATAACAGTCGTACAGTACTCCGCATTCGCATTTAACGCAGCCTCCTGAACCTCGGATTGACTCTGTTGGTCATTGAGCGCCTCGATAGCCGCCAGCTTTCCTTCTCCATAGGCGGCGTCATCCATCGTCTGGATCAGGTTCTTCTGGTCGATGAACATCGACTCGTCGTTACTGAGGCGCTTCCGACAGGTCTCGTATACCTGATTATGCAGCGCGTCAGGGGTGAGCCCTTCCGGCGGGGCATCACTCCCAAGAACCTCGGAATCGCGAAGCATCCAGCCCGCCCGAAACGCTGCAACGCCGGCAGTCGCCCCGAGAGCGACAAGTGGGGGGATCGCCTGCGCCCGCCCGACGGGACTGTATCGCGGAGCGACCTGCGAACCGCCAGCCGCGATCGCGCCGACCGTCGCCGCGCCAGTCCCGACGCGACGGAGGTATTCGCGCCTCGAGCAGCCGTCGTCCGTGGGCTGTGGGCTACGCGACACGTCAGACCACCCCCACAGACATGGCGGCCGTCAGCCCGGTCGCGACGAGCGAAGCGGTGACGACGTAGCCGACGATCACGCGACTGTACCACTCTCCGGTTCCGTCGAAAATTGGTGTCTCGAACATGAGTTCCTCCGATTTACTTGTACGCGAGTACCCAGAATCCGGCCGCGTTCAACACCACCATGAACGTGCCAACCCACCAGAACTGAGTCACAGTCTCGTTGACCGCCGGAACCAGCGCGATCAGGATGTTCAGGATCACCATCAGCAGCACCGTCACCGACTCGAGATCGTTCAGATCGTCCCAGCTCGTGATCCCGTTCGAGATCCACGCGACGAAAATCGTCGTCATCGTGATGACGAACGCCCAGGTAATTTCCGATCCGTAGGCGCTGTAGATCGCGTCATTGAACGACCAGTCGAACGGGAACGTGCCTGTCTCGAGCACGAACAGGCCGGTCATGGAGATGGTCGCGAGAACGAACAGCGGCGCGAGCACGCTGTCGATCACGTCGATACCGTCTTCTCGGTTGAGGGCTCCCGCCCCCGGAAGTGAACTCGTTGCCATACTGCAACGCCCGAGCGCTCAATCTACCCCGCCTAAAATGTCAGTGAAACCTAGGTTCACCAACCTTATTACGAAGTAGGTTGCCCCCCGGATCATGGCACTGAATAAACTACGACAGTTGGATGGTGACTCGGCCGGAATCACCCTCCCGAAAGGCGACCTCCAGGTCGAAGGGCTTGTTGACGACGACGGGACCGTCGCCGGCGAGCACTACTTTCACATCCGCCACGTCGACGACGGAGAATGGCGGCTCGAGCTTGTTGACGGGATCGAACCATAAGAGAATCCGCTATAGCCGATTCTTCGGATTCGACATACACAATAAGTGCTCGCCTACAACGATCGTCAGTTGATTGCGACAGCCTATTTGGCAGCCTCAAACGGGAATTGTTCGGGTGATACCTTTTCCCTCATTTTCTTGAGTCTGTGATGCCGTGTCCCAGAAGTCTCTTTAAGCAATTCCCGATCAGGCCAAGTGTGGATTTCTATATTATCAAACTGTGCCGCAACATCCAGAACTAAATCAATATGCTCGATTGCATATTCCACCCACTGGTCACGTTTCTGTATATTCTGTAGCTCTTCAGCCATGTCCTCGTATCCAATCTCGCGGGCTGCATCAAGACACATTTTGAAATTGGCACCACGTGGGTTCATTGGCTCGTGAAAGACTACATCTGGATCAATAGCTGCAAACCAGCTGAGCGCTTCGCGAATCTCATCTCTATCCATTGTCGGATATGTCGGCGAAAAAGAAACAAAGCGAGGAACTCCTGCTTGGAATAGCTTATCAAGCGCTTCCCAACGCGCCTGCGGTGGGGGTGCATTAGGCTCCATTGCTTTAACGAGTGAGGTGTCGAATGAGGGTATTGAGCAGCCTACCGCGATTTTTTCACCTGCTCTTTGGAAGAGGTCAATGTCTCGGACAACATTCGGACTTCGAGTTAAGATACGTACAGGGACTCCATGAGTGATGAGTTCTTGAACACACCCCCGCGTAATCTGTGCTGCACGACGATCCTGATAGCAGTCGGTACCGCTAGATAGCATTACAACACCACGACCGCGGCGTGTCTTTTTCCAGTCGCTGAAATCTGTTTGTTGCAACCCATCATGAACCCGTTCAGGGAGATCGTCACGATATAGTAGGTAGGTTCCCCAATCTTCCTGTGGGTTGTTTACGTCCGCTTGTTCTGCCAGCATTTCCTCTCGATTATCGATTGCCGGTGTACTCGGGACGTAACAGAACTTACAACCGTGCCGACAACCTGTTGCAACATTTATTACATAATCACAGAGACTCTTTTTGTGGAGTTTTGATTCACTCAGGACAGACTTTGTCGGATCAGCATTGATTTGTAGTCCCCCCTGTTGCTCTTCCGCCTTGCCCATCGCACATTCCCAGCAAACAATATGGCCGTCAAGACGAGCTGAAAAACGATCGTTGATCTGGTTTCCACATTCGTAACAGACGAGTCCTTGCTGCCAGAGATTGATTCGCTCGCCGTACCGACGTTCGGCTTCACGAAGTTCGTTGAGGGTCGGGTGTTTTCCAAAGTCCTCTATAATGCGCCCTTCGTCGTCAACGATACGGACGAATCGGTCATACCATCCCCCGTCCGGATCGCGCTCAGTCTGAAGGTGCATCAGCTTCCACTATTTGAAAAAGTGTTTCTCAGCCTATTAAAGGCAAGTCGAGAGCATGGTGAAAGTGAAAGTGGAAATTGGGGTAGCGGAGTAAACTGCATGACGAGATCATAACCCATTAGTACCCGTTAATAAGCCAACGCATTTGTGTATGGGACAACAGAACTAGAACAAAATAATCCATGTCGAATCCGCATGAGGAAGTACGCACTAGCGAGGATCCAACAAAAGCAATCCTCAGCGAATCAGGCCTCAATAGTAAACATCTGTGTGATTATGTTGTGAATGTTGCCACTGGATGCCGACATGGCTGTAAGTTTTGCTACGTCCCATCTACTCCGAATATTCGGGCCAGACCAGATATGCTCAAAAATAAAGTAGGCGTGAATAACACTCAAAAGGAGTGGGGTAAGTATGTTCTCTATCGAACAGGCCTTGGTGATCGATTGGATGAACACTTAGAAAATAAGCGAACTTGGCGAGAAACTCGGCGTGGACAGGGTGTTGTTGGAGTTTCTTTCTCAACAGACTGTTATATGGATGGTAAAGCAGGAGAGATAACACGGAATGTTGTCGAAACTCTCTCTAAACATGAAAAGTACACTCGCGTGTTAACTCGCAACCCGATTTTGGCTTTGCAGGATATTGACGTGTTTGAGGAAGCGGGAGAATATGTTACTATTGGATCTTCAATTCCAAGCATGAAATCCGATGAGGTAGGGGCCATTGAGCCTAACGCCCCAGCACCAGAACACCGCCTTAGAGGACTCAAGGAATTCGATAAACACGGTGTGCAAACGTTTGTTAGTATGAGTCCTACCTATCCTACTCAAAGCAAATCTGATCTAAGATCACAATTAGAAAGGATCGCAGAATGCAATCCTGCTGTAGTTTTCCATGAACCAATTAATCCTCGTGGTGGAAATTTCGAAATGACAGTACAAGCTGCACGAGATGCGGGTGAAGATGAACTGGTGACTGAACTAAAGCGTCTCTCCGATCGTGACAACTGGGTCGAATATGCTACAAAACATCTTAGATGGGTCCACGAAATAGGTACTGAACTAGGTTTGCCTATTCATCTATGGCCAGACAAGCAGTTAATAAAACATGTGTCGGAAGAGGAAGCAGTTTGGTTACAGTCTTGGCGTGATCGACAATCACCGGAAGAGTTTGCTGAGCGGGAGATGCCTAGTAATACCGTTCCGTCCTATCCAGTCGAGTCCGACTAAGTAGAGACTTCATTGTTAAAAATCATCTAAGCTTGTCTGATTTTCGTCTCTTTCTGACCTTGTGTCTGGAATTTCATCATCAATATCCTCTGACGGAAGATATTGCTCGAAGGACGCTTGACCATCGTATAGAACATTAAGTATATTATCAACATCACCGGCATGTACATCTTCGATGAATTTTTTAACATAATCTACGACCTCGATATAGTCGTTTCCTCCTTCGATATTCCTAGTGGCGTAAATGAGATCGTATTCATAACTTCCAACATTAGCATCAACATTCGTTACTCGTTGTACCGGTCGACCATTTTGTGCTAAACAGTCAGCATACAGTTGCTTCATTACTGGTCGAATATCACTGTCTGGAAGATCTTGTTCATTCAAATCAACACAATAGAAATCGTTCAACTCTTGAGGAACAGGATCCATTGTAGCATTGCGACCAATTGCAGAGGCTGTAGGGAGATTGATTAAGAGATCACCCCATGGCTTTGGAGTTAATGCCTCAATTGCCTCCCATTTGACATTAAGCTCCTGGTTGTCGATAAAGCAATAGTAATTGAAGCCGTTATTACTTTCTTCCCATATCTCTCCTACGACATTAGTGATTTCATCGTTTGCGTCTCCTCTAATCACCTCCCAATCTTCGGGTTCCTGAACATCACTATGTGTGGAAAAGACATATTCCATCCGAGTTTCCAAAGCATCTGCTTTTTCTTGATCATATTCTATAAAATACATCTTCTTGAAGGGTTCTTGAGCAACCTTTGCAGCGATTATTGGCGACCCTAAGAAGCAAGATTCTGTGTCACCATATGTGGAGACCCCTGATCCAGCGAGTGCGTCGATGTAGTAGAGATCATTGAAGTAGCTATTATTTTCTAAAACTGTAGTATACATATTAACTGCAGCAGAGTGTAGGATTAGCTTCAGAGCCGACCAACTATCAAAATCGTTCGTTATTGGTGATTGATCCCTAATCTCTTCTGAATTTTCCGTAAGTGATTGGATTCGTTTCTTAATGTATTCCGACGAGTCCATTATGATTCTCCTATGACATTCTGATGGTTATTACTTACTATAAATATTGGGCATGGAAGTACAACTAGTCTTTTGAATTTTCAAGATTAGCAGCATCAAGTTCACCAGCAAGATATGAATGACCTAGATCGGTGATCTGATATCGTCCATCGTCGATCTTACTCACCAGACCCTTCTCGACAAAGACTCTTAATCGATTGGACACATGTGGACGTGTCAAATCGAGGTTATATGCGATCACTGCTGGAGATTGTACTACTAAGATATCCGGATCTGCTAATGCCTCCAAAATCCGGTAATCCTCACGTGACATCCAATTCGGCCGTTCTCGAATCGACACACTTGATCACCGATACACTTGAGCGAGATATTATTGTCATCATTTGGTTACTGTACCGTAACTGCAGATAACGGAACCGTAATTAGATTTAAGTGGCACACGTTCTACAAAAGGAACAACGGAAGCCAGACGGACCCGCCGGTACCCGGTCGGGTCCATGTGAAAACGCGGACCCGGTGTTAGGGGCACCGGCCCGCTGGCTTCCGTAGGTGAGGTACGGAAGCATGCAAAGACGGAACCTGCGGGGAGAAAAAGGTCCCCGTTCGATCGTATCGATCGGCCTGCGGCCCACTGCCCACGGCCTCGAGCAACGGTATCGGAACTACCTTCGGAAATCGAAAATCGATTGCGAGAGCATCGCTATCTGTGACAGTCACCGGAAGCTACTGGTATCGGAAATATCGGAAGTGACGCGACTGAGACTAAGAGGGAGCAATAACAACCGACCTGTTAGCCGACGGACACCAACCGCGCGCGCCACAGGCTCCTACACAGGGGCGCGCACGGTGAGTCCGCGGTCCCACAAGCGTGAGACCATGCCCAGAAAGACACGCAACCACGGTAAGAGTACCGGATACTGTAATCAGAGTGAGACGCACCCGGCGACAGTCGACGGCTTCGGCCCCGCCGACATCAGCAGCTGCGACACGCCCACCTGCGACGGTGACGCCGCGGTGATCACGCCGGAGGGGTACGTCTGCGACTCCTGCGCCGACAAGATCGCCGCCGCCTACGAACAGGCTCGTGACCGCGATCTCGAGACCGATCCCAAACGATGACGGACCGGTCACGAGATCCAGGTTCGCTTTCACCCCGGCGAGCCGTCGAGCGGTACTTGCGCCGACGACGGTCTGACTCGACGGACTCGAGCGTTCAAGCGTGGAAGTACCGCCTGAAGCTGTTCGTCGAGTGGGCGGAAGGGATCGGCATCGAGCGAGTCGAGCAAATTCGCGGCTACGACCTCGACGAGTACTTCGAACTACGAAGTTCGGAGATCGCACCCGCGACGCTCGAGGGCGAGATGTGGACGCTCAAGAAGTTCGTCGAGTACCTCGAGCAGCTGGGCGCTGTCGACGATGGGCTCGCCGAGTCGGTCCGTATCCCGGACCTCGACAAAGAGGATCGGACCGATGATGTGACCTACGCGGCCACCGAAGCTCTGCCACAGCTCCAGTTCTACCGTAACTCCAGGGGCTACCGGGCGACTCGCGAACACGTGTTTCTCGAACTCGCCTGGTACACCGGGGCTCGGCAGGGTGGGCTTCGGGCACTCGACGTTCGCGACGTCGACCTCGAGCGCAACTACGTCGAGTTTCATCACCGACCGGAGACGGACACCCCGCTGAAGAACAAACAGCGCGGTGAGCGACCGGTAGCGATCCCGCCAGTCGTGGGCAACGTTATCGGTGAGTACATCGACGATCACCGGTACGACGTCCGCGACGATCACGGCCGCCAGCCGTTGCTCGCGAGCGCTCGAGGCCGGCCGGGGACGAATACCCTACGGGTGTGGTCGTACCTCGCCACACAGCCGTGTCGCCGGATTTCCTGCCCGCACGGGAAGGTTCGCGAGCGGTGCAAGTGGACCGAGTACGCTCACGCGAGCAAGTGTCCCTCGAGCCGCTCGCCGCACAAGATCCGTGCGGGGAGTATCACCTGGCAGTTGAACCGCGGAATCCCGCCGGAGGTCGTCGCTGACCGGGTGAACGCCACGCAGAAGGTGATCTACGATCACTACGACTGGGCGTCGGAGGAACAGCGGTGGCGTCGCTTCCGCGAGAACATGGAGCGACGTCGAGACCACCTCGAGAAGTTAGATTCAGCGAATTATGACAACTAACAGAAACACGGAGACGTATCGACAGCGAGCGGTTGGCGAGAGTAGTGTCAATTACGTTAGTTCAAAACTGCGCCGGCCCACTTTCTCCCGCATTTCACGACGACGAGCGAAGCGTGACGCGGTAGCGTCACGGCAACGCGAACGGCAAAGCCGTGAGCGGAGCGAGGAGTCCGTAATGCGGGAGAAATGGACCCAAGCAGATTCGAACATGCGAGTCGCAGCGCGCGAACGCAGTGAGCGCGACCGTCTCGCATCTGTTCGACATCTGCGCCGGCTGTGTACGCACTGTCCCCGCTCGAGCGACGAGCCCGCTGTTGCTAACGCAAGATATCCACTCGAGGTCGGTGGGACTCGAGACCGAGGTCAGGAGGAGAGCGATCAGTGGGGACTCGAGGACGAGGCTGGCCGTGGAACTCACGAGTCCGGCGACGAAGAACGGACGCCGAGACACTAGCCAGCCGAAGCGGGAGAATGACGGCCGAAGACGGTGACAGTGAGTTCCCGCAGCGCAACGATAGCTGTTTCCGTCACCTACCGGAGGCGATTACGGTTCGTGGCCGTCACGAACGGCCTCGACCCAGTCGGGCGTCTCGACAGTGGCCTCGCCGGGTTCGTACTCGAACGTGACCGCATGGCGTTCGGTTCCGCCCAGCAGGCGAGCAACGGCGTAGTGTGCGTAGGTTTCGGCCGGCGACGTTTGGTCCCAGGAGACGTTGGCTGACTGAACAGAATCGGTATCTGGATCGACCCGGACTTCACCCGAAGCATCGGTTATCCGAACGTGCTCGTAGAAGCGGTACCAGCCGTTTTGCGGTTCGTAAATCCGGTGTTCAGCCGACTCTTCAGTCTGTTCGTATGCGATCTTTTCGACGTACAAGAGGTTGCCCGACACCGTATCTGAACTTATCTCGAAAGAGGGGTCGTCATCCCGAACATACAACGTCGTATACTCGCCGTCTGTTGATTCGGCGAGCAGCGTCATGTTCGTATCGTCTTGGATAGACTCTCGGACGTATTCGAGGGTCTCTTCGTCGCTGATCTCGTTGAGAAAATATTTTGGTTTGTCAGGAGCGGCCTGAAACCTCTCTGATCGGCCGTTAGAACTCTTTGTGACGAAGTGGGTTGCACCCCCTTCGATCGTAACGACTTCGTGTGCAATCTCGATGTCGCCATCGATCATATACGCCACCTCGTGGGAGAACGTTTCAGCATCGGCAACCGAGAATCGTTCCTCAGACGGAGCACGAGACTGTGACTCGATCGTCGAAAACGGGTAGACGACCGACAGGATCATGCCGAAGCACACGAGCGCAAGGACGGCCATGATGAGGTAGGCTGTCCGGCCTTTCATGCAGCAGTTATTATAGTTGCATTATATAAAAACACCATATTGGATTGCTGCACTTGGAGAATCCGCTTACAGCGGTTCGTATTATTTCGCGAGGATCACAGTTACTAATAGAATAACGGAGGTTACACTCTCGAACCAAGCAACATCAAATATAAGAGAGAAAGTATACCTACGGTGCTTCACCAATGGGGAAACAACACATATATATTAAGACAATAGAAGTTGTTTAGGATTTAGGTTTCTCCTTCGACACTGAATTCGTCAGCCACGACGATATTGATACCGTCCCTGTCTTCGAGATCGTTCACTGGGTCATTGCTTGTATCGATGAACGATTCACTGTCATCCCAGCCTTGTGGATCCTCTCCAGTGTAGGCTATAACGGTGAAGTCACGATAGTCACCATCGTCAAGACCACTATCCAAGTCGTCGGAATAGGTAACGTCGATACTATTGCCAGACACACTGGTGGATTCAATCTGGTAACTAGAATCCAGGTCGTTCCAATTGTCCTGTGGGACAACAGCTATTCCGTCACCGTCAGTCATCGAATCTAGAGTAACGGTGACTTCGCTGGTTCCGTTTGCCTCGATGTCAACTGCGGCTTGTGGGTCAGGCTCAGACGGACCCATATCAAGAACAAAGGCAGCGATCACCGCAGCGAGGATAACAGTGATAGCCACCATTAGGATAACCCCGATAACAGGGCTCACCGCACGTTCCTCGTCTGATCCTACCAACTTCCGTGTCATTTGCTCACCATCAAACATCGTTAGCTGGAACCTTCGAAGCTGTCTTCGACTGAGATAGTAACTCCGTCGGTCTCAGCCAGGGCATCTATATCACTGGCGCTATCAATGTCACTGGATTCCAATTCTCCAGAAAAGCTCACTACGTGGAATGTGGAATCCGCTGCAGTTAGCTCATCGCCCAAGGAAGCACTGTCACCACTGACAGTAACTATCGCGTTGTTGGAAGTGGAACCCTCCTCAAAGACAGCAATTCCATCACCCTCATTGATTGACTCGAGCGTGACCGAGGCCTCATTCGTTCCCTCATCGTCGATCGAAATCGCAGCTGTTGGCTCTGGCTCGCTCGGACCCATGTCCAGTACGAACGCCGCGATGACGGCCGCGAGAATGACCGTAATCGCGACCATAAGGATGACCCCGATCACCGGGCTCACCGCACGTTCATCGTCCGATCCCACCAACTTCCGTGGTACCTGTTTTCCGTCGAACATGATTGTCAATCCCACCAGTAAACGGGCGGAAAGGTTTTGGCGGGTGGTATGATACCACCCACGTGCGAGGGGATTGGGGAACACCGTCCGTCCCCCCGCACGTCACCTTTCCCGGTGCCGTTTCTGGTGTTGAATCACCGTTGGAAACCACCCTATATATAACTAGTCGATAGTGTGTAGAATTCATGACTTTCAAGCGTTCAGTCGGTTTCAGTATTGAGAATTAGCGAGGGGTAGAAGGGTTACAGCACCCTCTTGAAGCGCCGCCGTCTGGCGATTCCCGGCCAAGACGGAACAGCGGGCAGCCGAGGCACTCTCGAGAATGGGAACCGATCGTGGACGCCCCGACCGGTCCCAGTGCCGAACGGGAGTTCGGCCGCGGCGATGGCCGGGTCGCAGCCGGCCGGGGAATCGGCCCCCCAGTAGCGGCCGGCGCAGACGGATTGCTGTACCGATGTACCGCCGCCGGATCGCGGGTACGGCGGAACTGACGGACGGGAACCCGTCTCGAACCACGCGTCCGCGTCGGCCGTACCGTTCCAGCGACCGACCGACGAACGCCCGCGTTACTCGTAGTGCTCCTCGAGGTACTCGACGATGTCGTCGCTCTCGTACAGCGCCGTCTCGCGAGCGGTGTCGACGAGATACGGAATCTGGTCCTGGCCGCCGAGTTCCCGTAGTTCCTCGACCGTCCGGGCGTTCGTCTCGTCGCCGCCGGCGTTCCCGGGGAGCCGGGGGTTGTGGATCACGTAGGAGAGGCCGAGTTCCGAGAGCTTCTCGCGGACCTTGGCGCAGTGCGGACAGTTTTCGGACTGGTAGAGCTCGAGCATGACGCCTGGAGCTACGTGTACCGCGGTGATAAACTGTGGTCCAGTAGCCGGTGTTGCCGGCGTTCGTGACGGCTACCGGTGGGAGATCACGAGTCGAGCGGTGCCGGGAGTCCGACCGATCGGGTCGAAAAAGCCGGGATACGGGGAGATCACAGCTGGATCGACCACTCGTAGTCGCAGTTCCGGCAGACGAACTCGGCGACGGGCTCGCCCGACGAGACGCGCTTGTCGACCAGCTCCCCCAGCCCATCGTCACAGTTCGGACATCGAGCCTGCATCCGGCAGGGACGCTAGTGAGAACTCACTGATCAGTCTACGCCCCAGTTGCTTTGGACCTGGAAGCAATCTCGAGCGGAGCCAGTCGAGGACGAGCCCGGAACGACCGTCCCAGGCGCGCTCAACTCCGCTCCTCGTCGATGCCGCTGAAGACGGTCCAGCCGGCCAACAGCACGAGGAGGAACGCGACCCCGATCCCGGCCTGCAGGGCCAGTTCCTCGATCCCCGACACTTCCGCCTGGACGAGGCCGATCGCCCAGCCACCGACGAGAACCGCGAACCCCGTCGCGACGATCACCATGATCAGGAGCCGATCCGTTGGAACGTTCATACCTGCGCTCGGTCTCGAGCGCGGGTAAGCCCGCTCCCTGACATAGCTACGCGGCAGGCCCCGCGACGGCAGGCCGAACGCGTTTCCGCGCGGACTCGGTAGCGGGAGTATGACCGACGACGACCGCCAACTCGGCGTGGATCTGGGCGACCTCGACGACGACCTCGCGAACGAGGAATTCCCGCTGGGTCACGAGGAACTGCTCGAGAACTACGGCGACGAGGAGATCGAGATGGAGGGCAACACGGCGACGCTCGAGGAGTTGATCGGCCCGCTGGGCGAGGACGAGTACCGGGACGTCGAGGAACTCGAGAACTCGATCATGAACATGGTGGGCGACGAGGCGATCGGGCGGAAGAACTACAGCGACCGGACGCCGCCGGCCGCGGGCGAACAGCGCCAGGACGAAGGCGCGCCGGACCAGGAAGGGCAGGAAGGACAGGAGTCGTTCTGAGCGGGAGTCGGACCCGGATCAGTCGTCGTTACCGGCGTCGGCCTCGACCTCGGTCCGGGCCTGTCGGCGCTGGGCGCGTTCGATGAACTCCTGCGGTAACTCGTCGATCTCGCCGGCCTGGACCCCCCAGAGGTGCGAGTAGAGCCCGTCGTTTTCCAGCAGTTCCTCGTGGGTGCCGCGTTCGACGATCTCGCCGTCCTCGAGGACGAGGATCTGGTCGGCGTCCTTGATCGTCGAGAGGCGGTGGGCGATGGCGAACGTCGTCCGGTTCTCCGTGAGGTCGTCGATCGACCGCTGGATGAGCATCTCGGTCTCGGTGTCGACGTCGCTGGTCGCCTCGTCCAATACGAGGATGTCGGGATCCTTGAGCACCGCGCGGGCGATGGCGACCCGCTGGCGTTGACCGCCCGAGAGTTTGACGCCGCGTTCGCCGACCATCGTGTCGTAGCCGTCGGGCAGGTTCTGGATGAAGTCGTGGGCCTCCGCGGCTTTGGCGGCTTCGACGATCTCCTCGCGATCGGCGTCGAACGTGCCGTAGGCGATGTTCTCCTCGACGGTACCGTAGAAGAGGAACGAGTCCTGGCCGACGTAGCCCATCGACCGGCGCAGGCTCGCGAGCGAGACCTCCCGGACGTCCTGGCCGTCGATCCGGATCGATCCCTGGTCGACGTCGTAGAGTCGTAAGAGGAGCTTCAGGACGGTCGACTTCCCCGCCCCGGTCGGTCCGACGAGCGCGACCGTGTCGCCGCCGTCGACCTCGAACGAGACGTCGTCGATGATCCGTTCGTCGGGGTTGTTGTCGTAGCTGAAACTGACGTCCTCGTACTCGACGCGGCCCTCGCGGACCTCGAGGGCCTCAGCCTCGTCGTCGCGTTCGATCCGACCCTGTTCGTCCATCAGGCCGAAGATGCGCTCGCTCGAGGCCTCCGCGCGCTGGTACATGTTGATGACCTGACCGAACTGGGCCATCGGCCAGACGAGTTGCTGGGTGTACATGATGAAGGCCACGAAAGTCCCCGTCTGGAGCGTGCCCGTGAACGGACCGGGCGCAGTCCCCATGAGCACCCAGTAGCCGCCCACGAGGAACGTGAGGACGAACCCGATCCCCGAGATGACCTGCAGGCCGGGGAAGAACTTGATCCGCAGCCAGATGGCGTCCCAGTTCTTATCGTAGTAGTTCTTCGAGACGTCCTCGACGCGCTCGGACTCGTACTCCTCCGTGTTGGAGGATTTGATGACGTTGATCCCGCCGAGGTTGTTCTCGAGGCGGGAGTTGACCTTCCCGACCGACGAGCGGACGGCGGCGTACTTCGGCTGGATCTTCTTGACGAAGACGTAGGTGAAGATGGCGATCAGGGGGACGGGAGCCAGCGAGACCAGCGCCAGCTGCGGGTTGAGCCAGAACAGCAGGAACGTGATGCCGACGACCATCACGATCAGCCGCGTCGCGGAGTTCATCCCCTCGTTCAGGAAACGCTCGAGCTGGTTGACGTCGTTCGAGAGGACCGACATCATCTCGCCGGTCTGCTTGTTCGAGAAGAACTCCATGTCGAGTCGCTGCATCTTGTCGTAGGTCGCGGTGCGGACGTCGTGCTGGACGCTCTGGGAGAAGGCGTTGAACCCCCAGTTGCGCAGCCAGTGGAAGATCGAACCGAAGACGAACGAGCCCGCGATGGCGAGGACGACGAAGGCGAACTGTTCGGGCGGCGTGTTCGGGAGCCAGGACTCGGGCAGCACCACCAGCGGGACCTGTTCGGAGAACTCCTGCTCGCCGAACAGCGAGTCGATCGCGACCGCGAGCAACAGCGCCGGCAGCAGATCCAGCGCCCGCGCGAAGACGCTCGAGATCAGTCCAACCGTCACGGAGAACCAGTACGGACGCCCGTATTCGAAGAGCAACCGCCGCATCGGACTCTCGACGTGTTCCCGTTGCTCCTCGAACGGGTCGTCCTTGTCCCAGTCGACGCCCTCCATAGCCACGCACTCGGGCAGCGGGGGAAATAAGGGTTTGCTACGAATCGAAACGTTCCGGTTCTCGCTGGGTCGCGACCGGGGCTCACTGGTACTCGATCTCGAGTTCGTCGCCGACGTCGATGCCCGTCTCGTTGGCGTATCCCCGAGGCACCTCGAGGACGTACTTCGCTCGCCCCGTGTACTCGAGATCCGATCCGTCCTCACCCGGGCCGGGCGCGCGGGCGTGTTCGATAGCCGTGATCTCGCGGTCGCTACCGACGAAGACGATGTCGATGTCGAAACTCATTCCTCGCATGACGTAGGTCCGTTCGCCCTCGCTGCCGTGGACGAACAGCATCCCCTCGCCGTACGCGAGGGAGTCGTGCTCGCTCAGCCCGGTGTAGCGCTCCCCGATGGTGTCGGCGACCGCGGCGTCGATTACGGCGATCGGTTCGCCGTCCTCGAGAACCCGAATCTCCGCACGGTCTTCGGTCCAGGGAGCCGAGACGACGCCGAGTTCCACCAGCAGGAAGACGAAAAGCGCGGCGGCCGCAACGACCAGTCCCAGCCGAACGAGCCGCCCGGAATCCATGGACGAGCGTGCGCTACGAGAAAGTAAAGGTTATTCGGACGCGGGAACTTGGTGCGGATGCGGGCTCGTGGTCTAGCTGGTCATGACGCGGCCTTTACAAGGCCGAGGTCGGTGGTTCGAACCCGCCCGAGCCCATTTCTCTGGCGAACAACTCGTGAGCCAGAGAAATGTATGCGAGTGGCGGTTCGAACCAGACCAGTCGCAGCGGCCGAACGGAGTGAGGCCGACCGTCTGGGCGAGGTTCGAACCCACCCGAGCCACGGGAACGGGGCTCGAGCCCAACGCGCTGCCGACACGGCGCTCCTACCGACGAGTAACGCCGCATGAACGGCAGTCCTGCCGATGAGCGAGCGACCAGCCACGCTACGCGAGCGACAGGGATGCCGACTGGCAGGTTCCGAGGATGCTCGAGCGGAAAACGCAGGCCGATCGTCTACGATCGACGCGGAGGCACTCGGCGATCGGACCGACCCACTCGAGGAACCACCCCGAATCGACGACGCCGAGAATCGAGACGGTGACCGACGGTACGGATCACGGATCGTCGGTCGAGTGTATCTGACCAACGAAAGGAGCCACTAGTCCCCGGCCGACGGGTCGGTTCGGGAGTAGTTACTGCTTGAGTCGGGCGACGTTCTCGCGGATCTGGCTGAAGAAGCCGTCGCCGGTCTCCTCCTCGAGGGCCGCGTGCAGCGTGGAGTTTTCCGGCTCGTCCCGGATGACGACGCGGAGGTAGGGCTCGAGCTGATCGAAGTTGTCCCCGAGGATGACGGTGTGGTTGTCCTCGTCGTGGTCGACGACGCCAGCGTCCGCCAGCTTGGGAACGTGACACTGGACGGACGAGACGTAGACGCTCTTGTACTCGTTTTTCGCGACTTCGTCCGGCGGGACGTCGTGCTCCCAGCCGGCGACGCGTTCGGCGAGCGTCGACAGCTCGATCGGCTCTTCGCGCCCGCGCAATGCGTACAGCAGGTAGCGACGCCGGCGGTTGGCCAGCAACTCGAGGATCGTATCCGCCGAGAGTTCCTGCTCTCCTTGATCCGAGGTAAGTGCCTCCATAACACGATCTTACTCGCCGGAGCGGAAAAGGGTGTCTTGAATATCCGAAAACCCGACAGACGGCAGTCGGCCGAGATTACGGAGCTGTATCCTCGCCTTACCAGCGTGATGCTTGCTCGTGCAACTGGCGGCTCGTGACGACGCACCGACGCGATCGGATTCGAAATTCTTTTTTATACCATGGACGGAGGTGTAGGTGCGCCGCCTTAGCTCAGACTGGGAGAGCACTCGACTGAAGATCGAGCTGTCCCCGGTTCAAATCCGGGAGGCGGCATATTCTGAGACCGCAACCGCGAGCGTAGCGAGCGGTCCGTCGAAGAAACGACGCCGAGCGGATTTGAACCACGCGAAGACGAACGAAGTGAGTCTTCCTCCGGTTCAAATCCGGGAGGCAGCATCTGGTTTCTACGCGATTTATATCCGAGCGACGTTTCGTGCGTCGAGGTACATCTCCTTCACCTCTGCAGGCGAGAGGGGTTCGAGTTCGTTCTTCGTTATGGGGTTCACCGAGTGCCCATGAGCGTCTGTCGCGCTGTCCCGTCTCCGCGAGCGAAGCGAGCAGGTTCTCAGGCGTGGTTCACAATCCGGGAGGCGGTACTCCTACGAAATCAAGACCACGAGCCCAGCGAACTGTCAGTCGAGCGCTTCGACTGCCTCGGACGCAGTGAATTCCACGGCGTGAACGTCGGCGGTCTCGAACTGGAGCGTCTCGATCTCGCCGTCGACTACTTCGGGCAGTAGCTCATTGAATCGCCGGTACTCGTCCGACTCCGTGTGGGCTTCGGCCGCCTCTGGGTCTTCGTACTGTTCGAAGAACCGGATCAGGTTCGGATCGGTCAGGTCTCTCATCGCGTGGTACCGAACCGTCCCGTCTTCCCTCCGGGAGCGCTCGACGAGGTCATCGATGCGGTTCATCACTTCGTCCCCGCAGTCGGGGTTAAGGGGGATGGTCGTGTGAACAACGATCATACTTTCGTTTCAGCGAACGTACTGGTATACGTTTTGGGAACTCTCCGGAGTGTTCCGGCCCGGTTCAAATCCGGGAGACGGCATCGATTTTCTACTCGGCGACATTCGACGGACAACAACGCCTTACGGCGCTCATCTCGAGCAAATCCCGATTAGATTCGACCATGGTTCCACTCGGGCCCCGACGCAGTCGGGCGTGAGGGTCTCGGTTAGCCCGAAGACGTTCGCCCCGTAGTCGTCGGCCCCTCGAGACGATATCAACTCGTTCGCCATCTGCCGAGCCATGATGCGATCGAGAGTCCACGTCACCAGTATTCGCTCGGTAACTGATCTCCGATAAGAAAAGATATAACCACGAATACACTTTACGGAACCGATGCGATCCATCCGTGAGTGCTGGACTGTCATCGAAAACTGGCTGGCCACGAATCATTCTGACGGGCGTTCCGTTCTGTCACCTCCTGCAGCCGACGAGCAGATCGATGCTGTCGAGTCAACAGTTGGCGTCGATCTGCCGGACGCGTTCGTGAAATTCCTTCGGATTCACAACGGCCAGACCAGCGGTTCGAGACCGCTGCTGCGTCGATTTGGGCTCTGCTCGACAGAGAGCATCAGAGCCGAGTGGGAACGGATGACAGACCTACTTGAAGACGATGCGTTCACTGGGGAAGTCGACGATTTTCCCGACCGGTTCAAAAATCAGGATGCGGCTGTCAAAGACGTGTGGTGGCACGAATCGTGGGTGCCATTTGCCCAGGACCCGTCGGGCAATCTCCTGTGTCTCGATCTTGCGCCGGGTGCCGACGGGAACGAAGGACCGGTCATCGTCGTGTGGCACGACATGCCGGCACGGCCGGTACGCGGGCCGAGTTTCCACTCGTGGTTCGCGGAGTATGCGACCGCGATCGAAACCGATGAGCTAGTTTACTCCGAACAGACCAACTCGATGATGGCCGATCCGGAAGAGCTAGCTTCGCTTCCTCCCGAGCGTATCGAGAATCCCACCAGGGAGGATCTACAGCCCGTCTTCGAGCGCCACTACGAGCGATGTCCGCCGGACGGTAACCACGAGAGTGTACCCAACTGGGTCGTCGAAGTCTGTTTGGAGCGACAGGGGGAGGTGGGATCCCGGGTACAGTTTCAGTGGGGGTCGGTCACCATCAGGGAACTGGTCGAGGACGGTCAGCTCAGCCGCGCGAAAAACGTTTGTGAGGAGGAAGACCTAGCGATCGTCGAAGAGGGAGACGTGTTTATCACCGCAACGCAGCCGACAGTCGACGCCGAACCCGCCGCGGCAGTCACCAAACGCATTCTCTCGACGGTGTACGATAGTGAGGTGGCAGACATCGTCGAGATACGGGAACGGAAACTGTGATGCAACTGTCCCCTCACGGTAATTTAAAAGCGAAATCGACGTTCCAGCCACCGTTTGATTACAGGAAAACGGCTGAACATCGAACTCCTACTGGCACCAACTGCGAGAGACGGTGTACAGTTGATACCGTATAGTTAGTTTTTATTGTAATAGTATTGGAATGTTGTTGCATGAGTGAACACGGTGACAGCGCGGAGGGGTTGGACGAGTTGCTGGATACGGTCATGTCCCTTAAACGCCGGCAAAAGTACGACCAAGCGATCACAGTAGTGGACGAGATACTGGAAGCAGAGGGGAACCCAACCGCGATGAGCAACGAGTACGCCCTCCGTGGTGCTCTCAAGCAGGACGCCGGGAGGTACGAGGCAGCTATCGAGGATTTCGACGAGGCGATCGAGATCGATCCCGAGAACTGCCAGTTTCACTACCAGCGGGGGGTAGTGAACTGCGACCGTGGAGAGTACGAGGAAGCAGTCGAAGACTTCAGAGCGGCAGTCGACCTGGACCCGGAGGACGTAGGCCTCCAGCAGTCACTGGCGCAGACGAGGCTACTGACGGGGGCCTACGAAGAGGCCTTCGAGGACGCCACGGACGCACTCGAGAGCAGCGATGCGCCGGACGAGCGGGCGGTAAGTCTCCTGCTGACGCTCGCCGCTGGGATTGCACTCGACGAGCCGATCAGCGAGCGCGAAACGGAGTACCGAGAGCGCTGTGCAGGCGTGTTCGACGCCGGCTGGGATTTCAGCTACCTAGACGCCTGGCTCGCGGACGCCGACCTTCCCGAGGAGAAACGCGACAGGATTCGAGACCTGATCGACCACCTGCGATAGTACGACGACCGCCGGCAGTCGAGGACGAGGTACGGTCGAGACGATGCCACATGTTGGAGGCTGTAGCCGTTCGGTGGAATCGTTCGTCTTGGCAAGACTGTTGTCCTCCTCATACGGAACGCCGTACCGATGGATCGGTGCGGCCGGAATACGTCCGACAGTCGTGCCGGAACTGGCGTACAGCATTCCGATCGAACGCCACGAGAACCACGATCGAACGAAGTACACGTTCAATAGTCAAAACCGGTCGAGGGAGTGCTCAACTAGTCAGTTTCGAAACGTTAAATTTGGATAGATATGAACAAGTCTCGTCAGCATGTCGTCACCCGATCGCTGTGGGTACACGTGGCCCGAGGACCACGAGGTCGACGATACTCCCGACCGGCAGAGCTGTTGCTGGCGAGAGACCGTTTCAGCCTCGGCCGATCGATGTCTGTTACACGTCGATACGGACGTCGTCGAGAAGGATGCTGAGTCGATCGTCGAGTCGCTCCTCCCGACGGAGACTGGACGACTGGTACTGGACGGCGCGGATCTGTCTGGATTGGAGATCGGCTACCATACGCCTTCTACCGCGGAGCGGTCGGGGATCGGCTTCGGGAGTGGAAACCTATCATCGACGGACAACTTCGAATCAGCCGCTACCGAACAGTTTGTGGAACAGGTATTCACTGACCCGGACCGGGCCCAGGAGGCCCTCGAAACCCTCAACGACGAAGAGAGACATCCGTTCGAGCGTGCGTTATTCCGCGAGAGTGACCTGTCGGGGGCGAACTTCTGGCGGACCAGCCTCGCCGGTGCCAATCTTCGGGATGCCGACCTCTCGGAGGGAGAGTTCAACGGGACGGACTTCTCGGAAGGACACCTCGACGGAGCCGACTTCTCCGGCGCGACGATCGACGAGGCCGATTTCTCGAATGCCACGCTCGTCGCCGCCGACTTCTCGAGCGCGGAACTCGGTAGCGTCGACTTCACGAATGCGGACCTGAAGTACGCTGACTTCTCGAACGCGAGCCTCGAAAGTGCCGATCTCTCGAACGCGGATTTCAGGGATGCCGATTTCTCGGACACTTACTTCAGTTTCGTCGACGTCAACGGTGCGAACATCGGGTTTGCCGATTTGTCGAATACGACGTTCTGACGCGGCTCGCTTTCGGCGGAGATCCCCTCTCCAGCAGGCGGGAGACGTTGAAACAGCGTACGTCGTGGGTCGGCTCCGAAACGCGATCACAGTGCGAAACCGCTGGACGAGGCTCTGTTTTTCGTCGTCTGTCACCGGCTCCGTGACGACATCGCTGTAACCGAACAGCGAATCCGTATGGCGTCGAGCGCCGGGAAGTGACCTACCGTCACCGTGGGGAACGTCGTCGACCATCGTCAGCGAGTCTGCGGTCGAGAGGCGGTGTGAGGAACTGATGCCCATCAGTCGTTGACGGAACGGACCGGTGCATTCATTTCTGTCGATAGAGCAACTGGTCGCATGGGAGAGCTCTCGAGAGAGCTTCGATTGGCGGAACTCCGAGCCGCCGACGAACTCTCCGCGACGATTCTGGACGTCGAGAGCGTCCCCGGAGAGCACGGCGACGAAATCCGGGTCACCTACGAATTCGTCGACGAGGCCAGCGACGTTGGAATCGACACTGACGACGTCTACGCTGTCCCGACCGAATCGGACGCCTCGTACGACTTTGTGCGCCTCTGTCGATCCGTTCACGTTCCGCTCGAGAGTGCACACGAGGACCTCGTCGGTATGCAGGTGCCGATCACCTGGACTGGCGACGACTGGCGAATTCGACTGGACGACGAAGATGCCGGTGCCGGTAAGCGACGCGGCGTGCCACTGGGGGATGACGCAAAACTCAGCCCTTCGCTCGCGCTCGCGCTCGCCGTGACGTTTCCCGTCGTCGCTCCGCTGGTGTTCGTCCACCTCTGGCCCCGGTGGGGGGCTCCCCGGGCACTGTTCGGAACGCTGCTGACGCTTTTCGGTTGGGTTCTGGTTGCCTTGACGCTCCTCCAGTCCCAGTCGTACGGTCTGCTGTACGTCGGTTCTGCCGTACCCGCAGCCCGGGTCGTCGGGACGCCGGGACATCGGAGCGCTATCCCGTATCCGTCGTCGTTCGGGTCGCCTACGTCCGTTTCTCCGGATTAGTTCAAAAGATTGATTAGAAGAAACTGCAACGACGAACGTAATGGAGCCGTTGGAGCGGCGGTTCATCGAGGCGGCTCTCCGCGCCGAAAACCGAGTGGAGGCGACGATCGTCGACGTCGAAGCGACCGGCGACGAGTCGATCGAAGTTACCTACAGCATTGCCGCCGGTGACGGGCGGACCTTGGAGGCGATCGATCGGTTCTCGATTCCGACCGTCGACGATCCCGACCACGACTTCGTTGCCCTCTGTGAACGCGTCGGCGTCCCCCTCGCTGCAGCACCGGAGGAACTCCCGGGAGAGAGTCTCGAGGTCGGGACGACGGCCGACGGTGAATGGACGCTGGTTCCGGACGAGCAGTCGACATCGGCTGACGCGTCACGACTTCGAGTCTACGGGCGGTCCGGGCTGGCGCTTGCCCATGCGGGATACGTCGCTACCGTCATCGCGTTCCCGCTGCTCGTTCCGGCGTTGACCCTGAGCACGTACCGCGAGATGCAAACGTCCGAAGACGATTCCCCCGGAACCTTCGCCACAGTGGTCCTCGGACTCGTACTGGTCGTCGGCGTTGGGCTGTTGCTCTGGTGGTCCGTCGTTCGCTACCTGCTGGTGTTTCGCTAACGCATGTTCCGGCTACCCCCTTTCAGCCGTCGTATCGGCGAATCGTCGTCGCGTGAGCACGGAGTACCTGGCGTTGCGATGCGCCGTCGTGGGCGAGACTGGTGGGCAGTTTTGCTCACGGGGCAGTGGCTGACCCGGACCGGCCGGCACCAGCGGAGTGATCGGTGATGACAGGGGTCGAAGGATGGGTAGTCGCCCTCGCCGTCGTCGGTACGTGCGCGGCGATCGGCGGGGCCATCGGCGTCCGCTGGTCCGATCGCCCGTACCTCGTTTTGCTCGTTCTGGTTCTTTCCTTCGGATTGCTCTTCGCGAATAGTTACGTCGGGTACGTTCAGACGATGGACTCGGCTGTAGCGGTAGAAGGGACCGTGGTCGGCAGTGACTACTCGAGTAGTACACTGTCCGTACCCAGCGGGCAGGACGGAACTGGATACGTCGGTACGGACCGAAACGGCGCTCCGTACTTCGTCACGGTAGAGTACCAGTACGAGTACGACGGAGAGCGGTTCACCAGCAACACCCTCTGGCCACGAGGGTCGTCGAACGCGGTCTTGACGCAGGAGAGTGCACTCCAGCGGGTAACACAATACGACCCCGGTGACTCGGTTACCGTCTTCGTCGACCCCGAGGAGCCGTCGGATTCGTACATCGAAGAACGCCACTTCGTCTGGACCAACCCGTTGCGAGATCCCGGATACGTCGTCGGGTACTTCTGGCTCGGCGGCTGGCTGCTGGTTGCCTTCGAGAAGATCACGGCCCCGTCCATCCGTTCGTTCGTCACGAAACAGTTCGGGGTGAAACGATGAGCGAGGACGATCAGGGATCGGTGGCCGACAGGAGAACCTTCACGGCCGAACTGGATGCGTATTGGCAGTGGCAGGAATCGAGAAGTGGCGAGATACCACCTGCAGAGGGACCGATTACGGTGTCGCTCTCGGCAGTCGAGTTCGAACACCTCGACGATACACAACGGCGCGAACTCGAGGAACGCGGGTATCAGTCCCTCGAGGACGTCCACGAAGCCCGCACGGAGGATCTCGTGCGGATCGAGGCGTTCGACGAGGAGGACGTCGAGCGACTCAAAGCGGAAATCGAAACGGAGTACACCCGACGCTTGTGGGAAGAAACGTTCGATCGGTCCCACGAGTTAGAGCAGACGGCGCTTGCGAAAGAGTCCGCCGAGTCGGAGCCGAACGTCGGTCCATCGAAGATCGACGACGTCGACTTCGAGAGCCTCGACTACAAGCAACTGTACGAACTCTGGATGAGCGGGTACCGGACGGTCGAGGATCTCCACGACGCCCCACGTGAGGAACTCGCACAGCGCGATCAGCTCGACGAGGAGGATATCGACCGACTCAAAGAAGAAGCCACGGTACGCTACGCGCAGCACCGCTTTGGCGGCGACGAGGAGGTGGCCATGGATCGATACCGGGAGTGGTGTGCGTCCCAACTTCGCGAGGAACTCGTCCTGGCGGACCTCCGGTCTACGGACGATCTCCGGGCGACGATCACGGATCTGGAACTGAAACAGGGGGACGTCGTGGTCACGTACCGATACGAACACGGCGAGTACGGCGTGGAAATCGAGGGAAGCGACCGTTTTCCAGTCCCGGACGTCGAGTCTCCGGAGTACGATATCGTTCGCCTCTGTGAGGAGGTGCACGTCCCACTGGCGAACGCACACGAGGATTTGATCGGGCGCTCCGTGCCGATTCACTGGGAGGACGACGAATGGCGGATTCGGGTGCCGAACGACGGCGCGAACGACTCCGGCGCTCTCTCGAACCTGTCCGACATTGGGATATTCGCCCTGAGCGGAGTCGTCTTTCCTCTCGTCGCCCCGCTCCTGTTCGTCTACCTCTGGCCGCGCTACGGGATTGGCAGGGCCATCGCCGGAACGATTGGTGGAATACTCGTCTGGATCGGTGTCGCTCTCGGGGTTTCACTCGCCATCGGGTTCGATCGCTGGATGGTGTTTGCAGTGACGGTCGACGGCTCCTGGGTGGTTCCATGAGACGAGAGCGGTTCGTTCCGTTCCGACCGACTGTGTTCGTCGCTACTGCAGGGCAGTTCAGTCGGTTCGGCCACGATTCGACGACAGCAGCAACTGCTCGCGTACCACTGGAACCGCATCCCGCTGGAGGGATCACGGTATGACCGACCTCGAAGAACAACTCGAGCAGGCCTCCGTACGGAGCTACGATCGGGTGACTGCCACGATTACGGACGTCGAATTCGATCCGGTTCAGGGGGACGTTCTCGTACACTACCTGATCGGTACTGGCGAGGGGGACCTAATCGAGAGCATCGACCGGTTCCCCGTCCCAGAAACGAACGACGAAAGGGAGGGATTCGTCACGCTCTGTCGTGAGGCCGGGGTTTCGCTCGCGGACGCACAGACGGAACTCGTCGACGAAGTCGTAGACGTCGCCAGTGAGAACGACGAGTGGTATCTCGCTGCGAATCCGAACGCACCGACGAACGACTCGACGGAGACTGCCACGACGGTTCGCGGTCGACTCAAGCGCTGGGGCGAGACGACTGAACCAATCGTGTACGCCCTCGTGATAAGCATCGTCCTCGTCTATCCACTGTTCGCGCCGGTCGTGGGCTGGTGGGTTTTCAGTCACGAGTACGGCGGGACCGGTGACCTCTTCCGGGCCGTGTTCTGGGCCGTCGTCGGAGGAGTGTTTGCCGGCGTGTTCCTCTGGCTCGTCGGGTTCACGACCCTCCGATGGATCGTCGGGCTGCTGCTCGGTTCGTAACCCTCGGACCGTCGGCCGTCTCGAGATGGGATTGGACGACCCCACTGGCGAGCTACGTTGTGCGCGAAGTCGGCGTCGGTTCGGCCGACTGCTCTCGGTGATCGTGCTGGTAACGGTGATCACGCTCCTGGCGAGGGAACCGTGACGGCGCGGTGAAGAGGTCGTGGCAGTGATCGAACGTGGGGCCAAATGGTCGGGACGACAACACTCCCCGCTGGCGACCAAAATCGTCGGCAACTGGCACCTGAGCGGCCAACGGTTTTCGGAGTGCACACGGGACTCCGAGCGTGAGCAGCAATTCGACTACCAACGAGAGTGAGACGTTCGAGATCGGCGAGCGAACAGTCCACCGGCTTGGGTTCGGAGCGATGCGCCTCTGCGGCGAGGAGATCGTCGGCCCGCCGGCGGACGAGCAGACCGCCCACGAGACCCTCCAGCACGCGGTCGACTGCGGCGTCGACTTCATCGACACGGCCGACTCCTACGGCCCGGGCGTGAGCGAACGGCTGATCGGCGAGTCGATCGGCGATCCGGACGACGTCCTGGTCGCGAGCAAGGCCGGTCTCCTGCGGAACCGCGAAGGCGACTGGCTCCCTCACGGCGACCCGGACTACGTCCGGAATCAGGTGCTGGCCTCGAGGGATCGGCTCCGGACGGAGACGATCGACCTCTACCAGTTCCACCGTCCCGACCCGGACACGCCGTACGCGGATTCGGTGGCGGCGTTCGCGGAACTCGAGGACGACGGGCTGGTCAGCGCGGTCGGGGTGAGCAACGTCTCGGTCGACCAGCTCGAGACGGCCCGGGAACAGGTCGACGTCGCGACGGTCCAGAACCGGTACAACGTGGCCGACCGGTCGAACGCGGACGTCCTCGAGGCCTGCGAGGAGGCAGGAATTGGCTTCATCCCCTGGGCACCGATCGACGCCGACGACCTCGAGACCCACGGCGACCTGCTGGACGAGATCGCCGACGACCACGACGCGACGCGCCGGCAGGTCGCGCTGGCGTGGCTGCTCGAGCGGTCGCCGGTGATGCTTCCGATCCCCGGGACCTCCGATCCCGACCACCTCGAGTCGAACGTCGCCGCCTCGCAGGTGTCGCTGTCCGACGCGGAGGTCGATCGGATAACCGAGGCGGGACGCTGATCTCTACCTCGAGGGAGACCGTCGTCGATGCTTCCCCGGGAAGGATCGGACGGGCGGTCGGCTCTGCCGACTGCCTCTACCGTCGCGGCTTCACCGAACGCGCGTCAGCACCTTTCAACCCGTATCGGCTGCTCGGGCGGCCACCGGTGGATGGGAATGAAAGGGGCAGGGGCTTTCGTTGTGTTCACACCGTTAGCCGTGATCGAGAGATCGAGATATCGCTACATTCGTCGTTCATCCCTCCATGTGCGAGGCGATCCGGTAGGAGACGTCGGTGAGATAGACCGAACCCCAGACCGCGACGACGACGGCACCCACGAGGTCGTAGAAGAGGTCGCCGATCGTGTCGCCGATACCGTGCTGGGCGAGGACGACCTCGTAGCCGAACTGTTGGGCGAAGAGTCCGAGGGCGAACTCCATGAGTTCCCAGACGACGCCGAACGCGAGCACGAACACGAGGATGAAGACGAACAGCATCTTCGGCGGGAGGTAGATCTCGTCGGTGTGGAGGTCGATCGCCCGGACGACCGCGTAGCCCGCGGCGGCGACGATCGAGGCGGACATGGCGTGGGTGAGGCTGTCCCAGGGGCCGAGGAGGTCGTACAGCCACGCGGACCCGATCGCGTGGAGGAAGACCGCACCCGTGATCCAGCAGACGAGTTCGGGTTCCAGCGGCAGGCGGAAGTCGCGCTCGAGAAAGCCGGGAACGAACGTCACGCCGAGCGCGATCCCCGCGTTGGCGATCGTCGGGACGTCACGCGCGAAGAGCCCGTAGACGAACACGAGCGCCAACGCGACCTGGAGCGCCCTCGAGAGGCGTCTGACGGTGCGTTCGGGGACGTCGAGCAGGCCACGGACCAGCGAGGGGGTGCTCTCGGCGAGGTCCTCGGGTGCCTCGGAATCGTCGGTCGTTTCGTCGCCGTCCACCGGGGGAGTATCTGTAGTCTCGGCGTCGTCGGTCGATCCGGGTCTCGTGATCGTCGCGCCGTCCATCACGAACCGGTCGAAGACGAGGCCGGCGAGGAATCCCGCCACCGCAGCGTAGACGAAATCCATCATCATGGCGTGGTTCGCCGCGTCCTCCGAGCGGCCGGTGACGATGTAGGAACTCTCGAGCAGTACGTCGGAGAGCCACAGGGCGACGTTCCACACGGCGGCGACCGCGAGGGTCGTCATCACGACGAGGACGATGGCGAACGCGTGGGTCATCCGGACCGCCGTGAACTGGTGGATCTCGACGACCGCGACGAGCGCGACGGCCGCGACGGCGACGTAGACCGCGACGTCCGTGATCACGGTCTCCCCGAACATCGTCGCGTCGACGACCGGCAGTGCGACGAGCGCCAGCAGTTCCCAGGACGGCACCGCGAACGGATCGCGACGTGCGGCGGCCGGGAGGAGGACGATCAGAACGGCCACGGCCGTGAAGACGAACCACCGGTAGGACGCCTCGAGTGCGTGAACGGCGGCGAACGCGAAGAGGGCAACCACGACGAACCACCCGAGGGCCGCGTTGCGACGGGATGCATCGCCCGGGTCGTGGGAACCATCCACTTCCATAGCCACGTCTCCGTGACGGAGCGGGATAACACGGGGACCGGAAATGTGCTGGTCGGGGTCGAGGCCGGCGTCGAACGGTGCCGCGAGATCAGCGCCGATCACAGGACGAGAATCGGTGACGCGCCCCACCAACCTCAGCATCTCAGAACGGAATCGTACCCCGCCCCAACCTAGACGAATACGTAGTTATTCCGGATTCAAATACACAGTTTGGAACCAAATAGCGTATTTCATCCGCCAACCACCGACACAGACGGGAAGACGGATATAAATAACACCTATTAGTTATTTTCACTAATTGTAGCTACTGATACGTTCACAGTACCGTTCAAAATACGGAGTTACAGCACACCTAACTTCCGAAAGTAGCGTTTTATAGAGATGTCGTCATTCCTCGAATCATACAGCAGTCACTAAGTTGATTTTTCCAAATCGTCCGTGGGATGAGTCAAACGATAGCTGACTGAATTACCAGTAGTGTATACTTATGTGAATTACCAGAGCGGGTTCATCCACCCCATCCGGGGTGTCATGAGAGACATGAGAGAACTACGATCGAAGTCACTCGCTATCGTTCTCGCGGTAGTTATGGCAATGTCGATGGTGAGCATGGGTGTAGCCGCCCAGGGCTCGACATCGACGGCGAGCGTATCGACCATCGATTCCCCCGAAATCGATTCATCACTGGAAGAGAAGGCCGACGAAGAAGAGTTCGTACGCGCAATCGTACGCTTCGAGCGGATCGACACGGATCGGCTGGCGACGGCCGACCGTGACCAGGCCGTAGAGTCGCTCCAGACGCACGCGGAGACGACGCAGGATCGATTCCTCGCCTGGGCCGAAAACGAAGACGCCGTCTCGGTCCAGAACACGTTCTGGATCGCCAACGCGGTGTCGGTCGACATCCGGACCGACGATATCGATCTCGAGCAGGTGGCCGATCACCCGGGCGTCGTCCAGGTACACGAGAGCTACGAGTACGAAATCGACGAGCCCGAGCGGGACGTCGAACCGTCCAACGAAGAGAACGTCACGTACGGACTCGATCTCCACAACGTGACCGAGGTCCACGACATGGGCATCACCGGCGAGGGCGCGACGGTCGCAAGCCTGGATTCGGGGATCGACGACGAACACCCCGACTGGGAGGATCGCGTGACCGACGAGAAGTTCCAGACGTGGAACGAAGACGGTGAGCCGATCGACAGCGAACCCTCCGACTCGAGCGGTCACGGGACGCACGTGGCCGGCACGATCGCCGGACCGGAAGATCCCGACGGTGACGTGCCCCAGTACGGCGTCGCCCCCGACGCGGACGTCTACCACGGACAGGTGATCCCCGGCGGCGGCGGATCGTTCGAACAGATCGCCGCCGGAATGGAGTGGGCCGTCGAAGAAGTCGAAGCCGACGTGATGGGACTGAGCCTCGGCGGCGGACTCGGTGAGGACGCGTTGATCGAACCGACCGAGAACGCGTACGAGGCCGGCACCATCGTCTCGGCGTCGAACGGGAACTACGACGCGAGCGTCCCCGGGTACTACTACTCCTCGTTCGCGAGCCAGGCGGTCGACGAAGACCTCAACCCCGCCGAGTTCGCGGTCTACGACGAGATCGACCCCGAGGAGACGTGGGGCGACGAGGCCCCCGAGTGGTGGCCCGACGAGTACCTGACCCCCGATGCCTCCGCGGCAGGGGTGAGCGTCCTCAGTTCCTACGACGGCGACTACGAGTACCTCTCCGGAACGTCGATGTCCCAGCCCCACCAGGCCGGCACCTTCGCGCTGATGGCGTCGGCGATGGGTGACACCGACAACGAACTCTTCCAGGATATCGTCGAGGAGACCGCCTGGGAGGTCAGCGACGAGGACATCTACGGTTCGGGTATCATCGACACCGCAGCGGCCGTCCAGCAGGTCGCTCACGACCAGGAGATCGCCGGAACCGTCTTCGCCGCCGACGGCGAGGGCCTCGCAGATGCGACCGTCGAAGTCGAGGAAACCGGCTTCAGCGCGTCGACCGACGACAACGGCACCTACGAACTCCTCCACGAGGAGGGGACCTGGACCGTGACTGCCGACGGGTTCGGTCACGAAGCGATGACCGAAACCGTCGAACTGAACGAGAACGAAACCGCCGAACAGGACTTCGAACTCGAGGCTGCGCTCGACCTCGAGATGCTCGCGGACCAGCCCGACGCGATCGAGGCCGGTGACGAATTCACCGTTACGGTCAAACCCGCACACGCCGACACCGTGACCGTCGAGGAGGTCGCGGGCTACGACGGCGACCTGACGCTGTACGTCGACGGCGAGGAAGCCGCGTTCGGCGAACCCGTGTCGCTCGACCTCGACGACTGGTCCGACGAAGTCGACGTGACCGTCGAAACCGAGGCCGACGTGCCCGGGATGATCGAACTCGAACACACGTTCGAGGGCGCTGGCGACGAACTCACCGTCACGACCGGTCCGACCGAAGCCTTCGAGGAGTTCGTCGAAATCGCGGTCATCGACGACACCGAAGGATACGGTGACGACTGGGCCGACACGCTGAACGACGAGTTCGCGCCGATGTACGCCGTCGAACACGTCGACTCCAGCGAGGCGCTGGAGGACGTCGACGCCTACGACTCGTACTTCGTCCACAGTCTCGACGACGACGTCGTCGACGACTGGTTCGAGGCGACCGACGACGTCGGCACCGTTTACACGTCACAGAACCTCGGTCCGGACTCGCTCGACGACCGCTCCGAGGCGATCGACGATCCGGACGACGTCACTCGGACCACGGGACTGACGACCTGGCACGTCGAGGAGGCACACCCCATCTTCGACGGCGTCGCCGAACCGGGTGACGAAGTGACCGTCCACACGGACACCTGGGAAGACGGTGCCTCGTTCACCGCCACCGACGCCATGGTCGTCGCGACGCAGGACGACGGTGACAACGGCGTCGCCGTCGACTACGACCGCAACGACGTGCTCCTGACGGCGGTCGGCTACGGCTGGGTCGAACCCGGCGACCACACCGACGACAGCCTCGACGTCCTCACGAACGCCATCGACTACTTCACCGAGGAGCAGGAACCCGACGTCGACGCGACGATGGCTATCGAGGACCAGAACGTGTCCTCGGACTTCCCCGAAGCCGTCACCACGCTGTCCGCGGAGTCCGACGACCACGAGGTGGCCGGCTTCCAGGCGTTCATCGACTTCGATCCGGACGACGTCACGATCGACGGCGTCTACGAACAGGACATCGGCATGGAGTACGAACTGGACAACGAAGAGGGCACGCTGTCCATCGCTGGCGCGGACGCCAACGGCCACGACGATCCCGACCTCGCACAGATCGCGTTCAACGCGTCCGGTCTCGACGATGGCGAAACGACGTCCCTCTCGCTCGACGACGAAAGCAACGTCAACGACGAGATGGGGATGCAACTCGAGACCTACCAGAAGGACGGCGAGATCCACCACCACTGGCAGAAACTCGGCGACGTCCTCGGCGATGGCGAGATCCACTCCGGTGACGCCGTCGTCGTGCAGGCGTACCTCGCCGGCCACGACATCCCGGTCGAGCCCGAGAAGGTCGAAACCTACGGTGACGTCACCCAGGACGGAGTGGTCACGTCCGCCGACGTGACTGGCATCCTGCAGTACGTTACCGAACCCGACCACCCCGGGTTCGAACCCAAAGAAGAGGCAGGATCGGAGGCACTAGCAGGCTAAGCCACGGTAGCAGTCACTGACCCACGGCGGCAGAACGAACCGCTGCCGTCAATCGTTACGAGCGAGTTATATTTCCGCTCGCTCTCGAAAACAGCCGCCACGCAGTGCGGTTGTTATCTATTTTATCGGCGTATCAATTATCGTATTCATCAATGGAAATTTTTATTGGTTGTGGTGTGTTGGTAGTAGCCATGGCAGTCTCGATCACAGGATCACGGATAGTCGCCGCCCTGGTCGCCCTCCTCGTAGTGCCCGCGCTCGTGTCGCCAGTTGCGGCCGCCGGAACGGGAGCCACGTTCGCGCAAGCGGACACCCAACAGCAAACGGACTTCCAACTCGAGTTGCGGGCCGAAGCCGACGCGCCGGAGGGGACGGCACAGGTGTCGCTCCTCGCAACGGGTGAGAACGTTGCCGGCTACGAGGCGAACGTCTCCTTCGATCCGTCCGTCGTGCAGTTCGCGAACGCGTCGGGGGAGGACCTACCCGATCCAGTCACGAACTCCGATGCCGAAGACGGCTGGGTGTATCTCACCAGTTCACACCAGGACGGCCACGACGATCCCACGCTGGCGGTCCTCGAGTTCGACGTCGTCGGCGAGGCAGACGACGAAGCCGAGCTGCGGTTCATCGAGGAAGATACGCTCGTCAACACCGAGGCGTTGACCGTCTACGAAGCCGACGATGGCGACGTTGGAACGGAAGCGACCACGCTCGAGATCACGGAGGCCGGCGTCGAAGCACAAGGGGCGACGGCTGCAGGCGACGGGAACGACGCCGATGACGACGGACTCTCGATGCTCACCGTCGCGTTGGCTACGTTCGCTGCAGGCGTCGTCCTCACTGGAGTGATCGCCGGGACATTCGTCTACGGAAAACGTCGTGGAAAACGCTCCCGGTGACTGTCCGCCCCCTGACCGATGTACCGAATCGCGATGGAACGAGGAAATCCTCGTGGAAACCGCTATCCGAATCGGAGACGGCGTCGCCGGCTACCACCGTTCGACACACAGCACGCGAATAAATTCGCAAAGACGAGTTCCCGAACGATATTCGAACAGGGATAAAAAGAGGAAAATAAATGGTCGATCAAAAGAATAATGTTCCAATATTTAGTTAGATGGTATACTGATATTGATTACTATATATGAGTATAGAAGGGGAAAGAGAGCCGCCGGAACGTGACGCCGACCGGGACTGGATATTCGAGATTCTGTCCAACGGACGCCGGCGGATACTCATTCGGGTGCTGAGGGAGCGCGGCAACCGCGTCCAACTCAACGAAGTGGTCGACTGCATCGTGACGGTCGAAACGGACGGCCAGGACGCACCGCACACCTCGTCGAGAAATAGCGTTCGCGTGTCGCTGAAACAGAATCACATCCCGAAGCTATCGAAACTGGACGTGATCACGTACGACGACGCTACGGACGTGATCGAACGGTCGGATCGGTTCGATCGAATCGACAATATACTACGACGGATCGACACCGAACCCCGGGCGAGGAGCCAGGCCGAACCCGTCTCGGACGAACCGATAACGCTGGCCGGAGACGCGACCATCGATACGGACCCTCGTCAGTCCGATCCCGCTGCGGGAGCCACGGCGTCGACGCTCCGACAGCGCATCCGGAACAACACGACGACGATACTGATCCTGGAATCGTTGCTCATCGTGGTGCTGTGTTCGGTTCTCCTTCTCTAAAGTGACGTGCGGAGCCAGCGAGAGTGCGACGATCCCTCCACCGATCACGGCCGAGGACCGTCTCACAGCCCCTCCGTCACGGTCAGTTCCCCGACGGACCGTCGCGGTGGTCGTGGAGTCTCGTCTCCTCCCGTTCACCGCACTGGTGTCGCGTACCAATCGTCGAAGGCCGCCCTCCGCGTCAGCGGGCATCACCGACACTCGAGGGTGATCCCGACCAGAGGACGCGGTCGTAAAACGTGTAAGCGCCGAGAAAGACGACGACCGCCAGCAGCGTCAGCACGAGCGACGAATCGAAGATGGGCATCGTCACGGTGGTGTTGTCCTGGAGTTGTGACCAGACGTACAGCCCCCAGACGAGCGTCCAGAGGGAGACGGCAGCGCTCCGGAGACCGATCTGGAAGCTCCGCTCGTCGACCTCGTCGCCTCGTTCCAGCACTCGAAACGCCACGAATCCGCCGACGACGAGTCCGATGCCCCCACCGACAGCCAGGGCGGCGCTGAGGCCGGGGTCGTCGACCACGTCCGCTCCGGCAGTCATCGCGATTACACTGACGACCATGAGTGCGCTACTGGCGTACTCCCGTAGGTTCGCTGCGTCGACCATCGTATGTAAAGCACAGTTTACACGAAGTAGTAAAAGCTTTCCATCACGTCGTCCCAACCTGACGTAATCGAGTCCGGTGTCAGTCGTCCGGGCCAAAAGCGGAATCACCTGAACGGCGGGGAGACAGAAGAGATTTACCGGCCTTCGCGAGTCCCCCCGTATGGTATTCCAACGGAGTCGGTACGTCCGGACGACGGCCGACGCGCTCTTTCCGGGGACGACGGTTCGGTACCACTATCGTTCCGGGGCCTCGCTCGCGACGGTCGTCGAGCGGACCGAGCGATACGTGACGTTCATCGGTCCCGAGTGCGACGGCCGGTTCACCCACGACCAGATCGACGACCTGATCGAAGACGACCGTCTCGAGGTCGTCCTCGACGACGAGTGCCACGTCTCGGCGGATCGGACGCTCCTGTTCGAGTGAGCGACGCCGTGCTCGCGATAGCGTCAGCGGCGCTACGGCACCGTTCGGTCGGACGCTGAGCCGCGAACGCAGCGGTCCACGTCAGCGAGTGACTTCATCTCGAGGACGTTGTACGGCGCGTCGACGCGGTCGACGACCGCCTCGTATCCCGGCAACGGCTCGTGGTCGTCGGCCGTGCCGTCGTTGTCGTGGAGATGGACGACGTGAATGCGATCGCCGAACCGTTCGACGAACGACTCGTAGTCGACGCCGGTCGCCTTGGCGTGGCCGACGTCCAGCGTCAGTTTGAGGCGATCGCTCCCCGCGTCGACCGACTCGAGGAACCGCTCGAGCCGGTCCGGCGTGGCGGTGTATCGGAATTTCGACGCCGTCTCGCGCTGGTTCTCCAGACAGAGCGGAACGCCGACGCGGTCGGCGCAGGCGACGCACTCGCGGATGGATGTGATCGCCTGCTCCCGCTGGTGTCGATCGACCGCGTCCGGGTACCGGTTGCGCGTCGATCCGCCGTGGACGACGACCCCGCCCGCGTCGATCGCCGCGGCGAACTCGAGGGCATCCGTCACCGCTTCGACGGACGCCTCGCGCAGCCGTTCGTTGACGTTCGCGAGCGTCGCGTCGATGTGAGGGGCGTGAACGGTGTACGTCACGTCGTAGTCGGTGGCGATCTCGCGAAGGCGCTCGGCGGACGGTCGCCCGCGGACGTCGAGATAGCCATGCCGGAGTTCGAGGTGGTTCAATCCCCGATCGACGAGGAACTCGACGATCGACTCGACGGATTCATCGTAGCGGATATCTAGCGACGCGCCGATCCGGGGCAGCTTACGCCCCGTCATCGGCGACGTCGACGAGCACGCCGTCCTCGAGTTTCGGGACGACCTCCCGGCTGTTGATCGCCGTCGCGTACTCCCCGAGGTCGCGACGCCTGATCTCGGGTTTGTCGGCGTAGTCGGGGGCCTTGCTCGCCTCGAGCAAGGACGCGAACTGTTCGCGTTCGGCCGCGGAGAGCGGTTCGTCCCGCAGGTAGCGGTCGACGACGACCGCCCCGAGATGGTCGTCCATCGTGGATCGGCCGCTCGAGCCGCAACTCACCAGGTAGACCGGTCGGTCGCGCGTCCGGAGATGGTCGGCCAGGGCGGCCGCGTTGGTGTAGCCACCGACGAAGACGTCGACGTCGTCCCCGCCGCGGCGACGGAGACGGGCGACCGCCGTCCCGCCGTTTTTCGAGGTCATGCTCGTCGGTCGATCCTCGACGTCCAGTTCCTGGACGTAGCTCGGCGAGTTGAAGAAGTCGTAGCCCTCGATCGGTTCGTAGTCGTCGGTCTTGCCGCCGCCGATGAGCGTCTCGGGATGGGACTCCCGGTAGGCGAACTCGTCGCCGCGCTCGTCGGTGACGTGGACGTACCGCGCGCCCAGCCCCAGTAGTTCGGCTACCGTCGTCGAGAAGTGGGTGACGTCGATGACGACGTAGTCGCCTGCGTCGGGAACGCGGGGCAAGCGATCCCGTCCGTCGATGAGCCGATCCGTGAACGACCGGTCTGGTATCGTTCGTTCCATCGTCCGTCCCGTCTTCGCCAACCAGTGATAAACGCCGCTAATAGCGGGGCATACCCGTACGTATCCGGAATGTCGGGTCCGTAGTCACACCAGCTAGAACGTACATATATCACCGCTCTCGTATACGAAATATAACTGCTCAAATACCGTGACGACCGGTCTCCGGACGCAATGGCACGGACGCCGACGGCGGACAGTTCAGGGTGGTTTAGCTTCGATCAGCGAGACATGACGGTGTTTATCTTCGTAATGTCCCTCAGTGGGTTACAGTACGCCGTCACCGAGGTGATCCCGGAGTTCGACGTCGGGCCACTCGAAGTCGGGGTCGGTGACTTCATCTTCATTCCGATCGTGTTGGTGTTGCTGTTCCGGACGTTCTGGGCCGCCCTCGCGGTCCCGATGGGCGAGGTCGTCTTCGAGGACATCCTGCTCGGGGACTTCAACGGACTCGGCGTGATGGAAGACCTTCTGCTGGTCTCGACGTGTTTCTTCTTCGCGGCGTTGCTCTTCCGCGACCCGGACAACCGCGTCCAGCTCGCCCTGGTCGTGCTCATCGCGGAGGGGCTCAACGAGTTCCTCGCGATGTTCGTCGACATCGGAAAGTTCTACATCGGCGTCGAGGAACTCGAGGCCGTCCCCGGCCTCCCCGAGAGCATCATCGTCCTCGAGGGGGTCGACTTCGTCGTCCAGATGGTCGTCACCGGGATTATCTTCGGCGTTATTCCGGCACTGTACCTCTATCCGAAGCTCCACGGCAAGATCGAACCCCTGATGGGGATGGATCCCTACCGCGGTACGCCCGGTGGCTCGATGCTCGAGGGCGTTTCCCCCAAGGCGGCACTGCTGGTGCTGGTCGCGTTCCCGCTCGCGTTCGCCTTCGAGGCAGCCGAGGAGGCCGGCTACGGCCTGAACGTCGTCTGGGAGCCGGAGTTCATGGACGTCTACGGCGAGAACTTCATCCTCGTCCCGATCGCGGTCGCGGCCCTGGTCGCGCTGGCCGTCTGGGGAATCGCGAAACGACGGACCGCCTGAGCCGACCATGACAGGGACAGAGGACGCCACCGTGATCGAGGTAGCTGACGTCAGCTTCCGGTATCCGGGGGCGACGGAGCCGACGCTGTCCGGCGCGTCGCTCGAGATCGAGGCCGGCGAGTTCGTCGCGATCCTCGGCGGCAACGGGAGCGGAAAGACGACGCTGTGCAAGACGTTCAACGGGCTCGTCCCCCACTTCTTCGACGGCGACTTCGACGGGCGAGTGACCGTCGCCGGGACGGACGTCCAGGCGTCGTCGGTCGCCGAACTCTCCGAGACCGTCGGCTACGTCTTCCAGGAGTTCGAAAACCAGCTCGTCACGCCGACCGTCTTCGAGGAACTGACGTTCGGCCCGCTGAACTACGGCCGCGACGACTATCGCGAGCGAGCCTACGAGACGCTCGACGACCTCGAGTTGCCCGACGCCGACGACCGGTTCGTCTGGGAGCTAAGCGGCGGCCAGCAACACCTCGTCGCGCTCGGGGCCGCGCTCTCGATGGAGCCGGAGATACTCGTGGTCGACGAACCGGCGGCGCAACTCGACCCCATGCACGCCGAGGCGACGTACGACCGGTTGCAACGGCTCAACAACCGCGGGATGACGATCGTCGCCATCGAACACCACACCGAGTTCGTCGCCGAGTACTGCGACAGCGTCGTGCTCGTCGACGACGGCCGCGTCGCGTGGAAACGCCCCACCGACGAAGCGCTGAACCGGCTCGAGGACCTCCGCGAGCGGCGGCTCCACCCGCCGCAGGTGACCCGCGTCGCCGAACGGGTGCTCGAGGAGGGGCCGTACCCGACGACGTTTGCGGACGCGCTCGGCCGGTTCCGTTCGGTCTCGACGCCGGAAGCGGACGGAGACCGGACGGACGCCAGTACGGAGCCTCCAGCGGACCGCGAGCCGATCGTCACCTTCCGCGACGTCGATCACGGCTACTCGACGCTGCGCGACGGCGACCTCCGGATCTTCGAGGGGCTGTCCCTCGAGTTCGGCGTCGGCGAACGCGTCGCGCTCGTGGGTGCCAACGGCGCGGGGAAATCCACGCTGTTGCGGCTCGTTACCGGCCTCGAACGACCAGACGGCGGGACCGTCGTCGTCGACGGCACCGATACGAGCGAGGTCCTCCCGGAGACGCTCGCTTCGGACGTTACCTACGTCGATCAGAACCCCGAGGAGATGTTCATCCGCGACTCGGTTCGGGAGGACGTCGCCTACTACCTCCGCGAACGCGGCGCGGACGACGTCGAGGAGCGGGTCGACGAGATCCTCTCGTTTCTCGACCTCGAGGGGCTCGCGGATCGGGACGGGCGACTCCTCAGCGTCGGCGAACAGCGTCGCGCGTCGCTGGCGATCGGCCTGGCGACCGATCCGGCCGTGCTGTTGTTCGACGAACCCACCGGCAGCCTCGACCTGGCGAGCCGTCGGGAGGTCGGACGGACCATCGAGCGGGCCGACGACCGGGTCGAGACCGTGATCGTCGCGACCCACGACCTCGAACTCGTCGCCGAGTGGGCCACGCGGGTCGTGGCGCTCGACGACGGCGTCGTCCGCGCCGACGGCCCGCCGCGGGACGTCCTCGCGGATCCCGACCTGCTCGAGGCGTGTAACCTCCGCCCGCCACAGGTGGTCCAGTTGAGCCGGGATCTCGGGCGCTCCCCGCCCGCGTTGACCGTCGAGGAACTGGCGGCGCACCTGACCGATGGATCGACCACGGGATCGGAGGTGGACGCGTGACCTACGACGAAAACGCCCAGGGCCTCCTCTCCATCGAGGGGCTGAAGCAGGACCTGCTGCGAACCGCCTACGACAACGAGGGAACGATCTTCGATCGCCTCGATCCGCGCGTCCTGCTCTGTTGGTACGGTGCCTTCCTCGTCATCCCGTGGCTGTTCTACGACATGCGGATCCTCGGCGGGTTGCTCGCGTTCGTCTCGGCGCTGGCCGTGCTCTCGCGGGTGAGCAAGTACCTCATCGGCCTGCTGGCCTTCGGCGTCGTCAGCAACGTGGTCCTCTACGCGTTCGTTACGGTACTCATGGGCGGCAGTTTCGTGACTAGCGCGCTGGCCCTGTTGCCGTACACGACGAAACTGACAATCATCTCGGTCGCGTCCATCGCGGTGTTCTCGGGGATGTCCCCGAAGAACATCAGCCGCGCGTTCATGAGCATCGGCGTTCCCCGGCAGTTCACGTTCGCGATCAGCTACGGCTACCGGATGCTCCCCGTGCTGATCGAGGAGTATCACGACCTCGTGAACGTCCACCGACTCCGGAGCAAGGCTCCCGAGAATCCGGGCCGGTTCCGCTGGCGCTACTACCTGTATTTGATCCGACTCTCCGTGCGGGCGTTTTACCCCATGATCTTCAACGTCGCCAAGCGGAGCCAGGTCACCGTCCAGGCGCTGGAGACGCGGGGATTCTCCCGCTCGCTGGCCGACGACGAGAGCCGGGAACTGCAGTTGGGCGGACTCGGCGTGAAACGGTTCGACGTGCTCTTTCTCGGCGGGTCGGCGCTGATCGTCGCCGGAATCGTCTTCCCGTTCCTCTAGTCGGCCGTGAACCGACCGGTATCGTTTTCCCGCCGTACGTTCCACACTATCGACTATGAAACACGTACGAGGACCGCTGTGTACGATCGACGTCGGGGAGCGGACGGCCGATACCGAAGCGATCGACGACGTCCTCGAGTCGTACCTCGGCGGGCGGGCGCTCGGGACGAAACTGGCCCACGACCGCCTCCCGTTCGACGTCGACCCGCTGGGGCCGGACAACAGCGTCTTCTTCGCGACCGGACCGCTGCAACACTCGACGATGAGTTTCACGGGCCGGATGTCCGCGACGGGCGTCTCGCCGCTGACCGACGGCCTGCTCTCGTCGAACGCCGGCGGCTTCCTCTCGCGGAACTTCACCGGGACGGGCTACAGCGCCGTCGAAATCACCGGCGCGAGCGACGAACTGGTCGTCGTCCACGTCACGGACAAGGGCGTCGAGTTCGAGGCGGTACCGGAGCTCGAGGAGGCGACCGTCTCGGAGACCTGCGAGTACGTCGCCGACGAGCACGGCCTCGAGTCGGAGCACACGGTCGTCGTCGGGCCGGCCGGCGAGAACGAAGTGCGCTTCGCCTCGATGATGACCTCGAAGGAGCGAGCGTTCGGCCGCGGCGGTCTCGGCGCGGTGCTGGGATCGAAGAACGTCAAGGCGATCACCTTCGACGGCGACTCGACCCGCGAGGTCGAGATTCCGCCGCTCCAGATGGAGATCCACGGCGAGGCCGCCCAGGCCGACCACCCCATGAAGGAGTCGGGCACCACGTCGGTCACCGAGTACGCCAACATGGTCGAGGCGCTGCCGACGCGGTACTTCTCGGAACTGTCCTTCGAGGGCATCGACGGCGTCACCGGCGACCGCGTCGCCGAGAAGAAGTACAAGAAAGGGACCTGCTCGGCCTGTGCGTTCGCCTGCAAACTCCCGACGAAAGACGAGGAAAGCGGCGTCGAAACCGAGGGACCGGAGTTCGAGACGCTGATGGCTTTCGGGCCGAACTCCGGCGTCGACGACATCGTCGACGTGATGAAATCGAACAAGCTCTGTGACGACCTCGGACTGGACGCGATTTCGGCCGGCGACGCCGTCGCGGCCTACCTCGCCGCCGAAGACGAGTTCGGCAACGTCGACCTGATCCACGACCTCGTCGAACAGATCGCGTACCGCGAGGGCGTCGGCGACACGCTCGCGGAGGGCATCGATCGCTTCCACGACGAGCTCGGCGTCGAGAACTGGACGACGAAGGGCATGGAGTTCCCCGCCCACGACGGCCGTACGCTCCAGGGACAGGGGCTGGCGTTCGCCACCTCGAACCGGGGTGCCGACCACATGTACGCCGAGTTCTACCCCTACGAGTACCCGCTCGTCGACAGCGAGGAGGCCTTCCCCAAGGAGGGACTCGAGGGGAAACCGCCCAAACTCGTCGAACTCGAGAACCGCAACGCCGTCAAGGACAGCGCGGTCCTCTGTAAGTTCTCGCGGGACTTCCTCACCGAGGAGCGCATCGAGACCTTACTCGACGCCGACTACGAGGCGTTGCTCGACCTCGGCGGCGAGGTCGTCTCCCTCGAACGGCACTTCAACAACCAGCGGGGCTTCGACCGCGCCGACGACGACCTCCCCTACGACCTGCCGGAGTTCGACGCCGCCCTCGAGGCGTACTACGAGGAACGGGGCTGGAACGAGGACGGCACCGTCCCGGCCGACCGCTTCGGGTCCTCGAGGGGTGCACCCGCCGACGACTGATCTGACTCCCCCGCCGGGATCGGCGTACAGGCTCACTCCCGGCCGTCGTTCTCGCCGTCTGCCTTCGACTGGGCGTCCCCGTCGGCCTCGAGACGGTCGTCACCCCGCGACCGAAGCGGCGCGTCGTCCGCTCGAGAGGGATGAACGTTGAAGTTGTTGCCCCTGTAGGGGTCGGTTTCCGGCTCGTAGGACAGTTCGCTGCGCTCGAACAGGTAGATGAAAAAGCCGAACAGCGGAATGCAGACCGTGATCGCCGCCCACTTTCGCGGCGGCTCGAGGCCGACCCGGCCGGCGTCGTAGTAGACGAACGCGGTCAACCCGAGGTGCCAGGCCAGGGGGATGCCCACGATAACGGCCAGCAGGAGGCTGCTCATACCCCACGTTGGGTCCGCAGCTACTAAATCGGCCGCCATACGTCGGCTCGACTGATAGGTCCGGACGGGGTCGGCGGTCGTCGGCCACACAAGGGGACGCCTACCAGGTCGATACCCCGGCTTGAACACGCGAATCGTCGCCCAGTCTCGCGATCGACGGCCGGAGCGGTGGTCCCGTCGCTAGCTCGCGGTTGTCGCGCGGAAAGTCGCCGTTCACCCGTCGTACGGTCGGCTCGTTTACTGTGCAGGCCGTCGATCCACCACTGCCCGAAGGGGTAGACAAGCGATGAACGCGAACACATCGACGACTCGCGCGCAGCGGTACGGACGAGTAATCGCGGTGTCGGCGGCGTTGGTCCTGTTGCTCGCGCTGACCAGCGGCCTCGCGGCAGCGGACACCGAACAGGAACGGACGGTCGAGAACGCGACCGAACAGGTCTCCATCGACGTCTCCGAACAGGTGACCGTCGAGGAGAGTACGACGGAGCTACCGGGGGACGACCCCGTCGATGACGACGTCGTCGCACCGATCGAGGAGGACCTGCTCGAGCCGGTCTCCGAGATCCTGTCGGACGTTACGATCGAGGTCCCGCTCTAGCCGGAGCCAGCACCACGGCGCTCGCTTTTTCGAACGACGGTGAGCGGTCGCTCTCGAGTGTCGACCGAGAACGACGACCGCGCCGAAACGGCGAAAACGAGCCGGAGATGCGAGACGACTACCGTTCCGTCGTAGTGGACCTCGAACTCGATCGCCGCACCCTGGCGCGACCACCTTTTGTCTCGGCCGCTCACTACGTGAGCGCCCTCGCAAAATCTGGACCAAAACGCCTAGCGACCGCCCCTCAGTGGACCTCGAACTCGATCGCCGCACCCTGGCCGAAGCCGACACAGAGCGTCGCGAGGCCGAGGCCGCCGCCGCGGCGACGGAGTTCGTTGATCAGCGTGACGGGGAGGCGAGCGCCCGAGGCACCAAGCGGGTGGCCGATTGCGATGGCACCGCCGTTGACGTTGAAGATGTCCTGATCGATGCCGAGTTCGTCGCGGCAGTAGATCGTCTGGCTGGCGAACGCCTCGTTGAGTTCGACCTGGTCGTACTCGTCGATGTCGCGGCCGTTGCGCTCGAGCAGGCCCCGCGTCGCGGGCACCGGACCGATACCCATGACGGTCGGGTCGACGCCGGCGACGTTATTCTGGCCGATCTCGGCCATGATCTCGAGGTCGTGTTCCTCGGCGAACGCCTCGCTGGTGACGAGCAGCGCGGATGCGCCGTCGGAGATCTGGGAGGCGTTGCCGGGCGTGACGGTGCCGTCGGATTTGAAGACCGTCGGCAACTCGGCGAGTTTCTCGGGCGTGGTGCCGGGCCGCAGGCCCTCGTCTTCCTCGACGGTACCCTCGTCGGTCTCGATCGGGACGATCTCGTCCTCGAAGCGGCCCTCTTCGGTCGCCTCGACGGCGCGTTGCTGGCTCTGGGCGGCGTACTCGTCCTGCTGTTCGCGGGAGATGTCGTACTCCTCGGCGACCTTCTCGGCGGTCATCCCCATCTGGAGTTCGCCCATGTTGTACAGTTCGGCCATCCGCGGGTGGACGTTGTGGGTGTTCTCGCCCATCGCCACGCGGCTCATGTTCTCGACGCCGCCCGCGATGATCGCGTCGCGGTTGCCCGCGGCGATGGCGTCCGACGCGGAGATCACCGACTGCATGGAGGAGGCACACCAGCGGTTGATCGTCGTCCCCGGAACCGACTCGCCCAGCTCCGAGAGGAGGGCGATGACGCGGGCGAGGTTGTTCCCCTGCTCGTCGCGCTGCTGGGCACAGCCCCACATCAGGTCGTCGATCTCGTCACCTGACAGGCCCGTCTCGGCGAGGATCTCGTCGATCAGCGGGACCGAGAGGTCCTCGCTGCGGACGTCGGCGAACACACCGTCTTCTTTCCCCTGTGGCGTCCGGACTGCCTGCACCACGACTGGCGTCTGTGACATATTCTAGCGAACAGCCTTCACGGACTTAAATCCGGTAGAACTCGGGGGGACGGGCCAGCCGTTTACGGCGTCGCGGGCGGCTTACCGGGCCCGACCGTACTCCGGGGCTGTACCGACAGGTGTCGCTCGTCGGCCGGCCAGTTGGGAACGGCTCGCGCGGGGACGAGACGAGAACAACGCTTATCCCGCGCCTGTGGGAATACGCGCGCATGAACGACGACGGAGTGGACGGGATCGAACGCGACGAGTCCCCCGAAGCCTCGAGCGAGGCGGGCGACGCGGAGATGGACGGCGCGGGCACGGGGGCCGTCGAAACGGACGAGTCGGACGACGAGACGGCACCTGGAACGACACCCGACGCCGGCGAGACGCAGCCCGAGACGAACGTCGATACCGACGAGTCCGACTCCGAGACGGCGGCCGACGCGGAATCCGAATCGGCTGCGGCGGAGACGGACGCGGACGACGACGGCCCCATGCCGAACGTCCCGGATCCCGAGGCCGAGGACTCGGACGTGCCGGAGGACGTCCGGAAGTACGCCCGGTTCAAGAAGATGGACGGCGCGGAGTACGAGCGGGTCAACGAGTTCCTGCGGGACCGGACCTACATCACGGCCCGCGAGTGGGCCATCGCCCGACTCTGTTCCGATTTCCGCACGGAGACGGGCGTCGAGATGACCAAGATCGGCGAGAACCTTCCCGAACTCGTGCCGTTCATGACCGACACCTACACCCCGCAGGCGGTCAACCAGGCGCGGGCCTCTTTCGAGGAGAAGGTACGGAAGGCGGGCGCGACCTTCCTCTACGGCGCGATGTGTGACTTCTTCACCGCCGAAGAGCTCGACGACGTCATGTACGAGTCGACCGAAGTCGCCAAGTTCCTGCTCGAGGTCGAGGGCGTCGACCTCTCCGTCGAGGAGGAACTCGAGGCCGAAGAGCGCATCTCGTCGGTGATGCGTGAGGTCCGCGAGGCCAGCGAACAACTGCGCGAGGAGGACCTCGAGTAGTTCCCCGTCCGGTCGCAACCGTCGGCTCGAGCGATCGACTGCCGATCGACGATCCGGCCCATCACCCGACACAGGCCCGATTTGGACCGAAATCGCCACATCTAAGGAATTCACGACCCTAGCTTCGAGTGACTTTTCCGGCCCGCGAGATCGAGTCGTCCGTTCGCCGACGGCACTCGAGTTCGCGGTCCGGGCCGGACGTCGCCAGGGTGATAGTATGGCGATCGCGACCGAATCGAGCGCGGACACGCCGGACGTATCGCCCGACGACCGATCCCTTCTCGAGGCGGCCGACTCCCTGGTCGGCAAGTCGAAAGGCGACCTCGTTCGGCTAGCCGGCCGGTTACGCGACCGCCGCGAGGAACTCAACCGGTTGGTGGGCGAGCGCGCCGACCGGCGCGACGAACTGAACGAGCGCGTCCAGGAGCACAAGGAGAAACGGGACGAACTGAACCGGACGGCCGACCAGCTGTACGGGAAGATCGGCCAGCTGAAAGCCGACCTCGACCTCGACGGCGAGGCCTCCCTCGAGGAACTCGAGTCCGAACTCGAGGAGCTGGAACACCGCCAGCAGACCCGCGTGTTGAGCGCCGACGAGGAGGCGTCGCTGGTCGAGCGGATCGAGGAGACCCGCGAGCGGATCCGCGAGCGCAGGGACCGACTCGAGAAGGCGGACCTGCTGGAGCTGAAACGCCGGGCCGAGGCGGCCCGCGAGGAGGCCTCCGAGCACCACGAACGGGTCCTCGTACTCGCCGATCGGCCGCAGGACCACCACGAGCGGATGATCGAGGCCTACCGCGAGGCCGACGAGATCCACGACCGGGCCGACGAGGCCCACGAGGCGTTCGTCGCGGCCCAGGACGCCGCCGACGCCCACCACGAGGCGTTCGTCCGGGTCCAGCGACGGCTCGAGGAACTCGACGAGCGCGAGCACGTACCCGACGACGAGAGCGGCGAGGAGGCCGCCGAACTCTTCGAGCAGTTCAAGGAGGGCGACGCCCTGACCGAGGACGACCTCCGGCGGATCCAGGGGGCGATCGAGGACCGTTCGAACGGTCAGCCGCCGCGACACCTCCGGTGCGAGGCGGCCGAAACGAACTCGAGCGACGAGCGAGGTGTCGCGATACCTCGAACCTCCGACAGCTGTCGGGCCCGAGAACGATCGATCGACGGCCGCGCCCGTGAGGGGCCGGCGACCGTCGCGAGCGGATCGCGGTTTCGTCGGTCCAGGGAGACGGTCGCGACGTCACGCTCGCGGAGACTCTCCGGTATTGCTGGAGTACAGTCCTTCTGAATAAATCATTAAGGTTCGGATCGGTCATACGACACCACATGGGAGACACTCCCACGCCAGTCGATCGACGTACCGTCCTGACCGGTCTCGGTGCCGGTGCCGTTGGCATTGCCGGTTGTCTCGGCGAAGACGGCAGCCAAGAGGCGACGATTCAGGATATCGAGCCCGGGACGTCGATCAGCGTCACCGGCGTCTGGACCGAAGGCGAGGAGGAGGACTTTCTGGCCGTCGTCGAGCACGTCGAGGAGGAGACGGGGCTGGACATCACGTACGAGCCCCGCGATACGGAGGCGATCCTGACGGGGACGCTGATGGATTACGAAACCGGCGTCGCGACCGCCGACGTGGTCGTCATGCCCTCGCCGGCACGCATCCAGTCGGACGCCGAATCCGGCCATCTGGCCCCGTTGTCGGGCACCTGGGACCCAGAGGAGTTCGCACCCGACCCGGATCAGGTAGCCGTCGACGGCGAGGTCTACGCCGCACCGTTCAAGATGGACCTCAAACCCGGCTTCTGGTACCGACCTTCCTTCTTCGACGAACACGGACTCGAGGAACCGGGCGACTACGACGAGTTTCTCGACTTGCTCGACGAAATCGACGGCATCGAGGGCGTCGAGGCACCGCTGGCGTCGGGCAACGGCGAGGGGTGGCCGTTGAGCGACGTGACGGAGGCGTTCATCCTGCGCCAGGACGACGGTGCCCAGCTCCAGCGGGACCTCATCGACGGCTCCGCGTCGTTCACCGACGACCGCGTCGTCTCGGCCTTCGAGGAGATCCAGGAGCTGTTACAGGGCGGCTACTTCAGCGAAGTCCGGGACTTCGGGATCCAGTACGAGTACTTCTGGGGGAACGAGACGCCGCTGTACTTCATGGGGTCGTGGACGCCGACGTTCGACGCGATCGAAGACCCCGAGGACCTGGACGTGTTCATGCTGCCCGGTACGGAGGCGATGGTCGCGGCCGAGAACTGGTTTACCGTCCCGCAGTACTCCGACGAGGTCGATGCGGCCCGGGCGGCCGTCGAGGCCATGGTCTCCGCCGACGGCCAGCAGGTCTGGGCCGAACGCGGCGGCTTCATCGCCTCGAACCTCGGAGTCCCCGACGACGCCTACGACGTCGAGATCATGCGCGACCTCTCGGAGCTGGCCGACGAGGTGGAACTCGTTCCCGACCTGGACGACACCGTCGGCGATCCCTTCCAGTCGGAGTTCTGGGCCTCGCTGACCGGCCTCTGGGCCCAGCCCGACCAGGACGTCGAGCGCACCCTCGAGGGGCTCGACGGCGTGCTCCAGGAGAGCGTCCAGAGCATGGACGAGGTGTAGCGTGGCGACCGACCGCGAACGGGGGTCCGGAGACGAGCCGCGGGGACGGCGCGGAGACGCCGTCGACTCCCTGTTCGTCCTCGGCGAGGAGCTCCGGCGACGGAACGCGAGCGCCGTCGGCGTCGACGTCCTTTACGTGTTCACGACGGCGTTTCTCGCCACGCTCGCCGTCCGGGGGTTCTGGCCGGCTGTGATCGCCGCGTTGCCGCTCGCGACCTTCTGCTACTTCGCGTGGCACTCGACTCGAGCCTTCTTCGTCGCCAACGTCCTCGCCGTCGCGATCAGTATCGCGGTTACGGAGGCGGGGTACATGCCGCTCTGACCTCCGCTTTTGCGTAGTACAGTATAGAAGACCACGCGAGACGAGATGGGATCGAGAGCAACCACACTCACTCCGGAATCGTTTCCTCGAGCACTGCAGGGAGTCGCTGGAGACAGGTCTCGAGAAAACTCAGTGGCGCTTCCGCCTCGAGGCGTCCCGGTTCGTGGACCCGTTTTTCGTCCGTTTCGATCTGGAAGTGGGTCGTCCCGAGTTCGTCGTGATCGTCGTCTTTGTGCCACCCCAGACTGACCGCCTCGTCCACCCACTGAACGCGCTGAACGTCGGTGTCAGCACGGGGACGCCAGGTGACTTCGACGGTCGCCTGCTCGCGCGGAAATTCGTTCCCCAGGAACATTTCGACATCGACGTCGGCAACGACGGATCGGGGACGGAGCCGCGACGGGCGATACCGGACCCCGGAAAAGCCGGGTTCGTTCTCGAGACGTTCTTTGATTCGACGGAGCCCCTGGCGCCGAGTGTATCCCCGGCCACCTGCGAGAAACAACACCATCGCTGTTCGCTACCACTCCTGTGGAAGCGTCTCCGAACCACGCTCCCCGAGACGCGGATCCGTATCGAGCCTCGTCAGTGAGCGTTGCAGGCTGATGGCGAGCTGAAGGGCCTCCCGTACCTGAACGTTGTACTCCCACTCCTCGATGATCTCGAGGCGTTCCCGGCGATCGGTAGCCGACAGGTCCTCGTTTCCGACGCTCCGGCGAAGTTCCTCGAGCGAGTCGACGTCGTACGTCGATTTCCACGAGTCGATCTCGTCGCCGATCGCTCGCAACTCCTCGGTGAGTTCGTCGGCGGACTGTTCTTCGGCGAGAGTGCGGACCTCGCGAAGGAATTGCGTGACGTCGTCCGGCTTGTAGCACGTTCCGTCGGCCGTTTCAGTGATCTCGAGTTCGCCCCGATCGGCCATCCGCTCGAGATATTTGACGGCCGTCTCCCTCGAGACGTCGGCTTCGGTAGCGATCCAGCCGGCGTTGCGTGGCGTCGTTCGAGTCAGTGCGACGTGTCTGACGCGGTCAGCAGCGTCCATCTCCTCCGGCCACGCTCGAGAGTGGTCGCTCATTGGTGACGATAGCGTCGCACTGAACTAATAATTTGGTATGCGGACCAGATATTTGGCATCTAGGGGAGCGATACTCTCGAAGAACGGAGACCGGACACTACCGTGCGAACTACAGCGTAGCGAAGCAAAAGCCCACGGCTAAAGCCGTGGGATGAAGCCGACGGGTTGGTTTCGTGCAATCAGAAAGAGAGAGGGGAGCGGTGAACGAACCGCTCGACTTCAATCGGTCACCGCCGCGACCATCCCGCGCTTGTAGTAGCGCTCGAGCGCCAGGAACAGCAACACGGGAGCGGCCAGCGTCATCACCGAGCCGGCGGCGACCAGTCCCCAGTCGACCTGGATGCGGCCGGTCATCAGCGGCAGGACCTGGGGCGCGAGATAGAGGTCCGGCGAGCGCATGAACACCAGCGGGAAGAAGAAGGCGTTCCAGACCCAGGTGAACTGGATGACCGCGACCGAGACCAGCGCCGGGGTCGACAGCGGAAGGATGATCGTCCGGAAGATCTGGTACCGGGAAGCCCCGTCGATGCGGGCCGCCTCCTCGAGTTCCTCGGGGATACCCAGCAGGTAGTTCCGCAGGAAGAGCACCACCCAGCCCAGCCCCCAGCCGATGTGGACCAGGATCAGTCCCATGTACGTATCGAAGAGACCGACGTTTCGGAGGGTGTTGTAGTTGCCCATCGCGACGAGTTCCGGCGGCGCGGCCATCACCAGCAGGATGAGGAAAAACAGCGTCGTCCGTAGCGGGAACTCGAAGCGCGCGAAGGGGTACGCGGCCATCGCGCCCAGCAGCATGACCACGAGCACCGACGGCACGGTGACGATGGCCGTATTGAACAGCGCTCGACGCATCGGTGCCGTGCTGTAGGACCAGGCCCGGTAGTAGTTCTCGAGGGTGAGCGTGATTCCCTCGAGGTGCCACCAGCCGTCCAGGATCTCGCCGAGCGGGCGCACCGATGCGGCGAACAGCCCCAGGAAGGGGACGATCCAGAGGACGGCGACGGCGATGGCCACGAGATACGTGAGGACGCGCCTGACCGACGGGGTGGCGGCGGCGATCCGCGTCGGCCAGTCGAGGTCCCGTGCGGGAGCGGTGTCGGGAACGTCCGCCATCTCGTGGTACCGCTGGTTCCCGTCGCCCGGATCGATCGTCGGATCGAGGGGATCGTCGTCCGACATCGTCAGTCACCCATCCGTGCGATGTACAGCGCGAGCGGCGCGACGATGATCAACTGGACCAGCGCCACCACCATCGCCTTGCCGTAGTCGATCGGCGGTTCGAACGCGGCGCGGTAGACCTCGATCCCTAACACCGAGTAGGCGTGGTTGGGGCCGCCCGCGGAGCCACCGGCCGCGTAGACGATGTCGAACACCCGCAACACCCAGATGATCCCCATGATGACGACTACCGCGGTGACGGGCTTGACCAGCGGCCAGATGACGTCCCGGAAACGACGCCAGGGACCCGCACCGTCGACCTTGGCCGACTCGATCAACGAGGGGTCGACCGCCGCCAGCGCCGAACTGTACAGGAGCATGCTGAAGCCGGTCTGGACCCAGATGCCGCCGGCGACGAGCGCGTAGATCGCCACCTGGGGCGACTGGGTCCAGTTGCGGACCCACTCCTCCCGACCCAGCGCGCGGAGCAACTCGTTGAAGATTCCGGCCTGCGGGTCGTAGACGAACATGAGCACGAGGCCGATGACGATGGTCGGCACGGTAAAGCCCAGAAAGACCATCGAGCGGAGGATCCGCCGGCCCTTCAGGTCGGCGAACAGGAGCGCGAGCGCGAGCCCCAGCAGCGTACTCAGCGGGACGTGCAACACTACCCACAGCAGGTTCTGGGTCAGCGCCCCCATCGGATACCGCCACTCCCGGACGTTCGACCAGTTGAGGATCAGCGGATCACGAAACGACCGGATCCAGTTGTCCACTCCGACGAACGACCCCATCGAAAACCCGTCCCACGAGAAGAAGCTCCCGACGACCGAGTAGGCGATCGGTCCCACCGAGAAGATGCCAAACAGCGTGAGGCCGGGCACCAGGAAGATGACGATCGCCACCGCCTTCTCGCGGTCGACGCGCTCGAGCAGGCCCGCCTCCCGATCCGCCCCGAGGTTGCCGAACCGATCTCCGAGACTCATGGACGATCAGGCGACGAGGTCGCCGGCCTCGTCGTACAGGTAGGCGTCCTCGTCGTCGAACGCGAGCGCGACTCGCTCCCCGCGCTCGAACTCCGCCTCCGAGACCTTGGCGTTGACCAGTTGGTCGTTGACGGTGACGTTGACGAGCGTGTACTCGCCGAGGGGCTCGACGGTGTCGACCGTCCCCGTGATGGCGTTACCGTTCGGCGGCGGTTCGCGGCGGACGGTGAGGTCCTCCGGGCGAATGCCGAGCGAGATGGTGTTCTCGCCAGCCGGCCCCTCTCCACCGGAGGGGCTCTCGTCGGAGCTACCCGCGGCGTCGGAGGCAACCACGCCACCCTCTCCCTCGTCGGCACCACCACCTCGTTCGTCGACGCTCGAGTCGGTGCCGGCGGCACCGACGACCTCGCGGCGTCGGGGCTCCGCCTCGGTCCGGCCCCCGACGACTTCCTCGAGGTCGCCGTCGGCGATGCCCTCGAGGTCGATCCGACCGGCTTCCCCGAGGTCGATCGAGCCGTTGCGACGGCGGCCCCGGAAGAGGTTCATCGGCGGCGAGCCGACGAAGCGGGCGACCCACTCCGTACGCGGACGCTGGTACAGTTCCGACGGCGGCGCGACCTGCCGGATCGTCCCCCGGTTCATGACGGCGACTCGGTCGGCCATGCTCATCGCCTCCTCCTGGTTGTGGGTGACGTAGATCGTCGTGATGTCGAGTTCGTCCTGAAGTCGCTTGAGTTCCGAGCGCATCTCCTGTCTGAGCTTCGCGTCGAGGTTCGAGAGCGGTTCGTCGAGCAGGAACACCGACGGTTCCCGGACGATGGCACGGGCCAGCGCCACCCGCTGGCGCTGGCCGCCGCTCAACTCCGCGGGCGGCTTGTCGATCTGGTCCTTGATGTGTAACAGCTCCGTCACCTCCGCGACCCGCCGGTCGCGCTCGGCCGGCGGAACGTCGCGTATCTTCAGCGGGTACGCGATGTTCTCCCCGACGGTCATGTGGGGATACAGCGCGTAGTTCTGGAACACCATCGCCACGTTCCGGTCGCTGGGCGACCGGGCGTTGACCCGCTCGCCGTCGAAGCGGATCTCCCCCTCCGAGGGGTTCTCGAGGCCCGCGATGAGCCGCAGGGCCGTCGTCTTCCCACAGCCCGACGGGCCGAGCAGGACGAGGAACTCGCCGTCGTCGATCGACAGCGAGAGGCGATAGTTCGCGACGGTCTCGCCCGCGTCGAAGTACTTGCTGACGTCGTCGAGTTCGATGTGTGTCATCCGGTACCGTACATCACCGAGTCCGCATATCAATCATACTCCCGTCGTCCGGATCGTTGATACGAAATGGGTCGTTACGCGCCGGAAATGCCGAGTCGAGGGGTGGTCATTATGGCCCTCGAGCGCGTACGTCGTGTGAATGGGTACCGCACCGACGGTCCTCACGGAGGAGGCCGCGACCGATCGCTCGTATACGGTCGTCGTCGCCGTCGCGAACCCCAACCACGTCGACCAGCTGATGCGAACCGCGATCGACGTCGCGACGGCCCGCGACGGACGGATTCGCGTCGTCAGCGTCGCCCACAAACACGCGAGTTCGCCGTTTCGCCTCTTCTCCGACGACCGGATCAAACGCGAGTTCGCCGACGACCGGCGAGCCGTCCTCGACGACGCCGTCGCCGTCGGCGAGTCGGCGTCGGTCCCGGTCGAACAGCGCCTGCTCGTCGGCAGCGACGTCAGCGAGGCACTGCTCTCGGCCGTCGACGCGGCCGACGCGGACGCGCTCTTGCTCGGCTGGCAGGACCAGCCCCGCCCCGCGGACATCGTCCTCGGGACGACCGTCGATCCCGTCGTTCGCCGGGCCCCCTGCACCGTCTACGTCGAACGGATCGGGACGACCGCCGACAGCGTCGAGCAGATCCTGTTACCGGCCGACGGCGGCCCGCACATGGGCCCCGCGGTCGAACTCGCGGAGGCGATCGCACGCGCCAACGACGCGACCGTCACCGTCCGGTCGTACGTCTCGCCGGACGACGATCCCGACGACGCACGGGACCACGTCCAGGCAGTCACCACCCGGCTTCAGGACGTCACCGTCGACGCCGACGTCAAAACCGTCGACGACGCCGCCGACGCGATCGTCGCCGACGGGGCCACGCGCGACGTGGTCGTCCTCGGGGCCACCCGGGAACGACAGTTCAGAAACCGCGTCGTCGGCTCCGTCGCAGCCTCGGTGGGCCAGCGGATCACCGTCCCGCTCGTCATTGCGAAACGACCCACCGGAGACTCGCTCGTCGATCGCGTCCGGGCGTTGTGGCCCAGAATCTAGAGTTCGCCGATCACGATCCCCTGGGGTTGCAACACGATGCCGACCTTGCTCGTCCCCTGCGGGAACACCTCGTGGTGGGCGGCGACGTCGTCGACGCCCGACCCCACCTCGACCGTACTCGAGGACGGCAGACAGGTGAACTCACGGCGTTCCCCCTCCTCGAGCGTGAGGTCCTCCCTGAAGACGACCTCGCCGTCGCTGCTGACGAGCACCCGGACCGTTACCGTCTTCGGCAAGGTGTTCTCCACGACGACGGTCCCCTCGCCGCCCAGCAACGTCCGGACGTTTCGCTTGACGGCACGTAGCCCTGCCTGGACCCGCGCGACGTAGGGCTGTAGCTGCTCGGGTACCTGGACCGAGTCGGGAAGCCGGATCGCGTCCACCCGGCGCGCGACGAGGATCCCCGCCGCAGCCAGGAGGACCAGCAGGCCGACGACCAGGAGCCACGGTTGCTCGACCAGCGACAGCGACGGGAGGAGGCCGTCGTCCGCCCTCGCACCCGGGGTTGCCACCGTGTGGCTGACGGTATCGTCGCCGGTGTCGACGCCATAGATGAAGGTCCCCTCCTCGTCCGGCTCGGGGAACGTCGTCGAGACCGTCCGTTCCTCGTCCGGTGCCGGCGAGATCGTCTCCGTGCCGACGGGTTCGCCGTCGAAGGAGAAGGTCACCTCGCGGGACTCCGTCGCCCCGCCCGCGTTGACGATCGACGCCGTGATCGTCAGCTCCTCGTCCTCGTCTACGATCCCGTCGATCGTCGCCTCCTCGATCTCGAGGATGGACTCGTTCTCGCGGACGTCGATCGTGACGCGGTCCTGTCCACCCTCGGCGGTCGCCTCGAGCGTGATCGGCGAGGGGACCTCCTCGCGCAGGTCGAACGCGACCTCCTGGGTGAACGTCTCGCCCGGGTTCAACGGTGCCGACTCGTTCAACACGGCGTCGGATTCGACCGCGAAGGGGATGTCGACCGCCGTCGAGACGGTGACCAGCCCCGGCGTCTCCCCGGCGTTCTCGATGCCGACGTCGGCCGTGATTTCGCCGCCTTTGGGCACCGGATCGGTGTACTCCACGAACGCGACCTCGGCCCCGGAATCGAACTTGTGGTGGGCAGTTACCTGCGGCGTCTCGACGGTCGCGTAGGCGGCCGGCGGATCGCCCGTCTCGCGATCGTGTTCGAACGTCACCGTCTCGGTTCCCGACCCGGGGACCCTGACCGTTCGGTTGTCCGACCGATTGCCGTCGATTCCGAGGATCGCGTCGAACTCGGTCCACCCCTCAGTGACGTTGCCGGTGTACTCGAATTCGGCCGTAACCAGGAACTCGTCCTCGAGGTCGCCGACGTCAGTCTCGACGATATCGACCTCGACGTCCTCCTGGAACCGTTCGTGGGAGACGACCGGTACCGTCGCCGAGTCGTCGTCGGTTTTACTCGCGACGCGGACGTCGACCGCATCGGGGTCGTCGTCGGTCGTCTCGTAGGTCAGCGTCCTCGTCGTTTCGCTCCCCGGCCCGAGTTCGACGTTTCTCGTCTCCACCTCGTCGCCGTCGACGAACAGCGTGATCGGATACACCTGACTCCCCGACGGATAGTCGCCGAACCGATCGATCCGAACGTCGACCTCGAGGTCGTCGCCCGCCATCGGCGTGTTCGTCCCCTCGATATCGACGGCCGCGCCGGACGCGCCGATGTCGATCTTCTGCGAATCGGTGTTCCCGTCGATATCGACAACGACCATGTCGGCGTGGTAGTCCTTCCAGTCCGTCTCGTACTGTAGCGTCACCGTTTCGGACTCGTTCCCGGACAGCTCGAGGGAGGTCGTATCCGCGAGGTACGGTCTGTCGTTCCACCGTTCGGAACCGACGATCGTCAAACTGAGAACCTCGGAGTGATCCACCCAGCGGTCGTGGGTGACCTCGACCTCCACCTCGAGGGTCTCCCCCTCGTCGACGTCCGTCACGTCGACGATCTCGGGGACGTAGTTGGTCTCGTCGTACCACGGATACTCGATCGGATTCCCGTCGACTTCGACCGGGTTCCCTCCGTCGACCGTCTCGACTCGCCGGTCGCCGTGGTCGAACTCGATCCAGTCGTGGATGACCCCGCGTTCGCCCATGATGGCGAGGTCGGTTCCTTCCTCCACGGTCCGGTCGGTCCGGACGACCGGCCGCTTCTCGACCTCGCCGTCGATCTCGACCTCGACCAGCGCCTTCGTCCCGTCCTCGGTCTGGAGGGCGTCGAGTTCGGTGTCCTCGTGTTCGTCGACGACGAGGAAGCCATCGTCAGTAGACCCGTTAACGGTCACGTACGGGCGTGGCGGTAACTCACCAGCGATCTCGGCAGTGAGGACGTGGTCGTCCTCGTAGTGAACGACGACGTGTTCGTCGTCCGGTGGCTGTTCCGCCTGCGGTGTGTTCGGTCGGTCCTGGAGAAAGACCTCCGTGTCTATGGCTGTCGTCGCGTCCCCGGTCGCGCCGCTCGCGCCGCCGACGGCGATGCCGAGACAGACGACACCGAGGACGACTGCGAGCACGCTCGCTCGGGTGACTCGTCGTGTAGGGGGTGAACGGGGGGTCACGTGTATCGAGGCTACCGGCTGCTCCTGTCGGGTATTCGCAACAGGGCGTAATATACTCTCTGGCAGAAGAGTGTCGTACTCGAGGACAGGTCCCGGACCGCCAGCGCTGGCGCTACGCGTCGCTGGTCGGTGTGACGGCCGAAAGAAAAGCGGAATGCGGCAAGGGCCGGACGGACGTCCGGTCGTTCAGTGCGAGCTTACTCCTGCTGGCGCAGGGCGAGCATCGCGGCGGCGATCAGCGCGAAGACGGCGACCGCGAACCCGAAGCCGGGCACGCCGTCGTCGTCATCGTCATCGTCGTCTTCGTCCTCGTCACCGGGGTCTTCGCCGGGATCTTCACCGGGGTCCTCACCGGGGTCTTCGCCGGGGTCCTCACCGGGGTCCTCACCTTCCTCTTCGACGGTGAGTTCGCCGGATTCGGCCTTGTCGATTTCAGCCGACTCGTTCTTGGCAGTGACGCCCCACTCGTAGGTGCCGGCCTCGTCGGTGTCGAGGTCGTACTCGAAGGTCTCGACTTCCTCACCCTCGAGGGCGAACGACTGCGAGGCGAGTTCCTCGCCGCCGTAGGTCGCCGTGAACTCGAACTCGGGCGAGGTCTGATCGCCGACGTTCTCGACGTCGACCGAGAGCGTGGCGTCTTCACCGACCTCGACGCTGTCAGGTGCGGTCGCGTCGAGCGAGATTTCGTACGGCTCGGGCTGGTCAGCCGCGTAGAGCTGGCCTTCGGTCTCGTCGCTGAGACCGAAGTGGGCCTCTTCAGCGGTCAGCGTCACGTTGAGACCAGCGGACTCTTCGCTGAAGTCGAAGGTGCCCGCGAAGGTGCCGTCTTCCTCGACGACTGCGTCGGCGTTGTCGAAGAAGTGACGGTCGGCCTCGGCGTAGACCGTCAGTTCGGTGCCGGGTGCGACGTTGGTCTCACCGACGACCTCTTCGGAACTCGAGTTCGCGAGGTTCGCGTTCTCGTCCTCGTCGAGCTCGAGTTCGGCTTCGACGGCTTCGAACGTCGTCGAGGCGTTCTCGTCGTAGTCCGTGTCAACGATCGGGTGGTTCTGGTCGAGGGTGACGTTGAGGTAGTACTCCTCGTCTTCCTCGAGGAAGTCGTCCAGGTCGTCGTTGTTCAGCGCGAAGACCGCCTGGTCTTCCGTCTGGTTAGCGACGATCACGTCGACGTCGAAGTCGTCATCGCTCGACCAGACCGTGGGCTCGAGGTTCGGGCCGGGGTTGACCTCTTCGATCGTCACGCTGAGGTTGTTGCCAGTGAGGTCGGTCTCGGAGTCACCCTCCTCGATCAGCGCGTGGATGTGCGGGCCTTCGAGGTTGGCGATGAGGTGGTCCATCGCGTTGTCCTCGAGCAGCGCAACCTCGTCCTCGTCGGTCACGACGGTCTCGTTGTTGTGGTAGTCGTCGCTGTTGGCGAGATCGTCGTTTCCGGGCGCGATCTGGGTGCTGAGCTGATCGTCGTCGAGTTCGTCACGTTCCTGCAGGTTGTACTGCGCGCTGTCCTGTCGGTTCGTGAGGCTCGCGTTCTTCTCGTCGGACTCGTTATCGATACCGGTGCCGACGTTCAGCGTGTAACTGCCCGGCTCGAGCGGGGCGTTTTCGATAGAGGCAACTTCGAAGGTCTCGTGGAGTTCGTCGTCGTCGTCTGCGAGCGTGTACGCACCGTCGCCCGAGGCCGTCGTGTCGTGGACGATCGTGACGTTACCGCTGTCGTCATCGTCCTCGACCTCGAGGATCGTCTGGTAGTTCTCTTCGTCCTCGTCACCGACCTGGACGTAGACCGAACCGTCGTAGTCTTCGATGTCCACGACGATTTCGGCCTCGTTACCGAGGTGTTCGTTGACGTTGTCCTCGAACTCGATGTCCTCGTCGGGTGCCTCGTTGACTTCGATCTCGTCGGTCGAGTCCGTCACGTGGGATTCGAGGTGTTCGACTTCGACCCAGTAGGAGCCCTGGTCTTCGTCGTCGACGTCCCAGGCGAAGCTGGCGTTACCTTCGTTGTCCAGTTCGGTCGACTTCGTGTCAAGCTCCGCCTCGTCGTCGAGGTCCTCGTCCTCGTAGACGATGGCCTCGACCTCGCTACCGGAGAGGTCCTCGGTGGTCACGTCGACCTCGAGGTCCTGGTTCGCGGTGATGTTGTTGTCGACCGCGTCGGCGTCGAGGTCCAGGGCCTTGAGTTCGATGACGAAGTAGTTCCCGTTCTCGAACTCGATGACGTACTCCTCGCCGCCCTCGAGTTCGGAGGTGTCGTAGTTGGCCGCAACACCGGGCGTCGTACCGACGCTGTCGACGTTGCTACCAGTTTCGTAGTCGTCGTCCTCGTCGAGTTCGTGGATTTCGATGACGCTCCGTTCTTCCTCGTCTTCGAGCGTCACGTACTCGCCGTTCCAGATTTCGACGGTGTTGTTGACGGCCTCATTGATCGAACTATATGCGTCCTCGTAGGTGATGACGGTATCCTCGACGTTCAGCGCCTCGAAGGAACCGCTGACGGAGACGCCGTCGTGGTCAGCCTCGTGGCTGAAGGTCTCTCGACCGTCGTCGGCCTCCCAGCTGGAGCCATCCTTGACAGTGAAGTCGAGGACGACCTCACCGTCTTCGATGTCTTCTTCAGGATTTTCGGTGTCGTTAGTGATCTCAACCGTCAACTCACCCTCCTCGAGGTCACTGTCGACGACCTCGGCTGTGAGGCCATCAGGGGAGCCCGTTACCTCATTGAAGTCCAGATCGTCGAAGCCGATGAGGTCGTCGAAGTCCTCGTCGAGGGTAACGGTGATCTCCTCGTCCGAGACGTTCTGCTCGATCGTCTCGAACTCGAGGGTGATTTCGTGGTCCTGTGCGTCGACATCGTCTATCGCTTGGAGTTCGTCACTATCTGCGATCGTCTGTCCGTCCGTCACGTCGAGGTCGTCGAGAGTGGCCTCCTGGGCCACTGCACTGCCCGCGAACGCCGCGGACATCGTGAAGACGGAGACGACCATAATCGCTGCCAGGAACACTGCGCGTCCCTTTTCGCGATACGAAGTGTCGTCGTTCATTGGTGTGTCGTATTGGGTTGTTAGGGGGATCGGTTGGCGCACGATGCTGGAGGCGACCGTCGGCACGTTCGCAACGGATCGTCGAGTGCCGACCTGGCCACCCGGATAGGGGTATCCGAAGAGTCGTCAACGTCCAGGCATAAGTCTTGTGGAATTATGTGTCTTCGAATTTTGAACTTAATACGTGCAGTAGAAGCAGTCACAGCGAGTATTTTCGGAAGCATACAGGTCGGGGCTCGCGCCCCGATAGCGTGCCCGACCCCGGCCGTCGACGGAGCCGTAACGCTGAACTGGGTTGCATACTAAGTGTGATTTGGGTACGCGCGCGCCTGTACCCGCTTGGCAGTTAGGGGGCCAAGCACGGTGCCGTCACGGGGCGAACGGCCACCCGGATAGTGAACCGTTCTCTTCCTGGGGCGGCCTTTCTACGGTAGTCGAAGCGGTAGCGACGCGAACCCGGAGTCACACAGCGGCGGCGTCAACGATCGGCCGGGTCCGCTCGAGCGTCACGTTTCTCGATCGCCGGTTCGCCGTCGACCGTGATCGCCTCGCAATCGAACGGCCCCGCGGCGTAGAAGTACTCGAGGACGTACCGCGGGTCGCCGCCGACCGCCTCGTGATCGCGGAGGTCGCCGGCGAGAATGCGCTCGTCGAAGGTCTCGTAGAGCGTGTCGACCGAAATTTCGGAGCCGATCCGTGCCGCCAATCCGCTATAGGTCGAGTACCGTCGGCTGGGGAACCCCTCGAAGTGTTCGCGGTCGATCACCCACTCGAGACCGTCACGCCGGCGTTCGTAGACGACGTGCTGGTATTTCCGGAGTTCGCGCTCGCCCAGAAAGTGGAGGATCCAGTCGTAGACGCTCCGCGGGAGCGACGACTGGAGGACGTCGGGGTTCGAGAAATCGATCGCCTCGAGTTGCTCGCGGTTCTCCTCGACGAACCGTCTGGCGGCCGCCCGCTCGTCGCCCTCGAGATAGTAGACGTCGTCGAACCGGCCCCGTGACTCCGTGGCGGCGTTCCCCGAGTGGGTGACGCGCAGTACGCGCACCTCGGCACGCTCGAGGGGGGCCAGCTGCGAGCGGTTGACGTTGGTCCGGGGCCGCTCCCGGAGTCGTTCGTACAGGGTCGTCATTGGAGGGCGGGGGCGGTCGGCGTCCCTCGGGGCTCGAGAGCGACGCCGAGTGGGGTTCGATCCCCCGATACGACAGCTGTATTAAAATTCCTTTCGTAACTATATTCTGATAGAACAACCCGTTACGTGTAGAAACGAGCGTTGCCGCCCGGAGGCCCGCCAAAACCCGATCGACGGGATGACGGAGCGGGCCGTCCTGGCGCGCGTTCTATCGGCGTGCAGCACCGTCTCGACTGAGAGCTAGCGGGCGTGTGCGGACGTTCGCGTGGCGTTCGAACCGATCGTCTCGAGCAGGCCCACGATCGACGACCAGGTATCGCGATCGAAACGCGCTACTCGCGTCAGTCGTCGAAATCACAGGAGGTATACACCCGTCGCTGTTCGGGTAGCGGCCGAAAGAAAAACGAAATGCGGCGAAGGCCGGATAAAATCCGGTGATTCAGCGAGTGCTTACTCCTGCTGGCGCAGGGCGAGCATCGCGGCGGCGATCAGCGCGAAGAGTGCGACCGCGAACCCGAAGCCGGGCACGCCGTCTTCTTCGTCGTCGTCATCCTCGTCTTCGTCCGAGGGTTCCTCATCCGAGGGTTCCTCGTCCGAGGGATCCTCGTCCGAGGGTTCCTCGTCCGAAGGCTCTTCCTCTTCGACGGTCAGCGTGCCGGACTCCGAGGCGTCGACGTCCTCGCCGTCGGCGGTCACGGACCAGTCGAAGGAGCCAGCCGCGCTGGTGTCGAGCTCGTACTCGAAGCTCTCAGACTCGCCGCCCTCGAGGTCGAACGACTGCGAGGCGAGTTCATCGCCGTCGTAGGTCGCCGTGAACTCGAATTCGGGCGAGGTCTGCTCGCCGACGTTCTCGACGTCGACCGAGAGCGTGGCGTCTTCACCGACCTCGACGCTGTCGGGTGCGGTCGCGTCGAGCGAGATGCTGTGCGGTTCGGGCTGATCGGCCGCGTACAGCACCGCGTCACCTTCAGCGCTCACGCCGAAGTTGTTCTGGGATTCCTCGACGGAAAGCTCCACGTCGATGTCGGCAGGCTCTTCGCTGAAGTCGAACGTGCCCACGAAGGAGCCGTCTTCGGCGACGGTCGTCTCGTTGTCGTCGAAGAAGTAGCCGTCGGATTCGGCGAAGATCGTCAGCTCGCTACCGGGAGCGATGTTCGTCTCGCCGACGACGTCCTCGGCGCTCGAGTTCGCGAGGTTCGCGTTCTCGTCCTCGTCGAGCTCGAGTTCAGCTTCCTCGGTCTCGAACGTCGTCGAAGCGTTCTCTGCGTAGTCCGTGATGTGGTTGTCGAGGGTGACGTTGAGGTAGTACTCCTCGCCTTCCTCGAGTTCGTCTGCCAGGTCGTCGTTGTCCAGTGCGAAGACCGCCTGGCCTTCCGTCTGGTTGGCGACGAGCGTATCGACAGAGATCTTAGTACCGCCGTTCTCGTGACCATCGTCAGTCGCCCAGACGGACGGTTGCACGTTCGGACCGGGGTTGACCTCTTCGATGGTCAGGTTGAAACCGTTGGTCTCGAGCGCATCCTCGTCGTCACCCTCGTCGAGCAGGGCGTAGATGTGCGGGTTGTCCAGCTGGACGACCAGGTTGTCCATCGCCTGCTCTTCGAGGAAGGCGACGGTGTCGTCGGCGGTCACCTTGGTGTCCTCGAGGTCGCTGCTCGAGCTGAGGGAATCAGCAACGGGCGCGACGTGCGTGCTGATCTGGTCGTCAGCGAGCTCCTCGCGGTCCTGCAGGTTGTACTGCGCGCTGTCCTGTCGGTCGTCGATGGCGGTGCTGTTACCGGTGAGACCGACGTTCAGCGTGTAGCTGCCCGCCTCGAGCGGCGGGTTGGTGACGCCGGGCGTGTTGAGGACTTCGAGCTCGTCGTCGCCAACGACCGAGTAGGCGTTCTTGTCAGCGGCCGTCGTGTCGTGGACGATCGTGACGTTGCCGCTGTCGTCCTCGTCCGTCACTTCGAGGAAGGCCGCGTAGTTCTCTTCGTCCTGGTCACCGACCTGGACGACGACGGAGCCGTCGTGATCCTCGATCTCGACGACGATCGAAGCGTTGTTACCGATGTTCTCCCGGACGTTGTCGCGGAATTCAACTTCCGTGTCAGGAGCCTCGTTGACTTCGATCTCGTCGGTCGAGGCAGTCACGTCGGACGGTTCGTGCTCGACTTCGACCCAGTAGGAGCCCTCGTTGCCTTCGGAGAGGTCCCAGGTGAAGCTAGCGTCACCGTTCGCGTCGAGTTCCTCGGTCTGGGTGTCGAAGTCGTCGGCCTCATCGTCGAGGTCCGAGTCCGTGTAGACGGTCCCGTAGACAGTGCTACCGGTGAGGTCCTCGGACGTGACGTCGACGTCGATGTCGTTGTTGGTCGTGACGTTGGTGTCGGCAGCTTCCGCGCCGAGGCTGAGCTCCTCGAGCTCGATCGCGACGTAGGTGTCGTCAGTGTCGCCTTCGAGCTCGATGATGTACTCTTCACCGCCCTCGAGGTTGGACGTGTCGTAGTTCGTCGCGACACCCGGCGTCGTACCGGTTCGGTCGACGCGGTCGCCGAGGCGGTAGTTGTTACTGTCGTCCTCGTCTGCCTCGTAGATGTTGACGGTGTCCTCGACTCGCTCGGTGTACGTCGTTACGTAGACACCTTCCCAGACGGTGTCCTCGTCGTACGTGTTGCCAGCGGTAATGTCACTGGGAGTAGTAGCAGCCCAATCACTGGTGGTGTCGCTGCTATCGAAGACGATATCCTGCTCGCTCAGCGCGTTGAAGGAGACCGACTCACCGTTAGTAGTGTACTGAACCGTTTCAGGACCCAGGTCGACTTCGAAGTCACCATCGATGTTGTAGGTGACCTGAATGGTGATGGTCTCTCCTTCCGAAGCGCCATCGGTGTGCTCCCCAGCAATGCCGGAGATTACCAGTTCTTCATCAGATGCCTGAAGACTTGCACCCGTGGCGGAAATACCAGTCGATGATGTGTCGACGGTAACAGAGACGTTATCACCATCAATATCGGTGACGTCGTCAAGGTCGGAGATGTCGATCGCGATCTCCTCACTGTCAATGTTTTGACCGATATGGAACTCTACTTCAATGTCTTGCGTCTGACTATCCGCTTCGACGACCGTCCGCTCCCCAGCCGTAATGGAAGCGTCCGTAACGTCGAAGGTGTCTTCCTGCGCGGCCACCGCGCCCGTGAAGGCGGCGGACATGGCCACGACGGAGACGATCATAATCGCTGCCAGGAACACTGCGCGTCCCTTTTCACGATATGATGTGTTGTCGTTCATGTTGTGTTGTATTTCGTTGTTGTCTGCGAGTTGGTTAGCGCGCGATTCGGGGAGGCGATCTTCGGCGTTCCACGACGGGTCGTCGACTCCCGACAGGCCACCCGGGTAGGGGTGTTCGGACGTTCTTTCACGACCTGGTATAAGTCTTGTGGAGTTATATATTTCTAAGACAGTGCCAGGAATTTGCGAAATTCAGCGCGTATAAGGCCTCTAACGGAATTTGTATCCCATCCAACCAAAGATTTGGAGCGTTCTTTGTACAGAGCATTTTTAATATAGTAGTATCTAACTCATAACACTTATAGTGAAAGAATTAACTCCCGAGAGTGGCGTATTGGGGCAGTTGCTGTCTGTTCTCGAGATCTGGTAGCGATTCGAGACTGGACACCGGTCACGACACTGGTGTGACTGGTCGATAGAAGCCGTCCAGAACCAGTACCGTCGCTGTTCGGGAAGGACGCGAAAGAAAAGCGAAATGCGGCAAGGGCCGGACGAGAGTCCGGTCGTTCAGTGCGAGCTTACTCCTGCTGGCGCAGGGCGAGCATCGCGGCGGCGATCAGCGCGAAGATGGCGACCGCGAACCCGAAGCCGGGCACGCCGTCTTCTTCCTCACTGTCATCGTCGTCGGAGTCATCTTCGGGCGCGTCGTCGTCCGCGGGCTCGTCGTCGTCAGCAGGTTCGTCGTCGTCAGCCGGCTCTTCCTCTTCGACGGTCAGCGTGCCGGACTCCGAGGCGTCGACGTCCTCGCCGTCGGCGGTCACCGACCACTCGTAGGAACCAGCCGCGCTGGTGTCGAGGTCGTACGACGCCGTGAAGTCGTCACCGGCCTCGAGCTGCTTGGTGTCTTCCTCGAGCGTCTCGCCGTCGACGGTCACCGTGTAGGTGAACTCGGGCGAGTCCTGCTCGCCGAGGTTCTCGACGCTCACGTCGAGCGTGGCGTCGTCGTCGACGGTGACGCTGTTCGGTGCGGTCGCGTCGATCGCGACGTTGTGCGGTTCGGGCTGGTCGGCCGCGTACAGCACCGCATCAGCCTCGTCGTTGAGACTGAAGTGGAAGTCGTCAGCCTGGAGGCTCACGTTGAGTCCAGCCTCGTACTCGCTGAAGTTGAACGTCCCCGCGAAGGTGCCGTCCTCGGCGACGACGGCGTCGGCGTCGTCGTAGAAGTGACCGGCCGATTCGGCGGTGACGGTCAGTTCGCTGCCGGGTGCGACGTTCGTCTCGCCGACGACGTCCTCGGCGCTCGAGTTCGCGAGGTTCGCGTTCTCGTCCTCGTCGAGCTCGAGTTCGGCCGTCTCGGTGGTGAACGTCGTCGAGGCGTTCTCGGAGTAGTCCGCGGTAACGATCGGGCTAGTCTGGTCGAGGGAGACGTTGAGGTAGTACTCCTCGCCTTCCGAGAGTTCGTTGGCCAGCTCCTCGTTGTCGAAGGCGAAGATCGCCTGGCCTTCCGTCTGGTTGGCGACGAGCACGTCGACGGAAATCTTGGAACCGTCGTTCTCGTGGCTATCGTCGGTCGCCCAGACGTCGGGTTCCGCGTTCGGACCGGGGTTGACCTCTTCGATGGTCACGTTGAAGTCCCCGAGGGAGTCCTGGTCGTCACCAGCGTCGAGCAGCGCGTAGATGTGCGGGTTGTCGAGCTGGACGAGCAGGTGATCCATTGCGCTCTCGTCCTCGAGAAGCGCGACGGAGTCGTCGGCGGTCACGACGGTGTTCTCGAGGTCGTCGCTGGACGCGACGGTGTCGTCACCGGGCGCGACGTGCGTGCTGAGCTGGTCGTCAGCGAGCTCCTCGCGGTCCTGCAGGTTGTACTGCGCGCTGTCCTGTCGGTCGTCGATGGCGGTGCTGTTGCCGTTGAGACCGACGTTCAGCGTGTAGCTGCCCGCCTCGAGTGCGTCGTGATCGATGGAGGCAGATTCGAGGGTGTCGTGGAGTTCGTCGTCGCTGTTAGCCAGCGTGTACGCTCCATCGCCCGACGTCGACGTGTCGTGGATGATCGTGACGTTGCCGTCCTCGCTCGTGTCCTCGACCTCGAGGATCGTCTGGTAGTTGTCCTCCTCGGAGTCACCGACCTGGACGAAGACCGAGCCGTCGTAGTCCTCGATGTCGACGACGATCGAGGCGTTGTTACCGATGTTCTCCTGGACGTTGCTGCGGAACTCGACGTTCGGGTCAGGTGCTTCACTGACTTCGATCGTCTCGGTGGTGGCGGTTACTTCGGATTCGTCGTGTTCGACTTCGACGGTGTACTCGCCCGCACCGAGGTCGTCGTGGGCAGCATCGAAGGCGAAGGTCGCGTCACCGTTCGCGTCGAGTTCGGTCGTAGCAGTGACACCGGTCGACTCGTCGTCACTGTCGAGGACCGTCGCCTGGACTTCGGTCCCGGTGAGGTCCTCGGACGTGACGTTGACTTCGATGTCGTTGTTGGTCGTGATGTTCGTATCGACAGCCGTCGCATCGAGGTCGAGCGGCGCTACGTCGAGTAGCACGTACCACTCGTTGCTGTCGCCGTCGAATTCGACGAGGTACTCCTCGCCGCCCTCGAGGTCGGCGGTGTCGATGTTGGTCGCCTTGCCCGGCGTCGTACCGGAGCTTTCGGCGCTACTACCGAGCGTGATGTCGTCATTATCGGTTTCGAACTCGTTGATAGTGACGATGTCACCTTCGCCGTCAGCCTCGAAGGTGACGGTCTCGCCCTGGTAAATTTCGACCGTGTTCGTGTCGTCGTAGTTGGAGTAGGTGTCCCAGTCAGTTCCGGAGTCGGCAGCGATACCGTTGCCGGCAACGACCTGGGAGGTACCGACGTTGAGCGCGCGGTAGCGCGTGTCGTCCTGGTTGCCGTCAGGATCCTGTGCACTGTGGTAGATGTACTCGTCACCGCCGTCAGCGTCGAGGTCGGTGCCGTCGAGGGTCAGAGTAACGGGGATCTCGTACGTGTCACCGGCAGTGATACCGTTGTCACTGATGTCGAGTTGCAGGTTCGCGTCATCGGCAACGACCGCATCACTGTTGTCAGTGATAGACAGGTCGGCAACACTACCGACGGTTACGTCAGTGATGTCGATATCAGCGTCGAACGTCTCGCTAAGGTCGACGGTCACCGTCTCGTCGGAAATACCTTCGCTAGCCCAGACACTCACCGTGACGCCCTGATCAGGGGTCGGACCGACAGTGCTGACGGTTTCGTCAGTGATCGTGTTAGAACCATCATCGACGGAGATGGTTTCTAGCGAGAACTGGTTTGCCTCGACGAGGTCGAAGGAAGCAGTGTCTGCACCCTCACCAGATCCCGCAGCGATAGCGTAGTCGAGGTTGTCTGTTGTTGCGACATCCTCGGTGTTGAGGTCAAGCGTCACGGTGATAGTAGCATCACCAGACGAACCGTCAGCACCAGATGCATCAGATGCTGTAAACGAGACCTCACCATTGGTGCTGTCGTAACTGTCACCACTGATGGACACTTCATTAGTGTCACTTGAGCTGACACCAGTTAGAGAAACGCCGACATCCTCATTGAGGATCTCGTTTACATCGACGACAATTTCGTCAGATGCTTCATTTGCGACTGATACGTCGAACGTTACTTCTTGCGTAGTTGAACTCTCATCAACGAGAACGTTATCTGCACCGGCGTTCTCGATAGTGTCTACAGTTGCCGCCGCAGCGCCCGCGAACGCCGCGGACATTGCGACGACTGAGACGATCATAATCGCTGCCAGGAACACCGCGCGTCCCTTTTCACGATATGATGTGTTGTCGTTCATGTTGTGTTGTATTTCGTTGTTGTCTGCGATCGATTGGTTAGCGTGCGATTCGTGGGAGGCGGCCACCGGCGTCTCGCAACCGGTCGGCGTCGTCCGACGTGGCCACCCGGGTAGGGGTATCCGGGAGACTCTCTCGATATTATATATGCCTTCTGGCATTTTGTATCTATGCCAACCATTAGAGCGGGAAGGAAAACACAACCTACGGACCCACATACGCCAGAATATCCGTTCATCCGATTAGAAGTGAAATGTTCTATATACACTCCATTTTTATATTCGTAGCTGTCAGAATGGAAAACACATCGTCGAGTAATGTGATCCCAGAAATCAGTTTTCGACGACCGACTCTCGCGCGACGAGGTCTTCGTCACCGTGTCGGAGAACGAGCGTTAGGATCGATCCGAGGAGACGGCGCTCCGGGACACGCACCGAGAACGCGTCACTCCTCGAGTTTCGCGACACCAGCCTCGCCGTCTACGGAGATCGCCTCGCAGTCGAACGGCCCGGCCGCACAGAAGTACTCGAGCACGTACCGGTAGGTCCCCCAGACCGACGCGTGCTCGCGGAGGTCGCACTCGAGAATCCGATCGTCGAACGCCTCGTAGACGGCGTCAAGCGAGACGTCGGGTTCGACGCGAGCCGCGACCCCCTCCCGCGTCGTGTACCGTCGCGTGGGCGCGCGCTCGTACCGCTCGCGGTCGATCACCCACTCGAGGCCGTCCCGGCGGCGTTCGTAGACGACCCGTCGGTACCGCCGCAGTCGGCGCTCCCCCAGGAAGTGAAGAATCCAGTCGTAGACCTCGCGGGGGACCGCCTCCTGGACCGGGTTCCGCCGGGAGAAGTCGATGCGTTCCAACAGGTCCCGGTTCGCCTCGACGAACCGCCTGGCGGCCGCGCGCTCGTCCCCTGCGAGATACGCGACCGACGTGAACTCGCCCGGCCCGGGGTTGGTCTGGCCGCTCGAGCGTCGTACCCGGAGGACCCGCACGAGGTGGCGCTCCTCGTAGCCCAGTTCGCTGCGCTGGACGTCGACCTGCGGCCGGTCGCGGAGGCGTTCGTGAAGCTCCGACACGTCGCTCGTGACCTTCTCGCGACGATATATTAGTCGTTGTGATTGTCCCGATTTCGAACCCGCGCTCACCACTGGAACCGCTCGAGAAAACCCGCTCAGGCGGTCAGGGCTCCGTCCGCAGTGCCACGAGTGCCGCACCGAGCAACGCGGCGAGAGCGACGACGACGCCGAAGCCAGGCATCCCGTCGTCGGCGTCGTCGCCGGCGTCGGCGCTATCGTCAGTATCGTCGGCCGCGTTGACACCCTCTTCACCGGCGGCCAACTCCGCCTCGCTGAACGAGACCACGTCGTTCGTCTCCCGGTCGCCGGCGGTCGCCGACCACGCGACGTCACGGGGCTCGTCGGCGGTGATCTCGTGACTGGCCGACCACGTGTCGTCCGGGGCGAGCGCGAGCGTCTCGTTCTCGAGGACCGCACCGTCGACCTCGACGCCGACGGGAACCGATTCGGCCGTCACGTTGCCGGCGTTGGTGACGGCCACCGAGAGGGTGACGGTCTCGTCGACGGCGGCCTCGTCGGGGGCGTCGGCGTCGAGTTGCAGCAACGGCGCTTCCGCTTCGGCGAGTTCGGCCTCGAGGTCGTCCTCGATATCGTAGTACGACTGCGACGCTTCGAGGAGAACCGGCGTCCCTTCCTCGAACTCGCTGAAGTCGAACGTCGTCGCGACCGTCCCGTCGGACTCGACCGGCTGATCGTCGTCGAGCCAGAAGAGACCGTCCGGCGAGTCCGCCAGGAGCGTGACCTCGGCACCGGGTGCGACGTTCGTCCGTGCGGTGACGGTGGCGTCCTCGGCGTTGGGCAAGCGTTCGTTTCCGTCCTCGAGTTCGAGTTCGGGCGCGACGAGTTCGAACGTCCCGGTGGCAGTCTCCTCGTCGTCCTCGTCGGCGACGAACGTGTTGGCCTCGGTCAGCGTAACGTTGAGGGCGTACGGCTCGCCCAGTTCGAGCGCACCCGTGTCGATCGTGAAGTCGACCCGTTCGGCCTCGCGATCGGCCTCGAGCACCTGGACGTCGTCCCCGGTGAGGTCGCCGTCGGCGATCGACCACCGCTCGGGATCGACGTTCGGGCCGGGATCGACCTCCTCGATCGAGACGTCGACGCCGCGCCGGTCGAGCGCGTCCGCGTCGTCGCCGTCCTCGATGAACGCGAAGACGTCGGACGCCGCGAGCGACCCGAGCGCGTGATCGGCCTCGACGATCGTCTCGGTCGCCGTGACGGTCGTCGCGTTCAGGTCCGTCGCGTCGGCGAGGGCGTCCTGGCCGGGTGCCGTCGCGACGGTCAGGGACTCCTCGATTCCGGACCGCTCCTGGAGCGTCAGACGCGCGGCGTCCTGTTCGACGGCGGCGTCCCAGCCGTCGGCCTCGAGCCCGACGATCAGGTGATACTGGCCCGCCTCGAGCGGCGCGTCGATCCCCAGGGGGTTCACGTCCTGGACCGTCAGGTCGTCCTCGTCGTCGGCGACGGAGAACGCGTCGGCGTCGACGCTCGTCGTGTCGTAGACGATCGTCACGTTGCCGTCCTCGTTCCCGTCCTCGACCTCGAGCAGCGCCTGGTAGTTCGACGCCTCCTCGTCGCCGACCTGAACGTAGACCGGCTCGTTCCAGTCCTCGATGTCGACAGTGATCGAGGCGGTGTTCCCGAGCGACTCCACGACGTTGTCCCGGAAGGCGACGTCTTCGTCGGGTGCCTCGTCCACGGTGCTCTCGCCGGCCATCGTCGTCACGCCCGACGGTTCGTGTTCGATCTCGACCCAGTAGCTACCGGCTCCCTCGAGGTCGTCCTGGGGGTCGATGACGAACTGCGCCTCTCCCTCGGCGTCGAGTTCGGCCGCGTCGTCGAAGACGACCTCCTCGTGGTCCGCGTCGGCGTACACCGTGGCGGTGACCTCGCTCCCGGTGAGATCGGCGCTCGAGACGTCGATCTCGAGGTCCTCGTTCGCGGTGAGGTGGGTCGTCACCGGCGTCGCCTGCAGATCGAGGGGTTGCAGGTCGACGATCACGTACTCGTCACCCGGGAACTCGACGGCGTAGGCCTGGCCGCCCTCGAAGTCGAACTCGGTGTTCGCCGCGAAGCCGGGCGTCGTACCGAGGCCGTCGACTTCCTCGCCGAGCGTGGGATCCGTGACGTCCTCGAGTTCGTAGATCGTGACGACGTCGGTCGCCCCGGCGGCTTCGACGGTTACGGACTGGCCCGCCCAGATATCCTCGCGAATGGGAGCCGTGCTGAGACTGCCGGCCTCCGCGTGGGAGAGCAGTGCGTCCTGCACGTTCACGACCTCGAAGGAGGCGTCGATCATGTCCTCGTCCGCCACGACGTGCTCGAGGGCCTGGTCGCCGTCGTCGGCCTCGAGGTCCTCGCCGTCGATCTGGAGGTCGACCGCGAACGAGGCGTCGCCGGTGCTCTGGGCGTCGACGTCGATCTCGAGCTGGCCGTCGGACAGCGAGATGTCGCCCGATCCGATGGGAGCGAGGTTCTGCTCGTCGCTGGCACCGACGACGGTCACACCGTCGAATCCGTCGGCCAGCACGTCCTCGAGTTCCGACGCGAGCGCGATCGTCACGGTCTCGTCGGCGTTCGCGTGGACGTCGAGGCTGACGTCGAGGGTCTGGCTCTGTGCGCCGGCGTCCGTGACGGCGTCGACGGCCGCAGCGTCGAAGATCGTCTGGCCGTCGGTCACCTCGAGATCGGTGACCGTAACGCCGACGAGCCCGAACGAACTCGTCTCGGCGGTGGTGTCGCCCTGCTGGACCGTGTAGGTCAGATCGGCCGCGGGCGAAGTAGCCGTCGTATCGATACCGGTGATCGCGACGTCGAACGAACCGGCGGTGAGATCGTTCCCGTCGGCGTCGACGGTGATCTCGCTCGCATCGCGATCGAGCGATACGTCACCGTCGTCGAGACCGGTCGATCCGCCGGCTTCGACGCCGGCCGCTGCGCCGGAGAGGTCGACCTCGTCGGCCAGGGCACTCACGTCGATGACGACGTCCGTGTCGTCGTCGACGGCTATTCCTTCGATCGTTTGATCGGCGTCGTCGACGCCCGTGGGTACGGAACTCGGCGTACCCGCGTCGGCGACCGTCGCCGCTGCTGGGGCCGCGAACACCGCAGCCAGCGCGACGACCGAAAAGAGCAGCATCGCGGCCAGGAACGGCGCTCGTTCCTGCTCGCGATCTGATGGTCGGTTACGTATCATAGTATCTGTGTGGTTGTCTCGAGCGGATAGCGTGATCCTCCGGGGGAGATCGACGCCCCGGACCGCATCTGGAGCCGGGCCGCCGTGGAGTCGCGTCTCGAGTAGGTGTAACTGGGCGTTTAGAGATGTGTGTAATAAACTTTCTGCTGACGGTTCACGCCGCTGTATTGTTTTCGCTCGGTACCAGTCACTGTATTGATCGGACTGTCGTGCTGCCGGCCGGAGGTCGGACGGCTGTACCAGCCGGTATCCATCGGTCGATGACGGCTCAGGAGTACGGCTCGCGTTACGACGGGTACAACAGCGGTCGTGCCGTCGAGAGGTGAGAGACAGCCGTCGCTCGCGGGCGTAGTACCGAAAAAATGGAATCGATCCGAGGACCGGCGTGAGCCGGTGGTTCAACGAGTGCTTACTCCTGCTGGCGCAGGGCGAGCATCGCGGCGGCGATCAGCGCGAAGATGGCGACCGCGAACCCGAAGCCGGGCACGCCGTCCTCGTCGTCACCGTCGTCGTCAGGCTCTTCGCTGGGTTCTTCGCTGGGCTCTTCGCTGGGTTCCTCACCGGGTTCCTCACTGCCGGACTCCGGTTCTTCGACGGTCAGCGTGCCGGACTCCGAGGCGTCGACGTCCTCGCCGTCGGCGGTCACCGACCACTCGTAGGAGCCAGCCGCGCTGGTGTCGAGGTCGTACGACGCCGTGAAGTCGTCACCGGCCTCGAGCTGCTTGGTGTCTTCTTCGAGCGTCTCGCCGTCGAAGACGACGTCGAAGTCGAACTCGTCCGAGGCGGTTTCGCCGGCGTTCTCGAGCGTCACGTCGAGGGTGGCGTCGTCACCTTCCTCGACTGCGTCCGGCACGGTGACGTCGAGCACGACGTTCGCCGGCTCGGCCTCGTCCGCCGAGTAGAGGACGGCGTCGCCGTCGTCCTCGAGGTCGAAGTGAGCGTCCTCAGCCGTGAGGCTCACGTCGATGTCGGCGGGCTGCTCGCTGAAGTCGAACGTGGCCGCGAAGGTGCCGTCGTCGCCGACGGTGGTCTCGTTGTCGTCGAAGAAGTAGCCGTCGGACTGGGCGAAGACCTGGATCGCGCTACCGGGCGCGACGTTGGTCTCGCCGACGACGTCCTCGGCGCTCGCGTTCGCGAGGTTCGCGTTCGCCTCGTCGTCGAGTTCGAGTTCAGCTTCCTCGGTCTCGAACGTGACCGAAGCGACTTCTTCGTCCGCGTCCTCGTCGTCAGGGGTCAGGTCGCTGCTCTTCTCGAGCGTGACGTTGAGGTAGTACTCCGCGTCCTCGTCGAGGATGCTAGCGAGATCGTCGTTGTTCAGACCGAAGACCGCCTGGCCTTCGTCCTGGTCGGCGACGAGCGTCGTGACGCCGAAGTGTTCCTCGGCGTTCCAGACGTCGGCTTCGGCGTTCGGACCGGGGTTGACCTCTTCGATCGTCACGTTGAGGTCGTTTCCGGCGAGGTCGGTCTCGTCGTCACCCTCGTCGAGGAGGGCATAGAGGTGCGGGTTGTCCAGCTGGGCGATGAGGTGGTCCATGTTGCCGTCGAGCATGGCGACGGTGTCGTCGGCGGTCACGACGGTGTTCTCGAGGTCGTCGCTGGACCCGAGGGTGTCGTCACCAGGTGCGACGTGCGTGCTCAGCTGGTCGTCTGCGAGTTCGGTTCGCTCCTGCAGGTTGTACTGGGCGCTGTCCTGTCGCTCGTCGATGGCGCTGCTGTTACCGTCGAGGCCGACGTTCAGCGTGTAGCTGCCCGCCTCGAGCGGCGGGTTGGTGACGCCGGGCTCGTTGCGGACCGTGAGCTCGTCGTCGCCAACGACCGAGTAGGCGTTCTTGTCAGCGGCCGTCGTGTCGTGGACGATCGTGACGTTGCCGCTATCGTCTGCGTCCTCGACCTCGAGGATGGCCTGGTAGTTCTCTTCGTCCTGGTCACCGACCTGGACGAAGACCGAGCCGTCGTAGTCCTCGATGTCGACGACGATCGAGGCGTTGTTACCGATGTGTTCGTTGACGTTGTCGCGGAATTCGACGTCCGAGTCGGGCGCTTCGTCGACGGAGACGGTGTCCGTCTCGACGGTTACGCCGGACTCGATGTGCTCGACTTCCACGTGGTAGTCGCCTTCGTCACCCTCGTCGAGGGCGAAGTTGAACTCGGCTGCACCGCTGCTGTCGAGTTCGGTCTCGTCGCTGGCGAACTCATCGTCGTCGGAGTCGTACACCGTCGCGACGACTTCGCTACCGGTCAGGTCGTCACTGGTGACGTTGACTTCGATGTCCTGGTTGGTCGTGATCTCGTCGTCGACGAGGTCAGCGCCGAGGCCGAGTTCGTTCAGTTCGACGATGACGTGCTGCTCGTCGGTACCGTCGCTGATCTCGAAGACGTACTCTTCCCCACCTTGGAGGGCAGAGGTGTCGTAGTTGACGGCAACGCCGGGCGTCGTACCGACGCTGTCGACCTCGTCGCCGAGTTTGACGCCGCTGTCGTACTCGTCGTACTCGTAGACGGTGATGACGTCTCGTTCTTCATTGCTCTCGAGGGTCACCTGCTGACCCTCCCAGACGTCGCCATCATATTCGTGGTCACTTTCCGAGGACGGGCTGTCCGCCACGTCAGCGTACGAGATGACGGTATCTTCGACGTTCAGCGCTTCGAAGGAGCCGGTAACGACTTCATCGCCGTGCTCGGCGGAGTGGCTGAAGGTCTCGTGACCGTCGTCAGCCTCCCAGTCGGAGCTAGCGTTGACAGTCAGCTGGAGGGTAACCCACGTATCGGTTGCCTCGCTGGTGTCGTCGTTCGTGATTTCGAGCGTGAGCTCCCCGTCACTGGGGTCGTTATCCGTAGCAGTTGCGGTGAGGGAGACTCCGTCAGTATCCTCGACTACACCGGAATAGCCCACGTTCTCGAATCCGATGAGGTCATCGAGATCCTCATCGAGAGTGACGGTAACCGCTTCATCGGTCGCATCCGCAGCGATAGAGTCGAATTCGAGGGTCACTTCGTGAGTCTGTGCGTCTACGTCGGTGACTCCGTCGATGTCGTCGACGGAGTCGAAGATCGTCTGTCCGTCCGAGACGTCGAGGTCGGAGAGTTCGACCTGGTGTTCGTCTGCGGCGGCCGCACCCGCGAAGGCTGCGGACATCGCGACGACGGACATAACCATGATCGCGGCCAGGAACACTGCGCGTCCCTTTTCGCGAATGGAGGTTTGGGTTCGTGTCATGTGTTGTGTTAGCTGTATGTTTCGCGTTGGTAGCGAGCGATTCACCGGGACGAGTTCGGCAGCGGGGACCGCCCGGCACGGGTGCCCTGCCGTTTACTCAGCCTCCGGGTAGGGGTAGCAGACTGTTGAGAGAAGTGTGTAATAAGCTTTCTTGTTGTGAGTTGTCCGAGATTACCTATTCGTAAGTAGAAGTTACCGCACGTATACGCGGGTTGCAGACAGGCAAGTTGTCACCTATACTGGCAGTATATAGGCTTTCTCTAACTATTCATAGAGAATACACTATCGGCTGTACGGGATCGTCAGACCGACATATAACTGACAACAGAGATACAATTGTGAGTCGTATCTCGGCAGAACTCGGTTCCTCAAACCGTTTTATTAGTAGATTCAGTACCGGTCGCACTCAGTCCCGGTAGAGCCGCGTCTCGAGATAGGTCTGGAGTTCCTCGTGAACGTCGTCCAGCCATCCCGAAGAATCGGTCGTCGAACGGCGAAACAGCGTTCCCGAGAGCGTGGTGACGAGCAGCTGTGCGGCTTGCTCGGGATCGCACTCCCGAAACGTTCCGCGCTCGATACCGGATCGGATAACGTCGGCGAGATAGCCCACGAACACGTCGTCACTGCGGGTGAAGTGACTCTCGTAAGACTCGTCGTGGGGTGCCCGGGAGCGGAGTTCGATGATCGCGGAGAGGAACGCCTCCCGTTCCGGCGGCGCGTCCTCGAACCCCCACTCGACGAACGCCTCGAGACGCTCCTTCGGGTCGGTGATCTCGTCCTCGGTGAGTTGGCGTTCGTACCGATCGAGCATGTACGTGAGACAGTCGAGCACCAGTTCGTCCTTGCTGTCGTAGTGACGATAGACGAGCGACGGACTCTTCTCGAACGTCTCGCCGATCGCGCTGATCGTCAGTTCGGCGTAGCCCCGATCACGCAGGGTGCGGTACGTCGCCGCCAGAATCTGCTCCCGCGTGTCCTCGGGGTTGCCGAACGGATCGTCGCTCATCTATGACCGCCCCCACTACTGCGAGACCGACGGTGCGAAGGATTCGCTGTCGTCGTCTCGGGGGATCGTCGGTAATCGCTCGTCGACTCCATATCGGAGGTCCAGCGGCCACCCGTATAAGCGGCGTGATTGAACGTTCAATCACAAGAACTATAGCCGTACCAACAAAGTAGGAAACGATGACTGACACGGATCTCGAGACGGACGGGCCGCCGGGGAGGACCCGTCCAGCGATCCCCGCCGAATCGATGCGAACTGTCGCCGGGAGGTGCCGACGATGACGGGTACCGATCGGCCGATCGGCGTGTTCGTTGCACTTACGCTCGTCACTACCGTCGGGTTGGCCGTCGGCGCGACGGCAGTTGCGAGCAGCCAGGCCGGCGAACTCCCGCAGGGCGAACCCGACATCGACGCCTATCTCACCGACTCCCAGGTCGTCCCCGGAACCGAGGATACCCTCGAGATTCTCCTCGAGAACGACGGCGACCTCCAGTCCGGAATGGACAGACAGAATCTGCTGACTGCGCGCGCAGTGTCCGTCGAAGTGGTCGACGACGGCCCCTTCGACGTGACTTCCGGAACCACGTCCGTCGGGGCGATCCCCGACGGTCAGCGCTCCGAACCGGTGACGAAACGGCTCGAGGTCCCCGAGGACGTCGACCCCGGATCGTACGAGATCACGATCGAAGTCGACTACTCCTACACCTACCGGATCTCCGAAACCAACCGGTACATGCAGGACCGAAGTACGACCGAGGAGATCGATCTCACGGTCGAAGTCCCCGACGAACCGCGGTTCGAGATCGGCGACGTGACGACCGACGTCGAAGCCGGCGGCGACGGCCCCGCGACGTTCGAGATCGAGAACGTCGGGACCGAACCCGCTAACCAGACCACGGCGACGATCTCCGGTAACGGGGACGTCACCGTCAACCCGGCCTCCGGTACCGCCGCGCAGGGATCGACGGGCGGCACCAGCGAGATCTTCCTCGGCGATCTGGACGTCGGCGAGTCCGAATCCGTCACCGTCGAGGTCGCGATTTCGGAGACCGCCACGACTGGTGCCACGCCCCTCGAGGTGCTGTTCGAGTACGAGGACGGGTCGGGTATCGACGGGACGGCGACCAGCGAGATCGCGAGTCTCACGCCGGCCCCCGAGCAGCGCTTCGCTATCGACTCCCTCGAGGACACCCTGGCGGTCGGCTACGACGGCGACATCGTCGGCGAGATCACGAACGAGGGGCCACGGCCGGTCGACGACGCCGTGTTGACGATCGAGCCGATGTCCGAATCGCTGTTCGTCGAGGACACGCGGTACGCGCTGCCGGAACTCGAGCCCGGCGAGACGGCGTCGTTCCGGTATCCGACCGACGTCAGCGGGCAGGCCGACGCGGGGCCGCGACAGGTCAGGTTCACCGTCGAGTACACGAACGGCGACGGGACGACGCTCCAGGACGGGCCGATCTCCGAGCGCGTCGAGGTCGACCCACAGACCGACGAGTTCGCCCTCGCGGGCGACGTCTCGGTCGAGCAGGGCGAGCGAACGGAGTTCGTCCTCGAGATCACCAACCAGCGCGCGGAGACGTTGTCGAACGTCGACGCGAAACTCTACACGGACGACCCGCTCGAGACCGGAAACGACGAAGCGTTCGTCGCCGAACTCGCCCCGGGCGAGACCGCCGAGTTGCCGTTCGACGTGAAAGCCGACGACGACGCGGCGACGGAGACCCACCCGATCGAACTCGACTTCGAGTACGACACCGAGCGCGGCGAGACGGTGCTCTCGGACGTCTACCAGCATCCGGTCGAGGTCACGCCCGGCGAGGACGACGGCGGCTCCGGGATCATCGGATCGCTGCTTCCGTGGATGGCCGTCCTGACGGCCAGCGGCCTCGGGGCGACCATCTGGTGGCGGAGCCGGTGACCACGACCGATGACCGACCCTGATCGCACACCCCGCGAGGAGTCGATCGACCGCGACTCGAGCGACGCCAGCGGGGAAGCGGCCGGCGGTGACGATCCGTTTACCCGGCGGATCAACCCGCTGATCACGAACCGACCCTGGACGGTCGTGTTCGTCTTCCTGCTCGTGACGGCGGTGTTTTTCGTCGGCGCGGGGATGGGCGGCGGCCAACAGGCGGCCGGTGCCGACCAGTACACCGACGACTCGCCGGCCCAGGAGGCCTTCGAGGACGTTCAACGGAACTTCGAACGGAGCGGGCGCGACGCCGGCGGGACGACCGGCCAGGTGATGATCGAGGACGACCGCAACGTCCTCTCCGAACGGAACCTGCTGTCGATGCTCGAGTTCCAGGAGCGCCTCGAGACGACCGACGACCTCCGCGTCGCGTCGACGACGAGTCCGGCCTCGCTGGTCGGCCATCAACTCGACCCGTCGGCGACGACTGCGGAGGAACAGTACCGGGCCGTCGAACGGGCTTCGCAACGCCAGCTCGAGGCGGCGATCGCCGAAGCCGACGAGGCCGCCGGCCTCCCGGTCAGTACCGATTTCACGCGGGAGTCGGCGCGCGCGAGCGTCGCGCAGGTGGCGATCACCTACGACACGCCGTCGATGGCGGACACGAACGACCACGCGGACCTGTTGTACGAGACGCGGGCGATCGCGGACGCGATCGACGGCTTCGATACGGAGGACAACGTCGTGGTCTTCGGCGACGCGATCCTCGAACAGGAGACGCTCCAGCTGCTGGGCGATACTGCGATCGTCGTCTTCCCCGCGGCGATGCTGTTGATCCTCTTTTTCCTGCTTGTGTCCTACCGGGATCCGATCGACCTGGGACTCGGCCTCGTCGCGCTGGTGATGACGCTGATCTGGACGTTCGGCTTCATGGGCTTCGCTGGGATCCCGTTCTCGGACTCGCTGATCACCGTCTTCCCGCTGTTGCTGGCCGTCGGCATCGACTTCGGGATCCACACCATCAACCGGTATCGCGAGGAACGGTCCACGGGTGCGTCGATCGGCGACGCCATGGGAATTACGACGAAACAGCTGACGACGGCGTTTCTGATCGTCACGCTGACGACCGTCTTCAGCTTCGTCGCGAACCTCGTCAGTTCGATGGAACAGCTGCGTCACTTCGGGATCGTCGCCGCGTTCGGGATGGCCTTTACCTTCCTCATCTTCGGGGTCTTCCTCCCGGCCGGCAAGGTCGGCTTCGACCGGCTGCGCGAGGGGACGCGGTTCCCCGACTTCGGCACGACGCCCCTGGGGAGCGAGGGATCGATGCTCGGACGGATTCTTCCGGTCGGCGTCCGGATCGCGTCGGTCGCGCCCGTGCTCTTTCTCGTCGCGATCCTCGTGGGCTCGCTCGGCACGGCGGCCTACGGCACCGGCGTCGACACCGAATTCGACGACGAGGCCTTCTTCCCCGAGGAAGACCGGATCGAACAGTACGAGTCGCTCCCCGGCCCGCTCGCGCCCGGCGACTACTCGTTCATGCGGTTTCTGGACCACCTCGAGGAGGACTTCGAGCAAGGGTTCGAGGGGAGCGTCACGATATACGTCGAGGACAGGGACTTACGATCCGACCGCGGCTTGACGGAACTCGATCGCGCCCTCGACGACCCCGCCGACGTCTTCGAATCGACCGACCGGCGGGCCGACGCGAACTCGATCCTCGACGTGATCGAGACCCAGGCCGCGACCGACCCCGCGTTCGGGGCGACCGTCGCCCGCTACGACTCGAGCGGCGACGGGGTGCCCGACCGGAACGTCGACGCCGTCTACGACGAACTCTTCGCCGTCGCGGGCGACGAGGCGGCCGATCGGATGACGAGCGATCGGACCGCGACCCGGCTGGACGTCCCCATCGTGGTCGGCACCGACCAGGACGAGGCCGTCGCCGCCGCCGAACGACTGGCCGCCGAGATGGACCTCGACGCGACCCCGACCGGCCAACTCGTCATCTTCGAGTCCATCATCGCCGATACGCTCGACTCGGCGGTCACCAGCCTCGTCGTCGCCTTCGTGCTGACGACGGCGTTCCTGGTGTTTTCCTACTGGTGGCTCGAGGGACGGGCGGCCTACGGCGTGATCAACATCATCCCCGTGCTGGTGACCGTGGCCATGCTCGCCGGCTCGATGCGGTACTTCGACATCCCCCTGAGCCCGATCAACGCGCCGATCCTCTCGGTGTCGATCGGCCTCGGCGTCGACTACACCGTCCACTTCATCCACCGGTTCGTCGACGAGTTCGAGACCGGTATGGGCGTCGAGGAGGCGCTGCTCGTGACCGTGCGGGGGACCGGCGGCGCGCTCACCGGGAGCATGCTCACCACCGTCTGCGGGCTGGGCGTGCTCTACGTCGCGCTCATTCCGCTGATCATGGAGTTCGGGATTCTGCTGGCGCTGGGGGTCTTCTACGCCTGGCTCACCTCGCTCCTCGTCGTTCCCTCGACGGTGGTCGTCTGGACCCGTCTCGGCGACCGGATACCGGGCTTCCCCGCGCTTCACTGAGGCCTCGAGCGCTCCGATACCGCCCCTGACCCACGAACGCTTTCGACCCGAGTCGACCCGGGCGGTCGAACGCCTGCGACGCTCGAGGCAGCGCCATTGCCGTCCGCGATCTCGCTTCGGATGAACAGTGGTGGTGTGTCACACTGGGGCAACCTTATTGGCGTGGGCCGACGTACGCCCCTCCATGCGGTTCGTAATTATCGGGGCTGGCCGGGTTGGACTGCGTACCGCCCGCGTCCTCCGGGAAGAAGGCCACGACGTGACCCTCGTCGAGCGCGACGAGGCGATGGTCCGCCGGGCCCGCAACGAGGAGTTCACCGTCGTCGACGGCGACGGCTCCCGCGAGTCCGTCCTCGAGGAAGCCGGCATCAGCGAGGCCGACGCCGTCGGGGCGCTGACGAGCGACCTGAACGTCAACTTCACCGCCTGCATGATCGCCAACCACTACGGCTGTCGGACGATCATGCGCATCGACGAGGCCTACCGCGAGGGGATCTACCGCAAGTACGCCGACGAGGTCGACGAAGTGATCTATCCCGAGCGTCTCGGCGCGATCGGCGCGAAAAACGCCCTGCTCGGCGGCACGATCCGCGCGATCGCGGACGTCGCGCCCCACCTGCAGATCGTCGAACTCACGATCACCGACGACGCGCCCGTCGACGGCTACACGATGGACGAACTCGAGTTGCCCGCCGACGCCCGGGTGTTGGCCCACGGCAAGCGCGACGGGGCGCTCGAGATTCCCTCGCCGGACGAGTCGATCGAGGACGGCGATCGGCTGGTCGTCCTCGCCGATTTCGACGTGTTGAGCGAGGTGCGACAGCTACTGGTCGGGGAGACAGCGACGCAAGCCGCCGCGAGAGCGGGCGCAGGAGGTGTCAACTGATGGTTACGGCGTTCGTCATGATCAAAGCGAACACGGGCGAGGCGGATCGGCTCAGAGACAGCATCGAATCGATCGGGGGCGTCGAGTCGGCCCACATCGTCGCCGGCGACGTCGACATCATCGCGAAGGCCCGCGTCGACTCCCCCGCCGCCGTCAAGGAGATCGCGGCCACGCAGATCCAGGGCATCGAGGGCGTCGAGGACACGCAGACGTACATCGCGATGGACTAAGACCCACCTTTTACGCTGCGGTCTACCCCGCTGGTGGCAGTTTTTCTGCCACCAGCGGGGTGTCCCTCGGTAAAAGCTGGACCAAAAGCACTCCTCCCTCCGTTCCGGCCCCTCGGGGCCTCCACATCGGTCGTCGGCCCGCTCGCTCCTTTCAGTCGCTCGCGGTCGGTAACGGGTGACAGCCTGCCCTCCCCCGGATCGTGCGACTCTCGCGTCTGCTCGAGTCGCGCTCCCGGCCAGCTTCGTAATTCGGGATGCCCGCTCGAACGATCAGGATGAAGCCCGGTGACCATTCACCGGTGCAGCATCAGCGAGCGAGCGGTTCAACGAACCCGAGCGAAGCTGTTCACCGAGCGCTTCGCGCTCGGGCCGACGACTGACGTGGAACGAACGAAGTGAGTGGAACGGAAGGAGGAGTGTCTTCGTGAGCGAAGCGAACGAAGGCTCGGAAGGCCCGGAGCGTCTTCCGGTGCTTTTAATCGAATTTTTGCCGAGGGTGCGCCTGCGGCGCACCCGCAGCGCAAAACTTCGGTTTACATCGGCATGCCGCCTCCATCGGGGCCGCTGCTTCCTCCGTCGCCGTCGGCGGCCTCCTGGCCGCGTTGCTGGGCGTTCTCGAGCAAGGTTGCGGCCGGGCCTCGGTAGTCGTAGCCGGGGATGATCCCTTCGGCGAAGGTGCCCTCGACGAATTCGACGAGCGCCTTGGCGTCCGCGACGCCCTCGGCGGCGTTCCAGGCCGTGTACTCGAGAGTGACGCGGACCGTCTCGTCCTCGCGGGAGACGGAGGGGTCGTCGTGCGTACTCGTGTGCGCGACGCGGAAGACGTCCTGGAGGCGTCGCTCGAGGGTTTCGAACCAGTCGTCCTCGACGACCTGGGCGACGGTCTCGCCGGCGACCGCGGCGTCGAGCGTCGGCAGCGAGACGGTGACCGTGAACTCGCCGTCGCGTTTGCCCTCCCCCGCGTCGGCGGTGACGGTCGCGTCGAAGACGGTCGTCGTGAGTTCGTAGCCCTCGGCGGCCGGCTCGAACGCCTCGTGAGCCTCGAGTTCGCGTTCGACCGGGTCGGGTAGCGTCGTGGTCATTACGGGGAGGGAGGGGCGTCGCGAAAAAGGGTGTTACGCCCTCGGTCCTGCGAGCGGCAACCGTTTCACGACGGTAGTCGATCGTTTCCAGCGGAAACGCCGTCCATTACTACAACCGATATTCTCGTTGCTCGTCGGCATGTGTCTCGACAAACACGCCGCCGAACGTCGCCGATTCGCACGCCTGCTCGGGACCGACGGCGAACTCGGCTGTGGGCTCCCGATCGGTTCCGATGCGAGCGACGGACGTGGCGCGGGTGATAGCCGTCGCGACGACGCCTCCTCCCATCACGACGACACCGATCCGAGCGACACCCCCGGCTCGACCCCGGATCTCGACTCGACGCGCGAAACGAACACCGCCGACTGAGACCCGCCGCTGTAGGCTACCGGCTACTCGAGCGATCGCTCCTCGAGGAAGGCGTTGATCGCCGTCGCGACTTCTTCGAAGTCCTTGACCGTGAGGCCGTCCGTGGTGACGAAGACGCCGTCGCTGTCGCTGGTCACGCGGACCAGGAAGCCGTTGTCGAAGACCCGGATGGTGTAGTTGTAATCGCCGAGTTCGGAACCCTGGTAGGCGGTCCGGGCGGTCTTGAACCCGCGCCACTCGTGGCCGATGAACGTCGAGAGGTCCGCATCGCGCTCTAAGTCCTCCCGGAGATACACCTGCTCGTAGTCGTCGCGCGTGAAGTAGGTGACCGACCGGAGACTGTCGCCGATCGCCGTCCGGCAGGTCGTGACGATCCGTTCGGCCGCCTCCTCGGTAAGTAACCCTGTGCCCATAGTCGACGGGTCGAAGGCCGACTCCTTAACCGCGGGGGCTGTTGTCCACCGCTGAAAACCAGCACAACGTGTTCTTCCCCGGCACGGATCAGTAGCGGCCACGATTCCGTGCGTAGCTGTTCTCCATTTCCCGGTGACACCTGACGTCGTCGGTGAGCGGTCTCGAGCAGTCGGCGGTGTGTGACCGACGACGACCGATCGAGCGACGGACGGACGAGTAGCCGGACGGGCAATCGACCGCACTCGCGCGGGTTCTTCGTACCCCTGTAGAGTGACACCCTTCTCAGGGAGGTGTGAGCGATCCGGGGACGGCGTCAGCCGTCGACGTCACCTGTCCCCGGATTCGTCCGGTCAGTCGCTCCTGTTCCATCACCAGGGATATCCGCGTCCTCCATCAGGCGGACGTACCGCTCTGTGTACTCGAGGCCGTTCTTGCGCTGTCGTTTCCGTTCGATCGCGAGACGGTTCCCCGAGAGTTCGAGCAGGGCGTCGATGGTTCTCGAGACGAGTTTTTTCGCGTAGTCGTCGCTGATTCCCTGTTCTTGGCGACGAATCCAGTGTTTCATGTCGCTGGCCGTGACGTACTCACGGACGCCTGCAGTGCCGTTCTTCCAGGGATTGTCGCCGACGCTCGGATCGGTTCGTGCCGTCCAGAGTTTGGCGGCGAGACGCGTAGGCAGCGAGGACGTGGTTGCATGGAGCATGTCGTCGTCCAGCCTCGCGAGTTGCTGGATCGGCAGGAGATCGCCGTGGGCGAGCGCGACCTCGCCGCCGCGCTCGAGCGGGTCGTCGCTCTCGGGGAGCCGGTAGTACTGTCTGCCGTCGTCTTTCCTGATGCGCTCGAGGCGGCCATCGGGAACGTCGATCTCGCGTTCGTCGACGTGCTCCGCGCGGAGGTGTGCGCCTTTCTCGAGTTCGCGGGCCTGGAGTTCGCCGACGCGATCTTTGTTCGCGTTGAGTTTCTTCTCGTGGGCGTCCAATCGGGCCTCGATCGGTGTCTGTGCGTGCTCGAGCTCGTCGATCCGTGCCTCGAGGCGGTCGTTTTCCGCACGTTCTCGCTCGAGTTCGGCTTCCAGCTCCTCGAGCCGGTCGTCTTTCCGTTCGAGGGCGGCTTCGAGTCGGTCGATCCGGTCGCGAAGCGACTCGAGTTCGGTGGTGAGCGTCTGGATGATCGATGCGTTCGGTCCGGATGGCTCGGTATTCGTACTCATGGCTTCGGGTCCGTGGATGGATGGTTGAGAAGGCGATACAGCTGCCGCGCAGCGGTCACGCGGGCGGCGTCGGCACACGGAGGGTGTGACCGGTCGAATGCGTGGACGCTACAGCGGCGACTCGAGGCGGTCCGTTCTCGACGCGACCGTCGCCTCGGGGTTGGCGGGGGTTAGGCATCGTCCGGTTGCGGCTGTGGTGGGCCGCCGTCGGCGACGAGTGCTGGACGCTCGCCTGGCGTGACCGGGGGCGGGGAACGGTATGTACACCGCTGGCCGGGGTGGTACCGCTGGGCGAGGACCTTCGCGGCATTGTAATCCGCGTGGACCCGGTCGACGCGACAGTCGGGGTTGGGACAGCGGAGCGTCTTGTCCTGCGGTCGGTCACCGATGACGCCGCAGCGGTGACACTCCTGCGAGGAGTGCGTCTCGGGCACCGTCGCGACCTCGACGGCGTACTCGGCGGCGACCGCTCGAAGCCGCAGGTGGGCCATCGCGAGGAGCCACGCCGTCCCGCGATGGGCGTCGGGATCGGTGAGCCAGGCCCACAGGTCCGGCTCGTAGTGGTTGTCCTCGGTGACGAGCACGGGACGGTCGTACGCGCTCGCGTACTCGCAGAGCGCTCGTGCTGCGCCGTCGAGAGTCTCGAGCAACTCGGCGCGACGTTGTCTCACGTACGCGACGACCGTGTCGCGATCCGAGTCGCTGGCGAGCAGTACGGCGACTCGTTCGCGGAGGTCGTCCAGGTGAGCGCAAATCTCGTCGCCGGAGATCCTGTAGGCCCCCGTCCAGTCCGGCATCGTGGCTGGACAGGCGGTGTAGAGGTTGTACTCGCCGAGGTCGACGCCGATCGGGGTGCGGTCGGGGTTATCCATCGCGATCACCTGGCGAGCTTTCGTCGGCAGTGGAGGGGGTGTCGGGTTCAGCGGCGTTCTGGGACTCGAGCGTTCGGTAGCGGTTGGAGGGGCGGTTGGTCGTGGTTTGGTGTCGGTGGTGTGTGTAGCCGCCGCGAGTCATCGGCGGTTACCTCCTGTGGCTTCGAAGAGGATTGCATCGTCGCCTGTGACGAGGAGTTCGTCGTACTGCGTAGTGGTGTGGCGTGTCGGTGTCGCTGCGGGAAACTGGACGGATGCAGGGGGTGTACTATTGTTCGTCCGTGTCGTGGTGTGATGCGGGGCCGTTTTCTGGGTGGTGTTTTCGTGGCCTGCCGATTGGCCGGCTGTACCATCGTCTATTGGGCAATATTCATTGCCCCTCGAGCGTTCGTTTCGCATGGTCGGAAACCTCGTGCAGAGGGTGACCCGACCCCGGCGTGCCCTTAACACGTCGGCCTTCTAGCCGAAAGGGGCGGGTCGTTCACCGTGTTTCGTCTCTACCCACAAGTAATTTACTGACGATCGTTAATCGCTAGGTTTCGGGTATTGCATGAATAATTAATATCCGTATTTAGACCCTTTACATCGGTGAATCTATGAACATAGCCGTTACAGGAATGGACGACATGCGGGAATCTGCCGACTGGATGGTGCCATCTGACGATCGAATCCTCGAGTTGATCCGTGAGCACGGCAACCTGACGCCAAAGGCAATCGAGGCTTTCGGCGGACCAGTTCGGCAGCACGCAAGCCGACGATGCGCAGAGCTTGCAAAGTACGGCCTTCTCGAACGAGTCTACCGAGGGCTGTACGGAATCACCGACAAGGGGGAGGCATATCTCGACGAAGAGCTCGACGCGAGTGAGCTTGAGCCAATCCAGGATTCTAAGTAAGCTTTCCACTCTGGCTGGAATCACTCGGTGATGGACACAGACTCTGCGTTTCGTGCGTTCTAGCATCGGAATCGAATAGGTGTCTGTAGGAAAATCGTCTGAGAAGTCGTTGACAGTATCAAAACCGCGAGTTTTGATTATGGACACAAATTCGGGCCAGTTGTGTTCATATTGGTGGAGTCAGATTCCTCAATGTGGACCTTAAGGATCAATAGAGTTAGAAATAATAATTTAGTGCTGTCCCCTAACTTTTTTTATATCCTCTCCAATAGATAGCTAATGACTTCTGAAGGGGTAATTGCATCAGATGCGACGAAGAACGATTTTCATGACCAACATCCACATGGATTTAGTGCGATCTCTGTAGCGATTGCTATAGAGGATCAGTCTAAGTTCAATCAGGAATACTTCGATATAATTTCGGATAAGATTGACAAATATGGGATGAAAACTCCAACACCAATAATTAAAGATAAATACATAAATAGATACGTTCCATTATGGCAGCAAGAGGAAGCAAGAATAGACATTGTATTAGAACTCTTATCAATTGATGTTTTAGATACGATTTATGTGACAGAAACATACTTCCAGCCATTTTGGATAGAACTTTATGGAGAAGAAGATGGTAAATACCGACGTGAAATATCACATGATTTTGTCGAAGATGTACTTTTCCAATACTACGATATAATCTCAATATGGAAATATCTTGATAGATATAACAACGGAGGATCTGCATACACTAATGTGATGACTGACGACTTTTCAGGCAATGTTTCGAAAGCATATGAAGAGATTGGAGAGTACTGTGATAGATTTGATGCAATTCCTTATGGAGATATCACATATCCTGCCCTCTCAATGGCGGATTTAGTAACCGGTCTACTAAAGCAAGAAGTATATCCACTTCGAAGAGAAGAGATTCAGGAATTTATTCAGGATGATACACCTGCATATGTAGAAACTGAAAGAGTTCACAAAGACGATCTAAACAAAATTGTACCACATAAGACCGAAAATGTCCGGACAGATTTACTAAGGCCAGATCCTACAATCCATATTCACAAAGGAAATATGGAGAAAAAGCGTCTATTTACATTAGACGTTTTCAAATTTGCTTGCGCATATGCTCAACAAAATGGCGGATGTGTGAAGTTGTTTGACGAGTCTAATGACCGTCATCACCTATCGGGAAGAGACCTAATAATTTGTCTTAATAACACCTCCGATGACTTTATTGACTATGAAGAATTGAACTCAAAGTATTCTGCAAAAGTTCTTGATCGATCTGAGACACTTAATTTCCTTACTGATAACATAGATCCTCAATTGATCTTATAGATGCTATAAGCACTATTCAATGAGTAGTAATTAGGTCTCCGGCGGGAGACCTTAGGAATCAGTCTTTTCTCAAAGACTCCAGTAGCAGTTACTGGTCCGATAAATATAGTCCTTTGGTTTCATTCTCACCTGAACTTCGCTCCCTTCATCGCTCGTTCATATTCAAGGTTGCCGAACGCGAGGCGCGATCTTCCCGCAAACAAGGAGTCCGTCGAACACGTGATCTGGGAAGTCGAAGCCGAACCACAAACTGAGGTCGTCGTGAAACCGCCACGGACGCGAGTACAGCGCCGGCTAGACTCAGAGTCCACCAATAGCGAAGAAACCGGCAACTCTCACATAGCACCGTCCACAAAAGACGTCACTCGAGGCGCTCCCGAAACTTCCCAACGTACAGACTGTCACCCCAACTGCAGTGAGCACCGATCGTTGTCAACAGCGTTCGGGCTGCACCAACATTCAGATGACCGTTCCGAGCGTAATCGCAGATGAGCCGCGGCGTCGGGACGATGCGCGGGCCCTGTAACACGGCGTGGATCACCGCAAAGTTCGTCCCGCCGAACTCGTCGGTCAGGAACCCGTCGGCCTCGAGCGCGTTCGCGAGGACGATCCCGTCGGTCTCACCGTCGTCGAGCCCGAAGGTGGGTCGCGAGTCCGGCGTCTCGGTCCGTTCGTAGGGGTCTTCGACCGTGTAGTGCTCTCGAGCGGCGAGGACGTTCGTCGCTGCAGCGCCGTGGATGTCCTGGTACTGCGTGAGGTCACGGAGTTCGTCGACGACCTCGGGCGGGACAGACACCTCACACGAGGTGAGCAGATACTGGAAGGGGTCTGGCCCAGCGTCAGTATCGTACGTCGCGTCGGCACGGGGAACAGCCAGACTCACCAGTGCGCTCGTGTCGGCGACAACAGTCCGGAGTCGTGGCTCGCTCATCGCTCGGCAGCATCGTCCGGGTCGACCGCGACCGCGTCGTCACCGTAGACGTCGACGTCGCTAGGTGCGTCGAGGTCGAGCGGTTCGTCGTCTAAATCCGCCTTGAGCAGTCGGAGTCGCTGGGCGGTTTCAGCGCCCACCAGTTGTGTGACCGTCTCGAACTCGAGTTGATCGTCGTAGTACTTCCTCGCGACCAGCTCCTGGAACGTGTCGCTGTCGGTGGTCTCCTCGAGGTAGTCGCGAATCGCCTCGACGAGCAAATCAGTCCGATCCGTGTCGAACAGTTCGGCGACTGCATCGAGACGCTCGACGAGGTACTCGGGCGACTGGAAGTGTACTCGCCGAGGGTCGTCGCTTGCGCTCATGCCATGTGCACGTTCTGCACATGGGCAGATAACCGTTTCGCCGAGCATAGCCCCCGTTAGGGGCACCGGTATTCCAGAAAACGGGATTACCGATCCGATCAGGCCTGCTCGATCGCTCGATCGAGGTCCGCGATGATGTCGTCGACGTCCTCGATGCCGACCGAGATGCGGATCAGGTCGTCGGTGACGCCGCTTGCCAGTTTCTCCTCCTCGGTGAGTTGCTGGTGGGTCGTGCTGGCGGGATGGATGATCAGGGACTTCGCGTCGCCGACGTTGGCCAGCAGGCTGAACAGTTCGACCTCGTTGCAGACGGTCTCGGCCGCGTCGTAGCCGCCCTCGAGGCCGAAGGTGATCATGCCGCCATAGCCGCCCTCGAGGTACTCGCTGGCGTTGTCGTGGGTCTCGTGGCTCTCGAGGCCGGGGTAGGTGACCCAGTCGACGTCGGGGTGGTCCTCGAGGTACTCCGCGACGGCCATCGCGTTCTCGCTGTGTTTCTCCATGCGCAGCGGCAGCGACTCGAGTTTCTGCAGCGTGACCCAGGCGTCGAACGGCGACTGCTGGTTGCCGAGGTCGCGCAGCCCGCGGGTGCGGGCCACGACCGAGAAGGCCGCCTCGCCGAAGGTCTCGTAGAAGTTGACGCCGTGGTAGGCCGGGTTCGGCTCGGTGATCTCGGGATAGTCACCCTCCGGCCAGGGGAACGAGCCGCCGTCGACCAGCACCCCGCCGACTGTCGATCCGGCACCGTGGATCCACTTGGTCGTCGAGTTCCAGACCAGGTCCGCGCCGTGCTCGAGCGGTCGGCAGAGGTAGGGCGTGGCGAACGTGTTGTCGACGAACAGCGGGACGTCGTGGTCGTGGGCGATGTCGGCGAGTCGCTCGATGTCGGGCGTCACCAGTGCGGGGTTGCCGATCGTCTCGCAGTGCACGAACGCGGTGTCGTCGTCGATCGCTTCCTCGTAGGCCTCGTAGTCGAGCGTGTCGACGAACTTCGTCTCGATGCCCCGCTTCTCGACGGTGTGGGTGAGGTAGGTGTAGGTCCCGCCGTACAGCGACGAGGCGCTCACGATGTTGTCGCCGGCGTCCGCGAGGATGAACGTCGCGAGGTCGAACGCGGCCATCCCCGACGACGTCGCCAGCGCCCCGACGCCGCCCTCGAGCGTCGCGATGCGTTCCTCGAGCATCGCGTTCGTCGGGTTCATGATCCGCGAGTAGATGTTTCCGGCCTCCTCGAGGCCGAACAGTGCCGCAGCGTGGTCGGTGTCCTCGAACTGGTAGGAGGTCGTCTGGTAGATCGGCGGCGCGCGTGCGCCCGTCGTCGGATCGGGTTCCTGTCCGGCGTGGATGCTGTCGGTGGCGAACTCGTGTTCGTCGCTGTCGTCGCTCATACGTCCGAATCGTCGGAGCGAGCGACCGTAAAACCGACAGTTGTCGCAAAACGGTCCGCGGTCGATGACGCGTGGGGCGTGACGATTGCGGGTCCGAAGGGTCGACCGATCAGACGACCGGTGCGAGCATCGAGAACAGCGCGGCGAACGGGTCGCTGAACAGGATCAACAGCAGGCCCGCGAAGACGACGAGGGCGATCCAGGCGATCAGGATCTTCATCGTGCGAACGATCTCTTCCTCCCGGTCACTGTCCTCGACCGGCTCCGTCGAGTTCTCGTTACTCATTGGAGACACTTCCGCCGCGACAGTGATAATACTACTCCTCTTTCCATTACGGACGACCCCGGCGGGGTCAACGGGGCCGGAGCCGACCGGCAGCGAGGAGTGAAGCGACGACGAGGGCGGCGAGGGTCGTCCCGACGGCGAACCCCGGAATCGAGTCGGTCGCGTCCGACTCGTCGGCAGCGTCACTTGCCTCGTCAGCCGGACCGGAATCGCCGTCAGCGTCGTCGACCGAATCGGCGTCGCCGTCGACGGTGCCGACCGTGAGCGTTCCCGGGTCGACCGTCGGATCGACGGGACTGCCGTCGTCGGCGTCGACCTGTGACGCCGTCACTCGAAGCTCCGTCTCGCCGGCCGCGACGCCGGTCACGTCGATCCACGCCAGCGTGACGTCCGTCTCGCCGGTCGTGATCTCGTCGTCGAGGTCGACCGCTTCGACGGTGATCGACCGCTCGTCGGCCGTCACGACGGGATCGGTCGTCGGGCCGAAGTGGTCGGGGTAGGCCGCGTCGGCGACGGTCGCGACCTCGCCGTCGACCTCGAGCGTGAGTTCGAAGCCGGCCAGCCCCTCGGGCGCGTCGGTCAGCGCGACGCGGTGGCGTTGGGTGTCGTCGACCGCGACCGATTCGTCGGCGACGACGACGGCCGGACCGGCCTCTTGGCCCGCGTCGGCAGGGGATCCGACACCGGCGGCGACCGGGCCGGCGGCGACCAGGGCGAGCGCGACGGACAGGAGCGCCACCGCCACGACGTATCGATCGGTCATGGAGGTCACTGCATCTCGTACAGCGCGACGGGGTCGTCGTAGTCGATCCGCCCGTTCTCGTTGAAGTCGAACGCGTCCTCGTTGAGCGTGACCGACTCGTCCTCGATGTGCTCGAAGAGGGTGACCACGTCGTCGTAATCGAACCGGCCGTTCCCGTTGACGTCCTCGAACTTCCCGTCGCCGTCGAGGTCCTGGGGCGGCGAGCCGCCGGGACCGCCGCCGATCGGCGGCGGCCCGGTGACGACGATGCCGGGACGGGGGTCCGGCTCGATCGACGCGCCCGTATCGTCGTCGAGCGCGTGGACGTCGATCGAGAGGTCGGTCGTTCCCGTCTCGACGCCCTCGAGTTCGATCGTCGCGAGCGTCACCTGTCGGCCGGTGCCGATCTCGTCCTCGATGTCGGCAAAGCGGAACTCGACGCTCGAGCCGTCGCCGATCGACGGATCCGACGTGAGTTCGAGCCCGTCGTGGTAGTCGGCGTCGACGATCCGGGCGACGCCGGGATGGTCGACGGAGACGGAGACCCGACCGCCGGCGAGGCCGTCGGGCAGCGACGAGAGCGTCAGGTCGACCTCGCCGGTGCCGTCGTAGCTGACCGCCAGCGAGTCGACGTGGATCGTCGTCGGCGGCTCGTAGACCCACAGTGCGTCGTTGGGATACGAGCGGCCGAAGCTGTCTTTGTCCTCACAGAGGAGGACGCGACCGTCGTCCATGACCATCACGTTGTCGACGTTGATGAGCGACTCGTCGAGAACCGACTCGGGATCGCTCTCGTTCGGGCCGACGACGACCGGTTCGAGTCGGCTGACGTCGTACTCCGCCTCGAGTTCGGCGCGATAGAGTACGCCGGTCTGGACCTCGTCGAACCGGAGGTCGCCGTGCTCGTCGGCCATGGAGCCGCCGAGCGAGGAGATGCCGAAGTAGATGAAGTCGCCGGGTTCGGCCTCGTCGTGGGCGTCGATCCCCTCGGCCTTGTTGAACTCGATGCTCGCCCCGATCTCCTTGGCGGCCGCGCGGGTCTCGAGGAACGGGACGCGGCGCAGTTCCTCGTCGACGCCGTCGGGGCCGTACTCCTCGTACTGTTCGGCCCACTCGACGATCTCCTCGTCGGTGATGTAATCCTGGTTGCCGTCGATCGCGACCGCCTCGTCGGCCTCCTGCAGCGCCTGCTCGAGGTCCTCGGTCCAGTCGGTTTCGGCGTGGGTCTCGAGGTAATCGACCTGCGTGACGTCGTCGTAGTCGCTGATCCAGGACTCGACTTCGGCGTTGCTCGCCGTTCCGAGGGGGAGCCACTCGATATCGAGGTCGGTCTCGGCGACCGGCCCCTCGCCGATCTCGGTGGCCTTCATGGCGTAGAGGGTGCCGCGGACGTCCATCCGGTCGTCGTACTCCGGAATCGGCTCCTCGGCGACGAACTTGTAGATGCCCTTCGCGCCGCCGTCAGAGGCGAGATAGACCGTCTTCTCGTCGGGCAGCACTTCGGGACACTCCCAGGCGGCGCGACCGAAGACGTGGTGTTTGACGGGGGTCGGCACCTCGGCGGTCGGCTCGGTGATCTCGACGATCTTCCCGTAGCGATAGCGGTTCGGGAACGCCTCGTCGCCGATGGGATGGGGCGTGTTTACGGTTCTGGTCCCGTCCTCGTCCTCGACGTCCTCCTGATCGACCGGCTCAACGCCGAGGTGGTAGGCCATCTTCTCGGTGTTCCGGTTGTTGTGCAGCCCCATCGGGTACGCATGCTCGTCGCCGAACAGTTCCTCGAGCGCGTCGTCGACCTCGAGGATGTTGGGCCGGTTCCAGAACTCGCTACCGCCGCGGAGGCCGACGCCGCTACCCCGTTCGACGATGTCGCCGACCGTCGCGAGCCCGTTGACCCGCGGGTGGCCGTACTCCTCTTCGGCCGACAGCGGCGTCTCCCACGGACTGAGGTCGCCGTAACAGTTGATCTTCGTCCCGCCGATCTCGCGGAACGGCTCGGTGTTCTCGAGTTCCATCGCGTTCTCGAGGTCGGCCTGCCAGTAGCCGTCTTCGTCGCGGTAGAGGGGGGTTCGCGTGATCGCGCCCGGCCGGATCTCGTTGTTGGTGAAGAGATAACCCTCCGTACCCTCCTCGTTCGTCGGGACGAAGAAGTTCATGTCGGCCTGCTCGCCGATCCCCTCGTACTCGTCTTCGCAGATCTCGACGAGTTCGGTCCCGTCCGGCGTCTGCGGGTGGCCGAACCGCTCGGTACCGCCGTTGATCTCGTCGCCCGTCTGCACGAGGAGTCGGTACTCGCCGGCCGCCGCGAGGACCTGCTGTTCCTCGAGATCCGTCTGCGGCGGCTCGAGTTCCTCGAACTCGTCGTTCGCCCCGTTGAACGTAAACTGGAAGTCGTCGAACACGCCGACGCCGCCCGTGTCGAACGGTTCGACGTTGCCGTCGTGGGGTCCCTGCAGACTGTAGAGGAGTTCCCCGGTGTCGAAGACGAACGGCCCCGTTACTTCGGCCCCGAACGCCGTCGTGGAAAACCGATCGATGTTGCCCTCGACGTAGGGAGCCTCGAGCGTGTCGTGTTCCTCGGGATCGTCTGTCGCTCCCGCGAGGCCGACCGTCCCCGCACCGACTGCCGCTGCCACTGACGATGCCATCAGCGTCCGCCTGGTGAATTCGACCATGCAGCCGGACCGACCTTCGATTACCTGAAGAGCGTTTATAATATTTAGCTATAAATCAATGTATGAAATATAGCACCGGGTGGAAAAATGTGCAGGCAATAGCACTCTGACAGCTATTGAGCGATATCCAGTCAGATAGAGTACCGACTGGCGACTGATTCCGACTGGCCGGAGTTCGACCGACTGGCGACTAACACGACTTGACCGACCGGCGACTAACACGACTTGACCGACCGGCGACTCGTGACACGTCGAGTGATACGGCGGTTCGAACGACCGCGGAAGCGGCGACGAAACGACGATCGAACGATGTGACGACGAAAACGGTGACCGATCGACTCGAGGACCCGAAGGCGTCCCCGGCCGATACGTGCGTTAATCCAGTCCGCGAGCCTTCGCTTCGGACCGAACCTCCTCGGCGCGGCTGCGGACCCACGTGAGGTAGCGATCGAGTTCGGTCGGCGTCGAACCGTAGAAGGACGTGACCCAGTCGCGGTCGGCCCACGGGAACGTGAGCAGATACGCTGCGAGGGTATCCTTCCCCGCCTGCACGACTTCCGGGGGCACCCCGCGCTCGCCGGTCCCTTCCTCGACGAAGCCGTTCACGTCGAAGTAGACGTCGGCGTACAGCCTGGCGTCCTCGAGGGAGTCGAACGTGATCTCGGTGTGTTCGGGAGCTTCGAATCGATAGCGTTCGTCGGGACCGTCGGTCTCGAGGATGCGGACGCCGAGGACGTACTCCTCGACGACCGACCCGTCACCGTCGGTGGCGCTGTCGGACGTTGACATGAGCGTCTCCATCCGTATCCGCCTCGAGCCGAGTAATGAACGTGTATATTACCACTATATTTTACTCCCGAGGCGTCCGTAGGATTCCGTTCGTGACTCGCCTGTCACTAGTGGCGGCCTCCGGACCGTCGAGTGTCAAGAGCGACCTCGACAGTCAAGCGATCCGTCCGAGACGCCGGTCGGGCCGGGAGAGACGCGAGGGTGCAGGAACCTACTCGAGCAGCGACTCGCCCGTCATCTCCGGCGGCCGGTCGACGCCGATCAACTCGAGTAGCGTGGGGGCGATGTCGGCGAGCGTGCCGCCCTCGCGGACCATTCGACCGTCGTCCGTCCCGTCGGCTGCGAGGTAAACGAGCGGGACGTCGTTGTACGTGTGCGCGGTGTGGGGATCGGCTTCGGTCCCCATGTCGTCGGCGTTGCCGTGATCCGCCGTCACGAGGACGTGCGCGCCGTAGGCCTCGAGCGTCTCGACGAGTCGTCCCAGTTGTTCGTCGACGGCCTCGACGGCCGCGATGGCGGCCTCGTAGTCGCCGGTGTGGCCGACCATGTCGGGGTTGGCGTAGTTGAGTACGAGCGCGTCGGGATCCTTGCTCTCGATGGTCTCGATCGCGATATCGGTCACTTCGGGTGCACTCATCTCCGGCTGAAGGTCGTACGTGGGGACGTCCGGGCTCTCGACGATTTCGCGGATCTCGCCGTCGAACTCGACCTCGCGACCGCCGTTCAGGAAGTAGGTGACGTGGGCGTACTTCTCGGATTCGGCGATCCGCAACTGGGTCTTGCCGGCGTCGGCCAGCACCTCGCCCAGCACGTTCTCGGGCTGGGTCGGTGAGTAGGCCACGGGAAGGTCGAACGTCTCGTCGTACTGGGTCATCATCACGACCTCCGCCTCCGGCGGGTCGATCTCGAACTGGTCGGCCCAGTCCTCCGGGCGGATGTCCGCGAGCATCCGCGTCAACTGGCGGGCCCGATCCGACCGGAAGTTGAACCAGACGACCGAATCGCCGTCCTCGAGCGCCGGCCCGCCCTGCTCACGGCTTCGCCGTTCGCTCTCCGAGCCGCGTAGCGCCTCGCTCTCCACGAGCGTCGGCTCGACGAACTCGTCGGTCACGTCCCGCTCGTAGGATTTCTCGACCGCTTCGACTGCCGACGCCGCTTCGTACTCGGCCTCGCGCTCGACGATGGCGTCGTAGGCGCGTTTCGTCCGCTCCCAGTTCTGGTCGCGGTCCATCGCGTAGTACCGCCCCGAGACGGTGGCGACGTGGCCGGTGCCGTGCTCGTCGATCACGTCCTCGAGCGTCGCGAGGTACTCCCGCCCGCCGGTGGGCGAGGTGTCCCGGCCGTCCGTGATGGCGTGGGTGACCGCCTCGACGTCGCGGTCGCCGGCGAGTTCGATCAGCGCGTGGAGGTGCTCGTGGTCGGAGTGGACCCCGCCGTCGCTGACCAGCCCGACGAAGTGAATCGTGCCGTCGTTCGCGAGCGCCTCGTCGAAGGCCGCGTTGATCGCGTCGTTCTCCCGGAAGGAGCCGTCGGCGATCGAATCCGAGATCCGGGTGTACTCCTGGTAGACGACCCGGCCGGCCCCGATGTTGAGGTGGCCGACCTCGCTGTTGCCCATCTGTCCCTCCGGCAGGCCGACCCGTCGGCCCGCGACCTCGAGCGTCCCGTACGCGCCGGTCTCGGCCAGCCGGTCGAACGTCGGGGTGTCGGCGGCCGCGACGGCGTCCCGGCCGCCCGCGTCCGTCCCGAGACCCCAGCCGTCGAGAACGATTACGGCTCCGTCCATGTGCGACGGGACTCGAGCCGGGCGTAACTAGCTGTCGGAACCGACAGATCGGCTCCCGTCGGCGGATTCGGGGGATTTGCTCGCGTCGTCGGACTCGAGGAGTCGCTCAGTAGGAGAAACCCGCGGTCGGGGCGGGTTGTGAACGTATCAGTGGCTGCCTACTGTGCGGTGGCGCGCGCTGTCGGCCAGTCGAACGAATGTGAGGCTGGCCGACGAAGCCGCGCGAGGGATGAACGAGCGACCGACGGGAGCGAGTGAATCGGCTGGGGAGGGCGTGGCCACTCCTCGTGTCCACGATAGCAGGACGCTTCGGCTCGATATTCTCCATTCGATCCGACGATAGCAGATAGCAGGACGCTTCGGCTCGATATTCTCCGTTCGATCGCGCTATTCTGTACGCATATCCACAGTAGGTTCAACAATCAAAACGACCAGACCCGAACCGGGCTCGTATCGGCAGAAAAATCGAACCGACACTACCGGTCGTGATCGAACGTCGCCCCGCAGTCGCCACAGACCGACCCGTTGCCGGGCGCGCTCCGCTGGGCGAAGACGGCCCCGCAGTCGGGGCAGATCATGTAGAGTCGATGTTCCGGCGGGACGCCCGCCTCGAACTCGAGTCGGATCCAGGCGTCGGGGTTCGCTTCGTCGTACACCGTGACCGCGGAACCGGACTGTCGCCAGTTGATCGCCGCCGCGTCGGCGTCGCCGGTCGTCCGTCGGGATGCCATCTGGATGTCCGGATACTCCGCGCCACCATATATACGTTTTCTGATAATTGTTTATTCGCCCTCGAGTTAACGCCTCGCCCGGGAGCGGATCGCGGAGCCCGCCCCGATCGGGTTCACCGGTTCCGACGACCTGCCGATCGTCTTGACGGCCTCACGAGTACGTCGACTGACACGACGAGCGGGCGCACACCCGAAGTGCAGCGACCACTGGATATTTGGGGGTGGGCTGGGAGCGAACGGGCATGACCCTGGATCCGGTCCACTACGACGGTATCGCAGCACTCGCGGCGCGGATCGATCCCGGTGCCGACGACCGCGACCGGCGCTCGCTCGCGGAGACGGTCTGGGCGGAGTTTCTCGACCCACTGGAGGCCGACGGAACGGCGATCCTCGAGCCGGTTGACGAGCAGGCCCGCCGGCTGGTCGACTGCGAGGCCGTCGCCCTGCGCGACCGGGAGTTCCCGACCGTCCACGGGCTCGACGCGGGGACGATCAACCCGACCACCTTCAAGAACGGACTGGTCATCGACGTCGCGCAGGCCGCGATGAGCGCCACGCCGAGCGACCTCGACCTGCACCGGTCCCGGACGGTCGTGATGACGGTCCACTCGGACGACGAGACCGCCCACGTGCAGGACGACGGCTGGGGGAAGTTCGACCGCGGGAAGAGCCGGCGGCGGGCCATCGAGGTCGGCGACGTCGACCGGTTCGCCGAGGGCGTCGTCCACGCGCTCGCGCTCTATCTCGCCGAGAGCGAACACGCCCTCGAGCACGCCGAGCGGGTCGAGGACCTGCTGGTGCTGGACGGCCCCCTCTATCCCCGCGGGCTGTTGCGCTGGGCCGACCTCCATCCCGACCTCGCCGACTTCCTGCTCGAGGACCCGCGGCCGACGACGGTGCTGGAGAACTACGTACGGCTCGTCGAGCGGTTCGTCGAGCGGGACGTGCCGCTGCTTGGCTTCGTGAAGAACCCCGCAACGCGGCTGCTCACCCGGACGCTGAAGGGGAACCGGGACGTCGACGTGGGCGTCCCCTGGGGCGACGACGCCGCCTTCTTCACCCGGCTGCTCGAGCGCGGCGAGTACGTCGACGACGTGGAAGGAACCCGCTGGGAGCGGGAGACCTCGGCGCTGACGTACACGAACTGGTTCCACTCGCGCGGCGGCGTCGACGAACCGCTCTCGGCCGCGGGCGACGCGCTCGGCGTCGAGCGACGGCTCCCGCTCGAGAACTACGAGGTGACCTTCTTCGTGATCTACGATCCGCGCGACGACCTGCTCTACCGCGTCGAGGCCCCCTACGCGTTCACCCGCGATCCGGAGCGTCGCGAGCGACTCGCGATGCAGGTGTTACAGGAGGTCGCCGTCGCCCACGGGCCGCCGACCATCGTCGAGAAAGCCGACGAACTCGCCCGGATCAGCCGCTCCGAGAAGGCGTCGCTGCGCGAACGCCTCGAGACGCAGTTCGAGACGACCCGGAAACGGACCTACGACGGACTGCGCTGGGACCGGGAGTAGCGACTGACTGCGAAGGGACCAAGCGTAGCAGCGGCGGTCGAGGGCGGTCGATCCCCAGGCAGTCCTGTGAAATACATTGACAATCGTTCAGGAAATCGTAACAGTATTAGCCTTCATTTCACGGGACGTAGGTATGGGTTGGGAGTTCACGGCTGGTGACCAGTCCGAAACGAACGATGTCGAGACAGACGACTACAGCGCGAGTCGCCGGCGGTTCCTGGCCGGGACTGCCGGCCTCTCGGCCGCGGCGGTGCTCCCGGCGTCGGCCAGCAGCGTCGCCGCGAGCGACGGCGAGACCGTCACGCTCGTCCACGACACGCACTTCCACGGGCGCTTTCGCGACGCCGAGGCCGACGAGTTGAACCTCGCTCGCTACTACACAGTCGTCGAGGACGTCCTCGCCGACGCGGAGAACGGCCTGTTCGTCGGCAACGGCGACGACCTCGCGCCGTCGCTGCTCGGCCTCGAGTACGAGGGCGAACACATGATCGAGGCGATGAACTACATGGATCTGGACGTCGTCGGCGTCGGCAACCACGAGTACGACTTCGGGGCGGACGTCGCGACCGAACGCTTCGAGGAGAGCGAGTTCCCCTGGGTCGTCGCGAACCTGCTCGACGACGAGGGCGAGGCCGTCCCCGGCACGGAACGCTGGACGACGCTCGAGGCGGGCGACCTGACCGTCGGCGTCTTCGGCCTGGTCTCGGAGAACTTCCACTCGCTGACGGATTACCCCGAGGAGTGGGAAGTGCTCGGCTACGTGGAGGCCTCCCAGGAGGCGGTCGACGCGCTCCGCGAGGCGGGTGCCGACGTCGTCGTGCTCGCCTCCCACGTCGAGTCGGGCGTCCACTACCGTCTCGCCGAGGCGGTCGACGGACTCGACGCCATCGTCGGCTCTCACTCCGGGATCACCTTCGACGAACCCGAACTGGTCGACGGGACGATCATCAGCGAGTTCGGCGACGAGTTCGACCACGTCGGCGCGATCACGCTCGACGCCGACGGCCAACTGGTCGACTGGCAGCGGACCGACCTCCTGTTGCCCGACTGGGACCCGCTGCCGGCCGTCGAGGAGTACGACGCGATCTCCGCGCGGTACACCGACGCGATCGAGGAAGACGAGTTCCTCGCCGACCTCACCGAGGAGTGGACCGCGGAACTCGAGGAGCGACTCGGGCAGCCGGCCTTCGAGAGCGAAGTCGAACTCGACGCGACCTACGACAACTACGCGATCGAGACCAACTGGGGCAACCTCATGACCGACGCGATGCGGACCGTCGGCGACGTCGAGGTCGACATCGCCGCCAACAACGCCGGCGGTATCCGTAGCGACTCGACGTACGGCCCCGGCGAGATCACCGGCGCGGACGTGATGAACGTCCTGCCGTTCCCCAACGAGATCGAGGTCGTCGAACTGACCGGCGAGGAGGTCGTCGCCTACCTCGAGGAGGAGATCCGGCCGCTGCCGGACGAACAGTACGGTGCCCAGCCGGCGATCCAGGTGTCGGGCGTCTCCTACGAGTGGACCGGCCACGAGGGGGAGAGCCGGGTCGAGAACGTCTTCGTCGGCGGCGAACCGATCGATCCCGACGAGACCTACCGCTTCGCGCACAACGACTACACCATCGGCAACTCCGAGGTGCTCTCGGAGGCCGAGGTCGTCCTCCGATCGGGACAGTTCCAGGGGCCGTACGTACTCGACGTCTTAGCGGAGCGAGACGTCGTCGCGCCCGAACGGGAGAACCGCATGATCCGCGTCGACGAACGCGTCGGCGACGCGACGGTCTCCCAGGACGGCGACGAAATCACGCTCACCGTTCCCGTCCCCGACGGTGCCGAGGGGATCGTCGACGACTCGTTCCGTGCCGTGATCCGGACCGGCGACGACGTCGCGGCCGACTCCGCGACCGTCGACGACGACGAGATCGCGGTGACGTTCGACGCGGACGCACTCGAGGAGCTCGCAGACGTCGACGACCCCGTCCTCCGGCTGTTCGGCGGCTACGAGCCGGACCAGGAGTACTGGCCGTACGAGTTCGACGTGCCGACCTCGAGCGGCTACGACTACTTCAAGCTCCGCGCCGACGTCGACGCGAGCGCCGTCCTCGACGAATCGGGGTCCGGCGAGACCGAAAGCGAGACGGAGGGCGACGACGACGGAACGACCGAGACCGAAAGCGAGACGGAGAGCACTGACGAAGAACCGGACGAGACCGATGCGGACGATGGGGACGACGGAATCCCCGGATTCGGACCGTTCGCGGCGCTGGCCGGCGGTGCCGGCGGCACCTACCTCTACGCGCGCCGGCAGACCGACGACGCTACCGACGAACCCGAAGGCGACGCCTGATCGGTCCCGACACCGGCGATTTCGGCGGCCCGCGGCATCGACTCGAACGCACGAGAGAAACCCATGACCCGACCGACCGATCCGACGCGAGATTCGACCGCCGCTGACTCCTCGACCGGTACGACCAGCCGCCGATCGACGCTGCTGACGGCCGTTCTCGTGGCGCTCGTCGTCGCGAGCGCCGGGCTCGCGGCGGGCTCGGCGCTCGCCGGCGATCAGGTAGCCGTCATCACGCTCTCACCGTACACCGTCGACGCGGAGCCCGGCGAGGAGTTCGACGTCGACGTCGAACTGATGAGTGATGGGGGCCACGACGGCGAGGGCGTCGAACGCGTGACGCTCGTCGCCCAGTACCACCCCGACTACCTCGAGATCACCGACGTCGACCCCGGCCCGTGGCTCGAGCAGGGCGAGGAAACCGAGGTCCACGCCGCGGAGACGATCGCCCACGACGAGGGGACGGTCGTCCTCGAGCAGTGGCGCGATCCGGTCGCCGACGGGGCTACCGGCTCCGACCGACTCGCGACGCTGACGGTCGAAGTGGCCGAGGACGCCGACCCTGCGGAGGCGGCGATCACGTTCGAGGAGACCAGCGTGGACCTGGTCCGCGACTGGCCGCTGCCGGTTCACGACCAGCCCGTCGACGTCACCATCGCCGGCGGGGACGAGGCGGTCGCGTTCGACCATCCCGACCCCGATTCCCTCGACGCCGACCCCGAGCCGACCGAGACCGGCGACGAATCGGGCGACGACTCGAACGCCGACGGAACCGCGACAGCCGACGCCAGCGAGGACGGTACCGATTCGATTCCCGGGGTAGGTCCCCTGCTCGCGGCGGCCGCAGTCGTCGCCGCGCTCGCGATGGGTCGGCGACGGAATCGATAACTGGCCAGGAGAGCAGAATCGGCCGAGCGGTTCGTCGAGGAGGCGTCGAGCGTTACCGTTCGGGGGCGACGTCGGTGCGCTCGACCTCGAGTTCGACGTCGTCGGGATCGACGCCGATGCGGGCGAACTGCGTGCGAACGTGTTCCTTGGCCCCCTCGAGGGCCTGTTCACGGGTGTCGAACCCCCGCGGCATCGGGGACTCGAAGGCGACGTTGACCTCGCGGCCGTCGATGCGCTGGACCGTCCCACCGCTGTCGACCTCGTAGAACTCGTCACAGACCCAGACGTAGGCGGCGTCCTCGTCTGGGGCACCCTGGAAGGAAGGCGCTCGCTCACCGCGTTCGTACAGCGTCCCGGTGAGTTCGGTCCCCCCTGCGCGACCGCGGACCATGAGCATGTCCCGAGATTACGTCGCGTAGACGCAAAAAGCCGAGGGCTGACCCGTCCGCCGGTACCGGACGGCGGTGTCGTCGCTCCCGCTCGAGGCGTTCCAGCGGATCGGTCGACCGTCGGTCCCGAAGCCCCCATGCCGGCAGGCGTGTCGTCCGTGCGCGTCGAACCCGGATAAAACATCATTTCACTAACCCAAATCGTTTTGGAAACGCGCTTAACCCGGTTGCACCGGTGACTACAGGTGATGAGTTCGGACGCTCACCTCGGCGGGATCGGCGACACGTCCCCACTGACCGACGTCCCGGCCGACCGATACGACGTCTTCCGTCATCCGCGCCGGATCCGACTGCTCGAGATCCTCGAGCGCGATCGTCGCCGGTCGCTCGCCGAGGTGACGACCGAACTGCTCGAACGCGAGGGCGAGGACGTCGCCGACGGCAAGCGCCGACACGAGGTCCGGATCGACCTCGTCCACAACCACCTGCCCCGACTCGCCGATCACGACCTGCTCGAGTGGGACGCCGACGTCGGCGTGCGACTCACCGGCGAACCGCCGGTGCCGCCCGCCGCCTTCCGCTCCCTGCTCGAGCGCGACTGCGACGTGACGGACGTGCTCGCCGACGTCGTCGACCCCGTCCGACTCCGCATCCTCGAGGAACTCGGCGACCACGGCCAGCCGTTCCCGCTCGAGAACCTCGCTGCGACCCTCGCGGCGACCGAACCCGCCGCACCGGTCGACGAGGACCGCGTCGCGATCCAACTGCACCACTCGCACGTCCCCGCCCTCGAGAACGCCGGTCTCGTAACCTACGATCCCGACTCCGGTCTCCTCGAGGCCACCTGCGACGACGAGGACTGATTCTGCTCGAGCGTCCGACAGCCGTATTCGATAGCACTGGTAGACCGTGCAAAAAACACTTGTCGGCTCACCTGAATGCGTGCGACGTGAAACGCCGCAAACTCGTCGCCACGACAGGATGCGCCCTCTCGTTCCACCTCGCTGGGTGTCTCGGTTCTGGTCCCGGAGCGGGGGAACGCTCGGAGCCGGTCGAGGAGTGGGAGTATGACGTGTCCGAGAGTACACCGTCGCTTACGTTCGACGAGGTCGGTCGCGATGACCACTCACTCGCTGTCCACGTCACGTCCGCCGAGGAAGCCGAAGCGGCGTTCGCCTACGAGAGTTCCTCGGGCGATGCACAACACGGGGTAGCAACGTTTATCGAGGAGACCGACTTCGAGACGGCGATGCTCTTCTACGTCGAGACTCGAGCCCCGAATGGGTGTCACGGTCTCCGCGTGCAGTCGCTCGAGATATCGGACGATAATATTCTCATCGGGAGCGTGGAATCACGAGAGCCGTCTGGTGACGGCGAATGTCCTGCGGTCGTAACGACACCGTCTCGGTTAGTGCGAGTCACAGCAGCGCCCGGACTCCCGTCCCACGCCAGCCTCGACGTGACCGACGGCTGGGGAGCTACCGAGCAAGTGACGAGTAGCGGCGTGGACGCGGATTGATCGTTGATGGTCGTTTCTCGCTTACCGGTACACGGCGTCACCGGACGTACGAATCGGCGGGGAGCACCCGAATCAGTGTTCGAGAACTCGTCGCTGACGGCCGTATCGCTCATCCGAGCATCGGACGGTAGTCAGCAGCGCCGAACATCCTCGAGGGGGTCGACGACGCGGAGTGTTGAGTTCGGCAGCCTCGGGCGTCCGACCGTTCCACGTGACTGTTTTGCGGTAGACCGTTCGTCCGCGATCGATCGTCCACCGTCCGATCGGCGTCCGGGTTAGTCGTCCAGCAGCGACCCCGTCAGGGTGTTCGCCTCGTCGGTATCACGCACGAGTCGCTCCGTCCCGTCGTAGGCGGTGAGGTCGCCGGCCTCGAGGCCGGCGTTGACGCGCTCGATCGTCTCCGGCGGGACCTTCTCGGTCACGTCGAAGGACTCGACCGGGCTGACGAACCCCCAGAGCGCGCCGATTGCGTGGGCCGTGACGGCTACCGGGGTCACCAGCAGTAGCACCGGCCAGGCGAGCAGGCGTTTGCGGTAGGCGACCAGCCCCGCGAACGTGTAGACGAACAGGATGTCCGTCAGCGCGACCGAGAGGCCGCCGTACACGTACAGCGACGGCACGGCGTCGGGTGCCAGGACGGACGCGATCGCCACCGCCGGAAGCAACGGGGAGAACGCCCACGCGACGATCCGCGTGTAGTACAGCGGCCGATACCGGAGCGGCAGGAGGTGGCCGTCGGCGCGCGTCCCGGAGATCCACCGCCGCCGCTGGCGGATCATGGTCCACACCGACGGGGGTGCCTGGTTGCGAAACCGGGCGTCGACGATCGCAAACGAAATGTCGCGCTCCGAAGCGGCCCGCCAGACGAAGTTCGTGTCCTCGGTGACCGTCTCGGCGTCCCACGTAATCGCCCCCTCGAGCGACGAACGGATCGCGATCCCGCCGCCCCACGCGTAGAGCGGGTACCGGAGACGGTGGAAGCCGAACTGCTCGTACTGGTAGCCGATCCGGAACACCTCACAGCAGTACGCGAGCCACGACCCGGTGTAGAGCGGTTTCTCAGTGAACTGGACGACGTCGGCGTCGGGCAACCCCGAGAACCCGGTTACGATCGTGTCCTCGTCGAGGTAGCAGACGTACTCCCGGTCGCAGGGGACGTTCCGGCGCGCCCACTCCACGGCGCGTCCCTTGGCGGTCGCCTCGCAGTCGAACTCGTCGGAAACGACGTGGACCGTCGCGCCGTCGATCGCGAGGTCCGACTCGGCGATCACGTGGACGTCCTCGATCGCATCGGGCACCGCGTCGACCGTCGCCTGGACGACGGCCTCGGCGTCGATCGTGAGGATCCGAACCTGCACGTCCTCGAGTCCCCACTCGTAGGCGTCGGGATCGGTCCGCCAGCCCCGGGCGAGCACGACGGTTTCGAAGAGCCACCACAGCGCCGATCCCGCGTACAGACAGAGGACGAGCCAGGACGCAACCAGCAGAGCCCCCGCCAGCGGGTTCTCGAGGACGAAACCGATCATCGACCACGAGTTTCCAGCCGACTGTCCTAATCCTGTCGACCGATTCCGTCCGGTCCGCCAGCGGTCGGACCCGACCGGAGAACTACCGGTCACTGCGACCGAGGCGGCGGCCGTATCACTCTAGCGGACGTCCGTCAAGGCGATACCGTCGCGATCGGCTGACACTCGCGCGGAGGGAAACGTGTTTGTGGACCCGCCCTGTTGGACAGGACATGAGCGATCTGGGCGACTTCACCGACTTCGACGCCGACTCGTCGGGACGCGAGGCGGACGCGTCGACGTCCGGTGGCGACGCTGGGGACGGCGCGAGTGCCGCGACGGCCGACTCGAGCGCGAACGCAACGGACGACGGGCCGGCGACCGACGACGCGTTCGAGACCACGAGCGTCGAACCGCGCGGCGAGGACGTCGGCATCGGCGCGCTCTGTGTCTCCCAGGGGCTGCGCGTCGCCGAGGACGGCGACGAGACGACGCTGAAAGCCTACGTCACACAGGGCAACCGCTCGTCGGTCCGCATCGGCAGCTACCTGCTCGCCCCCTATCCCGACGGTGAGACGCTGTTCTGCCGCATCACGGGACTCGAGTACGCCCAGCAGTACCACGCCGACGACGCGACCGAGATCCACGCCCGCCGGGCGATGCGGTCGGACGGCATCGAGGAGGCCGACTACAAGTTCGTCGCCGAACTCGAGCCCGTCGCCGTCCTCTACCGAGAAGACGGGGAACTCAAGCGGCGAATGACCGACCGGGTCCCGAAACCCCAGACAGTGATCCGGGCGGCCGACGACACCGAGCAGATCAAGACCGGGCTGAAGATGCCCGAGGAGGGCGTCTTCCTCGGTCACCTCTCGGTCGGCGGCGAGAAGGTGAAGACGGCGGCCTCGCCGCCGACGATCGACTACCGGCTGAAAGACGACTACGAGGCCGGCGATCCCCTCGTGTTCCGCCACACGCTGATCGCCGGCGGCACGGGATCGGGGAAGACCCACGGCGCGAAGAACATCCTCCGGCAGTATCTCGCCGAGGAACGCACGTATCCCATGGCTGACGGCCGCGAAGTCCAGCCCGCCGTCGTCCAGTTCGACCCGCAGGACGAGTACGCCCAGATGCACGACGACAACCCCGACCTCGACGGCGACTTTGCCCGCCGGCTCGAGCGCGAGGGAGTCGCCTACGGCGGCGTCGGCGATACGACGGCGTTCGTCCCGAAAGTAGGTGATGCCAGCTACGCGGCCGACCACCACCGCGCCGAGCAGGTCGAGTTCACCATCCCGTTCGCGATGGTCCACGAGAACCCGTGGCTGGTCGCGGGCAGTGGCCTGAACGACAACCAGTACGGCGCGCTGGTCAGCGTTCTCCTGCCGCGGTTTCGCAAGCAGTACGGCGCGGACGCGACCTACGACGAGTTCACGACGTTTCTCGACGACCCCGCGCTGCGGGAGGAACTCGACGAGTCCGGCCGCGTTCACGAGGCGACCTTCGACGCCGTCCGTCGGCGCGTGCTCGGCTTCGGCCACGTCTTCGACCAGGACGCCCGGCCGATCACCGACCTGATCCACGAGTTCGTCCGCCCCGGCGGGCTGACGGTCGTCCCGACCTACCACATCACCGACACCCGGGCGACCGAAACCGTCGTCCTCGCGCTCTCCTCGCTGTTGATCGACCAGAAGCTCTCGAACGATCCCACCTACGACCGGATCAAGGAGACGCCGCTCGTGCTGGGGATGGACGAGGCCCACAACTTCCTCACCGACGCCGACAGCGTGCAGGCGGGGAAGGTCATCAAAAAGTTCACCGAGGCCGCCAAGCAAGGCCGCAAGGAGCGCCTCGGTCTGTTCCTCATCACGCAGGACCCACAGGACATCGACGACGCCGTCTTCAAGCAGATCAACACCACCGTCGTCCTCAACCTCGGCGACGAGGACGCCATCAAGAGCGTCAACATCCCCAGCAACCTCGAGTCGAAAGTGCCCTACATGGAGAAGGGCCAGATGGTCGTCTACTCGCCCGATAATTCGGAGCCGGTCGAGTTGATCGGGCTCTCGAAGTGTCTTACCCGCCACGGACGGGACTAAGCGTTTCGCAACGCGATCAACCAGGTACGAGCCGACCGTCGCGTTCCGTCCGAACTCGACCGTTCGAGACGCCGGCGTGAATATGACACATCAGAAAACACTTGCAGCGTAAACCGACACGACGACCTATGTACTCATCCGGCCGTTCTGAACTGCGTCTCGGTCTCTGCACGGTGCTGCTCAGTGGTATCGCTACGGTTCTCGTCGACGCCATTCCGATGCGGGCACTGTTCGATCCGCGGTTTCTCGTCGATAGCTTCGTCGGCGCGCTCTTTCTCGTCAGGTACGGCGGCGTTGAAGCCCTCCCCTGGGTTGGCGTTCCCGTCCTGTTTCTCCTCTATTACGTCAGCATCGCCGTCATCGCCGTGAGTGTGGTGTCTATCGTCCGTGAGCGGTGACGATCCGACACTCCGTTCCGACCGGATTCGGGAGCTACTCACAGCTAGCGGAGTGCTGGACCGAACGACCACGTTCCTGACGAGGTCGGTTAGACCACGGCCGCCGCTGGTGCGGTGACATCGCGGACAAGTGGCCGGGAACTCGAGCGTTCGGGACGGCGTTTATGCTGCCAGTCGTCCAACACGACCACGTATGCCAACACCCGGTGATACTGCACCGACGTTCACGGCGACGATCGGCACCAGCGACCACGAACCGTTCGATCTCGACGACTACTTCGGGGGCGGACCGATCGTCCTCGCCTTTTTCCCCGGTGCGTTCACGCCGCCCTGTACCAACGAGATGGTCGCCCTGCAGGACCGACTGGCCGAGTTCGAGGACGCCGGAGCGACCGTACTGGGCGTGAGCGCGGACTCGCCGTTCTCGCAGGGAGCGTTCCGCGAGGAACACGGGATCGAGTTCGACCTCGTCAGCGACATGGCCCGCGAGGCGATCAGCGCCTACGACGTCGAGACCGACATTCCGGACCTCGGCCTCCACGGCATCGCGAACCGGGCGGTGTTCGTCCTCGACGACGAGGGTACCGTCGCGTACCGGTGGGTCGCCGACGATCCGACGAACGAACCGCCGTACGACGACCTGCTCGAGGCCGTCGAGTCGGCCTAGCGAGTGAGCGAACACCGTGCGCTCGAGTCGGAATAGCAGGCGATTCCGTCGGCGTCGGAGCCGCCGTCGATCGAGGACTTACGCCTCGATCAGTTCGGTCGTAACGTAGTACGGGTCGTCCCACTCCCGCACCCACGTCGGAGCCGCCGGATGATCCTGCAGCAGGTTCGCCTCGTACGATTCGTCCGCGTAGACGGTCCCCGTCTCGTCGGTCCCGTCCTCGAGCGGAACGACGTAGGTCACCGGCTCGCGTTCCGGGGCGGGAACCAACTGCTTTCTGTTCCACTCGTGAGACTGTGCCGAGGTGTCGGTCCACTCCTGAGGGTGGAAGGTCACGGCGACGCCGGTCTCGGAGTCGCCGCCGGTACGTTCGGTCATGCTCAGAACGGGGCGTCCGCGGCGTCGCGTTCGTCCGACGCGGCGGCCGCCGTCTCGGTTTTCCCGATCAGGACGCGGAACTCACCCGGCTCCTGCGTCCGGTACTCCCACCGGAACTCCGGACCCGCTTCGGCGTCGAACTGGTGGTACAGCGGCTTGGGATCGTGGTCGTTCACCAGGACGAACCCCTCGCCGCCGGTGAGGTCAGCGTACGCGTCGAAGATCTTCTCGTGGCGCTGGGCCGGCGGCAGGTCGCGGACGTCGAGTTCCTCGGTGATCTCGAGCGCATCCGATCCGTCGTCGCCGCCGTCGGCGTCGGACTCGGCTGCGTTCGCGTCCGTCCCGGCGTCGCTCCGCTTCGTAACGTGGACGCGACACCGTCCCGGCTCCTGCTCGACGATTTCCCACTCGAAAGCGTCGCCGTAGCGCTGGTGGAACTCCTGGCGGAGCGGCCGCGGTTCGTGTGGCGCGATAATCTCCATCGTCCCGCCCTCGGGGATCATCCCGTACCGGTGGTGAATCGTCGGGTGGCGCTCCGGTTTCGGGATCTCGCGAACGTCGTAGCTGGTGACGACGTCGCCGTCGGCCGCCGCCGACGCGCCCGTCTTCTCGATCGCGACGCGCCACTCGCCATCGTCCTCGCGTTCGTACTCCCAGCCGACGACGTCGCCGTGCATCGACCGGAGTTCGTGGTACAGCGGCTTGGGATCGTGGTCGTTCACCAGGACGAACCCCTCGCCGGCGTCCAGCTCGTCGAATATCTCGAGGAGGACGCCGTGGCGGCGCTGGGGTTTCAGATCGCGAACGTCGATCGTGGCGCGCTCGCCCTCGAGCGGGTCACCGACCGTCAGTTCGAGGTTCCGCGGTTCCCGATCGGGGTGGTCGTACGCCCACTCGAGGGCGCGGTCGTGCTCGAGCTGGTACCGGACGAGGTGGGGATCGAGGTCCTCGTCGGCGACGATCTCGAAGCGGTCGCCGGGGTCGGCCGCCGTCAGCGCCTCGAAAAGCGGGGTTCGATACTCGTCTGCAGGTCGGTCCCGGAGGTCTAGTTCGGTCGTCATCGCGAAGCTACCGGGGATACTCAGGCGGGAACGATGGCCCCTGTGCCGAAGCGATTCGGCTCGCGGCTCGAGTGGCCGCCGACGCCCTCGCCGATCGGACCCGGTGTACCCACGAGCCGCGACCGAAAAGAGGGTCGATCAGCGATCCGGTTCGAACTCGTCGTTTTGCAGCCCGCGACGCACCGGGTCGTGTTCGGCGTCCGTCGGCGGCGGCGCGGTCACGAGCACGGCCTCGAGCCGCTCGCCCTCGGCGCGAACGCCCCGATCCTGGCCGGCCGGGATCGTGACGACTGTTCCCGGTGACACCTCGTGTTCCTCGTCCCCGTCGCGGACGAGTCCCGTCCCCGACCGGACGACGATCGTGACGTCGCTGTCGGGCGCGTGGACGGGAATGAACTGTCCCGGCTCGAAGTAGCCGCAGACGGTCTTCGATCGCTCGGTGCGGAAGACCTCGCGGGCGGAGAATCGGTCGTCGTCGTACTCGCGCTCGTCGTCGACGCTCGTTGCCGGCATACGCGTCGGTTTCGCGCCGCCGGTTTCCCGTCTTTCGCCGAATATCTTCACAGGCGACGGTCCGGTGGGAGTCGGTTCGGGCACGACCGACGACCCCGTCCTGCAGTCGCCCCGGAACGTCGGTACCGGAGTCCGTCTCAGGCGGTCTCCCGGAGGCGTCGAAACGCCTCCCACGCCGGATCGGTTCGCGGCGGCGACGCCGGCTCCCCGTCGATCGACACCCCGTCACCCGACCGGACGGTCCCGAGTTCGGTCACCGGCGTCCCCCGACGCTCGAGAGCCTCACCGACGGCCTCGACGCCGCGTTCGGGGACGGTCAACAGCAACGTTCCCCGCGAGGAGACCGTCCACGGGTCGATGTCGACCGCCTCACAGATCGCGTCGACGGCCGGCTGGTCGGGGACCCCCTCGGTGGTCACCTCGAGCCGGACGCCGGCGGCCGCCGCCATCTCGACGAGCGCCCCCCGGACGCCACACTCGGTCACGTCGTGCATCGCGGAGACGGGACCGGCGGCCGCCGCCGTCGTCGCGTCTTCGACGACGGTCGTCTCCTCGAGGTGTGCTTGCGCTCGCTCGAGGAGGGCGGAGTCGACGTCGAACGCGTCCGGGAACAGCGTCGCGAACAGGCCAGCGACCTCCCGGGCCGGCCCCGTCGTGAGCAGGATGCTGTCGCCGGGCCGCGCGCCGTCGGGACGGACGATCTCCGCTCCCGGGCCGAGTCCCAGCGCCACCGCGCCGCCGATCTCGGGGTACGTCGCCCCGGTCCAGCCGGTGTGACCGGCGACGATATCGACGCCGAGGCGATCGCACTCGTCGGTGATCGCGCCCCACAGCGACGCGAACTCCTCGGCGGCCATCGACGCCGGAAGGGTGAAGTTCACCGTCAGATGCGTCGGCGGGATACCGCTCACGGCGACGTCGGAGAGGACGCTGTGGAGGGCGAGCCGACCCGCCCGTTCGAAGCCGAGCGCGGGATAGACGTAGAGGGGATCGGCCGCGACGACCAGCCGTTCCGAACCCGGATCGATGACGCCGAAGTCGACCCCGTACGCGGGCCCGAGAGCGGTCGACTCGCGGGTCGTTCCCAGCTCCGACCCGACGTACGTTTCAAAGAACTCCCGATCGACTTTGCCTGTATCGTCGCACATTCGTTGCGTTCGACTATCGTGTCATTGAACCAAGAATGTATGCAGGCGAAGCTGGAGTAGAACATCGGACGCAGGTCGTAGCGCGGACGGTCGGGCCGCCGTTTGCCTGCGTGATCTCGGCGCGGCCCTAACTGCGCCAACCGGGAAGCCGCCGTCGACGAGCGACTCGAGGACGCGGTCGTAGCGTTCGGACGAGGAACCGCCGGTATCGTGGCGTTGCGTCGTCGGTCGAGGTAGCCGTCTGGAGACGATAACCAGCCGTTCCGAACGTATTCCGCCGCGTTCCCAGGGGTCGTTTCCCGCCCGAACATATTCTTCCGGTTCCCACGGGGCAAGAATCCGGCGACCCGCTATTTGCACCGGCTTCATATACCCGGATATGACCGACCGCACCAGTCGAACGGGAACGTACCTCTCTCGGCGGACGCTCCTGCTGTCCTCGGGCGTCGCGGGCCTCTCGGCCGTCGCGGGCTGTACGACGGACGACGTCCCCTCGAACACCGACGGAACGCCGTCCGACGACGAGGCGGAGCCGCGGACCGTCGCGGATCACTCCTCGCCCGATCTCGAGAAGTGGGTCGACGAGGTGCCCCGGCCGGGCGTCGCGGAGCCGGCCGGGACGAAGGACGGCCAGCCCTATTACGAACTCGAGATGAACGAGTTCGAGCAGCGACTCCACAGCGACCTGCCGCCGACCACCGTCTGGGGGTACGACGGCCAGTTCCCCGGCCCGACGATCGAGGCCGAGCAGGGCGAACCGATCTACGTCCGGTGGCAGAACGACCTGCCGGACGAGCACCTCCTGCCCGTCGATACGACGGTTCACGAGGAGATGATCCCGTACGACATCGACGGCGTGCGGACCGTCACGCACCTCCACGGCGGGAACGTCGAAGCCGCGAGCGACGGCAAAGCGCAAGGATGGTTCACTCGCGACTTCGAAGCGACCGGTCCCAAGTTCGAGCAGAAGGACTACTACTACGTCAACGACCAGCCGGCGGCGACCCTGTGGTATCACGACCACGCGGTCGGCATCACGCGGCTGAACGTCTACGCCGGCCTCGCCGGGTTCTACCTCCTCCGGAGCGACCACGAGCGGGGACTCGACCTGCCCGACGGCGAGGACGAGATTCCGCTCGTGATCCAGGACCGGAGCCTCGACGAGGACGGCTCGCTGTTCTACCCGTCGGCCGTCTCGGAAGCCCGGGGTGGCGACGAGTCGTATCCCGAGACGAGCATCGTCCCAGAGTTCTACGGGGACGTCCCCGTCGTCAACGGGAAGGCCTGGCCGCGGCTCTCGGTCGACCCCGAGACGTACCGGTTCCGGCTGCTCAACGGCTCCAACAGCCGCTTCTACGATCTCGAGCTGCTCGAGTACGACGAGACCGCCGGCGAGACGGGCGACGCGGGGCCGTCGTTCGTCCAGATCGGCAACGACGGCGGCCTCCTCTCGGAGCCGGTCGAGATCGACGGCCGCCTCGAGATGGGGGCGGGACAGCGGGCCGACGTCGTCGTCGACTTCTCGGCGTACGCCGGCGAGACGCTGTTGCTTCACAACGACGCCCCGTCGCTGTACCGCGGCTCGGACGACAAAAACGAGGAGACGAAGCCGCTGCCGGAGATCATGCTGATCGACGTAGCGGACGCATCCGCCGACGGCGGGGAAAGCGGGGGCGAGACCGACGCCGGGACCGACGACGATGGCGGAACTACCGGCACGGTTCCCGACGAGTTGGCGACCGTACCGGACCTCCCCGTCGACGCCGCCGAGCAACACCGGCATCTCACGCTCGCCGCGGGAAGCGACGAGTACGGTCGGATGAAACACTTCCTCGGCAACCGAGAACAGCCCTCCGGGTACGCGCTGGACGATCCAGTCACCGAGGAGCCGGAACTCGGGACGACCGAAATCTGGAGCATCGCCAACAACACCGGGATGTCCCACCCGATGCACCTCCACCTCGTTCACTTCCAGGTGCTGGGTCGGGAGTCGCTGAGCGACTACGACCGGGAGACCGACGGCGTCGACGTCGACTCGCTCGAGTCGCCCGAGCCGTACGAACTGGGGTGGAACGACGTCGTCACCGTCGACCCCGCGGAGGTCGTCCACCTCGTCGTCCACTTCGGCGAGTACGAGGGGCTGTTCAACGATCAGACGGGCGAGTACATGTGGCACTGCCACATGGTCGAACACGAGGACTACGACATGATGCGTCCCTTCCGGGTGCGTCCGAGCGACGACGCGGAGGCCCACGACAGCGAGGGCGACAACTCGGCGACGGACAGCGAGTGAGAACGGCCTTCGAGGGAGTCCCTCGAGACGGGCGACGAGCCCCTATCAGTGTTCGGACAAACGGATTCGACACCTCGTTTTTGGGCGGTGAACGCGTACCGATTCGTGATCGGACGCCGGGGACGTGGACCGTCTCGACGAGTCCCGTCGCGACGGCACGCGTGCTCGGCGACGAGGTGACTCACGAATGCCAACGATTCGATCCCTGTCGGAGTTGGAGAGTACCCCACACGCAAACGTCTTTCCGGACGAAGAGCCGAAAACGATCCGGCTGGAACTCGACGACGGCGAGAGCGTAGCGCCGCATTCGCATCCGGGACGGGAGATCGTCTTCCACCTGCTCGAGGGGGCGATCGAACTGGACCTCGACGACGACACCTACGAGGTAACCGCGGGCGACGTCGCCCGGTTCGACGGCGAGCAGGACATCGCACCCCAGGCGGTCGAACCGAGTACGGCGCTCATCGTGCTGGCACGGGAGGAGTCGGCGGCCCGTTCCGACGACTCGGCTCCGTGAGACGGTCGTCGAGACCGACGTGGTAGTTCCGCGCCGTCCGTCCCGTCGTTCGAGGGTCGTTTATCCGTCCGAGCCGAATATGTCCGCGCCAACCTATTCTTAGGGCGGCCTAAAACGAACGGATAGACGCGATCCGATCGGCGACGACCGGCGATCGGGTTCGTTCACCGCTCGACCATGCCCTACGTCGAACTCACTATCACGATTCCGACGGACGCGTGGCTCGGCCGACTGCCCCACGACCGATTCGACGCCCGGTTCCGGGTCCTCGCGGCGACCGTGACCGACGGGGTCGGCACCGTCCGCCTCGAGATCATCGGGGCCGACGCCGCCGACGTCTGCGAGGAGTTGCGATCGCTCGAGTCCGTGCCGACGCTGACGGTCCAGGAGTCGGCCTGTCACCGCCGACGAGTACAACTCGAGACGACGACGCCCATCGTGTTGAGCGCGATCCAGCGGGCCGGCGTCCCGCTGAGTATGCCCTTCGAGGTCGCCGACGGCCGGATGACCCTCGAGACGACGCTCCCGCAACACCAGCTTTCGGACCTCGGGGAGCGCCTCGAGGAAGCCGGCGTCCGGTACCGGATCGATCGGATCCAGCCCGAGGCCGAGTCGGACGCGTTGCTGACGGACCGTCAGCGGTGGCTCCTCCACGAGGCGATCGACCGGGGCTACTACGACACCCCGCGCCGGATCACGCTGGTCGACCTCGCGGACGAACTCGACCTCGCGAAATCGACGTGTAGCGAAACCCTCCACCGCGTCGAGGAGCGAGTGCTGAAACAGTTCGTCAGCGGCGACTGCGAACACCAGCCCGACGTCTCCATCCGCGCCGACTGACCACGATACCGCCGTCTCCACCTCGGAGGGGACTCGTAGTGGCCGCGCTCGCGCTCGAAGGCGAACGCCTCCCGGAGTCGGACGGAGAGCGTCTCGACGCCGCGACGGACCCCGGCACCGCTCGAGCCGGCGGACCGATCCGCTCGAAGTCGATATCCGCGTCGTAGGCCGCCTCGAGCGCCGCAGAGAGTCAGTCGAATCGGTAGCTGGAAAACCGAACGAGCAACAGGCCGCCGAGCGCGACGGCGACGGCCGCGATGCCCGCGAACGCGAGGAAAAACGTCGTCTGCGTCCCGTAGGTCAGCACGATTCCGGCGAGCGACGCGCCGACCGCGCCGACGCCGTAGACGCCGAGGTAGAAGTAGCCGAACGAGAGGCCGTGGACGTCCGGCGGGGAGTACTCGGCCAGCAGCGCCTGCCGGATCGGTGCCGACATGTAGATCGTGATCCCGAGGACGGCACAGACGGCGAGGATCGCCCAGAGACCGGTTCTCGCGGCGGGGACGAACGCGAGCGAGGCGAGCACGACGACCGAGTACGTACCGATCAGCGCGTACTCGGTTCGCGTCCGGTCGGTCCACTTCCCGCCGACGTACTGGCCGATGCCGCCGAGCAGGAGCAGGCCGGCGTAGACGTACTGGCTCGGTTCGAACGATTCGCCGCCGATCGCGACGGGATCGAACAGCGGCAGGTCGGAAAGGATCTCCGGCAGGAACGACAGCACCCCGCGAGCGTACAGCCCGTGGGTCATCACGAGCAGGAAGACGACGACGAAGCCGGCCGTAAAGAGCGCCCGGGACTGCCTGAAGAAGCCGACGACGCCGGTCAGCCCAGTCTCGGTCGCGGGCGACGCCGTCCCGCCGTCGGTCCCCGCCGTCTCGTCGAACTCGAACCGAAACGCCAGCGCCACGGCGACGACGGCAGGTAGCGCGAGCACCGCGGCGACGGTCCGCCAGGGCAGCCCCGTCAGCAGGATCGCCGCCGCGAACGGGCCGAGCGCCGTCCCGACGTTCCCGGCCGCGCCGTGGTACGCGAGCGCCGTCCCCCGCTCGGCCGCCCCACGGGTCAGCAGCGACAGCGCCGCCGGGTGATAGAGGCTCGAGGCGGCCCCCCAGACGAGCAGGCCGACCGCCAGCACCTCGAGCGTCGGCGCGGCACTGAGCAGGACGAAAGAACTGCCCATCCCCAGGATCGAGACCGTGACGAGGGTCTTCGAGCCGTACTCGTCGGCGAGCACGCCGCTGACGACGGCACCGAGGCCGATCAGCGCGAGGCCGACGCCGACGAGCGTCCCGAGGACGGCCGGCGAGGTGTCGAAGGCGGGCAGCCAGACGACGATAAACAGCGGGATCGCGAGTTCGTAGAGGTGAAACATCGCGTGACCGATCGTCGTGAAGCCGACGATCTGTCGATCGTTGCGGTTCATGTCGGTATCCGGGGCGGCGCGACCGTATCGCACCCCCCTAGCATGCGTGGGCGTCGACTTCGCGTCCCGATCCGTCTCGTCGAGCCGACGGGAGCCGAACGTGGCTCTCGCACGGGTGCTCGAGCGGATGGCAGGCGGGATTCCGTAGCCCCGGTTCGTCGCTCGCGCACCGTCGTCACCCCCGGGAAGACGACTCGAGCGCACCGTCGTAGTGCAGCGCGAGGCTGTACATCGATCCCACCTCGCGGGAGCCGATCTCGTCCACGAGACGATCCGCACGGGAAACGAGGGGGGCCGCGAGTGCTGGCGGGAGGTCCGCAACCTGCTCGCGGACGACGTCCGCGTGAGCCTCGAGCAGGTCGGCGGTCCAGGGCACCGGCTCGAGGATCGTCTCGGTGCGATCGTGGCCCCAGCCGTGGCCGGCGAACAGCCGCCGGAGGGCGTCGGCGGGGTAGAACGTGAGCGCCGGGCGGCCGTCGGCGAGTTCCGTGGCCGCGTTCTCGACGGCGAACAGTTCTCGAACCGGTTCGGCGTCGGAAAGCGGCGCGTAGTCGTCGATCACGAGCGTCCCACCGGAGGCGACGACCCGGGTCAGTTCCGCAGCGATCGCCGCAGCCGTCGCCGGTGGAACGACGTTGAACAGCGCGTGGGCGGTGATCACGTCGACGCTGTCGTCTGGCAACGGGATCGACCGGAGGTCGGCGTACAGGACCGCCGCTCGATCGTCCTCGATCCGCTCCCGAACCTCGAGCGCGTGGTCGGCGTCGTTCGTCACGGCGTAGACCGCGGCGGGGTCGGCCTCGAGGAGGCCGGCCGTCGCGTTGCCGACGCCGGCCCCGGCCTCGAGGCAAACCCGGCCCACGATCGATCGGTCGGCGAGCGCTCGCCGAATCGTCTTCGGAACGGCCATACCACCTGTCTCGACGCCGACAGCTTGTGGCTATCGGTCGCCGTCCGGCTCCGAGCCGAACGTCTTCGGCCGTTCGGGTTCATCCCGACGGCTGGTAGTACCGCTTGAGCCACGTCGTCAACCCCTCGAGGTCGGGGAACAGCGTTCGGTGGTTGACGTTCAACTGGTCGAGTTTGTCGCGAAACTCGAGTTTGCGCTCGCCCGGGACGACGATCTTCCGGTAACAGTCCTCGCGCTCGGCGAACCACTCGTCGAGCGCCAGTCGCGGATCCGACTGGAACGAGAAGACCGCCGACTGGTTGACGATGCGATCGTCGATCGCCGGCGGACGGAAGAAGAGGACGTACTGATCGTCGGGTTCGTCCTCCACGCCCCACATCTCCCGCCAGATTTCGGTGATCCGGGAGACGTCGTTGAGGTTTCGCAGCGGCTGCTCGCGGTCCGCGCCCGCCCCCTGGCTGGCGTCGTACTCGAGGGTCGCGTTCGACAGCAGGTGGACGTCGAGCATGTTCGTCTCGGTCACCTCGAGCACCTCGCGGTAGTGGGCCGGCAGCTCCTCGTGGAGGGTCCGGTAGTCGGCGGCCCAGATCGCCGCGTCGTGGGCCGTGTTCCCGTCCTGGACGGCGAAGTACGCGGCGACCAGCGGCGAGAACGACCAGTCGAGCAGCCGGGTCGGCAGACCGTAGTGACGCGCGATGGCCAGCAGGTGCCAGACCGATTCGGGTTCGCCGACCTCGCCGCGAGCGTACTGGGCGAAGTTGCGCAACAGCAACGGCTCGAGTTTCCACTTCCCGGAGTCGCCGACGAAGCGATCGATCGGCGTCTGAAGGCTGAACGACTCGTCGGAGACGCCGCGGTAGACGTACGGCGAGCGGTGCCGTTCGATGTCGTCCAGCCACATGTCCGCCGAGAGCAGGTCGTGGAACTCGATCCACGACTCCGCGCGGACGATGCGATCGTCCGTCATCGGGGGCCGATCCGCGCTCGCGGTCGATCACGCCGCCGCTCGTCGTCGGGAGAAATCGCGCTCACATCGATGCCCCTCGAGCGCCCGACGGAAAACGCTTCTCGCGGTCGGCGTGACTGTTCGACGCGCCGAACGGTCGAGAGCGGAATCGCCTCGAGTCACCCCTCGAGCAGCGTCCGCTCGAAGAAGGCCGCGACGTCGCTCCCGATGTCGCCGTGCTTCGCCACGAAGAAGTGATCCGCCGGGTACGAACGAACCTCGTCGTCCCGCTCCCGCGCCCGCTCGACGATCGGTTCCCACTCGACGGTCGAATCGCGCTCGCCGTGGCCCACGAACAGGGGGACCGAGACCTCCGCGAGCGCCTCGAGGGCGTCCAGATCGTCCGCGAGGCGGGCCGTGGGCGCGAGGGCGGCGACGGCCGCGGGTGTCGCGTCGTCGGCGGGATCGGCCCCGCCCGTGGCGTCCGCGAGGTCGGCGGCGGCCAGCAGCGCGAGCGTCGCGCCGAAGCTGTAGCCGAAGAGTCCGACCCGATCGTACCGGTCGGCGGCCCAGCGGACGGCGTTGCGGACGTCAGCGCGCTCGCCGTAGCCCTCGTCCCACGAGCCGTAGTCGAACCGCAGGCAAGCGATGCCCGCGTCGGTGAGCGCCGCCGCGACGGCGACGAGGCGGCCGTCGCTGCGCGACCCGCCGTGCTGGGGGTGTGGCGGGCAGGCGACGACGATCGATTCAGGGCCGTCCCGGACGGGATCGGCGTCCCCGGGCTCCTCGAGCGTCCCGCGCACGTCGCGGCCGCCGGGTATCAACACGTCGCTCATAGGGCATCGTCTCTCGAGGACGCTAACAGAAGTTGGGATCGAGCGCGTTGGATCGACCGTGTTCGGATGATACCGTGAGGGATCTGCTGCAGTTCGAAACACCACGAAAGCCCCTGGCGCTATCCGGTCGAGGGGCTCGCTGCGCGCGCTCCTCCGTTCGCGTGCTTACGTCGCCCGTCTTCCCGGATACCGCCAGCCCCTTTCATTCCCACCCCGTGTCGGCTGACCGGTCAGACCACGTTGGGTGGGAATGAAAGGGGCTGACACGCTCGATCCCTCCCGGGCGTAGCAAGCCGCGAGGGATCGAAGATCCCTCGGCCCGTGCGAACGGGCGCTTTGCGCCCGTGAGCAGAGACCGCAGCCGGGAGGCGAGGACCGTGGTTCGAGAGACCTTCGGTCTCTCGTCATCTCGCGGAACTCCGTTCCGCGACGACTCGTCGAGGTAGCTTTGCTACCTCGAGATCACGAAAGACGCTTCGCGTCTTTCGAACGACAGCAAGCCCCGGAGGGTCGAGCGTGTCAGAGGCTTTCGTGGTGGCGACGGTCATTTCGGAACTAGACGCGAGAACATTAGAGAACGACTCGAGCGCGGCGACCGGACCCTACGACGAGCGAACGGTGACGGACTCGACCGTCAGCTCCGCGTCGACGACGACGGTCACCGTCCCGGCGTCGCGCTCGAGGTCGACGGCGAGTCGCGGCGGATCGCGAGACTCGAGGCGGCTCCGGCCGGCGGGAAGCGCCCAGAGGGGGCGGTCGGGATCGACGCCGATCTCGCGGAGCGCCGCGGCGACCCGGTCGTCGGTGACGACCGCGGAGACGACGTCCATCCCGACGGTGAACGAGCAGGTGTCGCAGTCGAGTTCCACCCAGTGGGCGTCGGCGTCGAGGGGCTCCTTCCAGGGGGTGTCGGTCCCGAGCGCGTCGATCCGGAGGTCGACCGTCGTCGAGCCGGAACAGTCCGGACAGAGGTCCTGGCGGGCGAGCGCGAGGTCGTGGCGGACGCGCGCATCGAGCACGTCGAGGAGATCGTCGGCGTCGTGGCTCTCGAACCCGTTGCGCGGGAAGGAGTAGGTGAAACCGATCCACTCCTCGCAGTCCTCGCAGTCGACGGAGACGAAGCCTCGTTCGTAGCGCAGGACGGTACCGCCGCCACAGATCGGGCAGTCCGCGTCGATCGGCGTCGGATCGAACGCGAACGGCTCGGTCGGACGGTGGGCGAGGACGGCGCGGTAGAGCGCGGTCGCGCTCGCCGTCGGCACGTAGCCGTCCTCGACCTTCCGGACGTAGACCCCCCGTAGCTGGTCGAGATGGTAGTTGAACTTGCCCGAGTCGCGGATCCCGACGGCCTCCATCAGTTCGGCGTAGGATTTGGGCTCCGTGTAGATCGCCACCCAGTCCTCGAGCAGCGCGAGCAGGATCTCGAGGCGGATCTCGTGGCCCAGCAGCGAGAACGCCTCGCGGGCGTCGACGTCGGGGTTGCCCGCGGAGGACGCCTCGTCCTCGACCGGGCCGCCGTCCGGAGACACCATAGCGGGGTATCGCAGGCCACCTCAATGACGGTTCCGGGTCGCGGCCGGCACCGCCGTTCGGTTCGGAAGCGTGACGCGTTAGCATCGCTTGTGAAATCGAGTTCTCAAAACGGTTACGTGAAGACCCCTCGTTCGTCCCGACTATGACGGGGACCGAACACGCGGGTAGATCGACCGACCGCCCGACGCGGCGACGGGTGCTGCGGGCGAGTGCAGCCGGTAGCGTCCTGCTCGCCGGCTGTCTCGGGACCGAGGGGAACGGCGACGGGGACGAGGACGCGGCCGACGGCGATACAGCCGACGGCGGGGAACCGAGCGACGACGGTGAACCGCCCGAGGACGACGATGGAGCCGACGAGGACGACGACCGACCGGTGACCGGCGAGACCGTCCCGGAACTCGAGGCCGTCGACGAGGCGACGCTCGCGTACATGGACGACCTGGACCTCGGCGCGGGCGCGGTGGCCATCGCCCGCGACGGCGACCTGGTGTTCGAACGCGGCTACGGCTGGGGCGATCCCGACCGCACGGAGCCCGCGGAGCCGGACGCGTTCTACCGCATCGGGAGCATCTCCAAGCTGTTCACGGGCGAGGCCGTCCTGCGGCTGATCGACGAGGGCGAGCTCGCTCTCGACGACGCGGTCTACCCCTTGCTCGAGGTGGAGCCGCCGGGTGGCGACCTCGCCGACGAGCGGGTCCGCGACGTGACCGTCGAGCACCTGCTGAACCACGCGGGCGGCTGGGACCGGTTCGAACACGCGAACCCGCTGTACAATCCGCAGGTGGTGATGGAGGCGCTGGAGCTCGAGGAACCGCCGGACGCCGCGGACGTCATCCGGTACATGCTGGACCAGCCGCTGCAGTTCGCTCCGGGCAGCGACACGGTGTACTCGAATTTCGGCTACGTGCTGCTCGCACGGGTCGTGGAGAACGTGACGGGCGAACCCTACCAAGAGCACCTCGAGCGGGTGCTGTTCGAACCGGCCGGTGTGGAGGGGATCGAACTCGGGCACACGCCCCCGAGCGAGCGTCCCGACGACGAGATCTGGTACGACGACGCGGAGCAGTGTCCGAGCGTCTTCGGGGCCGACGGGGAGACCAGTTGCGCCGACGGCGGATTCGTCCTCGAGGCGTTCGAGGGGGCCGGCGAGCACGTCGCCCGGGCGCGCTCGCTGGTCGCCGCCGTCGACGCGCTCGAGTGGCTCTGGGCCGACGGCCGGGCGGTTCGCGAGCCCGGAGCGATCGTCTACAACGGCTCCCACTACGGCTCGTTCGCCTACGCGGAGCGTCGGCCCGACGGCGTCACCGTCGCGGCGCTGTTCAACGGCCGCCATCCGTCGGTCGAACCGTCGGCGGTGATCCGACAGGAACTCGCCGCGGCGCTCGAGAGCGTCGACGACTGGCCATGAGTCGCGACGACATCCCCCGTGGGGCCAGCGGCGATTCAGGGACGGAGAGCGCGGCGACGCGGCTCCGCCAACTGCTCCGGAACCTCGATCCGGGCCGGTTCGGACTGCTGGGGTTTCTCTCCGTGCCGGGCTACCTCGTCGAGTCGCTGTCCGTCCTGCAGCCGCTGGTGTTGTTCTTCCTCCTGCTCCTGTGGCCGCTCGTCGAACCCCTGTTCGACTACGCACTCAAGCGAGGGGCCGACGAGGAGACCGAACCCACCGACTGGATCCACATGGGCGACCCGCGCGAGTGGGCCGTCTCCTACCTCTCGATCCCGCTGGCGTTCGTCAACCCGCCGGTGCTCGTCCAAGACGTCCTCCAGTTGCTCGGATCGGGCGTCGCGATGGTCCGCCACCGTGGCTCGGTACCCGATCCGAGCGACGAGCGGCCGATCACCTACCGGCTGCCGGTCGAGGGCACCTGGACCGTCGTCAACGGCAGCCTCGAGAAGGAGTACTCCCACTCGTGGATCCCGACGACCCAGCGCTACGCCTACGACCTCGTCGTCACGGACGAGGACGGCCACTCACGACCCGCAGGCACGAAACCGGCCGTCGAGGAGTACTACTGCTACGACGAACCCGTGCTCGCGCCGGCCGACGGCGTGGTCGTCGACGTCCTCGACACCGACCTCGAGCCCTCGCGCGGCGGCGGCTTCGCTCACCCGCTGAAACGCAGTATTCCCGGCAACTACGTGACGATCCAGCACGCGCCCGAGGAGTTCAGCACGCTCGCCCACCTCGTGCCCGGCAGCGTCGCGGTCCAACCGGGCGAGCGCGTCGAGCGCGGCCAGCAGGTGGGACGATGTGGCCACTCCGGGAACTCGACGGAACCCCACCTCCACCTCCAGTTCCAGGACCATCCGACGTTCGAGCTGGCCGCCGGGATACCGCCCCGCTTCGCGAACGTCGACGTCGAATCGCCCTGGCTGGACGCGGCCGACGGCGACCCCGATAGCAGCGGTCCGACCGCGATCACCGCCGGCCAGCGGGTGACGACCGTCGATTCGGCCCGGGGGGCGAGCGACCAGTCGTCGTCAGCCGCGGCGTCGACGAGGCAAGAGAGCCCGGAGACGACGGGTGACGCGTCGGAGTCGACGCGAGCGCCGGACGAACCGACGGCGGCGACGGACGGCGCGGGCCGATCGGGAGCGACTGGGAGCGCGGACGGCCCGCTGCGATCCCCGGTCGCCGTCACGCTCGAGCGCTTTGCCTTCGGCGTCGGCGTCGCCGCCGTGACGGCGGTACTCGTGGGCATCGTCGCCCGCGTCGCGGGACTCGAGGTGGGAGCGCTCGAGACGGCGCTCGTCCTCGCGGGGGGCGCGGGCGCTGGCCTCGGCTGGCGGCTCCTCGCGGGGAGAGCGGGCCGCATGCTGCGGCCGGGCGGGTTCGGCGCGCCGCTGGGAGTGGTCGCCGTTTCCCTCCTCTGGGCGGCCGTTCCGGCCGCTCGCTGGCCGGCGGCGCTGCTGACGGTCGGCGTCGCCGGCTACGTGGCGATCGGGGCGCTGGATCGGCGTCTCCTCAGGCGAGCGTTCGAGCGCCGAGCGAGTCGAGATGCCCGGGCCGGGACGGAATCGTAGCGCTGCAGGGCCGAAATCGGCGGCTCGAGGGGACGAGCGATCGGACAATCACGCGGACTGTCGTTGAAGTGATGTTTTTAAGGGTGACGAGCGTTACGTACGAGTATGGGCATCCTCTCTCGGACCTCCTACGTCATCCGGTCGAAGATCAACTCGCTGCTCAACCGGGCCGAGGACCCGACCCAGACGCTCGATTATTCCTACGAGCAGATGCGCGACCAGCTTCAGGAGGTCAAACGTGGCATCGCCGACCTGACCACGCAGAAAAAGCGCCTCGAGATGCAGAAACGCCGCCTCGAGGACAACGTCGAGAAACACAACGAGCAGGCCCGCACCGCGGTCCAGCAGGGTCGCGAGGATCTGGCGCGGCGCGCACTCGAGAAGAAGAAGACGAAGATGAGCCAGATCGAGGATCTGGAGCGCCAGATCTCCGACCTGCAGAGCCAGCAGGACCAGCTCATCGAGCAGAAGGACGAACTCCAGCAGCGCATCGAGGAGTTCCGCACCAAGAAGGAGACGATGAAGGCCCGCTACGAGGCCGCCGAGGCCAGTTCGACCGTCTCGGAGGCGATGACCGCGACGGGCGAGGAGTTCGAGGACGTCGGTCGCGCGATCGAGCGCGCCGAAGAGAAGACCGAGGACATGGAGGCTCGCGCCGCCGCACTCGACGAACTCCACGAGTCCGGCGCGTTCGACGACGTCATCTCCGACAAGGACAGCATCGACCGCGAACTCGAGCAACTGTCGGCCGGCAGCGGCGTCGAGGCCGAACTCGAGACGCTCAAATCCGAGATGGGCGAAGGCGAGAGCGAGTCCGCCCCCGAGCCCGAACCGGAGGTCGAGGGCGAGGTCGACGAGTCCGAACTCGAGGACCTCGAGAACGAGGTCGACGACAGCGAGATCGAAGCCGAACTCGCGGAGCTACAGGACGAGGAGAACGCCTGAGCCGGTCCGCTGGAAGTCGGTTCCGGCGCAACCGCCGTCGGGTCGCCGTTCGATCGGCGGCAGCCGTCAGGAGGGCGTCCCCAGCACGGTGATGTCGTACTCGGCGACGTCGGACGGCGACTCGAGGACGACGACCTGGAACTCCCACGCGTCGCCGCCCTCGAAGTCGCCCGTGCTGGCGAAATAGCGGCCGATCAGGTTGCCGGATTCGTTGTAGATGCGGGTCCGGACTTCGGCGATCTGGATCCGGTCGCTCCCCGTGTTCTGGACCGTTCCCTGGATCGTCGACCCGAGGTAGCCGCTCTCGACGACGAACTCGTGATCGACCAGCGAGAGCGTCTCGAGCGGCGTCACCGAGTTGTTCGGCTCTTGCTGGGCGAGCGCGGTCGCCGCGGACATCTCCGACGCCGAGCGGTTGGAGGCGTTGGTGGCGGTTACGTCGCCGACGTTCCCCTCCTCGTAGGACGGCTCGCCCCCGAAGCCGCCCTCGCCGGTACAGCCGGCGGCCGCGCCGGCGATCCCCGTCCCGAGCGCTGCGAGGAGTCGACGGCGACTCGTCGACGCCGAGCGAGTCATCTCCCTCGAGTCGTCCACGGGTCGTTTCCCTCACCGAGCATCGTACTAGCGCGACACCGCCGACGCATTTCAGTGTAGGCCCTGAACCCTGCAGCCTGCAGGACGACCCTACCCCGAGGGGTGGCCACCTCGGCGATCGAGACGGTCGCGCGGCAGCGAACGAATCCGCGAAGGCGACTGCCGACGCACTACGGGCGGTTTCGGCGTCGGTGCCGTGTGCAACGCAGGCCCTTATTGTCGGGTCCGTGGACGGTGTCGGTATGGGGTCCGCCGAGACCGAGACCGACGAAACGCTCGAGTCCTACGGGGCCGACGTGGGCGCGCAGGCGGGACCGCTGACCGGGTTCCGCGAGTGGTTCCTGATTCAGGGGAACCGATTGGCCGTCGCCGGACTGGTGTCGCTGGCCGTCTTCGTGTTAGTCGTCGGGTTACACGAACTCGGCGTCGTCAACTTCGTCAACCCGGACTCCGTCACGCGCGTCGCCAGTGGTATGATCGCGGGCACGTTCTCGCTCGTGACGCTGGTCGTCTCGGTCAACCAGCTCATCCTCTCCCAGGAGTTCGGCGCGGCGGGAAAAGCGCGCGACCGGTTCGAGAGCGTCGTGGACTTCCGCGAGGACGTCGCGAACGAGGCGGCCGTGCCCGCGACGCCGGCCGCACCAACGCGCGTACTCGATCTCATTATCGAATCGATCCGCCACGAGGCGACCCAGCTCGCCGACACCGTCGCGGACCACGACGACCGCGAGGTGCGCGAGACGGTCACGCGGTACACCAACAGCGTCCGGGAGCGGGCCGACCGGATCGACGAGACGCTCGAGGAATCGTCGTTCGGTACGTTCTCGGCCGTCTCGGCGGCGATCAACTACGACGAGGCCTGGCAGCTGTACGTCGCGACCCACCTGCGCAACGAGTACGCCGACGCGCTGTCGCCGAGCGCGAAGGAGCAACTCGACGAACTAATCGGCTCCCTGAAGCTGTTCAACGTGGCGCGAGAACAGTTCAAGACGACCTACCTCCAGCGGGAGCTAACGCGGTTCTCGCAGCTGACGATCTACTGCGGGGTACCCTCGATCCTGTCGGCGATCCTCGTCGGCCTCCTGTACGCCGACTTCGCTGGCCCGAGCATCAGCGCCGCCGTTCTCCCCTACGTGGTGAGCGCACTGATCGTCGTCGTCCTCACGCCGCTCGCGCTGCTGGTCTCGTACATCCTCCGGACCGCGACCGTCACGCGCCGCACCGCGTCGGTCGGGCCGATGATCCCGCAGAAGGACCCCGACGAAGGCCCCTTCGACGTGGAGTACGGCGAGAAACGGTAGGTTCCCGCTACTCCCACTCGACGTCCGATCCGCGATCCGTCTCGCGCAGGATGAAGGGACCGATCGCGAGCGTCCACTTCGCGACCGTGACGATCCGGAGGATGTACGACAGGAAGATCGCGAACGGTGCCACGCCGAGGGCGAAGCCGACGCCGACGATCAGCAGTCCGTGATCGAGCCCCGCCGTCGTCCCCGCCACGTCGCCGACCTCGAAGACCAGGATCATGTAGGCCGAGACCGCCAGCGCGGGCAGGGCGAGGGTCGCCAGCACCCGCGAGAGGGTGATGATCTCCCACCGGAAGTACAGCGTCTTGAAGTGCTCGCGGGCGGGACCGAAGAAGCCGAGCACCTCGAGCAGTTCCTCGAGTTCGTCGTCGACGGCGTCCGGAAGCGCCCCCTCGTGTCGGTTGCGCACCCGGTTGCCGGTGTAGATCTTCCAGGAGTAGTTGTACTCCAGCGCGGCCTTGACGACCTCGAACCGCCCGAACTCCTTTCCCTCGAGGCTGTCGGCGACTCGGTCGGCGTCGGCCGCGACCCCCTCGGCGTACTCCCGGACGTCCGCACGAACCGCGTCGTCGAGCTCCGGGGCGGACTCGAGCGCGGCGAGGAGTTCGTCGGCGCGGTCGCCGGTCGCTTCGACGAGCCCCCGAAGGAACGCGGAGGGTTCGGGGGGACTGGTCGTCCGGCCGACGGCGTCCTCGGCGTCTCGCCGGAACTCGAGTGCGCCCGCCATCCGTTTGCGCTGGTCGTCGACCGGCCCGAGTTCCTCCGCGAGGACGAACTGGTTGAACGTCAACACGAGGGTGACGCCCATGATGATCCCGATGATGGTCGGGGTGAAGACGGCGGAGATCGGCGCGGGGTCGAACAGCTTCGAGATGGAGCCGGGGCCGAACTCGCCGAGGCCCACGAGGATGACGTACGAGACGGCGAGCATCGCGCCGGCCACGAGAACCCGATTCCCCTCGACCAGGAGCCACAGTACCGGACGGCCGCCGGGAACGCGATCGGCCATCGCGTTCGACGTCTCGGCGCTCCCGTCGGAGTCGCTCATACGAACGACACACCAGCGCCGCTCGTACAAGCGTTGCCGTCGTTTGCACGCAGCCAACTCGATCCGCCGAGTGCCGGTCTCGCGGTCGCCGAACGGATCGGGCGCGGCCACGACCCGGACGCCCGTCGCGTCGCTCCGTACCGAGCGTACGCTTTTTCCCGCCGTCGTTGAGTGGCGGGGTATGGACGCCGACGAACGGATCGACGAGGCGGTGAGCCGGAGCGATCTGGTTCACGAGCGCCTCCGCGAATCGCCGCTCAAACGGTGGATCCTCCTCGACGGGAACCGATACGTGCTCGTGGGGGTGTTCTCGATCGTCGTTTTCTGCACCTGCGCCGGCATCGGCCTCGCCGGCTACATCCCCGTCACCGAGCCGGGAACCGCGACGACGCTCGTCGGGTCGATCGTCGGCGGCACGCTCCCTTTTATCACGATCGTGCTCGCGATCAACCAGCTCGTCCTCTCGCAAGAACTGGGCTGGCCCGGCGACCTCGAGGAGCGGTTCGAGGGAATGGCCTCGTTCCGCCGTGAGGTCGAGGAGCTGACCGGCGAATCCGTGAGTCCGGCCGCGCCGGCGGAGTTCCTGCAGCTGATCGTCGCGACCGTCGTCGAGCGCGCGGAGACGCTGCGCCCGGTCGCGGAGCGGGTCGACGATCCGGCGGTCGCCTCGCTCCTCGAGGCGTTCGTCGACGCGGTCGCCGACGAGGGGAAGATCGTCACCGAATCGCTCGAGGGGACGGACTTCGGGACCTTCGAGACGCTGTCGTCGGTGCTCGGCCACTTCAACGGTGCCCACCTCTACGCCGCTCGTCGGATCCGCGCGGACCACGCCGAGGAACTCCCCGACGACGCCCTCGAGTCGCTCGAGTACCTCGTCGAACTGCTCGGTCACGTCGCGATCGCCCGCCAGACGTTCAAGTCGCTGTTCATGCAGTACGAACTGGCCTTCCTCTCGCAACTCCTCCTGGTCGTCGGCTTCCCGACGCTGCTCGGCGGCGGGCTCTTCACGATGACCTACCCGGCGATCGTCGACGCCGTCGGCGATCCGACCGTCCTCGTGCTCGTCGTCAGCGCCGCCGTCACGTTCGTCTTTCTCCCCTTCATCGTCCTCCTGGTCTACACGTTCCGCATCGCGTCGATCTCGAGTCGGACGGCGGACTTCGGGCCGTTCGTGCCCCGCGTGGAGGTCGATCTCGAGGACTGACGGTCGCGATCGATCCCCACGGTATCGTCCCGCTACGGCCACGCGTATTCGGTCTCCGCATCACCTTCCGGCAGGGGTATTTTACTCGCCGCCATCGTTCGTTTTTGCGGAAATGAGCGATTCGGACTCGAGCGGGGTGTTGAGCCAGCGAGCGGACGTCGGCGGCCTGCGACTGTGGCTGTTGCTCCGGCTGAATCGGTGGCTCTTCACGGCGGCCGTGTTGTCGATCGTGTTCGTCGTACTGGTGGGAGCCAGTTGGATCGATCTCACGCCGGTACGGATGATCGTCGAACAGCACAACGGCACCTTCTGGATCTTCTCGGCGTTCATCGGGGCGATCATCACGGGCACGTCGATCGTCGTCACGATCAACCAGCTCGTCCTCTCGCAGGAGCTCGGGGCGATCGGCGACCAGCGCGATCGCATGCAGGACGCGATGGACTTCCGGCAGGATCTGGAGGGGTCGCTCGACGAGGAGGACGCGACCCCGCCCGAACCGGCCGCTTTCCTCTACGAACTCGTCGACGGCATCCAGCGGGAGGCGAACGAACTCGAGGAGACCGTCGCGGACCAGCACGGCGACGAGATCCAGGGGAAGGTCGCGGACTACGTCGACGACATCACGGACAACGCGCAGGTCGTCAAGGAGGACCTCGAGAACGCGCAGTTCGGCACCTTCGACGTGATCTGGAACGCCCTGAACTTCAACTACTCGCGGAAGATCTACGACGGGCGCAAGATCCGCGCCGATCACGGCGACGACCTCTCCGAGGAGGCGGACGAGGAACTCGACGAGATGATCGAGCTCCTGAAGTTCTTCGGGCCGGCCCGCGAACACTTCAAGACGCTGTACTTCCAGTGGGAGCTGATCAACCTCTCGCGGGCGCTGCTGTACGTCTCCGTGCCGGCACTCACCGTCATGGCGCTGTTGATGATGTACGTCGACGGGCAGGCGCTACCCGGCACGACGCTGGGAGCCGACAACCTCGTCTGGATCACCAGCGCGGGCTTCGTCGTCGGGATCGCGCCGTTCGTCGTCTTCATCGTCTACATCCTCCGGATCGCGACGGTGGCGAAGCGCACGCTCGCGATGGGACCCTTCATCCTGCGCGAATCGGAGCGCGACGAAGATCTGGGTTGACTCGCGCCGACTCGGACCCGGTCGGTTCCGCGGTCCCGCGTTCGGTCTCGTCGTCCGCAACGCCTGCCGTAGCTATTTCCGCGCCGGACTGGTATCCTCGCCCTCGAGCGATGAGCGCGAGCGACGGGTCCCAGCCGGGCGACACGATGGCCGAACGCAGCGCGGAGCCGACGTGGAAACATCGCCTGCTGTTGAACGCCAACCGCTGGCTCGTGACCGCCGGCCTGATGGCGTTCGTCTTCGTCGGCCTCCTGCTGGCGAGCGAACTCAGCCCGGTCTCCCTGCGGGCGCTGATCGGCGTCAAGGACCCCGTTCACACGCTCTTCCAGGCGCTGACCACCGCGCTGATCACCGGCGTCACGCTCGTGGTGACGATTAACTCGCTGGTCCTCTCCCAGGAGCTGGGGGCCGTCGAGGACCAGCGCGAGCGCCTCGAGGGGGCGCTGGACTTCCGCGAGGACATCGAGCAGGCGATCGACGCGCCGGTCAGTCCGCCGGAACCGTCCTCGTTCCTCCGGGCGATCGTCGCCGCGTCCGCAGAGCGCGCGACGGACTTTCGGGACGCCGTCTCGGAGAGCCAGGACGACGAACTGATCGATCGCGTCGACGAGTTCGTCGACAACGTGACGACCCACGCCGACGCGATCCAGAGCGAACTCGAGGACGCCCAGTTCGGCACCTACGCCGTCCTCAAGGCGGCGCTCGACTACAACTACTCCTGGAAGATCTTCCGGGCGCGCCGGATCAAGAACGCCCACGCCGACTCGTTTACCGACGAAGCGGGCGCGGCCTACGACGACCTGCTCGAGTCGCTGAAGTTCTTCGGCCTCGCCCGCGAGCACTTCAAGACGCTGTACTTCCAGTGGGAGCTGATCAACCTCTCGCGGGCGATGATGTACGTCGCCGTCCCCGCGCTCGTGGTGACGATGTCGATGCTGCTCTTTTTCGACGCCGACGCCGTGACGGGAACCGTCCTGGGCATCGACGCGCTGGTCTGGATCGTCGCGGCCGGGGCGACGGTCGCCGCGACGCCGTTTCTCCTGTTGATCGCGTTCATCCTTCGGATCGCGACGGTGGCGAAGCGGACGCTCGCGATCGGGCCGTTCATCCTGCGTGAGTCGAGCCGCGGCGAGGAGATCGACTGGGAGTGAGTCGACGGACCGGTCGCGGCTGCGGCGACCGAAGCCGTGGCCGCCGGCATGTCCGGCGGCCTCGTCGGCGACCGCCGTCCGTCACCGTTCGGACGACAGCGCTTCCGCCTTCGGGGACGGCACGTCGTTCTCCCGGTTCACCGCCGGCGACCCGGCTACGACGGGACCGCTACAGCGGCGCGCCGATCAGCACGAGCTTCGCTCGCTCGTCGCCGCGGTTGTGGATCTGGCGCGACTCGTCGGGGTCGAGCCGAAGCGCTTCGTCCGCCTCGAGCGTCACCGTCTCGTCGCGGTCGGTCAACTCGACCTCGATCACCCCCTCGACGACGTAGTAGACCTCCTCCTGTCCGGTTTCGGTCTCGTCGTGTTCCTTCCCCCTGGCGTCCGGTTCGAGTTCGAGGATCGAGACGCCGACGTGATCGGCCTCGAGTTCCTCCTTCAGGAACCACATGCCGCCGTACTCCTCGGGAATTACCGACTCCGGATCGGTCTTGTGTGCGACGTCGTAGCCCATGTGCAACCGTTCGACGGAGTCGCCTAAATCGGTAGGGGAACCGGCAGTCGCGGTTCCCGGAACCCGACGACGGAAGTGTCCGCGACCCCTACGACGTGTGTGATCGTCGTCTGCTGTGGACCGCCGGGTGCCGGGAAGACCACCCTGACGACGGCGGTCCGCGACCGACTCGAGGGCGAGGGCGTCGACGTACGGTCGTATCACTCCGACGACTTCTCGCGGGGGACGTACGAGCGGTTGTACGCCCGGGCGGCGGTGGCGTCGCCATCGACCGAACCGGCCGAACGGCCCGTCGTCACCCTCGTCGACGGCACCTTCTACCGCCGCGAGTGGCAACGGGTCTTCCGTACCCTCGAGTCCGTCCGGTTCGTCCGCGTGACCGCCGCCCTCGAGACCTGCCTCGAGCGCAACCGTCGGCGCGAGGACGCGATCGACGAGCGGGGCGTCCACGTCGTCTACCGGGAGTTCGAGCCGCCGGCGGCCGACCTCGTCATCGACACCGACGAGACGTCGCCCGCGGCGGCCGCCGAGCAGGTGACGGCCGCCGTCGGAGAGTGGCTCGAGTCGGACCGGGACGCGGACGCCGACCGTGCGTCGCGTCCCTGATGGAGCGCGGCGGCCTACCAGTCGAACAGCGAGAACTCCTCCGGGAGCCGATCGGGCGTCAGGTAGTCGGGGACGGTTTCCCAGGCGAGTGCGTCCTCGCCCGGAACCGCGTCGGTGTCGAGGTCGGGGTCCTCGGCCGGCTCGAGGTCGCGGTACGCCGCCGGCGGGGCGTCGTGGGCGTAGACGCCGTCGGGATGGTCGATCGTCCAGACGTGCAGCATACAGGGCGTGCGACAGGGCAGCCGCTTCTCGCCGTCGGTGAGGTCGCCGCCGTACGCTTGGCGATAGAACCACCACGCGAACCGACCGGGGAGGCCGGCGTGAGAGTGCCAGGGCGAACATCGCTCCCCGGCGGCCCCCTCGGCGTCGCGGGCCTCGTCGGCGCGTCCGTCGGAGGCGGCCCCGTCGGCGCGTCCGTCGTGGCTGTCGTCGTGCTGTCCGTCGTGGCCGTCGCCGTGATTCGGTCCCGCCGCCTCGAGGTCGATCGGGTCGTTCGCGTCGGTGATCGGCCCCCGGAAGCCGTCGTCGTCGGCCCGGTAGACCGCGGGCGGGACGACGGGCTCGCCGTTCCGGGTCGCGACGAACATCGCGCCGATCGAGCGCCAGGAGTCGTTGTCGACCAGCACCGACTCGGGTCGGTCGGGGTCGAGAATCCGGTCGTCGCCGATGTACTCCGGGTTGAGCCAGTGAGACCAGCCGTCCTCGTCGACGACGTCCAGCGCGTCGAAGTAGGGTCTGTACCCCGCCTCGGCCAGCGCCCCGGCGTCGGGATAGCGCCGCTCGAGCGTCTCTCGGACCGCGGCCCGCAACTCGACCGTCGCGGGGTGGTCGTCCGCACACGCGGCCGTGGTCGCCCCCTCGCAATGGGCCATGCTCGGGTGGAGGGTCGCCTCGGGACAGCGGTCGTCGAACGGGAGGTCGACCGCCTGCTCGCGACCTGCACTCGCGTTGCCGACCCCGACGGTCGAGACGGTGATCGTCGCGGCCGATGCGCGCAACAGGGTTCGCCGGGAGACGTCCGAACTGTCGTCGGTCATACCAAGCCCGTCCCACACCGAGCCGTCCCGTAAATCCATGTTGGCGATCGGACTGACAGTCAGCCCAACTACGGATTCGATCGCGAGCGGGCGGGTGGTCGAAGTCGTTTTATCCGCGTTCTCGCAAGTACGAGTATGGAGATCCGGCCCGCCGAGGCGGACGATTTCGCGGCGATCGAGGAGATCGCCCGACGGACGTGGCACGCGACCTACGACGAACTGGACGCCGGGACGATCGACCGGACGGTCGACGAGTGGTACGCACCCGACTCCATGCCGCTCGATGCGCCCGGTACGGTCGTGCTCGTCGTCGAGGTCGACGGGAACGTCGTCGGCTTCACCCACGCGGTCGCGCAGGGTGACAGCGCCGACGTCCTCCGGCTGTACGTCCATCCCGACCACCAGGGCGAGGGGATCGGCACCGCGTTGCACGAACGGCTCATCCGCGAACTCGAGGCCCACGGCGTCGAGACCGTCCGATCGCTCGACTTCGCGTTCAACGACGCCAGCCGTCAGTTCTACACGGGGTTAGGGTTCGAACGGACCGACACCGGCGAGGTCGTGATCGAGGGCGAGCGCTACGACGAGGCCGTCTACACGCTCGAGTTGTGAAGACCACCAGGCGGGTCGGCGTCACCGGGCCGACGTTCGCTCGCTCGAGAGTACGACGACGGCGAGGTGCCAACTCAGCGTGAGCATGGCGATGGCGATGCCGGCAACCATGATGCCGATCGAGAGCCACCAGGCGTCGACCGCCCACGCGGAGGAGAGGGGTTCACCCAGTTGGAGCAGGTGCCCGATCGAGAACAACAACAGCAGCGGAATCGCCATCAGGAATCCGGCACCGACCAGCCAGAGGCGGCGCGTATAACCGCCGATCACGGCGACCGCCAGCAGACCGATCCCGAGCAGTATCGACAGCGGTTCCCCACTCCCGTATCGGACGGTGAGGACCTGGAAGGCCACGATCCCGAGGGCGGTCACGGTCAGACCGGCCGCCGTCTGGACCGCCAGCCCGTCCCTCGTCGCTCGCCCCCTGTCAACGACGCTCATTACCGTTCGTTCGAACCCCCCGCCCTTGAATATGCAGTTCGGTTCCCGCCGTGAGAACCCCCCGGCGCGGCGTCGGGACCCCAGCGATCGCCGTCGGTGGAACTACTTTGGTACTCAGTGACGTAGATCGCCGTATGGAGATCCGACCAGCGACCGTCGACGACCGCGAGCCCATCCGACGCGTGGCCCGCGAGGCCTGGCACGACACCTACGACGAACTCGCACCCGACACCATCGACGAGACCATCGACGACTGGTACGGCGACGAGTCGTTCGCGGACGCCCTCGAGGAGCCCGGCACCGCCGTCCTCGTCGCCGAGGTCGACGGCGAGGTCGTCGGCTTCACCCACGGCGTCGTCCACGAGGACGAGGGCGACGTCCTCCGGATGTACGTCCACCCAGACCACCAGGGCGAGGGCGTCGGCACCGCGTTGCACGAGCGACTGCGCGAGGACCTCGAGGACCTCAGCATGAACCGGATGCGGGCGATCGACCTCGCCTCGAACGACGCGAGTCGCGCCTTCTACGAGCGGTTGGGGTTCGAGCGGACCGACGAGGCCGAGGTCGAGTTCGGCGACGAGACCCACACCGAGGCGGTGTACACGCTCGAGTTGTAGCTCGGGACGCGACGAACCACGTCGTTCGGTCGTGGTCGTGTCGGAATCGATATGATTATTAGTGCCGGCTGACAGTCACGACCACGGATGGCACGGGTCGACCTCGAGCTGAGGGACGTACCGCTCGTATCGGGGATCGTCAACGGCGCGCTCTCGTACGTCGCCGGGCTGTTGCTGTCGGTGGCGCTGTTCGCGCTGTTCGGACTGAAGCCACTGGTAGGCGCCATCGGATCCGGGTTACCCCGCCCCGGCAGGATGTTCGGCTGGCTCTTCTACAACGCCCACCGCGTTCCGATCGTCGCCGACGGGGTATCGATGTCCTACGTGGATCTGGCGTCCCTCTCGATCGCCTACTACGCGACGCCGATCGTGTTGCTGGGGGCGTCCGGCTACTACGTCGCGGGCAAGGTGGACGCGGTCGACTCGCCGGTCGCCGGCTTCGTCGCCGGCGCGAGCACGACGCTCGGCTACCTCCCGCTGGTCGCCCTCGGTGCCGTCTACTTCGAATACGACGCCTCGCAGATTGTCGTGGAGATCCCGCTCCTCCGGGCGATCCTGCTCGCGGGGCTGGCCTATCCGATCGTCGTCGGCGGCCTCGGCGGTGCGCTCGCTACGCGGTAACGGAGTTCTCGATCGATTCGCAGGGAGCGTTCGAGGGCCGTGAGCCGAACGCACCGGTACCTCTCCGTGCTGGTTTCGCACAGTACTCGTGGGAATTACAGTGAAACGAAGCGTCCTGCTATCGTGGACACGAGGAGTTGCCACACCCACCCCAACCGATTCGCTCCGTTTCACTCCGCTCATCCATTGTCAGAGCAAGCTCTGACAAGCCTTCACTCGCTTCGTGTCGCGCGGCTGCGCCGCGCGGTCAGTTCGCGGGACCGCCAGGTCCCGCGCAGCTCGCGAAGACCTCGCGCGGCTTCGCCGCCCGGCCTCACTGCTGTTCGGCCGGGCGGCAGCGCGCGCCACCGTTCGACTATTCGACCCGTATCGACCGGTGGTCCGAGATGGAACTGCGAGTTCGGTTTCTGGTGTGAACCTAGAACTCCTCGGTCGGGGGTGCGATCCCCTCGTCCTCGTCGCTTTCGAGGTCGAACTCCTCGCGGACCTCGCGGATGCGGTCACGGATGTCCGCCGCGAGTTCGAACTCGAGGTTGCTCGCCGCCTCCTCCATGCGGTCCTCGAGTTCGGCGACGTAGCGGGCGGCTTCCTCTTCGTCTTCGATCTCGCGGCCCGAGACCTGCGTGGTCTCGGTCTTGCTGCCGGGCAGGTTCGTCTCGCCGACCTCCTTCTCGATGGTCGTCGGCTCGAAGCCGTGTTCTTCGTTGTACTCCTGCTGGATCTCGCGGCGACGGCGGGTTTCCTCGATCGCCGACTCCATCGCGTTCGACGGGTCGTCGGCGTAGAGGACGACCTTCCCGTTGACGTTGCGCGCCGCACGGCCCATCGTCTGGATCAGGGTCGTCTCGGAACGGAGGAACCCCTCCTGGTCGGCGTCCAAGATGCCGACGAGCGAGACCTCCGGAATGTCGAGTCCCTCCCGGAGGAGGTTGATGCCCACGAGGACGTCGATCTCACCGAGTCGCAGGGAGCGGATGATCTCGTGGCGCTCGAGGGTGTCCGTCTCGTCGTGCATGTACTCGACGTCGACGCCGGCTTCCTCGAGGTACTCCGTGAGGTCCTCGGCCATCCGCTTGGTGAGCGTCGTCACGAGCGTGCGCTCGTCGCGCTCGATGCGCTCGTCGATGCGGTCCATCAGGTCGTCGATCTGCCCGGTCGCGTCCGAGACCTCGATCTCGGGGTCGACGAGGTGGGTCGGCCGAACGATCTGTTCGACGATCTGGTCGCTGTGTTCGTGCTCGTAGTCGCCCGGGGTCGCCGAGACGTACAGCGTCTGATCCGTCTTCTCCTCGAACTCCTCGAAGGTCAGCGGGCGGTTGTCGTACGCCGTGGGGAGTCGAAAGCCGTTCTCGACCAGCGAGTCCTTCCGGGACTTGTCGCCGGCGTACTGGCCACGGATCTGGGGGATCGTCTGGTGTGACTCGTCGACCACCGTCAGGAAGTCGTCGGGGAAGTAATCCAGCAGGGTGTAGGGCGCGTCGCCCGACTCCCGATCCGAGAGGTAGACCGAGTAGTTCTCGATCCCCGAACAGTAGCCCGTCTCCTGCATCATCTCGAGGTCGAAGGTAGTCCGCTCCTCGATGCGCTGGGCGGCGATCATGTCGCCCTTGCGCTCGAAGTAGGAGATGCGCTTGTCGAGGTCCTCGCGGATCTCCTCCATGGCCCGCTCGAGTTTCGTCTCGGGAATGGAGTAGTGCTCCGCCGGGTGGATGAGCACTGCCTGCTGGTCGCCCTTGGTCTTGCCCTCGAGGGGGTCGACCTTCACCATGCGGTCGATCTCGTCGCCCCACAGTTCCACGCGGACGGCGTAGCGGCCGTACATCGGGTAGATCTCGACTGTATCCCCGCGCACGCGGAAGGTACCCTGCGTGAAGTCGACGTCGTTGCGCTCGTAGTTGAGGTCGACGAGGCGCTTCAGTAGTTCGTCGCGGCCGACCTCCTCGCCGACCTCGAGTCGCAGGGACATGTCGACGTAGTTGCGCGGGTCACCCAGCCCGTAGATGGCGGAGACGGAGGCGACGACGATGACGTCCTCGCGGGTGAGCAGCGACCGGGTCGCCGAGTGTCGGAGGCGGTCGATCTCGTCGTTGATCGAGGCGTCCTTGTCGATGTAGGTGTCGGTCTGCTCGACGTAGGCCTCGGGCTGGTAGTAGTCGTAGTAGGAGACGAAGTACTCGACGGCGTTGTCCGGGAACAGGTTCCGGAACTCCTCGTAGAGTTGTGCCGCGAGCGTCTTGTTGTGGGCGATGACCAGCGTCGGCTTCTGGATCTCCTCGATCACCCACGAGACCGTATTCGTCTTCCCGGAGCCGGTAACGCCCAGCAGGGTCTGTTTGTCCATCCCCTGCCGGAACCCCTCTGCGAGCTGTTCGATCGCCTCGGGCTGGTCGCCCGCGGGCTCGAAAGGGGCGTCGACCTCGAACGGGCGGTCGACGTCGGGTCGATCCGGCTGGAGCGGACCTCGAGACTCACTCATTGTCGGTTCCAGGGGTTCGAGCCACTTTACCCGCTCGCATCCGCGAGCGACCGGGATCGCGCTCGCATCGCATCCGTAGCGTGATCGCCTGCACCCCGTCTCGAGGAGAATCGCCCGACACGTGGCCATTGCCCGCCCAACCGTTATACGCCGCGTCGTGTACCCCCCGCGTATGACCGAGGCGCTGAAACAGGCCCGCGACGACCTCAAACAGGCGGAGAAGACGGCCGACGACGACGTTCGCGACGACATCCGCGAGACGGCCGAGGCCTACCGCGACTACGTCGTCGGGGACCACGAACCCGACCACGCGATCCTCGACGAACACTTAAACACCCTCAGGCAGGTCCAGCAGAAGGTCGACGGCGACACCGAAGACCACGTCGAACAAGCGCTCGAGGCCACGGAGAACTACCGCGAAGACGTCGAACAGGCCTGACGATCGACACAGCTGACACACCGGACGTTTCTCAGAGATCGAGTTCGTTCATCGGCGCGCGCCGCCGCGGCGAGCAGCAGCGAGACGCGGCGGCAGTCGCGAGGGGCGAACGAGCGAACGAAGTGAGCGAGTGAGCCGGCTGGGGAGGGTGTGGTTACTCCCCGAGTCCACGATAGCAGGACGCTCGTCGCGAACACCACGAACGCGAGATCAGGTACGAACGGAGTTCGCCCACGACTCGAGCGACGGACCACTCGCTACCGAGTTCGAGAACGTGAAAACGACCGGTCTCCCGTCGTATCTCCACCTTGTGACCAGAACCACTTAAAGGACTACCGCGGTCATCGCTCTCGAGGCGAGCGCTCGCTGACGTCGACGTCGGCGTCGGTCTCCGAGAGCAACTCCTCGAAGCCGTAGTGTTCGAACTGGTCGACGACGGCCGCGCGCTCGTCCTCGTCGACGGCCTCGAGGATCGTCCCGAGGACGGCCGTCGCCGCGCGGTCGCCGCTGATCTCGAGGGTGTCGAGTCGCTGGTCGACGCGGGAGATGAACTCCTCCTCGGAGAACCGCTGACCGGCCTCGCCCTCCGTGAGGGGGTCTGCGTACTCGCCGGGGAGCTGGGCCGCCAGATCCCGGGCCTGGTCCTCGCCGAGTCGCTCGCCCAGCGTCGTCAGGACGGCCCGGGTCGCGTCCTCGGCCCCCTCCTCGTCGGCTTCGGTGCGGTCGCTGACGGTCTCCGCGATGGCTGTCGCCTCCATACCCGTCGCCACGGCCACTCCCGTCCTGAGGGTTCGGGCGGCAACTGCCGGCCGGACGGATCCCGCTAGCTCCGCGCGCCAGGACCGAATTCGGGAATCGCTCCCTCGAACTCGAGGGTCTCGAGACGCTCCCGGAGGGCCTCGCGCTCCTCCTCGTCGACGTGTTCGAACAGCGTGCCGATCACGGCCTCGACGAGCCGCTGGGGGTCACCGACATCGGCGCGGTCGCTCCGGTCCGCGACCCGCTCGAGGAACGTCTCGTAGTCGAACCCCTCGCCCGAATCGCCCTCGACGAGGTAGTCGCCGACCTCGTCGGGCAACTGTCCGTCGAGGCGCTGGGAGCGCGACTCGTCCAGCCGCTCGCCCAGGGCCGACAGCACGGCCTGCGTCGCGTTGCGCGCGTCGGCCTCGCCGGCGAGGGTGGCCTCGTACTGGACCGATCGGTAGAACTCCTGGCGTTCCATACCGGCCGTTGCACCGAGCCGCCCGAGGGGGTTGGGCCGGCAGTCGCTGGCCGCGTCGCGACCGCGGACGGGCCGTCGTCACTCCCGGATCGAGGGCACTGACCGCTCCGGATCGATGTCCCGTTCGTGCTCGCGCCGGCGGTCGTGGGCGCGCTTCGCCGCGGCGTGGGCCGCACGGTCGTCCTCGTCGCGGTCGGCCAGTTCCTGCAGCCGGTCGTACTGCCCGTAGGCGATGACGCGATCGCCGGCCCGGATCTCGTGCTCGCCACCCGGCGCGCCGATGTAGGTGCCGTCCTCGCGCTCGATGCCGAGGATCGTCACCCCCTCCGCCGAGCGCAACTCGAGGTCGGCGATCCGTTCGTCCGCCAGCCACTCGCCCTCCTCGACGGCGATGTCGACGACGCGGTAGTCCCGATCGAGGTTCAGCAGGCCGGTGTAGTCCCGCGGTCGAAACTGCGCGGTTCGCGAGAGGGCGCGCTCGATGATCGGCGTGAGCCAGTCGTCGAACCGGTGGCTGCGCGCGAGCCCCACCAACAGGAGGCAGACGGCCGCGAGGATCACGAACCGCTCGAGTCGCGTCACCGGATCGGTGAAGGAGACGACCAGCGAGGCGACCGTCGAGACGAGGCCGACGTTGCCCAGCCGCATAAGGGTCTTGACGGTCCGCCGACGGCTGGGGTAGGCCGTCACTTCCTCCGCCTCGTCGGTCGTAAAGCCGGCCCCGGAGAACGTCGACAGCGACTGGAACGAGGCCACCTCCCTCGAGAGCCCGGTCATCGTCAACGCGACGGTCCCCACCCGAACGACGAGCACCGACAGCGAGATGATGACCAACAGAGAGACGAACGCGTACATCCGTCCCGCTACGGTAGTACCGGCTGATCGTTTGTACTCGATGCCGGCTAATTCAAGGGATCACGTTGTTACGAACGGATCATACACAGAGACGCTCATGACGAATATTCGCGAGATCAACGACGTATGTGGAACGTGAATCGTTCTTTCGACGATAGACAACACCCGATCGTGCGTCAGGAATCCGTCCAGATAGTACGCTTCGGCGCGATTCGTTCGTCAGAAGCCAACGAGAGTGGGTTCCGTCGTGAATAAATTCAACTTCGACGCTTCGTTCGATAGCTGTCATAAAGGATTTTCGAGGTTTAGATCCTCTCTTATACTGGATTTTCTGGTTCCTGTAACGAGGACGAGCATCACGATCGAGACGAACTCGAGCGGTTTCAATCCCGTCCTGGGTTTTCTGACCGCTGCGACACCAGAACCGTCACCCGGCCTACCGGCCCCTCCGGGTTTCAATCCCGTCCTGGGTTTTCTGACCGCTGCGACGTTGCCGGTGGTCCTACACCGGCAGCGACATTCTATGCGTTTCAATCCCGTCCTGGGTTTTCTGACCGCTGCGACGCAAAAGAGGCGTGGCACGACGTGTTAGGCGGTAAAGTTTCAATCCCGTCCTGGGTTTTCTGACCGCTGCGACGCTCGGGGATCCGGATGAAAGCGGGTAGCTAACGTTTCAATCCCGTCCTGGGTTTTCTGACCGCTGCGACACGCCTCCCTAATCGCGACCGCGATAACCAGCGCGTTTCAATCCCGTCCTGGGTTTTCTGACCGCTGCGACGACGGGACGGAAGTCGTGTCCGCGCAGTCGATGACTGTTTCAATCCCGTCCTGGGTTTTCTGACCGCTGCGACCGTCCTGTTCGCATGACGTACATTCGACTGTCTCAAATTCGTTTCAATCCCGTCCTGGGTTTTCTGACCGCTGCGACAGCTTGGACTCGTCGAGGGCCTCGAGGACCGTTTGTTTCAATCCCGTCCTGGGTTTTCTGACCGCTGCGACGGGACTCGAGATAACCGACTTCCGGTGGCTCAACTTGTTTCAATCCCGTCCTGGGTTTTCTGACCGCTGCGACCCCGTCCACGGGTGGCCTTTCGTCTGGTCGATAGCGTTTCAATCCCGTCCTGGGTTTTCTGACCGCTGCGACCTGGACGTACTACGACGAGAACCGGGACAAGGTCGTGTTTCAATCCCGTCCTGGGTTTTCTGACCGCTGCGACGAAGGCCGCGACCGGATCCCCGCTCTCGTCGCGGATGTTTCAATCCCGTCCTGGGTTTTCTGACCGCTGCGACCCAAGATCCGGAGGTGTGGCGTAATGGGCTCGGATTGTTTCAATCCCGTCCTGGGTTTTCTGACCGCTGCGACGCTCCGACACGGACAGGATCGAAGTCCCCAGGCCGAGTTTCAATCCCGTCCTGGGTTTTCTGACCGCTGCGACGACTGGTTGATCCACTCGGAGCAGTGTAAACTGATCGTTTCAATCCCGTCCTGGGTTTTCTGACCGCTGCGACAAATTCCGTACGGAGACCGCGTCGTTAACCGCAACGTTTCAATCCCGTCCTGGGTTTTCTGACCGCTGCGACCCAACCGTTCCATCGGGGAGGATCGGGCGACCGTCCTGTTTCAATCCCGTCCTGGGTTTTCTGACCGCTGCGACCTGAACCGACTTTGAGGTCTCGTCAGTCATCGTCCTCGTTTCAATCCCGTCCTGGGTTTTCTGACCGCTGCGACTCCTCGTCGAGCGGAGACGATCGCGAGCGATCCTCGTTTCAATCCCGTCCTGGGTTTTCTGACCGCTGCGACGAGACGATACTCCGTCGTACCTCGATACCTCCGGGGTTTCAATCCCGTCCTGGGTTTTCTGACCGCTGCGACCTCGTGGTCGTGTCGATCATCCTGCTGTTCGGGATCGTTTCAATCCCGTCCTGGGTTTTCTGACCGCTGCGACGACTCGGAGTCCGACGCGGTCGGCGCAGAGCGGGCTGTTTCAATCCCGTCCTGGGTTTTCTGACCGCTGCGACCGTCGTCGCCGAAAATCGAGCCACCGCGTTTGATCGTTTCAATCCCGTCCTGGGTTTTCTGACCGCTGCGACGGTAGATGAGTTGGAACACCACCGACGCTAACAATAGTTTCAATCCCGTCCTGGGTTTTCTGACCGCTGCGACGTTGCCGAACCATCCCATGATCTGGTTGGCTGCGACGTTTCAATCCCGTCCTGGGTTTTCTGACCGCTGCGACCCTCTTGCGCGTCGCCCGCCGCCAGCACGGAGATCGTTTCAATCCCGTCCTGGGTTTTCTGACCGCTGCGACCGGCGCTCATGGGGCGCGGAAAGACCGACTTCGCGCTGTTTCAATCCCGTCCTGGGTTTTCTGACCGCTGCGACGTCACCGTTGGCGGCCGCGTTGAGTTGGCGCGTGATGTTTCAATCCCGTCCTGGGTTTTCTGACCGCTGCGACAGGACGGGACGTTTAACGTCTCCGACCAAATCGCGGGTCCGGCAGACGACACTGTTTCAATCCCGTCCTGGGTTTTCTGACCGCTGCGACACACGCCGACGAATACCTCGGCGACGACGAATAGGTTTCAATCCCGTCCTGGGTTTTCTGACCGCTGCGACCGCGCTCTCACCGAGGGGTTCGGCCTTCCCGAGATCGTTTCAATCCCGTCCTGGGTTTTCTGACCGCTGCGACAGACCGCGACCGCTGGTTCGGCAACGGCCTCATTCAGGTTTCAATCCCGTCCTGGGTTTTCTGACCGCTGCGACGTCCGAGTACGTCGTTGGCCCCACATACGGCAAACGCGTTTCAATCCCGTCCTGGGTTTTCTGACCGCTGCGACACAGCCCACCCGACGAGGACATCCGCCGGATAGTGGTTTCAATCCCGTCCTGGGTTTTCTGACCGCTGCGACCTCGAGGTCGCCGACGATCTCGCCGCCGGGCAGCTCGTTTCAATCCCGTCCTGGGTTTTCTGACCGCTGCGACCCGGCGGCTCGATCGCGACCCCCGCCGGGGCGATCGCCGCTGCTGCTGTTTCAATCCCGTCCTGGGTTTTCTGACCGCTGCGACGGCGCTTCGCGACGTTCTCGAAGACCTCGTCGTCGGGTTTCAATCCCGTCCTGGGTTTTCTGACCGCTGCGACCCGCCGCCATTGACAGGGTAGGGATTCGGGCCGTCGTTTCAATCCCGTCCTGGGTTTTCTGACCGCTGCGACCGCGTGTCGGCCCGCTCGACGGAGACCAGTGGATCGAGTTTCAATCCCGTCCTGGGTTTTCTGACCGCTGCGACCCTCGACGCGAACGCTGACGATCTCGACGCGATCGGGGTTTCAATCCCGTCCTGGGTTTTCTGACCGCTGCGACCGGGCGTGCTCGAGCGCTCGCCCCGGCCGTAGTGTTGTTTCAATCCCGTCCTGGGTTTTCTGACCGCTGCGACGACGTTCGAGGGCCTTCAGTTTCGCGTAGTACTTGTGTTTCAATCCCGTCCTGGGTTTTCTGACCGCTGCGACCGGGTACGTCGATCACTGCGTATGGTGACGATTGATGTTTCAATCCCGTCCTGGGTTTTCTGACCGCTGCGACCAGTGGACGGTGGCATTCGGCGCAGCGATCTGGCTGTTTCAATCCCGTCCTGGGTTTTCTGACCGCTGCGACAGAAGCAAACCTCACGTTCTACGAGTTGATCCGGCCGGTTTCAATCCCGTCCTGGGTTTTCTGACCGCTGCGACGTGGCGGGGATGGATCACCAGGAACCGCTGGCGATGTTTCAATCCCGTCCTGGGTTTTCTGACCGCTGCGACCATCCTTCGATAGCTCCTGCTCCCCCGTCATTGTCGGTGTTTCAATCCCGTCCTGGGTTTTCTGACCGCTGCGACCAGCGACCACCCCGGCGGCGAGCATCGTTCCGCCCGAGTTTCAATCCCGTCCTGGGTTTTCTGACCGCTGCGACCGCGGTCACGGTCGGGTGCGGTCGCTCGAGGCTGTTGTTTCAATCCCGTCCTGGGTTTTCTGACCGCTGCGACAGGGGGGCGAAACGCGGCTATGTGAGCTATAACGGTCTATCGATACATCATTTTCGGCCGGCAGTTCGTCGACCGGGGTCGTACACGGGATTCAAAAAGGTCGACGAAAACTTACCCGTGAGTGGCTTTCGAGAGCAGCCACCCGGTTGGGGTTACGTCTACGTACTTCGCCCGGCCGCTGCTTTGGGTTGTGACCAGCCCGCTGTCCTCGAGCACGTCGACGTGTCTGGCTATCGTACTCGAGTCGTGTTCGGTCTTACGGGCGAGTTCGGAAATCGATAACTGTCGGTCGGCCCTCGCGAGCGCCCGCAACGTTGGGCGTGTGTGGCCCGGAACCGTCGCGGTGAGATGTGGCAGGTCGATCTCGGTCACCTGTTGGTCGATATCGGTGTACTGGAACGCCTGCTCGATACGATGGGCGTACATCGCGGCGGCCATCGAGAGCGGCAGGAACACCTCACGCGCCCCACCGCCGAAGTTCACGATCACTGACCCGTCAGCGTCGTCGATGACCGCACCACACTGTTGCACTGCGTCGGGAACGTCGGCCGTATCGATGCGGTCGACTGCAACCGTCGCACCCGGGGTGATCTCCTGAAGCGTCCCCCGCGTATGATCGACCGCAGCCGTCGCGCGATCGTCTTCACGCTCTGTTGCGGGACGCAACAGCCGAACGACGTCGCCGTCCTCGAGTCCGTTCCGCAACACTGGCCGCGTGACCCGCGTCTCGTCGAATCCCAGCGTCGACACGTACGTCCGCATTGCCGAATTCCTCGTGGAGAACGACCATAGGTGTACCGACAGACGACAATGAGCAATCCAAATCGTTGGATACTACTGCCTCATCGTGACGCAATCTCCCGGTCTCGTTCTCATCGTTGTGCAAGAAATATCTAACTCCCGATATATTTATCATCCCGCGGTTGGAAGATATTGTTGTGTCATCGCAGCACACTCGATCGCAAACCGGACTTCGACGCGTCGACCTGACGCTCCGGGCCGAGTCGACGTTTCCGGTGCCGTACTCCGACGGGTACTCTGTGTACGGTGCCCTACTCGATGCGCTCGATTCGGTCGACGCCGACGTGAGCCAGCGGGTCCACGACGCACCCTTGGGAAGCGTCCATAGCAGCGGACTGCTCGGCCCGTTCGGGGACAGCGACCGCGACTATCACAAGTCCGTCCGGAACGGGGAGCAGTACCAACTCTCGCTCGGTATCATCGACCCGTCGGACATCGAGATTTTCCAGGCGCTCGTCAATGCCGTCGTTCTCGAGGGCGACTCGCTCGAGCTCTCACACGGATCGCTTCACGTCGAGGCCTTCGAGAGCGAGAACGAGACCCACGAGGAACTCCTCGCACGTGCGTCACGCGCGGACGATCCGACGCTCGAGGTACGGTTCCGGACGCCGACCTGTATCGAGGAGGCCGGCGACGTGACGACGATGTTTCCGCATCGAGTGCCGGTCTTCACCTCGCTGCTCGGGAAGTGGAACCGAACCGCACCCGAGAAACTCGAGTTCGATCTCTCGCGGGAAGATATCGCCGGCAACGTCCTCGAGAAACCCGATCCCGGTCGCTACGATACGCACTCGGTGCTGGTGAGCCGCGGCGAGACCGACGACGACGAGACGCGGAGTATCATGAAGCAGGGCTTCACCGGCGTCTGCGAGTACGCGTTCAAAGACGCCAGCGAGTCAGTCGAAAACGCCGTGACGACGCTCGCGCTGTTCGGGGGGTATTCAGGGGTTGGGAGTGCTGTCGCTCGAGGGTGTGGTACTGTTTCAGTAGAACTGGGTGACTGATCCGAATGAGCGAAACGCGATCAAAAACTGCCAATGGAGCACAGGCCGCTCAAAAGGCCCACGAGTGGCTAGTCGAAGAGACCGATCTATTCTCAAACGTCATTGAGAACGCGGGGCAATACGACGCCAAAGTCGACTCGACAGCCAACTCGTCGCTAGCAGCACACATCCTCAACGCGGTTACGGTGGGTGTCAACACCTTCGTCTACCAGGCCGTTGGTCCCGATGGAAACGTCGAGGAGTACGAAGAGGAGATTCGTGTCCTGGCAGCGGCACTGGTCCTGCACGATACGAACAAGTACGTTCGCGAGGCGTACGGGTACGACGCGGATGGAAACACCAGCGAAGCCTTCGAACGCTACTTCGAAGACGACGACTTTGGAATCGAGGAGTTCCTCGGGAATGGCTATCGCAACGATCTCCTCTATCTCGTTCAAAACACCGAAATCAAAGAAGATAGCTCCGAAACTCGTGGCACAGCTACCGAATTCCGAGGACTGGATCGGTACGCCCGTATCGGTGACCAAGTTGCATCCGTTGCGCTTCGTGACGGTATCGATGGTGCGTACCGGAAACTCTGCGAGAAGGTCGATGAATCGGAAGTTCACCTCGTGGAGTTCACTGAACTCGAGCAACCAGTCCTGAACGATCTCCTGCTTGGAACCGTCAAGGAAGTCATCGCTGGTAATGTTGACGGACGAAGTCGAGGTGTTGTGGTTGGAAGCTCGAGCGATAACGTTCTTTATCTCGGTGATTCGATCGACCGAGAATCCCTCAAAGACCTCGTCACTGAACGCGTCCCCGAACGAATTGGTGCCGAATATGACTTCTCCTGCAAGCTCACCTGGAACTCCTTTGATTACGATATCCTTGCAGAAGTGGACATCCCCACAGACGACAAAGAAGAGATTATTGCGGACGCTTATCGAGAGCTGTTGGAGGGCGGTACAGCAGGGGTCGAACCGTTCGAACACGTCCCAGAGTCATTTGATCAATACTTCCCAGTTCTCGCTAAAGCAATCTATATCGATGGGCAGTCATCGTTCGATCACCAAGAAATCCAAGACGCATACGATCGAATCGAAGAGGATGTTGGGGTCCAAAAGAAAAAAATCCATTTCGTCGCTTACCTCGTCCGGAATCATCAGGACCACTCCGATTTCCTTGACGAGTTAGCAGAGGAGATTCGCCCGGAACTCCACGAGGATTTAGAGCCGGAAACGGACGCCGTTGCTGTCGTCGTCGACCGGTTCTTCGAAGGGCAGAAGCTTCCGACCCTCGGTTCGAAAGGCGAGATGTGTTTCCTGTGCGGCGCAGAAACCGATACACTATACCAGAAGGGGAATAGTGGCGTCTATCGAACACAAGAATTCTCGAAACGCGTCCGCCCACACGCCAAGTACAAGTCGATTTGTGAGGTTTGTAACCTTGAGTACGCCCTCTTTGCGGATATCTGCGAGCGGAGTGGTGTGAGCACGAATAACGACGTTGAAGTCGCCTACTTCTACTTTGACGACTTCTTGGGCGACGTTCGCGTTCGACGACGTCGCGTCGGAAACGTCGTACAAGGTGACAGCGACGAACTCGACGACAGGGACGTCAATCACAGTCTGATTGCACCGCAGTATTACCTCCAGCCGATTTACATTCTGGATGAAAATCATCGGATGGCAGTGATCCGCCAGGCGATGGAGGCAGCCCAGAAATCCGGGATGAAGGTGGTCGTGGGACGACCGTTCGCGCAGTTCGACAGCGCGAACGCAGTCTTTGCGGACCAGGAGGCCACCCGACCGCAAGAACTCCTGGGCCTCGACGAAGTCGACCGGTTCGGTCCGGTGCCGGATTTCGTCGAGGAAGAAACTCACTCGCACCTTCGTCGCGCCCTCTCACTGTTCAAGATCATGAGCATGATCGGGCAGGAAGCCGGGATGACCAACCCGTACATCCAGCTCGATCGTGACGAGTTCCACAGTATCGCCGACTTCGCAGTCGTCAATCACGACAGTGCGACTCGGCTCAGCGAACTGCAGTCATACCTCGAAACCTACCACACAGAAGCACTCATGGACATGAAAACAGTCGCCGAACGAGGTATCGACCTTTTCGGCAAACAGTACGACAGCAAGTACAAGAAGACCAAAATCTTCCGCGAGGCACTAGACGCGTTCCTCAGCGGAATGAACCAACAGATGAACGACGAGCGACTCGTCGAGTACGTCGAGAGCCAGGTCTACGCAGCAGCCGACCGTGAAGACTACGCTGGCTACGTCGAACCTGACGAAGCGGAAGCGTTCGTCGAAGCGCTTCGCTCGTACCTCATTGAGAACGACCTGTACGAGCTGAAGAAACTCTCCGACTGGGAAGACGCGCTCGTCAACTCGTACTATTACGCATACGATCAGAAGCTCCAAAAATAACAATGACACTGGATTACCCTGACAAAGGACTCGTCGAATCGTTTGATATCTACCGGACCCGAAAGCCGACCGTGACGCTCGTCGTGCAGCGGGACGTCACCGAACCGACGCTGTTCCGGAATTCGAACCAAGACCGAGCCGAGACGCAAGAGTTCGGCGATAAGCTCCATGCCCAAGTCAACGGTGAGAAGTTTACGAGCAAGGAGCGGCTCACGGGACTGGACCTCTTGCGTCGGCTAGACGACGAGCTGGTTCACGAAGAGTACACGTACAACGAACCAGCCGATCTCAACGAGTCGTTGAACGTAGGGACTCTCACCTACGGGCTCGCAGGAACCGGAGATCAGGACTTCGCCATCAAATCACGTGTCGTAGAGGGATATACGTACACGACTGGTGAGTACGACCTGATGAACAAGGAGACGAGAAACGCCGTATACGAGTCCGGTACGATGCGAAACGAGGAGGGAAAACAGTCAGAGGCCCTCTTCGACTACGTGAAGGTTCAACCCGGGAACGATCTCGTCCACTTCATCACGCTCGAGGCTGCGACCGGTGAGATGTTGCTCTACGTTCTGCACAACATTCTGAACACTGGGAAATACGGCGCTCGAGAGACCCGCACGGGGCGGAACATCCGTAACGACGTACTCGGGATCGTCCTCGGAAACCACGATACGTCACTCTCGACTGGTGAGCTTCTCATGGAGTACCGAGACGAGGGTGAGTCCCTCGAGGAGATCATTGGAGCATACATCGACGATGTCCGGCGGTCCGACTGGGACGTGTACGGTGACCTGAATGGTGCCGACGAGTATCCTCAGTGGTACGACCGGCTCTACGAGGTCGCTTCGAGAGAAGCGAGCGATGCTAACGAGGTACTCCGCGAAGAGTTCGATCGCCTCACGACTGAAGCGAAAGCTGAATTCGGAGATGATTGAACAGACCTTCGAAGCGACGCTATATACACCCCTCTTCTACTCGAGTTCGGAGGGGCGATCGATCAAGACCCAGCCGACGCTCTCTGCGACGGCGCTCATGCACGCGCTGGGTTACCGATATTTCGACATGGAGAAGCGATACGTCGAACTCGGCGACCAGGCAACGTCACCGGACTATTCACATCTGGCTGACGCCCCGTTCTTCGTGACGGACATGCGTCCGATTGCCGTCGAGGCTGACGAACGAACTTTCCGGAGTACCGACTATCGGTCCGAGCGTCACTTCACAACGAACGATTCCGACATCGCCGAACAAATCGAAGGGAGGGGTGCCAAATCGATTCCCTCGATACTCGAGGATTCGGGTGCGGCCTATCAGACGATTCGACACTATCTCGGCATCGCACCTGGATCGAAATTCGAATTTACCGTTTGGACCGACGACCCCCTCCCTGATCGTCCGTTCTTCCGTATGGGGATCAAACAGACCGGTGAATTTCGCGCTCGGGGGTCGGAACTCGGTGACCTCGTGCTGAACAAGTACCTTCTCTCGGAGGTGTACGATCTTTCAGATGAGTTGTTAACTGAGCTCATGGAAAACAGTACGACCTTCCAGCGTGGTAATGACCCTCGTCTCCAGCATTTCGTTGGAGCGGACCCGGAGTTCGTCAGGGAGCGAATCGTGCCTGAGGTGGTGTAGATGCGAATTCGTGGTGCATCCCTGGCGACTGAAGAACCCACATACGGGTACAGGGAACGAGGATTCGATCACGCTCGTGCGTTCCAGAATCGGGTTGCGGAATGGGCTCACGACGGTGATGAAGAGGTTGCCGTTCTTCGAGCACCGACCGGCGGCGGAAAGACCGCGACCTTCCACGAACTCATCGATAGCCGTCCCCTTACGCTGTTGGTCTATCCGACCAACGCACTCCTTCGCCAGCAACGTACCCGATTCGAAGCGGAAGGTGTTGACGCCGCTGTCCTGAACAGTAACACCCTCGAAGGCCGTAGTCACGAACGAACGGAGAACCTTCTCTCGTTCGTCGATCGGTTCGGTGCGGATCACGAAGTCGTCATCACCAATCCCGACATTCTCCAGGCTGCCATTCAGGATATGTATCGCGGCAACCAGGCGATGGATTTCTTCAACCGGTTCGATGCAATCGTTTACGACGAGTTCCACTTTTACGGGTCACTCGCTGCAAGCGGGTTACTCCTTCAGACGAAGATTATCCCGGAGCGCATCCCGGACGTGAAAATATTACTCGCATCCGCAACCCCCAACGAGGAGTTCGTCGAGTTCGTCGAGGAGCGTATCGGCATCGACGTTCGAGACATCTCATCCACGTACGTCGACGACGGTGATCGTTTCCGAGAGGACGTTACGCTCCATCGCCACGAAGAACGACGAATACTCGACGCGAAGGAAGCTATTGCAGACGAACTTCGCGAAGCGATAGCGAGCGTCGATCAGTACAACGAACCTCACGTCGTGCTCGTCTTCAATAGCGTCAAGGACAGTAACGAGTTCCACCGGTATCTCAGCGAGGAGTTCCCCGACGTCTTCGAGCACACTGAGAAGGACAATGGCTTCGATACGGATGACGAGACCGTCGATCTAGACGAGGTGGAGTTCTACGTACTCAACACGACCAGTAAGGGAGAAGTTGGGCTCGATTACGATATTCGGCTCCTATACATGGAGAATCCTGGGCAAGCGAGTTCCTTCCTCCAGCGATTCGGACGCGCAGGTCGCGAGTCCGAGGCCACTGTCCACACGTTCGGGCTCGGGCAAGGACCCTGGGAAGACGAAATGACGTTTCCTCGATTTGCAGAGTTGATTTACGATACCCTAGATGAGCCAGGAATGGAACTCAACCAGCTCTCTGATCTAGTCGGATTCCGGGGTGCGTATGCCTTGTACGTCCGTGAAGAATCGGATGGATGGTTCAACCAAGAACTCCGACACGACTTCGAGAAAAACGTCGAACGACACGATCAGTGGTACGGGTTCATACGGTCGATTAACAGCGAAATGGATGAAATCGGGGGGCTCGGTGGGAAATACACCGAGGAGAGTGACGCAGCTAAGCTACTGCGCTTTACCGAACGCTGTTTCGAGACGTTCCGGGGACTCCGGGGTCGTTCGCTCCCTGCCGAAGTGAAGTATCCCCGTGGCGACCGGCTCGGATTGACGACGTACGACCTGACGACAACACTCCGCCATTACAACATCGAACGCGTCGAAAAGGGCGACGTTTTCGTTCTCGGCCCGTCGGACGATTCCATACCCTCTGTTGTTACTGCTCGTCTTCCAGAATTCGAGACCGAACCGACGAGATACGACGAGCCAACACACGAGATTGAATCGACACTCCAGACGAAGATCCATCGCAAAATAGATCGGGCAGCCCTCAATGCTGACTTCGGAGTGTCTACCGAACTTCTCCACCGCTTCTTCGACATTATTCGTATTACCAATGCAGTCGTGCCGAGCCGACTGACGACTGCTAATTACGAAATCCACATCAACGATGACGGCAACGGCCCTCCAGAAATAAATACAACTGAACGTCAAGTATGACGGACGATCTCGTCAACGTAGCTGATCTCAACCAGTATAGCTACTGTTCGCGTCGGTACTGGTACCTACATTTCTACGACACACAGGGTCGGAACTACGAACGCATCGAGGGGAAAACCAAACACGAAAACAAATCCACTCGTGGTGACTGGGTTAATGAGCTGTATCTCGAGTCGGAAGAGCTCGGACTCAAAGGCAAAGTCGATGTGCTAGACCTCGAAGACGACAAGATCGTTCCAATAGAACGAAAACGAGCGGAGAGCGGTGACTTCTACAAGAGCGACGAAGTGCAACTGGCAGGCTACTGTATGCTTCTCGAAGACTATCTCGAGGAGCCGGTTCGAGAAGGAGCGATCTACCTGTACGAAACCGATCAACGAATGCACATTCCAATAACGCAACAACACCGAGAAACGGTTCGTGAACAAGTGGAAGCGATGCGATCCATGACTGCCGATGTCGTTCCACCGCTTACCGACAACCCGAAAAAGTGCGAAAAGTGCTCCACGCGGGCGTACTGCATGCCGGAAGAGACTGCCATTCTCGAGCCCCACAGGGCTGAGAACACGGGCTGGGAGGACCACCAATGAAAGAATCCGAAGCGGTCTTCGACAATTCGGTCATCTTCGTGACCAAACAGGGAACGCAGGTCCGGATCGACGGCGGTCAGGTCGTAATCTGGAACATCGATGCCGAAGAAGACGAAGACCGAAAGCTCGCCGGATATCCGATCGAGCAACTGGATACGATCAACGTCTTCGGCGGTGTCAACTTCTCGACCCCGTTCGTCGCGAAGGCGAACGAGCACGGAATCGTCCTCAACTACTTTACCCAGAACGGCAAGTACCGCGGGAGCTTCGTTCCCGAGAAGAACACGATCGCGGAAGTCCGTCGAGCACAGTACGACCTCTCGAGGGACGACGAGATCGCTATCGCGCGGCGGATGATCCAGGCGAAAGTTCGCAATGCGCGGACGCTGCTCTCCCGCAAAGGCGTTCACGGAACGGACGTCCTCAAAGATCTCGGGGTTCGAGCGGAGAACGCGACCACGAAAGACGACATTCGCGGGGTCGAAGGCGAAGCCGCAGAGCGGTACTTTCAGCGTCTCGACGAGACGCTCGTCGACGGCTGGACGTTCGAGAAACGGACGAAACGGCCGCCGGAGGACCACATCAACTCGCTACTGTCGCTGACCTACGTCTTCACAAAAAACGAGGTGCTTGCCGCACTTCGACAGTACAATCTCGACCCGTTCCTCGGCGTGTTGCACGCCGACCGCCACGGCCGACCGTCGCTCGCACTGGACCTTCAGGAGGAGTTTCGGCCCATCTTCTGTGATGCGTTCGTCACGCGGCTGGTCAACCGGGGAACGATCACTCACGACGACTTTCGGAAGGACAACCGTCTCGACGACGACGCGTTCAAAACCTACTGCTCGAAGTTCGACGAGTTCATGAAGGAAGAACTGACCCACCCACACTTCGAGTACACTGTCACGCGGCGGAAAGCGATCCGCCAGCAAGCGATTCTCCTGCGGAAGGCGATCACTGGAGAACTGGACGAGTATCACCCGCTTTCGTTCGCCCGATAACCATGCGCCTTGCGATTGCCTACGACATCAGCGACGATACGAACCGCCGTCGCGTGTACCGGACGCTCCAGCGATACGGCGCCTGGCGGCAGTACAGCGTGTTCGAACTCGAGATCGACAAGACCCAGCGTGTCGAACTCGAAGACGAACTCGAGTCACACATCGAGCCGAGCGATGGGGACCGAATTCGGATATACCGGCTCTGTAGTGCTTGCCAGGATGCGACGACCGATATTGGGGACGAACCACCCGACGAACAGTCGAACGTGATCTGACGGTTCCCCTTCATCGACCTTTTTGAATACCGTGTACAGCCCCGGTCGACGAACTCGAGTGAGAATTTTAGCGTCCAGGAAACGTTTTTGTCCCTTCTCGCCGTATCTCGACCCCCTGTCGCAGGGACCAGAAAACCCAGAACGGGATTGAAACCTGGTCGGCTTTCGGTCCGACCGGCGCGCCTAACGTGTCGCAGGGACCAGAAAACCCAGAACGGGATTGAAACCACGACGCCCCAAATCTCATCGACCTGTAGATCCGGGTCGCAGGGACCAGAAAACCCAGAACGGGATTGAAACGCAACTACGCGATTTTCGAGCGGTCAGTGGATCTGTCGCAGGGACCAGAAAACCCAGAACGGGATTGAAACGGCAGAGTCACAAGATCGAGGAGTGGATGCAGCCATGTCGCAGGGACCAGAAAACCCAGAACGGGATTGAAACCGGAAGCGAGAGTAGCACAATATCGCCGTCGCGTCTTGTCGCAGGGACCAGAAAACCCAGAACGGGATTGAAACTCCTTCAGGGAGCGCAGCTTCGCGCTCGTGAAGCCGGTCGCAGGGACCAGAAAACCCAGAACGGGATTGAAACGCTGAACGGTACGATTTTGGCCGCCTCACGGGTTGACGTCGCAGGGACCAGAAAACCCAGAACGGGATTGAAACGGTCGGCTGCGATCGGATGTCGCGCTCGGTCGTCTCGTCGCAGGGACCAGAAAACCCAGAACGGGATTGAAACCGAGCCACACCGCCATCGACGCGGTCCTCGCACGTCGCAGGGACCAGAAAACCCAGAACGGGATTGAAACCCGGTCGAGACCGAGCTGGACGTGATGCAGCTCGCGTGTCGCAGGGACCAGAAAACCCAGAACGGGATTGAAACAGGGCCCCTTGACTGCGGAGGATGTCGGCGACGCGGCGTCGCAGGGACCAGAAAACCCAGAACGGGATTGAAACAGAGTGAGTAGTCCTCGCAGAACGCGTCAATCCCCGTCGCAGGGACCAGAAAACCCAGAACGGGATTGAAACACGGTGAGCCGCCGCAGGCTCACACTTTCGTCGAGTCGCAGGGACCAGAAAACCCAGAACGGGATTGAAACTAGGCCTCGAGCCACGCGAGATAGGTTTCGGCATGTCGCAGGGACCAGAAAACCCAGAACGGGATTGAAACGAAGTTCATCACGTCAACAGCGTGACGGACGACCTCGAGTCGCAGGGACCAGAAAACCCAGAACGGGATTGAAACGTGGAGAACGGCCACGTCGTCGTTCTGTAGCGGCACGGTCGCAGGGACCAGAAAACCCAGAACGGGATTGAAACGACAAGGACACCTATCTCCCGCCCTCAGAGGGGGTCGCAGGGACCAGAAAACCCAGAACGGGATTGAAACCGCGTCGGAAACTGCTCTGCAACCCGCTGTGGTCGAGTCGCAGGGACCAGAAAACCCAGAACGGGATTGAAACAGAACGCCACTTTCGAAACTGAAACCTCCGTGATTGCGTCGCAGGGACCAGAAAACCCAGAACGGGATTGAAACACTGCAATTGGACACGGAGCAGTCGAGGACCTGTGTCGCAGGGACCAGAAAACCCAGAACGGGATTGAAACGCCGTTCGACTTCGGCCAATCCGATTCGCGATCGACGTGTCGCAGGGACCAGAAAACCCAGAACGGGATTGAAACTACCGACGCACCCACTCGAGATACGGGGCGAGTGGTGTCGCAGGGACCAGAAAACCCAGAACGGGATTGAAACCCGTGGATCTGCTCGCCGTCCGCGTTGTGCAGTTGGGCGGTCGCAGGGACCAGAAAACCCAGAACGGGATTGAAACACGGCAAGCTTGAGGAAATCCAGCAGGACATTCTCGGTCGCAGGGACCAGAAAACCCAGAACGGGATTGAAACAGCCGGTCGCCGAGTTCTACGTCGTTCAGAACCGTCGTGTCGCAGGGACCAGAAAACCCAGAACGGGATTGAAACGCGGATGCCCGGCTTCGGAGCCGGTTGCTCGCCGGCGTCGCAGGGACCAGAAAACCCAGAACGGGATTGAAACGTCGTCCTCGAGGCGTACGCCCATCGGCTCGTCAGGTCACAGCAGTCAGAAACCTAGGACGAGGTCAAAATCGCACACCGACACGGTCACCAACTGGAGCTGAGTTGCAGAAATCAGAAACCGTGAATCACTAGTCAGTCAGTGGTCGGTAGTCCTCTCGAAATCGATTCGAAGGTCGCTACGAATGCAATAAATCTATCATTCGAAGGGGCTACTCGAGCCGCTCCAGCACCGCCTCTTTCTCGTAGGCGAGCGTCAGCGACCGCGAGCGGCCCCGTCCCTCGACGTCCGCGTAGTCGGCGTCGATCAGCCCCAGTTGGTCGAGTTTGTTGACGATCTCCGAGTAGCGGGTGTATCCCAGATCCGTCCGCTCGTGGAACGCCTCGTAGACCTCGCCGGCCTGCTCGCCGTCGTGGTGGGCGATCACCTCGAGTAACGTCCGCTCGGTGTCGGTCAGCCCCGACAGCGACCGCGAGAGGTTGATGTACTTGGACTTCTCGTAGGCGTCCTCGACGTCCTCGCGCTCGACAGTGCGGCTGGCGCGCATCTCGGCGTTCAGCCCGGCCCGCCGGAGGAGGTCGATCCCCACCCGGAGGTCGCCGCTCTCGGCGGTGAGGTCGGCGACGTACTCGAGGGTGTCCCGGGAGATGACGCCCTCGTGGAAGCCCCGTTTCACCCGCTCGCCGAGGATGTCGACGATCTCGGGCTGGTCGTAGACGGGGAAGTACACTTCCTCGGGGCGGAAGACGCTCTGGACGCGCGAGTCGAGTTCGTCGATCACGTCCAGCGCCGGATCGGAGGAGACGACGATGACCCCGATCTTCGCGCCGGGGTGTTCCTCGTGGGCGCGCAACAGCGAGTACAGCGTGTCGCTGGCTTCGTTCTCGTAGAAGAGGTAGTTGACGTCGTCCAGCGCGACGACGAGCACCTTGTCCTCCTCGACGAGTTTCTCGGCGATCTGGCCGAACAGCTTCTTGAACGAGATGCCAGAGGACGGCGGCTCGTAGTCGAAGGTCCCCTCGAAGAGCCGCGAGAAGACGGAGTAGCGGGTCGCGTTCACCTGACAGTTGACGCGGATCGTCCGCACGTCGCTCGTCTGGGCCCCCACCTCGTCGAACAGTTTCTGGATGCCGGTGGTCTTCCCGGTGCCGGGCGGGCCTCGGACCATCACGTTTAGCGGCCGCGACCCACGCACCGCTGGCCGTAACGCGTAGGTCAACCCCTCCATCTGGGACTCGCGGTGCTTGAACGTCTCGGGAACGTAGTCGATTTCGAAGACGTGCTCGTCCCTGAACACGGACTCGTCCCACGACAACATCCCCTCGTCGGGGTCGTCTGCCATCACTTTCACCACGCTGTCGGAGCTACTTAGTTGTTCGCCGGAACGCCGGCGTTTCGCCACCACTCTCCCATCTTTGCCTCGAGCGCTTCCCGCTCGCCGACCGGTGCTCGAGCGCCGGTCGGAACCGACGACGATCGCCGGACGGCGACAGTCCGTCCATCCGACGCGCGTGACAGCCAGCGGGCAAAGGCTTTAGTCGTGTCAGAGAGTACCACACCAGCGAGCGATGGTTCACGCGTTTATCATGGTCAAGACGGCCGCCGGAAAGTCCGAGGGGCTGCTCGCGTCCATCCGGGACGTCGACGCCGTCTCCGACGCCCACATCGTCGCGGGCAACTACGACATCATCGCCGAGGTAGACGCTCCCGAGGTCTACGACGTCCTCAAGGCCGTCTCCTCGAGCGTCCAGGGACTCGAGGGCGTGACCGACACGAAGACGTACATCGCGATGGACTAAGACCCACCTTTTACCCTGCGGTCTGCCGCGCTGGTGGCAGCAACGCTGCCACGCAGCGCGGTGTCCCTCGGTAAAAGCTGGACCAAAAGCACTCCTCCCTCCGTTCACTCGCTCCCTCGCTCACGGCTCACTACGCTCGCCGTTCGCGTTTCCGCGGCGCGTAGCGCCGCGCTATCGGTCACTCGCTCACATCGGTCGTCGGCCCGCTCGCTCACCCTTCGGGTTCGCTCGCGGTGAGTCCGGTTAGTCGCCTGCCCTCCCCCGAGTCGCACGGCTCTCGCATCTGCTCGAGCCGCGCTCCCGGCCACTGGTCTCCACTTAATTGTCTACGACGTCAGCCAACACGTCCTCGACCGCCTCGAGCACGGCCTCGGGGTCCTGTTTCGCGTCGACGCGGACGAACCGATCGGGGAAGCGCTCGAGCAGGCGGTCGTAGTTCTCGCGGACGCGTTCGAGGTACTCGGCGTGTTCGAACTTGTTGGTCGTACCGGCGCGTTCGGCGGCGGTTTCGGGGTCGAGCTCGAGGTAGATCGTCAGGTCGGGATCGATCGTGAACGGCGCGTGGACGTCGACGACGTACTCGAGGGGATCGGTCTCGAGGCGGTCGTACGCGGCGAGGGTCGCACCCTGGTAGGCGTAGCGCGAGTCGGAGTACCGGTCGGAGATCACGAGATCGCCGCGCTCGAGGGCGGGTTCGACCGTCCGGGAGAGGTGGGCGGCGTGGTCGGCGGTGTAGAGGAAGAGTTCAGCCAGCGAGTCGGCGTCGTCGTCCTCGATGGAGCGGTAGACGGCCTCGCCGTACCAGGAGTCGTTCGTCGGTTCGCGGGTGAAGACGGCGTCGGGGTAGCGGTCCTGCAGGGCCTCCCAGACCGTCGTCTTGCCGCTGCCGTCCAGTCCCTCGAGCGTGACCAGCATGCACGCACCTCGTGGTGAGAACCACTTAACTCGCCACGGTACGCGGCCAGCTATTTGTCGCTTCACGTGTACGTTCCGGGTATGAAGGTCCTCGTCGCCGGTGGCACCGGCTTCATCGGGTCGACCCTCTGTGCGGAACTGGCCGAGCGGGACCACGAAGTGACCGCGCTCTCCCGCAACCCGGACGACGACCGGGTACCCGACGGCGTCGAGACGGCGATGGGCGACGTGAGCGCCTTCGATTCGATCGCCGAGACGGTCGCCGCCCACGACGCCGTCGTCAACCTCGTGGCGCTCTCGCCGCTGTACCAGCCCCCGGACGACCTCGACCACGAGACGGTCCACCTCCGCGGGACCGAGAACCTCGTGCGGGCCGCCGAGGACGGCGGCGTCGACCGGTTCCTCCAGATGAGCGCGCTGGGGGCCGACCCCGACGGGCCGACCGCCTACATCCGCGCCAAGGGCCGGGCCGAGCGGGTCGTCCGGGACTCGAGTCTCGACTGGACGATCGTCCGCCCGTCGGTCGTCTTCGGCGACGGCGGCGAGTTCGTCGGGTTCACGAAGACGCTGACGACGCCGTACCTGACGGGCCTGCCGGGCGGCGGGACGACCCGCTTTCAACCGATCTGGGTCGGCGACCTCGCGCCGATGCTGGCCGACGCAGCGGTCGACGACGCCCACGTCGGCGAGATCTACGAACTGGGCGGCCCCGAGGTGTACACGCTCGCGGACGTGACGGAACTCGTCTACGAGTCCGAGGGTCGATCCGTCACCGTGCTCCCGATTCCGATGGTCCTGGCGAAGGTCGGCCTGACGGCGATCGATCCGATCCCGTTCGTCCCCTTCGGCACCGACCAGGCGCGCTCGCTCGAGTTCGACAACACCGTCGCCGACAACGACGTCGCGGCGTTCGGCGTCGACGTCGACGAGTTGCTGACGCTCCGGTCGTACCTCGAGACCGAGTCGGGACAGTGACGAGTCCGCGAATAGGGGCCAGGGAAGCGCCCGAACGGCGGTTCCACGCAAACCGACGGACCGCGTGCGAGGGGACGCCCGGGCCGGAACATTTATTATAAATAGTCGGCAGCGCGATTATGAAACAGAATCAATAGGTATAAGGAGTTGATCTGATACCGTCGCTGTACGTCGATTTCTTCGGACAATATATCGTGATAGAAATTCACATCATCAAAAGACTTATAGTCTTGATGGCACTGTTCCAAGCCAACGGAGCCCCCTGACAAACAATGAAGCTGGCGATGATCGGATTTGGACAGGCTGGCGGGAAGATCGTCGATCGATTCCTCGAGTACGACGATCGGACCAACAGCGGGATCGTCCGCGCCGCGATCGCGGTTAACTCCGCGAAAGCAGACCTGATGGGTCTCGAGCGGATTCCCCAAGAGAACCGCGTACTCATCGGCCAGGCCCGCGTGAAGGGCCACGGCGTGGGTGCGGACAACGAGCTCGGCGCGGAAATCGCCGAAGAGGACATCGACGAAGTGCAGAACGCGATCGATCAGATTCCGACCCACGAGGTCGACGCGTTCCTGATCGTCGCCGGCATGGGTGGTGGCACCGGATCCGGTGGCGCGCCCGTCCTCGCGAAACACCTCAAGCGGATCTACACGATCCCCGTGTACGGCCTCGGCATCCTGCCGGGGACGGACGAAGGGGGTATCTACACCCTCAACGCGGCGCGATCGTTCCAGACGTTCGTCCGCGAAGTGGACAACCTGATGGTCTTCGACAACGACTCCTGGCGGCAGACCGGCGAGTCCGTCGAAGGCGGCTACGACCAGATCAACGAGGAGATCGTCCGACGCTTTGGCATCCTCTTCGGTGCCGGGGAGGTAACCGGCGACGAGGACGTCGCCGAGAGCGTCGTCGACTCCTCCGAGATCATCAACACGCTCTCCGGCGGCGGCGTCTCCACCGTCGGCTTCGCGAGCGAGCAGGTCGAACTCAACCAGAGCAGCGGCCTGCTGTCCCGGTTTACGGGCGACGACGCCGGCTCGGACGACCTCGACGCCGCGAACACGACCAACCGAATCACGAGCCTCGTTCGCAAAGCCGCGCTCGGGCGACTCACGCTCCCGTGTGAGATCGAGGGCACCGAGCGTGCCCTGCTCGTCCTCGCCGGCCCCTCGGAGTATTTGAACCGGAAAGGCATCGAACGCGGCCGCAAGTGGCTCGAAGAGGAGACCGGCAGCATGGAGGTCCGCGGCGGTGACTATCCCCGCAACGAACCGGAGGTCGCCGCGGCGATCCTGCTCTCGGGCGTCACCAACGTTCCGCGCATCAAGCGCCTGCAGCAGGTCGCGATCGAGGCACAGGACAACATCGACGAGATCCAGGCCGAGAGCGAGGAGCAACTGGAAGAACTCGTCGAAGACGACGAAGACGAACTCGAGCCGCTGTTCTAGCGGCGACCAAGGGTCAAGGGTCGAGAGAGCGGACCGCGCTCGTGTCGGGGGGCACGAACCGGTCGGCGCGTGGGTCCCGTGGTTGTTCTCCGCGGCGCGGTCGAGTCCGACGTTCTTTTGCTCGTGAACGGCCAATCACGGACAGATGCAGGTCCTCGTCCCGTTCGCCGCCGAGACGCCCAAGACCCGGCTCGCGTCCGTGTTGAGCGACCGCGAGCGCTCGCGGTTCGCCCGCACCATGCTCGCCGACGTGCTCGCGGCGATCCGCGAGGCGGGTCACGAGCCGACGGTGGTCGCGACGGCCCCGCTCGCGGCGGACGGCGATCCGCCGATCCCCGACGTCCCGGTTACGGTCGACGAACGGCCGCTGACCGAGGCGGTCGACGCACGACTCCCGGCGGCGACCGACGATCCCGTAGCCGTCATCATGGCCGACCTCGCGCTCGCGACGCCGGCGGCGCTCGAGCGACTGTTTGCACCCGACGCCGACGTAGTGATCGCGCCGGGTCGCGGCGGCGGGACGAACGCGCTCGTAGTCAGCCATCCCGACTTCCGGGTCGACTACCACGGCGCGTCCTACCGGGACCACCGCCGGATCGCCCGCGAAGTCGACGCGACGGTCGAGACGGTCGACTCCTTCCGCCTCGGGACCGACGTCGACGAACCGGCGGATCTCGTCGAAGTGCTCCTCCACGGTGAGGGGCGAGCGCCGTCCCTGCTTCGCGAGTTCGGGTTCGAACTCGCGACGGACGACGGCCGGGTCGCCGTCACGCGCTCGAGCGCGCCCTGACCGGCGACAGATCCATTGTCACTCCGGTCCGTCGTGGACGTATGCCAGCCGCAGTCGTGACTGGTTCCTCGAGAGGACTCGGAAAGGCGATCGCGCTCCGGTTCGCCGACGACGGCTACGACGTCGCCGTGAACTACCGCTCCAGCGAGGAGGCCGCGGCGGACGTGGCCGACGAGATCCGCGAACGCGGCCGGGACGCGATCACCGTGGGCGCGGACGTCTCGGACGCCGAGGCCGCAACGCGCCTGGTCGAGACCGCCGCGGAGGCGTTCGGCGGCGTCGATCACGTCGTCAACAACGCCGGGATCGACCAGCACGTCTACACCGAGAACCTCGATCCGGACGACTTCGACCGGATCGTCGACGTCAACGTCAACTCGGCGTTCAACGTTACGAAGGCGGCGCTCCCCTACCTCCGCGCGTCGGCAGACGACCCTTCGGTGACGAACGTCTCCTCGATTCTCGCTCACACCGGCGCGGCGATCGAGTGTCACTACGCCGCCTCGAAGGGGGCGCTCCTCTCGCTCACCCGGAGCCACGCGCGGGACTTCGCACCCGACATCCGGGTGAACGCGGTCGCGCCCGGTCACGTCGAGACCGACATGACCGCCGATCGGACGCCCGAGGAGAAGGAAGAAGAACTCGCGGAGATTCCCGTCGGCCGGTACGGCAGGCCGGCGGAGATCGCCCACGCCGTGGCGTACCTCCGCGACGCCACCTTCGTGACGGGCGAGACGCTGAACGTCAACGGCGGCGAGCGAATGGGCTGAGCGTTATCTCGCACCCGTCCCGGGCCGCTCGAGCGCCTCGAGGTCGATCCGGCCGCCGAGCATCGGCACGCCGTCGTAGGGGTCGTCGGCGAGCAGCAGGGAGCCGTCGAGGTCGGCGTAGTCGAGCAGCGGCGCGAGGTGGCAGGCAGCCGCGATCGAGGCGTTGGACTCGGACATACAGCCGAGCATGACCTCGAGGCCGTGGGCGCGGGCGGCGTGGATCATCCGTTTCGCTTCTCGGAGGCCCCCGCACTTCATCAGCTTCAGGTTCGCGATATCGCAGCGGTCCGCGATCTTCGGAACGTCCGCGAGCGTGACGCAGGACTCGTCGGCGGCGATCGGGAGCGGCGAGCGCTCGTAGACGTACCGAAGCCCCTCCGGGTTCTCGGCTGGGACCGGCTGTTCGACGAACGCGAGGTTGTAGTCGGCGAGGCGCTCGATCTTCCGGACGGCCTCCTTCGGCGTCCAGGCCTCGTTGGCGTCGACGTACAGTCGCGCGTCGGGCGCGACCGAGCGGATCGCCTCCACGATCTCGAGGTCGCGGTCGGTCCCCAGTTTCACCTTGAGGACCTCGTGGCCGCGCTCGAGGGCGGTCTCGGTCTTCTCGCGCATCGTCTCGGTGTCGTCGATACCGATGGTGTAGGAACTCGCGACGGTCTCGGTCGGGTCGAGTCCCCAGTAGCGGTAGAGGGGTACCTCGAGCCGTTTGGCCACGAGGTCGTGCAGGGCGATGCTCACGGCGGTGCGGGCGGCCGGGTTCCGCCGGACGGTCTCGCGCATGCGACGCTCGATCCGCTCGAGTTGGTGCGGATCGCCCACGTCCTCGACGACCGCCAGCAGGTCCGGGAGGACGGCGGCGACGGTGTCGGCCGTCTCGCCGTAGTGGGCCGACGGCCCGGCCCCGCCGACGCCGACCGCGTCCTCGTCCGCGATCCGGACGGTGACGACCTCGGTCTCCGTCTGCGTGCCGCGGGCGATCGTAAACGGGAACTCCAGGTCGAGCGTACGCCGTTCGAAGGCGGTCTCGAGCGTCATTCGACGATCGCCTCGAACAGGTCCGCCGCGTCGAACCGGATGACGTCCGTCGCGGGGGCGTCCAGTTCGGCCGCGTAGGCGTCGACGGCCTCGCGGGCGGCCGCGTCGTCCTCGAGGTCGGCGGTGTTCAGCGCGCCGGCGACGACGTCGGCCCCGGAAACCGGCGCTGAAAGCTCCTCGTAGAGGTCGACGTACGTCGGAATCGACGGCAGCGGGAACGACTCGTAGCCGTGGATCGCCTCGCGGCCGGCGTCGTGACAGAGCAGGAGCCCGTCGGGCATCGAGCCGTGGAGGATGCCGCAGGTGACCGCCGAGTAGGCGGGGTGGACGATGCTGCCCTGGCCCTCGACGAGCAGGTAGTCATGGTCGTCGCCCACCTCCGTGATCATCTCCTCGACCGCACCGGCGGTGAAGTCCGACACCACGCGGTCGATCGGGTTCCCCCAGCCCTCGATCATGATGCCGGTCTGGCCGGTGGGGATCACGCCGACGTCGTAGCCCGCCTCGCGCGCCTCACGGGCGAGTTCCATCGTGACCGTCATCTTGCCGACCGAGCAGTCCGTGCCGACGGTCGTGATCACCTCCGCGTCGACGTCGCCCGCGACGCCCTCGGCGACCGTCAGGTCCGCCGGCGGCTTCCGGACGTCGCGCAGTTCGCAGCCGTGCTCGGCGGCTAGGTCGGCGAACTCCTCGTCCTCGGCCAGGAAGTAGTGCAACCCCGAGATCACGTCACAGCCGGACTCGAGGGCGGTGCGGACGTCCTCGCGCCAGCTCTCGTCGAAGCCGCCGCCGATGGGCGCGATGCCGATCAGCAGGGCGTCGACCGCTTCGGGTTCGATGTCGTCCATCCCCGAAACGATGGGCGCGTCCTGCACGTCGGGGACGAACTCGTTCACTCGCCGACCGGGGTTCTCGCGGTCGAGCACCGCGACCGCCTCGTAGTCGGCGTACCGAAGAACACCGAGCGCGGTCTTGGCCCGGTCGGGAAACTTCTCGTGGGCGAGAATCGCAACGCGCATACCCACGACAAGAGCGAGAACGTACTTAAACTGCGGCAGTCCGGCAGGCGACTACAGCACGTACAGGTCGGTCGTCCAGAACGAGCGACGGGCGTCGGCGAGCGCCGACTCCGGATCGCCGGTCGCGTCGACGGCCGCGGTCGCGTCCGGCTCGAGGCCCGACTCCTCGGCCAGCGTCTCGAGGACGCCGCGCTGGCCGGTCAGGAACAGCCGGCCCTCCTCAACGTCGGCGAGGGTCGACGCGAGCGCGTCGGCGGCGCGCTCGAGGTGGTCGTCGATCTGTTCGTCGCGGATCCGCTCGAACCGGGCCTGCGAGAAGCCGCCCTTCGAGTGGCTGCCCTTCACGTCGCTCTCGAAGCCCCGGTAGTCGATCCGCTCGTCGCCGTCGTAGACGCCGACGGCGAACACGTCCGTCCGAACGAGCGCGAGGACGTGACGTCCCGTCGGCCGGAACCACTCCCGCTCGAGCCGGAACCGGTCGTCCCACGCCGGGTCGAGAGCGGGACGGACGGGCGGCTCGAGCGCGACGGCGACGAGTCCGGCGTCGTCGAGACAGCACAGACAGGGCGTCGCGTCCTCGAGCAGGGTGAGCCGGTCGCCCAGGATCGAGTCGATGTCCCCGTCCTCGAGCGACCGGAGATCGTCTCCGTCCGCGAAGACGGCCGTGAGCGCTCCCTCGGGACCGGTCCGGACCGATTCCAGCCGGTCGAGCACGGCGTCGAGTTCGGCCCCGCGGATCCGATCCCGGCGGCGAAACGCCGGGCCGGCCTCGTCCTCGCGGGTCCGCTCGAGTTCGCCCTCCAGCTGGGCGATCCGGTCCTCGAGCCGGTTGATCTCCCGGTCGGCCTCCTGTTTGGCGGTCGTCGCCTCGGCTCGCCGGTCGGCTTCGGCCTCGTAGCGCTCGCGCAGCCGCTCGTTCTCGTCCTCGAGTTCGTCGATGCGCTCCTTGAGCGACGCCCGTCCGAGCAGCTGGTCGAGGTCGAACATCCGGGCGAAACAGTACAGCGAGGCTACTTCTAGGTTCCGACGTTCGGGAACTCGTCGTCGGAGTCGACGCCGTCGACTCCGGGCGGCTGCCAGCCGCCGGCGAACTCGAGCAGCTGTCGCGCACGGTCGCGGCGGGCGAGAAACACCTCCCGCAGCGACGGCGGGTTGCGGACGTCGGTTCCCTCGAGCAACGATTCCGGGACCGCGAGCGTGTTCGCCGGCACCGACTCGTCGCCGTGAACCGGGAAGTGCTGTGACTCGAGTTTCATCACCAGCGGCGTATCCAGCGGCTCGAGTCCGTCGCCGCTGGCGTACACTTGCTCGTTGATCCGTTCGTGTTGCTCGCTGTGCATCAGCGCACGGTCGCTGTCAGTGGGGGTGACGTAGAGGCGTCCGAGATAGTAGCTCCGAGAGAACACCTCGAACATGGTATACACACCCATGGTCCGGAGACACATAACCATTTGCGAACAGCTTTATGCCGGATCGCTATCAGAGCACTCGAAGACGGCACCGGGGCGACAGGGGTTCGACCGTGAATCGGCCGACCGGGAACGACCGGTTCGATGCCCCGGCTCCAGGTACGAACGAAAGCGACAGGCCCGTGTTTGAACGCTTTTGACTCGTTTCGTCCGACGACAGCGGCGAGTAAACGGTCCGAACGAAAGTTCGACTTTTTAGGGAGGTAGCGCATTCCATCGCGTGATGACCGCGACTCGGATGGCCGCGCTTCTGGTCGTAATCGCAGCCCTCGGCGTAACCGTCGTCCCGGCAGCGGCGGGTGCCGCAACCGTGACCAACGAATCGACCGGATCGGCGTCCGAGTCGGCACCCCAGGCGAACGTGTCGACGCTCATGCAGGCGAACGCGGCCGCGGCGGAGCACTCGGTCGAATCCGGGCTGTTCGACGCGGCCTACGAGAACGCGCCCAACGAGAGCCGTGCCGACCTCGTGGCAGAGCGAACCGAAGACATCGAGGCGAAACTCGAGTCGCTCCGGAACGAACGGGCGGAGCTGCTCGAGGAAGGGAACCGCTCGGCGCTCAGACGGCACGTCGGCGTGACCCGGCTGACGGTCGAACTACGCGCGCTCGAGCGGTCGATCGACCGGATCGAGCAGCGAGCGAACGAGACCGGTGCCGACGCCGACCGACTCGAGGCGTTGCGAACGAACGCCAGGGATCTCGTCGGCCCCGAAGTGGCCGAGACGGCACGGCAGTTGCCCGGGTTCGGCGATCGATCCGGCGGCGGCCCGCCGTTCGAGAACGTACCGCCCGGGCAGGCGGACGACGACCGTCCCCGGGCGGCCGGGAACGGATCGGCCGGCCCGCCGGACGGCGACCGAGGGCCGCCGAGCGACGACGAGCGGGGACCACCGAACGGTGAGCAGGGCCCTCCGAACGGCGATCAGGACCCGCCAAACGAGAAGCGATCGGGGCCGAACGGTACCGCCGACGGCTCCGATAGCGAGAGCGGGTCGGAGACGAACGGTGACGACGGCGGGGACGAGGCGACCGACGACGAGGGGTCGCCCGGCAACGGTCCACCCGACGGCACCGGCCAGTAACGCTCGAGCGTTTCCGAGCAGACACGTTTTTCAGCGGGGGTACCTTACCTCCGGTCGATGGACTCCGCCGCGTTGTTGGATTTACTGGGCAACGAGAACCGGCGACGGATCCTCCGATTGCTCGCCCGAAAGCCCTGTTACGTGACCGAGATCTCGGAGTACCTCGGCGTGAGTCCGAAAGCCGTCATCGAACACCTGCGGAAACTCGAGGAGGCCGGCCTCGTGGAGAGTCGGATCGACGACCAGCGGCGCAAGTACTTTCACATCGCCCGGAACGTCCGCCTCGAGGTGAACGTCTCGCCCTACGGCTTCGCGAGCAAGAGCGCCTACCCTGCCAACAGCAGTTTCGACATCACGACCTGTAGACACCTCTCGCTCGACGTCGACTGGAGCGAGACGGACGAACTCGACGAGTTGCTCTCGGCGCTCGAGGACCTCGAACAGCTCGAGAACGAACTCTCGCTCGCCCAGCGGTGGGTTCAGGGGCGGCTGTGTGACGTCCTCGACCGGATCTCCGAGAGCGTCGGTGCCGGCCCCGAGAGCCGGATCTACGCCGACCTATTGGCGAGCGTCCGCGCCGAGCCGAAATCCGTCGACGAACTCAGCCGCGACGTCGATGCACCGCGTGAACTGGTCGCTGAGCTGCTCGAGACGATGGCTGACGAAGGGATCGTCCGTCGGACGGAACGCGGCTGGGAGCTAACGACGAGCGCCTGAGCGGACGCTACGAGGAGTCGAAGTCGTCGCCCCCGGACAACTGCCGGTGGCGCACACCGCGTAGGGGGTGGGGGTCGTCCGAACGACCGCAGGTGGCCGATCAGGCGTTGTTCATCCGCTGGCTGCTCCGATTTCCACAGCGCTGACACTCCTTCACGCGGTAGGGCTCGCGGGAGAACTGCGCGTTCTCTTCCTTGACGCTCTCGGTTCGGATCTGGACGGAGATCTCGTGTAAGGTCTCCAGTTCGCAGTCGTCACAGTATTCGGTCAGGCCGTTGAATGAGTCATCTGTCGTTGCCATTACTGCCTCCTTTCCATACTACTATCTTAAAGGCATGCTTCATTTCACGTCGTGAGTCGTCGACCGTCAAAATCGGCGTCGCGGCCCGTGAGGGTTCGATACCGTTTATGAACTGTTCTCCGCGAGTTCTGCGAACGCCGAACGTAGCTGCCGGGGCCTGTCTGGAACGCGGTAGATCGACGTCGCTGTCGAGCGGCCTGATTGTATCTCGCGTTGACAGTCTCGCGAAGCCGGGGGTCGAGTGGACAGTCGTCGAACCGAGCGAGGTCGACCGATCGCCGTGACGGCGCGACGAGGACACAACCCGTTTAGTTCCGCCGACGGTAGCGGGACGTATGGAGCAGGTGTTCGCACCGTGGCGGATCGAGTGGATTCGACGCGACGAGAAAAACCCCGACGTCGAGGACTGCGTCTTCTGCGAACTCCCCGAGCAGGGTCGTGACCGGGAGAACCTGATCGTCGCCCGCAGCGAGCACGCGTTCGTCATGCTGAACAACTACCCGTACAATCCGGGCCACGCGATGGTGATCCCCCACGCCCACACGGGCGACTACCGCGACCTCACGGACGAGCAACTGCTCGATCACGCTCGCCTGAAACAGCGTACCTTCGACGCCCTCGAGGCGGCGAGCGACCCCGACGGCTTCAACGCCGGCCTCAACCTCGGCGACGGTGCCGGCGGGTCGATCGACGACCACCTCCACACCCACGTGGTCCCCCGGTGGGAGGGCGACACAAACTTCATGCCCGTCATAAGCGACACCTCGGTCATCGTCGAGGCGCTCGAGGACACGTACGAGCGCGTCCGGGAGGCGTTCGCCGCGCAGGACGGCGCTTCCGTTCCCGACGAGGACGGCGCGGTCGTGCTCGCGTTCGACTAGCGGCGAGTGCCGGCCGGTACCCGTCGTCCGGGGGCCAACCCGAAGGCCCTTGAAGGCGGCATCGGCGTCGTCCCGAAGGCCGCCGCGGACCTGAACTTAGGCGTAAGTCGTCTCGAGGAACTCGACGATGCGGTCGGATTCGGCCATCGTCACCCCGTAGGCCTCGTCGACAAGTACCGGTACTTCCCGCTGGCCCGAGATGCGTTTGACTTCGTCCCGTTCCGAGTGCAACGCGTCGACCCAGACGGAGTCGTAGTCGACGGCCAGTTCCGCGAGTCGGTCGGCGACGCGTTCGCAGTGCGGACAGCCCTCGAGTTGGTAGAGCGTGGGCATACCCCTCCTTCGGAGCGAACGCGCAAAACGGTTAGCCGTCGCGATCGACGTCCTCGTCGACGATCCGGTAGCTCCGGCCGCGGCGCTTGCCGACGGCCTCGATCAGGTCGTAGTGGACCATCTTGGTCAGGTAGTTGCGCAGCGTCCGGCGGGTCTTTGGCTCCTCGACCCGGCGTTCGTACGCCGCGTAGAGGTCGCCCGGTTCGATCTCGCCCGCCTCCGCGATCACGTCGTAGAGCACGCGCTGGTGTTCGATCAGCCCCTCGAGCGTCTTGCGCCTGATCGCTGTCTGTGCGTCGGGGATCGCCGCCTCGAGGACCGAGTCGGTGATCGTCCCCAGCCCCTCCCGCTGGGCGCGGCGGGCGGCCGACCGGAGGATACCGATCCCGACGCGGGCGTCGCCGGAGGCGGCGTCGGCGATCCGTCGAAGCTGGGCGTCGGTGACGACGTCCGGTTCGAGCGCGTTCGACGCCCGCGTCTCGAGGATCGCCGCGAGTTCGTCCGTTCCGTAGCGCTCGAAGCGAACCCGGGTGCCGGCCCGCAGCCGTGAGCGCACCCGGTCGTCCAGCCCCGCGAAGAGTTCGTCCTCGCGGTTGGCGATCAACACCAGTGAGACGTGGCCGAGCCGGTAGAGGTCGTACAGCGCGGCCGTCTCCTCGAGCTGGTCGACCTCGTCGAGGACGACGACGATCGGCCGGTCGTCGGCCGCCTCGAGCCGGCCGAACAGTTCGTCCTTCGGCGTTGACCGGTGGACGTCCATCGTCCGATCGATCGCCTCGAGAACCGCGTAGAGCACCCGAAACCGGGTGTACTCCTGCCAGCAGTTGACGTAGGCCACCCGGACCTCGGGATCCTGTGCGCGCAACTGCTCGAGCGTGTAGCGGGCGATACAGGTCTTGCCGACGCCCGTCGGGCCGAAACAGAACGCCGGCTCCGGCCGCTCGCCGTACAGCAGCGGCTCGAGCGTCTCCGAGAGGAGGTTCACCTCGTCGTGGCGGTGGACCACCTCGCTGGGGACGAAGTCCTCGCGCAGGACCCGGTCGTCGACGATCACACGCCCTCGTTACGCGTCGATCGGCTTAAACGACGGTGGGCCGTTTCCGAAAGTTCCGAAACGCGACCGGTCGGTCGTCAGTCGGCCTCCGCGGGCGGTCGGGGCGACCGCCGCGACCGGCAGTCGATCGTCTCCCCGCAGGCCGGACAGACGAGGCAGCGAACGCCGTCGTCCGCGATCTCGAGCCAGTCGTCGTCGGCGGTGCCTTCGTGGGCGCACGACGGGCAGAAGAGGACGGCTTTCCGCCGGCGTGCGGTCGTGGAGTGTGTCGGTGACGTCATCGGTTACAGTTACGTCTCCCCAGTGATAGGCCTTGTTCGGAACCAACGATAGTTACAGAATCGAAGCGGCGGTCGCGGTCGTCCGGGATCGGCTACCCGGAACGGTGGAAGGTGACGTAACGACCGCGAGTGGTGTAGCTGCGTCAGCGGGGCCGGAATCGACGGGGCGGCGGGGGAGCCGACGGGGAGAGGGCGGTCACTCGTCGGACGTCAACGTGATCGTCTCACCCGTCTCCGCGGAATCGGCGTCCACGACCTCGACGTCGGACGACTCGAACTCGAGTTCGAGCATCGTGTACGAGGAGACCACCGTCTCCGTCTCGAGGTCGACGGTCGCCACCACGGTCGCCGACGGGTCGCCGTCGGCGGGTGTGAGTTCGACGAGCACCGCGTCGCCGTCGGCGGTCGTCGTCTCCGTGACGGTGCCGCGGATCGCGTCGAGGTCGTCGAACTGCGTCTGGAGGTTGTACCGCGTCTTCCCGTCCTCCACGACGAGGTCCGCGAGTCGATCGGCTTCGGTGTCGGTCAGCAGGTCGTCCGGATCGGTCAGTTCGAGGTCGACGTCGCCGAGGTCGGGAACGGAGCGTACGACCTCGACGGTTCCGTCCTCGAGGTCGACCGATGCGTCGACGGACGGCAGCCGTCCGTCGACCGGCGTCACCTCGACGCGCACGCCGTCGGTCGGAACGAACTCCTCGCGGTCCGCGTCGAGTTCGCGTTCCTGGTGAAGGGCCATCTCGACCGCCTCCGCGTCCTCGAACTGCGACGCGACGGCGTCCGTCCAGACGCGCTCGGCGAACGCGGTCGCGTCGCGGTCCGCGAGGATGTCGTCGTGATCGACCAGCGTCGCCGTGACGTCCTCGAGTTCGACCTCGGTCTCGTTCGGGACGGAGACCTCGAACTCGATCCCCTCGGCGGGGCCGGGCGACGCGACGGCCGTCGATCCGTTTCCATCGACGGCGATCGAGACCTCGTCGCCGGGTTCGACCGCGGTGATCTCGTAGTCGTCGGCATCGCCGACCTCGAAGACGAGTTCGCCGCTGGCCTGCAGGTCGTCGACGTGTTCGGCGTCGAGATCGACGGTCGCCTCGATCGTCCCCTCCGCGTCGGGCGCGCCGAGGTCGACCGTCACGCGGTCGCCGTCGCGCTCGAGGACCGTGACCGTCACCTCGTCGGGCGCGTCCAGGTGCGAGGCCAGTTTCCACTCGGCGTCCGCGTCCGCGAGCAGGGCGCGCTCGAGGGCGGCGCGTTCCTCGTCGCTCAACTGTTCGTCGCTCGCCGCGTCGTCGACGACGAGGTCGACCTCGTCCAGCGACGGCAGGTGCCTCTCGACGTCGACCGTCTCCGCGTCGAGATCGACCGTCGCGGATACGTAGGGCAACCGATCGTCCGCGGGCGAGATCGTGACCTCGACCACGTCGTCGACCGGGACGAACGCTTCCTCGTCCTCGTCGTACGTCGTCCGCTCGGCCACCGTGAACTCGAGGTCCGTGGGGTCGGCGAGCGCGTCGTCGCCGACGAAGTGGTCGCGGACTTCGTCGGTGGCCCAGAGGAGGTCGGGCAATTGCTCGACCTCCTCGTCGGTCAGCACGTCGTCCTCGAGCAGTTCGACGTTCGATTCGGTGAACTGTACCTCCGGCTCGTCCGCGTTCGCCTCGCCCGCGACGACCAGTAACCCGCTCGAGAGGGTGACGATCGCCGCGAGCGCGAACGCGTAGATTGCGTATCGGTAGTCTCGGTTCATGGGGACCACAGTGGGCGGAGATCCGGGTGCCACGTGGGGACGTCCCCCCGCGGCGTCCGGATCGCGCCGGTCGATCGTTGTGCGAAACGCCACATCAATCCCCGTTGGAAACGGCCGCGGAACGCGTTCCGAAACGCGTTTCACACCTGTTTCACGGCGTTTCAGACTCCAGTCCTGGCGGCGAATCGTAATCTTCATGGCGCTGTCAGACCCGTTCGCAGAGCGATGATCGCGGTCGATCCGGCACGCGTCGTCCTGCTTTCGTCGCTGGTCGTCCTCGGCGTCAGCCTCGCCGGCTTCGCGACCGTCACCGGCATCGCTCCGGGGGCGACGGCCGACACCGCCGGCGAGTTCGTCGTCGGCGACGACCTGACGTTCGTCCACGGCGACGGGAGCGAGACGACCGTCCTCGAGGACGTCCGCGGCGTCGAGCGCCTCGAGATCGCCGCCGAGAACGGCCAGTTTACCGTGATCACCGAGAGGCGCGAGCCGCCGGCGTTGCGCGACCACCAGCGGGCGATCGCACGCGAGGTCGTCGCGACGAACGAGACGCTGGTCGACCGCCTCGAGCCCGCCGGGATGGCGACGCTGACGGTGGTCCCGCTCACCGACGCGACGGTCCCCCAGGAGCCGACCGAACTGGCCGCCCTGGATCCGACGGCAGCGCCGACCGACGGCTCCGACGCCGGTAGCTTCGAGGTCGTCGACGAGGACCCCGTCGTGGTCGACCGCGACGGCCCAACGGTGCTCGACGACCGCGCGCTCGTGATCGTCGAACCCGTGGCCGAAGCCGCGGAGTATCGGTTGCTCGTCGATCTCGAGGCCGAGGCCGTCGACGCGATGCTCCGGCTGGAGGTGGTCCCGTCGTGAGCGACCGTCGCGGATCGAGCCGCGAAACTCTCGCCCCCAACCGCGTCCATCGCCGAGCGTCGACCGCCGACCAACTGCCGCCGATCGCTCCCGACTGACAGCCATGTCTCGAGCCTTCCCTACGACGTTTCACGTCGCCGTAATCGTCTTCGTCGCCGCCGTCCTGGTGGCCGTCGCACAGCTGTTGAACCCCCCACAGATCGTCGTCACGGCCGGGACGAACGGGGGCGACGTCGTCGAACTCGGCAGCTACTTCACCTATCGAGAGGTCGGCGTCGTTGCCGTCGCAGCGTCGCTGCTCGGTGCGAGCGGCACCTACCTCGTACTCGAGGGGCGACGATCGACGGCGGAGTCGAAGACGGACGAGCAAGCCGATCCGGATCGAGCGCCGACCGACGGTCGCGGGTTCAGCTACCGCGACGACGGCATCGACGACGAGATCGACCGCGAGGTGGGCCGTGCGTCCGCTCGAGGCGCGGATCTCCTCGAGCGGCGACGCGAGGAACTCGAGGAGGTGGCCGACCGCCTCGCGGACACCGAACGAGTCGTCTACGAGACGGTGCTCGAGGCCGACGGGCGAGTCCCCCAGAGCGACATCGTCGAGCGCACCGACGTGTCGAAGGCCTCGGTCAGCCGCGCGCTCGACGGCCTCGAGAGCAAGGGGCTGGTCGAGCGGAAACGGCGCGGCATGGGTAACGTCGTGCGACTCCGTTGAGGACAGCCAGTAGAGCGAGAGAAACCGAGAGCAACGACCTCGGCTGACCGAACCGCGGCTCGGCGGGCGTCGATCGACGGTCGTGGATGACGCGAACCCCGACGGGTTGCCGTTAGAATATCACGAGACCGCTCATGACGACCATCGAGCTCGCCATGAGGATCGCGAAGACGAGCGCGAGGATCTGGTTCAGGTCCATGTTCGAAGGAACCGTCTACGAGAGTATGAATGTCACGACCGTCACGGGCCGTGACCGGTACGCTGGAGACCGCCACTCGAGCCGCACCGACCGTCCACTCGCGTGACACGATGCGGAGAGACGGGACGCGATCAGTCGAAGCGCGCGTCGACAACCACGTGCTCGACGCCCGCACTGTGACTCTTGACGCGGCGTCGCTCGAGCACCTCGACGGCCCGGCCCGCTTCGGTCCCGGCCCGCTCGAGTCGCGCTTCGGGACGCTCCCAGAGGCGAGCCTCCGGCGTCGCCTCGTGATAGTGGACGACGCCGCCGGGGGCAAGGGCCGCGAGCGCATCCTCGAGGTAGGCGTGCGCGCCGTCGTCCCGCGTGGGCTGGCCCCCGTCCGCGCCGTCGGTCGCGTCGGCCTCGTCCTCCGCGGCGGTCGTCCCGTTCGCTCCCTCGTTGCCGGTGCCGTAGTAGCCCATCACGACCCGGTCGACCTCGAGTTCGGCCGCGAGGTCGCGGCAGTCGGTCATGTAGGCGTCGACGCGGTCGCCGACGTCGTTCAACATCGCGTTCTCGAGCAGGTAGCGGAAGGCGGTGGGGTTGATCTCGGTCGCGGTCACCCGCGCGCCGGCCCGGGCCATCGGCAGCGTGAAGTAGCCGATCCCGGCGAACATGTCGAAGACGTGCTCGGCGTCGCCGTCTCGCGGCGAACCGCTCGAGCGGTCCGTGGAGCGTGACTCCGCACGTACGACCTCTCCCATGCGGGCCCGCTCGGCCTGGTTACCCGGCGAGAACATGACCGCGGCCGGATCGAGCGCGTACCGCGTCCCGTGTTCGGTGTGGATCGTCTCGGTGTCGGCGTCGCCGGCGAGCAGCCGCGTCCGCGGTTCGCGGTAGACTCCGGCCGTTCCCTCGTTGGCGATGCCCTCGTCGGCGAGCACGCTGTCGACCCCGCCCTGAAGTTCCAGCAGGGCCTCGCCGAGGTCGGTCTCGTCCGGGCAGTCCTCGGGAACTCGGACCAGGACCACGGAGCCGATCACGGCCCACGATCCGGGCGCGCGTTCGATCTCGTCGTCGCTCCAGCCGCGGTCCGCGAGCAGGTCCTCCAGATCCGGGTTGCGGGGCTCGGGATCGACCTGGCGAACGACCTCGAGGACGCGCGTCTCCGTCGGCGGCTCGGTGATCGGGAGCGCGACGCGGTCCAGGTCGTCGCGTTCGCGGGTCGCGTCACCTTCTCCGCGCACCTCGCGGACCTTCCGCGAGTCGTCGTAGACGCCCTCCGCCCGGAGCGACTCGATCGCCGTCTCGGCGCGGGGGTTCTCGACGACGGCCGCGAGCGGCGCGTCCGCGTTCGGGTCCGGGAGGTGCTCGTCGGCCTCGTCAGTCATCGTCGTAGGGATCGTAGGGATCGTCGTCCTCGTCGCCGGTGTCGGGGTCCGGATCCGGCAGGACGTGCAGTCCGGCCCGACTCTTCAGCACGGGCACCGTCTCGGCCTCGGGGTCGAAGTAGTCCGGCCTGGCGACGGTCTTGGCCTGGTAGGTCTCGGGGTCGAGCACCTGCACGGCGTTCTCGTCCTCGACGGCGACGACCGTCGTCTCGACGCCGTCCTCGAGTTCGCCCAGCTTTCGCGCGTCGGGCGAGTTGCCCTCCTCGTGGCTGGCCTCGTACCGCTCGCCGGTGGTCACCCGCGTCCCCTTCAGGTTGCCGTGGGCGCTGCGGACGAGGACCGGTCCCCCGTCGTCGTTCCGGAGGTCGATGACGTCGCCGGGGGTATAGGGCGGCAGGCGGACGGCGAACGTGACCCGGTAGACCTCGTTGCCGTCCTCGTCCTCGGTGACGAGCGTCTCGGCGTCGTTGACGGTGCCGCCGAACTCCTGGATCATCTTGTTCGCGATCTTCTTGCCGATCTTGTTGGTCGAGACCTTGATATTGAGGCCGTCGTCGACTTCGCCCATCTCGGTGACGAAGGCGTTGCGGTCGCCCGTCGCCTCCATGTCGGCGACGACCTGATTTGCGATCTCCTTCGCGCGGTCCATCTCCTCGGTCGTCGGCGTCCGACCGTCCGCGCGGATCTGGACGATGCTGGCGTAGTAGTCGCCGGCGATTCGGCCACAGCGGGTGCAGGTCTGGCGGGCGATCTTGACCGGTACGGTCACCTGTTCCTCGACCGGCGTGCCCCGGACGACGCCCGTGAAGTAACAGTGCATCCGGATGGTGTTCTCGTCGACCTGCTCGGGCTCGACCTGCCAGGCGACGTCCGCGACGTCGACGTGGACGCCCAGCGCCTCGCTGACCTCCTCGATCGCGACGTCGGTGTAATCCTGCGCGCCGACGTCGACCCACCGGTTCCCGCGGTGGACCGCGCCGCACTGGGCACAGACCCGCACCTGGATCCGGTCGGGCGCGTCGACGAAGTCGAAGTCCTCGAAGTAACAGGCGTCACAGAGTTCGACCTCGGCACCCGGGCGGAGGGGGTCGGCAGCGTGACCACTGGCAGCAGGGTCGCCGTCGCCCGCCGACCGATCCGGCACCGGATCCCCACAGCGGGGACAGAAGGCTCGCGACTCGCTCATTGGCGTCACTTGTCGACTGACGGAGTTAAGCGGCGCGCTCTCTCCCCGCCCGGACCGGAGCGGATTCGGGCGAGCGGGACCGTCGCTCGAGCGACCGCGAGAATCCCCGGCGAGATCGTCTGACGCACGTCGGACAGGGGCGAATTCGGCAACGTCAGACGTCGCCACGTCACACGGTCTCCATGCGAAACGAAGGGGTTCGACGAACGGTGGCCGGGACGGGCGGCGAACCGGTAACCCCCACCGCACCGACGATACTTATCCCGCTCGACGACGTAGACTCACGTATGGATTGGCAGGCGGATTGGGGGCTACGATTCCGGATGTTCCTGACGATGTTCATGCTGTTCGCCCTGTACATCGTCTTCGCAGGGGTGATCGCCGCCTACATGGGCAGCTTCCTCGTCTTCGCCGTGCTGTTTGCCGGCATGTCGCTGGTGCAGTACTACTACAGCGATACGCTCACGCTCAAGAGTATGGGCGCGCGGACGATCTCGGCCGACGAGTACCCGCAACTGCACGCCTCGGTCGAACGGCTCTCCCAGCAGGCCGACCTCCCGAAACCGAAGGTGGCGGTCGTCGACTCGGACGTGCCCAACGCGTTCGCGACCGGGCGCAACCAGAAGAACGCCGCCGTCTGCGTGACGACCGGACTGCTGACCACCCTCGACCGAGAGGAACTCGACGGCGTCATCGCCCACGAACTCGCCCACGTCAAGAACCGGGACATGATGGTGATGACCATCGCCTCGTTCCTCTCGACCATCGCGTTCATGATCGTCCGCTGGGGAGCGTTCTTCGGCGGCGGCCACGGTCGCGGCCGGCAGGGCGGCGGTGGCGGCATCGTCGTCGCCATCCTCGTCTCGCTGGTCGTCTGGATAATCAGCTACCTGCTCATCCGCGCGCTCTCGCGGTACCGCGAGTACGCCGCCGACAGAGGAGCCGCGTCGATCACCGGCAACCCCTCCGCGCTCGCCTCCGCACTCATGAAGATCTCCGGTCGGATGGACCAGGTCCCGAAAAACGACATGCGCGAGGAGGCCGAGATGAACGCCTTCTTCATCATTCCCATCAAGTCCGGCGTCGTCGGACAGCTGTTCAGTACCCACCCGCCGACGGAGAAGCGGATCGAACAGCTCCGACAGCTCGAGCGCGAGATCGCCTCTCCCTGACGATTCCGCGACCTCGGCGGTCGCGACCGCCTCGCTCGAGGGCTTCGAAGCGCTTTTGCCCTGGCCGTAGAAACCACTCCTACGATGCTCGACCGTGAGCAAATCATCCAAATCGTCGTCGCCGTCACCGCCGTCTTCGCGATGTTAGGGACCATGTACGTCATCGGCACCACCTACGGCGGTGACACCGGCACCCTCTCGTCCGACGGAGCGGAACTCCTCGTCGGGGCCATCGTCGGCTTCATCTTCCTCCTGACCGCGGCCGGCCTCGTGCTGGCGTACGTCATGAACGAACCGGGCGAGGGACTCGAGGACGACGACGTGGACGCCCAGAGCACGGCGTAAGCGATCGACGGGGTGCTTTTGTCGTTGGTCAGCCGGCATAGCGCCTGCGCAGTTGCGACGCCGCCTCGAGTCACGCTCGTCGGCCGCGGTCCCCCGCCGTGACGAACTGGTCCCGCTGGGTGGCCCCCTCACGGCTCGCTCCGGTCGGGGTTCGACTCCGACGTTTTTGCTTCGCTCAGACG
>NZ_HG315691.1:444216-875838 GCF_000455345.1 Halopiger goleimassiliensis
TCGCGATGCTCGCCGTTCCGACTCGAGGTCTTCGCTACGCTCAGACCTCGCCGTCCTCGAACCGGAACGTCCCGTCCCGCTGGACGACCTCGCCGTCGACCTCGATGAACGAGTCCTCGCTCATGTCGACGATCATGTCCACGTGGACCGCCGAGTCGTTGGTCTCGTTGCCCTCGCCGACGGTGTCGTCGTAGGCGCGGCCGACAGCCATGTGGACGGTGTCGCCCATCTTCTCGTCGAACAGCATGTTGTAGGTAAAGCGGTCGATGTCGCGGTTCATTCCGATGCCGAGTTCACCAAGTCGACGGGCACCGTCGTCGGTGTTCAGGACTTCAGAGAGGACGTCCTCGTTCTTCGCGGCCGAGTGCTGGACGACCTCGCCGCCCTCGAACTCGAGGTAGACGTCCGTAATTTCGCGACCCTGATGATAGAGGGGCATGTCGAACAGGACCTCCCCCTCGACGGTCGAGGGTCGCGGCGCGGTAAAGACCTCGCCGCCCGGCAGGTTGTGTTCGCCGTGGTCGTTGATCGTCGGGTTGCCGTCGACGGACATCGTCAGGTCCGTCGTGTCGCCGCTGACGATGCGGACCTCGTCGGCAGGGTCGAGGATTTCGACCATGTTCTCCTGGTGTTCGCGCTGTTCCTCCCAGTCCTTGTTGACGGCGTCCCAGACGAAGTTCTCGTAGGCCTCCGTGCTCATCTCGGCCAGTTGCGCGTTCGCGGGCGCGGGGAACTGGGTGAGACACCAGCGCTTCGAGAGTCGTTCCTCGAGAATTGGACTGTAGGCCTGTTGAGAGGCCGATCGAATCTCGGGATCGACGTCGCTGGTCTGGGTGGCGTTGTCGGTGGCCCGAACCGCGATGTAGACGTCCGTCTCCTCGATGAGCGCGAGTTCGTGTTCGGGCGTCTCGAAGTCGTCGGCGTCGGACGCACGGAGGTATGCACGCGTCTGGCGCTTGCCGGCTCGTTTGGTCGTCGTGAGCGGGTTCGCACCCTTCTCGCCGATCACTTCGTGGAGCGCGACCACGAGGTCCTCGGCGACGGGATGGGCGTCGATCACGACGTTGTCGCCCGACTGGAGGTCGACCGAGTGGTTCGCGATGATCTCGGCGTGTTCGCGAATGCGTGGATCCATACACCAGACGTGTCGGAGGGCCGGGATACCGTTTTCGAATCGAAATCCGATCGACGATCGACGCCCCCGAGCAGCCCACGAGAGCGATTCGACGAGCCGAACGGCGACCGTCGCGCCGTCACCGCGTCCGACGGAACGGGCCACCGCCGACGGCGCTAGACGGCGGTCGGCCTGGCGTTCCCGCACCCGAATCGACGATGTCGCCGACGAACGAAACCGTCGCCGCGCTCAACACGAGGGCGACCGGCGACGCGATAGCGAGCGCAACGAAGACGCCCATCCCCCCGGCACTGAGCAGCAACGAGAGCACGAACGAGGTGACGGCGGCGACCAGCGCGTGAGCGATGGCAAACCAGAAGTAGTCGCCACCCTCGAGCGCCATCGCGTACGACCGCCGAAAGCCCTCGATCACGACGCGGACGAGGACGCGATCCTCGAAAAACCGGTCGACCCCGGAGAGTTCGTCGAGGTCATTCGGTCGTTCGAGCAGTTCCGGTTAGCGGTGATCCGAGAGGACTGACGGGGACGGCCACGGCCCCCGGGAAGCGTCGACGCGGTCAGGACGGGGGCTCCGCCGCCCGGCACAGCGCCGTGTAGGTCGTTCCGGCGGTGTAGGTCTCGAACACCTCACACTCCGGGAAGGTGGCCCGCAACGCCTCGAGAACGTCGTCGTCCGGGTTCCAGTTGGCGCACCAGCGGAGGAACCGCCACACTAGCGGGTTCAGGACCCGGGCCGGCCCCGACGGGAACGGTCTGACGTCGAAGACGACCAGCGGCGCGCCCGGTACGAGCAGGCGGTGGACGTTCTCGACCGCGCGTCGAACGTCGGGCATCACGCTCAGCGAGAGCGACGCGATGGCGGCGTCGAACGGCTCGTCGAACGCGACTCGCGTCGCGTCGGCGCGGACCACTTCGACGTTCTCCCAGCCGTGCTCGTCGACCCGCTCGCGCGCTTTCGCGACCATCTCCGGACTGTAGTCGACCGCGACGACGCCGCCGGTCGGACCGACCGCCTCTCGGAGGAGCGCGAGGTTCACGCCCGGTCCACAGCCCACGTCCAACACGCGGTCGCCCGGTTCGATCTCGAGGCGATCGATCGCGTCCTCGCGCATCGGCTCGAAGTCGCGTTCGCTCATCCCGTACCAGTCGCTCCAGCGGTCCCACTTCCGTCGGCTGCGCTCGAGGTGGGCCTCGTAGGCTCCGTCGGGCTCGGAGCGATCGGTCGCGTCAACTCCAACCGAATCGCCTGGGCTACTCGTGTCCCGATCGCTCGACTCCCGTCCGGCTTCCGCGTCGGTGGTCATACGCGTTCCTCGATCCGCGCTCGAGGAAGGACTGCTCGCGAAATATATCGGCCGTTTAAGTACGAGTCGTTCGGTCCGGCTCGAGTACCCGACAGCACGCCCGTGCGAGACACCGACCGAACCGTCGCGCACTCGCGGGCGTCACCGGATCGGCGTCCGTGCCGACGTAGGGTACCTCGAGCGAAACGGCGGGATCGGCACCCTCCAGATCGCAGAACCGCGAGAAGGTATGCAGCAGGCCGGACTGGCCGTCGAAGGCGGCGAGACCGGTCCCCGGCGACGCGTCGAACGTCAGCCTGTCCCGCTCGGTTTCGGTCTCGAGCGCTGTCGCCAGTCGCTGAAGTCGATCGCTCGCGTCGGACGGTTCGCGGACGAGAAACGGCCGATCGTTGACGTCGCCGCCCCACTTGTACGGGCAGTGGAGATCGAGCGCGAGGTCGAGGCCCCCGAGCGACCGCAGGTCGTCGGCGACGGCTCCGGTCGTCGGGTACAGCGGCTCGAGGTCGGCGACGGCGTTTCGGCCGACGTAATCGCGGTTGTGATCGTGGGGCGCGCGGTGTTTCCCCGGATCGCCGCGCTCGACGCCGTCGAGGTCCCCGAACGGGTAGACGTGTATGCGGTGGGTCTCGAGCAGTGAATCGCTCTCGAGTAGCCCGCAAACGACCCCCTCGAGGACGTACGAGCCGATCGACTCGCAGGCGTGATGGCGGGCGGCGATGGCGACGTTCCCCGTCGGCTCGTCGGCCGTTCCCTCGCCAGACGGCCCCAGTCGCAGTACGGGCACGTCGCGACCCGACGGCGTGGTCGTCAGCGTCTCGAGACGGACGCGGGGGTCGGACTCGACCTCGAGCACCAGCGCGTCGAAATCGGCCCGCTGGTAGGGAAACGAGAGCGCGAACTGGACGCGCTCGCCGGCCTCAACGGCGTACCGGAAGCCGCGGGCGTCCAGTCGAGCGTCGGCCCCGAGCCAGCGCCACGCCTCCCACGCGCCCGCGGCCGTCGGACTCCCGCAGGGCATCGCGGATCGGACGGCGGGGCCGCGGGGTCCCACTACCTCGTCGTTCGGAAAGCGGAACTCGAGGTCGCCCGCGAACTCGCACTCGACGTCCACGTCCCAGTAGAACCAGCGTCGCGTCGAATCGCGCGTCTCGGGCTCGAGGGAGACGACCGTCGGTCCCGAGCCGTCGCCGTCGACCTCGAGGACGCGACCGTTGCCGCCGGGATGGGTCGACCGGATCGTCAGGCGACCGTCGGTCGTCTCGACCTCCCGAACGGCTCCGGCCGCGCTCGAGGGACCGCCGTCGGCGTTCATACGCCCCGCACGAATCGAGCCCTCGTAAAAGATGACCACTCGGCGACAGTTGCCGCCCGGCTGTCGTCGGCTATTTTAGCCCCTAGCACCGACCTCGAGCCATGATCGATCTGCGATCGGACACCGTCACGAAACCGGACGAGGAGATGCGCGAGGCGGCCCGCACGGCCGACGTCGGCGACGACGTCTACGAGGAGGACCCGACCGTGGCCGACCTCGAGGCGCGCGCGGCCGAGCGACTCGGCTTCGAGGATGCGCTGTTTTTCCCGACGGGAACGATGGCCAACCAGGTCGCCGCGCGGGTCCACACCGAGCGCGGCCAGGAGGTGCTGGCCGACCGGCAGAGCCACGTCGTGAAGTACGAACTCGGCGGGCTGGCCCAACACTCCGGCCTGCAACTTCGGACCTACGACGCCGAGCGCGGCGTCCCCTCTCCCGAGGCCGTCGCCGAGGGATACGTCGCGGAGGATCTCCACCGGCCTGGCACCGGCCTGCTGTGTCTCGAGAACACCCACAACGCCCGCGGCGGCCTCGCCATCGAACCGGAGCGGATCGCCGCCGCGGCCGAGGCGGCCCACGAACGGGACGTGCCGGTCCACCTCGACGGGGCACGGGTGTTCAACGCCGCGGCGGCGCTCGAGGTGCCCGTCGCGGAGCTCACCGACCCCGTCGACTCGGTCATGTGCTCGCTCTCGAAGGGGCTGGGCGCGCCGATCGGGTCGCTACTGGCCGGCAGCGAGGCGTTCGTCGAGCGGGCCAGACGCACCCGCAAGCTGTTCGGCGGCGGGATGCGCCAGGTCGGCATCGTCGCCGCGCCCGCGCTCCGGGCGCTCGAGAACGCCGACTCCCTCGAGCGCGATCACGAGAAGGCCAGTCGGCTCGCGGCGGGACTGCGGGAGATCGACGGCCTCGCAGTGCAGGAACCGGAGACGAACATCGTGCTGGTCGACGTGTCGGAAACGGGGCTCGACGTCGAGACGATCCTCGCGGACTGGCGCGAGCGCGACGTGCTGGCGACGGCGTTCGGCCCGACGACGATCCGGCTGGTCACCCACCGCGACGTCGCCGACGACGACGTCGAGCCGGCGCTCGAGCGCATCGAGGCGTCGCTCTCGCCCTGAGCCGGACTACTGGTTCCCGCGCATCCCGTCGCGGAACTCGAGGATCGTCTTCCGGAGCAGCAGGTAGGAGAAGAAGATAATCGCGAGGAGGATCAGGACGATCGCGATGATGACGGGATCGTCGGGGATCAGGTCGACCATACGGGGGCGGTACCCGGGCGGCCCGCAAAACCGTTTCGACACCGATCGGTCGGGCCGGGACGTGGCCGTCGTTCGACCGTCGCTCGAGGCGAGACGTCGGTAGCTAAAATCGGTTTTTCACCTTACGCTGACTATAACGGCAGGGAACACCTACGAGTAACTGCGTCTCGCGGCCCGACGTCAGCCCCCGAACGTCGGCCCCCGACGCTGCCGTGGGTTCCGCTGGCGCTCCGCCTTCCATGACACCCCGATCGGCCCTCCATCGTCGTTCGACCACCCTGTTTCCGATCGATTCCTGCTGCTGACCGCTTCGAACCCAGCGCGGTTACGCTCGATCGATCGTCACCGACTCGATCAGCGTCCCGTCGGGTTCGCGGATCGCGCCCTCGAGTCCGTCCGCGCCCTCCTCGAGGACGGCAAAGCCCGGCCGGTTCCCGCGCGGATCGGCGTGGCTACCGGGGTTGAGCAACAGGCAGTCCTCCGCGTCGATCACCGCGGGCCGGTGGCTGTGCCCGAAGACGACCAGATCCGCGTCGCGCGAGCGCCCGAGCATCGCCAGTCCCAGTTCGCCGCTGTCGCTGCGGTGGGTGACGGCGATCCGGACCCCCTCGCGCTCGAGGACGCGACTCGTCGGCAATCGATCCCGGACCGCCGCGTCGTCGGCGTTGCCGTGGACCGCGAACAGGCGGTCGCACTCCGCCTGGAACGCCTCGAAGGCCGCTTCGCTCGTGAAATCGCCCGCGTGGACGACCGTATCGGCCTCCCGGGCGGCGGTCAGGGCCTCGCCCTCGAGGTCGTGGTCGCGCTCGCTGTGCGTGTCCGAGAAGATCGCGATCATATCGATCGCTTCGGCGGGCAAGGGAAGGTTCCTTTCGTCTCGCGATCCGTCCCCGGATTCACTCCTCGGTGGGGGACGTGAAGGCGTAGCAGGTACCCCCGGAAGAGAGTGCGTACAACGCGCCGTCGGAGACGACGAACGGATTCCAGAAGGAGATGTCGACGTCGTCAGTGTAGTACTCCCACCGGACCGTCCCGCTATCAGTTTCGATCGCGGCGAGGTCGAGCCCCCGACAGAAGTAGACGAGATCGTCCGTGACCACCGGTTTCGCGCCGCGCGGATCGGGGTTGACGTCGACCGTCCACTCGGTCTCACCCGTCGTGACGTCGGCTGCGAGCCACGTTCCGGCGACGTTGTAGTAGGCGTGCTCGCCGTCGACCGACGGGCTCGGATTGTGCGGCGTCCCGGCCTCGAGTTCCCAGCGTTTCGACCCGTTTGCGATGTCGAGAGCATACGGACCGACGAAGACGGTCCCGTCGACCACGACCGGATCGTAGTCCCTGAGGTCTATCGCCTCCTCGTTTTGGAACTCCCACCGTACGTCGCCGGTCGCGAGATCGATCGCGTAGACGGTTTCGTCGCTCGCGAGGTACGCCGCGTCGTCGTCGATCGCGGGGACGGCGCTGAGAGAGTTCGTCCACCCGTCATCGAGTTCCGCGAGTGACGTCACATCGCCCGCCTCGTACTCGACGCGGTGGAGTTCGTTGCCGCCCTGGACGATCAACCCGTCGTCGGTCGGTCGGGGTGAGTAGAGGCGTCCCCGGACCGACGACGAGAGCACCTCGCGTTCCCAGATCAGTTCGCCTTCGGCGGCGTCGATCGCGAACAGCTTGTGTTGGAACGTCGTATAGACGACGCCGTCGTGGACCGTCGGCCCCCAGTACCCGGCGTTTTCGAGGTCGTATCGCCACACCTGCTCGCCGCTCTCGAGATCGATCGCGTAGACGTACCCATCCCCGGTGTTGAAATAGAGGGTTCCGTCGACGAGCGTCGGTCCGGACTCGCCCGGTTGCTCGAACTCGACCATCGGTTCCGCTTCGACCGAGTCACCCGTCGGTCCTTGCATACCGGAGCGATACCCGGTGTGCTGGAGGTCACCACCGTACATTCGCCAGTCGTCGGACGTCGACGCGTCGTCGCTTCCGTTACCGACGGGGGTTCCCACGTCGTCCAGGCACCCACCGATCAACGACAGTCCGGTCGTTACGGCCCCACACCGCGTCAACCACTCCCGACGCGTGTCTGCATGTTCCATTATCGTATTCCGCTGTCACCCGTCCGCCTAAATAATGTCGATAGCGTTCTGGATCGAGAACAGGTCCCAGCTGCGACGGTGTGGCAGTGAGTGAGGCGGTGGCATCCGTCGCTTCGAACGGAAACGCCGTCGAACCACCGGAGTGGCAGACGCTATCGTCCGGAAACGTATCGGAGTGCCGGAATAAGCGGCATCACAATAGTTACCAAACCAAGCACCACTACTACCGTCTATACCCCGATGACGCCGCTTTTCGACCCCGCCGCGTACTTCGATCGACCGAACGCGCTCTCGCTCTCGAACGCGACGGACGCGCTCGCCGCCGTCGCCGGCTTCTGGCTCGCGGCGGTCGCCTTCCTGCTGGCGTTCACCCGGCAACTGGTCGTCCACGGGGACCTCGAGGGGTCCCTCGCGGCCGCCGCGCCGGTCGTCGCGCTCCTCGTCGCCGTCGTCGTCCTCCTCCTCTGGGCCGTCGATACGGCGATCCTGTTCGTGATGGGACGACTGGTCGGCGGCGACGGCGCGTTCAGCGCGACCGGCGTCGTCGCGGCCTGGGGATTCGCCCCGCAGATACTCGGCGTCCTCGCGATGCTGGCGACGACCCCGTTCGTCGACGTGGAGGGGACGGTGCCGGCCGACGATCCGGCGGCGCTCGCCGACGCGATCTCCGTCGAGCCGCCGACGGTGCTCGCGCTCGTTGCCGGCCTCCTTCCCATCGCGACGACCGTCTGGGCGGTCTACATCTGGGTCCACGGGCTCTCGCGCGCCCACGGCCTCGCAACTGGACGGGCCGCGATCGGTGCCGTCGCCGCGGCGATCGTCACGATGGCGCTCTGGGCGGCGATCTGACGGTCGTCCCGTCAGTCGTCGTCGCTGTCGTCGTAGCCCGCCACGACCGTCGATCCCGGCGGTCGATCGTTCAGCACGGCCTCGACGGTCGTCTCCTCGAGATCGACGGTCGAGCGCAGCGGCTCCCAGCCCGCGTCCGTCTCGACCGCGACGGCGACGTCGGTCGGACTCGCACCCGGCGGCAGGGCGGACGGGTCGTAGCCGAGTCGGATCCGAACGGCCTCGATCGCCTTCAGCTCCTCGAAGCCGCGGAGATCGACGGGACTCGAGAGCGCGTCGACCGGCGGTTCGCGGGCGCTGCGCTCGAGGCCGAACGCCTCGGGAACGACCCCCGCGACGACGGCGACGCGCGCACCGGCGGACTCGAGTGTGTACTCCGCGACGTTGCTCGAATCGTATCCGGGGATGGCCATACTCGAGGCGTCGAACTCGATCGGTATGTCGCTGTAGCAGGCGTACGCTGGCCGGCTGACGTCCCCCACCACGGTCGGTATCGACCGACGGCGCGCCGGGCGCGTCCGCTCGGACCGGTGCCCGTAAATCGGGCCGCCCCGTGGAGACGAACGCTTTTACTCCAGCGGGAACCTATCACGTATCGTGTCCGAGACGAGCGGCTACATGCGCTTTTTCCCCTACGAGGAGCCTTACGAGAACCAGCGGGAGGCGATGGACCGCATCTACAACTCGCTGTCCCGGGGGCAGGACGTGCTGTTCGAGGGGGCCTGCGGTACGGGGAAGACGCTGTCGTCGCTCGTCCCCGCCCTCGAGGTGGCCCGCGAGGAGGACAAGACGGTCGTCATCACGACGAACGTCCACCAGCAGATGCGCCAGTTCGTCGAGGAGGCGCGGGCGATCACCCGCGAGGAACGACTGCGGGCGATCGTCTTCAAGGGGAAAGGCGAGATGTGCCACATCGACGTCGGCTACGAGGAGTGCCAGACGCTGCGCGATAATACGCGGGCGCTCGTCGACGCCGAACGCGACAAGCAACAGCTCGAGCGCCGCCAGCGCGAACTGCTGGCGGAGAGCCAGGACGGCGACGGCTCGGCGGCCGACGCCCGTTCGGCCGTCATGGACGAACTCGAGTCCATCGAGGAGCGACTCGAGGATCTCGAGGAGTCGAACGTCTGCGAGTACTACCGGAACAACCTCACGCGGGATACCGACGACTTCTTCGCCTGGCTCTACGACGACGTCCGAACCCCCGAGGAGATCTACGAGTACGCCGAGCGCGAGGGCTTTTGCGGCTACGAACTCCTGAAGGAGGGCATCGAGGGCGTCGATCTGGTCGTCTGTAACTACCACCACCTGCTCGATTCCACCATTCGAGAACAGTTCTTCCGCTGGCTCGGCCGCGACCCCGAGGACGTGATCGCCGTCTTCGACGAGGCCCACAACGTCGAGGACGCCGCCCGCGAGCACGCGACACGGACCTGCTCCGAACGCACCTTCGAGTCCGCGCTGGACGAACTCGCCGATACCGACGATCCCCGATCCGAGGACGCCGCGAACGTCCTCTCGGCGTTCCACCGGGCGCTCGTCGAGACCTACGAGGAGTCGTTCGGGTTCGGGGAGAGCGCGGCGCAACGCGCCGCGGGTAACGCGAGCGGCCGCGGGCCGCGAGCGCGCGAGCGGATCGGCGAGAACTGGGAGGACGTCCCCATCGCCAACGAGGACCGGCGCGACGACCTCACGCTCGAGTTCCTCCAGCGCTACTCGGGCCAGGGGATCGAGGACGACCTCGAGGCCGCCATGCAGGTCGGCCAGGACCTCGACGAGCAGTACGAGGAAGCCTACCGGGAGGGCGAGACCGCCACCCGGACGGAGTGTCAGACCCTCCAGGCGGCGGCGTTCGTCAGCGCCTGGATGAACGAAGGTGCCAAGGAGGGGCAGTATCCGGTCGTCTCCGTGACCCGCGACGCCGGCACCGACGAGGTCTACGGCCGCGCGGAACTCTACACCTGTCTCCCGCGGCAGGTGACGGGACGGCTGTTCGAGGAGGTGTCCGCGTCGGTCCTGATGAGCGCCACCCTCCAGCCGTTCGACGTCACCGAGGACGTACTCGGCCTCGAGGAGCCGGTCACGATGGCCTTCGGGCTCCAGTTTCCCGAGGCGAACCGGCGCACATACGCCGTCGAGACGCCGCCGTTGTTCTCGTCGGACCGGGACGATCCCGCGGTACAGGAGGAGGTCACGGACGCGATTTACGACGCCGTTCGGATGACCCCCGGGAACACGCTCGCGTTCTTCCCCAACTACGGCGAGGCCGAGCGCTACGCCGATCGACTCGAGCGCCGGAGCGACGCGACGGTCTACCGCGACGAACCCGGCGTCGCCGTCGAGAAGCTCCGACGGGAGTTCGTCGCCGACGACGGCGCGGTGCTGTGTACCTCGCTGTGGGGGACGCTCGCGGAGGGCGTCAGTTTCGACGGTGACGACGCTCACACCGTCCTCGTGGTCGGCGTCCCCTACCCCCACCTCGACGACCGGGCCGAGGCGGTCCAGGAGGCCTACGACGCCGCGTTCGAGGGAACCGACACGGGCTGGCGGTACGCCGTCGAGATTCCGACCGTCCGGAAGACGCGCCAGGCGCTGGGTCGGGTGCTCCGATCGCCGGAGGACGTCGGCGTCCGCGCGCTGCTCGATCGACGCTACTCCCGGTCGGCGAAGTCGGATCTGGGCAAGTACAGCGTCAACGGCACGTTCCCCCACGAGGAGCGGGAGGAACTCATCGACATCGAGCCCGACAAACTCAAGTTCGCGATGTTGAACTTCTACGGCGATCACGACGCCTACGACGGCGACCCGCCGTCGCCGTGACGCGGGCGTCGCCTACTCGCCGGCCAGGTACTCGAGCGTGTGGTCGACGATAGCGGTCCGGTTCGCGTTGAACCCGTGGTTCTCGCCGGGGATCGTCGTGACCTCGCCCTCGCCGACGGCGTCGACGATCCGGCGGCAGTCCTCGGGCGAGACGCCCCGGTCCTCGTCGCCGACGAGGATCCGCACGGGGACGTCGACGTGGTCCAGGTCGGGGATGCCGATCGCGAGCTCGTCGCTGTCGCCGATCCGGGCGTCGGGTTCGTCGACGACCGCGGGATCGTCGGTCAGTTCGACGGCCGGAGCCCACAGGAGCAGGCCCTCGATCCCGTCGCCGTCGTGGGTCAGCGCGATGCCGCCGCCGAAGCTCTTGGCGATCACCGCCACCGAGGAACAGCCGTTCGACCGGAGGTAGTCGACGGCGGCCTCGAGCTCCCGGTGGAGTTCCGAGAGGGTCTTCTCCTCGAGTTCGTCGTGGCTCTCCCAGCTATCGTACCGGAAGACCTGTTTGCCGGCACCGGCGAGTTCGTACGCGACGACGTCGAAGATGTTCCCGAACGGACCGTGGCCGGCCCCGGGGACGATCACGACCCCCTCGTCGGCGTCCTCGGACTGTACGTTCAGCCGCCCCTCGTACGTCTCGTCGCCGACCGCGAAATCGACAATCTCGATTGCCATGCGGAGTGTGGAACGACTGACAGAATCGGTAAAAATACTTCGAAACGGAGTTGTGATTTCTCCGTCAGGAGCGATCGACAGTCCACGCTCTGGGTCGGTGACCGGGAAATCGACCCGATGTCCGGGTCGACGGCCTACGACGTGGACCGACGCCACCGAGTACAGGGGCTACTCGATCGTCAGGTCGGCCGTCCCTCCGGTGATCATCGCCGTGTGGGCCCCACCGTGTTCGATCGTGAGGTCGAACGTCTCCGAGTCCTCCACGTTCCAGGCGTCGATGAGGCCGTGCTCGTCGTGGTCGATCCGGAGGCTGACGGCCTGGCGCTCGAGGTCGATGTCGTCCCCGAGTTCGTCGAGTTCCTGTACCTCGACCGTCACCGTCAGTTCGGCTCCCTCTTCCGCGTCGAACCCGACTCGTTCGTCGTCCGAGAGCGTCGTGTCGACGCCCCCACCGCCGAGGAGACCGGAACATCCCGCGAGGGGGACGACTGCCGCGAGCGAAACGAATGCGCGTCGGTGCATGAACGCGAATAGCGAGAGGGGAGTCGAATAGCTTGTGGCCGCTTGCGGTACGGACGATCCGTGTCAGGCCGGCAGGGAGACGCGACTCACCGGCAGGTCGTAGCTCCCGTCGCGGAACTCGAGTTCGGTGACGGTCCACGTGATCGGCTCGATCTCGCGGTCGGCCAGCCGTCGAGCCGTCGCACGGTCGCCGCCGCGGGCGAGCGTCACGTGGGGGACGTAATCGGTGCCCTCGAGACCGGGGACGGCGTCGAACCGCTCGAGCAAGGACCGGTGAATGGACTCGAGACCGGGGCTCTCGACGGCGAGGTAGACGACGGGCGCGGAGCCGACCGGCGGGTCCTCGAAGTAGTCGATCCCGGTGATGCGGGCCTCGACGGCGGGCGATCCCTCGAGCGCGCGGTGGGTTCGCTGCTGGAGGTGGGAGACGTGGTCGGCGTCGCCGAGGCGTTTGAGCAAACAGGAGAGATCGTCACGGACCCTGTCGAAGCCGACGAGTTCCGGATAGAGGTCGTTCGCGAGGGTACGGACGCGGCCGGGGACGGGGACGGTGACGCTGTACACTGCAAGTCACTTCGCGTACGCGAGCTAGGACGGAGCGACGTATGAGTCTGGCGCTACAGGTAGTCCAGCAGCCAGAGGACGACGACGGCGGCGACGAGCAACAGGAGGATCGGCGTCACGATCTTCACGATGAGGCTGACGATGGCACCGACGAGGATCTCGAGGACGTGCAGGGCGAGCAACACTGCCACGAGGCCGAGGACGATCTTCAGGAGAGTCTCCACGGCTAACTTTCCGCGTTCGTCGTTCATGAACGAGCGTACGAACGGCCGACACAAAAGGGCTCGGTCCCGGCCGTCGGAAAGACCTATTTAGTCAGCTACGACATGTCCACGTAATGGACACGAGGGGGCAACGGGCCCTGATCTGCGTGCTCGTGGTGGCTGGGTGCCTGGTGGTGTTCGTTCCGTTCGCGTCGGCGGCCGTGGGGAACGGCTTCGGCGCGGGGAGCGTCGCGGCTCAAGAGAACGCCAACGGGACGGATCAGGTCGATGGCGGCGGCAACGCTACGACCCAGGAGACGGCGGCGGAGAGTCACCTCCTCGACGACGCCGACGAGATACACATCGAGGTGGCCATCCAGGAGAACGGCTCGGCGACGTTCACCGTCGATTACCGGTTCGACAACGGTAGCGAGGAGTGGGCGATCCTCAGCGAGGACGTCGAGGCCAACCCCGAGGCCTACGCCGCCGCCGAAGCGGCAGACTGGAACGAGACCCTCGAGGCAGGGATGAACGAGACCGACCGCGAGATGGAACTGTCGAACGTCTCGGTGACCACCGAAACCAGTACGACGCCGGTCGACCTCGGTCACGTCGAGTTCTCGTTCAGGTGGTCGTCGTTCGCCTACGTCCACCTGAACCGCATGGAGGTCGGCGACGCCCTCGTCGGGTTCACCCTCGTCGACGATACGACGTTACAGCTCTCCTGGCCCGACAGATACACCGTCCAGGAGGTCGATCCAGCGCCGAGCAACCCCCCTGACGGCTCGGTCTTCTGGGAGGGCGACAACACGGAGTTCGCCGAGGAGCAGCCACGGCTCGTCCTGATCGAGAACGGGGGGACGTCGGTCGAGACGACGGAGACCGAAGACGACCCGACGCTGGCCTGGCTCGTCGTCGCCAGCGCGCTCGGCGGCCTCGCGGCCCTCGGCGTCGTGGGCTGGTGGCTCCGGCGCGATGGAGCCACGCGACGTCCGCCCGAGACGGCGGCCGACGGGACGACGACGGCGGACCACGCGGTCACCGACGGTGACCACGACGGCCCCCCGCCGGAACTGTTGAGCAACGAAGAACGCGTCCTTCAGTTGCTCGAGCGCAAGGGTGGCCGGATCAAACAACAGGAGGTCGTCTCGGAACTGGAGTGGACCGAGGCCAAGACGAGCCAGGTGGTCAGCAATCTCCGCGAGGACGACGAGATCGACGTCTTCCGGATCGGCCGCGAGAACGTGCTGACGCTGGCGGGCGAAGACGACGAAGACGACTGACGACGTGTCTCGCCGGACCCGCTCGTGACCGCCGGACGAGGCAACCGAGCGAAATCCGGGCCGGAGGCGCAATACTTGCCGTGCAGAAGGACTTAATAGCGATCGCTCCCAACAACGCCGGTAATGAGTCGCGTCGTCGGACCCGCGCTTGCCGGCTCCGATACCGACGGGACTGTTTCTCCGCGGCGGCCGCGGCGACCGCGACGACCGGGCCTTTGAGCCCGTACTATACTACACTCTCATCGCCGGTCGATCGAACCGTTCCACAGTTCCCGAGAATGCAAATTTCTCGGTTAGCATACGCTCTATTCTTTAATTTCTAAACCAAAACCGACGAATTTAAGTCTGTTCTTGGATTGGAGTCGAGTACGACATGACACGCGTGGCACTTGCGTTCTCGGGTGGGCTGGATACGACCGTCTGCGTTCCGCTGCTCGAGGAGGAGTACGGATACGACGAAGTCGTCGGCGTCACGGTCGACGTCGGCCAGCCGGCCTCGGAGTTCGAGGAGGCCGAGGAGACCGCCGACGCGCTCGATCTCGAGCACTACGTCGTCGACGCCAAGGAGGAATTTGCCGAACTCTGTCTCGACAGCGTTCGCGCGAACGCGACCTACCAGGGCTACCCGCTCGGTACGGCGCTCGCGCGCCCGGTGATCGCAAAGGCGATCCTCGAGGTCGCCGAACAGCAGGACTGCGACGGCATCGCCCACGGCTGTACGGGCAAGGGGAACGACCAGCTCCGGTTCGAGGCCGTCTGGCGCGACTCCGATCTGGAGGTCATCGCGCCCGTGCGCGAACTCGGCCTGACCCGCGAGTGGGAGCAGGAGTACGCCGCCGAGCGCGATTTGCCCGTCGAGGGCGGCAGCGGCGGCGACTGGTCGATCGACACCAACCTCTGGAGCCGCTCCGTCGAGGGCGACGACCTCGAGGATCCTAGCTACGTTCCCTCCGAGGAGATTTACGCCTGGACGCAGGCACCGTCCGGCGAGACACAGGAGATCGAGATCACCTTCGAGGAGGGATATCCCGTCGCCGTCGACGGCGTCGAGTACGAGCCCGTCGAACTCATCGAGCACCTCAACGGCGTGGCCGGGGCCTACGGCGTCGGTCGCACGGACACGATGGAAGACCGTATGCTCGGCCTGAAGGTCCGCGAGAACTACGAGCACCCCGCGGCGACGACGCTTTTGAACGCCCACGAGGCCCTCGAGGGGCTCGTCCTCACGCAGGAGGAACGTCAGTTCAAACAACAGATCGACCAGCAGTGGGCCCAGAAGGGCTACGAAGGCCTGATCGACGCGCCGCTGGTGGACGCGCTCGAGGGCTTCATCGGCGAAACGCAGCAACGCGTCACCGGCACCGTCACGATCCGCTTCGAGGGCGGCCAGGCGCGTCCGGTCGCTCGCGACAGCGAGTACGCGGCTTACTCGGCCGAGCACGCCTCCTTCGACACGGAGACGGTCGGCAAGATCACCCAGGAGGACGCCACTGGCGTTGCGAAGTACCACGGCTTCCAGCGTCGCCTCGCCAACGAAGCGATCGCTGCGAACGCCGAGAGCGCAGAGAAACCCGAGATCGCTACCGACGGTAGCGGTACCGAAGACGAGCAGTAACGATGACCGAGGAGAGCGCTCACGACGACGGGTTCGCGGCCGACGGCGACGGCGAGGGCGTCGTCCGGCGGGACCGGTTCAGCGGCGGCCCCGCCCGGAGCTTCCTCTCCTCGCTCGAGGCCGACCGGCGGATCTTCGAGGCCGATCTCGAGGTCGATCGCGCGCACGTCGTGATGCTCGCCGAACAGGGCATTATCGAGGACGACGTGGCCGGCGACATCCTCACGGCCCTGGACGCCATCGAGGTCGACGGCCACGGCTCCTTACCCGACGGCGAGGACGTCCACGAGGCCATCGAGACGGCCGTCATCGAACGCATCGGCGAACAGGGCGGCAAGATGCACACCGCGCGCTCGCGTAACGACGAGGTCGCGGCCTGCATCCGCTACCGCCTGCGCGAGGACGTCCTCGAGGCCGTGGAGACCACGCTCGCGCTGCGCGAGTCGCTGCTCGAGCTAGCCCGGGAACACCAGGAGACGATCATGCCCGGCTACACCCACCTCCAGCCCGCTCAGCCGATCACCGTCGCTCACTGGGCACTCTCCTACGAAAGCGCCGTCCGCCGTGACACGGCGCGACTGCTCGAGGCGTACGATCGGATCAACGAGTCGCCGCTGGGCGGGGCCGCGTTCGCCGGGACGACGTTCGATATCGACCGCGAGCGCACCGCCGAGTTGCTGGGGTTCGAGGGCGTGGTCGAGAACTCGATGGACGCCTCCTCGAGCCGGGACTTCCTGCTCGAGACGGTCCAGGCGCTGTCGACGCACGCGACGACGCTGTCGGGGCTGGCGGAGGACCTGATCGTCTTCGCGAACCGCGGCTTCGTGGAGATCGCGGACGACTACTCCTCGACGTCGTCGATCATGCCCCAGAAGAAGAATCCGGACACGCTCGAACTCGTCCGCGCGACGGCGGGCGACGCGGCGGGCGGAGTCCAGGGCCTGACGACGACGCTGAAGGGGCTGCCCCGCGCGTACAACATCGACTTCCAGCGGGCGACGAGCCACGCCTGGGAGACCGTCGACGCGGTGACCGAGGCCAGTGAGGTCGCGGCCGGCGCGGTCGCCACCGCGACGTGGAACGAGGAAACCCTCGCGGCGGAAGCCGGCGAGGGGTTCTCGACGGCGACCGGCGTCGCCGACCTGCTCGCGGCCAACGGCCTCCCCTTCCGCACGGCCCACGAGATGGTCGCCGTCGCGGCCGAAAACGGGGCCGACTACGACGCCCTCGAGGCCGCCGCCCAGGACGTCCTGGGAGAACCCCTCGAGTCGTTCGTCGACCCCGAGGCGGTCGAGAACGCCCTCGATCCCGCGGAAAGCGTCGCGAGCCGCGACTCGCAGGGCGGCCCCGCGCCCGCGGCCGTCGCCGACCAGCTCGAGTCGGCCACGGCGTCGCTCGAGGCCGACCGCGATCGACTCGCGGCGACGGAGGACGCGCTCGAGGACGCACACGCGGCCCTGCGCGAGGAGGTGAACGGGTATGTGTGACGCTCGACGCCCGGAACCGCGACCGCCGTTCCCGCCGTCCCCGCGAGGGGACGGACTACCTATCAGATGATATGTAAAACAAAATCTGCCGGAAAATGGCCTTTTCATACCCGTAGTGGATAGTCTGCGTCGTATAATTGTTCTGATAATTTCGAAGCCTTTAAGGGTTATCGGCTCCGAGTTAGGGGTACAATGACCGAATGCGTCGAGTGTGGGGCGGACGTGTCCCTGCACGACGATCTGGAAGTGGGAGAGATAGTCGACTGTACGACCTGCGGTGCCGAGCTGGAAGTCGTCGACACCGAGCCGCCAGTCCTCGAGCGAGCCCCGGAGCTCGAAGAGGACTGGGGTGAGTGACCTTGCAGGTAGGAATACTCTACTCACGGATCCGCAAGGACGAGAAGCTGCTGTTGAACGAGTTGCGCGAGCGCGACCACGAGGTCGAAAAGATCGACGTCCGCAAGCAGGAGTTCGACGTCGGCGCAGCGCCCGACGAGTTCGGGGACCTCGACGTCGTCGTGGACCGCTGTCTCGCCACGAGCCGGAGCCTGTACGCCACGACGTTCTTCGAGGCGTACGGGATCCCCGTGGTCAACAGCCACGAGACGGCGGACATCTGCGCCGACAAGGTCAAGAACAGCCTCGCGCTCGAGGAGGCCGGCGTCCCGACGCCGGAGACGAAAGTCGCCTTTACGAAGGAGTCCGCGCTGGAGGCCATCGAGGACTTCGGCTACCCCTGCGTGCTGAAGCCGGTCGTCGGCTCCTGGGGTCGCCTGATGGCCAAGATCGACTCCCGGGACGCCGCTGAGGCAATCCTCGAGCACAAGGCGACGCTGGGCCACTACGAGCACAAGGTGTTCTACGTCCAGGAGTTCGTCGAGAAGCCGGGCCGCGACATCCGCGTGGTCGCCATCGACGGCGACCCCATCGCGGGGATGGTCCGGTCGTCGGACCACTGGATCACCAACGCCGCCAAGGGTGCCGAGACCGAGCCCTTCGAGATCGACGACGAGGCGCGCGACCTCGTGCGGAAGGCCAGCGACGCCGTCGGCGGCGGCCTGCTCGGCGTCGACCTGATGGAAACGGGCGACTCGTACACGGTCCACGAGGTCAACCACACGGTCGAGTTCAAGGCGCTGGACGGTGCCGTCGAGACCGACGTCGCCGCCACCGTCGTCGACTGGCTCGAGGAGAAAGCCGCCACGGCGGCCGAGGAAGTGGAGGTGAGCGCCTGATGGCGGTCGGCACCGAAACCGGCGCGGACGAGAGCGCCGAGACGGTCACCGCGACGGTCATCGGCGGCTCCGGCTTCACGGGCGGCGAACTCCTGCGCCTGCTCGCCGGCCACCCGAACGTCGAGATCGCGGAGGTCACCAGCCGGTCGAAGGCCGGCAAGAGCGTCGGCTCCGTCCACCCGCCGCTGCGCGGTACGGACCTGCGCTTTACCGAGCCCGAAGACCTCGACTACGTCGACGTCCTGTTCGCGGCGACGCCCCACGGCGTCAGCATGGGGCAGATCGACGAGTTCTTCGAGGTGGCGGATACGGTCGTCGACCTCTCGGCGGACTTCCGCCTCGAGAGCGAACAGCAGTACGACGAGTGGTACGACGGCCACGACGCGCCGGAGTACTTAGAGAAGGCCGAGTACGCGCTCCCCGAAATTAATCGGGAGAACCTCGAGGGGGCCGAGTTGATCGCGAGCGGCGGCTGTAACGCCACCGCGACGATCCTCGGGCTCTACCCGCTCGTCGAAGCGGGTATCGTCGACGGCGACCAGCAGATCGTCGTCGACGTGAAAGTGGGATCGTCGGAAGGCGGCGCAGGCGGTGGCGAAGCGTCGAGCCACCCCGAGCGCTCGGGCGTCGTCCGCCCCTACGCGCCGACTGGCCACCGCCACGAGGCCGAGATCGAGCAGTTCCTCGGTACCTCGGTCGCCTTTACCTGCCACGCCGTGGACATGATCCGCGGCGCGAGCGCGACGAGCCACGTCTTCCCCTCGAGCCCCGTCTCGAAGGGCGACCTCTGGCAAGCCTACCGCGGGTGTTACGAGGACGAGCCGTTCGTCCGCATGGCCGCCGGCGGCTCCGGCGTCTACCGCTACCCCGAGCCGAAGGCCGTTGCGGGGACGAACCTCGCCGAGGTCGGCTTCGAACTCGACCCCTCGAACAAGCGCGTCGTCGTCTTCTCGGCGATCGACAACATGATGAAGGGGTCGGCCGGGCAGGCCGTCCACGCCGCGAACGTCGCGCTCGGCTTCGAGGAGACCGCCGGACTCGAGTTCACGGGGCTGCACCCCGTGGGGGCACCATGAACTCGCTTCGCTCAGCAAGGCACCCTGAGATGACGCACTGGAGGTGTCTCGCGTGACCGTAGTGGTCAAGATCGGCGGCGCACGAGCCGTCGATCCCGAGGGTGCGCTCGCCGACGTCGCGAGTCTCGTCGAGGACGGCGAAGACGTCGTCCTGACTCACGGCGGCTCGACCGCCGTCGACGAGACGCTCGAGGAACTCGGCAAGGAGCCGACCTACGTCGAGACCCCCGGCGGCGTCGTCGGGCGCTTTACCGACGAGGAGACGATGGACGTCTTCAAGATGGTCATGCCGGGCAAGTTGAACACCGACCTGGTCGAGAGCCTGCACAACGAGGGCGTCGACGCCGTCGGCCTCTCGGGCACGGACGGCAAACTGCTCGAGGGCAAGCGCAAGTCGGCCGTCCGCGTCGAGGAGGACGGCAAGAAGAAGATCAAGCGCGGCGACCACTCGGGGAAGATCGAGTCCGTGAACGCGGACCTGCTCGAGACGACCCTCGAAGGCGGCTACACGCCCGTCGTCTCCGTCCCGATGCTCGGGAAGGAGAAAGACGGAGGCTACACCGCCGTGAACGCCGACGCCGACCGCGCGGCCGCGGCCATCGCGGGCGCGCTCGAGGCCGATCTGGTCGTTCTCACGGACGTCTCGGGCATCTACGAGGACCCCGACGACGAGTCGACGAAGATCGACTCGGCCGCGACGCCCGAGGAGTTCGAGACCGTCAAAGAGGCCGCCGAGGGCTTCATGACGAAGAAGGTCATGGCCGCCGAGGAGGCCCTCGAGGGCGGTGCCTCCTCCGTGACCGTCGCGACGGCCAACGCCGACGCACCGATCACGAGCGCGCTCGAGGGAGAGGGCACGACGCTCGAGCCCGGCGTGCTCGCGGACGAATCCGAGGCCGAAGCGGAGGGGAAAGCGCGATGAGCGACCTCGACTTCGTCTCCGGCAGCAAGCCCATCGCCCTCGAGCGCGGCGAGGGGCCGTTCCTCTACACTGCGGACGGCACGGAGTACCTCGACGCGGGTGCGAGTTTCGCCTGCACGCCGCTCGGGCACTGCCACCCCGACGTGGTCGAGGCCGTCCAGGAGCAGGTCGGCGAGCTGACGTTCGTCGACTCCTCGTTCCCCGTCCAGGCGCGCGAGGACGCCTACGCCGCGTTCGTCGCCTCGACGCCCGACGGCCTCGAGTCCGCGTGGTTCTGCAACTCCGGCACCGAGGCCAACGAGGCCGCGCTGAAGTTCGCCCGCTCGGCGACCGGCGAGTCGAAGATCGTCGCCGCGACCCGCTCGTTCCACGGGCGCACGATGGGGTCGCTCGCGGCCACCTGGAAGGACAAGTACAAGAAGCCCTACGAGCCCCTGATCGGGGACGTGGAGTTCGTTCCCTACGGCGACGCGGACGAACTCGCCGACGCGGTCGACGACGAGACAGCGGCCGTGATCTTAGAGCCGATTCAGGGCGAGGGCGGGATCAACGTCCCGCCCGCGGGCTACCTCGAGACGGCCCGCGACCTGACCGACGAGGTCGGCGCGGCGCTCGTCCTCGACGAGGTCCAGACCGGCATGGGCCGCACCGGTTCGATGTGGGCCTGCCAGAACGCCGGCGTCACGCCCGACGTCCTCACGACTGCGAAGGGACTGGGGAACGGCCTGCCCGTCGGCGGCGTCGCGGTCCAAGAGTGGATCGCCGACGGGGCGGCCTCGCACAACTCGACGTTCAGCGGCGGCCCCGTCGTCGCCGCGGCCGTCCACGCCACCGTCTCGACGCTGGTCGAGGAGGAGTACCACGCCCACGCCGCCGCGATGGGCGACTACCTCCGGACGGAACTCGAGGCCGCGGTCGGCGACGAGATCCGCGAGGTCCGCGGCGAGGGACTGCTCGTCGGTCTCGAGTTGAAACGCGGGGCCAACCGCGCCGCCCGCGACCTGGCGATGAACCACCAGGTGCTGGCGTTGCCCGCGGGACGGACCGTCCTCCGGTTGCTGCCGCCGCTCGTGATCGACGAGTCCCACGCCGACCGCCTGGTGACGGCCCTGGAAGCGGTCCTCGCGTCCACCGACTGAATCATGAGCGCAACGACCCATCCCACGGCCGACGTCTCGGCGGAAACGGCTCGCCAGTTACTGATCGATCTCGTCTCGATCCCGTCGCCGAGCGGCGAGGAACGGAAAGCCGCCGAACGGCTGGTCGCGTTCTTCGAGACCCACGACCGCGAGGCCTGGATCGACGAGGTCGGCAACGTCCGCGCGCCGGCGGACGACTCGGTCCTGCTGACCTCCCACGTCGACACCGTGCCGGGCGAGATTCCCGTCGAAGAGAAGCCCGCCGACGAGGACGACGTCGCGGCCGACGTGGCCGCGGAGACCGGCGAGGACGTCCTCTGGGGCCGGGGCAGCGTCGACGCGACCGGCCCCCTGGCGGCGATGGCCGTCGCGGCCGTCCGCACCGGCGTCTCGTTCGTCGGCGTCGTCGGCGAGGAGACGAACTCCCGCGGCGCGCGCCACCTGGTCGACGACCGCGACGCGCCCGAGGCTGTCGTCAACGGCGAACCCAGCGGCACGACGGGGATCACGCTCGGCTACCGCGGGTTCCTCGCGGGCACCTACGTCGCCACGAGCGAGTCGGGCCACACCTCGCGTCCCGAACCCAACGCGATCCAGCACGCGACCGAGTGGTGGACGAGCGTCGAGGACGCCTTCGAGAACGACGAGTACGGCGTCGGTCCTCCAGGCCGACGAGACGAAGGCGGCGAAGCCGCCGAAGTGCCCGTCTTCGAGCGCGTCACCGCTAAACCCGTCGACATCGACGGCGGGATCAGCGACGACGGGCTCTCCGTCGAGGCGACGCTGGACGTCCAACTGCGCATTCCGCCGTCGCTGGACGCCGAGACGGTCCGCGAGACCGCGGAAGCCGAACTCGAGATCGGCACCGTCTCCTGGGACGAGCCGATCCCGCCGGTGATGGAGAGCCCCCGGACCGAGGCCGCACGGGCCTTCCGCGCCGCGATCCGCAAGGAAGGCGGCGAGCCCCGACTGCTGCGCAAGACCGGCACCAGCGACATGAACCTCTACGCCGGCGTCTGGGACTGCCCGATGGTCACCTACGGCCCCGGCAACTCCGAACTCGACCACGCGCCCGACGAGCGCCTCTCGCTGGCGGAGTTCGACCGCTCGGTGAACGTGCTCGAGCGCGTCGCGACCACCCTCTCCGGAGGTGACGACGAATGAGCGAGCCACGCCACTTCCTCGAGATCGACGACGTCTCGACCGACGAGTTGCACGCGATCCTCGATCGCGCCGACGCGTACAAGCGCGCCCAGCGCAACGGCGAGGACCACGAGGACCTCGACGGGCAGACGCTGGGAATGATCTTCCAGAAACCCAGCACCCGTACCCGCGTTTCCTTCGAGACGGGGATGACCCAGCTTGGCGGCCACGCCGTCTTCCTCGGCGAGGACGACATCCAGCTGGGGCGGGGCGAACCGCTGAAAGACACCTCGCGGACGCTCTCGCGGTACGTCGACGCGGTGATGGCCCGCGTGTTCAAACACGAGAACATCGAGGTCTTCGCGGAGTACTCGTCGGTACCGGTCGTCAACGGCCTCACCGACGACGCCCACCCCTGCCAGACGCTCGCGGACCTCCAGACGATCCGCGAACTCGAGGGTGGGTTCGAGGACGTGTCGGCGGCCTGGATCGGCGACGGGAACAACGTCGCCCAGTCGTTCGCCGTCGGCTGCGCGCTGACCGATATCGACCTGACAGTGGCGACGCCCGAAGGCTACGGCATCGACGACGACGTCCTCGAGCGCGCCCGCGACCTGGGGGGCGATCCCACGCTCACGACGGATCCCGTCGAGGCCGCGACCGACGCCGACGTCATCTACACCGACGTCTGGATCAGCATGGGCCAGGAGGACGAACGCGACGTCCGCATGAACGACTTCGAGGGGTTCCAGGTCTGTGCAGACTTGCTCGAGCACGCTCCCGACGCGTCGGTGATGCACTGTCTCCCCGCCCACCGCGGCGAGGAGATCACCGACGAGGTCATCGAGAGCGACCGCTCGGTCGTCTTCGAGCAGGCCGAACACAGACTCCACGCGCAGAAGGCGCTGTTGAGTTGGCTGCTCGAGTAGACTCGGCCAACTCGGCCGCCACAGGCTTCGTTTTCCGATAGCTCGCCAAGCCGTGAAACCGGGAAATATCGCGTTAACCGTAGGTATACGAGACATTATACATCTTCAGTAAATTCATAATTATACCGCAGTTTTCGCTGATAGCAATTGATGTCGTTCCGGGTACTGCTCGCTACGCTCATGATGCTGCTGGGACCAGCAGCACTGGTGCTGTTGTACGTGGCGTAGTGGATACGGGGAGAGGGGCATCGGTTTGCGACCAGCGGTCGCCGTTCGAACGAACGCAGGGAGACACCCGCGAATCCACGTCCTTTTTCTCCCTGCCACGCTTCTCGAGTGACAATGAGTCTCAACCTCTCCGCCGAGCAACCGGCGGTACCCGACGACGCCGACGACGGCGTCTGGCTCGAGTGTATCGAGTGCGGCGACACCTTCGCGCCCTTCGAGGACGTCCGCTACACCTGCGACGCGTGCGACGGCCTGCTCGAAGTGCGCTACGCCGACCTGCCGACGTTCGACGACTTCGAGGGGGAGGGCGTCTGGCGCTACGCCGACGCCTTGCCGCTCGCCGAGGGCGTGACGATCCAGGAAGGCGGAACGCCGCTGTACGAGGTGCCCCGACTCGAGGAGTCGGTCGGCGTCGAGGCGCTGCGGATCAAACACGAGGGAATGAACCCGACGGGGTCGTTCAAGGACCGCGGGATGACCGTCGGCGTCGCCGTCGCGAAGGAACTCGGCGTCGACCGCCTCGCCTGCGCGTCGACCGGCAACACCAGCGCGGCGCTGGCGGCCTACGGCTCGCGGGGCGGGATGGAGACGCTCGTCCTCCTGCCATCGGGGAAGGTCGCCGCCGGCAAGGTGGCCCAGGCGAGCCTCCACGGCGCGCGCATTCTCGAGGTCGACGGCAACTTCGACGCCTGCCTGGACATCGTCCAGGAACTGGCCGAGGGCGGGGAGGCCTACCTCCTCAACTCGCTGAACCCCTTCCGTCTCGAGGGCCAGAAGACGATCGGCCTCGAGATTCTGGAGGGGTTCCGCGCGGACTACGGAACCGTCCCGGACCGGATCGTCCTCCCCGTGGGCAACGCGGGCAACACCGCGGCGCTGTACAAGGCCTTCCGCGAACTCGTCCAGGCGGGCGAACTCGCCGAGGACGACGTGCCGAAACTGACCGGCGTCCAGGCCGAAGGTGCCGCGCCCATGGTCGAGGCCATCGAGAACGGAGCCGACGAGATCCGGCGGTGGGACGACGTCGAGACCCGCGCGACCGCGATCCGGATCGGCAACCCGGTCAACGCGCCGAAAGCCCTGCCGGGTATCAGGGAGACCGGCGGCACCGCCGTCGCCGTCTCCGACGAGGAGATCACCGACGCCCAGCGCGACCTCGCGGGCGAGGGTATCGGCGTCGAACCCGCCTCCGCGGCCTCCGTCGCCGGCCTGCGAAAGCTGCGCGCCGAGGGGATCGTCGACGACGACGAGCGCGTCGCCTGCCTGACGACCGGCCACCTGCTCAAGGATCCCGACGCGGCCGCGGCCGCCGGCAACGATCCCGAGCCGGTACCCGCGGATACGGCGGGCGTCCTCGAGCATCTCCAGGAGAATTGACGGGAGCCGACGGGCGTCCGACCGGCGTCAGACAGTCTGACGCGCGACTGACTGAGTTTTTTGCCCGATACTGTTGTATCGAATTTCGGCTCATGTCCGCCGAGCAACGATCACCCGATCCCGATCCATCCCTCGACGACGCGTCCGGCGCGGTCGACGCGGGTTCGACCACGCCGTCCTCCGGAAACGCCGTTCGAAGCGTCGAACTCGAGTTCCGTTCGGAACCGCGATCCGACGACGATCGCCCGAGAGCCGCACCAGCCGAATCCCTTCCCGACCGCATCGAACGCCAGCGACTCCGTTTGCAGGTGGCCGCACTCGAGCGCGAACTGCGGGCGAGCGAGCGCCGTCGTCGATCGATCGTCACCCGGTACGAGCAACTGCTCGCGGAACGAACGGGTAACGGCGACGAATCGACCGCGAGCGACGACGCGACCGCGACGGCCCTGCTGAAACGCATCCTCGAGCGCCGGCGCTGACGGTCGCTCGCGTGGGCTCGGTATCGACAGTTCCCTCCGAGTGATGCTTCTCGAGCGGGGGTCCCGGACCAACTCGCCGTCCTCGAGCCCGTAGTATCAGGGTTTCGGGACCAACGCCGAGCGACACTTCAGCATGTCGTCGGACTGGAGACGCTCGAGCAGGTTCTCGGACTGTTCGACGGCCGTCTCGGCGGCTGTAGTTGTGACTGCCATGTGTTATTATTGGATACGCGAATAATAGAAATAAGGAATCGTTCGACAGACGGGTTCTCGAGGGCGTTACCTACCGTATAGCAGAAGCGAGATGAGCAGAAACGTCGCCACACCACCGCCGAAAAATGCCAGCAGCAGTCCGGGTGCGCTCAGAGTCAACGCTCTGCTACCGACGACCATCGTGAGAAATCCGGCGACTGAACACCCGAACACAAACAGTATCCCATCTTGCCAGTTCGACAGCGCCGCTATGATTCCAGATTCGGACATTATGCTCTACCATCCAATATGAACGACATAAACCCACTGGCGAAATTAGAGCTTGAGACAGTGGGCCTGCGGTACCGAGGCGCTGATTACGACCTCTTACCTACGCTCTCGTGATGGTCAATCGTCCGCGGCCCGACGAGTGCTACCGGCGTCCGGCGTGTGACGTGGTGTTCGTCGACAACCAAATTGGGAACGAGCAACACCTCGCGAGCGAGCACGGGCGGCTGCAGGATACGCTGCCGTCGGTGCGAGAATTGCCTAATGTCCGCGTATTCAATAAGGTGTATCGGTCAGCCGCATTCGATGTACTATTTTCTACGGGTATGTAGTGGTCTTAGAATAGTTGGAGAATTTGAATTCACATTAGCCAGTTTAATTAAATAAGTCTTAATTAGTCTTAGAATAAGGACTAAATATGGACCGACGTCGTTTTATCAGTGCCATATCAGCTCCTTCCTTCTCAGTAGTTACTGGATGTATGAATAATAGTGGTGACGAGGACGCCGAAATGGCGGGCGATGACGAAAATAAAGGGAATGAAGGAGATGAAACCTCAGAACGACGGTCGACTCATTTTTCATTCAGTTTAGAGGAGGGTGGCAGCACAGTCGAAAGGAAGATTCGATTCACCGTTGACGGTGTTTGGGGAAATTATCATATCCCTCCCGAAAGAGATGACGCGGGTGAGGCTGAACCTGCAAAAATTGATCTCATACTAGCGAACGAAGCTGACGATCCACGGACAGTGGAGTTCGACGGCTACATTCCGTTTCCGAACGCCCAAGCAACAGATCCGTATGACTGTGCAGAATCATACGTGGTTGATGTTTTTGTGCTTCCAGTCTTCGATGCTGACTTTGAACAACCGGGTGATGGGATTCCAGACTACAAACGCAGCGAAGATTACTGGGAAGTAACTGAATCCTTTGATCCGCCACAAACTACTAAAACTGTCACACTTGATCCTGGCGAAGAAATCGGTGGCGAACACGTTCTTATAGCAGGTAACGATCAGTTACAGACAGGAACACCCCCTTGTAACTATTCTTTCGAAAGTACAGTCACCGTTGAATCTGACGAAGGACAATTCGAAGTAGATCTCGAATTCTTGCTCACATCTGTCTTTACAATGCCCTGATAGGTGTGGAAAATAGTTCTATATCAACATCCTACCCCGACCTTCACAGACGCGTTAAAATCACTCGCAGAATATGTCTTTCTGAACAGTAACAGATCCATCTCTGGAACCGGACTTCGCCCATGAAGGGATCGACCTCTCGCCGCGACCGGCCTATGAGGAAATAACCAAAGCGGGTTACTCCGGGATCGCCTACACACTGCGCGAACATCACGAGCTAACGCTCGAGCAATTCCTCGCCACTGTCGGCTATCCACAACCCGGGTCCGAGTCCTCGGGCCCGTGGCGTCTCGACGACACTAGTCCGAGTGGCCGACGTTCGCGGCCGCGTTCGCGTCGGCGTCGACCGACACTTCGTTCGTCGCCGCACTAGCGTCCGCACGCTCCCGGCGGACGTACTCGAGGAAGTTCTCGAAGACGAGTTTCGCCTCACAGGCCTCGCGGTAGTTCGCCTCCGTGATCTCGGCGAGGACCGACTCGAGGCGTTCGTCGGAGAGTTCCTTTCGATGGACGAGTTCCCGGGCCGTCTTCGTGTCGTACTCGGGGTGGAACTGGACGCCGAAGACGTGCCCCTTCCGGAAGCCGTGGTTCGAGTACTCGTTCTCCGCGAGCGCCGTCGCGTCGGGCGGAAGTTCGGAGACCTCGTCTGAGTGGCTGGTGAAGGCGGTGAACTCCGTCGAGATGCCCTCGAAGAGTCGCGAGTCGGCCGTTCGCTCGATATCGCTGTAGCCGACCTCGTAGGCACCCATGTCCTCGACGGTGCCGCCGCAGACGTCCGCCAGCAGCTGGTGGCCCCAACAGATACCGAGACAGGGGATTCCGCGATCGATCGCGTCGCTGACCCACGCTTTAGTGGTCTCGATCCAGTCCTCGTCCCAGTAGACCGACGACCGGGAGCCGGTGACGACGACGGCGTCGAACTCGAAGCCGTCGGGCACCACTCCCTCGGTCACGTCGTACTCCGACAGCGAGGCGTCGAGTTCGCGTCGGAAGTTCCGCGTCGTGTTCTCGTCCCGATGGGCCGCGTTCAGGACGGCAATCCGAAGTTGATCCATCGAGCGCTAGTGGCGACTCCTGACGGATAGACCTTCTGTACCGTGCCGGCGTTGCCGGGACCGTGAACGGCCGCCGAACCGCCCGTCAGAGGCGAAGTCACCGCCTACACGAATTCCCGTCGGCGGCGATAAGCCGGCGTTACTCGTCCCGGACGGGAGCGTACGCGCCGTCCGCGTCGCGGCGGAACCGCTGTCCCGTCTCGAGCCAGCCGTCGACGAACCGGCCCCGATCGGCGGTGGCGTTCGACTGGTCGTTCGTTCGGTCTGCGAGTGCAGACGCGTCGTCTGTCGCCGGCTCTTCAGCAGTCGGTTCGTCCACGTAGTCGTCCGCGAGCACCGGTCCCGCGAGGTGGAGTCGTCCCGTCCCCGCTCCCTCGAGGACGCCGTCGTCGACCAGCCTGGCCCGACAGTCCGGGACCGGCGGCCCGACATCGTCGGTCGCGGCAGCGTTTTCGTCCGTCCCGACGCCGACGGGCTGACTACAGGCCGTCGGACACTCGAGGCGGCCGTAGACCCGCGCGACCGGAACGCCGCGCTCGAGGAAGGCCGTCCGCGTCTCGTCGTCCGGGTCGCCGTCGACGAGCACCCGCTCGAGGGCGTCGATCGCCTCGTCGAATCCCGCCTCGTCGGGCAGGTCCCGGATCGTCCGCTCGCGAGCCGCGAGAAGCGTCGCGTCCTCGTTCGCCATCGCCGTCAGCGCGTCGCCGGGGTCGAACGCCCGATCGAGAAGGAGTCGAGCGCCGACGTACAGCGCCGGGAGCGCGACCCGGACGAGCCCGTCGTAGGCCGACAGCGGCGAGGTCACCGGCACCGTCTCGCGGGTCGAGAGCCCCCAGGCGACGACGGCCGTGAGGCAGTTGTACTCGAGGGCGCGCTCGTCGTAAGCCACGAGCGGGCGGCCGCCTTCGCCGTGGAGGACGAGCAGCGGGCCGTCGGCGTCGACCGACGCGCCGCGTGAACCGTCGGCGTCGCCGGTCCGACTATCGACGGGAGCGTCGCCGTTGGGATCGACGTCCGCCAGGTCGTCGAGCGTCACGGTTCGATCGAACGGGATCGACCGCACGAGGTCCCGCTGGGCCGCCTCGGCGACCACCAGGTCCGGCTCGAGGGCGTCGAACGGTCGTTCGACCGTCACCGGCGTCAGCAGGTGCGAGATCGGCGCGAGCGTCGCGCCCAGCCGTCGACAGGCGAACACCAGCGCGAGCGAGGCGACCCGGTTTCGCGTGAGGAGACAGACGGTGTCGCCGGCGTCGATTCCCAGTGCGGCGAGCCTGGCGGCCGTCTCGTCGGCCAACTGCGAGAGCGTCGCGTAGGAGACGCGGTCCTCGTGGACGGTTTCGGCGGGCGCGTAGAGTCGCTCCTCGGAGATGTCGACCACCGCCGTTCGCTCGGGGAAGCGCTCGGCGCGTCGCGCAAGCGAGAGGGTCACGACCGCGCATACGACGCTCGCGTCCGTAATACGGCGGGAGTCACTCGCAAGCAGCGCCGGACGACGCGGATCGCGTCACGGCGGGCTAGTCCCGTTCCGTGCCGGTCCGGTTCTCGGCCCACTCGAGCAGCGGTTCGAGCAACTCACAGAGTTCCGTCCCGTCCGCGGTAAGGGCGTACTCGACCTGCGGCGGAATCGTATCGTGTTGCTCGCGTTCGAGCAGTCCGGCGTCGGTCAACTCGCTCAGCCGAGCCGACAGCGTGGAACTGCTGACGTCGCCGAACGCGTCCTCGATCTCGCCGTAGCGAACCGGCTGCAACGCGCCGACGACGCAGATCACCTGGATCGCGTACTTCCGGCTCAACAGGTCGATCATTCCTCCGACCGGACAGTAACAGCGGACGTCCTCGGACGAGGACCGGCGGTCGGTGTCGGTCGATTTCGGATTTCCGGACATCGGTTCGCTCGAGCGAAGTTACTGCTATACTTCGGACTCGACAGCTTAAGCACTTCGCTACGAAAAGCTATGGCGCGTATGAGCGAACACGACTCGACGCCGCCGGTTGCCTGTACGCTCACCGACGAACGGCGAACGGACCGCGACGAGCGCGTTCGGACCGTTCTCGCGGAACGGTACGAAGACGGCCTCGAGCGCGACGACGGCTACACCCTGATATTCGACGGCAGTGACGAGGCGCTGTCCGCCGTCGCAGCGTTCGTCTCGAACGAACGGCGGTGCTGTTCGTTCGCCGAGTACGCGATCGACGTCTCGCCGCCGTACGACGAGACGCGCCTGACGATCACCGGCCCCGAGGGAACGAAAGCGGTCTTCGACGGGCTGTTCGATCACCTGGACGCGGCGGAGCCGGGAGAATAAGAGTCGACGATCGCCGACCCGTTCGGCGACGGGAGAGCGCGTTCGGACGTGCGCTCTCAGCGGTCCTCGTCCGTCTGCGCCTCGAGGAAGCCGAGCAGCCGATCGTTGACCGCCCGCGACTGCTCGATAAAGCACAGGTGGCCCGCGTCTTCGACCGGGACGAACTCCCCTCGAGGAAGGCCGCGAGCGAGGGCGCGGCCGGCCTCGGGAACGACGAGCGCGTCGCCCGTCCCGTGGACCACCCGCGTCGGCTGGGTCACCTCGACGAGCCACTCGCTCGCGTCGAACCCCTCGAGGGCGGCGACCTGGGCGTCCCAGCCCTCGCGATCGGCGTCGCCGTCGGCTCGCCAGTCGACGATCCCCTCGAGAACCTCCGGCTGTCGCTCGCGGAACGAGTCGGAGAACGCCGCCTCCAAGGACTCGCGGAGTGTGTCGGGGTCGTCGGGGGGTGCGAACAGGGGCTCGAGGTCGAACTCCCCACTCTGTGCGGCGGTGCCGAACAGCGTCAGCGTCGCGACCCGACTCGAGGTCCGCGCCGCCTGGAGCGCGACGGCCCCGCCGAGGCCGCAACCGACGAGGTGGGCGTTGCGGACCCCGCAGTCGGCGAGGACGGCCTCGAGGTCACCCACGAGCGTCTCGAGGTCGTAGGGGCCGGGCGGGGCGTCCGACCGGCCGGTCCCCCGGAGGTCCCAGACGATCGCTTCGAAGGGACCCGCGAGGGCGGCGTGTTGCCAGCCCCAGAGCCAGCCGCCGAGGCCGGCCTCGGGGACGAAGACGACGGGGACGCCCTCGCCCTCGCGGTCGTAGTACAGCGAGGTACTCCCGTTCGTTGCGGTGGGCATACTCGAGCAGAGCGGGCGGAGGAAGGCGACGGTTTCGGTTCCGGACGCGACCGATCGGTTAGCAGCGTCGAAGCGCCGGGAGTTACAGCTCCTCGAGGTCCGTTTCGATGTGATCGCCCGAAACCCAGACAAGTTCGCGGTCGTCGACGAGCGACGCGAACCCCCAGGGAGATTTTTCCGTGAGTTCAGCGCCTCGAGTGAACGTGATCTCGCCGTCCGCGAGCCGGTCGAGCGCCCGCTCGCAACTCGAGTTCATACGATACCCGTCGGCACCATCGCATACGAACGTTTCGTCGCGATTGCGTCGGACAGGGAGCCGGCGAGAATCGAGGCAGGTACCGATCAGGCGTCCTGCAACTGCCGCAACACGTCGGGCGCGTCCTCGAGCGCGTCGTCCAGGTCCTCGACGTTGGGGCCGCCGCCCTGCGCGAAGTCGGCGGGGCCGCCACCGCCGCCGCCGACTTTCGACGCTAATTCGCCGACGACCTCGCCGGCGTTGACGTCCGAGCCGTCGGGGACGGCGACGACGAACTGCGCGCCGCTTTCCCCGCTGCCAAGGACGGCGATCTTGCCCTCCTCGGCGATGGCGTTCGCCGTTGCCCGGAGTTCGTCCATGTCCGAATCGAGTCGGTCGACGACTGCGGTCGTCTCGCCGACGTCGATCTCCTCGGCGTCGCCACCGCCGCCGGCGCGGGCCTCGGCGAGCTGTTCTTTCAGGTCCTCGATCTGCTTGCCCCGGTCCTTCCACTCCTCGAAGAAGCGCTCGGCGGTCTCGGGGACGTCCTCGGGGTCGACGTCGAGCACGTCGGCGGCCTCGTAGAGGGCGTCCTCGGCGGCCTGGGTGGCCTCGAGCGCGGCCTCGCCGGCGGCGAACGTGATGCGCTCGACGCCGTCCTGGACGCGTTCGGTCGAGCGGATCTTGATCGCGCCGATGTCGCCGGTACGGGCGACGTGGGTGCCGCCGCAGGCCTGGACGTCCTCGTCGACGTGAATGAGGCGGATCTGCTCGCCCGGCGGGATGCCGCCCTGATAGAGGTCGAAGCCGTGTTCGGCCTCGGCGTCGTGGCGGTCGGGCCACTCCTGGCTGACCGCGGTGTTGTCCATGACGATCTCGTTGGCACGGCGTTCGATCTCCTTGACGTCCTCGCGGTCGATGCGGGCGTAGTGGCGCAGGTCGATCCGCGAGGAGTCGACGCCCTTCTGGGCACCGGCCTGGCGGACGTGTTCGCCGAGCACCTGTCGCGCGGAGTGGATGACGATGTGCGTGGCGGTGTGGTGGCGCATCAACTGGCGGCGACGGGCGGCGTCGATCTGACCGTTGACGAACTCGCCCTTGCCGGGGTTCTCGTCGGTTCGGTGGAGGATGACGCCGTCCTCGATCTGGACGTCTTCGACCTCGACGGTCACGTCGTCGGTCGAGAGCGTCCCCGTGTCGGCGGGCTGTCCGCCGCCTTCGGGGTAGAACATCGTCTGGTCGAGCACGACGTCGTAGCCCTCGTCGCGCTCGAAGACGTCCAGTACGACCGCCTCGAACTGGGTGCGTTGCTGGTCGTCGTAGTAGAGTTTTTCAGTTTCGGGGAGGTCCTCGAAGCGCTCGTCTGCGTCGTCGGTCACCGTCTCCGTTCCATCGGGCGTGTCGTGGCGCTCGGCGACGAGGCTGTAGAAGTCGTCGGGGACGTCGACCTCCGCGCCGGCTTGCTCGGCGATCTCGGCGACCATGTCCGGCTGGATCCCGTGGGAGTCGTAGAGTTCGATCAGCTCTTCCGTGGGGATCGGCTCACCCGTCTCGGCGTACTCCTCGGCGAGGCTCTCGACCCGGCGGCCGCCGCGCTCGAGCGTCTCGCGGTACTTCTCGACCTCGGTGCGGACGATGTCGCGGATCGTATCGCGGTTCTCGTAGCCCAGCCGCTCGGCCTGCATGTCGACGAGTTCGTCCAGCGGCGCGTCGACGCCGACGTTGTCACAGAGGCGCTTCGTGCGCCGGAGCACCATCCGCGCGAGATAGCCCGTACCGACGTTCGAGGGGACGATGCCGTCGCCGAGCATGTACGCGAGCGTCCGGCAGTGGTCGGCGATGGCGTAGACGTCCTCGAGGGGTTCGACCAGCTCCCGCAGTTCCTCGACCGAAACGCCGATCCGGTCGGCGATGTCGCCACGGGCCGCCTCGACGTCGTCGACGTCGTCGATGTCCAGGTTCCCGGAGAGGCGGGCCGCGCGGCCGACGATCTCGCTCTCCTCGTCGGTGTAGGAGAGGCCGGCGTTGTCCTTGAGGAAGGCGATCATGTCGGGGTAGATCGCCTCGTAGACCGTCGGCGTCCCCTGGCTCATCCAGGTCCAGCGCTCGAGGCCGTACCCCGTGTCGACGATGTACGTGTCCATGAACGAGTAGGTGTTCCCGTCCTTGAGTTCGTACTCGCCGTCGGGGTCCTGCTCCATGCACATGAAGACCAGCGTCGCCAGCTCCAGCCCCTTGTAGATGACCTCGATGGCGGGGCCGGCGTTGCCGCCACCGACCCAGGGGTCTTCGATGTAGGTGACCTCCTCGATGTCGGCACCCAGCGAGTCGAGCAGCGTATCGCAGAGTTCGACGGTGCGGTCCTTCCAGTAGACCTCGCCCTCGTACGCGTACTCCGCGTCGGCGTCCTCGCGGGCGTTAAAGGCGTGGTGGGCCATCATCTCGAAGGCCATCGTGTGGCGTCCGGTCTTGCCGACGTTGTCGATGTCCTGCATCCGAATACAGGGCTGGCTCACGGTCAGCGGATTGGCCGGCGGCGGGGTCTCGCCGGAGGTCACCAGCGGCTGGAAGTCGTAGATCGACGCCTGCGTCAGCAGGACGTCGTCGCGCCACCGGTTTGCGGCGACGGGGTAGGGCTCGATCCGTTCGTGGTCGTGGTCCTCGAAGAACGAGAGGAAGGCCTCGCGCATCTCCTCGAGGCTATACGCCTCCTCGAAACCGGGGTCGTCGATGAAGTCGTACTCGGCACAGGGCGGCTCACCACAGATCTCCCGGTCCTCGTCGCGCGTCCAGAAGTGGTTCCCGCAGTCGGAACACTCCTTCCGCACGAACCCTTCCTCCTCGAAGTACTCGAGGCGGTACTCGTCCGCCAAGTCGCTCATTATACCGTTGTTGGCCAGCCAGTGCCTAAAACAGTTCCGCAACGTTCATCGCGCGAGAGCGAGGGCGACGCGACGGGATTCGCCGCGACGACGAGCCGCCATTGTGACGAAGCGTGGCCGGTCGTACTCGAACACGGAACACCTCCTCCGAAACGGTCTCGACCACCCCCCGTTCGTGGGGGTCGCGCCGCGGGATCGGTCACGCTATTAACCCACGAGCATCGGAGATAATTTAATTATCTGGGGGCACTCCCGGGCGCGATTTGGCGATAATCGAGCGTTCGCCGAAACGCCCAGCAGAATCTTTAGTATGGAATGCAGACTGTGGGACAGAGCATAGATTCGGATTCGATGACATCGAAGGCACACTCGACGGCGCACGCGGACTCGCGACTGATCCTCTACGTCGCCGCGACCGACGACGCGGCCGCGGCCGGAGCAACCGCTCTCGAGGGGGTCGGCGACGGCCACGAGCGAACGGTTCACCCGGTCGACTCGGCCGAGCTGGCTGCCGATCGAGCGGCAAACGCCGACTGCGTCGTGGTCGACGGCGACCTCGTCGCCGACGAGGACGCGTTCGCGACGGTCGTCGAAGCGGCCGCGGCGACGCCGCTGATCGTCTTTGCAACGGGTCCGTACGACGCGACGCAGCCGTCGAACGAGGCCGTGGACGGCTACGTGCGACGGGACACCGAGGACGCACACGTCCACCTCGTCGACGAGATCGCCCGCGTCTGTCAGACGGCGGGCGCGTCGCCGGCCGACCCCATCGACGACGCGCCGGCCGAGTCCTCGGAGCCGGAACCGGAGGACGATCCGGAACTGGACGCACGAACGGCGGCGACCGTATTCGAGACGACCGCCGGTCTCGTCGACTGTCGCGACCGCGATCGCCTCTTTCGCCGACTGGTCGACGGTGCCGTCGAGGTGCTCGAGTTCGACCACTGCTGGCTCACGACCATCAACTTCGGCGAACTCGTGCCACGGGCGGCGGCCCCCGCCGTACCCGACGAAGCGCTCGCGCCCGCCTCGCTCGACGAACCGCTCGGCGTCGCCTTCCGCGCCCGGGAACCGATCCGGATCGCCGACCTCGCGACCTACGAGTGGATCGAGCCGCCGTTCGAGGGGGCGCGCTCGCTGTGTAGCGTCCCCGTCGGGGACGTCGGCGTGTTACACGTCGCTTCCGAGTCGGCAGACGCCATCGACGGCCGCGACCTCGCCCTGCTCGAGGGACTTTGTGGGTTCGCGGCGACGATCCTCGAGCGCAACTGGACCGAACGCGGGATCGTCAACGAACGCGATCGCCTCCAGCGCGAGCGCGAGCGGGTCGTCGAGCAGTACAACCGGCTCAAGGACGAGCGCGACGCCCTGTTCACGCTGTTCCGGAACGTGGCCGAACCGACGGTCCGGTACGACCTCGAGGACGGCGAGGCCGTCGTCACCGGCGTCAACGCCACCTTCGAGGCCGTCTTCGACGTGGACCGCGAGGAGATCGTCGGCGACCCCGTCGACGCCGTCGCGCTACCGGAAGGCCTCGCCGGCGAGGCCGCCGCGCTGGCCGACGCCATCCGCGGGGACGAGCGCACCGAACTCGAGGTCCGCCGCGAGACGCCAGACGGTCTCCGGGACTTCGTCGTCACCGTCGTTCCGCTGTCGGTCACCGAGGGCGGCACGGAGACCGGCGGCCTGCTCGTCTACGAGGACGTGACCGACCGGAAACGGCGCGAGCGCGAACTGCTCGCCGCGACCCACCGCCTCGAGCGGCTCGCCGACCGGATCGACGAGGACGTTCGGACGCCGCTGAACACCGCCCGGGGCTACCTCGAACTCGCGGAGAAGACCGGCGATGCGGAACACTTCGAGGTCGTCGACGGCGCTCACGAGGAACTCTCCGTCAGACTGCAGGAACTCGTCGAACTGGCGACCGGCGACACCGTCGAGGCCGAACCCGTCTCGCTCGCCGACGCCGCGACCCGGGCCTGGATCGCCGCCGACACCAGCGGCGCGACCCTCGTCACCGAGGACGACGCCCTCCTCGAGGCCAACCGCAGCGGCCTCCGGGAACTGTTCGAGCACGTCCTGCGGACGACGATCGAACTCGAGGCGGTCGAGGACGACTCCGACCCGATCACCGTCTCGGTCGGCGCGACAGACGACGGCTTCTACGTCGCCGGCAGCCGACCGGGCGACGACTCCGACCCCGAGCCGGGCAGCCTCGACGACGCCGACGGCAGCGAGTTCCAGCTCGAGCTCGTCGAGCGGATCGCCGACGCCCACGGCTGGGACGTCGGCGTCGCCGCCGACGACGACGGCACGGCCATCGCCTTCCGCGGCGTGGACGTCCTCGAGTGACGAACGGTGCTCGATCGAGTACGGTGGCCGCGACCCCGCCGTCGGTGACGGGCGGAGACGGCGTCACTGGCCTGTGTCTGCTTGCCCGCGAGACAGGGTCGGGTGACCGGCACGCTCAAACGACTGTTTGAACTTGCCGAGCCCCTATCATACCGACCCTACTATTCATCCGTATGAAACGTAGACGGCTCATCGCCAGTACTGGACTGGCCCTCACACCCACTCTCGTCGGCTGCCTCGAGCATACCGACGGCGAAACCGGTGGCGACGGAACGGCTACCGGAGAACCAACCGACGAGGGGGACGAGGACGAAGTCGGTGCCGAGAGCACGGAGACGACGCTCGAGGAGCAACCGTGTCCGCCGTACGAAACGGAGGTCGAACGGACGATCTGTTCACACACGGGAGAGCCGGACGACGCTCCGGTGTCCCTCGAACCGAGTCCCGAACGGAGCCCCGTGGAGGACGGCTCCCCGATCGAGGCGGTCACGGTGACGGTTCACAATCGATCGTCCGACGAACTGACCTTCAACCCCCACAGTTGGCGGCTCCGACGCAAGTCGGGTACCGACTGGGAGGAACTCGAGCGACGGGTTTCGGGTGATGGAACGGTGACCGTCCCGCCGGGCGAGACACACTCGTGGTCGTTCGTCGAGGTCGTGGAGTCCGTCGACCCGGACGCCGATCTCGAGCCCGGACTGTATGCCGCCGAAATCAGCGTTCCAGCCCCCGACGACGGTGGCTGGATCGCCTGCGTCGCACTCGTTCGATTCGACGCAGCCGACTGACGGTCGACACGAGTCCGCGTCGGAGCCGCGGTCTCCGACGTGATCCTCGTGTCGGGACCCTCACTCCTCTTCGAGCGCGAGCGCCGCGAGCATCGCCTCGAGTTGCAGGCGTTCGTTCGCGCCCTCGGTGATCCGGTAATCCACTTCGCCGAGTCGCTCGAGCAGCCGCACCGTCGCCTGTTCGGGGAGGTCGAACTCCCAGGCCGAGCGGTGGAGCTGGTCGATGACGTCGCCGCCGGCGAGGCCGCGATCCATGAGCAGATCCTCGAGGGCCGCGCGCGCGGCGGTGAAGTCGCCGTCGATGGCGTGTTCGACCATCTCCTCGACCTCCTCGGGACGGGCGGTCGAGGTGATCGCGAAGACCGTCTCCTCGTCGACGGTCTCGCCCATGACGGCGGCGGCCTGGAGGCCGTTGATCGCCTTTCGCATGTCCCCGTCGGCCGCGTAGACCAGGGCGTCGACGCCGTCGTCGGTGACCTCGATCCCCTCGTTGTCGGCGATCTTGCGAACCTGGGCCTCGATCGCCTCCGGCCCGAGTTCGGTGAAGCGGAAGACCGCACACCGCGACTGGATGGGGTCGATGATCTGGCTCGAGTAGTTACACGAGAGGATAAAGCGCGTGTTGTTCGAGAACTGCTCCATCGTCCGGCGGAGCGCGGACTGGGCGTCGCTGGTCAGCGCGTCGGCCTCGTCGAGGAAGATGATGCGGTGGTCGTAGCCGCCGAAGGAAGAGCGTGCGAAGTCCTTGATCCGGTCGCGGACGACGTCGATCCCGCGCTGGTCCGAGGCGTTGAGTTCGAGGAAGTTCTCGCGCCAGTCGTCGCCGTAGATCTCTCTAGCGATGCTCTGGGCCGCTGTCGTCTTGCCAGTTCCGGCCGGCCCCGCGAACATGAGGTGGGGCAGGTCGTCCTGCTCGACGTAGCGTTGCAGCCGCGGGACGATGTTCTCGTGGCCCTCGATCTCCTCGAGTCGCTCCGGACGATATTTCTCGATCCAGACCTCGGTCTTGCCGGGAGTCGGCTCCGCCGCCTCGGCGTCGGCCTCGCTCATACCGGCCCAAGGGCCGGACCGAAGATAAATCGACCGAAGCGGGGAGCGTCCGGGGGCGTCCCGACGGTCGTCACTCGCTCGTCAGCACCGTCACCGGCCGCTCGGTCTCGAGCAACACCTGCTGTGTGGTACTGCCGAAGACCGCTTTGCCGGTCGGCGAGCGCTGACGGCTGACCATCACGATCTCGTCGACGTCGGCCTCGTCGGCGATCGTCAGGATCTCCTCGATCGGGTCGCCGTGTTCGCGACGGACCGTCACGTCCACGTCCGCCGCGTCGAGGGCGTCGGCGACGTCACGGACGCTGTCCGGCAGCTCGGTGTCGTCGTAGACGTCGTCCGAGCGGACGACGGTATCGTCGGCGACCTCGAACTCTTCGAAGACGTTACAGACGATCACCTCGACGGCGGTATCGGCCGCTGGGAGCCCTGTCACGTAGTCGACGACCTCGAGGCTGCGGTCGGATTTCGCCGGAACGAGAAGCGTGTACATGGACCACAGTTGCGACCGGTGAGAAATAGCGCTTTGGGAACTTCCCAGCCCGCGAGCGACGTGTTCAAGTCCGCGGACCGACGAGACCGACTATGCGCGTCACCGTCGACGTCAAGGGCGAGACCACCCACGAGGTCGATCTCGAGGACTTCGCGGCCGACTCCGACGCGGAGCCGACCTACGCCGACCTCCTGGGGGCAGTCGAGTTGAGCCCCCACGAGGTGAGCGTGCTCGTCGACGGCCGACCGGTGCCCGAGGACCAGCCGGTCGACGCCGACCACGTGACCGTCTTGCGGCTGATCAAGGGTGGCTGACGACGGAGCGGCCACGCGACCGCGCCCCTGCAACCGAGGGGTTGTTGGCGGCCGCCGACGGAAGCATCGATGAATGTTCGTACGGACAGCCGACCGCACCGACGCGCTCGAGGTCCGCCGGATTCTCGACGGCGCGATGCTCGAACCGGGCGACGTCGAGGCGCGGATCGGCGCGGACGACGTCCTCGTCGCGGGCGACTATCGGGGCTCGAGCGGCGATCAGACCCCGGACAGGCCGACGGCGGGCGAACGGCTCCTCGGAACGGTCGTCCTCGAGCCCTGCGAGGACGGCGCGCACGTCTCGGCGATCGGCGTCCGTCGTCGCCACCGCGGACGGGGGATCGGGACCGCCCTGATCGAGCGGGCACTCGAGCGGGAACGGCGGCTCACGGCCCGGTTCGACGACGGCGTCCGGCCCTTCTACGACGCGCTCGGGTTCGCGGTCGAGCCGATCGACGACCAGCGGTACCGCGGCGTCCTGACCGTCGACGACCACGATGCGGACGGCTGAGAGGGCGCGCGACCGAACGTGTTCAGCGAATGCCCAGCGTGTGGGAAGCGGTGGCCCCACTGAAGTGACTCGTCGTCGAGCGACGAACCGAACTCGGCCGCGCTCGACTGCCTCCAGTCGGCCCCACCGGCGTCGACGACGGCCGATCGACACCCTCGAGCCATGAACGAATACACGCTGACGATCGTGGCGAGCAACGCCGCGACGCTGGCCACAGGCGGTGCCGTCGCGACGCTCGCGTACCGGGCGTTCCGGCGAACCGGCTCGGCGGCCCTCCGCGCCGTCGCGCTCGGGTTCGCCGTCATCGTCGCCGGATCGGTCGTCGGGGGCCTCGTCCACCTGCTGTGGGACGACATCGCCCTCGGCGTCGCCCTCCAGAGCTTCGCCACCGCCGGCGGCTTCGCCATCCTGCTGTACTCGCTCTACACGGAGACCGCGACGACGGAGACCTATCGCCGGGATCGCAGGCACGGCGGTGAGGGCGATGACTGATCCCGCCGCAGCAGTCGACGGGACGGAGGACGACCACGCCCGCGTCGGCCACCCGACCGACTACTCCCTGCCGATCCGGGCGATCGATCCAGACGTGCTCGTGCTGGGCTACGACCAGCACCACGACGACGCGGCGGTCGAGAGGATGCTCGCCGACTGGGGCATCGACTGCCGGGTCGCACGCGCCGCGGCCCGCGATCCCGACGGCGGGGAACTGCTCTCGAGCAGCGCGATCAAACGCCGGATCCGCGAGCGTCGGCCGGCCGACGCGACGCGATAATTCTCATCGACCAGTCGAGGGGCAGTCGACGAAACGGGAAGCGCAAGAGACGGTAGAATTATCCCGTCCTGTTCAGTCGACAACAGTATGAACGACCGACGTCGCCCGCGCGGTCGCTTCGGCCGCTGGCACGCCCTCCTCGAGCGGTACACGCCCGACGGTCCCCTCGGGCGGGTCCTCCTCGGATCGATCACCGGAACCGTCGGCCTCTGGCTTCTCGCGGCCCTGCTGTTCGAGATTCCTCGCTGGGGGCTGACGCTGTCGGCGCTGCTCTGGGCACCCACGTTGCTCGCCGTCGGCGTCCCGCTGGTGGCGTTCGCCGCCCTCGTCCTCTGGCCGCTGTACCTCTCGCTCATCGGTAACATCGAGTCGACCGAGGCGTATGCCGGACCCGGATCGAGCAGGGCCAGCACGGGGGCGAGCGACTCCTCTGCGGTTTCGGGCTCGAGTGCGGGTGGCGTTCGGACGCCCGAATCCACGGCCGGCGAGCGAACGAGCGACCGGGCGGACGATCCGTTCGCGGACCTGAAGGCGATGTACGAACGCGGTGAGCTTTCCGAAGACGAACTCGAGCGCCGGATCGAGGCCCGCATGGCGGAGTCGGACGATTCGGCCCCGGATGCGACGAGGGCGGGAGTCGCCGACACCGATCCCGGTCGCGAACGAACGATCGAACGGCGCTGATCGGGCACCGACCGGCGTCGAGCGGCGGTATCAGGAGGAGTGGGCCGACTCGAGGCGCGGCCGGATCCGATCCAGCCCCATCTCGAGCATGTCGGGGCTGACGGCCTGGAACTCGCCGTCGTCGGGGAGGTACTCGCGCACCGAGTCCCAGCTCTCGCGGGCGTAGCGCTCGTCGAGCAGGACGCGAACGCCGACGTCCTCCGGCGAGCGGATGACCCGACCGATCGCCTGGCGGGCCTTCCGCACCGCCGGGATAGTCAGCGCGTACTCGAAACCGTCGCCGAAAGCGTCGTCGTAGGCCCGCCGAACCGCCTTCGTCCGGGGGCTCGAGGTGTTGACGATCGGGACGCCACAGACGACCGCCGCGGCGAGACGGTCGCCGCTGTAGTCGACGCCCTCGGTCAGCGTCCCCCGCAGGCTCGTTACGAGCACCTTCCCGTCACCGGCGAAGAAGTCGCTCTTGAGGGATTCGGTCGTCTCGTCGTCGCTCGAGGCGTCGACCAACACGGGTTTCTCGAGGCGGTCCTCGAGGACGCCCGCAGCCCACTCCGCCTCGGCGTAGCTGGGCATCCCGACGAGGACGTTACCCGGGAGCCGACCGATCTTCGCCAGGGCGTCGGCGTAGTGTCTGCGCGTCGGGTTCTGGAACTCCTCGCCCGCGCCGCTCGAGCCGTCGGCCTCCCCGGGTCGGCCGCGATTGTCGTACGTGAACTTGGGCGCGGCGACCGCGAAGCTCTCGCGGTTCTCCGCGGGGAAGTGCAGGCCGTAGCGGCGTTCGACGACCGGCCGATCTTCTTCGCGCTCGAGGTACTCGAGTCCCGTCACCTCGGTGAACGCCTCGAGCGGTTCGAGCGTCGCGCTCATGAGGATGCCGCCGCCGAACGCGCCCAGCCGTTCGCCGATGGCGTCGCTGGGGACGCAGTTGTGCAGGGCGAGTCTAGCGTTGTAGGCCCGCCGCCAGGAGTCGGCCGGTTCGGTGTCGTCCCAGGTGCGCTCGAGTTCGATCTCGCGGAAGTAGTCGGTGTGGTCGCGGCGGTACCACTCCCCGAGGACGCGGCCGACCGCGGGTGCGGCGCGGGTGCGCTCCTCGTCCTCGGCTTCATTGAGGATGCGGGCGACGACCGCGCCCACGGCCTCAGCCCGGACCCAGTCGGCGTCGCCGTATCCCTCTCGGCGGGCCCACTCGGTGAGTTCGTCCTCGGCGGGCTCGGCGGGATCGCGCAGCGGAATCTCCTCGTCAGCGAGGTCGGTGAGGTTCGATTGCCACCCCCTGTGTTTCCGGTCGAGGTGGGCGGTCACCCGCCGGTCGAGTTCGCTCCGGAGGTCCCGGACGAACTCGAGCGTCCGGTTGAGTTCCTCGTAGGAGACGTCGCTGTCGTTCAGTTCCGCGCGGACGAGGTCGGCGTCGGCGGTCTTCGACCCGCCCTGCGCGGTCCGGCCCTCGCGTTCGAACTTGATCGGCTGAATGACCCGCGAGAGTTCCGTCTCGGCGTCCCGGAGCGTCGCGTCGGCGATGCCGTCGCTGACCAGATCGCGGACGCGGGGCTCGAGCATGTGTGCCTCGTCGCAGACGACGAACGTCGAGTCGTCGAGCAGGGCACCCGTGAATGAGCCGGTCGTCCGCGGGTCGAACGCGTGGTAGTAGTTCCCGACGACGACCTCGACGTGGCCGAGCACCGCGCCCATCACCGAGTGCGGGCAGGTGCCGTGGCGGACCGACCGGGCGACGAGGTCCTCGGGCGTGACCATCCCCGCCTCGGTGAAGTCGTAGGGGACGGCTTCGGCGGCGTCGCCCTCGCTGCCCTCCTCCGGGAGGTCCGCGAGGTACTGCGCGTAGAACGGACAGTACTCGGTCTCGCCCCCGACGGGGCCGGGCTCGCTGTACTCCGGCAGGTTGCGCGGGTACGGCGTCGGTTCGCCCGCCGTCTCGAGGTAGGTAGCGGTGCCGCCGCGACTCCCGCTGTCGGCGAGGCCGATCTGCTGGCTGCGGGCCTGCCCCGCGAGCGAGTCCGCGGTCGTCTCCCCGCCCTCGCCGGTGAGGTCGCGGGTCCGATCGCGCAGCGTCTCGCAGCGGTCGTAGACGTTGCCGTCGTCGATGCCCGCGAGGTTCTCGCGGTTGTACGGACAGACGTCCGCCTTCCCGACCAGCGTGAGCCCCGAGACCGGTTCGGCATCGTCGGGGAGGTTCTCGTTGATCGTCTCCAGGTCCGCCTCGAACTGGCGGAGCTGCTGTTTGACGCTCGTGAGGACGAAGACGCGCTCGAAGTCGGTGTCGGGATCGCGTACGAGGTCGATCCCGGCGGTGAGCGCGATCATCGTCTTCCCCGTGCCACAGGCCCCCTCGATGACGGTGTAGCCCCCCTCTCGAGCAGTGTCGATCGCGGTCTCGATGCCGTCGACCTGCTCGTCGTAGGGTTCGGCGTGGCCGAAGATCGCCCGCCAGTTCGTCATGTCTCCGGTAGTCGTCGTCGGGCGTCCATAGCGTTGACGGACTCGTTGCCCCGTCCCGATACGTAAACCTGCGGATGGTGCCGATCGACGGCCAGCAGGGAGCGGGCCGCGGCGTCGTCCAGGGGTTTCGGTATCTATTTAAGTCCTGTTGTCGAATTGATAGCTGTAGGCAGATGACCGCCCGCAAACTCATCCCCGCCCTCACAGTCGCGTTGCTCGTCGTGACCGCCGGCTGTCTCGGTGGCTTCGGTCCTACGGAGGAAGACCCCGGAGACACCGAGGACCTGCCCGACGGCGACGAACTGCTGGAGCAGTCGATGGAGGCCGAGTCCAACGTCGACACGTTGCAGGGCGTTCAGACGACGACGATAACGACCGACGGTGAGACCGTCGAAACGAAGATGGAAGTGTGGCAAAGCGGCGATCAGTACCGCGCCGAACTCCTCGAGACCGAAAACCCCGAGGAGTTCGACGTGATGGTCGTCGACGGCTCCGAGACCTGGATGTACGACGAGGACGAGAACCGCGCCGTCCTCGCCGACCTCGGTCTCGACGCCGAAGCGCTCGAGGCGTTCGGCGAGGAACTGTCGGACGCAATCTTCGCCAACATGTCCGCGACCGTCGACGGCACCGACACCGTCGCCGACCGCGACGTCTACGTCCTCGAACTCGAGGGCGACGGCGACGCTCTCTACGAGTCGGCCACGCTGTGGGTCGACCAGGAGACCCACTACCCGCTGAAACAGGAGGCCACGACGTCGTTCCTCCAGGAGATGACCACGACCGTCACCTTCGAAACGGTCACCTTCGACGAACCGATCGACGACGAGCGGTTCACCTTCGACGTCCCCGACGACGCCGAGGTCGTCGAGATGAGCGAACTCGGGCCCGAGCAGTACGACTCGATCGAGGCGGCCGAAGAGGCCGTTCCCTTCGACCCCCCTCGCCCCGAGGTGCCCGATGAGTACAGCCTCGAGACCGTCACGGCGAACGAGGCCCTTCCCGGCTGGACGGCCTCGATGCAGTACCAGGCCGACGACGGCTCCCTGCTGAGCGTCAGCGTCTCCGAAGCCGGGAACGAACCGGTCTTCGACGCCGACGGCGAAACGATCGAGATCGACGGCGTCGACGCAGTCGTCCAGGAGCTACCCGGTAGCGACATGACGTCGATCGAGTGGGAACAGGACGGCCTCACCTACACGGTCAGCGGCGACCTCGAGACCGACGACCTGGTGAGCGTCGCCGAATCGATCATCGAATAAGAGCACTCGAGTCGTCTGGTTCGACGGCTCGATCGGTTTTTTCGCCGCTCAGGTCTCGTCCGTCCGGAGCGACGGCTCCGCGTCGGCCGGCCGATCCTCGCCGTCCGCGACCGCCCACTCGCGGGTGAGCGACGGCGTGCCAGTGATCGTGATCGCGACCGCCGCGAGGGCGAACACCAGGATGCCGAGGCCGCCGACCGGGTTGACGACCAGTTCCGAGCCGCCGCTTGCGAAGACGAGCATCGTGGCACCGAAGGCGTTGAACGTGCCGTGGAAGATCGCCGGCGCGAGCACCGACCGCGCCGACAGCGCCACGTAGGTGTAGACCGGCGACATCGCCAGACAGGCGACGGTCATCACCCCAACGCCGAGGACGGGGTGGCCCGGGAAGTTGTACCCCTCGAGGATCACGGGCGCGTGCCACAGCCCCCAGACGAGGCCGACGACCGTTGACGCTCCCCAGAAGCCGAGCGGGGCGAGTTCCGTCAGGAAGACGCCGCGCCAGCCGACCTCCTCGCCGAGCGCGAAGGCGGCGTTGATCGTCGCGCCGATCACCAGCGACGCGACGACGGCCACGACGAGGTTGTACGGCCAGCCGGGGAGGTCCGACCCCGCCGGCGCGTCGGCCGCCTGGCTCGCGAGGTCGCTCCCCTCGCCGGTGAGCGGGTTAGCGTCCGGGACGAACTCGACGCCAGGGAGGCCGAGCGCGATGGCAGTGCCCAGCAGGACGAGGCCGATCGGAACGACGCCGGCGATCGGCAGCCAGCGGAGCCGATCCCAGGGCACCCGCAGTCCCGCCCGGTCGAACGACTTCGAGCCGACGACGGACGTGACGACGCCGGCCAGCAGCGGCGTGAACATGTAGCCCGGTGCGAGGGCGATCATGCTCACCTCGAGCAGCCACGAGACGACGACGAACCCGCTCGAGAGCGCCGCGAGCGAGCCGAGAAAGACAGCTATCGATCGGGCGTCGATCGTCGTCGCATTCCCGGTCGGGTCCGGCTCGACTGACATGTATCGAACAGTTTGGAAGGGTCATGATAACGGTTTCGTCCGCCCGGACGCTGCCAGCCTGCCCCTTACCAGCGGTGGGTGCCTCGGTTGAGACGTGCAGGTACCCGAATCACTCCGCGACGTCGATCGGTTCGGCGCGGTCGTGCGGACGCTCGAGTACGACGACGGTAGCGTCATCGCAGTCGACTTCGGTAACTCGGCGGCGGACATCGAGATCGACGTCGTCGGCTCGACCGCCATCATCGTCGCCGACGGGGAACAGGTCGAGTTCGAGCTACCCCCCGAAGCTAGCGGTGTCACGGCGAAAAACGGCGTGTTGACGATCGAGGAGTAATCGCCAGCCGCTGTGCGGAAGCGCAACCCATTCCCGTCCTGGACCGATACTGAGAGTATGAACGAGAGCGCCGACTCCGGCGTCGACGTCGACCAGTGGCGCGAGGAACTCGAGGCGAAACGCGCCGAGAAGGACCGGTTCTTCGCCGAGCACGCCCAGTCGCCGATCCCGCCGGACGACCGCGACGAGTTCGACGGCCTCGACTACTTCGATCCCGACCCCGACTATCGGGTGCAGGCGACCGCGACGGTCCACGACGACCCCGAGGTCGTGCTGATGGACACGACGGCAGGTCGGGAGATGCGATACCTCCGCGTCGCGACGCTCGAGTTCGACCTCAGCCGAGGCGACGAGGAGCTTCAGGACGGCACGTTCGAACTCGACGCCTACCGGATGGAGAGTCCCGAGGACGAACCCCTGTTCGTCCCCTTCCGGGACAAGACCACCGGCCAGCAGACCTACGAGGGCGGCCGCTACATGGAACTCGCGCCGGAACGCGACCTCGAGGACGGCGACGAGATCATCGTCGACTTCAACCTCGCGTACACTCCCTTCTGCGCCTACAGCGAGACCTTCGACTGTCCGCTCCCGCCCGAGGACAACTGGCTCGAGGTCGCCATCCCGGCCGGCGAGCGCCACGGGTGATACGATTTTCTGTCCGTCAGTTCCGGCGTACCCGCCGTCCGGGTCGCGGGTGTACCGGAACATCGGTACAGCGCTCCGTATACGTCGCAGACGGCCTGGACACACCGGTCGGCCACCAACCCATATTTACCCTAACACGTACACTAAAATATATGTCGAGGGGCGAAAAATACCTCGAGGAGAGGGTAGAACGTGACCAACGACGTTCCGAACGGGAGACGTGCGGCCGAGGAGGGCACAGGGGCAGTCTCGAATCTCGTCACCACGACCTCGAACGGTGGCGGCGACGAACTCTACTGTCTGCGGTTGCAGTTCGGCGACGAATCGCCGGCGGCGAAACGGCGGATCGTCGAGCGACTCGACGACGTCCTCGAGACGATCCGGATCGATCCCGGACCCGAGGAGGTCGAAACCAGCGAGACGGTGCGAATCCTGACGACGACGGCGGCCACGAAGAACGTGATCGTCGACGTCGTCGGTGACGACCGCCTCTCGGACGTCGACTGGCAGGAACTCGACCCGGAACACGTCGACCTCGAGTCGAGGGTGGCAAACGACCGCGCGTCGGGGGAGCGAGCGGGCGCGTTCGAGGAACTACAACAGGCGTACGGGGACGATCCAGCGACGATCGAATCCGACGGCGAGGACGCCGCGGACGTCGATCCGACCGCCGTCCAGTCGGCCGACGACGAGGTCACGTTCGACGAACTCGTCGCGTCGATGAACGACGGCGACGCGGATGGAACCGAGGACGAGCGGCAGTCCGAGTCCGAACCCGATCGGGAGCCGGAGCCGGTCGAACCATCGCCCGAGACCGCGCCGGAACCCGCGACGGACGGCTCGCTCGTCGAGGCACTCGCGGCCGAACTCGAGGCGGGGTCGGCCGACCCCGACGCGATCCAAACGCTCGCGGACCACCTCGAGAGCGGGTCCGGAAAGAGCCTGGACGTCCGGCTCAGCCACGTCCAGGCTCGCATGGACGAACTCGCCGCGTACACCGACGCGCTCGAGGAGTTCGTCGACGAGAACGGCACCGGACGGGAGCTGCTCGAGGAGTTGCGAGCCGACCTCGACGCCGTCCGCGAGGAACTCGACACCGCGGGCGAGGAGCGAGCGGCCATGCGCGATCGGCTCGACGAACTCGAGACCACCGCGGCGTCGACGACGGAGCTCGAACGGGCAGTCGAGGACCTCGAGCGAGACGTAGCGGCGACGACGGACGACGTCCAGGGCGACGTCGACGACCTCGAGGAGCGGCTTCGGGCCGTCGAGCGCGACCTCGCCGAGCAGCTTCGGTGGCGACAACAGCTCTCGACGGTCGTCGCTGGCGTCGGCGGGGAGACGGACAACCGGGCCGGCGACTGACGGGAGCCGCGGACTCGAGACGGTCCCGGAGAGAGTACGACCGGCGGGACCCGTTCAGGGTCGTGGCTCGAAGTAGCGCCTGAGCTTTGGCCCGAACTCACCACACAGCGCCGTCACCTCGTCGCCGACCAGGACCTCGTAACCGTCCTCGAGGGCCGTCTCGACGTGGGCACCGAGGCCGACGTCGAAGAGGCGGTCGCTCGCCAGGAAGTCGCGAGCAGTGGTGAACTCACGAGTGCGTTCGGCGATGTACCTGTTCCCCTCGACGAACGGGCCGTACGCGTCCGGATCGTCGGCGTACGTCTCGTAGAAGCCTTTCGCGTGGCCCTGGACGTGGACCGGCGGGCCGCGGTGACGTTCGACGGCCGGCCGTTCGGCGACCGCGAGTTCGGCGAAGATCACCGCAGTGTCGTCGGCGAACGTCGTTCCGCGGAAGACGTCGAAACCGCGATCGTCCAGCCCCTGCGTGATTCCCGAGAGTGACTTGTACAACTGCGGATAGAGCTGATCCTCCACCAGGTCGGGCGCGTCGAACCGGACGGCGACTGGCGTCGTTTTGCGGCGCTCGAGGTGCTCGCGAAGTTCCGATTCAGAGAGGGGGTTGGGCTCCCGGGGCTCGAAGTACTCGAGGGACGGCTCGTCGAGGAACGCGCGGGCGTAGTGCTGCAGTCGGGCCACGTTGGCCGCCGAGCAGACGGCCGCGACGTTGCGTTCCGGGTCGGTCGGATCGACGACGACCAGCGGATCGTCGAACGACTGGTCGGCGGGCGCGTGATCCTCGGGGTCGAGTTCGACCGGTGGCTGCCACTCCGCCGCGGCCTCGAGCAATGGCAGGAAGCCGCCGTACTCGACGACCAGGAGTTCGGTGAGGTAGCCGCTGAACCCCCGCGTCTTGAGGTCGCTGCCGTAGACGCCGATCCCCTTCAGAAAGCCCTTCGTGAGCCGCACGTCGGCCGCGAGGTCGTCGTCGAGTCGCTCCCGCAGGTAGCGGTCGTGAAACGGCGTCCGATCCACCGCCGAACGGATCTCCGTCGCCGAGTCGAGTCGAAAGCAGGGGACGACGTCGACGTCGAACCCCTCGCACTCGCCTTTGACGTAGGGGTGTTCGGCGTACTCCTCGTGGCCGTCGGGCAGCGTCTCGTGGCCGACCGCGAGGCCGTACTCCTCGAGCGTCTCCCGGTCGACGTCGGATGGAAAGCGGACGAAGACGTCGATGTCGCGGTCGCCGCTGATCCACGTCCCGCGGGCGCTCGAGCCGACCAGGGTCGCGTCGGCCCCGTCACACCGCTCCCGTGCGGCCGTCTCGGCCCGCTCGAGGAGCCGTTCGGCGACGGTGCGGAGCTGCTCGCGTTCCTCCTCGTCAGGGTCGAGTCGGTCCCTGGCCGCCTCGACGACGGCCGCAACCGCGTCGCGCTCGCTGTCGGCGTCCTCTTCGCTCATCGCGTGTGCCTACTCGAGGCGCGCGTGAAAGGGTATCGAACACGGGCCGGCAAAGCGAAAGCCCTATCAAATACACCCTGCTACCAGATGATGAGCCGAAGTAGCTCAGATGGTAGAGCACCTCGCTGTTAACGAGGTTGTCCCAGGTTCGAGTCCTGGCTTCGGCGTGTTTTTGCGGAACCCACATCTCGAGAGGAGCGGTAGCTCCGAGCGAATCCGGGTTCCGCAAACACGAGCCAACAGGACTCGAACACGCCGGTCTTCGTCTCGCACCTGTTCGAGTCTTGGCGTCGGCGCTCGAGACTCTCCGAGGGGTTCGTCCGAACGGAACCGAGTAGGCGACCCGTTACGCCTGGGCCGCCGTCGACGCGTCGCGGGCCTCGAGCACCTCGCGAACCCACCGTTCGAGGTCCCGCGTCGGTTCGACGCCCAGGTCCGACCGCATCGAGGCGGGATCGACCGCGAACCGCTCGAGGACCGGCCCCGCGGACGACGGCCGCTCGCGGAGTTCGAGGTCGGGGCTCGAACCGACCAGGTCGCGACGCGCGGCGGCGATCAGCCCGGCCACCTCGAGGACGCTGTAGCTCTCGCCGCTGCCGAGGACGTAGGTTCGGGCGACGGGGTCGGCCTCGGAGAGAAGGTCCCCGACGGCGGCGGCCATCGCGTCCGCGACGTCCCGGACGTGGACGAGGTCCCGTTCCTGCGTGCCGGGCCGATGGACCGGTAGCGCCTCGCCCGCGAGCGCTCGCTCGAGGAAGAAATCGACGACGGAGTCGCCGAGGGTCGTCTCCTCGAGGCTTCCGTAGGGATTCGAGAGGCAGAACGTGACCGACGGCACGCGGCCGTCGGTGACCGTCCGAACGGCGCGTTCGCCGAGCAGTTTGGTGTGCCCGTATGTCGTCTCCGGGATGCGCTCGCTGTCGGCGGTGAGCGGCACCGTCTCGGGACGACCGATCGTCGCGACCGACGAGAGGTGGACCACCGGGACGTCCCGGCGGGCACACGCCCACGCGACGGTCGCCGCGCCGGTTCCGTTGATCTCGAAGGCGTCGTCGGGGCGCTCCGCGCAGGCGTCCGTCCCGACGAGTCCGGCGGCGTTGACGACGGCGTCGACGTCGGCCACGAACGAACGGACGGCCGCCCGGTCCCGGAGGTCGACGGTCGGATACGTCTCGTGGCTCGAGCCAGCCGCGGGAGCGACGTCGTAGCCGCGGTTCCGGAGGACCGACGCGACCGCGCCGCCGACGTAGCCCGACGCCCCGAGGACACCGACGCGATCACGCATCGTCCACACCCCTGGTGCGACCGGTCGTCGGCACGGTCGCCCCCTCGAGTGTCGTCATGGTCGCGCTGACCGGTCGTCCGGGCTTTGTAATTCGAACGCTACAGCCCCGCGGAGGGTATTAGCTCTCCCTACGCCCGCTCTACCGCTCGTTGGCCGTCTAGCAATCCCACGTTTCCTGCCCGTACTGACGACCCAGCCGTCGTTCGACCTCCGTACGGTTGTCGACTCGAGCGAGCGGCTTCGGGGGTCCGGCTGTGCGCTCGAATTAACAATGGCCGTGTCCCGTTCAGCTACGGGTATCCAGATGGACGTCCTCGTACTCACGACCTACGACGAATCGCCGTTCCTGTGCCAGCAACTCGAGGCGCTCGAGCAGCGGGGCGTCTCGACCACGACGTTGCCCGTACCCGGGGACGTGGGCGCGGGGCAGTCGCGTCGGCCCTGGGATTACCTCCGGTACGTCCCCGAGGTGATCCGCGAGGCTCGCAACGGCTACGACCTCGTCCACGCCCACTACGGACTGACCGCGCCGATGGCGCTCGCCCAGCGGCGACTGCCGGTCGTCTGCTCGCTGTGGGGGACCGACCTCGCCGGACCCGGCGGACCGATCTCGCGGGCCTGCGCACCCCTGTGTGACGAAGTCGTCGTGATGACGGAGGGGATGGCGGATCGGCTCCCCACCTCGGCGACCGTCCTGCCGTTCGGCATCGACCTCGAGAAGTTCCAGCCGACGGATCGACGCCGGGCGCGCGAACGAGTCGGCTGGGCCCAGGACGAGCGTCACGTCCTGTTCCCCTATTCGCCCGAGCGGACGGTCAAGAACTACCCTCGGGCCAGAGAGGTCGTCGCCACGGTCGACAACCTGCTCGAGGAGTCGGTGACCCTGCAGGTCGTCCACGGCGTCGACCACGACGAGGTCTCGACGTACATGAACGCGGCCGACGCGCTCTTGCTCACGTCGGAACACGAGGGATCGCCGACGTCGGTCAAGGAGGCGATGGCCTGCAACCTCCCGGTGGTCTCGCTGGACGTCGGCGACGTCCGCACGCGACTCGCCGATGTCGACCCCTCGGTCGTCGCGACGACCGACGACGAACTCGTCGACGGCCTCATCGAGGTCCTGGCGCGCGACGAGCGATCGAACGGTCGGCAAGCCGTCGAGGAGGTCAGCCAGACGGTCGTCGTCGACCGGCTGCTCGAGTTGTACGACCGGACGGTCGACGACGCGACGACCGCCGGGACGGCTCGAGTCCGATCGACGTCCGACTGACCCCGTAAGTGTGTCCCGATGGAACCACCTCGCCCCTCGAGGCGAACTGCTAGTCAGTAACCCAACATTGAACACGGTTGCGCACCCAGCGAGCGGCATGCAACGACGCCTGCTCGCGGGCTGTACCCTCGTCGCGGTCGTCGCGACCGCGGGCAGCCTCTACTTCAGCGAGGTCGTCGGCTACATCCCCTGCGAACTGTGCTGGTACCAGCGGATCCTGATGTACCCGCTCGTGGTCGTCCTCGGAGTCGCAGCCCTCGAGAACCGGGGCGGCGTCTGGAAGAGCGCGCTGCCACTGTCGGGGCTTGGCGTCGTCGTCGCGGCCTACCACAGCCTGTTGCAGGTGACCGCGGACGCCGGGATGATCTGTGGGGTCGGGGCCGGCTGCGGCAGCGTCGACTGGCGCGGCTTCGGCGTCTTCACCATTCCGCGGCTCTCCCTGCTCGCGTTCGTCCTGATCTCGGCCGGACTGATCGCCGTCGCGTGGCGCGAGCGTGCCGACACCCGATAGTCGCGAGTTCGCGTCGCCCGTTGCGGAACGTGTTCGAACGAATACGTATAGGAGGCTGGCACGAGAGTCACCGCCAATGGCACGTATCGAGCGGATTCGGGTCTATCCCGTGAAGGGGTTCGACGGCATCGACCTCGAGTCGGCGAGTATTCTCGAGGGCGGCACGCTCGCACATGACCGGGAGTTCGCGCTGTTCGATAGCGAGGGAGAGGTCGTCAACGGGAAGCGAACGGCGCGGATCCACGAGTTCGAGACCGACTTCGATCCCGAGACGACGACGCTGTCCGTCGTCGCGCCCGACGGCGGGGAGCGCCGTTTCGACCTCGACGACGCCGACGACCGCGACCGGGCCGCGACCTGGCTCGGCGACCACCTCGGCGTCGAGAACCCCTCGCTCGAGCGGGACCGGACGCTGGGGTACGTCGACCGCCGCGAGATGGGACCCTCGGTGATCAGCACCGCCAGCCTCGAGGCGGTCGCCTCGTGGTTCGACGACCTCACCGTCGAGAGCGCTCGGCGACGCCTGCGGGCCAACGTCGAGGTGTCGGGCGTCCCGGCGTTCTGGGAGGACCGCTTCGTCGGCGACGACGCACCGACGTTCGCCGCCGACGGGATCACGTTCGAAGGGGTGACGCCGTGTGGTCGCTGCGTCGTCCCCCAGCGCGACCCCGACACGGGCGAACCGATACCCGAGTTCCAGCAGCGGTTCGTCGAGAAACGCGAGGAGACCTTCCCCGAGTGGGCCGACCCGTCGGCGTTCGACCACTACTACACGCTGATGCTCATCAGCCGGATTCCGGAGGGAGACCGCGGGGCGCGTCTCAGCGTCGGCGATCCCGTCACGGTCTCCGAGTGAGTTCGTCCTCGACGCGGTCGGGAGTCCGTCGCGCGCGACCCGGCTCCGTTCGGATCGAGCAACGGGGAAAGTACCCGGGTACGGATCGCTTACAGCCCGGTAGGGAGACCGAACGAGTTCGGTCTTCGAGCGGCGGATGAGAGTCGATCCCGCGGAACCGTTATTGCCGTCGGTCCCTGCCTCACGACAGCCGAGTCGGACGCGACGTCAGAGGCACGGAACGGCACCGGACCGACTCGGCACTCGCCCCCGCTCCGATCGACACCCCCTCAGGCGGTCGGGCCACCGGAACCGTCCGGTGGCCGTTCGAGCGGGTCGCGTCCCGAACCCGGGCGCGACCGCTTTTCACCCCCTTTCGCCGACGACCACCCGATCATCCCTGAATCCCCAGGAGAGTCGACGCTCGAGCGACGAATTACGCCCGTTCAGCGACGATGTCGGCGAAGTTGTCGAAGATCCGCCTCGCGTCGACGGCCGCGAAGCCGGACTCGCCGTCCGTCCAGCCGAAGTCGGCCACGAGTCGGTCCCGGTGGGCCGCCGTCAGTTCCGGGTGGAACTGCACCGTCCACAGCGGCGCGTCGCGGTGTCGCGTCGCGAACGCACGGTAGTAGTCCGCCCTGCCGACGACCTCGAGCCCCTCTCCGGTTTCGGTGACGACGTCGCCGTGGGCGACGGGAACGGTCGGCGGGACCTCCGCGAAGAGCGGGTCGGAGTCGAGGTCGGCGCGGACCGGACGGCAGGTCGTCTCGGCGGCTTCGACGGTCCCGCCGAGGGCCGCGTTGACCAGCTGGTGGCCGAAACAGATCCCGAGCGTCGGGACCGACCGCTCGAGCAATGCCCGGACGAGCGCCGCCTCGTCGTCGATCCACGGCCGCTCGTCGGCCTCGTAGACGCCGGCCGTCGACCCCGAGAGGACGACGCCGTCGGCGCGTGCGAGGTCGGGCCGCTCCCCGGCCGGGTAGTCCACTTCCCGAACGGTCGCCGGCACGGACTCGAGGGCGTCGGCGATCGCGTCGCAGTGGTAGTCGAAGTCCGGATCGACCTCGTTGCGGACGACGACCAGCATCGACTCCGTCATCGCGAGGGCCTTCGGTCGCGGCGCGAAAAACGATACCGAACGCGGCGATGCACGGGAGGGTCGCGGGACCCTCGAGCAAGTTGAAATCGCAGGGCCGACCCCGATGGACGACACCGTCGATCACTCACGTATGATCGACTACGAGTACCACGAGCCCTCGTTTTCCGGGACGACGACCGAGGAGTGGGACGACCCCCAACTCGAGGACTTCGAGACGGACGACCTGAGCGAGGTGGCCGAGCACTTCGTCCTCTCGGCGTCGGGCTTCCCGCCGGAGAACTTCACGGACCTGAAACTGCCCGTCGTCGATCCGGACGGGAACCTGAACAAGAACGCGCTCGCGACGGCCAAAAGCGGCGGCCGCGGGGTCGGCGCGGTCGAGGACCTCGACGACGAGAAAGCCGAGGACGTCGAATCGTTGATCGACGACCTCGCGAACGAACAGTTCGAGGAGGCGGAGTTCGGCGACTGATGCTGCCGGATTACTGGCGTTCGTCCGGTAGTCCGAGGCTCAAGCGGGACTCGAGCCGGCGGAGCCGCCGCCGCGGACGAGTTTGATGACGCCCTGTGCGGCCAGCCCGATCACCGCCCACTTCCAGGCGAGGACGGCGACTCCGAGCAAGAGGATTGCACGGGTCCGGTTCCCGCCGTTGAAGGCGCGCTTGGCTTCTGCGAGTACCGAGACGACCGTCAGCGAGCGGGTCGTTTTCGACCCGAGGAGTTTGCCGATCGGCATACCCGTGCTTGCCGACTCGGCTGGATAACGACGCGCCCGGAGCGCGCAAGGAGGAGACCAAGCGGTCGGCTCCACCGCGGCCGCCCTGAACTGTGCCGGGTATCGAGCAGGGTTCGAGATCGCGTCAGCCACAAGGCATATTGACCGTACATGTCTTGGTCGCCTATGTCGAACCGAGTCGAGCGGCGACGCTACCTTCAGTGGCTCGCTGCCGGGGGAGTGGCGGGGATCGCCGGCTGTTCGGACGAACTCGACGCGTTCACCGATCCGGGTGAAGACGATACGGCGGAGTTCGCGAGCGGGGGAAGCGACGGAGAGGCAGCTGCCGATGAATCGACCGAAGAGACGGATCTCCGGGACGGATCCGCGGGCGGATGGCCGACGCTCGGCGGCGACCTCGGTAACTCCGGGTCCGTGTCCGGGGCGGACGCGTCGATCGAGACACTGCACCACGGGTGGACGGTCGGACACCGGACCGACGCGATCGACCCGGAGTCGTTCGGCGCGATCGCCGCGGACGGACGCGTATTCTCTTACCGCGAGGAGTTCGACCCGAGTGTGCTCGAGGAGCCGCCCCACGGCGGCGCAGTCGTCGCGCTCGATGCCGACACCGGCGACGTGGAGTGGACGAACGCCCTCCGGGTCTTCGACGAACCGGGGAGGGTACCGAGCGCGTTCGATCCCGGAACCGTCGTCGAAGAGACGCTCTACGTCTGCGCGAACCGGCCCGGCGACGACCCAGACGCGGTGCTCGCGCTCGAGACCGACACCGGCGACGCGCGGTGGACGACGACGATCGAGGGGGACGTGGGCGGCGCGCCGGCGGTCGCGAACGGGACCGTCTACGTCTCGGGCGACGGGACCGTCTACGCGCTCGACGCGGAGACCGGCGACGGGTTCTGGGAGTCGGACGTCGGCAGCTACACCGAAAGCGTCGCGACCGACGGGGACATCGTCGTGGCCGTCCCCGGCGACCGCCTCGTCGGGATCGACGCCTCGAGCGGCGACCTCGAGTGGGAGACGGAGCTGACGTCTGTCGTCAACGACCGCGACAGCCCCGTGCTCGTCGACGATCGCGTGGTTTACGTCCACGAACACACCGGGTTCGTCGTCGACGCGGCGAGCGGCGACGTCCTCTGGCAGACCGAGGACGAGGCGGTCGACGGGCCGAAACCCGCGGTGACGGACGAGATCGCCGTCTTCGTCGACAACGAGCGAGCCGCACACGTCAGCGAGTCGGACGAGGCGCACGTCCGGGCGGTTTCCCTCGCGGAGGACGACGGCGTCTGGGAGACGACGCTTCAGACGAGCGTACTCGCGCCGCCGGTCGTCGCGGACGATCGGGTCTGTTTGCTGGGCATGGACGAAACGCTCTACGTGCTGGACGCCTCGAGCGGCGACCAGGTCGGCGAGGCCTGGTATCGCGGGCGGACGACCGCCGAACCGGCGGTCACGTCCGCGGACGTCTTCGTCGGACACGATCGGGGGATCACCGCGCTCTCGTCCGGCGACCTCGACGCCGCGGCGGACGTCGGCCGCTGGCCGACGGCCGGATACGATCGCGGCAACTCCCGGCGAAACCCCGACGCGACGCCGCCGCGGGACGACCTCGAGCGGGCGTGGGCCGTCCCGGCGAGCGATCCGCGGCCGCCGGTCGTCGCGGACGGCGTCGCGATCGCGAGCGAGCGGGGTGCGCTGTTCGGAATCGACGCCACGACCGGCGACGTCCGGTGGCGCACGTCTGTCGGGCCGGACCGGTCGTTCCCGGCGACGACGCCGACGGTCGTCGACGGCCTGGCGATCGTCGGGACGTCGGAGGGTGCCATCTTCGGCGTTCGGGTCGACGACGGCACTACCGCGTGGGAACTCGACACGGGCGGCGAGTTCAGTGCGCCGTTCGTCGCCGCCGACGGCGTCGTCTACGGGGTCGAGCGGAACGGTGACGTGTACGAAGTCGATCCCGAGAGCGGCGATCACGAGGTGGTCGGCTCCGTCGGTTCGGGAACGACGATCGCTCCGGCGGTCTCGAGCGGAACGCTGTTCGTCTCTCACGGCAGTCTGACCGCGATTTCGAACGACGGACGCCGTCTCTGGGCGGACAACCCCTCGAGATATCCGGCACTGAGTCCATCGGTGCTGGACGATCTGGTCGTCACTGCCGTCAACGACGGCACGGTGCGCGCGTACGACGCCGGCTCGGGGGCCTCGGAGTGGACCACGACCGTCCACGACGTCACCGACGGGGTATCGATGCGGTCGACGGCGGTCGCCGACGGCTCCGTCTTCACGGCCGGCGGAGGAATCGACGGAACGAAACCGACGATCGCCGCCATCGACGGTGAGTCGGGCGAGATCGAGTGGCGGACCGAATTCGAGTCGTCGATCGATACTGCACCGGTCGTCGCGGACGGTCGCGTCTGGGTCGTGACCGACGGTAGCCTTCGAGGCGTGGACCTCGACACCGGCGACGCGTCGGTCTCGAGCGATCTCCTCGAGGACGGAACGATCATCTCCGAACTGGTCGTCACCGAGGATCGACTGTTCGGTGCCGGCCACGACGGCGTCTACGGCTTCGAGTGATCGGTTCGTCCCCACGGCTGCTGGCAGGCGGACGGGGGACGGTGCGGAACTCGAGCCGATCGACTGCGTCGAAACACACCACCGCGTCGGACAACGACCGATCGGTCGGAACCTGACAAAGAGTACGTTCGCGGTTTTCCGACAGTGCGCCTAGACGTCGTCGAACGTGAGATCGCCTTCCCGAATCGCCGCGAGCGTCTCGGCCAGGTCGTCGACCGGCAGCCGTTTCTGCTCGGTCGTGTCCCGCTCGCGGACGGTAACGGTCGTCTCCTCGGCTCGCGGCTCATCGCCGCTCGCGTCTTCCGAGGCGCGTTGCGCCTCGCGCTCCTCGATCGTCTCGAAGTCGACCGTCACGCAAAACGGCGTGCCGACCTCGTCCTGGCGGCGGTAGCGCCGGCCGATGTTGCCCGAGTCGTCGTAGGTGACCGACAGCCCCGCCTCGCGCAGGTCGTCGACGATCTCCTGCGCGACGTCGACGAGTTCGTCGTCGCTCTGGAGGGGGAAGACGCCGACGAACGTCGGCGCGACCTCCGGCTCGAGCGCCAGGTAGGTCCGTTCTTCGCCGTCGACCTCGTCCTCGCGGTAGGCGTGGTGGAGGACGGTGTAGACGAGTCGGCCGACGCCGAAGGAGGGTTCGACGACGTGGGGCGTGATGTGTTCGCCCGCCTCAGTCTGCTCTTCCACGCTGAATCCGGTCTTCTCGGCGGGAATCTCGTGAGTCTCGCCCTCGAGTTCGATCTCGACGGTCTCACCCTCGAAGGCCGACCGGTCCCTGGCCGCCAGCGCCTCGAGTTCCGACACCACGGCCTGGGCGTCGCCGCCGAACTCCGGCCCCAGATAACTCATGTCGGGGTCGACCGTGGCGCGCTCGACGGTCTTGGGCTGGTCGTACTGTTTGAAGATCGTAAAGCGGTCGTCGGAGTGCTCCTCGTGTTTCGAGAGGTCGTAGTCGCTGCGGTAGGCGAAGCCGGCGAGTTCGATCCAGTTGCCGTCGATCTCGCTCTCGGCGTCCCAGCAGTCCGCCGCGTAGTGAGCGCGCTCGCCGGAGAGGTGCTGGCGGAACCGGAACCGGTCCATGTCGACGCCGACCGACTCGTACCACGGTTTCGCGACGCCGAGGAAGTAGGCGACCCACTCGTTGGCGATGATTCCTTCCTCGACAGCCTCGCCGATCGTGATCGCGATCTCGCTTCCGTCCTCGGCGTTTTGCTCGTCGGCCGGATACAGCGTCACCTCGACGTCGGCGACGGACTCGAGGTCCGGTTCGTCCTCCTCGGGGTCGACGAAGTACTCGAGTTCGGCCTGCGTGAACTCCCGGACGCGGATGATCGAGCGCCGGGGGCTGATCTCGTTGCGGTACGCGCGGCCGATCTGGGTGACGCCGAACGGCAGTTGATTCCGGGCGTACTCCTTCAGGCGGGGGAACTCGACGAAGATGCCCTGTGCGGTCTCGGGGCGGAGATAGCCCGGCTGGGACTCACCGGGACCGATGTTGGTGTCGAACATGAGGTTGAAGGCCTCGACGGCCTGGCCCGCGAGTCCAGCACCGCAGTTCGGGCAGACGAGTTCGTACTCGGCGATGACCTCCTCGACCTCGGGGATCGGGAGGCTCTCGGCGTCCTCGTACTCGGTGTTGTCCTCGACGACGTGGTCCGCGCGGTGGCTCTCGCCGCAGTCGGGACACTCGACGAGCATGTCGTCGAAGCCCTCGAGGTGGCCCGAGGCCTCGAAGACGGGTTCGGGCATGATCGTCGGCGCGTCGATCTCCATGTTGCCCTCGGCGACGGCGAACCGGTCGCGCCAGGCGTCCTCGACGTTGCCCTTCAGGGCCGCGCCCTGCGGACCGAAGGTGTAGAAGCCGCCGACGCCGCCGTAGGCTCCCGAGGACTGGAAGAAGTAGCCCCGACGCTTCGCGAGTTCGACGAGTTTCTCGGTCGTCGCGTCCGTCCGTTCGGTGGTGTCGTGTTCACTCATAGAGTGCCTCGAGGAGGTCGACGTCACAGACGATGCCGACCAGTTGCTCGCCCGTGACCATCGGGATCTGTTCGATGTCGTTGCTGATCATCCGCTGGGCGGCCTCCTGGATCGAGGCCCCGCCGGAGACCGTCACCACGTCGTCGCTCATGAACTCCCGGACCGGACCGTTCGGGATCTCGATGTCGCGGGTCGGGAGGTAGCGGCTCCCGACGGCCTTGATCCCCTCCCAGGACCACTCGGAGTCCTGATCGTCGAAGTTGTCGCCGGTCTCCTCCTCGCCCTCGACGATGCGGGCCACGTCGATGATGTCGACCTCCGTGAGGACGCCGCTCATCTCCCCGTCGTCGTCGAGTGCGACGGTATAGGGGACGTTCGCGTAGGAGAGTTCGCGCTCGGCGACGGTCAGTGGCGCGCCGTCGTAGGTCGTGTTCACGTTCTCGCTGGCGTAGGTCTCGACCGTCCCGTCGGTCTCCTGATCGCCGGTCGCGATCGCGTGGATCACGTCGGTGACGGTGACGATCCCCTCGAACTCGCCGTCGACGACGGGGACGCGGCGCGCGTTCTCCTCGACCATCGTCCGGGCGACGTCCTCGAGAGTAGTGTCGGCAGTCGTGGTCGGGACGTTCTCGTCCATCAGCATGACGAGTTGGTCCTCGTCCGGCTGTTCGATCAGGGCGTCTCGCGAGATGAGTCCCCGATACTCCGGCCCGTCGTCGCCGTCGTTGACGATCGGCACCGACGAGAACGGCTGCTCTTGCAGGTACTCGAGGACGTCGGACCGCGTCCCCGGAAGATCGACGGTCACCACGTCCTCGCGGGGCGTCATGGCGTCGGCTACGTTCATATCCCCAGGGTAGGGCGAAAATGCGTATAAACCCAGTGTTTCGCGCGCCGCGTCGCGGACGATCGATCAGGGCAAACGGACAGTCCGATTCGACGAGTTTATAGGTGGCTGAGTGAGAGTCACATACATGGCGACGAACCCCCCCGCCATGGCGGACGCCGACACGATCGTCGGTTCGATCGACTCGAGCAGTGCGAGCGACGGCGACGAGTACGTCATCGCGGACATCTCCGCGGACGACGCGTGGCTGTCGATGGAGGCCGAAGACGCACCGACGCTGCCGGCCTGGCGATAGGGGGTGTGGGGACCCGGGGTGTCGCCGGTGCGGTTCGTATCGGCGAGGAGCAACTGCTCTCGAGTGCGGTATCGGACTGCCGTTCCGGCTCAGTATCAGCACGAGCGACGCGTTCGGTAGCCGCCGACCCGCGCCAACCGTTTTCCCGATGTGTCACGTGATGGCGCACATGTCCCTCGAGCGCGTGTTCGACCGCGTTCCCGATCCGGCATCGTTCACGCTCCCGGAGTACTCGCTGCCGCGTGGCGATCCGGTGATGCCCATCGCCGTCACGCGGGCGGAACTCTCGGCAGTGCTGGACCTGTACGAGACCTTTCAGGCGGTCGATCCGACCGGCCTCGACGCGAACCCGCTGTTCGCGGCGACGCGGGAGTACGTAGAACGGACGTTCGGCACTCCGCAGTATCGACCGGACGAGAAGCTACACGACGACGTGGAGGCGATGCTGACGACGTTCTCGAACGACCTCGGGAGTCGATCGATGGCCGTCGTCGACGCGACGCCGGCCCACCACCGGACGCTGTACCTCTTCCTGATCGCGTGTCGGAGCTATCACGCGACACCCCACGTCCGGTTCGACCCCGACCCTGACGCCGTCGAGACCCTGTACGACCTCTACCGGCGGGTCACGGACCAGGACGTCTACCTCAAGAACCCGACGTCAGTACTCGAGTGAGCGATCACAGACGGATGAGTAGACGCGGCGAGGGACCTCACCCGGTAAGGAAGCCGCCCGGTGGAATGCGACCGGTGGGGGAATCACCCTCGGTGGAGTCCTCGCCGAACTCGGGAGAGTGGTCGATCGTCCGCTTGACCTTCCGTCCGGTTTCCGTCACTGTCGTCAGCTGGTGAGATAGTTTACTCATACACGAGTAAACAACGTCGCGGCCCTGATAAGGGTTTTCGCGACGAACGATCGTGGCAGACGACTCCCACTGTTCAACTCGGACTGCAAGAGGGCTTTCGCGACGATCGAGAGAAAGAGGTGCACCAACTGCTGGATCCGGGCGATCGGCGTTTTGCGTCGGCGAGGTGCTGTGCCTCGTCTTACCGACCGTCGATCGAAGGGATACTGATTTCCAGAGTCGACTATTAATTCTACTTTCCGGGCAGAACAATTACGTTGTTCCCCGAGGTACATTTTCGACCACGAGTATGGGGAGGAAGGACACACGTTCTGCCGCAGTTTCGGTTTCCGGTTTGACCAAACGATACGACGGACCCGAGGGTGAGGTTCGGGCTCTCGACGGCGTCTCGTTTCGTATCGATCCGGGACAGGTAGTTGGTATTCTCGGCCCGAACGGGGCAGGCAAAACGACGCTGATCAAATCGATGTTGGGACTTATCGTTCCGACGGAGGGTGACGTCGTCATCGACGAAATCACCGTAACCGACGACAGCACTGACGTCTATTCGCACGCTGGTGCGATGTTAGAAGGGGCACGGAATATCTACTGGCGGTTAACTGTCCGGGAGAACCTCGAATTTTTCGCAACCCTTGCCGGCCACTCCCCAGACGCAGTACGTGATCGACACGACGAACTGCTCGAACTGTTCGGGTTGACGGAGAAAGCCGACGTGGCCGTCAGGGAACTCTCGAGGGGGATGAAACAGAAGGTCTCGCTCGCAACCACGCTTTCCCGTGGCTGTTCCGTCCTGTTTCTGGACGAACCGACCCTCGGACTGGACGTAGAGAGTTCCCTCGAGTTGCGGCGAGAACTTCGTCGCCTGGTCGACCGTCAGTCGTTGACCGTCGTTCTTTCGAGTCACGATATGGACGTCATCGAGTCCCTCTGCGATCGAATCATCGTTCTCAACGACGGACGGATCGTTGCCGATAGTACTATCGAGGAACTCACCGCGATCTTCGAATCCCAGGCGTACGACGTAACGATGAACGAACCGCTACCGGAGGGGGTGCGCCGATCGATCGAACGCACTCACACGGTCGAACAGTGGACGCAAACGGCCGATGGCAAGGAGACGTTTACGGTCGTACTCGCCAGGGCCGAGTTACTGTACGATCTGGTCGAAACTCTCGAAGAAAGCGGCCGTGTGATCGAGTCGATCGACTCGACCGACCCGGATCTCGAAACGGCGTTCCTGGAGATTACGGGGCAGAAAACGGACGAACCGTCCGCAGCCACTGGTGAAGAGGGCACCAGACAGAGAGCGGACGACGGGCAGCCGTCGAAGAAAGACGTGACGGCACGACGGCAGTATCGACCCGACGATGAACGGCCGAGCGAAGCAGGTGGTGAGAACTAGTGCGTCCGAGCGATACGTCAGAAGTACCGTTCAGTACGACGCTGACGCTCGTTCGGGGTATTTTTAAGAAACAAGTGATATTGATGCTCCGATACCCCCTCAATTTGCTCTCCGGATTGCTGACGATGTACCTCTTCTTCCTGATGATCTTCTATGGAGGGAGTACGATAGCCGGGGAAGCACTCGCCGACAACCTGGAAGGCATCATCATCGGGTTTTTCCTGTGGTCGATGGCGTGGAGCGCGTTTGCCGACCTCACGTGGAATATTACTCGCGAAGCGCAGTGGGGGACGCTCGAACAGCTATACATGTCCGTTCATCGCTTCGAATACGTCATGCTCGTCAAATCGTACACGAACGTCGTCCTGAGTTTCCTGACCGGCGCGCTGATTCTACTGCTGATGTTGCTGACGACTCGAGAGACGGTACACCTGGATCTGATAACTATTGTTCCGATAGTCCTTCTGGGCCTGTCCTCGATACTCGGGATCGGGTTTATCTTTGGCGGGTTGGCGATCATCTACAAACGAATCGAAAACGTGTTTCAGATTCTGTCGTTCGGGCTGGTAGGCCTCATTGCTGCTCCGGTCAGTTCGGTCCCAGTTTTGCGGGGGTTACCACTGACCCAGAGTAGCTACCTGCTACGACAGGCGATGCAAGAGGGGACACGTCTCTGGCAGTTCCCAGTCGCCGAACTGGTGATTCTGCTCGGTTGTGCCGTCGGATACCTTACGATCGGCGTAGCCTTCTTTGGACTGGCCCAGCGACGAGCACGCAAATTAGGAGTTTTAGGACATTACTGACGGGACCCGGTTGTGTTTTCGATTGTTTTCTCACACTGTACTATAATCTCGGAAAATTTTAAATATAATCTCGGTGGGGACGTTGTATGGACCACATACAGATATTAAAAAAGGCGACCTCCCAAGAGGCGAACGTAAATACACGTCCCGTACGGCCGGTCACGTACTTCCAGGAGTTCTCCCAGAAAGAATCTACCACCGGTGATATCAGCGAGATATTTCACGAGTCCACGAAAGTAGACCAAGTGAATCCGAAGTTCAACCGATCTATCGAGCAATTCGAGCGGTTTTCGGAGGAGACGGCTACTGCATTTATCGCCGGAACGGATCATCGAGAGCGACCGCTGGTGGACCTCCCGGACGGAGACAAACCGACTGGAGCAGTTTCGGATGCAATCCTCGAACGGCGATCGGTGCAGAATTTCGAACGATACGAGGTCCCTCCTGACGAGTTGAGTACGCTGTTACAGTACGGTTGCGGAATGGTTCGGGACGTGATGTTCGAGTTCGGAGAGCACACGCATCGGGCACGGGGGTATCCCTCAGCAGGGGCACTGTACCCCATCGAACCGTATATCGTTCTCCTCGACGCGGACCGGATCGATTCGGGAATTTACTATTACTCCGCCCGAGAACACGGCCTTCGAGTTATCGAGCAGGCCGACCGAGAGACCATTCTGGAACGACTGGACGCGTTTTTAGACGACTGTCCACCGAACCTTGCAGCGGCGTCATTGCTGTTCCTCATGACTGGAGCGTTCTGGAAAACGAAAATTAAGTACGGGCCACGAGGGTATCGGTTCGCGCTGTTAGAAGCCGGGCACATGGCCCAGAACGTCCAGTTAGTTGCAGCAGCGATGGGGTTCGGAACGGTAAGTCAGGGCGGGTTGAGGGAGAGCGAAGTCGACGAGGTACTCGAGGTAAATGGCGTAGACGAATCGACCGTGTACGGGTTTTTCGTCGGTAAGCCTGCCGAGACGGGTGATACCGATGGCTGAGAATCTGGAGGGCGTACACCCGGCGATAAATCCCATTTTCGTCCCCCTGAAGATCTCCGACAACGAAATCGAATTCCGCGTTGGTCCGTTCGCGGGGGCAAAACACACGATCAAAGACTCCGACGAGGAGGGAACGATTGCGGAACTGCTCGAGTATATCGACGGACGGAGTACCGTCTCGGAGATACTCGACCAGTTCGACGAGGAGCATCGAGAGGAGATTCGGTCGGTAGTAGCCACGTTACTCGAAAAGAAGGCCCTTATCGACGTTAGTGACCGGGACCCCAACAGCCTCTGGAGTTACAGTACATTGGCCGACCGGGTTTCTGACGAGGAGCTCGATCGTCTCCGAACGGCGACGGTCGGCGTCGTAACCCGCGGCCGAATCGGGGCGATGGTCGCAGCAGACCTGGCCGAAACCGGTGTCGACCGGGTCCAGCTACTCGACGTCGACGACGACCGACGCGGGATCGTCGAATCGATCGACGGAGTCGTGACCCACACCGATACTGTCGACTCGCTCGTATCGAACGTCGAGTACGTGGTGTATGCAGACAACACGCCGGGAATGGATTTCGCCAAGCGAGTCAACGAGCGGGCAGTCGAAACCGACACACCGCTGACGGTCGGACACGTACTCGGTATCGAAGCGATCGTCGGACCAACGATTGTACCGGGGCAAACGCCGTGTCTTTCGTGTCTGCTGGAACGATGGCGTATGAACCAAACGGCGAGTGAGAACTACCAGGCGTTCATCGAGAGTGTCCCTGATCAACAGCGGGTACATTTACCCTCTCACTCGCGAATCGTCGGGGGATTGGTAGCGAAAGAAGCGACGACGCAACTGCTCACTGGCCACGGGTACGTCGTTGGACGAACGCTCGATATCGATCTGGTCTCTATGAATATGGAGACGAACGAGATCATGAAAATGCCGCGCTGTGACGTGTGCGGGGCTTCGAGCGAAAATTGGCAACGGTTAATCGATCCTGAAGCGTTCAAATATGATTGAACACGAGCAACACGGAGAGGTAACGTTGCCGCTGTCCCGAATACTCGGTGAGAAAACCGGGCTCTGCACCAACGTCGTCTATACGCTTCCGCTACGAGCGGATCCGGCGGATGGCGTAGTCGTCCGTGGAGATAAACCCGATATCAGTACGTTGTTCGACGACGAAAACGCGAACGGGTTCATACAGTCTTCCGGAAAAGGCGGGTCGGTTCGCGAGGGGACGGTTACCCTGTTAGGCGAAACCGTAGAGCGATACGTGCCCCAGATAACCCACCCCGATAGCAACGATGCACGTTATACCGAACTCGCCGCCGACTACGAGATGATCGATCCAAAATATCTGCGCCTCTATAGCCCGTCGGCCCGAGAACGAGCGGCAGAATACTTCGGTGAACTGGACGAGTTCGATCCGTCCGACGTCCGTCCCTGGATCGCCGGGACGAATCTCCTCACAGGGGAGCAGACGTACCTGCCGCTCGAGTTCGTGTACGGAACGTCGGGAACCGACTGGAATCCGATCATCCCGACGACGACGAACGGACTCGCCTGTCACGAAACGATACCACAATCAGTGCTCGCCTCGTTGTACGAGCAGATCGAACGTGACGCGTTCATGGAAACGTGGTTTACGGAAACGACACCGAATCGAATTCAAACCGACGAGTTCCCGACCGAAACGGAACAAGTTCGACTACACCTGCTCGAGTACGAGACGGGGGTCGACCTTCCAACCGTTGGCTGTCTCGGTATTCTATCGGAAAGCAATACGTCGTACCCGTTCTTTTCCGGCGGTGCTGGCGAAACGTATCGGGCAGCGATACGAGGGGCATCGTTCGAAGCCACACAGTGTATCCAACTGATATCCGGCCACAAGAAACGCGACGTCGTCGACGATATCGATCCTCGAGGGATCGACAATCTCGAGGACAACGTCTACTATTATTACGACACCGACAATTTCGATCACCTGGAGTTTTTGCTCGACGGTCCCTCGAGATCGATGCGTTCGATCGACGGAAATCACGAATTCGATGGGCCAGGCGAGGAGCTATCGTTCGTGCTCGACAGGCTCGCTGCCGAAGGTGTTACTCCGATCGCGTTCGACCTGACGACGCCGGACGTCGAGGACATCGGAGTGAACGTTACCAAAGTCATCATTCCGGAGCTGCTACAGTTATCGTATCCGTCGTTTCCGTTCGATCGGCACCCAAAACTCGACGGTCGGATCGAAAACGAGGCTCCACACCCGTACCCCTAACACGGGCGCTGAGATACGTTATGTCGAATTCGCGACCTGTCGGTCCCGGAGCCTCAGCCGCGTTATTCACGGGTGTACTGCGTTCGAAACCTGACGCGTGTCGTTCGTAGACGTGACTCCGAGTGACTGAAGAGGTCGGAAAAACCGGGTTCGGCCGGAGTTGCGGCCGTTAGAATTGGATTCCAGTACAGCAACAACTGTCACAGGCACAGCAGCCACAGGTATTCGTCGCGAACGCTTTGGAATCCATACCCATCTTCTTGGGGGCCTCTTCCCTCAGTTTTGCGTGTTCGTTGTCGATTCCGATTTTGTCTCTGGCTTCCGTCCTCCCGTGGTGGGAATCTATCTCTAGGTGCATCCGGCATTGCTGTCTACGCAATAACATAAATAATTTCGGGCGTAGGGGACAGATACTATCCCTGTATCGGTCCAGTACACCGGCCCGGTTTCGTCAGGAAGGCTTGCCCGTGTGAACGGGATCCCCCGCTGTCGAACGTGATCACGCGTTACTCCGTTATCGAACGGAGCGTTTCCGTCGTTCGCCTCCAGAACACTTCGTCGGCGTTTGCGTATCCGGAGGCGGTACCCCCAAACGTCCAGAGTCCGTCCGTACGGTTGGCAGTTGGCTGGTACGGGACCGTCACTGCGTGCCCGGCGTCCTCCAGAACGAGCTGTTCGTATTCGTAGGGGTGGCCGCGTTCGTCCAGCCGATCAATGGCAGGTTTGCAGAACCGTTTCGCGTCCCAGAGTGCGTCGTCTGCACCCGAGATAAACAGAAGCGGCCCGTCGATCTCTTCGACGGGGATCGTCGCTTCGTCGATCCGTTCGGGTGTTGCCGCTTCGTAGGACTTCGTATAGTTCGACCACAGATCCATGGGGGGCTCCATATCCCACTCTAGATCGTCCCGAAACGGGAGATATGGAACGGGTTCGCCATCGATCGTCCACGACGAACACGAACCGGGCACCTCGAGTCCGAACCCTTCCCACACTACCGCAGATCCGCCGAGAGAAACGACAGCACCGATGCCGTCGGTCTGTGTGGCCGCCAGGAGAGCGAGTTCCGGCCCCTTCGAAACCCCCACGGCCCCGACCTGGGATCCGGCTGTACGTTCGTGGTCGAGCAGCCACTCGACCGCATCGACGGCGTATTCGACCGGGATTTCGACTACGTTGTTCGGAACCGACGCCGTTGCGTGTTCGGAGAAGGTAAACCAGTGAAGCGCGAGCACGACGAATCCATTCGAAGCGAGCATTCGACTCGTTTCGTACATGGGTGTCCCACTCGTTCCGTGAAACGTGACGACGCCGGGTGCCGGCTCGTCTCCCGGTGGTTCGTAGAGCAATCCGTCGAAGTGCTCCTCGATTTTGGTAACAGTAACCGCAGGATCGCCGTACGTTCGTAGTAGTTCCGACGTGCCAAGCCTCGTTCCGTCGGCCCTCACCTCGAACTCGAGGACCGTATCGTCATCGATCAAGTACGGGTCGGTTCCGTCTTCCGGCACCATCGTTTGAATCAGCGCCATCGTATCAGGGTTGCTGAACGTTCCGTCTACTGGTTCGTCCCTTTCAACCGCAATGATCCCATCTTCTACGTCGTAGACTGCTCTCGACGTCCACGTGACGCCGTTTTTGTCATCAAGCCGCGCACAAAGCGTGACGGGTTCGTCGGACGGAACGTCTTCGATCCGTAACTCGAACCGCTGGTCCAGTTGGACCACCCCAGGGTGGTAGAACGTGGGATCGTACTCGGTGCTAGAGCTGTCGCTCACTGAAATCACCCTCTACAGCACGGGTTGGTGGTGCCGACGAACGCTCGTGAGATAGCCACTGGCCATCACCACGATCAATCAATGGAGTGTCAGTAAAGCTTTGGGGGAGACGCATCCTCGCGAGGAACGACTGGATTCGTACTCGCGTGCCCCAACCAATGAATTCTTTTCCCCTGCCCCCACAGTAGTTGCGTATGCACTACCGAGCCGTCGACGCCACGAGCGAGTACGTCGCCCGCCTCGAGACGGGGGCCGAGTGGCGAGCCGAGATCGAGACGCTCGCCGAGGAGGTCGAGGCCGAGGCGGCGTGGTTCACGGCGCTCGGGGCGGTACAGGACGCGGAACTCTGGTTCTACGATCAGGAGGAGTGCGAGTACTATCCGATCGCGTTCGACGAACCGCTCGAGGTCGCCAGCTGCGTGGGTAACGTCTCGTGGCTGGAGGACGACCGCTTCGCCCACACCCACGCGGTGCTTTCCGACGACGAGGGCACCACCTACGCCGGCCACCTGAACGAGGCGACCGTCTGGGCTGGCGAGGTCCACATGCGCGTCTTCGAGGAGCCGCTCGAGCGGGAGTACGACGAGACGACCGAACTGGACCTCTGGCTGTAGCATGCGCGAGGCAGACGAACGGTACTTCGAACGGCTCGAATCCCAGCTCGAGGACGCCTTCGACGTCGCCGAGGAGGCCAAAGAACGCGGCGCGGACCCGAAACCCGAGGTCGAGATTCCGACCGCACGGGACATGGCCGACCGCGTCGAGAACATCCTTGGCATCGACGGGGTCGCCGAGCGCGTCCGCGAACTCGAGGGGGAGATGTCCCGCGAGGAAGCCGCGCTCGAACTCGCCGAGGACTTCGCCGAGGGCCGGGTCGGCGACTACGAGACCAAGGCTGGCAAGGTCGAGGGCGCGGTTCGCACCGCGGTCGCCCTGCTGACCGAGGGCGTCGTCGCCGCCCCCATCGAAGGGATCGACAAGGTCGAAATCTTGGAGAACGACGACGGCACCGAGTTCGTCAACGTCTACTACGCGGGGCCGATCCGTTCTGCGGGTGGCACGGCGCAGGCTCTCTCCGTACTCGTGGCCGACTACACCCGCGCGCTCGTCGGCATCGACCAGTACAAGGCCCGCGACGACGAGATCGAGCGCTACGCCGAAGAGATCGCCCTCTACGACAAGGAGACCGGCCTCCAGTACACGCCCAAGGACAAGGAGACGAAGTTCATCGCGAAGCACATGCCGATCATGCTGGACGGCGAGGCCACCGGCGACGAGGAGGTCTCCGGCTTCCGCGACTTAGAGCGGGTCGACACCAACAGCGCCCGCGGCGGGATGTGTCTCGTCCTCGCGGAGGGGATCGCCCTCAAGGCCCCGAAGATCCAGCGTTACACCCGCAACCTGGACGAGGTCGACTGGCCGTGGCTGCAGGACCTGATCGACGGCACGTACTACGACGACGCGGGCGACGAGGACGACGAAGACGAGGCTGACGACGGTGACGAGGAGTCAGCCGACGATGGGGGCGGCGCGGACGCCGAAGCCGCCGAGGAGGACGCCGAATCCGACGACGAACCGCAGGGTCCCCCGCGCGTCGACGAGTCCAAGAAGTTCCTCCGGGACCTGATTGCCGGTCGCCCGGTCTTCTCGCATCCCTGTGCGAAGGGCGGCTTCCGACTGCGCTACGGCCGCGCGCGCAACCACGGGTTCGCGACCGCCGGCGTCCACCCCGCCGCGATGCACCTGGTCGACGACTTCCTCGCGACCGGCACCCAGATCAAGACCGAGCGGCCCGGGAAGGCCGCCGGCGTCGTCCCCGTCGACTCCATCGAGGGACCGACCGTCAAACTCGCCAACGGCGACGTCCGCCGGATCGACGACCCCGAAGACGCCCTCGAGATCCGCAACGGCGTCGAGAAGATCTTAGACCTCGGCGAGTACCTCGTCAACTACGGCGAGTTCGTCGAAAACAACCACCCGCTCGCGCCCGCCTCCTACACCTACGAGTGGTGGGTGCAGGACTTGGCGGCCGCCGGCGCGGACGTCCAGGCCCTGCAGGACGACCCGCGGATCGACCTCGAGTTCCCCGACCCCGAGGAGGCCCTCGAGTGGACCACGGAATACGACGCACCCCTCCATCCGGAGTACACCTACCTCTGGCACGACCTCTCGGTCGACGCGTTCTGCGACCTCGCGGCGGCGGTTGCAGACGGGCGAATCGAGCAAGACGGCGACGGGAGCGTGAACGGGAACGGCGACGACAGCATCCTCGTCCTCGAGTACGACGAGCGCGTCGCCGACGCGCTCGAGACGATCGTCATCGAGCATCGCCAGCGCGAGGGAGAGAATCGCGTCGAGATCGACGACTGGCGGCCGTTCGTCCGCACCGTCGGCTGCGAACCCCGGCAGGCGGTCGCCGACGGGGCGGCACTCGAGAGCGAGGCGCTACGCGCCTCGGACAACTCGAGCGGGCCACCGCGAGAGTCCGATCCCGACGGTCGCGGCGAGGACCCCGAACCCGACCCTGAACCCGAGGAGCCGACCATCGAACTCGAGCGCACCTGGACCGACGACGACCTCTCGGAACGTGCCCGCACCTGGGGCCACGAGGCAGAGGGCGACAACGCCATCGAGGCGGTCAACGAGGTCGCCCCCTTCGAGGTCCGCGAGCGCGCGCCCACACGGATCGGTAACCGGATGGGTCGTCCCGAGAAGTCCGAGCGCCGCGACCTGAGCCCGCCGGTCCACACGCTGTTCCCGATCGGCGAGGCCGGCGGCTCCCAGCGCAACGTCGCCGACGCGGCCAAACACGCCGAGACGATGCAGGACACCCCCGGCGTCGTCGAGGTGCAGGTCGGCCGCCAGCGCTGTCCCGACTGCGATACGGAGACGTTCAAGAACCGCTGTCCCGACTGCAACGCCCGGACCGAACCGGACTATCGGTGTCCCGACTGCGACGAGTCGCTCGAGCCCGACGACGCCGGCCGCGTCGAGTGCGACCGCTGTGAAATCGAGGGGACCTGCGTCGAGACCCGCGAGATCGACGTCAACGACGAGTTCCGGAGCGCCCTCGAGTCGGTCGGCGAGCGCGAGAACGCCTTCGACATCCTGAAAGGCGTCAAAGGGCTCTCCTCGACGAACAAGATCCCCGAACCCATCGAGAAGGGGGTCCTTCGGGCCAAACACGACGTCTCGGCGTTCAAGGACGGCACCGTCCGCTACGACATGACCGACCTGCCCGTGACGTCGGTCCGGGCCAGCGAACTCGACGTCGACGTCGGCCAACTGCAGGCGCTGGGTTACGAGGAGGACATCCACGGCGAACCGCTGACCCACGAGGACCAGCTCGTCGAACTCAAGGTGCAGGACATCGTCCTCTCCGACGGTGCCGCCGAGCACATGATGAAAACGGCGGACTTCATCGACGACCTGCTCGAGCAGTACTACGGCCTCGAGCCGTTCTACGAACTCGAGGATCGCGACGACCTGGTCGGCGAACTGGTGTTCGGGATGGCACCGCACACGAGCGCGGCAACTGTCGGCCGGATCGTCGGGTTCACAAGCGCGGCGGTCGGGTACGCACATCCGTATTTCCACGCAGCGAAGCGCCGAAACTGCTTCCACCCTGACACCACGATTCGTTACGAGGACGAGTCCGGAAGCGTCTGCGAGGAGTCCATCGAAACGTTCGTCGAATCGCGATTAACCGATCCTCGCGAAGACGACTTCGGAGCCCTCGTTCAGGACCTCGAGGCCTCGCTCACAGTTCCGTCGATTGACGACGACGGACGACGCGTGAACCGACCGGTCGAGTCCGTTTCCAAGCATCCCGCACCCGATCATCTAATCCGGATCGAAACGCGCAACGGACAGTCGCTGACGGTAACTCCGGATCACACGATGATCGTCTGGAACGATGGCCTCGAGCGGATTCCGGCGAGCGAACTCGAGGCTGGCGACGAGATTCCGACGCCGGCTCGAGCCGATTCAACGGATGAATCAGCTGTGTCCGTACAACGGGAGAGCGTTGCTGACGGCGGTCGTCCGGAGGTTGATATGGTAGAACGGACCGAAATCGTCCCATCCGATGTCGAGTACACCTACTGTCTCACGGTTTCGGATACGCACATCCTCGAAGCGAACGGACTGTCGGTCGGCCAGTGCGACGGCGACGAGGACTGTGTAATGTTGCTCATGGACGGCCTCTTGAACTTCTCGCGGTCGTACCTGCCCGACAAGCGCGGTGGCAGCGTCGCCGAGGACTCCCGGCTGATCGCGTTCGATCCCGACGGGAACCTGCGGTTCATGACTTTCGACGAGTTCTGGGACGAACTCGACGTACCGATCGAGATCGACGGCAAGTTCCAGAAGAAGACCGCTGCGCTCGAGGGGTGGACGACCTACGCGTTCGACGACGACCACGAGGCGTCACCGAAGCCGATCGAGAAGGCGATCCGGTACGAGGCTGACGACGACGAGGAACTACTGCGAATCTCCACGCAGTTCGGACGCGAACTCGAGATCACGACCGATCACAGCCTCTTCCGGTACGACGACGGAATCGAGGAGATCGCCGGATCGGACCTCGAAGAAGGCGACCTGATCGTCGCACCGCAAAACCTCGACGTGGAACCGGTCGAAACGACGATCGACGCGCTCGAGTGCGTCGACGATCCGTACGTGTTGCTCGACGACGAGCACGAGGAGTGGCTGACCGAAGTCTGGAATGACGCGGAACGCGGCGGTGACACACGCGTTGCCTTCGACGATGGCCTCTCGTACCGACTCTCGAAGAAGAAAGTCTGTCGAGAAACGCTCGAAGAAATCGAAACCGAACACGGCGACGCCGATCTCCCCATCGATTGTTCGATCGGCTGGAAGGGGTCCTCGGACTGTATCGATCGGTATATCGACGTCGACGAGGACTTCGCGTGGCTGATCGGAATGTTCGTCGCCGAGGGTACGCTTTCGGGAACTCGACCGGCTATTCACAACGCTGACGAGGATCTCGTCGATCGAGTCGTAGAGGCGACCGAGTCCGTACTCGGTTGCGAGCCGAGCGTTCGGTGGTCGAACAAGGCCTACGAGGTCGCGTTCCCGGCCGTCTTCTTCGACGTGTTACACGAGCTCGGTTTCGAGGACTGCGATTCCTACAACTCGAGCGAAAAGATCGTTCCCGACTGTATCCTGCGAGCCGAGCGCGACGTCGTCCTCGCATTCTTGCGAGGGTTCATCGCCGGCGATGGCTCCGAATCCAGCGACGACAACCACACGTCGATCGGATTCCACACGACGAGCGAAGACGTCAAAGACGGGATCGTCTTCTGCTGTCACCGCCTCGGACTCGTCGCGAACGTCTCGCGTCGCGAGCGAGATCCGTCGCGGCAATCGATCTATACGGTCTCCGTCTCCGGCGGTGCGTCACGCAATCCGCTCGAGCAAATTCTCGACGGGGACGAACCGTACCAGCCGAAGAGTCTCATCGTCTCCATTCCCGACGAACTGATGGAAATCCGCGAGATGGAGATCGAGGGGGTCAAACAGTTGATCCCGAAATATCTGAAGCGGCGCGACAACATCTCGCTCGAGAAACTCGAGGAGATCGTCGACGAACTCGACCGTCGCGATCTGCCGGACGAAGCCGAGGCGAAACTCGAAGCGATCCGACCGCTGGTCGACGGCGACCTCTCATATCTCCGGATCACGGACATCGAGCGGGTTGAATACGACGGCTACCTCTACGACCTGCAGGTCGGCGGCGATCCGATCTTCACGGCGAACTGGCTGTACGCGCACAACTCGATGGACGCGCCGCTCGTCATGTCCTCCCGCATCGACCCTTCCGAGATCGACGACGAGGCCCACAACATGGACATCGTCTCGCAGTACCCCCGCGAGTTCTACGAGGCCACCCGCGAGCAGGCCGACCCCGAGGCGGTCGACATCCAGATCGCCGAGGACACCCTCGGCACCGACGGCGAGTACACCGGCTTCGAGCACACCCACGACACCACCGACATCGCGATGGGGCCGGACCTCTCGGCCTACAAGACGCTTGGCTCGATGATGGAGAAGATGGACGCCCAACTCGAGCTCTCGCGGAAACTCGAGGCCGTCGACGAGACCGACGTCGCCGAGCGTGTCATCGAGTACCACTTCCTGCCGGACCTGATCGGCAACCTCCGGGCGTTCTCCCGCCAGGAGACCCGGTGTCTCGACTGCGGCGAGAAGTTCCGCCGGATGCCCCTGACCGGCGACTGTCGGGAGTGTGGCGGCCAGGTCAACCTCACCGTCCACCAGGGCTCGGTCAACAAGTACATGCAGACCGCGATCCAGGTCGCCGAAGAGTACGACTGCCGCGACTACACGAAACAGCGTCTGGAGGTCCTCGAGCGGTCGCTCGAGAGCATCTTCGAGAACGACAAGAACAAGCAGTCAGGTATCGAGGATTTCATGTGACTGCGACGAACGGACGTCCGGAACCGTCCGATTACTCCGTTTCGTCATCCATCGCACGTTTCGAGAACGGGGTATAAAACACGCTCTTGTCGTCCGGTTGTCGTTGGTCCAGGCTGCCGAACCAGGCTGCTACCCCGACTGTATGTCCCACCTGTGCAAGGCCGAATCCGATAATCGATCCGCCGAGGACACCGGCCAATACGGGACCGGCGATAATACCGATGGCGACTGCTCCGCCGGCGAGGAGGACGACGAAACCCACTCTGACACCGGTTCCGGTACGGGTACGCAGTCTCGGAAACGGTTTGGTGAAGATATCCAGTAGATATACGATGAAATATGTGGTCCCGCCAAGAAGGAGTCCTGGCCACCACACCTCACTATATATCACAAAAATCCAGACGAACAACAGGGTCAAAACGCCGGGAATAACTAGTTCTCGCCACGTCGGCGGCCGTGGTGCCAGCCACTCACGAATAGGTTCCATAAGTAAATAATAGGTATCCGCCTGCATAGTTATTCCCGTAGTATTGAGTAAATTAATATTTTTGTGCCAATAAGCCCGGATACTTTGGACACCCCTGTACCGATATCGACCGAACCAAACGATATATAGCCGGGTACCAGCCGAATAGGTGCAGAATTTGTAGTATCTATCGATGTCGAACGAAATAGAATAAGACCCTCAAAAGCTTACAAATCTACTAACCTGAGAGGATACCGATACTTGGTTTCTCATAATTAGAGTCAAGGACAAATACTTATGCCCCATTATACACCATTATCAATTATGACGTTAAGGAACGACCATTTCTCGAGGAGAAACGTACTAAAATCAGCCAGTGTTGCCGGTGTCGGAATGAGTGCTATCGGAGTAGCTTCCGGAAAGAGCGCCAGTGAGTACGTAAAAGCGGTTGATGTAGATATTGAGATCACTGAAGTTACTGGATCCGAACGCGAGCGGGCGATCGAGCGGGCTATGAGCGAAGAGGCTGCGGTACTCAGAGATTATATCGAAACGAACGAACGAACGACAGTAGATTGGGATTCGAGTACGATACTCAAGGTCGAAGAAGAACTCGAGGACTCGGTCAGATATGTCGTCAAGGCCCCAGCCGAGACCACATCGGGAACCACATTTATACAGTACAATGGTTTCGACATGTTGTCCGACCGATCGGAACTCGAAATGGCGACCTCGGTCCCCGATGTTATCGGATTTGTCGGTGATTCGAACGCGGAGGACGTGAATGCGTTACACGTCGAACGCAACGAAGTCGTTACGGAGAGCATCAGTTCGGATATCGCTCCCGATCAAGTCATGCCCTGCACAGAAGATCAGTTAGCTCCCGATTGCGGCGGAGGTGGAGGGTGTGGTACCTGTCTGGTACATACGGGCGTCGATTGCGCCCCCAGTTGGGATTGTATGGTTACGATAGCTACTTCGGCAGGAAGCGCAATTAAAGGATGTTCGTCCTGTGTTACAAGTCTGAGCTGGCAAATCTGTCTCTGGTGTGCGACCACAGCCTTTGCAGCAGGTATTACTGGTTCGAACTGTTTAGGCTGTGAGGACACTGAATGGCAATGTGCACCCAGCGATGTAGCAGGAACCATTTGCGGATAATACTACCGAAACAGTCAGTGAACATCTGATCCGATCGTAATACCCGTCGCGCCCCGCTACAATACTTCCTGCTGGCGAGCCTTCTCAATCATACGGCCGAACAGTACTGAACCACCAATTCACCCTTGCTCGGCCGCTTCCGTTACGCTACGGTAGACAGCCTTCTCCGGCACCCCAGCACGCTTAACTTCATTTTTAACGAACCGGGGTGTATGTCGACGGAGTTAGACGAGATTCGTTCGCGACTGGATCCGGACCAGTACTCGTTCGCCGACGGGGATCGGCGCGAGCACTCGCAGGACTGGGGGACAGACGACGCCGACGCCGTCTCGCCGGATCTGGTCGTCTGGCCGGAGTGCACCGAGGACGTCTCCGCCGTCCTCGCGGCGGCGAACGAGCGGGGCGTCCCGGTGACGCCGTACGCCGCGGGAACGAGCCTCGAGGGCAACCCCGTCCCAGCTCGCGGCGGGATCAGCCTCGACCTCACGCGGATGGACGACGTCCACGAGATCCGGCCCGACGGCCTCCAGATCGACGTCGGGCCTGGCATCTACGGGAGCGAGATCAACGACGCGCTCGAGGAGTACGGCCTCATGCTGCCGTCGTTACCCTCATCGGGCAACATCTCGACGATCGGCGGGATGATCGCGAACGACGCGGCCGGGATGAAGACGGTGAAGTACGGCGAGGTCGCCGACTGGCTGCTCGAGGCCGAGGCCGTCCTCCCGACGGGCGAGGTGATCACCGCGGGAAGCAAGGCCGTGAAGACGTCGTCGGGCTACAACTTACTCGACCTGCTCGTCGGCAGCGAGGGGACGCTGGCGGTCGTGACGCGCCTGACGCTGCGGTTGACCGGTCGGCCGGAGCAGGTTGCGGCGGGCCGGGCGACGTTTGCGGACCTGCACGACGCGACCGAGGCGGTCTTCGACGCGGTCCGGTCGGGGGTCGACGTCGCCAAAATCGAGTTGATCGACCCGCTCAGTGCGGAGATGGCGAACGCGACGCTGGGGACGGACCTCCCGAAAGCGCCGCTGATCTTCCTGGAGTTCCACGCCAACCGGAACGTCGAGGCGGAGGTGGCGTTCTGTCGAACGATCTTCGAGGCCCACGACGTCGAGTCGTTCGAGGTGGCCCGGCGGAACGAGGAGATGGCCGACCTCTGGGAGGCCCGACGCGAACTGGCCGCCGCGGTACGGGCGTACGATCCGGACCTGTCGCCGCACAAGCCCGGCGACGTGACGGTTCCGATCGACGCGTTCCCGGAGATGGTTCGGTACATCAAGGCGGTAGGGGCCGAACACGACCTCATGATTCCCTGTTTCGGCCACGCGGGTGACGGCAACGTCCACTACTCCGTGCTGGTCGACCCCGACGACCCGGCGATGGTCGCGAAAGGGGAAGACCTCTCGGAACGGATCGTCGAACGCGCGATCGAACTGGACGGAACCGCGACGGGCGAACACGGGATCGGCCTGGGAAAACGGGAGTACCTCGCGACCGAACACGACGAGGCGGCGATCGCGACGATGCGGGCGATCAAACGGTCGTTCGATCCGAACGGGATCCTCAACCCGGGGAAAATCTTCCCGGAGGAGTCGACGCCGCGGGAGTGAGACCGAAAAGCCACGCACGAACCGGGTAACGGAACCCGTAGCAAGGGCCACGGCCGCCCCCCGCACAATGCGCGGTGGGGCTTTATCGAAGGTGACACTGTAGCCAGCGGTATGGTACAAACGGGCGAGACACCGGCGAGTGAGGGCGAAGAAGAGGCGCTCGAGGAGGTCCACGAGGTCAGATCCGGCCAGCTGGTTTACGACGAGAACGGTGACGCGCTCGGACGGGTTCGGAGCTTCGAGCAGAGCGGCTTTTTCGTCACGACCCGCGAGGGAGCAGAAGGGATGAGCGTCGAACACGCACGCTCGGGCCACGAGTTCGGCGAAGCCCACCTGATGTGGCGCTGTATGGAGTGTGGCGAGATGGGCGGAATCGACGACGGCCTCCCCCAACAGTGTCCGAACTGTGATACCGAACGGGAGAACCTGATGTACTGGACGGAAGACTGAGCGAGTCGCCGCCGTCGGTTTTCGACCGGTCGTTTCGAGGGAGTGCGGTCAGTCGTGGATACGGAGCGCGTGGCACGGTCTGACCTGCGTACACGGGAGTGGTGAGCGTGAGAACCCACCGACCGCGTTCGCTCTATACGTCCTCGAGAGCGGTGCCACTACTGACTCGTTAGAGTGGGCGGCCGGGGGCGGCGACGCCCGGCTATGGAATCCGTCCATCGGTCGCTACCTCTCGCGGGACACTCCTGAGACGCGCCTGCTCAAGGGTTGTGACCGTCGATCGGTGCAAATGTGATAGCTTTATCATGTTAGGCTGAAATCTCTTAGGTGATGACCTCGGCCCTCCAGAAAGCGATCGAGTGGACCGGTTCCATCTCGTGTGTGGGTTTTTGTCTCGGAATCGGTGCCTACCAGGGGAGCCAGCAGTTCACCCAGGTAGTGGCGCTGCGAGGCGTCGTCATCGACGCGGCCGTCAGGAGCGCCGTGCTCGCGATTCTGGCGTTCGTGGTGCTCGCGACGATCTCGGGACTGCTACTCATTCGAGAGGTGTTTCGCTCACAGGACGCAGCGCCGCGACTGCACGAGGGACCGTCGGTCGCTGCCATCGTCCCCGTCTACCGGGACGGCGACGTGCTGCGGGCGAGCGTCAACTCGCTGCTCGAGTCCAACTACCGGGACCTCGAGGTCGTAATCGCCGCGGAACCCGACGACGAACCGACGCTCGAGGTCGCCCGTGAGTTGGCCGACCACCCGAAGGTCCGGGTGCTCCTCAACGATCGACCGGGGTCGAAAGCCTCGGCGATCAACCGGGCCGTCGCACGGGTCGACGCGGACTACTTCTGCTCGCTCGACGCCGACGAGCGCGTCGATCCGGAGTTCGTTCCCATCGCGATGTACCAGCTAGTCGAAGCGGACCGGGACGTGTTCCAGGCGCGGCGCGTCCCGCGAGCGAACGGACCCGTCGAGATGCTCGCGTACTGCGAACGACTGCTGTTTCACGCGAGCTACAAACTCGTCGAACCGCTCGGGTTCACGTACTGCCGAACGTCGTCCGTCGCGTTCACGCGGGAGGCCTTCGAGACGGTCGGCGGGTTAGACGACCTCCTGACGGAGGACATCGACTTCGCTCACACCTGCTTCCGGAAGCGCCTGGACGTCCATCAGGCCCGCTACGTGACGAACGAGATGGAAGCGCCACACAGCCTCCGCGACCTCTGGGGCCAGCGAAAGCGCTGGCGTATCGGCCACATTCAGGTGTTCCAGAAGGCCATCACGGGCGGGTTCGAACCGAGTGGATTGCGCGGTACGGCGTCGACGATTCGCCTCGCAGTGAGTCTGCTCGCGAGCGTCTTCATGGTCAGTCTCGTGTCGAAAGTCGCGGTACTCGTCTACTACGGGTTCGGCGGGATCGCGGTACTGTCGGTCGTTCCGGTCTGTATAACCGTACTGCCGATCCTCTATCGGGATTACGAACTCGGCCACGTCCAGCGGCTCTCGCCGACGCTCGTGTTCGCACCGCTGATCTACCCCGGATTCGGGCTGGTGACGATACGGTGTGCGTTCGAGTACTTCCTCTCGTGGGACGGCGAGTGGTTCCAGGTCGAGAAAACCGGTGCGTAGATAAGGTATCGTGATCAACGCTTCCCTCGGTATCGGTCGACCGAGCCAGTACCCGAAGGAGGGACGCCCACATGTCTGATCGAATCTACAGCATCGACAGCACGCGTGCGATCGCGATGGTGTTCGTCGTCGCCATTCACGCCGACCCGTTCAGAGGGATCGGCACGTACGGCAACGCCGCCAACTTCGTCATCGAGTCGACCGGGCGGTTCGCGGTCCCGTTTTTCTTCGTGACGGCGGGCTACCTCTTCGCCGCCAAGCGGAGTCGTACCGACGGCCGATACGTCAGCAAATACGTCACCAGAGTGACGTCCCTCTACGGCCGGGCACTGGTAGTGTACGCGCCGATCGCGCTCGTCCTCGCCGCGGGGATGGCCGTCGGGAGCGAACGAGGAGTCGCGAACGCCGTGATCGAACGGGGTCTCGAGGCAGCCTCGCCGCTCGGCCTGGTGTACTACGGCGATTCGGTGGCGTTTCACCTCTGGTTCCTGCCGGCACTGGTGATCTCGATCGCCCTCGTCTACGCGTTCGTCGCGACGGAGAAGACGCGGTACCTCCTTCCGGTCGCGATCGCGTTTCACGCCGTCGGCATCCTCGGAGAGACCACCGGCGTCCACGTCCCGCTCGAGACCCGGGACGCGCTGTTTTTCGGCTTCTTCTACACGAGTCTCGGCTACTGTCTTCGCTCCTGGGACTGGTCGCCCGACCCGAGCCGTCGGGGACGGTACCTCGCCCTGGCCGTCCTGTTCGGGATCGTTCACCTCCTCGAGCGCTACGCCCTCGGCTACGTCCTCGGGGATGCCTCGATGCGCCACGGCGTCTACGAACCCGAGTACACGCTCGCCACCGCGCTGTTCGTGGCCGCGCTGTTCGTGTTTCTGCTCTCGAGTCCCAGCCTCGGTCGAACGACCCGGCTGCCCGAGATCGGAGCCAACGCGGTCCTCATCTACGTGGCCCACCCGATCGTCCTCTACAGTCTCGACGAGACGGCCAAATTCCTCGGGGTCGGCGACTTCGCCCTGCCGGTGACGCTACTCTGGCATTTGCTGCTCGTGCCGGTCGCGTACGTCGGGACGCTCGCACTGGCGGTGCTCGTCGTGCGGGCGGACGTGGTCCAGCGGCTCTCGGACGCCATCTCTCACCGGCGGTCGAACTCGACGATGGCGGGCCAATCCCGGTAATCCGGTACCACACCGGAACGCAGGAGAGGGACGTTACGCAGCGAGGCCGAACGCGTCGGCGAGATCGTCACTGACGTCTGCGATCGCGTCGTGGGCGCGGTCGATCCCGCGCATCGTCAGGAAGCCGTGGGGCATGTCCGCGTAGTTCTCGTACCGGGTCGGAACCCCATCGCGGACCAGCTTTTCGGCGTAGGCCCTGCCGCCGTCCCGCAGCGGATCGAAACCGGCGGTCAGCACCGTCGCGGGCGCGACGCCGGAGACGTCGCCGGCGTTCGTCGGATCGGCGTAGGGGTTTCGCTCGTCGATCTCGCTCTCGTAGTAACAGTCCCGGAACCACTCCAGGTCGGCCTCGTCGAGGACGATACCAGCGTGTGTGCGGACGGATTCGTGCTCCCGTTTCGCACCCGTGCTCGGGTAGAGCAACAGCTGATAGTCGAGTTCGGGGCCGTCGCGTTCGGCCGCCATCAGGGCGGTAACGGCGGCGAGCGTCCCGCCGGCCGAGTCGCCCGCGACGGCGAGTCGTCCGTCTCCGGCGATCGCGTCGGGGTGTTCGGCCGCCCACTCGAGGGCGGCGTAGCAGTCCTCGACCGCCGCGGGAAACGGGTGTTCGGGCGCGAGTCGGTAGCCCACCGAGAGGACCGCACAGCCGCTTTCGCGCGTGAGGTGTCGACAGAACCAGTCGTGGCTGGCGATGCTTCCGATGACGAATCCGCCCCCGTGGAAGAAGACGACCGTCGGGAATGGCCCGTCCGCGTCCGGGAGATAGAGCCGCACGTCGACGTCGCCCGCCGGTCCGGGAACCGTGCCGTCGACCGTCCGTCCGACGCTCGGCACGTTCCGGTTCCGAAGCCACGAGACTGGCCTCGAGAGCAGTCGGAAGCATTTCAGCGCGTAACGGTGTTTCGGCATGGAAATCCAGGCGCGCCGGTCGACGACGGCTTTCGCCTGGGGATCCATCCTGTCAGCCTCCATACTCGTGGGTGCGACGAGCCACACTAAACCGTTCCGATCCGCGGTCCGGCCCGAAGCCCCCACCGGAGACGTTCGAGCGCGGTCGATCGAGCCGTCGGTCCAGTTCGCTGTAACCGAACGTACCGTGAACCCGCGACGAGCCCGAGCGGGGACCGGCGGTCACTCGAACCGGTCGGGTTCGATCCGCGACAGGCGCATTGCGTTCCCGGTGACGCCGAGGCTCATCCCCATGTCGCCGACGACGACCGCGATCGCGACGCTCACCAGCCCCAGCGGCACGCCGAGTGCGAGCAGGAACTTCACGCCGAGACTCGCCCAGATGCTCTGCCGGATGACGCCGTTGGCCTTGTGCGAGAGCGCGTACAGGTACGGAAGCTTCCCGATGTCGTCGCCCATCAGCGCGATGTCGGCGGTCTCGAGGGCCGTGTCCGTCCCCGCAGCCCCCATCGCGACGCCGACTTCCGCGGTGGCGAGCGCGGGCGCGTCGTTGATCCCGTCGCCGACCATCGCCACGTCGCCGTACTCCGCCTGCAGCGTTTCGACGGCGTCGACCTTCTCGTCCGGCAGGAGTTCGGCGTGGTAGTCGTCGACGCCGACCTCCTCGGCGATCGCGCGGGCGGTCCCCTCGTTGTCGCCGGTGAGCATCACGACGCGGTCGACGCCCAACTCCTGCAGGCGCGCGACGGTCCGTTTCGAAGCGGGACGAACCTCGTCGGCGATGGCGATCGCGCCCAGCAGCTTCGACTCCGTCCCGACGAGGACGACCGTCTTCCCCTCCTGCTCGAGCGCGGCCAACGTGTCCTCGCTGAACGCGCCGCCGTCGGAGCCGGCTGCGTCAGCGGCGACGACGCCGCCGTCGGTCTCGGTCGCACGGCGGGCACGGGAGAGATCGAAGCCGAGCTCCTCGAAGAGCGCGGGTTTGCCCGCGTAGTAGAGTTCGCCGTCGATCTCGCCTTTGATTCCTTTGCCGGTGAGGCTCTCGAACGACGACGGCTCGGGCAGATCGCCCACGTCCGCCTCGTCGGCGCGGGTGAGGATCGCGTCGGCGATCGGGTGTTCGCTGCGCCGTTCCAGCCCGGCACCGTACCGCAGGAGTTCGGCGTCGCCGGTGTCGCCCAGCGGAACGACGTCCGTGACCGCGAGTTCACCCTTCGTGAGCGTCCCGGTCTTGTCGAGCGCGACGGCGTCGACCTCGCCCATCGCCTCGAGGTAGTTGCCACCCTTGATCAGGACGCCGTTTTTCGCGGCGCTGGTGATCCCCGACACCACCGAAACGGGCGTCGAGATGACGAACGCACAGGGGCAGGCGATCACCAACAACGTGAGCCCGCGGATGAACCACGTCTGCCAGTCGCCGGCGAAGGTGAGTTCGTAGCCAGCGACGCCCGCCGAGATCGGATCGGCGATGACCAGCGGCGGGATGGCGGCGGTCAGAATCGCGAGTACGACCACCAGCGGGGTGTAGTAGCCGGCAAAGCGGTCGACGAACTGCTCGGTTTCGGTCCGCTTTGCCTGTGCGCCCTGAACCATCTCGATGATCCGCGAGAGCGTCGAGTCGCCCGCCGTCGACGTCACCTCGACCTCGAGGTAACCCTCCTCGTTGATCGCGCCGGCGAAAACCTCGTCGCCGGGGGTCTTGTCGACGGGGACGCTCTCGCCGGTGATCGGCGACTCGTCGACCGCACTCTCGCCCTCCACGACGGTGCCGTCCAGCGGCACCTTCTCGCCGGGGCGGACGATCACCGTTTCGCCGACGTCCACCTCCTCCGCGGGGACGGTCACTTCCGCCCCGGTGTCGCGGCGGACCGTCGCCTCGTCGGGCGAGAGTTCCATCAACTCGCGCAGGGAGTTGCGTGCCCTGTCCATCGCGTAGTCCTCGAGCAGTTCGGCGATGCTAAAGAGGACGGCCAGCGTCGCCGCCTCGACGAAGTAACCGATACCCGTCGCGGCGATGATCGCCGTTCCCATCAGGAGATCGATGTCGAGACTCCGGTTTCTCGCGGAGTAGTAGCCGCCCCGGACGACCGGGATGCCGCTGGCCGCCACGGCCCCGAGGAACAGCACGTCGGCGATCGAGAGCGGATACTCGAGGACGCTCGCCACGACGACGTTTTGTGCCGTCAGGACGAACTCGAGGAGCAGTCCGAGGACGACGAAGACCGCGCCGATCCAGGTCTTTTTCGCACGCGGGCTCGTCCAGACCTCCGACGGCGGGGCGACGTCGACGCCGGCGTCCGCGCCCTCGTCACCGGCGTCGGCCCCAGTGCCGCCCGTCACTTCGTAGCCCGCGCCTTCGATCGCCGCGACGACGTCGCTCTCGTCGGCGCGGTCGGGATCGTACGTGACGGTGGCCGTCCCGGTCGTCGGATCGAGTTCGGTCTCGACGACCCCGTCGACGCGCTCGAGGCTCGTGTCGACCTTGCCCGCGCAGGACGGACAATCCATCTCGGGGACTGCGAGGCGAGCGGTCAGCGTTTGCGTCTGCTGACCGCCCCCGCCCGTCCGTCCGGCAGTTGCGTCGTCTGTCATCACCTCGAGGTAGGGGGCTCATCTCGATAAGCCTTCGTTGGAGTATTCCAACCGTCTCTCGATAAGCCTTCGTTGGAGTATTCCAACCGTCTCTCGATAAGCCTTCGTTGGAGTATTCCAACCGTCTCTCGATAAGCCTTCGTTGGAGTATTCCAACCGTCTCTCGATAAGCCTTCGTTGGAGTATTCCAACCGTCTCTCGATAAGCCTTCGTTGGAGTATTCCAACCGTCGGGAGTCGACGGTAGCGGTCATCCGGTTCGGCATCTCCCCGGGCGCAAGCGGTCACGTCCGTCGATCGCTACCAGTCGACAGCGGTGAGAGACTCGACGCCCTCGTACTCGAGGAGCCACGTCCCGTAGCAATCGGGTGCCTTGTAGACCGGTAACGTGAACGCCCGCTATCGGTGATCGGTACCGCTGGCAAGCACTACACTCGAGACGGACGATGGCGGCCGAGATCTCGTTCGGCGGGTCGAACTATCGGTCGTCGTCTCCGTCTGGAATCCGACCGGTACCGTCGACGATCCCGATCGAGCTACCGTCATCTCGGTCGGTCCCCGCGCCGGTACCGAACCCACCGCTAAGTACGCGACCGAGCGCCTTGTCGAACGATTCGTCGAGGTGGATCACTTCGTCGGGATCGGCTTCGACGAGGAAACCGCTCGTCACGTTCGGCGACGTCGGAACGAAGTAGAGCGTGTTCCCGTTCTCCGTCGAGTGACCGGTCTGGAACGCCGTCAGGCGGATATCGTCCCAGACCTCGAGTTTGACCGGTTGTCGGAGTTCCGTCTGCTCGTTCACCGCGGTCTCGGCGGCCGTCTTCGACGCGTTGTAGACGACCCGCAGGCCGGGGAGGGCGTTCGCACTCGTATCGATCGCTCGCTCGACGACCGTACCCAGCGCCGTCCGCACCACGGCCCCGGCCACGTAAAGCAGACCCAGGAACACCCCCACGGAGAGCGCGACCCGGAGCAACGCCAGCAGCCTGGCGCGTACTGTTTCGTTCTCGATGACCGACTCGAGGAGCCACTCGAGGCCGAGAGCGTTCGGCGTGAATCCGTCGATAAACCCGTACAGGACGTAGCAGAGGTAGCCGCTGACGAGGATCGGAGCGAGGACGATCAGTCCGCGGGAGAAATCTCGTTGCCAGGAGGACATGGGGTGATCGGCGGTTGGTTGTAGCGGAATTCGGTCTGCTAACGAGTTCAACGTTTCGACACGTACGACGACCGTCGAGTTCGCCGTCGGCAGGCGTCCGACGGAACTCGTTTTCCGATCCCGGTAGTCACCGCCAGAACCAACCGCGATTCCAACAGTGGCGTTTTTTCGGAACCGCTGGGTCAGTTAATAGCCGAAGCGGTCGCGGACGAGAACGACGGTAGTACGTCCTTCCTCGAGTTCCTGCCGGAAGATGAGTTGCTTCGCGATCGCGGATTCGACGCCGTAGGCCTCCTTGGCGCGCTCGTTCTCGAGGGGGTAGGCGACCGTCTCGAGTCGGTCGAGTGCGTCGGAAAGCGTCGGGACGATCTTGTTCACGCCGCTGACGATGACGACGTTCCCGGCGGCGAAGGGATACGCGCCGATGCGGCTGCCCGAGCGGTCGGCCGCCACGAGTTCGCCGGTCTTCGCGATGGCGTTGACGCCGCCGAGGAAGTAGTCGGCCGTTTGCGACTCGCGGCGAGCGGCCAGGCGCTCGGCGTCGTCGTCGATGCTCCAGATCTCGTCGGGGAGGCTCTCCCACTCGTGGTCGCCCTCGCTTAGATACTCGACGAATCCGATCTCCTCGAGGGTCGTCGAGTGGCCGTTCATCACGGACGCGCCGGCGGGGATGAGCGACTGCAGTTCCGCGAGCGCGTCTTCGGCGGTGTCGACGACGACGACGTCGAATCCGTTGGCCTCGAGGTTCGCGACGGTCTCCTCGACGTCCGCTTCGGCGGGCAGTTCGTCCAGCGACTCGTCGATGTCGGCTTCGTCTACGTAGTCGGGTTTCTGCTGTGACATAGTGGATCGCGCGGGTTATCGACACCAGTCGATAGTCAGAGCGGCCCCATAAGCGCTCGCGGACACGGATGTCGGCTACTAGCGCCGGTGTTACTCGCTAACCCGGAGTTTATCACACGGAAGAAGTCGATCAGTTGTGCATACCGAACCCGTCGGACCGACGCCGTTAGAGCGGTTGCGACGACTCACTCACGAACTGCTCGTCGGCGACGTACCGCTTTGCCAGGAACTCCTCGGCGCGTCGCAGTCGGTAGGTGAGCGTCGATCGCGGCACGTCGAGGTGGTCGGCGAGATCGCCGACGTCGACCGCCCGCGGCGACTCGTAGTAGCCGTGTTCCACGGCGGCCCGGAGCGCGGCGTCCTGTTCGGGCGGCAGTTCGCTCGCGTCGGCGGCCGACTCGCGCCCCGACGGCTCGGCGTCGGCGGTCCGAAGCATCTCCATCCGCGCGCAGTCGCCGACAGCAGCCTCGAGGTCGTCGAAAAATGCCCCCGCGTCGCCCTCGCCGGAGTGGATGATCCGCCAGGTGTAGTGGCGACCCTCGTGGCGCGTCTCGAACAACACGCCGGTTCCGAGGTGCTCGAGCGCAATGTGGGGGACGGAGGCACAGTTGGCGGTCCGCTCCCAGTAGGAGTAGAGCACGAGCGTGTCCTCGGCGTGCTCGAGGACGCGCGTAGTCTGGACGGCACCGCAGTCACCGGTCGCGAGACAGTCCGCGTAGTAGTCGGCAGTGAGGAAGGCGTCCTCGATAGCCTCGAGGGCGGCAGGCTCGCCGGTAGCGTGGTCGACCCGCCAGAGGCACTCGGCGGTGGCGTGTAACGACAGCGATCGGATCCGGGCGTCGGGGTGATCGGCGAGGGTATCCGCCACCCTGTTGCAGCCGGGCTCGTACTCGAGTGCGAAGGCGAGTTCGCGCATACGTACTGTAGGGATCGACCGAACATAATACGCGGGTCGTATCGCGTCCGTCGGTGAATGGATAAGCGCTCGCTCCGTGTGCGACTACCCGCTGGAAACGGTGCAGACGTCGTCTTCGAGGGGTGGGAGCGACTGGCGATCGTACAGTGTGATCGACCGATACGCCAGCCAGTGGTCGTACGAGGTTTCCGCGAGGGCGCGAAACCCATCGCGCAGCGCGGTTCGGGATGCTTGGACTCCCTCCGAGGGCTTTTGCCGAGCCAAGTAAGACGAGAGGAGACCTACCGTCCTACTCGGAGCTATCCGTCGACGATGGGGCCGTCTCGCGGCGGAGAAACCTCTCTTCTGTAATATTGTCAACTGCTGGGAGGCGGCGTAAGCGAGGTCGGAAGCCGAAATAGAGGCTGACGAACGCAAAGCTGAACGCAGCGGCTGCCATCGTCGGAACGACTCCGAAGGCACTCCCTGCAACGCCACCGAGGAGCGACCCGAGCGGCACCGTGAGGGTTGCTACGCTCGCGTCGACAGACGTGACCCTGCCGAGGAGATCCTCGGGGGCAACCGTCTGGAGGAGCGTCTGACCCATCACGTTCGTGACACCCATCGGCACGCCCGTCAGAGCAAACAAAACGACCGTCAGTGCCGGCCAAGGTGCGTAGACCGCGGCGAGCCACGTGACGAATCCGATTCCGAGTCCGAAGATCCGGATGAGGCCGTACCTGATGTGAGTCAGTCGGGAGGCGACCAGCGCGCCGATGAGCCCCCCGGCCCCGATTGCCCCGAGTAAGGCCCCATAGAGTATCGAGCCACCACGAGCAGCTGCGAACCCTGGGAGTACAGCGAGCATCACTCCGGTGCCGAAGTTAGTGACCGCTGTGGTGAGCATCATTTCGGTGAACACCGTCCCTCGAAGCCACTGCACTCCATCTCGGAGGTCGGATAGATATCCGGAGACGTCGATTGCAGGCCCTTCGTCGGTCGTCTCGGACCGCTCGGGAACGGTAACACCGACGAACGAGAGCACCGCGATGACGAACGTGATTGAATCGAGAACGAACAGCGAAACCGCCCCGAGCAGCGCAATGAGGACACCACCGAGTGCATCGAACACCATGTTCGTTCCCTGATTGGCGAACGAGAACGCGGAGTTGGCACGAGTCAACTGGCTCTTATCGACGATTCGCGGAAGTGCCGCGTTCTGAGCGGGATACACGAACTGATTCAGAAACGAGAGGAGCGGAATCGTCAGCAGAACCAACTCGACAGTGAGGCGATTGAAGTAGGCCGCAACGGGTATCGATAAAATGAGAACGGCCTGAAGTAGCTGCGTCCAGACGAGAGTCCGGATGAGCGGCCATCGGTCGACGAGGGGCCCAGAGACGAACTGAAGTGCTGGTGGCAAGAGAAGCAACGCTCCGGCGAGACCTGTATAGAAACTCGACCCCGTGAGGTCATATACGAGCCACGTACCAGCAATCGTGTAGAGGCTATCGCCAGCGTTCGTGACGAACCGCCCGAACAACAGACGGAGAAAATCCCGGTTGTTCCAGAGCGACGATTGCTCCGTGTCTGCAGTGGTCACTGCGTCCTGTTGCTGGCTCATGGCCACCCCTCCAACGGGAAATACAGCAGTAAGCTATCGGCAAAGGCGAGCGACGTTCCATCCCAGCAGGGATTACAGCTGTGGGTCCGGGCGGCGGGAGAGAGAACTACTGATAGGCGATCGACTGGTGCTGGCTCGTGGGGCGATCCGATTCGGCGTCCAGAGAGCGTCTGATCGGTGACGACCAGAGACCTGGTGGCGGTCTGCATCTGTGGTAGTGTTCATGTCGAGTAAATGCGACTACGGAACCCGTAGTGAACTGAGGCGACCCGAGTGCTGCTGCTATCCGGCCGTCGCTACGCGGTTGCGACGACTGCAACGAGAGGAATGAATCGGCGTGCAGCCAAGTGGGTCATAGGACGGACCTGAGTCAGCCAACACTGGTTAATTTCTTATAGGTGTCGGATGAGCACGTCCAATGACATTAGATGACAGACAACACATAGAAATCGAGAGTAACTCTCACAGCGACGGACGGTTCGGTCTGTGGCGAGCGAAGCAGTCGCAACTTCTACGGCGAAGTAATTTTGTATCGCATTATGGGGTTTATCAGCGAACGAGCGCCGATCTACCGACACCATCGAAACACTACGGAAACAGCCGAACATCGGCCGAACGAGCCAGAATCGAGTAAATCAGGAAGAAAAGGATTTTGACGGCGCTCGAGCCACTGTTCGGCATGGACACGGTCGTGTTCGGGGCCGGAAGCCTGGGGAGCCTCGTCGGCGGACTGCTCGCACGCGACCACGACGTGACGCTCGTCGCCAGACGCGACCACGCAGCGGCCGTCACCGATGCGGGCCTGCAGATCACCGACGCGGTCGACCGACACGTCTTCCCCGATGCAACGACCGACGGCCGCAACCTCGAGGCCGACCTGGCGCTGGTCACCGTCAAGGCCTTCGACACCCCCACTGCGGCCGAGACGCTTGCAACGGGATCGTTCGAAGCCGTTCTCTCGCTGCAAAACGGGATGGGAAACGAGGAGCGTCTCGCGGACCACGTCGACGCGCCGGTCCTCGCCGGGACGGCGACCTACGGCGCGGTGCTGCGCGAGCCCGGGGTCGTCGCGTGTACGGGACTGGGTAAGATCGTCCTCGGGCCGCGAGGCGGCGGGCGATCGACACTCGCGGACCGCGTTGGGCGGGCGTTCGACGGTGTCGGCCTCGAGACGACCGTCGCCGACGACATGCCCCGCCGACTGTGGGAGAAACTCGCCGTCAACGCCGGGATCAACCCGGTGACGGCGCTCGCCGACGTCGACAACGGGGCCGTCGTCGAGTCCCCGACGAACGAAACCTCGCGCGCGGCCACACGCGAGACAGCTCGCGTCGCTCGAGCGTGTGGCGTGTCGCTGTCCGACCAGGAGGCGATCGAGGCGATGGAACGCGTCGCGACCGACACCGCGGCCAATACGTCCTCGATGCGTCAGGACCGAAAGCGAGGCCGCCGAACCGAAATCGACGCGATCAACGGCTACGTCCTCGAGCGCGCGGCCGACCACGGGCTGGCGGCCCCCACGAACCGGACGCTGACCGCACTCGTCCGGTCCTGGGAACGGGAACGCGGGCTCCGATAGCCCGGTTCGAGATCGGAAACCCAGTTGCGCCGTTCGACGGCTGCGTCGTCGACGACCGGGGTCGGACGAATACTCGCCTCTTCCTCGTTCGTCAAATATGCCTTTGAGACGCCCTGAGAAGAGGAAATCATTTTGCAGGAGGAACGGGCCGTATTTGACGCAGACACCCGGATGAATCATATATCGCTATACCAAATGTGCTGGAACCCGCAAACCGACGGCGTTCTCGGACGCCGACACCCAGCGTCTACGATAGATCTGTGGGCAGCCACCCGATCGAGATCGAACAACCGAGTTCCGCAACTAGCAGCCGATCGTCCGGCTTCGAAAGCGTGCAAACGGGACATCACCGCAGAGACGCCGAACTGCCCGACACGGGGAGCCGATCTCAGTCCGCTCGAGCGAACCTACCGACCACTACCGAAACGCGGAACCAGCCCTCGAATCGACGGCCGATCGGCTCGAGGGAACGAAAACAGAATCGAAAACGCGACTCGCGGAGTTAGAACGGGGCTTCGGGGCCTTCGTCTTCCTCACCGTCGTCGACGGTCTCGCCGGGGAACGACGGGCTCATGCCGCCGCCACCCATGCCACCGCTGCCGCCGTCCATGCCGGTGGTGGCGTTGACCTTCTCGATTTCGGGGATCTCCTTGACCATCCGGCTCTTGATCGCCTGGATCGTCATCGGCGAGATACCGCACCCGCTGCAGGCACCGCCGAGTGCGATGGAGACCTCGCCGGTTTCCCGATCGAGGTCCTGGATCGCTGCGCTGCCGCCGTGCATCTGGATCTGCGGGAAGTTGCGTCGGAGGAAGTTCGAGACGCGTTCCTCGAGGTCGTCCCCGTCCTGAGTTTCGGTGCTCATGGGAGGTCGTTAGGCGTCAGTGCCCCTAAACCTTCCGTCCTCCATGTTCGTGACCCGCACACCGCCTTCGCCGTCACGCGAACCCGAACACGCGCTGGAGTTCCGACTCGATCTCCGCGACGTGTTTCTCGAGCAGTTGGTCGAACTTCTCCTCCTCGACGATCACGCCCGAGACGCGCTCGTAGGGGTCGTCGGGGAGTTCGACGCGGAACTCGCCGTCGCCCTCGTAGAACGGTTCGCTCTCGTTCAACACCTGCTGGTCGATGGCGTGGACGAGTTCGGAGTCGTAGCGGTCGTTCATCCGGTTGAACGCGTTCTTGTAGGCCTGCTGGAGTTCGGGGAAGTAGTGGACGTACTTGTCCTCGAATTTCTCCGGGTCGAAATCGGTCATATCCGATCGAACGCCGAGCGAAGACAAAAGTCGGACGATCGATCACTCACGCGTGCGCGCGATCACACCCTCAGGATCCGTGACAGACGATCGGTTACTTATTAGAGAGCAGGCGTACGCAAGCGGAACCCCCACCCCCGCGACCGTCGATATCGAGGTATATGCACCCCGATCAGCAACCCATCCCGCGGGAAGCGCTCCCGCCAGGATGGGGGCCGTCCGAGCTGTGTGACGGCCGTCTCGCCTACCGCTGCAGACGAGTTCCGATCGAACTCGTCGCCGACCGAACGACGGCGAATCGGTGTCATCCGTCGCTCGGACTCGAGTGCTACTGGGAACTGCGGTGCCGATACTCGCTCGCCGATCAGTCGATCATGGACGTACTCGGTCGCGTCTCGACGCGTCGCGCTGCCATCGACGGCTTGCACGAGTGCATGCAACGCGTCCACGACGCCGTCGACGAACCGTCCGATCCGATCGAGGTAGCGTCCGTCCTCGAGGACGTCTCGTTCTCGGACTTCGTTCCGAACGGCAAGTGGTCTCGCTGAAGACCAGATGAACCATATTTTGTATAGCAGAATATGATTTATCCCCAGCACAGACCGAAATCCCCACACAGTCGATAGCGGCGTCAGAACCCGTCGAATCGGGAACTCGAGCCGTGCACACATTCGGCAGTGGCTTACCGCTGGAGATCTGTGAGCGTCGAGAATCGATGGCTCGAGTTCCCGGAGCGGGGCCTGACTGCGAACGCCCACGCACCGACGTTCGTGGCCGACGACAGTGGACCCACCTCCTCGAACACCTTCGAGAGAGTCGTCACGGTGGGCCATCCGAACACTGGATTCCCCGGTCGCTACCGTCGGGTTCCCCCGCAGGGGTGAACTGTGGAAGACAGCCTCGATCGACCCGACTACTGCCACGTCCACAGGACCGTCGCGTCACGCTCGCAGTCGAGTAGATCGATTCTATCGGGGGGTTCGGCGGCGTTCGGTCACGAGCGAACACGAACACCCTGGTTTCGACCCGAGGGATACCGGCCAGGAAGACGCACGACGACTAGTCCCGTTCTAACCCAGGGGACAGGGTTCGAGAAACTCGAGTAACTGGGGTCGAACGGACGGCCCCCCACCGGACGGCCGGTGGGCGCACCCATCGTACACCAGCAGCCTCGAATCCTACGCGCACGTGTGGAATCTCGCGAACGCTGCTTCGGACGAGCGAACTCCAGCCCTCGAGCGTGACACCGATCGATAGCTCGTTGGCGAAACAGACAGTCACAGTGGAGTCGACCAGACGTTCACGTTCGTTCGTCGATTCTGACGAGTTGGCGGTTCTATCCGACTGGAACGGCCGATCGAGGAGCTGGTCCGTAGAGAGAGAGAGAAATCGAAGGGAGAGTGAGGAATAAAGCACATGCCGCGATACAGAATTGGCTCGAATCCGTCCCCTCGATCGACAGCGTCGAATACAGATCCAGGGCAGTGTCCGTCCTATGGGACGGTATCGAGTCTCCTCGAGACGCAGCGATCGGCACACTGGGTCGTCGACGAACACCGGGACGGTGTGACGAGAACGAGTGGAGTATCAGGAGAGTTGGTCGCCGACGATGTCGTCGGCGTAGTCGACGAACTCCCGTTCCGCACCGCGTGGGACCGTCGCGCCGGCGGCGACGTCGTGCCCGCCGCCGTCCCCGTCCACGGCTCGGGAGGCCTCGGTCATCACGGTCGAGAGGTCGAGTCCCTGCCGGACGAGGCTGTGTGTACCGCGGGCGGACACCTTGATTTCGTCCTCGTTCTTGTCGGCGAAGGCGATGATCGGCTTCGACCGGCTGATCCCCTCGTTGCCCATCGCCATCCCCGCGACGATGCCGACGATGGTCTCGCGGATGCGATCGCCCGCGTGGAACCACTGGACGTGGTCCTCCTCGGTGACGCCGTCCTGCGTGACGAGGTCGATCCCCTCCGAGAGGTTTCGGCGGTGGTTCCGCAGAAGCGACCGGGCGCGCTCGAGCGCGCCGTCGCGGTTGCCGAGACAGACGGCCAGGCCGACGTCGGCCCGTTCGTAGCGGGCGGTCGCGTTGAGCAGCGTCGAGAACTCGCTTGCGTCCCGCAGTTCCGTGCCGACGGGTTCGCGACAGAGGACGTAGCTGGTCCCGACCAGTTGGTCGATCTTCGAGGCGGGGACACCCCGTGAGACGGCGCGTTTGACCAGCGCGCTGGCGACGACCTGCTTCTCCTCGTTGGTGAGATCGGCCCAGCGACGCCACTCGCCGTCGGACTGTAACTCGAGGTCGAGGTCCTCGAGAAACCGGAGCGCCCCGGCTTCGTCGTTCGAGATGCCGGGGATCCGGACGTCGGTGGCGTACTCGAGGAGTTTCGGGAGCGGTCGGGTCTGTTTCCCGTAGAGCGCGAGGTCGGTACCGGTCTCGAGGACGCCCGCGTCGACGGCCTCTTCGACGATCCGTTCGTTCGCCCCGTGGAGTTCGCCGCCGGAGGCCTGCATGTCGCCGACGGCACCGACGACGGCGAGGGCGGCCAGATCGCGGTTATCCGAAGCGGTTCCGTCGGCCGGGCCGGCGACCGCCGCACCGCCGTCGGCTCGGACGGAGTGCTCGTCGACGCGCTCGGCGAGCGCCCGGGCGAGTACGTAACTCGCGCCCGCGCCGGAGAGTTCCGAGGCACCGTCGATGCCGACCAGCAGCGGGTTGAGGTGGTACTCGGTGTCCCGGTCGGCGGGCTGGTGATGGTCGGCGATCACCGGCGTGAACGCGCCGCGATCCTCGTGGTCGGCGATGACGTCGAGCTGGCCGCTCCCGAAGTCCGTGAAGAGGACGGTCTCGTAGTCGGTCCGGGCGATGGCGGCGATAGCCGCCTCGTCGAGTTGTTTCTCGAAGACGGTCTCGAAGGGGAGCCCGGCCCGCTCGAGCGCCTGCGCGGCGATCGCGGCGCTAGTCAGCCCGTCGGCGTCGATGTGCGAAGCGAGCAGGACGCGATCGGCCTCGAGGAGACGGTCCGCACACGTGACGGCGCGATCGGCGAGGTCGGGAACCGGCCCGGTCATAGCCGAGTGTGGTGCGCTCTCCGTGAAAAAGGTGCGGACCTGTCGTCGGCCCCGCACCGAGATGCGAGCCCGAACGCTCAGGCCGTCTCGATCCGCTCCATGCCACGTTCGATGTCCACCGGATCGATCCGCCCGCCGTGAACCGTCCGTGCGTGGGCACGTACCAGTTGCTTTACCTCCTCGCTGCTGCTCGAGCGCACCAGGAACTGGCAGTTCCCGCGCTCACACTCGAACTGGTATGTCATACCACAGCATTCGTCGCGTCGTCGGGTAGGAGTACTACTTGCATAGCTCGGGTGAACGACGACGGGAGCCCCCCAGGGGCGTCACAGCCAGCCGTCCGCGACGCGATCGACGAGGGTAGAATCGGCCGCCCACCACTCGTCGGCGGCTCGGTCGAAGATTGTCGCCGCACGGTCGTTGGCAGCCTCGAGGATCGCTGACTCGTCGGCCGTCCGGATCTCGCCGCCGTCGACGACGACCTCGCCGTCAACGAGCACGTGTTCGACCAGTCCGGTGTTGGCTCCGTAGACGAGGTTCGGGACGGCCGTTCGCAGCGGGTCAGTCACGGTAGGTGCCGTCGAGGGGTGATCGAGGTCGTAGACGACGACGTCGGCGCGTTTGCCCTCCTCGAGCGAACCGACGCGGTCGGCCACGCCGAGCGCTCGAGCGCCATCGATGGTGGCGACCCGAAGCGCGGTCCAGGCCGGGAACGCGGTCGGATCCGTGCGGTCGGTCTTCGCGAGCAGTGCCGCGGTCCGAAGCTCCCGCAAGAAGTCGTGGCCGCCGGATCCCGGGGCCTGATCAGTGCCCAGTCCGGCGATGCCGCCGTGGTCGCGGTACTCGACGATCGGTGGCGTCACGCCGTCGATGGCGGCGATCGAACTCGGGTTCGCGGCCATCCGGACCCCCGCATCGGCCAGCCGCTCCCGCTCTGACGCCGTGGCCCCGTGGAGGTGGGCCGCCAGCAGCCGCTCGCAGACCAGCCCGAGGTCCTCGAGGACGCTCACGGTCGTCTCACCGTCCCCGTATCGGGCTTCGATCTGTCTGCGCTCGCGGTCACCCTGGGCGACGTGCATGTGGATTCCCCGGTCGTGCTCGCTGGCGCGGTCGCGGATCGCCTCGAGTAGCTCGGGCGGGACCATATCGAGCGCCTGCGGGCCGTACAGGCAGGAAACGCGGTCGTGATCGCCGTACTCGTCGAACAGCGATTCGTTCCGCTCGAGCGCCGCCCACCCCCGATCGGGATCGAAGGTGTACGGGTCGTCCGGTCCGCCGTCGGTACCGTCGTCGGCGACCGCGTTGATCGTCTCCGCAGCGACGACGCGGACGCCCATCGGGTCGTACACCTCCTCGACGAGGCGGGAGACGTCACCGGCGTACTCGCCGATCGTCGTCACGCCCGACCGGAGCGCCTCGAGGACGCCCAGTCGCGCCCCCGCGATTCGATCCGCGGGGTGTAGCGCCTCGGAGAGGGGGCCGAGCGCCCGGTTCATCCACTCGATTTCGGGAACGTCCTGTGCCCCGCCGCGAAGCAGCGTCAGATCGGTGTGGGCGTGGACGTTCACCAGCCCGGGCATCGTCACCCGGCCGGAGCCGTCGATCGTCCGGTCGGGATCACCGTCGAAGGCCGACGACGGACCGACGAACGCGATTTCGCCGTCCTCGGCGGCGACCGTCGCGTCCTCGAGGATCCCGAGGCGGTCGTCGGCCATCGTCACCGCCAGCGTCTCCGTGATCGCGACGTCCATATCGGAGCCTCGTCCACGAGGTATCTAAACCCATCCCGAGCGCTCGAGTGAGCCGTTCCCCGGCGGGAGTTGGTAACGCACCCGGCACAGTTACTAACCCGGACCCGTTCGGTCCGGGTATGGGAACGATCGACGCGAGCGACCTGTTACCGGCCGAACGACTGCGAGCGAGCGTGCTCGAGGGGGAGATCACGCAGATCCACCGCGGCGACCGACACGCTTCGGTGGGCGATACCTTCGAGATAGAGGGAACGACGTTCGAACTCCTGGAGGTCACCGAACGCCGTCTCGGGGATTTGACCGACGAGGACGCCCGCGCTGAGGGATCGCCCGACCTCGAGTCGTACAAACGGCGGATCGAACGCGCGCACGACCTCGAGTGGGACGACGACGATACCGCCGTGTTGCACCGGTTCGAACCGCTCGAGTGAGAGAAGCGGGAATGGGACTGGGACTGCCGTCGGCGGAGTCGACTACCCCTCGAGTTCGAACGCCAGCACGTCGCCTTCCTCGATCCCGCGTTCGGCCGTCCACTCGTAGTTGACCTCGAGGACGTACTGACCACGGCCGGGATAGCGGTGTTCGCTGCCGTCCTCGTCCGGCCCGGGCTGGGGTGCGTGGTGGATCTCGGTGATGACGCCCTCGTCGTCGGCGAAGACGATGTCGATCCCGAAGTCCATCTCCGGCATGATGAACGTCCGCTCCGCGACTGAGTCGTAGACGAACAGCATCCCGCGGTCTTCGGGGAGGTGTTCGGTGTCGCTCAACCCGAGCCGTTGCAGCTCCCCGGTGTCGGCGATCGCTGCCGTCACCGACCCCAGTTCCTCGCCGTCGGGCGTTTCCACGCGAACCTCGGTCGAGTCGTACTCCGCGTGAACCTCCTCGCCGTCGCCGTCGGATTCCTCGTCGTCGGAGTCACTGGAGTTCGAACGACCGTCGCCGGTGTCTTCGCTCGAACCGTCGTCCGCAGGTTCCGACGAGTCGTCGCCGCTCGAGTCGTCGGCCGACTCCTCGTTCGTACCGAGCGCGTCGAGACAACCAGCGAGGCCGATCGACCCCAGAGCCGTGGCGGCTCTCGCGAGAACGTCCCGCCGGTCGACCAGCCGATCACGAAGCGACGTCATGCTGATACGCGCCGATGACGGGATGGTGACTGTTGAAGGTACGGGTCAGAACCCGAATTGCCGGGCGTGCCGCCACGACGATCCCTTACAGTCGTCGACGGGGTCGTTACTCGAACTTCTCGAGCAGTCGCTCGTAGAACCCCGGCTCGGGACCGCCGGGGGTGCCGCCGTTTGCACGAGCCTCGCCGTCGCCCGCCTCCGTCGCCAGTTTCTCGACGATCAGTTCCGGCGTCGAGCGCGCGAGGTGGTTCTTGACCGGCGAGCGGTTGACCTCGAGTTCGCCGTCGACTAACCCGACGGCTTCGATGCCGTCGACGGTCACCTCGTAGTCGGCCATCTCGCGGATCTCGTCGGCGAGGTGGGAGACGAAGACGGCGGTCGCGCCGTTCTCCTCGAGGGCTTCGAGGATGCCCGCGATGATCTTCGCTGACGCGCCGGGTTCGGTGATGCTCTCGAGTTCGTCGACGAGCACGAGCGATCCTTCCCCGCCCTGTGCGAGGTCGGCGAACTCCCTGACGGTGGACTCGAAGGCCCCGGCGTCGAGGGTCCCCTGTGTCTTGGCGTGGTAGTGGAGGTCGTCGAACCGCCGGAGGCGAACGTCTTCGGCCGGGACCGGCAGCCCCATGTGCGCGAGGACGACGACGCTCGCCACGAGGTCGAGCGTCGAGGTCTTCCCGCCGCTGTTGACCCCCGAGAGGAGCGCGACGCCGGAGACCGCGTAGTCGACGGGATCGATCGCCTCGAGCGGTTCGTCGAGCAGCGGCGACCGGCCGCCCTCGATGGCGAAGCCGACGTCGCCGTCTCCGCCGTCGGCGTCGTCCGGCCAGACGAACGTCGGCATGGTACAGGCGAACTCGTCGGCGAAGCGGGCCACCGCGAGTTCGACGTCCAGCTCGAGGGCGTCCCGGACGAGCCGTTCGGCCGCCGTCCGCTGGTCGGCCAGATCGGCCGCGAGGTCGCGTTTGAGCCGCCCCGCACGGCGTTCCTTGGCCGCCGTCAGTTCGTCGCGCAGCCGCGAGAGGGCGTCCTCGTCGCGCTCGACGGGGAACGTCGGCTCGTCGCCGAAGATCCGACGGGCGATTTCGGCCTCGCCCTGGTCGAGGTCCAGCGCCTCGATCAGGTGCTCGCGGGCGGCCTCGACGGCCGCGGCGTACTCGTCGGCCAGTTCCCGGGAGAGCAGCGAGTCGACGCCCGCGCCGCGCTCGACCAGCGAGAGCAGGTCCGAGCCCTCGATCGTCACGTCCTCTTCGCGGATCGCCTCCCGTAACTGGTCGTTGGCGACGCTCTCGGCGGTGCCGACGGCCGCGTCGAGGTCGTCGACGGCCCGCGTCAACCGGTCGAGTTCGTCGTCGCCGGCGACGGTCCCATCGGAGTCGAGCCGTTCGAGACCCGACTCGAGCGCCTCGAGGTCGCAGTCGGACGCGAGGGCTGCGGTGCGGTGGACCTCGATCGCGGCGCGCAACCGATCGCGGTTGCGGGCGAAGAAGGCGAGCGGCCGCTCGGGAACGATTTCGGCGGGGGTCTCGAGGGCGTCGGGCCGGACCCGGACGTCGCCCTCGATCGTCACGCCCGAGAAGGACTCGTCGATGGCGATCACCGTGGAGTAGCCCCGGGCGAGTTCCGCGAGTCCCTGGGCGTCCTCGACGACCTCGACGGAGAGTTCGGGAATCGCCTCCCGGGCCTCGCTGTAGCGTTCCGCGTCCGCGGTCGCGAGACACCGTTCGCGAACCCGGACGTCGCCCGGCTCCGCGAGCGGTTCGACGTCCTCGAGGGCCTCGAGGACGGCGGGATCGGGGTCCCGGTCGACGGCTTCGCTCGCGAACTCCCGGACCTCCTCGATGCGCGAGCGGCGGGGGCTCGGATAGATCGTCTCGAGGCGCTGGGCGGCGTAGTCGGTGACCGTCCGCTCCTTGAGCAACGCGAGGACCTCGCGGTACACCTCGCGAGCGCGGTCGGTCGCGAGGAACCCACCGGGGTCGTCGTGTTCCATCCGGATGGCTCCGCGGGCGATCCGGGCGGCCCGCCCCTGCGAGATCCCGGGCGCTCGCGCGATGGCCGCGACGTCGCCCGCCCGGAGCGCGCGCTCGGGATCGTCGAGTTCCGACAGCGCCCGGGCGGTCTTCGCGCCGACGCCCGGAATCTCCTCGAGGTCCATGCTTCTCGAGCGGCGTAACAAACCGGAGCGAGAAAAAGTTCCCGCCCGGCGGTCGGCGTGGTATCGTGGGACACGGAGCGACGAGGCGTCAGGGAAACCGGCGATCCATCGTCCGGATCGGGTTCCCGGTTACTCCAGGTCGACCAGTACAGGTCGGCTGTGGCTGATCCGGTCTACAGTGGCGCGCGCTGTCGTCCGGTCGAGGGAAGCGAGGGATGAGCGGAGCGAATCCCTCGGAGAGCGAACGGGGAACGGAGTGACCCGTGAGCACCTTCGAGACCGGACGACGAAGCCGCGCGAGGTCTTCACGAACGGAGTGAGTGAAGGCTTGGAAGACGCTTGCGTCTTCCAGTGGATGAGCGAGGGAACGTAGTGACCGAGCGAGTCGGCTGGGGAGGGCGTGGCCACTCCTCGAGTCCACGATAGCAGGACGGTATTCGAGCAGCTATCCACGCTTCGAATCACGCGCTCAATTCGTACACCCTGTAGAGTGAGTCGGAGTTGAATCCACTCTCAGTCGTCGACCCGTCGGGCCGGAACGCCGGCGACCGTCGCACCGGCCGGGACGTCGTCGGTGACGACCGAGCCCGCCCCGACGGTGGCGTCCTCGCCGACGGTGATGTCGCCAAGCAGCGTCGCGTTCGCCCCGACGCGAACGCCGTCCTCGAGCGTCGGGTGGCGCTTGACCGGTTCGTTGCGGTCGCCGCCGAGCGTGACGCCGTGGTACATGTGGACGTCGTCGCCGATCTCGGCCGTCTCGCCGATGACGACGCCCATCCCGTGATCGATCGTCACCCGGCGACCGATCGTCGCCGCCGGGTGGATCTCGACGCCCGTCAGCAGCCGCACGAGGTGCGAGAACAGGCGAGCGAAGAGGCGAAATTCGGCCTCCCAGAGGCGGTGTGCGATTCGGTGTCCCCAGACGGCGTGGACGCCGGAATAAGTGAGCGCGACCTCGAGACACCCCCGCGCGGCGGGATCGCGGTCGCACATCGCCCGCGTGTCCTCACGCAGTCGCCGGAGCATGGATCGACCTCGAGGGGAACGAGAGGGGAAGCGTCTCGGCCGATCGAACGGGATCGGCACGGAGGCGAAGCGACTGGTGACCGGCGCGAGGACGACAGCGACACCGGCCTCCGACGTCCGACCGTCGCTTCCACACGGTACGCCCGGATCGACCGGTGTCGTTCATGGCTGGATCTACCGAATCCGGGTGCGTAAAAGGTTCGTTTCCGGTCGCCTGGGGAGCGGCGGACGGGGACGAGACCCCGACCGGACCGGCGGCCAGTGCGGTCGGCGGTCACTTTCCACGAGCGAGCCGACTGCCGATCCGTTCGGGCAAGCCGGCCTCCCTGACCGCCTCCTGCACGGCGTCGACGTCGTACTCGACGCGGTAGGTGTCGACGGCCATCGCCTCGAGGTCGACCACGGCGTAGCCGGCCCGCGGGTCGCCGTCCCGCGGCTGGCCGACGCTGCCCGGGTTGACGACGATCCCCTCGGCGTACTTGCGGACGCCCTGGACGTGCGTGTGACCGAGGACGAGGACGTCCTCGTCCTCGAGCAAGCGCGGGGAGAACTCCCGGGGGTAGGTGTAGCGCGTGTACCGGTCGGGGTCGTCGGGATGGCCGTGGACGAGTTTCACCCGGCCGTCACAGGCGTGGCGCTCAGTGGGGAGGTCGGCGAGCCACGCGAGTTGGTCGTCCGACAGCTGTGCTTCGGCGTATTCGACGCCAGCGCGGGCCATCCCGTTGAACCGGGAGGGCGTCTCCCCGGCGACCGCGGCGTCGTGGTTGCCCATCACCGTCGGCACGTCCCGCTCGCGGAGTTCGTCGACGCACTCGGCGGGCCAGGGGTTGTAGCCGACGACGTCGCCGGCACACAGGAGGCGATCGACCGACGGCATCTCCTCGAGGACGGTCTCGAGGGCGACCCGGTTCCCGTGGACGTCGGAGATGAGCCCGACCTTCATACGCCGACGTAGCCCGGCTGGCGTAATAAAGCCGGCTCGAGCGGCGAGGGTACGACCGACGCTCGAGCGTGGCCTGTCCGGCGCTCCGGGAACTCGGACGGAGGTGCGACGGGACATCGGTACGGCAATCCGTATGCGGAGGCTGGTGAGGCCGATCACGGCGAGAACGACGCCGACCGTCCGTGCCCCAGTATTCGTGGGAGCCGGACGGCATCCGTACGACCGTCTACGAGCGGTCTGACGCGTTTCGCCGCACGGGAAGGGTGAACGAGAACGTCGACCCCTCGCCGGGCTCGGAGTCGACCCAGATGTCGCCGCCGTGGCGTTCGACGATCCGTTGACAGAGCGCCAATCCGATGCCCGTCCCCTCGTATTCCTCGCGGCTGTGGAGCCGATCGAAGACGGTAAACACGCGGTCCTGATCCGCCGAATCGATGCCGATCCCGTCGTCGGCAACCGAGATGACCCACTCCCGACCGCGTCGCGTCGCATCGACGCGAATTCGGGGTGGGGCCTCACCGCTGTACTGGATGGCGTTTGTGAGCAAGTTCTGGAAGACCTGCCGCAGTTGACTCGCGTCGCCCTCGACGCGGGGGAGGTCCTCGACCGTGATCCGGGCATCGTTCTCGTCGATCTGGAGTTGTAGATCCTCCAGAACCGCCGCGAGCAGTTCGTCCAAATCGACGGGCTCGAACGGATCGCCACGGGTTTCGACCCGCGAATACTCCAGCAGGCCGTCGATCATCTCGCGCATACGGTCGGCCCCGTCGACGGCGAACTCGAGGAACTCTTCGCCGTCCTCGTCGAGCGCGTCCTCGTACCGATTCTCTAGCAGTTGCAGGTAGCTGGTGATCATCCGCAAGGGCTCTTGCAGGTCGTGGGAGGCCGCGTAGGCGAACTGCTCCAAGCGCTCGTTCGACTCCTCGAGCGCCCGTTCGCGTTGCTTTCGCTCGAGTTCGTACGTGATCCACTGCGCCATGAGATGGAGATACGTCCGTTCGGCGTCCGTGAACGACCGGTCGCGAGCGTCCGTCGACGCGAAGAAGAACGTCCGGTCCGGTGCGTTCTCGAGGTCGATCCGCGTGCCGAGATACGTCTCCACGCCGAACTCCTCGTACGCGATCGTGTTCCCGAACCCGGCCCGCTCCGGATCGGTGACGTCGGCTATCGGTCCGTCGTCGACGGTCGCCCGGCAGTACGTCTCCGAGAGCGGTACCTCCGCGCCGGGCCGAAGCTTGTCGTGGTCGCCGCGGATCGCCTCGACTTCGAAGGAGTCCGTCGCCGGGTCGATCCGGGCGAGACCGCCGATCTCGAGCGAGAAGCGCTCGCAACCAAGTTCGAAGATGTCCGCCAGTTTCCCCTCGAAATCACGATCGGGATCGGCGGCGACCCGGCTCAACGTCTGCTGGTGGTGTTCCCGCTGTTCGCGCTCGAGTTCGTAGCTGATCCACTGGCCCATCAACTCGATGAAGGTGCGTTCGGTCTCGGTGAACGGTCGGTCGCGCGGTTCCGTACTCCCGAACCAGAACGTCCCGTACGGCGTCGCCCCGTTGGTCACGCGCGTCCCGAGGTAGCTCGTCAGGCCGAACTCGCGGTGGATCTGGTCGGTCTCCCAGTCGGTGCCGCGCACGTCGGCCATGGCGACGGGCTCGTCGGTTTCGATTGTCCGCCGGCAGAAGTGGCCGTACCCCGGGTTCGACCACAGTTCCTCGTCGGAATCGACGCCGAGACCGACTCCCTTCTCCAGTCGGAACTCGCCACCCCACGACGGCAGGTGATTCAGGCCGCCCATCTCGAGGCCGAACCACTCCCGGCCCAACTCGAGCAACTGCTCGAGTTTCTCCTCGAAGTCGCGGTTGGGATCGGCCGTGATCCGGTAGCTCTCCCGGAGGAAGCGTTCGCGACGCCGCTGTTCGAGTTCGTACTCGATCCACTGGCCCGTCAAGTTCAAAAACGTCCGCTCGGCGTCAGTGTACGGCTCCCGTCGCGGCGTTTCGGAGGCGAAACACAGCGTTCCATACTCCTCGCCGCCCACCTCGAGAGTCGTCCCGAAGTAAGCGTCTAACCCGAACCGCTCGTAGGCGTTGTCGTCGGTCCAGCCTGCCGCCGCCGCGTCACGGACGGCGATCGACCCGTTCGACGCGAGGAGTTTCTCACAGTAGGTATCACGGAGCGAGTCGGTCACGCCCGACTCGATCCGGTCGTGGTCGCCGACGGCCTCGACGATTTCGAACGTACCGTCGCCGTTGGTCCTGGTGAAGTAGCCGATCTCGAGACCGAGTCGCTCACGTCCCAGACGCAGCAGTTCCTCGACCTTCTCGTCGAAGGAGGCGTTCGGATCGGCGATCGTCTCGTAGAGCGCTCGCTGGTAGTGCTCGCGGGTCTCGAGCGTCGTTCGCGCGTCGATCCGGTCGAACAGCGTCGCGAGCTTTCGATCGAGTTCGCGCGACGGCTGCTCCGGCCCGAAGTACTCCTCGGGCGGCGTGTAATAGAAGTTCTGACAGACCGTGGCGTCGTCGTAGACGAGAAACGGATGCGTCTTGAGGACGTCGTTGAGTACCTCCGCAGGAAACCGGTTCCGGTTGTACTGACAGAGAACGGCGTACTCCTCGCCGTCGTAGAGCGGATTGAGCAGTTCTTCGTACTCGCAGAGGTCGTCGAGCCCCGTCTCGTCTGCCTCGAGCGCCCACGTCATCTCCGCGGCGGCCCTGAGTCCGGCGAAGCCGTCGGCCGTCGCGTCGGCGAGGGCGTCCTCCCAGAACTCGACCATGGCCTCGCGGTCGAACTGGCCGGTTCGCCGGTAGGTCTCGGCCTCCGTGTACACCGCGAGCGCTCCCGACTCGAGGCGCGCCTCGACGTCGATGCCGCCGGCTCGCATCGCGTCGAACACCCTCTCGACGGGGTTGTCGTCGGCGACGTAGACGCACCGCTCGCCGCGTTCGAGCCCCTCCCTGATGAACGGGACGACCGTCTCGAACTGTTCGCGTCGATCCTCGTAAATGAGCGCGAAGTGGTCGTTGTCCTCGTGGCTCTCGATCGGTTCGACGGGGCCGCGGACATCGAACGCAGATCCGGCGGCGGTAAACCGGCGCTCGGAAACGGACGGATCGAACCCGTGATCGTGGTCCGTGAGTTTCTCGGTCATGAATCGCCTCCACGTTCCGTGGGTTGTGAGAACGGGTTCATCGTTGAAAGCCGGTCGCTCGTCGTCGGTGAACCAGCAGACGGGAGCGAAGGTGAAAAGCGTATCGCGGCTCCGGGCCGGTCGTGTTCAGATAGCGCGCCTCCAACAGCAAAATGAGAGAGACTACCACGAAAGCCCCTGGCTCGCGTGGCGGCTTCGCCGCCACGTTAAAGTCGGTCGGCTCTGCCGACCGCCCGCTCGACCCTCCGGGGCTTGCTGTCGTTCGAAAGACGCGAAGGGTCTTTCGTGATCTCGAGGTAGTAAAGCTACCCCGATGAGTCGTCGCGGAACTCCGTTCCGCGAGATGACGAGAGACCGAAGGTCTCTCGAACCACGGCCCTCACTCCGTTGCGGTCCTTCCTACGCCCGGGAAGGATACGACCGAGCCAGCCCCGTTCAATCCCACCCTGCGTGGCCCGACCGGTCAGCCGACACGGGTGGGACTAAAGGGGGCTGGCGTTGAGCGAACGCTTCGCGTTCGCGATCCTCGAAGGAGCTGTGCTCCCTCGGCGCTATCCGGGAAGACGGGCGACGCAAGCCGCGAGGGATCGAAGGTCTCTCCGCCCGTGCGAACGGACGCGAAGCGCCCGTGAGTAGACACCGAAACGAGCACAGCGAGTGAGGCGCGCAGCGAGCTATTCGTGAGCGAAGCGAGCGAATACTTCCCTCCGGGCCAACCGCTGCCGACGCACGACCGGTCGTCCGATCGATCCGTTCGCCCGACGACGATCGACCGGCTACCGTCTACTCGCCGTTCTCGACCGCCGTCTCGAACCCGTCGTCGGTCCGGGCGACGCCCGCCGCACAGACCGCGTGTTCGAACTCGAGACCGTAGGCCTCGCTGGCGGCCTCGGCGGCGTCGTCGGCCGCGAACGCGAACGCCTCGGGGGCGTTCTTCTCGTAGGTCGCGACCAGCGTCGGCTCGTCGACGGTCTCGACCAGCAGGGCGTCCTTCCGAACCGTGCCGATCAGCGCCTCACCGTCCGCCCCGATCGTCGCCGCGATCCGGGGGGTGTCGTAGTCGTCTTTCTCGTAGTCCAGCGCCAGCAGGCTCTCGGCGAGCGCGTCGCGAGCGGGGTAGCCGAGTTCGAGTTTCTCCGCGATCGGATCGACGTGCGAGCCGTTGCCGAAGGCGGCCGTCTCGCCCGTCGGCGTCTCGACGATCCGCAGGCAGTTGTAGGAGACGTAGGGGTTGTCCGTCTCCGAAGCGTCCGCGGTGGGACCGACAGTGAGCGCCTCGTCTCGAGCGCTGATCTCGCGGTTCGGGAACGATCGCGAGGAGACGCGATACGCGCCGACATCGGGGCCGACGATCACGAAGCGTCCGACGTACATGCTCGGGAGTGCGCGAGAGAGGGGAAAAGGCGTGTCGGTTCTCGGGTCCGTCAGTTCATATCGGAAGGGCCGGCCAAGCGAGGCATGGCGACGGAACGGGAGTGTCTCGAGGCGTTGCTCGAGGCGGCAGACCGACTCGGCGAATCGCCGACGAAGGCACAGTACGAGGCGTTGGGGCTGACGCCCGCGTCGGCGACGATCATGAAGGTGTTCGGCGGTTGGAACGTAGCCAAGGAACGCGCGGGGTTAGAAACGTTCGACCGAGGTGCAACTGGCGACAGTGACGTGAAGCCGAAACCCGAGTGGGTCGAACTACCGGACGACGTCGAGTGGGAGGAACTCACGAGCCAACAACGGTGGTACTACAAAAATCGCGAGGAACGACTCCGGCGAAAGGACCGTCGTCGGGAGGAGATTCGACGGTGGCTCCACGAATACAAGGCGGAGAACTGCGAGTGCGTCCGTTGCGGGGAGACCCGACCGGCGTGTCTGGATTTCCACCACCCCGGCGAGAAGGAGCGCGGTATCGCGAGAATGGTCGTCAACGGACCCTCCAAAGCGAGCATTCGGGACGAAATCGACCGCTGTATCGTTCTCTGTGCGAACTGCCATCGACGCGAACACTACGAACCACCGGGAAGCGATTCCACGTGAGTGCTATCCGCGAGTTGCCTGCATCACGCGTTTCGGGTTCGACCCAGTTCGTAACACTCTAATACGCATCCCCCATACTACCGAGTACGTCGTCGGTAACTGGAATCCGACGAAACATGTCAAGTCCCGTAGGGTAGTGGCCAATCCTGAAGCCTTCTGGGGGCTTCGACGCTGGTTCGAATCCAGCCGGGACTACTCCTCGCGGTTCATTTCGAGTCGTTCTCCAGTCACGGGTGGCGGTTTCCAGTTGAAACGAAGGGGTCGATCGAACGACGTTCTCGAGTCGATCGGAACTGTGGCGTCGAATCACTCCCGCTCGTACGCCCCATCCTGCTCGAGTTTGCCTCGCTCTCGTAACACATCCGGGGTGCGACAGATACCCGGCTCGCCCGTCACCTGCGGAACGACGCAGTTGTTACAGCTCTCACAGATCACGCGTGTCTCGTCGTCGGCCTCGAGCAGTCTCGCCCCCAGTCGCGGCTCGGCGTAGAACGGGCGGGCCATCCCGACGGCGTCGCAGGCCGGGTCCGCGTCGCCGTCGCCGAGCAAGCGGTCCATCTGCCCGCGTTCGCGGATGCCACCCTCGGCAAGCACCGGAATGGACACCTGCTCGCGAACCCGGCGGCAGAACGACTCGTTCCAGGCGGGGTCGAAGTCGTAGACGAGCGACTCGAGCCAGTTGCCGACGGCCACCAGCCGTTTTCGGAGCGGGCCGCCGAAGACCGTCTCGTAGTCGTCCTGAAGGTCTTCGAGGTCCCAGGCGCGGTCGGGGTACTCGCCGCGGACGATGCTCATGTCCCAGGCGACGGAGGCCTGGACGGGGACGACGGCGTCGTAGCCGATTTTCTCGAGGCGACGGGCGATCTCGACGCCGTCCTCGAGCGAGAGCTTGCGTTGGACGATCGGGCTGGGCGGGGCCTCCGTTTCGGCGGGGACCTTGGTCATCAGGGGGACGTCGCCGGCCCGGTCGCGGATCTCGTCGTGGACGAGCGCGAGGAACTCGAGGCGCGCCTCGGGCGAGCCGCCGAACTCGTCGTCGCGGCGGTTGTAGAACGGCGAGAGGAACTGCTGGACGATGCCCATATTGGCCCCGGCGAGGTGAATGCCGTCGTAGCCGGCCTCGACACAGTAGGCGGCCGACCGGCCGAAGTCCGCCGCCAACTCGTAGACCTCGTCGGTCGAGAGGACGTGGGGGTCGTACGAGAGGAATCCGACACGATCGAGCAGCCGCAGCTGCCAGGGCAGGTCCGAGACCGCGAGTTGCTCGAGGTCGGGGTGATTCCGGCGGTACTCGGCGTGCCAGGTCTCCATGCTCCGCAGGCCGCCGTACTCGAGTTGGGCGAAGATCTTGCTCCCGTGGTCGTGGATGCGGTCGGTCAGTCGCGACAGCCGGGAAACGAATGCGGGATCGTGGACGCGGGTCATCCCCGGCGCGGCACAGCCGCCCTCGCCGCGGACGATCGTCGCCCCCTGGCAGACGAGGCCGACGCCCGAGGCGGCCGTCGGCTCGAGTTCCTCGATCAGCGCGTCGACGGCGTCGGGGCCGTTGCCCGCACACTCGAGCACCGGCGCGCGATAGAGCCGGTTGGGCACCGTCACGCCGCCGATCTCGAGCGGCTCCTCGAGGGTCGCCATACCCACGCTTTCACGGGATCGTACAAGAGCGTGGCGTCCGGGTTCGACGGACGATCAACCCGACGCCGAGGAGAGGCCGCCGTCGTCATCGTCGCCCTCGTCCGAATCGACGCTCGAGCCGTCGATTCCATCGCTCGTATCGTCGGTCCCGTCACTCGAGTCGTCGCCGTCCTCGAGGCCGAGCAGGGTGTCCTCGGAGAGCGAGAGCGTCGCACCGAGGTCCTCGAAGTCGGACCGATCGGGGGTCACCCACGGCACGAGGTCGCAGTCGGTTCGGTCGATGCCGGCGTCCTGGTCGACGAAGATGTCGGTCCGCATGTCGAACGAACACTGGATCGCGTCCTCGTCGTCGGGGATGGTCAGCGTCTCGCCGTTGACGTTCATCGCGAGTTGAGCGCGGAGTTCGGCGTCGGTGAACTCCTCGTTGTCGACGTGGGTGGCGAACCAATCGACGACGTCGTCGTTCTCCAGGTCGGCGACGAACGTGATCTCGCGGCTCGTCCGGGGCGGAATCACGGCGTCGTAGCCGCCGTGCAAGAGTTCGACGTCGTGTGCGTCCCACTCGGCGACGAAGCGGTCGTTGAACTCGAGTTCGCCGGTCAGCGCGGGCGTCGGCAGCGGGTAGGCGTTCGGGTTGTGTACCTCGTAGGTCAGGTGTAGCTCCGTCCGGTTCTCGGTGACGTTCCCCCACGTCGCGTCGGTGTCCCGGATCTCGACGGTCGGTTCGACGAACTCGCCCAGCGGACCTTCGCCCGTTCCGACCGGCGACAGCGAGTGGGTACCCTCCATCGCGCCCATCGCCTCCGCGATCATCGGCTCGAGGTCGGTCTCGACCTCGTCGGTGTGGGTATAGGACGGAGAACCCGAGAGCGGCCCCAGTGCGACGTGGGCCGTCACGTCCGCCTCGAGGTCGCTCAGCTCGTCGTTCTGCACGTGGGCGACCCACCAGTCCGGTAACTGCTGGTAGCGGAGGTCGGTGCGGATTTCGGTCGTCGAGTTGCCCGAGGGGACGCTGACGTCCTCGACCGTTCCCGCCGCGAGGTCGACGTCGTTCATCGCCAGGTCGTAGTCGACGGTCACCCCGTCGAGTTCGATCCCCGGATTGGGGTTGTCGATCCAGGCAGTCGTGATCACCTCGATCCGTTCGTCGTCGACCTCGCCCCACTCGTTGTCCGCGAGGCCGGCGTCGGGAATCCCGAGGACGCCCGTCGCGAACAGGCCGCCGATCGCGACGCCGCTACAGAGGACGAGCGCCAGCCCGATCTTCGCCACCTTTCCGAACATGTCCGGATTTCTGGAACCCAAAGATATTATAGGTGTTGTATTTCCCGGGACTCACGGTACCCGCCTCTACCGGCTCGAGAGTCGGTCTCCTCGGGGATATCGGCTCGGTCCGATGGCCGCTCGTCGGTGACGCAGAACCGCGAAGTGTCCCGGTTGTCTGCGGAGACGTCGTCGCCGGCCCACTCATACAGTGTACGTACCGTCCGCCACCATCCGTCATGCAGTGGCGCGCGCTGTCGGCCAGCCGAACGACTGTGAGGCTGGCCGGCGAAACCGCGAGAGGGATGAACGAGCGACTAGTGCGGGGCCGAGGTCCCGCATACCATGCGAACGGGCAGAGCGCGGCGCTACGCGCCGCGATGTCGGGGCGGCGCAGCCGCCCCGCCGTGCCCGTGAGCAGACGACGGGAGCGAGTGAATCGGCTGGGGAGTACGAGGCGCGAACGGAGTGAGCGCCTCGAAACGCGAACGGGGAACGAACGCGAGGGATGAGCGAAGCGAATCCCTCGGAGACCGAACGGGGAACGCAGTGACCCGTGAGCAAGTGACCCGTGAGCGGCGTGGCCACTCCTCGAGTCCACGATAGCGGAACGCTCCGGTCCGATACTACCTCTCTAGTCGATCGCTCAAACTAGCCGGTCATTCAAATCGGTCACTTCTCGACCTCGAGCAGGGCCACCCGTTCCCGGACGAGCGCACCCAACGAGGCGTCGGTGGCCGCCCGCTCGGCGTCGGTAACGTCGAAGAACTCGCAGAGGACGGGTTCGTCGCTCGAGGCCAGCGTCGGTTCCTCGGCGACGACCGCCGCGAGGTCGGCGACGGCCTCGAGCGCCGCGGCTTCTCGCTGGGCAGGCTCCCCGTCGGTCTCGCTCGCGGGGTCGGCGTCGAGCAGCACGACGGCCTCCGTCTCGCCCTCGTCGACGCCCATCTCGAGAGCGCGATCGATCTGCCGGCGGCCGGCGGCGTACAGCAGGATCTCGACGGCCCGGTCGCGGGCGACGTTCTCGCCGCGGTCGATGGCCCGGTCGGCCAGTTCGACGGCCCGGTCGAGGTGGGCGTGGTCGGCGACGTAGCGGGCGTCGAAGGCCTGGATCGTCACGCCGTGGCGGTCGCCGATCTCGCCCAACTCGGCGACGAAGGCGTCGAGGTCGTCGATCGCGAGTCGGCACTCGAGTAGCTCCATCAGAAATCACCCAGGCTGGACTGGCTCTCGTCCGAGTCGGCGCTGTCGGCTCGAGCCGCGGGGTCGGTTTCGGCGTCCGATTCGCTCCCGGTGGCAGTCGTCGCCGCAGTGCCGTCGGGGTCGACCGGTTCGACGCCGTCCATCGAGGGATCCTCGCGGCCGGCGTTCTCGAGGATGGTCTCGGCCGTCTTCTCGCCCTTGAGGACGCCGAGGATCACGCCCTTGTCGGCGGTCCGCAGGTCCGCGGGCTCCTCGATGCCGGCCTCGTAGAGCCGACGGGCGCGCTTGCGGCCGACGCCGCCGACCGAGACGAGTTCGAGCAGTTCCTCGCCGACGCCGTGTTCGACGCGGGCGCGGGCCTCCCGGACGGCGACGGTCCACTCGCTGTCGATCTCGCGGGCGAGCGACTCGGCCGCGCCCAGCAGCCACTCGGCGGTGTCGACCTTCCCGCGGAGGTCGCCGGGGCCGATCTTGTACCGCTCGGTGATGCGCTCCTCGTCGTCCTCGTTCGCCCAGTCCTCGAGCAGTTTCCCGGTCTTCAGCGCCGCTAACCAGTCCTCGAAGCGGTTCTCCTCGAACTCGCTGGGCGCGTCGCCCAGCAGCTCCGCCTCGCGCTCGTAGTAGAGCTCGCCGAACGTCTCGTCCTCGCCCGAGCGCAGGTAGAGTTCGTACATGTCCGGCGTCCGCGAGACCAGCTGGTAGAGGCCGAGCGCGGTCGGTCGCTCGTCGGCGCTCTCGAGGCCGTGGACGATTTCGGCGGCGCTCATCGGATCGAGGTAGAGCCGCGAGACGGTGTGACCGAGGCTGGTCGCCGCGAGGTCCTCGTCCGGGCCGTTCGAGCCGCCCTCGGCGAGGTCGGCGGCGGAGGTGAACGCGTCGCCGGCCGAATCGTCGCCTCCCCCGCCGCCGGAGCGCTCGATGAAGTCGTTGCGCTCGAGGTAGTCGAGCACGTCGTCGGTAACGCGCTCGAGGCGGCCCGACTCCGAGGACTGGCTCGCATAGAGCGTGGCCTCGAGGAACTCGAGCAGGCCCTCGCGGGTGCGGGCAAAGCCCGAGGCGATCGTCGCGAGGACGTGGGTCCGGAGTGCGGGTTCGGCGGCGAGTTTCGACTGGACGGGTTCGGGATCGGCCCAGACGTAGCGGTCGAACAGTTCGTCCTTCTCGTCGTGACTCTTCGCGAGCAGCACGGCCTCGCCGTAGGGGTCGAGCCCCGGGCGACCCGCACGACCCATCATCTGGTGGACCTCGAGGACGTCCAGCGGAGCCATCCCACCGGCGGTGGGATCGAACCGCCGCCAGTCACGGACGATCACGCGCCGGGCCGGCGTGTTCACGCCGGCGGCGAGCGTCGGCGTCGCCGCGATCACCTTCAGCAGGCGGTCGCGGAACGCGTCCTCGACGAGCGAGCGCTGGGTGGAAGAGAGGCCGGCGTGGTGGAAGGCCGCGCCGCGTTCGACGCAGTCGGCGAGATCCGCGCTGGTCTCGGTGTCGCTGTCCTCGCGGATCTCCGCGGCGAGGTCGGTCAGATCGGCGCGCTCGCCGTCGGTGAGTTCGCGACTCGCGACCTGGCCCAGCCGGCTCGCCGCGGCCTCGGCGTTGCGCCGGGAGTTGACGAACACCAGCGAGGAGCCGCCCTCCTGGAGGATGTCCCGGACGAGCGCGGCCTCCTGCTTCTCGCTGCCCTCGACGGGGACCTCGCGGGTCGAGCCGTCGTCGAAGTGTAGCGCGTTCCCGTAGTGGACGCCCATCTTCAGGTCGATCGGTCGCCAGTCGGTGTCGACGAGTTCGGCGTCGAGCCAGTCGGCGATCTCGTCGGCGTTGCCGACCGTCGCCGAGAGCGCGACCTGCTGCATGGTCGGGTTGAGCCGTCGGAGTTTCGCCAGGGTCACCTCGAGCGTCGGGCCGCGCTCGCCGTCGTCGATGAGGTGGACCTCGTCGGAGACGACGCACGTGAGTTCGGAGAGCCAGTCGGCCCCGTTGCGGACCAGCGAGTCGACCTTCTCGCTGGTGGCGACAACGATGTCCTTCGTGGCGAGCCACTCGCTGGTCGACTCGTAGTTACCCGTCGCGACGCCCGTCGTCACGCCGAACGCCTCGTAGGCCTCGAACTCCGCCTTCTTCTCGCTGGCCAGGGCTCGCAGCGGGACGATGTACAGCGCCTTCCCGCCGCGCTGGACGGCCGACAGCATGGCGAGGGCGGCGATCATCGTCTTGCCGCTCGCCGTGGGGACGGCCGCGACCAGGTTCTCGCCGTCGGTCGCGCCGGCCTCGACCGCCTCGGCCTGGGGCGGGTACAGTCGTTCGATCCCCTCGTCCCGGAAGTGCTCGATCGCCCCGGGCGGGAGCCCCGACAGCTCCTCGATGTTCATTACCCGCGCTTGGCGCGTCCCGCGGTTTAAACTGTCGTCTCTCGTCTTCCCTCGAACCCGCCCTCGAGCGACGGAGGGTTTTCGTATCGGGACGGACGTAGCGAGGACCAGGAACGTACCTGATCACTATCGACGAGCGACTCCAATGACTGAACGAGACGTTATCGAGAAGTACGAATCGCTGATAGAATCGTTCCTCGAAGGGGAACTCTCTGCGACGGAGTTCTCCGAGACGTACCTCGAGGAATTCAAGAACGAAGAACCCGGTCTCTCCGAAGCTACCTTCGAAATACTGCAGGCCCTCTTTCGCGAAGCTGACGCGTACTGTGAAGACCCCACGCTCCGTGACTCGTGGGATATCGGCGACGAGGAACTACGGGACGCGGCGGCCGAAGCGGCAGCGCAACTAGAGGATGCCACGTAACGACTGGAATCGGTGATCGTCGGGTAGCGAGTTGCGACAGTACCTGCTGGTCACGGAGCCGCTCACGTCCGCCAGCAGAGATGAGGATGATACCTACGGAGAACGCGGACCGCCAACCAGACCCGATCGCAGTTACCGCTCGAGGCCGACGAAAAATCACGTGGCTCGAGAGCACGATCCTGGAACGGCCGACTGGGGTTCCTCTTTACGGGACGCTCCCTGCGACAGGCTGTGAAGAACTCCGCAAACGATTCGAGTCCGAGTTCCCTGGCGTCGAGATAACGCCGAGTGACGACCCGGAGCTGAAGGAGGCCGAAGATGTCCGAAAACGCACACGCAGTCGGTGAACGCGCCCTGGAATTGCTGGTCGAGTACGGCTATGGACCGAAACGAGAGATCGACGGCTGTACTGACGAGGAACTCGCACAGCTGGAAGCCGAATTCGACGTCGAACTCCCCGACGCGTACAAGTCCTGTCTGCGTCACATCGGGAGACGAACCAACGGGTTTCTTCGGGGCAGCGAGTTCACCTACCCCGCCCCGAAGTATCAGCGGGATTTCCTCGAGGACTGCATCGAGCGGTGGGATCTCGACGCCTCGCTCGAGGAAACCGAGTTCGTCTTTCGTGGGCTACAGGGGTCCGCCTTCTGGGTTTTCGACACCGAAGAAGGGGACGATCCACCGGTGTATCGCTACCAGGAAGACGCGACCCCGCAACTGGTCGCCGATACGTTCTCCGAGTGGCTGTATAGCGAAATCAGCGACGAAAGGGAACCGCACGACTGACTGTATCTGACCGAGACGGACTGCTCAATAATCAGACAGTGGCTCTGCACTCGACCGTCCGGGAACCGAATCGGGTCCACACGCGAGCGACAGCCTGCTCGAGGTCGCCGACAGACCGATTGCCGTCGCGATAGTAGGTCACGTCATGGCCGATCCCGACGCCGTCCTCGTCCCTTCACTCGGTCGTCCCGGCGATCCGGAGGCGCTCGCGTACGCTCTCGAGACGTTTTCGGACGCGGCCGTGGTGCTCCTCGCCGTCGTGACGCCGCTCGACGCTCCGCTCAGCGAAGGCGGTGTGCTCGAACGGGACGCGGAGCGAACGGCACAGGCGCGCGAGCACGCCAGTGAACTGGTCGACGCCGTGGACGGCGCTTCCGACCGCGTTCGGATCGAGACCGCCGAGGGGCGTCCGGGGACCGTTATCCCGCAGTACGCGGCGGACGAAAGCGTCGATCACGTCGTTATGTACGGCCACGACCGACGGACGTCGGGACTCGTCCGGCGCGTCCTGGGCCGTGGAGTCGCGACGACGGTCGTCGATCGGACCGCGGCACCGGTGACCGTCGTCGACTGAACCGGCTCGCCACTGCCCGGTTCAAACGGCGACCGGACCGACCGAGACCGCTGGTCAGCTACCGATGACCGCCGCGAACAGCCGGTAGAGTCCGTAGCCGACGACCGTCGAACTGGCCAGCGTCAGCAGCCAGAAGGTGATCGTGACGCCGATCTTGCGCGTCGAGACGCCGGCCGAGCCGCCCGCCAGACCGCCGCCGATGACTCCCGAGAGAATGATGTTGTTCAGCGAGATCGGAATCCCGAGCGCGATGGCTAGCTGGGCGATGACGAACCCGGGGACGAGCGCCGCGATCGAACGGCGGACGCCGAGCTGGGCGTACTCGCGTGAGGTCGCCTGCAGGAGTCGCGGCGCGGCCATCCACGCACCGGCGAGGATGCCGGCCGCACCGATCGACAGCAGGACGATCCCCGGCAGCCCGAGTTCGACCCGGAAGAGGTTCTCGAGCGGCCCGGTCGCGAGGCCGACCTGCGAGCCGCCGGAGGAGAACGCGACGATCCCCCCGAGCACGAGCAGGAACGATCGGATGCCGCCCTCGACGGAGACGCGAACGCGACGACGAACCCAGGCGAACGCGAGCGCGCCGACGGCGACCGTCACGACGACGGTCCCGAGGTCCGCGTTCCCGACCAGCGTCGGTCCGCCACCGACCTGCCGGGAGAGCGTTCGGGCGAGCGTCCCCTGGTCGGCGACCGGATCGGGGAGCACGCCGAGGCGGACGTTGGCGACGATGGCCCCGACCACGCCCGCGAGCAACGGGACGCCGACGGTCTCGGGGACGTCGTCGCGCCGCAGGACGACTGCGGTGGTGTACGCCAGCCCGCCGGACATGATCGGCACCAGCGCCCAGAACGTGCCGAGTCGCCGGTAGGTCGCGAGCGCCGGATCGCCGCCCAGCGAGAGACCGACGCCGATCATCGCGCCAGTCGTCGCGAACGCGGCGGGGATCGGATACCGCGTGTAGATGCCGACCCCCATGAACGCCGCGGCCGTCAACAGCCCGGCGGTGGCCGCCAGCGGCGTGATCGTGACGCCGTCGATGAGGTCCGCACCGACCGTCTCGGAGATGCTCCCGCCCTGCATGAGCGCTCCCGCGGCCGCGAGCAGGCCGATGACGAATGCCGCCTGCATCGTCGAGATGGCGTTCGCACCGATCGCCGGGGCAAAGGGCGGCGAGTTGCTGTTCGCGCCGAGCACCCAGGCCATGAGCAGACAGGTGAGCACGGAAATCGCGACGAGCACGGCGAACGAGGCGGCGACCATCCGTCCGTGTGCTTCAACGAACCCGTGGAAAAGCGTACCTCCGGTCGCGTCGTACGGATTACTGTAACGATGTACCGGCGCACCCGCGACCCGGGCTGCGGGTGCGCCGGAAATGACGTACAGTAAACCGTATCAGTCTCCGTCCGATCGCGCACGCAACACGGCCCTGTAGTGGGCGTCGCCTTCGGCCCGGTGGACCTCCGTCACCCGCCACGGCGTCCCGACAGTTGCGTCACGCAATCTGTCAGGCGAACACAGCAGGAACTGCAGCGTCGGGCCGATCTCCCAGGCGTCCTCGCCGTCCGTCTCGTCGATTTCGGCCGCGTCGCCGTCGCGTCGGTACTCGAGGTGGAAACACCGCCGCGCAAGCCCCTCGCGGGGATCCGGTCGGTAGCCCAAAAACTCGGGTCCGAGGCGGGTCGGATCGTAGTTGTCGACGATCGCGAGGCCGCCCGGTGCGGTGACGCGGGCGAACGCAGCGAGGAGGTCCCGCTCGCCGGCCAGGGAGCCGCCCAGGCCGAGTTGCGTGCCGAGACAGCAGACGGCGTCGAACCGGTCGCGATCGAACGCGAGGTCGAACATGTCCATCACGCGGGCGTCGTCGACGCCGCGTTCGGTCGCCGTCCGGACGGCCCCCGGACTCGCGTCGATCGCCGTCACGTCGACGCCCCGGTTCTGCAACCACAGGGCGTACTGGCCGCTGCCACAGCCGACGTCGAGGACGGTCTCGCGGTCGGCCAGTCGCTCGAGGACGGCGATCGTGCCGTCGCTCCACGCTTCCGGCGGCTGGAAGTAGTGCTCGCGGACGCGCCCGTCCCCGGTCTCCGGTCCGTCGCGGTACAGCAGGGTTCCGGGATCGCCCCGGCGGAACGCGAGCATGGCTCGTCCGAGCGGATCGGACGATTCACGCGATTCGATCGGCCGGCGTCCGGCGTCCGTCATACCCCACGAAACGGGTGCAGGGACGAAAAGCCGTATTGAAGTATGGTTCCGTGTAACACGTAGCACAGTTCGGAGAAAAGCGGCTCGAGCGACCCCGACACCGGGACTACTGGCGTAGATCGTTCGTCCAAGGCTGGGGACGGTCGGCAACCGATCGATGGTGCTTTATCCCAACCGCTTCGAACGACGAACGAACAGCAGTGTTCGGAAGCGACGAACGGGTACGCGGGGGCTGGCTGGACCGGAGAACCGTCGGAAAGACGGCTCTCGGCTTCGCAGTCGCCGTGATACTCCTGTTCCTGCTTGGTGCCGCCGTCGGCTGGGAGGGGACGCTCGAGCGACTCCGGACGGCCCACCTCGGGTGGGTCGTGGCGGCCTGCGTCTCGACGCTGCTGTGTCTCGCCGCGTGGGGGAAGACCTGGCACGTCGTCCTCGAGGCGGTCGGCGTCTCGGTCTCCTACCGCCGGCTGTTCGTAACCTTCCTCGCGGGAGCCTTCGCGAACTACGTCACCCCGATGGGGCAGGCCGGGGGCGAACCGTTCGTCGCGTACATCCTCTCCCGCGACACGGGTGCCACCTACGAACAGAGCCTTGCGAGCGTCGTGACGGCCGATCTGTTGCGATTGCTCCCGTTTTTCACCGCCGGCGGCCTCGGGCTGGGCTACCTGCTGTTCGAGGCCGGGCTCCCGGGGGCGCTCGAGAACCTCGTCGTCGTCCTCGTCGCGGTCGCGGTGATCCTCCCGCTCGTCATGGCGATCACGTGGTGGACCCGCTACCGCCTCCGCGAGATCGTCCTCCGGCTGCTCGAGCCGATCGCCACCCGGACCGAGCGGATTACCATCGAGTCGATCGCCGAGCGGATCGACCGGCTGTTCGAAGCGCTCGAGCGGATCGCGGACTCCCCTCGGGAGCTCGTGATCGCCATCGCGTTCACGTACGTCGGCTGGGTGCTGTTTGCACTCCCGCTGTACTTCGCCGGGCTCGCGCTCGAGACGCCGGTCTCGGTGCTTCTGGTCTGCGTGCTCGTGCCGATCTCCGTCATCGCCGGCTCGACGCCGCTGCCCGGCGGGCTGGCGGCCATCGAGGGGACGCTCGTCGCGCTCCTGCCCGTCATGACCGTGCTGTCGACGACCGACGCGCTCGCGGTCACGACCGTCTACCGGCTGGCGAGTTACTGGTTCGTGATCGTCCTCGGCGGGGCCGCCGCGCTGTGGGTGATCAAACGCGCCTGAGCTCCCACCGCTAACGATTTACGCCGATCGGCCCAAGCCCCGCCCATGAAGGTCGAGTTCGACGAGGACACCTGTATCGGGATGTTCCAGTGCGTGGCCGAGTGGGACGCGTTCGTGAAGGACGAATCCAGGGGGAAGGCCATCCTCGAGGACAGCGAGGAACGCGAGGACGGCGTGTTCGTCCGGGAGGTGCCCGACGACGCCGAACTCGACGCGAAGTTCGCCGCGCGCACCTGTCCCGTGGACGCGATCACGATCTACGACGACGACGGCGAGCAGGTGATCCCCTGACAGACGCCGGCAGTTTTCCTTCTCCTCACCGTCGCACCGCCGCATCCACCAGTTCCGATTCGGCCGTCCGGAGCAGCGTCGACGCCGCACTCTCCGAACACTCGAGCGCCGCCGCCACGTCGGCCAGCGACGCCGTCCGCGGGACGTCGTAGTAGCCCAACTCGCGGGCCGTCGCCAGGGCCTCGAACTGTCGCGCGGTGAGTCGTCCCGCGAGCGTCTCCGCTCTCCGCTGGTGGTCGCTCACGCGTTCGACCTCGACGCCGATACCGTCGGGGAAGCGATCCAGCAGGCCGGCAAGCGCGTCGGATTCCCCGAGGACCGTAACGTGAACGGTCTCGCGACCGGTGTAGACGATTGGCGGCACGATCACGAGTCCCGGATCGTCGAACGCACCCATCAGCGCCGCGTCGGCGGCGCGGACGTCCATCACGGCGTACGCGTAGAAGGTGTCCTCGTCGACCGGCGTGAGATCGAACCGGTGGACGACCTCGAGGTCGAGTGCCGTCTCTCGGATCGCGTCGCGATCGCCGACGATCAGCGAGAGGAACCGAACGCGCTCGGTCTCGGGATCGACGTGCCAGGAGAGCAGTTCCTCGCGCTCGAACTCGATGGCGGGCGGCGTCGGTACGGGGAGTCGCATCCCCTTCGGCAAGCGAAGCGTCAGATCCGCCGATTGCATACGCCTCGTCTCGTCGCCAGTTATAAAGAAGTTCAGTGCTTCGCCCGAGAGACGACGTTAGTTCCGGGGCTACGTTCGATCATGTCCGATACGCAGCCACCGCGAGTCGACGCCGAGGCATCGACGACGGCCGATTCCGCGAACGCGCCGCGGCCGCCGCGACTGGGCGGGCTCCCGCTGGTCGGGAGTACGCTGTCGATCGCTCGCGACCCGTTCGGCTTCCTCGAGACGGCGCGCGAGACCGGCGACGTGGTCGCCTACGATGCGTACGGCACCGAGTCCGCGCTCGTCTTCGATCCGGAGGTGGTCGAGTCGGTGCTGGTCTCCCGGGCCGACGCGTTCCGAAAGGGCGAGTTCGAAACCGATTTCGGCGAGCTCATCGCCCCGTCCGGGGTCGCGTTCACCGAGGGCGAGCGGTGGCGTCGCCAGCGCCAGCTGTTGCAGTCGTCGTTCACGCCGGCTCGAATCCGCTCGTACGCCGAAGTGATGGTCGACGAGGCGGCGACGCTCGTCGACGGCTGGGACGACGGCGAGACGATCTCGCTTCGGGAGGAGCTATCGCGATACTCCCTTCGCGTTCTCGCCCGGTCGCTGTTCGACCTGCCACTCGAGGACGACCGCACCGCGACCGTTATCCGCGCCGCAAACGCCGTCAACCGGTACGCTTCGCCTCGCCGACTCGCGATCGGCGGGCTCCTGCCGTCGTGGTTCCCCGATCGCGTCGAACGCGAGTACGAGGACGCCATGGCCGACCTCGAGACCCTCGTCGCCGATCTGGTGGCGCAGCGACGCGCGGCGGACGCGACGGGCGACGACCTCCTCTCGCTGCTCGCCCGCGCGGAGTATCCCGACGGCTCGCGGCTCGCCCCCGAGGCGGTTCGGGATCAACTCATCACGTTCCTGTTCGCCGGCCACGAGACGACCGCGACGACGCTGACGGTCGCGTGCTGGCTACTCGGTGGTGACGACGCCGTGCGGGCCGAACTCGAGCGCGAACTCGCGGCCGTCTGTGGCGACCGCGATCCGACGGTCGGAAAGCTCGGCGACCTCGCGTACACCGAGGCGGTCGTCAGGGAGGCGCTACGGCTCTATCCGCCGGCGACGGGCGTCTACCGTGAGCCGACGTCCGACGTGGTACTGGGCGGCTATCGCGTTCCGGCCGGGACGACCCTGCAACTCTCTGTCTACGGGATTCAACGCGACGAGCGCTGGTGGAACGAGCCGGCGACGTTCCGACCCGAGCGGTGGCTGGCGTCGGGAACCGGGACCGAGGACGGCGGCTGGACGCTCGAGGACGACTCAGACCGACCCGAGTACGCCTACTTCCCCTTCGGCGGCGGCCCCCGTCACTGTCTCGGGATGCGCTTTGCGATGACCGAACTGCAACTCGCGCTCGCGACGATCGTTCGTCGCGTCGAGTTCGATCCCGTCGCCGACGCGCTCGAGCCGTCGCTCGGGGTGACGATCGATCCCGGTCCGGCGGCGGTTCGCGTCCGGCCGCGACGGGAAAAGTAGTCGCTGGCGCTGTCTTACGCGATCTCGTCGTACTGCTCGGAGAGCTTCTCGGCGGCCTCGCCCAGCTGGTTGCGCTCGAACTCCGTGAGGTCCCACTCGACGATCTCCTCGACGCCCTCGGAACCGAGTTTGACGGGGACGCCGAAGGCGGTGTCCTCGTGGCCGTACTCGCCCTCGAGCGTGACGCTGCAGGGCAACACCTCGCCGGTGTCGCGGAGGATGGCCTCGACAGTGTGGCCGACGCCGGTGGCGGGACCCCACTGGGTCGCGCCTTTCTTCTCGATGACGTTCATCGCCGAGGTCTGCAGTTCCTCGAGCAGTTCCTCCTTCTCGTCGTCGGAGAACTCGAGGTCCTGGCCGTTGACGCGGACCTTCGAGAACACGGGGACCTGCGCGTCGCCGTGCTCGCCGAGGATGGTCGCCTCGACGTTCTGGACGGGCGCGTCGAAGCGCTGGGAGATGACGTAGCGGAACCGCGCGGAGTCGAGGCGGCCGCCGAAGCCGATCACCTTCTCGCGGGCACGGTCGCCCGACTCGTAGAGGTGTCGGTTGAGCAGGTCGACGGGGTTCGACGTAGTGACGGTGACGAAGTCGTCGTTGTGTTCGGCCAGCGAGGAGCCGATGTCCTCCATGATCGGCGCGTTGTCGCCCGCCAGGTCGATGCGGGTCTGGCCCGGCTGGCGCGGGATGCCGGCGGTGATGACGACGACGTCCGAACCGGCGGTGTCCTCGTAGCCGCCCTGTCGGATCGTCGTGTTCGAATCGTACGCTGCGCCGTGGTTGACGTCGGCGGCCTGGCCGATCGTGTCGTCTTCCTTGTCCGGGATGTCGACCAGTACGAGTTCGTCCGCGATGTCACGAAGCGCGATGTTGTAGGCAGCGGCGGCCCCGACCGTTCCGGCCGCGCCGACCACGCTAACTTTCGTCATACCACGTAAAACTCGAGCAGCCCCTGCGTTAAATCCGTCGGAATCCCCACGCAAGCCTGATACTGACGATGAAAAACACGTCGATCGTCGAAAATTCCGACTAATATATCTGTCAGAATATCGGAACCGCTGTCGCCGGTACCGGCGTGATCCACACGCGACGCAGTCGACGATCGGCGAACGGAATATCGAATCGATCTTGGGACCGCGCGCCGCCCATTCCGTATGGGATATCGCGTCAGCGTCATCGGCGGCGGACGGATCACCGACGAGGCACGCGAACGCGCGGTCGCGGTCGGTCGCGAACTCGGCTCCCGGGACCACACGGTCGTCTGTGGCGGCCGCGGCGGCACGATGGAGGCCGTCTGTCGCGGCGCGAAAGCCGAAGACGGGACCACTATCGGCATCCTCCCCGGAGAGCAGCGCCACGCCGCAAACGAGTACGTCGATACGGCGATCGCCACGGGACTCGGCCATGCCAGAAACGCGCTCGTGCCGCTGAACGGCGACGCGGTCATCGCGCTCACAGGCGGCGTCGGCACCCTCTCGGAGATCGGTTTCGCGGGGATCTACGACCGGCCCATCGTCGGCCTCGAGACCCACGAGGTCGCCGACCTCGAGATCGAGACCGTCGAGACGCCCGAAGCCGCGGTCGACGCCGTGGAGGCGGCGCTCGAGCCATGAGCGGCGGCGAAGGCGACTCTGGCCCCGAGGGAGATTCGGACGATCCCTACGCCCTCCGCGAGGAACTACCGGATCCCGAGACGTTCGCCCGGCTGCGCGAGGCGGCCGGGATGTCGCCCCGATCGCTCGAGGGGATCGAACGGGGCCTCCCGAACTCGTTGTTCGGCGTCGTCGCGGTCCACGAGCCGACCGGCGAGGTCGTCGGCATGGGTCGGATCGTCGGCGACGGCGGGACCGTCTACCAGATTTCGGATATGGCCGTCCATCCCGCCCATCAGGGCCAGGGGCTCGGGACGCGGATCATGGAGGCCCTCGAGGGCTACATCGACGAGACCGCACCCCCGGACGCGTACGTCAATCTGCTCGCGGACGTCGACGGCTTCTACGAACGGTTCGGCTACGAGGAGACCCGCCCGGCGTCGAAGGGGATGTACCGCAGAACCGAGTGAACGGCCGAGTACAGCGATGGCCCCGCACGGATCCGTCGTGTCGTAGCTTTTTCGACGGTGTAGCCCGTGGCTGTGGATATGAGCGACAGCGACGCAGGCGACGACGGGGGGATCGACAAGGAAGCCCTGCGCGAGGAACTACGCGAGAAGTACGAACGCGACGAACGGGAACGGGAGGCGACCCAGCGGATGAGCGACCTCCTGCTCAAGGGCGCGACGATGACCAACGCCCACTGTGGCACCTGCGGCGATCCCCTCTTCCAGCAGGACGGGACGACATTCTGCCCGTCCTGTCACGGCCGTCCCGAAGCCGTCGAAGGAACCGAGGTCGAGACGGCGGGTCAGGGGGCCGACGGTGACCAGGCGGCGGCCGACGCCGACGGGACTCCAACGAACGCCGACGCAACTGCGGACGCCGACGCAACTGTAGACGCCGGTTCTGCGTCTGCGGCCGAACCCGTCGACGACGCGAACGACGACCGTCGGGGCGGGACGGCCCGCATCGACGCCGACGCGAGCCCGAAGGCTGGCGATGGGGCGGCAACCGACCCTGCATCGGCACGGTCGGAGCCGACCGGCAATCACGCCCGGTCCGGGGGCGATCGCTCGCCTCCCGAGTCGACGCCCGAACGCTCGAGCCGTCGTTCGCCGCGACGAACCGACGCTGGCGGGCGGTCGCGGGGGGACGCGACGAGTGACCTCGAGGGTGCCCGCGACTCGCTGCGGCAGGCCCTCGAGAAGTTCGCGGCCGAGGCGGCCGCGACGGACGATCCCGGATACGCCAGGGAGTGTCTCGAGGCCGCGCGCGAGGCGAGCGAGACGCTGAACGCCCTCCGGTAAGCGCCGTCGGGACCCGCAACGGACGCGCTCGAGTCGCGACCGCCGTCGACGGACCCGATTCAGTTTCGGTTCACGTATCCTATCCGTGTCGGGGAACATGTTCTCGGGACTTCCCGGGAATCAGGAATCACCTTCCCCCCCTATACGCCGGCTCTTCTTAGGTTCAATCGTCTATGACCGATCGTATTGGTGCCCCCGGCAACGGACTCTCTCGACGCGAACTGCTCATTGCGACCGGCGGCGCGGCGGCCCTGGCGGGCTGTACCGGCCGTTCCGATCCCGGATCGACCCCGACGAACGAGACCGACGACGATACGGACGAGGACGACGACGGGTCGGACCTCCCGTGGACGAGTGCTCCGGAGGTCGTCCAGGTCGACGAACAGGGCGGCCACGTGACGCTGCGTTCGGTGACCTCCCGTCACGCCGTCCACCCGCTGGATTCGATGGGCGGTCCGGTCGAACTCCCGCGGGTCTGGGCGTTCCAGGCCGACGACCGCGATCCCAGCGTTCCGGGACCGATTCTCCGAACGACCGAGGGCAACGACATCGAAGTCACCCTGGATAACACGGACGCCGACCACCCCCACACGCTGCACTTCCACGGCGCGAAGAAGACCTGGGAGAACGACGGCGTCCCGACCACGACCGGGATCACCGTCGAACCCGGCGAGAAACACACCTACACGATTCCCGCGAACGTCCCGGGTACACACCTCTATCACTGCCACTACCAGACCCACCGTCACATCGACATGGGGATGTACGGCATCTTTCGCGTCGATCCGAAGGGGTACGAGCCGGCGGACAAGGAGTACTTCTTCACCATCAAAGACTGGGACTCCCGGCTGAACCGCCAGCTCGACGGCGAGGACGTCTCGTACAGCCCCCGTGAGCGCAACCCCGACGTGTTCACCATCAACGGGAAGAGCCTCCCGCGGACGCTCCACCCCGAAGACGGCTCGCCGATCATCGTCGACCACGGCGACACCGTTCGCCTTCACATGGTCAACGCGGGCTATATGTCCCACCCGATGCACACGCACAACCACCGCTTCCGCCTCGTCGAGAAGGACGGCGGCCAGGTTCCCGAGGCGGCCCAGTACGAACAGGACGTCACCAACATCGCTCCGGCGGAGCGCCACACCGTCGAGTTCGAGGCCGACGCCGACCCCGGCATCTACCTGGCCCACTGCCACAAGGTCGACCACGCCATGAACGGCAACGTCTACCCCGGCGGGATGGTCAACGGCATCGTCTACCGGGAAGCGATGGACACCGATATCTTCGCGGATGTGATGTCCTACGCCGGCTACGAGGGTTGAAACGGGTTTTTACGGCCGAATTCCTCACGTTCGACGCGACTCGAGACCGCCGGTCAGTCGAGAAACCGCGACTGGACGTCCTCGCTCGGCATCATGCACTGCTCTTTCTTCCCGAAGAGCCGGTAGCGATTGGCTGCGACGAGGTCGTAGCCCCAGTCCCGAAGCCGACGCGGGAGGTATCGAAGGGGACGTGCGAGCGCGTAGATCCCGCCGAGAATGGACGCGATGCGGATGACGGCCGCGGACTTCACGTAGACGTCCTCGCCCTCGATCAGAACGATCGAGTCGAGTTCGTCGCCGGCGAGGCCGTGGGTGGTCAACAGCCGCTCGCCGACGTCGGACTGGAGCGACGCGAAGTGAAAGCGTCCCTCGGGATCCCGCGGGACGAGAAACTGGACGAAGCCGGTACAGAGGTTACAGACCCCGTCGAAGAGCACGATCGGGTCGTCGATCTCGAGGGGGTCGTCGGCAGCGTCCGTCGGTGACTGCTCGTCGGCCATTCGGGAGGATCGTAGGGGGCGCGTCGTGTTCAGAATTCCGGTCGCGGCCGCCGGATCGAAAGACCGTTCCGGTCAGGCGTTCGTCCCGAGCGCCCCGCGTCCACCGAGACGGTCGTTGAGCCACCCGCCGACCAAGCCACCGACCGATCCGACGACTACCAGGACGATCGTCAGGATCGCGACCGTGAGCACGCCCGCGCCAGCCGAAGAGAGGGCCATCCCCCACGAGTCACCGACGAGATCGACGAGTATCGCGTTACCCCACCAGTCGCCGACAGCGGCGACACCCTGCCGGACGAGAATCGGCACCCCGCCCGCGAGGCCGGTAACTACGCCTGCGCGGATTCCGATCACCGGCCGCGGCCGATACAGATACCCCGACACGATACAGGCGGCGAACAGCGGCGTCGCCGAAACGGGATCGGGGGTATACGCCAAGTTGATCCCGACTGTAAGAGGAATCGAAGCGATTCCGAGGAGGATGGCGACCCGAAACTGCCGGAGGGATTCGGTACCGCCGGGACTCGTAAGCGGGGACACGTGTGTAGTACCCGACGACAGATACCATCGCTCGGACCAAAGGTCTTGTCTCCACGACACGAACGCGTCGGCAGTTCGGCGGCCGTCCCCGGTCGCCGACCGTCCGACCCGAGACGACGGTCGATCCTCCGAGCCGAGACGACGCTCGAGCGCCCGAGGAGATCCGACTCCGTACGCACTCGGCGACCACGCCCCGCGGTTCAGCCCGGACCGGCGTAGTCGGTGCCGATAACCTCGCGGATCCGTTCGGCCGTCACCTGACCCACGCCGTCGGCTTCCTGCAACTCCTCCTCACTGGCGATCATCACTTCCTCGACGGTGCCGAACTCCGAGAGCAGCGAGCGCGCCGTGACGGGACCGATCTCGGCGATCGAGGCGACGACGTACTCCTGCTGTTCGGCCAGGGTCTTGGCCTGCTTCTCGCCGTGGATCGAGACCTCGCGGTCGGCCACTTCCTGTTCCCGGCCGGCGATCGTCGCCAGGAGTTCGGTGGTGTCCTCCTCGCTCTCGGTTCGCAACACGCTCGCGCCGAAGTCGACGGCCAGACTCGAGAGCGCACCCCGAATCGCGTTCGGGTGGATATCGCGCTGTTCGTACAGCCCCTCGCCCTCGACGACGACGATCGGCCGCGAGTAGTGTCTGGTCATCGCGCCGACCTGCTCGAAGACCGACCGGTCCCCGCCGACCAAGGAATCGACGAAGTCCGCGGTCGATTTCCGCTCGACGACGACGCGATCGGAGAGGACGTAGTCGCCCACGTCGAGCGTCTCGAGGCGAACCTCGTACTCCTCGCGCCGTGAGAGTTCACGCGCGATGTTCGCGTCCATCTCGCGCTGGTCGGCGACGATCGCGACAGCGTCGCCCTCGGCCGACGGAGCGTGCGTCTCGACGTCCTCGTCCCCCCCAGGTGCGTCGGAATCGGTACTCGGATCCGAGTGCTCCGAGCCGAACGTCTGGAGTCCCGGCTGGTCGGCAACCCCCCCGTTTCCGGTGGACGAATCGCCGACTGCGTCGGTGTCACCCGCCCCGCCGTTTACGTTCACCCCGCTCTCGTCGGGATCGCCCTCGAAGTCGGTCAGCGCCTGCTGGGAGTCGTCGAGTTCCTCCTCGAGGTCGTCGGCCATCCCCTTTAGCTCGCGGAGTTCGTCCTCCATCTCCTGTTCGCGGCGTCGGGAGATCCAGAAGTAGGCCTCGTCGCGGGTGTCCTCGGCCATCAACACGACGACCCGACCTTCCGACTGGCGACCCGTCCGCCCCTTGCGCTGGATGGAGCGGATCGCGGTCGGTACGGGTTCGTAGAAGAGCACGAGGTCGACCTCCGGGACGTCCAGGCCCTCCTCGGCGACCGAGGTCGAGACCAGCACCTCGAACTCGCCCGCGCGGAACTCGTCCAAGACCTCCTGTTGCTCGGTCTGGGTCATCCCGTCGCTGCCCTCGCGGTCGCCCTGGCCGACGAACCGCTTGGCGTCGAAGCTATCGGAGAGGAAGTCCGTGAGTGCTTCCGCCGTATCGCGGGACTCGGTGAAGACGATCACGCGCTCGCCGTCCTCCAATCCCAGCGTCTCGGCGAGCAGCATCCGCGTCTTGCGGTATTTGGGGTGGATCTCGTCGAAGTCCTCGGCCTTCCGCATCGCCTCGCGAACGCGGGGGTCCGAGACGAGTCGCTGGCTGGCCTTCGACGCGCCCGAGGACCGGGCCTGGTTGCGCTGGCGGTCGAAGTACCGGCGGACGGCCTCGACGCTCTGGGTCTCGACCAGCGTGACCGCCTGGCGGAGCTTCATCACCTCGGCGTGGATCGACATCCCCTCGAACCCCTCTGACTGGTCGTTGTTGATCAACTGCTGGAGCTCCGCGCGCATCCTGTTCAGGTCCTTCTGGGACTGATCCGGTTGCGTCGAGTCCGCGATGCCGAGTTCCTTCAGCTTCTCGAGGCGCTCTTTGATCACCTCGTTGAGCGCGTCGCGGATCTCCAGCACCTCCTCGGGAAGCTGGATGCGCTCCCACTCGACGTCGGTGTCGTGGGTGTACTCGGCGACGTCGGCGTCGTCCTCGGTCATCACCTCGACCTCCTGGATGCCGAGGTTCTCACAGACCTCGAGAATCGCCTCCTCGTCGCCGCCGGGCGAGGCCGACATCCCCGTCACGAGCGGATCCGCGGCGTCGGCGTGGTAGCGTTCGGCGATGTAGTTGTAGGCGTAGTCGCCGGTCGCGCGGTGACACTCGTCGAAGGTCAGATGCGTCACGTCCCGCAGCGAGATCCGTGAGCCGACGAGGTCGTTCTCGATGACCTGCGGCGTCGCCAGCACCACCGTCGCCGCCTCCCACAGCGCGGCCCGGTCGTCGGGACTGACGTCGCCCGTGAAGACGACGATTTCCTCGTCGGGGACCTGCAGCGCCTCGCGGTAGAAGTCGGCGTGTTGCTGGACGAGGGGTTTCGTCGGCGCGAGCATCAGGGATTTCCCGCCGACCTCCTCGAGCCGACGGGCCGTCACCAGCAGGCTCACGGTCGTCTTCCCGAGCCCCGTCGGGAGACAGACGAGCGTGTGGTCGTTCGCGGCCGTGCCGGCGAGTTTCAGCTGGTAGAGTCGTCGCTCGAGGAAGTTCGACTCGAGTAACGGATGCTCGATCGACGGCGGTTCCTCGTCCTGGGCTGCCATCGACGGAGGTTCATCGCCGCCGTGAATAAGGATTCCCGTACCGCGGCGAAACTGAAACGCGTGGGGTCCACCCGAGGATCGGGACGGCTCCAGTCCGTTCTGACGGATGGATGGCGACCCGGGAAAGGACCTTGTAGTATACGGACGCGTGTGAGCAAATTCATTCGCGTCGACGAGGAAATCCACGCGGCGCTCGAGTCGCTGAAAGGCGACGATGAGACGTTCGACGATCTCCTCTCGCGGCTGGTCGAGGAGCGTCGCGAAACGGCCCGTGAAGGCGCGGGCCTCTGGAACGACACCGACGCCGCCGAGAAAGCTCGTGAGGCGCGATCGGAGATGAAGCGCAGCGTCGGCGATCGATGACGGTGTACGATAGCAGCGTCCTCATCGACTATCTGGAGGGCGACGACGACGCTGTCGCCTACGTCGACGACCACATCGACGAACGCGCCGTCGCACCCTCGCTCGTTCTGTTCGAAATCTATCAGGGCGAGGTGTTCAAGAGCGATCCGACGGACTTCGCCGCCGTCGATAGTGCGCTCGAGTGGCTACCGATCGTCGACGAGACGAAGGCGTTTGCACGCGCTGCGGGCGAACTACAGGACGAACTCCGCCATCACGGCGATCCGCGCGCCGCTCGTGATGCGTTTATCGCGGGTGCAGCGGTCGAACTCGACGAACCACTCGTCGCGTCCGATAGCGATTTCGACGTTTCCGGACCGTCCGAACGACTGGAGATCGAACGTCTCGTCTAACGGAACCACTGCAGGTCGATGTACACCTGATCGGAAGCCGGGAGCGTGGTGTTTCCCTCCGAGTCGGGACTACGGGACGACCCAATCGAACGCGTCGAATCAGCGAAAGGAACGATCGCACGAACTCGGTTACGAGGGCTCAGAGGGACACTTCCCCTCGAGAACGACCGGACGAATCGCACGACTGCATGGCGACTCGAGTGGAAATGGAGGGGTCGACGGGGTCGACGACTCGAGTCGAAACGGCGGGCGTCGAGGACGAGGTGTCCGACGCGGCGACGGGAGCCTCGAGAGTCAGTCACGGAGCGACGCCGACGGTCAACAGCGTGCCGTACTCGCGGTAGCGTTCGACCATGTCCTCGCGGGTGTCCCACTCCTCGGTGGGGAACTCGGCTTCGCTGGGGATGGTGATTTCCCGATCGGGGATGTTGTCCTGTTCGGCGACGTGCAGGCCCGCCTCGCGGAACGCTTCACGGTACTGCTCGCGGTCCCAGCGGGTCATCTCGATCGAGATGCGGTCTTGCCACTCGTGGGAGTGGACGTTCTCCTCGTAGTAGTTGACCGCACAGTAGAAGGTCCCACCCGGCCGGAGGATACGGGCGACTTCGGCCAGGGTGTGGTGGGGATCCGCCGCGTAGTAGAAGGCTTCCATCGACCAGATGTGGTCGATCGAGTCGTCGGCAAAGGGCAGGTGGTCGAAGTCGCCCACGACGTACGCGACCTCCGGATCGTCCGTATAGCCCGCGGCGTTGCGGGCCATCTCGGGCGCGCCGTCGAGTCCGTACACCCGACCCGCGTCCTTCGTCTCGCGGAGGGCACGACCCGCGTACCCGCTGCCACAACCCAGGTCGAGGACGGTATCGCCGGGTTCGACCGGCATTCGTGCGAGTGCGTGTTTCGCCGTGTGCCAGTGTCGTTCCTCCATGCCCTTGTCGCGGCCGGTCGCGGCCCACTCGTCGAACTCCTCGCGAACGCTCATACGTGATCTTCGGTCCGATTTCTGAAAACCCGTTCGACTCGAGTCGCCGTTGCGGTCGCGTTCGGCCCGAAGCCGTGGACATCCGCACGCTTAAGGGGGAGTCGAAAGTTGTTCACACCAGCATGGATTACAGGCTCGAGATCGACGACGCGCCGGAGACGATCCCGGGGGGAACCGGCGTCCTCTTGCTCCATCCGAGCACCGGTGAGACGGATCGCATCGACACCGATTTTCTCAAAACCGACACCGACCAGTTCCTCGTCGTCTCCACCCGAACCACCGCCCGCGAGGTCAAACAGAAACTCGAGCACTACGACGTCGACGAGGAGCGCGCGGAGATTCTCGATACGCTCTCGATCGAACGGGGCTACTCGCGCCGTCAGAGCGACACCGTCCACTACGTCGCCGCCCCGGACGACCTCGATGGGATCGTCGAACACATCGACGGCTTCCTCGAGGCCCACGACGGGAAACTCCGGCTGAGCTTCGACTCCGTCACCGAACTCGCCTACTACGCCGGGGAGGAAGACGCCCTCGAGACGGTCGAGCGCATCCTCACCTTGCTCGAGGAGCACGACGCAGTGGGGCTCTTTCACCTCTCAGAGGACCCCCACGACGAGGCGATCGTCGACGAGTTCCGGGCGCTGTTCGACGGCGTGATCGATCTCGACGAGGACGGCAGTACCGACGCCGATTTCTAGGGTTCGACTCCGTCGGGAAGCCGTCGAGTTCGAAAGTGACGGGCTGGTAGCGTTATCCCATCCGTCGGTGTACGGACGGTTCCATGGGAGCCAGTGAAAACGACGAGGTGCGAATCTGGTACGATCCGCGCCGGGATCGCGAGTTGAGCGACGCCCTCGTCAGCGCGATCGCGAAGGCGAAGAACGCGGATCTCGATCCGGAGGAGTGTGCCCTCTTTCAGGACGTCGATCCCGACTCGCTCGACGCCCTCTTCCGCGAGTCGGGGACCGAGAATACGTCGCTGACGTTCAACACGAACGACACCGTCGTCAGGATCGACCCGGGAACTACGTTCGAGATTCGCGCCGCCTCGCTGACGACCGAGGACTGACGGCGACGGATTCCGGTCCGGATTCCGACACCAGCTGGGTTCGGGTCCGGTCCTCGATTCGGGCGGCGTCCCACTCAGCCGGCGTCGACGATCTCGATCGGACCACGCATCGTCGGTTCGTGGGGTTCACAGACGTACTCGTGGAGTTCCTCGGTCGCCTCGAACGTGAGCGTCCGGGTCTCGCCCTCGGTCGCCGTCGCATCGGTCGCGTACTCGTCGACGACCTCGTCGTTTTCGTCCCGGAGTTCGACGTTGTGCAAGAAGCCGTCCGCGTTCTCCCAGGTAATCGCGTACTCCCGGCCGTCGACACACACGAGCGTCGGGTTCTCCTCGCCCGCGATCGGCTCCGGATCGACGCCGATCCAGACCGCGATACCGGTCTCGAGCCGAATCTCCTCGATCCCATCCCAGAGCTCGAGTACGGCCGACTCGGACGTCGGGCTCTCCCCGTCTCCCTCGCGTTCTTCGTCCGAATCACCACCACCGAGACATCCCGACAGCGCGGCCGCTGCCGTTCCACCCGTCATCGCCACGACGGTTCGACGCGGTACCAGTTGCATGCCGTTCCCCGTCATGCGTTAACGTTTGGCATAGAAGACGGTAAATCCTGTTCAGCGACGACCGAGTGTCGAGCGAACTTACACGACGACGGACGAATTTCCGGGCCTGTGGACGAATTTTCGATTTCGAATCGACGCCCGGTTCGGTTCGCAATCGCGGTCGGCTCCGTTCGTGGCGGACGAGCCGAGGGTGGTTACTCCTCGAGCGACTCGAAGGTCTTCTCGGCCCACCTGATCGCGTACTCGCTCCCGTGGTCGCGGTAGGCCTCGGTATCGAGCGCTGCGAAGGGGGCCGGCAGTTCGATGGCGTGTTTGATCGCGGCACAGGCCAACTCCGTCGCGTCGGCGAAGTCGGTTTCGCCGCGGGCGACCTCGCCGGGGAGCGACGAGACCCGCCCCTCGAGTCGGTCGCCGGCGTCCTGCCACGCGTCCGCGAGGTCGGGATGGGTATCGTGCCACGTCGCGAAGACCGCTCGCGTCTGGAGGCCGAGCCAGGCGTCGTACAGCGCCGCGGCGATCTGATACGTACTGGTCGGATCGAGCGGGGCCGACTCGTTCAACTCGCGATAGCCGTCCTCGAAGAAGCCCAGAAACTGTTCGGGTACCTCGAGCCCGAGCTGGACGAACGCCTCCGCGACGAGGAAGTCGACGAACGACTCGGGGGAGCCCTGGACGCGCGGCTTGACGATGACGAGCGGCGGCTCGGTCTGTCGCGTCCAGACGACGCTGCCGTCGCCGGGCATGCCGATCGTGAACTCCGATCCCGCGTATCGCGACAGGAGTGCAGGGGCGTCCTCGGGCACCCACGACGACGGGTAGGTGGCCGGCTCGAGGGAGTCGACGACGAGTCCGAGATCTTCGGCCGCCTCGGGGGGCAGCGTCTCGAAGTCCCGTTCGCAGTCGAACACCTGCGTTTCGGGTGCGTGCTCCTCGCGAACGGCCTCGAGGGGAGCCGAGAGTTCGCGAGCCTCGAACATCAGACGAACGCGGTCTGGAAGATGACCAGCGCAGACAGCACTCCCGCTCCGACGAGCGTGGCGAGAACGATCTTGGTTGCAGTGCTCATATGCGAGGGCTATCACCCCCATCGCTTAAAACCATCCCTCTCGCCGTCCGTGGCCGATTGGACCCCTCCGTTTCAACTGGAGATCGCGGGCCTGTGGGTCATACGGGTCTGCTGTACGTCAGTTCCGGCGAAACCGCGATCCGGCGGTGGTCGCGCCGGGACATCGGTACAGCAACCCGCATCACTCCTCGCCGTCCCGCCAGGCGTCCGGAACCTCGATGACGTAGCGGCCGTCCTCCTGAAGCGAGATGATGTACTCCTCGCGGTTGTACAGCTCCATCAGATTCAGTTCGTACTGCCCCGGACGGACGATTTTGATGCTCTCGAACTGCTCGTTGAGTTCCTCCCGAAGTTCCTCGATGGACGGACGTTCCCCGGAGGGTTCGCTGACGACGCGGCCGTGATCGGGTTCGGCGGCCATCTCCTCGTCGTCCGTGGCCACCCTCTCGTCGGGCGATTCGTCCGTCGGTGCGTCACCATCGACCTCGTCGGTCCCGGAACGCGCCGCCGGTTGTCGGTCGGAGTCGACTCGCTCGCGGGCAGTGTCGGACCGGTCCCGATCGGGTGTCGAATGCGCCGACCGACCGCGGTCGTTTCGCGTGGCTCCCTCGACGGTTCCGGTCGGAAGGTCGTCCTCCGAGACGACGCCGCTCCGGGCGTCGGCCTGGGCCGAGTTCTCGTCGTCGGCCATCGTGGCTCGAGTCGGTTCCTCCCGGGACTTCGGCCGAGGCGTCGATCCCGAGTTCGCCGCCCCGGTGTCGGACGTATCTGGTGCGGACGATCGATCCGACGGCCGCCGGGCCGAATCGGGCCACTCTTCGAAGTCGTCGGCCGACATCGCCTGGCGATCCGTGGGCTCGTCTTGCGTCCCGGCGTCGTTTTCCGCCTCCCGTTTGGAGACCCACTCCCGAACGGTCTCGGTCGCGTCGGAGACGCTGGAGCCCCAGCCGGAACTCGAGTCGTCGTCCCAGTCCCCGGGTGGGGGGTCGTCGACGGCCGCGGCGTCCGCGTCGGCCCCGGGTGACGACTCCGCAGGTGTCGATTCGGTGGTCCCCGCCGCGTCCTCGCTCGAGGGAGCGGTTCCACTGGAACCGTCGCTCGTCCCGCCCGATAGCGACCGGGACGGGGTGAACTGGAACTTGTTTCCGCCACAGTCCGGACAGCCCGACAGCATCTCCTTGGAGCCGTCGGGGAACGTCCGGCCGCAGTTCGTGCATTCGTGGGGCATTAGTTTCGTCGGGACACGAGGGCGCTGATGAGCGTTTCGTCCTTGTGTAGCGTCTCGATCTGGTTCGCCGGCCCGATCACCGTCAGCTTCGCCGTCGACTGTTCCTGGCCCATGATCCGGCCGAGCAACGAGGAGTCGTTGGCCTCGGACTTCGGATAGGTCTCGATCTCGATCCCGTTGAACTCGTCAGGGCTGATCTCGGCCATCGTCGTCTCGATCAGTCTGCTCTCTTCGTCCGGCGTCAATCCCTCCTCGAGGATGACGATGTTGCCGTCGTGGACGCCGTCTAGGATCATCCGGATCTTCTCCATCGTCGCCATCTGCTCCATCCGCTCGCCGCTGATGAGATCGATCTGGATGCCGTCGTCCGGGTCGTCGGTGTTCTGTGCCTTTGGCATCGGTGATCACCCGAAGTACTCCGCGATCGAGTCGTACACTTCGTCCATGTTGTCGCCTTCCTTCGCCGAGAGGGGGACGGTCTTGTGCTGCGGGAAGGCGTCCTCGATCCGCTTCACGCTCGATTCCTCGAGGTCGATCTTGTTCGCGAAGATGAGAACGGGGAGATCGCGCGATTCGATGATGCCGATCAGCATCGTGTTGACCTGCGTGATCGGGTCCTCTGCGCTGTCGAGCACGTAGATGACGCCGTCGACGTCCTCGCGGAGCCAGTGCATCGCCTCGGCGACGCCTTCGGTCGCCTCGCGGGACCGACGAATGGCGTCGTCCTCCTCCATCTCGTCGGTGAACTCCTCGTAGTCGACTTTCGTCGTCACGCCGGGGGTGTCGACGATGTCGATCGTCACCGACTTGCCGTTGCGTTCGATCTCGACGTTCTCCTTCCGGCGCGCGCGCCGCGTTTCGTGTGGAATGTGACTCTCCGTACCGACTGCGTCGCCGGTCCAGTCACGAGCGATCCGATTCGCGAGCGTCGTCTTTCCTGCGTTCGGCGGTCCGTAGATCCCGATTCGTTTCGGCTCCTGTTCCGAGAACAGGCGATCCGTCACCCGGGAGATACTATCTTTGAGTTCTGTGAACAGTCCCATAGTAGGGCCTCCAGCACACGGGGTGTGTCTGCGCGTACTACTGCACTGAACTCACTTAAGCCTACGTTAAATACGTTGCCGATGAGACACGTTTCGCCCGGACTCACGAGAGATCGGTTCCCCGAATGGACGATCCGCTGACAGCTGACCGATTCCGTTCGAACGGACCCATCGGTCCCGCCCGAGAACAGAGTCTCCGACCGGTAATGGAAGATATCCTCGAGACGGGGCGACGAGTCCAGAACTCGAGGGGAAGCGATGGCATGTGAGCGAAGCGACGGGAGCCGAAATGAAAGAACGACGGCCGTTCCTGGACGGATCGATGGAGTTGAAACGAAGGGGTCGACGATCCAGTCGGGACGGAGCCGCCGATCGAGTACTCGGAAACGGTGGTAAGGAGGACGACGACTGCAGCGTGACTCTTGACAGGGTCGGTAGTGGGGGAAGATATTGAACAGAGAATTGTGGCATTACCTCACGTGGGATGAACCCGCACGATCTTTCCGCGAGATCGACGCGGCCGTGACGGGAACAGAGGACCGCACCACCCCCACCCCTTTGTTTCAACTGGAGACGGACGACGAACCGGGTAGGAACACTGGATGCTGACGATGGGATGATAGCTCTCTTCGGTCGTTATAGGGCCGAAAACTGACGAGTGGACGGATAGACGGGACGTTCAGTGACTCTCGAGCGATTGATTCGCTCGGGAAGCTGAACGACGGAACTGCCAGTAGCGGGGCTGAAAACTCTAGTAAGGTCTAGTAACACTACAACCAAACTCTAGTACTCTAAATCTATTAACTGCAGTGCGGATACTGTTTCTCACCCACAATCATAAATGCTGCTGTTCTAGAGAAACCCCTCCCCCACCCCCTCCGTCGTCCTGTTCCACCTGAAATGAAGGGGTGGGGGAGGGGTGGTGGTAGTTGGTGACATTCCACGGAGGATTCTCGAGGCGATCTGCCGTTCGACTGAGGACGGCAGTGTGTTATCAGGCCGTATCCGATCGGAATCGTCATCATACCCCTCGTACTCCCGTCATCACATCCCTTCGTCCCCTCCTGAACCCGTGTCGATCCGATCTCCCAACTAGTCCCGGATCGGTCTACCTGCATTCGATCTCGCAGCGACTTCCACTGTCTCCGCTCTGCCGACGAGTTTCGTGGACCGTCCCGTGTGCGAGCCCAACGCGCGGGAATCTATATACATACTCTCTCGAACTCGTTCCTGTGGTTCGGACATAGTCCAGTCGAAACGACGCCCCACCCGCCGATGCCCGTTGTTTCCCCTCGAGCCGGCTGGCCCCAGCGACGAGAACAACGCGTGAATCGAAGGGAAGAATTTAATATCACGGTGTTCCTCTGCTTCGTTTGCATCAACTGGATCCGAGCCGAGTATCGATAGGCGGAATTTGGCTCTTCTGGGCCATCTACTCGCTCATACTCCTCGTCTCGGTCGCGGATTCCAGTCGAAATGAGGGGGTACGAGTACGACGAATGTCAGACGACGATACGGACTCATCACGTGCGGACGACCTGGACGTCGACGGTGTGAGCGACATCGATCTCGACGGCGGGGACGATTCGGAGACGACGTCGGGATTCTCGACGCACCTCGAGGAATCGGATCTGGGCGACGAGGAGTCGAACCAGGGGTTGTTCGACGATCTGCTCAGCGGCGAACCAATCTTCGAGAACAAGGAGGTGTTGCGGCCGTCCTACACGCCCCACGAACTCCCCCATCGGAACGATCAGATCAACAAAATGGCGACGATTCTCGTGGCTGCGCTCCGCGGCGAGACGCCGTCGAACATCCTGATCTACGGGAAGACGGGGACCGGCAAGACCGCCAGCGCGAAGTTCGTGAGCAAGGAACTCGAGAGCACCTCCCAGAAGTACAGCGTCCCCTGTGACGTCGAGTACATCAACTGCGAGGTCACCGACACGCAGTACCGGGTGCTCGCACAGCTCGCGAACAAGTTTATCGAGAAGAACCAGTCGCGCATCGACGACCGTATCGACTCGCTGGAGTCGTTGCTCGAGCGCGTCGACGAGTTCGAGGACGAATCGACGACCGATCGGACGGATCGGTCGACGGAACCGTTCGAGTTCGGTGCGGACGTGGAGGGCGAAACAGACCCCGGGTCGACCAATATTTCGGATGGAGGAAATAACTCGGATACAAGGATGGGGTCTGGTGGTTCTCCAGGTGAAATTGAGGGGTTCGATTCGACGGGTGGTTTGGACGCCGACGGCCCTGACGTCGGTCGCGACGAGGGGCCAGCCCATCCCCTCGCGTCGACGCAGTTCGACTCGCCCGCGGAGGTAGAATCCAAAATCGACGAACTCGAGGACGACAGAGACTCCTTCGAGGAGGTCCCGATGACCGGCTGGCCGACCGACCGCGTCTACAGCGTCTTCTTCGACGCCGTCGATTACGACGAACGCGTCGTCGTCATCATGTTAGACGAGATCGACAAACTCGTCGAGAAAAGCGGCGACGACACCCTCTATAACCTCTCGCGGATGAACTCCGAACTCGAGAACTCCCGGGTATCGATCATCGGTATCTCGAACGACCTGAAGTTCACCGATTTCCTCGATCCGCGCGTGAAATCGTCGCTCGGCGAGGAGGAGATCGTCTTCCCGCCGTACGACGCGAACCAGCTCCGGGACATCCTCGAGCATCGCTCGGACGTCGCGTTCAAGGACGGCGCGCTCTCGGACGACGTGATCCCGCTGTGTGCGGCCTTCGCGGCGCAGGAACACGGCGATGCCCGTCGCGCGCTCGACCTGCTACGAACTGCCGGCGAACTCGCCGAACGCTCCCAGGCCGAGACCGTCGCCGAGGAACACGTCAGGCAGGCCCAGGACAAGATCGAACTCGATCGGGTCGTCGAAGTCGTCCGGACGCTTCCCACGCAGTCGAAACTCGTCCTCTTCGCGATCATCTTGCTCGAGAAAAACGGCGTCCACAGCATCAACACGGGCGAGGTGTACAACATCTACAAGCGGCTCTGCGAGGAGATCGACGCCGACGTCCTCACCCAGCGTCGGGTGACGGACCTCATCAGCGAACTCGACATGCTCGGCATCGTCAACGCCGTCGTCGTCTCGAAGGGTCGGTACGGTCGCACGAAGGAGATTAGCCTCTCGGTCCCGCAGGAGGAGACCGAAGCCGTCCTCCTGTCGGATTCGCGCCTCTCGGACATCGACGACATCCAGCCGTTCGTCCAGGCACGATTCGAGAACTGATGATCCGCTCCCGACGTTTTCCACGGTCGGCTCGATCCCGTCGTCCGGTTCCAACCGACTGGGAATCGACGCGACGCCGATATACGATACCCCCTTTCGAATACCCATGAAACGACGGACCGTCGTGCTCGCCGTGAGCAGTGCTGGCATCGCTTCGTTGGCTGGGTGTCTCTTCGATGAGTCGGGATCGGACGGCGGTCACGATTACGAGGCCGGAGACCTCGAGGTCGTCATCGACGGCGAACCGGTCGATCTGACGGCGGATCGGTTCCAGTCCGAGCACGCCGAGAACTCCTCGATCGATTTTCACTTCCACGAGTTCGACGACCAGTGGTACATGGAAGGCGAAGAACGGCTCACGTTCGCCGAGGCCATCGGCCACATCCCCCACTTCGAGTACGAGAACGACGACGGCGACCACGTCGTCAGCTACGACGGCACCCGATACGACGGTGGCGACCCGGAGACGGAACTCACGTTCGAACGCGACGGCGAGGCGGTCGATCCGACCGTTGTCGAACTCTACGACGGGGACGAACTCCGTCTCGAGATCACGACGGGAGCGTAGGCGTCGCAGTCGAAATCCGTTCGGTCAGCGCCCGATCTCTTTCCGACGGCGGTCGATGCCCCCGTTTCACCTCGAGACGCCGTCCGACGAACGGTCGGGATACACCCGCGTCAGTCCTTCGAAGGCACGACACGATCGATCGTGATCGTTCTCGAGTCGAACCGAAGGGGTATGACGACAGCGAAGCGGTACCGACTGCACGTCCGATGTTACGTCAGTCGCGGGACCGGTAGCCGCCGGCCGCGGCGACGGTCCCCACACCCGCGATGCCGGCGGGTCCGAAGAGCCCTGCCGCCGACTCGAGGCCGGCGATGCTCTGCATCGATCCCGGCGGGAGGACCATGCCGCCGAGGAGGTCGTCGAAGAAGAGCCTGATGTGGCCGAGCCAGGGGATGCGGAACGTCGCTTTGCCGGTGATCCACTCGGGTTTGACGACGTCCGTGTTCGCGCCACCGTACTGGTCGTATCCATCGTTGTCGTCGCCCTTCGTGATGAACCCGGCGTGTTCCGCGGGACAGGTGTGGACGTCCTCGCAGGTCACCCGGCCGACGACGTCTTGATCGGCGCGTTCGACCCAGTCTTCCCCCTGTTCGACCCAGAAGTGGGCGCGATGGATGATCGGGGTTCGATCGGTGCCGGCGGGTTTGAAGATGATCACGTCGCCGGGCTGGCCGAACGACTCGTCGCCGCTTTCCTCGCCGCGCTCGAGGGGCACGACGCCGGTGCCTTCGACGGGGTCGTCGCCGACGAAGCGGTCGTCGTCGACGACGAAGATCAGGTCGCCACGCTGCATGTTCGGCTCCATACTCCCGCTCTCGACGGCGACTAACGGTGGCCAGACGCCGCTGACGGCGAACAGGAGCAGGCCGATGACGGCGACGATGGCGATGCTGCTGACGATGTCACGGACGAACACCACGGTCTCGTCCTCGCTGCGAAGGAACCAGCGCACGACGCCGTCGTCCTCGATGGTCACCTGATCGTCACGCGTACTCGCGTTTGCGGATCGGGTGCCGCCCGGGGAACCGTCGGTCGTCGACGGACCGCTCGAGTCCGTTCCGTCGGCCCGGAACCGATCGTCGGTGCCGGGGTCGCCGGAATCCGCTCGCCTCGAGTCGGCGTCGGAATCGCGTCGATCGGCCGGCGAATTCGGATCGCCGAATCGATCCGAACCGTCCGACGAATCGTCGTCGGGACCGTCGGTCTCGTCGTGGTCGCCGGGATCGGGACCGCTCATTGTGGCGGGGTTTGGCGGGGGACCCAATCAACTTTCTGCTCGCGGTCCCGGATCGCCGGATGCTAGACGGCGTGTCGCGTGCCGTGCCGGACGGATCGGGACGGCGAGACCGAGCAGGGACTCGACTGCCAGGCGGACCTTGCCCAACCACGGAACTCGGAAGGAGGCTTTGGCGCTGATCCACTCGGGCGCGACGACGGTCGTGTGGGCACCGACGCCGCCGATCTGATCGTACCCCGGGTTGGCGTCGCCCTTGGTGATGAAGCCGTCGTGGGGTGCCGGACACGAGACCAGTTCGTGACAGTCGTAGCCGTTTACGTACCTGGCGTCGGCCTTCGTCTCCACCCAGTTCTCGCCGTCCTCGACCCAGTAGTGTGCGCGGTGGATCACCGGCGTTTCCGACCGGTCGCCGTTGGGTGCGAACACGATCACGTCGCCTGGCGCGCCGAACTGTTCGTGGTCGTTCCGTGCGGCCTCGAGAGGGACGACGCCCGTGTCGGCGGCGGATTCGCCGCCGACGAATCGGTCGTCGTCGACGACGTACACGAGGTCGCCGATCCGGACGTTCGGTTCCATGCTCCCGCTCTCGACGGCGACCAGCGGCGGCCAGACGCCGCTGACGCCGACCAGCAGGAAGAAGACGGCCGCGACGATCGCGAGGACGGTCAGGACGTCCCTGACGAGCGACGGGTCGTCGTCCTCCGCGTCTCCGTGTTCTGTCGTCGTCGTTTGGCCGGAAACGTCGCCTCGAGCGGTCGTCGATCGGTCGGACCCGTCGGGGTCCGAACCTACGCCGGTCATCGGTACGTGATTCGACGGTCCCCGTAATCAATGCTTATCCCCGTCCCGACGGCGACCCCGACTCTCGTTACGCGGGCGGGGGATTCGCTATCCTTTTTTGCCCGCTCGCGAATGCGAGTCGTGTGCCACTCGAGGCTCCGGCCCGGATCGTCAGCGAACTCACGAGCCGCGGCTACAACGCCGAACGCGAAGCCGTGACGAAACTCGCCGCGGCGAACGATCCCGCGACGGCCCTCGAGCGGGTGCTCGAGGAACTGCCGGAGGACGCGCTGGTGGTTCGGGCCGACCACGTCGAAGCGGTGCTCGCGAACGGGGCGGACGGTGGCCGAACCGACGCGGCCCGCTCCACGACCGAGCCGTCGTCCCCGTCGCAGACGCCGCCGTCGACGACCGACGACCCCTCCGTTTCGACTGGAACCGAACCGACCCCGTCGGGCGGATCGACGGCCCGATCTCCAGTTGAAACAGGGGGGTCGAACGCCGCCGGGGGACGAGCGGTCGATCCCGAGGTACGATCGCTCGAGATCAGCAACGACATGACCGGCCAGAGCACCGGGACGGGGGAGTACGAGGACTTCGTCGCCGTCTTCCGGGACCGCCTCGAGAAACTGGGCTCGAAACTCAAAGGGCGGGTCAACCACCGACCGGCGTCGGCGATCGAGGACATGCCTGGCGGATCGGAGGTCGCGATGGTCGGCCTGGTCAACGACGTCCGATCGACGGCCAGCGGCCACTGGCTGATCGAACTCGAGGACGCTACCGGGACCTTCCCGTGGCTCGTGATGAAAGACCGGGAGTACGTCGACCTGGTCGACGAACTGCTCTGTGACGAGGCGCTGGCGATGGAGGGGACCCTCTCGGACGATTCGGGGATCGCCTTCGTCGACTCGATGCACTTCCCGGACGTGCCCCGCACCCACGAGCCGTCGACGGCGGACCGACACGTCCAGGCGGCGCTGATCAGCGACGTCCACGTCGGCAGCGAGGAGTTCATGGCCGACGCCTGGAACCGCTTCGCCGACTGGCTCCACACCGAGGAGGCGGGCCACGTCGAGTACTTGCTGCTCGCCGGCGACATGGTCGAGGGCGTCGGCGTCTACCCCGATCAGGACGAGGAACTCGACATCGTGGACATCTACGAGCAGTACGAGGCCTTCAGCGAGTACCTGAAACGCGTGCCCGGCGACGTAGAGATCGTCATGATCCCGGGCAACCACGACGCCGTGCGACTCGCGGAACCCCAGCCGGGGTTCGACGAGGAACTGCGGGAGATCATGTCGGCCCACGACGCACGCATCGTGAGCAATCCGTCGATGGTGACGGTGGAGGGCGTCTCCGTGCTGATGTACCACGGCGTCTCGCTCGACGAGGTCATCGCCGAACTCCCGGAGGAGAAAGCCAGCTACGACGAGCCACACAAGGCGATGTACCAGTTGCTGAAGAAACGCCACGTCGCCCCGCAGTTCGGGGGCCACACCCGCCTCGCTCCCGAGGAGAAGGATTATCTGGTCATCGACGAGGTACCCGACATCTTCCATACGGGCCACGTCCACAAGCTCGGGTTCGGGAAGTACCACGACGTGCTCGCGATCAACTCCGGCTGCTGGCAGGCCCAGACCGACTTCCAGAAGAGCGTCAACATCGATCCCGACGCCGGGTTCGCACCGATCGTCGACCTCGATACGCTGGACGTGACCGTCCAGAAGTTCAGTTGACGATCCGGCGGTCGACGGCGACGGTGGGCAAATCGGCGACTCCGACGATCGTCAGGTCGCCTCCGCTTCCTTCTGGGCTTCGTCCTGGAGTTCCGTCCGACGGATCTTTCCGGTCACCGTCTTCGGCAACTCGTCGCGGAACTCGATCTCGCGTGGGTACTCGTGGGCCGCGAGGTCTTCCTTGACGTGGCTCTTGATGTCCTCCTCGAGGGCCGCGGAGGGGGACGCGCCCTCGCTGGGAACGATGTACGCCTTCACGACGTTCCCGCGTTCGGAGTCGGGCTTGGGAACGACCGCCGCCTCGGCGACGGCGTCGTGTTCGCCCAGCGAACTCTCCACCTCGAAGGGGCCGATGCGGTAGCCCGAGGAGATGATGACGTCGTCGGCCCGCCCCTCGAACCAGAAGTAGCCGTCCTCGTCCACGTGTGCGAGATCGCCCGAGAGGTACCACCTGCCGTCGGGACCGTCGACGAAACTCGACTCGGTCTTCTCGGGTTTCTCCCAGTACTCCGCGAAGAAACAGGGGTAGTCCCCGCGCTGGGCGATCTCACCGGTCTGACCCGGTTCGAGCACCTCCCCCGTTTCCGGGTCGACGACGGCCGCCTCGATGCCGGGCAGCGGTTTCCCCATCGAACCCGGCCGGACCGCCATCGCCGGATAGTTGTTGATGACCATGTTGCCCGTCTCGGTCTGTCCGTAGGTGTCGTGGATCGTCACGCCCAGTCGGTTCTCGCCCCACTCGACGACGCCGGCCGAGAGCGGTTCGCCGATCGACAGCGCGTGGCGCAGGTCCAGCGAGACGTCCTCGAGGAGGTGGTCGTGCTCGCGGAGCATCCGGTAGGCCGTGGGCACGGAAAACAGGACGGTGATCGGGTACCGATCGAGCAGATCGACCCAGGCCTCGGGGTCGAACTCGCCCTCGTAGGTGAACAGCGCGGCTCCCCAGAACCACGCGCCCAGCGTGTTGATCGGCCCGGTCAGCCAGCCGAGGTCGCCCGTCGACCAGTAGAGGTCCCCCTCCTGCAGGTCGACGGCGTACTGCTGCGTGGCTGCCACGCCGGCGACCCAGCGGTGCTCGTGGAGGACGCCCTTTGCGGGGCCGGTCGTTCCGCTGGTGTAGTACAGCAGGGCGTCGTCCTCGCCGCCGGTGTCGGCGGGCTCGTACTCCCGGCTCGCGGTCTCCATCGCGGCGCGGTAACTGACGTCACCCCGTCGAATGCCGGTCCCGTCGTCGCTGACGACGATCACGTGCTCGACAGCGGGGGCGTCCTCGAGCGCGTCGGCGATGGCCTCGCGGTTCGCCGCGGTGGTCACGACCGCCGTCGCGTCGCAGTCGGCCAGCCGGTAGGAGATGCCGTCGGGTCCGAATCGCTCGTTGATCCCGCCGAAGACGGCACCGCGCTTGAGCGTTCCCACCAGGGCGACGTAGTGTTCCGGGATCCGGGGCATGTACGAGAACACGCGGTCGCCCCGCTCGATCCCGAGGTCCTCGAGGACGTTCGCGAACCGGTTCGTCGCCTCGGCGAGTTCCCAGAACGTCGTCGTGGTCAACTCGCCGTCCTCGCTCACCTGATACAGCGCGACTTTCTCCCGGTTCTCGGCGTGGCGATCGCAGACCTCGTGAGCGACGTTCAGCGCGTCGGGTGCGTCCCAGTCGGCCGCCTCGTAGACGTCGTTCCACGTGAACCCGTCCCGTACCTGCTCGTACTTCGGCATATTGTGTTCCGATACCATATGCCGAACGCCACCGATAGTGGCAATAATTGCAACGGTTGCTTGCAGGAACTGCAGGATGAACGGAACGCGCTGGCGAGCTGGCAGTATCCGTCGGCATCGCCGACCAGCAGCGTCCGGACGTTCCTCGACCGGCCTCGAGTTCTGTGGTCGGGACGTCGATCCGCCGAGACCGGCCTCCTTGACTTCCGCCCACCCCTCAGGGGTGGGCTTCCGCTAGTACCGCGTCAGGACTCGAGTCGAAACCGGACGGTTGGCGACCCCTCGAACCGGGGACCACGGCCGTGGCGTTCGAACCCGAGTGACTCTACCGCGTTTTCGATCGCGTCGTTGTCGTGCGTGACGAGGACCTCGACGTCCATCGACTCCCGCTCGGCGAACCGGACCGGTTCGGCCAGCAGTCGCTCGCAGGCCTCGGGCGTCCCGTCCAACTGGGTGACGTGGACGGTGTCCTCGCGGGCGTCGAAGCTGATGAATCCGAGCAGGTCCTCCGGATCCGAGCCGTCGTACTGGGAACTCGAGACGTCGGCGTTTGGATCGTGACTGCCGTCCTCCGCGACGCGAACCGTCCGGTCGTGGACGAGGTTTCGCATCACGTCGGTCGGCGAGTCCGCGATCGCTGCCAGCGCGTCCGCGTCGGCCTCGAGCGCGTCCCGAACGTTCATCGTCGTGTGGTAATGGTGTGCACGACCATAAATCCCGGTCGCGGCCGGCGGTTCGTCAGTCGATTCGAACTGTCACGGATTCGAGACGGTGTGTAAAATTCCCCCAATGGGACACAGTTATCTGCCCGCTCTCGTTACCCAGAGGGTATGAGCCACACCACCGGCATGCGCGCAGGAACCGAACTGTGCGAGGTGTCAGTATGCGTGTAGTAGCGAAGTTCGGCGGGACGAGTCTCGGCAGCGGCGACCGAATCAACCGTGCCGCCGACTCGATCGCCGACGCCGTCGAGGACGGCCACGAGATCGCCGTCGTCGCCTCGGCGATGGGATCGACCACCGACGACCTCCTCGAGGACATTACCTTCGAGACCGACGAGGCGGACCGCGCCCAGATCGTCAGCATGGGCGAGCGCACGTCGGTCCGGATGCTGAAGGCCGCGCTCTCCGCTCGTGGCATCGACGCCACGTTTCTCGAACCGGGCAACGAACAGTGGCCGGTCGTCACCGACGAGTACGGCGAAGTCGACGTCGAGGAGACCCAACGGCGCGCCCTCGAGGTCGCCGAGGAGATGGACGAGGTCGTCCCGGTTATCACCGGATTTCTAGCGGAGGGTCCGGACGGCTCGATCACGACGCTCGGGCGGGGCGGCAGCGACACGACCGCCGTGATGATGGGCAAGTACATGGAGGCCGACGAGGTCGTCATCGTGACCGACGTCGAGGGCGTCATGACCGGCGACCCGCGAGTCGTCGAGGGCGCGCGCAACGTCGGCGAGATCTCCGTGGACGAACTCCGGAACCTGTCGTTCCGCGGTGCGGAGGTCGTCGCCCCGTCGGCGCTGTCGTACAAGGACGCCGACCTGGACGTCCGGGTCGTCCACTACCAGCACGGCGACCTCCTCTCGGGGGGAACCAGCATCGAGGGCGAGTTCAAGAACCTCGTCGACCTGCGCGAGCGGCCCCTGGCCTGTCTGACCGTCGCCGGCCGAGCGATCCGCAACCAGTCGGGCGTCTTCTACCACCTCTCCGAGGCGCTGGCCGAGAGCGACATCAACGTCGACGCCGTCGCCAGCGGGATGGACACCGTCACGTTCTACATCGACGAGGAGGAGGCCGAGCGCGCCGAGAACATCCTCCACCGCGAGGTCATCGCCCGCGACGAACTCTCCTCCGTCACCGTCGACTCGCCCATCGCCGTCGTCCGGATCACCGGCGGCGAGATACCCAACCAGCCCGGCATCATCAGCGAGATCGTCTCCCCGCTCGCCGAGGAGCGCATTCACCTCCAGGACGTCGTCACCAGCGCGACCAGCGTCGCGCTGTTCGTCGACTGGGAGGACGGCGAACGCGCCCTCGAGTTGACGCAGGAACTCTTCTGACGATCCGCCGCGGTACCGCTACTCGCTTCCGGACGGAACGTGGCCGGAGCCGACGAAGATGCCGGCGAACGAGAGGAACGCACCCAGATACGCGAGCGCCCAGGCGGACGACTCGAGCGCGTTCGCCACCAGCACGAGGTTGATACCCAGCAGGCTGATCTTCACACCTTGCATTCACAACACGTCACTGCGGAATACGGTTAGGAGTTTCGGAAGGAAAGAATCCCCAGTGTCGCGATCGAACCTGTCCGCCGGGAGGGCGTCGAACGGTGGGTCGTCCGATACGCCCGGGCGCGCCCCCGAGCGCGAGGACGGATCCCTGCCGTTGGGTGCGGGTAACCGGTCGTTACCCCTCGAGATCGCCGTCACGCCGTCCGCGAGTACGCGATCGATTCGGCGGTAACGGACGCGTAACGAAGGGTGTGAACGGGGCGCTCACGATCATGACCTCCGACTCCGCAGGCAGAGAAGTGTTCCAGCACGTCGACCCCGACCCCGACGCCGTGCTCGAGGCCCACGGCATCGACTCGCCGGACGAGTTGGCCGGCGACGGTGCCCACGACCCGACGACGGACGAGGAAATCGATGCCGACGATACGACCGCCGCGGATCTGTTCGATCACCTCGAGACGGTCTCGACCGATCCCGTCGAGCCCTCCGACTCCGAGACGGCGGACGAACCCGACGAACTCGCGGCCATCGACGTCGACTGGTCGTTCGTCGGCGAGCCCGAACGGACGGTCCGCGAAGACGATCCGGTCGACGCCACGGCGGCCGACGTCGCCCGGACGCGACGACGCTCGAGCGACCGATCGCCCGCCTCGGTGGCGGCCGACGAGTCGGACGGAACCGACGAGCACGAGGACGCCGGCTCGACGTTGACGGTTCGAACCGCGGACGACCTCGAACTGGTCGGGCCGGAGCCGACGGCCGATCGCGTTTCGAACGAGAGCTTCGGTACGACCGGGTTCGAGTTCGGGCTCCTCGAGGATCGTTGCTGAGCAGTCGGGCCGCCGGCGACGGTCCCGGTGGTGGCATCAGCCGGTGACGGATCCGCTCGCTACTGTTCGAATCTGCCCGATATACCGCGGTTGCTGTCCCCGGACGACAGCTCCCGTCACTCGATTTGAACTGTCCGGCCATCGTGTGGCTGTGGCATGGTCGGCTACAAATCGAAAGTCGTGGAATCGATCTCGTTACCCTCTCGAGAGCGCCGCGAGCGCGCGCTCGAGGAGGCCGGGCACAACGTGTTCAACCTCTCGTCGTCGGATGTCTTCGTCGATCTGTTGACCGACAGCGGCACGGGCGCGATGAGCGAGGACCAGTGGGCCGCGATGATGGCCGGCGACGAGGCCTACGCCGGCTCGGAGAGCTTCGATCGCCTCGCGTCGGCGGTCCGGGACGTCATGGGGTTCGAACACGTCGTGCCGACCCACCAGGGACGGGGCGCGGAGAACGTCCTCTACGGTTCGCTGCTGTCGGAGGGCGACGCCGTCCCGAACAACACCCACTTCGATACGACCAGGGCACACGTCGCCAACCAGGGGGCCGACCCGGTCGACTGTCCGGTGTCGGGCGCGTTCGATCCCGACCTCGAGGAGCCGTTCAAGGGAAATTTCTCGCTCGAGCGCGCCCGGGAAGTCGTCGACGAGGTGGGGGCCGACCGGGTTCCGCTGGTGATCCAGACGATCACGAACAACTCGGCGGCGGGTCAGCCGGTCAGCGTGGAGAACACCCGGCGAGTCCGGGAGTTCGCCGACGAAATCGACGCGACGTTCGTGATCGACGCCTGTCGGTTCGCCGAGAACGCCGCGTTCGTAAAGCGCCGGGATCCAGCGTACGAGGACCGCTCGATCGGCGAGATCGCCCGCGAACAACTCGGCTACGCCGACGCGGTGGTGATGAGCGGGAAAAAAGACGCCTTCGTCAACGTCGGCGGCTTCGTCGCGACCGACGATCCGGCCCTCTACGACCGGTGCAAGCAGCGGGCCATCCTCTACGAGGGGTTCCCCACCTACGGCGGGATGGCCGGCCGCGACCTCGCCGCCATGGCCGTCGGCCTCCGGGAAGCCGTCGACGGCTCGACCGTCGGCGAGCGCATCGCGTCCGTCCGGGAGTTCGGTGGGCTGCTCGCGGAGGCGGGCGTCCCGGTCTATCGTCCGATCGGCGGCCACGCGGTCTACATCGACGCCGGCGAAGCGCTCTCGCACATTCCGGCCGAGGCCTTCCCCGGGCAGGCGCTGGTCTGTGAACTCTACCGGGAGGGCGGCGTCCGCGGCGTCGAACTGGGCAGTTTCGCCTTTCCCGATACGGAGCGACCGGAACTCGTTCGGCTGGCGGTCCCCCGTCGGACGTATCACCGCGAACACTTCGAACACGTCGCCGAGACCGCTGGGGCCGCTCTCGAGTCGCCCGAGTCCGTGTCTGGTCTCGAGGTCGCGACGGACCCGGCCGTCCCGGAACTGCGTCACTTCACGGCGGAACTCGAGCCGCTGGCGTGACCGACGCGGGGGAACCGGACCGAATGGTAGGCCGTCGACGGGGAGAACGGAGGCTGGCGGCGGTTAGAATCGCGCGACGAGCGCGCGTGCCCGATCGCGGATGCCCGGTTCGGGCTCCGGTTCGCTCCCGAACCGTCGTTGCGCTGCGTTTCGAATCCCTCTGCGTGCCGTCTCGGATTTCGCCACGTCGAGCAACACGTCGGGGACCTGCGATTCGATCTCCGAGCGCTTCTCGGCTTTCATCTGACTGTACCGTCGGAGGACGACGCCGATGCCGATGAAGAGCCCGGCGTCGACCAGCTCCCGTCGGAACCGCTCCCGGTCGTCGCGGACCGCGATCGCCTTGACGAGCGAGAGGATCCCGATTCCGAGATAGAGTTTCGACGTTCTCGATGGGTCGCCGCTGAGTAGCCGTTTGAACGCCATGCGCCGCGACGTACCACGTTCCCGGCCTTAAAGCTGCACGCGGGATATGCGCCCACGTTTGCCGGGCGGACCGACGCCCGGTCCGGTCAGGGGGCCAGTACGGCTTCCCACTCCGTCAGCCAGTCGTCGAGACTGCCGGAGAGGTCGTCGTACGTGACCGCAATTGTCTCCTCGGGATCGGCGGCCGCATCGAACGCGTCCGGGCGGTCGACGTACGGGTCCTCGACTGCCGGGAACTGGTAGTTCCGCGCGGCGATCGCCGACTGTGCGTCCCGGGAGAGGACGAAATCGACGAACTCGTGGGCGAGGTCGACGTTCTCGGTCCCGGCGAAGATTCCGACGCCCTCGGTGCTTCCGATGGCCCGGCCCTCGGGCGTCGCGACGCGGTGGCGCTCCGGCGCTCGATCGGAGCTCGCCGCGGCAACCGGGTCCGTCGTGTACGACACCACGACGGACCCCTCACCCTCGAGGTAGCGGTCGACGTAGGCGTCGGTCCAGGAGTCGGCCACCTCGAGCCCGCTCGCCGAAAGGTCCGCCCAGTAGTCGGCGAACTCGTCGCCGTACTCGGCGACCGTCCAGCAGAGAAACGCCCGTCCGGGCAGCGAGTAGCGGGGATCCTCCGCGAGAACGGCGTCGGCGTACTCGTCCGCGAGCAACGCCTCGAGCGTGGCGGGGGGTCTGATCGTCGTTTCGTCGTAGACGAGCGCGACCTCGCCGGTCGCGACGGGGACGATTCGGTCGTCCGGATCGTCGACCGCGAGGTCGTCGCGGACGCGATCCGCGTGCTCGAGTCGGTCGACGTCGATGGAGTCGAACAGCCGGCTCGCCCCGCGGCCGTCCGCGAGCACGAGGTCGCCGACGGTCAGCCCCAGGTAGACGTCCGCGTCGATCTCGGCGTCGCGCCGGTAGCGTTGTACGAAGTGGTCGATCCCCGAGTCGGGCACCGTCCACTCGAGTTCGGCGTCGGGAAACGACTCCGCGAAGCGCTCGGCGAGCCACGCGCCTGCGGGGTCGTCGCCGGTCACCATCGATTCGTACGTCGCGATCCGGAGGGTGCCGTCGGCCTCGGCGTCGACCGGCTCTTCCTCCTCGCGCTCCGGTTCGGGCTCGGGATCGTCGGTGGTGAAACAGCCCGCGAGCCCGGCGATCGACCCACCGGCAGCACAACGGACGTACGTCCGCCGTCTCATTGTCCGTATCTCACGCCTGAGCGGCTTAAGCCTCGTGTCCCCACGGTGACCCGTCGGACCGAAGAACTTTATCGTGCGAGTGAGAGTCCCGGCTGTGACAGCGACCCGGAACGCGGACCGGACCCGTCGGTACGTTCTCGCGGGCGTCGTGGTGGCGCTCGGGATCCTGACTGGCGCAATCCTGCTCGAGGTGCTCGGCACGATTCTGCTGGCGCTGACGGTCGCGTACGTGCTCATCCCCGTCCAGGGCTGGCTCGTCAGACGCGGCCTCTCGGAGTGGACCGCGGCGGCGACGGCGACGGTGATCGGTTTCGTGAGTGCGATCGCGGTCTTCTCGCCGATCTTCGTGGCGCTGTACGTCCGGCTGGATCAGGTGATCGGCCTGCTCGAGAGCATTCCGGCGGAGATTCCGATCACGGCCTTCGAGATGACCTACACGATCGACGTGGCGGAGGTGCAAGCGGTCGCGATCGACGTGCTCTCCGGGATGGCGGTATCGGGCGCGACGCAGTTGCCGGTGCTGGCGATCAAGTTCGCGCTGTTCGTCATCCTCCTGTTCGCGCTGGTGTTGAAAGGCGACGCGGCCGGACAGGCGGCAGTCGCGCCGGTGCCGCCGGAGTACCGCGACGTAGTCTACGCGCTGGCCACGCGGGCACGGGAGACGCTGTACGCGATCTACGTCCTCCAACTGGCGACGTCGGTGGCGACGCTGGTGATCGCCTATCCGCTGTTCTGGCTGCTCGGCTACGAGATGGCCTTCACGCTCGCGCTGATCGCCGCGATCTTGCAGTTCGTCCCGATAATCGGCCCGAGCATGCTCGTCGTGCCGATCACGCTCTATCACGTCGTCGCCGGTCAACTCGGGGCGGCGATGCTGGTCGGTACCCTCGGCATCACGCTGATCGCGTGGTTCCCCGACATCGTCGTCCGGCCGCGACTGGCCCGACGCTCCGCACGGCTCCCGGGGAGCCTCTACTTCGTCGGCTTCACCGGCGGCCTGTTCACGCTGGGCGCGATCGGCATCGTCGTCGGCCCGCTGATCGTGGCCGTCTTCGTCGAGTCCGTCGACCTGCTGGCCGACGAGGTCAACACCGACGTCAGTTTCGTGGACCCCACCGAGTCCGAGGACGGCCCGCCCGAGGAGCCACCCGGGCCGAAAGGGGAACCCGAAGTGACGACGTACGACGACTCCGGAACGCGCCCAGCGGACGACTGAGACCATCGTTCCACGGCCGATAGACCGCGGAGGACGGGTTCGGCCACCGCCGGCTTATTTGTCGTTCCCCGTGGTATCGGCCGTATGGTCAGTGGACGGACCGCCGTCTACGCGCTCGTCGGGGCGATCGTGAGCATCGTCCTCTCGTTTATCCCATTCTCGACGATTATCGGCGGTGCCGTCGCGGGCTTCCTCGAGGGACCGAACGGACGTCGGGGGGCGATCGCGGGCGGTTTCTCGGGCGCTATCGCGTTCGTCCCCATCGCTGCGATCGGCATGTTCGTCCTCGGAATCGTCGGGTTCGGGATGGGAGTCGCCGCGTTGCCGTTCGAGGGGTTCGCGTTCGTCCTGGCGCTGTTCGGCCTCGTGGGAGCGATGGCGCTGTTCTATACCGTCGGCCTGGGGCTGCTGGGTGGCTATCTCGGCGCGTATCTCGCCCGCGAGTATCCGGACCACCACGCGACCACGCGTCGTTCGATCGGATTCGAACCCCGGAAGACGGCCGCTCGAGGCGAGTACCGGGACGGTCGGTGGCGAGAACCCGCCGGTGAGCGGACGTATCGAGAGCCGGAGCGAGGGCGGTGGAATCGCGAGCGCGAAGCCGGACGACAGCCTCGAGACCGACGGCCCGCTCGCGACGCTCGAGAGCGATCGGACGCGGACGGCCGGGAGGCGACCGATCGGACGGACGAGACGCGGTGGTCCGAAACGCGGGACGCGGACCGCGAGAAAAACCCGGAGTACGACCGCGATTGGGAACGCGATCGGGACCGCGACCGCGAACGGGATCTCGATTCCGAGCGCGACCGGGAGTGACTGGACCCGGACCGCGAACGGGAGTGCGCTCGACTCGAGAGGGGAGTCGCTCCCGTCCCAGCGAGCCGTTAGGCGAGCTTCACGACCGCCGAGGGGTCGCCGAGGCGGCCGGTCAGGTAGAGTGCGCCGTCGATCACCGCCGGGCCGGCGACGAAGCCGCTCTCGTCGCTCTCCCACTCGAGGCGACCGGTCTCGGCGTCGAACGCGCCCACTCGGCCCGCGTGGCCGACGTGAACGCCCTCCGACGTGTCCTCGATCGTCGCGAAGAGCCACCGACCGCAGATCGCGACGCCGGCCGCGACGGTATCCAGGTACCGGGTCGATCGCCAGGCGCGATCACCTGTCTCGGGGTCGAGCACCGCGAGCGCGTCGTCGGTGGTCGCACAGATGATCCCGTTTCCGGCCGCGAGGGTCTCGACCGCGCCGTCGACGGCCGTGCGCCACCGCTCGGTGCCGTCGAAATCGTACGCGATCACGGTGCCGGCCGCGGTCCCGACGTAGATCCCGGAGGCCGTCACCGCGGGCCCGGCTTCGATCGCACCGTCGGCGTTCCGCCGCCAGCGAACGTCGCCGCTCTCGCGCTCGAGCGCGTGGAGGGTGGCGTCGTTCCCGCCGAGATACACCGCGTCGTCGCGGACGGCGGGGACGCCCCCGAGTCGGAGGCCGATGGACCGCTCCCACTCGCGCTCGCCCGACTCGAGGTCGTGGGCGGCGACACCGACCGTCGTGCCGACGAACGCGGATCGATCGTCGGCGGTCGGCCCCGAGCGGAGCACGCCGAGGTCGATCGACTCGTCGGCGTTCCACCGGACATTCCCGTCTTCCTGGTCGAACGACCACAGCCTCGATCGGGTGCCGATCAGGACGGCGTCGTCCGTGACGACCGGGTTCGTCCGGGGTTCGAACTCCGCCTCGAGGATCTGGTCGTCGGTGATCCGCCAGTCGTGACGGCCGCTCCCGGCGTCGACGGCGAAGACGTCGTCGACCAGGTTCGATCCGACGACCGCCCCGTCGCGCCCGACGGGATGGACGTGGCCGACGTGGGTCTCGTAGTCGTAGCTCCACTCGAGCGAGAGCGGGGGTTCCGGGGCGACGCTCGCCGACACCGCCCGGGTGTTCGCCGGATCGCCGTGGACGACCGGCCACGACGGCCCGTCCCTCGCGAGCGTCGGATCGACGTCGACCGCGCCGTCGAAGGTCTCGAGCGGGCCGCCACCCGTCGCGCTACAGCCTGCGAGCGCGGTCGCCGCGCCGAGGACGCCCGTCGCGAGCACCGCGCGCCGACTCGCCGTCGGGTCGCCGGCGTCGGTCACGGTACCACCTTCGCGACGCGGCCCTCGCTCGTGGCCGCGTACAGCGCGCCGTTGGCGATCGCGTGGCCGGCCATCGCCTCCCCGAACCGACTCGTCCCGGCGTGGAAGTAGTCGCTCTCGGGCTCGTTGCCGACCTCGCCCCACAGGTGCTCGCCGCTCGTGCGCTCGAGCGCGCCGAAGCCGACGGCGACGAACCCGCCGGCGACCGCCGGCTGGGCGGTCAGCGGAACCCGTTCCGAGCCGCCGATGGTGGACGATTCGGGCGCGAGGTTCACGTGACGCCAGCGCTCGGTGCCGTCGTCGCGGTCGATCGCGTAGACGTTCTTCGCGCAGCAGTAGACGACGTCCTCACCCACGGCAGGTGCGCTCGTCGTATAGCCCGTCGTGAACGTCCACTCGCGTTCGCCGTCGGCGAGGGCGTAGGCCTCGAGGCGTTCGCGGCCGGTCACGTAGACGTTGCCGTCGGCGACTGCAGGCGATCGGGGCGGGCCGGACAGCCGTCCCTCGAGGTCCTGCGACCAGCGGCGTTCGCCCGACGTTCGATCGAGGGCGCGGACGAGACCGGTCGTCCGCGAGTCGCGGCTCACGCCGGTGGTCACGACGACCGTCCCGTCGGCGACCGCTGGACGGCCGGTAGTCTCGTAGTCGTCGCCCCAGCCGAGGCGCTCGAGGAGGCCGCGGGGATCGGCGTCCCAGCAGCGCTCGCCGGTTTCGACGTCGATCGCGTGGACCCGTCCGTCGTCACACTGGACGTAACACCAGCCGTCGGCGACCGCTGGCGTTCGCACCGCCGCGCCGAGGTCGCGTTCCCACTCGACCGTCCCCGAGGCCCGCTCGAGACGCGCGAGCATTCCGTCAGCGTCGCCGATAAGGACGCTCTCGCCGACCAGCGCGGGCGCGCCGCTGGCCCGTTCGCCCAGCGGGTACTCCCACTCGAGTTCGCCGGTCGATTCGTCGACGACCACCAGCGCACCGTCTTCCTCGTCGTCGCGGTACCAGCCGGAGGGCAACCCGTACGCGAGGTAGACGAACTCGTCGTCGACGACGGGCGCGCTCGCGGCACCGACCGCGTCGGTTACGTCCCACCCCTCGAGGTGCCAGCGCTCGCGGCCGGGCGACCCGTCGTCGGGCGCGGGGAGTCCGTCGGGGACGACGCTCGTGTTTCCCGGATTCGATCCCGGCACGGGCCAGCCGTCCGGGGGTGTTTCCGGGGATGCTCGTGGAGGGCACTCGTCCTCGAGACAGCCGGCGATGCCGCCGATGCCGGTGCCGCCGACCGCTGCGAGGACCTGTCGGCGTCGCATACCGTCGCCGTGGGATCGATTCCGTATATGTCTTGTTTCTCCAACTAGTCGGTCGACGCTCACTCGTATCGCAACGCGTCGATCGGATCGGTCCGAGCGGCCCGCCAGGCCGGGTAGAGGCCCGAGAACACGCCCACGAGCACGCCGACGGCGATGGCGAGCGCGACGTACTCGTAGGGGTAGACCAGCGGCAGGTCGACGTACCACGCGCCGAGATAGCCCGCGGCGAGACCGAGCGCCGTTCCCAGCACCGCGCCTATCGCACCCAACACGACGGCCTCGGTCAGGAAGAGTCCGAGGACGTCCCGGTTCTGCGCGCCGACGGCTTTCATGATGCCGATCTCGCGGGTTCGTTCGGTCACCGACACCAGCATGATGTTCGCGATGCCGATCGAGCCCACGACCAGCGAGATGGCCGCGATCCCAACGATGAAGTTCTGCAGCAGGTCGAGCACGTCCTCGAGTTGCTGGAGCATCTCGGCGCTGGTCTGGAGGGTCACCGCGAGGTCCTCGCCCAGCAACGCGGCGGCGTCCGACGCGTCGCTCTCGAGGTAGTCGAGGGCGGCCTCGCGGGCGGCGTCGACGTCCTCGTCGGCTGCGGTCTCGGCCTCGACGACGATGGCGAGGTACAGCGCCTCGTCGCCGATGGCCTCGAGGGCGTCCCCACCCCCGCCGTCGGCGTCTCCTGTCTCGTCGTCGGCCGTTTCATCGTCGCCTTCTCCACCCTCGCCGCCCGGGTCGGCCCCGTCGTCCTCGCTCGGACCGGACACGATCCCGCCGGCGGCCTCCGCGTAGTAGGGGTCGGTCGGGACGTACACTCGCGGCGACGGGCCGAACCCCTCGAACGGGCTCAGCCCCTCCGAACGATCCGTGATGCCGACGACGGTGACGGTGGTCTGCCCGCCACCCTGGAGGGCGATCGTCAGTTCGTCGCCGACGGCGACCCGTTCGTCGAATCCGCCCGCCACGGCGGGGTTGATCACCGCCTCGCGCTCGCCGGCCTCGAACTGCCGTCCCTCCGCGAGCGTCTCCTCCCTGATGTAGGAGGGGCCGGCCGCGATCAGCGCGTCGCTCTGGGGCGTGACGTCGCCCTCGTGGACGAGCGCCTGCGTCGACAGCGGCATGTAGCCGTAGGCCGCGTCGATCGCGTCGCGCTCCTCGAGCGTCGCGAGGTCGTCCTCGCTGAACACCGGCTGGGCACCCGCCAGCGGCCCGCCCTCGGTCTCGGGGTCGGCGGCCCAGCCGTAGACGTTGCGCTGGTCGTCGGGGCTGATGTCGGCGACGACGCCGGCCTGGAGGCTCGCGCCCAGCGTGACGAACGCGATCACCGCCGCGATGCCGATGACGACGCCAAGCGCCGTCAGCGCCGACCGGAGTTTGTGGCCGCGGATCGACCGCCACGAGAGCCGGAGGGAGGCGAGCGGTCGCATCAGCGGTTCGATCCCGGCCGTCCGTCCGAGCGGCCCGGTTCCGGCGGATCGCCCGCTCCCCGATCCGTCGGCTCGAGTTCCTCGATCCGTTCGATCCGGCCGTCGAGCAGGTGGACGATCCGTTCGGCGCGTTCGGCGACGTGGCGCTCGTGGGTCACGACGACCATCGTCGTCCCGCCCTCGTGGAACGCCGCGAAGAGGTCGAGTACGTCGGCCTCCGTCTCCGTGTCGAGGTTCCCCGAGGGCTCGTCGGCCAGCACGATCGCGGGGTCGTTCACCAGCGCCCGGGCCAGGGCCACCCGCTGGCGCTGGCCGCCCGAGAGTTCGTTGGGCATGTGATCGGTCCGATCGCCGAGGCCGACCCGCTCGAGCAGCGTCCGCGCCCGCTCGCGGCGCTCGTTGCGACCGACGCCCTGGAACAACTGGGGGAGCGCGACGTTCTCGAGGGCGTTCAGCCGGGGCATGAGGTTGAACGTCTGGAAGACGAAGCCGACCGTCGTTCCCCGGAGGCGGGTCCGTTCGCGTTCGCCGAGTCCCGCTACCTCCCGGCCGTCGACGACGACCGACCCCTCGGTCGGCGTATCCAGACAGCCGACGAGGTTCATCAGCGTCGACTTGCCCGACCCGCTCGGCCCCATGATCGCCGTGTACGACCCGCGGGGGATCTCGAGCGTAACGCCGTCGAGGGCGTGGACGGGTTCGGCCAGCCGGTAGGTCTTGCGGACGTCCTCGAGGGCGACCGCCGATCCCGTCGTCGCGTCGCTACCCGAAGCCATAGGGGTCGGACCACAGGGGCGGGGAAAAAAGTTCAGCCGAACGGGGACGACGTGGACGGGGACCGCTCGAGACGTGTACCTTTTTCCCGTCGCCGGACGCCCTGCCTACCATGAAGACGGCAGGCGGCTCCGCGGACGCGAAACGCCGGGCGGGCGAACGGGCGGCCGAGGCGGTCGAGGACGGCTTCGTCGTCGGCCTGGGAACCGGCTCGACGACCGCCTACGCGATCGAGGCGCTCGGCGAGGCGGTCGCCGACGGCCTCGAGATCCGGGGGATCCCCACCTCGTTCCAGTCCCGGCAACTCGCGCTCGAGGTCGGGGTTCCGCTGACGGACCTCGACGCGGTCGAGAGCGTCGACCTCGCCATCGACGGCGCTGACCAGGTGGTCGACGACCCAGACTCGAGCGCCCACGGCGCGCTGATCAAGGGCGGCGGCGCGGCCCACGCACGCGAGAAACTCGTCGACAGCGCGGCCGAGCGGTTCGTCGTCGTCGCCGATCCCTCGAAGCTGACGACCCGACTCGAGCGCCCGGTGCCGGTCGCCGTCCTGCCCGCGGCCCACACCGTCGTCGCCGACCGGATCCGCGACCTCGGCGGCGAGCCGACGCTTCGCGAGGCCGAGGGGAAGGACGGTCCCGTCGTCACCGACAACGGGAACCTCGTGCTCGACTGCGAGTTCGGGCCGATCGACGACCCCGCCGCCCTCGCGGCCGAACTGTCGGCGCTGCCGGGCGTGCTCGAGCACGGCCTGTTCGTCGATCTGGCCGACGCGACCTACGTCGGGCGCGAGGACGGCGTCGACCGACGCGACTACCGCTGATGCGGCTGCTTGCGGCGATTATCCTTCCTCGGGCGCGTCCGCTTTCCCGACGAACAGCACGACGGCCGCGTACACCACGCCGAGGAGTCGCGTCACCGGCACCACCCACGGGCGCACCTCGAGTTCTTCGGGGTTCTCGTAGGAGAGCCCGAGGCCGAACGCGAGCATCCGTCGGGGGATCGCAGCCAGCAGGAGGCCGAACAGCCCCAGCGAGGTCCGGAACGGTCTCGGGAGCCCGCCCCGGCGCAGCAACAGGACGAACGCCAGCCCCTCGAGGCGCGCCAGCGGGAGGGTCCACCGTCGGAGCCGTCCCGCCTCTGGGTTGGTGAACGCGAGGTCTTCGGCCGCATCGACGACCCGACCCGGGACGACGACGTGTAACAGTCCGATCCCCATCGCGAGCGTCCGGAGCACAGCCATGGTCCGCCGTACGACGACCCTCGGGAAAAGCGTGCGACCGGCGAGAGCGAGGTCGGCCGCCGGTCACGCCGTCGCCTCTGCGGTCCCGTCCTCGGCCACCGCTTCCTCGTCGCCGCTCCGCATCGAGAGCGCGACGACGAGCAGGTAGAGCGCGCCGAGCAGGCGGGCCGCGGGTCGCACCCACGGTTTCAACTCGAGGTCGTCGGTGTTCGCGTAGACGAACCGCTGGCTGAGTTCGATGATCGGCCCGGGGACGACCACGAGGATCGCGCCGGCCAGCCCCAGCAGGAGGGTGACCAGCCGGGAACCGGACTCCCGCCGGGCGAGCAGCCAGACGAAGACGACGCCCTCGAGGCGGGCACCCCACAGCGCCCACTCGTGGCGCTCGGTGGCGTCGGGGTTCTCGAGGCCGATGCGCTCGCAGGCCTCGACGACCGGCTCCGGCTTGGCGATTTCGAAGATGCCGAACGCGATCAACAGTTTGCGCAACATGTCTCCGTCGACACCGTCGACGGGCAAAAAACTCGAGTTCGGTTGCAGTGGCTGTCGTCGCGGCCGGCGATGGACAGGTTTTCAACGCCGCTTTCCGACCGTTCGATCGGAGACGATTCGATGCCCGAGACACCCGACAGGAAAGACGATCACATCCGAATCATCGAAGAAGAGGACGTCGAAACGACGGGAACAGGATTTGCGGACGTCGAACTCGTCCACGAGGCGCTCCCGGAGATCCACCGCGACGAAATCGACACGACGACGACGCTGTTCGGGCACGAACTCGCGGCCCCCATCGTCATCGAGAGCATGACCGGCGGCCACCCCAACACGACGAAACTCAACCGGGCGCTCGCCGAAGCCGCCCAGGAGACGAACGTGGCCATGGGCGTCGGCAGCCAGCGGGCCGGCCTCGAACTCGACGACGAGGCCTTACTCGAGTCCTACACCGTCGTCCGGGACGTCGCGCCCGACGCCTTCCTCTACGGTAACGTCGGCGCGGCCCAGCTGCTCGAGTACGACCTCGCGGACGTCGAGGAGGCCGTCGAGATGATCGACGCCGACGCGATGGCGATCCACCTGAACTTCCTGCAGGAGGCCGTCCAGCCGGAGGGCGACGTCGACGCCCGGGGCTGTCTCGAGGCCATCGAACGGGTCGCCGCCGGCCTCTCGGTCCCAGTGGTCGTCAAGGAGACGGGCAACGGCATCGCCCGGGAGACCGCCCGCAGGCTCGCCGACGCCGGCGTCGACGCGATCGACGTCGCCGGCCAGGGCGGGACGACGTGGTCCGGCATCGAGTCCTATCGCGCCGCCGCGGTCGGGGCCGACCGCCAGGAACAGGTCGGGCGGCTGTTCCGCGCCTGGGGCGTTCCGACGGCGGTGAGCACGCTCGAGGCCGCGGACGAACACGACTGCGTGATCGCCAGCGGTGGCGTTCGCTCCGGACTCGACGTCGCGAAGGCGATCGCGCTCGGCGCGCAGGCCGGCGGCCTCGCGAAGCCGTTCCTCGGTCCGGCGGGTCGGGGCACCGACGCCGTCGTCGACCTGATCGAACAGCTCACCCTCGAGTTGCGCACGGCGATGTTCGTCACCGGCTCGGCGTCGGTCGCCGAGTTGCGGGAGGCGGAGTACGTCGTCCTCGGGCGGACGAAGGAGTATCTCGAGGGACGCATACAGTAGCACGCTTCCAACTGGTCTCGATTTCCGGGTTCCCGTTTTCATGCTCACCGCTCCCGGTATCGAGTCCGTTGAACGGACGCGCTCGAGCGGTCCGTGCGATGGAACGACCGTTGTCCCTCTCGAGAACGTTCAATGGCTGCTTGAATTTACGCACAACGGACAGAATTAATACGGTCGGATCGGTCGTCGAATACGATCTTCAATGGGCAGGCAGTTCGAGGACGGTTGGGAATGGGCCAACCCGTCGGATGACGCCGAGTCGGTGGAAGAACTGCTGGGGGAGATGGAGCAGGACACCAGAACCGTCGTCGAGCAACTCCGCGAGAGCGGGCCCCGACGGCACGTCTCCGACTCGAGCGTCGACGACGTCTTCGAATCGCTCGAGATGGACGAGGAAGGGAGTGACGATGACGATTCCGAACTTTCGGGTGAGCCGACCCGACGGGTCTCTACGACCGGTATCGACGAGGTGTTCGAACAGCTAGAAGCCGAGGTGAACGACGAAACGTCCGAGCATGGGGCACGCGACGCAGGCGACGAGGGAGATCGGTCCGACGCCGCCGTCAGCCGTTCGTCGACGCCGCTTCCGGAGGTAAACAGCGACCGCGCCTCGTTCGACGAGGTCGAGTCGAGCGTCGACGACGAGTTCGGCTCGCTTGCCGGTGATGGCCCGACGCGGACCGTTTCCGACGAGAACGTCGACGACGTCCTGGAGTCGCTCGACGAGCCGACCGATGGGGCGGACGAGCCCGCGGGGAACGTCGAGGCGCTTCGACCCGCCGACCCCGAAGCCGCACTGGCTGATCTCATCGCCGAACCGTCCGACGAACCCGACGGCGAACCCGATGGCAGCCCGGATTCGGTTCGGGAGGCCGGACCAGCCGAGGGCGTGACGACCGGCGACTCGAAGAGTCGGACTTGTCGATACAGTACTAACTGAAACGAGTCACCACCGATCGTACAGCTCACGGGTCGCTCTCCCCGTTCACCGTCTCCGAGCCGGTGGCGGCTACTGCTCACCGTTTCTCTCTGCTCGCTCGTCTGGGTTCTCGCGTTGCTCGAGCCACGCTCTCGTCGTGCGATCGGGTGTCCATTACTTTCAGTCGCTACTCTCGTTCGACCCGTCGCTTCCCGTCGTCCTCGCGTTGCCGCGGCGCTCGAGGCTACCGAGTGGCGGGACGATACCCGTAGCTGGGCGGGATTGTCACTAAAAAACTATCGATCGGGTGACCTTACAGGTCGCGGGGCTGGACCGTCTTCCGGTCGTTCGCCTCCGCGCGGCGGGCAGCGTCCTCGAGCAGCTCGTCGACTTCCTCGTCGAGAGCGTCGTAGAAGTCCGAGGCGACGTTCTTGTCATCGAGCGCTTCCTTCACGGCGGCTTTGACGATAAGGTCTGCCATACGGTGTATCCGTTTCCCCTTCCGTGGTATAAAGGTTCTGGTTATAGATGGAAATACGTGGGATGCAGGGGTTGATTCGACGGATTCGACGCCCGATTCGACCGGAAAGTATATGACCGATGAACGGCGGGACCGGATCGATCCGGGGTCGACGGCGGAAAAGCGCGCTCGCGCGCGCTCTGGCATCCCCTCGCGCGCGATCCGCGCTCGTGGTGGGTCGACGGATTCGAGTACGCCCGCCACGGAGCCACCGTATGCGCGAACTCCTCGAGGCCGTCGCCGACGGCAGCCTCTCGCCGGCGGAGGCGGAAGCGAAGCTACAGGGGTACGTCACCGACGAGGCGGGCCGGTTCGACGCGGCCCGGGATCAGCGACGCGGTATCCCCGAGGCGATTCTCGCCGAGGGGAAGTCGACCCCACAGGTCGTCTCGCTCGCCGAGACGGCTCTGGAGACGACCGGCCGGGCGCTGGTGACCCGAACCGACGACGAGCAACGCGAGGCACTCGAGTCTCGAGTGGTCGATTCGACCGCCGACGCGAGGCTCGAACGGTGGGGAACGACGGTTCGAATCGTGACGTCCGACTACGACCAGCCGTCGCTCGAGGCCACGGTGGGTATCGTCACCGCGGGGACGGTCGACCAGGCGGTCGGCGACGAGGCACAGGCGGTCTGCGTCGACGCCGGCGCGACGGTCGACCGCGTCGACGACGTCGGGGTAGCGGCCCTCGACCGGGCGCTGGATCAACGCGATCGCCTGCGCGAGGCCGACGTCCTGATCGTCGCAGCAGGGCGGGAAGGCGCGTTGCCGACGGTCATCGCGGGACTGGTCGACACGCCGGTCATCGGCGTCCCCGTCTCGAGCGGGTACGGCTTCGGCGGCGACGGTGAGGCGGCCCTCACGGGCATGCTCCAGTCCTGTACCGTGCTGTCGGTCGTCAACGTCGACGCCGGATTCGTCGCCGGGTCACAGGCGACGTTGATCGCTCGTGCCATCGACGGCGCACGGCGTGATGAACCGGGAACGCAAAACTGATTTCTGATAGAGCGAAATACGAAGCCGATAATAGAAATTCCAAACGGTGTTTGGCAAAGCGTTTTTACGTTCCCCTCGAGTACGAACGAGTACCGGCTTCGGCCGGTGTCACCAATGCCCACGTGCAACCACTGTAATGCACACGTCTCCGAGCGATTCGCACGGGTCTTCGCCGACGAGAACGGCGAAATTCACGCGTGCGTCAGTTGCTCGGCCAACGCCGGTATCGCGGAAGTGTCTCGGGAACGCGGCCGCGGTACCTGATTCCGTATCGTCCGACACCTACCCACGAGCCCCTGGACGTGCGCTTTTTGGTGGTCGTTTCCGTAGCCGTCGTCGATGGCAGGCGACCACGTCGTCTACGTACTCGAGTGTGCCGACGGCAGCCTCTACACCGGCTACACGACCGACCTCCAGCGACGGATCGCGGAACACAACGCCGGCGACGGTGCGAAGTACACGCGCGGGCGCACGCCAGTCGAACTCCGGTACCACGAACGCTACGACTCCCGCTCGGCGGCGATGTCCCGCGAGTACGAACTCAAGCAACTGAGTCGGGCACAGAAGGAACGCCTCGTCGGCCTCGAGTGACGGCTCGACGGCGGCGAAACATAGATGGTTCCCTCCAACGTGTTTCGAACTGGAATGAATTCCGACGTCGTCGACGAACTGAAACAGCCCGAGTATACGGGCGAGAACCGTTGTCTTCCGTGTACGATCGTCAACCTGGCCATCGCCGCAGTCGTCGGCTGGCTCATCGGCCGCAAACACCGAGTTGCCGGCGTACTCGCGTTCGCCGTCTCGGTCGTCGTCATCTACCTCCGGGGCTATCTCGTTCCCGGGACGCCGACGCTGACCAAGCGCTACCTTCCCCCCGAAGTCCTGCGCTGGTTCGGCAAAGAACCCGACCCCGAGATCGCCAGCGGTTTCCAGGGCGTCGGCGACGACGGCCTGCATCGCCCCGACTCGACGACCGACGCAACCGGTGCCGACGCGTCCGGCGGCCCCGACAGCGCTGAGGCCACCGAACCCAGCGATGTCGCCGAAAACGCTGGTAGCGACGGGGAACAAACCGCTGCCGACGGTGACGGCAGTCGCGACGAACCGGTCGACCTCGAGGGGTATTTCCTCGAGCACGGGATCCTCGAGCCCTGTGCGGACGAGGACGACCTCTGTCTCACCGACGACTTCGAGGACGCCTGGTTCGACGAGATCGAGGCGGTCGACGAGGCGGGGATCACCCCCGAGGCCATCGTCGACGTCTTCGGGTTCGAGGTCGACCCCGCGGACCTGGAACTCGACGCACGCGACGACGCCCAGTTGCTGCTCTCGAGCAGCGGCGTCGCCGGGCGGTGGCCCTCCCGGGCGGCCATCCTCGCCGACGTCGCGGGCGGGCGCGCCCTCGAATCGTGGGTCGACGACTGGACGGCGTTCGACCCAGAGACGCGCGGGCAGGTGTTGAACGCGCTCCGGATGTTCCTCGAGCGCTGCCCGACCGGCGGCTCGGTGAGCATGGACGAGGAGGTCGTCGAGTCTTGCTGTACCTCCCACGACGTGGTCGCGGTCACCTGCGACGAGACCGGCGAACGGCTGTTCGAACAGCGTCTCGACGCCGTCGACGCCTGATACGGTGTGCTGTACCGATGTCCCGGCACGCCCGCCCCGGATCGCGGGCGCGGGTGCGCCGGAACTGACGGACAGTAGCCGTCTGAGTGGGCCGCCGAAAGCGCCGTTCAGTCCTCGGCCGGAGCGGATCGTGCGGAGGTGACGCTCGGCTCGATGAAGGCGTACTCGACCAGACTCCGGCCGAGTTTCTCGACGCGTTCCTGGAGCGACGGATCCCGAAACCGACGGCCGTCGATCGCGTCGGGGTCGGCTTCGAACTTCGAACTCGCGTTCCGGAGGCCGACCTGATGGGGGAGGACCCAGCCGTGGACGCCTCGAACAGTGATCCGGAGGTGATCGAGCGTCGAACCGTAGCTCCCGCCGCCGGCGGCCGCGAGCAGGCCGACGGTCGTGTCCTCGTACTCGTCGAACCCGCAGTAGTCGTGGAAGTTCTTCAGCGCACCCGAGTACGAGCCGTGGTAGACGGGCGTGCCGAGCGCGACGGCGTCGGCCTCGCGAACGAGACGGGTCGCCGCGGCGGCGTCACCCTGATCCTCGATATCGGGATCGTAGACGGGGAGGTCGTACTCGCGCAGGTCGAGCAGCGTCGTCTCCGCACCGCGTTCGTCGGCGGCGTCGAGGACGTACCGGAGCGCGGTCCGGGTGTAGCTCTCGTCGCGGAGGCTGCCGGAGACGGCGAGGACGGTGGGCGTCCGAGTCATGGCCGCCACTACTGGTTCCGCCCGTAAATCTTCGTCGTCTGACAGTCGACGGGTCGGTATCGGCCGGTGTTCCGTTCCGCCGTCGCTCGCGTTCTGTCGGTTCAAAAGAACTTTCAGCGCGAACTGCGTTGTCGGCCCAATGACCGAACGGATCGAGGGGCATCGCGGCGAACGCGCCCGACTGTACGACGCGCTGCTCACCGCTGAGCGGGAGGACGTCGAGTTCTACGTCGACCTGGCACGGCGTGCCGACGGACCGGTGCTCGAGGCGGCCTGTGGCACCGGCCGCATCTACCTCGAGCTGCTCGCGGCGGGGGTCGACGCGGACGGGTTCGACCGCTCCCGGGACATGCTCGAGATCCTGCGCGAATCCGCCGCCGAACGCGGCCTCGAGCCGTCGGTGTGGCAGGCGGATCTGACCGACGTCGGGGCCGACCGTCGGTACGCGCTGGTGACCTGTCCGTTCAACACCGTCATGCACCTGGGGTCGATCGACGAGCAACTGGCGGCGCTGCGGTCGATCTACGACGCGCTCGCGCCGGGCGGTCGGTTCGTCTTCGACGTGTTCGTCCCCAGTTTCGAGGTGATCTGCGAGGAGTACGGCACCTGGCAGACCGAATCGGTCGAAACCGACGGCGAGTCCTACGAGGTCCGTACGCACACGCAGGTCCTCGACGAACTCGAGGGGCGCATCCTCGTGGAGACGGAGTGTTACGACGCGGACGGCTCGCTCGTCTTCGCGTCCGAAGATCGGCTCTCCCTGCTCCCGAAACGCCACCTCGAGTTATTAGCGCGGTGCTCGCCGTTCGACTCGTGGTCCGCGACCGGCGATTTCTCGGACGAACCGCTGTCGGCGGACCACTCGATCCAGGTGTGGTCGCTGCGGAGAGCCGACGACGCGTAACTCTCTCACGCCAACGCTCGAACGCCGTCGCACTTTTCCCGGCCGACGTGGAGCGAACCCGTATGGAGACGATTAGTTTCGGTACCGACGGCTGGCGGGCGACGCTCGAGGAGTTCACCGCGCCCCGCGTGCGGATGGTTGGCCAGGCGGTCGCGACCTACCTCCGGGACGAGGGCCTCGAGGGAACCGTTGCGATCGGCTACGACGCGCGCGAGACGTCGCGGGGGTTCGCGGAGGAACTCGCCCGGGTCCTCTGTGCGAACGGGTTCGACGTCGTCCTGCCCGAGCGGGACCGGCCGACGCCGCTGGTCGCCCACGCCATCGTCGACCGGGACCTCGTCGGCGGCTTCGCGGTGACGGCCTCGCACAACCCGCCGGAGTACAACGGCGTGAAGTTCATCCCCGACGACGGCGCGCCGGCGCTGCCCGCGGTCACCGACGCCATCGCGGATCGCCTCGCCGAACCCGATCCCCTCCCCGAGGCGGAACACGGAACCGTCGAGGAGGTCGACCTCGTCGGTCCCCACGCCGACGACGCCCTCGCGTTGGTCGAGTCGATCACGGGCGGGGCCGACCTCGAGGGCCTGTCGGTCGCCTACGACGCCATGCACGGCAGCGGCCGAGACACGACCGACGCCCTGCTCGAGCGGGCGGGCGCGTCGGTCGAGCGCCTGCGCTGTGAGCGCGACCCCGCGTTCGGCGGCGGCGCGCCGGAACCCGCCCCCGAGAACCTCGAGACGCTGATCGAGCGGGTCACCGACGACGACGGACCGGACCTCGGGATCGCCAACGACGGCGACGCCGACCGGATCGCCGTCGTCACGCCCGATCGGGGTTACCTCGACGAGAACCGTTTTTTTGCCGCCCTCTACGACTTCTTGCTCGAGAGCGACGCGGGGCCGGCGGTGCGGACGGTCTCGACGACGTTCCTGATCGATCGGATCGCCGAGGCCCACGGCGAAACCGTCCACGAGGTGCCGGTCGGCTTCAAGTGGGTCGCCGAGGCGATGGCCGAGCACGACGCACTCGTCGGCGGCGAGGAGTCCGGCGGCTTCACCGTCCGCGGGCACGTCCGCGAGAAAGACGGCGTCCTCATGGCCCTGCTGGCGGCCGCGATGCACGCCGCGGAACCGCTGGACGATCGCGTCGACCGGTTGCTCGAGGAACACGGCACCGTCGTCCAGGACAAGGTGAGCGTCGCCTGTCCCGACGACGAGAAGGCCCGGGTGCTCGCCGCCCTCGAGGACGAGATTCCCGATGCGGTGGCGGGAACGGCGGTCGAGGACGTCAACACGGCCGACGGATTCAAACTGCAACTGGCCGACGGCTCCTGGCTGCTCGTCCGTCCCAGCGGCACCGAACCCGTGTTGCGCGTCTACGCCGAGGCGTCCGACGAAGCGCGGGTCGAGGAGTTGCTCGAAGCGGGGGAAGAACTGGTCGAACCGCTGGTCTGACTCGCGGGGTTGCGTTCTCCGGGTCCGACTTTACCGCCGTCCGCGACGACGTGGAGGACATGAGCCAGCGCGACCACGAGGACGCTGCCTACACCGAGTTGACGCCCGACTCGTGGCACCAGAACGACGAGGGCAACTACTACATCGACTGTCCGGAGTGTGGCTCCGCGGCGACGCTGATGAACGTCGTCAAACACGGCCGGTGTAACGGCTACCTCGACCAGCGGGAAGACGAGACCGAACTCGACGAGGAGGCCTTCGACTGCACCGCGAAACTCTGGCTGCAACTCGGCTACACCTCCGTTCCCGAGGAGACGATGTCCGAGGACGCCGTCGGCGAATCCGCCAGCGGCGTCGAAACGGAAGAGGGCGTCGCCGCCGAGGGATCGCCGCCGGGGACCGACGGGACCGTCGACGAGAGCCAGGAGTAGCGCCTTCCTCGCGTTCCGCTTTCGTTCTGGACCCCGTTCGTCACCGCGTATTCACCGGCCGGGAGGAACGTAACCGACGGACTGAAGGTCGTCTCCTTCGAGAGGTGGGGTGATGGCCGACGAACTCAAGCGACGACTCGTCCACGCCAGCGGTTCCGGGCTGGTCGTCCTCTGGCTCCTCTCGGAGTCGCTCGAGCTCGGGCTCACCTGGGGGCTGTTCCGGGCGCTGATGGTCGTCCTCGCGATCGGGACGATCGGCCTCGAGGCGCTCCGACTGGGAGTCGGTCTCGAGTGGTGGATCTACGACAAACTCACCCGCGAGTACGAACGGGACCAGTTCGCGGGCTACGGCTACTACATGTTCAGCATGACCGTCGTCGTCCTGCTGTTCGAGCCGGCGATCGCGCTGCCGTCGATGTTGATGCTCGCGATCGGCGATCCGATCAGCGGCGCGGTGTCGGACGACAGCCTGCGGACCGTCAAGGGGCCGACGGTCCTCGTCACGATGTTCGTCGTGAGCGCCGCGCTGGCCGCTCCCTTCCTCTACGAACAGCCGCTGGCCGTCGTGGCGGCTGCCCTCGGCGCGACCGTCGCCGACGGCGTGAAGGTACAGATCGGCGAGTTCGTCGTCGACGACAACCTCACGATCCCCATCTACGCGGCCGTGCTGGCGTACGCCGTCCTCGAGTTCGTTCCCGTTTGACCCAGAGCAGCTGGGAACTGCGATCGGGATCACGGTGGCCGCCGGTGAAGTCGGCAACGGCGTGCTCTACCTGATCGTCGGCGTGATCGCCGCGGCGTTGGCCTGGCAACTCCGGGGGCGGACTGACCGTCCCCGTCGTCGCGGCGATCTGGATCCGGACGTACTCCTGCTCACTGCGATCGTCCTCGTACGGTGGCGTCCCGACTGACGGTTCCTGTACGTCAGTTCCGACGCACCCGCGATCCGGACGGCGAGTGTGCCGGGACATCGGCACAGCACTCCGTATCAGGCGTTCAACCGCCAGATCTCGAGGTTGAGGACGGCGGCGAACGTGACCCACGCCAGATAGGGAACGAGCAACGCGGCGGCCCGCCGATCGATCCGGCGGAACGCCGCCATCGTCGCGGCGACGAGTGCCCAGAGCACGAGGATGATCCCAAGCGCTGCCAGCGGTGCCTCGAGCGAGAAGAAGACCGGCGTCCAGACTACGTTGACCGCCATCTGGACGGCGAACGCTCCGAGCGCGAGCCGTCGGCCGGGGGCGTCGCGCTTCCAGACTAGCCAGCAAGCCACCCCGAGCAGGACGAACAGCGCCGTCCAGACGATCGAAAAGGCGATCCCCGGCGGGTAGAACCATGGCTTCTCGAGCGCCCGGAACCAGGGGCTGTCGGGCCTCGAGAACACGGCGGGGGCGCTTCCAACGACGTTCACGAGTACGACGAACGCGATGGCCCACGGCAGCCTGTTGCGATCGGGGAGCCGTCGGCCTTCGGCGTCGGTCGACATACGGAACGGACGGCTTCGAACGGGATATCGCTCGGGGCGACGATTTCAGGCTCGCTTCACACCCGGCCGTCATTTGCCGGTGGATCGTGGGGTCGGGTCCTCCCGCGTTCCAGGATGTGGCCTCCAGGTCCCGCTGCAGTCGACGAACGTGGGTGAGATATTTAGGCATCGCTCGCACTCCGACTAGTATGTCACGTACCGGACGCCGTCTCAAAACGCTCGAGACGGCGATCGAGCTACTCGATATCCTGTCCGATGCCGACGGGTGCTCCCTCACGGAGGTATCCGACGAACTCGGTCTCGCCAAGAGCACCGTCCACGGATACGTCAAAACGCTCGAGCAGGACGGATACGTACACGAGGTCGACGGACAGTACTACGTCGGCGCGGAACTACTGACCCTGGGTGGGCAAGTTCGGCACCGCCATCCGAGCTACCAGCACGTCATCGAGAAGATCCAGCAGGTCTCCGAGGAGACGTCGGAACGAGCGCAGTTCGTCATCGAAGAAGGTCGCAAGGCGATCCACGTTCACACCGAAAAGGGGACGAAGGGGGTCGAGGTCGACGCGCGGATCGGAAAACAGAGCTACCTCCACGCCAGCGCGGCCGGCAAAGCGATCCTCGCCTGGAGTCCCGAACAGGTGGTCACCGAGACCATCGAACGACACGGCCTTCCGTCGTTGACCCCCAACACGATCACCTCGGAAGACGAGTTGCGGGACGAACTGTCCCGCACCCGGGAGCGAGGATTCGCCCAGAACGAAGAGGAGTCGATCGAAGGCCTCCACGCGGTCGGCGTCCCGATTACGAAGGAACAGTCCGTCATCGGCGCGATTAGCGTCTCCGGTCCGAGCCATCGCCTCTCGGGTGCGGCGTTCGACGAAGAGATCCCACAGTTCTTACTCGGTATCAGCAACGAACTGGAGCTCCGGTTGTCGTACGACAACGTCCAGTGAGGATTTTTACTCGAGGTTCGTGGTCGACGTTGCATTCCTTCTGCCCATGTTATAACTATATAGATAAAATACTACGCGGTGTAGTATTGCGATAATAGAACAAAATCACCGTATCGAGAACGGTTTCTCCGACGTATGGCCTCGTGATCAGACGGTACTATCGGCATACTTCGTGGTTTCGATAGTTGGATTGTATATAGTCAATTCGCCGAAGGTAGACCTAAATCAAATTATTGAATTTATTATCTCGAATTAGTCGAAATATGGCTCGGTACCGTTACTATCGGGATTAGAAATTGCACAGTAGGCATCTAACTTCACGTGTTCTGTCTATGCATATGGTATTGTTATTTTGGAACAATACTATTCTACGAAAACTCGAATTGGTTCTGAATTAGGTACTTTATGTGGCCGGAACGAGAACCGGTTTCGGGGGTGGTCGTCTCCCCTAGTTCACTGCTCCGAGTTGACGTACTCGGCTGCGCTTTCTGCGGCGACTTTACCGAAGACGGCAGCGTTCGTGAGGCCGGTGCCGCCGGGGTAGTTGTTGTAGAAGAGGCCACCGGTAACGTTGCCGGCCGCGTAGAGCCCCTCGATCGGCGTGTCGGTCGTATCCAGGACCTCCGCGTCGGGCGTGATCGCGACGCCGCCGAAGGCGAAGGTCATCCCGCCGGTGACCGGATAGCCGGTGTACGGCGGTTCGTCCAGTGGGAGCGCCCAGTTGGACTTTGGCAGCTCGAGGCCCTCGGTCGAGTTCCCGTCGAGTACCTCGGGGTCGTACTGTTCGGCGGCGTCGGAATCGCAGGCCTCGTTGTACTCCTCGACAGTTTCGACGGCCTGCTCGACGTTTTCGATGTCCAGCCGCTGGACGAGACGGTCGATCGAATCCGCCGTTACGGCCCGGGAGGGACCCATATGAGCGACGTCGTCGACGACTTTCGAGTCGACGATGATGAACGCCTCGTGATAGGGCTGTTCGAAGATACGTTGGCCGAACTTCGCGTAGGTGTGGGCACGGGCGTCTTCTCCCTCGTCGACGAACCGCTCGCCGTCGTGATTCAGAATGAGGCCGTACTGGTAGCCGTCGATACGGGTGATGCCGCCCTCGACGTCGGGCGAACCGGCGTCGATCAGCGCCATGTGGGCGTCGCCCCACTCGCCCTCGGACTTGGCCCCGATGTCCATCGCGGCCTCGATCACCTCCCCGGTGTTGTAGCGGCTGCCACGGACTTTCATGTTGCCGTAGCCGCGGCCGTAGTAGCGGGTGCGTTTCTCCTTGCTCGAGCCGTAGTCCCCGGCGGCGAGGATGGTCGCGTCGGCTTCGAACTCGGTGCGCTGGCCGTCGACGAACGCCGTCACGCTTTCGACGCGGCCGTCGTCGCCGCGGTTGACGCCGCGGGCGTCGGCGCGGTAGTAGAAGTCGATGCCCTCCGCCTCGAGGATGGGGACGTAGTGGTCGATCATCTCCTCGCCGTCGAGCCAGACGCGGCCGGCGGTGTAGCCGGGGTGTGGGGCCTGGTACTCCCAGTCCCAGTCGTCGCCGCGGTCGGTGAGCCACTCGAAGGTCTCGGCGGACTCCTGGGTGACGACCTCCGCGAGGTCGTCGTCGGCCCGGTAGTTGGTGACCTTCATGATGTCGCGGTAGAAGTCCGAGGCGGAGTAGTCCTCGACGTTGAACTCGACGTCCATGTCGATGTCCGCAGTCGGGATGCGGAACGACTCGGTGAACTGCGTGTGTCCGCCGCGGTTCTCCTCGGGCGCTTTCTCGAGGATGGCCACGGAGAGATCCTGTTCGGCCGCCCGAAGGCCGGCGCTCAGTCCAGCGATGCCACAGCCGACGACGACGACGTCGTACGATTTGGTTGCTGTCATTAGCGATGTCTCGCTCCGATGTTCCTATCGAACGATTCGAGTATAATAAAGGTATTAGTTCTACACATCAGTCAATCAGATGTAGTATCTTTCCACAGATATTCAAGAAACTCGTGGGACTGCGGCATTCAAATTCACACATCGTGAACGCCTCGGTCACAGCGTGGATACCACTACTCGGTCGAGGACGGACTCATTATTCGCCTACTATTACAGGCGTATGGTTGTAAAGTAATGGGCGAAACGCCGCCGATAACCATTTAGGATATGTGAACGCAAATCTGCAACGACGATCTACTCGTTCGGGGTGAACGCGAGTTACGTTCGGGAAATTTTCCATCTAGAGGACGTGATCATCGACGGGAGACAGTTTTCGGACGACGATAGTTCGGAAACGGCGCTATCTCGACCCACGACGGATCGTGACGGTACGGGAGTGGGTTTCGCCGCACGGAATTAGTATGGTCACTCCAGGTCTCAATGTACGGATTCAGGCCGCAGTAGCCGGACTGGAAGCGAATTCCGCACTCCGAAATCGACGCGACGGTCGCCGACCGACGTCGCCCTCGACACGGTTCCGGTATCGATGACCATACCTGCCGTTAGCTGGCAGGCGATTCGTAGTCGGTCGAATCACGTCGATCCCCTACTGATCTTCGTCGTGGCATTGGTATAAACTCTATTGCAGTTTCTTCCTTTGACCCACTATCTCGACTGTAATGATAAGATATCTGACCATGAGTTACGTTTGTCATTTACGTTCGTTGGGACTTGGTGACCGGAACCGAACCACCCGTCACGCAAGACATCTGGATCGATTTTATTCGGGAATCAGAGAATCTATTGTATATTTCGAATAATGTTTATTTCACCAGGGAATAGTTGGAGAGTATTGCCAATATCGGGTAAAAGAACTACGTTCTACGAATGAGACGAACGGAGTAGTGGCAGATTGGTAGCTATCTATCCAAGCCAAATTAAATAATCATGTCAGTTATAGTTGTGCTACCTAGTCGGGATCGAAGACTGTATTGTTTTATTTAATAGAAACTCTAATACAGTTTCTATCGACTTAGATATGGTTGGTCGTACCGATTCGCGCAGAGAGAAACGGTCGCTCGAGACCCAGAAGCGACTGCCTGGAAACGACGATTCCAGTACCTAGCTGGGCTCTCCCAAGCGCTGGAAGAGTCCGGGTATCGGGTCGAATTGAACTCGAGCGGGGTCGGAACGCGTTACTCGTCGAGGCTCTCGAGCAGCGACTCGAGCGTGCCGACGTGGTCTTCGAACAGGTCGCGGCCGGTGTCGGTGAGTTCGTAGGTCGTGCGGGGTTTACGGTCGACGAACTCCTTCTCGACGCGGACGGCGTCGGCGTCTTCCATCCGGCCGAGGTGACTCGAGAGGTTCCCCTCGGTGATCTCGAGGTCCTCGACGAGGTCGGAGAAGGGGGTCTCGCCGTGGCGATAGAGATAGGCGAACAGCTGCAGCCGCGTCGGCTGGTGGACGAGCTTGTCGAACTCCCAGTCCTCGCCGGAACTCGCGTCCATCGTCACTCGCCGTCTTCGGTCGCGAGGTACATGTACGCCGCGATGCCGTAAGCCGCGTACCCAACGCCGAAGATGGCGTAGCCCCACTCGAGCAAGAGCGGAACGTGGACCATCACGGCCGCGTACGCGAGCATCCCAAGCCCGCCGGCGTAGAACGTGTACCGATCGCGGGCCCGGATACGGTAGGCTTTGAGCGTGCTGGCCTGGACGACGTAGGTCGCTCCGACGGCACCGATCACCAGCGCGAAGAGCGTCGCGCTCTCTTCGAGCGGGGTCAGCGTCTCGAGCGTCGGGGTGACGACGGCGAGGACGACGACGAGATAGCCGGCAATGCCCAGGAACTGGACGCCCGTGTCGGGGTAGTCATCGCCGGTCTCGGGGTGATTGTAGTCCTCACCGACGTACCAGGAGTAGAGCGCGCCGAGACCCATGAACCCGAACCACGAGGCGGCGTGGCCCCACCCCGGGAGGTCGAACGTGACGACCGCCTGCGAGCCGAACGAGGCGAGCAACACCAGGAGACCGTAGACCAGCCAGAGCCGGAACTGCGTCGGATACCGCTCGTGTAGCCCCATCGCCTCCTTGATCTGGGCGATGTCGCGCTCGAGGGCATCGACGTCGACGTCGTCCGTCTCGGTCACGGCTGGTCACCTCCATCGAACGATCGGGGCGTCTGCTTCGAACCGGTACGACGCGGACGATGGGTGTGCTCTCGATTCATGGTCGGACGTGGACGTGGTAGTTGAACAGGTCTGTGTAGTTCGGTTCGACCGTCGAGACGGTCGTCCCGGACGATCCGTCGGCGGCCGCTCGGAGCTCCTCGAGCGCGTCGTCGTCGGGGAGGAACCCGCGGGCCTCGCCGCCGAGCGAGAACAGCGCTCCTTCGAGAACGACGTCTTCGGCCGCGACCATCGCTTCCCGGCCGCTGATCCGGACGACCGGCGGGAGGTCGGCGAGCAACGCGTCGGGGTCGCCGACCGCCGAGATGCGGCCGTCGGGCATGAAGGCGATCCGATCGGCGACGGTGGCGTCGATCGGTCGATGACTCGAGAGCAGGACGGTTGCGCCCGCCTCGAGGCGTTCGAGCACGACGTCGTGGAACCGCTGGACGTTCGTCAGGTCGACGCCAGCGGTGGGTTCGTCCAGCAGGTAGAGGGGAACGTCCTCGCTCATCGTCAGCGCGAACTCGAGTTTCCGCTTCATCCCTTCGGAGTACTGCTCGACGAGGTCCGCGAGGTCGTCCTCGATGCCGAGCGTGTCCACGTACTCCCGCCAGCGGTCGGTAAACGCCGGACGGAGGCCGCCGTAGAAGGCGACGTTCTCGCGACCGGTCAGGGTCTCGACGGCGACGGAATCCTGCAGCATGAATCCGAGGGAGTCTCGACCGCCGTCGTCGACTGGCTCGCCGAAGGCCTCCACGGTACCGTCGGACGGTCGCTCGCTGCCGGCAAGAATCGACAGCAACACCGTCTTGCCGACGCCGTTGGGTCCCATGAGCACCAGCAGTTCCCCCTCGCGGACGGTCAGGTCGGTCCCCTCGAGGACCCGATCCCCGTCGAAGGTCTTGCGAACCCCCCGACTGTCGAGCGCGACGCCGCTCATGGCATCACCTCCCGTTTGTAGAGGACGCGACGGACGGTCGAGACGGCGACGACCAGTGAGATGACGGCATAGCCGGTGAGTACGGCCGTCCCGAACGCGGCGCTGGGGATCGCCGGCGGCGCGAGGCCGGCATCGACGCCGGCGGGCGGGACGACGAGGTGGTGGGCGAGCAGCCGCGTCGCGAGCGTGTGGGGCAGCCAGTTAAGCAAGACGTCGGGACCCTGGAAGAACGACGGATCGGTCCCGTTGTAGCCCGACAGCATGAACGCCACGAGGGCGAGGCTGACGGTGACGATCGACGCGTACCGGGTGTTCCGGACCGCGACCGTGACGAGGACGGCGACCGTCATCCAGACGACCGCGAACGTCACGACGGCGACGGCGACGACCAGCGGCGACAGCGCCGACCGCAGGCCGAAGTTCGCACCAGTGACGACGCCGACGGGGACGACGGCGGCCATCGCGACGGCCGCCAGCCCGGTACCGGCGAGCAGTCGCCCGGCCAGGTCGGCCGACGGCGCGATCGACAGCGACCGAAAGAGGACGTAGCGGTCGTCCTCGATGTCGCTCCCGAGTTGCTCGCTGAAGCTGTTGAGCGCCGCGATCAGCGCCCCGAACGTGCCGTAACTCACCGCGATGGACGCGAGCACGTACGGCTCGGCGCGCGCCGGTATCTCGGGAACGAAGACGCTCACCGTCAGCAAATAGAAGCCCGCGGGAAAGCCGAGCGTCCAGAACAGCACCGTCCGGTCCCGCAGCAGTTCCCGTAAGTATCGCCAGGTGAACGCCCGCATCTGCTCGAGCCACTGGCCGGATCGATTCTCGACCGCCCCCGCCCGTCCGTGCGAACTGGTTGTTGTCATCGACCTCACAGTCAGCTCTACTCTCTACCACAATAAAACTTGCCAAGAATAGTACTTTGCAACACAAAGTAGACGATAGAGTCGTCGAGAACACCATTCTGGTCGCCAGGTTCGTACGGTGGTTCCGATCGATCGCCGTGACTGCTGGCTACTCTGGATTACAGCTCCCGAAACTCCTTCGTTGCCTGCTCACGCTAGCGCTCTCGCTCGAGTCCGTACTCGTCGAGTACGGAACGACGGGTTCGAGGGGTTACTCGGCGCTGGCCGACTCGCCGCGCCCTTCGCGCCAATCCTCGATCTCCTCGTCGTCGGCGTCGTCGATGCGTTCCTCGTAGTAGGCCATCGGGTGGGGGATCTGCTCGCAGAGGTCGTCCTTGTTCACGCAGTCGCCGTAGGATTGCATCGTCGCACAGGAGGGCGGCGAGTACTCCGTCGGCGACGTCTCGCCGCGGATGTGGTCGGTCTGGTAGCGGGTCATCTCCTCGCCGAACGAGGAGTTCACGCGGTAGAGGTCGACGATCTCGTCGGTCGTCATCCCGATGCTCGCTAGGAAGGCAGTGATGGCGAAGCGGGAGTGGTGCGGGAGGTGTTCGCCCTTCTGGATCCGGTCCAGCAACGCCTTCATGCAGGGCGGGAACAGCTCGGGGACGACGGTGTCGATCTCGCGGGTGAGTTCGAGGTCCGCGAGCACGTCCCGGATCTCGGCGGCCTCGGCCTCGAGTTCGTCGGCGATGGCTCCGGGTACCTCGAAGGGGAGGCCGTCCTCGATCCGGGAGCGGATGGCCTCGCGCAGGAGGGTGTGGAGTTCCTCCTCGTCGACGGGCACCGCGCCGTCGGTCAGCGCGCGGTTGACGAGTCGCCACTCGTCGCCCCAGAGGTCCTCGGCCAGCGGCAGGTAGGTGCCGACGTCGATCCGGAACGCGTCGTCGCCGCGGCGTTCGATCGCGGTCTCGAGGTCGAACTCCCGGAGGAGATCCGACAGGTCCAGGCCCGTCGACTCGACGCTTTTCAGTTCGGTCGTCGACTCGAGGTCCTCGACGAACCGGTCGTGGGCCGTCGCGGCCTCGGCGCGGGCGTACTTCCGGACGAGGACCTGCTCGTCGACCATCGAGACGAGCACCCGCGCGACGGGATAGGAGAGCAACTCGGTGCGGGTCTCGTGTGCTGGTTCGCCCGTCCGCCCTTCCTCGAGCGCGGTAATCACGCGTTGTGTCGCGCGTTCGACGACCGCCGGATCCCGCTGGACGACGGTCCCGAGGTCGACTGCCTCGTTCGCGACGGACTCGCGGGCCGCCTCGAGAAACGGGTACCGGGCGTGCAGTCGCTGCATCGGTAAGACGATATTACCGCGGCGGGATAAACGCGCTGGTTACTCACTGTCGAACTAATACTGCATTACTCGAGCGAGAGGATCGAATTTAAGCGGATCCGACACGTCCGTTGGGGTATGCCACGGGCGACGCGGGACGGCGTGTCGATCTACTACGAACGCGACGACGGGGAGGGAACGCCGGTCGTCTTCGTCCAGGGACTGAGCTTCGGTCGGTGGATGTGGCGCTGGCAACGCGAGGCCGTCGCCGGCGAGTACGGCGTGATCGCCCCCGACAATCGGGGGACAGGCCGCTCCGAGGCCGGCTTGCCGCCGCTCGTTTCCCGCCTTCCCAGGAAGCTACGAGCACCGATCATCCTCAAACTCGCCGGGTATACGATCGCGGGGCTGGCGGCCGACCTCGAGGCCGTCCTCGACGACGCGGGCGTCCGGTCGGCCCACATCGTCGGCGCGAGCATGGGCGGGATGATCGCCCAGCAGTACGCCGTCGACTACGACCGCGCCGAGACGCTGTCGCTGCTGTGTACCACCCACGGGGGTCCCGAGTCGCTTCCGGTCCCCGAGGAGACGCAGGAGCGGATGTTCGACGTACCGAGCGGGGCCAGCGAGCGCGAGACGATTCGACACCGGATGCGACCGGCGTTCAACGACCGGTTCACCAACCGGAACCCGCATCTCATGGACCGGATCATCGAGTGGCGACTCGAGCAGGACGCCGACGACCCGGCCCGCGAGGCCCAGGCCGCGGCCGTCCTCGAGTTCGACCTGCACGACCGCCTGCACGAGATCCGCGTCCCGACGCTCGTCCTCCACGGGACGAACGACCGCGTCGTCCCCGTCGAGAACGGCCGCCAACTCGACGAGCGACTGCCGAACGCTCGCCTCGAGTTGATCGAGGGCGGCTCCCACTGCTTCTTCATCGAGGACGCCGAGCGGGTCAACGAGGAGTTACTGGCGTTTCTCGAGGACCACGCGTAACCAGCGGGACGTGTTCGGGCGGCGAGTTCCCTCGTGAGGCTCTCGGCCAGCGAGCAGCGACGGCGCACAGCGCACGTACCTGGCGCTCGAGCCCGAGGTCGCGCCCACGTTCGTCGCGAGCTGACAGTGTTTGTTCCTCATAATTGATCGGCTAGTTTTATGCAGTGGTTTGTGGATTGCTACCATGCATGTCACTACGGCGACGAACGGTGCTCAGGGGTATCGGTGCGGGAACAGCCACGACGGTCGGGCTGAGCGGGACCGGCGGTGCGAGGACCGGAAGCGACGAGGATCCGGACTGTTCCGTCCTCGGCGGTCTCCTCGGCGGGACGGGGTCGTTCTCGACCCGGGAGGTGACCGTCGAGTCCGTCGACGGGACCGAACTCGCGGCGACGGTGTACGAACCCGACGCGGACGGGCCGCATCCGGCCATGCTCGTGACTCACGGCTGGGGGATGAGCAAGGAGTTCATGCGGTGCTACGCGGCCATGTACGCCGAGCGCGAGTACGTCGTCCTCGCGTACGACTCCCGCGGGTTCGGCGGCTCCGGCGGCGAGGTCGGAGTCAACGGGCCGAACGAGATCCAGGACGCCCGGCGGTTACTCGACTGGCTGGCCGACCACGACGACGTCATCGCCGAGGGGGACGATCCCCGGGTCGGGATGGACGGCGCTTCGTACGGCGGCGGCATCCAGTTACTCACTGCGGCCGAAGACGACCGCGTCGACGCCATCGTACCCCGGATCGCCTGGAACGACCTCGCGGCCTCGTTGATGCCCGACGGCACGATCAAGTCCGGCTGGCTCACAGTGCTGGTCGGTGCCGGATCGGTCTCCTCGCGGCTCACGGGCAACCACGGCGAGGGCGTCGACCCCCGGCTTACGGAGTGGTACGTCGAGTCGCTGCGGGACAACGTCGCGCCGCCGGCGGCGCTCGAGTACTTCGCCGACCGGTCGCCCTCGTTCGCGGACCTCGAGACGCCGACGCTGGTGCTCTCGGGCTGGAAGGACACCCTGTTCCCGCCGAGCGAGGCGGTGGCGAACTACCGACAGGCGACGGAGGCGGGCGTCGACGCGCGGCTGGTCATGTACGACGGCGGCCACAACGCCGCCGAGATCGGGGTCGACGACGCCCAGCATCGGCGCGTCAACCGGGCGGCCATCGACTGGGTCGAACGCCACGTCCGCGGTGCGGACGTCGAGGTCGGACCGCCGATCTCGCTGTACGACGAACGAGCCGACGAGTGGCAGGACCACGAGTCGCTCGAGGCCGGCGTCGACCGCCGAACCCTCGCGCTCTCGGACGCCGACGGGGCCACCTCGAGCGTCGAACAGGGCCACCTCCGAGACGAGACGGCCCGCTACGAGGTCGCGTCGGACGGAGTCACGATCCGGGGAACGCCGGCGCTCTCGCTGTCGATCGAGGCCCACGACGCGCCGCTGATCTGTTTCGCCAGGCTCCACCACGTCGGCTGGTTCCGGGACGAACAAATCGACGATCAGGTGACGCCGTTCCGTCTCGAGGAGACGGGGAGCCACGACCTCGAGTTCGAACTCGAACCGCTCGTCAGAACGGTTCCGGACGGGGACGCGCTCGAACTCCGCATCGCGGCGAGCGATCCGTTCTACCGGGACGAACGCGGCTCGGCGACCGTCCGCGACGACGAGTCGACGCTGACGCTTCCAGTCGCCGGGGGGTCGCTCTGACTCGTCGGCTCGATCAGGCGCTCGCGCCCGCGCTCGGGGTCTCCGACCCGACGATCCGGATTCGCCCGTCGCTGCGGACGCTGACGTCGAAGCCGTCGTAGCTGAACCACAGTTCGTGAGTCCCGGCGTCGGTCCGTCGAGCGTGGGCGATCAGCGAGTCCAGCGCGTCGGGATCGACGGCCTCGTACAGCGGCGGGAGATCGACCGGCCGCGTGCCGGAGAGCGCGGCGACCGCCGTGATAACGCTCTCGCTCGCCGACTCACCGGCGTCCGGATCGAACGTCGTTACGTATTCGTCTTCCGCCGGGTCGAGATGGTCGTCTTCGGAGGGCATACGCGTTTCCTCGATCGGAGGTCGGTAGTTCCGATCCTGTCTATGTGCCGCGTTTAAGCCGGGTCTCGAGCGCAGTCGCTACTCGAACGCGGACGCAACGATCACGCGAAGAAATCGAACGGCCGCGAGCCGGGGACCGCCAGGCCTGGGGCGGCTATCGGCGACGCAGTACGAGGTGGGCGACGAGCAGTGCCGCGATCGCCGTCGTGGCACCGAAGCCCGGGATGGAGTCGCCACCGTCGGCTTCGGTCTCCTCGACGACAGTGATCGTTCCGGCACTGACGCCGGAGACGACGACCTCGTACCTGCCGGCCGCGTCGAACGCGTGCTCGAACGAGACGGGTTCGGTCTCGCCGCCCGCGACCGTCACGTCCCGTTCCGCGACGACGTCACCATCGACGAGCAACTCGACAGTCGACGTTCCGGTCGTCTCGCCGGTGTTCTCGACCGTCGCCGTCACCGCGACGCTCTCGCCGACCCCGACTTCGAACGCACCGAGGTCCGCGTTCCGGACCGTGAGTTCGGCCGGCGCGGGCTCGGAGACGGTCAGCGTCCCGACCTCGCGTTCGCCGACGGCAATCTCGTAGGTGCCGGGCGTCTCGAGGGTCAGGTGGACGGTCACGTCCTCGGTGGCCCCCTCGTCGATTCGAACCTGCCGTTCGGCCTCGACCTCGCCGTCGACGAGCACCGCGACGGTTTCGGTGCCCGGCGGCCCGGTGTTCTCGACGGTCGCCGTCACCGCGACGGACTGGCCGACGCGCACGTCGTCGCTCCCCAGTTCGCCGTCGATCACGTCGAACGAGGGCGGCTTCGGCGTCGGATCCGGAGCGGGACCCGGCCCCGGTCCGGAGGGTGCTCCGCCCCCACCCCCGCCATCGCTATCGGAACTGAGCGTCACCGACGCCTCGTCGTCGCCGGTCGAGACGGTCGCCTCGGTCGTCGTTTCGCCCTCGAGTTCGGTCGCGAACGAGACGCGAGTCGACTCGCCGGGCTCGAGTTGGACGCCCTCGACGGCGTCCTCGCGGTCGCCGTCGACGGCGAACTCGACGGTCCGCTCGCCGAAGCCGTCGCCGGTGTTCTCGACGTCGGCGACGACGGTCGCGGTGTCGTTCGGCGCGACGGACGCGTTGGATTCGTCCTCGTCGATCTCGACGGCGAAGTTCGCCGTGCCGACGTCCGTCGCGGAGAGGTCGACCTGTCGGAGGTCGCCGGACTCCCACTGGACGCTGGCCGGCTCGGTTTCGGCCGCCTCGCCGTTGACGAGGAACGTGACTTCGCCATCGTCCGACGAACCGGGAACCTCGAGTCGCTCGCCATCACGGACCGTTTCGCCGTACTTCCCCGGTTCTTCGACGAGTATCGTTCCGCGTCGTTCTCCGTCCACGACGGCGGACACAGTCGTTCCTTCGGGGGCCGGTTCGCCGTCGATCGTCACGTTGCCGTAGTACGCGGCGGGGACGTCCTCGTGTGCGAGTGCCGGAGCGGCGGCACCGACGGTGACCACGGAGAGTACCACCACCAGCGTGAACGTGATGACACTCACCAGGTTTCGGGTGTCGCTCACTCCGACCACCTCGCAGGGATCTGTTGGATCATTGATTGCGATCGTGGATGGGATTCGGATCAAGCGCCAGCGGACACTGTCCCGTCAGCGTCAGTCTCTCCACCCGGAGCCGATTCGCTCGGGTCGGTGACGGTAACCTCGATCGCCTCGCCGTCGTCGTCGGTGAAGACGCCGAGGTATTGCTCTCCGGGCTCGACGAACTCGCCAACGGTACCGCTGACGGTGACCTCGGTCGATTCACCCGCGTCGAGTTCGATACTCGTCGCGTCGATCTGCCACGTGGTGTCCGAGATTCGAGCCAGTTCGGGCACGAGACCGAATTCGGTCGAGACGATCTGCCAGGCGCTCCGGTTCCCTTCGTTCTCGATCGTATAGGTGGCCTTGACCGTATCGCCGATCTCGAGATCGGTCGCGTTCACGGAGAAGTCGGTCACGTTGAAGTAGACCTCGTCCTGGAGACTGACGTCGAGATCGCCGGTATCGGGACGGTCAGCGGTCGTCGCTTCGTACCCCTCGGCATCGACCGTGACGTGCTGGCCACTGTCGAACACCGCTGGGATCGAGAACTGTCCGCTCTCGTCGGTCACCGTACTCAGCGAAGTGCCCTCCACGGACACGTCTGCCCCTTCGACCGGTTCGTCAGTCACCGTACTGGTAACGGTGCCCTCGATCGGGTCGACGCCGTCCACGTTGAGGTGATCGTAGGCCTGCCCGAGCGTCATCCCCTCGTGGGTCGCCCCGGCCATCGTGGCGTCGTTCTCGAGGAAGACGAAGTAGCCGGCGAACGGATTGACGGTGGCGCTCGACTCGAGCGTCTCAACGCCCTCGTAGGTCCCTTCGGGCATCATCTCCGACTGCGGCTCGTCCTGTACTTGCTGGACGCGAAGGACCGCCTCGGTGCTGGCAAACGCCGTCTCGGGATCGTCGAACGTGGACGGAGCGACGAAGTTCCAGCCTTCGTCGACGGGTCGATCGACCGGCGTCGCGGTGTCGTCTGCACCGGGCGTTCCGGCGAAGCGAACGGTCAGCTCGGTCTCTTCTGCGGCACTCACGACGAGCGCGTCGAGTGCACTGACCTCGTGATCGCCGGTGACGGCGTCCCACTCGTTCGAATCGCCGTCGTACGCCCAGACGACGACGTTCGCTTCAGCCGGGACGACGTCGTCGACGGTACCGCCCTCGACCTCGGCCGGAAGCCCGATCGAGGCCGCCTCACCTGCGTCGACGGAGAAGGTGAACTCCGGCGTGGAACCGATCTCGAGATCCTGCTCGATCGCCGTCATGTTCTCGTCGACGGTTACCGTCTCCCGGACTGGCCCGTAGCTGCTGGACTCGGCGGTCACGTTCCACTGGCCGGGAGTGTTCGGCTCGAGGGTGTAGTTGCCGTCGCTATCGGTGACGGTCTCGAACTCCGAGAAGCCGTCGGTGGCCGTCACGGTGACGCCGCTGACCGGTTCGTCCGTGTCCGCGTCGGTCACGGTACCGGACAGCGATCCGACGACGAGCTCCGTTTCGAACAGTTGGTAGTCGACTTCGTCTCCGTCGTCGTCCATCAGGTACAGTTCCTGCGTAGCGGTGTCTCCACCCTGGAACGCGTACGTCCAGGGGGCCGGATCGTCGCCGAGACTCAGGCCGAAGTCCGTGGTTGTCTCGCCGCCGGCGGGAACGGTGAGGTCGTCAGTGAACGACCCGACGCCCTGGAGGGTCCACATCAGCGTTCCGTTCTGCGGTTCGTCGGCCGGGTTCGCGACCGTGATGTTCCCGGTTCGCATCTGATTGACGACCAGGTCCTCCTCGAGCACGTCGTGGTCGACGATCTCGAGCGATTCGAGGTCGGTCACTTCCTCGACGACGTCGGTCGGTCCGGTTTCGACCACCTCCGGATCGGAGTGCAGTCCCTCGAAGGTGTGCTCGAGGACGAGTTTCCCGTTCGCGCCGTCGTCGACGGTGACGTTGAGCGTCGTGTCTGCGGTCACCGGCTCTTCGAATCCGTGGGATTCGTCGAGAGGCAGTTCGGTTCCGTCGAACGCGACGGAGACGTTCTCCGCGGCGACCGTCGACTCCTCGGCGAGCGCGACGGTCAGGCTCTCGAGGTGTGCGACCTCGAGCGGCAGGCTGAACTCGCTGCCGGCTTCGATCTCGTCGGGTTGCTCGCCCGCGAACGCCAGCTCGAGTTCTCGCTGGACGCCGATGTCTACCGACGCCGAGTCGCCTTCCTCGACGGTTACCGTCGTAGCGTTGTCGGTGTAGCCGAAGGCGTCGGTCGCGGTGAGGTCGTACGCCCCCGCCGGGACCTCGAACGCGTAGCCGTCACCCGCGTACGTCGTTTCTCGGTCGGCCTGCTCGAGAGTGACGCGGGTCGGCTCCTCCACGACGTCTCCCTGATCGTCGACGACGTCGCCCGTGATCGTGGCCGACTGGTCGTCGATCGCCGCGGACGCGGCGTAGGCGTCGACGATGCCGTATCCGTATCGCGCGTCGCGAACGTCGTCGTCGAACAGCTTCGCCACCTGCTCGCCCGACACCGTTCCCGCGTCGGTTCGAACGCTGGCGCTGATGTCTTCCGGGTACGGTTTCGTGGCCGTCTCCTCGAGAACGGACTTGATCTCGGTCGGCTCGAGGCTCTCGTCCTGTGCCCGCAACAGGGCGACGACGCCGGACACGTGCGGTGCTGCCATGCTGGTTCCGCTGTACGCGTCGCTGTACTGGCCGTTCGGGACGCTACTCAAGACGTCGACGCCGGGTGCGGAGACGTCGGGCGTGACGTAGTTCTCGGGCCAGGTGTCGGGAGCGATGAACCCCCAGTCCTCGGCGGTGTCGACTTTAGCACCCGTCGAGAAGTCGGCGATCTGACGGTCGACGTCGCTCGCCCCGACGGCGGTCGAGTTGTAGACGTTCGCGGGCGTGCCTTCGGCGGTGGGGCCGTCGTTCCCGGTCGACGTCACGACGATCGTCTCCGCTTCTTCCGCGTTCTGGATCACGTCGATGTAGATGCCGGCGTAGCCGCCACCCCCGAGACTCATGTTGACGACGTCGACGTCTTCCTCGACTGCCCACTCGATACCGGCGACGATCTGAGCCAGCGTTCCGCCGTCGTCGAGGACCTTCCCGGCGTACAGTTCGGCCTCGGGTGCGACGCCGATGTTGATTCCGGAGTCGTCGCCGCCGAGTACCGTTCCGGCGACGTGAGTCCCGTGACCATCGAAGTCGACCGGTTCGCTGCCTTCCATCAGGTCGCCGTGCTCGTCGAACCGAGCCCAGTTGTTCTCCGCGTCGAAGTCGTCGAACTCCTGATGGTCGGCGTCCAGACCGGTGTCGAGGACGGCGACCGACGTCCCCTCGCCTTTCGTACCGTACTCGTCCCAGACCTTCGGCGCGTTGATCTGCTCGAGGCCATACGTCGTGAGGCCGTACTGGCTGTCGGCAGCCGCCGATGCCGCGGTCTCACCGCCGGAGGCCGATTCGGGTTCGACTCGCTCGACCTCGTAGTTGGGGTGCAGTTCCGTCACACCGTCGATTCGCGTGAGGTCCTCAAGATGGTCGGCGTCGACCTCGACTAACGCGGCGTTGATAATCCAGAACTCGTTGACGATCTCCATGTCGTCGCCCAGTTCCTCGGCGTAGAACTCGAGTTGCGACTGGGTGATCTCGGCTTCCTGTTTCAGTGCCGTCTGCGAATCGGTCGTCGGCTGGACGTCCCCGGTCGCCTGGGTGTACGTCTCCGACTCGGCAGCGTCCATCCGGACGAATACCTCGACGACGTCCGTCTGGGCTGTCGCCTGTTCGAGCTCCGACTCAACGTGAACGTCCGTTCCGGACTGCGTCTCCAGTTCGTCGACTGTGAAATCCTGTACGTCCGTCCCCCCATTTGCACCCGCCGTTCCCCCTGCGGCGAGAGCGACCGACGAGGTCGCAATCAACAGCGCAACTGTAACGACGAGTGCCTTTGTTAGGTACTGACTGTCTCTCATTAATACTGACAGTCCAACTGTACTATTATTCTCTAATAAAGATACCTCAAGCAGAAATACGTGATCAACTGATACTAGCGTATTGAATATTATTATGTGTATTATCGTTAATTCGAACGCTCAGTTGCCGGAGACGCCGCTCACCCTGGTGTGATCTGGACGCACGTATCACTCGGTAGAACTGCCAGTATCCGCCACAACGGAACGAAACGGTACGACGAAAAGAGTCGGCTTCCGTCCGGTTCGGAGGGGACCGAAACGAACTATCGATCAGTCGCTCTGGATGCGCGGCGCGAGCATGTAGGTGACCTGGCCCTGTCCCTCGGCGAAGCCGAAGTAGATCTTGACGGGGAACTCCTCGCCGAGCGCCAGCGTCACCTCGGCGTCGCCGGGGATCGCCTTGTTCATGTCCTTCAGGTAATCCAGCGAGAACAGCGAGTGAGCGGGGCCGACCTGCAGGTCGATCAGGTCTTCCTGGGTGAGTTCGAGGTGGACGTCGTCGGTGTCCCCCTCCGCGTCGACGTAGAAGTACTCGTCGCCCTCCTCGACGCCGAGCGCGATGTGATCGGAGACCATGTCCGCGGCCGTCACGGAGCGGTTGACGTCCTTGCCCTCGAGGACGACTTCCGCGGGGAGATCGAGGTCCGGAATGTCCGGCTCCTGGCGGATGGAGTCTGGGTCGATCAGCGCGAGCGTGTACTCGAGCCCGTCGATCTGGATGTGCAGTTTGCGGGTCTCCTCGTCGAGTTCGAGCTGGATGAGCTGGCCGGATTCGGCCATGCCGGCGATGTCCTCGAGTCGGGTGAGGTCGACGCCGATCGTCCCGCCGTCGGCCTCGTAGGATTCGAACGCGGCCGCGTCGAGCGAGAGATCGACCATCCCGACGTTGGCGGGGTCGACGGCCCGAATTTCCAGTCCCTCGGGCTCGAGGTGGATCTTGCACTCGTCGACCAGCACGCTCACCGAATCGAGCGCACTGGTGAGCGTTTCCGCGCTCACGATGGCCTTGAACATATGCGTTCCCGTACGGACGGTCGGCTTAAAAAGCCACCCTTTACGGCCGACGCGAGGGGGGAAGGGATCGCTTACACCCCGCCGATCCGATTCCGTTGCCGGTCCGGTCCCGATGTTGTTCAGTCGTCCGCCCCCGATGCTGCTCAGTCGTCCGCGATGCCGATCAGTATTCGTCGCGCAATCGGATCTCCTCGTCGGTAATCTCGCCGATCGCGTCGTTGCGAAGCGGGTACTCGCTCTGAGCGTCTGGTCCCCAGCCCAGTCGACTTTTGAGTTCGCCGCCGATCTCCTGGTTCGGCTCGACGTAGGCCGTCCCCTCCTCGTCGTTGACGTCGATCACGACGCCGATCTCGTCGCCGTTGCTGTCGATCACGCGCTTGCCGCCGTCTTCGGTGCCGATCTCCTGGCTCATAGTCGGCCGTCCACGCTTCGAGGGGATAACTGCCGGCCCGGAGTTCGCAACCGACGGCGCGCCGGTCGCTCAACAGCCGGCGCGTTCCGCCGAGAAAGAGCCGGCTACGATTCGATTTTCGCCACGATCTCGCGGGCCTGTTCCTCGGCCTTCTCCTCGCCGACGGTCTTCGGGAGCAGGACGCTGGTCACCTCCCAGTCGTCCTCGCCCTCGAGTTTGCCGGTTCGGACCTCGCTGCCCGCGGAAACCGATTCGGCCGGGTTCTCCGCCCAGTCGGGCGTTCGAATCTCGTCGTACCGGTCGGGGTCCCGGAACCGGACGTGGATGTAATCGTCCTCCGATTCTACCGCGTGGACGTCTGGTGCGTCCGCCATACGCGCCCTCCGGCGGCCGGGCGCGTAACTGACGACCTTGAATACGCCCGGTAGCGGACTCGATTGCCGCCGTCACCGTGTGGAGACGCGGCGTGCGTACGCAGGGAAAGGTTGGTTCCTGGGCCGGATGGAGTACCCGCTATGAGCGACGCGGACGACGCGGCGACCGACTGGACGTTCGAGGAGGTTTTCGCCGACGCGCTCGAGGCGGTGCCCGACGAGCACCGCGATCCCGAGCGGTTCGTCCCCGGCGTCGGGCCGCTGTCGGCGGACGCGATGCTCGTCGGCGAGGCTCCGGGCGAGCAGGAGGTGAACCAGGGCGAACCGTTCGTCGGGCAGGCTGGCCACCAACTCGATCGCGCGCTCGAGGCGATCGGCTACGACCGGCGCGACCTCTACGTCACCAACCTGGTCAAGGTGCGCCCGCCGGAAAACCGCGATCCCCGGGTTGCGGAGATCGAGGCCTGGCGGCCGGTGCTCGAGGCCGAACTCGAGCGGGTCGACCCCGCCGTCCTCGTCCCGCTGGGAAGTTTCGCGGCGCAGGAACTGCTCGAGGCCGACGAGACGATCACCGACCTGCACGGGCGGAAAATTTCGTCCGATGGGCGTACGATCGTCCCCTGTTTCCACCCCGCGGCGGCGCTGTACGACCGGAGCAAGGTCGCGACGATCGAAGCGGACCTCGAGACGGCGCTCGAGTTGGCTTGACGGGGGCGCGCGGTGACCGCCGTCGGTAGCCTGGGGGTTCGGACCCTGGGGTGGGTTGTCGACGACGACCTCGTATCGCAACTACTAAACCCTATTTAGGCAGACCTAAACCCATATGGACGGTTCGCACGCGGCGGGGAGTCGGAACGCGCCTCGGGAGCGCGAGCAGTGGTTGACGGGGACGCTTGCGATGTTCTGTCTGGCGAGTACGGCGATCACCCTCGCCGCCGGATTCGTCCAGATCAGTTTCGGTTCCTACTCGATGTCGTTTGCCGAGGCCTGGCGAGCACTCGCCGATCCGGAGATCGTCTTCGACGCGGACGTCTGGCGGGCGTTCGCGTTCGATACCGACCTGCCGGAGATGGATACTCCAAATCTCGTCGTCTGGACCATCCGACTGCCGCGGGTGTTCGTCGCGATCATCGCCGGGGCCACCCTGGCCGTCTCGGGTGCGATCTTCCAGGCGGTGACGCGGAACGAACTCGCGAGCCCGTTCGTCCTCGGGGTGAGTTCCGGGGCCGGATTCGTCGTGCTGGCGACGCTGGTCGTCTTCAGCGGCTTCGCGCAGTTGCTGCCGCTGTTCGCCGCCCTGGGTGGCTCGATCGCGTTCCTGATCGTCTACCTCATCGCCTGGAAAGGCGGGACCAGCCCGGTGCGCCTCGTGCTCGCCGGCGTCATCGTCAACATGGTCTTCCAGTCGCTCCAGCAGGGGCTGTTCTTCTTCACCGACGACGTCGGCGTCGTCCAGACGGCCATCGCGTGGCTGACGGGGTCGCTGACGGGCACCGGCTGGGACGAGGTCCGGATCGCAATTTTGCCCGCCGTCTTCGCCATCGTTCTCGCCCTCGCCGGCGCACGGCAACTCAACGTCCTGATGCTCGGCGAGGACACCGCGCAGGCGCTCGGAATGCACGTCGAACGCACCCGATTCCTGCTCTCGAGCGTCGCCATTCTCGCCGCGAGTACCGCTATCGCCGTCGCCGGCATCGTCAGCTTCTTCGGACTCGTGGTGCCCCACATCGTCCGCAACGTCGTCGGCAGCGACTACCGACAGCTGATGATCGGCTGTCTGTTCGCCGGACCGGCGCTGATGGTCGCTGCAGACGTCGGTGCCCGGCTGGCGATCGAGGGAACCCAGATGCCCGTCGGCATCGTCACCGGACTGCTCGGCGGCCCCTACTTCCTCTACCTGATGCGCAAGCAACACACCATGGGTGAGCTCTGATGTCACGACAGAACCAACCCTCCGAGACCGATCCACGGATCGATGCCGAAACACGGGCCACCGACGCCGACGGCGTCGCCGTCGAGAGCGCACTCGTCGGCGACAGCCTCGAGGTCGGCTATCCGACGACCGACGAGCCGGTCGTCGAGTGCGAACGCATCGACCTGCCCAAGTCCGAGATCACCGCGCTCGTGGGTCCGAACGGCAGCGGAAAGAGTACGCTGTTGAAGTCGCTGTCGAAACACCTGGAACCCGACGCGGGCACGGTGATGCTCGACGGCCGGTCCGTCGACTCGTTCGACCGCAAGGAGTTCGCGCGCAACGTGGGCGTGCTGATGCAGGAGACCGATTCCCTCGGGAGCATCAGCGTCGAGGACCTCGTCTATCACGGCCGCTATCCCTACCGGGGGATGTTCGAGGGCGTCTCCGCGACGGACCGGGAGGCCGTCGAGCGGGCGATCGAACTCGCCGGCATCGAACACCTGCGCGACGCGGAACTCGGCCAACTGAGTGGCGGCCAGAAGCAGTTGGCCTGGATCGCGATGGTGCTGGCCCAGGACACCGACGTCCTGTTGCTCGACGAACCGACGACGTTCCTCGACGTCCACCACCAGTTCCGCGTGCTCGAGACGATCCGCGAACTCAACGAGCGCGAGGGTATCACCGTCGCCGTGGTGTTACACGACATCTCACAGGCCGTACGCTTTGCCGACTACCTGGTGGCGATGCGCGACGGCGAACTGTACGACTGGGGGCCGCCGGAGGAGGTCGTCACCGAAGAGCTACTCGCGGACGTCTTCGGTATCGAGGCGACCGTCATTCAGGACCCCGAACTCCAGGTGTTGCCGAAACGGTCACTGCCGAAGGATCGGACGTAATCGTCGTCGACGTTTCGGAACGCTTTTGTGTTTTTAGGCTGGCCTAAACATATGGTCACGGATCCGAACTACACGCGGCGAACACTCCTGCGAACCGGCGCTGTCGTCGCCGGCACCGGGGTACTCGCCGGCTGTACGAGCGAGGAAGGTAACGGCGACGGCAACGGCGACGGCGACGAAACCACCGGGAACGGTACCGGCGACGGGAACGGAAACGGAAACGGCGACGACGACACGACCGACGAAGACACCGACGGAAACGGGGACGACGCTGGCGGACACACGGCGTCGATCGAGCCGGTCGGTACTGTCGAGTTCGACGCGGTCCCGGAGACGTGGGTCGCCGACAACGGCACCTGGGCCGACATGGGGGTCGCGCTCGGCCAGGACCCGCCCGAGGGCCTCTGGCTGACCGGCCGGTACCACACCCAGTACTACGACGAGATTCCCGGCCTCGAGGTCAGCAGGGACGGGATGATCGACCTCTACGACGACGGGGTCGACCTCGAGAACTTCTACGAGATCGACGCCGACGTCCACGTCATGGACCCGAACTTCATGGAGAACCGCTACTCGGACACCATCGACGAGGACGACATCGACGCCATCGAGAACCTCGGTCCGATCTTCGGCAGCACGATCTTCTCGCGGGACTACCAGTGGCGCGGCGAATACGAGTACTACACGCTGTACGAGGCGTTCGAACGGCTCGCGGACGTCTTCCAGGAGCAAGCGCGTTACGATGCGTTCGAGTCCCTTCACGACGAGTTCCAGTCACGGCTCGCGGAGCACGTCTCCGGCGAGGAACCCGAAGTCGGAGTCCTGTGGCCGATGGAAGACGACGAGTTCCTGCCGTACTCGATCGACGAGGGGACCAGTTTCAAGCACCTGAACGACCTCGGCGTCGACGACGCGATCGCGGCCGCGAACATCTCGGACTTCCACGACTCCCGGGGTCGAATCGACTACGAGGACGTCCTCGAGATCGATCCCGACGTCCTCCTCCTCCGGGGCCACGAGCACCTTACGACGACGGAGTTCGAGGAGACGGTGCTGGCCGACCTGAAAAACCACAACATCGCCAGCAACCTCACCGCCGTCCAGAACGACGACGTCTACCAGGCCGGCCCGCTCCACCAGGGGCCGATCATCAACCTCGTCGTGACCGAACGGACCGCCCAGCAGCTCTACGACGTCGACGAGCAGTTGTTCGATCGTGAGCGCGTCGGCGAAATCGTCACCGGCGACCTGTAGATCCCGACGTCCACGCAACCGCGTTCGGTTTTGGCACGTCCCGATCGATCGGGCTGGGAGTGCAGGCACGAAGGGCTTCCCACGACCGGGGTAACCCACTGGTATGGGTACGTTCACCCCGGACGACATCGGCAAGACCGTCGAGAGCGACGCGGGAGACGCGCTCGGTGCGGTCGTCGAGGTCGACGACGAAACCGCGTACGTCGATCCCGATCCCGGCGTCACCGACTCGATCAAGGCCGCACTCGACTGGGACGGCAGCCTCGAGACGACCGTCCTGGTCACCGACGACGCGGTCGCCGAGATCACGACCGACGCGATCCGGCTCGAGGCCGAGTTCCCCGAGGAGAGTCTCATCGGCGGTGACGCCGCGGAGGCCGAGTCGGGAACCGAGCGAGCGGATCGGCCCGACGAGTCCGACCGGCAGGATATCGGCCACGATCCGGGGGACCCGATCGCCTCGAACCCGACGGAGGCGGGCGGAGACGCGACCGGAGCCGGTGCCGGCACCGAAGCCGACGCGTCGGAGTCGATGATGGAAGACGACGAGTTCTACGACGCCCAGGAGGGCGGCGCTCGCGTCGATCCCGACGACGAGATGGCGTCGCCCGCGGAGGAGCCGCCGGACGTGGATCCCGACGAACTCGACGAGGTCGAAGACGAGGCGAGCCGAGAACTCGAGGTCGATCCGAGCGAAGTGACCGACGGGGACCCCGAAGCCGAACTCTCCCCTCGAGAAGACGTGGCGAACAGAGAGGGGGCCGACGTGCCTGCGGTGGACCGCGAGTCGTCGGGACCGACGACCGAAGACGCGGGCGCGATCGACGCCGAGATGCCCACCGAATCCGAAGCCGGTCCGGACGTCGAGGACGACGAGGAGCCGGAGGGCGAGGAGCACGACCTGGACGAAGGGCGGTAGCGAGGCACGTCCTGCGTTCGTTCGTCGGCCTACGAGTCGGAGCGAATCGTCAGGATCCCGTCGTTGACCGTAACCTCGGTCGCCTCCTCCGGAACGTCGAACTCGTACTGTTCGCCGTCGACGACGACGATCGCCGTCTCCTCGAGGCGGTCGAGCGAGGGTTTGTCGCCCGTCTGGCCGAAGTCGACGGCGATGACGTGTTCGTCCGCGTAGTCGCGTTCCGTGATCGTGACCGCGTCCGTCTCGTTGGCGACGGCTTCCAGCTGCGGTGGCGGTTCCATGGTCGGTCGATCCGTTGGGACCGCTGTCCGTAAGCGCCGTGCAGGAAACTGCACCGTGAAGCGACTGTGGGGAACCGGACCCAACGCCGGTCGACTCCCATCCAACGAGCCTTTCCCGTTCGGCCACCTCACTGTCCGTATGAACGGACGTACGTGCCCGATTCGGGGCAGCAACGCGTCGCCATCCGCGGTGAGAGTACCATGACGGGACGCGACATGTACTACAACAAGGCCAAGCAGGAGGGCTACCGTTCTCGAGCGGCCTACAAGCTCAAACAGCTGGACGACCTCGAGAACGTCCTCGAGCGCGGCGACACCGTCGTCGACCTCGGCGCGGCCCCCGGCGGCTGGCTGCAGGTCGCCGCCGAGGAGGTCGGACCCGAGGGGACCGTCATCGGGGTCGACCTCCAGCGGATCAAGCCGTTCGACGACGAGGAACTGAACGAGCACGTCGAGACGATTCGGGGCGACATGACCGAGGAGAAGACGCGCGAACGGGTCGTCGACGCCGCCGACGGGACGGTCGACGCCGTAGTGTCGGACATGGCACCCAACATGAGCGGCGAGTACTCGCTCGATCAGGCCCGATCGCTGCACCTCGCGCGCCAGGCGTTCGAGACCGCGCTCGAGTTGCTCGACACCGGCGGCGACTTCGTGGTGAAGGTCTTCGAGGGGCCGGACGTCGACGACTTCCGCGCGGAGGTCGACGAGGAGTTCCGCTACGTTCGAGCGACCAGTCCCGACGCGTCGCGCGACGAATCCTCCGAGATCTACTTCGTCGGCAAGGACCACATCACGGCCCCCGTCCGCCCGGGGGACGAACTCGAGGTCGAGATCGTCGACGTCGGCAGCGAGGGCGACGGCATCGCGAGCGTCGACGGCTACCGGTTGTTCGTCCCCGCGACGGAGGCAGGCGAGGTCGTCGAGGTCCGCGTCGACGATGTCAAGCCGAACTTCGGGTTCGCACAGCGACTCGATCGGAACTAGCCGTTACTCCTCGGCGTCCTCGAGGCGGTCGTGACGGGCGTCGATCTCGTCCAGGAGGTCCAGCGTTTTCCGGACCGACGCCCGGATCGCGTCGCTGCGGTTGACGAACTTCCCGTCGTCGCCGACGTGCTCGTCGAGATCGTCCAGCAGTTCCTGCGGGATTTCGACGCTGATCTTTGGCATGTAGTCGTCGTTCGAAGCCCCGGGTCTTAAGCCCCGGTACGTGTTGCAGCGGTTGGACCGCGGCTCGAGGCCGTATCGGCTATGCACTACTCGGCTCCAACCGGCTGTGTCAACCTCGAGCGTGCCGATCGTTCGGGAATCAGTCCCCGGTCGCGTCCGCCTCGGGGTCGGGTTCGGGAGCGGTGGTGCCGCCACCACCGCCGAAGAGCCGTCCGCCGGCGGTAAGGATGTAGAGGACAGCGAGGCCGAGCAGGTAGGTCAGCGCGATCGGAATCGCCACGAGAAACATCGTGAGGATGCCATTCGGGCTGGCGAAGGCGGCGACCGCGAAGATGGCGACGACGACGGGCCGCCAGCGCTCGAGCATCGTCCGGTAGTGGACGATGCCGCCGACGTGGAACAGCGCCATCGTGACGATCAGGTTCAGCAGGAAGCCGACGCCGATGGTCGTGTAGATCACGAGCCACGAGAAGCTGTTGATCCGGTAGGTGACCTCCATTCCGTTGACGAGGGCGTCGGTGATGAGATAGGAGATGACCGTCGGCGCGATCCAGTAGAAGCCGACGAACAGGCCCAGCGCGAACCCGGCGAAGAGCGCGAGTCCCCAGACGAGGAAGACCCGCGAGTCGCCGCTGACGAGGCCGCGTTCCCTGGCGGCCGGCCACGACCAGTACAGCACCATCGGCAGGATGGCGATGATCCCGAGGATGGTGCTCACCTTCACCATGAAGATCAACACCTCGACGGGGTGTAAGGCGATGACCAGCCCGAGATCGCTGATCAGGTCCGCCGATATCTCCTGACCCTGGATCGACTCCTCGGTGACCTCGTCCAGGACTTCCGTCGGCACCCGATCGATGAACTGCACGAGGACGTAGCCGAACCCGCCCTGGTACAGCGCGAGGAAGGTCCCGCCCAGCACCGCCATGAAGACGCCCACGATGTAGATGGTCTTCGACGTGAGGCTGTCGACGATGAAGGCGAGGTCGTAGGCGTAGCCGCCGATGTCCTCCTCGGTCGTCTCCTCTTCCGTGAACGGATCGAGCATCCCCGCGGCCGTGCTGGCGAAGACGCTCTCGTCTTCGTCGGCCGCTCCCTCGGCTGGCGCGCCGCCGGCGTCGCTGCCCCCGACGTCGGCGCTTTCATCGGCGTTTTCGGCCCGCTCCTCGAGGGTGTCGAACCGGTCGAGGATCGCCTGGGCTTTCTCCCGGTTGTCGTCGTACATCGCCTGCCGGGAGTACTCGAGGGCCTGTTCTTCCTCCATCGCGAGGAACACCGGCGCGGGAATCTCCTCGATGTCGTCGGCGGCCAGCGTCTCGAAGTCGACGTCGTCGGGCGTCTCCGCCGAACGGAGGTCGTCTTCCCGCGGGTAGACCGGCGACTGGAGGATCTGTAGCGTGTAGACGAGCAGGGCGACGACGGCCACGACGAGGGCAACGATCAGGCCGACGGCGACGTCACCGAGGAGGCCGTACTCGGTCGCGATGGCCTGCAGGCTGCTCGGGTCCGGCCGCGCGTAGTCGGGAAACAGCGGGAAGACCGACTCCTCGAGCCGGTCGAAGCCGTCCTGGTTGACGAACGCGGCCGTCCCGAGGGCGACGACGACGATACCGCCGACGAACTGCAGAACCCGGCGTTTGACGAGTTTGCTGCCCGTATCGAGTTCGGCGGCACCGCGGCGTCGCATGTTGGTGACGACCTTCGCGAGCCCGAGACTGAAGACGTAGAGGGCGACCAGCGGCAGGGCCCACATCAGCAGCGTGAACGGGTCCGGCGGGGAGAACATCGCGCCGAAGACGGTGATGACGACGATGGCGTGTCGCCACTTGTCGCGGAAGGTCTCGTAGGAGACGATTTCGGTGTACGCGAGCACGCTCATCGCCAGCGGCAACTGGGCGGCGAGCCCGAACGAGATGGTCAACAGGACGATGAACTCGGTGAACTCGGTGATCCCCCAGCTCGGGTTCACCCCGGCCTCGTAGGCGACGGCCCCGAGGAACTCGAACGCGAAGGGGAAGAAGATCACGTACGCGTAGAGTAGTCCCAGCACGAACAGCGTCGCGGAGGCGAACCCGAACCCGATCTTGTACCGCGTCGAGATCGGGACGACGGAGTCGACGCCGCGTCGGCGCAACGCGCCGCGGGAGAAGTAGACGAGCGCCGGAATCGCGAGGATGATCCCCATCAAGACGCCGATCTTCGCCTGTAACAGGATGACTTCGAACGGCGTTCGCGTAATGATGGTGGTCGCGTCGGCGAGGTCGCCGTCCATATTCGTCTTGGCCGTCGCCTCGAGGAAGTCCCAGATGTAGACCCGTAGCGCGTAGAAGGTACCGACGAAGCCCAGCGTGAAGACGATAAACACCTTCTGGAGGTGATCCTGGGCGGTCGAGAACATCGCGCCGAGGGTTTCCCGCCCGGAGTTGATCGCTCGAGCGGTGTCCTCGTCGACGGCAGAACTCATTGACTGGTTGTGGTTATCCCATATCCGGTTATCAACCTTTCGTGTCCGCTACAAACGCCGCACATCGCGCGCTCGAGGGAAAAGACCGGTTCGAACCGACTCGCGGTAGCGGACCAGGGGGGCGACGCGACGGGGGCTGACCGACGGGAGCCAACGTGTCGTATTCTACTGCGGTCAGCTCCGACTGACGGTCGCCTCGAACCCCGTACCCGGAATCTCGCCCGATCGACCGGGTGTTCTCACCCCTCTCGTTCGATGCGCGTAAGAAAAAGGCCTATAACTGGCGGCCTATCTATATCGCGTTAGATGTCGGACGAGTCGGCGCCGGACGAGGGTCCATCGGACCCCGAGGAGGCGGGCGAACCCGAGGAGTCGACGGTCTCGGCCGCCGACTCGAGCGACGCCGACGGTGACGCGGAGCCCGCGGACGAAGGAACCGACGGGGCGGAGGCGGACGAACCGGCGGACGACGGGACTGATGCCGACGAGGCTGCGGAGGCGGACGAGCCGGAGATCGACAGGCCGCCGGCGCTGCGCGATCAGCCCGTCGAGACCGACGGCGAGGGCGTCGTCGGCGGCGGCCACGGCTCCGAGGAGACGTCGCCGGAGTACCCCGACCCCGACGAGGACGTCGGGGGCATCTCGACGCCGCCGGACGACGAGGAGATGCCGCTGGCCGATCACATCGAGGAGATGATCCTCCGGCTGGCGGTCGTCCTGCTGTTCGGCGCAGCCGGGACCGCCATCGGCCTGCTGTGGGCGATGGAAGCGATCGATTTCATCTGGCACGACGTCGTCCCCTACATGGAGGTGGAGGGCCGGATCCCGCCGCCGCACGTCTACCACCCGCTCGAGCCGTGGCTGACCCGGATCAAGGTCGCCGCCCTGCTCGGGATCATGGTCGCGCTCCCGACCTTCGTCTACGAGTGTTACAAGTTCATGAAGCCGGGGCTGTACCCCCACGAACGCAAGTACTACCTCGCGGCGGTCCCGACGAGCGTCGTCCTCGCGGGGATCGGGATGCTCTTCTCGTACTTCCTCGTGCTGCCGGCGCTGTTCTACTACTTCACGTACTACGCCGACGGTAGCGCGGGCATCGCGTACGCGCTCGGCGATACGTTCGACCTCGTCATCACGCTGACCGCTTTCCTCGCCATCGTCTTCCAGATTCCGCTGTTCATCATGCTCGCGATCATGATGGGCGTGACGACCCGCCGCTGGCTCGCCGCGAAGCGACTGTACTTCTGGGCGGCGTTCCTCGGCCTGTCCTTCATGTTCACGATGGACCCGACGATGATGGCACCCATCCTCGTCGCGATCACGATGATCCTGCTGTTCGAGGGGACGCTGGCGATCCTCAAGTGGGTCGGCCGGGAGTAGCCCCCTCGAGCGACGCTCTTCCTCGAACCAGTCTCCTACTTCCGTCGGTGGGATTTCGGAGCCGGTGCTATCGTGGACAGCCGTCCGTTCGATCGCCCACGTGCGACGACTTTACGGCATTATATTGTTAGTATTCCCTCGGATATCGTCGGGACCTGTGCTTTCACACCTGAAAACTTCCTATATGAAAACGATCAACGTTTAGTGTCCTCATATGTTCTCAATACCCGTGACTCAGTGAACTATGGGCCTGGAATTCTCTGGAGTGGTGTCCGATCGTAAAACGGGTTCGAACCGATCCCGACGGCCCGGGAGGTGGCTCCCGTGACCGACTCCGTTCCGACGACGTGTATGCGGTGTGCGGTCGGCTGCGGGCACGTCCAGCGGCCGGTCGAACGGGGCTACGGCCTCGACGTCGTCCGCGGTGACGCCGCGCATCCGGTCAACAACGGCCTCGCCTGCCAGCGCGGCATCCGCGAGACCGCGGCTCCCGACGGCGAGTGGTTGGCCCGCCCGCTCGTGCGCCGCGACGGCGACCTCGTGCCGACGACCTGGGAGACCGCCCTCGAGCGTGCCGCCGAGGGCCTCTCCGCGGCCCTCGAGAGCGGCGACGGCGGCGACGGCGTCGCCGTACTGGGTAGCGGCCAGCAAACGAACGAGGCCGCCTACGCGCTGGGGAAACTCGCCCGGGGCGGCTTCGGCACCCGCTACTACGACGCCAACACGACGCTGTGTATGGCCTCGGCCGTCACCGCGTACTACGACGCCTTCGGCAGCGACGCACCGCCGCCGACCTACGACGACGTCCCCGAGGCCGAGACCCACCTCGTCTGGGGGGCCAATCCGGCCGCGGCCCACCCCGTCCTGTTCCGGTGGATCACCCAGTCGGCCGACGAGGACGATTCCGAACTGCTCGTGGTCGACCCCATCGAGAGCGAGACCGCCGAGGTCGCCGACCACCACGTCCCCCTCGAGCCGGGCGGGGACCTCGCGCTCGCTCGAGCGGTACTCGCCCGGGTCGTCGAGACCGACCGGGTCGACGAGTCGTTCGTCGCCGAGGCAACGACGGGCTTCGCGGAGCTGCGCGCCGAACTGCCCGACGCCGCGGCGGCCGCCGACCGCGCCGGCGTCTCGATGGCGGACGTCGACCGACTCGCGGCCGCGTTCGGGGACCCGACGCTGCTCTACTGGGGGATGGGGATCAACCAGAGCGTCAACGGGACCGCCGCCGCGGGCGCGCTGATCGACCTCTGCCTGGCGACGGGGAACCTCCGACCCGGTTCGGGGCCGTTCTCGCTGACGGGACAGGCCAACTCGATGGGGACGCGCGTCTGTTCCTCGAAGGGCACCTGGCCGGGGCACCGGCCGTTTACCGATCCTGCCCACCGCGAGACGGTCGCCGAAGCGTGGGACGTGCCCGAGTCTCGGCTTCCCGAAAATTCCGGCCCCGGGCCGGTCGGGATCGTCGACGCGATCGACGACGAGGTCGACGCCGTCTACGCGGTCGCCACCAATCCCGTCGCCGGAATGCCCGATGCGACCCGGGTCCGGGACCGGCTCGCGGACGCCTTCCTCGTGGTGCAGGACGCCTTCCGCAGCGAGACCGTCGACCTCGCCGACGTCGTGTTGCCGGCGGCGACCTGGGGCGAATCCGAGGGGACGACGATCAACATGGAACGGACCGTCTCGCGGGTGCGAGCGGCGACCGAGACCCCCACGGGCGTCAGGACCGACCTCGAGTTGATCCGCCACCTGGCCGACCGCACCGTTCCGGGGCTGTTCGACTCGCCGCTCGAGCCGGCGGCCGTCTTCGACGAACTCGCGGCGCTGACGGCCGGGACGCCCGCGGATCTCTCGGGGATCAGCTACGACCGCCTCGAGGCCGAGCGCGCGGTTCGCTGGCCGGCCCCGTCGGCCGACGTCGCGGCCGGCTATCGGTACTACGAGGGGCCGGAGGGGCGCGACGACGCGCCTGCATACGAGGGTGCCTCGGATCCCGCGGAGTCGTGGTCGTTCTACACGCCGTCCGGACGGGCGCAGTTCTCGAGCGCCGACGCCCAGCCGGTGCCCGAGCCGACCGACGAGGCGTATCCCCTGACGTTGACGACCGCACGTCGGCCCGACGCCTACAACACCGGGGTCCGAACCCGGGACGACGAACCGCCGGTCGCCCGGGTCAGTCCGGCGACGGCCGTCGCGCTCGCGAACGACATCGACGGGATCCCGGAGGACGACGCGGACGTCAGGGGGCGGGTCGTCTCGCGACGGGCGTCGGTCGAGGTCCGGATCGAGACCGACGACGCGATCCCGGACGGCGTCGTCTGGCTCCCGATTCACCACCCCGTGGTCAACGAACTGACCCTCCCCGACGTCGACCCGCGGTCGAAGGAGCCCCACTACAAGCAGTGTGCCGTCCGCCTCGCGGCACCCCGCGAGTCCGACGCGGAGGCGATCTCCGAAGCGAGCGCCTGATCGGCCGGCGTCGCCTCGGCTCCGCCGATCCTGCTCCGTTACGGTTCTGCCCATCCGTTCCGCCGCCGGCCGCTCGTCTCCTGTGGCGGTGACCGCCCGCTCGCGGACCCGTTCCTTCGAACATACAGCCTAGTACAGATTATATTCCGTTGTACATTCGACGCACAATCCTAAAACACGGGGGTAATAGGACATACGTAAACGGTCAGCATTATATGGTTTAGGAGCATGCGATTGTACTGTGAATCGCGCAATGTTCGGAGTGGAATTCCGCAAATCCCGCGCGGATCGTTCGGTCGGAGACGGGGTGGTCGGCTGATGGTGCACAAGAAAGAAGAGCAGAAGGCCGACTGCTACGGCGACGAGGTTCGCGAGCACATCGAGGAGTTCGCCGCGAACGGCGGCTTCGAGGCCATTCCCGACGACGAGGTCGACACGTGGACCACCCGCTTCAAGTTCTGGGGCGTGTTCCAGCAACGGTCCGGCCAGGAGGAGTACTTCATGATGCGGCTGACCAACGCCAGCGGCATCCTCGAGCCGGGCCAGCTTCGCCGGATCGGCGAGGTCGCCAAGGAGTACGCGAAGGGACCCGTCGAGAATCCCGAGTTCGGCAACGGCTGGATCGATCTGACGACCCGCCAGTCGATCCAGCTCCACTGGCTAAAACTCGAGGACGTCCCCGAGATCTGGGAGCAACTCGAGGAAGTCGGCGTCCACTCGCGCTCGGCGGGCGGCGACACCATGCGTAACATCTCGGGCTGTCCGCTCCACGGGAAGGCCGAGGAGTTCGTCGAGTCCGGTCCGCTGCTCGAGCGCTTCGAGGAGGAGCTGCGCGGGGACGACGCCCTCGCGAACATGCCCCGGAAGTTCAACATCAGCGTCTCCGGTTGCCGGGTCGGCTGCGCGCAGGATTCGATCAACGACATCGGCTTCGAGCCGGCGGTCAAGGAGATCGAGGGCGAGGAGGTCAGAGGCTTCAACGTGCGCATCGGTGGCGGCCTCGGCGGCCGCAAGCCGCGTGCGGCGACGCCGCTGGACGTCTTCGTTCGCCCGGAGAACGCCTACGAGGTCGGTCGCGGCTTCGTCGAACTCTACCACGACTACGGCAACCGCGAGAACCGCTCGAAGAACCGGGCTCGCTTCTTCGCCGAGGACTGGGGCATGGCGAAGATCCGCGAGACGCTCCAGGAGGAGTACGTCGACTTCGAACTGCACACCGCCGGCGAGGACCTCCGCGAGGAGTACACCTACAACGCCGGCCGACCCCGCGACGAGGGACCCCACGACCACGTCGGCGTCGGCGACCAGAAGGGAGCGGGCATGAAGTACGTCGGCCTGAGCGTTCCCGTCGGCCGCCTGCCGGCGGAGGACGCCATCGAACTGGCCGATCTGGCCGACGAGTACGGCTCCGGCGAGATCCGGCTGACCCGCCGGCAGAACCCCGTCATCGTCGACGTGCCCGAGGAGGCGGTCGACGACCTGCTCGAGGAACCGTTACTCTCCGAGTATCCGCCCGAACCCAGCACGTTCGAACGCGGCGCGATGGCCTGTACCGGGACCGAGTTCTGCTCGATCGCGCTGACCGAGACGAAAGCGCGGATGGCCCGCATGCTGCGCTGGCTGAACGCGAACGTCGACCTGCCCGACGACGTCGGGAAGATCAAGATGCACTACTCCGGCTGTACGGCCGACTGCGGCCAGGCGATGACCGCCGACATCGGCCTGCAGGGCATGCGCGCCCGCAAGGACGGCGAGATGGTCGAAGCGTTCGACATCGGCGTCGGCGGTGGCGTCGGCGAGGAGCCGTCGTTCGTCGAGTGGATCCAGCAGCGCGTGCCGGCCGACGAAGCCCCCGGCGCGATCCGCAACCTGCTCGAGGCCTACGCGGCTCACCGTACGGAGGGCCAGACGTTCCGCCAGTGGGTCGAGGCGACGGGCGAGGAACAGTTGATCGAGTTCTGCGAGCCGGAGGAGACGGACTTCGAAGCGCCGTACATGGACGACGCCAAGCAATCCTGGTATCCCTTCGCCGAGAGCGAGTCGGCCGCGGCGGCGATCGGCGACGGCTCCGCCGCGCCGTCCGACGACTGATCGCCGTCGAGACGGTCTCGTCCGGTGGTCGGCCGACGACGAGACGGGTTTAGTCGGACGACTGGCCGTGTCCGGACTGAGCCCCGTGGGAGGACTCCTGTCGGTCGGTCGCGAGCCGTCGCCCGCGTCGGCTGGCCCGTTTGGCCGTTCGATCCGCCAACCGTACGGTGCTCCTGACGAACCGGAGGACGTTTTTCGGCCCTGTCTCCGGACCGGGTGCCCGGTACGAGACGATCAGCGACCACATCGCTGCGACCCCCAGCGAGCCGAGCGCGGAGAAGGTCATTCCCATCGTCGCGTACGTGAGCGCGTAGACCGCGCCGATGGTCATCGAGGGGACGCTCGAGCCGAGCGGTACCTGGGCAGTCGCGTCGCGGATCGTGGGGGCGAGAAAGACGATCGAGAGGGTGCTTCCGGCGAGGAAGACGAGGTCTTGCCACATCATCGAAAGTCCTTACTCGGAGACGAGTAAAAAGTCTCTCGGTGTGGAAAACGGTCCGAAACGCGAATTCTCGCGGGTAAACGACGGTCGCGATCGAACGACGGTAGTGGTCGCCGACTGGTCGTCGGTGAACGAGTATCCGGGGACTCCTCGCTCGAGGGAGCCCGCGGGGACCGGTCACCGGTGTTCCCGCGTCCGTTCGTAGGCGTAGTCGACGGCGTCCTCGATCGATCCGGGGCCGTCGTACCGTGCGGCGAACAGTTCCATGAAGTCCCTCGCGATCCGATCGCAGCGTTCGAACGTCAGGACCGTTCTGATGCGGATCGTCTCCGAGAAGTCGAGTCCGGGATAGGTCGTCGCCGTCAGCGCGTACCCGGGGTGGTCCTCGTCGTCGAGCGAGGCCGGCGCGACCTTCAGTCGGACGTCGCCGGATTCGTGACGATACGTTCGATACTGCATCTCTCGATCCGTGTCGGCGGGGGTGTACGTCCGACACGTCTCGGTACTCCACGCTGGCGGCACGTCCGCATCCATCGACCACTCCTACTTACTACAGTGCTACGTTCGTATCGTATTGTGCAATATTATCGGACGTTGGTGCAGAAATACAACTACTGGGAGGTTTGACGGTCGAAATTGGGTTATATATTGGAAGAACGTTCGGTCCTTCCCGCTCGTTCCGAACGTTTCGAGACGACGGGGGCTGCGGGGCCGCGGTCGAGCGTCAGTCGTCGGTTTCGGATTCGGCCGCGAACACGTTCTCGACGACGGATTCGTCTTCGGCGGGCTCGTTCTCGTCCGCCGGGCTGACGCTACCGGTCCGGTAGCCGTGGAGGTCGAGGGTGACGTGGTCGAAGCCGAGCTGCGAGAGTTCCTCGCGGACGGTCTCGACGAACTCGAGCTTGAGCGCCCGCTCGAGTTCGTCGGCCGAGACCTCGATCCGGGCGAGGCCGTCGTGGTCGCGGACGCGGAACTGGTCGAAGCCCCACTGTCGCAGCAGGGCCTCGGCCCGTTCGATCCGGGTCAGCCGTTCTTCGGTGACCTCCAGTCCCGTCGGGATTCGCGAGGAGAGACAGGCCATCGAGGGCTTGTCGGCCACCGAGAGGCCGTAGCGCTCGGCGATCTCTCGAACCTCCTCCTTGGTGACGTCGTGGGCCAGCAGCGGCGAGTGGACGTCCAGTTCCTCGACGGCCTGCAGGCCGGGGCGGTGGCCGGCACCCGGATCGTCGGCGTTGGTGCCGTCGCAGACCGTCTCGACGCCGAACTCACGGGCGGTCTCGAGCATCTCACCCAGCCGCATCGTCCGGCAGTGGTAGCAGCGGTCGTCGTCGTTTTCGACGAACCGGTCGTCCTCGAGTTCGGAGAAGGCGACGATCTCGTGGCGGATGCCGATCTCGTCGGCCACTCGCTTGGCCTCCTCGAGTTCGGCCTCGGGGAGCGTCTCGCTGCGTGCGGTACAGGCGACGGCGTCCTCGCCGAGCGCGTCGTGTGCGAGCGCGGCGACGACGCTCGAGTCGACCCCGCCGGAGAAGGCCACGAGCACGCCGTCCCGGTCGGCCAGGTCCGCGCGTGCGGCCTCGAGTTTCGCCTCGAGCGATGTCATAGCGCGGGATTGGGCGTCCACGGGCAAAAACGCGTTGCGTTTCTCGAGGGGGCGTCGTCGGGCCAGGGGGTGGCCGATCAGTCCTGCTCGGGTGCGTCGCCCTCGAGGACGTCTTCGACCTTGTGGACGTGGTGGTCGACGGTCTTCCGGAGGACGGTCTCCGCGTCCAGGTCGGAGACGACCCCCTCGGGTCGCCAGCGGTCGGGATCGTGACCGTCGGTTCCGGTCAGTTCGGACTCGGCGAACGACGGGTCGAACGACGCCGACACGTAGTGGGTGACGAGGTGGGCGTACTCCCAGGCGGTCCGTGGCTCGTCGAACCTGACCAGTGGCGTCCGGGTTTCCGCTTCCGTCCCCATCTCGCGGCACAGCGAGACGGTGAAGGCGTTCGCCGCGTCGTACTCCGTTACCCGCCTGGCGTCCTCGCCGTCGACGACCGTCGGTTCGACGAAGACGCCGACGTCGTCCCGCCGGTAGCCCTCCTCGCGGTCGTCCCAGCCGTCACGGGGCGAGACCATCCCGCGAATCTCGCGTCCGACGTCCTATAAATCTAGCTTCGAGCGACTGTATGGTCCCCGGGTATTCGTCCGCGTTGTGGTCCCTCGAGTCCGATGCAGGTTCCGTCAGGACCCGCTCCCCGCGCCCTCGATCAGCGCCTCGAGCGTCTCCAGCGCCTCGTCGGGGACGTCCGCGGCGGCCATCCGCTCGTCGAGCCACCACCGACGCTCGAGGACGACTGCCCCGTCGGTCTCGCGCACGGCTGCGAATCGCGTCCACGGTTCGAACTGGGAGGCGGCCGCCCCGCTATCGGTCGCGCGGAGTCCGCCGTCGCAGGCCTCGTACGACCGCGAGCGCCCGCTCGAGACCCACAGCAGGGCCGTCGCGACGACACACAGCGTCAGGAAGACCGCCGGGAGGCCGACGAACATCCCCACGACGGCACCCACGGCTCCGAGTCCGGCGACGACTGCCCCGACCCGCCGCCGTCGTCGCGCGACGGGATCGGGGGCCGCCGTCCACGCGGCTCGTCGCTCGCCGGCGACTCGAGCGGCGTACGCGCTCATTCCCGCGGTCCAGAGGCCGAAGCCGGCGATCACGAGGCCGAGTAGCCACAGCACCCACGAGAGCGGTACCGCGGGTGCCGACTCGCTCTCGAGGGCGACGGTCGCAACCAGCAACGGCAGGAGCGGGACGTACATCGGAAGCGCGAGGAGTCGTCGACGTCCCAGCGAGACCCACACCGACGGTCGTCCGGAAAGCGCGAGCGCCACGGCGAACCAGCCGAGCAGGCCCCCGACCACCAGCACCGGCCGTGGGAGTCCGACGGCCCAGGCGGCACCGACGGCGAGGAGTCCGCAGTAGACGCCGGCCAGGACGGCCGGGGCGTCGAGCGGTGACGCATCTGACATTTCGGTAACGCGATTTCGAGGAGGCCCGCAAAAGCCTGCCGGTGTGCAGTCAGACGCGGGCCGGACCGTTAAGCCGCCGTTCGTGGTAGTTCCCGCGACTATCATGTCCGTATCCGAACGGCTCGACCGACTCCGACCGAGCGGCGAGCCAGGCGATCGAACCGAGACGGGCGACGACAGATCGCGGCTCGAGCACGCCGCCTACGCCTCCCTCCGCGGAATCCAGGCGGGGTTCGTCGCGACCCTCATCATGACCGCCTTTCGGCTGCCGATCATGCGCTCGCTGCCGCCGTCGGCGAACTTCTGGTCCCAGTACGTCGCCGGCGGCGATCCGGACGATCACCCGCTCGCCGGACTGGTCCTGCACTTCGTCTACGGGATGCAGGCCGGCGCGATATTCGGCGGCCTGTTCGCGCTCCAAGACGCCGAACGGTCCATCGAGCCCGAACAGCGCGGCCTCGTCTGGGGCTCGGTCTACGGGATGGCCCTCTCCGCGTTCGGGTCACAGGTCATGCTGAAGGAACTGCTCGGCATCCGACTCGAGGGCGACGAACTCGCGCTGTTTCACGCTGGCCACCTCGTCTACGGCCTCTCGCTCGGTGCCTGGGTCGGCTCCCGGACCGAGGGCGTCGAGGATCCCGAGGCCGAGTACGAGTACCAGAACGGGAACTGAGGTGACCCTGCCGGCTCGGCTAGCATTCTCCGAACGGGTCTTACCAAAGCTTGGCAGCAGTATTACGCCGTCCCGAGACCGGTCATAACAACCGGTTTATCGTCCCGGTAGTGGACGACACGTATGGAAGTCGGCGTCGTCCTGGGAGTGATCGTGATCGGGTTCGTCCACGGCGTCCTGCCCGACCACGGCTGGCCGATCGCCGCGACCTACGCGCTGAACAAGCGGCGACGCCTGTTCTACGGCTTCCTCGCCGCGGTGATCCTCGGCGTCGGCCACCTGATCAGCAGCGTCGTACTCGTGCTGGCGTACTTCGGGTTCAACACGTTCGCCGCGTTCGCCGAAGGCCCCTGGCTGCGGTACGTCGCCGGGACGATCCTGATCCTGCTCGGCCTCCACGAGTACCGCTACGGCGGCCACGGACACGGAATCGACGAGCACCACGAACACGGGAGCCACCACCACGGCGACGATCACGCGGATCACGACGAGCGAGCGCACGGCCACGATCACGACCGGGTGGACCACGGGCACACTCACGGGCACGACCACGGTGCCCACTCCGAACGCGCTCACGATCACGGCCACGACGGCCTGCTGGCACGGCTTCGCCGTCACCTTCCGGGCGGCGGTGGCCACCAGCACCTGCGCGAAGAACACGCCGAACGCGGGCTGGTGGCCCTGGGGACGACGGCCCTGTTGCTCGGGTTCGCCCACGAGGAACCGATCCAGATCCTCGCGATCTGCGTCGGCACCGACTTTTGCCTCGAGTTGATGCTGATCTACTCGCTTGCGGTCGTCGTCGCCATCGTCGTCCCGACGCTGCTGTTGATCGCGGGGTACGAGCGCTACCGCGGACGCGTCGAGCGACTCACGCCCTACCTGCCGACGATCACCGCCGTCGCGCTCGTCGGGATGGGACTCGCGTTCATCCTGGGACTCGTCTGAAGCGTCCGCCTGCTCGAGGAATCACGGGGCGAATCCCTCGGTTTCACGCGCTCGAGGGGCGGCGATTCGGCGCGAACTCGAGGGGATCACTCGCCCCGGTCGAACGACTCCGAGTCGTCGCCGGCTGTCGAATCCGCGTCTCGCTTTTCGTCCGTTTCCGTTCCGTTCTCGCCAGCGAGCACGACCGGATCCTCGCGGTCGGTCTCGGTGGCGGACTCGAGATCGGTCGACACCTCGAAGGCCGACACGGCCCCGGCGAGCTCCCGCGCCTGCTCCGAGAGCGCCGTCGCCGCGCTCGAGACGTCGCGGATCGACGACGCCTGTTCCTCGGCGGCCGTCGCGGCCGTCTCCGCCTCGGCGGCGGTCTCCTCGCTGATCGCCGTCACGTCGTCGGTCATCGCGACGATCTGTTGGGTCGCGGCCGCCTGCTGCTGGGTCGCCGACGAAATCTCCTGGATGCCGACGTTGGTCTCCGCGGTGAACTCGGAGATCTCCTCGAGCGACCTGATCGCGTCCTCGACCTCGCTGCGGTGTGCCGCGATCCGCGCGTCCGTCTCGCGGACGACGGCGGCGACCTGCTCGGCCTGTTCGTTCACCCGCTCGAGGCGTTCTTCGATGTCGTCTGCGGCCTCTTTGGTGTCCTCGGAGAGCGATTTGACCTCCTCGGCGACGGCGGCGAAGCCCGACCCGGACCCGGAGCCGCTCTCGCGCGCGGCCTCGATGTTCGCGTTCAGCGCGAGCATGTTCGTCTCGTTCGTGATCTTCCGGATGAACGCGAGCAGGTCGTCGATGGCCTCGAGTTCCGCCTCGAGCTGATCGACCTCGTCGACCGCGGCGTCGGCCTCGTCCTCGATGGCGTTCATCCCCTCGATGGCGTTCGAGGCCGACTCGCGGGCGGTCGAACTGGTCTCGGCCGTTCGCTCGGCGAGCGTCGCGACTTCGGAGGCAGTCGTCGCGATCTCCTCGGTCGTCGTCGAGAGGTCGTCGAGCTGGCCGTTGATCGTCGACAGCTGCTCGCTCTGGCGGTCGGCCCCGGCGGCGATCTGCTGGACCGACGACGCCACCTGTTCCGACGCCGAGCGCACCTCGACGACGTCGTCGGCCGTAGCGTCGGCCGCCTCGTCGACCGCCTCGGCGAACGCTCGGGTCGCCGCGACCGTCTCCTCGATGTCGTCGATCATCGCGTTGAACTCGGCCGCGATCGTCGCCATCGCCTCGCTCTCGTCGTCCGGCTCGAGCCGGCGCGTCAGGTCGCCGTCCGCACAGGCCCGCATCGTCTCGCCGTAGGCGTCGGCCGTCTCCTCGAGGTGCCGGGAGAACGCTTCCGACTCGGCGCGGGCCCGCTCGGCTTCCTCGCGGGCTTGTTCGGCCCGTTCGCGCTCCCGCTCGGCTTCGGCGCGAGCCGTTTCGGCCTCCTCGAGGCGGTCGCGCAGCGAGCGGCGCATCCGGTCGATCGAACGGTGGAGATCGCCGAGTTCGTCGCTGCGGTCGGACTCGACCGGTGTCTCGAGATTCCCGTCCTCGATGGCGGCCGCCCGCTCGGAGAGGTGCCGGAGCGAGCCCGCGGTGTTCCGGCCGACGGTCACGCCGAGCAACAGCATGCTGGCGAAGACGACGCCGATCATCGCGAGGATCCGGTTCGAGATGGCCGACTGCAGCGAGTACGCCTCCGACGCCGGCACGCGGCCGGTCAGCGTCCAGTCCTGGTCGTCGGTCTCGAGCGAGGCGTAGCCGACGACGGTGTCGTCGTCGCTCTCGGCGGCGCTCGCGTCGATCGACGTCGTCCCGGTGACGTTCTCGAACGCCGCCGGATCGAGCGCGTCGTCCCCGAGCAACAGCGAGTGGTTGCCGGCGAGAACGACCGTTCCGCCGTCGTCGACCACGACGACGTCGTCGGTGGCGTCGGTGCCGATCATGTATCGCGACAGCGACTCGAGGTCGACGAGGCCGACCACCGCGTGCTCGGAGTCGCCGGGGACCTCGCTGACCACGAGCATCGCGGGCCGGCCGTCGGCCGTCTCGAACGGGTCTGAGAACGTGACCGTGGACGGTTCGTCGATGGCGGTCGCGAGCCGATCGTCGACGGCGTCAGTCAGCCGGCCCTCCTCGAGGATCCCGTCCGTGCCGGCGTCGGCGTCGACCGCCCCGGTTTCGTAGTTCACGTAGTAGGCCCCCGCGAACGACGCCCGGTCCGTCGTGCGGTGTAACGCGTCGGCGACGACGAGGTGATCGTCGTTCCGAAACGCGGTCGACCGGGGGAGCGACTCGAAGTACCGCTCCGTCGAGTCGAACCAGGTATCGAGCCGGTTCGCGTCCTTCTGGGCGTCGGAGACGAGTTGCGATTCGACGTCTGACTGGAGTTCCGCTCCGGCGTGCGCGTAGATGCTCCCGCCGAAGGCCCCCACGAGCACCACGACGACGGCGAGTGCAACGAGAAACCGAAGCGCGTAGCGACGGCGAACGATCGGAACGAACTCCCACGGATTCAACCCCATCGCGTCGAGAATTCGCCAGCCGTCTCATGTATGTTGGTAAGAGGGTTCCGTATCCCTACGTATCGAACCCAATCGGTACGATGGTATGCGTACCCACACTCTCGCCGGTCGTCCGGAGCGCAGTCCGAATCGCTCAAGTACGCGACCGATCTATCCCGTCTCGTGTCGAAGCAGGTCCAGGACGTCGAAACGATCTTCTGTCACGAGACGGGCGGCGACTACCTCGTCGTCGTCCAGCGTGACGGCAAGCGGCTGTTCCGGGCGCGACTCGTCCTCTCGGAGACGTCGGCCGGCCCTCGGCCCGCGAAGTTCCGCCTGAAACAGGGCTCGAGCGAGGAGCCCCGCCAGCCCGACGAGTTCGTCGAACTCGCCCGACGAGCGAAGCGGATCCGCATCTCCGAGCAGACCTCCCCCGAGGCGCGGGCGGAACTGCGGGGGATGCTCGCGGGCTACCAGCTCGAGGACAAAGCGAAGACGGTCCGGACCTGTCGCTACTGCGCCTCCGCGGGTCGGTACTCGCCGATTACGACCGATACCGCGGTCAAAGACGACGAGGACTGGATCTGCAAGGACTGTGCCCGACAGGAACTCGAGCGGCAACTCTCGTACTCGGGTGCCGGCGAGGTGACCGGTGCCGCGAAGGAACGGCTGGAGGAACTGATGCTCGAGGTGCAGGACCTCCAGCGGATCGTCAACCTGCTCAAGGGACGGCTCGATCCCGACCTGACGAAGTTCGATACCATCTCGGCGACGACCGACGAGATCGATCCCGTCCCCGTCGACTCGCTGAACCTGCACCCCGGGTTACAGGGGCTGCTCGAGGACCGTTTCGAGTCGCTGCTGCCGGTCCAGAGCCTCGCGGTGGAGAACGGCCTGTTCGACGGGGACGACCAGATGGTCGTCTCCGCCACGGCGACCGGGAAGACCCTCGTAGGGGAGATGGCTGGCATCAACCGCGTCTTAAACGGCAAGGGGAAGATGCTGTTTCTCGTGCCCCTCGTCGCGCTGGCCAACCAGAAGTACGAGGACTTCCAGGACGAGTACGGCCACCTCGTGGACGTCTCGATCCGCGTCGGCGCGAGCCGCATCAACGACGACGGCAACCGGTTCGACCCCAACGCCGACGTCATCGTCGGCACCTACGAGGGGATCGATCACGCCCTGCGGACCGGCAAGGAGATGGGCGACATCGGGACCGTCGTCATCGACGAGGTCCACACGCTGAAAGAGGAGGAGCGCGGCCACCGCCTCGACGGCCTGATCTCGCGGCTCAAGTACACCTGTGAACAACGCGCGAAGCGCCGGGAGGACTACCAGGGTGCGCAGTGGATCTACCTCTCGGCGACCGTCGGCAACCCCGAGCACCTGGCCGAGGCCCTCGAGTCGACACTCATCGAGTTCGAGGAACGGCCGGTGCCGATCGAACGCCACGTCACGTTCGCCGACGGCCGCGAAAAGATGCGCATCGAGAACAAACTCGTCAAACGCGAGTTCGACACCGAGTCCTCGAAGGGCTATCGCGGCCAGACGATCATCTTCACCAACTCACGGCGACGCTGTCACGAGATTTCCCGAAAGCTCGAGTACTCCTCCGCACCCTATCACGCCGGCCTCGACTACAAGCGCCGGAAGAACGTCGAGCGCCAGTTCGGCAACCAGGATCTGGCGGCCGTCGTGACGACCGCGGCGCTGGCCGCCGGGGTCGACTTCCCGGCTTCGCAGGTCGTCTTCGACTCGCTGGCGATGGGCATCGAGTGGCTCTCCGTCCAGGAGTTCCACCAGATGCTCGGCCGCGCGGGTCGACCCGACTACCACGACAAGGGGACGGTGTACGTCCTCGTCGAACCCGACTGCGCCTACCACAACTCGATGGAGGCCACCGAGGACGAAGTCGCCTTCAAACTGCTCAAGGGCGAGATGGAGTCGGTGATGACTCACTACGACGAGTCGGCGGCCGTCGAGGAGACCCTGGCGAACGTCACCGTCGGCGGCAAGGCCGCGAAGGCGCTCAACGACCGCATGATCGGCGACGTTCCCACGAAACACGCCGTCGGCAAACTGCTCGAGTACGAGTTCATCGACGGCTTCGAACCCACGCCGCTGGGTCGCGTGGTGACGGAACACTTCCTCGACCCCGGCGAGGCCTTTACCCTCCTGGACGGCATCCGGAAGGACGCCCACCCCTACGACCTCGTCGCGGACATCGAACTTCGGGACGCCGACCTGTAATCGGCGTCGGTGCCTGTATCGGCACTCGAGCACGGGGTTTCGGAACTCGAGACGGTCACCGAGGGACGGCGACCCACACCGGCAAAACAGTTATCGGGGTGTCATTTGAATTGAGGGGCCGGATGACACGTATCGACCACGTCTACCAGCTTCCGGTAACGCTCGAACCCGAGGACCAAGACATCGTCCTGCACCCGGCGGCGGTGGAAACCGATCGAGGGCTGCTCCTGCTCGATGCCGGCTGTCCGGGGATCGCCGACCAGCTCGAGGAGCACCTGACGGAGGCGGGCTTCGACTGGGACGACGTCTGGGGCGTCGTGCTCACGCATCAAGACGTCGACCACGCCGGCGGGCTGGCTGCGGTGATAGACCGCGCCGACCCCGTCGTCTTCGCCCATCCCGATTGTGCGCCGTACGTCGACGGTCGCAAGCATCCGGTGAAGATCGACGACGATCAGGAACGCTACCCGGCCGCGCCGGTCCACGTGGAGATTCCCGAGGGGACGACCTTCGAGACCGCCGCCGGGCCGATGGACGTGTTCTTCACCCCTGGTCACGCGCCCGGACACGTCTCGCTGTACTTCGAGGACGCGGACTTCCTCGTGTCCGGCGATGCGCTCCACGCCCCCGAGGGGGACCTCGACGGCCCCCGCTGGCCGCGCGACGAGCAGCGGGCCGTCGAGTCGATCGAGGCCCTGTCGACGCTCGAGTTCGAGCGCACCCTGTGTTACCACGGCGGATTCGTCCAGCAGGGGACGACCGCCCTCGATCGGATTTGTCGGGAGAACGCGGCCGACTAGGCGACAGTTACGGGACGAACCCGACGCCGAACATCGACAGGAGCAACACCAGCACCGCCCCCGGAACGCCGCCGAGCGCGACGATGGCGATGGCGACCGGCGTGACGGCGATCGAGAGGTTGAACAACGCCTGGACGACGAACAACACCAGCAAGCCGACCGCGGCGTTGACGATGAAGGGCCTGACCGTCTGGATGAGCGTGGAGGCACCCAGGACGGCGACGAGCACGAGGACCAACAGCAGGATCTCGAGTCCTGTAACCATAGCCGACCCTACCTCGAGGGAGAACAAAACCGTTCGGACCGGAACGAAACCCTTTATGAGATCCGCCCCGAAGGTCGGGTACGGGATCGTGGGTTAGCTTGGTATACTTCGGGCCTTGGGTGCCCGTGACCGCGGTTCAAATCCGCGCGATCCCATATTGCTGCTGCGAACAATCCGTGAGCAGCAGCAATTGGAAAGAGCGCGGATTTGAATGAGACCGAGGTTCTGCGAACGGCGTGAGCAGGTTCTCGGCCGTAGTTCAAATCCGCGCGATCCCTTTCTCCTCGTGTTCGCCTCCGGGAGCGACGACTCCGTGCTCGCGACTGATCCGTAGCGGCCTCTCCCCTCGAGTTCACTGACGATCGGTCGTACCCGAACGACTCGAGAACCGATCCGTTCGAGGACTTCTTGGGCCGATCCGCGACCGACCGGCACAGCAACGTATCAGGACACAAGACTTATACTGACACCGTGGCCACGATGTACCGACCCGCCCTCCAGAACCGCGGCATCGGTGCCCGTGCGGATCGATGCGTCGTCAATCGGTCGCCGTCGCCGCGGGGACCCCGACAGCCATGGCCACCGATCAGCGACGGAACCCCGACTGGCTCGCCGAAATGCCACAGCGACTGTGGACCCACCTCGAGCCGGTTCGCCGCGGCGTTCGCGCCCGCCTCGAGGTCGACACGCGCGCCCTGGCGGCGATGCGGATCGCGCTCGGGACGATCATCCTCGCGGATCTGCTCCACCGCGCGGGTTCGCTCGAGACGTACTACACGGACGCCGGCGCGTACCCGCTGGCGGCCTACGAGGCGACGTACTCCCGGTTTACCGGCCTCTCGATCCACGCCTGGTCGGGCGAGCTGTGGTTCCAGCAACTCCTGTTCGTCGTCGCCGGCGCGTTCGCGGTCGCGTTGATCCTCGGCTATCGCACGCGCATCGTCGGGGCGATCTCGTTCGTATTGCTGTTTTCGCTGCACGCCCGCAACCCCGCGATGCTCAACGGCGCGGACCGACTGCTTCGCGTCGTCCTGTTCGTCGCGCTGTTGACGCCGCTCGGGGAGCGGTGGTCGGTCGACGCGCTCCGCCGGGGTACCGCCCGCACGACCGTCGTCGGGACCGTTACCGCCGCCGTCCTCCTCCAGCCAGTCGTCGTCTTCACCCAGAACGCGGTCCTGAAACACCAGGGCGAGACCTGGTACAGCGGCGAGGCGCTGGGGATCGCACTGACCGACGACGAGATGACGATCCTGCTGGGGAATCACCTGGCGGAGTACCCGATGCTCCTCGAGGCGCTCACCTGGGGCTGGGTGATCCTCCTCTCGGGATCGGTGGTGTTCCTGCTCGGAACGCGTGGCTGGTTGCGCGCGCTGGCCGTCGGGGCTTATCTCGGGGCGTTCGCGGGGATGGCCCTCTCGATGTCCGTGGGGCTGTTCCCGTTCGTGCTCGCCGCCTCGCTGTTGCCGTTCATCCAGCGGCCGTTCTGGGACGCCCTCGAGCGAGTCGCCCCGAATCGGCTGACCCAGTGGCGACCGAAGCGGTCGTGGCTGGGGCCACTCGAGCGGCCGCCGCTCGAGCACCGCGTGCTCGCCTCGCTCCGGGAACGCGGCTACGAGTCGCTCGCGTCGTTCGTGCCGACCTACGGCCGCTCGTTGTTGACGGTCGCCGGCGTCCTCGTCGTCGCCTGGATGTTGCTGTTCGGCGCGGCCCACGCCTCGGAGTACGACGTGCCGGACGCGATGGACTCTCCCCACCTGGACGAACAGCGGTGGGGGCTGTACGCACCCGATCCCAGCGACTCCTACGGCTGGTTCGTGTTCGAGGCCGAACTGACGAACGGCGCGAGCGTCGACGCCTTCGACGGCGGCGAACTCACGTTCGATCGACCGCCCGACGCCGCCCAGGAGTACGAGAGTTTCCGCGAGCGGAAGTTCCTCGAGTCCGTCCGGGACTCCGGTACGGGCGACGAAACCGGTATCATCGCCCGAAGCTACGGCGAGTGGGCCTGCGAGCAGGCGGCCGAAACGCACGACGCGGCCGTCGAGGAGATCACGGTCCACCGGTTCGTCCAGCAACAGCCGATCGACGGCGAGTCCGAGGCGGAACCCAACTCCTACGTCCCGCTCGAGTGGTCCTGCTGAGGGACTCGAACTGTTCTAGATCGAATCCGCGAGCCAGGCGGACTAGCGCGGTTCGACGACGCGTCCGTCCCGCGGGCCGTCGACTCCTGAACCTGCCCGACTGCGAGCGTCTTCGGCCCGCTATTTTATAAGCGAAGGCGTGTAAACCTCCGTCGTGGCCACGTGATCGACGACGGCTGTCGTGCAAACGGCGGCCGGATACAGGGATACAGGATACGGCGTGTTCGTTCCCGCCGGTCGGCGGGGACGATCGTCGAACGGTCGGTTCGACGTGGCCCGGACCGATCCGTTCAGTTCTGGCAGTCTGTGTACGTTGTCCGCGATCAGTTTCGCCGTGCTTTGCGACCATTTATACCCGATGGCTCCCGTAGAAGGGTGCAATGGCGCAAGCGGGTAACGCTGAACTCGTCGACTCGTTCGAGCAGTTCTTCCGCAACTACTACGACAACGAGATCAAACAGCTCGCCCAGCGGTACCCGAACGAACAGCGCTCACTGAGCGTCGACTGGCAGGACCTCTATCGCTACGATCCCGACCTCGCGGACGACTTCCTGAACCAGCCCGAGCAACTGCAACAGTACGCCGAGGAAGCGCTCCGGCTGTACGACCTCCCGATCGACGTCAGCCTCGGACAGGCCCACGTCCGGGTCTACAACCTCCCCGATACCGACTCCCCGGAGATCCGTGAGATCCGCGCCCGCGACATGAACACGCTGGTCCAGGTCCGGGGCATCGTCCGCAAGGCCACCGACGTCCGCCCGAAGATCGAGGAGGCCGCCTTCGAGTGTCAACTCTGTGGCACGCTCACCCGCGTTCCCCAGTCCAGCGGCGACTTCCAGGAACCCCACGAGTGCCAGGGCTGTGAACGACAGGGTCCCTTCCGCGTGAACTTCGACCAGTCGGAGTTCGTCGACTCCCAGAAACTGCGCATCCAGGAGAGCCCCGAAGGACTGCGGGGCGGCGAGACGCCCCAGTCGCTGGACGTCCACGTCGAGGACGACATTACTGGCGAGGTGACGCCGGGCGACCACGTCTCCGCGACGGGCGTGTTGCGACTCGAGCAGCAGGGCGACGGCCAGGACAAATCGCCGGTCTTCGACTTCTACATGGAGGGGATGTCCGTCCAGATCGAGGAAGAGGAGTTCGAGGACATGGACATCACCGACGAGGACAAACAACAGATCGTCGAGATCTCGAATCAGGACGACGTCTACGAGCGGATGGTCGCCTCCATCGCGCCCTCGATCTACGGCTACGAGCAGGAGAAGCTCGCGATGATCCTCCAGCTGTTCTCGGGCGTGACGAAGCAACTCCCCGACGGGTCGCGCATCCGCGGCGACCTGCACATGCTCCTGATCGGGGACCCGGGTACCGGAAAGAGTCAGATGCTAGGGTATATTCAAAATATTGCACCTAGGTCGGTATATACCTCCGGTAAGGGCTCGTCGTCGGCGGGCCTCACTGCTGCGGCTGTGAGGGATGATTTCGGTGATGGACAGCAGTGGACGCTCGAAGCCGGTGCTTTAGTTCTCGCGGATCAGGGTATCGCTGCGGTCGACGAACTCGACAAGATGCGGTGTGTCACTGGGAACACATTAGTCCATACCGGTAATGGAATCATACCAATTCGTGAGCTCGCACACAGCGCGATACGAGATGGTTCGGTCGAAGAACTCGAAAACGGACGAACGATTCGAGACGTCGATATGGAAGTCTGGACGATGGCCGAAGACGGAACCATCGTCAAGCGTGACGTTCAAGCGATTCACGAGTATGATTCCCCCGACGAACTCCACGAGGTCACGTTAGAGAGCGGAGAACAGTTAACGACGACAGCCGACCATCCATTCTTCGTCTTGGACGGCGGAAAGCGGGACGAACGCCAAGCACAGGAACTGCACGAAGGCGACTGGGTATTCGTTCCCAAGAACATCCCATCAGAAGTGACGGATGGTGGAGTCAGCGTAATGCCCTCGTACGATACAGAACCAGAACCCCGACAGTTGACCCCTTCACACGGGGCAATTTTGGGATACATCGCCGGTGATGGGAACGTCTTCTACGAACGCGACGAGGGCTGCTACGGGTTCCGCTTTACGAACAAAGAAGAAGAATTGTTGGCCGACTTTGAAAGGGCATGTGTCGACGCGTTCGATACACAACCGGTTCGCCATCCGAGCGAACAACGAGACGACGGCGTTGGAACGGTCCGCGTACACGGGAAAGAGTATGTCGATGAACTTCTCGAGTCTGGGACGAATCTCGAGAACTACGACGGAAAACGGCTTCCGGAGGAAGTGACTGATGCATCCCGAAAAACGAAGGCTGCATTCGTTCGTGCTCTCGCAGATTCGGAGGGGACTGTCGGCGAGCGCGCGGTTAGAATCTCTTCTTCGAGCTACGAGTTGCTGCTCGGGACGAAAATGTTATTACTCGAGTTCGGGATCTCGAGTCAGATACAAACACGAACTCGGAATGAAGGGCGCGATCTGTACGTGCTCGCGATTACGTCCGATCACTCGCTCGAAGCGTTCAAGCGACACATCAGATTCACTCTCGACCGGAAACAGCGTTCGTTAGAACGCGCCTGTGAACGGACGACGGGAACCAGGACCATCGTAGATGTACTCCCAGAATGTGGTGGGTTGCTCGAACAAGCTCGTGGAGCGCTCCGTCTACACCAATCCGAGTGCGGTCTCGAGAGTGATGCAACGTACTGCAACCTCGAAAACGAGGATGCAAACGCGTCACTTCGTCTTTCCAAAACGATCCTCGAACGGTTCGAGGATCGAAAAGCAGAGGCAAGTGAACATCACGACGAACTTGCAACAGAGGCGTCCTGGGACCGTCTCTCCGAACTCCGTGAACGGTACCACATCTCGCAACGGGAAGTAGCCGCAGAGATGTCGATTTCCCAGCAGCAACTCTCGGCTTGCTGGGGAGGCGATGCCGACCTCCGAGAACGGGTTCGCCACCGACTTCGCGAAATCCTCGAGACACCGGCATCGGTCGATCTCAGCCCACTTCGAGAACTGATCGAGAGCGACGTGAAGTGGCGGCGGGTAGAAACTGTTCGACAAATCGATTCGCGAGATCACAACGACACTCGAGTTCGGGTTCTCGAACAACGCCTCGCCGATGAAATCGGTACAGGAAACGTCGATTCGGTTCGAAAACAGGCACGTTCCCTGCTCGAAGATGACGAACCAGCCGAAACGTGGGATGAACTCCGGGGTCGGCTCGAGGCATACGGCATCTCGTTCCAGCAGATTGCTTCGGAGATGGATGTCGCAGCATCGACCGTCTCGCGATGGTTCTCCGGAGCTGTCGACGTCGAAAACTTCGATACCGTTCGATCCGTCTGCGAGAAATTACTCGACGAGAAACGCCGTCGAATCTCGAACCTTCTCGAGATGATCGAACGGCGAAACCAGCCCCGAGTGTATGACCTAACGGTTGAGGGGACCCACAACTTCATCGCCAACGGCATGGTCGTTCACAACTCCGAGGACCGCTCCGCCATGCACGAGGCCTTAGAGCAGCAGAAAATCTCGGTCTCCAAAGCGGGCATCAACGCCACCCTGAAGTCCCGCTGCTCGCTGCTGGGGGCGGCCAACCCCAAGTACGGCCGGTTCGACCAGTACGAACCCATCGGCGAGCAGATCGACTTAGAGCCCGCCCTCATCTCGCGGTTCGACCTCATCTTCACGGTCACCGACCAGCCCGACGAGGAGAAGGACAAGAACCTCGCCGAGCACATCCTTACGACCAACTACGCGGGGGAGCTGACCACACAGCGCGAGCAGATGACCTCCCTCGAGGTCGAACAGGGCGAGATCGAGGAGATGACCGAACAGGTCGATCCCGAGATCGACGCCGAACTCCTGCGGAAGTACATCGCCTACGCGAAGCAGAACTGCCACCCGCGGATGACCGAGGAGGCCCGGGAGACGATTCGGGACTTCTACGTCGATCTTCGGTCCCGAGGGACCGACGAGGACGCCGCCGTTCCGGTCACTGCACGAAAGCTCGAGGCGCTGGTTCGACTCGCCGAGGCCAGCGCCCGCGTTCGGCTCTCGGACACGGTGGAGCAACGCGACGCCGAGCGATCCGTCGAGATCGTCCGGTCCTGCCTGCAGGACATCGGGGTCGATCCCGAGACCGGCGAGTTCGACGCCGACATCGTCGAGGCCGGCACCTCCAAATCCCAGCGCGACCGAATCAAGAACCTCAAGGGCCTCATTCAGGACATCGAGGAGGAGTACGACGACGGCGCGCCGGTCGACATCGTCTTGGAGCGGGCCGAAGAGGTCGGCATGGACCAGTCCAAGGCCGAACACGAGATCGACAAACTCAAGCAGAAAGGCGAGGTCTACGAGCCGAGTACCGACCACCTGCGGACGACGTAACGAGTCGACGAGCGTGTTGACCGGCAACACACCCCCGCTATTACCCCGTTCCCGATCGTGAGTGGTTCTCGGATTCGATTCGGCGGGTGTCTCGCTCGGTTGCAGTACGACCCGGTCGTAGAGCGCGGATAGCGGCGTTCTCACTCGCTCGGAGCGCCGTCAGGACGTCGACCCGCTGGTCTCGAGTTCGCGCAGCGTGGTGACCGTCGAGCGGATCGTCACCGGGGCGACGTCTGCGATCTCGGCCGCCGCTGCCTGCGTGACCGTCGGCCACTCTTCGCGTTCGCCGGCGGCGTAGTAGAGACAGGCCGCGGCGACGCCGCTCGGGTTGTGGCCGCCGATCGAGTTCGTCTCGTGGAGGCGCTCGACGTGTTCGCGGGCGCGGCGTTCGACGTCGGGGCCGACCTCGAGGTTCGAGGCGTACCGGGGCAGGTACTGGCCGGGGTCGATCGGTCCCGTCGGCAGCCCGAGTTCCCGATTCAGGGCGTCGTAGGCCGCCTTGAGTTCGTTCTCGTCGGCCCGGGCCACGTGCGTGATCTCCCCGATGGTTCGTGGGTTCGAACTCGTGCGACAGGTCGCGTACACGGTGGCGGCGGCGAACCCCTCGATCGAGCGCCCCGGGAGGAGGTCCTCCGACTGGGCGGAGTCGAACAGGGCACACGCCCGTTCGGCCAGCGACTCGGGAAGTGACAGCGCCGTCGTGATGCGCCCGATTTCCGTGAACCCGTACACTTGGTTGCTCTCGGCTTTCGAGGCGATACGGCTCCGGTTGTGTTCGCGGCGGAGTCTCGCGATCCGTCGACGCTTCCGTCCGGTCATTCGGACGTCGTAGTTCGCGTTGGAGTCGGTCCCGTACCCGATCTCGGTCGAGAGTCCTCGATCGTGTCGGGACCGCGTCAGCGGCGCGCCGGTCCGCCGACGGTCGGTGTCGCCCTCGTCGTCGAACGATCGCCACTCGGGTCCGTGATCGATCTCGGTTTCGCCTGCAACGAGCCCACACTCCTCACAGACCGTTTCGGTTCCTTCCTGGCGAAGGTTGCCGTTGCATTCGGGACAGATTGCGGACGAGCCCTTCTCTGCCATTGGTAATTACTTCTCGATTGTCTCTTCACTCGCTATTGTATTTAAACTGTTGGAAAAGTAACTAATGTGTAGCGTCGGTCTCCGCTGGATTTCGGAGTGATCGACCCGCGATTTCACCATCGGATCCGATAGTTGGTGGGCCGTTTTATCCCCCCACTCGACGTACGACTGCGGCGAGACCCGCTCGATGACTCGATCCCGTTCCGATCCGTATCGGTGGCGATTTCGCGGCGGATCGTCGCCGACTGCGCCCCACCCCGCGTCGATGACGTGGCGACACGGACTGTTCGTCCACTGGCCGGTCGATGCTGACGCGCTCGCGTCACGCGTCCCGCCGGAACTGACGCTCGAGACGCGCGAGGGTAGGGCGTGGGTGAGCGTGGTGCCGTTCGTCCTCGTGGACGTCGGCATTCGGGGGTCGCCGTCGTTCACCCGACTGGCGGTCCCCGAACTTAACGTCCGGACCTACGTCCGGTATCGGGGCGATCCCGGCCTCTATTTCTTCAGTATCGACCTCGGACGCCGCCTGTTCGCGACGATGATCGCACGCGCGACGCGACTGCCCGTTTCCCCTGCCAGCATTCGGGTCAGCGCGCTCGAGGATCACGTCGCCTTCTCGTGCGACCGGCCGCTACAGCCGTTCTCCCGATCCGCGGACGACGAACGCCGATCGGGGGCCGGTCCGCAGGCCCGGTTCGAGGCGACCTACGAACCTGTCGGCGAGACGTTCCGGCCCGACCCGGACTCGCTCGCTCACTGGCTGGTCGAGCGGCGACGCTTCTACGCGCCCGGAGACGGCCACGTCCTGGCGGGCGAGATCGCTCACGAACCGTGGCCGCTCCAGCCGGCCGACGTGACGATCTACGAAAACACCATGCTCGAGGTCAACGGGCTGCCGTCACCGGTGGACGATCCGGTCGTCCACTATTGCAGCGAGTTGCCGATGACGGGGTCGATACCGCGTCGCGTCTGAGCCCCACCAGGGGGACGATTCGGCTACGCGTCGCCCACGCCGACGAGGTCGAACGCGTACCCGTCGTCGTTCTCGCGGGCCCGGTCGTAGACCACGTGGGCCGCGGCGACGTCCTGGATCGCCAGTCCCGTCGAGTCGAAGACCGTGATGCCGGTGTCGTCGGTCCGTCCGGAGAGGCTGCCGACGACGAGTTCGCCGATCTCGCCGTAGATGTCCTCGTCGGTGAGCCGTCCCTCGTGGTAGGGGACGTTGATCTCGCCGGAGTGGGTACACTGGTCGTGGTCGTCGATGACGATCGTCGCCGCCTCGAGCAGGGCGTCCGTCAGTTCGTGTTTGCCTTTCGCGTCGGCACCGATGGCGTTGACGTGCGTGTGGTCGGCGACGTCGTCGCGGCCGACGATCGGCTCTCTGACCGGCGTCACCGTCGAGAGCACGTCGCAGTGGCCGGCCTCCGAGATGGACCCGCCGCGGACGTCGAACTCGTCGTCGTAGGCGTCGACGAACGCCTCGAGGCGTTCGTCGTCCTGATCGGCGACGACGACCTCCTCGATCGGGCGGACCTCGCTGATCGCCTCGAGTTGGGTGTACGACTGGACGCCGGCCCCGACCAGTCCCATCGAGGTGGCGTCCTCGACCGCGAGGTAGTCGGTCGCCACCGCGGCCGCCGCCCCGGTTCGTTTCATCGTCAGCGTCGTCCCGTCCATGATCGCGAGCGGGAAGGCGGTCTCGGGATCGGAGTAGATCATCGTCCCGAGGACGGTCGGCAGGTCGTACTCGGCGGGGTTATCGGGGTGGACGTTGACCCACTTTAGCCCCGCGGCGTCCCACTCGCCCGTATCGAGGTAGGCGGGCATCGAGCGGAAGTCCCCGTTGTACTGGGGCAACTCGATGTAGGATTTGACCGGCATCTGGGTGTCTCCGCGTTCGAACGCGCCGAAGGCCTCCTCGACGGCGTCGATGACGTCCGCGAGAACGGCGTACTCGTCGACGTCCTCGTCGTCCAGAAGAAGCGTGTGCATGCTGGCGAATATTGCGGGAAGCTACTTAATTGGTCCTGAATCGCGACGCTGTACGGACGACTCCCTGTCGCTGTTCGACTCGCTCGAGCGGGAGTCGGACTACCGAGTCAACCGCTGGAATCCTTCTCGAGGTACGCACTCGAGAGCGGATGGTGTGGAGAACGGACGAGGTGGTGCGTGGAGACGGGAGCGCGGGTGGGACGAAGCGTGGAGCTACGACGAATCCGAAACGGGAGATACAGAAGCTGGGCCGACTCGAGGGAAACGACGGCTCGAGCGGTGATAGGCGAAGCCTCCTCTTGCAGTTGTAGGCCGTTCGACGGGCCTTTCGTCGGCGAGTGAGCGGTTCGGAGAACCCGAACGACGCCGTTCACCGCGAGCGCCGTTTGGCGCTCGCGGGCCGACGACCGATGTGAGCGGAGAGCGCGACGGAGTCGCGCTCGAGCGAACGGAGGGAGGAGGCTTTTATACTAAATTTTGCCGAGGGCCGCCCGTGGCGGCCCGCAGAGCAAAATTTAGTTCTGGCTCGCGGGTCGCGTTCGCTCCCCGCTCGTCTCACGAGGTTCTCACTCGCTTCGCTCGTTCCGAACCTCGCCTACATCATGCCGCCCATGCCGCCGCCCATGCCGCCCATGCCGCCGCCCATACCGCCGCCGGCGGGCATGTCCTCGTCATCGTCGTCGTCCTCGACGGCGAGGTCGCCGGCGGCGATGACGTCGTCGATGCGCAGCAGCATGACGGCGGCTTCGGTGGCGGACTCGATGGCCTGGGTCTTCACGCGGAGGGGCTCGTAGACGCCCTCTTCGCCCATGTCGATGGTGTCGCCGGTGAAGGCGTCCAGGCCGGCGGCCTCGTTGCCGCCGTCGTGGTCGGCACGAAGCTCCACGAGGGAGTCGATGGGATCCAGCCCCGCGTTCTCGGCCAGCGTGCGCGGGATGACCTCGAGGGCGTCGGCGAACGCCTCGACGGCGAGCTGCTCGCGGCCGCCGACGGAGTCGGCGTAGTCACGGAGCGCGAGCGAGAGTTCGACCTCGGGCGCGCCGCCGCCGGCGACGACCTTGCCGTCCTCGATGGTCGTCCGCACGACACCGAGGGAGTCCTCGATGGCGCGGTCGACCTCGTCGATGACGTGTTCGGTGCCGCCCCGCAGGATGAGGGTGACGGACTTGGCCTCGTCGACGTCCTCGACGAAGATGCGCTGGTCGCCGGCGATCTCCTTCTGGGCGACGGAGCCGGCGAAGCCCAGATCGTCCTCGGTCAGGTCCTCGACGCTCGTGACGGGCGTGGCACCGGTCGCGCGGGCCAGCTGGGTCTGGTCGCTGGATTTGACGCGGCGGACGGCGATGATGCCCTCCTGGGCGAGGTAGTGCTGGGCCATGTCGTCGATGCCGCCGTCGACGAAGACGACGTCGGCACCGGCCTCGGCGATGCCCTCGGCCATCTCCTTGAGCTGTTGTTCTTCCTGCTCGAGGAACTGCTCGAGCTGCTCGGGGTCGGTGACGTTGACCTCGGCGTCGATCTCGGTCTCCTTGATCTCGAGGTCGCCGTCGATGATCGCGACCGAGGCGTCCTCGGCGAAGTAGGGCATGTTCTCGGAGACGCGCTCCTTGTCGACGATGACGCCCTCGACGAGCTCGGAGTTCTCGATGGAGCCGCCGACGACCTTCTCGACGCTGATGTTGTCCGTGTCGACGCCGTCCTCGTCGGCAACGGCCTGGACGGCTTCGACGACGAGGTCGGCGAGCAGGTCGCGGGCGCTCTCGGCACCCTTGCCGGTCATCGCCGTGGCGGCGATCTGGTGGAGGATCTCGTCGTCGTCGGCGTCGACGTCGATGGCGATCTCCTCGAGCGCCTCGGTGGCTTCCTCGGCGGCCTCGCGGTACCCCTGTGCGAGGGTGGTCGCGTGGATGTCCTGCTCGAGGAGCTCCTCGGCCTGGCTGAGGAGTTCACCGGCGACGACGACGGCGGAGGTGGTGCCGTCGCCGACCTCGTCCTCCTGAGTCTCGGCGACTTCGACGATCATGTCGGCCGCCGGGTGGTCGATGTCCATCTCCGACAGCAGGGTGACGCCGTCGTTCGTGACGACGACGTTGCCCGTCGAGTCGACGAGCATCTTGTCCATGCCCTTCGGCCCGAGGGTCGTCCGTACCGACTCGGCGACGGCTTTCCCGGCCTGAATGTTCATCGACTGGGCGTCCTTACCGGAGGTTCGCTGGCTGTCCTCCGAGAGAACGATAAGGGGCTGGTTGCCCATCTGCTGTTGTGCCATAGTCACCAGAGGGATTGATTGTGATTCTATATAAGTGTTTCGAGAGTCGGCGATACTACCTCGCTCAGAGAGGCGCTGTACGGTGGTTTTTCGACAGCGGGGGCACCGATATTTATATTCTTTCTGGAGCGCCACGTGGCGAGAACGGACGCGAACGCCCGGCGTGTACCGGCAGATGGGGACGAGCGAGGGAGGGGAGCCGTCGCGATCTACGTCCCTCAGCTCGATTCCGAGGAGCCAGGGAAGCGGTGGTACTGCAGGCCCTGGTGTTTCATCTCGTTGTGGCGCTCCTCCAAGAACGAGTAGACCGCGCCGTGTGGCGCACCGTCCAGCAACATCTCGGCGGCGCTGCGAACCGCGTCGACCTGTTCGGGCGTGCCGATGATGCCGAGCGTCGAGCCGTAGATGACGACGTCCGCGCCGGTGAGTTCCTCCATGAGTTCGCGCGTGCGGCCGCCCTCGCCGATGAGCCGTCCCTTCTTGCGCTTCATGTCGTTCTTGTTGCGCGAGGCGGCGTCGATGTCGACGACGTCGAACAGCATCATATCGTCCTCGAGCAGGCGCAGAGCGGCCTCCGGCGGGAACCCCCGACCGATCGCACGGACGATCTCCGGCCCCTTGAGCCCGCGCACGGGATCGCCGACGGTCTCGACGGCGACGGAGCCGTTCTCGGAATCGATGTCGAGTCGGACCTCTGCCTCGGCCTCGATCTCGCGCATCGTCTCGCCACCCTCGCCGATGAGAACGCCAATACGGTCCTGCGGAATCTTCACGTGCTGCATACCCAACGATACTGGCTGCGTCAGGTTAAGGCCTTGGTCCGCTAGTCGTCGCTGCAAACTGTCCTCTCTGCTCAAGACCGTATCCGCTCGAGAACACCACGAAAGCCCCTGCCGACGTCGACGGCTGCGACTCGCTGCGCCCCTCACTTCGTTCGTTGCTTGCGTCGTCTCGCTCGTCGACGTCGGCAGCCCCTTTCATTCCCACCCCGCGGTGGCCAGACCGACCAGCCGACACGGGTGGGAATGAAAGGGGCTGGCGCTATCCGGGAAGACGGACGACGTAAGCACTGGAGAGGCGAGCGCAGCGAGCCTCGAAGCGCGCAACGAGTCCACCGACCGGATAGCGCCAGGGGCTTTCGTGGTGTTCGTCGCCGCCAAAAGGCAACTTCACCCTCGAAATCCACCAACATCGGACGAATCACTCGAGTACGGATCGGAATCGCACGGATTCCGATAGCGTATCGACGATGGCGACGGTGCGGTCGTCGTCGGAGCGCGCGAGGACGTGGGCACCGGGGTTGATCACCGTCGTCCGACCCTCCTCTGCGAGTTCGCGCTGGTGGTGGTGGCCGTAGCAGACGAAGTCGTAGGTCTCGCCGGCGGCGATAGCCTCGACCTCCTCCTCGTGCTCGCCGTGGAGGACGGCGAAGGAGAGGCCGTCGAACTCGAGACTGGCGAAGCGGCCGTGAAGTTCGCTCTCGCCGCCCAACGCGTCGAAGGCCGCCTGGAGGTTCGCGACGTCGCCGTCGTTGTTCCCGAGGACGCCGTGGAGTTCGAAGTCGCCGAAGTAGTCGATCATCAAGGGGGCGACGAAATCGCCGCAGTGGACGACGACCTCGACCCCTTCCTCCTCGAAGATCTCGACGGCGCGTTCGATGGCGTCGACGTTGTCGTGCGTGTCGGAGACGATCCCGATGTTCATACGCGATGGGGCGACTGCGAGCACCAAATGCGTTCGGGAGGCCGACAGGTTTCCGGTCGGCCCGAGCCGATCGGTTCAGTCTCGGCGCTCGAGCGACGGTACGCCCGCACGTTCGAGCGCCCGCCGTCGCTCGCCGTCCGTGAGCCGGTAGGGCTCGAGTTCCGCCTCGAGATCGCCCAGCGCGTCGCGGCGACGCTGGTGCTCGGCGAGGAAGTCGGTAATGCGTTCGATCGCGAGTTCCTTCAGTTCGCCGCTGAGCAGGTCGCCCGACCGGTAGTCGGCGGCGATGCGCTCGAGGCGGTCGTCGTCTTCCTCGAAGAAAAAGCGCAGATACTGGAAGGGGACGTCGACGGACGGATCGCCGCCGTGCTCGCGGTGGGCCTCGAGGCTGGCGCGACCGCCCGTGTAGGCGTGTTCGCGGATCGTCTCGGCAACGGTCTCCGGGTCGTCAGTGAGTTCGATCGACGGCGCGTCGCCGGAGGAACTCATCTTGCCCGGCCCCTCGAGACTCGGGAGGAATCGCCCGAGCAGAGCGCCGGGTTTCTCGACCGGCAGGGCCTCCTTCGCCGCGACGTCGCGACAGACCCGGACGTGCGGGTCCTGATCGACGGCGATGGGGACCAGCGTCGGCTGACGCCCTCCGACGAGTTGCGGGAGCAGCAGGTGGGTCGCCTGCACGGCGGGGTAGAACTGCAGGCCGACGGTATCCTGCTCGCCGTAGACGGCCTCGACGGTCGCGGGCGTGAGGTGGTTCGCGAGGCGGACCGCGAGCGGATAGATCACGTCAGCGTCGGCGGTGTCGACGACGATCCGCGTCCGCCCGGGATCGAAGCCCACCGCGAGCACGTCCCGGAGGTTCTCGCGGGTGTGCGCGCCGATCGACGCGAACGACTGGTCTTTCGCGAGGAACTTCTCGTCGTCCGAGAGCGGCACGTAGACGGTCGCGCCCGTCGCCTCCTGGAACCGCTTCGCGAGGTACAGCGGCAGGACGTGCCCGAGGTGCATCGGTCCGGAGGGGCCGCGGCCGGTGACGAGCGCGTGCGGGTCGCCGGCCGCGGCGGCCTCGAGGTAGCGATCCACGTCACGCCCGGCGTAGAACGTCCGCCGCCGGAGCAGCGGGTGGTCGGGGAAGCGGTCGATCTGCCCGTCGGTGAGGGGTTCCGCGCCGAAGCGCTCGAGGAGTTTCCCGTAGTCGACCTCGCCTTCGACGGCGTAGGGGGTGACGACGAACTCCTCGCCATCATCGCGGTGCACGTCGGGGCCGTTGCGATCGTCGGTCGTCGAATCGGTACTGCCTGCGTCGGTGTCGTTGGTCGTGTCGTCGGACATTCGTCTGGATCGCTGGGTGGCTCTCGAGCGAGACCTCGAGCCGCGAGAACGAAGGGAGCGCCCGTCGCCACGACCGACGGGTTAGGCCGCGTCGCCCGCCGCGACGACACTGTCCGCTCTCGAGGGGGGCTGCCAGCGCCACCGGCGCTCGAGAGCGGCCGACATCGTACGCGGCCGTTGGAACTCCTGCGACAAGAGCGTTACCGTCGGCTCAGTCCCGCGACGGGTCCGGTTCGGCCTCGGTGACGAACTCGAGCAACTCGTCGGCGTCGGTCTCGAGACCCTGCCGGGCGAAGAAACTCGCGACGTTCTCACAGTCGCGCTCTAAGAAGTCGCGGCTGTTGGGGTGGTGTACCGTCACGGCCTGCCCGAGGTCGATGATCACGAGTTGGCCCTCGTCGAAGACGACGTTGTACTCGCTCAGGTCGCCGTGGACGATTCCCGCCGAGTAGAGGCGGCGCATGTACTCGCGCATGACCTCGTAGGCCGTCTGGGGGTTCTCTATCTGGACCTCGCCCAGGCGCTTGGCGCGGCCGTCCTCGTTGCCGATGTACTCCATCACGAGGACGTTGCGCTCGGACGCGATCGGTTCCGGGACGCGGACGCCGGCCTTCTTCGCCCGGCGGAGATTTGCGAGTTCCTTCTTCGTCCAGGCGAGGACGACGTCTTTCTTCTTCCCACCGAGGCCCTCGAACCGGGGGTCGCCCTCGAGGTAGTCGCGCATCTGCCGGAAGTTCGAGGCGTTGATCCGGTACACTTTGACCGCGACCTCGCGGTCGTCGCCCAGCGCGTGGTAGACGTTGGCCTCCTTGCCCGTCGACAGCGGGCCGCCGAAGGCCTCGACGTAGCCGTCCTGCACAAGTTTGTACAGCGCCGCGAAGGTGGCGTCGTCGAACACCGACTGCTCGACCTTGAACTGGTCGGCGTCCTTGATCCGCTCCTGGAACTGGTTGAACTCGCGGTCGCGCTTGCGGGCGATGCGGTCGGCCTCGGTGTCCGAGACGTCGATCTCCTCCCACTCGTCGCCGGGCGTCTCGGCCTCCTCGAGGTCCACGAGTCCGAATTCTCCCTCTCCCATCTACCCGCGCCTACGGGGTGCGAGCGGGTAAAGACTGGGTACGGTTCACGTCCCGACGCAACGGACGCGCCCCACGGCTGCAGGCTTATTTCGCTGCGTCCCGTAGCCGCGGACCATGTCAGGACCGTCCGATCGACCGACTCGGAGCCGGGTACGATGACCGACCACGAGATCACCCTCGAGTGGCGCGACGGCCGCACGGAGACCGTGACGGTCTCCCCGCGGGAGTCGGTGCTCGAGGCGGCCCAGCGGACCGGCGTCCGATTGCCGTACGACTGCCGAAAGGGGACCTGTATCACCTGTGTCGGCCAGGTGCTCGAGGTCGAAGGTACGGACGATGATTCCGATACCGACGGGGCCGACGGGTCGGCACGGCCTTCCTCCGCGGACGCGTTCACCTACCGGCGGTCACCCGCGGCGCTGACCGACGACGAGCAGGCCGACGGCTACGTCCTGCTGTGTATCGCCGTGCCGCGAGCCGACTGCCACGTCAGGGTCGGTCCACAGGTGCGCTCGGAAGTCGGTGATAGTCCCTGGAGCTGAGAGTCCGCGAAGCGATAGCACCAACTGAAACGAGCTCCATGCCGATCGGGCGGCATTCGGTCGATCGATCGTCTCGAGGCTGCTCAGTCTCCGCAGCCAACCGTCCCGTATCGGTCGAACGAGAACCGGTTGCTGCAGCCGTTCGGGCGCTATCGATGTACTGGAGGGTAGAATACGTGCGAGGCGACGGTACCGACGAACGACTTCGACTACGAGCGCTTATCCAGCGGTCGCTCGAGGGCCCATACCGATGAAGACGAGTGGCCAACGTCGCACGACCCACAGACGGATTCTGAAACGACAATATTTCCCGGCGAGTTGACGTACGACGAAATGATATCGGTAATCGAGTTCCCGATCGGAAACGGCCACCACGGAACAGACAGGGGAGAACTGATGTACGATGGTTTCGAGTTCCAGCAGTACGGTAGTGGTCAGTCGTCGGAATCCGACGCTCGGAGTCGTCCGATCAGCCTTCCCTACGAAACTGGTCACGTGAGGTGTATCTACCATGTCTGTCAGGATCAGCTACGAGATCGCGGACGAAGTCATTGATACCGAGGACATCAGAGGCGGATATCGGATCGATGTCGACGGCCGCCGCATCAACCGATACGGAAACGAAGCCGCGTTCGAATCTCCGCTCCGGTGGAAGCCCGAGTATGCGGGCGAGTACCTCCACACTGAATTCATCGACCTGCTGTCGAAGACGACGCGGATCGCCCGAGGGAAACTCGCGATGTACGAACCTGTTACCTGTCGATTTAGCGGCACAGTCAACGAATTCGTCTTCGAGATGCTCACGGAGACACACCTCAGGATCGCGTATCGAATTTCGACCGATTCGAAACCTGCCGGTGACGTTCTTCCCGACCCCGAAAGTGCTCGCGGGTACGTTGTCACGGCGGCGGAGTTCTGCTCCGAAGTCCTGCGAGCCACAAGCGCATATTTCGACGAAATTTCTGGGTATCCGATCGAGTTCGGTCACGAGTACCTCGAAGAATTCGAAGAAAAACTCTCCGCGCTCGAAACGGCGCTCGAGAACGTCGACGAGTGAGTCGTTCTCGAGTACGACGGAGTATCGATGTCGACCCCGAATCGACCGACGGTTACGTGGGTGCGGTGCTGTCGTCAAACGTATTCCACTTCTGGCGAAACGAAAAATCCAGCGAGTACCGCGCCGAGACGGGCATCGACTTCGAAGACCGCGAGCATCCCGACTGGGACATGCCCGTGCCCGCCTTGCCGACGGACATCCATACGAGTTTCTAGCGGAACTCTTCGCAATGGAACGAGTCGGGACGGACATCTCGGGGAACCTCGAACACCAATACGAGCAGCTATTTGATCTATGACTGACGACGATCAACCAAACGATGAACGTGAGCCCGAACCGACAGATGTACTCGAAGAAACGGTAAAAGGACAACGAGATTCCATTGAATCCGCCAAAAAAGACCTGGGGTCTGAAGAAGATACCGAAACGAATGATGGCTGTTGTGAAGAGTGAACGATGCCGACGCAGGATGAACGAGTGGATCGGCCGGAGATTGAACTTGCTAACCGACTGAACGATGATCTACTCTAAACTGCTGAGACTCCTGCTGACGAAACAAGAGGTAGATATGTATGACCACTGTAAGATATGATGGAAGAACGTTGACGATCGAGGATACGACGGTTAGCCTCCGACATCCTGTAAAGGAAGCGACTCGAGTTAACGACGTAGTCGTGGTGCTACTCGACGTCCCGACCGGAACGATAGATAATCGGAACGTCATCGGAGTCTCGGAAAACGGAGCCCGGCTTTGGGAAATAGAACCGATCAGTGACGATCCAACTGCAGACCAGCCATACGTGGATTTGTCCAAAGAGAACGGTGGAATTTGGGTTGTAAACCCGATTGGAGCGCGATGCCGAGTGGACGTAGCGACGGGAACTCTGGTCGAAAAAGAAATAACGCGGTGATGGACGATCTCACAGCAGCCGATCAAGGAGTAACGACCTCGTCTGTAACGCTGGTGGCACGATTACGAGCGGTTCGTGACGACGGGTACACTCGCGTCCGTCGAGTAGCCGCCGGCGTTCGCAGCGGAAAACGGAGGGAGTCGACCCGAACGGGCAGGGAAACGGAGGCGGGCGGGAAGGTACGTGATCGGGTGCCTGTGGACTGCCGAGTCGGCGGTGGGTAGCGATGATCGGTCGGGGCGTGCGGTCTCTGCGCGACCGCACCCGACGTTTGGCGGGGAGTTATAATAAACGGACCAACCGGCTCCAGCGTACTGGGAATCGCCGAAGGCAGGTCGTTCCGGTGTCGAATCCCCCCGTTCCCGATCGACGCGGATTCGACGGCTCGGGGCCGTCCGCCGCGGGCGACTGGCTAACCCCAGTAACGTTAACGGGGCCGCGACGAAACTCTCGAGCAACGAATGTCGCTCACCCACGAGGACGCGGACGAGAACCCGTATCTCCGGGAGCCGCCGACCGACTTCCAACCGGTCGAGGAGCTCTCGGCGGAGGACGCCCGCGAGCAAGTTGAGTTGCTCCGCGAGGCGATCCGCGAGCACGACCGCCGGTACTACGTCGAGAACGATCCCATTATCGCCGACCGGACCTACGACGCGCTCTTCTCCCGACTGCAGGCCCTCGAGGACGCCTTCGACCTCTCGCATCCGGACAGCCCCACCCGGAGCGTCGGCGGCGAACCGATCGACGCCTTCGAGACGGTCGAACACGTCGCGCCGATGCTCTCGATCGACCAGAGCGGCGAGGAGACGGACGTCCGCGAGTTCGACGACCGCGTGCGCCGCGAAGTCGGCGCGGTCGACTACGTCTGCGAGCCCAAGTTCGACGGCGTCTCGATGGAGTTCGTCTACGAGGACGGCTCCCTCGAGCGCGCGGTCACCCGCGGCGACGGCCGCGAGGGCGACGACGTGACCCGGAACGCCCGCACCATCGGCTCGGTGCCCCAGCAACTCCACGGCGACCACCCCGACTTCCTCGCCGTGCGGGGCGAGGTCTACATGCCGAAAGACGCCTTCCAGGAACACAACCGCGAGCGGATCGAACGCGGCGAGGAGCCGTTCGCCAATCCCCGGAACGCGACCGCGGGCACGATCCGACAGCTCGATCCCTCGGTCGTCGCCGAACGGCCGCTGCAGGTCTTTTACTTCGACGTCCTCGAGTCCAGCGAGCCGTTCGACTCCCACAGCGACGCGCTCGAGCGCTTCCCCGAGTGGGGACTCCGGGTGACCGAGCACGTCGAGCGCGCGGCGGATATCGACGCGGCGATCGACTACCGCGACCGGATGCTCGAGCTGCGGGACGACCTGAACTACGAGATCGACGGCACCGTGATCAAGGTCGACGATCGCGAGGCCCGCGAGGAACTCGGCCGGACGGCGCGTCACGACCGCTACGCCTTCGCCTACAAGTTCCCGGCTCGCGCGGAGGTGACGCCGATCGTCGACGTCGCCGTCCAGGTCGGTCGCACGGGCCGGCTGACGCCCGTCGCCCTCCTCGAGCCGGTCGACGTCGGCGGCGTGACGGTCTCACGGGCGAGCCTGCACAACCCCGAGGAGATCGCCGAGAAGAACGTCGACGTCGGCGACACGGTCCGCGTCCAGCGCGCGGGCGACGTCATCCCCTACGTCGAGGAGGTCGTCGAAAAGGGGGCGGAGAACGAACCCGAGAGCCACTACGAACTCCCCGATCACTGTCCCGTCTGTGGCAGCGCCGTCGAGCGCGACGGTCCCATCGCCTTCTGTACCGGCGGGCTCGCCTGCGACGCGCAGCTTCGACGGTCGATCGAGTACTACGCCGGCGACGACGGCCTCGACCTCGAGGGGCTGGGTGAGAAGAGCGTCCGGCAGCTTGTCGATGCCGGCCTGCTCGAGTCCGTTGCGGACCTCTACGAACTCGAGCGCGAGGACCTCACTGCGCTCGAGGGCTGGGGCGCGACGAGCGCCGAGAACCTGTTGCACGAACTCGAGGAGAGCCGCGAACCGCCGCTTTCGGACTTCCTCTCGGCGCTCGGGATTCCCCACGTCGGGCCGACGACGGCCCGCGAACTCGCCCGCGAGTTCGGCACGTTCGAGGCGTTCCGCGAAGCCGCCGAGAACGAACCCGAACGGCTCGAGGAGGTCGACGACGTGGGCGAGACCGTCGCCGACCAGATCCACGAGTTCTTCACCAGCGAGGCCAACGCCGAGGCGGTCGACGCCATCCTCGAGCACGTCTCGCCCCAGGAGTCGGCCCTCGAGTCCGGCGGCGACGAACTCGAGGGGCTGACCTTCGTCTTCACGGGGTCGCTCGAGGGCGTCACTCGCGGCGAGGCCCAGGAGACCGTCGAGGCCCACGGCGGGTCGGCGACGAGCAGCGTCTCGGGGAACACGGACTACCTCGTGGTCGGCGAGAACCCGGGACAGACGAAACGCGACGACGCCGCGGCGAACGACGTCCCGATGGTCGACGAGGACGAGTTCCGGGAACTGCTGGCGGAGTACGGGGTCGACCTCGAGTGACCGTCTCGGTCTCGGTGGCGGCTGTTCCGCGCGACCGACTCAGCCGCGTCGATTGAGGAGCAGGACGACGGCGATTACGGCGGCGACGATGCCGATCATCGTCGGCAGGAATCGACCGTCGCCCCACTCCCAGCCGAGGAACTGGGTCCCGACGATCGCGACGAGCACGACGGCGAGTCCGACCGCGGTTCCGATCGAGGCCGAGTCTCGACCGATGGAGTACGTCATACAAAAGTGTTGAACGCACAACAACTAAAGAGTAACGTCCGCCGCGCCTCGTGGCGTCACTAGAGGCGCTCGTGTCGACGTCGTTCGCTCTCAATCTCGGCGGGAACAGCGACAGACGCTCGCACTCGTATCAGCGACAACGTTCACTCGTCGGAAACGGTGGGGTGGTAGAGACGACGAGCAGGTATGTCTCGAGTTGGCGACGGTCGCTCCGATCGCTCTCACGCCTCGGCGGGCAGTCGGTCCGCGACCGCCGCCAGCGACTCGAGCCCCTGCACCTCGCCCTCCCGTTCGGGCAGCGTCACGACCTCGAGGTCGGGAAACGTCTCCCGGATCTCCGCGACCCGCTCGAGGTGTCGCTCGTGCCGTGACCGACAGCGCGAACACCCCTCCTCGGGGTCCTCGAAGACCCGATTCACCACGAGTCGGTTGACCCGAACCTCGGCCTCCCGGAGCGTCTCGACGAGGCGTTCGGACTCGGCGATGGCCATCCCCTCGGGGAGGAGAACGACGCGAAACTCGGTGCGCTCGGGATCGATCAACAGGTCGCGAGCGCGCTCGAGGCGGTCGCGAAACGCCTCGAGGCTCTCTTCTTCGTCGTCGCTCCCGGTTCCGAGCATCGACATCGGACCGAGGACGGCGGTCCGGGCGGCGTTGCCGATCCGCCTGGCCTGGCCGCGCAGCGACTGGGCGGTCTCGAGGGCCAGTCCCATCACCTCGGGCATGTCGAACAGCCGGAGGGTATGACCCGTCGGCGCGGTGTCGAAGACGACGACGTCCCAGTCGCCCTCGTCGACGTACTCGACGAGCAGGTCCAGCGCGGCGATTTCGTCGCTGCCGGCCGGTGCGCCCGAGGCGAACAGCCGGCGGACCTCCTCGTCGTCCAGTCGAATGCCGGCACTGCGGAGGTCCGTCGCGAGTGCTCGTGCCAGGTTTTCGTACCGGTCCGCCCGTGCGTCGGGGTCGATCTCGACGGCCCAGAGGCCGCCGTCGGTGTCGTCGGTGGCGACGGCATCGGAACCGGTCCCGAGTTGCCGCGGCTCCGGCCCGAGATCGGCCTCGAGCGAATCCGACAGCGAGTGAGCGGGATCGGTCGAGACGACGAGGGTTCGCCGGCCCGCCGCGGCGAGGCCGACGGCGGTCGCCGCCGCACAGGTCGTCTTGCCGACGCCGCCCTTGCCGCCGTAGAACAGGCATCTGGTCATCGACCGCGCGTACCACGCCGAGGCCCTAAGCTTTCGACGCGTCTGCGTCAGATCTCCTCGTCGGGATCGTACTGCTCGGCGGTTCGCTGGGCCTCCGACGCGTAGCGCTCCCTGGTTTCCTCGTCCGAGACGGGGCTCAGGTCCTCTTCCGGAACGTCGACCGCGGCCGTCACGGCTGATCCGGTGCGAAGCGCCACCGACGAGCGCTGTCGTTGCTGGTAGCGAGAGCCGTCCGTGGTCGCGTAGACCATCGTCACTGTGTTTCGCGTATCGACGTCCCGTTCGACGAGCCAGCACCGAACCGTCGAGTCTGACATGGACGTCGATAGGGTATCGACGACCGAGAACGTACCGGATCGGCGGTGAAACGACCACGACGGACAGTCCGGCGACCACGACGTACTTGTACGTCCGTGGTACAGTGAGGACCGATGGAGTGGACCCAGCGCGTCGACCAGTTGCTCTACGACGGGGAGACCGAACGGCAACGGGTGTCGGTCGGGCCGGCGACGGTCGTCGTCACGAGCCACCGGGTTCTCGTCTTCAGGCCCGACGGCAATCCGCGATTTCGGGAGGTCGACCGCCCGAACGTCGGATCGGTCGGCGTCGAGTCCCGCGGCCGGCTTCGGCACCTCGTCTGGGCGACGATCCTCGGCCTGCTCGGCGTCGGCGGCGCGCTCGCCGCGACGCTGTTTAGCGTCGCCGACCTCGTTCCAGGGCTCCGGATCGACGGCGGGACGGGCGAGGTCCCCGGCGGCGATCCAACTGGCGACGTTTTCGGCGCACTCGAGACGCTGCTGACGCTGATCGATCTCTCGATCGCGGCGTTCAGCCTCGTCTTGCTCCTGGTGGCCGTCGTCTTGCTCGTTCGCTACGTCGTCTCGCGCTCGCGGCGACTGGTGATCGAGGTCCACGGCGACGAGACCGTCGAACTCCCGCTCGAGCGGACCGCACAGGGGGTCGTCTACGACCTCGAGGACGCAATTCAGCCGGGCGGTCCTGGTGGGACGGCCGTCGGAGCGGGACTGCACAGCGACGCGACCGACCGCGGAGCCGACGATTCGAGTCCGGACCCCATCGGTTCGGGTCGGTTCGATCCCGACGGAATCGGGTCGCGATCCGACGATCCGGTCGTCTCGCGGGGCGACCGCCTCGACTCGTCGAATGCGGAGGGTCCGACCACTGCCGACCGCGGCGGCGAGCAACGGACGGCTTCGGGCGTCGATACCGAGGACTCGCCGGGCGGTTTCGCCACCGACGGTCGGGCGGACGCGGTCGGGCCACGGGCGTCCGAACAGCCGTCGTTCGACGGGGAGACTTCCGACCCGTTCGACGATCGAGACGATCGCGAGGAGACGACTGACCCGTTCAGCGAGAGGGACGACCCCGAGGCGGCCACCGACCCGTTCGACGGTCAGGACGACGGGTTCGGAGACACGCTCGAGGACGACTGGCCAGCCGACACCGATCCACGCAATCCGTTCGGAGAGTCGGCCGCCGACGACGGGTTCGAGACGGGGACTGATGACCCGTTCGACGCGGAGGCGGACGACGAATTCGAGTCGCTCGAGGACGGTCCCTTCGACGAGACGAGCACGGTCGACGAGGTCACGCTCGGGCCGGACGAGTTCACCGTCGAGACGGTCGGTCCGGTCGAGGAGTCGGCGAGCACCGATTCGACGGACGAACCCGACGGCGACGGTCCAGCCGATTCGGAGGGCGGTGAGCTGTCGGCGGACGATGGCGACGGCGACGCGGATCGGATCGACCTCGCGGAGTCGAGCGATGCGGACGAGGCAACCGAAGATCCGGACGAGGCGATCGAAGATGCGGACGAGGACGACGAGGATACCATCGACGATGGGAGTCCCGAAACCGACGTAGGCGACGAGGGAACGTCCGGCGATTCCGAAGGCGGGTAAGGTCCTCGAGGGGAGGGACTGGTACCCGGTACGTCAGGCTCAAAGTCGCTGACTCCCTAGGCCCGCTGATGAACGCCGAGGGGGTTCGCGAACGCGCACGATCGTTGCCGCGGGAGCCCGGCGTCTACCAGTTCCGGGACGACGGAACGACGCTGTACGTCGGGAAGGCGGTCGACCTCCGGGACCGGGTGGCCTCGTACGCCGATCCTCGTAGCGCTCGCATTCGGCGGATGGTCGACCGGGCCGACGAGATCGAGATCGCGGTCACCGACACCGAGACCCAGGCGCTGTTGCTCGAGGCGAACCTGATCAAGCGCCACCAGCCCCAGTACAACGTTCGACTGAAGGACGACAAATCGTATCCGATGGTGCAGTTGACCGAGCACGAGGCCCCGCAGATCGAGATCACGCGCGATCCCGACGAGTCCGCGACGGTGTTCGGCCCCTACACGAACAAGGGGACCGTCGAGACGGTCGTGAAGGCGCTGCGGGAGACCTACGGCGTCCGGGGCTGTTCGGATCACAAGTACGCCGACCGGGAGAGACCCTGTCTCGACTACGAGATGGGCCTCTGCACGGCCCCCTGCACCGGCGAGATCGACCTCGAGAGCTACGCCGAGGACGTCACCGCCGTCGAGCGATTCCTCGAGGGCGAGACGGGCATCCTCGCGGACCCGCTGCGCCGGGAGATGGAGGCCGCCGCACAGGACAAGAACTTCGAGCGCGCCGCCAACCTCCGGGACCGTCTCGAGACCGTCGAGGCCTTCCACGGCGAGGGCGGGGAGGCCGTCCAGGCGGTGAGCGACGAGCGCGCCGTCGACGTCCTCGGGGCCGCTATCGAGGGCGGCGACGCGACCGTCGCCCGCCTGCGCGCCGAGGACGGCAAACTCGTCGACCGGGACCGACACACGCTCGAGGCACCCGGGGCGAGCGTCGAGGACGCCACCGGCGTCGAGGCGGAAGCGGGCGGCGTGCCCGCCGTGCTCGCGGCCTTCATCGTGCAGTATTACGCCGAGCGCGAGTTGCCCGACGCCCTCTTGCTGCCCGAACGCCACGGCGACGACGAGGTGGCGGCCTGGCTCGAGGCCGAGGGCGTCTCGGTGCGCGTGCCCGGCGCGGGGCGGGAGGCCAAACTCGTCGACCTCGCACTGAAAAACGCCCGGCGCAACGTCGGCGGACGCGACGAGTGTGGCATGCTCGCCGACGCGCTCGGGATCGATTCGGCCCGCCGGATCGAGGGGTTCGACGTCAGCCACGCGCAGGGGAAGTCCGCGGTCGGTAGTAACGTGACGTTCGTGGACGGCACCGCCGAGAAGGCCGATTATCGCCGGAAGAAGCTCACCGACCAGAACGACGACTACGACAACATGCGCGCCCTGATCGAGTGGCGCGCCAGCCGCGCCGTCGAGGGCCGGGACGACCGGCCCGACCCCGACCTGCTGTTGATCGACGGCGGCGAGGGACAACTCGAGGCGGCCCGGGACGCGCTCGCGGACGTGGGCTGGGACGTGCCCGCCATCGCGCTCGCGAAGGCCGAGGAACGGGTCGTCACGCCCGACCGGGAGTTCCGGTGGCCGGACGACGCGCCACACCTCCACCTCTGCCAGCGGGTGCGCGACGAGGCCCACCGCTTCGCGGTGCAGTACCACCAGACCGTCCGCGACGAGGTCAAGACCGTGCTGGACGACGTTCCGGGCGTCGGCCCCGAGACCCGCAAACGGCTCCTGGGCCGGTTCGGCAGCGTCGAGAACGTCCGCGAGGCCAGCCTCGAGGACCTCCGGAGCGTGCCGGGCGTCGGCGAGAAGACCGCCGAGACGCTCAAATCACGGCTTTGACGCGGATAGATTCTCGCCCCGGATCGAAGCTGTCGTCGAACGGGGAACCGACCTGCGACCGAACGTCGGCAGTACCGATGTTGTGAATACAGCGGCTATCCGTATCGGGACCAGTGACCTCGAAATACGGATACGACAGTGATCGATCGGGCCGCTCTCATCCGCGATGGATCAGTCCCTGTATCCGGTTTCGGACCTCGTCGGCGGAGTCGTACGTTTCGTCGTCGATCGGGGCGAGCACGTCGTCGATGGACTCCCACCCTCCCTGTGTTTCTACCTCTCGGTCGCCGTAGGCCGTCACCAGTTCCTCCGTCGTCGTCGGATACTCGTGGGTTTCGAGCGCCTCGTCGAGGCCGCCGAGTTCCTCGCCAGTGTCGTCGCGTTCCGGCTCGGCTTCGTCGGTTCGGTCGATCGCCTCCTGAAGTTCCCGCTCTCGTTGGCGTCGCTCTTCGTCGTCGGCTTGCTTGTCTCGACCCTTTTTGGTGTCTGCCATCCTCCGCTCTACGGGAGCGAGCGGAATAACGCTTGGGCGCTCGGTGGTCTGGTCTCCTCTCGTGGACTCCGAACGGTGCTACTGATCAGGTGATCCGCGTACGTCGAGCACGAACGACCGCCGTCGATGACTCCCGTGGCGGTTCTCAGAACTTCCCCGTCGCGACCATCCAGTAGCGGACGCCGAGGTAGGCGATGACGACCCCGAAGGTGCCGGCGATCAGGTAGTCGCCGGCCGTCGCGGCCGACCCCAGCGCGATCGTACAGAGCGCGATGCCGACGACGTACATGTACCGCAGCCGGTCCCGATCCATACCGCGGCCTTCGGCGGACGCGACAAAAACCTGTCCGCTCGAGTCGGCCCGGTTGTCGGTCCGCCCGCCCTCCATCGCGTGCGGTCGCAGTCCCGCGTCCGGCAGCGATCAGGCGAACGCGAGGTCGTCGCTCGTCGCCACCTCGCCGAACAGCCAGTCGGCGTGATCCAGGGCGTACTCGCGGTGGTCCTCCTCGATGTAGCCGATGCAGTCCTCGACGAGGATCGGCCTGAAGTCCCGCAGGCCGGCGCTGCCCGCGGTGTGGAGCACGCAGACGTTCGCGAGCGTGCCGCAGAACACCAGATCGCGGATGCCGCGGGCGTTCAGCCACCCCTCGAACTCCGTCTTCTGGAACGCGTCGTAGGTGTGTTTCTCGACGACGTGATCGGCGTCCTCGACCGGCAGTTCCTCGACGACCTCGGCCTCCCAGGAGCCCTCGAGGACGTGTTCGCCCCACTGCTCGAACTCGTCGTAATAGTAGGCGTCCTCGAACTGTTCGGGTGGGTGGACGTCCCGCGTGTAGACGATCGACGCCCCCGCCGCGTCGGCCCGCGCGACCAGGTCGCCGATCGGGTCGATCACGTCCTCGCTGCCGGGCGCGTACAGCGAACCGTCGGGGTGACAGAAGCCGTTTTGCATGTCCACCACCACCACCGCCGTCTGTTCGGGCTCGAGATTCATACGCGAGGGTTCGGGCTGGATCGTAAAAACGTTCGTGACGCCCCCACACGCGGTCCGCAGTCGGGAACGGTGTCTGCGGGTCGCGATCCGGTACCGCCCGGCTGTTGGATCACCGATCTTTTTGGTGTGCCACCCCTACTGGTTGGCAGTCACGAACATGCAACGCAGTCGGAGACAGGTTCTCGCTGGCGTTCTCGCGGTCGCCGTGGTCGCCCTCCTCGGCGGTGCGGTCGTCGGAACGGCGCTCTCGCTCGGCCCGGTCGGTGACGCGAACGTCGGGTCCGACCACCGGCCCGACGAGCCCTCCACGAGCGAGACCGTCGGCTACGTCGAGGGGTACTGGTACGACGACGAACTGCCCGTAGACGACCGCGACGGTGCCGTCCTCGAGGAGAGCGAACTCGAGCCGGCCGTCTACCGCTCGATGGCCCGCGTCGAGCAGGTCCGCGGGCTCACCTTCGAACGGGCGGTTCCCGTCGACGTGGTCTCTCGCGAGGAGTTCCAGGAGGAGGACGACGCTCTCTTCGCGAACCTGAGTCGCGACGAGCGCCTCCAGGAGAACGTCAACTTCGAGGCGCTCTTTATGGTCGATCGGGACACCGACGCCGAGGACGAGGTCGAAGCCCTCTACGGCGACGCCGTCGGCGGGTACTACGATCCCGCGACCGAGGAGATCGTCCTCGTCTCGGAGAACCCCGAGACGCCCGAGACCGACGAGGTCATCCTCGGCCACGAACTCCACCACGCGCTGCAGGACCAACATTTCGACCTCGGGAGCTTCGACCGCGAGACGATCGACGAGGACGCCGCGAAAAACGGGCTGATCGAGGGCGACGCCACCGCCGTCGAGAACGAGTACGCCCAGCGCTGTGCCAGCGAGTGGGACTGTCTCGAGCCAACGACCACGCCCCAGACGCCGACCGGGGTCAACTGGGGGATGATGCTGATCGTTACCCACCCTTATGAGGCGGGTCCGGACTACGTCGACTACCTCCGTGAGACCGGCGGCTGGGAGGCAGTCGACGCCGCCTACGACGATCCGCCGGCGAGCAGCTCCGAAGTGATCCGGCCCGGCGAGGAGCGCGAGCCGGTCGACGTCGACGTCGCGGACCGCTCGAGCGCCGAGTGGCAGCAGTTCGAGATCGACGGCGAGGTCGCGACCGAGACGGCCGGCGAGGTCGGGATGGTCTCGATGCTCGCCGCCGGCGCGCTGGATCCCACCAAGCCGTCGGTGATCGACGAGTCGGCGCTGGTCAACCCGGACCTGAGTACCGACTACGACCACCCCTACACGGACGGCTGGGCCGGTGACGAACTCGTCACGTACGTCCACGAGGACGCGGCCGCGGCCGAGACGACCCGCGACGCGCTCGACCACGCCGGCTACGTCTGGCAATCCGAGTGGACGAGCGAGGCAGAGGCCGCGGAGTTCGTCGACGGCTACCTCGAGTTGCTCGACATCCACGATGCTGACGCGGTCGACGATCGCGAGGACACCTACGTGATCGAGGAGGACTACCCCGGGGCCTACGCCATCGAGTACGAGGACGAGACGGTGACGATCGTCCGCGCACCGTCGGTCGACGACCTCGAGGCCGTCCACGAGGGCGTCGGCCCGACGGGTTCGGACACCGTCGCCGAGATCGACGCCGACGCCGAGACGCACGCGGACGGAGAGTCCGACGAGAGCGACACGGCCGACGATGACGACGCGGCAACAGACACAGCAGAGGACGGCGACGCCATCGGCACTCCGGGCTCGATCGTGCTCACCGCCGGCGTCGTGCTGGGTACCGCAGCAGCGTTCGTGGTCTTCCGCGGCGGCCGCGGGGGACGCTCGGCGGATCGCTGAGCCGTTCGCGGGCGACGACCGAGACGAGTAGCTTTTTCCTCGTCGGCGGGAAATCGAAGATATGTCAACTCCGTTCGGTACCGTCCCCGACGAGGCGATCCTCGAGGGGTCAGCGACGGACGCCTACTTCGAGCGCACCCGGGCGACGCTCGAGCACGCGGGGAAGAACCCCCGCGTCGTCGCCGAGGTGACCGCCGACCAGTTCCCGACCGGTGCCTTCGAGGTGTTCACCGGCGTCGAATCGGTCGCCCGGCTGTTCGAGGGCCGGTCCGTCGACGTCGACGCCTTGCCCGACGGTCAGCTGTTCGACGGCGGCCCCGTCTTGCGCATCGAGGGGCCGTACCTCGCGTTCGCGGAACTCGAGACGGCCCTGCTCGGCCTGCTCTCACAGCCAAGCGGCTTCGCGACCGCCGCGCTCGAGGCGCGACTGGCCGCGCCGGAGTCGCTCGTGCTCTCCTTCGGTGCCCGACACGTCCATCCCTCGATCTCCTCGGTCGTCGAGCGAGCGTCGCTGCTGGCCGGCCTGGACGGCTTCTCCCACGTCGCCGCGGGTGAGCTGCTCGAGCAGGAGCCAAGCGGGACGATGCCCCACGCGCTCATGTTCTGTTTCGGCGAGGGAAACCAGGCCGAGGCCTGGCGGGCGTTCGACGAGGCCGCGCCCGAGGAGACCCCCCGCATCGCGCTGGTCGACACCTTCTGGGACGAGAAAAGCGAGAGCCTGCTGGCCGCGGAGACGCTCGGCGAGGATCTGGACGGCGTCCGCATCGACACGACGAGTTCGCGCCGGGGCGATTTCCGGCACATCATCCGCGAGGTTCGCTGGGAACTGGACGCACGCGGCCACGAGGACGTCGACATCTTCTGCAGCGGCGGTCTCGGCCCGGAAGAGCTTCGGACCCTGCGGGACGTCGCCGACGGCTTCGGCGTCGGGGGACACGTCACCAACCGTTCGCCGATCGACTTCAGCCTCGACATCGTCGAACTCGAGGGCGACCCCACCTCCAAACGGGGCAAGCTCTCGGGGGTCAAGGAGGTGTATCGCACGCCCGACGGCGGTCACCACGTCGCCCTCGCCGACCGCGACGGACCCGACGACGGACGGAACCTGCTCGAGCCGCTGGTCCGCGACGGCGAGGTCGTCCGCGAGTTCGACCTCGAGGAAGCGCGCGAGCGCTGTCTGGCCGACGCCGAGGCGGTCGGCTTCGACGACAGCTGGGGCTGATCGACGACGCTTCTTCTCGACTTACTGGCGTCCGTTCGCCCGTCGATCGGTCTCGTCAGCTGCTGCCCCGGGCGTCGATCCGAACGGACCCAGGAACACGCGACTGAACTGGCCGACCAGTCGTGCAACGGCGTTACAGACCTGCAGCGAGACGACCAGCACCAGCAGACCGACGAGTGAGAGCCCGGCCGCTCGCGGCAGCGACGTGCCCGCCGACGCGACGACTCTCACTGCGGCCTCGAGGCCGACGAGCAGCTGGTTCCACGCGATATCGAACAGCACGACGCCGACCGGTTCCCCGAGCGCGTCCGCGAGGTGGGCCGTCCGGTCGTAGTACAGCGGTGCCGCCAGCAGTCCCACGCTGCCGGCCAGCAGCGTCGAGACCAGGGCCAGCGCGACGGCTCCGACGAGCGCTTTCGTGGCGAGAAAGCACAGCACCATGTACGTCCCGATCCCGAACACGAGCGCGCGGAGCCGCTCGCGCTCGTCGTCCGGCTCGAGGAACGGGTAGCCGGGGGAGGGGATCTCGACGCCGAGGAGTCGGCGTGCGGTCGCCCGTTCGAACGCGGCGAGGACGTGGGCGGTCCCCAGCACGGACAGCAGAATGGGGACGCCGACCAGGACGACCGAGAGCACGAGTCCGAGCGTGAGGCCGCCGATCAACATGACCGGATAGAGGACGCCGAGCGGAATCGCGAGCAGGAGATAGAGGAGGTGCAGCCAGCTCTGCGGGCGTATCGATCGACCGATCGTCGACAGCAGGAGCCGTCCACCGCCGCCGCTGAGTCTGGAGGCGTCGCGTTCGGATTCCACAGGTACGTCGAAACGCCCGCAGCCGACCGACATAAGCGTGGCGAGGACACCTCGGCTTTGTACGTGGCTCTCTCGAGCGTGGCGACGATATTGGTCCCATTATGCGCTAGCAAATCCCCCAATTTATCCCCGACCGTTCCGTACAGATCACCAATTCGTGGTACCAGGGGTCGAGGAAAAAAGGAGACGATGATTGAATCCCGTGATGCCTGAAGAAAACAGCGGAATCGAAGAAGGCGTCGAGTGGTTAGACGATATTGGCCAGGAGTACCCAGTAGTTTACCTGATTTACGACTTCGTAATCCCTTTCGTGGCTGTGATGCTCATGTGGGTTATTGGTGTCATTCCATTCGAGCATGCATTTGTATCCGCCTCCGCATTTTCTTTCACCTACACCTTCACAAAGCCGAGAAACATAGATGTGCTAAAAAATATGGTGTAAGACACCCCCGTCGGAGAGAAGAATCACATCGATATTCACATTTCGGCGGCGACTCGAGGGCTGTCAGGCACCGCTCTCGCCTCGATCGAACGTCGTAGGTCGAGAACGCCGATCGAACGTCGACGTCTCATCCCACTTCTCGTCGGCTCGAGTGGCCGCCGACGCGCTGCCGCTCAGACTTCTTCGATGCTGCCGTCGGCTTCGCGCTCGCGGAAGACCTGTCCTTCGAACAGCGTGACGACGACGTCGTCGTCCTGCCAGGAACCCGGATTCAGTTTCGCCTTCCGGCAGGTGCGATCGAGGTACTCGCGTTCGCTCCAGCCGTTCTCGACGGGGACGGTGGGGTAGAGCCACCCTCCTTCGCCGCCGTCGATGGCGACCCCGTGGGTGCCGATCTCGAGGTCGGAGAGCGGATCGTCCGTGAGGAGGACGTTCCTGACGGTACAGACCGAGACGGTGAGATTCGGGAGCTCCGAGGGACGCACTTCGGAGCCACAGGAGTCCTCGCTCGCGGCTTCGATCGCCGCGTCGACGATGACGTGCCCGAGTTGCTCACCCGATCGGTAGCCGCCCGCACACCCCCGCAGGCTTCCCCGGCCGCGGGTCGACTCGAGGCGGACGAACGCGCCCGTTCGCTCGTAGAACGCCTCGCGCATACTGCCCGGTTGTTCACGTTGCCCGTGTTCCACGTAAGATTCGACGGCTTCGCGCGCGAGTTCGACCGCGCGTGCGCCGTCTTCGTAGGAGAGGTCGACGCCCTGTCGCTGGGACATACACCTGTACATGGGGGTTGTGCTCCTAAAACGCTTCCATTCGTTTCGAGGCTCGAACCACACCACGACCGAGGGACTTATTCGCCGAGAACTCCTACGTGAATCGGGAGAGAGAGCCCGGCTGCCGCGATGGCCGCGCCGGCAACGGCGCGGTCACCTAACGTGGTCCCTCTCGAAGAGATGCACCACGCCCAAACGTTGGGCACCTCGAAGAGGTGGCCAACGCCCGCGAGGAAAGTCCCCCCACCTGTTCGGGCAGGTGACCGGACGCAAGTCCGGAGCGGGAGACCGCTGGCTCTGGAACAGAAACGACACGTCTCGGCCCGACCGATGATGCGCGCGAACCCGACCGAGAGGAAGGGGAGTAAACCCGCCGAGGACGTGTGGTCGACGTCCGCGGTTCGAAACCGCGAGTGACGCTCGGCGTCGCTGACCACACACAGACGGCCGAGGATCGATGGAACGGCGAACCCTCACCGGTGCAAGTCCGCGCCGTGGTAGCCCGAACGCCCCGCGACCCTCACGGGTCGCGGACGGCGCGGACGCTCAGCCGAATGCCGGGACGAACAGAAGGGGGCTTACTCCTCTCACCCGTTTTCACGCTCTCGAGCCGCTGCTATCGCTTCTTCCGTCCGTCTCGAGGCGTTCGGACGCGTTCGATACCAGCCCACCCATCCCACGGCGACGAGGCCGGTCGGCACGAGAGTAGCGACCACGAGGGCGGGGACGTGTCGCCGGAACGGATGAGCGACCGGTTCCGACGCGAGCGTCGCGACGGCGACGACGGCGATCACGGTCGTCCCGGTCGCCACGAGCAACCCGTTCTCGTAGGAGGCCGACCACGACGGCAGCCATCCCTCGCCTCGCCGGGCAGCGGGGACGACCGTCGCGAGCGCAGCCCCTGTCGCCCCCGTCAGCAGCGCGACGGCAAAGTCGGTCGTCAGCGCGACCTGTCCCGCCCCGAGCGCAGCGACCGCGAGGGGAGCGATCCCGAGCGTCGCCGCCATGACGGGGCCGCCGTTCGTCAGGGCGTACGCGACCGGTGCGACCAGCATGTAGAGGACGGCAGCGGCGATCGCCAGTGCCCGGATCTCGTCGTGGACGATGACCGCGATCCAGGTCGCCGGCACGGTTTCTTTGAGGACGACGCCGGACGTCACGAGTCCGAGCAGGACTACGACCGATCCCATCGCGACGGCCGTCTGGCGTGGGTCTCGCCCCAACAGCGGCGAATCGAGACGGGAGGTATGGTCCCTCGAGCGGCTTTTACGGCCCGTCGCTGTCGGGTCTCTTGTTTCCGTCTCGACGTGGTCGTCGGCTCCGTGAGGATCGTCCGTTTCGAACTCGGCAACTGCGCTGGAGTCTCGAGCAGTTGCGTCGGTGTCGGATTCCTCGAGGGCGGTACCGCTCTCGTCGTCGCTCACGGCCGGATCACCGTTACGAGTCCATCGTGGTCGGGACTGCTCTCGTTCTCGAATCGAAGTTCGTTCGGGGAGACCGCCCAGCCGACGTCGGCGTACTTCGCGCCGATCAGTTCCTGCGTGCGCTCGTAGGAGGCGATTCCGTGTTTCGGTGCCGCTGGCGTATCCTGGTGTGCTTGCATCGAGACGTAACCGTCGAACTCCCAGCAGCGGACGTGGTGACGGCCGAAGCCGCCGTAGTACGTCTGTGCCGCCGTCTCGTGCTGGCGTTCGTACGTTTCGCTCCTGACGTCGTACGCGAACCGGGCGTACTCCTCGAAGGTCGTGAGCCAGCCGTCCGACCGCAACACGTCGACGACGTCCTCGAGCGTCCGATCGCTATCGTGGAGGTCGAACACGACGTTGATCGGGGACGTCGGCGTGAAGCCGTCGCTGCTCGGCCGGTACTGCCAGAGCGCGAACGGCGTCTGGCTCTCCGACGAGACGGTCTCGGTCGGTTCGATCCCTGCGGGCGGATCGACGCCCGGTTCGGCCTCCGGATCGGGTAACGCGGACAGCCCACCGACGGTCGCGAGGCCGACCGCACCCAGTTTGGTCAGAAATCGTCTCCGTCCTCCCACCATTGGCGGGAGCCACTCGGCGATGTTATTTATAATTGACTAGTTCTAATTGGAACTTATCTATTTGGGACGATTATCGGGCGACGGATCCGGAGTACGGCGAACGACGGATGCCGTCCGCTTAGTCGAAGTGCGCCACCACCCGCGGGACGCAGCCGACCCCGGGTTTCGCGTACTCGCAGTGGCCCTCGACCGACGCGGTGACGTCGACGTCGGCGTAGTTGTCGGGCGTCGAACTCTCGTCGTCGAACCAGCCGCCGGAACAGTCCGCGCCGCCACAACCGAGACCGCTCGAGAGCGACTGCAGGTCGTAGCCGTAACAGACGTTGTCGTCGTTCTCCGAGTGGTAGTTGTACACCGCCTCCGCGCCGGCTTCGATCCCGTACGCGAACTCGCCGTCCCGGCAGACCGCGTCGTCGTCCGCCGCCGTCCCGAGTAGCGCCACCGTCTCCAGGGTTGCGTCGTCCAGCGCGGGCAGCGTCTCGAGACAGACCCGACCGCCCAGCGAGTGACCGACCAGCCGCACGGTCGTCCCCTCGAGGTCGATCCGATCCGCCTCGAGCCAGGCGGCCAGCCGCCGTCCGGCCGTCTCGCTTTCGCCTTCCGCACGCCAGTAGTTGGGGGTGTCAGCCTCCCAGGAGGCCGCCAGCACCGGCGCGTCGTAGCCCTCGTCCGCGAGCGCCCGCTCGAGGGTGTGGGCCTGATCGGTGCTGGTCTCGAGGCCCAGCCAGCCGTGGACGAAGATCACCACCTCGTCGCTATCCTCGACGGCGTCGGCGTTCACCGCCGTCGGATTGCCCGTCGTGAGATCGATCTCGGGGTACTCCGCGGGGGCCTCGAGCCAGTCGTCACAGCCCGTGAACCCCGTCGCGGACGCCGAATCGGTCGTCGCGCCGAGACCCGCGACGCCGGCGCTCGCTCCCGCGACCGATCCGAGCAGGCGGCGTCTACCGACTCGAGTCGGGTCCGCCTCGTCGCCATCACCGTCCGTTCGTGCGTTCCGTTCGCTCACGGTTCGAGTGCGGACTCGAGGGGAGTAGGCTCCCGGCAGGCAGCTTCCGGTGCTACGAGAGCACGAGCAACTCCGCGGTGTCGTCACCCTCGAACCGGCCGACGTCCGTCGTCACGAACAGTTTCCCGTCGGCCGCAGTCACGTAGTTGACGTCGCCCGTCTCCTCGCGTTCGAACCGCTGTTCTCCGATGCGAAGCGAGCGGATTCCGTAGCCGCCGCCGACGTCGAGCGCCCGGAGTCGATCCCCGCCGACGTACACCGTATCACCGACGAGTATCGGCGGGTTCCGGGACGTGTGTCCGATATCCGCACGCCAGCGTTCGTCCCCGTCGTTCGCGTCGAGCGCGTACAGCGTCGACCCTGAACGGGCCAGCAGGCTCCGATGACCGACTGCGAGCCCGTCGTTTCCGAACGCACTGAGTTCCGTTCGCCACTCGCGTTCCCCGCTGATATCGAAGTAGGTGATCGATCCGTCGTCCCCCGCAACCGCGACGCCGTGGCCGCGTCGACGGTCGTCCGAGGTGAGGACGATCGGCGCACTCGAGATGCCCGCTTCGATCGTCCGTCGCCACTCGACCCGGCCTTCCCAGCGACTGATGCGGTGCAGTTCGCCACCTCTGGTCGCGACGAACAGCCAGTCGGCGTACTTCGCGAGCGCGTAGCGTGCGATTCCCAGCAGTTCCTGTTCCCACAACTCGTCGCCGCTGTCAGCGTCGAGTGCGTAGGCTGCGTTGCCGGCGGCCACGTAGACGCGGCCGTCGTCGGTGTCGGTGACGACCGGTGAACTCCGGCTGATAGGGTAGTCGAGTTGGACCGACCAGTCGACCTCGCCTGACTCGAGGTCGCGGGCCGTCAGTACCTCGCGTTCGGGGACGTAGACCGTTCCGCCGAACACCGTTGGCGCGCCGTTGTAGGAGTAGACGTCGTTCTCGGGATCGATCGACCAGCGCCGGTCTCTCGTCTCCCTGTCGAACGCGACGACGTCGAGACCGGTGTTCACGACGACCGTGTCGTCGGTCACGATCGGTTCACCCATCGCCGTGGCCGACTCGAGGTCGACGCGCCACTCGACGTCCGGTTCGTCCCGCGGCGCGACGCCGTCGGGGATCGCTCTCGAGTTTCGCCGGTCGGCACCGACGGTCGACCACGCGTAGTCGTCGTCCGTTCCCGGTTCGTCGGTACGACTACCGAGACAGTCGGCGACCGCCGCGGTACTCGCGGCTCCGACCCCGAGGAGGACGTTCCGTCTAGAGGGCATTCGGATCGAATTATCGACGCATCGAAGTGAATTTTGTGGTTCGGCCCTCGCGTCGAAATTTTCGACCCGAGCGTGCGTCCGACCACGGCGACCTCGAGCACCGTCCCGCTGTTCACGGCTACGCCGTTCGTTTCCCGTGGCGCTACCGTGTCACGCTTTGCTCGTCGTCGTTGTGTTCGCAAAAACGTCCTGGCGGAGTCCAACGCGAGCGAAAGTGAGCGTTGGGCACGCAACGTCTTCGACGTTGCGGAGATTTGAACAGGTGAGAGACAGTCCTGCTCACCTCGCTTCGCTCGGTTGCGCGGGCTGCGACTCTCGTGTTCAAATCTCCGAGAGTTTCTCTGCAGCACGGACTCCTCGCTTCGCTCGTCGTATTGTGCTGCAGAGAAACGTCCTGGCGGAGATTTGAACTCCGGTCCCTGGCTCCGCAAGCCAAGAGGATAGTCCACTACCCTACCAGGACTCATCTACCCGTAGCCGGGTGAGTATTAAAGCCCTTTCGAAAGCCACCCACCGGGACCGCGCCGGCCCGGATTTCCGGTCAGTTCGGTTATCGATCCCCTTCGTTTCCACTCGAGCGGCGATTCACTCGGCCGAGAGTTTATATACTGAGGGGCGGCCAGCGAGGGTATGCTGTCGGAGGTGGCGTCGGGTGCGACCGACGTCGAAATTTCCACGCGGAAACGGGGTCAAAGTACACGCGAACGCGGGTGCGCACGCCGAATGGACAACGCTTATGCGCGGCGTATGCATGCACGACTATAGAATGAGCGACATCGAGGGCGTTTACGAGGATCTCGAGGCCGACGTCTCTCTCGAGGAGTTTCGCGAGGCCGTCGAGGCGAAAGTCGAGCAGATGGGGGGACTCGCGGACGAGGAGACGGCGGCGATGCTCGTCGCTCACGAGATCGGCGAGAGTGAGGTCGGCGGCGTCGCCGACATCGAACCCGGGATGGAGGAGGCGAAGTTCGTCGCGAAGGTGATCTCGATCGGCGAGATGCGAACGTTCGAACGCGACGGCGAGGACGAGGACGGCCGCGTCGTCAACGTCGAGGTCGCCGACGAGACCGGCTCCGTTCGCGCTGCCTTCTGGGACGACCACGCCGAGGCCGCTATCGAGGAACTCGAGGAGGGCCAGGTGCTCCGGATCGCCGGCCGCCCGAAGGAGGGGTTCTCGGGCGTCGAAGTGAGCGTCGACGACGTCGAACCGGACGAGGACACCGAGATCGACGTCACGGTCTCGGACACCCACCGCGTCGAGGACCTCTCGCTCGGCCTCTCGAACGTCAACCTCGTCGGACAGGTGCTCGACACCGGCAGCGTCCGCACCTTCGACCGGGACGACGGCTCCGAAGGTCGGGTCTCGAACCTCGCGCTGGGCGACCAGACCGGCCGCGTCCGAGTGACGCTGTGGGACGAACAGGCGGACCTGGCCGAGGAGCTCGAGGTCGGTACGACCGTCGAGGTCGTCGACGGTTACGTCAAGGAACGCGACGGCGACCTCGAACTTCACGTCGGCAACCGCGGCACCGTCGAGGAGGTCGACGAGGAGGTCGAGTACGTCCCCGAGAGCACGCCGATCGAGGAGGTCGAGATCGGCCAGACGGTCGACATCGCGGGCGTCGTTCGCTCGGCGGACCCGAAGCGGACCTTCGACCGCGACGACGGCTCCGAGGGGCAGGTCCGTAACATCCGCGTGCAGGACGCCACCGACGACATCCGGGTCGCGCTGTGGGGCGAGAAGGCCGACATCGACGTCGGCCCCGGCGACGAACTCGCGCTGGGCGACGTCGAGATCCAGGACGGCTGGCAGGACGACCTCGAGGCCTCCGCTGGCTGGCAGTCGACGATCACCGTCCTCGAGTCCGACTCCGAGGGCGCTGCGGGCGAGGACGGCGACGCCGTCGAGGAGAACACCGGATTGTCGGCGTTCGCCGACGAGGACGACGGGACGGACGCGTCGGATGGAGCGGCCGACGCCGGGTCCGCCGCGGCCGATTCGACGGCGGACGCGGGTGCTGCCGATCCCGGGTCGGACGAACCGGCAGACGGCGAGGAGATCGAGTTCACCGGCGTCGTCGTGCAGGCGGGCGATCCGGTCGTGCTGGACGACGGCGAAACGACGATGAGCGTCGCGACGGAAGCCGACGTGGGTCTCGGCGAGGAGGTAACCGCCCGAGGGGTCGTCCGCGACGGCCGTCTCGAGGCCAACGACGTGTTCTGACGCCGCGAGGGACCTCCTCGAGCGCCTAGGAAAAGCGTTAAGGGTGTTAGCTTCGCCTATGATGATATGAACGTCGAACTCCCGTTCGCCCCGGTAGACACGATTATCCGCCGGAACGCGGATGGGCTCCGGGTGAGCGCCGATGCGTCGAAGGAACTCGCGACGCGGATCCAGGAACACGGGAGCGAGCTGGCCGTCGACGCGGCCGAACGGGCGACGGCGGACGGGCGCAAGACGCTGATGGCCGAGGACTTCGGCGTCGAACAGGTCGTCGACAAGGACGACCTCGAACTCCCCGTCGCACCGGTCGATCGGATCGCCCGACTCGAGATCGACGACCGGTACCGCGTCTCGATGGACGCACGGATCGCCCTGGCCGACATCCTCGAGGATTACGCCGACAACGTGGCGAGGGCGGCGGCGATTCTCGCTCGACACGCCGATCGTCGGACGATCACCGACGACGACATCGAGACGTACTTCTCGCTGTTCGAGTGAGATGCAGTTTGGCTACAGCGAGGTCTGTCTCGAACACGATCCCGGGCCTCGTCATCCGGAGGCACCGGACCGACTGCGGGCGATCCGGGAGCGGCTGAAGACGAAACACGGCGTCGAGTACGTCGAGGCCGATCCGGTCGGGATCGACGAGATCGCGAGCGTTCACGACCGCGAGTACGTCGAATCGGTCGAGGAGTTCTGTGCGGAGGGTGGCGGCAACTGGGACCCCGACACGGTCGCCGTCGAGGAGACCTGGGACGCCATCCGACAGAGCGCAGGGCTGGCGTGCTGGTCCATCCAGACCGCACTCGAGGGGGCGACGGGGCGGAAGACGCCGTTTTCGATCGGGCGACCGCCGGGTCACCACGCCGTCGAGGACGACGCCATGGGCTTTTGCTTCGCCAACAACGTCGCTGTAGCCGCACAACAGGCCCTCGAGGCCGAGACGACCGGCGTCGATCGGGTCGCGATCGTCGACTGGGACGTCCACCACGGCAACGGCACACAGGACATCTTCTACGACCGCGGTGACGTCTTCTTCGTCTCGTTACACGAACAGGGGCTGTATCCGGGAACCGGGAGCGTCGACGAGACGGGGACCGGCGAGGGTGAGGGAACGACGATGAACCTCCCGATGCCGGCCGGAACCGGTGATCCGGCGTATCTCGCGGCCGTCGAGGGACCGATCACCGCCGCGCTCACCGAGTACGATCCGGACCTGTTGATCGTCAGCGCGGGCTTCGACGCCCATCGTCACGATCCCATCTCGCGCATCCGCCTCTCGACGGAGGCCTACGCCCTGATGACGGATCGGCTGCGGTCGCTGACCGACGACATCGACGCCGCGCTGGCGTTCGTCCTCGAGGGCGGCTACGGCCTCGACGTGCTCGCCGACAGCGTCGCCATCGTCCACGAGACCTTCGACGGGCGCGAACCGATCGAACCCGACGACGAGGAGATGGAGAGTCGCTCGAGGGGGGTCCTCGAAGACGTCCTCGAGGAACACGACTTAGACGTCGACCTGTAACGTCACTCCCCGCTCACTCCCAGGGGTGGGTACCGCCCCGGCTCGGCCACAGCGGGTACCAGTACTCTTTCTCGCGTTCGATCTCGAGTTCGCCGTCCAGGGCCGCCTCGAGTTTGAACTCCGTGCTCGAGTCGCGTTCGCGGCCGTCGCGGGGTGCGAAGGGATAGTAAGCACCGCGGCGGAACGAGTAGATCCAGTAGGCGGGGCCGTCTCGGCCGTGGTAGGCGAACACCGCGGCGAGCAGCCGCGAGCCGTAACCGTGTTCGATGAACGTGTCGGCGGCGAAGTGGAGGCTGGTGATCAGGTCCTCGGGATCGCTGTCCTCGAGGACGACCCAGTGGTAGCCGTGGTCGTCCTCGGTGAGGCGGAAGTCGGTGCCCGTGTCCTGCTGGCCGGCCTCGAGGATCGCCTCCACGTCGTCGACGGCCTCCTGGAACGTGTGGGAGTCGACGCCGGAGAAACAGAGCGCGCCGACGTCGGCCGACTCGTAGCCGAGGTCGGCCTCCATCGTCAGGTAGGCGGTGCTCATCCCGAAGAGGTCGTCGGGGTCGGCGTCGCGTTTGGCGTCGGCTTCGGCGCGCAGGCCGAGGGCGGCCCGAAGTCCGTCCAGCAGTCCCATAGGCGAGTGAACGGGGGCGAGCCCTTAGAATCCACCTGTTGTGTTCGAGCACACCTCGTCGGCGACACGGGTCGCGACGACGCCCAGTCGCCACCCCCGTCAACGCCCGAAACGACGGTACGAACACGTCAGCGATCCTGACGGGCGCACCCGTTATACCCCTCGAGCACCTACAGTAGTCGAATAGCCCGCCGACCGTTGCAGTTCACCCCTGATGCACCCATGAACACAACAGCATCACCGAAAGCACCGCTTCCCGTCCCGACGACTGACCACCTCGAGGAGCGCTCGCGCCGCGCCCGCATCGAACCGATGTCGGTGCTCCCGCTGGGCGACGGCCTCTACGAGATCGAGTCCGCCAGCGACAACACTTACCTCGTCGACCTCGAGGCCGGCCGCTGTACCTGCCCCGATCACGTCTTCCGCGACGCGCGCTGCAAGCACGTTCGCCGGGTGGCGATCGAGATCACCGAGGGCCGGACCCCGCCGCCGGGCGAAATCGCCGTCCCCTGCCACGACTGCGGCGAACCGGTTTTCGTGGACGAAGACGCGCCCGAACCGATCTACTGCGAGGCGCACGCGATCGCCCCCGGCGACACCGTCCGCGACCGCGAGACGGGCGATCGCCTCACCGTCGTCGACGTCTCGGATCTGCGAGCCGACGCGGTCACCATCCGCGAGGCCGACTGTACCGTCGCCGACTACGGCACCAACGAGAACTACGACTCGGACGTGCCCGTCGTCGGCGCGGTCTACCCGCACGCCAACGTGAAACGCAACGGCGTCGTCCCCCGATCGTTGAAGGTCTACACCTTCCCGCGGACGCGACTCGAGAAAGCGCCCGCTCGTCGCAACGAACCCCCGGAGACCCCTCTCCGATCCCGGTAGGGCCGAGCGACTGTACCGACTCCGAACGGTCGACGAGCCATCGAAACCGGCCGATCTCTTGTCTCATGGTATCTTATCACGTGGTATGGGCGACGGGATCGACTACGGCGCGCTCGAGCGCGAGGTCGCCCACGAACCGCTGTTCGACGCGATCGTTCCCGACGGGGTGATCGATGTCGCGGAACTCGTGGAGGAAACCCGATCGATCCGCTCGGCGTCGGGAATTCCCGGGTGTCGGGATCGCGCAGCAACACACTTGTGTTCGCGAATGAAACGCTCGGCTATGGCAATACTTGCTGCGATCGACGAGACGGAGCGATCGAAACGGGTCGTCGACGTCGGCTACGACCTCGCGACGACGTACGACGTACCCCTCGTCGCGCTCCACGTCGTCCCGGACGCGGAGTACCTGTCGCACAAGGAGAGCGTCGAGAGCATCCCCGGCATGGGGGACTTCTCGCTGGATCAGCAGGCCGACAGCGCGAAACGGTTCGTCCGGCGGTTCGTCATGGAGACGCTCGGGGAGAATCCCTCACGGCTCGAGCCACGCGGTCGCGTCGGCGACGTCACGGACCAGATTCTGGCGGAAGCCGACGCGCTCGAGCCGGACTACCTCGTCATCGGCGGCCGTCACCGGTCGCCGGCCGGAAAGGCGGTCTTCGGAAGCGTCGCCCAGCAACTCCTGTTGAACGCCGACTGTCCCGTCGTGGCGAACATCGTCGACGAGTAGGGCCGTTACTCGAGCAGTTCGGCCGCTTCCTCGAGTTCCATCGTGCCCTGTTTGACCGCGTTCAGGACGCGCAGGATCTCCTCGTCCGGGCCGTCGTCGATGCCCTCCTCGTCCACGTCCTCGAGGGTGACCTTCTCGCTCTCGCCGACGAACTCGGGGAAGTCGATCCCCTCGGCGATGGCCGTCTCCTTCTTGACGCGGTAGTTGCCGCCGTCGGTCACGTGCAGGTCGGCGGGGTGGAAGAAGTACCAGTCCTCGCGGTCGAAGCGGACGCCGATGCGGGGCTTCGCGCCGAAGTTCTGCGCGAAGTAGGTGAGGGCTTCGACCTCTTCGCCGGTGAGGTAGATCGGGTCGCCGGCGCTCGATTTCGCCTCGATCGCGTAGAAGAGTTCGCCGTCGCCGGCGAGCACGTCGGGCAGTTCCCGGTCGGTCGCAGAGCCGCTGGCGGGCGCGCGCATCACCGCGAAGCCGGCCTCGTCGAGCGCGTTGACGAGTTCCCGTTCGCGGCGGTCGCCCTTCGCCTGAGACATACCACTCTCTCACGTGCGGCCGCTAATAAAGGGACGGACCCAGACTCGGTGAGGACTCGAGGACGGCTAACGGACGGGGAGGCGGTTCGGCCCCTCAGAACCCGATCGCGGAGAGGACGTCGACCAGTGCGCCCGTGGTCTCGGGTTCGACGCCCTCGAGGTCGTACTCCACGGCGAGATAGAGCAGGCCGAACTGGATGGCGTTGAAGACCGCGTGGGCGGCGGCCGGGACGAGGAGATTGTCGGTTTTCGCGTAGACGTAGCCGAAGACGAGCGACCCGCCGAAGACGATACTCAGCGAGACGAGGGTCGCCAGCGGACTCTCGGCGTAGAGGAGGTAGGTCGGCAGGTGGATGGTCGCGAAGATCAGGCTCGCACCGACTACGGCCTGCATCCGAGAAAACGCCGCGTACAGCCGTTTCTGGACGATGTTCCGGAAGAGGAACTCCTCGGCGGGTGCGTTGAACAGGAAGACGATCGCGAGCATCACGAGGATCATCGTCTGGTCGTTGCCGACGAAGTCGATCACCTGGCTCTCCGCCGACGGGAGTTCCAGGAGCGTGATCGTGACGTTGACGCCGAGGTAAAACAGGATGCTCAGGACGATCCCCGCGAGGACGTAGCGCCAGTCGCGCGAGGTCGGCACGCGCAGATCGACGAACGACCAGTCGCGATCGGTCGCGGCAATGTAGATTCCGCCCGCGAGGACGAACCCGAGGAAGTTCAGGACGAAAAACAGCGTTCGAAGCGGTATCGACGTCTCGCCCGGTGCGTCGAGCAGTCCGGGCTCGAGCAACAGTGCGGGGGCCGTCGTCAGCTCTGCGACCAGGATACCGAAGATGGCGAGCCCGATGGCGACGAGAAACGTCCGCACCGGACTCTCGGACGGGGACCGCGTATCGACGTCCATGGTTCGCCGTACGGACAGGATCGCCTTTTGCGTTCCTGTCGCGGAAGCCGGGCGGGCGACGGCCGCCGGTACCGGGGTCACGGATCGAAACGTTCCCTCCGACCGACGCGGGGACGGTCGGGTCGGAGTCTCAGTCGGCCGTCTCTGCGGTCTCCGTCCCGAACAGCTGGGTGAGCAGCCGCTGCTGGGCGATTCGCAGGTGACGGTTGACCGTCGGCTGCGAGACGTCGAGCATCGTGGCGACGTCCTCGCCGGTGCTCTCGCGGGGCCACTCGAAGAAGCCGGCGAAGTACGCCGTCCGCAACACCTCGAGTTGCCGGTCGGTGAGGTCGTCGAACAGCGACGAGACGAGTTCCCGACGGGTGTGCATGGCCCGTTCGACGTGACGTCGGCGTCGCAACTCGACGGTGCCGTACTCCTCGGTAACGGTGTCGACGAACTCGCGAACGTCGGTCCCGACCGGCACGTCGGCCACGACGACGGTCTCGGTGCCGTCGGCCCGAATCTGACGAGGGCTGGCCCCGTGACGAACCAGCTGGGCGGCGAGGAGGTCGCCCGTCACGTGGGCCTCGAACCGGCAAACTCCATCGTCGTCGCTGATCAGCCGGTACTCCGACACCGAGACGAGGTCCTCGAGGACGCCCTCGACGGCCTCGGGCGCTACCCCTTGCGTCTCGAAGAAGACGACCGACTGTTCGCTCGACTGGGTCCCCAGCCCCTCGTAGACGACCTCGGCGTCGGTTCGGTCGGCGATCCGCGAGAGGACGTCGCCCCCGCCGGTGACCGACAGCGTGAGTTCGATCACGGTCTCGGCCTGCAGCGCCTCCCGGGTCTTCGTCGCCGTGATCGCGTTCGCAATGGCCTCGCCGAGTTCGCCGAAGACGGTCCGCTCGAGGTCGGTGAAGGCGTCGGGCTCGGTCGCGTAGACGGTCAACACGCCGTAGGTGTACTCCTCGACGGCCAGCGGAACGCTGACGACCGACTGGAAGCCGGCATCGAGAGCCTCCCGCCGCCAGGGCTCGCTCTGGAGGTCCGCGACGACGTTTTCGACGACCGTCGCCTCGCCCGTCCGGGCGGTGCGGGACGCCGGCTCACCCGACGTCGCCGGTTCGAGCGAGACCCGATCCAGGTACGCCGCGTCGGTACCGGCCCAGGCCTGGGGTTCGAGGCGGTCGTCGTCGGCCGACCCGATCCAGGCGAACGCGACGCGGTCGTCCTCGAGCAACCGCTCGGGGACGGTGCGTTCGATCTCCGCGCGGCTGGTCGCGCCGACCAGCGACTGGTTGATTCGCCTGATCGTCTCGTTGACGGCGATCTGTCGACGGAGACGACGGTTCTGCGACTCGAGTTCGGCGTCGCGTTCCCGGAGGCTGGCCTCGCTCTCGAGGCGATCGAACGCGGCTTCGGCCGTCGCCACGAGGGTCTCGATCAGCCGTCGGGCGTCGCCGTCGATGGGTTCGGATTCGGCGGCCACAGTGACGACGCCGTGGTCGCCGACAGGCGCGACGACGGCCCGCTCGACCTTCGGGCCGAACACCTGCGAGCGATCGAACGCCGTCGGATCGTCGACGACCGTCTGCGCGCCGGCCACGAACGCGTTCCAGAGGACGGAGTCGCCGGCACCGGCCGCCACCGCCGGCGTCCCGCTCGAGAGCGCCTCGAAGCCGTCGGTGTGGGCGATCGGCTCGAGCCGGTTGTGTTCGTCCTCGAGCTGATAGAGCGCGACCCCCGAGGCCTCGAGGACGTCGTCGGCGGCCTCGACGACCACGTCAGCGACCTCCGCGGCGCTCTCCGTAGCGAGCAACCCGCGGGCGGCCTCGTGCAGCGACTCGAGGGCCAGTTCCCGCTCCTTCTGCGGAGTGATGTCCTGGAGTGCGCCCTGGTACTTGACGAGTTCGCCGTCCTCGTACACCGGCGCGCCGAAGCCGCGAACCCACCGCGTCTCGTCCGGCGACGGCTGCAGTCGCGCCTCGAGTTCGTAGTTCGTCTCTCCGGCGATGGCGTCCGCGAGCGTGCGTCGCACCTTCGGTCTGTCGTCGGGGTGGTACCGTTCGATCGCCGCCTCGAGGTCCGGCTCCATCTCCGGCGAGAAGCCGTGCAGCCGGTACTGCTCTTTCGTCCAGGTCGGGGTGGGCGGATCCGTCCGCAGGTCGAGTTCCCAGCCGCCGATGCTCGCGAGGTCCTCGACGCGCTCGAGCAACGCCCGGGTCTGCTGGAGTTCGCGCTCGCGCTCTTTCTGTTCGGTGACGTCCTTGACCGTCCCGCGATATTTGACGAGGTCGCCGTCCTCGAAGATGGGCTCGCTGCGGGCCCGTACCCATCGGACGTCGCCCTCGTCGGACTGGATCCTCGCCTCGTACTCGTAGCCTCGCTGTTCGTCGATCGCCGTGCGGATCTGCTCGCGGACGAACGCGCGATCTTCGGGATGGTAACAGTCGATCGTCGTCTCGAGGTCGGGATCGACGTCCGGCGAGAGGTAGTGGAGCCGGTAGAGTTCGTCCGTCCAGTCCGCTAGCCGGGGCTCCGTGCGCGTGTCGAGTTCCCAGCCGCCGACCCCGGCCATCCGCTGGACGCGTTTGAGCAGGTCCGTCGTTCGCTCGAGGTCCCGTTCCCGGCGTTTCAGGTCGGTGACGTCGTGGACCGCCCCCTGATACTTGATCAGCTCGGCGTCGTTCGGTGCCGGGGTGCCGACGACGCGACGCCCGTCGTCAGTCTCGAAGATCGGCTCGCTGAACGCCCGGACCCACCTGGTCTCTCCCGGTCGCGGTTGCATCCGCGCTTCCAGTTCGTAGCCAGTTCCGTTCTCGAGCGACTCCTGGATCGTCTCACGGACGAACGCGCGGTCGTCGGGGTGGTAACAGTCGACGATGGTATCGAGGTCCGGCTCGACCTCCGTCGGGAGCCCGTGCATGCGGTAGAGTTCGTCCGTCCACTCCGCCGTCGGTGGATCGGTCCGCACGTCGAGCTCCCAGCCGCCGATCCGCGCCATCTCCTGGACCCGTTCGAGCAGGTTTCGGGTTCGCTCGAGTTCACGTTCGCGCTCTTTGCGATCGGTGATGTCGCGGACGACGCCCGCCGTGCCGGCGAACTCGCCGTCGTCCGATGGAAGCAAGGCGACGTGGATCTCGGCGTCGATGCGGTCACCGTCGGCAGTCTCGAGCGTGGCTTCGACGGTGCCGTAGGGATCCCCCTCTCGACGCAGTTCGCGGACGAGTTCCTGCGAACGTTCGAAATCCGCCGGTGGTAGCACCTCCGAGACGTTCGTCCCGATGACCTCCGCTGGTTCGTAGCCCAGAAGCGACTCGACGGCGTCGTTGACGAACCGAAACTCCCCGGACGGATCGAGCGTGTAGACCGGGTCGCCGATCGCCTGGATGATCGTCTCGTAGCGCTCGAGTTCGCGTTCGCGACGCTTGCGGTCGGTGATGTCCTGAAACGACCCCTGGAGTTTGACGACTTCGCCGTCCTCCCGGACGGGTTCGCCGATCGTCCGCACCCACCGTCGTTCGCCGTCGGCCGTCCGAATGCGGAGTTCGTGATCGTACGGTTCGCCGCCCTCGATCGCCCGTTCGACCGCGCGCTCGACGATCGGCCGGTCCTCGGGGTGGTAGAACTCGAGTGCGCGGTCGAGGTCGAGGTCGGCGGACGACTCGAGCCCGTGGATCCGGGCGACTTCCTCGGTCCAGGTGACGTCGTACGGCGCTTCCCGAACGTCCAGTTCCCAGGCCCCCACGCTGGCCAGTTGCTGGGACTGCTCGAGCATCCGCGTCGTCCGTTCGAGTTCCCGCTCGTACCGTTTCCGGTCGGAGATGTCCCGTCCGATGCCCACCTCGACCGGGTTGCCCTCGGGATCTTCGACCCGGGAGGCGACGAACTCGTAGGGGATCCGCTCGCCGTCTTTCGTCCGATACGGGGCCTCGACGCGCGTATCGCCCGTCTCGAACGTCTCCTCGATCGAGTCGCGGATGATCTCACGGCCCTCCTCGCCGAAGAACTCGAGGGCGTCCATCTCGGTGACCTCGTCGTCGGTGTACCCCGTTACTTCGGTGACCGTCTCGTTCCACCGCAGCAGGCCCCCGTCGGCGTCGAGCACGTAGAACACGTCGTCGATGGCGTCGAGCATCTCGTCGGTGAACTCCCTGTAGCGCTCGAGTTCCCGCTCCTTTGCCACCCGGTCGGAGACGTCGCGGCCGACGCCGGCGACGACCGGATTCCCGTCCGGATCCTCGAGCCGTGAGGCGACGAACTCGTAAGGGACGCGCTCGCCGTCGTGCCGACGTACCGAGACCTCGACGCGGGAGCTACCGGTCTCGAAGGCGCGGTCGATCGCCGCCGTGATCTCGTCCCTGTCGTCGTCGACGAAGAACTCGACCGGGTCCATCTCTGCGATCTCCTCGTGGGAGTAGCCCGACGCGGCCGCGACGGTTTCGTTCCACCGTATCAGATCGCCGTCGGCGTCGATGACGTAGAACGCGTCGTCGATGGCGTCGAGCATGCCGTCGGTGAACTCCTTGTACTCCTGGAGGCGTCGTTCGCGCTCGCGTAACGCCCGTTCGGCCTCTTTTCGTTCGGTGATCTCTTCGAGCGCGCCCATCATCCCGACGACCTCCCCGTCAGGGCCGTGGATCGGTGCTTTCGAGAGGCTGACCTCGATCAGCGACCCGTCTTTCGTCTGCCGCTGGAGTTCGACGCCGGTGACGGTCTCGCCGGCCCGCAGTCGATCGAGGTAGCGTTCGTACTCGTCCTCGTTCCCCTCTGGAATCGTCGGCAACGGTTCGCCGAGCACCTCCTCCTCGCTCCACCCGAAGATACGTTCGGCACCGGGATTCCACAGTTGCACCCGGTCCTCGAGGTCGACCGCGATCAGGGCCGCCGGCGACGCCTGGATGACCGCGTCGAGCCACTCGTTGGTCTCCTCGAGTTCGCGTTCGTGCTCCTTCCGGTCGGTGACGTCCTCCTGGAACCCGACGTAGTTCGTCACCTCGCCGTCGTCGTCCCCGATCGGCGCGACGCTGACCCGGTTCCAGAACTCGGTGCCGTCGGCGCGGTAGTTGCGCAACTCGACGGTCGTCGGCTCCTCGGTTTCGATCGCCTCGCGCAGTTCCTCGACCCGGTCGGGGTCGGTCGCCTCACCCTGCAGGAACCGACAGTTTCGCCCCCGACACTCCGACTCCGCGTAGCCCGTGATCTCCTCGAACGACGCGTTGGCGTAGACGATCGGGTTGTCCGGCCGGTCCGGGTCGGTGATCGTCACTCCGACCGGTGCCTCCTCGAGCGCACGGTCCTTGAGTCGGAGGCGTCGTTCGTACTCCCGGCGGTCGTAGACGTGGCTCACCCACCGGGTCACGAGGTCGACGAACGTCCGTTCGGGACCGGAGAACGCCGACCGCGGCTCGCGGTCGACGAAACAGACCGTCCCGTACAGCTCGCCGTCGACCTCGATCCGGCCGCCCACGTAACAGCCGATCCCCGCGTCCTCGTAGCCCGGGTGGTCCGCGTAGCCCTGTTCGGGGGCGTTGTACAGCGTCAGGATGTCCTCGGCGTCGATCGCGTCCCGACAGTACGTCCGCTCGAGGTCGGTCTCCAGCCCCTCCTCGACGAGGTCACCGACGGCGCGTTCGACCTCGTAGTCGCCGCGCTCCTCGTCGATCCGGGCGACGAACCCGCTCTCGACGCCGAGACGCTCGCAGCCCAGCTCGAGCAGCCGCCTGATCTTCGCCTCGCTGCTCGCGTCGGTGTCGGACGTGATCTCGTGGACGGCACGCCGGTACCGTTCGCTCTCGGCCAGCTGTCGCGTGCGGTCGACCATCGTCGACGTCAACTCGTCGACCGCCGCGGCCAGGTCGCCCACCTCGTCGGATCGATCCACGTCGACGTCCCAGTCGTCGATCCCGTCGGGGTTCGTGGCGTCGACGTCGCCGAACCGCTCGACGACGGTCTCGACGTCGTCGGTGAGTCGCTGGAGGGCGCTGCGGTCGTCGTCGCTGCTGACCGCGAGGCCCACGAACAGGGGGGCGATCGGAAACCCCTCGCCGGGGAGTCCTGCCCGTATCGCGACCAGCACGACCAGTACGGCGACGGCCGCGAGCAGCCACCCGCGACCGGAGTGCCCGGATCGGGTGGCGGCCGGACGGTCCCGTCGCGACCGGGATCGACGCGGACTGTAACGCATATTCCGTATACGTCCCTCGCCGGAATAATTCGTTTGGGAAACGGAGGGAAGAAAACCCGTCAAATTCAGCGACTATTGGGCGTAATTCGAACGATACGGTTCCGTCGGGTCGTTCGCGGGGAGAGCGGCCCCGTCGTGGCCGGGGGCTATACACGTAGCGTCCAATCCATCTCGGGTAAACGCATATAGCGGACAGGGGGATACCCGCGGTCGGCGTTTACTCATTCGATGTCAGGAACTACGCTGGACTACCACCGCGACTCTCCCAGTCTCCGCGTCGTCGACGCGATCGCTACCACGACCGACACCGATCCGCTCGAACTCGAGCCGCTGTACAACGTCGTCGACCCCGAGGCGCTCGACCGACTCTTCCGGGCCGACGCGGACGTGACCGCGAGCGTCCGCTTCGAGTACGACGGCCACACGGTCGAGGTCCGCAGCGACGATACCGTCGTGGTCGATGGAGTCGTCCATGACGGTGCGTAAGCGGACGGCGACGCCTCCGGTCGTCGCGATACTCCGCTCGACCGTCCGGTCTCCCCGCCTCACCCACCGATGACCGTTCCATCGATCGACGGAGCCGTGCCCAAACCCAAGACGGGCCAGTCGACGCTCACCGTCCTCGTGGTCGCCGACGAGGACCGGACGGCCCTCGAGTCGGCGCTGGCCGACGCCGATTCGCTGTCGACTCGCTCGAGCGACCGCCTCCTCGCGGAGGGACGCGACTTCGCGGACGTCGACTGTCTGGTCTGCCGACTCCCGATCGCCGATCACGACGCCCGTGCGGTCGTCGAACGCGTTCGCTCGCGGCGTGTGGGACTGCCGATCGTCCTCGTCCCGTCGACCGACGACGCCGCGGCGGTTCGCGCCGAGGTGTCCTCGTTCCGCTGGGTCGACGTCGTCGCCTCGCCCGACGACGGGCAACTCCAGCGGCGGGTCACCAGACTCGTCGAACGGCGGCGGCTCTCGGCGCTCTCGAAGCGATCGCTGGCCGGGATCGAACTCGCCGGCGACGCCATCGGCATCGTCGACCCCGCGGACCGACTCGAGTTCGCCAACCGGTCGTTCGCGGTGCTGTTCGGCACCGATCGCGAGACGCTGGTCGGCCGCCCCTGGCAGGACCTGTTCGTCCCCGAGACGGTCGACCGCCTCGAGGCGGCGGCGATCCCGACCGTCGCCGACGGCTGGCGGTGGTCCGGTACCTGTACCGCCCGCCGCCACGACGGCGATACCTTCACCGCCCGCGTCGCACTCGACGGCCTCGAGGACGGCAGTCTCGTCTTCGTCGTCGACGAACCCTAGAACAACGCGCCCGACCACTGGAGAATTGCGGCGAGGCCGCCCAGCGCGGCCACGCCGGCGACGGCGCGGACCACCCACGGCTGCCAGCGTTCCCGACGCGACCGGAGCCGAACCGTCGGACTTCGTTTGACCTGTTTTAACCCGTCCTCGGATCGATACGTGAACACGACCCGGAGCGGATACGTCCCGGCGGGCGCGTCCGGCCGGGTGTTGAGTTCGAGCAGGTAGGCCGGCCCGTCCTGCCAACTGCCCTCGAGCGGGCGGCGCTCGAGGCCGGATTCGTCGCTGCCGGGCGTCGCGCGGAACACCGACGACTCGACGTCTCCCACGTCGTCGGACGAGGCCGTCGCGTTGCGCCGAACCAGGCCGGGGTCCTCGAGGTCCAGCGGCGACTCGTCGTCGTAGAAGACGCTGAGGTCCGTCTCCTCGAGGTCCCCGACGCCGGCGACGAAGATTCCGAGTTCGATCCGGTCGCCGGGATCGACCCGCGACCGCGAGAGGAACGCGTGAAACTCGATCCCGTCGATCGGTTCCGTTCCCGAGACGTTGATCCCGACCTCGAGCGGCCCGTCGTCGAGTCGGGAGTGCTCGAGCAACGGGCCGACCGGGACGCCGCTCTCGACCGGCGTGCCGTCCTCGAGTAGGTCGCCGTCTGCGGTCGATTCCTCCGCCGGTGTCCCCCCGCTCATTGGGTAGGACTCACGGTCGGCGTAGTTCAGCGTGTCGGCCGATTCGGGCCGCGGACGCGTCTCGCGGCTGGCCCGCACGGGTCGCCGGCCCGAACCGATCACTCGTCCGGCTCCACGGCCACGTGCGGTTCGTGGCGGTCCGACTCGATCGTTCCGGCCACCAGTTCGCCGTACTCCTTCGCGGAGAGGACGCCGTCGTTGTACTGGTAGGCCCACGCGGCGTCGACCTCCGCGGCACCGTAGGACGACGGTGCCGCGTCCAGGATCGTGATCCCGAGGGCCACCGCCTCGTAGCCGGAGTCGAGCAACGCCGCGAACGCGCCGGCGATCGGCCCGACGTCGTGGACGTTCCCTTCCTCGTAGACGTTCGTGTTGACGTACTCGATCGTCAGCACGTCCCGCTCGTACTCGACCGACTCGACCTCGAGCGAGTAGTCCTCGATGGCCGCCGCGAACTCCGCCTCGTCGGTGATCGTCCGACTCGCCAGTTCCTCGATGCCCGCCTCGAGCACGTCCGTCCGCTCCTGCACGGGGAGTTCCGGAGTCAGGTCGGCGATGGGCCACTCCAGGTTGGGCGGCAGTTCCTCGCCGACGTCCCGGGTACAGCCGCTCAACAGCGCGAGACCCCCGAGAGCGCTCCAGCGAAGCATCCGGCGGCGTGACGGCGTCCGTCGAGACCCGTCGTCGGACTGCGGGGACATACGACGGGCTAGCGCCGCGGCCGGCATAGGGGTTGATTTTGCAGACGCTTGCATCGCACTCAAGGCCGGCGTCGGCGCTAGCTTCGACCCCATCGATGGCGCTCGAGTTGTACGACGTCCTGTTGGTCCTGTTCGGAATCGTTCTCTTCGCCGTGGCCGTCTTGCCCCGGTTCGTCGCGGATCGGGCGATCTCGCTCCCGATGTTCTTCGTGAGCGTCGGCATCCTGGCGTTTGGCCTGCCGATCGGCCTCCCTACGCTGGATCCGCTCGAACAGGGCCACCTGACCGAACGGCTCGCGGAGATCGGCGTCATCGTCGCGCTGATGGGCGTCGGATTGAAACTCGATCGCGTTCCCGGGCTGCGAGCCTGGGCGTCGACCTGGCGGCTGCTCGCGATCACGATGCCGCTGTCGATCGCCGGGGCGGCCCTGCTGGGCTGGGCGTACGTGGGGCTGTTCGTCCCGACAGCGGTGCTGCTGGGGGCCTGTATCGCGCCGACCGATCCGGTGCTGGCCTCGGAGGTGCAGGTGAAAGATCCCGGCGAGGGCATCGAAGCCGAAGACGACCCCGAGAGCGACGGCTGGGCGAACGAGGTCCGGTTCGCGCTCTCCTCGGAGGCGGGGCTCAACGACGGCCTCGCGTTTCCGTTTACGAACCTCGCGATCGCCATCGCGCTCGTCGGCGTCGCGCCCGGCAACTGGATCGGCGAGTGGCTCCTGATCGACGTCGGCTACCGGATCGCCGTCGGTACGCTTTTCGGACTCGTCCTCGGGCGGGTGACGGCCTGGGCTGTCTTCCTGACGAACCCTGGGACCCAGATCGCCCGCTCCGTCCAGGGACTCGAGGCGATCGCTGGCACGCTGTTCGTCTACGGCCTCACCGAACTCGCGGGCGGCTACGGCTTCATCGCGGTCTTCGTCGCCGCGGTCGCGATCCGGGATTACGAACGCTCCCACGACTACAACGAGTCGCTCCACGAGATCAGCGAACTGGCCGAGCAGACGATGATGGCGGTCATCATGGTCTTTTTCGGCGGCGCGATCGCGGGCGGCCTGCTCTCGGCGTTGACTCTCGAGGCGCTGGTCGCCGCGGTGGCCATCGTCTTCGTCGTCCGCCCCGCCGCCGGCATCGCCGGCCTGCTCGGATTCGACAGGGAGTGGAGCGATCGGGGAGCGATCGCCTTCTTCGGCATCCGGGGCATCGGCTCCTTTTACTACCTCGCCCACGGGCTGAACGAGGGCGCGTTCGCGGAGGCCGACCTGCTGTGGGCGATCGTCGGCGCGGTGGTCGTCATCTCGATCGTCGTCCACGGGGTGACGGCCACGCCCGTCATCGACCGCGTCTCGGGCTGAGGCGCGGCTCGAGCGCCCGTCGCCGCCCCCTCCGCGTCGACCCCGTTCGCTCCGTCTACGTCCCGTGGTCCCAGGAGTCCATGTACTCGCGCTGGGTGTCGGTCAGCGAGTCGAACTCGACGCCCTCGGCCTCGAGTTTGATCTCGGCGATTTCCTTGTCGAGTTCGTCGGGCACGTCGTGGACGCCCGCCTCGTAGGCCTCACCGTTCTCGACCAGTTCGCGCACGCAGACGGCCTGGATCCCGAACGACTGGTCCATCACCTCGACGGGGTGGCCCAGCGAGACGGGCGCGGCTAGGTTGACCAGCCGACCTTCGGCGATGACGTTCAGCCGGCGGCCGTCCTCGAGTTCGTAGGCCTCGACGCCGTCGCGGGCCTCGTAGCGGTCGACCGCGAGGTCGTCGAGCGCGTCCAGATCGATCTCGATGTCGAAGTGGCCCGCGTTCGCCAGCAGGACGCCGTCCTGCATCTTCTCGAAGTGCTCCTCGACGATGACGTCGCGGTTGCCGGTCGTCGTCAGGAAGACGTCGCCGACCGCGGCGGCCTCGTCCATCGGCATGACCTCGTAGCCCTCCATGTGGGCCTCGAGGGCGCGGCGGGGCTCGACTTCGGTGACGATGACGTTGGCGTTCTGGCCCGCGGCCTTCTTCGCGACGCCCTTGCCGCAGTAGCCGTAGCCCGCGACGACCACGTTCTTCCCGGCCCACGAGAGGTTCGTGGTCATCGCGATCGACGCGAGGGACGATTCGCCCGTGCCGTGGACGTTGTCGAACAGCCGCTTCATGGGGGTGTCGTTCACGGCGAAGACGGGGTACTCTAAGGCCCCGTCGTCGTCCATCGCGCGCAGGCGGTGGACGCCCGTGGTCGTCTCCTCCGCGCCGCCGACGATGCCGTCGATCAGTTCGGGGTACTCCTCGTGGATCGCGGCGACCAGATCCATCCCGTCGTCGACGGTGATCGTCGGCTCGTGGCCGATGACGGCCTCGATGGCGGCGTAGTACTCCTCGTCGTCGACGCCGCGTTTCGCGTAGCTGGTAATCGACTCGTGGGCGTCCAGCGCCGCCGAGACGTCGTCGTGAGTCGACAGCGGGTTACAGCCCGTGACGGCGACGTCGGCCCCGCCTTCCGCGAGCGTCTCGACGAGGATCGCCGTCTTGGCTTCGACGTGCATCGCCATCGCGATGCGCTCGCCCTCGAAAGGCTGCTCGTCGACGAACTCCTCGCGGACGTGCTCGAGAATGGGCATGTGCTGGGCGGCCCAGTCCATCTTGCGACGCCCCTCCTCGCGAGCGGCGTCCGGGTCGTCCAGCTGTTCGGTGATCGTCGGATACCTGGCGTCGGTCATAGCTCGATAGAGAGCCACCGACGCAAAAACGCTACCGAAGCGTCCCGATGAGGGACGCCCGTGATACCCCGGACGTGCGGTCGCGGGGTATCGATCGATTGCTGCTCGGGGTGAGCTACCGGACCGGATCGTCCGGCAGTGTGTGTCCACGAACGCCGGCGACGGCACGTGCCTCTGACATCGTCCACTCGGTTCCGTCGTCCGACGTCACTCGGTCGTGGATGAGCAGGTGTCAGCGGTTCGGACCGGCGTGGTCCGGCGGGCCACCACCGTCTTCGTCATCGTCGTCATCGTCGTCATCGTCGTCTTCCTCGTCTTCGTCCTCGTCGTCCTCGTCGTCGGACGGACCGGCGTGGGCCGGCGGCCCTCGCTGGTCGTCATCGTCGTGCGACGGGCCGGCGTGGTCCGGCGGACCCTGCTTCCCGTCCTCACCCGGCGGGCCGGCGTGATCCGGCGCGTTACCCGGGTTGTGTTCGAGGACGAACTCCGAGACCGAGAGGCCTGCCGGGCCGTCAGTCTCGAGGTTCTGGACGAACGACGAGACGAGCTGGCCGAAGCTCTCGGGCTCGTCCGCACTGCCCTCGAGCGTGACCGTCGTCTCGGCTGAGGCGTCGTCGGTCGACGCCGTGAACGTGACGTCGACCGTCTCGTTCGGTGCGGCGAGGGGTACGGTTCCGCTGGCGTCCGTCGTATACTGGCCGGTCTCGGCGTAGGTCGCGTTCTCGTCGGCGTCGCTTACGTCGAGCGTCGCGTTCGCGACGGCGCTCTCGTTTCCGTCGGTGACACTCACGACGACGTCCTCGTTCTGGCTGACGCCGATCGAGAGCTCGTCGACGGTCTCCGGCTCGAGCGTCGTCGTCAGTTCGACGCTGGTTTCGGTCGTCGAGGCCGTTACCGTCACCTCGACCGTCTCGTCGGGTGCGGGAAGCGCGACTTCGCCGTCGGCGTCGGTCGCGTACGTTCCCGTGCCCGCGTACTCCTCGTCACTGACGACCTCGACGGTCGCGTTCTCGACGGGCGTCCCGTCTGCGGTCACCGAGACGACTCCGTCGTCCGATACTGCCAGCGAAATCTCCTCGTGATCCGGTTCGGCCGCGGCCGCCCCCATGGGGGCGATCGCGGTCAGTACCATCGCGATCGAAAGTGCTACTGCGAGTTGTTTCCACCTGATCATCCGGTCGTGACGTTCACGTTTCGGTGAATAAACCCGGCCGGCGGTTTGGAACGGTTTGCTGTTCTCGAAACCAGACGAGAGAAAGTTAAACTGTTCAAAAACCTCTCTGAGGGTTTAGTGCCGTTCACGAAATCCGATACGAACGGCCGTTCGGGCACCGCCGAGCGCCAGTCTGACCGGGTCGGTGATCAATCTTCCTCGATCGACCCGTTTTCGGGAATCTGCCTGGAGCCGCCGTCTCAACCCTCGACGCGGCCGACGAGGGCCTTCCCCGCCTCGAGCGCCCGTTCCCGGATCGCTCGCTCGTCGAGCGTCAGGACTTCGCGGTCGCGCATGAGTACCTGCCCGTCGCAGACGGTGTGGCGGACGTCAGCGGCCGCGGCGGCGTACGCGAGGTGGCTCACGAGGTCGTGCCGGGGCGTCAGGTGGGAGGTCTCGAGGTCGATCACCGCGAGGTCGGCGGGCGCGCCCGCCTCGAGGCGACCGGTCTCGAGGCCGATGGCGTCGGCGCTGTCCGCGGTCAGCATCTCCGCTACCGCTTCGGCCGGCACCGCCGACGCGTCCGCGGCGGCGAGTTTGCCGAGCATGGCCGCGTCGCGGGCCTCGTCGAGCATCGAGAGGTCGTTGTTCGAGGCCGCGCCGTCGGTACCGAGGCCGACGGTGACGCCCGCCTCGCGCATGCGCTGGACGGGTGCCATTCCGCTGGCGAGTTTCATGTTCGAGGCCGGGCAGTGGATCACGCCCGTGCCCGCCTCCGCGAGCAGTTCGGTCTCGCGCTCGTCGACGTGGACGCCGTGGGCCACGAAGTCCTCGGGTTCGAGCATGCCGCGTTCGGCGGCGTATTCGAGGGGGCGCACGCCCCGGTCCTCGACGATCGGCGTCACCTCGTCCTCGGTCTCGTTGGCGTGGTAGTGGATCGGCACGCCGATTTCGCGGGCCCGCGGGACGAACTCCTCGAGGTACTCCGTGCCGACCGTGGTCAGCGAGTGGGGCATGAAGGCCGTGGAGATGCGGCCGTCGGCCGCGCCGTCGTACTCCGCGGCGATCTCGAGGCTGGTTTCCATGTCTGCGCGCGCCTCCTCGTCGTCCTTGACGACGGTGACGACGCCGTGACCGAGGCGAGCGCGCAGGCCCGCCTCTTCGACCGCGGCGGCGATCTCGGGGACGTGGAAGTACATGTCCGCGAAGGCCGTCGTCCCCGACTTGATCATCTCGACCAGCCCCAGTTCCGTGCCGACGCGAACGTCTTCGGCGGTCAGTTCTGCCTCGGCGGGCCAGATGTCCTCCTGCAGCCACGCGTCCAGCGGCTTGTCGTCGGCGTAGCCGCGCAACAGCGTCATCGCGACGTGACAGTGACCGTTGACGAAGCCGGGCGTCACGAGCGCGTCGCTCGCGTCCAGCGTCTCGTCGCCTGCGAGGTCGGCCCCGATCTCGAGGATCTCGCCGCGCTCCTGATCGATCAGTACGTCCGCACGCGTCACCGACGCGTCGGGCAACAGGACGTGCCCGCCGGTGACCGAGAGCGTCGTCATCGCCGGGAGGTTCTCCCGCGAGCGCCTTATACTGTCGATCCCGACCGGACGTTGTGTCCGTCGACGGCGTTCCCGCCGCGAGCACCCCCTCGTTTCGCCTGGAACACCGCGCTCGTGTCCGGCGATTTCGATTCCGAACAGCGCCGGGGCGAGTGGCGTCTCGAGCGTCGGTCACCGCCCGTCGCTCGAGCGCGATGGCAGTAGTCGGCGGATTTATCCCTCGTTTCGCCGAAGTATCGGCCATGACTGGAGCCGAGGACGGCGACCGGACGGGAGCGGACGATCCTGACCCGGATCGTCCCCGCGAGGTCCCCGCGGACGACGGGGCCGACGAGTTCGGCCGCGATCACCAGCCCGTCGACGAGACGTCGTCCCGAGCGGACGAATCGACCGCCGACCGCCGCATTACGGTCGACCTCGACGAGTCGGCGTCGGAGCCGCCGGAGCGGGATCCCGACCGGGACCCGGTCGCGACGGGGCCGGATCCGGGTCCGAACGCCGACCGGAACTGGACGGTCCTGCTGGTCGCGCTCTCGCTGACGGCGCTCGCCACGGCGGGCGTGATCGCCGTCACGGCGGACGGGTTCGATCCCGTCGCCGGCGCGGGACTGCTCGGCGTCGGCTTTCTCGCACTGGCTGGCCTCACCTGGCAGTCGGAGTCGCGCCTCGTCGCGACCCTCTCGGCGGGCTGGGCGGAACACAGACGCTACACCCTGTTCGCGACCGGGCTGTTCGCGGTCGGCATCGGGATCGGTGCCCTCCTGCTGTTCGCGGGCGTCGACCTGCTCGAGATGATCGCCGAACTGTTCGCCGAGGAGTTCGAGGACCTGCTCCCCGCGGAGGGCTCCGGCGAGATCCAGATTACGGCGACGTGGTTCGTCGTGAACAACAGTCAGCCGTTCTTCCTCTCGATCGTCGGCGCGCTCTCGCTCGGCCTGCTGACGGCGTTCGTCATGGTCTTCAACGGCATCATCGTCGGAAACCTCGGTGCCGCCGTCGCCGGTGACGTCGGCGTCGACTTCATCATCGTCGGCCTGGTTCCACACGGGGTCTTCGAACTGGCCGCGCTGTTTATCGCCTCCGGGGTCGGGTTCCGGCTCATCTATCGGTTCGGCGAACGTCTCCTCGGCAGTCGCGACGCGTTCGTCACGAAACCGTACCTCGCCCGAACGGTCGCCCTCGTCGCGTTCGCCTGGCTGTTGCTCGTGCTCGCGGCCTTCGTCGAGGCGTACGTCACGTCGACGCTCCTCGAGATACTCTACTCCGATCCGGGGGTCGGGTCCGAGGGCCTGACCCGGATCCCGTAGCACCGGCGGTCGGTCTCGAAGCGGTACCAGTTCGCAGGAATCGACGGGCGGTTTTTGTCGGTACGGTGTAAGATCGACGTATGACGTTCGTCGTTCCCTTCGACGGCTCCGACCTCGCCGAAGCCGCGCTCGTCCGCGCGGCGGAGTTCAGTGACGCACTCGAGGAGCCGGTGCTGGCGGTGAGCGTGATTCCCGAGGGAAACGCCGAGTACGCGCGGGAACGGGGCTGGATCGGCCCGGAGGAGGCGTACGACCTCGAGGCGGTCGTGGCGACGCTCCACCGGCAGGTGACGGACCTCCACCCGGCCGCGAACTTCAGGCACGCCCTCGTCGACCGGTACGCGCCGTCGGGAACGATCTCGAAGCGGATCCGCCAGCTGGCGCGGGAGGTCGACGCCTCGATGGTCGTCGTCGGCAGCGAGAACGCGGGACGAGTCGTCAACGCGATGGCGACGGTCGGCACGAGCGTGGCCGCGGACGAGGCCTACGACGTCGTGATCGTTCGCCACCGTCGCCCCTCGAAGATCGCTTCCGTGCGGGGGGACGAGGCGTCGTATCCGTCGGGGTTTCGGAGGGACGATTGATCGTTCGAGCGACCGAACCACGCGCTCGAGCGGGCCACCGCAACGGGTTTTGGACTCGCCGTACGAGCCACGCGTATGCGACTGTTCGTCAGCGTCGACCTGCCCGACGAGATGGCGTCGGCGGTCGCCGACCTGCAGGCGGAGTTCGCGGACGCGAGCGGCCTCAACGTCACCGATCCCGAACAGGCCCACGTCACCCTGAAGTTCCTCGGCGACGTGGACGAGGACCGCGTCCCCGCCCTCGAGCGCGAACTGGCGGCCGCCGTCGACGACGCGGGGGTCGACCCCTTCACGGTGCGCTACGGGGGACTCGGGGTCTTCCCGAGCCTCGAGTACATCAGCGTCGTCTGGTTCGGCGTCGAGGAGGGCGGCGAGCGACTGACGCGCCTCCACGAGGCCGTCGAGGAGCGGACGACGGCGATGGGGTTCGACCCGGAGGACCACGACTTTACGCCCCACGTCACGCTCGCGCGGATGGAACACGCCGGCGGCAAGGACCTCGTCCAGGACCTCGTCCGGGAGCGCGATCCGACCGTCGGCGAGACGACCGTCGAGGAGATCCGACTGACCGAGAGCACGCTGACCGACGACGGGCCGGTGTATTCGACGGTTGCCTCGTTCCCGCTCGCGGAGTAACTTGTGTCGCCGGGTTCGACGGTACCTCCGACGAACTGGCGCTATGTGGCCCGTTCGACGGCTCGAGCGGCCGCGTTCGCGCGGCGGAGCGGCGGCAGACCGGCGTCCACCAGATGGACAAGATTTTAAGCCAGCGTGGGCTACGTTCGGCTACTATGGGTAAGAAATCGAAGGGCAAGAAAAAGCGCCTCGCCAAACTCGACAAGCAGAACAGCCGCGTTCCGACGTGGGTCATGCTCAAGACGGACATGGAAACGACGCGGAACCCGAAGCGACGCAACTGGCGACGTAGCGACACCGACGAGTAATCATGAGTGCAAGCGACTTCGAAGAACGCGTCGTAACGGTCCCGCTGCGGGACGTCAAGAAGGGAGCGAACCACGAGGCCGCGGATCTGGCGATGCGACTGGTCCGCGAACACCTCGCGAAACACTTCGCGGTCGACGAGGACGCGGTCCGCCTCGACCCCTCGATCAACGAAGCGGTCTGGTCGAACGGCCGGTCCAACCCGCCGCGCAAACTGCGCGTGCGAGCGGCCCGCTTCGACGAAGAGGGTGAGGCCGTCGTCGAGGCCGAGGTCGCCGACTAAACTTGCAACGTCTCGCCTTCGCCGGGTCGGCCTACGTCGGCGTCTTCGCGACGGCGACCGACTCGAGCGTGCTCGTTCGTCCCGACGTCGACGACGACGTGGTCGCCGACCTGGAAGCGGAACTCGACGCGTCCGCGATCCAGACGACCGTCGGTGGCTCCTCGACGGTCGGCGCGTTAGCGACGGGCAACGAGAACGGACTGCTCGTCAGTTCCCGGGTCCTCGAGTACGAACGCGACCGGCTCGAGGAAGCCCTCGACGTCCCCGTCACGGAGCTTCCGGGGAAGATCAACGCCGCCGGCAACGTCGTGCTGGCCAACGACTACGGCGCGTACGTCCACCCCGACCTCCCCCGGGAGACGGTTCGACTCGTCGCGGACGCCCTCGAGGTGCCGGTCGAACGCGGCGACCTCGCGGGCGTCCGGACCGTCGGGACGGCTGCCGTCGCGACGAACGAGGGGGTGCTCTGTCACCCGAAGGCGACCGACGAGGAACTGGATTTCCTCGAGGAGGCGCTCGACGTCCGGGCCGACGTCGGCACGGTCAACTACGGCGCGCCGCTGGTCGGCTCGGGACTGATCGCGAACGCGGGCGGCTACGTCGTCGGCGAGGACACCACCGGTCCCGAACTCGGCCGGATCGAAGACGCACTGGGCTACATCGACTGACTCGCGGCGACTCGAGCACTCTTCCGCCGGCTGCCGATCGTGGCGACCGTCTGGTGGCCGATCGCCGGTGTCGCCACCGGCAACTACATTTACTCGAGACCGAGTACACACTCTATGGCTTGGCAGGATCTGATCTTCTTGGTCGGGAGTTTGCTCACGGTGGTCGTCCTCGTTCCCGCCGCTCGAGACGTCGAGGCGCGGATTCCGCTCGTAACGAGTCTCCCGAAGATGGCCCTCGGCGCGGTGTACGCGGTCACCTTCGCCTCGTTGGGGATGTACCTCGCGGCGGTCGGACTGGTCGCGACCGGCGTCATGTGGTGGCTGATCGCGGCCTTCCGGTCGCCGAACGGTCTGTCGTTTCGACTGCGTCGTTCCCGGAAGACGACCGTCGAGGGTCCCCACCAGTCGTTCGGCGGTACCGACGATTGATACGAGATGCTGGACGCCAGTTTGGACGCGACCGCTGTCCGTCCCGAAAGCACACCGGTAACTCGCAGACCGTATACCGCGGTTTCTCCTTAGAACTCGTTCTCTCACTGATCGTTTGCTGCACGACCGAGTCGTCGCCGATACGTCTCGAGAACGCTCGTTCTGTAGTTCGGTATAGCACGACCTCCCTCAACTTATATCAGGACACACTCCGTATCGTCGGATATGAGTGACCAACCGTCGGACGACGAAGCCGGACTGGCGGAGCGACAGACGACTGGCCAGGACCGCGTGCGGATGGTCGCTCGACAGCTCGCCGAACCCCGAACGGCGAACTGGATCGCGTCGGAGGCCGACTGGTCGCACGAGCCGACGAAACGAGTTCTCGAGCGACTCGTCGACGACGGTGTGCTTCGTCGTGACGAAAGCGGGGCGCACACGACGTACTATCCGGATTATCGACGACAGGCGATCGCGGAAGCGACGCGGCTTCGGGACAGCGGGCACTCGGTCGAGGATCTGACCGATCGAGTCGCAGAGATGAAAGCCGACATCCGGGAGTGGAAGGCCGAGTTCGACGTCGACTCACCCAACCAGCTCCGGGCGACGATCGCCGATGACGAGCTCGATCCCGAGGCCGAAGCTCGACGCCGAGAAATCGCCCGCGAATGGGAACGCCTCGAGCACCGGATCGAGATCGTCGGCTTCACGATCCGCGAGTGGGATTTCCTCGCGCCGGACGCGAACGGCGTAGCGGTCAACGGGTGATGGATGTCGGTTCCACATCCCGGAGGCGACCCGAACGCGCAACTGTACGAACAGCTCAAACGGGACGTCCTCGAGCGGGCTCCGCAGGTCGAGTTGGTCGAGTACGTTCCGAACGAAATCGAAGCGAGGTCGCTCCGGGCAACCGTCGATCCACACCGGCTCGACCCACCGACTGGTCCCGAATCGCCCGAACTCACTGTGAAGTGGTATCGACAGACGCCCCGCGATTGGTTCCACGTCGACTACAGCGATCCGAACACCGGCTTCCACGCAGGCTGGCACCAGGACGAGGACCACCCCGACCTCGGCTACGCACACGTTCAGGTCGCCGTCGGCGACGAAACGGATCGTCGAGGCGTCGAGTTCGATCACGAAACGCCTTCCCTCGTGCTCTGGGAGATCGTCGAGTCGCTGTTCGAGGAGGTTCTTCCGACGTACACTGAGCCGGCGTAGCCAGCCGTTCTTCCGTCCGCACCGTTATCGCCGCTCGAACTCGTGTAACACGACCTCGCTATCGTCGTCCCACGCGAAGTTCTCGTGGGCGCGCTCGAGCAACCGGCGGTAAGCCTCGAGGTCGTCCATTCCCTCCGCCTGGGCGTCCTCGTCGGTGAGGTCCCCCAGCGTTCGTTCGGTGACGTCGGTCACCTCGAACGTCGTCCCGTCGATGGTGAACGTGTCGCCCTCCGCGGCGTACTGGTGGCCGCGGTGGATCTGTGTGACCTCGCCCTCGAGGGCGTCCCGTTGCATCCGGTCGTTCGGGAGCAACTCGCCGGGTTCGATTTCGCTCATAGCTGTGAGTACGGCGTCGCGGCTAAAGCCGTTTGTCGTGTGGTCCCGGCGTCCAGTGGTCGGTCCGTCTCACTCGAACGCGATCCGTTCGGTTTCCGGGTCGATCGTCACGGTCCCGCCGATCGGAACGGGGACGATAGGGTTCGTGTGACCGAAGTCGACGCCGAGGACGATCGGTGCGCTCTCGTTGTATCGCGTGACGACGTCGAGGATCGCCTCGTGGATTCGCTCCCGGTAGGCCTCGCGCTCCTCGCGCGACCGGTCGACGCGGTGCGAGCGGGCTTTGACCCGGCCGACGAGGACGCCGGCGAACCGTTCGAGCAACCCTCGTTCGCCCATCGCCAACAGCTTCCGACGAACGACAGGGGGCTCGGGCAACTCTTCCGACGTCTCGAGCAGCAACACCGTCCCCTCGAGTGCCTCGGGCGACGGCGCGTACCGATCCGTGGTCAACTGGAGAGCGGTGACCTCGAAGCTGCCGCCCCAGGTTCGCCCCTCGACGGGCTCGTCCCCGCCGTGCCACGACCAGCCCGGGTTCTCCTCCATCTCCGGCGATCGCTCGAGGTTGTCGGGATCTGCCCACTCGAGGTCCTGGTCCGTGAATTCGGATGCGGGATCGATGGGGCCGATCGAGTCCTCGAACAGTGCCGATCGAATGCTGGACGCCAGGTAGTCGGGGAACGCCCCCGGAAACGCGAACTCGGTGAGCACGTTCCCGCCGTAGTACGAGACGATGCCGTGGTTCCAGAGGAACTGCGCGAGGTTCGTGTTGTCGCTGGTGCCGTAGAATCGAGTGGGGTTCTCCCGGAGGACGTCCCCGTCCAGGTGCTTGAGGATCCGGAGCTGATCGTTGCCGCCGATCGTCGCGATCACGCCGCGAATATCGGGATCCGCGAACGCGCGTTCGACGTCCTGCGCTCGCTGTTCGGGGTGTTCTGAGAGTGTCTCGTGGTCCATCGTTGCCGTCGGGTATTCGACCGGTTCGAGGTCGAATACCGACCGGATTCGCTCGAGACCACGCTCGTAGACGTGCGGGAAGGCCGCCGCAAGACCGGAGGAAGGTGCGACGATTGCGACCTTATCTCCGGGCTCGAGCGGCGGTGGCGTGACGAAATCGACCATGTCGATCGTTTCTGACTTGTCGGTCCGTCTTCAAGGTACGTGTGGTGTGTGGACGTCGAGCACTGTTCGGACAGCGGGCGACTCCGGACGCGCGCCTTCCGACGGAAGGGAAGATTCTTCCGACTGCCTGCCGGAGTGAGTGACATGAGCCAGTTTACGGTTACCGGTCGGTTCAAGACCCGCGACGGCTTCGCGGAGTTCGAGAAGACGATCGACGCCGAGAACGAAGACGTCGCCCGTGAACACGCCTACGCCCAGCTCGGGAGCCAGCACGGGCTCAAGCGGACGCAGATCGAACTCGAGGAGGTAACCCAATGAGCCAGCAACAGCTCCAGCAGCTCTCCCAGGAACTCCAGGAGATTCAACAGCAAATCGAAGCCCTCCAGACGAACGTCGAGGCCGTCCAGGAGGAAAAATCGGAGGTCGACGAGGCGATCGATGCCCTCGAGACCCTCGAGACGGACTCGACGGTGCAGGTCCCGATCGGCGGGGGTGCCTACCTCCGGGCGACGATCGAGGACATCGACGAAGTGATCGTCGATCTCGGTGCGGACTACGCCGCCGAACTCGAGGAGGACGACGCCGTCTCTGCCCTCGAGAACAAGAAAGCGCACCTCGACGACCGGATCGACGAACTCAACGCGGAGATCGCCGAACTCGAGACCGAGAGCGAGGAACTCGAGCAACAGGCCCAGCAACTCCAGCAGCAGGCGATGCAACAGCAGCTTCAGGGAATGGGTGGCCAGGGGCAGGACGACCAGTAACGCCGACCCATGTTCGACAACCTGAAGGAGAAACTGGGGAGCTTCCGCAAGGACGCCGAGGAGGCGGCCGAGGAGAACGTCGAAGAAGTCGACGAGGACGAACTCGACGAGGAGGAGCTGGCGGACGCCGACCTCGAGGCCGACGCCGAGGCCGCGGAAGCCCCCGATACTACCCCCGAACCGGGAGCCGACGCCGAGGCGGAACCCCGGGCCGAACCCGAGGCTGCCGCCGCGACCGATACGGCGGAGGCCCGGACGGGAACCGAGACCGAGCCGGCGACGGCCGCCGACGCGACGGTGGCCGACGACGAACACGCAGAACCCGACGCGACGGCCGAACCGTCGGCGACGGCTGACGCCACAGCGGCCGACGCCGAGGCGGATCTCGAGTCCGAGCCCGAACCGGCGGAGGAAGACGACGAGGAAGACGGAGACGAGAGCGGGAACAACTCCACCGGCTTCGGCCGCAAGGCCAAGTCCCTCGTCAAGGGCAAGTTCGTCATCGAGGAGGAAGACCTCGAAGATCCGCTCTACGAACTCGAGATGGCGCTGCTCTCGAGCGACGTCGAGATGAACGTCGCCCAGGAGATCCTCGACACCATCCGGGACGAACTGGTCGGCGAGACCCGGACCTTCACGACCTCGACGGGCGAGGTCGTCGAGGACGCCCTTCGCGAGGCGATCCACGACGTGATCAGCGTCGGCCAGTTCGACTTCGACCAGCGGATCGCCGACGCGGAGAAACCGGTCACCATCGTCTTCACCGGCGTCAACGGCGTCGGGAAGACGACCTCGATCGCCAAGCTGAGCCGCTACTTCGAACAGCGGGGCTACTCGACGGTGATGGCCAACGGCGACACCTACCGCGCCGGCGCGAACGAACAGATCGAGGAACACGCCGACGCGCTCGACACGAAGCTCATCACCCACGAACAGGGCGGCGACCCCGCCGCAGTCCTGTACGACGGCGTCGAGTACGCCGAGGCCAACGACGTCGATATCGTTCTCGGCGACACCGCCGGTCGGCTCCACACCAACGAGGGCCTGATGGACCAGCTCGAGAAGATCGACCGCGTCGTCGACCCCGACCTGACGCTGTTCGTCGACGAGGCGGTGGCGGGCCAGGACGCCGTCAACCGCGCCCGCGAGTTCAACGAGGCCGCGGAGATCGACGGCGCGATCCTGACGAAGGCCGACGCCGACTCCAACGGCGGCGCGGCGATCTCGATCGCCCACGTCACCGGGAAGCCGATCCTGTTCCTCGGCGTCGGGCAGGGGTACGACGACCTCGAGCGGTTCGATCCCGACGAGATGGTGGATCGACTGCTCGAGGACGACTCCTGACGGGCGTCGACGCTGCGGGGGTCGTCGACCGATCGCTTTTTGCCTCTCTTACTCGGTTACGTGGTGGGCGAACACGTCCGCGAGCGTGTTCGATTCGGTCTCGAAATCGACGACGTCGACGCCGTGGTCGTCGAGGGTCGTCAACACTGGCGTTCGTCCCGCCGAATCGGTGAGGGAGACCTCGAGTGTCTCCTCGTTTGCGGACGCCGCGTCGACGGCCGGAAGCGCGCGAACTGCCTCGAGTGCGGTCGACGGCGGCGGTGCGGTTACCCTCACGGTGAGCCTGGTTGCGTCACCGGTGCCGGCTCGAAGCTCCTCGAGCGGTCCCTCGGCGACGAGTCGGCCGTCGTCGACGATCGCGACGTCGTCACAGACGGCCTCGACCTGCGGCAGGACGTGACTCGAGAAGACGACGGTCGCGCCGCGCTCGCGTTCCGTCCGCACGATCTCCCGGAGCCGGGTGACGCCGTTCGGATCGAGTCCGGCGGACGGTTCGTCGAGCACGAGGAGGTCGGGATCGCCGACCAGCGCCATGGCGAGCCCCAGTCGCTGGGTCATGCCGGTCGAGTACTCCGCGGCGGGCCGGGAGGCGGCGTCCGCGAGGCCGACCCGTTCGAGGAGCGCCGCCGGGTCGTCGTCGGCGTCGTGCATCTCGATCGTAAACGCGAGGTGTTCTTCACCGGTGAGGTGCGGATACGCTGCGAATCCGTCGGGTAACACGCCCGTTCGGCGACGGATCTCGACCGCGTCCGTTCGCGGATCGAGTCCGAGTACCGTCGCCGTCCCCGCGTCCGGGCGGACGAAGTCCAGCAGCAGGTCGATCAGCGTCGACTTTCCGGCTCCGTTCGGTCCGAGGAGACCGAAGACGGTGCCCGAGTCGACCGTGAGCGAGACCGAGTCGATCGCAGTCGTCGAGCCGTACCGTTTGGTCAGGTCCGTGGTGGTGAGTGCGGTCATCTGTGTAGGTCCGTTCGTTCGAACGCGACGGTCGCGACGAGTACGGCGGCGAGGAACCATCCGATCAGCAACGAGGTCGCCCCCCACGTGGTCAGCACGACGGGGACTTGGTCCGGGATCGACGCCCAGGCCTCGAACGGCGTCGTCTGTCCGGGGCCGAGTGCCGCGTCGACGCGGGCCGTCGCCTCGAGGGCCGGATCGCCGCCGGTGACGAGGATCGCGTAGCCCGTCGTCGGTTCGAGCGCCCGCATCCGTGGCGCGTCGAGGGCCGGAACGCCGGCGACGAGCGCGTTCCAACCGATCGGGGACAGGAGCACGTACGTCGCGACGGCCCCGACGACGGTCCGTCGCTTCGTTGCGAACAGCGCCGAGAGTGCGGTACCGATGGCGATGAACAGCCAGCCATAGAGGATCGTCACGAGGACGAACCGCCAGTACGTGGTGGCGGGGACGACCCCGAACCGGGCGTAGGCGGCGATCGCAGCGACGCTCAATCCGACGCCGATCGCCGCCGCGAGTGCCAACGCCCGGCCGAGGAGCGTCCCAGCGACCAGCGCCCGGCGCGAACAGGGGGTCGTCAGCGTCGTCCGAACGCGACCGGTCAGCCGCTCGTCGACGATCGCGCTCGAGCCAAGCAGCAACCCGAGCAGGGGGACGACGAGCGAAACGGAGAAGACGAGCCAGGTCGGACTCGCGAGGTGCAACACGACGATCGACTCCTCGGGAACCGTCCGAGAACGGTGAAAGTACGCGCCGGAGAACGCTTCCGGGGACGCCATCGCCACGATCACGAGAGGAGCGACGACGAGGGCAGCGACGAGGACGGCGAAGGCTCTCGAGCGGCGCACGCGTCTGGCTTCTGTCGTGGCGAGCGTGGATATCGACATGTCACGAAAGGTCGGGTCTGGTGAGCCACCACCGGCCGATCACCGCCGGGACGACCGTCCAGCCGAGCAGGACGGCCACGAGAAACCAGTCGGTCAGGTATACGGGCACCGGGGCCGCCGTCACGAAGTCGGTTGCGCCCCCTTCGACCGCTCCCGGCATCCCGACGTGGGGACTGCTGTTGGTCAACAGGGCCGCCGCCGCAAAGAGCGGATCGAGAACGACGAGCCCGTACGGGAGCGCCGAGCGGAGGACGGTGATCGGATAGGCGACTAGCATCCCCGCGTACACGGCGAAGAACGCCGCGACGGCCCGGTTCGTCGTCGACGCGGCTGCCGAAATCGCGACGCCGATGCTGACGCAGGCGAGGCCGAGCAGGCATGCCGCCGCGACGACGTAGCCGTATCCGCCCGCGACGGTGCCGGTGGTGGCCACGAGTGCGAGACCGACCGCACCCAGCGTGCCGACGAGCGGCCCGAGAAACGTCACCGACCGGCCGAGCAGTTTCGCCTCGTACAGTTCCCGTCTCGAGCACGGCATCGTGAGCAGCACGCGAAGCCGGCCCGTCTCGCGTTCCTCGGCGATGGCGCTGTGGCTGTGAACGAACGCGACGAGCGGTACCAGGACAAGTGCCGAGACGAACGTGCGAACTACGGCCTCGAACGTCGCACCTGCCGGGGCGAACAGGACGAACAGAATCGGGTGGACGTCGACCGATCCGACGGACTGTGGCGGCGACGCTCGGACGACCGCAACGACCAGCAACGCCGTGACGACGAGCCAGCAGGTCCACGCCCATCTCGAGCGGGAAAATCGATGAATCTCTCGCCGGACGGTCGGCGTTCGCATCGCCTTGTCACTATATTGGTTGAGGCGTATATCTTACGGTCATTACCACGTAGTGACGGACGGTTTATCGAGAACCCACGCGTAGGTCCCTTCGTGGGTTCGGTCCCAATAGCGGGTGACCGATCCGTAGTAGGAGATGTCAACCGATGCGGTGTGGTCAGCGTAGTGCGTCCCGGAACCAGGCATCGGGAAGTCGGTGTTGTAGTACTCCGCTTCGCCGTCGGCCTCAATGCTGCCATCACCCACGTTCCCGGCGGTGTCGCTTTCGTCGTCGACGTGCCAGGTCGTCGCGAAGATATCGTAGTCCGGGAAGTTACACTCCGCACCGTCTACGGACCACGTCGAGAAGAAGTGATCGTGGTATTCGCTGTACTGCATCTGTGGGTTCGGAACGTGGTGTTCCCAATTGACGTTGAGTTGTGACCTGGCTAGGTCACCACAGAACTGCGAGGCTGTGACCAGTTGGAGACCGCTCCAGGTATCGTCAGCCGTCGTAACGTCTTCGTTCGAGGTGACAGCGTCCGTCGCATTTTCGTCGAGCGTTTCCACCTCGAGGGTTGCTTCGGCTTCCTTCTTGAGGTCGGTGACTGACGGGAGTTCTTCGCTGTCGTGTCTGCGAGGCCCGTCCGACCGATCCGCGCCACCGTCGCGTTCGTACTCCTCAAGCAGATCGCTCTTCAGGGTCACGTTGTATTGTTGTAGTGGTGCGTCTGCCGGCGTCGTTACTGAGACTGATTCCCGAACGAGCCACCGGTTCGATCGATCTTCGATCGTTAGCGATGCGCGGTCGACGAACTCGTACTCGTCTACGTCAACGGTGAACGTGACTCGATTATCGCTCGAGGCACTACCGGGACTTGAGAACGCTCCGAGTGTACCAATGCCAACGACTGTACCGCCAACCGATTGTATTACACTTCGTCTGGAAAGTGGTTTTTCTCGAACCATCGCAGCCTTCAATACATAGGTATTGGAAATAATGACATTCCCTGTAGAATAGACACCGGCTGTCGTCGCGACAGCATGCGGCGGCGGAAAGCAAACTCCAGGGCGGGTAAGTCGGTGACGAAAAACTGAGTCGAGACTGTGGCGTGACTTATCCTTCTTCAGTGAGTGTAGGAACGGGCCGTGCGGCTGTCCGCTGCCGGTCTAACATTCCCATTGCCCACTCTCTGAATTCGGGGGAGTCACCCCGAACGAGTACCCGTGCGATGCCATCGTCGTAACCGACGATCAGCACCGAACGATCCGTCATGATCAGGCCATGCGAATGTGTGCTGTCGGTAACGTACACGCGGACGTCGTTTGCCTTGAACTCGGCGTAGAGGCCGTGGCCCGACATACTGCGCAGCGTGTCGGCGACATCGACTGCGAGGATCGTTTCGGTGAGTGAATCGTTCTCGATCGCTGTCCCGAACACTTCGGCGATCATCGGGGATAATACGGGGACCACCGCTCGGACGTTCGTCGACGCCGAAACCGTCTCACAGGCAGTTGACAGCGGTTCGCGTTCGGCGTTTGAATCGGTACTAACCACGGTGGCGTCTTCGAGTGCGGCGATGGGGATGTCAACCGTATCGGAGGACACGCATTCGAAGAACGTCACCAGCCGAGATGCGGTATCGACGTCACGGATGACGTCGAGTAGATCCGGGAGAAACACGCGGGTTGCCGGCGCAAGACGGTACATTCGGCCGTCCGTGACGACCCACCCGCTCGCTTCGAGGTCATTGAGGTTGCGGACGATCGTTCGACGATGGACGTCGTACGCCTCCGCGAGTTCGTCCGCCGTTGTCGGTTCGGCAGACAGTCGCTCGAGAAGTTGTACTTTGTTCGGCGATCGAACGAGCGAGCCGAGGGTCTCGAGGCCGTCCATGCGAAATTCCACTACGAATTTCCATAAATAATTTCCTCAAGTGGGGGCCGATCGGCCGTGACGCGATAACCGTCGGTCAATGCGCGTCGTCATTGACGTTCACGAGCAGTGGCGCACTCGCGGTGCGTTTTTTCGGGAATACTTGCCGTGACCCGTGACGGGACATCCGAAGCTCTCGACGAAACCGCTTCGTCTGACCGCCTATCCGGCAGTTTCCGTTCGCGGGTGTCCAAACCGCCACATCTTCAGGCAACACTTACCGCATAGAGGGACCGCCGTCACGTTTCGCCCCATCGCGCGGACGTATAGTTCGGGGTCGTGATTGCCGGGATACGATGGGTATTGACGGCACGTCTACGGTCGCGTCCCCGGCCCGGCGCGACGGCCGGCGGTGGTACGCATGAATACGGTCGAACAGCACAAACAGGAGAAACACCCCCTCGACGTCGTCGAGGACGTCTACGCGTACGCCGAGGAAGGCCTGACCTTCGAGGAGATCGAGGACCGCGCCGGCGGCGGCGAGTGGGAGCGCCTGAAGTGGGCCGGCATGTACGCCCAGAAGCAGGCGGGCTACTTCATGATCCGGACCAAGGTCCCGGGCGGGAAACTCACGCCCGAGCAGGCCGAGGTCATCGGCGAGTGCGCCGCCGACTACGCCACCGCCCCCGAGGAGTACGGCGGCGCGGAACAGAACGAGCTCTGGGGCGACGCCTACCTCGACATCACGACCCGCCAGGACATCCAGAAACACTGGATCCGCGTCGAGGACGTCCCGGAGATGTGGGAGCGCTACGACGAGGTCGGCCTGACGACGATCCAGGGCTGTGGCGACTCCGCCCGGAACGTGCTGGGTTGCCCCGCCGCCGGGCTCGACGACCACGAGTGTTTCAACGCCCAGCCGGTCATCGACGCCGTCTCGGATTACTTCACGAACAACCGCGAGTACGCCAACCTCCCGCGGAAGTTCAAGATGACCATCACCGGCTGTGCCCACGACTGCGCGCAGTCCCAGATCAACGACGTCGGGCTCGTCCCCGCGAGGAAGGAGATCGACGGCGAGTACTACTACGGCTTCCACGCCCGCGTCGGCGGCGGCCTCTCGGACGGCCCGCGCATGGCCTCCGAACTCGACGTCTTCGTCCCGCCGGAGGACGCCGTCGAGTTCTGCCGCGCCGTCGCCCAGACGTTCAAGGAGATCGGCGACCGCAACAACCGCGGCGTCTGCCGGATGCGCTACCTCGTCGAGCAGCTGGGTCCCGAGAAATTCGAGGAGGCGATCCGCGACCGCTGTCAGGTCGATCTCCCCGCGGGCGGCGAGAACCTGACCGTCGGCTACCAGGGCGACCACGTCGGCGTCCACGACCAGAAGCAGGACGGGCTCAAATACGTCGGCTTCAACGTGATCGCCGGCCGCATGGGCGGCGACGAGTTCGCCGAGGCGGCCCGCGCCGCCAAGAAGTACGGCACCGAGGACGCCTCGATCCGCCTCGCGACGGACCAGAACTTCCTCATCACCCACATCCCCGAGGAGAACGTCGACGACCTCCTCGCGGAGCCGTTCGCCCAGGAGTACAGCCCCGATCCGGGGCCGTTCTCCCGCGGTGCGGTCGGCTGTACGGGCAACGAGTTCTGTAACTACGCGATCATCGAGACCAAAAAGCGCACCAAGCGCTGGGCCCGCGAACTCGACGAGCGTATCGACGTCCCCGACGACATCGAGGCCATCCGGATGCACATGTCCGGCTGTTCCGCGTCCTGCGCCCAGCCCCAGATCGCGGACATCGGCTTCCGCGGCGAGACCGTCAAGCTGGACGACGAAGACGGATCGGACATCGTCGAGGGGATGGACTTCGGGCTCGGCGGCTCGCTCGGTGCCGACAACGAGTTCTTAGACTGGGTGGAAAACGCCGTGCCCGCCCAGTCCGTGATCCCGGCCCTCGAGCAACTGTTCGAGGCCTACAGCGACGAGCGCGAGGACGGCGAGCGGTTCTACGAGTGGACCCGCCGCGTCGACAACGAGCGACTCCGGCGGATCATGCAAGGCGCTGACGCGCCGGTTGCGCGAGGTGTCGCCCATGGGGATTGATAGCGTGGCCGAACGTAGTGAGGCCTCGGACGAATCGAGCGGCAAAGCCGCGAGCCGCGAGGGCGAGCGAAGCGAGTCCTCGGATGGAGCGAGTAGCGCGGAGCGAAGCTCCGCGGACCGTTCGAGCGGGCGAAGTCCGCGAGAAGACGGCGAAGCCGCGAGCCGCAAGGACGAACGGCCCTTCCCGGGGGTTCCCGAATCGCGGACGGACGACGAGGAGACCGTCCAGTACCTCGAGCCGAACGGTTTCGCGTCCCGGTCGCACGAGGAAACCGCACCGACTCGTGACGGCGCAATCGCGACCGACGAGAACAGCGAGTCCTGCTCGCTCGACGACTGCACCTGCGGTGAGACGGCGGTCGACTCCGAAGCGGGGACTCCGCAGGTCGCCACCGACGGTGCGGGTGCCGCAAACGTCGACGAGAAGGGCGAACTCGGCGACCTCGAGTTCACCGAGCCCGCCGAGGGCGTCAGTCAGGACGTCTACGACGACGCACCCGATACTCGCGTCGGCGTCCCGGAGGGGGTCGACCTCGAGACGCCCGACTACTCCATCCGGTCGGAGATGAACGACATCGAGACGCCGGACGAGAAGACCTGGTTCATGGAACTCGACGAGGCGGTGATCCGGGAGGGTCGCTGTATCCAGTGTGGAACCTGCGTCGCCGCCTGTCCCTCGGACTCCATCGGCGTCGGCGCGGACGACCTGCCCAAGCTGGTGAAGATGTGCACCGGCTGTTCGCTGTGCTGGGACTTCTGTCCCCGCGGCGGGATGCGCTACGAGCGCCAGTGGGTGGTTACCGGCGGCGAGGACAACGTCACGGGCGCTGGCGACCCGATCACGGAGTTCTCCGCGAAGGTCGAGGACGACTGGACCGACCAGGCCCAGGACGGCGGCGTCGTCACCGGCATCCTCGCGACGCTGCTCGAGGAGGGCGAGATCGACGGCGCGCTGATCGCGACCGAAAGCGACGAGGAGCCCTGGAAGGCCGAGAGCTTCCTCGCGACCACCGAGGAAGAACTCATCGAGAACGCGGGTACCGTCTACAACCAGACCCTCGCGCTCGGCAACCTCGACCTGAAACAGTGGGAGCACAAGCTCCCGGACGAGGACTGGGAGGACCTCTCGCTGGCGCTCGTCGGTACCCCCTGTGAGATCGAGGGCATCCGCGCCCTGCAGAACTTCGACTGGGATTACCAGGCCCAAAACGAGGGCATCAGCGCGGTCGAGTACACGATCTCGCTGATGTGTACGAAGAACTTCAACTACTACAGCCTCATGGGCGAGCAACTCGAGGAGCAACGCGGTATCTCGCCCGACGAGATCGGCAAGATGGACGTCCTCCACGGCAAGATGATGGTCTACGACCACGACGGCGAGATGATCCTCGAAGAGGACGTCGAGAACTTCCACGACGCCGCCTTGAAGGGCTGTGACGAGTGTGCCGACTTCACCGGCTTCTGTTCGGATATCACGGTCGGCTCCGTCGGCTCCTCCGACGAGTACTCGAGCGTCATCATTCGCACCGAGCAGGGGATGAACGCCTGGGAATTGACCGAGCCGAACCTCGACTACCACGACTTAGAGGACCGTTCGGCCATCGGCAAGCTTCAGGGCTGGGACAAGAAGAAGGCCTTCGAGAGCCTCGAGCGGCCGTTCGACCCCGACGCGCCACGGTTCATCGACTACACGGATCACGCCGAGAACTACGGCACGGCGCTGAACCCCCACGATCAGGCGCACTGACGTGGTGCTCGGCGGGCAGTCCGTTCGGGTCGTCTTCTCGGGGGTCGGGCGGATCGGCGATCACCAATCCCCGGATCGGCGTCGTCACCGCGACGAAGCCGATCACGTGAAGAGCCGGACCGAGCCGACGACCACCCAGACGATGAGCACGTAGTTCACCACCGTCGACGTGAACGCGTAGAACGCCGCTCGCGAGACCGGATAGCCGGCGATTCCGGCCGGAATCATGATGAAACTCCCGACGTACGGCACCAGATTCGTGACGACGATTCCGGCCCCGCTGTAGCGGTGAAAGAGCCGTTCGGCGCGATCCAACTGCTCGTCGGAGACGGTGACGCGAGGGATCGATCGCACCGCGTCGACTCCGTAGACCGCAGCCACCCAGTAGATCAGCAGTTGTCCGCAGGCGTATCCGACCGACGCCACGAGAATGCCGAGTACGATCGTGCGACGCGACGCCGAAATAGCGACGAGATAGCCGGGGAGAAAGACCGACGTGGGAAACAACTTGCCGATGATCGCGCCCTTGACGACGAACAGCACGAACAGCGCGGGCAACCCGAACGAAAGCAGGAACGAGTATCCGGCGTCGACGACCGTTTCGATCATGCCACGTCTGTTACTCGTTTTCTGTCGGCAGATCGTATCCCTGTTTCGTTTTCGACACCTTCCCGTCTGAAGAAGATTCTACGGCCAGTAGTCGGCGAAGTCGAGGTGGTTTCGATACTGTCGCCGTCGATCGCGGCGTCAGCGTCGATCACAGCGTCGGTTTCGAACGCAGCGTCGAAGCCGCCTCGTGTACCCGCTCGATTTCGACAGGCGCGGGTTCCACGACTACACGAACTACGCCGAGCATGACGACACCCTGTTGCACTCACCGGGGAAACAGGAACTCGTTCCGTCCACGTTCTCAGCACGGTTCCGGTCGTCGCTAACTCGGTACTGCTCGCTCTTTAAGTGGTTCTGGTCACAAAGTGAAGATACGACGGGAAATCGTCATTCTCCGCGTTTTCGAGTTCGTAACGATTGCTACCTCCAGCGCCGGTTCTCGATACCGCCGTCGACGATAGAATCTCGAGCGGGTCGACTGTGTCTGGGCCGTTGACTGTCCGACCGATCCGCGTGAGCACAACCGCTCCTCCTTTAAGTGCCTCTGGTCACAAGGTAGAGCTATGACGGGAAGTCGCCGTTTTTCGTACTCTCGATCCGCAGTCGCTACCGTCGGCGTTCACGATCGCTCGCCTTCAGTCTCGGATTCCCTCCGTCCGTACTGACGAGGACTCGACGGTCCTTTAAGTGTCTCTGGTCACAAGGTGAAGATACGACGGACGAACGTCGTTCTACGGTACTCACCGTTCGCTAGCCGGCGGTCTCGAGCCGGCCGTTGTTCGTTTTCGATCACGTCCTCGAGCATTCGGGATAGACGAGCCCCCACAATGGTCCGTTCCATGACCGTCCGCGACGACTGACCGGTTCGATCGTGGTACCACGACTCTCGGAACCCTTATCCCCGTACCGAGCCTACGTCTGTTTGTAATGGCAAACGGTAAGGTTGACTTCTTCAACCACACTGGCGGCTACGGTTTCATTTCGACGGACGACGCGGACGATGACGTGTTCTTCCACATGGAAGACGTCGGCGGTCCGGACCTCGAAGAAGGCGAAGAGATCGAATTCGACATCGAACAGGCCCCCAAGGGCCCCCGCGCGACGAACGTCGTCCGCAACTAACTCCGTCCCGCGGCCGTCGGTTCCGACGGTCCGTACGGAACGCGTTTTTTGAGCGATCACGTACTCGAGAGCGGTCGCGCTCGAGTCGCAGTCACCCCTCCTCTCGAGTATCCTCCTCGAGACCGCCGTGGATTCAGCGGACTTATCCCGACGCGAGCGAACGCTCGGACTGCTATGGACGACGCGTCGGACCAGCGCGTTCGCGTCGCGGAGCCCTCGGACGCCGGGGCCATCCGCGACATCTACGCGCCATTCTGTGAGTCGTCGGCGGTCACGTTCGAGGAGACGCCGCCGACGGAAGCCGAACTGGTCGAGCGCATCGAGTCGACGCTCGAGACCTATCCGTGGCTCGTCTGCGAGCGCGAGGGGGAGGTCGTCGGCTACGCGTACGCGAGCAAACTCCGCAAGCGCCGCGCCTACCAGTGGGTCGTCGAACTGTCGGTCTACGTCGCCGCGGACGCTCGCGGGACCGGCGTCGGTCGGGTCCTTTACGAGTCACTGTTCGACGTGCTCGAGCGACAGGGCGTTTGCGACGCCTACGCGGTGACGACGCTGCCGAACCCGGCGACGGTCGCCTTCCACGAACGGCTGGGGTTCGACCGGGTCGTCGACTTCCCCGCGATGGGCTACACGGAAGGCGACTGGCACGACGTGGCCTGGTGGCGTCGCTCGATCCACGAGAAGGCCGACGATCCGGAGCCGATCACGCCGTTTTCCGAACTCGAGTTGGTCGACGTCGACGCCGTCGCTCGATCGGACGAGTAGGGTCGCTGGTCACCGGTGCTGACCGAACTCGCTTCGCAGCCTCCCTGCCGCGGTTTGGCCAGCGCGCCGTCGAACCACTCGGTCTCGAGCCACGCGAGCCGACCGACGATCCGGAGCCGATCACACCGTTTCGGCAGCTCGTGACGAGTCCGAGTTTTCGTCGGAACGTTACGTCGCAGCGGGGAGGATCGAGCAGTCGCCACTCCAATCGTGGCTGTGGCAATACCATCAGCGGTTTCGCGAAATTGATTGAACAACTGTTAAATGCGGCAATTAGACAACTACCAGTGAGATCGATGACGGGGGAACGAAACACGTCCGACTCCGTCGATCCGCCCGAACGAACTCGGGACGACGAGTCGGGGAGCGGGATCGACGACGTCGAGGTCCACGCGACGGCGCTGGAGAGGGCCGAACAGCACGTCGAAGCCGCCGACGAGCACGGCGCAGCCGGTCGGTTCGACGCCGAAGACCAGCACCTCGCGGAACTGGCGTTGTTGGCGTCCGAAACCGACGATCCCGACGTCCGGACGGCCTACGCTCGAGCACTGGTAAACGCGACCGATTACGAAAACCGCGACGGAATCTACGATCTCGAGACGGATTGCCGTCGGCTCGAGGAGAACCGATCGACGCTGGAACGGTTTTACGAGGACTACCCGGAGAAATCCATCGCCAGACGACTCGCACACGCCGACAGGCACCTCGCAGTTGCGAGAGCGAAGCTCGAAGCCTTCGAGGAAGCCCGACGGCGACGAACGGCGATACGGAACCTGTACGACGAGCACGGAGGTGACGAGACGATCGCCGAACACCTCGCGGCAGCCCTCGCCGGCGAGGCGAAAGAGCACGCACGCCACAGCGACGACGAGGGTCCCTGCGCAATGACCGAGCGGAACCGACGGCGAGTCGAGGCGCTCTACGACGACCATGCGACCGACGGCGTCGCCAGCGCGCTCGCGTCGCTGTATTCGGACAAGACGGTGTCGGCGAAGACGCTGGACGAAAAGCAACGGTGGCTCGACCGGCTGGATGCTCTCTACGAGGATCATCCGACCGACGACGTCGCTGGACACCTGGCCTGGGCCCGCTCCGTACGGACGGGCGCGATCACGCGCGCTCGTCTCGAGGCCGTCGAAACCGAGACCGAACGCCTGGAACGACTGTACGAAAATCGTTCGACCGATGCCGTCGCCGCCGGGGTGGCGCGGGCGCTCGACGACGTGCTGGACTGTCAGTTAGCGCGTGACGACCGAACGGCCGCAGGCGGGACGATCGACCGACTCAGGGAGTACTACGAGTCCCATCGGGACGAGTCCGAGGTACAGGAAGCGCTCGCCCGATCGCTCCACAAACTCGCGGAGGCGTACGCGAACGCGGGCTCGCTCGACGCAGCCGAGAACGTACTCGAGGATCTAGAGAGGCTCTTCGATCGCCACCCGGACACGAAGTGGGTGTGGGGGAACTACGCGAACGCTTGCCTTGCGGTCGGACACGCACACGTCGAAGCCCGCAATCTCGGTCGCGCGCGGGAACTCATGGAGCGCGATGCCGTCCTCGAGTGGCACGACGACGAGGAGTACGAGGAACTGCTGGGGATGGTCCGGCAAACGGAGACGGTCTCCGATCCGGATGGCGTTTTACTCCCGGTTTCCCCGATCCTGGTGTCGTTCTATCTGTCCTTCCTGATCATGTACGTCCCGAGGTACGTAGGCGGGATCGACCCACCCTTCAACGGCGGGATAGACGTCGTCGACCCGTTGCGACTGCTCAGCGATTCCACGACGGCCGTCGGTGGCGTTCGGACCGTCGAGTTGGCCGCTCTCATCGTGATCGGCGTGAGCGTAAGCTTCGCGATACGGTGGCTGGTTCCCGAATACGGTATCACCCTCTCGTTCGGGAAGGTGGGGACGTGGTTCAAACGCAAGAGTAGCCACGACCCCATCACCATATACGCGATAATCGGGGGATTCGTCGGTTGCCTGTACAGCCAGCCCTCGGAACTCCCGCCGCTGGCAGCAACGATGCTTCTCATGCCGGTCATTGCGCTCGGGACGGTCGTACTCGTTCGAGCGCTGGCGGTGGCGAACGTCGCCGAGCGACGGTAGGCACACCGGCCCCGGCTCGGACGTGCCGCCGTCGATGCTGTCGGTCAATCGAAGTCGCTTAGTGTCCTCCCCGCCGCCGTTTCGGGCATGGAGCCGTCGAACTACGGCACGTATCTCGTCACCCAGGCGTCCCTCTCGGAGGGGCGCTCGACGACGCACGTCGTCGAGGCGGCGATCGAGGGTGGCGTCGACGTCGTACAGCTTCGTGAGAAGGACACCGACGCCCGCCATCGGTACGAACTCGGCCGCGAGCTACGCGAGCTGACCGCCGAGGCGGGCGTCGATCTGATCGTCAACGATCGGGTCGACATCGCGGAGGCGATCGACGCCGACGGCGTCCACCTCGGGCAGTCGGACCTCCCGGTGGCCGTCGCTCGAGACCTGCTCGGTCCCGAGGCCGTCGTCGGCTGTTCGGCCTCGACGGTCGAGGAGGCCGTGGCGGCCGAGTCCGCGGGCGCGGACTACCTGGGCGTCGGGGCCGTCTACGGGACGACCTCGAAGGACGTCGAGGCGGACAAGAACGGCCTCGGTACGGACCGGTTCGCCGAAATCGCCGACGCGGTCTCGATCCCGGTCGTCGGTATCGGCGGGATCACGGCCGACAACGCCGGTCCCGTCGTCGAGGCGGGGGCGGCGGGCGTCGCGGTCATCTCCGCGATCACCGCCGCCGAGGATCCGCGGGCGGCGACCGAGGCGCTCGCCACTGCGGTCGAAACGGCGAAAGGGGACGGGGCCGAAGGGGAGAGCCATGACTGATCCAGCGACGATCGACGCCTCCGGCGACGCGCTCGCGGAATCGCTCGCGGCGCTGGCCGAGACGGAACCGCTCGTCCAGGCGCTGACCAACGCGGTGACGATCAACGACGTCGCGAACGTCATCCTCCACTGGGACGCGCTCCCGGTGATGGCGGACACGCCCGGCGACGCCGGCGAGATGGCCGACCTCGCGAACGCCGTGTTGCTCAACATGGGCCAGGTCGCCGAGAACCGCGTCGAGGCGATGGTCGAAGCCGGGGAGCGGGCCAACGAACGGGGCGTCCCGGTCGTGTTCGACCCCGTCGGCGTCGGCTCGACGCCGACCCGCGAGTCGCTGGCCGAACGGCTCCTCTCGGAGCTCGAGTTCGCCGCCATCAAGGGTAACTACGGCGAGATCAGTGCCCTGGCGGGCGTCGAGGCCGACGTAAAGGGCGTCGAATCAGTCGGCGAGTACGACGAGATCGAGGCGACGGCACAGTCGGTCGCGGAGTCGACCGGTGCCGTCGTCGTGGCCTCGGGCGTCGACGACGTGGTCGCGACCGCCGACGGCGCGGTCCGCCTCGAGGCCGGCCACGAGATGCTCGGCGAGGTCGTCGGTACCGGCTGCATGCTCGGGGCGACGGTCGCGGCCTTCTGCGGCGCGCTCGAGGACGACCCCGCGGCGGCGCTGCTGGGGACGCTCGCGTTCGGCGTCGCCGGCGAGCGCGCGGCCGCGATGGATCACCGCGGACCGGGCAGCTACCGGACGAACTTCCGCGACGCCGTCGCCGGCCTCACCCCCGAAGTCGCGCGCGACCTCGCGCTCGAGGAGCGGGTCCGCCGGGTCGAGTGATCGGCGACTCGCGGCGGCCCGCGACGGCTGTCGACGGGTCTGGCGCTCACTCGTCGAGCAGCCACACGAGGCCGAGGACGGCGGCACCGAACAGCACGAGGGTGAGCAGCAGTTCCGAGACGACGCGCAGGTTGTCCGGGCCGGCACCGACGCTCACGAATCCCGCGGCGATGACGACGATCGCGGCGACGAGCAGTTGGTTCGTGGCTTTCCGACTCGAGAGCCACGCGTCGATCGAATCGGCCATCGGTTCTCACGTGTTACGTCCGTGACGTAACGGTTTCGAAGCTCGAGCGTGCCGATCACTCGCCTACGTCCCGCCAGTCGGGAGCCGTCGAGAACTCGCGGTCGGCGGCCTCGTCGAACGCTTTCAGCACGATCTCGTTCAGCGCCGGGTGGACGTGGACCGTCTCGGCTACGTCCTCGACGGTCCCGTCGGCGCGCTCCATCGCGAGGACGACCTCGTGGATCAGTGTCGCGGCGTCGGGGCCGACGACGTGACAGCCCAGGAGCTCGCCGTCGGGAGCCGCGAGCACCTTGACGAACGCCCCCTCGGCCTCGAGGAGCAGTCCCTTCGGCGCGGCGTCGTAGCCCACGAGCGTGGCCTCGTACTCGCGACCCGCGTCCTCGAGGTCGCTCGCCGTGTGGCCGACGCTGGCTACCTGCGGGCTGGTGAAGACGGCGTGGGGCATGGCGGTGTAGTCGACCTCGCGGCCGGCATCGTCGAGAACGTTGGCCGAGACGACCTCCGCCTCGTAGTCGGCGGCGTGTTTGAACGGCTGTTCGCCGACCACGTCCCCCAGCGCCCAGACGTTCTCGGCGGTCGTTGCGAGCGTCGCGTCGGTCTCGAGGTGTCCTTTGTCGTCGGCCTCGATCCCCGTCTCCTCGAGGTCCAGCGTATCGGTGTTCGGCCGGCGGCCAGCCGCCACGAGCAGTTCCTCGGCCTCGAGGTCGACCGTCTCCCCGTCGTCGGCCGTCGGGGCCGCCGTGACCGCGATCCCCCCGTCGCTCGCGGCGACCTCGCCGGCCTCGTAGCCGGTGTAGAGGTCGCATCGGCGCTCGAAGGCGTCGGTGACGGCCTCGCTCACGTCGTCGTCCTCGCCCGGGAGGAGCCGGTCGCTGCGGCCGACGATCGAGACGTCCGTACCGAGGGCGGCGAAGAAGTAGCCCAGTTCGACACCGATGTAGCCGCCGCCGACGACGACCAGGTCGTCGGGTCGCTCCTCGAGGAAGAGCGCGTCGTCGCTCGTCAGGAAATCGGCGTCCTCGAGGCCGTCGATCGGCGGGGTCGTCGGCCGGGAGCCGACGGCGATCACGACGTGCTCGCCGCGGATCTCCTCCGGGTTCTCGGTCCCCGCGCCGTCGGTCGGGTCGATCTCGAGGGTGCGGTCGTCGACGAACCGCCCCTCGCCGCGGTAGAGAGTGACGTTCTCGCTGTCTTCGAGGTTTCGTTCCTGCCTGGCGGCCTTCCGGTAGACGAGGTCGTGGATCGACGCGGTGATCGTACCGTAATCGACGCCCTCGAGTGTCGCCTCGAGACCGAACCGCTCGGCACGGCCGATCGCGTCGGCCACGTCGGCCCGGTGCAGCAGGGCCTTGGAGGGAACACAGCCCCGGGTGATACAGGCCCCGCCGAGCGGGCCGGGTTCGACGACGGCCGCCTCGAGGCCGCGCTCGGCCGCGGCCGTCGCGACCTGGCTGCCGGAGCCGCCGCCGATCACGACGACGTCGTACTCGGTCATACGCGCGACGACCACGGACGGCCGCCTAAAAGCGATCCCTGCGAGTCGGTTACGACCGACTGGGGGGCTCGTGGCGTCGCCGTTCGCCCTCGCTCCCGTCGGCGTCTCCGCCGGAGTCGTCGGCGACGGCGTCCACTCCGGAACCCTCGAGACCGCCGTCGCCGTCGCGGACGTTCCAGTGGAGACCGACGCCGACGGTGTCGTCGACGAACGGGACCCGCGACGTGTCACTGTCGGCGTCGACGCGATCCGGCGGTGGGACCGTAATCGACTCGCCGTCGACGACGAGTCGTACGTCGGTCGCCGTCGGCAACCGTTCCTGCAGTTCCGTCACGGTCGCGACGGGGTCGCCGGCGGTATCCGTCGGACCGGAATCCTCGTCGTCGACGGGAACGCCGCCGATTACGGGTTCGATCGAGACGTCCTCGCTCCGGTTCGAGAGTACGGCGTTGACGGCCGCGCCGACGAGGATGACGAGGCCGCTGACGTAGAGCCAGGACATCAAGACGATGATCCCGGCGAGCAGGCTGTTCTCGGCGTTGGTCGAACTGTAGGCGACGTAGAGCCGAAACAGCGATTCGGCGGCCACGAGACCGATCGCGGTGACGGCCACGCCCGGAACCGTCTCGACGACGGCCATATCGTCCTCGTCCGGGAAGAGGTAGTACATCGGGACGATCGCGACCGCGACGGCGAGCACGAGCACGAGTCGCTGGACGATCCAGCCGACGGTGCCGCCGGGGCCGGAGAGGCCGCCGGGGGTAAACACTTCGATGGCGGCGACGGCGGCGACGACGGCCGTCACCGTGGCGAGTACGACGAGCCCGTCGCGCAACTGGTCGACCATCGTGTTCTCGGCCTGGGTCTCGTAGATGTCCGAGAACGCCATATCGAGACTCCGGAAGATGCGCAACGCCCCCCAGGCCAGCGCGACCAGTCCGATGGCCGAGGCTCCGGCCGAGGCCGACTCCAGTTCCGCGACCAGTACGTCCGCCGCGCCGGGGGTCAGCGCCGCGCGGGTGATCGACACCAGCGCCTCCTCGAGTCCCTGGGTGCCGGCACTGCCGAGGATCGCGAGCAAAAACAGCAACAGCGGCAACAGCGAGAGGAAGGCGTTGTAGGCGATGCTGCCGGCCATGAAGGTGACGCGTTCGACCTTCAGTTCGTGGACGAGCGCCCGCAGCACCTCCTCGACGCGGTCCCGCCGAACGTTCATAATTTCCGATAGCCGATACGCTCACATAATCGCACCGGAACGCCGCGTTCTGCGAGCACCGAGAGACCCTACAGCCAGTCGTCGCCCGGATCGTCGTCGGTCGCCTCGAGGTAGGAGTCGACGGCCTCCGCGAGATTCTCGATCGCTTCCTCGGGACTCTGTCCCTGGCTCGAGACCTGCGTCTCGAGGTCGTCGGCGATGTGTAGACCGTGTTCGTTGACGCGCATGCGGACGTCGGCGTCGGCCAGCGGTTCGTAGTCGGCCGGATCGACGTCCAGATCCGCGAGGTCGAGCACGTCGTCGGAGCTCATAGCCGACGATTGGCGACGTCGGCAGAAATACGCACCGACGTGGCTCGAGGGTCGGGTCGCGTTCGCCGTCTTTCGGTCACCTATCCGATCAGCTTCTCGTGGAACGACGGCACGAGGTCGAACGCCGCCGCGGCGAAGGCGAGTCCGAGGCCGACGGTGGCTCCGCCGACGACGTACTCGAACCCCGTCGACCCCTCGAGCAGGCTCGTCGCGCCGGCATAGAGGAAGACGAGCGCGAACCCGAGCAAGGCAAGGGTCGCGAGCACGTCCAACAGCGCGTCCTTGACCGCAGCGTGGACGACGGTGTACAGTTCCTCGCTGGACACGCCGACGGGTTCGCCGCCGTCGGGCTCGAGGTCGGCATCGGAGGGCATACGTGGTCGTATCCCTCCGCCAATGATAAGGCTGTTGTCATCTGTACCGGGGCCAGCCGACGACGATCAAATATCTGCGAGTACAAACACATATTATTCTCGCAGTCGTAGGACGAGGCGTGACCGAGTTCGATCCCGTCCCCGATCGGGAGGCCATCGACGCGGTCCGGGAGCGGTGGCGAGAGGGGGCGGATACGTTCGATCGCGTTTACGAAACCGCCCTGGGAATCACGGAGCCGACGAGTTACGACGAGATCGCGCGGATCGCCGACTGTTCTCCCAATGCGGCGAGGAAACACCTGGATCGACTCGCCGACATGGGCATCGTCCGTGCCCATCGTGACGTCCAGCCCTTCCGGTACGAACGCAACGACGGCTACCTCGAGTGGCAGGAAGCGAGTCGTATCGCCGAGGAACGGACCGTCGACGAGATCGTCGACCGCGTCGCGACGCTCGAAGCCGAACGCGAGGCGTTCCGCGATCGGTTCGGCGCGTCCGATCCGTCGGCGGTGTCCGCCTTCGACCCCGACGACGCTGGCGACGACCACGACTCGGTCCACGAACGGATGGAACTGCTCGGCGACTGGCGAGCGATCGAGCGGGAGATTCGCCTCTACGACCTCGCCCGCCGGATCGCACAGAACGACGGCCACCTCGTTCCGGTGTAGGCCGATGTCCGAAGGACCCGCCGACGAGGGGCCGTCGACCGGACCACCCGATCGACGGACGCTTCGCGCACTCGAGCGCCGTCTCGCGGCCGAGCCGCTCGTCGATCGAACGACGTTCGAACCGAGCGGTGACGATCCCCGCGCCCTCGAGGCGACGCTCGATTCCCGTCGCTATCCGCCTACGGTCGAGTCCGCGCGGCTCGACGTTCGCTGGTTTACGACCGGCGATTTCACGTTTCACTACGTCGAAACCGCCGAGCACGAGCGGTGGGAGTGTCACTGGGATCGCCATCCGAACGCCCACGACGCTCGCTTCCACTTCCACGAACCGCCCACCGCCGAGACGGTTACCGACCTCGAGTTGCCGTCGCTCCATCCGATCGACGTCGTCTCGACGGTCCTCGCGGCGATCGAAACCAGGATCGAGGACAGCTGGTCGTAGCTCGAGGGGCGAGTACGCGACCGCAGTCCGCCCCGGTTCGTCGGTCGCAACCCTGAGTACGACCTGTCGGTCGTAGAAAAAGCCTTTAACGCCGTCGCCCCGTACTCCGAGCAAATGGTACTCGACGATCTCGGCAGTTCGCTCCGGGGCACGCTCGACAAGCTCCGTGGCAAGTCCCGGATCAGCGAGGAAGACGTCGAGGAGATCGTCAAGGAGATCCAGCGCTCGCTGATCTCCGCCGACGTCGACATCACGCTGGTCCAGGAGCTCTCGGACAACATCAAAGAACGCGCACTCGAGGAGGAACCCCCCGCGGGCACCCCCGCGCGGGACTTCGTCCTTCGTATCGTCTACGAGGAACTGGTCGATCTCATCGGCGACTCGACCGAACTTCCCCTCGAGGAACAGACCATCCTCCTGGCGGGCCTGCAGGGGTCCGGGAAGACGACCTCCGCCGCGAAGATGGCCTGGTGGTTCTCCACGAAGGGGCTACGCCCTGCGGTCATCCAGACGGACACCTTCCGGCCCGGCGCGTACGACCAGGCCAAGGAGATGGCCGAGCGCGCCGAGGTCGACTTCTACGGTAATCCCGACGCCGAGGATCCGGTGCAGATCGCCCGCCAGGGCCTCGAGGAGACCAGCGAGGCCGACGTCCACATCGTGGACACGGCGGGTCGCCACGCGCTCGAGGACGACCTGATCGACGAGATCGAGCAGATCGAGGGCGTCGTCGACCCCGACACCTCGCTGCTCGTGCTCGACGCGGCGATCGGGCAGGGAGCCAAGGAGCAGGCCCAGCAGTTCGACGAGTCGATCGGCATCGACGGCGTCGTCATCACGAAGTTAGACGGGACCGCGAAGGGTGGCGGCGCGCTGACCGCCGTGGACCAGACCGACTCGTCGATCGCCTTCCTCGGGACCGGCGAGGAGGTCCAGGACGTCGAGCGGTTCGAACCCGACGGCTTCATCTCCCGACTGCTCGGGATGGGCGACCTCGCCCAGCTCGCAGAGCGCGTCGAGCGCGCGATGCAGGAGACGGACATCGAGGAAGAGGACTGGGACCCCGAGGACATGTTGCAGGGCAACTTCACCCTGAACGACATGCAAAAGCAGATGGAGGCGATGAACAACATGGGGCCGCTCGACCAGGTGATGGACATGATCCCCGGCTTCGGCAGCGGGATCAAAGACCAGTTGCCCGACGACGCGATGGACGTCACCCAGGACCGGATGCGACGGTTCCAGGTCATCATGGACTCGATGACCGACGCGGAGAAGGAGTACCCCAAGGCCATCGGGCAGAGCCAGATCGAGCGCATCGCCCGCGGGTCGGGTACCAGCGAGGACGACGTCCGCGAACTCTTAGACCAGTACAAGATGATGGAGCGGACGATCAAGCAGTTCCAGAACATGGGCTCCGAGCAGGAGATGCAGCGCATGATGAAACAGATGGAACAGCAAGGCGGCGGTGGCGGTATGGGCGGGATGGGGCCGTTCTGAAGTCGCCTGGCGTTTTCTCCCTGTAGCGGTGTCGGACGCGGCTTTCACGGTTCTGCTCGCGGGTATCGTTCGATCCTTTCTGGACCCATCGCCAACTGTAACCGGGACAGAAGATATTCGTTCGACCGACCCAAAATTCTGGGACGATCGTATGGATAACAATCGCCGGGGTGTGACGAGACGTCGCGTACTACTGGGCAGCGTGCCGGTACTACTGCCGACGACTGGTTGTTTGGGATCGCTCGACGCCGACGACAGCGACGATACTGGTGGCGGTGACACGCAGTTCGAAGACGTTGCCGTACTGGGTACTGCTGAGCCGTATTCGATAGCGGCGACCCCCGAACGTGAATACGAGTATTTGGAAGACGACGAGGCGGTTCGCATCGAGTACGATGACTCGTCCGAGAGAACGATGTCGTTCGACGAGTGGGGGCGGCGTCGAGCGACAGCAGCCGCTGCCGACGAAATGCGGTCGTTACTGTCCGATGAGGGCCTAGCAGATGCGGGGGCCTCGATGGGCGTAATAGAACGGGACGATATCGATGAAAGCCGAACGAGTCGAGACCCGGATCCGTCGCTGTTCGACCGAGAAGTGGATATCGGGGTCACCGTCGCTATTGATTACCAGTACGGGGGCGAAGAGCTGGTGAGAGAACCCGAAACCGATTTCGACACGTTAGTCGAGAGTATTCCGCCTTATATTGAGGTGACGATGCTGTTTGAAGAGCGAAATTATACGGCAGACGTCCCTATCCTGTGTTGGAAACACTACGCAGATCGAACGGAACTGGACGATGTTTGATGCGACGAGACGGGGCTGGGGCCCCGAGCGCATTCGAATCGCCGTTCCAACTGATAGCAATTGCAGACGTTTTCCCTACTACGATTCGGCTTCCGACGGCAACTCGTCGATCAACACGACCGCGTCGCCCTCGAGGACGCACGACCTCGGTTCGATGTCACATTGCCTCTCTCGACGTCGTCCCGTCTCTACATATCAGTTCACTCGGCTACTGTGATCGGATTTGCCACTATTGATTCGTCACACTCTCGAGTGTACTCGTCAGCGTCGATCGTTTCCCAGACGGGTATTCCGTGGCCATCTGAATCGATCCGATAGGCTATCTGCATCGCGTACTCGCCCAGTTCTTCCTCCGACTCGATCGTTACCCACTCCGAATGGGTATCCATACGCAGGTGGACGCGGAATTGACCCGGTTCGTCGGGCCACTGCCGTGGAATCCATTTCACTTGATCCCGTCCGTCTTCCCCGCGACCGTCGATAGTATACGACTTAGAGAGGATTTCCTCGTCCTCGTATTCGACACGGACGTGAACAGTATGCGGCCGAGTGTCTCCGTTCACGATCTCGATACAGCCGAGAAGAGGGTGGTCAGTAGAAAGAACGGAGGAGACACACCCGGAAAGCAGGCTGGCAAGCAAAGGCGTCGTCGCCTGGAGGGTCGTTCGACGGGAGCGCATAATTTTTCTCTTGGATGGACGGGAATAAAATTTGACTACTTGATGGCGCTGTTCCGATGAGAGTTGCGAACGGGAACGAAATGACTCGTGAGCGAGTGGCCCGTGAGCGATGTGCTGACACCTGGTTCCACGAGAAAACACTGCTTCAGCGGGTCACCCGCTTTCCAGCACGACTCCCGGACAGTTGCTATGAAGCGGCCGTGCATATTCCCGTGGACGAGTCTCTGTAACGTCCAACACTAGTCGTCGACGTCCGACGGTACCTCGTCGATCAACACCACCGCGTCGCCCTCGAGCACGACCGTCTCGTTCTCGTCGGAGACGGTCGTGTCGATCCGGTACCTCGAGCCGCCGAGGTCCTCTGAGACCTCGCAGACGGCGGTCACGCGGTCGCCGATCGACAGTGGCGCGAGGAAGCTACTCTCCTGGGAGAGGTAGATCGTCAGCCCCGGCAGGCGGGCCAGGGCTGCGCTGACGATGCCGTTTGCCAGCACGCCGTGGACGATCCGCTCGCCGAAGCGGGTTTCGGCGGCGTAGGCGTCATCCAGGTGGACGCGGTTGGTGTCGCCGGTGACCTCGGCGAACGCCTCGACGTCGTCGCTCGAGATGGTTTTCGTGAAGCGGGCCACGTCGCCCACCGAGACGGTCGACTCGTCCTCGCCGCGGTACTCGAACGCCCAGTCGTCGCGCTCGTACTGGGTGTCGGTCCGGACCCGTCGGCGGGGCCGCTCGGCCGCCGCCCGCTGCTGGCGGTGGACCAGGTGGGGGACGTAGTACGACAGCTCCGAGGTCGTGACGATGCCCACGAGCTCTCCGGGGTCGCCTGCAGTCTCGTCGACGACCGGCAGGTGTTCGCGGCCGTCCTCGCGCAGCGCCGTGGCCGCCTCGACGATGGAGGCGTCGGACGTGATCGTCTCGAGCGGCGTCGACATGGCCTCGGCGAGGGAAATCGAGCCGAAGTCCTCGCGGTGACAGAGCCGGGTCGCAATGTCGCCCTCCGTGACGATGCCTACGGGGGTGTCGTCCTCGGTGACGACGACGGAACTGACGCCCTCGTCGCGCAGCAGGCGGGCCGCGTCGGTCGCGCTCGCGTCCGTCTCGGCCGTCACCACGTCGCTGACCATGATCTCGGCGACGGGGATGGTGTCGTGCATGTCGACGGCTCTACGCGGTGGCGCTATATCGTTCCTTGGCCGTTGCTCACGACCTGCCTCGAGCGGAGTCGGACGTGCTATTGCGTCGAGAACGGCGGTTCGTAGCGGTACCGGCTCGAGCGCTACGCGTCGACCGGCTGGCCGTCCTCGGTTGGCGGCGCGATGTGGTCGATATAGCCCTCGACGCTCGGATCGTCGACGCGGACGCGGACGGTGATCTCGCCGAGTTCGTCCGGTTCGCCGACGGAGAAGTTGACCCGGCCCTCGAACGCGGCCTGTTTCTTCAGGGCGAAGGCGAAGGCGTCGCCCTCGCGATTCGAAAAGAACTCGCCGCGGGCGGTGTCGAGGATCTCCTGGCGGTACAGCAGGTCCGAGAAGTGCTCCATCGAGTGGGTCTCGCCGCGGATCTCGCCGAAACTCTCCTCGAGGTCGGCGTTCGGGAAGATATTGGTGATCGCGTCGGCGACCCGGCTGGTCACCTCGGTGTCGTAGACCGGGGCCGTGATCTCGACGTCGACGCGGTAGATCTCGCTCATCGTCGGGCCTCCGTGGCTTCGTCGGGTCGCTCGAGCGCTTCGTCGCCCTCGCTGGCGGCCGGCCCCTCGCGGATGATCGCCCGAATCCGGTCGTGGAACGCCTCGAGCGTGTCGGTGTTCTCGACGACGACGTCGGCCCGGGCCATCGCGTCGTCCATCCCGAAGCCGCGCTCGCGCTCGTCCCGGGCCGCGAGGGGTTCGCCGCCGTCGTCCGCGCCGGCGTCCCGGCCGCGGGCCTCGATCCGCTCGGCGCGGACCTCGAACGGGGCCTCGATGCTGACGAGGGTGAAGTTCTCGTCGAAGCGTCGCTCGAAGGCGTCGACCTCGACGTCCGAGCGAATGCCGTCGACGAGGACGACGTCGTGGTCCTCGAGGCGGTCCTCGATCATCGGGAGCGACCGCTCGGCGATCGCCGCTGGGCCGTGTTCGTCGCGTAGCGCCTGTGCGACCTTGCCGTGATCCTTCGCCGGGTCCAGCCCGCGGTCGGCCGTCTCCTGGCGGACGACGTCGCCCATCGTGACCACGGGGATCCCTTCCTCGCGCGCGACGGTGGCGGCCTCGCCCTTCCCGCTGCCGGGCAGTCCCACCGTTCCGATGACGTGCATCGCCGGCTAGTACCGGTGACGGGCGCTTAAGGACTGTGCCTTGCCTCGGTCGGTGGTCTGTCTACTCGAGAAACGCGTGCTGTAGTGATCGTTGCGAACACTACGAAAGCCCCTGTCAGTCCCTCCCCGTGTCGCGAGGTCGGTCTGCAATCGCGAGGGGAAGAAAGCGGTCGATGATAGCGTATCCAGTGCCAGATTCGTGCTCGAGAGCCCGCTCGAGCGTTCAGTTCTCTGTCGACTCGGAAAGCAGGCGTTGGAGGAACGCTCGACCTTCGACGACCTGCGTTCTGTCGTCGACACCGACTGCGGTCAACACGTCTTCGATCGCTCGGTGGGCGACTCGGTCGCTCACCAGCACGGTAACGTGTCTCGGTTCGTTGCTGGCGTACTGGTACGCGAGCCCGGCGAGAACGGTATCCGTTTTTTCGATCTGGTCTTCTGTGACGTCGTCCGCGGACAGTTGCTGCATTCGATGCCGCGTTTTATCCACGACCGTCGAAACCCGGGGGATGGAAAAGTCGATCGTCGCCGACTCGAGCCATCCGGCCTCTCGTGCGTGCTCGAGCCGATCGCGCTGATAGCCGTAGTCGTCCGGACTCTCCCCGAGTTCTTCGGCGACCCGTTGTGGGACGCGGACGGTGATATTTCGACGGCGAACGAACCGTTCGAACGCCTGGCACTTCTCGTTCGTCGGCCCTCCCATCGCGAACAGCACACTGCTATCGATCACGATGGTGCTATCGGGCGGACTCTCCGCCGCCGACATTACTCCGATCGCTCCAGATGCGGGTCGTCTTCGGCTACGTCTTCGATGACGTCCTGCAGTGCGGTGAAGACGGTCATGCCTTCGACTGGATGGACGCCCAGCCTGTTCGCTGCCGTTCGCTGGGTGAGTTCCCCGTTTCGTATTCGACGCGCGTAGTGAAGTGCCCCAGCCAGCTTGGCGATTCCCTGTCGATCGACGAAGACGCGGAGGTCCTCGTCCTCGAGTTGCCGACCGATCGCCTCGACGAGCGTCGGTGACGCGGTGACGGTTCCCTGGTCGGTTTCGATCTCGAGGTGAATCGGCGTCGCGGTGACGGTCGCCGGTGACTCCTCGTCGTGACGGGTGAGCACGCCCATCTCCTCGAGCTGGCCCACGTACTTGTACGTCGTCGAGTGGGGCATCTCGAGGTCCTCCTTGATCGCCTCGATTTCGACCGGTCCGTGCTGGAGCACGTAGCTGTACAGTCGAGCCAGCTGCGGGGAGTTCAGCAGCTGAGCGTACGTGAGTAGATCGTTGACTGGCCCTTCGGGATCCCGCGGCGACGCCAGATGATCGTCGACCGACATTCGAATACACGTTCTATGTATCGTGTATTAAGCTTTCTCCCGGAGTTCTCGGCCCCCTCGAGACTTTAGGGCTCGAGGTGGACGCGGATCGCATGCGCCTGTCCACGACGGTGATCCTCGTCGCCGTTCTCCTGATCGTGCTCCCCATTCCGGTCCTGCCGCCGTTCGTGGGGTCGACGATCGGGATCGGGCTGTTGTTGCTCGGCCTGTTCCTGCGGTTCATGGACCTGTGAGTCTACGTGGGGACGTGGGCGATATGTGGACTCACAGCCCGCCGTGTCGGTTCCACAGCGGGGAATCCACACCGCTTAAGCCGTTCGGTCGGTGAGAAGAACTCGAGGGCACGTAGCTCAGTCCGGATTAGAGCGTCGGACTTCTAATCCGACGGTCGTGGGTTCAAATCCCATCGTGCCCGTGCAACGAGTCGCGGAGTGACGAGTGAACCGGCACGTGGGATTTGAAGTAGACGGCGGCGAGCGATAGCGAGCCGACGGCGTAGTTCAAATCCCATCGTGCCCCCTCAGAACCGTTTTCAGAGACGCTATTTCGAATCGTGCTACCATCTCGAGGGTAGCCTAGGACGCCGACCGACTCGAGGAGCGCCTGGTCAACCTCGGTGAAATCGTTACCGAGCAGGGCCGCGGCTTCGCGATCGCGCCCCGGTACCGCTGCCTGGAGTAGTGGCAACACTATCGTTCTGGCTTATTTCACTATTTTGTGGTTGCGTTTTCCAGAATACCGGGGATCCTGGCGGGTGCGGTCGGGGCCGATACTCGATAACGCTGCGTTCGGCCCCAGCCGCACTCATCCCGGAATCCGATCCGACGGGTCAAATTCCGGGTTAGTGGGTAAGGCCAAAGCTCCAAATCAACTGCCCGCCTTCGTACCGCTGCCATTCGATTGCGTGGATTCTACCTTTATATCGGAACACTAAGATAATGTGAAATGAAACATAATGGCAAGAGAACGTGAGAGGTGTGGTACTACAGACAGGTGGGAGAGAACTTCGGCTAAGGCCAAACACACAAATTAACGGCTACGCCACTGTGCTGTTGACAATAGCTACGATAATATTTTCCATCATTCAGTAGTGCGTCCCATCTCTGGTAGTGTATCTACTCATTGGTGCGTTCGGCTTGTAGAATGAGCTTGCCACGCTCAGTAAGCGAGTACACCTTCCGCCGGTCTTGCTCTTCGACCTCGACATAGCCGGCCTCTTCCAGTTCCTGTAGGTGTTCATACACTGTAGGTCCTTGTCTACCGAGGTCCTTGGCGAGTGCGTAGCCGTGGCGGGGCTCTTCATCAAGTAGAGTGAGTATCCTACGCTTCGCGTCCGTCAGCGTTAGCCCCATCTTGTCTTGGGGTTTGCATGGGTCGTTGATAAGCGATGCATACCCGAATGTCTATGCATAGGTGACCGACTACTTATTAGTGAAGATGGTGCAACAGTCAAGTACCCAAAGTGGGAAACGAGAGATCAATCAGATGTACCTCGTTGATCTCGGACGGGTGGTGTCGAACGCCGACATCCAAGAAGATGTCCTAAACGCGACAGAGGGGATCTGGAGTGCTATCTACGATCGCATGGACCCGACCGAGACATTGTGGGTCGTCGCGCCGAACGCGTACCGAGACGGCCGGATGTGGCCTGTTGCAATGGCGGTAGCTGATTACGCCAGAGAAGAATCAGGGCTCTCCCTGAAGAACACGATAACAGTCCACCGGTGGGAGGACCGTGGCGGCGATATGGAATCAGCATATGATGAAATTCTGTTCTTCGTAAAAGACAAACGGAAGTATCAGTTCTACAAGGACGATATTCGGGTGGCACACGTATACGAAGGGAACGAATGGGGAGGCGAACGTGAGGAAGGTAACAGCGCCTACCACGACACTAAGGTTCGCCGATACAATCCAGACGGCAAGGACCCGGGCAACGTCTGGCTAGATGAAGACCGCACGCAGACAGATAACCAAGAGGTCGACGAGGTAGAGACAATACCACTTCGCGAGGCGCTCCGCCGGTGTATTCTCGTGGGCTCCGATGAAGGCGAAACCATCTATACACTCTGGACAGATGATATTGAAGGTGTTTTCTCCGAGGAGGAACGCGTTGCTGAACCACTTGATGCGACCGCGCTACGTGAAGAGGTGAACGAATAGATGGTTGACCTTGACGCAATCGACGACCTCGAAATTCACTGGAGTACGAGCGAAGAGATGACCGAGGTCGAGGATGGCACTGTACAGTCGGTTATCACTTCACCACCCTACTGGGACCTCAAGGACTACGGACACGAGAACCAAATCGGAACGGCCGACGAGTCGTACGAACACTACCACGACCGAATGGAGGCCGTTTGGAGCGAGTGTTACGACGTACTACGCGATGACGGAACGATGTGGGTGGTCGTTGATACCGTCATGGAGCGTGGCGACCTCCGACTCCTTCCGTACCACATTGCTGAACGGGTTGAGGATGTTGGATTCGTTCTCCAAGATATGGTCACTTGGTACAAGCCTACCGCTATCGCCGGCATGACCGACCGCAACGTGGTGAATAAGAAGGAGTACGTTGTCTACCTCTCCAAGTCGAAGGACCACAAATTCCGCGAAGAAGAGGGACAGAACGGGCTCGAAGACCCTGCTGTTGCGGAAGAACACCGTCTTGGTAATTTGTGGCGGCACCCGGTCAAGCGAGGGACTGTAGGCCAGAACGTACTCCATCAGGCCCCTTACCCGACATCGCTCATCGACCGCATCGTCAAGGTTTCGACGGACCCCGGCGATACAGTGCTTGACCCGTTCTTCGGAAGTGGAACAACCGCAGCTTCTGCTCTCGAACTCGATCGCCGATGTATTGGCTACGAGCTGAACGAGGAGTTCCGAGACGTTATCTCTGAGCGGCTCGCGTCGTTACAGCAACGCTCGTTAACTGAGTTCTAATATCCTCCAGTTTCTTATCTGAATAACTGTAATGTGCATACGGACTCTCTCTGTTTCACCTAATTCTCAAATACCAGGTATATTACTACCATAGGTGTAGCCCTATGCATAGGAAAACAGGGATTCATAGATTATTTCGCCGCAGGATAGGTTTGTCTATGTGACTGACAAGGATCCATGGACCGATACACTTGGGTTTACGGACTTAGGTACCGACAAGCGTGAAAAGACCTTGGACGAGGTTAAAGAGCTAATCCAGTCGCTTGGGAATGAACACCCAGAGGTGTTTGAGGAGTGGGATATTAATGCCGGTGACTATCAACGTGAACTTAAGGATGCGGTCTTCTCACTCGGTGGAACCTTCCGTCAGTCCCACGGCGCGGACAATGAGGACATTGTTCGCGAGGTTTTCCTAGAACCGGCCGAGAAGCAAGGATATCTCTCGTTCACTGACCAGCGTGGGAGTGAACGTATCGATTTCAAAGGTCGGCTCAAAGACACGGGGGAGGTCTTTGCGATGGACGTGAAGGGTGGTGAAGGACAGAGCATCGGTCACCTGCTGGTTCCAACCAATACAGACACACTGATGGTGTGGAGCGAGCGGAATGCTCGCAACACCAAGTCCCCTGCGTCTCGGCTGAACGAGGTCATCAACCGAGCAGTGCGGTGGGGATTAAACCAAGACGAAGACCCAGGTTACATGATTATTCGCGATCCTCCAGCAGGTGCCCGTACGGAGAACGGTCGTGTCATCCCCGATGTGGTTGTTTTTCCAAATAAATATCCGTCACCGAGTAACCCAGACCCAGAGATGCCGACACTAGATGATCTCCACTTTGCTGAGATCCTGTTCAAAGTCACGACTGGTATCGGTGATCTCAACGATGAACAATGCCTGAAACATATCTGGTGGCATGAGATGCACTATGACGGACGAAATGGTGGAAAGATAGATAAGAATATTTACAATGCGTACGACGAAAATATCGAGTTGCAGACGAGATCTATCGACTACTCCCGCATCTCTGACGTAACCTGATTGGAAGTATTCTATTCCAGTGGTGGCCTCAACTGTCCTAGCAAAAAGACGGCATTCGTTCCAGCGCGTGGGGTTGCAAGCCAACCACCCACCGGTTGCACAGCGCGAAGATCGATTTCCCGAATATGAACACAAGCACGAATCGGCCGTGTTCATATTTCGTCGATCACCGTCGCGATGGGCGTGCCGATCGACCCGATCACATCGGATCCCGATACCACATTTATAACTGAACCGCGAGTGAGTAGCCGCAAAAATCTAGGAATAGCGGTTTGTGTCCACGAACATGACCTGCAACGACAGATCCGGACCGGTTACACCGGAAGGCCGTGAGGCGCATTAGGAAAATCAGCGTGTGAACGACTCGAGCACACGACCTCGACTCCTCCCGAAGTATCCGAAGAAACTCTCACCCACCAAAATCGCCCACAATCCATACTAACGACGCAATATCCACGTCAATTAGCAGTAGATATAAGTCGGTTCACATCAACGTACAACACGGAAGCCCGTCTCCGCGGGGACATACACACGAAATGTCCCGGGTGCTGGAACACCCGAGACGCGGCTTCCAACCCATGCAGGGTTCGAAAGCCATGTTTGCGTACATTCTACCGGGATATAAACGTCCCGCACGACCGCCGAATCGCCCGCCTCGAGTACCCTCCCGTACCCCCAGCGACAGCCATGAGCGGTGACGCCGACAGTCCGCCCGACGCACCGCTCTCGAGCTGTCCGCGCTGTGATCGCCCGGTCGCCACCGTGACGGTGGTCGGTCCCGGGGAGGCCGTCGCGGCCCCCTGTGGCTGTCGGGTCGCTCCCGGGACGATCACCGCCTCGCGGCTCGAGTGACCACCCGCTCGAGCCGCGGCGGTATGCCGGGCGTCGCGGCGACAGTCGGACGGGCTGCTGGCCGCCAGTGTCGGCGCAGCCGCGACCACCCTGCGACTGCGTCGGCGACCCGACGGCAGTCCGTCTCGTCCGCGGCGATGGCCGTCGGTACGGGGGGAGACGCCGACGGCATCGATTCCCAACGAAATCACCCACGCGACGCCCGGCCCGTAAGCGCGACTCGAGTGAATCGCTCGTCCGGCTGCGGTTCGAATTACCACGAAATCCCCCTCGAGCATCGCGAACGCCTCGCGTTCGCTCGACGCCGGCCCCGTTCAGTCCCGCCTGTGTCGGCTGGCCGGACTGGCCACCGTGGGGTGGGACCTTCGTAGTGGCCACACGTCGTCGGTCACCGACTCGCGTTACTCGTCGCCTTCGTAATTAAATACGCGAACGTGCACACAGCAAATAGCGCACCCGCCCGTCTCGACGATGAGCGACTGGATCACGACTCGGCAGGTGATACTCGAGGCGATCACTGCTGGATAGCGGTCGGGCTGGTCTACTGGTGGTTCGGCCGTGGCGTCGGCTCGACGCTCCTCGTTCCGTCCTCGCTGGAGTGACGTGGGGCCTCGGGAGAGCTGTCCTTCGCTACTGATCGTTACTGTCGCTCGCCGCTCGAGCGTTGTGCGCGGCGTCACGACCGCCGACGCCCCTCGAGTGCGGGCAACCGATATACCGGACGCGAACGAACTGGATGACGAGAGACGGATGCTCGAGGCTATCGGCTGGCTTCTCGTGCTCGTGGCCGCGGGACTGGCACTGCTCGTCCTCGCACTCCCGGCGATCGCCGTGCAGTGGTGGCAGTCCAACGCGTCGCCGCGGGAGCCGACCGCAGAACGCGAGGAAGAATCGGAACGCGAGTAGCCGACCGCTCGAGTGAGTCGGCGATTCGACGCCGTCGGCTATCGACTCGCGTTACTCGTCACCGGCACCGGCAGCCTTCGAGTCGTCCTCGAAGTCCGGTAGCGGCGTGAACGCCGTTTCGCCGCAGGCGGTACAGCCGTCGCGGCTGCCGATGGGCCGGATGGTACCGTCGGAGTGCTCGAGAGCAGCGTAGACGGAGCCGCAGTTTTCGCACGCTGCCACCAGTCGGTCATCCCCATCGCCTGACATCCCACTCGCGAGATTCGAATCGACCACGAAAAGCGACGTGCGAGTACGCGACTCCTCACAGTGTTGTTGTGATCTGAGTCACAACGGCAGGTCGGCTGCCTACAGGTCGTCCCGGTCGGTCAACACCGCGCGTTTCATCTCGGGGCAGCCGGCTTCGTGGGACACGCGCCCGTCGCTGGTGTACTCGACGACGGGGCAGTCCTCGGCTAGACACAGGTAACACGTCGCACCGCCCAGCGACTCGTCGGCCCGGCGTCGCCCCACGCTGTCGCACTCCGGACACGCGTGTTCTACCTCTGTGGCCATGTGTGTGGTTCGCACTCACGGAAGATAAGTCGGTCGCCCACCTCCCGCACGGTGGGACTGGACCGGTCACGTCACTGGGGTCGATAACCGATTCCAATCGCTTCTCGCAAATATTGTCGGTTGCTAGCAGTAGGTATAAGTTGCAGACGCTTGACAGGGGGAACGAACGCTGGCCGTCCCCGGTATGAGTTGGCGAACGCCACGCGGGGACGGCGACCACCGACGAGACGTCGAACCATGTACGGAGCCCACGCGACGCACTACCGACGGACGAATCGCCCACCTCGAGCAGCGACGACGAGCGGGAGCCCCCCCGCCGCCTGGAGGTCCCGATGAGCGACGGGGCCGACCACCCCCCTTCGTCGGAGGGGGTGGAGGAGGGAGAGCTGCCGGAGTGTCCCCACTGTGGCCGCCGGGTCGCCACGGTCTCGGTGCTGGGACCGACCGACGCGGTTGCGGCCCCCTGTGGCTGTTCGATCGCTCCCGGAACGTTCTCGGAACCGGACTTCGAGTGACGACCCACGTCGGATCGCCGTCTCACGCCGTCCCCGGAACGTCCGCGTCGGTCCCGGCCCGCTCGAGAGTCGCCGTTCGCGCCCACGTGACGGACGCGGATCGACGACCGTTCGCTTGCATGCCGGGAGTACAACCGGGTCGAGTCCTCTCGTTCAGCCATGGACGACACCGGCGTCGACACGAGCCCCGAGACGATCGCGTACAGCGACACCATCGCGGGCGCGGACTCCTTCGCCGAACAGGCCCGCCGGCGCGCGGAGACCGAACGCGAGGCCGTCGAGTGGGCGATCGACGAACTCGAGGAGTTGATCGCCGCCCGGGACGTCGACCTCGAGCCGCTGCTCGAGTACGCCCGGCGCAGTCGCGAGAGCCTCCCAAAGCGACACGACCGGGCCTACGAGGCGATGGCGGAGGTCTTCGACGTGGACGCCGACGTCTACGAGGTCTACGCCTTCGCGTACTCGGAGCTGTGCGAGAAGCTCTCGAGGGGCGAGGGTCGATCCGAGAAGAACCCGATGGGGACGGCGAACGGCTGTACCAACGTGCTGGTCTCGCCGCAGCGGGTTGACCCCGGGGCGAGCGTCGAGGGTGCGGCCAGCGACGACGCGGCCGGCGGCCCGCTGGTACTCAAGAACCGCGACATCGCGGGCCGCGGGACGCGACCGAAGTCGGTCGTCGAGCAACCGCCGATCGACGACTACTACGGGATCCTGACGGTCGATACCTGCGGGACCGTCGCGATGTTCAAGGGGGTCAACGACCAGGGACTGGTCGCGGCGAACACGTACATCGACAGCAAGTGCGAGTCGGTTGCCCCCGAGAAGCAACTTCGCAACGGGACGGTCATCCGCATGCTGCTCGAGGAGACGGCGACGGTCGACGAGGCCCGGGCACAACTCGAGTCCTACCCTACTCGCCGACTCTGCGGGCAGACGCTGTTTCTCGCGGACGACACCGACGCCGTCTTGCTCGAAGTCGACCCCGGTGCCGAGCGAATTATCGTCGACGACGAGCGGGTCGTCACGCGGACGAACCACTTCGTTCGCTCGGAGTCGACGCAGACCGAGAGTTCGACGAAACGACGCGAGCGCGCCCGCGAGTTGCTCGAGGGCACCGCGCGGATCGACCGGGACGACCTGTGGACGATCGCCCAGGATCACACGAACGGACCGGGCGACGACTCGATCTGTCGCCACCCCGAACCCGAGGTCGGCGAGCACGCGTTCGGCCAGCTCACGACGGCGAGTACGGCTATCTTCGAGGGCGGCTCGCCAACCATCGAAGTCGGGATGGGCAACCCCTGCGAAACCGAGCGCACGCGTTGTCGGTTCGGCGAGGAGGTGCCGGCCGATCTCCGGACGGGCGGACGCTGGCTCGAACGGGTTCAGTCCCGGTAGCGACACGGCCGGCGGTACGGGACGCGACCGTCCGTCCCGTCTATTGCGTTCCACTGTCGACTTTCCTGCACGACGTTGGGATATATACTAGAAATACGTACCTTTAACTGCGAGAACTAACGGGTCGAATTATGGGAACGAATCCCGATCGTAATCGGTCCCTGTTCAGCCGCCGCGGTTTCATGGCGGTGGGTGGGACGGCACTCGGAACGGCACTCGCCAGCGCCGGTCTTCGGACCGCAGCGGGGGAGTCAGCGCCCGAGACGGAGCTCGAGGCGCTATCCTTTTACTCCGCGGCGAGCCAGATCGCTCCCGACGGCGAGAGCGAACTGACCGACGAGGAGACGGTCGTCGTCTGGGCGGAGCCGACCGCGTACAACTTCGAGACGACCGATGACGGGCCGGAGACGGTCGTCTACGAGGACGCCGACATCCCGCTGGTCTCCGAGGACGGCAACGTGGTCGGCATCGGGACGGTCGATTTCCTCAGCGACGACCAGGGCGGGTTCGACGTCGACAACGAGCAGTTCATGCTCAACCTCTTCGACGCCAAGCTGGGCGGCGAGGGGACCGTCCTCTGGGACGAGGGCCACGACCAGTTCCACGAACTGGCCCTCGAGCACTACCACTCGTTCAGCCAGTACGCCGCGGACGCGGGCTACGACCTGACTGCGACGACGGACCTTCTGGGCGGCTCGACGCTGGTGTTGCCCTCGACGGCGAGCCAGGTCGCACCGGGCGGCGGCCCGCTTTCCGACCCCGAACACGTGCTGGTGTGGGCCGAACCCACCGCCGAAACCGTCGACGAGGCGGGCGACGAGGCGACCTACGACTACGGCGACGACGAGGCGATTCCGCTCGTCTCCCGCGACGGGGCCGTCGTCGGCTTCGGAACGCCGGAACTGCTCGAGGACGGTGATTTCACCGGTGCCAACGAGTCGTTCGTCCACGAGTTACTCGCCGACACCGTCGGCGAGGAGGGGACGATCCTCTGGGACGACGCTCACGACACCTACTACGACTCCTCGACGTTCGGCGCGTTCGCGAGCAGCGTCGAGAGCGCCGGCTACAGTTTCGAGGCCGTCGGCGACCTCCTCGGCGGCGACGCCGGCGTCGCGGAACTCGAGTTCTTCTCGACGGCCAGCCTGCTCGACGCGGACGGCGAGGCGCTGACCGACGACTCGCTGGTCGCGGTGTGGGCCGAATCGACCGCGGAGAACGTCGACGAGGCGGGCGACGGCTACGTCAGCTACGACGGCGTCGACGCGGACGTCCCGCTGGTCGCCGCGACGGAGCAGGTCGTCGGCGTCGGCGCGGCGCTGGCGACCGACGAGAGCGACGTCGACGCCAACCGCGAGTTCCTGGTCGAGGCCTGGATCGATCGCCTCGGCGGCACGGGAACCGTCTACTACGACGAGAGCCACGGCCAGGAACTGGCGCTCGCGGACTATAGCGACCTCGCGGCCGCCGCCGAGGAGCGTGGCTTCGACGTGACCGCGACCGACGACCTCGCGGCCGACCTCGGGGCCGCCGACCTCGTGATGATCACGACGCCGGACGAGCCGTTCACGGCGGCCGAACTCGAGGCACTCGCGTCGTTCGTCGCCGACGGTGGCGTCGTCTTCCTCCACGACGAGGCGGATTACGGGGGCCACGCGACCGAGACGCTGAACGACGTCGCCGCGGCGCTCGAGGCCCCCTTCCGGTTCAACTCGGACCAGGTCGTCGACGAGGAACACAGCGACTGGGCTCCGTTCGTGCTTCGAACGTCGAATTTCAACGACTCGTTCGACTTCTTCGGCGGCGGGGACGGCGACGCGCCCATCGACGAGGCGGACGTCGTCGCCATTCCCTCGCCCGCCGAGGCCTACACCGACGCGGAACTGGCGGCGCTCTCGAGTCACGTCGCCGACGGCGGTGCCCTCTTCCTCTTCGACGAGTCGGAGTTCACCAACGAGGAGACGGCGAACCTCAACGCCATCGCCGAGGAACTCGACCTCGCGTTCCGGTTCAACGCCGACCAGGTCGAGGACCAGCAACACAACGACGGCGCGGCCTTCGTCCCCACGACCTCGAACTTCAACGAGGCGTTCGACCTCTTCGACGGGCTGGAGACGACGGGACTCGAGGCCGCGGACGGGCTGGTCGTTACGTCACCATCCGAGTCGTTCTCGGACGCAGAACTCGAGGCACTGCAGTCGTTCGTCGCCGATGGCGGTGCCCTCTTCCTCTTCGACGAGTCGGACTTCGGCGGGCAGGGCAACACCGACTACGGCTTCGACGAGACGGAGAACCTGAACGCCATCGCGGACGCGCTCGACCTCTCCTTCCGGTTCAACTCGGACCAGGTCAACGACGGCGACGGGGAGTTCGACGTCACGACGACGAACTTCAACCCCGCGTTCGATTACTTCGACGAGCGCGAGGCCTCCATCGGCATCGAGTTCGACCCCGACGAGACCTACTACGGTCGCGTCGTGCGCGTCTTCGACGGCGACACCGTCGAGGTCGAGTTCGACACCGAGTACGACTACCGCGAGGTGGTCCGCCACCTCGGGGTCGACACGGCCGAGACGGGCGAGGACGCCAACGAAATCTACGAGTGGTTCGGCATCGAGGACCGCGACCACCTCGACACCTGGGGGACGAAGGCGAGCGAGTTCGCCCTCGAGCGGCTGACTCCCGAGGGAACCGAGACGGGCGACACCGACGTCGAGGGCCGGCGGATCGCACTCACGTTCGACGACGTCGAACCGATCCGGGGCAACTACGGCCGACTGCTCGGCTACATGTCCTACGACCCCGACGACTTCGACGCCGACCCCGATACGGGCTCGTTCTCGGTCGAGTACAACCTCGAGATGGTCGAGGAGGGCTACGCCCGCGTCTACTCCTCGGGCTTCGCTCGCCACGACGAGTTCGCGGCCGCCGAGGAAGCCGCCCTCGCCGAGGGACGGGGCGTCTGGTCTGCCGCCGACTTCGACGCGGTTCCGGAACGCCGGAACGATTCCGTCGAGGACGTCTTCGTGCCCCGCGCCTCGAGCGTGACGACTGCCAGCGGCCCGCTCGCCGACGACCGAGCGCCCGTCGTCGCCGGCCCGTCGGCCCAACAGGAACCGCTCGGTGATCGCGCCGTCGACGCCTACGACGACGTTCCCCTGATCGGCGTCGACCGCGAGCACCGCGTTGCGATGATCGGCGGCCTGCTGTTCAACGAGGCCTACGAATCCGGGGAGGAGTTCCCGGTCGACACGAGCGGCTACGGCAACTTCCCGCTGGTCACGAACCTCGCGCGCTACCTCTCGGCCAACGACGGCGACTTCCTCGTCGAGGGCGGCCACGCGCAGTTCGACGTCCCGGGATCGCTCTCGCTCGAGCGCACCCAGTACTACCTCCGCTACCTCGAGGGCGTCGGCTATCGCTTCCGCCAGCTCAACGACGTCGTGCAGACGCTCCCCGAGGAGGACGACCCGACCGTCCTCTTCGTCACCGCACCGGGACGGCCCTACACCGACGCCGAACTCGCCGCCTTGCGCGAGTACCGCGACGCCGGCGGCGCGGTGATCCTCGTCGGATCGGCCGCGGCCGACCCCGCACACCGCGACAACCTGGACGCCGTCGCCGCCGGCCTCGGCTCCGACCTGCGACTCAACGACGACCGGGTCGTCGACCCCGAGGACAACCTCGCCGACGAGCCGGACCTGCCGGTGACGAGCCGGTTCGACCGGTCGTTCCCGCTGTTCTCGCCGGTCGGCGACGGCCCGTTCGGGGACCTCGACCCGGACCAGCGGGCGTACCTCCGGCTGATCGCCGACGACGACGGCACCGTCAGCCGTGAGGCGGTCGACGGGGCCGTCGAGGACTGGTCGGCCGGCCGCATCGACCGCGAGACGCTCGAGGCGGCCATCGAGGCGTGGTCCGAGGGCCTGCAGGTGATCGTCTCATGAGGCGTCGGGTCACGCTCGGAGTCGCGACCGCGGCGCTGCTGCTCGTCGCGACGCTGGCGTTCGCTCCCGCCGCGTTCGGACTCGCCGAGGGCACGGCGCTGTCGCTCGAGAGCGACGACGCCGGCGCGGAGACGACCCACACCTGGTCGGTCGACGACGTCGACTTCGACGGCGAGGTGGACGCGATCGCCGTCGACTACCCCGTCGGAACGAGCCTCGACGGTCTCGACGACGGCGACGTGACGGTCGAACTCACGAGAGAAGGCGAGAGCGAGCCGACCGAGATCAGCGTCAACAGCGACGCCTACGCCGGGTCGGCGGCGACGTTCGACCTCAGCGGGAACTACAACACGGATATCGACGGCCCCGTCGTCGTCGAGATCGACGGGATCGAGAACCCGCCGGCCGGCGACGGCGAGGCGACGCTCACGTTCGTCGGCGACGACACGGTCGCCGTCGACGCCGCCTTCTCGAGCACGGAGTCGGCAACTGCGCCCGACTACGCCGACGCCGCGCTGGCCCTCGAGTCCGACGCGGCCGGCGCGCCGACGGTCCACTCCTGGACCCTCGAGGACATCGCGTACGAGGGCGAGGTCGATACCATCACCGTCGACTACCCCGACGGCACGCGGTTCGACGGCCTCGAGGACGGCGACGTCACCGTCGGGATCACGCGCGCAGGCGAGGACGAACCGACGACCATCGACGTCAACAGCGATACCTACGCGGGCTCGCAGGCGACGTTCGACCTGAGCGGCTGGTACGACACGGACGTCGACGGCCCGGTGACGGTCACGGTCGACGGCCTCGAGAACCCGCCGGCGGGCGAGCACGCGGCCGTGCTCGTCCTCGACGGGGACGACACCGTCACCGCCGAGGCCACGTTCGCAGTGGGCGAGACCGACGACGCCCTCGCCCTGACGATCACCGACGCCGACGGCGAACCGCTCGCGGAGACGCCCGTCGCCGTCGAACTCGAGGGGCCGAGCGAGACCGTCGCGCTCACGACGACCGACGCCGACGGCGTCGCGACCGTCGACGTGTCCGAGGCGGGGACTTACGAGGTTACCGTCACGGCCCAGGAGAAGGGCACGGCGACCGACACCGTCGCGGTCGCGGGCGAAACCGAGGCGTCGATCACGCTCGAGACGCCGACCACCGGCGCGATCGACGCACTCGTAACCGACGCGGACGGCGACCCGCTCCCCGAGGGAACGTGGGTGGCCGTCGACGGCGACGGCGCGTTCGGTCCGGTTCGAACCGGACAGGTCGGGACCGACGGCACCGTCCTGCTCGAGGGGATCGAGCCCGGAACGTACGACCTGACGGCGACGACCGTCGCGCACGGCGAGACCGACGCGCGGACGGTGTCGGTTCCCGCCGGCGGGACGGCGGCGACGGAACTGACCTACGCCGACGCGCCGACGAGCGGAACGATCGCGGGCACGGTGTCGACGCCCGACGGTGACCCGCTCGCGGAGACGACCGTCGTCGTGGAGTACGACGGCCCCGAGACGGGCGTCTCGATCGTCGAGACCGACGCCGACGGCGCGTTCGCCCTCGATCGCGTGCCGGCCGGGGCGTACGAGGTCGCCGTCACGGTCCAGGGGTACGCCTCGAGCGACCCCGTCACGGTCGACGCGACGGCCGGCGAGCAAACGGAGTTCGTCGTGACCGATCCCGAGACCGGTGCGATCGCGGGCACCGTCACCGACGCCGAGGGCGAGCCCCTCCCCGAGGGAACGTGGGTGACGTTCGCCGCCGACGGCTTCGAGGCGGACGAGACGGTCCAGCTCGAGGCCGACGGCGAGTTCCTGCTCGAGGGCGTCGCGCCCGGCGAGTACGCGGTCGTCGCCGAGACGCTCTCCCACGGCGAGACCGCGGCAGTCGACCTCGCGGTCGCGGCCGACGAGACGACGACCGTCGAGTTCACCTACGCGGAGAGCGACGACGGAGACGTCCCCGAGGACCGCGGCGAGGACGTCCCGGAACTGCACTACTGGAGCGAGGACGTCGACGGCGACGTGGTCGTCCACGGCGACGTCGAGGGCGACGTCGTGCTCGGCGGCGCGACCGAGATCGACGGCGACCTCCTGATCGCGGGCGACGTCGCGGGCGACGTGATCGTCCGCGGCGCGTCGTCGGTCGACCGGATACTCGTCGGCGGCGCTGTCGAGGGTGACGTGCGACTGCTCGGCAGCGGTTCCGTCGGTGGCGACGTCACCGCCGAGTCGGTCGAGACGGTCGCTGTCCGGGGCAACGCGGCCATCGAGGGCTCGCTCGAGGTCGACGCGATCGGTTCCCTCGAAGTCGTCGGCTCCGGATCGATCGGCGACGTGGCCCTCGAGACGGTGGACCGAATCGACCTCCGTGGCGGCTCGAGCGTCGATAGCGTCACCGTCGCGGACGAAACGGGCACGTTCGAGGTTCGCGGCGGCGTGACCGTCGACGGGACGGTCTCGCTGTCGACGGTCGAGACGGTCCGGCTGGTCGGCGGCGTCACCGTGGCCGGCGATCTGGTCGCTACGGAGGTTACGGCGGAACTCGACGCGCCGTCGCGACTCGTCGACGGAGAAATCCTGATCGAGGAGACGCCTGACGGTGCGTCCAACGGTCCCGGGAACGGCGACGGCCCTGGGAACGAAAACGGTAATGCTCCCGGGAACGGCAACGGCCCGCCGTGGGCCGCTCTCCCGGGCTGATCGCGCGCCGGCCCGTTGCCGACTGCGGCTTTCGTTTTCAGACTCTTGCCCGACGAGTCCCGAGGTCGGCCTCGAGTCGGTCGGCGGCCTGGAGTCGACACTGTTTCGCGTGGCGCTTCGACAGCCGTCCGTCGGGGAGTCGATCGGCGTAGGGCCGGTAAGCCGACGGCGAGAAGCCCAGCCGCCGGAGGTACCGGCGGACCCGGGGGCTCTCGAGGCCGTCGTGGATCGCGGCGTCGGTGACGTGCTCGACGGTCTCGAACGGCGGGAGCGAGACCGGCCCGCCGCGGCCGTCGGGGGTGGGTGCCGTGCCGCCGTCGGCGGCGACCGTCGGCCCGCCAACGCTCGTACCGTTGGCGTCCGCGCGCATGACCGTCGATCGCACGTCCTCGGCCAGCTGGAGCACCTGGCCCGGCAGCGCCGTATCGGGCGAGCGCCACTCGACGGTGGGCATCGCCGTCCGGAGGCGAACGGGGGTCCAGACGGCGTCGTAGGGGTCGAACTCGTCGTCGAACGTCTCGAGGTCGACGCCGCGCTCTCTCGCGCGTTCGCGGAAGCAGTCGTAGGCCGACTCGAGGCGGGCCTCCCACTCGGCGACGCTGTCGACGTAGGGCCACAGCTGGCCCTGTTCGGGGCAGGTATCGTAACACGAGCGCCGGTAGAGGTAGGGGCGGGCACACTCGAGAATCGGCTCGCCGCGGTAGTGCGAGGCGCTGTTGACCAGCGCGAAGGCGGGGTCGATCGCCGTCAGCGTGTTCAGCTGGTCGACGACGTTCGACTGCTCGAGGTGGAGGTGCGTGCCGGCACACACCCGCGCGTCGTCGAACGTCGGGCCGACGATCCGGCGCTGGAGGTCGGTGCCGCGCTTGTCGCGGTAGGGGATCTCCGCCGGCGTGGCCCGCAGCGGCGTCGCCAGCGGGACGAGCCGCTTGTCCTGGTCGCGGGCCGCGTCGACGACCTCCGCCAGGAGGCCGAGAAACTCCTCGCGGAGTTCGTCCATCGAGGCACACGGGGTCGTTTTCAGCTCGAGCATCGGCTCGACGAACTCGGGATCGATCTGCTCCGAGACGTCGAGCAGCGTGTCGGGTGCAGTCAGGTCGCCGTCGTCGTCGACGACCCAGTACTCCACCTCGAGGCTTGTGTTCATGGATGTGTCTCCGTTGAACCGGGATCGCGGTGGCCCTCGAGGAAGCTGTCACCGGGCCACGGTTCGCGGACGAACTCCCGGAATCGCACTCCGGGAGCGGGGCGTCCGGACACCGCTCCTGTCCTGTGGATCGGAGATAGGCAACGTCCGGGTGAAGCCGTTGAGCCTGCACCTGCCGGTCACAAGGTTGACAGGGGCTCTCACCCACCCGCACTGACGCCGAGGAGGGTCGCCGCCTGCTCCCGAATCGCTACTGACATCGGCGTCACGTGGTTGGGGTGGGGTTGCTACCGCATTCATACTCGTCCGGTAACAAAGTGACACTGCACATGAGCGCCAACGGAGACGAGACGGAGCGTAGCGCGTCGGTAATCGTCGTCGGCGGCGGCCCCGCCGGCCTGAGCGCGGCGCTGTTCGCCGCGAAGAACGGCCTCGAGACGACGGTCTTCGACACGGACGAGACCTGGATGCACAAGGCACACCTGTTCAACTACCTCGGGATCGGCTCGGTCGGCGGCACCGAGTTCATGGCGACGGCGCGCCAGCAGGTCGACGACCTCGGCGCGGACCGCCACCAGGGCGAGGAAGTGACGAGCGTGGAGGAACGCGGCGACGGCTTCGTCGTCGAGACGGACGCGGACAGTTACGAGGCTGACTACGTGATCCTCGCCACGGGCGCGAACCGCGACCTGGCCGAGGAACTCGGCTGTGCGTTCACCGAGGAGGGCGTCGTCGACGTCGACGTCGACATGGAGACCAGCGTCGAGGGCGTCTACGCCACCGGCGCGATGGTCCGCCCCGAGGAGTGGCAGGCCGCCATCGCCGTCGGCGACGGTGCTGCCGCCGCGTTGAACGTCCTCTCGACCGAGAAGGGCGAGTACTACCACGACTTCGACGTCCCGGACGACGCCGCGCGCGTCTTCGGCGAGCACGTCGCGGAGTAACGCCCGATCGATCGGCTTCTCGATTCAGCCCGGTTCCCTAAGGCTCTCGGGGTCGTATCCCCGTACGATACGTGTAAAGCCAACACACAACACACTGAACCGTGACGCGACCGTCGTCACATCCACCACGACCACGGTCCGCGATCCTCGAGCACGCCCTCGCGATCCACGACGCAGACACGCGATTCACCATCGACGACCCACGATCACCAATGTCAGACGACAGCATTCCCGTCACGCCAGAACTGCCGGACAGCCCCGTCCACACGACCGGAACCGACCACATCACCGTCTGGGGAAGCAACGCGGAGGACACCATCGCGTTCTATCGCGACCTCCTCGGCATGCCGCTGGTTCTCCGCCAGCCCAATCTGGACGACCCCTCCCAGACCCACCTCTTTTTCGACACCGGGGATGGTCGCATCCTCACGTTCTTCGTGGGCGACCGCCCCTCCGCCCGCGGCCAGCGCGCCGGCGTCGGTGCCGTCCACCACCTCTGTTTCAGCGTCGACCCCGACGAGTACGAGGACACCATGCGCGCCCTCGAGGACGCCGGCAAGGGCTACAACGTCTTCGACCGAGGCATCTTCCACTCGATCTACACCCGGGACAACAACGGCCTCGTGATCGAACTCTCGACGGACAAGTACGAGATCCCCGACGACCGCCGCGGCGAGGTGCTCGCGAAGGCCCAGGAACTCCGCGAGGAAGACGGTGCCGACTACGCCAAGGACGAACACCTGCGGGGCGCGATCGAGGCGCTTGGCCTCGAGGTGGTCGAACACGACCTTCCCGACGCCGACGCCGGCGTCGGTGGTCTCGAATGAGCGACGGCTCGCCGGACGCGTCGGCCGTCGCCGACTACGACGCCGACGGTCCCCACCAGGACCAGCCCCTCGTGACGGCCGGGACCGACCTCGGCGACGCCGAGGCCGCCGTCGTGTTCACCCACGGCCGCGGCGCGACGGCCCGTAGCATCATTCAGATGGGCCGGGAGGTCCATCGCGAGGGCGTCGCCCTGCTCGCCCCGCAGGCCCGGCGCAACACCTGGTACCCGAACTCGTTTCTCGCCCCCGTCGCGGAGAACGAACCCGGGCGCACGTCCGGTCTGCGGGCCGTCGCCGACGCCATCGGCGAGGCGACCGCCGCCGGCATCCCGGCAGAGCGCGTCCTCCTCGTCGGCTTCTCCCAGGGGGGCTGTCTCGCCAGCGAGTTCGTCGCCCGTAATCCGCGACGCTACGGCGGGTTGGCCGCCCTGAGCGGCGGCCTCATCGGCGAGTCGGTCGACCCCGAGGACTACCTCGCAGGCGACGGCGACCTCGAGGAGACCCCCGTCTTCCTCGGCTGCAGCGACGTCGACCCCCACATCCCCGAGGAGCGCGTCCACGAGACCGCCGACGTGCTCGCGGCGCTCGGTGGCGACGTCACCACCCGCATCTACGAGGGGATGGGCCACGGCGTCAACGAGGACGAACTCGAGTTCGTCTCCGGGATGGTCGAAAATCTGCTCGAGTAGCGTCACTCGGCGGCTCTCCGTTCGATTCCGGGTGTGTATTGATGGTACCGTGATGGCAGCGGAACGGTTGTCGGCGACTGGATCGAGCACACGTTGAAAGCCCCCGGCCGTCTCGAGTCGGGGGACTCGTTGCGCGCTTCGCTCACTGCGTTCGCTGTAGTGCTACCGTCGTCCGCCTTCCTCGAGACGGCCGGCCCCTTTCAGTCCCACCCGGAGCCTCTCCCTCCCCAGCCGGCTCGTTCGCTTCGCTCACTCGCCCCTCGCGTGTCGACGAACCGTCCTTCGCATCTGCTCACGGCTCACTCCGTTCGCCGTTCGCGTTCCGAGGTGCTCCCGTTGGTCGCACCTCGCTTTGCTCGGACGGTTCGCCAGCGCGCCAGGTGGCCGGGAGCACGCCTCCGCGCCTCCCGCGTGGAGGCGTGCGACCCGGGGAAGGGCAGGGTGCGGTCCCTGGTGGACTGAAAGGGCGAGCCGCTGTGGCGTTTCACGTGGTCGTCTCAGCGACCCCTATCCGCGCAAGCGCGGATATGTCGCTGAGCGACCGCCACAGCGGCGAGGGCTTTCGAGGGATTCGACGTTCGAGTTCCCCGCTGCACTAGCGAAAATCACATCACCGACTCGATCGAAAAGTCCTCAATTCACACCCGAAATTTATCGCGGTAATCCGACGAGGCACCCGAACCCGATCGCTTCGAGAACGCTGACGGTACGGCGGAGTCGACGGATCAGATCGGATCACTGTTCGGACGCGCCGGACGACCGCTTTTGGCGCTCGATCGCGTAGGTCGGCTCATGAACTCGAGCGACGACTCGCGCCGCTCGTTCCTGGCGGGGGTCGCCGGCCTCGCCGCCGTACCGGTTGCGGGCTGCCTGGGCGGGGACGACGACGATCCGTCCGTCGAGGAGCCGGTGGTCGACGTCGCGGAGGCACTCGAGGGCGAGACCGATCCCGACGCGTGGCGGGACGTCTCCGAGATCAGGTTCGAGGGGTGGGTCGGTGGCTGGGTGGGCGTCGAGCCGCCGGCGATCGATCGGGTGGAGAACCCGACCTTGGTCCTGTTCGACGGCCGGGAGTACGAACTCACCTGGGAGAACATGGACGGGATCCACCACAACGTCGCGTTCTGGGACGCGGATCGGGAGGTCGTCGACGGCTACGCGACCGAGGGCAACGAGGAGGAGGGTCGGACCGAGACGCTGGCGTTCGAGGCGACGCCCGAGATGGCGACCTACCGCTGTGAGTACCAGCCGGCGGGACAGGTCGGCGACGTCGAGGTCCGGCGGGAGTAGGGCCGATTCGCGACCGCGAGCCCCTATCGGACGACCGTCACCGGGACGGGCGCGCGACGAACGATCTTCTCCGCGACGCTGCCCAGCAGCACGCGCGAGACGCCCGTCCGGCCGTGGTTGCCGACGACGATGTGGTCGACGTCGTGCTCGCCGGCGAACTCGACGACCTCGTGGGCGGGGTCGCCGACCCTGACCTCGGTCCGGAACGCGGCCTCGCTCGAGCCCGCGAGGTCGGTGACTTCCTCGAGCAGTTCCTCGTCGGCTTCCTCCGTGCGCTCGCCCAGCGCCTCGCGGGCGAGTTCGACGCCCGCACCGGTGTAGCCCTCGGCCAGCTCGAGGACGCGCAGCAGGACGATCTCCTCGTCGGGATACTCCTCGAAGGCGTAGGTCGCGGCGTCCTGTGCTGGCGCGGAACCGTCGTAGGCGACGAGTACGCTCATACTGGCCGGTAGGCGTCCCGCGCACATAACTATCCGCGATCGCGGAAACGAATCCGGTCCATTATACGGGTTCGCTCGGTAGCCCGTGATCGTGAGCGACTGGAACCAGTACAAGGGCGACGCCGCCCACTCGGGGATCGCGCCCGACCGGGAGGGGCCGCGGCTGATCGAGGAGGCCTGGACGGCCGACCTCGTCGGCCCGGTCGGAACGCCCGTCTGCGACCACGACACCGTCTACGTCGGCACGACGCGGGGCAACTGCTACGCGCTCGAGGCCGAGACGGGCCGGCGACGATGGACGGTCGAGACCACGCAGGCGACCGACACCGCGCCGGTCGTCACTCGCGAGTTCCTCTACTTCGGTACCGAGGACGGGCGGATTCACGCAGTCGATCCCGCGACCGGTGACCCGCGGTGGGAGCGGACCCTGCCCGGCGAACTCGGGGGCGCGCCGACGCTCGCGGATGGACGGCTCTACGCCCCCCACGAACGCGGCGTGACGGCGCTCGAACCGGAGACGGGTGATCCGCTGTGGACGGCCGAGACCGAGGCCGCGGCCCTCGAGCCGCCGGCCGTCGGTGACGACCGGTCCTGGAGCGGCCCGCGCGTCTTCGTCGGGACGGCCGACGAGACTGTCCACGCGTTCGAGGCCGCCGACGGCGAGGAAGTCTGGAGCGTCCCGCTGGGCGACGACCTCGCTGGCGCGCCGACGGCCGTCGACGGCCGGGTCTACGTCGCGGACGGGAGCGGCACGATGGTCGCGCTCGACGGCGACTCCGGGCAGTCGTGGTTCTCCTACGACGGGACGAGCCGGTTTACCTCCTCGGTGACGGTCCTGCCGGGCGAGGACCTGGCCGTCGACGAGATTCCGACGGCCGACGGTGACGCCGAGGGCGGGACGACGTTCGTCGGCGCGGCTGACGGCTACGTCCACGTCACCGACACGACGTTCGGCCGGCGGAAGGTCCGCGGTTGGCTGTTCTCGAAGAAAGGGCTCGCACTCGATGGCGAGGTCCACGCCACGCCGGTCGTCGTCGGCGGCGTCGTCTGCGTCGCGGACACGACCGGGTCGATCTACGGCATCGACGCCGACCGCTACGATCACTGGTGGCACTTCGCCGCCGACGGCCCCGTCACGAGCACCCCCGCGGTCGGCGACGCGAGACTGTTCGTCGGCAGTGAGGACGAACGACTCTACTGTCTCGAGTGGACGCCGGGCGACCAGCCGGGTGCGTAGCGACGGTTCGTCGCTCGCGCCCCGGTCGTTCAGATGACGTCGTCCGGATCGTGGCTCTCTGCCATCCGCCGGGCTTCGCGTACTGTTCGCGCTCGCGTTCGTCGTCGACCATCCCCAGGTTGTGCGGTTCGACCTCGAGCGCGGCGGTCGGCTCGCGAACGTCGCCGTATGAGGTCAGCGCCCGTTCTTTCCGGACGTATCGGCGGCCGTCCGCGTCGCGTACGTGAGGATGATCAGGTTCTGCTCACCGTGAGAGCGGCGCTCTCACGACCCCTCGCTCGTTTCACTCCCGAGGACGCCGTCGGAGTAGGTCCGCTCGACCAGCCAGACCCGGACGACGTCGTCGCTGTCGGTCACGTCCATCGGTATTCTACGCACGCTGAAATGGGTTCGGTCAGGGTGTCGTCGCGACGGACCTCCCCCGACCACCGCGACGGATCGCCAGTAGCGACGTTCTCGCTCTCGAATCGCTCTCGAGATCCGAGGGGTCGTTCTCGAGCCCCGTGCCGGCCGGCACTTTCACTTTCACTTCCCTGTTAACGAGGGTTTATGAGGGGTCCGGCGCAACGATGGAGTATGCCAGAAGCAGATCTCGAGGAACTCCCCGGCGTCGGACCGGCAACCGCAGACAAACTCAAGGACGCAGGCTTCGACTCCTTCCAGAGTCTCGCCGTCGCCTCCCCGTCGGAGCTGTCGAACACGGCCGACGTCGGCGAGTCCACGGCCGCTGACATCGTCAACGCCGCCCGCGACGCCGCCGACGTCGGCGGCTTCGAGACCGGCTCGACGGTGCTGGAGCGTCGCAACAAGATCGGCAAGCTCTCGTGGCACATCGACGAGGTCGACGACCTGCTCGGCGGCGGGATCGAGACCCAGTCGATCACCGAAGTGTACGGCGAGTTCGGCTCCGGCAAGTCGCAGGTCACCCACCAGATGGCCGTCAACGTCCAGCTTCCCCAGGAGGTCGGCGGCCTCCACGGCAGCGCCATCTTCGTGGACAGCGAGGACACGTTCCGCCCCGAGCGGATCGACGACATGGTCCGCGGGCTCCCCGACGAGGCCATCGAGGCCGCGCTCGAGGACCGCGAGATCGAGGGCTCGCCCGGCGACGAGGACGCGATGGAGGAACTCGTCGACGACATCCTCGAGAAGATCCACGTCGCGAAGGCGTTCAACTCCAACCACCAGATGCTGCTCGCCGAGAAGGCCAAGGACCTCGCGAGCGAACACGAAGACTCCGAGTATCCCGTCCGTCTGCTCGCGGTCGACTCCCTGACCGCCCACTTCCGTGCCGAGTACGTCGGTCGTGGCGAACTCGCGGACCGCCAGCAGAAGCTCAACAAACACCTCCACGACCTCGACAAGGTCGGCAACCTCTACAACGCTGCCGTCATCGTCACCAACCAGGTCGCCTCGAACCCCGACTCGTTCTTCGGCGACCCGACCCAGCCCATCGGTGGGAACATCCTCGGCCACAAGTCGACGTTCCGCATCTACCTGCGCAAGTCCAAGGGCGACAAGCGGATCGTCCGCCTGGTCGACGCGCCGAACCTCGCCGACGGGGAGGCCGTCATGCGCGTCGAGGACGCGGGGCTGAAGCCCGAGTAGATCGTAATCACCCTACTGCGTTCGACCGACGGGCTACGTGTATTCGGTTCGTACGTTCGCTTGAGGCGTTTCCGACGGACCACTTCACTGATCCCGCCGTTCGAATCCATCCGGAATCGATTGCGTTCGACCCTTCTTCGATCCGAACTACTCGTTCTCGCCGCAAGACGGCCTGTTACCCGACCACTCGAGTGCCCCGACAACTATCCGCGACCGTTCGACTGCGTCGAACTCGCGTGCTGATCCACTACACCCGCTGGCCGATGAGGGCTGCTCCGGGCTGAAACTCGTTATTGCACCTCGATCAATATGAACTTTAGGTTAGCCTAAAGATCGGTACGCTTTTCATTATTTAGGTTGGCCTAAAAATTATGCTGCCCCGACAATCGCCGCTCGATATTCCGGGCGGTAACGAACGCAGCGGTGGTGTAGTGTGACCGATACGACCCCGTCGACTGCACAGCTTTTGGCGCAACAGGCCCGTCGCGAGTCGAACGCGCGGACGTATCCCCGGTCGCTTCCACTCGCGATAGCACGGGCGGAGGGTGCAATTCTCGAGGACGTCGACGGAGACGAGTACATCGACTGTCTCGCAGGAGCCGGAACGCTCGCGCTCGGCCACAACCATCCCGCAGTCGTCGAACGAATCGAACGCCTGCTCGAGTGCGGACAGGCGCTCCACACGCTCGATCTGACGACGCCGATCAAGGAGCAATTCGTGGACCGGTTGCTCGAGAGCCTGCCCGACGAGTTCGCCGCGAACGCGACGGTGCAGTTCTGTAGTCCCGCGGGGACGGATGCCGTCGAAGCCGCGCTGAAACTCGTCAAGACGGCCACCGGAAATCGATCGCTGCTTACCTTCCAGGGTGCGTACCACGGGATGACCCAGGGAGCGCTCGAGTTGATGGGCGATACGGAGCCGAAAGCGCCGATCACGGGGAGTACCTCGGACGTCCATCACCTGCCCTATCCCTACGCCTATCGGTGTCCGTTCGGGCTCGGCGGCGAGGACTGCTGGCAGACGAGCGCCGAGTACGTCGAGCGAACGCTCTCGAATCCCGAGAGCGGGATAGTGGAGCCGGCCGGAATGATCCTCGAGCCGATCCAGGGCGAAGGCGGTGTCGTACCGGCCCCGGACGAGTGGATTCGGGAGATGCGCCGGCTCACACGCGATCACGACGTCCCGTTGATCGTCGACGAGATCCAGACCGGTCTCGGCCGCACGGGGGAACTGTACGCCGTCGAACACGCCGACGTCGTTCCTGACGTACTGACGCTCTCGAAGGCCGTCGGCGGCGGCCTCCCGCTGTCGGTCGTCGTCTACGACGAGTCGCTCGACGTCTGGGACCCTGGTGCCCACGCGGGTACCTTCCGTGGCAACCAGCTCGGGATGGCCGCCGGTGTCGCCACCATCGAGTACGTCCTCGAGAACGATCTCGACGACCGCGCCGCCGAGATGGGCGAGCGGCTGCGCGGTCACCTCGAGGAGACCGCCGCGCAGTTCGAGGCCGTCGGAGACGTTCGGGGCCGGGGCCTCATGCTCGGGATGGAACTCGTCGATCCCGGCAGCGATTCCGACTCGCTCGGGCACCCGCCTGCGGACGGCGATCTCGCCGAAGCCGTCCAGTCGGCGGCGTTCGAGCGCGGGCTCGTCCTCGAGACGGGTGGCCGGCACGGCAGCGTCGTTCGGTTCCTTCCGCCGTTGACCATCTCGCGCTCACAAGTCGACGAGATCGGTGCTATCGTCGCCGAAAGCGTGCGTGCGGCCGTCGAGACCGATCACGATCGGACGGAGGCGATGGGATGACCGCGGGACGCTCTCACTCCGATGTCGACCCCGTTCCACCGGCTGCCACGAGCGCCTTCCTGGGTGATCCTGACGGGCACGTCAGCTACGAAAACGCGATCGAGCAGGCGTGCGACCTCCTCTTCGAATCGTTCGCGACGGTCGAGGGGCCTTACGCGGGAACCGATCACGAGACGTTACGCGAGCGCCTGTCCGACCTTACGGTCGTCCCTGCGGACGGCGATTCGCTCGAGTCGGTTCTCGAGACGGTCGCAGACGAGATCCTCGTCGACTCCGTTCGGGTCCACGATCCAGACTGCGTCGCACACCTCCACTGTCCGCCGACGATCCCCGCGCTCGCTGCGGAACTGTTGCTCTCGGCGACGAACCAGTCGATGGATTCGTTCGATCAGGCACCTGCAGCGTCCGTGCTCGAGGAGCGCATCGTCGACGCCTGCTGTGAACTGTTCGGCTATCCGCCCGGTGCCGACGGCGTCTTCACGAGCGGCGGTACGGAGTCGAACCACCTCGGACTGTTGCTCGCGCGAGACTGGTACTGCGAGACGCGGTTCGACTGCGAGGTCCAGACCGCTGGACTACCGTCGGGGGCGGACCTCCGACTGCTCTGTTCGGAGGATGCCCACTTCACGGCTGAACAGGCCGCCCACCACCTCGGGCTCGGCGAAGACGCGGTCGTGACGGTCGCGACCGACGACGACCGCCGGATCGATCTCGACGCGCTCGACGACGCACTCGAGCGGATCGCGGCCGACGGTCACCACCCGTTTGCGATCGTCGCTACCGCCGGTACGACCGATTTCGGTAGTATCGATCCTCTCGCGCCGCTCGCGGATCGTGCTTCCGCATACGACTGCTGGTTGCACGTCGACGCCGCCTACGGCGGGGCGTGTGCGATCAGCGATCGACTCCGGCCGAAGCTTGCAGGGATCGACCGTGCCGACTCCATCGCGGTCGATTTCCACAAGCTGTTCTACCAGCCGCTGGGCTGTGGGGCCTTCCTGTTGCGAGACGGCGATCGATATCGGCTGCTCGAGCGCAACGTGGCGTATCTCAATCCCGAACGAGACGACGACGTCGGCGTCCCGAACCTCGTCTCGAAGTCCCTCCGGACGAGTCGCCGCTTCGACGCGCTGAAGCCGTACGTCACCTTCAACGCCCTCGGTCGGTCCGGGCTCGCGGAGTGTGTCGAGTACGTCTGCGACCTCGCCGACGCCGTCGCCGAGGAGATCCGCGCCGCGCCGGCGCTGGAACTATGCTGTGAGCCCGAACTGAGCACAGTCGTCTTCCGGTACCGACCGGATCGGGGGACCGACAGCATCGATTCGAACGATCACGACGACGTCGGCCGGATCAACCGCGCCATCCGCGACGAACTGTTGACCGACGGCGAGGTGTTGCTGGCCCGCACCGACGTCGACGGCGTTTCCGCCCTGAAGTTCACCCTGCTAAACCCGAGAACGACGGTTTCCCACCTCCGGGCCGCTCTCGAGGCGGTCGTCGATCGCGGCGAGACCCTCGAACACGAGTTGATCGATTCAGTATGACGTCACCATCCACGACACCGACCACGACCGATGCTCGCGTTGATCCGACGTGGATCGCGCGCGAGGCGACGGTGCACAGCTTTCTGAACTGCTACTGTCACGAGACCCAGGCTGGCGAGTTCGTTCCCGCGGCGGACGCACCGATCGATTGTGCGCCGACCAGCGGACTCGTGCTCCGTTGCGCGCTGGCGAACCAGGGGATCGAACTCTTCGTTCCCGTCGCCTACCGGTCGCCCACCGGTCGCCACCTGTTCGATCTCCCCGGCTACTACCGCACCGACGACGATCCGATCGAACTCGATTACGTAACGCTCGCGACCCTCGTGACGAAGGACCTCGAACTCGAGGGCGACGCTGATGCGCGCGATGACCTCCTCGAGCGGGTGATCCGTTCCTGTCGGAACGTCGAACGCTACGTCGCGGCCCGCGCCGACGACGGGGAGACGCTGTACGGAACGGCGTTTACGTTCCGCGAGGCCGAACAGTCGCTGGTGTTTGGCCACCTCCGCCACCCGACGCCGAAGAGCCGGCGCGGGATGGGTCGACACGCCGACCGCTACGCGCCGGAGCTCGAGGGATCGTTCCCGCTGCAGTATTTCCGCGCCGACCCGGATATCGTCACCTCCGAGTCCGCACTCGCAGTCGCCGCGGCCGAGTGGGTTCGCGAGGCGCTTCACGACGATCCGGCCGCCGATCTCGAGGACCGACTCGACGCGGACGACGTCGTGATCCCGTTGCATCCGTTGCAGGCCGAACACCTGCTCGACCGGCCCGCCGTCCGTGATCTCGTCTCGGCGGGTCGTCTAGAGTCGCTGGGCGAACTGGGCCGGGAGTTCCACCCGACGGCGTCCGTGCGGACGCTGTACGCACCCGACGCGCCGTTCATGGTCAAGTGTTCGCTACCAGTCGAGATCACCAACTCCCTGCGGACGAACAAGCGCGACGAACTCGAGCGCGGCGTCGCGGTCGCCGAACTCCTGTCGACCGAACTGGGGCAGGAACTCCGCGACCGGTTCCCGGCGTTCGACGTGATCCGCGACCCCGCGTATCTGACGATCGAACCGAACGCGCTGGCGATCGACGCGGACGAATCGGGATTCGAGGTCGTGTTCCGCGAGAACCCCTTTCAGGGTGAGGACGCTCGACGAGCGTCGCCCGTCGTCGCGCTCTGTCAGGACGCGATCGATGGTCGGTCCCGGCTCGCCCGACTCGTCGACTCCATCGCGACCAATGAGGGACGCGATCCAGCGGCCGTGAGCGAGGCGTGGTTCCGCCAGTACCTCGAGATTTCCGTGCGTCCGCTCCTGTGGCTCTATCTCGAGTGGGGACTGGGTCTCGAAGCCCACCAGCAAAATAGCGTGGTCAGGCTCGACGAGGAGGGGTATCCGGCCGCGTTCCGCTACCGGGACAATCAGGGCTTCTACATGCCCGAGGGGGCGAACGATCGTATCGATACCGTCGCCCCCGGGATCGGCGAGCGGGCGAACTCGCTGTGTCCAGCCGCGGTCGCCGACGAGCGGATCCGTTACTACGTCGTACTCAACAATGCGTTCGGCGTAATCAACGCCTTCGGAACCGCCGGCTTGGTCGACGAGCATCGGTTACTCGACGTTCTCCAGGCGGAACTCGAGTCGCTTCGTCAGTTCGATCGGTTCGACACGACGATCCTCGATCCGCTGCTCGAGTCCGCGACGGTGCCACGGAAGGCGAACTTGCTGACCCGGTTTCGCGGTCTAGACGAACTCGAGGCACCCTCGCTGGACGAGCAGTCGGTCTACGCCGACGTGCGGAATCCGCTGGTCGACACGTTCGACGCGGCTGTCGACGATTCGGGTGGAGCCACGGACGCGGAGGTGAGCCAATGACCGCGACGGATTCCGTTCGCGACCCCCACGCCACGGCCGTCGGTGAGTACGACTTCGCGTACTACGACGAGACGATCGACCGGCACATCGGTTTCCGACCGGTCGATCTCGAGCGCGACCTCGGCCGACTGCACGCCTGGCTCGGCTCGGATCACGTCAAACCGTACTGGGATCTCGACGAGCCGCTGCCGGCGTTCCGAGAGACGTGCCGGGAGAAGCTCGCGGACGACCACCAGACGCTCTACATCGGTTTTCTGGATCACGTTCCGATGAGCTACTGGGAGACCTACTGGGCCGCCGAGGACGACCTGGCCGCGTACTACGATGTACGGCCCGGCGACCGGGGAGTTCACCTCCTACTTGGTCCACCGGAGTACCTCGGTGGGGGGTTCGCAACGCCGCTGCTCCGGGCGATGATGGCCTTCCAGTTCCGTCATCCCGACACCGATCGGGTGGTCGGCGAACCCGATGCGCGCAACCAGCCCGTCCTCGAGGTCGCAAAGCGGTGTGGCTGTGAACTGCGCGGCGAGTTCACGTTCCACGAGGAGGAGAAGACGGCGACCCTCGTAACCTGTCCGCGCGAGCGGTTCGAACGCGAAATATGGCCGCCCACGGCTGCCGATGGAGGTGAACGAAATGACTGACGGGTCCTCGGCTGCCACCGGGACGGCCGATCCCGGAACCGTCGTCGATTGTGGTCACTACGATGTCCTCGGCGTCGGTCTCGGGCCGTTCAATCTCGGGCTCGCGGCGCTCCTCGAGGGGGTCGACGACGACCTCGATGCGGTCTTTCTCGAGCGCGAACCCGAGTTCGCCTGGCACGAAGGCATGTTGATCGAGGGGGTCACGCTCGAGGTGCCGTTCCTCGCGGACCTGGTGACGATCGCCGATCCGACGAACCCCTACAGCTACCTCAACTACGTCCGCGAACGCGACCGGATGTACGAGTTCTACTTCTACGAGACGTTCCAGGTCCCGCGCCGCGAGTACGACGACTACCTGCGCTGGGTCGCCGAGACCGTTCCCACGACGCAGTTCAGCCGGGATGTGACGGACGTCGAGTACGTCGCGGCGGACGACGGCGACGCGAGTGCGGACGAGCCCGCAGCCGGAACGTTCGTGGTCGAATCAGCCGATCCGGAGAGCGGCAACCGGTACCGCTACAGCGCCGACGACCTCGTCGTGGGCATCGGCTCTCGGCCCGCGGTGCCCGAGTTCGCTCGCGAGTACGTGACCGCGGACGACGGATCGGAGCGTGCGTTCCACACTGCCGACTACCTCGAGCGCCGCGCGGACGTCCTGTCGGCCGATTCGATCACCGTAATCGGTTCCGGGCAAAGCGCCGCCGAGGTCGTCCTGGATCTGCTCGAGCGCCAGTCCCACCGTGACTACCGCCTCGACTGGATCACCCGCTCGGACGGGTTCTTCCCGATGGAGTACTCGAAACTCGGGCTCCAGCATTTCACGCCCGAGTATCTCCGGTACTTCTACGACCTGCCGCAATCCCGAAAGGACGAGTTGCTGGCGGAGCAGGACCTCCTCTACAAGGGGATCGACGTCGAGACGAGCGCCCGAATCTACGAAACCCTCTATGAGCACTCGATCGGCGACCGCGATCCCGACTTCGGAATGCTCGCGACGACCGCCGTCACCGACCTGGAACGCGCCGACGGCAGCTACTGGCTCGCGTGCGAACACCGTCAGCAAGAGCAATCGTTCGTCCTCGAGACCGACGCCGTCGTCTTCGGGACGGGCTACCAGCGGCCGGCCCCGACATTCATCGAACCGATCGCCGACCGGATCGCGTTCGACGATCGCGGACGGTTCCGCGTGAGCGAGGACTACCGCCTCGAGGGCGACCTCGGCGGTTCTGACGACGCCGGCGGTCGCGTCTTCGTCCAGAACGCCGAACTTCACACCCACGGCGTCGGGACGCCGGATCTCGGCCTCGGCTGTTACCGGAACGCCGTCATTGTGGACCAACTCGTCGGTCGCGAGGTGTATCCGATCGACCGGGACACCGTCTTTCAGGATTTCGACGTCGATCGGTTCGCCGAGCACGCGCCCGTCCGAACTGACACGGCAGACTCCGCAGAACGCGACACGGAATAACGATGGACGACCCACGACACGACCACGATCTGGAGTACGGACTCGACGGGACCGAAACGCTCGACGACGTGCTGACCGACGACCGCTGGACCGACGCGGAACGAGCGTTGCTCGCGAAGATCCTTCGTGAGTTCACCTACGAAGGGATCGTCGATCCCGAACCGGTTGATGCCGACCCGTCGGACGAGTCCTGGACCCGATACGAAATCGATCTCGACGGGACGCGCTACCGGTTCGACGCCCAGCAGCGGTACTGGGACAGCATCAGTGTCCGCCCCGCGTCGATCGAGCGCGAACCGGACGACGGCGACGGTTTCGACCCCGCCGACGATCCGCTCCGGTTCGTCGTCGACCTCGAGCCGACGGTCGATCTCGACGGCATCACGGCCGGCCACCTCGTTCGCGAGTACACCAACACGCTGCTCGCGGACGCACACATCGCCGCCGACGAGACCGACGTGTCGGTCCTCGATATGACCTACGCCGAAATCGAGGGCGAGATGACCGGTCATCCGTGGCTCACCTTCAACAAGGGGCGAATCGGCTGGGGATACGACGATTACCTGCAGTTCGCCCCCGAACGATCCGAGCCGATCAGCCTGTCGTGGTGTGCCGTATCCCGCGAGGCGGCCACCTTCGTCGGGGTCGAGGACCTCGAGTACGAGACGCTGGTCCGCTCCGAACTCGGTGGCCACTACGATCGGTTCCGCGACGAACTCGCGGACCGGGGGCTCGAACCCGACGACTACCGCGTCGTCCCGGTCCACGACTGGCAGTGGTCGAACACCGTCGTTCCGCTGTTCGGAAAACAACTCGCGACCGACGTGATCGTTCCCCTAGGGCAGGGGCCGGACGAGTACCGCCCCATGCAGTCCGTTCGGACGTTCGTCAACGTCGACGAGCCCGACAAACACAACGTGAAGCTCCCGATGCGCATCATCAACACGCTCGTCTGGCGCGGTCTTCCGGGCGAGCGCACCGAGGCTGCGCCGATCGTCACGGAGTACATCAAGGGAATTCGCGACGACGATCCGTTCCTGCGGGACGAGTGCGAACTCGTTCTTCCCGGCGAAATCGCCGGGATCGACGTCGACCATCCGACGTTCGACGCGCTCTCCGGCCCGGCCTACCAGTACGACGAACTGCTCGGCTGCGTCTGGCGCGAGAGCGTCACTGCGCTGATCGACGACGACGAGCGGGCGATGACCCTCTCCGCCTTGCTGCACGTCGAGGACGACGAGCCGGTCGTCTCGAAACTGGTCGAGCGCTCCGGGCTGTCGCTGTCCGAGTGGCTCGAAGAGCTGTTCGCGACGATGCTCCCGCCGCTGTTGCACTACCTCTACCGGTACGGGACTGCCTTCTCGCCACACGGCGAGAACACGATCCTCGTGCTCGAGGACGGCCGTCCTTCGCGGCTCGGCGTCAAGGACTTCGTCGACGACGTGAACGTAACCGAACACCCGATCGAAGAACTGCAGGCGCTGCCGGACGAAGTCGACGACGTACTCCTCTCGGTGCCCCCGTCGGATCTCCGACTGTTCCTCGTCTACGGGCTGTTCGTCGGCGTCTACCGTTACCTCGCGGACGTTCTGGTTCGTCACCACGAGTACCCCGAGGAGCGGTTCTGGCGACAGGTCCGGGCCGCCGTCGAGGACTACCACGCGCAGTTCCCCGAACTCGAGGACCGGTTCGCGCTGTTCGACCTGCTCGAGCCCACGTTCCCTCGACTGACGCTGAACCGCAACCGAATCATCGATTACGGCTACCAAGACCTCCCCGAGCGTCCGCATCCGATCGAACACGGGACCGTCGAAAACGCCCTCTACGCGGTCAGTCCGGATCGGTGAACTGACCGACCGGGTTCCCCTCGTGCGATCGCGACGGCCCACCGCGGGACGAGGCCGACGAGAATCGTCGCTTCCGATCCGCGAGTCAGGACTTGACCGCCTCGAGCGCCGCCTGCCGTTTCTCGACGACGGCCTCGATCCGCTCTTTCTTGTCCTCTGGGTCCTCGAGGCCGTCGAGCCACGAGAGCCCGCTGTAAAACGAGACGAGGTGGCCGATCTCGTCCTCGGTGAGCAGGCCCAGGTCGCCCGCAGCGGACCGGTAGATCACGGGAGCCTCGACCCGCTCGGTGATCCGCTCGTAGCCGCCGTCGGCGACCAGTTCGTCCACGTACGCGTAGGAGCGCAGTTCCTCCTGGAACGCCCGCCGGAGCCGACGGGTGGCGTCGCGCTCGCGTTTCCAGTACAGCAGGTACGACCCCGCCGCGGTGGCGATCGCGCCGATGACCGCACCGAGGACGAAGCCGAGCGCCGTCTCGACCATGGCCGTTCCACGGGAAGCAGCGGGGTAAGGGTGTGGCCAGCAGCGAAACCGAGGGTAGCGAGAGCGCAAGCGGGGCACCCGCGAGAGAACGAACGCGGCGCTCTGCGCCGCGTGACGTGATCGAGCGGTCTTTTTTGGTCCAGATTTTTTGCGGGAGTGGTGAGCGACCGCAGGGAGCGAACCCGACCGCAAAAAAGGTGGGTGCTAGTCTTCGGTCGTCGTCTTCTCCTTGTCCAGATCGCCCTGGTAGATCTCCGCGCCGTCCTGGGCGACCTTCTCGGCCAGGACCGCGCACTTGACCCGCATCGGCGAGATGTCGACGCCGAGCATGTCGATGACGTCGTCGCGATCCATCTCGAGCAGTTCGTCGACGGTCTTCCCCTGGAGTTCCGTCGAGAGCATGCTCGCGGAGGCCTGGCTGATCGCACAGCCGTCCCCGGAGAAGGCGACCCGCTCGATCGTCTCCTCTTCCTCGTCGAGTTCGACGTCCATGCGGATCTCGTCGCCGCACATCGGGTTCTCGCCGACGTGTGAGAAGGTGGGATCCTCGAGTTCCCCGTAGTTGCGAGGGTTCTTGTAGTGATCGAGGATCTGCTGTCGGTACATGTCCGAGCCCAGTCCCATTGGTATGCCGGAATAGACCGCTCCGTTGTAAAAGGGTTCCGGGGCTCGGCGTCGCGCGATACCGAAACCGGTTGCGATCGGCGCTCGGACGGTCCCTTCCGGCGGTTCGGACGCGTCGCTACGGACGAAAAATGGGCGGTTGCACCGTCACGGCGAGCGGTTGGTGGTCGGTGCTGCTACGCGGATCCCTGGTCGGTGGGGGGATGCAGGTAGCAGGCGTCGGCGATGGCGAGGACGCCGACGACCGACGCGACGGTCACGGCGTGTCGCATCGCCACGCCGAAGGCGTGGGTTGCGACCAGTGCAACCGCGAACGCGACCGGAATAACGGCGAGTACGAGATCGTACCGGTCGGCCGCGGTGAGAACACCGACCAGGGTCTCGAGCGGGTCCCGTTCGGGACGGCCGATGGGTTTCTCGTACACGTGTTCTCACCTCGGCACGTTATCGTAGGACGCCGGGATGGAAAAACCCTACGCGAGTTTGTTGTTGTTTGCTCGGCGACCGAAAACCCGGCCTCTGGCGTTGCCCTACCTGTCGTCGGCCGTACCGGCCGGTTACCACTCGGACCCGTCGAACTCGCGCTCGAAAGGATGACAGCCTCGGACGAGTCGATCCGGGAGATCGTCGGCCGTCGCGTACAGCCCGCACATCACCGCCTCGAGTTCGGCGAACTGCGGGCCGCGGCTCGCCGAGAACGGACGGTGTTGCCACTCCACGTAATCGGCGTCGGCCAGCATCGGCAGGTGCTGGTGGCGCAATTCGAGGCGGAGTCGGTCCGGGTCCCGCTCGAGGTCGGGGTTGGCGGCCGCGTCCGGCAATTGGACGGCACCACCGTCAGGCACGTCCATCAGCGCATCCACGAGTTGGCGACGCGGATCGACCGCCAGTACCTCGAACACGCGATTCCAGCGGCGTATTGCGGACGAGGAATCCTGCCGTTGGTGGCCAGTCATACCACTATATTATGGGTTCCGTAGCATAAATGTGTGCAATGGTATCATGGATCGGATCAGTCGTAGGTGCATCCGCTGACGGGTCGACCGACCGTTCTCACCGACGACGCTGTCGGTTTCGGTGATACCCATCGTATCCGGAACGGGGTCGGACCCACCTCTGAGGAGCCGCCGCCCCCTCCGGCCGATTCGTTCGCGATGATCTGGCGATCAACTGGCGCGCATCGGTCTGTGCGGCGCGGTACTCGCTCACCGCTCACGAAAAAAGCTGGACCAAAACGCCGCTCACTCCGTTCGCGGTCTGCCCTAGGCGAACAGTTGCCGCGCGTCCTCGAGCGCGGCGACCAACTGGTCGACTTCCTCTCGGGTGTTATAGATGTAGAACGACGCCCGCGTCGAGGCCGGGACGCCGAGTTTGTCGTGCAGCGGCTGGGTGCAGTGGTCGCCGGCCCGGACGGCGATGGTGTGGTCGTTCATGATCGAGGCCAGATCGTGAGCGTGGACGCCCTCGAGGTTGAAGCTGACGAGGCCGCCGCGGTCGGGACCGCCCTCGGGACCGTAGATTTCGACGTCGTCTTCCTCGGCGAGACGGTCGTAGGCGTAGGCCGCCAGTTCTTCCTCGTGGGCGCGGATGCGGTCCATGCCGATCTCCTCGAGCCAGTCGACCGCGGCGTGGAGGCCGACGGCTTCGGCGATGGGCGGCGTGCCGGGTTCGAACTTCCAGGGGAGGTCGCCCCACGTGGAATCCTCGAAGGTGACCTTGCGGATCATGCCACCGCCGTAGAGATAGGGCTGGAGGTCCTCGAGCAGGTCCCGTTTACCGTAGAGGACGCCGATGCCGGTCGGGCCGGCCATCTTGTGCCCGGAGAAGGCATAGAAGTCCGCGCCGATCTCCTTCACGTCGACCGGGCGGTTAGGAACGGCCTGTGCGCCGTCGATGAACGAGAGCGCGCCGTGTTCGTGGGCGAGGTCGGTGAGTTCGGAGACGGGATTGACCGTCCCCAGGGTGTTCGAGACGTGGACCGCCGAGACGATGGCGGCGTCGTCGTCGATCAACTCGCGGGCGTGGTCCATGTCGAGGCGGCCGGTCTCGTCGATCCGGATGTACTCGACGTCGGCACCCGTCCGCTTGGCGATCTGTTGCCACGTAACCAGCGAGGCGTGGTGTTCCATCTCCGTGAGGACGACCCGGTCGCCGGGCTCGAGTTCGTTCAGCCCCCACGAGTAGGCGATCAGGTTCTCGCCCTCGGTCGTGTTCTTGGTGAAGACGACCTCCTCGCGGCCGTCGGCGTTGACGAAGTCGGCGACGCGGTCGTGGGCCTCCTCGTAGGCGATGGAGGCCTCCTGACTGAGGTGGTGGATGCCCCGGTGGACGTTGGCGTTCGTCTGGCGGTAGTAGTCGCTCATCGCGTCGACGACCGCGTCGGGGGTCTGGGTCGTCGCCGCGTTGTCGAGGTAGACGACCTGCTGGCCGTCGAACTCGCGCTCGAGGATGGGAAACTCCTCGCGGATGGCCTCGACGTCGAGCGACTCGAGGTTCTGGTGGCTCATTGGCGACTAGCAGGGGTCCCATACAAAACACTCCTTCGGTTCCGCGACCGCGAGACGGACGAAATCGCCGGTTTCTCCGACGCCGGGATCCGACTGACCCGGGGCTTTTCCCTGCGTGAGAGGCACCCGCCGGATTAACTGTCCGTTCGTGGTAGCCGCCCGCGATGGCAGCGATACGGACGGTCGATCTGACGAAACGCTACGGCGACGTCACGGCCGTCGAGGGACTCTCGTTGACCGTCGCGGAAGGGGAGGTGTTCGGATTTCTCGGGCCGAACGGGGCCGGCAAGTCGACTACGATCGACCTCCTGCTCGATTACGTCCGCCCGACCGCCGGCTCTGCCGCGGTCCTGGGATACGACGCCCAGGCGGAGTCCGCCGCCGTGAGCCGGCGGGTCGGCGTCCTCCCGGAGGACGTCGACGTCTACCCGCGGCTGACTGGCCGCCGCCACCTCGAGTTCGCCATCGAGACGCTCGAGGCTGACGACGATCCCGACGCCCTCCTCGATCGCGTCGGCCTCGCACCCGAGGCCAGGGACCGTCCCGCGGGCGACTACTCGACCGGCATGCGCCAGCGACTCGCGCTCGGGATGGCGCTCGTCGGCGACCCGGACCTGCTCGTCCTCGACGAACCCGCGACGGGGCTGGACCCCCACGGCATTCGCGAACTCCAGGCGCTCGTCCGCGAGGAGGCCGACCGCGGGACGACCGTCTTCTTCTCGAGCCACATCCTCGAGCACGTCGAGGCTGTCTGTGACCGCGTCGGCGTCCTGTTCGAGGGCGAACTGGTCGCCGTCGACACGATCGCGGGGCTGCGCGAGTCGATCGGCGACGGCGCGACGATGCGCGTGGCCTTCGCCGAGTCGCCCGCCGATGCCGAGGCCGTCGTCGCCACGATCGACGGCGTGACCGACGTCGTCACCGCCGAGGCCTCCCTCGAGTGTACGGTCACGGATCCGCCGGCGAAAGCAACCGTCGTGACCGCGCTCGACGACGCCGGCGCGACGATCCGGGACCTCCGCCTCGAGGAGCCGTCCCTCGAGTCGCTGTTCACGACGCTGGTCGGCCCGTCGGCGACCGACGACGCAACGGAGCCGTCCCCCGAGACGGATCGCGACGCCGACTCCTCCGACGTCGAACGCGGCGCGGAGGCGGTCGAATGAGTACGGCCGTCTGGGCGGTCGCCCGCAAGGAGTTCGACGACGCCGGCCGCTCGCGGCTGCTGTGGGCGCTCGTGGCGCTGTTGCTCGTCGTCGCGGCGGTCGGCTACGCGGGGCTGTGGGCGGCCGGCGAGTCGATCACCGCCCTCGAGGCGCTGGTCTTCCTGGGCCTCCCGCTGCAGGTCCTGTTGCCCGTCGCCGCACTGGTGGTCGGCTACATGGCCGTCGTCGGCGAGCGACGATCCGGCCGGATCAAACTCCTGCTCGGGGTGGTGCCGACCCGGGCGGACGTCGTCTTCGGGACGCTCCTTGGCCGGTTCGGCGTCGTCGCCGCCGCCGTCGGGCTGGCTTTCGCCGTCGCCCTCGTGGCCGGCGCGGTCTTCTTCGGCTCCGCGCCGATCTTCGACTGGCTCGCTTTCGGGGCGATCACGCTCGCGTTCGGCGCGGCGTTTCTCGCCATCGGCGTCGGCATCTCGGCCGCCGTCGCCTCGCGGGGCCGCGCGCTGGCGCTCGCCGTCGGTTCGTACGTCGCGTTCGTCGGCCTCTGGGAGTTGCTCACCGCCGGCCCCTACTACTTGCTCTATGGCCACGGCCCGCCCGTCCAGGCGGCCCCCTGGTACCTCGCGCTCGAGCAGTTCAATCCGATCGTCGCCTATTCGACGCTCACCGACTACGCGCTGGGGGTCGAGTTGCTCCCGCTCCGGTTGCAGTACGGCCTCGAGACGCCCGCGGCGATCGGGATGACGCCCGCCGAGCGGTACTGGGCGGAGATCCCGTTCTACCTCGAGGAGTGGTTCGCCGCGGTGGGGCTGCTCGTCTGGATCGTCGTCCCGCTCGGGATCGGCTACTACCGGTTCAGCCGAGCCGACCTGTGATCGCTCTCTCGAGAGTGTACGCAATGTCTCGATGTTGTTCACTTCTCCTTCGAATCTGTTTACGGCGCGTTTGGACGGAGAACATCGAAATGAAGCGTCCTGCTATCGTGGACTCGAGGAGTGGCCACGCCCTCCCCAACCGATTCGCTCCCTTCGGTCGCTCATCCCTCGCGCGGTTTCGTCGTCCGGTCTCGAAGGTGCTCACGGGTCACTCCGTTCCCCGTTCGCTCTCCGAGGGATTCGCTCCGCTCATCTCTCGCTTCCCTCGACCGGACGACAGCGCGCGCCTCCGCACACGGGATGGATGCAGCGCGATCCTTCCTCAGTCTGCGCGCCCGGTTATCGGTCGTCGGACGGAGGCCGAGCGAACGCTTCGACGAAACTTCCGTCGAGAGCCGGTCGGAGCCGTCGAAGCGTCCGAACTGACCCTTCAGTACATCCGCAACAACTGCGCGTGGCGCGTCTCGCCGATCTCGAGGACGTTCGCCTCGTCGATGACGCCCTCGTCGATAGCGAGCGCGACCGCCTGCGTGCCGACGATGTTGGCGATGTCGGCACGGGCGAGACTGTCGGCGACCGCGGGTTCGTCGCGTTCTTCGCCGCCGTAGAACTCCTCGGTGACCGTCAGCGAGAACTCACCCTCCTCGAAGGTCTCGCCGAGGACGTCGCTGTCGCAGACGGTGACCAGCAGCCCCTGTTCGGTCTCGCGCTCGGTGACCAGCATGCTCACTCGAGTCGCCACTCCTCGTCGCGGTCGTGCTCGCGGCCGGGATCGGTGATCTCGACGTCCTCACGTGGCGGCGCGCCGCCCGTCGGCTGGCCCTCCATCTCCCGGCGCTGTTCCATCACGTGCTGTTCGGCGCGTTCGCGTAGTTCGTTGGCCTCGTCGGCGATCTCCTCGGCCTCGTCGTACTCGCCCAGTTCCTCGAGGATGCGGGCTTTCTCCTCGAGAACCGGCGCGTTGCGCATCCCGAGACGGATGGCGTTGTCGATGCAGTGTAAGGCCTCCTCGGCGAGTCCGCGCTCGGAGAGGAAGAAGGCGCGGTTGTACCACCCCTCCGCAAATCGTTCGTCGATCTCGACGGCGCGCTCGGCGTGTTCCAGCGCCTGTGCGGTCTCGCCGAACTCCCAGAGGGCGTAGGCGAGGTTCGTCTCGGCCGTCGCGGCGTGTTCGCTCGCGTCGTCGATCGCGATGGCCTCCCGGTGGGCCCCGATCGCCTGGTCGTACTCCTCGAGTTCGGCGTGGGCGATGCCCTTGTTGACCCAGGCCTCCTGCTCGAGGCGGTCGTCCTCGGCGAAGCGGGCGGCCCGCTCGAAGGCCTCGGTGGCCTGCTCGTAGCGGTTGATGCCCATGTAGTTCAGCCCGACGTCGAGCAGTTCGCCGGCGTCGACCTCGTCCGCCGGTAGCTGTTCCCGGTCGAGCGTGTCGGCGATCACCCGCGAGTCGACGGGGTCGACCTTCGAGGGGTCGACGTCCAGTTCCGGCGGATCGAGATCGAACTCGTCGTAGGGATCGTCGAACCCCTCCCCTTCGGAGAAGTCGTGACGGTCTCGCTCTCGGTCGGTCATTGACGGAACGTCGCGGCCACGACTGTTAAGACCTGCGACCCGGGGTCGGCCCCGTTCGCCGCGTCTCGAGCTTCGATCCCCGTCACGACCGGCCGAACCCGAGCAGCGAGCGTAGCGTCCGCGTCCGGACGCCGCACTCGCCGGCGTACTCGCAGGACTCGCACTTCGACCGGTTCGTCGTCCGGGGCGGCGGCCCGTCGAGTTCGCGGACCGTCCGCAGTGCGCGGCGGTAGCGGGCCGTCCGCCGGACCGTCGTCGAGACCGACCGCACGACGCCGTAGGCGGGGTACTCGAGCCACGCACGTTCGACCGGCTGCTCGTGTTCCCAGGCGAGCGCCTTCGCCGCGGCGACGGCCTGCACCGACTGGCTCTCCCAGACGCCGCGGTCGGGCGGTGCTCCGCTCGAGACGAGGACGGGTTCGATGGGATCTGCGAGCACCTTGTGGACGACGCCACGGCAGTCACGGCCCGTCACGAGTCGGTTCCGGTCGCGCGGGTCGCGGAGTCGGTCCCACTCCCCCTCGTCGGCGAGTCGCTCCCGCGTGGCTGCCAGCGTCTCCCGGTAGTCGACCGACGGGACGGCGATCGGTTCGTCCGCGAGCGTTCCCGCCGGCGCTGCGAGCAACTCCTCGTACCGTCGCTCGAGGTCGCGGATCGCGTCGACACGGGACGGCGGGTCGGGATCGTCCTCGTGCGTCCGTCGGTAGTAGAGTTTCCGCGGACAGTAGGCGGCGGTTCGCAGGTCGCTGAAGGTGACGTACTCGCTGGCCACGCCCCCGTTGGCCGCCCGATCGGATAAAAACGGTCGGCTAGAAGTCCACGTTCGTCTCCATCCCCTCGGTGGCGTCCTCGAGGCCGTCCTCGCGGACGTCCGTGGTCATCCGCTCGGAGAGTTCGGCGTCGGCGAGGATGCTGTCGAACTCGTCGCGGTAGCGGTCGTTCGCGGTGCGGGACTCGTCTTCGGCCTCGGCGACGCGCCGGTAGCGCCGGATCTGCTCCTCGCTGACGTCGAACTCCGCGGCGAGCGTCGCGTCGTCCTCGTCGCGGCCGCGGATGACGGCGAGGTCGATCTCGGAGGCGTCGTCCTCGCCCACGAGGTGCAGGGACATGCGGGCCTCGAAGACCGTCTCCGGGTCGACGCCCAGGTCGTCGGCGATTTCGGCGTCGCTCTCCTCGTCGTAAAAGCCCCGTGCGACCTGGATCAGTTCGTCGGTCGATAGGGGAGTGTCGAACGCGTAGCGCTCGCGCATCTGGCTGATGACGTTCTCGAGGCGCTCTTCTTCGCTTCGTTCGTCGGTCGCCAGCGATCCCCGGGTGTTCTCCTGGGATTCGGTGACGGTCTCCTCGCCGTCGGTGACGTCCGTGAAGATATCTCGGAGTTCCTCGGTTTTGTCGTTCATGGGTGGACACTCCCGACGGGCGGCTATATAAGCCTGTTGCCAGATTGCGTTGGCCGGCGATAGCTGACACGATCGACAATTATAAACGTGAAACCGAATCAAAATTTCCGCGGGCAAGCGACGGGATGGGCCACGAGACGGTGTGACAAGAGTTAAGTCACGTCCCCGCACGTCCATGAATATGAACGTGGTAGCGCAGTCGGTACCAGGCAGGGAGACGTACCTGGGGATCAGCAACACGGAGTACCTGTTGTTCTATCTCCTGGTCGCCATCACCATCTCGGTCTTCCTGTACGGCGCGTATCAGCGATTCAGCCGATACGCGGCGGGCGACGACGATCCGTTCCCCCGCGTGAACGATCTCCCGGGCCGCATCGTCGGCGCAACCAAGACCGTCATCTCGAACGAGAAGAACTTCAACAGGGACCTCTACGGCGGGCTGATGCACTCCTTTATCCTCTGGGGGTTCCTGACGCTGTTCATCGCGACGCTGATCATCGGTTTCGAACAGTACGGGACGTCGAAACTCATCGGCCTGTACTTCTGGCAGGGCGACTTCTATCTCGCCTACCAGTTCATGGTCGACGCGATGGGCCTGCTGTTCGTCGTCGGCATCGGGATGGCGATCTACCGGCGCTACTGGGTCCGTAACCACCGACTCTGGGGGCGTCACACCTCCAACGAAGACGACATCTTCATCTGGACGCTGTTCCTGCTCGGGGTCGGCGGCTTCCTCCTCGAGGGTGCTCGCATCTACGCCACCGGAATGCCCGAACACGAGGTCGTCAGCTTCGTCGGCTACGGCATCGCGATGGTGTTGCAGGCGATCGACCTGCCGACGCTCGGCCTCGCCGTCGAGGCGACCGAGGCCGGGGCCTACTACAGTTCGGCCGCACACTTCGGTATCAACGCCGAGACGCTCCACTGGCTGTTCTGGTGGTCACACTCGCTGCTGGCGCTGTTTTTCGTCGCGTGGATCCCCTACGCCAAGCCGTTCCACATGATCTCGTCGTTCGCGAACGTCGTCACGCGCGACGAGAAGGCCGGACAGCGCCTCCCGAACGTGCCCTCTGATCTGGACGCGACCAACGCCGAGTCCATCGACGATTTCACCTGGAAGGAAATCCTCGACCAGGACGCCTGTACCAAGTGTGGTCGCTGTTCGTCGGTCTGTCCCGCGAAGGCCTCCGACCGCCCGCTCGATCCGCGCAACGTCATCCTCGACCTGAAGAAGTACCGTGAGGAACTCGACGCCGGCGGCGAGGAGAAGGCGATCATCGCCGACGGCGGCACCTCGGTGATCGACACCGAGACGATGGAGTCCTGCATGGCCTGTATGGCCTGTATGGACGCCTGTCCCGTCGAGATCGAGCACCTCAAGAGCTTCACCAAGCTCAACCGCCAGATGACCGACCAGGGCGACGTCGCCCCCAGCATGCAGGACGTCTTCCAGAACGTCATGCAAAACGGCAACACCTTCGGCGACAGCCCGCGCAACCGCGGCGACTGGGCCGACGCCCTCGAGTTCGACGTCCCTGACGCCCGCGAGGAGGACGTCGACTACCTCTGGTACGTCGGCGACTTCCCGAGCTACGACGAGCGCAACAAGCAGGTCGCCCGGTCGCTGGCGACCATCCTCAAGGAGGCCGACGTCAGCTTCGGCATCCTCTTCGACGACGAGAAGTACGACGGCAACGACATTCGCCGCGTCGGCGAGGAACTGCTCTACGTCGAACTCGCCGGTCACCACGTCGAGACCTGGGAGGACTGCGAGTTCGACAAGATCGTCTGTACGGACCCCCACTCCTACAACACGTTCAAGAACGAGTATCCGGAGCTCAACTTCGACGAGTTCGCGGACGACCCGATGATGCCGTTCGAGTACGACGAGCAGTGGAACGCGGACGGCGAGATCGAGGTGCTCCACTGGACCCAGGCCGTCGAGGAACTCGTGAACGAGGGCAACCTCGACCTGAACGGCGACGAACTCGACTACACCGTCACCTACCACGACCCCTGTCACCTGGGCCGGTACAACGACGAGTACGAGGCCCCGCGCGAACTCATCCGCGCCACGGGCTGTGAACTCGACGAGATGCCCCGCAACCGCGACAACTCCTTCTGTTGTGGCGGCGGCGGTGGCGGCCTCTGGATGGACTTCGAGGAAGAGCCCAAACCCAGCGAGGAACGCATCCGCGAGGCGCTCGAGGACACCGACAACGGCCCCGACGTCGAGAAGTTCGTCGTCGCCTGCCCGATGTGCATGACGATGTACGAGGACGGCCGCAAGACCGGCGGCTACGAGGACGAGATCGAAATCGTCGACGTCGCCGAACTCATCGTCGAGGCGATCGACGCCGAGGACGAGGCGAAACTCGAAGTCGCCGCGGACTAACTCCGCGGACGAATCCGTTCGCTCGAGGGGACGCCGATCCGGCCTTTTTCACGATGAAATCGTTCTCGGATCGATGCGATCGACGAGTCCATCGAAGTCGTCGTCGAAACTGAGCACGGCGTCGATGTCGTTCGTTTCGACGATCGCAATCGTGCTCGCATCCGTGAAACTGAGCGAGTGATCCGCGTACGTTTCGAATACCTCGAGCGTCTTTTCGAACAGATCGGGCGTTATCGTCGTCAACTCGATCCGTTCCGGATACGCTCCTCGGCCGAGGATTCGCTGACCGAGCGTCCAGGCGTCGTCGTGACTACCGGTTCGTTTTCTCGTCAGAGTTATCGCCTCGTCGACGACGTAATCGCTCGTGTACGGCCGTCCGAACCGCCCTTCGAAGACGGCTCGCATCGCGTTCGATGCGGACTCGTGTCTCGCAGCGTCCGTGTCGTACTGAGCGAAGAAGACGCCAGTATCGATAACTACACTCATTCGTCGTATAACACGTCGTCGATGTCTGCTTCCGCCGTTTCGACGCCGGAGCTAACCGTCTCGGAAAGCCACTGGTCGATCTCCTCCGCTGACAGCGGTTCGAACTCGTCGCGGAACGAATCGATCAACTCGTCTTTCGACTCGTAGCTGTCGGTGACGATCCGTTCGAGCAGTTCCTGCTGGGTCACGTTCGTCCCGGTCTCGAGCCTGATCTCGGCCTGTAGCTCCTCGAGGCGGGATTTCGTCGCGTCCGTGACCTTGATCGAGGTGGCCATACCAGTAGTAGAGCCTTCTACTGGGAAAAACCTTCTTCCGGGAACCACAGCAGAGGGTGCGCTCGCGGCGCGCGGCGATGCTGTAACTCGAACTAGGTGTTTAAGCCCCGGGGAGTTGGAACGGTGGGCATGGACGAGATTACCATCACGACGACCGACTCGCTCGAGGGGCGAGAGATCACCGACTACTACGGCGTGGTCGCTGGCGAGGCGATCATCGGTGCCAACGTCGTCAGCGACATCGCCGCGGGCATCCGCGACGTCGTCGGCGGTCGGAGCGCCTCTTACGAGAAGAAGATCGCGAAGGGGCGCGAGGAGGCCAAGGCGGACGTTCGCGAGGAAGCACGCGAGGTGGGCGCGGACGCCGTCGTCGGCGCGTCGTTCGACTACGAGGAGATGGCCGAGGGGATGCTCTGGGTCAATATCTCGGGAACCGCCGTCAGGACGCGACGCGCGTAACCGGTAGATTCCACCCGGACCGACGACGCGGCCGCAGTCAGCTCAAACGAACGTTGTAGTTCCCGGATACTTTTTCTCGCCGGGTACCGTCGCCTTCGCCATGGATCGACTCGCGGGCAAACTCGTCCGCCGGTTCCGCGAGGAACCCGACGAGCCGAGCGTCGTCGGCCTCGAGGGCGAGGACGCCGACCAGGTGTTCGACGCCCTCGGCTCGGAGACCTCCCGGGCCGTCCTCGGGGCCTGCTACGAGGAGGGGCGAACCCGCTCGGAACTGGCCGACCTGCTCGAGACGAGCGTCCAGAACGTCGGCTACCACGTCGACAAACTCGAGTCCGCGGGGCTGCTCGAGGCGGTCGAGACCCGCTACGGGGAGAACGGCCGCGAGGTGACCGTCTACGAGCCGTCGAAGCGGGCGCTCGTGATCGCGGCGGGCGAACCGGGGGTCGTCGAGCGGATCGCCGCGGCGGTCGACCGGCTGTTCGCTCCCGTCGCGATCGTGGGGTTGCTCGCGCTGGTCGCCGGCGTCGTCGTCCGGGAGCCGGCAGGGATCGGCTTGCTCGCCGGCGACGAAGCGGGGGCGGCGGACGCGACTACCCGGAGCGCGACCGTCGTCTCGCCAGCCGTTACCGCCGCCGTGACGACGTTCCTGCTCGGACTGCTCGCGGTGCTCGCCGCGGATCGGCTCGGGGCGTTCGACCGTGATCGGGCACGGCTCAGCGCCGAGCGAAGCGGAGTGGCGAAGCGACTGCTCGGCCGTCGACCCGGTGTGACCCGCCGGTACGCCGCCTCGATCCTGGCCGGGACGCTCGCGGTGTTCCTCGTGCTCGACCTCGTCGCGGTCGGGACGGCCTACTGGCTGACGCTGCTCTCGTGGCTGCTGGTCCAGTGGGCGATCCCGGCCTGGCTGGTCGCGGCCGTCGTGGTCGCCGTCCGAAACGACGGGCTGCTGGTCAGCTGGGGAGTCGCGAGCACGCCGTTCGTCGGGATCTGGGGCTACCTCGTGGCCGGCGACGCCGTCAGGGGCGGCGTCAGTCAGACCCTGCTCGCGCTCGGTCCGGCCACCGTCGCGCTCGTCGCCATGCCGCTGGGATCGATCGCGTACCTCGTCGGTCGGTACGTCGCCCGGCGACGCCGGGACGCCGACCCGCTCTCGAGGCGGGCCGTCGCCCTGCTCGTGGCTCACCCGCTCGCAGCCGTCGCGATCCTGGTCGTCTGGTTCGGATAGGTACGCCTCCGATGTGTGATGCGGCGGTTGCGTGGACCGATCCGTTCGCCGGCAGTGAGGGTCGTGTTTCGTGGCGGCCGCTCGAAACGGGATCGCCGACCGGTTACGGGTCTCGATTCTCGTCCGCCACCTCCTCGAGACGTTCTAGCTCACGCCGCGCTTCGGGTGACCGGCGGTGTTGCGGCGACGTGATCGCCTCGCCCGAGCCCTCGATGCGCTCGTCGGGATCGTCGACGGCGACCCACTCGTGCACGCGAGCGAAAAGCGATCGGAGCATATTCGATTCTACCGTGGCCAGCGGCAAAAGTGTACGCTACCGAACCAGTTCTGTCGATCGATCGCACTCGAGTTCGATCGTCGGTAGAACGCCTTCGAACCGGTGAGCGCTGACGGCCCTACTCGAGGTGGATGGCCGGCCGGAACGGCTGGGCCTGGCTCGCCTTCCCGTCGGGATCGACGGGGTCGCCGTCCTCGGCATACACCTCGACGTCGGCGTCGAACTCGCGGGCGAGGAAGTCGGCGGCCTCCTCGTAGACCGCGCGCTCGTCGATCTCCGAGAGGGTCGCGAGCGTCTCGTCGTCGCGCTCGCGGACGAACGAGACGAGGTCGCCGACGAGCTGGTTGACGGCGTCGCCCTTCTCGCGCAGCTCGTCGTTCTGCATCACTTCGCCCATCACCTGCCCCTGGTTCGGGCCGACGTCGATTACGGTATCGAGGACGTCACGCTTCCAGTCGGCCGCCACGTACAGGCGGATCGTCTCGGGATCGGTGTCGGTGACGTCGACGATGTCGCGCACGTCCTCTAAGACGTCCTCGACCAGGCTCTCCTGGGCGACGACCGCCCGATCCTCGAACTCCGGCACGGGCTCGGGCCACGGGACGTCCTCGGCGGGTTCGCCCGTGAGCCGCTCGTGAAGTTCGTTCGCCATGAACGGGATAAAGGGAGCCAGCAGCCGCAGCCGCGTCTCGAGCACCGTCCGGAGCGTCCACCGGGAACCCGGCCGATCGAGGTCGGCGCGCCGTCGGTACCACTTGAGGTGCTCCTCGAAGCGGTAGAAGGCGTGCTGGCTGGCGGTGCGGGTCTCGAAGCGCTCCATGGCGTCCGTCACGTCCCGAACGGTCTCCTGCAGTTGGGCGAGCAGCCAGCGGTCGATCGTCTCGAGGTCCCGCTCGCCTTCGGGAGCCTCAATAACGTCGATCGCACGGTTCCAGAACCGCTCTAGCTGGTCGCGGGTCGAGCCGACCTCGTCGGCCCGCCAGTCGAAGTCCTGCCACGGCTCGGAGCTGTTGAGCAGGAAAAAGCGCACGGTGTCGGCACCGTACTCCTCGATGGCCTCGTCGGGGAGGACGACGTGGCCCTTCGAGGAGCTCATCTTCTCGCCCTCGAGCAGGCCCATCCCCATGCTGGTGATGCCCTGGGGCCACTGCTCCTCCTCGAAGAGTTCGGCGTGGTGGTAGAGGAAGAAGGTCAGGTGGTTCGAGATCAGGTCGTTGGCCGAGCACCGGTAGTCCACGGGGTACCAGTAGTCCCACTCCTCGCGCAGCTCCAGCGCGCGCTCGTCGGGGTTGTCGACGGCGTCCGCGCCGTAGAACAGCGTGTCGAAGAAGTCCTTGTCCATCGCTTCCGGTGGGACGTCCTCCAGCCGGTGGGCGATGGTGTAGTAGGACATGTAGATCGTCGAGTCCGAGAGGGGTTCGATGACGAACTCGTCGTCCCATGGCAGCCGCGTTCCCAGACCGTAGTTGCGGATGCAGGGCCACTCCTCGAGCCAGTCGACGGTGTGGGTGTACTGCTCGCGGGTGGTCTCCGGGATCGCGTCCAGGTTCTCGATCGCCCGCAGGACCTTCTCGCTCCACGCTTCGTCGTTGTACCGCAAGAACCACGTCTCCTGCTCGGAGACCTCGACGTCGCCGCCGCAGCGACAGACGACCTCTTCCGCGAAGTCGTACATCGAGTCGAACGCGCCCTGGCTCTGGTAGTGGGCTTTCAGTTCGTCGCGGACGTCCTCGATCACTTCGCCGGCGAACTCGCCGTACTCCTCGATGAGTTCGCCCTGGTGGAACTCCCGATTGTAGAGTTCCTGGGTGGCCTCCTCCAGGGCGGGATCGTTCGCCGAGTCGACGCCGTGCTCCTCGACGGCGTCGCGGGCGGGGAACTCGCCGTAGCCCTCGATGGTGAGGATCGCCCGGGGCTCGATCGCGCGCACCTCGTCGGGATCGACGCCGTACTCGGTCAGGTCGTCGGCCCGCGCTTTGGCCTCCTCGAGGGCGACCCAGTCGTCCGGCGAGTGGGCCGGGACGGACATCACGACGCCGGTCGCGTTGTCGGTGTCGACGAAGTCGGCGGGGATGATCAGGATCTCCTCGCCGGTGACGGGGTTCGTGACGTGCTCGCCGACCAGCTCGGCCCCCTCGAAGGTCTCCTCGACGCTGACGTCGCGGGCCTGCAGGTCGAACTTCTCGGTGGCTTCTTCGGAGACGATCCACTCCTCCCCGTCGACGATCGCGCGGGCGTAGGTCGCGTCGGGGTCGACGTAGGCGTTGGTCACCCCGCGGACAGTCTCGGGGCGGAGGGTGGCCATCGGATAGATCGTCCCGTCGTCCTCGGCTCGCGGTTCCGTCCCGTCACCGCTCGCTCGTTCCGCGTCGCGTTGCGACGCGCGGAACTTGATGAGGGTGTACTCCTGGTACTCGGCGTCCTCGCCCTCGAGCAGGTCGTGGGTCGTGACCGGCTGCTCCTCGTTCGTACAGTAGTTGACCGGGTGCAGCCCCTTCTCGAGCAGGCCGCGCTCCTTGAGGGTCTCGTACTGCCAGGTGATGAACTTCGAGTAGCGCTCGTCGTTCGTCGTGAACTCGCGACGCCAGTCGATCGAGAGGCCGAGCTGGCGCATCCCCTGCTTGTAGTGGTTCTCGATGAAGTGGCGGGCGAAGCCCATCGGGGTCTCGAGCTCCTCGAGGGTGTCCTCGGGGACGTTGTAGGTGTCCCGCAGAACCGACAGCTGCTCCTCTTCACCTTTCTTGAGCCGTTCGACGGCACCGATGATCGGCGTGCCCGTAACGTGCCAGCCGATCGGGAAGAGGACGTTATCGCCCTGCTGGCGTCGATACCGGGCGTAGACGTCCGGGACGGTGTAGGTTCGGGCGTGCCCGATGTGCATCCCGCCGCTGGGATAGGGGTAGGGGACCGTCACGAACGTCGCGTCTCGCGGTTCCTCATCGTCACCGCTCGACCGATTCGAGGCGCGTCGCGCCTCGCCGGCCTCGTCGTCGCGGCCGTCGGGGTCGGCCTCGTACCGCCCCGACTCGGCCCAGCGCTCGCGCCACTCGGCCTCGAGTTCCTGCGGGTCGTAGCTCATACCCCCTCGTTGTGTCGGCTCCGGTAAAAGCACTCCCACATCGGGCGATACGAACCGGTGGCGATAGTGGCGGCCGCGCGCAACGGAACGGGTCGCCGCGACGGGAGCGGTCGCGACCGGCCGCGCCATCGCGTCACTCGATGTCGATCTCTTTGGACTCCTCGCCGCCGCCGACCTTCGGCAGGCGGACCGTCAGGACGCCGTTCTCGTAGCCGGCCGAGACCGAATCCTCCTCGACGGGTTCCGGGAGCCGGATCCGACGGTTGGCCGTCGTCTTGCTGCGCTCGCGGCGGACGTACTGGCCCTCGTAGTGTTCCTCGCTCTCGGCTTTGCTCGCCTCGAGGCGGAGCGTGCCGTCAGAGAGGGTCAGTTCGATGTCGTCGGTCTCGTAGCCGGGGAGGTCGGCCGTGACGACGTACTCCTCGCCGGTGTCGACGACGTCGACGGGGACCGACCCCGGGACCTGGAGGCCGCCGCCCATCCCTTGCTCCACCTGCTGGCTCAGCCGATCGAGTACGTTCTCGAACTCGTCGAACGGGTTCCCTCGCATATCGTTCCGTAGGGCCTGGATCGGGATAAATCTGCCCGCGACGGACGGTCACAATGAACGGCGGCGTCACTCCGGCAGCGAGACCAGTCCCGCGTCCAGCGCGTCGAACAGCACCTCGCGGGCGTGGCCGTCCGGATCGACGTTCTCGTAGACCGCCTGCACCTCGCCGTCGGCGAGGACGAACGTCGTCCGGGCGGTCGGTCCGTCGCCGCCCCGTCGCTCGACGTCGAAGGCCGCGGCCACCTCGCCGTCGGGGTCGGCCAGCAGGTCGAACTCGAGGCCCTCCTGCTCGCAGAAGGCCGCGTGGGAGTCGACGTCGTCGACCGAGACGCCGTAGACCGAGACGCCGGCGTCGCGGTAGCTCTCGAGTTCGCGCTGGAACTGGCTGGCCTCGGTCGTACAGCCGGGCGTGTCGTCCTTCGGGTAGAAGTAGAGCACGGTTGGCTCGTCGAACGCGAGCGTGACCGTCTCGTCGTCCTGATTCCGTGCGGTGACCGTCGGCGCGTCCGTACCCTCCTCGAGTGACATACGGGAGCGTACTGCGAACGCGCGGAAACGGCTTTCGGTGGCCGACGGGCTAGGCCGACGCCCACTCGAGGGCGGCCTCGAGGTCGTCGAAGCTCTCGACGTCCGCGCCGTCGACCTCGACCTGCGATTTGACCGCCATCGCGGCGATCCCGCTGGAGACGAAGCCGATCCGGTCGACGCCGGTGTACTCGCCGTTGGCGGACCACGCCTCGCCCATGTACTCCTGGGTTTCCTTGGGCAGGGTCGTCGCGTCGCCGAAGACGGCGAGGGTCGCCTCGACGTCCGGTCGACTCCCTCGCTCTCGGTAGTGTTCGCTGGCCGCCTCGAGGTCCTCGTCGGCGAACCCCTGCCAGCCCTTCATGAACCAGATGCCCACCGAACCGCGTTTCTCGAAGTCCCACTCGTACTCGGCCGGATCGGGAACGTCCCGTGTCGTTGCCATACCCCACAGCAACGACCATCGGTACATAAACGGTCTTCCCAACGCGAGGGAACCGGCCGGTCTCGATACGTGTTCCCGCCGGCCGTCACTCCACGACGTGTTCCGTATCGTAGGAGCCGAGCCGTCGCACCCAGCCGTCCGCGGCGAGGGCCTCGATCTCCTCGAGGGCTTCCTGCGTCCGGGTTTCGTACAGTCCGGCTTCGATGTCGATGTGGAAGACGTAGTCGCCGAGTCGCTGCCCGCTCGGCCGGGACTCGACGCGGGCCATGTTGATGTCCCGTTCGGCGAACGGCTCGAGCATCTCGAGCAGCAATCCGGGATAGTCGACGTCGGGATAGACGACGATCGAGGTCTTGCCGCCACCCTCGGATCGTTCGCTGGCGGGCGCGAGCGCGAAAAAGCGCGTCGCGTTCGAATCCTGGTCCTGGATGTCCTCGGCGAGTACCTCGAGGCCGTTCCCGCCGTCGGCGTTCGCGGGGTGGCCGATCCCCGCGACGGAGGGATCCTCGCGGGCGAACTCGACGCCCTGGGCCGTGCTGGCGACGGCCTCGAGCGTGGCGTCGGGGTACTCCTGCTCGAGGTAGGTCCGACACTGGGCGAGCGCCTGGGAGTGGCTGGCGACCGTGTCGAATTCCTCACCCTGAGCGAGCAACGCGTGGCGAATGGGGGTGACGATCTCGCGGACGACGGCGACGTCGTACTCCGCGAGGGCGTCGAGGCTCTCGGTGACGGAGCCCTCGATACTGTTCTCGATGGGGATCACGCCGCGGTCGTACTCGCCGGCCGCGACGGCGTCGACGATCGAGGTGACCGACTGCCGAAACGCGATCGCGTCGCCGTCGGCGATCGCACGCGCCGCCCGGTGTGAGTAGGTTCCTTCGGGCCCGAGTGTGACTGCAGCCATCGTCCCCTCGTAGCGGCGAGACCGTCAAAAGACCGTCGGGTTCCCTGCCGGTCGCTCTCCCGGGTGAAGGCACCGAAACGAACGGTCGAGTTCGATTCATGCCAGCGGTTCGAGATACCGTCTGGCGTCGATCGACGACATAATAGCTGGCGAACACGACCAGAGTTCGGTGTGTGAATACGGGCATTCGTGAACGCACTTGTACTGAGAACGGAGGGATCGTTCCAGACCGCACTCATTACTAGGTTGATAGACACGTCGAACTCGTCCCGTTTCGGCGATAACAGTTATCTGCATCCCTGACAGTCGCTTCACCTAGCCGACGCCTGCCGTCACGACGGTGGGCTCACTCGGGCAGGGCTACGATGGTACTCGAAACGTTCACTCCGAATCGGTTACGCGAGCAGTACAGTGCGAAAATCGCCGCGATGGTCGGGATCGTCATGGGCGTCACCCTCTTCATCGCGGTCATACTGGGGAGACACGCCGTGACGGGACCGGCCGAGGAGGCCCAGGCACGGGCGATCGCGTCCATCACCGGGCTGGTCGTCGTGTTCCTGATGAACCTCGGCCTCCTGGGGATCGTCCTCGGGGGCAACGTCTCGCTGTCGCTTCGCCGGCTCAGCCGGCGCACCGAACGGATCGGTGAGGGCGAGTTCGACGTCGACCTCGAGTCCGACCGCATCGACGAGATCGGCCGGCTCTACGGCTCGATCGAGGAGATGCGCGACTCCCTAGAGGAGACCCTCGAGGACCTCGAGGAGGAACAACAGCGCGCCCAGCAGGCCCAGCAGGAGGCAGAAGAGCGGGCCGAAGAACTCGAGGAGGAGCGCGAACGCGTCCAGCAGACGCGCGAGAAAGTCGAACGGCAGAACGAGCGTCTGGTCGCCGAAGCCGAACGCTTCTCCGAGGTCATGGACGCCTGTGCAGAGGGCGATCTGAGCCGGCGACTCGAACCGCAGGTCGAGGACGAGGCGATCGAAGCGATCGCCACGTCGTTCAACGAGATGCTCGACCGGATGGGCGAGACCATCGCCCAGGTTCAGACCTCGGTCGACACCGTCGAGTCGATCTCGGTCGAACTCGAGGACTCGAGCCAGCAGATCAAGACGGCTAGCGAGGACGTCGCCGAGTCCGTCCAGGAGATCGCCGACGGTGCCGCCGAGCAGTCGGGCAACTTGGACGACGCGGCCGGCGAGGTCAGCGAACTCTCGGCGGCGACCGAGGAGGTCGCCTCGACGACCAACGAGATCGCCGATCAGTCCCAGCAGGTGTCCGAACTCACCGACGACGGACAGGAACTCGCGGGCGAGGCGGCCGAGACGATCGACGAACTGGCCGACAAGACCGAGACCGTCGTGAAGACGGCCGACGAACTCTCCCGGGAGACCGAACAGATCGAGGAGATCATCGCCCTGATCGACGACATCGCCGACCAGACGAACCTGCTGGCACTGAACGCGTCGATCGAGGCGGCGACCGCCGGTGACGCCGGCAGCGGGTTCGCCGTCGTCGCCGACGAGATCAAATCGCTCGCCGAGGAGACGATGGACGCCGTCGACGACATCGAGGCGACCCTCGAGTCGATCCGGGAACGCACCCAGACGACGGCCGACGAGATCTCGGAAGTCGACGACAACATGGAGACGACGGCCGCGATCGTCGACGACCTCGAGTCGCGTCTGGAGACGGTCTCGAACGAGATGGACGCCGTCGACGCGAGCATCCAGCAGATCGCACAGACGAGCGACGATCAGGCCGACTCCGCACAGGAACTGTCGGTGATCGTCGACGACGTCGCCGACGTCGCCGACGAGACGAGCAACACGGCCCAGCAGGCCGCGGCGGCCTCCGAAGAGACGAGCGCGACGATCGATACGGTCTCGCAGACCGCGAGGGATCTCGGCGAGAACGCCGAGGACCTGAAACGGTTGATCGACGAGTTCACGCTCGCAGAGGACGGACGGGCGGATCCGACCGCCGCGGGCAGCGTGGGGGGTGACTGACCGTGCTCGACGCCAATCAGCTCCTCGCCATCTCGGCGCTGGTGTTCGTCGTCACGACGCTCGCGTTCCTCGTCTGGTCGCGTTCGCTCTCGCCCGAGAGTCGACGCTACGGCTACGTGGTGACGATTGCGGCCGGTGCGATGGCCGTTTCGTACGTCGTGATGACTGCCATCGAGTTCACAAACAGCGGTACCACTGACCTCGTCCGTTTCCTCGGGTACACCGGGTTGTGGCTCCCGATCATCTACGTCATCGCTGCCGTCGCCGGCGTCGGCACGCGACTGACAGGGGTCCTGTACGCCATCGTGCTGGGTCGCGTCTGGATCACGTACGTCGCCGGGTTCCTCGACGGCGTGCTCGCAACCGTGGGATCGTTAACCCCGATTGCCCTGTTGTTCGCGGGTATCTACGTGTTGTTCGGACCGTACACGCACGTGGTAAACACGCAGTCGCCCCAGCGTCGCCTGCTCTTCAACAAACTCAAGTATCTCGTCGTACTCGCCTGGATCGGTCTCGTCGTCAACGGCCTCATCTCCGGCATGGGTCTCGTCGACGACTTCGTCGGCCAGATCTCGCTCATCTACGTCGAGGGGATCCTCGTGATCGGCTTCGGAGGCATCGTTCTACGTAGCCCCGACGCACTCGAGGACACCGCCGAGGCCGGAGCCGCCGGTGACGACGGCTCCCTCGAGCGGGTCGAGGCCGGCGACTCCCAGCCCGCGGACTGAGACGGATTGCCGATGTACCGGCGCACCCGCGACCCGGGCGGGTGCGCCGGAAACGACGTACAGGAAACCGTCTGAACGGACGGCTCTCGGTTCGTTTTCACTCGCGGTTCGTTTCGGTAGAACGCGACCGTGTTTCTCGATTACTTCGTCACTCGAGGCCCAGCGCCGTTGCACTCACGGCTCTCGAGGCGTTCGTGGATATCGCGACGCAAAAACGACCGGTCCGCTCCTCACTCCTCGAGGTGTTCGATCCCTTTCTTCGAGACGTTCGCTTCGGTGATCTCGTCGGGCATCCAGTCGGGTTTGTCGTCGGGTGCCGTCTCTTCCCAGGCCCAGCCGTCGTAGATGTGTACCTTGTCGGTCCCCTTCTCGCGGAGTCGGAGTTCGACCCGATCGGCCTCCTCCTCGCTCGGTCCGGGCTCGAGCCGTCGGGCCGCTTTCAGTGCTGCCTGCCGTGGCGTGTTCCCCGAAAAGACGCTAGTTTCCTCACCATCCGACTCGCGCAGTGCGAAGTTTCGCTTACCGTCTTCACGTACCATGGTTTCGCCTCCGTGTCAACCCAGCACACGGCCCGACATAAAGATATCCCTGAAAACCGACCGACAGCGTCGGTATTTTTAAGTGCGTGGGGTGCACTATTGCTCCGCAATAGCGTCACGGACGCTGTTCTCCCGACTCAGTGTCGTTGGTACTCCGACGTATCAGTGGCCGTGTCGTAGAAAACACTTAAGTATATCCTACGGCGAAGTTCGTCATAGAATCCCGCGATGGTACGGAAAAAGAAGCTGAGTCCGAGCGGTGCGAAAGACGAAGACGGCAACTACCACAACGTCCACCTCAACCTCCACGAGGACGAACTCGCAGTCGCGGGGATGGACATCGGTGACGAGGTGTTCGTCCGGGTCCGAGACGGCAAGATCATCATCCAGAAAGCCGACGAAGACGACGTCGAACACGAATTCTAGTTCTCTCGCTGCCGTCTACGCGCTTGCCGTCGTGGTCTGTTCTGGTGGCGTTCGTTCGAGTCGGTAAGACGCCACTCGAATCGATGCGCTCGAGTCGGCTGGGGGCCGATTTCGGAAGCGATATGGCCGGCCCAGGCTGCTATGTTGGTGTGATATCGGCCCGAGTGCGATGGGTTGCTCCCCACGACCGCTACAGGTTTTAGGTCTACCTAACTATTTTATACTCGCCTTGCTTTAGGTTAGCCTAAAATGGTCGGCGCGACACTCGACGACATTCGGCGATACGTTGAATCGATAGCCAGCGATTCCGGCGACTACGTGCTCGTCTGCGGCCGGACGGGCGAACGGCCGGTTCCCGCCGCGGGGCTCACGTTCGACACGCGCCCGACCGCTCGAGCGGCTGCGCGAGCGACCGAGCAGTATCGGGCCGCCCTTCGACGATACGACCCGCAGGTGCCCTACTACGACGTCGTGGTCTGTCAGCGGTCGGCCGCCGGGCGAGACTCGGACCCGGAGCGCCGCCGATCGTCCGAGACCGAGGACCCACTCGATGACCGCGCGTCGATGATCGACTTCTGTCACACCGTCGCCGGCGCGGTCTTCGAGAGCGTCGCGGCGTCGTCGTACACGGACGTCGAAGACGCGATCATGGACACCTACTTCTCGGTCGCCGAATCCGTCGACGGGCCGGACGAACTCTGTATCCGCCTGATCGAGAGCATGGCGACGGAACTCGAGGACTCCCTCGACCCCGACGAGCAACGGGAGATCCTGCTCGCGAGCGCGAACCGGCTTCCGCCCGGTCCCGCCGACGAGGAACCGCTCGAGTCGGCGCTGTCGCGACTCCAGGCGGCGACGGTCCTCGAGGCGTTCACGCTCGATCCCGACTCCGATGACGCCGACGAAACCGCCGGGTCGTGGACCGTCACGCTCGACGAGTACGCGTTCGGCGACTCGGACGAACGGCTCGTCACCTTGCCAATCGTCCTCGACGTGTTGCGCCGACGGCCGGACCGCGAACTCGAGATTTCCGCGGTCGAACGGCTCTCCGAGGAGTCCGCGACGTGGCGACTCGACGTCTCGACGGAGGCGACGTCGTCGAACGGCCTGATCCACGCCTCCCCGGAGCCCGAACCATGACCGTCGAAACCCTCGTTCACCGCGCGATCGACCGCGTCGACGGCGAACGCGAGCAAGTCGCGGCCCACCGCGAGAGCGTCGAGCGGTTCGCCAAAGAGGTCGCCGACCTCGACCCGGTCGAGGTAGACACGCCGACCCAGCCACGTCTCACGGACGGCGGGATGGTGACGACCATCGATCGCTCGGACTCGACGGCGGACCGGTGCCGGCAGGTCCGGGAGTCGTTCGCCGAGACGATCCGGCCCCACAGCGTGACCGACGCCGACGACGAACCGTTGCTCGAGACGATCGGCGAGGAACTCGGCCGCGATATCGCCGTCGCGCTAGCCCCCGGAACCGACGGCGCGTTCACCCCGCAGGTCAAGCGTGCCGTCACCTCGGCGACCGCCGATCGTCGGGCCGAACTCGAGGCGTTCGACCTGGCGCTCGAGCGCGAAGCCGACTCGCTCGAGGCGGCCCGATCCGATATCGACGTGATCACGGCGTGGCTCTGCCGTGCGAACGAGACCCCCCTGCTGGAACTGGATTTCGAGGCGCTTCGCGAGCGCCACGAGACGCTCGAGCGCCACCGCGAGCGCTGTCGGGACCTCCTGCGCGAGCGACAGTCGGTCCTCCAGGAGACGGCGACGTACAACGGCAGCGCCGGCGTCCGCCAGCGAACGGTCGCCGGTTTCCTCTACCGGGAGTTTTCGACCGCACATCCCGTGTTGACGACGGCCCTTCGGCTCGAGGAGGTCTGTGCCGACTGCCAGCGGACGGTCCGGGATCACCTCACGCGACGGGTCTAACTGGGTCGCTCGGAACGAAAATAGCCGGTTACCGCAGCGCCGCGAGGTCGAACTCGAACGCGGCCGCGGGCACCTCGAGGTCGTGTTCGACGAGCACTTTCGGGTGGATCTCGCCGATCACGCCGACCTCCTCGCCGTCGATGACGACCGCGGCCGTTCGACCGGAGATGAACGTCGGGTGGTCGGTCGGCGGCGTCTCGAGGTCGACGTCGAACTGGCGGCAGAGCGCCTGCAGGCGGGCCTTGGCGTCCTCGTAGCCGGCGTCGTGGCTCGCGAGGACGGCCCCGACGTGGCGGTTCTCGGCGACGCCGGTGTTCTCCGTCTCGTCGAGACGGGCCGTAAAGCCGATCTCGGAGAGGTGCTGTGGGTACGAGCGGTGGGTGTTGCGCTCGAGGACCGTCAGCAGCGAGGGCAGCACCCAGGTCCGCAACATCGTGTAGTCCTCGCTGTAGACCTCCTTGATGGTGGTGGGCTCGCCCGCGCCGTAGGCGTCGGTGCCCGGTTCGAGGTCCAGGCGCTCGTAGTTCTGCTCCTCGTTGATCATGTGGAAGTTCAGCAGGTCCTCGAAGCCCAGCCCGACGAGTTGCTCGCGGGCCGCGCGCTCGAGGCGCGAGCGCTCGTGGCGGCCGCCGACGGTTCCCACGTCGGGGTAGGTCGGCTCGAGGTCGTTGAAGCCGTAGGCCCGCCCGAGGTCGTCGATCACGTCCAGCGGGTGGAGGACGTCGACGCGGTACGGCGGGATCGTGACCTCGTAGACGAGGTTCCCGTCGTCGTCCTCCTCGCGCTCCGCTTCGAGCCCCGACCGCTCCGCGAGGTCGATCACCTCGTCGGGCGCGAGTTCGATGCCGAGGATGGTCTCGATGCGGTCGTGGGCGACCGTCTTGGTCTTCGTCGAGAGGTCCGGGCGAACGATCTCGCGTCCGCCGGACTCCGTCCGGCTCCCGTCCGAGGCCGCGTTCGCGGCCTCGCTGTCCGGGTACTCGACGCGGACCTCCTCGAGCGTGGCCCCGCGCGCGGCCAGCGCGTAGCAGACGATGTTCAGCATCTTGTCGATCGTCCACTGGTCGGTGCCGGTCATCTCGACGAACAGGTCTCTCGAGTCCGTCGAGACCTCCGTGCGGCGGCCGTTGATGACCGGCGGGAACGAGAACAGCCCGAGGTCGTCGTAGATCGCGGGGTAGCGCTCGTACTCGCTGACGAGGTCGGCGTAGGTCTCGCCCGTCGGGTGCTCCTCGAGCACCTGTGCCGGCGTCATCTCTTTGTCCGAGTCCAGCGGGACGAACGTGTCCTCGTCGGGCTCTATGCCGACGTACTCGATCGTTGGATTCCCCTCCGTCGCGGGGCTCGCTCGCGGCTCATCGCCGCTCGCGTGTTCCGATGCGCGTAGCGCATCGTGACCCTTGAGCATCGTCAGGTCGTGAATGCCGATCGCGCCCTTGGCACGCTTGCGGCCCATCGTCGCGTGGAGCTTCTCTTGCAGTTGGATGAGCGACTCGAGGGCTTCCTCGTCCAAGTCGACGTCACGGACCACCGCGCCGGTCACGTACGGTCGCTCGTCGGGGACCGACTCGTCGACCTCGATCGTCCAGTCCGCGGCGTTCGTCGAGGGGACGTGGACGCCCCGCGAGTCGCCGTAGTGGTAGCGCAGCGACCGGGCGACGCCCTCGACCGAGAGCCGGTCGAGGCGGTCGGGGGCGAACTCGAGTTCGAACGCGCCGTCCTCGGTGCGGCCCTCGAACTCGAGGCCGAGGCCGAACAGATCGTCCTTCAGCTCCTCGTCGCTCTTCTCCTCGTGGTCGGTCAACTCGCGCAGTTCGTCGGGATCGATGTCGACGGTGGGCATCAGTAGGTCACCTCCGCGTTGCGCAGGAACTCGAGGTCGGCGAGCGTCCCGTGGAGGTCGCGGATGTCCTCCGCGCCGGTGGTCAGCATGGCCAGTCGCTCGAGGGCCAGTCCCCAGGCCATGACGTCGCAGTCGACGCCCAGCGGCTCGAGCATCTCCTCGCGGAAGATGCCGGAGTTACCGATCTCGATCAGTTCGCCCGTCGTGGGGTGGGTGCCGAACAGTTCGAAGCTCGGCTCCGTGTAGGGGTTGTAGTGGGGTTTGAACTGGATGTCCTCGATGCCGAACTGGGCGTAGAACTCCTCGAAGGTGCCCATCAGATCCCGCACCGAGAGGTCCTCGGCCATCACCCACCCCTCGATCTGGTAGAACTCGAGGAGGTGTGTTGCGTCGAGCGTGTCGTTCCGGTACGCTTTCTCGACGCTGAAGAAGCGCGCGGGCGGTTCGATCTCGCCGATCTGTTCGCCCGACAGGTAGCGCGTCGAGAGCGAGGTGGTGTGCCCCCGAAGCGCGAGCGCCCGGGCGAAGTCCTCGTCCCACGGCGAGTGGTACCCCTCGCTGTCGTCACCGAGTCCCTCGCGGTGGACGCGCTCGACGTCCGCGACGAGGTCCTCGGGGAGGTCGTCGATGTGGCTGGGCTGCTCCATCGCGAAGCGGTCCCAGTGCGTGCGAGCGGGGTGGTCCTGGGGCATGAACAGGCAGTCGTTGATCCAGAAGTCCGCGTCGACGTGGGGACCGTCCATCTCCTGGAAGCCCATCCCGACGAGGACGTCCTTGACGCGCTCGGCCATCTGGCGCAGGACGTGGACCTTGCCGCTCTCGACCGCCTCGGCGTCGGCCTCGACGTTGTAGTCGGCGAACTCCACGTCTTCCCACTCGCCGCTCGTGAGCAGTTCCGGCGTCACCTGGCCGACCGTCTCGGCCGTCTCGACGCCGGCCATCAGTTCCGTGACGCCCTGCTCGGTCAGCGTCACCTCGCGGACGGTCGACTCGCGCACCTCGACGAGGCCGCGCCGCTCGAGTTGCTCGAGCGTCTCGTCGTCGACGCCCACGTCCTCGAGCCCGAGTGCATCCTGGCCCGACAGCCTCTCGAGGGCGTTCGCCTCGGCGTCGGCCGACGGATCGGCGTCGGGGTCGGCGGTGATCTCGCCGCTCTCGATCGTACCGTACCCCTTCCGGGCGTAGTTCGACAGCGCGATGTCGACCTGCGGCCCCTCGAGGCCGGACTGGCCGATGACTCGCCCCATCTCGACGGGGTCCTCGTCCGCGCTGGCCTCGAGGGCTGCCTCGTACAGTCGCACCTCGGGCAGGCCCTCCGTGGCGTAGGTCCCCCCCTCGTCGGTCAGCGTGATCGTTTCGTCGACGCGCTCCTCGACGGCGACCAGGCCCTCCGATTCGAGTTCGAACGCCGCCCCGGTGACGGTTTCCGGCGGCAGGTCGGTCGCCGCGGCGAGGGCGTCGACGGCCGTCGCCTCGTCCGCGCTCGCGGCCTCTAGGACCGCGACCTGTGATTCTGGAAGTTGCATTCGCTTGGGTAGATAGCTGGGTGGCTCTCAGTTAGCGGTTCCGACTCGGCTCGAGAGGGCAGTCGCTCGAGCCGTCCCGAACTGGACGGTTTCGCCGGGCCGACCGGTGTGGTCGTCCCCGGGTCCACCGCCCCGTCCTACCCGCGAAAACGGAAGCCGAATCCCGGGCGTCGCTGCTGCGGTCGATCGCCGACACCGCCGTCGTGGGATTCGGGCGTCATCGTTCGAGAATTCGCGACCCTCGGCAAAAACGTTGCGGTGTGCCCTCACTCCCCACGCCCCATCGACGGTGGCTCGCGGTCGCCGCCGTCGGTCGTCACCAGCCCCGCTTCCGAGCGGTCGCGGACGATGGTCGGGTCCTGCAGCGACTCGGGCGTCGACTGCCGCGGCAGGTCCACGTGGACGATCGTTCCGCGGGGGTCGTTCGCCGCGAACTGGAGGTCGCCGCCCAGCAGCGTGACGATCCAGCGGACGCCCCACAGGCCGAGGCCGCTGCCGTGGACGAGCGGCGACTCCTCGCCCGACTGGATGGCGACGCGTTCTTCCTCCGGAATGCCGGGACCGTTGTCCACGATCGAGACGATGCCGTGGCGCTCGTCGTCCGCCGTCACCGTCACCTCGACTCGCGGCGACGCGGCGTCGTTGTGGGCGATGGCGTTCTCGATCAGTTCGCCCACGACGTACTCGAGCGCGCGGCCGCTGGCCTCGATGGTCCAGCTCTCGCGGATCGCGACGTCGATCTCGTAGTCCTCGTTTCGCGCCCGGACGTCCTCGACGACGGACTCGACGACCGCCGCGACCCGCGTGGGATCGACGTTCGATCGCTGGGCGTCGAGCACCGACTCGATCATGCGAGCCTTCTCGCCGAGCGCGAGCAGTTCGTCCGAGACGGCCTGGATCTCGGTGGCGATCGAAGACGGTTCGTCGACGGTCCGCACCCGTTCTGCGTTCCCCCGGACGACCGCGAGTTTGTTCCGCAGGTTGTGCCGGAGCACGCGATTGAGGATTCGGATCCGCTGTTCGCGGAGTTCCCGCTCGGTGACGTCCCGGAAGTTCACCACCGTCCCGACCCACTGGTCGTCGACGACCAATCCGGTCGCCTGGGAGTCGAACCGCCGCGTGCCGTCGACCGTCTCGAGGCGGACGACGTCGTCGGTGTCGAGGCTCTCGAGGCGCTGGCCGACGAGGGCGTCCACGGGGTCGCCGATCACGTCCTGGGAACGCACGTCGAACGTCCGCATGGCGGCGTCGTTCAGGTCGACGATCCGGTTTCGATCGTCGAGGACGACGATGGCGTCCTCGAGTTCCGAGAGGACGCGCCGTCGGGCGAGCGTGCTGACGGCGACGGCCGAGGAGCCGAACGCCTCGTACCGATCGATCGCCACCCAGCAGGCGACCGCACAACTCCCGAATCCGATCGCGTAGATGGCGAGGAGCCCGCCAGTGCCGATCGCGTCGTTGACCGTCGAGCCGACGAACGAGGCGACCAGCGGGCTCACGACGACGACGCCGAGCGTGCCGGCCAGTCCGGCCGAGAACCGGTCGCTCGCGAAACTCGTCTGGAGGAGGATCGCGATGCCGGCGAACGCGAAGGCGAACGGAAAGAGGCCGAACAGCAGGACGCCGACGGCGATCCAGAGGGTGCCGCCAGCGGTGTCGAGGACGGAAACGATGTCGGCTGGCGAGCCGTTCTGTCCGGCGATTCCGACGTCGAGCGTCGTCAGCACGACGGCCGCGACCAGCGGGCTCATCAGGGCGATGGTTCCTCGTCCAGTGAGTGACTCGCTCCGTCCCGTGTACTGGACGACGAAAACGAACCAGGCACCGACGGCCAGATACGCTGGCGCACGGACGAGGTGATTCCAGCCGTCGATCGTCGGCTCGACCCCGACGAGCAGTCCGACCGCGCCACTCAGCGCGGCTACCGCGACGACGCCGGCAAACAGGCCGAACGCCGTTCGTCCCGGTCTGTCGGGCCGTCTGGCGACGACGAGGGCGAGCCAGCAGAGGGCGAGCCCGCTCGCGCCGAGGACGCCCGCTGCTCCCATCGTCGCCGTCGCTGTCATCGATACGCGCTACTTTCGACCCGCGGCTAAAACCTATTGTGGCAGTTTCGGGTCGGGTCGAACGACAGCACTCCGTTCACCCGTTCGAGACGCGGGTCCGATCGAGGGTGCCCGCGTCGACCCAGACGAAGCCGGACTGTTCGGCGGCGGCTCTCGCCTCGTGCAACGCGCCGGGATCGAACGGGTCCTCGAACTCGATGCGCGTCCGTTCGGGTTCGGCCGCGGGCAGTTCCGGCAAGAACTCGTCGTCCTCGAGCAGGCCGCGCACGGAGACGCGGCCGCCGGCACCGAGAGCGGCACCCAGCGCCCGGTAGCGGTCGGTTTCGGTGTCCCAGGCGACGTCGCTGCCGAACGAGTCGTTCGAGACGCGGGCCGTCCGGGTCGTGCCCGAGAGCGTCCCGAACGCGTCGTCGGCGCGCGAGTTCGCGTCGGCGTCGGACGAGTCCGAGTCGGCGGCGAGGAGCGACCGATCCGCTCGGCGGCACTCGGGGGGTGACGTCGTCTCGGTCGGGGCGTCGTCGGACACTCTCGAGACCGACGGCGACCCTCGAAGTTCGAAGCCGTCCGTCGCTGCGGTCGACGAGGCGGCTGCCGGCTCCACGGGCGATCGACCCTCGGTCGTCTCCCCTGCCGTACCGGGGCCGGCGGCAGCGTCGTCCGCCGCTCCACGGTCGTCGGTCGCGTCGTCGGATTCGTCCGCTTCGGCGGACGACCCGGCGGCGTCCGCTTCGGCGTGGTCGTCGGTTTCGGGGTCCTCGATCAGCGAGGCCACGTCGGTCAGCGTCGACTGGCTGGCGTCCGCGCCGTCGGCTCGAGCGGCCGCTCCGTCGTCCCGTTCCCGGGTCTGTGCCCAGTCGGGCCAGGGGTCGGTCTCCTCGGCCGACGACGGGCGTCCGTCGGCCGAGTCGGCGTCCGGAACGTACGCCTCGATCGGGTGTTCGGGCAGCAGCGGCCGCTCGACTGCGGTGATGCGTGGGCCGTACCGGTCGCGCAGCCGCTCGAGTTCTTCGGGATCGACGAGGGCGGCCTGCCAGCGATCGCGCCCGCTCGAGAGCAAGACGAACCGCGCGTCGGTGCCGGCGAGCAGGGAGGTGTTGAGCGCGTGGAGGATTGCCGGGAGGTTGTCGGTTCCGAGCGGCGTATCGGGGTACGCGACCGTCGTCTCGGCCTGTCGTCCGCGGTGGTCGCTGACCCGGACGGTCCAGCGGTCGCGCCGTTCCGTCGCGGGGACCATCTCGAACGACCAGTCGACCGACTCGAAGAGGGTCTCGAGTTCGTCGACGAGCGCGTCGTGGGCGTAGCGGGCGGCACAGCCGAGGCCGGGGTCGCTCCGCGCGATCGTTCGCCGGAGGACGCTGGTCCGGTGCTGGCCGTCGGCGAGGGCAGTTGCGAGCGCCTCCTCGAGCGTGTCCGCGTCCGCTCGGGCGACGTCCGTCGGGCCGACGCCGAACGCACCCAGCACGTCGGCACAGATCAACAGCTCGTCGGCGTCGCGTGGCGGGCCGGAGGGGCGGGGCATCCGTGGCGGCTCTACCACGGTGGGTCGTAAATATTTTCGTCAGACGCCGCCGTGTACGTTAGGCTGACAGATCCGACGGCGGCGGCCGGTTCGACCCGGTCGCGGTCCCGGCGGCGGTCGACTTCCACGCCCGGGACCGTCAGGCCCGTCGGGGCGACTCGAGTTCGACGTCCGCCGCCTCGAGCAACTCCTCGACCTCCTCGCGTTTCTCCTGGTGTTCCTCGAGGAACTCCCGCATGAGCTGGGCGGCCTGCTCCTTGCAGTCGCCACAGAGCCGTTCGCCGCCGACGCACTCGTCGTAGACGCGCTTGGCGAACTCGTCGTCGTCGCCGGCCAGCAGGTAGGCGTACAGTTCGTAAACGGGACACTCGTCGGCGCGACCGCCCTTCTCGCGCTGTTCCTCGGCGGTCTCGCGGCCGCCCGTGGTCGCGGCTTTGACCTTGTCGTAGCCGTCCTCGGGGTCGTCCAGCAGGGAGATGTGCGAGGCGGGGATCGAGGAGGACATCTTCCCGCCGGTGAGGCCGGTCATGAAGCGGTGGTAGATCGACGACGGCGGCCGGAAGCCGTAGCCGCCGTGTGCGAGTTCGATCTCGCGGGCGAGTTCCTCGGCTGCGGCGACGTCGAGGTCGAAGGCGTCGACGTGGCTCTCGTAGACGCGCTTCTCGCCGTCGACGGCGTCGATCAGCGCCTCGAACGCCTCGTCGGTGGCCCGGCGATCGAAGAAGCGGGTGCGGGGCCGGACCGGCTCCATGCCCGCCTCGCGGAGTTTCGTCAGGACGGAATCGAGCGTTCCCGCGTCGACCTCGAGATCCGACAGCGGCGTTTCCTCGAGCGCCTCGGCGACGTGAACGCACCGAAGCTGGTCGTCGTCGAAGTCGGCGGGATCGAGGCGCTCGTAGAACTCCGCGACGACGTCGCGTTCCCCCGGCTCGAGTTCGAAGCTGGCGAACGCCTTCGAGACCTTGAAGAAGCGCATCCGTTCGGCCAGATCCCGTGCGAGCCGGACGTGGGGGTCCTGGTCGGGGCCGACGGGGATGACCGTCGGTTTCGGCTCCTCGAGTTGCGGGTAGAGGATGTCGGCCATCTGGGTGACGACCGACTGCATGTGCGAGACGCTGGTCTCGCCGTCGAAGCCGTAGATCGCCTGGAACTCCGAGAAGTTGGCCTCCGAGCCGAGTTCGAACGCCAGGTCCTGCAGTTCGCGATTCGTGGACTGGCGGTAGAGCGTGCCTTCCTCGGGGTCGAACCCGAGCGCGAGCAGTGAGAGGAGGTAATCCCGGGCGTGTTCGTCGATCTCCTCCCAGGACATCCCGCGGGCCGAGTTCGCCTCGAGGTCGGCGATCAGCGCGTAGGCGTCCGCGCCCTGTTGCTGGTGCCAGATGATCTCGTCGAAGACCAGTTTGTGCCCGATGTGGGGGTCGCCGGTGGGCATGAACCCCGAGAGGACGGCGGCCTCTTTCCCCTCGCGCAGCGCTTCGGCGACCGGCCGGTAATCGCGGTGGCCGAAGATCACGCCGCGGCGCATCAGGTAGTGGGGGTTGGGCACCTCCTCGAGCAGTTCGTCCACCTCCTCGATACCGAACTCTTCGAACAGTTTCCGGTAGTCGGAGACGGTCGAGGAGCCCCAGGGATCCAGCGCGACATCGTCGGCTCCTGCAGCGCCACCATCCGTCACCGGTTCCCCGGTCGTCGGTTCCCCTGACTCGGACTCCTCGAGCGGGTCGTCTCCGGTCATTATCACGGGGTTGGCGCGCCAGCGCGCAAAAGCCTTCGGCTTCGGTGTGAGAGACGAGTACGGTTACACGTCGCGAGGACTGAGAGCACCCGCCTGTTGCAACTCCGAGTCGAAAGACACCAGTTCAGCGTCGTGACTCTGTGCACAGGCGAGTATCGAACAATCGAGTGGATACAGCAGCGTTTCACGCTGTAGCCGATTGGCGTCCATCATATCGGACGCGTCGGGGATGACGATCCTTACGTCGCTGGTGATTTCGTCCTGGATCGTTTCGGCCCGGGATAGCTCGAGACGTTGCTTCTTCGTCAGCACCGACCGCAGCTCCATCAGATTGAGCCCCCTGTATCCTGCTCGTCTGTAACTGCAGCGATGAATACGTTGGTATCGAGAAAGAGTCTCATGACCGTTCGCGGAGTTCACGAACCTCGTCGACGGAATCGACGTCGATCTCGCTTGCCATTCCTCGAAGCCGTTCACCAAGCGGCTCGCGGTCGTCGTCCTCGTTCTCGTCGTTCGATCGCGTAAACTCGCTCACTTCGTCGGCGTAGACTCCCATGGTAGGCTGCTCGGTCGCTGGTGATAAAACAGTTCTCCAAGGTGTGTTTGAGAATCGAACGGTGCTACCACGCCAGTACGTTCTTGGTCGTTCGGCTGACAGTGATGACCGATGCAAGGCGACGATCTCACGGTCGCGTCGGCGAGCGAGCGGTGTGACGAGGTGATCTCCCGCATCGGCGACGCGGTCATCACCGATCGGGAGTTCCTGGAGCACGTCCTCACGGCGACGCTGGCGCGGGGCCACGTCCTCCTCGAGGACGTGCCGGGAACCGGAAAGACGCTGACGGCGCTGACGCTGGCGCAGGCGCTCGGCCTCGAGTTCTCGCGGATCCAGTTCACGCCGGACCTGCTCCCGAGCGACATCACGGGGTCGCACGTGTTCAACGAGCAGCGCGGCGAGTTCGAGTTCACGCCGGGACCGGTGTTCGCGAACGTCGTGCTGGCCGACGAGATCAACCGTGCGCCGCCGAAGACGCAGGCGGCGTTGCTCGAGGCGATGGACGAGGGCCAGGTGACGGTCGACGGCGAGACCCGCGACCTGCCGGACCCGTTCCTGGTGATCGCCACCCAGAACCCGGTCGAACAGGAGGGAACGTTCGAACTTCCCGAGGCCCAGCGCGACCGCTTCATGGTCAAATCCTCGATCGGCTACCCCGAGAAGGCGGGCGAACTCGAGTTGATCGAGCGCCGGAGCCGGCGGGAGACGAAGATGCCCTCCGTCGATCCGGTGCTCGACGGCGAGGGCGTTCGACGACTCCAGCGGGTTCCCGAAGGCGTGACGATGGACCGGGCGGTCCGGGAGTATCTCGTCGACCTCGCTCGGGCGACCCGGCGCGACGACCGGGTCGACATCGGCATCTCGCCGCGGGGCATCCAGCGCTACTACGAGGCCGCGCGCGCCCGGGCGGTGATCGCCGGCCGCGAGTACGTCGCGCCGGACGACGTCAAGCGGATCGCCGAACCGCTGATGCAACACCGCCTCGTGCTGACGACCGACGCACGGATCGACGGCGTCGACGGGGCGACCGTCGTGGGGGACGTGCTGAACCGCGTCGAAGTGCCGGCGGTCGACCCGTAACGCTCGAGGCCGACAGATCGTGGGATGGATCAGCCGTCGTCGGACCCAGTATCGTCGCCGTCGATCCCTGCGTCGACGGCCCGTTTGATCGCCGTCGCTTTCCTCGGATGGAGCCCCTCGACTGCTGCCAGCTCCGCCGCCGTCGCTTTCTGGAGGTCGCCGACCGTCTCGTAGCCGGCCGCCTCGAGGTCGACGCGGTCGCCGGGTGCAAGCACCGGGACGGTGGTCGTGCTGATCTCTCGGTCGGGGTCGGACACCGCCTCGTTCGGACGGTCGGTCTCCTGGCTCCTTCGGGGACGTTCTCGAGGGGCGGCCGGCTCGGAGCGTCGCTCGCGGGGGGTCGTCCCTGAACGGCCCGAATCGCGCCGATCGGCCCGGGCCGACTCGACGGCCCGTCGTGTCGCCCGCCGTTTGAGGACGATCCAGACCGCGAGCAAGGCGACGGTGAGGCTGAGAACGATCGTGACGCCCGTTCGCGCGGTCAGGCGCTCGGCGAGGGCGGTGAGGCCGACCGCGAGCGCGACGCTCGCGAGGCCGACGACGGCCGCGCCGGTGACGTGGACGAGCGCCGGACGCCGCACGGGGGCGTCCGCGCCGAGTTCCTCGGTGATCGAGACGCCGTAGACGGCCGCGTCCCAGGCGACGATCGCGGACGCGACGGGGATCGCGACCACCAGCGTGCCGGCCCCGTCCACCCCGGCGAGGACGCTCCCGAGGACGAGCGCCCCCGCGACGACCGACCCCGGAGCGGCCCGGTCGGGCAGGAGTGCGACCGCCCCGGTCAGCCAGATCAGGCCCACCACCAGTCCGGCGGTGCCGACCGCGGCCATCATCGCGACCGCGGCGACGGCGACCCCGCCCGGCGGAGCCAGCATTGCGTACAGGGACTCGCCCGTCAGGACGCCGCCCAGCGGGTTCGGGATCACGACCCCGTCGGCGGCGAGCGCCTCGAGTTCGGGCGCGAGCAGCCGCTCGAACAGCGTCGGATACGCGACCGCTATCAGCGTCGCCGTGAGGACGCCGCCGGTCAGTACCGGGGTCCAGGCGACCAGCGAACTGTGTCGCAGCCGGTACAGCCCCGGGAGTCGCGAGATGACGTACGCCGCGACGAACGCGGCGATACTCCAGAGCAACAGCAGTCGGAGCGCCCTCGAGGTCGCGATCGGCTCGAGGATCGTCTCGAGCAGATCGGCCGCGTTGGCGACGACGTCGACGGTGATCTCCTCCCGGCCGACCAGCAACGCGGCCGCGGTCAACCCGAGCAGGAGAACGACGAACCCGTAGTGCAGCGACGCGGTGGCGATCCGGGAGACCCACTCGCGGGCTTCCGCGCGCCGATCCCGCGGGACGAACTCGACGATCGGCAGCCGCGGCAGGACGATCCAGACCGTCCACAGCGTCGCGACCGCGAGGAGGACGAACGTGGCAGTCGCCGCCGCGATCCCGTCGGGCGAGAGCAACGGTTCGCTGACGACGCCGGTGTCGACCCCACCGATTGATCGTCGGTCGGGGACTAGCGAATCCACGACGCCGCTGTAGATTGCGGCCACGAGGACGAGCGGGAGCGAGGTAGCGGTCGTGATCGGCAGGGCAGAGCGCACGGCACCGTCCCCGATCGCGCCGGTGAGCGTGGCCGTCGCACCGAACGCCGCGACTCCGATCGCGACGACGAGCCCGACTCGATAGACGATTCCGAGCGAGAGGCCTCCGAGCGCCGTGAGCCCGACGGCAGCCGTTATCGCGATGGCCGTCAGGACGACGAGCACGCTGCCGACGGCGCGGCCGCCCGGTGTCCGTCGTTTCGTCGCCGTCACGGTCGCCGTCAACAGGCCACCGGCGACCGCGGCGACGACGCCTGGCAGGAGGACGTCGGCCCCGAACGCGAGCACGAGGACGCCCGAAAGCGCCGCGACGATGGTCGCGATAGCCGTCACCGGCGCGCTTACCGTCTCCGCTCTGCGTCGATCCCTCGTGCGCGCGTCTCCCGACTGTCGGGACTCCCGTCGGTCGTACCGCGTCGATCCGGACCGACGGCCCGCGTCGGTCGCCATCAGCGGATCACCTCCCCGAAGCCGTGCTCGAGCGCGGTCGAGAGCTTCGTATCGGGCGACCAGTCGACCACCGGCACGTCCGTCCGCCGGAGCCGCTCGAGTCGCGCCTGCCGGTGTACCGCGGCGAGTCGTGCCCCCACGTCGTCGCGGTCCGCGACGTTCGGCGAGAGCACGGAGAGCGGATAGCCACGTCGTCGTAGCTCGAGCCCGAGGTCGACGATCTCGTCGTCGACGGCCGGGGTACAGACCACCAGCTGGGTATTCGGGGGCAGAAGGGTGTCGAGGTAGTCGGCGGTCTCGACGCCGCCGTCGGCGCGGGCCGTCGGCGAGCCCGCGTCGGCCGCTCCGGACGACCCGTTCGCGCCGCTAGCGGTGACGTCCCCGCCGCTACCGCGTGCGGCGATGGCGTCACAGACTCGAGCGATCCGACCGCCGACGTTCGCGCCCGTTCCGGGTTCGACGTACGCCGGCGGCCCCGTGTAGACGCCGGGGGTCTCGCCGCGGACGCCGAGGCCGACGACGCCGACGTTGTGGCCGACGTCGGTCAGGGCGCTGGTCGTGACGATGCCGGCGTACGCCGAGAGCGTGATACCGTCCGGGTGCCCCCGTTCCGGTGCGAGTCGGGCGTCCGTCCGTCCGTCGACGATCACCACGACGTTCGCCGCCTCCTGCTCGCGGTAGCGGACGGTCCCGAGTTCGCCGGTTCGGGCGTAGCGTCGCCAGTCGATCCGGTTCAGCGGGTCGCCCTGCTGGTAGTCCCGCGTCGAGTGGAACTCGTAGCCCGGCCCGCCGCTGTCGGTCGCGATCGAGCCGACGAACGGGATCGTCTCCCGGTGCATCGGCACGCCGTCCAGCGGCACCGTACACTCGAGTTCGTCGTCGCCGCCAGCCGCGACGGCGTCGGTGGAGACGGCCGTCGCGCTCAGGCTTCGCAGGCGCACCCACGTCGGATCGAAGGCGTACGATCCGCGCCGCGGCCGCAGCGCGTAGCTGAGCGTCGCCTCCTCGCCGGCCCGGAGCGTCACCGCCTCGCGGGCGGTCCCGTCGAGCACCTCGAGTTCGTCGGGGACGCCGTCGACGATCCGCACGTCCGGCAGCGTCCGATCGGACTCGTTGCGGACGGTGAGCGTGACCTCGACGCGCTCCCCGGGCAACGGCGTCGCGGGCGTGCAGTCCCGCTCGAGCGCGATCGCCGACGCGGGGTCGGCGACCGACGACAGCGCCGCGTACCCCAGGAACGTAAGCGGCACCATCGCGGCCACCACGAGCGCGGCCGACCCGACGAGGAAGCCGACGGCGACGAGGAAGATCGACGCGACCACGCCCGAGTGCCAGCGCGTGACCCTACGCATGGGTGCCCCCCGCGTCGCCTGCTCGGTCGTTCGATCGGTTCGCCTCCGTATCGTCGGGCTCGCCGTCCGTCACGTTCGTTCCTGCCTCCGTCTCGTGGTCGATCGTCTCTCCCCCGTCGGCGGCCGAATTGCGGCCTGCCGCGCGGGCCTCGAGCGTCGAGAGGGTCCGCTCGAGCCGGCGTTCGAACGTGCGGCCGGGGAACAGCCACCGGCGGAGCCGGTGCCACAGCGAGAGCCGCCCGGCCGACTCGTCGCCGACGAAGGTCGCGGCGATCCGGTCGTCGGTCCACGCGCCCGTCCGGGCGCGTTCGGCCGCCCGCTCCCGGGAGTAGCCGCGAGCCTCCTCGATGGCCCGGACGGCGGCACGAACCTCCCGGCGAACCGCGTCGGCGTCGGTCTGGGTGCCCCGCTCGAGCGCCGCGATCGTTCGCTCGACGCGCTCGCTGGTCCGCTCGCCGATCACGGTCACGTCACCCGTCGGTTCGTTCGGCTCCGTCCGATCGACGCCGCCGTCGCGTACGTCCGTCGCGCCCGAGAAGTACGACCGCCACAGCGCGAACAGGCCGACGACGGCCCCGGCCCCGAGCAGGACGTGTTCGGGGTCGAGCGATTCCTCGAGCGTCGCGACCTCCTGGCCGATCGCCGACGGAATCGCGGACGGCGTCGTCGCCAGCACGGCCCCGAACCCGAGCGCGGCGAGGGCGACGAGCACGAGCACGGCGTCGGTGATCGATCGCACTCTCATCGCGGCTCACCTCCCCGGGGGTCTCCGGCCTCGCGTTCGCTCTCGCCGGCGTCGCTCGAGTCGCCGCCTGCCTCCGAATCGGCGACCACCTGCGCGGACGGATCCGCGTCGACACCGTCCGGATCGTCCGCGACCGAGCGCACCGCGGCGCGGACCCGCTCGAGGCGATCGCTCGAGGGCGGCGACGGCCCGTACTCGGCGTCCCGGAACGCGTCGACGACGGTGCGGACCGGCGACTCCGGGAACCCCTTCTCGACGGCGTAGCGGCCGACCTCGCCGGGCGTCTTCGTCCGGAGCTCCGGCGGGCGGACGATCCCGACGAACTGCTCCCAGAGGTCCCTGAGCGTGAGGACGACGTCGCGGTCGGCCGCGGACGTCTCGCCCGTTTCGGTTTCGGAATCACCCGTCGCCGAATCGGCGAGCGACTCGAGTCGCTCCCCCGAGGACCGGAACAGCGATCTGATCGCGGCCACGAGCGCCGCCGCCAGCCGGATCGGGTTCACTGCCGCGAGCGCGGCGAGTCCCCGGTCGGCGAGCGCCCCCGGCAGGCCGACGAGCCAGCGACCCGCGCGAGCGAGCGCGTCGAGCGCGTCACGTCCGCGGTCGGCCAGCCAGTAGCCGGCGCGCTCGAGGGCATCGGCCGTCCGAACGATCGCTTCGACGACGCTTCGCCGGACCGTCTCGAGCAGCCACCGGGCGCGTGCGACGATCCGTTCCGGCAGCGAGCGCAGGGTCTCCCGCGTCACGTCGAACCGGCGGACCAGCACGTAGCCGACGAGTCCGAGCAGGCCGAGGACGACGGCCGCGAGGATCGCGGCGTTGCGATACAGGCCATCGACGGTCGTCTCGGCGGTCGCCCCCTCGTAGGTCGCGCCGATCGTCGCCGCGTCCGCGATCGGTAACGCGACCGTCGCCGTCCCGTTCTCGGTCGTGTCGACCCTGTCGCCGTCTAACAGGACCGTCGCGTCGTCGACTGGATCGTCACCCTCCGTCACCTCGACGTCGATCGATCGCCCCGGAAGGGGGAACGCCGCGTCGGTTTCGATCGAGAGCGCGCGGACGGTAACGGTCCGTTCGGCCCTGATCTCGCCGCGCTCGACGGCGATCGTCGCGTTCCCCGCCGTCTCGGGGAGGGTGATCTCCGCGGTCCCGTTGGCGTCGGTGGTCCCCCGCTCGTCGCCGTCGAGGGAGACGGTCCCGTCCGGGATCGGGTTGTCCGCGACGGTCGCCCTGATCGTGACGTCCGTCCCGGCGACGATCGGGTCCTCGACCGCGAGTTCCGTCTCGGCGTTCAGTTCGACGGTCGTCCGCGTCTCGTTCCCGTCGTCCTGGACGGCGCTCGAGACGCCGGCGAACTGCGGTCCGTCGGCGACGACCGACCCCGCACCCGTCAGCGCCGGCTGGGCCGTTCCGGCCGGCCGGAGCGTCACCTCGAGTTCGTCGGTGTACGGCACCTCGCCGGTCACCCGTCCGTTCGCGTCGGTCGTTCCGACCCGCTCGTCGTCGAAGAAGACCACCACGTCCTCGGCCGGGTCGCCGTCCCTGGTGACCGTCGCGGTGGTCTCGGCTCCAGGCACCGGCTCCTCCTCGAACGCCACGTCGTAGGTGGTCGTCGTCTCCGCTTCGTCACCGTCTTCGTCCGCCTGCCCCGCGCCGTCTTCGTCGCTCGAGTCCCCGTCGATCCTGTCGTCGGACTCGTCCTGGCTCGAGTCCTCCTCGAGGTCGACCTCCTCGTCCTGGCTTCCCTCGTCGCCGCCATCACCGTCGCCATCGCCGAACTCGCCGTCACCGCTCTCTCCGGATCCAGCACCGTCGCTCGGCTCTCCGTCACCGAATTCGCCGTCGTCACTGCCGTCCTCACCGGTGTCGAACTCGCCGTCCCCTGCGTCTCCGTCACCGAACTCGCCGTCTTCGCCGTCGACCTGGCCGTCGTCACCGAATTCACCGTCGCCGGTTTCGCCGGCTTCACCACCGCCCGCCTCGCCGTCTGCGCCGTCGCCGAACTCGCCGTCGCCGGCTCCGGCCGCACTGGGTTCACCGTCGTCGCCACCGTGGCCTCCTCCGGTACCGTCGTCGGTAGTAGTTCCGTCGCCGGGTTCCCCGCCCGATCCGCCGTCTTCGCCGGCTACCGCGTCACTGCCGGCCATGTCGGCGTCCCCGTTCGCGGGGCTGTCGCCGAACCCGTCGCCGGACTCCTGTGGCTGGCCCTCGAGGTCCTCGCTCTCGAGCGTGCTAATCCGTTCGGCGTCGCCGGGGACTGCGTCGCCGCCGAGTCCTCCCAGGCCGATGCCGCCGAGCCCGGGGGCTGCGACGGCTGCGAGCGCGAGCGTGAGACACAGCAAACCGACGAGCCCCAGCTGTCCCCAGTCCGGTCCCGCCGTCTGCTCGTCGACTGCGTCGCGTTCAGCCATCGCTTGGTCCCCGCATCAAAACCCGCTGTTTCAGTGTATCTGTATCGGTCGGCCTTATAAAAGTACTCGCCCGCTACACGCCTCCGACGGCGATTCGTCGCGCGGGTGGGCCGGTATATCGTTCCGGCAATCCGTCTCAGTCGGTACTGTATCGATCCGTCTCGAGCGGGCGGGTCTCCTCGCGGAGGGTCTCGAGGCGGCCCGCGGGGTCGAGGCCGGCCAGGAGCACGGTAGCGAACACCTGGTCGCTGTCGGGTCGGGGGGCGTCGCCGCTCAGGATCTCGGTCGACTGGGTGGTCGACTCGAGCACCGAGCGGCCGTCGGCGATGGCCCGCCGGTTGAGCCACGCCGGCGGTCCGCCGACGAGCAACAGCGCCCGACTCGCGCTCGCGCGCTCGCACTCGAGGGTGAGTTTCCCGTGCAGCGCCTTGTTGATCGTCGTCTCGATGGCGCTGATCGCCTCGGTAGTCTCGACCTCGTCGCTCGAGGAGAACAGGCCGAGACCGAGCAGCGAGTCGCTCCCGGTGTCGACCTGCTGTCTGCCGTAGCCGATGGTCGCGATCTCCGTCCGCGCGCCGAGGATGCGGTGGAGGTCGTTGGCGTCGACGACCGTCTCGGCCGCCCCGCCGTCGCGCTCGTCGCCCATCGCGGAGAACAGGGCCGACACGCGCGCGACGAGTTCCTCGTTGAGCCGATCGCGCGCCTCGCGGAGCGGTTCCTCGCCGCGGAGCCACTCGTCGTTGTCGAAACAGACGACCGCGTCGGCGATCCCCTCGAGTCGCTCGAGCGTCCGGACCGCGTTCTGCTCGGCCATCGGGCGGGCGTCCTCGCCGTCGCCTCCGCTCGTGGCCCCTTCGCTCGCGTTCGCTCTCGGGTCGCCCGCGCGTTCGCGGTCACGTTGGGAGTTCGATCCGGGTTCCAGTTCGCGCTTGGCGGGCAGCGTCGCGAGGACGTAGACCGGTTCGTCGTACAGCGTCTTGAGGTTCGAAACGAGCGCGGGGACGGTGCCGCCGCCGGTCGCGCCGCCGAGTCCGAGACAGACGAGAAAGGCGTCCGCGACCGCGGGCGTTCCCTCGTCGAGCTGTCGGCTGAGTTCGTCGACGTGGTCCTCGCCGACCGCAAACCCCTGCTGGAGATTCCCCTCGAGTCCGCCCGCGACGGTCTGGCCGTACCGGTGGCGGTGAGCGACGGGAATCGACGACAGCGCCGTCACCGCGTCGCTGTCGGTATCGAACGCGTAGGCGGTCCCGACGAACCCGCCCTCGTCCGGCTCCCTCGCGTGGATCGCATCGGCGATCCGACAGCCTGCGCCACCGACACCGATCACCTCGAGTTGCATACGTCCCCCTATGGTCCGGCGGGGGGTTTTACGTTTCCGACCGCGGTGGCCGCCGGTTGTATCCTGGTGAGTCCGTCGGTGTCGTTCGACTCGAGTCGGTGACTGATGCTGGTGCAAATCAGTAGACGAGACCACGACGAAAGCCCTCGCCGCTGTCGCGGTCGCTCAGCGACATATCCGCGCAAGCGCGGATAGGGGTAGGCGACTATATGAATGCGACATGGGTTGTCGGCTTTGCCGACAACCGAAAACGTGGTCGTTCGAGACGCCGAAGGCGTCTCGTGATGACGAGAGACTGCAAGTCTCTCGAACCACGGCATAGCCGCCACGCACGGCTCGCCCTTTCAGTCCTCCAGGAAAGGGCCTGCCCTCCCCCGAGTCGCCCGGCTCCGCGCGAGAGTGCGCGGAGCCGTGTTCCCGGCCATTAGGCGCGCTGGCGAGCCGACCGAGCAAGGCGAGGTGCGACCAACGGGAGCACCTCGGAACGCGAACGGCGAACGGAGTGAGCCGTGAGCACTGCGAGGGCGGCTCGCTGAGACGCGAGGGACGAGTGAGCGAGGACGGGGCGCGAAGCGCCGCTACGAGCGAACGAGTCGGCTGGGGAGGGTGTGGCTACTCCCCGTGTCCACGATAGCAGGACGCTTTGCTTCGACTCTCTTTCAAAACAGCATCCAATTCAACGTTCTTTGCTTCGACTCTCTTTCAAAAACCGTCCAGTTCGACGTTCATCAGGGCGTCAGGCGTTCGATCGACCACCACTCGATCGTCGCGGTTCCTCCGTCTTCGGTATCGTCTTCAGCGGGTCCGTCTCCGTCGACCAGCGCGAACACCATCGTCTTCCGAACCCCGTGGGCCAGCCGGACGTCCAGCGCGAGATCGCGCGGTTCGAAGACGTAGTCGGCGGGATGGACCCGCACCAGCCGTTCGGAGTGGCCCAGTTCGTCGACCGATTCCACCTCGTCGTAGGTCCGGAAGTCCGCGCCGAACTTGTAGCCCGTCTTGGGGACGACGTCGCGCTCGCGCAGCGCCGTGTAGACCGCGAGTCGCCGGTCGAACCGGTCGCCCTCGACCTCGCGCCCGCGCGATCGAACCGTTTCCGGCTCGAGGTCGATCGCCCCCCGCTCCGCGAGGTAGGCCGCCTCGAGCAGGGAACACTGTAGCGTCGGCCGGTCGTACTCCCGGCCCTCGAGCGGCTGGCCGTAGAAGGCCTCCTCGTACAGCTCGAGCGGCGGCTCCCAGACGACGACGCGGTCGGCCAGCAGGTCGGCCGCGCAGCCCTCGGGGAGCGGGGCCTCCGTCGCGCCGCTCGGGGGCGCACGCGAGATGTCGAAGTACGTGATCTCGCTCTCCTCGTCGACGACAGCGAGGACGCCCGCCGCGAGATCGCTGGCGGCCACGTCGGTCCGCTCGCCGATCACCCGCAGCGGGTACTCGACCTCGCCGTCCTGTGGCCCCTTTCCGCGCGGGAAGACGGCGAAGTCCGCGTCCGGCGGGTCGGCGACCCAGGGTTTGGCCGCCGGCGAGAGGTAAAACCCCCGCGACCGGAGGTCCGCATAGACGAGGAAGCGAACCCCGAAGTCCGTGCCGGGTTCGCGGGCGACGAACGACCGGAAGTCGAGTTCCGTGCCGTCCGGGGCGACCACGGCCTCGAGGTCGCCCCGGAAGAGCAGGTGCGCCGCCTCGACGGGTGCCAGCGCGATCTCGTTACCCGAGAGCGGATAGCCGTACCCCCGCGAGTCGTGGTATCGCTGCCGGGCGTCCGCACCGACGCGAACGACGCCCGCTTCCTCGTCGAATCGCCCCTCGAGTCCCATACTCGAGGGTCGGGCGGCGATCACTAAGGGGCTGTGGATCGCTAGTCGGATTCGGTCGAGTCCCCGCTGTTTCTCCTCCCTCGAAAGCCCCTGATCGTCTCGACTCGCGCGCCGACCCTGCGCTCCGCATCTCACGTCATTCGATTGCGGTGCTTGGGCCGTCGTGCTTCGCCGAGACGGTCAGCCCCTTTCAGTCCGCCCACCGCGGTGGACGATCGGGCGGCTGTTGCGATGGGGATCGCTCGGTCGTTCCGACTCGAGGGCGACCGTCGCTCGCGGGTACGAGTACACTCAGTCGTCGCTCGCGGGTACGAGTACACTCAGTCGTCGCTCGCGGGCTCCGGTTCGGCCTCGAGCGCGGGCTCGAGCATCCGGTCGCAGTTCGGGTCGAGACAGCGGGTGCCGCTGTGGGTGTCGAAGGTGGGCAGGCCGCAGGCACACTCGCCGTCGACGACGCCGTTGGGGAGGGCGAAGCCGGTGTCGCAGTCGGGGTAGCGCTCGCAGCCGGCGATGAGGCCGCCGCGTCTGAGGATCCGGAGGTCGCCGTCGCAGTTGGGACACGCCCACTCGCGGTCGAACGCCTCGCGGACGGCCGCGTCGAGGGACTCGCAGTCCCGGTCGAGACAGACGTTGAAGGCGAGGCCGCGCTCGACGCGCATCCGCGGGAGGCCACACGCACACCGGTTGCCGTCGGGCTGAATCGTCGCGTCCCGCGGCACCCCGTACTCGCTCCCGCAGTCGATACAGCGGACGCCGCTCGAGCGGACGAGCGTGCCGTTCTCGCAGTCCGGACAGGGGCCGAGGGGGGTTCCGGCAGCCGAACTCGGGTAGTGGGCGAACCCGTCTCGGTCGTGGGCGGCGACCCGGAGCGTCTGCCCCTCTTTTTTCGCCACGAGCGCGAAGTCCGCCGCACGGTCGCTCGAGACGCTGTCGGCGCGGGTGAGCCAGGCGACGGGCTGGTAGCCGTCGACGTCGTGGACGAGGACGGTGTTGTCGGGTTTGACGATGGTCGTCACCCGGCCGCGGTACTCCTCGCGCTCCGGGCCTTCGGTGATGACGGTACAGTCGCCGGCGAGGACGCGAATCGCGTCGTCGATCATGCCGCCGTTGGCCCGGGGATCGTACTTAAACTCGCGGTCGTCACCGATTCGCTCGGGAGCGCTCGAAACCGACTATCGCTGCTTACGTCTCCACTACTCGACAGTTTCCCGTCGGTATGGAGAATAGATAGTAATGCCAATCTGATATATTGTTCGTGGTTGGTTTGCTGATGGGTCAGTTCGTCTGATGTTGACCTTTCAAACGACCAATATCTATCATAGAGAATAATTACGTTTAAGTGGTGGTTGCGCGGGATGTAAACCGATGCGAGAACTACTCACGATGTGGCGCGACACGCGGATGATCATGCTCGTCGCGGTCGTCGCGGCGGTGTACGCCGCTCTGTTGATCCCGTTCGCAGGGTTCGTAATCATTCCCGGAATCACATCGGTTCGACCCGGAAACGTGATTCCTATCCTGTTCGGTGTCACGTTCGGCCCGGCGGCCGCCTGGGGATCGGCCATCGGCAACCTGATCAACGACATCTTCACCGGACAGTTCGGACCAGGCAGCGCGTTCGGGATGGTCGGGAACTTCTTCTTCGGGATGCTCGCGTACAAGCTGTGGGGGAGCCTCGGCCCGCTTTCGAGCGGCGTCGAGCCGAACTTCCGCGAGAACGTCGGCCGCCAGCTCGTCGAGTTCGTCGCAGTCGCGGTCGCCGCTTCCGCGGCGTGTGCGGCGATCATCGCCTGGGGGCTGGAACTGCTCGGACTGTTCCCGTTCTCGGTGCTCGGGACGGTGATCTTCCTGAACAACACGATCGCGACGGTCGTCCTCGGGCCGCCGCTGTTGTTCCTCACGTACCCGCGGATCAAGCAGATGGGGCTGCTCTATCCCGACCTGTTGCACGACGAGGACCTCCCGGACACGAGCGCGGGGCGAGCCCAAACTGCGGCGTTCGGGCTGCTCGCGATCTCGCTCGCCTGGGCCGTCGTCGGCATTGCGATCTCGCTGGGGCTCTACGACGTCCCCTTCGCGGCCGGGCAAGAGGAGACCTTCCAGCAGGGCGGTGCGACCGTCCAGATCGCCCTCGGCGCTGTCGCGTTCCTGCTCCTGCTCGGGCTGACGGCCATCTCGGGCGAGCGCCTCTCGAAACTGCTCGAGTAATCCGCGCAGTTTTAGTCACAGCGTCGATCTCTACCAGATATCATGGGCACTGACTCGAGCGGGGGTACCGCCGCAGAACTGCGAGAGGTCGTCTTCGCGTACGAGCGCGGACTGGACCTCCCGGCGGCCGACTCGTTCGGCGACGACGAGGCGTACGATCCGGACGACCGGGGCGGCGCGGTGTTGCGCGGGCTCGACCTCGACGTCGCCGCCGACAGCTTCACCGTGGTGATGGGCGCAAGCGGCGGCGGCAAATCGACGCTGTTGCGCACGTTCAACGCCATCATTCCGAACTTCATCACCGGCACGTTCGACGGCAGCGTCGAGGTACTCGGCCGCGACGCGACCGCCGCACGCGTCCCGGAGATGGCCGACGACGTCGGAATGGTCCTCCAGGACTACGAATCCCAGCTGTTCGGGACCAGCGTCACCAGCGAAGTCGCGTTCGGCCCCGAGAACCTCGCCGTCCCGCCGGCGGACATCGATCCGCGCATCGACCACGCCCTCGAGGTCGTCGGCCTGGAGGATCTCGACCGGCGACGCCCGCCGGACGCCCTTTCGGGCGGGCAGAAACAGCGACTCGTCTTCGCGGGCGTCGTCGCGAACCACCCCGAACTGCTCCTGCTCGACGAGCCGACCAGCGACCTCGATCCCGCCGGGAGCCACGAGACGATCGACGTGATCCGCTCGCTGGCTGACGCCGACGTGCCGGACGCGCCCGAGGGCTGGGACGGCCCGGAGACGATCGTCATGGTCACCCACGAGATCGAGGAAGCCTTGCTGGCCGATCGTGCCGTCTTGCTGCGGGCCGGGCAGGTCTACCGCCAGGGACCGATCCGGGAGGTCTTCACCGACGTCGAGGCGCTCCGCGAGGCCCGCGTCGCCGTCCCGCCGGTCGTCGAGGTCTTCGACCGGCTGGGCTGGGACCGGGCGGACCTCCCGCTGTACCCCGACGAGGCCGTCGACGCGGTCCTCGAGCGCGACCTCTCCTGGACGCCGCCCGCGCGAGCGGGCGAGGACCTCCCCGGCGCGCCCGCCGGAACCGGGACGGACGCCGGCGACCCGGTGTTCGAACTCGAGAGGGTCGTCCACGAGTACGAGACCGACCGGGAGACGGTGCGAGCGGTCGACGGCGTCGACCTCACGATCCGCGAGGGCGAGGTCGTCGCGATCGTCGGCCACAACGGCAGCGGGAAGACGACCCTCGCGAAGCACTTCAACGGGCTGCTCGAGCCCGACGCGGGGAGCGCGCGCTGGCGCGGCCGCGAGGTCTCCGAGCTATCGATGAGCGAGGTCGGCCGCTCGGTCGGCTACGTCTTCCAGAACCCCGACCACCAGATCTTCGCCGACACCGTCCGCGAGGAGGTCGCCTTCGGCCCCGAGAACTTCGGCATGGAGGGCGAGGAACTCGAGCAGGCCGTCGCCGAGGCGATCGAGACGGTCGAACTCGACGGGCTGGAAGAGGCCGACCCGTTCAACCTCTCGAAGGGCCAGCGCCAGCGGGTCGCGCTCGCGTCGATCCTCGCGACCGATCCGGACGTGATCGTCTTCGACGAGCCGACGACGGGCCTCGACGCGACCCAGCGCGACCGGTTCATGGACCTCGTCGCCCGGCTCAACCGCGAGACCGGCGTCACCGTCGTGATGGTCACCCACAGCATGCACACCGTCGCCGAGTACGCCCCCCGGACCGTCGTGATGGCAGACGGGGAGAAGGTCCGCGACGGTCCGACCCGGGAACTGTTCGCCGACGAGTCGCTGCTCGAGCGGTGGAACCTCGAACCGCCCCAGCCCGTCGCGGTGTCGAACCGGTTGGCCCGGGAGACTGGCCAGGACGACGCCTTGCCGGCACTGTCGGTCGACGAACTGATCGCGGGCCTGGGCGGACCCGCGGCCGACGGCTCCGACGCCGGCTCGGACCCCACACCGACGGGCTCCTCCTCGGAGGTCGATGGTCGCACCGACGGCGGCCGCGACGCCGGCGAGAGCGGAGGTGATCGCCGGTGAGTTCCTCGCCGTCGCTGTACGTCGACCGCGACACGTTCCTCCACCGGCTGAACGCCCGCTCGAAGCTGGCGTTGCTCGTCGGCGTGTTCGTATCGGCGTACGTCTTCGGGAACCCGCTGTGGGTGTTCGTGCCGCTCGCGGCGTCGTTCGTCGCGCTCGTGGCCGTCGGCGGCTGGCCGAACTTCAGGCGGCTCTGGTTCATCGTCCTCGCGCTGTTCCTCGTCGGCTTCGCGGTGTGGCCGGCGTTTACGGAACCCGGCGGCGAGACCCTGCTGTCGACGCCGCTCGGCACGCTCACCGAGCGGGAACTGCTGTTCGCGCTGGGGCGCTCAGAGCGGATCGTCGCGTTCATCGTCGGCGGCCTGCTGTTCGTGACGACCACCTCGAACGAGGAGATCGTCGCCGGCATGCGGTCGCTGGGCATCCCGTTCGCGTTCTGTTTCGCCGTGGGTACCGCCCTGCGGCTGTTCCCGACGCTGCTGGGATCGGCCAACACGGTCCGGCAGGCCCAGGCCGCCCGCGGCCACGAGGTCGGCGGCAACAACCCGATCGGGCTGCTCCGCAGCTACATTCCGCTGTTGATCCCCGTGTTCATGACCGCGATCCGCAACGTCCAGACCCAGGCGATGGCGCTCGAGGCGCGCGGCTTCGACACGCGCGGGAAGCGGTCGTTCTACAACAACCAGCCATTCGGGGCGACCGACTGGCTGGTCGCCGCGTTCGGCCTCGCGCTCGCTGCGGCGGCGATCGCCCTCCGGCTGCAGGGGTACGGGGCGATCTAACGGTCGATCGTCGGGACTACCGCTCACGACTCGTCGACGGATCGTCGATGATCGGTTTCGGTATCTGCGCCTGGTGTTCCCACGGATCGGTCGCTGACGCAGCGATCGAATCACTCGAGAAATCGGTTGTTACGTTGACGGGAACTGTCCGTGGGCAGGCGACGTGATCACCACTGTTTATAGGCCGAGGTCGCCCTCGATTGGGTATGACTGACGACACCGATCCGTTGGCATGGACCCGCGACTACACCCCGATCCTCCGTTCGCTCGCCGACGAGTACGGCGAGACCACGCCCCTCGAGGGCTACAGCGTCGCGCTGGCGTCCCATCTCGAGCAGAAGACCGGCGTGTTGGTCGAGACCCTGCGGGACGCGGGAGCGACGGTGCTCGTCACGGGGAGCGAACCCTACAGCACCAAGGCCGAGGTCGTCGACGCGCTCCGCGACCAGGACCGGATCGAGACCTACGTCGAGGCCGGCATGTCCGAGGAGGAGTGGGAGAACGGCCAGCACGAACTGCTCGAGGCCGAACCCGACTTCATCCTCGACGACGGCTGCGAACTGATCGCGAAGGTCCACGCCGACCACCCCGACGTGGCCGAATCCGTGATCGGTGGCGGCGAGCAGACGACCGCCGGGATCACCCGTCTCGAGGCGATGGAGGACGAGGACGTCCTCGCGTTCCCGGTGTACGGCGTCAACGACACGCCGATGAAACACTACTTCGACAACGTCCACGGCACGGGCGAATCCTCGCTCGCGAACGTGATGATCACGACCAACACGATGCTCTCGGGCAAGACCGTCGTCGTCGGCGGCTACGGCTACTGCGGCCGGGGGATCGCCCGCAAGGCTCGCGGAATGGGTGCACAGACGATCGTCACCGAAGTCGACCCCCGGAAGGCGCTCGAGGCCCACATGGACGGCCACCGCATCGCGAGCATGGAGGAGGCCGCGGCCGAAGCCGACTACATCATCACGTCGACGGGCAACCGCGACGTCGTCCGCGACGAACACCTCGAGCACCTCCAGGACGGCGTCATCCTCGCGAACGCGGGCCACTTCGACGTCGAGATCGCCGTCCCCGCGCTCGAGGAGGCCGCGGAGCGGATCACCGAACCCCGCGACGGCGTGACGCGGTACCACCTCCCCGACGGTCGGCGGGTCAACCTCCTCGCCGAGGGGCGACTCGTCAACCTCACCGGCCCGCACAGCGGCGGTCACCCCGCCGAAGTGATGGACACGACGTTCGCGATGATGTTCGAGGCGGCTCGCGACATGCTCGCCGAGGGCCGCGGCGAGGACCTCGCGCCCGGCCTGTACGCCATGCCAGATCGCCTGGATCGAGCGGTCGCCGAACGGAAACTCGAGACGCTCGGGGCGTCGATCGACGAGTGGACCGACCGTCAGCGCGCGTACGCCGAAGAGTGGGAACACCCCGACAGTCCGTTCTAGCGACGATCGTCGATCGCAGGCACTGCCTCCGATCGACAGTCGGGGACTGGGGTTTCGGCTCGAGCGTTCGCCGGCGGTCGGCCGTGGACGGACCCGCTCGAGGCGGACGATTGACTGTGGCCGCGCGGCGGTGGTCCGAATCTGGTACCGTCGTCGGGTGGTCACAGATACCCGATTGCGGTTGGCACTCTCACGTTCTGGTGCTACTGTGGCGAACATATATCTATATATCTCCACTGACGGTGTGGTATTCCACAAGCGGAGGTCGCAGAGATATTATAAAACTTATTTAGGAGTAGTTTCAGAGAATAGCTCGAATGGTGGACGATAATTCCGCGATCCGGAACACTCGACGAACGTTTTTGGCAAGCGCTGGGGCTGCTGGTGCGTTCACGTTGGCTGGATGCCTCGGTGGCGATGGCAACGGTGACGGAAACGGTAACGGGAACGGAAACGGCAACGGGAACGGAAACGGCGGCAGCGGTGGCGGCGACACCATCACCTGGGTGATGAACCCGGCCGAGGACACGATCGACATCCAGGTCCAGTACCAGCCGCTGTTCGATCGGATCGAGGAGGAGTTCGACGTCCAGATCGACGGGATGCCGACACAGAGCTACTCCCACACGCTGGACGCCCTCGACCGTGCAGACGAGAACGAGATGATGTTCGCCGACACGTCGCCGGTCGCCGTCCCGGCGCTCGGACCCGACGCGATCGACGTCGTCGGGATGCGAGAGGCCTACGGCGCAGCACAGTACTTCGGCACGCTCGTGACGACGGCCGACAGCGGGATCACCGACGTATCCGAGCTGGAAGGCGAATCGGTTGCGATGGCCGACACCGGCTCGGTTTCGGGCGGCATCGCCCCGCTGTGGATGCTCCAGGACAACGGTCTCGACATCGGTAACGCCGCCCAGGGCGGGAGCGCCGAGGACTTCGTCCGTCGTGGCGGCGTCGCACACGACCTCGCGGTCGAGGAACTGATTCAGGACGATACCGTCGCGGCCGCAGGGGCAGGCGGATTCGCCTCGCTTCCGCACGTCCCCGCCGAACAGATCGAGGAGAACTTCCCGCAGGTGGCCGAAATCTCCGCCGAGATGAGCAATGCCGGCTCGCGCGAGCCGGAACTCCGCCTGCTGGACGCGTCGCCGCCGATCCCGCGCGCACCGATCGTCGTCAACGCCGACTGGGACGACGATCTCCGACACAGCATCGGCGAGTTCATGCGCGGTCTCTCCACCGACGAACTCGATCACGACGCCTTCGATCTGGCCGACGAACTCAACCTCGACCTGCCCGACGGCCTCCTCGAGGATTACAACGATCCGGACGCCAGCGCCGATCCGGACGAGTACGACCTGAGCGACGACCAGCTCGAGGATTGGCAGGAGTTCGACGACCACACGCTCTGGTTCACGGACATCGTCGAAGCCGACCACAACGACTACGAACCGATCCACGACTTCGCCGAAGACCTCGATCTCCCGCTCGAGCAGCTAGGGTAAGCCCCAAATAACCCCACTACCAACAACGGCCAACTGATGAGTAAAATAGTCGTCGACAATCTCAGAAAAACGTACGGTGACACCGTCGCTCTCGACAATATTTCGTTCGAGGTTCCCTCGGGTGAGTTCGTCATCATCCTCGGCGTCTCCGGGTCGGGGAAATCGACGCTCCTGCGGTGTATGTCCGCGCTCACCAAACCGACCGCAGGCGAAGTGCTGATCGACGGCGAGCCGATGGCGACGACGCGGCCGGAGGTGGCGATGATCTTCCAGCGACACAACATCATCGGCGACATGACGGCCTACTCGAACGCGCTCTCGGGCGGGATCAATCGGAGTGGCTTCATCGAGAGCGTCCTCCAGTTACAGGAGGACGACGAGAAACAGCGCGCGCTCGAGGCGCTGGACACGGTCGGCCTGCTCGACGAAGCCGAGAAGAAGGCCCGACGGATGAGCGGCGGTCAGCAACAGCGCGTCGGCATCGCGCGTGCGCTCACCCAACTTCCCGAGGTGTTGCTGGCCGACGAGCCAGTGGCGAGCCTCGACCCCGGGAGCGCACAGGACGTGATGAAGTACCTCCAGCGAGCCTCGAACCAGCGGGACCTGACGACGTTCATCAGTCTCCACCAGGTCAACATCGCCCGCAAGTACGGCCAGCGATTCATCGGGCTTCGGAACGGCCAGAAGGTGTTCGACGGCTATCGCGACGAGTTGACGATCGACGCGATCGACGAGATCTACGGTGACATCGACACCGAAGGGATGTTCGTGATGGACGACGACGAGACGGCGACGGACGAACCGGCAACCGAAAACCGAGGGACGGGGGCCGCACTGTGACCGATTCGGCCGATCCGGATCGATCGGAGGCGGTCACCGACGGCGGCACCGATCGATCGCAACCGCTCGAGTCCGCGAGTGCCGAGGTCAACGAACAGTACGAAAACATCCGACAGACCCGTCGGCGACGTGCGATCGGCTGGATCGTCGGCACCCTCGGTCTCCTGTTCATCACGCTGCAGGGCCTCGCAGCGACGGAGTTCTTCGACGACAACACGCGCTTTACCTGGAGCCACTTCGTCGAGCGGATGGGCGACTACTTCCCGACGACGGACTACGGCGGCGTTCCGTTCCTCGACGTCGGCACGTACTGGGAGTTCATCCAGGCGAACAATCTCATTTACGATCCCGAGGTGGGGGGCCTGCTCTTCCAGTTCCCGCCGGAGCTGTACAATTTCGTCTTCGGGGAGCTGGGCATGTTCACGATCTTCGGGGAGGCCGGGACGACGCTCGCGATGGGTCTGGTCGGGACGATCCTCGGCTTCCCGCTCGCGCTCGTGTTCAGCGTGTTCGGATCCGAACGCGTGACGCCGTTCCCGATCAACTTCATCTTCCGCGCGATCATGTCGTTCATCCGGGCGATTCCGGCGATCATCTGGGCGCTCATCTTCGTCGCTCTCGTCGGCCTCGGCGCGGCAGCAGCCACGCTCGCGATCGCGTTAAACACGATCGGGAACCTCGGTCGCCTGTTCGTCGAGGAACTCGAGGAACTCGAGGAAGGCCCCATCGAGGCGATGCGGACGACCGGCGCGAACAAGTCCCAGATCGTCTTCTTCGGGATGTTGAGCCAGGTCCGGACCTCGTTCATCGCCTGGACGCTCTATATCTTCGAAATCAACGTTCGCGCGGCCGTGACCGTCGGAGTCATCGGTGCCGGCGGCCTCGGTGCGGTCGTTCGGAATCAGGAGAACTTCCTCGCGTACGGCAACATGATGGCGACGCTATTCGTCATCTTCGTGCTCATCTTCGTCGTCGAACTGTTCAGCCAGCGCCTGCGTGCACGGCTGCGCTCCGACGAGGAGAAGATGGGCTGGCGCGAACTGCTCTTCGGCCTGCCGAACCGCTTCGCCCGGTCGCTGACGAAGTAACGCTACCGTCTTCTCTTCTCGGCGTTTCTCCTCTGGCGTCTCGTCCTCGAGCGATGCCACTCGCCCGTCGGCACTCCGCGATCGGCCGCGTCGAAATCCGGTCGGATTTTGTACCAGTACGCACGATGGGTCTGCGTGGCCCGTCCAACGTTGATCGTCTACTGTGGATTGCCGGGGGTCGGCAAGTCGGTGGCCTCGGCCTACACGGCGTCGAACTTGCCGGCCGAACGGTACCGCAGCGACGAAGTCCGCAAACAGCTGTTTCCCGACCCCGAGTACACGTCCGCGGAGACCCAGGCGACCTACGACGAACTCTTAGAGCGCGCCCGGGCCGACCTCGAGGCCGGCTCGAACGTCGTGCTCGACGCGACCTTCCGGACGACACGGCTCCGCGAGCGGGCGGCGACGCTCGCGGACGACGCCGGTGCCGACGTCGTGTTCACCCGCGTCACCTGCGACGCCGACGTCGTCGAGACGCGGCTCGAGGAGCGGACGAACTCCGTCAGCGACGCCGACCTCCGGGTGTACAATCTCGTCAAAGAGTCGTTCGAACCCCTCGAGCGCGACCACGTCGTGATCGACAACTCCGGCTCCCTCGAGGAGACCTACCGCCAGATCGATCGCTCGCTGTTGCCTCTGCAGCGCCAGTGAGCGACGACGGCGACCGTGGCGGGGTCCGCTAGCGTCGCGTCCCCTGCACCTCTTGTCCTCGGCGAGCCAGCCACGGGACCAGATCAGGGCGGCTAAGGGCCTCCCCGCACGAGACTCTGTATCTCCGGTATGACGACGATCAAGGACAGCGTTCACGACTACATCGAACTCGATCCGACCGCCGAGGCGCTGCTGGATACCGCGCCCATGCAGCGCCTGCGGGAGGTCAGACAGCTGAGTACCGTCCAGTTCGTCTACCCTTCCGCCAACCACACCCGGTTCGAACACAGCCTCGGCGTCTACCACCTCGCCTCGCGTGCCGTCGATCGCCTGGACCTCGAGCCGGACCTCGCGGATCGGCTCCGGGCCGCCGCGCTCGTCCACGACGTCGGGCACGGTCCCTTCGGCCACCAGACGGAGCCGGCGATCGAGCGCCACCTCGGGCGACACCACGACGAGATCGACTGGCTGCTCGAGCGGACGGAACTCGGCGACGTGCTCGCGGAGCGGGGGCTCGATCCGACGGCCATCGCGGCGACGGTCGACGGTCGCGGCCCGCTGGGCGAACTCGTCTCCGGCGCGCTGGACGTCGACCGGATGGACTACCTCGTGCGCGACGCCCACCACACGGGCGTCCCCTACGGGACGATCGACCACGCGCGCCTGCTGCACAACCTGCGGATCGTCGACGGCGAACTGGCGGTCGAGGAGGACACCGTCGCGACCGCCGAGAGCGCGCTGATCGCCCGCACGCTGATGAACGCGACCGTCTACCGCCACCACGTCTCCCGGATCGCCGGCGCGATGATCGATCGCGCGAGCGAGCGGTTGCTCGCCGACGGCGTCCTCGAGCCCGCGGAGTTTACTCGACTCACCGACGCCCAGTTGCTCGCGACGTTCGAAGAATACGGGCCGACGGCCGACGTATCGCGGCGCTTGCGGGAGCGGGAACTCTACAAGCGAGCGATCTGGGCCCGGCGGGAGACGGTTCCCGACCGGTTCGTCGGTCCCGACTACGACCGGACGCGCGCGCTCGAGCGCGACATCGCGGCCGAAGCCGGCGTCGATCCCGACGCCGTGATCCTCGACAGCCCCTCGGACGGGACCTCGCCCGAGTCCCGGGCCCGGATCGTCGTCGACGGCGACGTGCGCCGCCTCGCGGATCGCTCCTCGCTGGTCGCCGGACTCGATGCCTGTGCCCGCGAGATGTGGCGACTCGGCGTCTACGCCCCCGCGGACCACCTCGAGGCCGTTCGCGAGGCGGCCGCGTCGGTGCTCGAGATCGAGGCCGAGGTCGTCCACTGAGCGGGTTACTCCGTCGCGTTCGATCCCGGAGTTCCGCCGTTCTCCAGCCGCTGCTCGTACTTCTCGAGGGACTCCTCGAGCGCGTCGGCGGCGTCGATCTCGAGGGCGTCGGCGAGCGCGAGGACGGCGAACAGGACGTCGCCGATCTCGTCGGCGTTGATGGCGATGTCCTCGGGCGTGGTACCGTAGTCGGTCGATTCGTTGGCGTCCTTGGCGAGTTCGCCGACCTCGGAGGCCAGATCGAGCACGCGATACGCGGGCGGCGTCTCGAGGTCGTGACGCGCGACGAAGTCGGCCACTCGCTGTTGGGCGTCGTCCATGTCCGTCTCGAGGTTCCTGTCGACGGAAAACGCAATCGAAATGAATCGACGGAGCGTGCGGTAGCGGTATGGACGAACTCGCCCCGCTCGAGGCGACGGCGATCGAGGCCTGTACGGTCGGCGGCCGCTACCTGCGATCGGTCTACCGATCGGGCGAGACGGCGGCCGACCTGCGCGCACACGACGTGAAATCGAGCGCCGACACCGGGTCGGAGGATCGGATGCTCGAGGTGATCCGCTCGCGGTTTCCCGACCACCGGATCGACGCCGAGGAGTCTGGCGTCCACGAGGGGGCGGAGTACGAGTGGCTCGTCGACCCCCTCGACGGGACGAACAACTTCGAGTCGGGCCTGCCGTCGTTCGCGACGGCCGTGACGGTCGTCGATCTCGAGCACTGCGACCCCGTCCTCGGCGTCGTCTCCGTCCCGCTGCTCGACGATCTGTACGTCGGCCGGCGCGGCCGGGGCGTCCGGTACGACGGTCGCTCGGTCGCAGGTGACGAGGGGCAGACGGCCGACCCCGCGACGGCGACGGTCGTCTCGATCATCGGCCACGACGTGAAACGCGACCCGGAACACCGCGCGGTCTCGGAGGCGATCAATCGGGGCATCGAGGACCGGTGCAAGCGCCGTCTCGAGAGCTGGAGTCCGACGGTTCACTGGGGACTGCTCGCACGCGGGCGACTGGATGGGATCGTCTGTTATCGGCCCGATCGCGAGGAGCAACTGCTGGGGGAGCTGTTCGCCCGCGAGAGCGGACTCGAGACGGCCGCCGGCGAGGAGTGGTTCGTCGCCGCTGGTACCGATCCGGTGTTCGACGCGCTCCGGGCGATAGTCGACGAGCACGTCGATGCCGATCGCTGACTGCGTACGTCGACGCCGGCCGCTGACGGGTCCCCGTGGACCGTCCGCCACGCCAGCCGCTCGTGTAGGCGCTTGGCTGGCTCGGCCGCTGAACCGGCTCTCTCGTCGACCCCCTCGATGACCGAACGGGACTGCGACGTACGTGACCGCGAGTCGTTCGCCTCTCGACGCGAGTGCTCGAGGCTGGTGTCGCGGCTAGCGATACCCGAGTTCCTCCAGCCGTTCTAGTACTTCACTCTCGTCGTCGTATTCGATCTCCTCGGGTTCGTCGGTGCCGTCCTGCGTCTCCTCGGCGGTTTCGATCAGGTTGTCCAGGGTCGCTTCCAGGTCCCGGACGACATCGGGGTGATCGTCGGCCACGTTCGTCCGTTCGTCCGGGTCCGACTCCAGGTCGTAGAGTTGAATCGGCTCGCCGTGAGCGGTCTCGCAGTACCGACACGTCGGATCGTCGACGGCGCGAATGAGCTTCCACTCGTCGACCAACACCGAGCGGAACCGCTGCGTGTTCGCTTCCTCGAAGAACAGCGTATCGCGGCCGGGCCAGCCGTCGGTTCCCTCGAGAAGCGGGCGTACCGAGGTTCCGTCTGCATCCAGATCGGGGAGGTCCAGATACTCCGCAATGGTGGGTGCGACGTCGGTGATACTTACGAGTTCCGTCGATCGATCGACTGACTCGAACGGGGGGCGGACGATCAGCGGGATGCGAACAGTCGGCTCGTACAGTCCGTGGTGTTCGAAGTAGATCCCGTGTTCACCGAGCGACTCGCCGTGGTCGGCGAGGACGACGACCAGCGTCTCGTCTAACTGATTTGAAGCGCTGAGTACCTCGAGAAGCTCGTCGATCGTCCGATCCGCTTCGGTTGCGGCGGCGTCGTACTGGGCCCGCAACAGCGCCGTTCCGATTCCGACCTCGTGATCGGCCCACCGCTCGTTATCCTGGTTGCAGACCCCGCCCGGCTGGAGGCTGTTGTGGGTGATCGAGCCGGACGGGAACTCGTCGCGCAACTCGGACAACGGCTGGTTGTCGTACTCGTACTCCTCGAGATACGCCTCCACGAGTTCCGGATCGACGTCGTAGGGCGTGTGCGTGTCCATCAGATGCACGAGGGCAAAGAACTCGTCGTTCCCCTCGACGAACGACTCGAACTCGGCGACGATTTCGTCTTCGTCCTCGTTGTCTTTGCCGCCCGTGAGTTTGTTATAGATCGACGAGATCGTCTCTCCGATCGCCGGGTGCACGCCGTAGAGTGCGCTACTGATCACGTTTTCAGCGGCTTGACGGTACCAGTGCATGTCGGAGAGTTCCGGATACCGGGAGAAGCCCCGCTGGTGCCACCGGCCGAGGGGGCGACCGAACGCTCCCGTCGCGTACCCCTCCCGATCGAGGACCTGGGGGAGCGACTCGACGGATTCGACCCGTCGTTTCTCTTCGGCCGTAACGTGGGAGCCGTGATTTCTCACACCGTGTGTTTGGGGCAACTGCCCGGTCGTGAGGGACGTGAGCGCGGGATCCGTCGCGTTGATCGTCGTATACGCGCGCTCGAAGACGGTGCCTTCGGATGCGATCTCCTCGATAGTCGGTGTCACAGGCCGGCCCCCATAACAGGCTACCCGGTCCGTCCGGAGGGCATCGACGACAATCACGACGACGTTCATCCTAGTAGTGGCTTCCGCCCCCACCCAACGTAATTCTTTTCAGAGGCTACCAGAACCTGTTCGCTTCAGTGGATATGCTCGCTGGCTCGAGCCGCTCCGACAGCGGTGGTCCTCGCGGCGGTCGCTTTCGGTACGAATCCCTATCTTTTTCGTCGGTCGGTTGAGAACTGACAGTTCGAATCAATGGAGAAGGCGTTGTGGTACCTCATCGCCGGCACCCGCGGCGGTGAGAACAGGGCGCGAATCATCCGTGCGCTCGAGGAGCGTCCCCGCAACGCCAACCAGCTGGCCGAGGAACTGGACGTCGGCTACAACACGGTTCGACACCACCTCGAGATGCTCGAGGACCACGACGTCGTCGAACGCGGCGGCCGGACCTACGGCGAACTGTACTTCCTCACCGACCGCTTCGAACGCCACTGGGAGGAGTTCGAATCGATCACGGAGCAACTGGAGTGATACCGATGGCAATGTCAACGGAACTTACGGCGGCAGCGATCCTCTCGGCGGGGAACCTCGTACTGCTCGCGGTGCTCACCTACGTCTGGGTGCAGAACTACCGGCGGTTCAGAACGCCGCTGGTCGCCGGCTTGCTCGCCTTTAGCCTCGTGCTCGCGCTCGAGAACGCCGTGGCCATCTACTTCTTCTTCAGTTCGGGCATGTTCTACGCCTCGGATCCGACGGTCCAGTGGGTCGTCGCCCTGCTCCGCGGCCTGCAGTTCGTCGCGCTGGCGTTCCTGTCGTACGTCTCCCTGAAGTGAGACCGTCACACGGCGTTCCAGACCCGTTCGTAGCCGTAGTAGGTGGCCGTCTTGACGACGGTGGCCGCCAGCCCGATGTCGATCGCGACCCCCGGATCGCCGGTGACCGCGAGCGCGATGACGACCGTCGTCACCAACATCAGCACGCGGTAGCCCAGCGCCTTGCATAGCGCTCGGGATCGGGTCCCCCGCTCGAGGAGTCCGCCGGCGCTCGAGCAGGCTTCGCCCCCGCGGGTCGTCTCGCTCTCGACTCGTGGCGTCCGTTCGTTCGACATTGATGAGTTCGTGTGAGTTGGGAAGGTCGGTTCGGTGGCGGTCACTGCAGCGTCGCCCACGCCAGAAAGCAGAGGGCGACGAACTGAAGCCCGCGTAGCGCGGCTGCCGCGAGGAGCGCGGTCGCGGCGTCGGCGTACAGCATGCCCATGCCGAGGTGAAACCCTAGCGCGGCGAGGTTTTCGCCCGCCAACAGCAGCGCGAACAGCAGGAGCGCGAGCACCTGCCCGTTCCGGAATGTCCGGAAGTTCCGCAGCCAGACGGTCGCGAGCACGCCGAGCAACGCGAGGTTCAGCGCCGAGAGCACGACGGCGACGGCGACCAGCGACTGCGTGGCGTCCATCACGGCCGTGGGGTCTCCGTTCGGCGGGTCGGTCGGTGTGTCATGCCTCGATCGTTTGCGATACCCAGCCCGTCGCGCCGTCGGGTTTCGACCCGGAGGGCGTTTCGGTCTGGACTGCGCCGGAACCGTCGATCGCTCTGACGACGACCTCGTGGCTCTCGGCCGTCGGTTCGAACTCGTAGCGCCACTGACGCCAGGTGTCCCGGCCCGCGCGGTCGCTTCCCGTCCCGAGTTCGGGCGAGAGCTCCGCCTCGGTCCAGGTATCGCCGCCGTCCGTCGATACCTCGACGGCGTCGATCCCGTCCAGGCCGCCGTAGGCGTGGCCGCCGACCGTGATCGCGTCGCCCTCGCGGTCGACCGACCAGAGTTTGGCGACCGTCTCGACCTCGCCGGTGCCGTCCCAGCCGCGTTCCTCCCAGTAACCCTCGCGGTCCTCGGCCACGAGTTCGATCTCGTCGATCCACTTGACGTTCACCTCGCCCCAGTTGCCGGGGACGAGCAGTCGCACGGGGTGACCGTGTTCCCGCGGCAGCAGCCGGCCGTTCATCCCGTAGACGAGGTACGACCGCTCGAGTTCCGCGAGCGTGATCGTGTTCCAGTAGCCGTCGACGGCGTGGGCGACCACGTGTTCGGCCTCGTCGGTCGGGCCGGCCTCCTCGAGCAGGTCGGCGACGGGAACGCCGGTCCAGACGGCCATGTCCATCTCGCGGTCGTTCAGATCCTCGCCGACGCAGCGCAGCGTGCTGTAGAACCGGTCGGCGTCGCGGTCGCGGAGGTCGTCGTACGCGAGCGTCAGCTCCGAGTCGACGGCCCCGGTGAGCGACAGCGACCAGTCGTCGCGCTCGACGATCGGATCGATCGTGTTGATGTCGACCGTGTAGAACGAGCCGATCTCGCTGACCAGCCCCGGCGCGTCGGGGAGGTCGAACGCGGCGTCCTCGGCGTCGGAAAGCAGCGTTCGCTCGGCGATCGGCGGCTGGGTGCCGCCCTCGAGGTAGGGCACGCTCGAGTCGGGCGTTCGCCGCCGTCCGGCGACAGCGGAGAGGCCGGCGAACGTGAGGGTGCCGAAGCCGGCCTGGAGCGTGGCGCGCTTGCTCCGATCGACGGTCCGGTCGCGGCGCACGGACAGCGGGTCCCGCGCTGCGGCGACTTCGACGACGGCGACGACCGCGGCGGCCGGCACCGCGGCGGCGACGGCCGCGATCGGCGCGTTCGTCGTCGCGGCGGCGACCAGCCAAACCGCGACCAGCGTCAGCGGGATCGCCAGATACTGGACGTCGGCGAGGGCCTCGACCTCGAGGGGGAGCAGGATCGCCCCGGCGAGGAGCGCGACCACGAGCGCGAGTCCGAGCAGGAAGCTCGCCGGCTGGGCGAGCGACCCGAGCGCGTCGAGCACCGGATTGACGATCGCGGCCGGCATCACGTCGACGACGAACGAGGCGGCGGGATCGGCGACGAACGCGGGCGTCCGCCCGGCGTAGGCGAACGAGCCGCAGACGGCGGCGACGGCCGCGATCGTGGCGGTGAACGCCCGCCAGGTCGCGTGCGTGGTCGACAGCCGTGACAGTCTGTGGAACATGTGGCTGGGGTGGACGGTTCAGCTGAACTGCCTCACTGCGACGATGCCGACGAGACCGATGAGGACGGCGGCGGCGACCGCGACGATGCCGACGGTACCGAACAGGCCGTCCTCTTCGGTATCGCTCATCTCGTCGGATTCGCCCATGTCGTCATTCATGTCATCGTCCATCGAGTCGTCGTCCATGGAGTCGTCGTTCATATCATCGTCCATCGAGTCGTCGTCCATGGAATCGTCGTCCATGGAATCGTCGTCCATGGAATCGTCGTCCATGGAATCGTCGTCCATGGAGTCGTCGTCCATCGAGTCGTCGTCCATGGAATCGTCGTCCATGGAATCGTCGTCCATGGAATCGTCGTCCATGCCGTCGTCCTGAATCGTCAGGGCTGGGCCGCCGGCGTCGACACCGCCGGCTGCCGCGCCAGCGCCGGCGACCGCGCCGACGCTGCCGACGAGTAGGGCAATCACGACCAGTACTCCAGTGCGTGTCGTCGTTCGTAACATCGCACGTAGGCCGACTCGAGGCTCCCTAAAGGGCGTTTTTCGAACTCCGATCGGACTTCCTGTCGGATCCGTTCGAACTCCGTTGGGATGCGTTCGCTTGCGTTCGACATCCGCTGCAATTCCGTTGCAATTTCACGCCGCCGTCGTGCGATTTCCAGTTTCCTGGCTCCCTGGTACGGCGGGGTGGTGGCGCGCTTGGGAGCCGATCCCGGCGGTCACAGCGGGCCCGCCTGGAGCAGGCATAACAGGTTTCCTCCGGCGTGGTGATGATCTCGTATGGTCGATACTACCGTCGACATCGTCCTCTTCGAGGGGTTCGACGAACTCGACGCGATCGGGCCGTACGAAGTGTTCGAGAACGCCGCCCAGGCCGGCGCCGACCTCGAGACGCGGCTGGTGACGCTCGAGGAGACCGACATCGTCACGGCGAGTCACGACCTCCGGGTCGAACCCGAGGGGACCCTCGACCAGCCCGATATCCTCGTCGTCCCCGGCGGCGGCTGGACGACGGCCAACGAGGGCGTCCGCGCGGTCGTCGACGACGGCGCGCTCCCCGACGCGGTCGACGCGGCCTACGCCGACGGCGCGACCGTCGCCTCGGTCTGTACCGGCGCGATGATCCTCGCCGAGGCGGACCTGCTCGAGGGCCGTCCCGCAGCGACCCACCCGGTCGCGGAGGACGACCTCGAGGCCCACGCGGCCAACGTGGTCGACGAGCGCGTGGTCGACGACGGCGACGTCCTCACTGCGGGCGGCGTCACCTCCGGGATCGACCTGGCGCTGTGGCTCGTCGAACGCGAGTTCGGTGAAGACGTCGCCAGCGCGGTCAGCGAGGAGATGGCCCACGAGCGCCGCGGCGAGGTGTTCAGCTAGTCGTCGGTTCCGTTGCGATCGTCTTCGCACGATCGCGGGTGTGAGTTGATCACTTTTCGATCGAGTCGGTGATTTGGTTTTCGTGAGTGCAGCGAGCACTCGAACGTCGAACCACGCGAAAGCCCTCGTCGCTGTCGCGGTCGCTGAGACGACCACGCGCTGCGCGACAGGGTTGTCGGCGAAGTCGACAACCGAGAACGTGGTCGTTCGAGACGCCGAAGGCGTCTCGTCATGACGAGAGACCGAAGGTCTCTCCAACCACGGCGTAGCCGCCACGCACGACTCCCCCTTTCAGTCCGCCGGAAGACGCACGTCTTCCGTGCCTTGGCTCGCTTCGCTCGCCAAGACGCCAGGGACCACAACCTGCCCTTCCCCGGGTCGCACGGCCCCACCCGTGATTTGCGGTGCGCGCTCTCGGCCTTGGCGCGCTGGCGAGGGGTTTGAGCAGATGCGATGACCCCTCGCTTACCCGCGAGGGACGAGTGAGCGAGTCTAACGAGCGAACGAGTCGGCTGGGGAGGATGAGGACGTGGGTGGGACTGAAAGGGGCCGGCCGTCTCGAGGAAGATGGGCGACGTAAGCACCGGAACGAGCGTCGCGAGTGAGGCGCGCAACGAGCCCCTCGACTCGAGACGGCCGGGGGCTTGCACCGTGTTGTGGTTCCGTTTTCAGACGGCCGTTCCGCAGTCACCTCGATTCCACCCACGATCAACTCACACCCGAAATCGATCACGACGGCGGACCGTTGCGGCCTGGGGCGCGTATCTGGCACCAAACGGCTATCCGTCGCGAGGGGGTAGCCTGCCCCACATGAACGCAGTGTTGTTCGACATGGACGGCGTCCTCGTGAACAGCGAGGACTACTGGACGACGTTCCAGCGCGAGGAGATCCTTCCCGCGGCTGTCCCCGATCGGGACGTCGACGTCGCCGAGGTCACCGGGATGAACTACCGCGAGACCTACGACTACCTCGAGTCCGAATACGGAACCGCAATCTCTCGGGAGGCGTTCGAAACCCGGTTCGAGGAGACCGCCCGCGAGATCTACCGCGAGCACGTCGACCTCCTCGACGGACTGGAGGGGGTGCTCGAGCAACTGGACGAACGCGGCGTCGCCGCGGCGGTCGTCTCCTCCTCTCCGCACGCGTGGATCGATATCGTCCTCGAGCGGTTCGATCTCGAGGGGACCTTCGACGAGGTGGTGAGCGCGGAGGAGATCGACGCCCGGGGGAAACCCGCGCCGGACGTGTTCGAACACGCTGCGAGCGAGGTCGGCGTCGCGCCCGAGGACTGTGCCGTCGTCGAGGACTCGGAGAACGGCGTCGCGGCGGGGGCCCGGGCCGGCGGGTTCGTGGTCGCCTACCGGATCGACGCCCACGACGATCTCGACCTCTCGCCGGCCGACGCAATCGTCGATTCGCCAGCGGAACTGCGCGAGGCGGTGCTCGAGGCCGTCGACTGACTGTCCGTCACCGGGCGATCGTTCACACCTCCGCGAGCGAGTCGTACTGCTCCCAGCAGGTACACTCGAGGTCCTCGAGGGACGTGATCTCCTCGGGGAGGTCCGTGAGCCGCATTCCGTCGTCGACGTCGGGACAGTCGTTCGTGTGGTACGAGAGGTCGTCGCCGGACATGATGGGCATACGCGCCTGTAGTGCTGGTCGCCCCAAAAGCGTCGAGGCCGACGACGACGCTCGTGACAGTTCCGGAACGGATTTCGCGGTCGGCCCTCGCAGACGGTGACGCCGCCGGGGAGGCCGCCGAAAGCGGTTAGACGACGTCGACCGTCCGTCGCTCTTCGGTCGGCCGGAGCGGTTCCTCGGGGAAGGCGACGCTGACGGTGAACTCGAGCGTCTCCGCGTCGGCACCGAAGACGGCGACGGGAACGGTTTCCTCGCCTCGCAGATAACAGGCCGTACTCGTCATCTCGACCCCGTTGACGGTGACGCGAATCCCCGCGCGGGCGGGTTCGCCGACGTTGCGAACCGTCACCTCGCGGACGTCGTTCTCGCCGGCCGCGATCGAGTCGGGGAACGCGCCCCAGTCGATTTCGACGGTCGGGAGCGACTGTGCACCCTCGTAGACGCCTTCGGCGACGCCCTCGGAGAGGCCGGCGTCCACGAGTCCGGAAACGCCGGCCTCGACGACGTCGGCGGGCGTCGCCAGCCCCTCTTTGGCGAGTTTGCTGGCTCGTCCGGCGGCGACGCCGTCGATGGCCGTCAGACCGACCGCGTCCCCGGCGACGCCGTTCTCGATGCGAGCCTCGACGCGGCGTGCGAGGTTCGCGGCGTGTGCGCCGGCGAACCGGTCGAGAAAGGCTCCCAGCGCCGAGACGAGCCGCGTCGCGTTGCGCCGGATCACCCAGGCGTCGCTGCGGAGTTCGGCGGGGATCCGGCCGTCGGCCGCGCTCCGCAGGATCGCGAGCACCTTCCGCTCGCCGGCATCGAGGTCCTCCGTGTCGACGCCGACCAGCACCGCGCTGATCGCGTCGCGTTCGTCCTGGCGGGCCGACACCGAGTCGAACTCGTCTGCGGTCGCCACCGCCTCGAGGACGTCGTCGGTCTCGAGGGCAGTCTCGCCGTCGCTGACTCGATCGGCGAGGTCGGCGAACGTCGCCGCGGTCTCGAGGCGCAGGTAGTACTTCGAGGCCAACACGCCGCGGGCCGTCGCCTCGATCGAGAGGTCGCCGGACTCGCCGGTCTCGACGAAGCCCCGCTCGACGAGGTCCTCGAGGCAGTCCCGGACGCGCCCGCGGAGGTTGGGAAAGTCGTACGCCTCGGGTTTGGACTGGCCACGCACGTAGTAAAAGGTCGTCTCGAGCCAGTCCATCACGTCCTCTAAGTCGGTGATCGTCCCCATCGCGATCTCGGCGTTGAGGTGGGTCTCCAGACTTTCGGCGAGGCGGGACTCGATCTCCTTGCCCTCGTTCAGCAGGCGACGGTACTTGTCGGCCTCCGCCGTGTCGCAGACGATCCAGCCGTAGCCGACCTCGTCGTAGCCCGGCCGGCCCGCGCGTCCGAGCATCTGGAGGACGTCTAGGGGACTCATGTCGACCTCGCCCTCGAGGGGGTCGTGGAGCTTCGTGTCGCGGATGACGACGCAGCGGGCGGGGAGGTTCACCCCCCAGGCCAGCGTCGAGGTCGAAAAGAGGAGTTCGACGTGGCCTTCCTTGAACCACTCCTCGACGAGGTCCCGATCGTTCTTCGAGAGGCCGGCGTGGTGGAAGGCGACGCCGTCTAACACGGACTGGCGGAGGGTGTCGTTCTCGAGTTCCTGGGCGTCGGTGTGGAAGTCGTACTCCCCCCTGACGCCCATCGGAACGTCGCGTTCGGCGATCTCGTCGCGGGCCGTCTCGGCCGCTCGCACCGTATCCTGTCGCGAGGAGACGAACACGAGCGCCTGGCCGTCCTCCCGGAGGTGCGGCTCCGCGAGATCCAGCGCCCGGTAGAGTCGGCGGTACTTGTCCGCGAAGGAGTTCTCGCCGTGCGTGTAGGTCTTGACGCCCGCGTTGAGGTCGACGGGGCGGTACTCCTCGCCGAACTCGAAGGTCGTCTCGTCGGGCGCGTCGAGCCACGCCGCCACGTCGTCGACGTTGGGCATCGTCGCCGAGAGCGCGACGATCCGCGGGTCACAGAGCCGTCGCAGCCGGGAGATGGTCACCTCGAGCACCGACCCCCGCCGATCCGCGTCCAGCAGGTGGACCTCGTCGATGACGCAGACGTCGACGTCGGTGACGAAGTCGTAGCGCCGGGAGTCGTGTTTGCGCGTCGCCGAGTCGAGTTTCTCGGGGGTCATCACGAGGATGTCGGCGTGGCGGGCGCGCCGGGGGTTCAGGTCCCGCTCCCCGGTGACGACGTACACCGAGTAGTCCAGTTCCTCGAAGCGGTCCCAGTCGTCCTCCTTCTCGTTGGTCAGCGCCCGCAGCGGCGCGATAAATAAGGCGGTGCCGCCGTCCGCGAGCGTTTTACAGATCGCCAGTTCCGCGAGCGCCGTCTTGCCCGAGGCCGTCGGCGCGCTCGCGACCACGTTCTCCTCGGACTCGAGCAAGGCGGGCAGCGCCTCGCGTTGCATCCGGTTGAACTCCTCGAACGCGAAGGCGTCGGCGAACTCTGGCAGAACCTCGGCGACCTCCATCAGACGGATACGGGAAGCGGGCGATGAAAGGCGTTTCCTTCGCGGCCGGTCGAACCGTCGCGGCGAATCCGCGTCGCTCTGCCCCGTTCGATGCCTCCGAATCGGCGTCTCGTGTTCACCGCGACCCCGCTACGGTCGCGATCAGTGCGCCGGTGGTGGCGAACACCACCGGGAACAACACGCCGCCGAGGAGGATCGCGGAGCCGAGATCGGGACCGGTCGCTCCCGAGGCGATGATGCCGAAGAACTCCCCCTGCGCGCTCGACTCGGTGACGACTGCACCGATTCCGAGGACGAGGGCGTAGCCGATCGCGGTCGGCGCGCCGACGAGGGCCGCCTCGCCGAGGTCGCGCGCGCCGAGTCGTCGGGCGAGCAACGCGCCGATCCCCAGCAGGACGACCGGCGGGACGGCGTACAGCAACGCGACCCGCGTCGCCTCGGACTGGGAGATGAAGTCGATCGTCGCCGTACCGCCCAGTCCGCCGAGGGAGCCGCTCGCCTCGATCTCGACGAGGTGGGCGTTGTAGAAGTACCAGGCGACGCCCTTCCACTCGGGGACGTTGCCGGCGAAGCTCGCGCGGACCTCGCTCCCGACGAGCACGTACGTCACCAGGTAGCCGAGCACCGCGGCGATTGCGCCCAGCCCCGCGCTTGCGGCGACGGCCGACTCCCGCGAAACCGACCCCTCTCGCGTCGCTGATCGCTGGTGTGACATCGTCGCGAGGTTCGCGCCGTCGCGTGATGGGTTTTGTGTTCTGCGCGCCGCCGTCAGACCGCGGATTCGTCGCTCGCGACCGCCGCGAGCTGGTCGCTCAGGATGCTCGAGGCGCGTTCGGGTCGCGGAACGTGCTCGAAGGTGAGTTCGGGGTCGCCCGAGCCGGCGGTGAAGACGGTCAGGTCGCCGTAGCCCAGCGCCCGGCCCAGCATACTCTGGTTCAGGCTGGTGTTCTGGACGCGCTCGAGGCGAAACTGGGTGACGTCCCGGGAGATCACGCCGCGTTTCTTGTATAGCTCCGTGGAGGTGATCACGTAACGGGTGTTCGTCCAGAAGAGATAGCGAATGCCCGCGAACGCGACGCAACCGACCACGAGGACGGCCCCCAGGATCGCCGCGAGGGTCCCGCCGTCGGTCAGCCCCCAGGCGGTCACGCCGACGCCGGCGATCGCCGTGATCACTGCGATCGGGAACCCCGGACCCAGTTCGATCGGGTGGGGCCGGCTCTCCCAGACGAGTTCCTCGTCGTCGCTGATGTGGAACCAGTCCGGGGTGGTGCTGAACGCCATCGGTCTCGAGCGCCGCTATCACGCTGGCTGCCGTAAAGCTATCGGGGGTACGGGGTCCTTACTCGGCTCCCGTGGCGCGCGACGCCGCGGGCGGCCTAGTCCGCGGCGTCTGCGGTCGCGCTCCGGACCGCGCGGTCGTTCATCCCATTCGCGGTCTCGTACCAGTAGTACCAGCCGAGTCCGATCGCGGCGGCCACGTTCGAGACGGTGACGGCCCAGAACACGCCGACGACGCCGAGGCCGAGGGGGTAGGCGGCGACCGCGGCGACGGGGAACCGCACGAGCCAGTACTGCAGCAGGGTCGCGACGAGGCTCGTCCGGGTCCGCCGCGCGCCGTTGAAGCCGGCCTGCAGGAGGTAGGTCGCACCGATGGCCCAGTAGCCGTAGGCCAGAATCCGCAGGTACTCGGCGGCGAGTTCGACCTCCGCCGGTGTGGCGTCGGGGACGAACAGCACCGACAGCGTCTCGGGGACGATCCACTGGATCGCGCCGACCAGACAGAGCACGCCGCTCGCGATGGTGACGCCGATCCAGGTCGTTCGCCTGGCCCGCTCGGGCAACCCCGCACCGAGGTTCTGTCCGACCATGCTCTGGGCGGCCTGCTGGAGGCCCATCGCCGGGACGAACGCGATCGTCGCGACCCGGGCCCCGATCGTGTACGCTGCGAGTCCCGCCGCGCCGCCGACCAGCGTGACCAGCCAGATCATCCCGACGCGGGCTGACTGACTCGAGACGTGCTGGCCGGCGGTCGGCCAGCCGATGTCGAGGATTTCGCGCCAGTCCGAAAGCGAGACCGCACAGTCCGCACGCGAGAGGACGAAGTCCTCGCGGCCCCGAAGTGCCATCGCAACCCCCACCAGGAGGCCGACGCCGTAGCCGATCGCCGTCGCCAGCGCGGCCCCCGCGACGCCGAGTTGGGGGGCACCCCACCAGCCGAAGATGAGGAACGGATCGAGGACGACGTTGACCGCGACCGCCACGGCGTTGATGTACAGCGCCGCGCGGGTATCGCCCCAGCCGACGAACCCCGACTCGAGCGATTCGCTCGTACACAGCACGATAAACGCGACGCCGTACATCGCGAGGTAGGCCGCGGCGTACTCGGTGACGGTCTCGCCCGCGCCGAAGACGGCGACGACCTCGTGGGCGAACCCCAGGACGGTCAGGCCGACGAGCGCGCCGGCGACGAAGCCGACGATCGTTCCGTTGAACGCGGCCCGGCGACCGTTCGCGAGGTCGTCCGCGCCGACCCGCTGTGAGACCAGCACCTGGGTGCCGACGCTGGTCCCGATCGAGACGGCGGCGAGCAGGCCGGTCAGCGGAAAGGTCAGGCCGACCGCCGCGACGGCCTCGAGGCTGTGGCGGCCGAGCCAGAGCGTGTCGACGACCTGCTGGGCGACCTGCACGAGGTTCTGGACCAAAAGCGGCGCGGCGAGGACCGCGAGCGCTTTCGGGATCGAGCCACCCGTGAGTTCCTCGCGGTCGAACTCGATCATACGTCGTAGGATATAACCAAGTACAATAAACGTTGTTCTCGTCGTCGGCCGGACCGATCACAACGACTTTTCACCTCTGCCCGTGACGTGTGTGTATGAGCAGCGCCCGCAAGCCCGACTGGCTGAAACACCGGCCGCCGTCGGGTCGGGAGTTCGCCGACATCCGCGAGACGCTGCGCGAGCACGACCTCCACACCGTCTGCGAGGAGGCCAACTGCCCCAACCTGGGCGAGTGCTGGTCCGGACGGAGCGGCGGGGCCGCGAACGGTGACCGGGGAGGGACGGCGACGTTCATGCTGATGGGCGATCGCTGCTCGCGTGCCTGCAACTTCTGTGACGTGCAGACGGGCGGGATGGAGCCGCTCGACCCCGACGAACCCGCGAACGTGGCCGAGGCGGTCGCCGAAATCGGCCTGGATTACGTCGTACTCACCTCCGTCGACCGCGACGATCTGCCCGACCAGGGCGCGGGCCACTTCGCCGAGACCATCCGCGAGATCAAACGGCGACATCCGGGCATCCTCGTCGAGGTGCTGATCCCCGACTTCCAGGGCGAAGAACACCTCGTCCGGAAGATCATCGACGCCGAACCCGACGTGATCGCCCACAACGTCGAGACGGTCGAACGCCTCCAGTGGCCCGTCCGCGACCGTCGCGCGGGCTACGAGCAGTCTCTCTCGGTCCTCGAGCAGGTCGACCGCGAGTCCGACATCTACACGAAGACCTCGATCATGCTCGGTCACGGCGAGTACGACCACGAGGTCTACCAGACGCTCGCCGACTGTCGGGAACGCGGCGTCGACATCGTGACGCTGGGCCAGTACCTCCGCCCCTCGCGAGACCACCTCGAGGTGCAACGGTACGACCACCCGCACAAGTACGAGACCTGGCGTCGCGTCGCCGAGGAAGAGTTAGGCTTTCTCTACTGTGCGAGCGGTCCCATGGTGCGTTCGTCGTACAAGGCCGGCGAACTGTTCGTCGACGCCGTCCTTCGCGACGGCAAAAGCGTCGCGGAGGCGCGGGAACGCGCGCGCGTCGACGCCTGACCCGTTCGAGACCCGTTCTGGTGACGTCGAACGGCTACGGCGATCGCTCGAAGCGCTACTCGTTCTGGACGAACGCGCCCGAACAGTCGTACTCGAGCAGCGTGTACCGGGAGACGTCCGGTTCCTCGTCGTCCAGGTCGGCCGTGTCGGTCATCCCGTAGATGGTCAGCGACTCGAGTTCCTCGTCGCCGTCGTGATCGGCGTTCCACCGCTCGCAGAGGTAGCTGGCGTAGTAGGATCGGTGGTTCTCGTTGCTGGTGGAGCGCATACTCGCGAGGTACTTGCGCTCCCGCGACGTGTCGAACCGCTGGTCGACGTTCGGCGGCCGGTCCAACGAGACGTCGGTCCCGTCCCGGAGGTCGATCTCGGTTCCGTCGGCTAACTGTCCCGGCACGACGAGCCATCGGGTCTGGGTGACCGGCTCGGGGGCGAACAGCTGCCAGTCCTGGTCCGCCTCCACGGTCTCGAGGACCTCTTCGGCAGGATCGGGGACCTCGGCGTAATCGACCGCCTGCGCGTTCGAGAGGACGACGAGGACGAGGAAGAACCAGGGGACGACCGTCTGGAAGGCGGTGCGGCCGGTAGCCCGAATCCAGTCGCGGTTCGGGACCGACGGGAGCGCGGCCCGGGCCGCGCTCGAGAGCGGCGACGCCGGCAGGGTGGGTGCCGTCCGCTGGAGGCGCTCGAGTCCGACGCGGAGGCGGTCCGCGATGCCGACGCGGGTCGCCAGCCCGATCGCACCGTCCCAGAAGACGGGCGGGTAAAACGCGAGCAGCGCAGCGACGACGATCAGCGGGAAGACGTCGATCCGGATCGTCACGAACATGCCGAGGTGCATCCCGACGAACAGCGTGGTGAACACCGTACGACGAACCCCCGTGAGCACCACGAGCAGCGGGGCGAGCAGGAGCAGCCCCATCCAGGCGTAGCCGAACAGGCCCAACAGGGCGTGGTGGTCCGCGAGGACGGGTCCCAGGAGGTAGGTGTACTGATCGGCCTGGAACGTGTGGACGACCGCCTCTCCCTCCATCCAGAGGTCGCCTCTCGTCTTGTGGACGGCGTTGACCACGTACATGAGCACCACCTGTGCGAGCAGCGCCATCGTCCCGATGGAAGCCACGGTCGTCCGGTCGCGGTCGAGTCGGCGGGCGTCGATCGACCACCGCTCACCCAGCGGCAGGAAGATGCTCCAGAAGAGGAGCATCCGCAACAACACGTCGCCCCCGTGGAGGATCATGGGGTTGCGGACGTGCAGCGAGAGCAACAGGAGCCACGAGACGATCGTCGCGATCCGCGTTCGATAGCCGACCAGCAGCGCGAGCGCGAACACCCCTGCAACGAGGAACAACAGCGCCTGCACCCACGCCTCCCCCGAGAGGGCGTGTAGCGAGTAGACTGACGAGTAGTCGGCGAAGAGCGCCTCGAGCGGGAGCACGCCGTCGTCCGTGTAGAACGTACTGAGATCGCGTGCTCGCAGCAGGAGGTCGAGTATCAGCAGTGCCCCGAGCGCGATTCGGAGCGCGGCCAGGCCCCGGAGATCGATCGCGATGCGTCGCTGGAATCCCCGTGAAAGCCGATCCAGTGCACCTGCGAGGCGGTCTCGTGCGGTGGAGGAACCGATAGCGGAGGGCCGAGTCATCGTCGAGCGTAACGCACCCGACTCGCGTGTTGGTAGGCATAGGCTTTTTGAATGCTGATAGTTCCGTTTCAGCAATGTTTCGGCAGCGCGGCGGCCGATGTTGCGAATTTCAACATCGATGGCCAAAATCGGACAAGAATACCCAGCTTGGCTCCGATCGAATGGCAAGAATCTCGCTAATAGTAAACCACTTTGGGAAACTCCTTTATCCTGAGCGATAGTTCATACGGGTATGCCCAGGAGGGTCTACCCGTGAGTACGTTACAGCGCGACCCCCGACAGCGAGTACAGGTCTTAGACGAGGCGGGTCGTGTCGTCGAGGGTGCCGAGGTGCCGGATCTCGAGCCGAACGAACTCGTGGAGATGTACGAGCAGATGCGCCTGGCGCGCCACTTCGACGAGCGCGCGGTGAGTCTCCAGCGCCAGGGGCGGATGGGGACGTATCCGCCGCTCTCGGGCCAGGAGGCCTCACAGATCGGCAGCGCCCACGCGATGGCCGAGGAGGACTGGGTGTTCCCGAGCTATCGCGAGCACGGCGTCGGCCTCGCCCGCGGGATGAGCCTCGAGCGGACGCTGTTGTACTGGATGGGTCACGAGCAGGGCAACGCGATCCCCGAGGACGTCAACATGTTCTCGGTCGCGGTGCCGATCGCGACCCAGATCCCCCACGCGACGGGTGCCGCGTGGGCCTCGAAGCTCAAGGGCGAGGAGAAGGCGTTCGTCTGTTACTTCGGCGACGGCGCGACCTCGGAGGGGGACTTCCACGAGGGGCTGAACTTCGCCGGGGTCTTCGACACGCCGACCGTCTTCTTCTGTAACAACAACCAGTGGGCGATTTCGGTCCCGCGGGAGCGCCAGACCGCGAGCGCGACGCTCGCCCAGAAGGCCGAAGCCTACGGCTTCGAAGGCGTCCAGGTCGACGGAATGGATCCCCTCGCAGTCTACAAGGTGACCCGCGAGGCCGTCGAGAAGGCCAAGAATCCCGAAGCGTTCGAGGACGACGCGGCCGGCCACGCCAGCCGGCCGACGCTGATCGAGGCCGTCCAGTACCGGTTCGGCGCACACACGACCGCCGACGACCCCTCCGTCTACCGCGAGGAAGAGGAGGTCGAACGCTGGAAGCAGAAGGACCCGATTCCGCGCCTCGAGACGTACCTGCGCTCGCAGGGCATCTTAGACGACGAGCGGGTCGACGCGATCGAAACCCGCATCCACGAGGACGTCGCCGACGCGATCGAGGCGGCCGAATCCTACGACCGGCCGGAGCCCGAGGAGATCTTCGCTCACGTCTACGAGGGAATGCCCGAACGGTTACAACGCCAACTCGAGTACTTCGAATCGATTCGCGAACGCCACGGCGACGAGGAACTTCTGGAGTGATACCATGGCTGTAGACTCCGAAACCACGATCGACGCGGACGCCGAGACCGAGAACCTCACCCTGGTCCAGGCGGTTCGGGACGGCCTGCACACGGAGATGGAACGCGACGAGGACGTCGTCGTCATGGGCGAGGACGTCGGGAAGAACGGCGGGGTCTTCCGTGCCACCGAGGGGCTGTACGACGAGTTCGGCGAGAACCGGGTGATCGACACGCCGCTCGCGGAGTCGGGCATCGTCGGGACGGCCATCGGGATGGCCGCCTACGGACTGCGGCCGGTGCCGGAGATCCAGTTCCTGGGCTTTATCTACCCCGCGTTCGACCAGATCGTCTCCCACGCCGCACGGCTGCGGACGCGCTCGCGCGGTCGGTTCACCTGTCCGCTGGTGATTCGGGCACCCTACGGCGGGGGGATCCGTGCGCCGGAACACCACTCCGAGTCGAGCGAGGCGATGTTCGTCCACCAGCCCGGCCTGAAGGTCGTGATGCCGTCGACGCCCTACGACACGAAGGGGCTGTTGACGAGCGCGATCCGCAGTCCCGACCCCGTCGTCTTCCTCGAGCCGAAGCTCATCTACCGGGCGTTCCGCGAGGAGGTCCCCAGCGAGTCCTACGAGGTCCCGCTGGGCGAGGCCGCCGTTCGCCGCGAGGGCTCGGACGTCTCGGTCTACACGTGGGGGGCGATGACCCAGCCGACCCTCGAGGCCGCCGAGAACCTCGCGGGGGAGATCGACGTCGAGGTCGTCGACCTGCGGACGCTCTCGCCGCTCGACGAGGAGACAATCGTCGAGTCGTTCGAGAAGACCGGCCGCGCGGCGGTCGTCCACGAGGCCCCCAAGACGGGTGGACTGGCCGGCGAGATCATCTCGACGATCCAGGAACAGGCGCTGCTCTACCAGGAGGCACCGATCGAGCGCATCACCGGCTTCGACACGCCGTTCCCGCTGTACGCGCTCGAGGACTACTACCTGCCGGAGGCCGCCCGCATCGAGGACGGCATCCGGGACGCCGTGGAGTTCTAGCATGCGCGAGTTCGAACTCCCCGACGTCGGCGAGGGGGTCGCCGAGGGCGAACTGGTCTCGTGGCTGGTCGAGGTCGGCGACACCGTCTCGGAGGACCAGCCGGTCGCCGAGGTCGAGACCGACAAGGCCCTCGTCGAGGTCCCCGCGCCCGTGAACGGGACCGTCGCGGAACTGCACTACGAGGAGGGCGACGTCATCCCAGTCGGCGAGGTGTTCGTCACGTTCGAGGTCGCCGGCGAGCCGTCGGACTCGTCCGAAGAGGGCCAGACGGAGTCCGAGGCCCAGGTCGCCGGCCACTCCGCGGGCGTCGACGCGCCCGAGGAGGCCCGGGGCGACGACGCCGGCGACCCTGGCGCGACCGGCGCGGAAACCGAGACGGTCGATACGCCCCAGGACCGAGTCTTCGCGCCCCCGCGCGTGCGTCGACTCGCACGCGAGGAGGGGATCGACCTCGCGACCGTCGAGGGTAGTGGTCCCGGCGGCCGGATCACCGCCGCCGACGTCCGGGCGGCGGCCGGTACGGAACCCGCAACGACCGCGTCGGGGACGACCGACGCCGAGCCAGCGGAGTCGGGAGCGGACTCGAGCGACGGGACGGCGGCCTCGAGCGCGGAGCCGACGGCCGACTCGGGAACGGTTTCGGGCGGGTCGACCGCATCGACCGACCTCGAGTCTGCGGACCGGGAGCGAACCCTCGCCGCGCCCGCGACTCGCCGGATCGCCCAGGAGGAGGGCGTCGATCTCGACGCCGTCCCGGCCGTCGAACAGCGCGACGGCGAGGCGTTCGTCACGCCCGAGGCCGTCCGGGAGTACGCCGAGGCCCAGCAACGCGCACAGGAGGCGGACCGCGAGGCGCTCGAGGCCGGCCAGCCGGTCGGCGAGAGCAAGGGGACCGAGTTCGAACCCGGGGAGCGCGAGCGACGGGAGCCGTTCCGCGGCGTCCGCAAGCGCATCGCCGAGGCGATGGTCGAGTCGAAGTACACGGCTCCGCACGTCACCCACCACGACGAGGTCGACGTCACCGACCTCGTCGAGACCCGCGAACGGCTCAAATCCCGCGCCGAGGAGCAGGGTATTCGACTCACGTACATGCCGTTCATCACGAAGGCCGTCGTCGCGGCGCTGCAGGAGTTCCCCGAGATGAACGCGGTCATCGACGAAGAGAACGAGGAGATCGTCTACCGCGACTACTACAACATCGGCGTCGCCACCGCGACCGACGTCGGGTTGATGGTGCCGGTGCTCGAGAACGCCGACCGGAAGGGTCTCCTCCAACTCGCGTCGGAGACGAACGAACTCGTCGAGAAGGCCCGCGAGCGGACGATCAGTCCCGACGAGTTGCAGGGCTCGACGTTCACGATCACCAACGTCGGCGGCATCGGCGGCGAGTACGCCACCCCGATCCTGAACTACCCCGAGTCGGGGATCCTCGCCATCGGCGAGATCAAGCGCAAACCCCGCGTCGTGACCGACGAGCACGGCGAGGAGTCGATCGAACCCCGCTCGGTCATGACGCTGTCGCTCTCGTTCGACCACCGCCTGATCGACGGTGCCGTCGGCGCGCGCTTTACCAACGCCGTGATGGAGTATCTCGAGAATCCCGACCTGCTCCTGCTGGAGTGATCGGCTGCTGGCCCCGGATGATCGGCGGGTGCGCCCGTCTACTCGTCCGCTTCGTCGGCCGACTCTTCGTCGTTCGATTCGACCGGTTCTGCACTCGTCCCGTCGGCCCGGTTTTCGATCGGTTCCTCGGCGAGTTCGCCGGCGAGCGATCGCACCCGTTTGTGGTGGTCGGCATCCAGGCCGGTTGCCTGTGCACTCTCGATCTGGGCGTTGACGACGGCGTTTTGTTGGGGCCCCCAGACTTCCGGCGGCTCCTCTTTGACGCACTCGGCCCAGCGAACGACGGCTTCCAGCCGCCGTTCTCGATTCCGCTCGTGTTTGGCGTCGAGGCGAGCTATTTTTCGTTCGTCAGTCATCGGTTGCGAGTCGCTCGTATCTGTCTCTCACGCCCAGTTCGTCGGCCCACACTTCGAGTTCCCGCCGGCTAAGTGTTTCGTCGAAGAGCGTGTACAGGTGCACTGCATCCTCCAGATCCTTCCGTCCCCCGAGGTACAGTTTGTACGCGATCTGGAGTTCGAGCGGCCCGATCGGTATCGTGGTTCCGCCGATGCGAGCGTCGATCGCTCCGTCGAGTGATGCACGATCGAACTCGTCGTGTGGAAACTTCACTTCGAGATGGGGCGTCATCTGCTCGCTCGGCGCGATCCAGACGTTCGTTCCGTCCGAGAGCGAGTCGTACATCGATTCGAGCGGCATCGCGGGACCCCAGTACGATGCCTCGTCGAGGACGCCGACGAGACGTTCTATCTCGTCCGCATCGAGCGGTTCGATCAGGACGTCGATGTCTTCGGTGGCCCTCGCTCGGCCGGTCAGGATCGCAACGTAACCCGCGACGAACACGTGATCGACGTCCAGATCTGTCAGTACCTCGGAGAACTCGATCGCGAGCTCGTCGAGCGCGTTCGGCGTTCGATCGACGACGAGCACCCCGTCGCGGAACTCGATCCCGCTCATGTCGGTACTCGGGGTGCGACCCGAATAGTTCTACTGTCCGGTGGCGAACACCGACCCGCGACCCTCGCGATTTTATGCCTCGAACGGGTTTGTAGACGTATGGTCGTCGGAGACGTCACTATCGGAACGGACGTGCTGATCGACGGCACCGTCGGCGCGCGCTTTACCAACGCCGTGATGGAGTACCTCGAGAATCCCGACCTGCTCCTGCTGGAGTAAGATCGGGTTCCCGACGCGTGCCGTCCGCGCGCGAGTATCGAGGCCCCGTTTTCGCGGCTCACAAGTGGACGAGTACCCGGCGGTTCGACACTCCGGCGTCGCTACTATCAAAAATGGAGAAAAACCCTTTTCACACTGGCGCACGAATTTGTAAGTGAAGGGTAAATTCTGTACTAGGGACAAGTTTTATCCGGGAGTCCCATCTATCCACCGACTCCGGAGTAGGGGCCGCGACACCGTCGTACTCGAGCCGTCCGCTTACGAACGACCAGCCGTGGCTCCCTTCGGTTCCACGACCGATGACAGGAAATACACATCACCGCGACGACGCACGGACCGGACCCGATGACGACGCCCGACTCGCTGCCGACGGCGGCATCCTCCGATCACTCTCCGACCCCGAGACGCTACGAGGGCGCACGGACGTGCCGTTCGAGGCGGAGACCGTGGTCCGGGAGGATCGTGACCACTGCGGGGTCCGCGTCGACGGCCGCGCCGTCGCCGGCGTCAGGAACGACGCGGGGGAGCTGCTGGTACTCGTCAACCCCGACCTGGGCATCGCCCTGCTGCCGCACGGGGACGTCGAACCGGGCGAGGACTGGGTGGCGACGGCCCGCCGCGAGGTCGAGGCGCTGACCGGCGTCACGATCGAACTCGAGGCGATCGACGTCGTCCGGACGGTCGATCACGTCCTCGAGGGGGAGGACGACCCCCACGCGACGACGACGCGGGTGCTCTTTCAGGCCTCACCGGTCGGCGGGGAGATCCAGGCGTGCAAGCGGTCGGCCGCGGCCGGGAGCGACCGCTGGGAAGCCGCCTGGCTCGACGAACTGCCCGCAGACGTGACGCCCGCCGACGGCGGTCCTGGGGACGATCTCCGGTGGTTTCTCGACTGATCCCGCCGGAAGAGACCGTTCACGCCCGATCCTACACGGTCGCTCGTCGCTCGAGGACGACCCGTGCGACGTGGTCGGGCGGTCACCGACTATCGTCCGGGGGTACGACGTGTGCCCGACAGCCATCGACCGCGACGCCCGGCTACGTGCCCGATTCACCTAAATCCAAAACGTAACGTTATTCAGTATTTGTTTCCTTGCTGATGTATGGAGATCGTAGTCGAAGATCCACGGACCGACGAGGGCACCAAAACCTACGAACCCGACCTGTACCGGTACGAGGAGGGGAAAGGGATGTGGTCGCTCATTCTCGAGCGCGACGGTGAGGACGTCGAGCGCAAGATTCCCACCGAACGGGTCGTCTACGTCGAGACCGAGCCGCAGGCGCGGCACTGACGCTGTCGACGTGTTTCTCCGGCATCGATCCCGCTGTGAGTGGCAACCGTGAGTAGAAACTGAGTGTGGGCGACGTTCGGCCCCGTGCAGGATATCGTCCGATTCGATAGTGTCGAAGGCGGATCGGCTCCGCCGCAGTTACGGGGTATCCGGATTCCACGGTCGAATCACGGCGATTCGACCGCCGTGGCGGTCGCTATCGCTACGATCAGGACAGTTCTTCGTACAGTTGCTTGCCGAAGCGGTTGATCTGGGCCGACAGCCACCAGGGAGTCGATCCCTGGGTGTGGACGTCGATGTAGCCGCCGCCGTCGAGGTAGATGCCGCCCAGCGAGAGGCCGACGTCTTTGAGGAACCAGATCGTTCGATCGAGTTCGTCCTCGTCGAGGTAAGTCTCCTCGATGAGTTCCTCGCGGCTTAGCTGGGGATGCTGTGGCGAGTGTCGGGACTCCTCGTAGAGCGGCTCGAGGACCTCCATGAGCTGGGCGTCGGGGACGACCTGCCGGTCGCTGAGTTGCTGGTACTTCCCGACGCCGCGGGCGCGCAGGCTGACCGTCTCGTAGGCCCGCTCGAAGTGGACGTACGCCTCCTCGTCGAGGCGCTGGACATTGTGTCGAACCAGCCCTTCGCTCGCCCCTGGCAGCACCTCGGCGACGCGGTTGGTGATCTCCTCGAGGCTCAGTCGCACGTCGCGAGTGAACTGTTGCCACTCGTCACACAGCGCGCCGAGAATCGCCTCCTGAATCTGTTCGTCGCTGGGGTCGGAGGTGTCGTCGGCGGCGCTCGCGACGAACTCCGTTTCGCTGGCGAGAACGTCGCTGCTCGATCCACCCGCGTCCGTTTCGTCGGTATCGTCGGCTTCGTCGGCAGCAGCATCGTCGCCGTCGGTGCTGTAGGCGTTGAAGCCGCGGCCGCCGGTGAGCAGTCGCCCGTCGGCGACGACCGGCGAGACGTCGAGGTTGCCCGGTTGGTGGACGTCGAACAGTTCGCGGCCGCTGTCCGCCTCGAGCGCCTGGATCGTACTGCCGCTCGTGACGTAGACGACGCCGTCGGCGACTGCCGGCCCGTTCTCCATCTCGCCGTCGGCCTCGACCTGCCACTCGAGGTCGCCGGTCTCGGCGTCGAGCGCGTAGACCTGTTCGTCTTTCGCACACGCGTAGACGGTACCGTCGACGACGGCGACCGCGCCGTAGACGCGGCCGTCGATCTCGGTCGTCCAGCGTTCGCGTCCCGTTTCGGCGTCGACGGCGTGGATACCGGGCGATGAACTGCCGACGTAGACGGTGTCGCCGACGATCGCGGGGGTGGACTTGATCCCGCCGAGGCCGCCGACGTCGTACTCCCAGCGCTTCTCGCCGGTGTCGGTCGTGATCGCGTAGAGGACGCTGTCGTCACAGCCGACGTACACGAGACCGTCACCGATGGCCGGACTGGACCGGAAGTCGTCGCGCCGGTCGACGGTCCAGATCTCCTCGCCGGTGTCGGCGTCGATCGCGTACAGGTTGCCGTCCGCACACGGCGCGTAGACGACGCCGTCGTCGACGGCGGGCGTCGCCTCGAAACTGGCGAAGCTCCCGGTCGCCTCGAACGCCCACTGTTTCTCGCCGGTGTCGGCGTCGATCGCGTAGACGTGTTCGTCCCAGCAGCCGACGTAGACCGTGCCGTCGGTGACTGCCGGCGCGGTGGTCACGTGTTTGTCGGCCTCGAACGTCCACTCGGGCTCGCCGGTCTCGAGGTCCAGCGCGCTGACCTCGCCGGAGGCGCTGGTCACGTAGGCGACGTCGTCGACGACGGCGATCTCGCCGAGTTTGTCGTCGGTCTCGTGGGACCACTGCGAGGCAGGCTCGCTCGTCGGGCCGGGGCCGGCGGCGACGCCGGTCCGGCGCAGGTCGCCGCGAGCGACTGCCCAACCTGCGTCGGCCTCGTGGCTCGGCTCCTCGCCGTCGTCCTCCTCGGCGTCGCTTTCCGTCTCGGGGACGGCGACGTCCTCGCCGCCCTCGGTCAGCGCGTAGAAGCTGTTCCCGTTCGTACCGAGGAAAACCGCGCCGTAGGCGACCGTCGGCTGAGCCGTCAGCCGTCCGTCGCCCTCGAACTCCCACTCGCGCTCGCCCGTCTCCGCGTCGAGTGCGACCAGCGTATCGGTACCGTCGCCGACGTAGACGGTGCCGTCGGCGACCGCCGCCGAGGCCCGAAGCTTGTACTCGAACGCCTCGGTCCACTGCTCCTGTCCCGTGGCGGCGTCGACAGCGTGCAGCGTCTGGCCGGCCGGCACGTAGACGGTGCCGTCGGCGACCGCCGGTGACGGCTCGCCGGTCGAACAGTCGTACTGCCAGTCGACGTCGCCGGTGTCTGCCTCGAGGGCGTACAGCGTGCTGTCGCCGGCAGCGACGTAGACCGTCCCGTCGACGACGGCCGGCGACGATTCGATGCCGGGACGGGCTTCGGGTTCGAACTGCCAGCGCTTCGTGCCGGTGTCGGCGTCGATCGCGTAGACGGCGCTGTCGGTGCTGGTGGCGTAGACGGTGTCGTCGACGACCGCGGGACAGCCCTGGATCTCGTCGCCGGTCTCGAAGGCCCACTGCTCCTCGCCGCTCTCGGCGTCGACTGCGTAGATGCCATCGTCGCTGGCACCGAGGTAGACCGTGCCATCGGCGACGGTCGGCGTCGCCTCGACGTTGCTGAAGCCGCTACCGCTTGGCTGGTAGTCCCACTCGGTCATCCCCGTTTCGGCGTCGATCGCGTACAGGCGCTGGTCCCAGCTCCCGACGTAGACGGTGCCGTCGGCGACGACCGGCGAACTGGCCACGTCGCCGTCCTCGAACCGCCAGAGCCGGTCGCCCGTGGCGGCGTCGTACGCACAGAGGTCGTTGTGTTCGTTGGCGATCACTCGATCGCCCACGACTGCCGGCGCGGTGTCGACCTTCCCGTCCCCGTCGTGGGTCCAGGCCGGTGCGACGTCGCCGGCCGGTGCGTCGCTGCCGCCGGTGCGGGCGACCGTGCCGCCCAGGGTCGACCAGCTATCGATCGGTTCGTCCATCGATGCGTCCGTCTCGAGTTGATCGCTACTCATTGTCGTACTGGCTGTTTCGGATTCGGTTCGTTCCCCACCCGAATCCACGGTGGGTGATTCACCCGACGGTTCGTCGGGCGATCGGGACGACTGCTCGGCGACGTCGCCGGCAGTGGCGGCCGGTTCGTGACCCGGTTCGCTCACCGCCGAGAGCGTCCCGCTCTCGTCGACGACGTAGACCGTGCCGTCGGCGACGCTCGGCGCGTCGACGACCGACGTACGGTCGCCCAGGTCGAGCGTCCACTGGGGCTGTCCGTCGGCGATCGCGTGAAGGGTGCCGGCGGCGTCCCCGACGTAGACGATCCCGTCGGCGATGGCGGGCGACTGCTCGCTGCGCCCCTCGAGGTCGTAGCGCCACTCCTCACCGCCGCTCTCGGCGTCGAACGCGACGGCGTGGTCGCCGCTGGTGACGGCGACGATGCCGTCAGCTACGGCCGGCGGGGAGACCGTCCGGTTCGTCCGGGCGCTCCAGACCGTAGTTCCCCGGTCGGCGTCGATCGCGTGGACGACGCCGCCGGTCGTGCCGACGACGAGCGTGCCGTCGGCGAGGGCGATTCCGGTCGCCTGTCCGCCGCTAGTCTCGGCGGACCACCGTTTCGTACCGGTTTCGAGGTCGATCGCGTACACGTCGGACGCGGCGGCGTACACCGTCCCGCCGGCGACCAGCGGTCCACACTCGAGTTCGCCGTCGGCCTCGAACGACCACTCGAGGTCGCCGGTCGCGGCGTCGACGGCGTAGAGGTGGTCGTCCGTCGAGGGGACGAGGACGGTCTCGCCGTCGGGCGAGACCGCCGGCGAGGCGGTAACGTGGCTGAAGCCGCTCGCCGTCGCCTCGAACGTCCACCGCTTGCGTCCGGTGTCGACCTCGAGAGCGTACAGCGTCCCCCCGTCGGTACCGGCGTAGACGGTGTCGCCGGCGACCACCGGTGCGCTTTTGACCGCTCTGCCGACGTCGGCCGACCAGCGTCGCTCGCCGGTGGCCACGTCGTAGGCGTCGACCGTGTTGTCGTCGGTGCCGACGTAGACGGTGTCGTCGACGACTGACGCCGCTGCGCTCGGTCGCCGACCGAGGTCGGCCCGCCAGCGGACCGAGACCGCGTCGTCGGACGGACCGCCACCGCCGGCGTGGTTGGTCGCGCCGAGATCACCGCCGGCGAACGGCCAGCCGTCCGGTTCGACGCCCTCCACGGTCCGTTCGCCTCGTTCGTGGGGGTCGAACGCGACGACGTCCCGGTGGGCGGCCACGAGGAACACGCCGCCGTCGCCGACGATCGGTTGCCCGGTCGGGCCGCCGACCTCGATGAAGAACCGTTCCTCGCCGGTGTCGGCGGCGACCGCGTAGAGGTTGTCGTCGGCCGAACCGACGTAGACGGTTTCGCCGTCGACCGCCGGTGCCGAGAACGCGTCACGGCCCTCGTAGCGCCACCGGGTCTCGCCGGTCGCTGTCTCGAGGGCGCACAGCGTGCCCTCGTCGTCGGCGGTATAGACCGTCTCGCCGGTGACTGCGGGCGTCCGGGCGGCTCCGCTCACGTCGACGCGCCACTCGCGGTCGCCGCTCTCGGCGTCGACCGCATAGACGCCGTCGTCGGAGCCGACGTAGACCGTCTCGTCGCCGATCGCCGGCGCGGTGAGGCCGTCGCCGACGTCGGTCGACCAGCGTTCGGTTCCCGTCGCGGGATCGAGCGCGGCCAGCGTTCCAGCGCCGCCGACGTACAGCGTGCCGTACGCGAGGACCGGCGCACCGGCGACGCCACCGAGGTCGACTTCCCAGTCGGTTTCCCCGGAGTCGGCTGCGAGCGCGTAGCAGGCGGTGCCGGCGTTCAGATACACCGTTTCGCCGCCGATCGCTGGCGCTGCCATTCGTCCGGCGGTCTCGACGTGCCACTGGCGGTCGCCGCTCTCGGCGTCGAACGCGTACAACACGCCGTCGCGACAGCCGACGTAGACGGTGCCGTCGGCGACCACGGGTGGCGTATCGACGGGCCGGCTCGTCTGGGCGGTCCAGCACTCGCTCCCGTCACCGAGGTCGAACGCCCGCAGGGCACCGTAGTTCTCGTCGCCGACGTAGAGTCGCTCCCCGTCGGTCGCGAGTTCGTCGTGGAGTTTGTAGCCGGTCGCGAACTCCCATCGGCTCGCGACGTCCGTTGCCGGTCCCCGACCTTCGAGGCAGCCGGTACGGCCCGGATCGCTGCCGGCAACCGACCAGTCGGTTCCCGATCGCAGGTCGGCGACGGACGGCGCGTCGACGGCCGCGTTCGACCCGTACTCGGTCGCGCTCGTCTCGGCGGTTTCACCGCGGAACGCTCGAACGGTTCCGTCGCCGCCACCGACGTAGACGACGCCGTCGACGAGTGACGGTCCGGCCGTGACGGCTTCGCCGACCGGGACGGACCACCGTTCGTCGCCGCCGTCCACGTCGACGGCGTAGAGGTTCCCGTCGTGACTCCCCACGAGCGCCGTCCGATCCGTGAGGAGGGGCGCGCCCATCGCGCCGTCGCCCGCGAACACCCACCGTTTCTCGCCGGTGTCGGCGTCCAGCGCGTACAGGCCGGTGTTGGCACAGCCGAAGACGACGGTGCCGCCGGCGACGGCAGGCGAGGAGACCGTATCGGCCGGCTCCGGATCGAACGACCACCGGTGGTCGCCCGTTTCGGCGTCGAACGCGACCATCGTCCGGCCGCCGCCGACGAACACCGACCCGTCCGCGACGGCGGGAACGGTCCTGATCCGACCGATTCCGTCGTCGGTGGCCGTCCATTCGACGGCTCCGGTTGCGCCCTCGAGGGCGTACAGCGTTCCGTCGTCGGAGCCGACGTAGACGGTACCGTCGACGACCGCCGACGACGATCGGACCATGCCGCCGGTCTCGACGCGCCACTCGACGTCGCCGGTGTCGGCTGCGAGCGCGTAGACGAAGCCGTCGTCGGAGCCGACGTAGACGGTGCCGTCGACGACCGCCGGCGACGAGTGTCCCCCCTCGAGTTCGGTGGCCCACTCGCGTTCGCCGGTGGTGGCGTCGATCGCGTGGACGCGATCGTCGACGCAACTCACGTAGAGCGTGTCCTCGGCCAGCGCCGGCGTGGCACCGACCAGTTGGTCCGTCTCGTAGGTCCAGCGTTCCCCGCCGACGTCGTCGATCGCGTGGACGCCGTCGGTACTGCCGACGTAGACGACCGGTTCGCCCGGATCGACGATCGGTTCAGCACTCACCTCGAAGAACCCGGTATCGAACGACCAGTGTGCGTCGGGTGCAGCGGCCGCACCTGACGCGAGCACGTGTGCAGTTCGTCGGAGCCCACCTCGGTGGTGGCCCCATTCGATCGTCGTCCTGTCATCCCCTCCCGGACCGATTGGCTCGGCCATAACCTTCTTATCTGAAGGCCATTTTTATCGCTTTCGAAATTATACATATCTAATGATTATCTCCTGTTGTCTTGTTTACTCGCTAACTCGTTTCGGAACCGACGTAACGGTTTCGACGTGCTCGACGCGGGCCACTTCGTCACGCCGCCGTACCTGCCAAAGAACCACCGCGTCTTCGGGGGCACGGCGGCGGGGATGGCCGAGGCGGACGCGGATTCGTGGCCGGCCGCGTTGGAGTACCTCGCGGCGGGGCTCGACGCCGACGACGGCCGGTAACGCGCCAGTGGGGTTCGGCACCGACGACCCCCGATCCGAATTTTCGGTCGATCCCCCGGCAATTCCTGCGCCTTTATACGGCTGACGGGAGTATGACGACGTACGATGGTCGTCGGAGACGTCACCACTGGGACGGACGTACTGGTCGTCGGCGCGGGACCGGCGGGCTACGTGGCAGCGATCCGGGCCGGACAGCTCGATCTGGACGTCACGCTCGTCGAAAAGGACGCGTACGGGGGGACCTGTCTCAACTACGGCTGTATCCCCTCGAAAGCGTTGATCACGGCGACCGACGTCGCCCACGAGGCGCGCCACGCCGAGGAGATGGGGATCCACGCCGATCCCGCCATCGACCTCGCGGGGATGGTCGGCTGGAAGGACGGCGTCGTCGAGCAACTCACGAGCGGCGTCGAGAAACTCTGCAAGGCAAACGGCGTCAACCTGCTCGAGGGGACCGCGACCTTCGCCGACGAGAACACCGTCCGCGTCTCCCACAGCGGCGAGGGCCAGGGTTCCGAGAGCCTCGAGTTCGAACACGCGATCGTCGCGACCGGCTCGCGGCCGATCGAGATTCCGGGCTTCGACTACGGGGACGACCCCGTGTTGAACTCCCGGCAGGCGCTCTCCCTCGACTCGGTCCCCGACTCGCTGGTCGTCGTCGGTGCGGGGTACATCGGGATGGAACTGGCGAGCGTCTTCGCGAAACTGGGGACCGACGTCACCGTCCTCGAGATGCTCGACTCGATTCTGCCGGGCTACGACGACGACCTCAAGCGGCCCGTCAAGAAGCGGGCGGAGGAACTCGGCGTCGCGTTCGAGTTCGGCTACACCGCCAGCGAGTGGCACGAGACGGGCGACGGGATCCGCGTCGTCGCCGAGCCAGCCGACGCGACCGCGGCCGATGGCGGTGCCGCTGCCGAGGCCGAAGGCGAGGCAACGCTCGAGTTAGACGCCGAGAAGGTCCTGGTCGCGGTCGGTCGCGAGCCGGTCTCCGATACGCTCGCCCTCGAGGCGGCCGGCGTCGAGACGGACGACCGCGGGTTCATCGAAACTGATTCGCGCGCGCGTACGAACGTCGAACATATCTTCGCCGTCGGCGACGTCGCCGGCGAACCGATGCTCGCACACAAGGGCAGCGCCGAGGGCCAGGTCGCCGCCGAGGTGATCGCCGGCGAACCCGCCGCGATCGACCACCAGGCGATGCCCGCGGTCGTCTTTACCGATCCCGAGATCGCGACCGTCGGCATGACCGAGCGCGAGGCTGAGGAAGCCGGCTTCGAGCCCGTCGTCGGCGAGTTCCCGCTGCGTGCCAGCGGCCGGGCGCTCACGATGAACGAGTCCGACGGCTTCGTCAAAGTCGTCGCCGAGGAGTCCGAGGGCTACGTCCTCGGCGCGTCCATCGTCGCTCCGGAGGCCTCCGAGCTGATCGCCGAACTCGGGCTGGCGATCGAACTCGGTGCCACGCTCGAGGACGTCGCCTCGACGGTCCACGCCCATCCGACGCTCTCGGAGTCGGTGATGGAGGCCGCCGAGAACGCGCTCGGTCACGCGATCCACACGCTGAACCGGTGACGCCGTGTCGGTTGTGGCGTGGCGACTGCTCTCCGTTTCGATGCCGCGGTCGAACCGACCCGATCGAACTCGTCGCGGTCCGCCTCGAAGCCACCTACTGGACGTACAGCGAGTACGCGATCACGACGAAGCCGACGAGAACGAGCGCACTCTCGAGCAAAATACCGGTTTCCAGTGCGACGTCCAGTACTTCATAGAGCATCCCCGCGAGGACGAACCCGAGCGTGACCAGAGCGAACCCGAGCGCCAGGAGTCCGAGCGCCCGCTGTCTCGTCCGCCGATACGCCTTGAACGCGAAGTACGTGATGACGCTTCCCACCACGAGAACGAGCGTCTTCACGACGGCCAGCGCCATCGCGATCTCCGTGCCACCGGTGTGTGGGGTCATGTCTCCTTTCGCACCTCCGACCACAGCTCTGCGAGCCGTTCGTCGGCCGTCCGGGCCGGGCGTTCGATCTCCACCGCGAGCGTTCGGTCCTCGTCCAACACGAGCGTGATCTCGTCGAACGCGATCGTGTACTTGCTCGCGTGGTGCCCGTCGCGTCTGATCTCGGTCGACTCCTCGAGCAGCGTCGCCTCCGTTAACAGCTCGAGTTTCCGATACAACGTCGACTGTGGGATGTCACACCGTTCGGTCAGCTCCGAGGCCGTCATCGGTTCCTCGAGGTTCTGGATGATCTCCCGGCAGTCGGGATCGTCGAGCGCGGAACAGATCTCCTCCGCCGACGGAGCAGACTCCGAGGCGAGCGGGTCCCGGACCATTCGTACGCCCATTACGACCCATCCCGTTTATCGGCATCGATGCGCCGTGTGAGTGTCTACCCGTCGTTTGCGGGGCCGCCGAACCTATTCAGTCGCTGGACCTGGCGGCGAGACGCGAAGCCTTCTTGCGCACCCGCGCTCGACTAGCCCGCACGCGGGTCTTACTCGGTCCGACCGGACCTGCGAGGGAGGGATGACCGGCCGACCTCCGCCCGCGTGACATTCTCCGTGCGTTCTCGAACAGCGACGGCAGTCGACGATCGACAGGTCGTCGACCGCTCGTAACCGTGGCTTACCATCGCGCCGTCGGCTGGTTCCCAGTTGCATGGTATCGATTTTCGAAGCGCCCTCGAGACGACGGCCTTATGTATGCACCCGGGCGTCGAATAGAATGCGAACGACGTGGCCCCGCGCGGCCACGTCCCCTCCGGCCGCGACCCGGCACGGAGGCAGGAACGTATCCACGTCCTCGGTGGGCGTCGACGACGTCGGCGTTCTCGAGGGAACGGATCGCCCGTCACGATCGCCGTCTCCCGGCGATCGCAGACGACGCCTTTATGTACAATACTGGCGTACGAGGTGATACTC
>NZ_HG315692.1 GCF_000455345.1 Halopiger goleimassiliensis
CTCCTCTTCTAGGAGTGGCCTCGGTGGTTCCTCGTTTCCAGGTGGGTTTCCGGCTTAGATGCGTTCAGCCGTTACCCCGTGGTGCGTGGCTGCCCGGCACGTGCTCTCTCGAACAGCCGGTACACCAGTGGCACCCATTCGTAGTTCCTCTCGTACTATACGAACGTTCCCGTCAGGAACCATAACACCCCCAATAGATAGCAGCCGACCTGTCTCACGACGGTCTAAACCCAGCTCACGACCTCCTTTAATAGGCGAACAACCTCACCCTTGCCCGCTTCTGCACGGGCAGGATGGAGGGAACCGACATCGAGGTAGCAAGCCACCCGGTCGATATGTGCTCTTGCGGGTGACGACTCTGTTATCCCTAAGGTAGCTTTTCTGTCAGCAATTGCCCGCAACGAGCAGGCTAATTGGTTCGCTAGACCACGCTTTCGCGTCAGCGTCGGTTGTTGTGCCCGACACTGTCAGACTTCCGTTTGCTCTTGCGCTCTTCCTCGGGTCTCCGACCCGAGTGAGGAAATCTTGGGGCGCGCTCGATATCTTTTCAAGCGCGTACCGCCCCAGTCAAACTGCCCGGCTACCAGTGTCCTCCGCCAGGAGTGAGAGTCGCAGTCACCATCGGGTAGTATTTCAGTGCTGGCTCGGTGGCCCGCTGGCGCGGGTACCTGTGTAACGCCTCCTACCTATGCTGCACAATGGCGACCACGTCTCAGTGACAGCCTGCAGTAAAGCTCTATAGGGTCTTCGCTTCCCCTTGGGGGTCTCCAGACTCCGCACTGGAACGTACAGTTCACCGGGCCCAACGTTGGGACAGTGACGCTCTCATTCATCCATTCATGCAAGCCGCTACTGAAGCGGCAAGGTACTACGCTACCTTAAGAGGGTCATAGTTACCCCCGCCGTTAACGGGTCCTTCGTCCCATTGTACTGGGTGTTCAGATACCCGCACTGGGCAGGATTCAGTGACCGTACGAGTCCTTGCGGATTTGCGGTCACCTATGTTGTTACTAGACAGTTGGAGCGTCCGAGTCACTGCGACCTGCCCCTTTGCGGGGCAGGCATCCCTTCTTCCGAAGGTACGGGACTAACTTGCCGAATTCCCTAACGTCGGTTATTCCCGACAGGCCTTGGCTTTCGCCGCCACGAGTACCTGTGTCGGATCTCGGTACGGTCAGTGTGCTCGCCTTTTCACGGGCTCTAGGTTGACCTCTCTTGCGCTATCCAGCCATTCGTTCGCTTCCTGCCATTACGGCTTCCACGAACTTCGACTGTTCGACCGGGCGATGGCCCGGCAGAGGCGGCCCCAAAGCGTCGGCTTTGAGTGCACACTGGCACAGGAATATTAACCTGTTTCCCTTTCGACAGTCTCGATCTACGGACTGCCTTAGGACCGGCTAACCCTCAGCTGATCAGCATTGCTGAGGAACCCTTACTCGTTCGGCCGTCGGGGTTCTCACCCGACTCACGCTGCTACTATGACCAGGATTTTCGTTACCGCACGGTCCACACGACTTCTCAGCCGTGCTTCCACCCGAACGGAACGCCGACCTACGCGATCACCATGTGACTGGTGCGGCTAGGTCTCGGTGGTGGACTTGAGCCCCGATCATTTTCGGCGCCCCGAACCTCGGCCGGTAAGCTGTTACGCTTTTCTTAGAGGGTAGCTGCTTCTAAGCTCACCTCCCGGCTGTCTAGGGCTCGGGACCACCTTCGATCGCACTTAGTCCACACTTGGGGACCTTAACCCAGCTCTGGGTTGTCTCCCTCACGGTACACAGGCTTACCCCGTGCACCGGACTCCCTGCGTCGAACGGCGTTCGTAGGTTCGGAGTTGGACAGGGGGGCGCACTCCTCTCGGAGTGCGGTCCCCCAATCCGTCGCTCTACCCCACGAACTACCTCGGCAGAGGTCATGCTTCGACATGTTTCGGTCGGAACCAGCTGTTTCCGGATTCGATGGGCCTTTCACCCCTAGACGTAGGTCACGCGAGGGTATTGTAGGACACCAACGCTAACGGGCCTCCACGTGCCTTTCGGCACGCTTCGCCCTGCCCACGCCTAGATCATCCGGTTTCGGGTCGTACCCGTTTGACTCCCCGCGCTTGAACACGGCGGCCCTCGCAATGCTGCGGCCATGTCGGTTTCCCTACGCCTTCCCCGATGATCGGGTTAGACTCGCCAAACAGGTACACTCCCTGGTCCGTTTTTCAAAACGTACGACAGAACACCGGCTTCCTGACCTTCCTACTGGTAGCTCGCGCTACGGTCGTTTTGATCAGGACCTTTCGTGCCCTGTCGCTCTATCGCCAACTGATTTCACGCCCTATTGCACCTCCCTTCGTGGGGTGCTTTTCAGCGTTCGCTCACGCTACTTGTTCGCTATCGGTCTTGAGGAGTGTTTAGTCTTCGCGGTCGATGCCCGCGATCTTCACGAGGAATATCCAATCCCCGATACTCTGGAGCTGACTCGTCCGTTACTAGCCTGCAGTACGGGACTGTCACCCTGTTTCGTGCTCCGTTCCAGGAGACTTCTTGCAGACCTTCGCGGAGTGGTCGTCAGTCCGAACACCACATTGCCCGAAGGCTTCGGTTTGGACTGCGTCGCGTTCACTCGCCGTTACTAACGACATCGCGTTTGCTTTCTTTTCCTGCCGATACTGAGATGTTTCAGTTCTCGGCGTTCCCCATTGCGCAAAGCAATTGCGGTGGGGATTCCCATTCGGAGATCCCAAGTTCTTCCCCTCCGTGCGGGTCCCTTGGGCTTATCGCAGCTTGGCACGTCCTTCTTCAGCTCTCAAGCCGAGCGATCCACCAGCTGGCACAGTAGCCACGTTCATCGGATCGACGTTGCGAGATGCAACGCGTGTGACCCGGGAACGGGTCCAGTGGACGCCTGGACTACACGTACACACGGTCTCATCTGCAGCGCCGGTAGACGGCCGGCGTGCATTAACCCTTCCCAGCCACGTTTGCACGGGCTGGTGCATCGGTTTGCGTTCGGATTGAATCGAAAGTGCCTGTCCCACTTAAGGGACACGACTTCGATTCGCACCGAGTCATGGACCCACTGGGATTCGAACCCAGGGCATCCTCCTTGCAAAGGAGGCACTCTCCCACTGAGCTATGGGCCCACCCCGCTCGTGACTTGGATCACGAGCGGGAACGAGGTGTTAGCCTTGGTAGTTCAAAGGTGCCCGATCGGCCAGCGGTGGCTCGATCGAACGAAGACCGCTCAGGTGGGCCAGGCGCGACGGCCTGGTCCCGGTCAGTGGAGGTGATCCAGCCGCAGATTCCCCTACGGCTACCTTGTTACGACTTAAGCCCCCTTGCGAAGCCCAGATTCGACCGCCGAAGACGGCCTCATCCGGACCTCACTCGGGTGCTTTGACGGGCGGTGTGTGCAAGGAGCAGGGACGTATTCACCGCGCCCTTCTGAGGCGCGATTACTACCGAATCCAGCTTCATGCGGGTGAGTTTCAACCCGCAATCCGAACTACGACCGAGTTTCGGAGATTAGCGCCCCCTCTCGGGGTTGCATCCCACTGTCTCGGCCATTGTAGCCCGCGTGTCGCCCAGCACATTCGGGGCATACTGACCTACCGTTGCCCGTTCCTTCCTCCAGTTTGGCACTGGCAGTCCTCCTAATGTACCCAACCACCACGAGGGTGTTGCTGGCAATTAGGAGTGCGGGTCTCGCTCGTTGCCTGACTTAACAGGACGCCTCACGGTACGAGCTGACGGCGGCCATGCACCTCCTCTCAGTAGGTCTGGTAAGGTCATCAACCTGACCGTCACTCCTACTGTCGATGCTGGTGAGATGTCCGGCGTTGAGTCCAATTAAACCGCAGGCTCCTCCGGTTGTAGTGCTCCCCCGCCAATTCCTTTAAGTTTCATCCTTGCGGACGTACTTCCCAGGCGGTCTGCTTCACGGCTTCCCTACGGCACAACACAGGCTCGTAGCCTGTGTCACACCTAGCAGACATCGTTTACAGCTCGGACTACCCGGGTATCTAATCCGGTTCGTGACCCGAGCTTTCGTCCCTCACCGTCGGATCCGTCTTCCTGAGGCGCTTTCGCCACCGGTGGTCCGTCCAGGATTACGGGATTTCACTCCTACCCCGGACGTACCCCTCAGGTCTTCCGGTCCCAAGCCACTCAGTTTCCACCGGACGCCCGCGTGTTGGGCACGCGGATTTCCCGATGGACTTGAGTGGCCAGCTACGGACGCTTTAGGCCCAATAATAGCGGTCATCACTCGGGCTGCCGGTATTACCGCGGCGGCTGGCACCGGTCTTGCCCAGCCCTTATTCCTGGACCACCTTACGGTCCAGAAAAGCGAGGACGATATGCCCTCGCACTTGGAGTCCCCTTATCGCACTCGCGTGCAGTGTAAAGGTTTCGCGCCTGCTGCGCCCCGTAGGGCCCGGTATCTTGTCTCAGATACCGTCTCCGGGCTCTTGCTCTCACAACCCGTACCGATTATCGGCACGGTGGGCCGTTACCCCACCGTCTACCTAATCGGCCGCAGCCACATCCTCTGGCGCCGGAACGTTTCACGCTCCCGCCAGTTCCAGGCTGGAAGCGCTATCCGGGATTAGCCTCAGTTTCCCGAGGTTATCCCAGTCCAGAGGGTAGTTTGGCCACGTGTTACTGAGCTATCTGCTACGGGTCTCAACCCGTGCAACTAGCATGGCTAAATCGGACTCCAATAGCAATGACCTCCGGCAGGATCAACCGGAATGCTATATACTCCCCGAAAGGGGAGGGTGTTGGCGGTGAATGCAATGCACTCGCACTCACACATACATGGGTCCACGTTCGATGACACCAATCGTCGACCGATCGGGCGTCACCGAACTACCAAGGCTAACATCAGATCCCATCTGTACGGCGGACCGCAGGGGTGGAATCCTCATCTCCTTCGGACCATATCGTAAGCCGTCAGGGGTACATAACCCCTTCGGACTTCGTCGGCCCGAGTCGACGAGCCGATCCAACCGGCCCGTCGATCACGCGTTTGCAATCGTATCCGAACGCCCTCGAGTACTTAAGGGCAACGGATCGGGATCGTCGCCGGAAACCGCATCCGGCGGCGTGATC